>NZ_CP013233.1:0-2400000 GCF_001584165.1 Collimonas arenae
ATGGAAAATTTCTGGCAGAGCTGCTCCACCCAGTTGGAGCAGGAGTTGACGCCTCAACAATTTAGCGCGTGGATAAAACCACTGACGCCACTCGATTATGAGGATGGGCGCCTGCGCATAGCAGCGCCGAATCGCTTCAAGCTGGATTGGGTCAAAACGCAGTTTGCCAGCCGCATCACCACGCTCGCGCACCAATATTGGGAAGCGCCGATCGAAGTGGTGTTCGTGCTCGACCCGCGTAAATCCACACCGGCACCATCGGTTTCCAGCATGCCGGTCTCCGTTGCTAATAATAGTGAGCAGTCGGGCGTGCAGTCGTCGGCTGCCAACGGCGGCAATTATGGCAATAGCAACTTCGATCGCCTGCCGGAAGTGCAGACCGAGAACAGCGCCGTCAGTGCCCGCCGCGATCAGTCGCGCATCAATACCGCGCTCAGTTTCGACAGTTTCGTCACCGGCAAGGCCAATCAATTGGCTCGCGCGGCGGCGATCCAGGTGGCCAATAATCCCGGTGTTTCATACAACCCGCTGTTCCTGTATGGTGGCGTCGGCCTTGGTAAAACCCACTTGATCCACGCCATCGGCAACCAGCTGCTGGCTGACAATCCAAACTCGAAGATTCGCTACATCCACGCAGAACAGTACGTTCGCGACGTAGTGACCGCTTACCAACGCAAGGGTTTTGACGATTTTAAGCGTTATTACCATTCGCTCGATCTGTTGCTGATTGACGACATCCAGTTCTTCGGCGGCAAGAGCCGGACCCAGGAAGAATTCTTCTATGCGTTCGAAGCGTTGATTGCAGCGAAGAAACAAATCATCATCACCAGCGATACCTATCCGAAGGAAATCACGGGCATGGATGACCGCCTGATTTCACGTTTCGATTCCGGCCTGACGGTCGCGATTGAACCGCCGGAACTGGAAATGCGGGTGGCGATTCTGCTTAAAAAAGCAGCATCCGAAGGCGTCACCTTCTCCGACGACGTGGCGTTTTTTGTTGCCAAACATTTACGTTCCAACGTCCGCGAACTGGAAGGCGCACTGCGCAAGATTCTTGCTTATTCACGTTTCCATGGCAAAGACATCAGCATCGATGTTGTCAAGGATGCACTGAAAGATTTGCTGTCGGTACAGAATCGCCAGATCTCGGTTGAGAACATCCAGAAAACCGTGGCTGACTTTTTCAACATCAAAGTTGCCGATATGTACTCAAAAAAGCGGCCGGCGAATATCGCCCGTCCGCGCCAGATTGCGATGTACCTGGCGAAGGAACTGACCCAGAAAAGTTTGCCGGAAATCGGCGAATTGTTCGGCGGCCGCGATCACACCACGGTGTTGCACGCGGTCCGCAAGATCGCCGCCGACCGTACCAAGAATCCCGAGTGCAACCACGAGTTGCATGTATTAGAGCAAACCCTCAAGGGCTGATTTTTGTGGTCGGCGAACTGCTTGCCGACCTGTGGATAAGTTTTGAGGTGGCAATTTTTAAGGCAGTCGGTAAGTGTGGTTTTTTTGTCGTTTTTGTGAAATCCGGAGCAACCGGAGAGGCGAGAAAAAAAGCCGAAAACAAGCCCAGATTTACACCTTGTTGTGAGTCGTAAGGGGTCGATTTCAGTTACATTTATAGGCTGCGGCAAAGTACAACGCCGAGTATTAATAAGTCATAGGTAATGCATTCAAGCAAGCCGCAATATTTGTATTTTAAATAACAAGGATATAGCTATGCAATTGGTCAAAACCAACCGAGATACCCTTCTCCGGCCACTGCAGATCGTGAGCGGTATTGTCGAGCGTCGGCACACACTGCCGATTCTGGCCAATATCCTCATTCGCAAAGAAGGCGAAAAGGTCTCGTTCCTGTCTACCGACATCGAAGTGCAAATCACCACCAATGCCAAGGTTGGCAGCGGCGGTGAAGTTGCTGCTACGACGGTCGCGGCACGTAAGCTGCTGGATATTCTGCGCGCCTTGCCGGACACCGGCGAAGTCTCGTTGACCCTCAGTAACAAGCGCATGACAGTGCAATCCGGGAAGTCCCGTTTTGCGCTGCAAACACTGGCCGCCGAAGAGTTTCCGACAGTCGCCCAGGCGGATCACTACAACGCCACCGTGACACTGCCGCAAAAGACCCTGAAGCACCTGTTCAACATGGTCCATTTCTCGATGGCCCAGCAAGACATCCGCTATTACCTGAACGGCCTGCTGCTGGTCCTCGACGGCAAGAACGTGATCGCAGTCGCCACCGATGGCCACCGTCTGGCGTTTTGCCAGGTCGCCACCGAGCAGGAATTCGCGCGCCAGGAAGTCATTATCCCGCGCAAGACCATCATTGAATTGCAACGCCTGCTGGAAGAAACCGACGAACCGGTCCAGCTCGAAATCGCCAACAACCAGGTCAAGCTGTCGTTCGCCGATATCGAACTGATTTCCAAGCTGGTCGAAGGCAAGTTCCCCGACTACACCCGCGTGGTGCCGAAGGGTTACAAGAACGATTTCACCATCAGCCGCGATCAGCTGCTGCGCTCGCTGCAACGCGCCGCCATCATGACCAGCGACAAGTTCAAGGGCGTGCGTTGGGTCGTGACGCCAGGCAGCCTGAAGATCAGCTCCACCAATGCTGACCAGGAAGAAGCGATCGAAGAACTCGAAATCGATTACGGCGGCGATAGCGTCGACATCGGTTTCAACGTCACTTACCTGCTCGATGTACTCAACAACCTGAAGGGCGACAACGTCAACATCGCCCTCGGCGACGCAAACTCTTCGGCACTGATCACCGTGCCGGAAAACGCCGATTTCAAGTACGTAGTCATGCCAATGCGCATCTAGCCAAGCGCGCTGTCGCTTGTGCCGTCTGGACGACCTCAACTCGGCGTCCCCCGTCATTCCCGCGAACGCGGGAATCCATGGTACGGACGAGGCAAGCGGCAAAAAGATGGACTCCCGCGATCGCGGGAATGACGGCGGGAGCATGTAGTTGTAGCCGTAGGGTGGGCAAGCTTTTCTGCCCACGCACTCCCCCCAGCTTTGCTTGTAAAAACAGCATCAGCCCCAATATATATAGTTCCGAAGTAAGCTTTTCAGAAGGTAGCCATGTCATCAGCCCCAGACAACACCAATCAGCCGCAACCCAATGCATACGGAGCGTCCTCGATCCAAATTCTCGAAGGCCTGGAAGCGGTGCGCAAGCGCCCCGGGATGTACATCGGCGACACCTCTGACGGCACCGGCCTGCATCACCTGGTGTTCGAAGTGCTGGACAACTCCATCGACGAATCGCTGGCCGGCCACTGCACCGAAATCCACGTCACCATCCACTCGGACAATTCGATCTCGATTACCGACAATGGCCGCGGCGTGCCAACCGGCATCAAATACGACGACAAACACGATCCAAAGCGCAGCGCAGCCGAAATCGTCATGACCGAGCTGCACGCCGGCGGCAAGTTCGACCAGAACTCCTACAAGGTCTCCGGTGGCTTGCATGGCGTTGGCGTCTCTTGCGTCAACGGCCTGTCGAAACTGCTGAAGCTGACCATCCGCCGCGACGGCAAAGTGCATTACATGGAATTCGTCCGTGGCGTGCCGCAAAACCGCGAAACCGAAATGCAGGACGGCGTGCTGGTCTCCCCGATCAAAGTCATCGGCGATACCGACAAGCGCGGCACAGAAGTGCATTTCTGGGCCGACGAAGAAATCTTCACGCACGTTGAATTCCACTACGAAATCCTGGCCAAGCGCATCCGCGAACTGTCCTTCCTCAACAACGGCGTGCACATCAAGCTGAGCGACCAGCGCACCGGCAAGGAAGAAAGCTTCGCGTTCGAAGGCGGCACCCGCGGTTTCGTTGAATACATCAACAAAGCCAAGAGCGTCCTGCACCCAACGATTTTCCAGGCCACCGGCGAAAAAGACGGCGTCAGCGTCGACGTCTCCATGCAATGGAACGACGCCTACAACGAACAAGTGCTGTGCTTCACCAACAACATCCCGCAACGCGACGGCGGCACCCACCTGACCGGCCTGCGCGCTGCGATGACCCGTATCCTCAACAAGTACATCGAAGAACACGATTTCGCCAAGAAAGCCAAGGTAGAAACCAGCGGCGACGACATGCGCGAAGGCCTGACCTGCGTGCTGTCCGTGAAAGTGCCGGAGCCGAAGTTCAGCTCGCAAACCAAAGACAAGCTGGTCTCCAGCGAAGTGCGTTTGCCGGTTGAAGAAATCGTCGCAAAGACACTCAACGATTATTTGCAAGAACGCCCGAACGACGCCAAGATCATCTGCGGCAAGATCGTCGAAGCCGCGCGCGCCCGTGACGCCGCCCGCAAGGCGCGTGAACTGACGCGCCGCAAAGGCGTGATGGACGGCCTCGGCCTGTCCTCGAAACTGGCCGATTGCCAGGAAAAAGACCCGGCGCTGTGCGAACTCTACATCGTCGAGGGTGACTCCGCGGGCGGTTCCGCCAAGCAGGGCCGCGACCGTAAATTCCAGGCGATCCTGCCGTTGCGCGGTAAAGTGCTCAACGTCGAAAAAGCCCGTTTCGAAAAAATGCTGTCGTCGGAACAGATCACCACCCTGATCGCCACCCTCGGCACCAGCATCGGCGCCGATGAATTCAACGCCGACAAGCTGCGCTACCACCGCATCATCATCATGACCGATGCGGACGTCGACGGCGCCCACATCCGCACCCTGCTGCTGACCCTGTTCTACCGCCAGATGCCGCAACTGGTAGAGCGTGGCCACATCTACATCGCGCAACCGCCGCTGTACAAGGTCAAGCACGGCAAGGACGAACGCTACCTGAAGGACGACGCTGAAGAAGTCTCCTACATGATGCAAGTCGCCCTCAACGACGCCGCCCTGGTGCCAAGCGAAGGCGCCATGCCGATCAGCGGCCCAGCCCTGGCAGAATTGGTGCGCCAGTACAACATGGCCAACTCCATCATCACACGCCTGACCCGCGCGATCGACGGCGCCGCCCTCACCGCCATCATGACCGGCGTCACGCTCAAGCTGGACACCCTGGCAGATGCAGAAGCATCAGCCAAGGCATTGGAAGAGTCGATCAACGATCCATCGGTACAAGTCATCGTCAAATCCGATGAGCTGTCCGACAAACACGCGCTACGCATCAACCGCCGTTACCACGGCAACATCAAAGCCAGCGGCATCGACAGCGACTTCGTCGCCAGCCCGGATTACGCCGTATTGGTCAACGCCGCAGAAACCTTCAAGGGCCTGATCGGCCCAGGCGCAGTCATCCAGCGCGGCGCTGGCGAAAAAGTCAAAGAGTCAGCCATCACCGACTTCCACCAAGCCATGGCCTGGCTACGCGACGAAGCCGAACGCGGCGTCAGCAAGCAGCGCTATAAAGGTCTGGGCGAGATGAATCCTTCGCAGTTGTGGGAAACCACAATGGACCCAACCGTGCGTCGGCTGTTGAAGGTGCAGATTGAGGATGCTATTGCTGCGGATCAGATCTTCATGACGCTGATGGGCGATGATGTTGAACCGCGGCGGGCGTTTATTGAGTTGAATGCGCTGCAGGCGGGGAATATTGATGTTTGATTTAGTGGGTGTAGGATTTCACGATGCTTGCAGTTATTCTCGCTAGTTGCTTCACCCCGACAGGGGGACTATAGCTAGCGTGTAGGGAGTCATCGACAGTGAAAAAAAATTACTCAGGTGACGGTCGTTATACGCAACAGCGAAAAGAGTGTATGAATTTGGATCGCGTTTCCCCTTGGTAAATATGGAGGCGATAGCCAGTGGCCAAATCTGAGGTACAAACGCGGTCAGAGCTTATAGACCAGCAATTGGCCTTATCCGGTTGGAATGTCAAAGATCCCACGCAGGTAATTGAGGAATTCGACATCCTCACTGAATTGCCCGAAGGCGTGGCGGAACGACGCACTCCCTATGAAGGTCATCAATACAGTGATTACGTCCTGCTAGGGAAAGACAGTAGGCCTCTTGCCATCATCGAAGCCAAGAAATCCAGCCGCGATGCCGCCTTCGGCCGCGAGCAAGCCAAACAGTACTGCTATCACACCCAGAAGCAACTGGGCGGCGAGCTGCCATTTTGTTTCTATACCAATGGCTTAGAAATCTATTTTTGGGACCTGGAAAACGCCCCGCCCCGCAAGGTGGTCGGTTTCCCGACGCGCGACGATTTGGAACGCTTTGCGTACATCCGTCGTAACCGCAAGCCGCTGACGCAAGAGTTCATCAACACTTCGATTGCCGGGCGCGATTACCAGATCCGTGCGATTCGCTCAGTGCTTGAAGGCATCGAACAGAAGAAACGAGACTTCCTGCTGGTGATGGCCACTGGCACCGGTAAGACCCGCACCTGCATCGCCATGGCTGACGCACTTATGCGTGCGGGACACGCCGAGAAGGTTTTGTTTCTGGTCGACCGCATTGCCTTACGAGAGCAAGCCCTAGCTGCGTTCAAGGAGCACATGCCCAACGAGCCTCGTTGGCCCAATGTGGGTGAAAAGCTCATAGCCAAAGATCGTCGCATCTACGTGGCAACCTACCCGACAATGCTCAACATCATCCGAGATGAGGAACAGCACCTTTCGCCGCATTTCTTTGATTTCATCGTCGTGGATGAAAGCCACCGCTCAATCTACAACACCTACGGCGAAATCCTCGATTACTTCAAGACCATCACACTCGGGCTGACGGCTACGCCAACAGACATCATCGACCACAACACCTTTCAACTCTTCCACTGCGAAGACGGGCTGCCCACCTTCGCCTACACATTTGAAGAAGCCGTGAATCGTGTGCCACCTTATCTCTGCAACTTCCAGGTCATGAAGATCCAGACCAAGTTCCAGATGGAGGGTATTAGCAAGCGAACCATTTCACTTGAGGACCAAAAGAAGCTGATATTACAGGGCAAGGGTGTCGAAGAGATCAACTTCGAAGGCACGCAACTGGAAAAGCAGGTGATCAATAAGGGCACCAACACTTTGATCGTCAAGGAATTCATGGAGGAGTCTATCAAGGACGTCAACGGCGTCCTACCTGGCAAGACTATTTTCTTCTGTTCCTCCAAAGCCCATGCCCGCCGTATCGAAGAAATTTTCGACAAGCTCTACCCACATTATCACGGCGAACTGGCCAAGGTACTAGTGTCAGACGACTCGCGTGTGTACGGCAAGGGCGGCCTGCTCGATCAATTCACTAGTAGCGACATGCCGCGTATTGCCATCAGTGTAGACTTACTCGACACCGGTATTGATGTGCGCGAGATCGTCAACCTGGTCTTTGCCAAGCCGGTGTATTCTTACACCAAGTTTTGGCAGATGATCGGGCGCGGCACCCGTTTGCTGGAAAGCAGTAAGCCCAAGCCTTGGTGCACTGAGAAGGATGTGTTCCTGATTCTCGACTGCTGGGACAACTTTGAATACTTCAAACTCCGACCCAAGGGAAAGGAGCTTAAGCCTCAGCTGCCGCTCCCAGTGCGGCTGGTGGGACTACGCCTCGACAAGATCGACAAGGCCATAGCAAGGGACCACACCGACATCGCCGCACGCGAAGTCGCCAAGCTGCGCCAGCAGATCGCTGTATTGCCCAAAGACTCCGTGGTGATCAAGGAAGCCGCTGTTGCGTTGGCTCGGCTGGACGAAGAGAACTTCTGGATCAGTCTCACACCCCAGAAACTCGAATTCCTTCGCAATGAAATCAAGCCTCTATTCCGCACTGTGTCGGAAGCCGACTTCAAGGCCATGCGTTTCGAGCGCGACCTGCTCGAATACTCGCTGGCCATACTGAATGAGGACAAAGGACAGGCAGACACCCTCAAGGAAGGCATCTCCGAACAAATCAGCGAATTACCGCTATCGGTCAGGTTTGTGAAACATGAAGAGACACTTATTCGCGCAGCACAAACCAGCTACTACTGGGCCAAAGCCGACGAAGATGATTTGGACGAACTGATAGCCAAGCTCGGCCCGTTGATGAAATTCCGTGAACAGATGACCGGGCTGGAGCCGGTACATCTGGACCTGACTGACGTGCTGCACAACAAGGAGATGGTCGAGTTCGGTCCGCAACACCAAGCCGTCGCCATCAACCGCTACCGCGAAATGGTCGAAACGCTGATTACCGAACTTACCGAGCACAATCCGGTGCTACAAAAGATCAAGAACGGTGAAACGGTCACTGCCGATGAAGCCAACGCGCTGGCCGAACTACTGCATGAAGAACATCCGCACGTCACCGAAGACCTGCTGCGCCAAGTCTACAAGAACCGCAAAGCGCACTTCATTCAGTTCATTCGTCACATGCTCGGTATTGAAGTGCTGAAGAGCTTTCCCGACGAGGTCAATGCAGCTTTTGACCAGTTCATTCGTGCCCACACCACACTCAGCAGCCGGCAGATGGAATTCCTCAACCTGCTGAAAAACTTCATCATCGAGCGCGAAAAGGTGGAAAAAAAAGACCTTATCAACGCCCCCTTCACAGTGATCCACCCTCAGGGCATCCGTGGCGTATTCAGCCCGGCCGAAATCAATGAAATCCTGCAGCTGACCGAACGGTTGGCTGCCTAAGAAACTAGATACATTATGCTACAGAACAACCCCGAACTCAAAAGCAAGATCGACCAACTCTGGAACAAATTCTGGAGCGGAGGTATCAGTAATCCGCTCACAGCCATCGAGCAGATCACCTATTTGCTGTTCATGAAGCGACTCGACGAGCTGGACCAGAAACGGCAAGCCGATGCCGACTGGACCGGCGAGAACTATACCTCCAAGTTCGAAGGCAGCTGGATTCCGCCCGAATACCGCAACCAGCCAGCGCCTGAGAAATTCGCCATAGATAAACGCACTCTGCGCTGGAATGAATTCAAGCGCATGCAAGCTGAAGAGATGTTACTGCATGTGCAGGGTAAGGTGTTCCCCTTTCTGAAAGACCTGAACGGCGCCGAGTCCAACTTCACTCACCACATGAAGAACGCCGTATTCATCATCCCCAAGCCAGCCCTGCTGGTGGAGGCGGTAAAGACTATCGACGAAATCTTCGAAGTGATGGAGAAGGACTCGCAAGAGAAGGGCCAGGCCTTCCAGGACATCCAGGGCGATGTGTATGAAATGCTGCTGTCCGAGATCGCCACCGCCGGCAAGAACGGCCAGTTCCGCACCCCACGCCACATCATCAAGCTTATTGCCGAGCTGGTGCAACCACAACTGGGCCACAAGATCGCCGACCCTGCTTGTGGCTCCGGCGGGTTCCTGCTTGGTGCGTACCAGTATATCGTCACACAGCTTGCCATCAAGGCGGGTAAGTCGGATCTCACGCCCGATGAAGACGGTTTCGTGCGCACGTCGATCGCCGCCGGCCTCACTGAAAAGGCTCAAGCCGTTCTAGCCGGTTCATTGTGGGCTATGATATCGACGCCACCATGGTCCGCTTGGGGCTGATGAACCTGATGATGCACGGCATCGACGAACCACACATTGATTACAAAGATACCCTCAGCAAGAGCTACACCGAAGAGTCTGAATACGACATCGTGATGGCCAACCCGCCCTTCACCGGCAGCATCGATAAGGGCGACATCAATACAAACCTGCAACTTGCCACTACCAAGACCGAGCTGCTGTTTGTCGAAAACATCTATCGCCTGCTTAAGAAGGGTGGCACCGCCGGTGTGATCGTGCCACAGGGCGTGTTGTTCGGCTCCGGAGGTGCGTTCAAGACCTTGCGCCAGATGCTGGTCGAGCGCTGCGATTTCAAGGCGGTGATCACCCTACCCAGTGGCGTGTTCAAACCTTATGCTGGGGTCAGCACCGCCATCCTGTTATTCACCAAAGTCTGGGGGCCGAAGGACAAGCTCACCCAGCCAGCCACAGAACACGTCTGGTTCTACGAAATGGCGGCCGACGGCTATTCGTTGGACGACAAGCGTAGCAAGCGGGAAGGCTTTGGCGACTTGCAAGACATCATCGCCAGATACCACGCCCGCAACCCCGCCACCAATATTGATCGCACGGCGAAATGCTTCATGGTGCCGCTCGCTGAGATCGCGGACGACAAGAACAACTACGACCTCTCACCCTCGCGCTACAAAACGGATGTGTTTGAAGAACAGCACTACGAAGCGCCAGGCGTAATTCTGGATCGGCTGATTCAAGCCGAAGTGGGCGATGTAGATAGAGCAGAGCTGACCAAGATGCAAAGCGGTATCGTGCGTGAATTGCTTGAGTTAAGGGGGATGGTGGGATGACAAAATCCGTGCCCCAAACACTCGGTTCGGCTATTTCAATTGCTAAGGGCAAGAAACACGAAATAACGACCTCACCATCCGGCGCAGCAAAGCGATTGATCGGCATCGATGACCTTCGAAACGATGACCTGATTCGTTACACAGACGACCTCACTGGTACCGAAGCGAGTTTAGACGACGTGTTAATCGCTTGGGATGGGGCAAACGCCGGAACCATTGGGTATGGGAAAAATGGTTACATCGGTAGCACCATTGCACGTCTTCGTATTAGAAATAATGTACAACTGTTTACTCCATTCCTCGGGATGTACCTGAAATCCAAGTTCGCCTATCTGCGACAGACCGCAACGGGTGCGACGATTCCGCATATCAATAGGAACGCGCTGGAAAGCATCCCGCTGCCGGTAATCGATTTCGAAGACCAAATCCGCGTTGCTCATCTGCTCGGCAAAATTGAAGCACTGATTACCCAGCGCAAACACCACCTGCAACAACTCGACGACCTGCTACAGAGCTTATTTCTGGAAATGTTCTCGCCCAAAGCGCCCGGTTATACAGATTGGCCACTGGTAGAGATAAAGGATCTGGCGGCGAAACACAAAGGCGCGATGCGTACAGGCCCATTTGGATCAAACTTGTTGCACAGTGAATTTACTACCGACGGTGATGTGGCAGTGTTGGGTATTGATAACGCCGTTCAAAATCGCTTCGCATGGGATGAGCGCCGCTATATCTCCAGGAAAAAGTACCAAGAACTTGAAAACTACAGAATTTATCCAGACGATGTAATCGTCACCATCATGGGCACGATTGGTCGTTCGGCGGTGATTCCTGATGACATTCCTCTGGCAATCAATACCAAGCACTTGGCGGCGATTACTCTAAATAGAGAAATCGCAAGTCCACTGTTCTTGTCCTACTCGATTCATTCGAATCCCTTCATTCTCAATCAGTTTAAGAGCAAGAACCGCGGAGCAATTATGAGCGGCTTGAACCTTGGCCTTATCAAAGAAACGAAACTTAAACGCC
The DNA here is from genome assembly GCF_001584165.1 of Collimonas arenae. Lineage (NCBI taxonomy): Bacteria > Pseudomonadati > Pseudomonadota > Betaproteobacteria > Burkholderiales > Oxalobacteraceae > Collimonas > Collimonas arenae. The sequence goes on from NZ_CP013233.1 coordinate 11,285, forward strand.
CTCCAATTGATTTGCAAAATGATTTCGCGGCAGCTCACAAATTGATTGATAAGATGAAATCTCGCTACCAGGAAAGCCTTACTGATCTCGAATCCCTTTATGGAGCTCTCAGCCAGCAGGCTTTCAAGGGTGAACTCGATTTGTCGCGCGTACCACTGGCTAGCGAACAGACTCATTTGTCACACGAACAACAAGCACAAGCAGAGCGATCAACCTCGCCGAAGCAACCGACCACACCTAGTGAGCTCGTCAATGAGCTAGTGCAAGCCGCGCAACCAGCAGCAGATGCGCGTAATGAGTTACTTGCTCGTTGGTTAAAGCAATACCTAACGAATATGTCTCCGGATGCCAACCTGGGCTCCGCGCAGTTTTTGGAATCGGCGTGGCAGCTAGTACAAGCGATACAACTTGAAACCGATGGCGCCACCCCCGCGCTGACGCTGGACGATTACGACGAGCTGAAAGACTTGATCTTTGAAAAATTGAGGGCCGGCGACTTGATACAAATTTTCGATATACATAGCAATCGAGTTGAACTTCAAAAGCGACCGACCGATTGTGGGACGTGATAGATCATGAAGCTCGTACGCATCAAAATTACAGACCCCGCCGGTTTTCGCAGCTTGCCCTACGGTTTTGAGTATCACTTTCGCACTGAGTGGTCCTTTCAGGAAGAGATGATGAAGCCGGAGGGTTTTGCGCCCTTCGTCTGCGCCGGTCCTAACGGTAGTGGGAAGTCCAATTTGCTCGAAGCGCTGGCGGCGATTTTCTTTCAGCTTGAAGTACTGCGCGTGCGCCGCAGTTTTTTACCTGAGGGCTTGCAGAGCGTGACGTTGGATTTATCGCCGGTGGCATTCGAACTGGATTACATGATCCAGGTGCCTCCGGAGTATCGACGTCCGGACAGCCCAATGTGGGCAGGTGTTTGGGTTTGGAAAAATCCAGGTGAGTCGGTACGTTTCCAGTGGGCGAACCAAAGCGAATTTGAAATCGACCCCGATCAATCGTTCGACGGCGGATATGTCGATATTCTCTTGCCTCAGTACATATTGGGTTATTCATCGGGCGAGAACGAAATTCTCAGTCTACCTTTTTTCAAGATGCGCTTTGTCCAGTTTGACGAGTATTGGACTGCGCTTGCCAAGCAATTGCCCTATCCCGGTCGTCCTGAAACTAGACTAGCCTATCTCGACAATGGCTTCAGCCAAGCCATCCTGCTATGCAATTTGCTGTTTCAGGACGAAGCCACCTTGCAGCCCTTCCGGGAGGATGTGGGCATCGAGGCGCTGAAGGAATTCCGCATTATCTTGCGACGTAGTATTCCATTGACACGCCAGCAGGTGGCGACTTTCACTTCTGGTGAATATGTTTTGCCGACCGAGACGCAAGATGGCCGCTTTGCGGACAACGATGCAATCTATCTTGATCCCGAAACGGGTGACTATCGGCTCAATCTGTTGCAAGGATTGGAAGGCGATGAACGCACTTCCATCATCGAAAAGCTAAGACGATGCGCCACGCTTCATTTCCACGATGAGGCATCCGACACCTTGGTTTTCGACTACTGGGTTAACGAAAAAACCAAGGAAGCCTTCCGCGCCAACTTTGATGATTCTGCCCTCGCCTTATTCCAGGTCCTGCAAGTTCTGCTGGCGCTGAATTTGTATTCGGTCAGCGAAACGCTCAAGTCAGATCTGTACACCTCGACCAGTCACTATGTCAGTGAGACAGTGCCGTCCCTAGCATCCGACGAGCGCATCATGCGCATCAAACATTTCTACTTCACAAAGCAAGGCGTGCAAAAGCCGATGCTCCTCAAGGAGCTATCGGATGGTGAACATCAACTGTTGCACAGCCTCGGTCTATCCTTGCTGTTCCGTGACACCAACAGCTTGTTCCTGCTCGACGAACCGGAAACCCACTTCAACCCCGACTGGCGCGCCAACTTCATTAGTCGCCTGCGTCAGTGCCTACCCGGTAACGATGAGTTTGCACAGGAGATGCTAATCACCACTCACACGCCTTTCCTGATCTCGGACAGCAAGTCGGACAAGGTGCTGGTCTTTGAGAAGGACAAGGACACGGGTGAAGTCAGCATCAGCCACCCAAACTACAACACGTTGGGTGCTTCCATCAACAAGATCACCATGACCACTTTCGGTAAGCGCGAAACCATCGGTGGTCATGCGCAAGCGCTGCTGGATGATTTCCGCAAGCGCTTCAACGAGGGCATAGAGGACAAGGAAGCCCTGATCACTGAAATCCACCAGCAACTTGGCGACTCGGTTGAAAAGTTGCTGGTGGTCAAAGCGATTCTCGATAGCGATCAACAGGACGACGGGAAGGCACAGGGCTAATGTTATTCTCATACACCTATGTGCCGCACCAGATGGAGAAGATGCAAGCGTTCATCGACTACATTTTTTACGATGTGTGGTGCAAGACCCCTGGGAGCGGCCCCTTTGACTTGAACTTGTTCAATACCAATGCAGAACTACGCGAAGTGATGGAGGCGTTCTACTACTCCGACGCACAAGGCGCAGATTTTTTCTACGGCCACGTGGAGCGCATCTATGGGCTGTTTTCACCACTAACTGCTGCGCAGATCAATCAGTTCAAGCAGTGGTATCAAGGTAATAATGATCTTGAAAAGGTCTGCACCAATGACCCGACAGCACAATTGGCCCGGTACACTGACATTGCAGTAACCCACCAGAACATTGCTGTTCAACTTGGTAATTTCTTCAAGGGCTTGTATTCGCCTTCACTGCTAGGTCTCGTCGCATTAAGCAAAAAAATCGGTGATATCAACGAGCACTATCACAATTTTGTGACCACTAACAAGACCGGGAAATGTCCATTCTGTGGTATTGGCGATATAAAGGGGGAACATCATAGTAAGCGCGAGGCCTACGACCACTACCTGCCCAAGGCATTATATCCGTTCAATTCAATCAATTTCCGCAATCTGGCTCCAGCCTGTCACGAGTGCAACAGTACCTACAAACTAAGCAAAGACCCGATGTACGGCCCTGCCGGGCGACGCAAAGCTTTCTATCCGTATGCAGCCGCTGGCCACGCTATTGAGATCCAAGTTGTCTTGCTGGGTTCTGATGTCGCCAGGCTGACACCAGCAGAGGTAAGCCTGCACTTCGGCCCCGAGGCCATTAACGAGGAAATCGACACTTGGAGAGACGTTTACGGCATCGAGGAGCGCTATAAAGCCAAGCTCTGCGGAGAGAACGACGGCAAGTACTGGATTGTGCAGGTGCTGGACGAATGCCTGGCATATGACAAGCAACCTGCCGATATTCTAAATATGCGTACCCAACAGGCGAATAGTCGCCCCTACGCCGACTGCAACTTTCTCAGAAAGCCGTTCCTCGACGCCTGCCAAAAGATCGGCGTTTTTTAGTATTTTCGCCTGGAAATTTATTTTCGGGGTCTTCTTTGGGACGGGAGCAAGTCTTGCAATACCATATGATGAAGTCGTTGCAATTATCGATTACGTCATTGCAAGACTTGATCTCGCCCCTGCCTGACGCCGCCCTTTTGTGGCACCGGGTGATCTCTGCGGCCTACCGAACTTCCTAATTTCTAGGTTCCATGCGAGTGCTTATGCTGGAATATATTAAAGAAATTAATTCATATTGCCGATACCAAGTACATGGCAAATTCACGGTTGTCGACATTTCTATTTGTTTCCTACTACGCTTTAGTAAAAATTAATATCCACTTATGCAAGGAGCCCGTATGACAAAAGATGAGCTACCTCAAGAAAAAAAAGCTGGCATAGAAAAGAACGGAAGTGCATTTTCATTGAGTGCGTTCGCTTCGACCACACTAGCATTTTTAGCTCTGATTGCAGCGTTTCTAGCGTTTATGGGTTATGGCGTCGCGCTATCAGTTGAAACTGAATTTGGCATCCCACATGCGAGTATATTCAAGTCTAGCTTTGATCTTTTAACTTTATCAGTTTGGTTTTTTACATGGACCATAGTTACTTTATCTGAACTATTTGGAAACCTGTTTTCCTCCAGATCGTACTGGGAGAGCATCGGATTTGTCATGCTGATATCGTTGATAAGCATGGGCGCAATTTCTATTTTTTTTGAGGTTTATCAACGGTTTATTGATGGAAAATTTTCGTTAAAGTCATTGAATATAAATAATAAAAAAAGATTTACTAAATATGCATTCATATCTCTATTAGGGAGTGCTATTTCTGGTGTGAGCGTCTTCTTGAGTGTTCCATTCATATTAGCTTTGATGATTACGTTGAGTAGTTTTTTTAGTCTACTTCCAATGATTGGACTTTCTGCAGGAACGAAACACATTCAAGACGACGTAATACTTCCAAAGCAATGTGCCCCCATATTGACGAGAGCGGAAAGAGTCAAATTTGTTGAGTTGAAGAAAAAAAATAAGACGGTTGAGACATATGCTCAATGTATAAAGATTACTGACGGCGATAAAACTATCGCAAGTGGTCGGGTCGTGTTTGGGACAACAGATGTTGTTGTTTTGTTTGACCCGAACACCGGTGCGGTTTGGAGGGAGGCCATCGGAAATCGAACGATTGAGACAATATCTCAACTCCCAGAGCCTAAGTGATCGGACAATTTCTGTTTCTAATTAATCGGCCGCCAATGATAATTTGTTGGACTTAATCGCCTAGATCGATCGTGGTTGTAAATGGCACCCCGTCCACTGCGTCATAAAGAGCAATCACCCAGGCCTGCGGCGAGTTGCCAGCGACTCGATTGAGCATCTTCACCACAAAATTGATGGATGCCTTATCCAGACTCGCAAATGGGTCGTCCAGCAAATTCAGCGTGGCGCCAGCGGCGAATGCTGCCGCCAGCCATACTTTCCGTTTGCTGCCTGTGGATAGCATGTACAGCTTCTTATCCAGATGTGGTGTCAGTGATAGCCCTTCCGTCAGAGCTGGTAACAGCGAGTCGTCAAACTTGGGATATGTAGCGTGCAGGGACGCAAAATATTCATGCGCAGTCATTTGGTCGAATGCTTCTGAGCGCGGGTCCACCCAGAATACTTGGCGTCGATACAGGTCTGGCTGTTCGTTCAGAGACACGCCATTGATTTGTAATTCACCCGCTTGAGCCGGCAGATCGCCGGCCAATAATCGCAGCAAACTACTCTTGCCACGCCCATCGCCACCGCGCACCAGCGTGATGCCGGCGGGGATTTCTACAGACAGGTTATTGAACAGCTCCTGATGCGGATAATTGAAAGTCAGATTGATGGCTTTGAGAATGGGTGCGTTGGAGTGTTTCATGGAGTGGGGACGTACGTCTTCATGTCGATATGAAATGGAGCAGGAATTGCTGTCGATTTCCCGCTTTACGGTTCTGCTCTCAATACGATTGATGAATCGAGACTGCGGATCGTGACGAGCATGGTTGGTAATCGATGAGAGAGAATGTCCAGGCCAAGCCGAGCCGCCAGATCAAAGTCCGCTAAACAGTTCTTCGACCGAGACTTTCAAAGCTTTAGCCAACGCGCCTATCGCAATCAGGGATGGATTCCGGAGTCCTCTTTCAATGCCGCTGATGTATGTGCGGTCGAAACCGCACAGGTCGGCAAATCCCTCCTGAGAAAGACCTCGCTCTTTTCTCAGTTCTCGTATGCGTTCACCGAAGCGTATTGATAAAGATTTCACATATGCATTAACCCATTTTGTAGACTAATCGAACACGGACTAATCGTCACATGTGATAATGTAGACCAATCGTCACATGCGACTGCCAGGCTTTAAAGGCCGCTGACGGTTATGCCCTGCTTTAGTTATGGATCAAGAATGAAGATAAGCAAGGACCAGGTGAGCGTCTTGCCGATGAATGCCTGTGTCGTGAACTGAACATACAAACTGATGAGGAGTCAGGAATGCCATTGTTTACTTTGCCCGCCCCACACGACGTCGCCGACATCATCGCCGATCAACTGGACTTCCTGCGCGTCCCATCGCTCGCACCCGATGTTCGTGAACAGGTAATCGACAACTGCATCATCCCGGTGGTGCTGGCGATGCATGCTTGCGAAATGGTGTGCGCCGCTGGGGAGTTGGAGCAGCGTGTGTTTGCTGCTTTTATTGGGACGTTGGCGGCGCAGGCGGATGTCGAGGTGAACTCGTCCGGTGCGGTGAAGTTGCGGCGCTTGCTGAATTGATTGGTGGCGCTGTGTTTGCTGACATCAACGCTGAATCGCCTTTTTCGTCGCATGTACGTAGTTGTAACCGAGTGTAATGTACGTCAACAATCCCTTTACTGTCCTCGTTAATTGCTCAGGTCCTCAGGAAATACCTGAGGTAATGTAGATAACGTAAAGGTGCAAAAATGAACAAATTAATCGCTACTCTGATCGCTGGCTTGTTTGCTACTTCTGTTTTCGCTCAAGGTACTGCACCTGTTGCGCCAGCCGCACCGGCAGCGGCTCCTGCCGCAGTGACTGCAACGACTACACAAGCAGCCAAGGCTGATGTGAAGACCGAAGCCAAGGCTGCTGGCACTGAAGCTAAGGCCAAGACTACCAAGGCCAAGCCGCATCACAAGGCTGTGAAAGCGAAGTCGAAAGCTGTCGTGAAGTCGGATGCGAAAGAACCTGCAGCAAAGGAAAAAACAGAAGCACCGGCAGTCAAGGCAGACGCTAAGGTGAAGACTGAAACGCCAGTCGCCAAGGCAGATGCTAAGGCAGCGGTAACGAAGTAATTTCGCATGCGGTGTAGGCCGCGGCTGCGATAAAGATGGCGGTGATGGCTGCGAAAAAAACGCAGTCATCACCGCCATTTTTCATTGATTGATTTCCGCGGCAATCCGAGTTGGGGTAAGGTAGCGGCACCTGACTAATCATCGCTCCTTATCTGATCATGCAAGCCATCGAGTCCTTCGACGTTTCCTACGAACATGCCATTCTGAAGGGCGATTTTCATCCCGCAGCATCGTCGCACCATGCCCTGCTGCTGCACGGCGCCGGCATGAGTTCGCGCGCCACGGCGACGCGCTCGGGTTTGCGCCCGGCGCTGCAGGCGCGCGGCATCGCTACCACGGCGTTCGATTGCATCGGCCATGGCGATACCGGCGGCGCGCTGGCGGACTCTTCAGTGAGCAGCCGCACGCGCCAGGCTGAGGCGGTGATTGCGGCACGGAAGTTGGAAGAACCGCTGGTGGTTTTTGGCACCAGCATGGGCGCCTACAACGCGATCAGGTTGACGCAGACGCATCGGGTCGCAGCATTGGTGCTGATCGTGCCGGGGGTGTACGAGCCGGCCGCTTACGATGTGCCGTTCGGGCCGCAGTTTTCGCAGATCATCCGGCGTGAGCGCAGCTGGGCTGATAGCGATGCATGGGCTATCCTGGAACGATTCGAGGGCGATCTGCTGGTGATCGCCGCCGAACACGATGCGGTGATCCCGCTGGAGATACCGGAGCGGCTGGTGCAATCGGCAAGCAATGCGCGTTCGCGCCAGTTGCGGGTGGTGGCGGGCACCGATCATCAGCACCTGTTTCCGCTGTTGCGTGACGAGCGTCCGGCTGAGTTTGATGCGCAGATGGTGCGGATTGCCGCTTGCGTGCGGGGCACTCCGCTGCCCGATTGATGGCAACATGGCGGGAGGCGCCGACGGAACGTTTGCGTCGGTTGCATGTCTGTCATGCACACCATTTCATTTAGTTTAGGGATTACGATGCGTTTATTTTTTGCCGTTATGGCAACTTTACTTATCGCCGCCTGCGGTCATGCCCCGTCCAATGGCGACGCCATCAGCGGCAGCAGCATTACGCCTTATGGCGTGATCGATACCGGTGTTACCCGTACGACGGGCCGTTGATCTGCAGATAAATTCTCGGCGGCAATTCAGTTGCCTCAATACCGGCGCGGCCCTGCTCTGGCAATTGGCCACATAGCTCAGTAGAATCAATGGTTTCCGCTCTTTATGCGGCCTCGAATAACCCTGCTGCGTCATTGGCGATGCCGTTTAGGCGGCCCTAGCCACGCGCCACGTCATTCCCGCGAACGCGGGAATCCATTTTTTAGGCAAGTTGGATTCCGCAACTTGGATCCCCGCGTTCGCGGGGATGACGGCGGGTTTGAGGTCGTTTGAAATTGTTTTCGGCACCTGCTTGTGCCGGCAGCTTGGCGGTTTTCCCGCATACCCATGGAGTTTCCAAATGCATCAGCACATCAAAGCCAGCCTGACCGAAGCCCAGCAAGCGCTGGATGCCCTGCTCGCCAATCCGGTTGCCTTGCAATCGATCGAACAGGCCGCCGCCTTGCTGATCGATGTGTTCCAGCGCAAGGGTCGCGTGTACTCCTGCGGCAATGGCGGTTCGATGTGCGACGCCATGCACTTTGCCGAGGAACTGACCGGCCGCTATCGCCTAGATCGCGCGGCGTTGGGCGCGACGGCCATCAGCGATGCCGGCCATCTGACTTGCGTCGGCAACGACCACGGTTACGAGCAGGTGTTTTCGCGCTACATCGAAGGACACGGCCGCCCCGGCGATTGCCTGGTTGCACTCAGCACCAGCGGCACCAGCAAGAACATCATTCGCGCAGCCAAGGCGGCGCGCGAACTCGGCATGCATGTGATCGTTTTGTCGGGCAAGCCGAGCGAGGTGTTGTCAGCGCTGAGCGATGTCTATATCTGCACGCCGGGCGGTACCTTTGCCGATCGCGTCCAGGAATTGCACATCAAGGTGTTGCACATCCTGATCGAACTGATCGAGCGTCATTTCTTTCCTGAGAATTACGCGGTCAAGGTTTAGTTTTTTGCGGGGCGTTGCACTCGCCCCTATTTCCCGATAATCCACCCAATCGACAGCACATAGCGGCTCCCGCCTTCAACGCGGGTGACGCTGTGCTCGCATTGATCGGGTCGGAAAAATTTGATCCTTGAGGTGGAAATGATTGGCGCGCTGCAGACAAATTCGCCGCCGCGCGGCGAGCGCTTGACCACGATATTCAGGCGGTAATGCTGACCTTGTTTTACCGCATCGGTATGCGGCGGGATTTCCGCGCCGATGGGATAGCGGATTAGGTAACTGTCGAACGGCAGCGGCCACGGCGCAGTCAGCAACAACATCTTGTCGTAGCCGCTGTCTTGCCGTCCTTTTTGCCATTTGAATGCCACCGCAAGATATTTGCGTATGTTGGTCAGCATGTTCTCCAACTTCTTGTCTGGGTGCCCGTCGCTGTACGAATAGATTCGCGCACTCGCGCCAAGCACCTAACGGGACTATTCGGGTTGACCCTAAGCCGCAGGCGCAGCCCGCTTTTCATCCAGTAACGCGGCTGCACTGAGCACGGCGTCGCGCTTGTCCAGCAGATGCTGGCGCAGCACGTCAGCCAGGCGTTTGCCGTCGCGCGCTTCGAGTGCCTTGACCATCTCGTCGTGATCGTGCGCGGCGCTATCCCATTTGGTCGGCTGGAAATTGGACCGGAAGCGTAGCGCCTGCAGACGCCGGTTCAGGCCCAGGTAAGTTTGCTGCAGCACCGAATTGCGCGCCGCTTCATTGATCTTGTCGTGGATCGCCTGGTTGCGGCTGTAGTATCCGGGCAGATCGTTTTGCGCCTTGCAGGCCAGCATCGCATAGTGCAGGGCCTTGATCTCGGCCAGTTCGACCGGCGTGATGCGTTCGCAGGCCAGTTCGCCCGACATGGCTTCCAGGCCGCTCATCAGTTCGAAGGTTTCCCAGATTTCCGTTTCCGACATCTTGGAGACCGAGGCGCCGCGATTCGGCGAAATGTCGATCAGCCCTTCCGCGGCCAGCACCTTCAGCGCCTCGCGCAGCGGCGTACGCGAAATACCCAGCGTTTCGCATAGCTCCCGTTCATTCAATTTTGTCCCAGGCGTCAGCACTGCTTCGACGATCAGGTTGCGCAAGTGGTCGACCACCGTGTCGTGCAGGCGTTGACGTTCCAGTTTCGGGACCAGCGGAGCGACTTTTTCTTCTTGATTAGATGTCGTATTTTGCATTCAAAATCCTTTTTTACGCTTTCGTTCCTATTTTAACACCAAATACAGGGCTCAAGAACGACAGCTGCCTAGTCAGCAATGGTGAATGTAATTATGAGAATTTCAACAAAAAATAGGCATATTTTGTTGTTTTAGATCAGTTTTGAGCCGAAATAAGCCGATGCTTAGAGTCGGGTAATGTCGAAAAAGGCTTTACGTTTGAAATTTGGACTGCTAAAGTATTTTGAATGCAAAATACAATTCGTTCAAAGGAGGAGCAAATGTTAAAGCTAGACTTTCATCCCGCCGGCCGTCATTTCCTGCAAATTCCAGGTCCAAGCCCAGTCCCGGATCGGATTTTGCGTGCTATGAGTTACCCGACCATTGACCACCGCGGCCCCGAATTTGGCGCATTGGGTTTGCAGGTGCTGGCCGGCATCAAGAAGATTTTCAAGACCGAACAGCCGGTGGTGATTTATCCGGCGTCCGGCACCGGCGCCTGGGAAGCTGCGCTGACCAACACGTTGAGCCCGGGCGATACGGTGTTGATGTATGAGACCGGGCACTTCGCCACGCTCTGGAAAAAAATGGCCGAGGCGCTTGGCTTGAAACCCGAATTCCTTGGACTGCCGGGTATCGAGGGCTGGCGCCACGGCGTGCAGGCTGATCGGATCGAAGAGCGTTTGCGCCAGGACAGCGGCCATCAGATCAAGGCGGTGTGTGTGGTGCATAACGAAACCTCGACTGGCGTTACCTCGGACATCGCTGCCGTGCGCAAGGCCATCGATGCGGCAGGACATCCGGCGTTGCTGATCGTCGATACGATTTCCGGCCTGGCGTCGGCGGATTACCGGCATGACGAATGGGGTGTCGACGTTACTGTGTCGGGATCACAAAAGGGCTTGATGCTGCCGCCCGGAATCAGCTTCAACGCGGTATCGAAAAAAGCCGTGGCGGTCAGCAAAACCGCGCGGTTGCCGAAGGCATTCTGGGCCTGGGCTGAAATCATCGAAATGAACGAAACCGGCTACTGGCCGTACACGCCCAACACCAACCTGCTGTATGGCTTGTCGGAAGCGCTCGACATGATCCTGGGTGAAGGTCTGGATAACGTGTTCGTGCGCCATCAGCGTCTTGCTGCGGCATGCCGTTCCGCAGTGCGAGCCTGGGGCCTGGAAATCCAGTGCGCTGATCCTGCCCTGTATTCGCCGGTGCTGACTGGGGTCATGACGCCGCCCGGCTTTGATGCCGATGCGATCCGCAAGACCATCTATGAAAATTTCAACATGTCATTGGGAACCGGCCTTGGAAAAATGAAGGGCGGCATGTTCCGCATCGGCCATCTCGGCGAGGCCAACGAGTTGACCTTGATGGCGACGCTGGCCGGTTGCGAAATGGGTTTGAAATTGGCCGGCGTGGAGTTGGCTGGCAGCGGTGTAGTGGCGGCGATGGATAACCTGGCTGCGCAAAAGAGCAAGCCGGTGCTGAAAGCCGCATGAGTATGTCCGGCGCCTGCTGTTGGCGGGCGTCGCTAGTGTCCGAATAAAAAGGCTGGGTTCAATGCGGCTCCGTGCGCGGCACGGCTTACATCGCAATGGATCGGTCCGGCACGCCCCACAGAGGGCGGCGGGACCAGGGACCGCGTAGGTCTTTCGGCGTTTGCCGACCTGCACATATTGGATGGAGACAACAATGAAACACCTGCGTTTTCGCGCGACGACCGTCGTGCTGATCATGTTATGCCTGATGTATTTCATTACCTATCTGGACCGCGTCAATGTCAGCACCGCAGCAGCGGGCTTTGGCAAGGAATTCAATCTTTCAAAAACCGAAATCGGCCTGGTGTTTTCGGCATTCGCGTATCCCTACCTGGTGTTCCAGATTATCGGCGGCTGGGTCAGCGACAAGTTCGGCGCCAAGCGCACCCTGATTTACTGCGGCATCCTGTGGGGCATCGCCACGATTTTGACCGGCTTCGCCGGCGGCCTGTTCTCCTTGCTGATGGCGCGCTTGCTGCTGGGCCTCGGCGAAGGCGCGACTTTTCCGGCGGCCACGACTGCCATGTCGCGCTGGGTGTCGAAGGAAAATCGCGGGTTTGCGCAAGGCATCACGCATGCGTTTGCGCGCATCGGCAACGCCGTCGCTCCAGCGATGGTGGTGTTCATCATGGCGACGCACGGCTGGCGCGAATCGTTCTACATCTGCGGCGCGATCAGCCTGGTGTGGGTGCTGGTGTGGGCGTTCGTGTTTACCGAACATCCGGAAAAACATCCGCGCATCACGCCTGAGGAATTGGCGATCCTGCCTCAGGTCAAGAAGAACCAGCCGAAGATTCCGTGGGGGCCGCTGTTCAAGCGCATGCTGCCGGTGACCATCGTCTACTTTTGCTATGGCTGGACCCTGTGGTTATTCCTGAGCTGGATTCCGCAGTATTTCCTGCACAGTTACGACCTCGACATCAAGAAATCGGCACTGTTTGCCTCCAGCGTGTTCTTTGCCGGCGTGGTCGGCGATACGCTCGGCGGCATCGTCAGCGACCGGATTTTGAAGCGCACCGGCAACCTGAAGCGCGCGCGCAGCCAGATGGTCTCGGTCTGCATGTTGTTGACGCTGCTGTCGTTGTTGCCGCTGCTGTTCACGCACAACGTTTACATCTCGATCCTTTGTTTGAGCGCCGGCTTCTTCTTCGCCGAAATGACGATCGGCCCGATGTGGGCGATTCCGATGGACATCGCGCCGCAATACTCCGGCACCGCGAGCGGCATGATGAACACCGGCTCGGCGCTGGCCGCGATCATCTCGCCGGTACTGTCCGGCTACCTGATCGACCGCTTCGGCAATTGGGAGCTGCCGTTCCTCGGCAGCATGATCCTGATGGGATTCGGGGTATTCCTGGCGTTCCGCATGCAACCAGACAGCAAATTCGAGCAAAGCGTACCGGGCACGCCGGTCCATCCGGTCAAGGCTGGCGTGTAGCTGCATTTCAAGCATCTAGAGAGGATACGATCCATGCTGGTGAAGCCCATCCATCTGGTTCCGCGCGGCGGAGCCATGCCAACGCCGCTGGTCGCGCAATTGCGGCGCGAACTGCGGGGCGATGTCCTGTTCGACAAGGCCGATCGTGGCCGTTACGCGACCGATGCCTCGATCTACCAGATCATGCCGATCGGCGTGGTTGTTCCGCGCGACCAGGACGATCTGCTGACGGTACTGGATATTGCCCGCGATAACCATGTGCCGATCCTGGCCAGGGGCGCCGGCACCAGTCAGTGCGGTCAGACGGTGGGAGAAGCGCTGGTCATCGACAGTAGCAAGTGGCTCAACAAGGTGATCAATTTCGATCCGGCTACGCGCACCGTGACGGTTGAACCGGGCATCGTGCTTGATCATTTGAATGCGTGGCTGAAGCCGCATGGCTTGTGGTTTCCGGTGGATGTTTCCACTGCGGCCCAGTGCACGATTGGCGGCATGGCCGGTAACAACTCCTGCGGTTCGCGCTCGATTGAATACGGCAATATGGTACATAACGTGACAGCTATCGATGCTGTGCTCGCCGATGGCACGCAGGGACGCTTTGAACGCCTGGACCGGATGCCGGCGACGGCAAGGATGGACGAACTTGTCGCCGGCCTGCAGCGCATCGCACAGCGCGAGCGTAGCGAAATCGCCGAGCGTGTACCGAAGGTGCTGCGGCGGGTCGGCGGCTACAACATCGACATCTTCGATTGCCAGAATCCGCGCGCCTATACTGACGACGGTGTCGCCAACCTGGCGCATATTCTGGTCGGCTCCGAAGGGACGCTGGCGTATAGCCGGCAACTGACTTTGGCGCTGCTGCCTCTGCCGGAACACAAGGTGCTGGGCGTGGTCAATTTCCCGACCTTCTACCAGGCGATGGATCTGACGCAGCATATCGTCAAGCTGGGACCGACTGCGGTCGAGCTGGTCGACCGCACGATGATCGATCTGGCCATGGGTAATCCGGCATTCAAGCCGGTCATCGAAAAGGCGCTGGTCGGACAGCCGCAGGCGATCCTGCTGGTCGAGTTCTCCGGCGAAAATCTCGATGCGTTGTTGTTGAAGCTGGCGCAACTGGATGAACTGATGGCCGATTTGCAATTGCCCGGCGCGGTCGTGCAAATGCGCGGCGCCGCCGACCAAAAGGCGTTATGGGAAGTGCGCAAGGCCGGCCTCAACATCATGATGAGCATGAAAGGCGACGGCAAACCGGTTTCGTTCATCGAGGATTGCGCGGTGCCGTTGGAGCACCTGGCGGAATACACCAGCCAGTTGACCGAGGTGTTCCACAAGTACGGCACTGAAGGCACCTGGTACGCACACGCCAGCGTCGGCACGTTGCACGTGCGGCCGATACTCGATATGCGTCGCGGCGGCGCCAAGGACATGCGCGAAATTGCCGAAGCGGCGTCGGCGCTGGTGCGCAAATACAAAGGCGCATATTCCGGCGAGCACGGCGACGGCCTCTGCCGTGGCGAATGGGTGGCCTGGCAATACGGCCCGAAGATCAACGCGGCCTTCAGCGAGATCAAAGAACTGTTCGATCCGGAAAATCGCTTCAATCCGGACAAGATCGTGCGTCCTCCAAAGATGGACGATGCCGCCAATTTCCGCTTTGCGCCAGGGTATCGCGAACTCCCGCACGCGCCGTTGCTCGATTGGTCAAGCTGGAATGTCCGCAGAAATCCACTGACTGGTGAAGAAACGGCGCCTGGCAGCGGCGACGACCGCAGCGGCGGCCTGGCCAAGCTGGTCGAAATGTGCAACAACAATGGTCACTGCCGCAAGTTCGACGCCGGCACCATGTGTCCGAGCTACCGCATCACCAAGGATGAAAAGCACGTCACCCGCGGCCGTGCCAATACGCTGCGGCTGGCGCTCTCCGGCCAGCTTGGCAGCGCCGGCCTGGCTAGCGTCGAAGTCAAGGAAGTACTGGACTTGTGCGTATCTTGCAAGGGCTGCAAGCGCGATTGTCCGACCGGCGTCGACATGGCAAAAATAAAAATAGAAGCGCGCGCAGCATGGGCCGGAGAACACGGCGTCAGCCTGCGCGACAAGCTGATTGCCTTCATGCCGAAATATGCGCCCTACGCCAGCAGCGTCGGTGGATTCCTGGCGTTGGCCGACAGCGTGCCGCTCTTCGCATCCTGGCTCAAGAAGCGGATCGGCATCGCACCGCAACGTTCACTGCCCCGCTTCAAGAAGGCTTTCCTTGGTAACGCAAAAAGCACTTCCGGCAATGCAGACGGGCGCGAAGTATTGCTGTTCGTCGATACCTTCAATAACTACATGGAGCCGGAAAACGCCCGCGCCGCGCAACAGGTGCTGGAAGCCGCCGGCTACAAGGTGCATTTCAATGCACTGGCCGGCGAACAACCTTTGTGCTGCGGCCGCACCTATCTATCCGCCGGCCTGGTCGAACAAGCCAAGGCCGAAGCGCGCCGCACATTGGATGCATTGATGCCGCTGGTCCGGCGCGGCGTCGCCATCGTCGGCCTGGAGCCGTCCTGCCTGCTATCCATGCGCGACGAATTCGTGAATTACGGCTACGGCGACGAAGCCCGACAACTGGCGCAATCGGCCTACCTGTTTGAAGAATTCCTGTTGAAGGAAAAAAAGGAAGGCCAGCTGCAGCTTGATTTGCAAGCCCTGCCGACGAATCAGGTCCTGCTGCACGGACACTGTCATCAAAAGGCGTTCGACGCCTTCAGCCCGGTGCAAGCAGTACTGAAATGGATTCCCCACATCGAACTGGCCACCGTCGAATCCTCGTGCTGCGGCATGGCCGGCAGTTTCGGCTACGAAGCCGAACATTACGAAGCCTCTATCGCGATGGCCGAACTCGCCCTATTGCCGGCCGTCCGCAAGGCCGGCAACGCCAGCATCGTAGTCGCAGACGGCACCAGTTGCCGCCATCAGATTCACGATGGCGCGGGGATGGAGGCATTGCATGTGGCGCGGGTGTTGGCGTTGTCGTTGGGACAAAAAAAGCCTAGTTAAATGACGAGTTGATGATTCGCCGCTGGAATATAGATAGAAAAACAAAAGACCCTTACGGGCCCTTTGTTTTTGTTGTGGAGTATTCAGTTGAAGATCTCGTATTTCCCTTGAGTTGAGCTGACGCTTTTCCCGAGCGTACAGTGTCGCGGATCCATAATAATCCTGGCTGCTTCCTGTTGCCGCTACGCGAGCATTGTTTTCAAGGATTACCCATTCCTTTCGAAGTACATCCCAGCGCTTGTCAAACATCCGGCGCCTGCCGACGACGCCATCGATTTCTTTCAGTACGATGTATGGCGGAGGCAGCGTATCCAAGGTAACTTCGTACCAGATCTGATTGATCAGATGCAGTTGCACGCGGTCGGAAAGAATGCGACGAACCCTGCTTTTATCCAGTTCAAATGCAAGGTGCTCGCGATCTCTGTCAGCTTTATAGCTCGCATGGAAACGATTGCGCAGCAGGATTCCGGTTACCGGATGAACAAACAACTCAGCGCGGGACTGCGCCAATTCCACGTAACTCCCGGATCGCCTGTGTTGACGCAGTAATACGCGACCGGCTTTGCGGTCTCCTTCCCAGCGGGTCTGCGTCTCTACGACGTCATTCAGATGCTGCAGGATATGTTGCTTGACGGTGCTGCGGGCATCTATCACCGCTCGGATTTCTGCATAGACCTTGTCCCACGGACGATTGACCTGTTTTTCCAGAAAGCGCTTCAACGGCGCAAGATTCTCGTTGAGCCCCTTGCTATCGTTGTAACCCATTTTCATGCCAAGCAAGCCGGTAGGTTCTTCACGATTACGGAAAGGGCGGCCGTCGCCTTTGTAGGCATTGCTGTTTACGCGGCGTGGCCGTTCGACAATCACCTTGAACATATCGTCACGCATCGTCGCCTCCATCGCTTTTGCGTCCGGACAGCAGCTGATTCAGTTTTTGTTTTTCCGAGCGCCGTACTTGCCGCGCCGGATTGTGCGAAGTATGCCCACCGGCCTTCCTGGCTCGCGCAAGTGCGACCAGGGGATTGCGCGGCTTCGGTAGTTTGATCGTCACCTTCATATTCATCCTTTCACACAAATGACTTGGCGCAACGTGTGCACCACTTCAACCAGATCGGTCTGGTGCGCCATGACCTGATCGATATCCTTGTAGGCGGCCGGAATTTCATCGACCACGCCGCCATCTTTGCGGCATTCGATGCCGGCCGTTTGAGCGGCCAGGTCGAAGTGGTTGAACTTGCGCTTGGCTTCACTGCGGCTCATGCGCCGGCCGGCGCCGTGCGAGCAGGAGCAAAACGATTCCGGGTTGCCTTTGCCACGCACGATGTAGCTTTTGGCGCCCATGCTGCCGGGGATAATGCCGAGTTCGCCTTCACGTGCCGAGATCGCGCCTTTGCGAGTGATGAACAGGTTTTCATTGCCGTGCATTTCACGTGATACGTAGTTGTGATGGCAATTGATCGCTTCGCCGTCCAACTTGAATGGTGGCAGTTGCTGAGCCAGCACATCGACCGCTCGGCGCATCATTTCGCGCCGGTTGATCAATGCGTAGTCCTGCGCCCAGTCGACGGCTTCCACGTAGTCGTCGAACAGCGTCGAGTCTTCACTGAAGTACGCGAGATCCTTGTCCGGCAGATGCAGGTGATTGCGCTCCATATCCTTCTTCGCCGCCGAAATGAAGTAGCGTCCGATCACGTTGCCGATGCCGCGCGACCCGGAGTGCAGCATGATCCAGACGCGCTGTTCCTCGTCCAGGCAGATCTCGATGAAATGATTGCCGCCGCCAAGCGTGCCGATCTGGCAAATCCAGGTCTGCGCAAACTTGTGCTGCATCTTCATGATTCCCTTGTGTTGCGCCACGATGCGGTCCAGCCGGTCATTCAGCGGACGGCCGACGCGGGCGTGCGCCGAGCCGCGTACCTTGTTCCATTCGTGTTGTTCAAAACCGACTGGAATCGATGCTTCGATGGCGCTGCGCAGCCGCGCAAGGCTGTCGGGGAGCTGGCTTGCTGTCAGCGTGGTGCGTACCGCGTTCATGCCGCAGCCGATATCCACACCGACTGCGGCGGGAATGATCGCGGCGCGAGTCGGAATCACGCTGCCAACGGTAGCGCCAATGCCGGCATGGACATCGGGCATTGCCGCCACATGCGGATGCACGATCGGCAGGCTGGAGATGTTGATCAGCTGCTGCAGCGCACTGTGGTCGATCTCGTCGGTAAATATGTGCACGGGCACCAGGCCCTTGTGCAGGGTTTGTTTGATTGGCATAACTTTTTCTTCAAATTATTTGTCATGCCAGGGCTTTTGCCGCAGGCCGCGCCAATGGCGCGCCCGAAAAAGCAAAAACCCCGGCGAGTTTCCTCACCGGGGTTCTTGATTGGAACGTCCGGCTCGGGGCGGCAATATTGCCGATACCCCGAGCAGGCATGCGCGGGGCTATGTGTGTTGCGAATTACCGATAGCCGTCCGTGGCATAGCCGTTCCTTTCCTGTAAAAATTGTTGGTTGAAATTACTGAGCTGCGATTCTGCTCCCGATGAATTCCGGGTGTCAAACAATTCACGGAGCGCGCAGCGTGTTTTGTTGTTTTTCGGTGCACGATTTGTGCGGGAGAATGCGTTGCGGGATTGCGGCTACTTCAGTTCAACTCGCGCATCCTGCTGTGCTTCGGCAGGCGGGCGGCAAGGTAATCGTGTTGATCCGCCAGCACATTGCGGCCGCTCAGCAAATAGTGCTCGGCGCGGCAAGGAACGTACGGCACATACAACAGCGGGCGGAAATCTTCCAATGGCTTGTTGCCCTTTTCCTGGTTGCAGTCCTTGCAGGCGGTGACGCAGTTCATCCAGGTATCCTTGCCGCCATGGGAGCGCGCCAGGATATGGTCGCGCGACAGATCGCTATGTGTGAAATGGCCGCCGCAATAGGCGCAGGTGTAACGGTCGCGCCGGAATAGCAGATCGTTGTGATGGCCCAGCGGCAGTTCCATGTGCAGCATGCGCGCCATGATGGCGCTGCCGGCGATGGCGATGATCGGTTTGACGAGGATGCGCGACTGTACTCCGGTGCGCGAGTAACCGCCGCGAAAGACGATGTCCCCTTCTCCCAACTCCCAAGCCACCTTCCCGCTCGCATAATAGAGCACAGCGTCTTGCGGCGAAATCCAGTCGAACGGATTTCCTGCGATGTCCAGAGTCAGAATATGGGAGCTCATTTTCTTCACCTTTGCAGATGATTATAACCAGCATCTTGCGGTTTCGGAAAGTTCGTGATTTTTTGACTGCTTTAGCGACGTATGGCAATGAGTTCAGTTGCGGGATTGCCATTAGAGCGATTTTCCCGAGGCAATCCGCCTCTTTCTATCTTGTTTCGATGGTGCACGTGCTGAGCATGCCGTCATGTTCAAACGAAATCACTACTGGCAGGAAGTGTTCAATCACTTCGGCGTTCGTCGTCGCATGCTTTGACATGCAATTGGTGGTGAAGCGGCCACGGCCGGTCAGTGCAAATGGCAGCATGATTTGATCGGCCAAGTGCTCGCCGACTGCTGCTCCGGATGTGAGATATTGCCGCAATTGCGAAATTGCCTTCCTTGCAACATCTTCGGCGCGCACCATTTTCTCGCCGAACGCGCAAAAGACATCCGTAACATATTGATATTCGAGCGTGATGAGCAAGGCATTACCGGGACCCTGTTCAGCTGGCAAGCCACGGATCAGCAATTGTGACTCGTCCCAACCCATGGCTGCCTTCACACATGCGAGTTCCCGCTTTGCGACATCGAGTGGAACGCCGGCGATGAAGCTTTCCGCATAGCCTGATACGCGTTCTCCACGGGTCATCAATTCAAGTGACTTTAGCCGCGGGCATGGCGAAACGTGCGCAACTATTTCACCTCCACCAGCAGGATAAAAGCCGACGCGCTTCAATTCGATCTCTAGCGTTGCGCCCATCTCAGCCAACACGCGGCCATATGCGCGCTGCAAGAAATGCGCCGGGGGCGCCATCGAATTATGTGTACCGCCAGTGATATGAATCATGGAGGGTTCATCCGCATACAGCAGCGCCGGCAGCAATGTCTGCAACACCAAGGTACAGCTGCCAGCGGTGCCGATGGAGAATTTATAGTCCCCGCCCTTGATCTTGCCAGGCACAAATTCAAGCGATTGCGCGCCCACGGTTACAGAGCCGATATCGGCATTACATATTGCCGCCGCAGCTTGCACGGCGACCAGGTGTTGCCGCATCAATCCTGGCTTGGGACGATTTGCCCTGATATTGATAATGCGAAATGGTTGTCCGGTAATCATCGACAATGTTAATGCCGTACGCAAAACCTGGCCGCCACCTTCCCCTGTTGCCCCATTCAATTCAATCATTTTCTTCAATTTTTTCTTTGTTTTTATTACCGAAGTCACGCCTGTAAGCGTGACTTCGGGACGGTATAAGAGCAACGGCTCTCTATCCTTTAACACATACCACTTGCTTCAAGGTATGTATGACTTCGACCAAGGCGCGCTGCGCTTCCATCACCGCATCAATATCCTTGTAGGCCATCGGGATTTCATCGATCACATTAGCATCCTTACGGCATTCAACACCTTCGGTCGCCTTGATCTGGTCGTCGATGGTGAAGCGCTTCTTGGCTTCGGTGCGGCTCATGGTACGGCCGGCGCCGTGACTGCAGCTGTTGAAGCTCTCTGGATTACCTTTGCCGCGAACGATAAAGCTTTTTGCACCCATCGATCCTGGAATGATTCCCAGCTCGCCGGCACGTGCTGATACCGCCCCTTTACGCGTCACCAACACATCCTTGCCGAAATGCTGCTCCTTTTGCACATAGTTATGGTGGCAATTTACAGCTTCCACGTGAGTTTCGAACGGCTTTGTAATCACCGTACGAACTGCGGCGATCAAGTTTTGCATCATCACTTCGCGATTCATGCGAGCAAATTTCTGGGCCCAGCCAACCGCTTCGATATAGTCATCGTAATGCCGGGTCCCTTCAGGCAAATACGCCAAATCCTGATCCGGCAAATTAATGAAGTGGGTACGCATCTCTTGTTTGGCCAGTTCTATGAAATGGGAGCCGATCGCATTACCTACGCCGCGTGAACCGGAGTGCAACATGAACCAGACGGCATTGGTCTCATCCAGACAAACTTCAATGAAGTGATTACCGGAACCGAGCGTTCCCAAGTGGCGATAATTATTGGTTTTCGCCAGCTTCGGTGTTTTAAGGCAGACCGCGTCGAATTCATCCTTCAATTGCGCCCAGGCGGCATCGACCGGTGTTGGCGGAGTTTCCCAGGAGCCCTTGTCGCGTCCCTTGAATCCCGCGTCTTCGGCGAAGCACCGTGTGGAATGGCTTTTTCAATTGCGCTGCGCAACGGGCCCAGGTTATCCGGCAGATCGCGGGCGTTCAAGGTTGTCTTGGCCGCCATCATTCCGCAGCCGATATCCACGCCGACAGCCGCTGGAATAATTGCACCCAGCGTCGGAATCACGCTGCCGATAGTCGAACCTTTACCGAGGTGGACGTCCGGCATCACAGCGAGATGCTTGTAGATGAAAGGCATTTTCGCCGTGTTGCTCAGTTGTTGTCGTGCTTCGGCTTCCACCGGCACACCCTTGGTCCACATCTTGATATGGCTACCACCCTCAACATTGAGGACATCGTATTCTTCGTGTTTCATGATCTTTTCTTTTATAAATAAGGCTGATGTCGAGTGCTGCGGAAGTGCTTTCTTAGTTCTCCACCTGCATCCGCCTGATACCTGATAATGCGTGGTCAATCAAATCCCGACAAGAGTTGACAAGATATTTTGCCAAACTTGCTCGGTCTGGCAGGTCGGATAGGCACCGGCCATTCCAAATGTAGTCTTGTCCGTATTCGGGGACGCGCGTAATTGAGCGACGGTATGACAAGCAGTTGATGTGATGAGGCACGTTGATGTAGTCGCATCGGTATTCATGCCCCGTTCAAAGTTTGTACTGCTAATTCTGATCATCCAACTCATCTCTATCTCCCGTCTGTTGCCGAGACCGCTGTCGGTATTACCCGCGTATCGTTTGCGGCTAGGCATGTCATCCATAATTTCGTTACTTGCCTCTCCTTTATTGCAACGACTGTGCCAGATAAGTATGTAGCAGCGAATATCTCGTGTAACGAATTGATTTCAAAGAGATTTGTTAAATATTCTTTGCTTTCAAAAGAGTTTGTGAGATATTCATATTCCAAAGAGAATTATCTTATTGGATAAAGATTTATCTGAGAAATATGAAGAAGAAACGCATTGTCGTCATTGGATTCTTAGGTACCCAGCTTGATAAAGGCTCCGGCAGTGGCCGCTGGGAGAAATGGCGTCCGACAGTGGCGCTGACACAGCACGACGAGATGGTGGTTGAGCGGTTTGAGTTGCTCTACAGCGGCAAGTACGAGAATCTTGTGCAGCAGGTGACGAGGGATATCGGATCGGTGTCGCCGGAAACCGAGGTTGTTGCTCGCCAATTATCGATCGCCGATCCTTGGGATTTTGAAGATGTGTACGGTTGCCTGTTCGACTTTGCCAAAACCTATCCATTCGATACCGACAACGAGGAATACTGGATACACATCACGACCGGTACACACGTTGTGCAGATCTGCATGTTCCTGATGACTGAAGCGCACTATTTTCCTGGGCGGTTGTTGCAAACATCGCCATCGCGCAGGCAGACGGTGGGCGACGCAGGTAACTATACGTTGATAGACCTTGACCTTTCCAGGTATGACCAGATCGCGCAGCGGTTCTCGCGCGAACGGCAAGAAGGTGTCGCGTTCCTGAAGTCGGGCATCGCTACGCGCAATGCACACTTCAATACGATGATCGACGAAATTGAGCGGGTCGCCATCAAATCCAAGGCGCCGATGCTGCTTATGGGCCCTACCGGCGCCGGTAAGTCCTTCCTGGCGAAGCGCGTGTTCAAATTGAAGAAGGCGCGTCATCAGCTGGATGGCAAGTTCGTAGAGATCAATTGTGCAACGCTGCACGGTGATGGCGCTGGATCGACGTTGTTCGGCCATATCAAGGGTGCGTTCACCGGCGCGGCATCTGACCGCCCAGGGTTGCTCCGCACGGCGCACAAAGGATTGCTGTTTCTTGATGAGATTGGTGAACTTGGCCTCGATGAGCAGGCGATGCTGCTGAAAGCCATCGAGGAAAAGCGTTTCTTGCCAGTGGGGAGCGACAACGAAGTGCAAAGCGATTTTCAACTGATCGCCGGCACCAATCGCGATTTGTCGAGAGAAGTAGTGGCCGGGCGTTTTCGTGAAGATTTGTACGCGCGGATTAATTTGTGGACGTATGAATTGCCTGGGTTGGTAGATCGTTCCGAAGATATAGAGCCGAATATGGATTATCTGCTGGCTCAGTTCGGTGCAGAAAACGGCCAAATGGTCCGATTCAACAAGGAGGCGCGTGATCACTACATGCGGTTTGCAATGTCGAAGGAGGCATTGTGGATGGGGAATTTCCGTGATCTGTCCGCATCCATAACGCGCATGGCGACGCTGGCTGATGCTGGCCGAATTACTGATGCGATTGTAGTGGACGAGACGCTACGGCTGAAGCGGCTGTGGCAGCATTATGCGACGCCGCCCATCCAACCAGGCGAGTTCAACCTTGACGAGGTAATGGAGCGTGAGCAGATCGAGCAATTGGATTTGTTCGACGCTTTGCAATTGACGGCGGTAATCAATATCTGCCGGCGTTCGAAATCGATGTCGGATGCCGGGCGAAAATTGTTTGCGGCTTCGCGCAGCACAAAGCTCAATCCCAACGACGCGGATCGCCTGAAGAAATATCTTGTCAGGTTTGGACTCAGTTGGGGCAAGTTGAACGCCGATAGCACCGACGGATTCTGAGTTGCTGAGTACGGTGCCGTGTAAAAAGCGATCCAGCATGGGGAAATCGTGTTGTCCACCATCACAACTCGCTCGAAGGGCCATTGCAGGATTTTCTGTGTACTGGCATCGGTGGCGTTGCTATCTTTCACCAGCATACGGATCGTCCGCGGCAGTTGCATATGGTCGTGTCGGCCATGGGAGGTCTCCAGTCCACCACTGGCAGAGGTCAGTATGTATCAGCGCGAGCGAGGCGCGATGGAGTCAGGCGATTTCGTTACTGATCGGGATGCCTTCGAAAAGAAGCTGGTCAAGATCGGCTGCCCATTCCGCCATGTCTATGAGAGACCTAAAAACGGTCGTGGTGTTTCTCCCGCATCGGCGCGCGCCGTTGCGACGTAAATAATGCGTTAATGTATTCAATGTGCGTTAGCGCACAGATATGCCGGGATGTCCGTTGTAGAGTGAGTTGTGTCAGTGCAAATAAAGCTGCCGGATTGGATTGTTGATTGCTGCCGCTGGGGAACATTTTGGCTTTGGCGTGCTCAAACGACAACGTCTTGCCAGGATCGTGTCTATGGCCGACATGGCCGTTATTCGGCGCGATAGCGGAGAGCGAGGCGCTTGGAAGATATCAAATTGTTACTATTTGATACACCTGCCTTTGGCTTAAATGCTATATTTGCAACATTATACGAATCATAAACGGTATTTTTAGACGGAGAATAATATGCAAAAGAAATCACCATTGTTCCGGAGCCGCAGCCTCGCAGCGATCACTATCGCTTTGGCCAGTGTCACCTTCGCCGGCTGCACCACAACCATGCCGGATCGCGATGCCAGCGCCAGTAGCAGCCGTAACGAAATCAACGCCGGTGCTGACGCTACTCTGTCCAAGCTGTACCAGACAGCCCCCGCCTCGCGTGACCTGGTTGCGCGCGCCAAGGGCGTGCTGATTTTCCCGGCAGTGCTGCAAGCCGGCTTCGTGGTCGGTGCTGAATACGGCAAGGGCGTTCTGCGCGTCGGCAACCGCACCGAAGCCTATTACTCCACTACCGCCGGCTCGATCGGCTTCCAGGCCGGTGCGCAATCCAAGGCTATCGTTGTGCTGTTCATGACGCAGGATTCGCTCGACAAATTCCGTCATAGCGAAGGCTATACAGTAGGAGCCGATGCAACCGTGGCGCTGGCCAATATCGGTGCCAACGGCAATATCGACAGCAACACCGTGCAGCAGCCGATCATCGGTTTCGTCACCACCAATGGCGGCTTGATCGCCGGCGTGTCGCTGCAAGGCGCGAAGATCAGCAAAATCAACCTGTAATAGGCTTAAGGCCGCATGGCGACAGCCACGCTGCCTGCTTGTATCGAACGGCACCTGCGGGTGCCGTTTTTTTTGGAGTGAACTGGCAGTCTTAGTTTTGGTTTCAGTTCAGATGAGGATAAGTGAAGCCAATAAAGTGCACGGCATTCACGGCGAAATGCACGATGATGGGGGCTTCGATGCGGCGGGTGAGGTGATACGCATAGGCGTAGCCGAACCCGGCAAGCGTGGCCAGCATTACGTAGACGCCGCCGCCAGCCGCGTGGGCGGCGCCGAACAGCAAGGCTGAACAGACGATTGCAGCCGACCGGCCGAACCGCACATTGGCGAGCGATAGCGCCAGGCGATCCTGCAGCAATCCACGGAAGAAAGCCTCTTCCGCAACCACCGTAAAGAACAGGTTCGTCGCCAGAAACAACGCGCTGACTTGCGTGAATTTGAGATCAGGTTTGACATAAGCGATGCATGTCGCCAGACCGAGCACCGCTGCGATCGTGACCAGCGCAACAGGCCAGGTCTGTTTGAACAAACTGCCCCACTCCGGCGCCGTCTCGGCCCGTCTGCACAACAATGCCAGCAGGATCAGGCCGGCCGATCCCTTGTCGAAATTCGCATATTGGCTGAACGCAGCGGCGCCGACGGACAACGTCGTGTTCGCAATGATGAGCGGGTTGTTGAAACCGGGTAGCCGATGCAAGGCCAATCCCAACGCCAGCAGCGCCGTGCAAATGCCAAAGAAATAGCTTTGCAGGGACTTCGGTTTGGACGTAATGGCAACATAGGCCGCACCACCGAATGCCGCCAACGAAACAAGCGCGGCTGGGCGTAGCACCCCGCAGTCAGCCCGCAGGCGATGGCGGCGATGAAGAAAACGGTCCATGGCGCGATGACGGCGCGCTCGCCGATTCGTAGCGGTTTCAGCCAGACGGCGAGGATGGCAAATGCGAGTAATGCAAAAGTGAGGAAGATCGTTGCAGGGAAAATCATTGTTTTCAATAAGCGATTTATCGGCCAACGAAAATCCTAACACCGAGTGTCGGAATTTCAGCGATCTGCATGAAATCCATTGTGAGCGAAGTTACTTATCGCATGCATGCTGCTGAATCCTCTCGTTGATATCAGGGCAGCAGTTTCCCGATGATGTTCTGGATAAATGGCAATGCCTCACTGGGGCTCGCCGCTGTTGGAACTATGGGTGTATTGCCTTGCGCTAATGAGGCGATCAGATTGGCCGCCGATACGCCGTGGATCAGCGGCGCCAAGTGGGCGGCGGCTTGATGCAGGCTCTGCTGCATGTCATTCAGCGGCGCCAACCTGGCCTGGGCCAGCGCCAGAGCGTCGTCGGATGCCGGTGGCGGCAACGCTTGCACGACTTGCCTGCCATCGAGCGACGGCTGATTCAGATTGAGGACTGGATCCAGCACGGCCGCATTGGCATCACGATTCGTCAGCGGCTGGTCTATGTTGAATCGCTCACGTAGCGTACGGATGATTGATGTATGGTCGAAATATTCGCCGTTGGTTGAGCGGAGCACGGTTCCCGGCTGGATCAGCGGAGAGGCGATGACGGCAGGCACCCTTACGCCATAGCGGTCAAAATTAAAGACCTGCCCCGGCTTGGGGGACTCTGGTGGCGTGGCGCTGGGCGGCAGGACATGATCGTAGCAGCCGCCATGCTCGTCAAATATGACGATCAGCATGGTTGAATTCCAGCAGGGGAATTGAGGAGCGCGTTATACACGGTGGCGACAAGTTGATCGCCATAGTTCACATTATGCGGCGGATGCATGTCGTTCGGCCAGGTCACATCGGCAAAATAGCGCGGTTCGATGAATGAATAGGATGGCAGGTGGCCGTATTTGGCGTTGTCCAGGAAGTCTGCGAACGGATGGAAATGGTCTAGGTGATCCCACAGCCGGCTGAGGGTCAGCGCCTGCGGGAAGTCGTGATAGTAGATTTCCCAACCGTTAGGAACGACATCGTCCAGCACATTGAAGATCGTCGGCATCAGGTAGGGGAAATGTGCCGGGCTGTTGTTCTCATAGCCGTCTGCGGTTCCGGTATGCATGAAGAAGCGGTTTGGCCAGGTCTGGCATGGCGCCGACGCATACCATTCGTCGCAGATGGCGTAGCTGCTTGCCAGGGCCGTCAGTGCCGGCAGTTGGCTGGGCATGAAGTAATGCATGATGTCTCTTGCTGCGCCGCCCTGGCCGACGTAATTGGCGGCAAAGCCGCTCATCGGCGATGCAGCTGGCGCGAGGCCGAGCTGCTGGTTCATGTCGGTGAACAGTTCGCCGGGGTCCGGAGTGGGCAGCCAGCTGTCGTTCGGTCCGACCGGGCTGTTCCAGACCTGCACGGTACCGCCGCTGCCGTCGGGGTTGGTTTCGTTGCCGGTAAGTCCGTTGATTTTTCCTCCCAGCCAGTTCGGCGCGCCGAGCAAGTTATCAAACGAGCGGTTTTCCAGCATCAATACGACAAAGTAGTCAATCTGGTCTATCGACGCCATGTGTGCCTCCGTATGAAGCATGAGGTGTTGCGGCGTCAGATGCGGCTGACGCAACCGACAGCGATTGCCAGGCCCTAGGAAGCCGGCGGACCTTTGAGCTCGATCACATTACCTTCCGGGTCGGTGATGTAGATGGAAGGTCCTTCCCCTTCTGCGCCATTTCTCGATGCCAGTTCCCCCGCTTCCACGTTGTTTGCCCCGAGATGGCTGCGGATGGCGGTTTCATCGAAAGGTTCGACGCGAAAACACAAGTGGTCGACATTGCGCCCTTCCTTGCCTGGCGCCGCACCGCCGGCGCTGCCCAGTTTGCCGTCGACCGGAACCAGATCGACTAGCGAACGTCCGGCGCGCAACTGCACCAGGCCGATGGCGTCGTTGCGGCGCTCTATCGGGCAGCCAAGCACATCGCAATAGAAGTGCAGCATTTTCTCCAGGTCAATGACGCGTAACACGACGTGGTCGATTTCACGGATATGGATCATATTGGCGGACAGGATTGGGCTTCAGGAAGTTTCCTATGGGAATTTATTGTAGGTCAAATCGCCCGAGTCGGTCCACCAGACAATGCATGGAAGCATTTGATACCAGTATAAAAGCTGGTCTTGTTACAGGATGACAAGCCGATTACGCTGGGTGTACTGCATCGTCCTAATGCTTTCGCTGCCGCCAGCCAAGGCGTTATCTTGAAAATTGAAAAGAGGATCTCATGAAACGCTTCCACATCGCCCTTGCCGTTCGCAACCTCGATGAGTCCATCGCCGACTACAGCGTGCGCCTGGGGCAACCGCCGCATGTCGTGGTAATTGAAAAATATGCAATGTGGCGTACCGACTTGTTGAATTTCTCGATCAACCAGATGCCGGAGCGCGCCGGTCAATTGCGCCACATCGGCTTCGAGGACGACTCGGCGCAAGGATTTGCCAGTACAACGGATGTCAATGGCATCGAATGGGAGCGTTTTTCACCGCAGGCGCAGGATGACAAGATCGTCGAAATCTATGGCGTGCCGGTCGGCCGCTAGTCTGCCTGGTCGGCGCAGCGATGCCGAAAAATGGAAAGACCCGCAGGTGCTAGCACCTGCGGGTCTTTTTTTATCCGGATTGCACTTTTTTGCCCAAATGTCGCTGCGGCGCAGGTCATGACAGCATCAGAAGCGCAGAAACCTGTCGGTTCGAGATGGCGCGGATGTTGCGTTCAATATAGATTGACGCGCTGCTGCCGTCGCCGCTGCATATGTCGGTTGCAGCAATTTACAGCTAGCCCACAGCTGTCGAAAGGGCGTATTCTTGACATGTTGAATGTTAAATCTGACGGCAATTGAATCTGCCTTGCTATTGTTTGATTGGAGTTGTTTGAATGTCCGTAACATCCCGGCCGTGTATCACCGGCTATCACGCTCATATTTACTACAATATCGCGACATTGTCGCAAGCGCGTGCGTTGTGCGAGGAAGCAACTGAACGTTTTGGACTGGTCATGGGGCGCTTGCACCAGCGTCCGGTTGGTCCGCATCCGGACTGGAGCTGCCAGCTGGCTTTTGGCCCGGCGCAGTTCGGCGAAGTTATCCCGTGGCTGGCCTTGAATCGGGCCGGCCTGGTCGTATTCATCCATCCCGTGACCGGCGACGATCTGCTTGATCACAGCGATCATGCGATCTGGATGGGCGAGATGCGGCCGTTGAAGTTGTCGATTTTCTATGGTGCGACGGAAACATCCGAAATGTGATCCGGCGCGGCCATGCCGCCGCCGGGAAGCAGGAGGTTGCCATGCGCAATCGCGTTTCGAAGTGGCTGTTAATGGCCTTGGTCGTGGCTACGGGCCTAACATTGCCGGCTGTGCATGCGACGGCTGACGGCATAATTCAGATCAACCCGGGACGTGCCGACAAGCCTGGATTCCTGGTGATCATCGAATACCCGGGACAATACCAACTGAGCGGCAACCTGCGGGTGCCGGATGCCAATACCACCGCGGTCGAAATCAACGCCGACAATGTCACTTTGGACTTGAACGGCTACACCATCCAGGGGCCGGCGCGTTGCGTCAAGCCGATGGCATCCTGTACTCCGGCTGGCGGCGGCAACGGCGTGCACACGGTCAATCGCCGCAATGTCATGGTGAGGAACGGCAATATCCAGGGCATGGGCAATTACGGCGTTTATCTGGAGACCAGTTCCGGACGCATCGAGCGGCTCGTGTTGACCGGTAATGCCAACGGCGGCGCGGTGTTTTTCGGCGGTTCGATCAGCGACAGCATTGCCGAAGCGAATGGTGGTGACGGCATCTTTGGCGTCGATCTCAAGGTCCGGCGCAACGTGATTCGCAACAATTTCGGATATGGCCTCAAGGCCTTCGGGAAATCCGCCTCGCGCAACAACGAATTCATTGGCAACAACGGCAATGCTGTACAGAGCAATCTCAAGTCGGCGGTGGGCGACGGCAACACATGCAGCGCTACGGCCTGCCGCTAGGCACGCAACCGGCTGGAATTGCGGGTAAGATGGCTCGATTGGTTTTTTTCCCGCATTCATCCACAGGCGGTCAACATGAAAAATTGGATAAGACACAACAAGGGTTTCCTGGTGTTCCTGTTTCTCTTCGGGATTTTCCGCACCGCGATCGCCGACTGGAATCCGATACCATCGGGTTCGATGCGTCCCAATCTGGTGGAAGGTGACGTGGTGTTCGTCAACCGGCTCGCCTTCAATCTCAAAGTCCCGCTGACCAACATCGTGCTGACCCATCTGGGCGAACCGCAGCGCGGTGACGTCGTCACGTTTTTCTCACCCAAGGATGGCACCCGGCTGATCAAGCGGGTGATTGCGCTGCCGGGCGATACGGTGGAGATGCGCGATGAAAAGCTGCTGATCAATGGTCACGAAGCCGACTATGCAATGCTGGATTCAGCGCCCGAACCGCTCGATCATGGCGGCAGCATGGTTGCCGTGCGCCTGCGTGAGCAAATGGGAAGGGAGCAGCATCGCATCCAGGTGTTACCTGAGGCGAATGCCGGCCGCAATTTTGCGCCGGTGGTGGTGCCGGCCGACCATTACATGATGCTCGGCGATAACCGCGACAACAGCGCTGACTACCGCTACTTCGGTTTCGTGCCGCGCGAACTGTTGATTGGTCGCGCCGAACGGGTATTGGTATCGGCTGATATCAAAGGCAACTGGATGCCGCGCGCCGACCGTTTCGGCATGCAGATACGCTGAACTGCTGCGGCTTGACCGCGCGAAACGCTGCAAGTTAGTATGAGGGATGCTTAGTCCCCTCACCCATTCCTGTCACATCCTCCGCTTGCGCTGTTGTCGCACGCCATTCCCGCGGCGCGGCTGATCCGTCGCGCTCGTCCGCTTGTACCTTGCCAGGTGCATGTCACACTGGCATATCTGCAAAAAATTTTCGGAAAACAACAGCATGGAATTGCATCTGTACGACAGTTGGGAGCGGCGCGTCCGGCCTTTTGAAAGCATTGTTCCGGGGCGCGTGGGTTTGTACTGCTGCGGCCCTACGGTGTATGACTACGCGCACATCGGCAATTTGCGTACTTACATCTTCGAAGACTTGTTGCGCCGGACGCTGCAGTTCAACGGCTACCAGGTGCAGCATGTGATCAACATCACCGATGTCGGCCACCTGGTATCGGACGCCGACGATGGCGAAGACAAGATGGAAAAAGGTAGCCGCCGTACCGGCAAGAGCGCATGGGATATCGCGGCGTTCTACAGTGCTGCGTTCATGGCGGATTTCCACGCACTTAATCTGCTGGAGCCGGAAACCTGGTGCCGCGCCACCGAATACCTGCCGCAACAAATCGCTTTCATCGCAACGCTGGAACAGAAGGGTTATACCTATCGCACCGCCGACGGCATCTACTTCGATACCGCCAAGCAAAGCGATTACGGTTACATGGCGCGGCTGGATCGCCATGCGCTGCAGGCTGGCGTTCGCGTCGCGCTGGGCGACAAGCGCAGCGCCACCGATTTCGCGCTATGGAAATTCAGTCCGCCCGATGTGCAACGGCAGATGGAATGGGATAGCCCCTGGGGGCGAGGTTTTCCCGGTTGGCATATCGAATGCTCGGCGATGTCGGCAGCGCATCTTGGCAGCTGGTTCGATATCCATTGCGGCGGCGAAGACCATATCGCGGTCCATCACAGCAATGAAATCGCCCAGACCCAGGCTTGCCACGGCACGCGCCTGGCAAACTTCTGGATGCACGGCTATTTCTTGCAGACCGGCAGCGAAAAGATGTCCAAGTCCAGTGGAGAATTCCTGCGGTTGCAGACGTTGCTGGATCGCGGCATCGATCCGCTGGCTTATCGTTACCTGTGCCTGAGCGCGCACTATCGCAGCCAGCTGGAATTCAGCTGGGATGGATTGCAGGCAGCCGCCATCGGCTTGCAGCGTTTGCGTGATGCCTATCATCGCTGGCCGCAAGGTGGCCACGTCGACGACGCATGGTTGCTGCGTTTTCGCAGCGAGGTCAATAACGACCTGAATTTTCCGCGCGCGTTGGCGCTGATGTGGGAGCTGGTGCGTAGCGATAGCGACGCTGCGACCTGCAGGGCGACCTTGCGTGCGATGGATGACGTGTTGGGACTGGATCTGGATAATTGGCGTCCGGCGATTGTGGAAGTGCCGGAAGCGGTGACGCAGCTTGCCGCCCAACGCCAGGCCGCGCGCTCAGCGCGGCAATGGCAGGAAGCCGATCGCTTGCGCGAGCTGATCCGTGCGTCTGGTTTTCTGGTGGAAGATACTGCCGCGGGGCCTGCGCTGAAACCGGTGCTGCAAGGCGTGGCGCATGACAGCTGACATCACCGGTGCAAAGTGTCCTTTGCTAGCAATGCGCTGACGGCATACTCTTCATCGAGTAAGTCGTACCTCAGGAAAATTTGTCGAGGATGCTGTAGTACGCAACACCGGCCGCGATGTAGAAACGCTGCAGGCCGTGGAATGGGATCGGCTGTATCGTGCTGATCGGGAATGGGAATGTCGCATCCGTGTGCAGCAGGCGCTGCGCCAGGCAGCGGCCCATAGTTGAGGCCATCGCGATGCCGCGGCCGTTGTAGCCGAGTGCAATCGTCAGGCCAGCGGCGGGTTCGTGCACGTGCGGCAGGAAATCGCGCGTGATCGCTACTCGTCCGGCCCAGCGGAATTCGTATTCGATGCCGCTCAGCTGCGGAAACAGCAGTGCCAGCGATCGTTCCAGGTGGCTGAAATCCTGCGCTCCTTGCGGATCGGCAAACGGGCCGCGGCCGCCCATCAGCAGGCGGCCGTGGGCGTCGCGCCGGTAGTACAGCAGCAGGCGCCGCGAATCGGACACCACTTCGCGGCCGGCCAGGATGCTGTCGCCCAATTGTGCGGAAAGCGGCTTGGTGGCGACGATGAAACTATTGGCGGCAATCACCGATTGCTTGAGGCGCGGCCACAAATCACCGGTGTAGCCGTTGGTGGCGATCACCACTCGCTCGGCTGTTACGCTCAGGCCGGCGGCAGTGTCGACGCGCCATTGACCATCCTGCCGTTGCAGGCCGGATACCAGCGTGTTGCCATGGATGGCGGCGCCGTGCGATTGCGCCGCCCGCACCAGGCCGCGGCAATAGCTGAGCGGCTGGATGCTGCCGGCACGGCGGTCGATCCAGCCGCCGACGTAGGCCGGTGTGCCGATGCGTCGGGCAACGCCGTCGCGCGTCAGCACTTCAACCGGCGCGCCGCGTTCAGCCCATTGCCGGGCACGCTTTTCCAGCGTGCGCATCACCTTGTCTGAATGCGCCGGCTGGATCCAGCCGTTGCGGGTGGCATCGCATTCGATGCGATATCGGTCGATCAGGTCGTACACGGTATCGGCAGCCTTGCCGATGGTGTCGATCAGCAGCTCACCCTTTTTACTGCCAAACATCACGTTCAATTCGTCGGGATCGTATTTCAAGCCGGGAATCACCTGGCCGCCGTTACGGCCGGAGGCGCCCCAACCCGGTTCGGACGCCTCCAGCAGGCAGACGTCGACGCTGGCCTGGGCCAGATGCAGGGCCGTGGAGAGCCCGGTGAAACCGCCGCCGATGATGATCACATCAGCCTTGCGCGAGGCCGCCAGCGGCGGTGTCGGTGCGGCCGGCGCGGCGGTCGCCGCCCATAATGAAGGAGGCAACGCTTGTCCTGCAGTGATGTTGTTCATGCTGTGCTTTTTAATTTGACGCTGGCGCGCCGGCTTGCTGGCCCTGGTCCTGACCAAGTACGCGGCGCAGGAAATCCTTGGTGCGTGCATGTTGCGGCGCGCTCAATACCTGTTTCGCCGCGCCTTCTTCGACAATGGTGCCGCTGTGCAGGAAGCAAACGCGGTCGGCGACATCACGCGCGAAACCCATTTCGTGCGTGACAACGATCATGGTCATGCCGTCGTCGGCCAGGTTGCGCATGACGGCCAACACCTCACCCACCAGTTCCGGATCGAGCGCAGAAGTCGGCTCGTCGAACAGGATCGCTTTCGGCTTCATCGCCAATGCGCGAGCAATCGCCACGCGCTGCTGCTGGCCGCCTGACAGTTGATTCGGATAAGCATCGGCGCGTTGCGCCAGGCCGACTTTGTCGAGCAAGGCCAGCGCTTCTTTCTTTGCGGTAGCCGGTGCGATCTTGTTGACGTAGACCGGCCCTTCCATCACGTTCTCCAGTACGGTGCGATGCGGGAACAGGTTAAAGCGCTGGAATACCATGCCGACATGGGTGCGCAACTGGTGGATGGTGGACGATTTGCTGTCGACTCGTTCGCCTTCGATCAGGATCTCGCCGCCTTCATAGGTTTCGAGGCCGTTGATGCAACGCAGGACGGTCGATTTGCCGGAGCCGGATGGGCCGATCAGGCATACCACTTCACCAGCGGCGACCTGCAGCGAGACGCCTTTCAATACTTCGTGTTCGCCGAAGCGTTTGTGGATTTGTTTGACTTCAATCATTTCCGCTTCCCCTGTCCAAAGCGCGCCTCCAGCCGTCGCGTCAGCAGCACCAGCGGCAGGCTCAACAGCAAATACATCAACGCCACCATGGTGTACACGGTCATGTTCTGAAAGGTCGACGAGGCGATCATTTGCCCGGCGCGGGTCATCTCCAACACGGTGATGGTAGACACCAGCGACGAATCCTTGAGCATCATCACCAAGGTGTTGCCATACGGTGGCAACGCGATGCGAAACGCCTGCGGCAACACCACGCGGCGCATGATCATCGCTCTGCGCATGCCGATCGACTGTGCGGCTTCGATCTGGCCCGGATCAACCGCTTCGATACCGGCGCGGAAATTTTCTGCCTGGTACACCGAGTAAGCGATGCCGAGGCCGATCACGCCGGCCTGGAATGCGCTCAGCTGGATGCCCAGTTCCGGCAGGACGAAATAGATGTAGAACAGCTGCACGATGATCGGCAAGCCGCGGATGATGTTGATGAAACTGGCCGCGAACCATGACACCGGCCGTAGCTGCGACAATTTCATCAGCGCCAGGAGCAGGCCCAGCACGGTGCTGAGGATCAATGAGTAAAAGGTGACTTCCACCGTGACCACTGCACCGCGCAGTAGGATAGGCAAGAAATCCATGACGTTCTGGATCAGCATGAGTAACTTTTCAACGAGGAAGGAAGCGGCAGCGTGCCCGGACCTGGAGAGGGACGGGCAGATCGCTCGTGATTAGTTCAAATTCCACTGCTGGATGATTTTGGCCAGCGTGCCGTCGGCCTTGGCGGTTGCGATCGCCTTGTTGAGCCGTTCCAGTAACTGATGATCGCCCTTGCGCACGACCAGGCAGACATCGCCGACCAATGTCGGTTGGTATTCCTTGACCAGGCGCACTTGCGGATTGGCGCCTTGCGATAGCTGGTAGGCTACGATCGGGCGATCGCCGAAGCCTGCCTTGATGCGGCCCAAGGCGACGTCGCGCATCATGTCGGCGACGGCGTCATACACGCGCACTTCCTTGAAGCCGCCTTTCTTGTTGAGGGCGTCAATGAAAATCGTGCCGACCTGGGCGCCGACGATTTCGCCTTTCAGGTCGTCCAGTGTCTTGTAAGTGCGTTTGTCTTCCGCGTTGACGAACAGGCCTTCGCCATACGAATAGACCGGGTCGCTGAAATCGACGATTTGCGCGCGCGCCGCGGTTTTCAACATGGCGGCGGCGATGATGTCGATCTTGTTGGACGTGAGCGAAGGGATCAGGGCCGAGAACGGGGTTTGCTGGATGTTGACGCTGAAGCCGGCATTTTTTCCGACGGCGGTCACGGTATCAACCATCATGCCCTGCAGCTTGTTGGTTTTGACATCGAGAAAAGTGAACGGCACGCCGGTGGAGGTAGCGCCCACCGTGAACGAAGTCTGCGCGATGCTGGCCGAGGCGCCGGCGGCTGCCACCAGCAGGACGGTTGCCTTGGTGAGGCGTTGGATCAGCTGTTTCATGTATTTCCCCTCTGTGTGGAAGCCAGGCTGTTGACTGGCAGGTCCTGCAGTTGATGTCAAAAATCGCTGTGCAATTAAGTATATTCAATTTAATGATATCGTCAATAGATATTTATGTATCGATATTCGATATTTAAGGCTAATATTGAGTATAATTAATCATCGCGCAGAGTGAGAGATACCGATGAAGGACCAACCATCGCAAGAAGTTGCTGACGCTTTGTTCAACCAGTCGCTGGAAAAAGGCCTGGCGGTGTTGCGCGCGTTCGACGCCCGGCGCCGCACCATGACGCTGGCCGAAGTGGCCGAGGCCACTGCAATCACCAAAAGCTCGGCGCAGCGCATGATCTACACGCTGGAAGCGCTCGGTTATGTGAAAAAGCATGCGACCACGCGGCGTTACCAATTGACGCCGAAAGTGATGGAGATCGGCTACAACTACCTGGAAGCCGATACGCTGGTCGATGTCGCCAATCCGTTCCTGGCAGAGCTGGCCACCACCACCGGCGAAACCACCAACATGACGGAGCCGTACGAGACCCAGATGGTGTACGTGGCGCGCTTTGTCGGTCATCAATTCATTCCGATCCACATGCCGATCGGCAGCCGCATTCCGATGTATTGCACCGGTTCCGGCCGCGCCTACCTGAGCACGCTGGCGCCGGCCGATGCACGCGCACTGCTGCAGTCGGGACCGCTGACGGCCCGCACGCCGCATACCCGCACCAATGTCGACGACATCATGGCGTTGCTGGCGACGGCACGCGAGCGCGGCTACGCCTGCAACAACGAAGAACTGTTCCTGGGAGACATGACGATTGCAGCGCCGATCATCAGCAATCAAGGCGCGGCAGTGGCGGCGGTCCATGTGGTGACGCCGACCAGCCGCTGGACGCTGGAAGAGGTGGAGAAAAAAATCGGGCCGCTAGTGCTGGAATGCGCACGCTCGATCAGTAATTCGATCCGTACGCTGACTTGAATGGCAGTTGAATGGCAGTGTAATTAGCCATCGTTGCGTAAATACAGCAACTCCGTCATCCCCGCGAACGCGGGGATCCACATTGCGGAGTGGGGCCTTGAAAATGGATTCCCGCGTTCGCGGGAATGACGGAGAGCCGAGTCCGGGGCGGGACGCCGGGTCGGGATCCCCGAGCCGAAGCCAACTGCTTTATTTCGCAACCGGCATCGTGAACTCAGCACCCTTGCCAATGCTGTCCGGCCAGCGCTGCATGATGCTCTTGTAGCGCGTATAGAAGCGGATGCCTTCCTCGCCGTAGGCGTGGTGATCGCCAAACAGCGAGCGCTTCCAACCGCCGAACGAATGCCAGGCCATCGGCACGGGAATCGGCACGTTGATGCCGACCATGCCGACCTGGATTTGCCGCGAGAACGCGCGCGCCACGCCGCCGTCGCTAGTGAACAGGGAAACGCCATTGCCGAACTCATGGGCGTTGATCAGTTCGACCGCACGGGCCAGGTCCGGCACCCGCACCACCGCCAGCACCGGCCCGAAAATCTCTTCCTTGTAGATGGTCATGTCCGGCGTGACGTGGTCGAACAGCGTGCCGCCGACG
The DNA here is from genome assembly GCF_001584165.1 of Collimonas arenae. NCBI lineage: Bacteria > Pseudomonadati > Pseudomonadota > Betaproteobacteria > Burkholderiales > Oxalobacteraceae > Collimonas > Collimonas arenae. Next base: position 49,004 of record NZ_CP013233.1, read on the forward strand.
AAGAAACCGTTCTCATGGCCGGTAACGCGCAAGCCGCGGCCATCAACCAGCAGTTTGGCGCCCTCTTCCACGCCCTTGGCGATATACGCCTCGACCTTGGCCTTGTGCGCGCCAGTGACCAGCGGCCCCATTTCCGAATCGGCCTGGTCGCCATTGCCGATCTTCAGCGCCGCCGCGCGCTCTGCCAAGCGCTCTACCAGCCGGTCGGCCACATCGCCGACCGCCACTGCCACCGAGATCGCCATACAGCGTTCGCCGGCCGAGCCGTAAGCGGCGCCGATCAGGGCGTCGACCGCCTGGTCGAGATCGGCATCCGGCATCACCACCAGATGGTTCTTGGCGCCGCCCAACGCTTGCACACGCTTGCCGTGTTTTGCGCCTTCAGTGTAGATATATTCTGCAATCGGTGTCGAGCCGACGAACGACAGTGCCTGCACATCAGGGTGAGCCAGCAGCGCATCGACCGCCACCTTGTCACCCTGCACTACGCTGAAAACGCCCTCCGGCAGCCCTGCTTGCTGCAGCAGGTCGGCGATCAGCAGGCTGGCCGACGGATCGCGTTCGGAGGGTTTCAGGACGAAGCAATTGCCGCAGGCCAGCGCTACCGGGAACATCCACATCGGCACCATCACTGGAAAGTTGAACGGTGTGATGCCGGCCACTACGCCGAGCGGTTGGCGCAGGTTCCAGTTGTCGATGCCGCCGCCGATGTTATCGGTGTGGCTGGTTTTCAGCAGATGCGGAATGCCGCAAGCGAACTCGACCACTTCGATGCCGCGCACCACTTCACCCTTGGCGTCGGAAAATACCTTGCCGTGCTCGCGCGTGATCAGCGCGGCCAGCTTGTCATGGTTCTGTTCCAGCAGCTCCTTGAACTTGAACATGATGCGCGCGCGGCGCAGCGGCGAGGTTTCGGACCAGGTTGGAAACGCCGCACGGGCGCTGGCAACTGCCTGTTCGACTTCCTTCACGGAAGCCAGTGCAACCTGGGCAACTACCGCGCCGGTGGCCGGGTTGTAGACGTCGGAATAGCGTTCGGAGCGGCCGGTGACTGGCGCGCCGTTGATGAAGTGATTGATTTGTGGTGTGTTCAATGAGGTGTTCAAAATATCGCCCGCAATATGGATTCTGATTATTTGGTTTCGTTGAGTGCTTCGCGCACAGTCGCAAAAATCCGTTCGATTTCTTCGGGCTGCACGATCAGCGGCGGCGAGAAGGCCAGGATGTCGCCGGTATAGCGCACCATCACGCCCTTTTCATAGCACCTGCGGAATACTTCATAGGCGCGCGCGCCGGGTGCGTCTGGCCGTGATTCGAGCTCAATGCCGGCCACCAGGCCGAGGTTACGGATGTCCTTGACGTGCGGCGCACCGGCCACGCCGTGGGCTGCCTTTTCAAACAGCGGCGCTAGCGTACGTGCCCGTTCGAACAAGCCTTCATCGCGATACAGGTCGATAGCGGCGATGGCGGCGGCTGCGGCCACCGGATGGGCAGAATAGGTGTAGCCGTGCATCAGCTCAATGCCGCCGACGGCGGTAGCCTGCACCACCGTATCGTGGATCTCGCGCTTGACTGCGACCGCGCCCATCGGGATCGCCGCGTTGTTGATGCCCTTGGCGAGCGTGATCAGGTCCGGCGTCACTTTGAAGTATTCACTGGCGGTGGCAGTGCCGAGACGGCCGAAGCCAGTAATCACTTCGTCGAAAATCAGCAGGATGCCGTGCTTGCTGCACAGCGTGCGCAGGCGTTCCAGGTAGCCCACCGGCGGCACCAGCACGCCGGTCGAACCGGCCAGCGGTTCGACGATGACAGCGGCGATGGTCGAAGCGTCGTGCAATGTGACCAGGCGTTCCAGTTCATCCGCCAGGTGCGCGCCCCATGCCGGTTGGCCTTTGCTGAAGCCGGCTTCGGCGATATTCAATGTGTGCGGCAAGTGATCGACGCCGGGTATCAGGTTGCCGGAAAACGCCTTGCGGTTGCCGACGATGCCGCCCACCGAAATACCGCCGAAGCCGACGCCGTGGTAACCACGTTCACGACCGATGAAGCGGGTGCGTTGTCCCTCGCCACGGGCGCGGTGATAGGCCAATGCGATCTTGAGGGCGCTGTCGACCGCTTCCGAACCGGAGTTAGTGAAAAAAATCCGGTCCAGTCCAGCCGGCATCAGCCCTGCCACTTTTTGCGCCGCTGTGAACGCCAGCGGATGGCCCATCTGGAACGACGGCGCGTAATCCATCGTGCCGATCTGGCGCGCCACGGCGGCCGTGATCTCTTCGCGGCAATGGCCGGCGTTGACGCACCACAAGCCGGCGGTGGCATCCAGCACCTGGCGGCCGTTGTCGGTCTGGTAATACATGCCTTTGGCCGAGACGAACAGCCGTGGCGCTTCCTTGAATTGCCGGTTGGCAGTGAATGGCATCCAGAATGCCGACAGGTCCTGATCCGATTGATGTGTGTTCACAGTGGGTTCCGCCGCAGTGGCGCAGTGGTTAATCATGCTGCCGATTATTGCAGTTACAATCCACATTGTTAGATACACTTGATACAAATCGCAAAAATTGTACTGTTGTGTTCGGCAATCTGTACTGATTACACTTTGAGGCCGTATGACGGATATCCCACCTTCCCGTTTCAACCTGCAGCTGGATCGGCAATCGGCCCTTGGCCTGGTCGAACAAGTGGTGGCTGGCCTCGGCCGCCTGATCGACAGCGGCAAGTTGCGGCCTGGCGAGCGCCTGCCGTCGATTCGTCAGTTCGCTCAGGAACAGGGCGTCAGTAATTCAACCGTGGTCGAAGCCTACGAACGGCTGGTGGCTGCCGGCCTGCTGCTGGCGCGGCGCGGCTCCGGCTTTTTCATCGCCAAGCGCGATGTGACGGAGCGCAGCGGCTTGCCGCCGATCCAGTTGAACCCGGTGATCGATTCGGCCTGGCTATTTTCTGAAGTGTTTGCCGACGAGCGGGTGCCGATCAAGGCCGGTTGCGGCTGGCTGCCGAGCAGCATGCTCGACGGCGAGGGTTTGCACGCGGCAGAGCGGCGCATCATCCGCTCGCCCGGCGCGCAGCAGGTCGGCTACGGCCACCCATACGGCTACGCGCCGCTGCGCCAGACCATCGCCAAATCGTTCGCCACCTGGTCGCTCGATATCGCGCCGGAGCAGGTCGTCACCACCCACGGCGTGACGCAGGCGTTGGACCTGATCATGCGCACGCTGGTCAAGCCCGGTGACACCGTGTTCATTGAAGAGCCCGGCTACTGCAACCTAATCGCCATGCTGCGGCTGGCGAATATCGACGTGATCGGCGTGCCGCGCACCGTCAGCGGCGTCGACCTGGAGCGGCTGGAAGAACTGGCGCAGATCCATCGGCCGAAAATCTTCTTCACCAATCCTGTCCTGCAAAACCCGACCGGCACCACCTACACTCCCGCCTGTGCGATGCGCGTACTGCAAGCCGCCGAGCGGCATGGCTTCTGGGTGGTCGAGGATGATCTGTACCGCGAACTGGCGCAAGCCACCGATCCGATGCTGGCGGCGCTGGACGGCTTGCGGCGGGTGATTTACGTCAGCGGGTTTTCCAAAACCATCGCGCCGTCGCTGCGGCTAGGCTTCATCGTCTGCCAGGCCGATCTGGCGCGTGAGTTTGCGCGCACCAAGATGGTATTGACGCTGACCAATTCAGAAATCACCGAACGGCTGGTCTACAACGCCCTCACCGAAGGCCATCATCGGCGCCACGTCGAGCGCCTTGCCGGCACCTTGCTGACTGCGCAGGCGCAGGTCAGCGCCCGGCTGGAAGACGTCGGCCTGCTGCCGTTCGCGCCAGCTCGCGGCGGCATGTTCTATTGGGCGCGCATGCCGCACAGCACGCTCAGCGCCAACGAAATCGGCGACCAGGCCTTAAAGCAAGGAATCTGGCTGGCGCCCGGTGAATTTTTCCACGTATCGCAGCCAGAACATGCTTGGTTCCGCTTCAATGTGGCGTTTTCGGATGTGGCGAAGCTGTCGGATTTTTTCAGGAAGTTGACGGCGGCGGGCTGATGCATTTGCGCCGGAAGAAATCGCTCGCAGATGCCGCGCCCATTTTCGATCAGTGTGATATCAATGGCCGTATTTGGACTGCAATGATCTGATAATTTGGTTATCGCTGCGTGGTTATCGCTGCGTGTCTGCGCAATGAGTGGAGTCGGGCAAAAGCGGACGTGTCATCGCCATCGAAAAAACGTTAGCGCGCACGTCCTTGCAGACAATCAAAGAAGTTAAGAAATACGCATCAAAGAACAGCGCCTACCGATAAAAGGGTTCGACCTTGCCTTTGACTTTAGTCATCAAGGGGTTGCCCTTCCGATCTAGCGCCTTTCCGGCCGGGATTTTAATCCATCCCTCGCTGATGCAATATTCCTCAACTTCGAAGCGCTCTTTATCGTTGAGTTTGATACCAACATCATGTTCAAATATGGCCGCATTATAGTAAGGGCTACGAGGATCGACTGAGAGCCGATCAGGAAGTGGGGGGCGGTTTTGAGTATCGTTCATGGCTATAATTATCAACTATAAGATTAATCAAAACAATTTTTTTGCGCGGTTTCGCTAAATCAAAATAAGCGAACGTGGATTTGAAGGAGACACCATGTCTGGCTTCCACTCAACACCCTGCAGCGCAATGGCGCCTGGCGTGACTATTCCACGTCACGTTCATGCACAAGCCTACGCCACCATCGTACTCGATGGTGGTTATCAGGAAGCAGGTGATGGTGGCCGCTGGGATGTGCGCTCCGGTGATGTTCTACTGCATGCGCCGTTTTCGGCGCATTGGGATCGAGTGACACTACGCGGTGCAAGGGTGTTGAATTTGCCTTTACCGGTGCCCATCCAATTCTCCGCATGCGGACAGGTTGATGATCTTGATCTGGTCATCCGTTTGATCATGCGCGATCAGGCAGAAGCGGCAACCGCGCTCATGCAGAATTGGCGTCAGACTCAAAACGCACTGAACGACGCGCCGGACCTCATGGCGCACGCAATGTCGGATGCCGATCCGTTTGGCGTCCAGAACTGGGCATCGGCAAATGGCGTGTCGCGCGCAACGGCATTCCGCTGGTTTCGTTCTGCCTACGGTGTTGAACCCACGCGATATCGTGTTGAAGCGCGTGCTCGCGCTGCCTGGCAGATGATCATATCCAGTAAGGCAAGTCTGGCTGAAGTCGCAGCGGTCACTGGTTATGCCGATCAGGCGCACATGGGCCGTGACGTCAAAGCCTTCACTGGTCGATCGCCCGGTGTCTGGCGTTCAGGCGGTGGATTGCAACATTCGTTCAAGACCGAGATGCACTAGCATTGATACTGTTAGAGCATGACAAATACAACTACCCTACAACTGGGCCGCCCATTTTTCCAGATAACCGGATTCAAATTCCGTCTCTGGCCGATTGTTCTGGCTGCCGTGCTGATGCAGGCGATGCTGTGGCCTGCCCGCGAAGGCGCGCGCTGGCTATTCAAGCAGCATGCGGACTGGTTTCATCATCAAATCTGGGCATTTGTCGGGCTGGCCGAATTATTCCAGATCGTGGCCGGACTCATTGCTATCCTGATCATGAAACGCCTGTTGCCGCAGGCAGATGCCAATCTTCGCTGGCCGTCGCAACGTAGCTACGCCGGACTGGCTGTATTTATCGGCGTCGTCATGGCGGCGATCATGCTGGTTGCGGATTATTGGCCACAATTTCTCAGCCACACTCCGCTCAAAAGCGATTACGAAATGACAGCTATCGGCGTTCCGGGCTGGCTTTTTGTGATGTTCATTGCCGGTCCCAACGAGGAAATCGTTTTTCGCGGCGTATTGGTCGGTATGTTGACGGTGCTGATTCGGGGGCGCCTACGACTAGGGCGATTCGAAATCCCGATCTCCGGCGTCATCGTCAGCCTGCTGTTCGGCGCTGCGCACTACAACAGCTTCTTTGTTGACCCGCTGTATCAGGCCGTCGCACAACAACTCTATGCTTTTGCCTTTGGACTAACCTACGTCTGGCTCATGGAACGCTCGCGCAGCCTGCTCGCACCGATGATCGCGCATGGAGTCAGCGATCTGGTGGAAGTGGGAGCGGTGATGCTGCTTGCTGTAGCTTGAAGTCCAGGCTGGGTTCTCTTCAAAGATCTGTTGCTAGCAACTCATAGACTAGGCAATCCGAAGCAGCTGGCGCCGACGGCAAGCGACGAAAGTGGTCGGTCATCACAAACCTTCCTGGTTGAAGTGGTTGTGCGTAGAGGAAATGAGGAGCGCCGGGCAGTTGCCAGCGGCCGAGACATTTATGCGTTCACTGCTCCTCTCGCAATGAAGAGGGTTCGCATCGATTCACGACAAGCGAGGCGGAATTCGATAGGATCACCCTGTACTTTGTCGCTCCATCTCCCGATGAGGGCTTCAACATCGTTGAGGAATGACTTGATTCGAATGGAGAAAAATATGACCAGCAGAACCGCAATTATTTTGGGAGCGTCAGGCTCAGTTGGGCAGGCCCTACTCGCTGAAGTAGTGCGCTGCGGCGGTTTCAGCCGGATTCTTGTCATGACGCGGCGACCGCTCAATCTGCAGTTGAGTGCCCAGGTGGAGGAGCGGCTGGTGCCGGATATGAAGCCGGAAAAACTGAGCCTAGCCGTTGTCGATGCACTGTGCAAGGTTGACGGCGAAGTGACCGGGTTCAGTGTTTTGGGCGTGGGAGCCGGTACCGCCAAACTTTCTTTGGATGAGCACCGCGCCATCGATGTCGATCTCAACGCTGCCTTTGCCCGAGGCTTGAAGGCATCGGGAAAAGTTCAGCACTTGGCCTTCATGTCGGCAATGGGCGCTGACATTACAGCCAAAACTACCGGTTCCGGCGCCGCAGGAATGGCTCGCTATTCCCGCGTCAAAGGCGAGGCCGAAGCGGCGGTTACGAGTCAGGGGCCAGCCGTCGTCAGCATCTTTCGTCCAGCCATGATTATCGGCTCTCAGCATACGCCACGGCTACTCTCGGCCGTTCTGCCACTTTTTACGCCGCTATTGCCCGCGAAGTTTCGTTCGATTCGGACGACGGAGATTGCCCAGGCGATGGTCGCTGCCGCCTTGCGCCCTCCGCAGCAATGTGCGATTTACACTTATCCTGAAATGATGGCATTGATTGCTGGCAGATAGGCGTCGCAAACGATGACGGTGCCCATCCGAGATGTGCTCCTTGACATTCATAACCATTTGGTTATGATTAATTCCGTGGGGTAGCAACTCCACGGATATCAAAACCAAGCTCACATAGGCAAGGATTCACCATGCACGCAGAACCGACGGCTGTTTTAAAAATCTTGTCGGATCCTACCCGGCGCGCAATTTTCGAGCGCTTGAGCAGAGGTGGGGAAATGACGGTGCACGCTCTGACGGATCCGTCGGGGGTGTCGCAACCTGCCATTTCGAAGCATCTCGGCGCGCTTAAGGAAGTTGGCCTGGTGTGCGGCCGGCGCGACGGACGGGAGACGTATTACAGCGCAGAGCCGAAAGCGCTGACGCCGCTGATTGAGTGGATCAGTTTTTATTCGACTTTCTGGAACAGCCGATTTGACCGCTTGGAAAACCTACTGAAGAGGATGGATCAATGATGCAAACCAACGATACCAAAACACTGATTGTAGAGAGGGAAATGCCGCATTCCCCCGACAAAGTCTGGCGCGCGATCACGCAGCGTCCTTTGATTGAAGATTGGTTGATGGAGAACGATTTCGAGCTTGTCGTGGGCCACCGTTTCGATCTTCGCGCTGACTGGGGTGTGGTCGAGTGCCAGGTCCTGGCGATTGAGCCGAACAAAGCGCTGTCTTACACGTGGGAAGCGATGGGTCTCAAAAGCGTCGTGTCCTGGACTCTCACTGCAACGGCAACGGGAACGCAGCTGCGCATGGAGCAATCGGGCTTCCGGCCGGATCAGCAGCAAGCCTACGCCGGCGCCAAGTACGGCTGGGAGAAGTTTTTCACCGGTCTCGAACGCGTGGCGGGAAGCCTTTCCTGAATTGCGCCGTCGTTTCGTACTAGCAGCTCGCACGCGTTACATTGCATTGACTGCAGGCGCTTGTTTTTATATCCATAACTATCCGTAACTTCCAGGAAGAGAACATGAAAACATCGGAGACAAGCCAGGGATTACCAGCATCGGACCTCATCACCAGGAAAATCGACGGTCTCGGAGACTGGCGCGGGGAAACGCTTGGCAGGTTGCGCAAACTCATCTTGGCAACGGATCCGGACATTGTTGAGGAAATGAAGTGGGGGGACACTCCGGTCTGGTCGCGCGACGGCATTATCTGCACCGGCGAATCCTACAAGAAGGTGGTGAAACTTACCTTTGCCAAGGGCGCGTCGCTGAAGGACCCGGCCTCCCTCTTTAACTCGAGTCTCGACGGCAATGTGCGTCGGGCAATCGATATTCACGATGGCGAAGAAGTGGATGAGTCGGCCTTCAAGGCGCTGATCCGTGAAGCGATTGCGCTCAACAGTGCCGGCAAGTCGAAACCATCGAAGAAATAGAAATCTTAGGAAGTTAAATGACAAAACCCGCGCACTCGTCATGAGGCGCGGGTTTTGTCGTTTGTAGCCGGTAGTGGCAAATGCAGCCGGATGTCCGCTGCATCGCCGTGAAATGATTGCGGGCAATCAGGACTTGGTGTTCGAGTCGATTGGATATTGCGAGCCGCTGAAATCGAGTTGGCCGGAAGAACGGGCTTGCGACAACTCGGCTTTGACTTCGGCGCGGGTTTTACCGATGGCGTTCGATGGTGTGAACACTGGGTATTGCGAGCCGCTGAAGTCGAGTTTGCCTGCAGCGCGGGCTTGTGCCAGTTCTGCTTGCACTTCGGCGCGGGTCTTGCCGGGGGCGGTTGATTTCGCCAGAACCGGGTATTGACCGTTGCTTTGCACCAGTTCGCCGGCGGCTTGGGCGCGGACCAGTTCAGCTTGTACCTGGGCGCGGGTCAGAGGAGTAGTGTTGTTGTCTGCAAAGGCAGGGGCGGAGACGATTGCTGCAAATGCCAGAGTGGCGATGACTGTGGTTTTCATGATGGTTCTTTCTTGATTTTCAAGTTAATGACAAAGTGCCAAATACAGCGGTTACACAAGCGCCTGTACTAACAAGAATCTCGACAAACCTACTACGCTACGGTTTTTCGAGATCCCCTGACGGTTCGGCGTTCTTGCTGCACCGTCGGTGCTTTGGGCGGAGCTGAATTTACATCTATCACTAGATAGACTATCGGATGAAATAAAAAGCGTCTTGCTTGGCGACGCTTGTCCTATCCTTAATTCTTGCCCCTATAAAGCCCGGGCACGTCATCCAGGCCAGTCCTTAACGAAAGGAAAACAAAACTGGCTGCGGGACGTATGAAACAACGTGTCTGCAACTACTGTAAGACTGATTCTAGTTATCTACTGGAAGGTAGTCAAATAGAATATGCATATAACAAAACATCATTACCAAATGGGCCACAATCGAAGAAAACAGCTTGATTGTCTATCTTTCGATAGATAAAATAAGCGGGTAGCGTCTTTGTGATCCTGAGTTTTACTGAATAGTCGGCAAGAAGTTGCCGACGGACCTATAAAAGACGTAGCATGGCGGCTAGCCCAGCTGCCTGGAATTGAAACGCCGGATGTCGGCGCCATGCATCGCTATCTCTCTATAGGTAAATCATCATGAAGACCGTCTCTCCCGTCCGCGAACAACTGCTGGAGCACACGCTGGTGCTGCTGGGAACGCGCGGCTATAACGGTTTCAGCTATCGCGACCTGGCTGAACTGGTCGGCGTCAAGACTTCCAGCATCCACTACTATTTCCCGACCAAGGAAGACCTGGCGCTGGCTGCAGTGCAAGCGTATGCCGCCAACATCGGTGAAATCATGCGCGATATGGATATCAACGGCCCGCTCAAGGAGCAGATCGAGAAATATCTGGCGCTGTGGCGCAAGAACCTCGGTACCGGCAGGGTTTGCCTGTGCGGCATGCTGGCGGCCGAAGCCACCAGCCTGCCGGAAAACGTGCTGGCCGCATTGCAAACCTTTTATTGCATGCATGAAGCCTGGATCACGCGGCGTCTTGAACGGGTTGTTGCCGAAAAGGGCGCGCAGTTGCCGGCCCCGCCGGCAGCATATGCGATGACGATCCTCGGCGCGCTGCAAAGCGGGCTGGTATCGGCGCGCCTGTTCGGCAAGCCGGACCGCCTCGATGCAGCATCGGCAATGCTGCGCTCGGCCATTGGAGCGGACAGCAGCAAACAAACGGCGCCGGTTGCGGCCGTTGCCTGGTCAGACTAACTCCGCCGGACTGATCCTTTTCTGACTCGGGCGTCGCGCAAAGAAAACCCAAAGCGCCACGCCGATTTCAATTTTTCTCCCCTGGCAATTCAAGCATCGTCATCTTTCCGCTCTGTTTGCACCCCCTTCACTTTTCTCCCGCACGCAACACCCGCTCATAGAGCGCGCTCAAATTTTCAGCAATTGAGATTGACACGGGAAAATATCGCCCCTACCATTGTTTCATATATCAATACGTTGTTTTATTAGATGAAACAATAGAGCAAGCGATCCGGCACAGGTTTTTCAATAAACCTCGAATAAAAACAAGCGCCGGGCGAAGTTGCCTTAGGATTTTTTTCAACAGGGAGGAGTGGTTCATGAAGAAGTCGTTAGTTGTACTTTCCGTTTTGGGTAGCTGCAGTTACGTAGCGCAGGCGCAAACCAACGTCACCGTCTACGGTTTGCTGGATTCCGGCGTTACCTATGTGAATAACATTGCCACACCAAGCACGAGCAATCCGCGCGGTACCGGCAGCCGCATGAGCGTCGACTCAGGCGATCTGCAGCAATCGCGCTTCGGCTTCAAGGGCGTCGAGGACCTGGGCGGCGGCATGAAGGCGATGTTCAACCTGGAAGGCGGGTTCGCAGTCGATACCGGCGCTTCCGGTCAGGGCGGCCTGACCTTCGGCCGCACCTCGATCGTCGGCCTGTCAGGCAATTACGGCTCGCTGCAACTGGGACGTCGCAAGGACTTCATCGACGAAGTAGCCACTTACTACTCAAGCGTCTACGACTTCGGCGTCTTCATCAATGGCGTGCACGATAATAATCTGGACCGCGTCGGCGGCAACCGCGCCAATAATCAGATCCGCTACGACACACCGTTGTTCAAGGGCCTGGTGCTGAACGCCACCTACGGCTTCGGCGAAACCGCAGGTTCGACTTCCACCGGCCAATCGCTCGGCCTCGGCGCGAATTACACCAACGGCCCATTCGGCGTCGGCTTCGGTTACTGGCAATCCAAGCTCGGTACCCTGTCGGGCGGTGTCAATACGTCCAGCGACCAAGGCACCAGCCTCGGCGCCGGCTGCACCCCGAGCTACGGCCATCCTGGCGATACCTGCATCAAGACCTGGATGCTCGGTTCAAGCTACAAGACCGGCCCGTGGCGTTTCTTTGGCGCCTGGTCGAAGGTGCTGCAGCCGCTGGCCACCAACGGTGGCGCAAGCGCCCCGCTGGTCGCGAAGTTTGCCGGCACCGCAGGCCTGTCACCATTTACCGCTGGCGGTTCCAACAACAACAGCACCAACGTGTTCGACCTGGGCGTCAATTATGCAGTTTCGGATAGCCTGCGCCTGGTTGGCAGCGTATTGCAATCGCGCTACGGCTTCGTGGGCAGCGACACCAAAGGCCGCCTGACTCAGCTCAACCTAGGTCTGACCTACGCGTTCTCCAAGCGTACCGACCTCTATAGCTATGTCGCCAACCTGCGCGCGTCCGACATGTATAGCCCGGGCATCACGGGCGGCGCTCCTGGCGCCGACAATTCGCAAACTGCATTCACTGTCGGCTTGCGTCACAAGTTCTAACATGAGGTAGAACGACCGGGCCGGAAAGGCGCAATGCTTTTCCGGCCCGTACATTGAAAAGCATACTATTCTGCAAACGGACAGACAGGCACACGGAGATCACATGGCCAGTACCACCACCGACGAGCAAAAACAGGATGCGCACGGCAAGAGCCGCATGCTGCATCCGGTGGCGATGATGCTGCTGATCATGCTGGTAGCGGTCGGCCTGACCTATGTGCTCGATTCGGGCGAGTTCCAGCGCCAGGCCAAACTGGTGGTGCCCGGGACTTATCAACTGATCGCCAAGGAGCGCGACCTGGCCGCCCTGGTGGCCGCGCATCCGCCAGCAAGCAGCATTGAGCGCGCCTACCCTGCCAGCCTGTTTTCTGCGATGTCGGCGATTCCTGCCGCCTCGCCAAAAGTGCGCCGCTGGTGTTCATGATCATGTTCATCGGCGGCATGTTCGGTGTGCTGCGCAAGAGCGGCGCGCTGGACGCGGGCATCGACCGCTTGCTGGTACGTACCGGCGGCAACGTCTACCTGCTGACGCCGGTGCTGATGCTGGCGATTGCCGCCGGTAGCACCTTCCTCGGGCTGATTTCTGAATACCTGGTGATCATTCCGATGATGCTGATCCTGGCGCAGCGGCTCGGCCTGGGGCCGTTGTATGCCACTGGGTTGGTGGCGATTGCCGCCAAGATCGGTTACCTGGCTTCGGTCACCAATCCGTTGGCGCTGGTGATCGCCCAGCCGATCGTACAGGTGCCGCTGTTGAGCGGCGCCGGTTTGCGGATGGCGGTGTTTGTGCTGTTCCTGGCGATCGGCATCGCCTATTTACTGCTTTACGTAAAGCGCACGGGCTACAGCGTGCCAACCGGTCTCGACCTGCAGGGTCGTCTGTTGTTGTCGCACCGCTTCGTATTATTTGTGGTCGGCGCTAGCGTGGTGGTGCTTGTGATCGGCACCAGCGTCTGGAAATGGGGCGATATCCAGCTCGGCGCGTTTTATATTTTTGAGGGCATCATCATTGCCATCGCCGCCGGCATGTCGGTGCGCACCGCCTGCGATGCGTTTGTCGAAGGCATGAAAGGCATGATGCTGGCGGGTTTGCTGATCGGCCTGGCGAAAGCCATCGAAATCGTGCTGCACGACAGCCTGGTGCTCGATACCGTGATTTACCACCTGGCCGCAATCGTTGAAGGCCGCAGCAAGATCTTTGCGGCACAAGGCATGATCCTGGTGCAGATGCTGCTCGACGTGCTGATTCCGTCGACCTCCGGCAAAGCCGCCATCAGCATGCCGATCCTCGGCCCTATCGGCCATATTTCCGGCGTCAGCGGCCAGAGCGTAGTGCTGGCTTTCCTGTTCGGAAACGGGCTGACCAACATGGTGACGCCGACTTCCGGCATGCTGCTGGCCTACCTGGCGACCGGCAAGGTTGGCTATGGCGCCTGGCTGCGTTTCATTTTTCCGCTGTTCGCAATTTTGACGCTGCTATCGATGGCGGTCATGGCGTTTGCGGTCTATACCGGTTATTGAGTCAAATCAGATTCAGATAGAAAACACAGAAGTGCTAAGGAACACCAAGATGCAAGAAGCTTTTATTTTGACCATTTCGGATAACGCCAAGTTGATCCCGCTGGTCTTCGATTCGCCGCACAGTAGCCGCTACTGCCCGCCGGACATGCAGGCGGTGGCGCCGGAAGCCGCGCTGATGTCTGGTTGGGATGCCTATGTCGATGAACTGTGGAGCGGCGCCGTGCAGCATGGCGCGACACTGTTGGCGGCGCGTGTGCACCGCTGCTATATCGATTTCAACCGCAGCCGCAGCGACATCGACCCGGAATTGCTGGATCAGCCCTGGCCCGAACCGATCAAGGTGTCGGAAAAGAGCAAGGCCGGCATGGGCCTGATCCGCCGCTATGCGCTGCCGGCGGTGCCGATGTACGACCGCAAGCTGGGTATCGCCGAAGTGCAGCAGCGCATTGAGCGCTATTACGATCCGTATCACGCCGAACTACAGCGCCTGATTAACGCCGCGCACGCGCGCTTCGGCCGCTCCTGGCATATTGATTGCCATTCGATGAAGTCGGTCGGCAATGCGATGAATATCGACAATGGCGCGCGCCGTCCCGATTTCGTGCTGGGCGACCGCGACGGCAGCGCCGCCGATCCGGTCTTTACCGCCTGGGTCGCGCAGCAGTTGCGAGGCATGGGCTATGTGGTCAAGATCAACGATCCGTATCGCGGCGCTGAACTGGTGCGCGCCTACAGCGATCCGCAGCGCGGCCGCTACAGCATGCAGATCGAAATCAACCGTGCGTTGTACATGAATGAGCAAAGCCTGGAGCGCAGCGCCGGATTTGCGACGCTGCAGCAGCATTTGACACAACTGGCGCAAGCGATGTCGAGGTATATTATCGACCAATTGAATTAACGAGAATCCCCACGCATGGCCGACTACACCGTTGCCGCAGTAGATGAAGCATTGGCGCTGCTCCTGTTGGTCGCTCAAAGTCCGGGACTGGGCGTGACCGAGCTATCGGTCCGTTCCGGCAACACCAAGGCACGAACCTTCCGCCTGCTGTACACGCTGGAACAGCGTGGCCTGCTGCATCGCGAAGGCGATACCCGACGTATCATCTTGGTTACAAGGCGCTGTATTTGGGCGTGGCGGCGCAGGAACAGGTCAGCCTGGTGCGGGTGGCGCGCAGCCATTTGCGTGATATTGGCGGCATCTGCAACGAAAACGTCCAGGTGCGGGTGCGCGACGGATTGGAAATGGTCTGCGTGGCGCGCTGGGAGTCGACCCAGGCGATTCGCGTCCACACTGATGTCGGCAACCGTCGGCCATTGTATGCCGGTGCGTCCGGCAAAGTGCTGCTGGCGCATGCGCCGCAATCGGTGCAGCAGGCAGTGCTGGGCGGTACGCTGACGCGCTTCACCGATAACACCATCATCGATCGTCAGTTGCTGGAACAGGAACTGCAGCAAGTACTGGCGCAAGGCTACGCGGTTTCCTACGCCGAGCGGTCCAGCGGTGCGGTAGCGATCGCAGCGCCGATCATGGATGCCGACGGTGAAGTGATCGCCGCCCTCGGCATCGCCGGCCCGGCCAGCCGCATCACGGCCGATAACCTGCAAGGCTTTATTGATCTGGTGGTGCAGCGCGCACGCGATCTGTCACTCGGCCTGGGCTATGTTTACCGTTGAGTCGGGTCACAACAGTTGCGATCAGCCGCCATCGGCAATATAGCTGGACACACCGCTGACCAGCGCGTCGAAGACGATCCGGCAGCGCTCGCTGGAGCGCAGGTCTTCATGCATCACAATCCAGGTTTCAAGCTCGCTCTTGACGGCTTCCTCCAGCACGGGGAATAGCTCCGGGTTATGCCTGGCAAGCGGCGTCTGGCACATGCCGATGCCGTAGCCGGCACGAATCGCCGCCAGTTGCGCCAGCTGGTTGTCGGTATGGAGAGAAAACATCTCGCGCTGCAGCGCCAGGCCGCGCCTTTGCATGACGCGGATGTAGTTGGTTTCCTGATCGAACCCGATCAGCGCATGGTTCTTCAATTCCCCATACGTCGCCGGCACACCACAGCGATCCAGATAGCGCCGGTGCGCGAACAGGCCGAGCGGGATCGCCCCGATGCGGCGCGCAATCAGCGCCGCCTGGCTCGGTTGCACCATGCGCACCGCGATGTCGGCGTCGCGGTTCAACAGGTCTTGGGCGCGGTTCGACAAGACCAGTTCGATCTTGATGGATGGATGTGCCTCGCGCAATGCAGTCAGGATCGGCGGCAGCACTTCGGCGCCGACCACATCTGACGCAGTGATCCGCACCGTACCGCTGGCGCCGGCAGCGGTTGACGCGCGGCGCAGCGCGTTGGCGGTGGCGCGCAGGTTTTCGGCAAACGGACGCAGGGTCAGCGCAATGTCGGTCGTCGCCAGTCCGGTCTGCGAACGGGTGAACAACTTCACCCCGAGCGCCTGTTCCAACGCCTCGATCTGGCGGCCGACGGTTGGTTGGGTCAGCCCCAGGCTGCGCGCGCCGCCGGACAGCGAACCTTCTTCCAGTACAGCCAGGAAAGCCCGGTACAGGTCCCAGCCAGGTTCTTGGGTAGTCATACAAATATGTATAGTCGCTATGTGATGATAGGTAATTTTAAACCAACATGGCCGGTGCTAACCTGAATTCCTACAACAACTTTAGGAGTTCCTGTCATGACACAACGCAAAATAGCCCTGGTACTTGGTGCAACCGGCGGCATCGGCAATGCAATGGCGCAAAAACTGATACAGCGCGGCTGGCAGGTGCGCGCCCTGCACCGTCGTGCTGGTGAGATGGCCGTCAGCAACAGCAGCGGCATCGAATGGCGTCAAGGCGACGCGATGCAGGCGCAGGATGTGATTGCCGCCGCCGAAGGCGTCGCGCTCATCGTCCACGCAGTCAATCCGCCGGGTTACCGCAACTGGGCGCAGCTGGTGCTGCCGATGATCGACAACAGCATCGCCGCCGCCCGCGCCAGCGGCGCCCGCATCGTCCTGCCCGGCACCGTCTATAACTATGACGCCGACGCAATCCTAGCGCCGAACGAGGCGTCGCCACAGAAGCCTGTCACCCGCAAGGGCGCGATCCGGGTCCAGCTGGAACGGCGCTTGCAGGCAGCGGCGCAAAGCGGGGTGCGGACCCTGGTGGTGCGCGCCGGGGATTTTTTCGGGCCGCACATGGCCAATTCGTGGTTTTCGCAAGGATTGGTCAAGGCCGGCCAGCCGATCAAGAAGGTGGTCTACCCGGGCAAGCGCGGCATCGGCCATCAATGGGCTTATCTGCCCGATGTCGCCGAAACCATGATGCAACTGATCGAGCGTGAAGCGGAACTGGGCGCTTTTGAGACCTTCCACATGAACGGTCACTGGGATACCGATGGCACGGAAATGGTGGCGGCAATCGGCCGCGCGAGCGGTCAGCCGGACCTGCGCGCCTGGGCTTTCCCCTGGTGGCTGGTGGTGCTGGGGTCGCCTTTCGTGCCGTTGTTCCGCGAAATGCGCGAGATGAGCTACTTGTGGCGGCAACCGTTGCATCTGGACAACCGACGCCTGCTCAAACTGCTCGGCAAAGAGCCTCACACGGGGCTCGATGAGGCCGTACGGGCCGCTTTGACCGGTATCGGCTGCATCAAAACGTAGTGATGGGCGGGCCGCATGCACAATTATTTTGTCGGAATCCATTCGCAGCAAATCGTGTCGGGGGATAATGCGTACTGCATTTGATTCACACACGGTTGCCTGCATGCCGGCGGCCATCATTATTGGAAGTAACGCATTTTGAACACGACAAGAAACAAACGCTGGAGCGGTAAGATGGACTCCCTGACAACGGATTACCTGAAAGATGTCATGGGGAAGATGGAAGTATATGGCGACCGCGTGCAGTTCGGCCTCACCAGCCCGGGGCCGCGCCCATATTATCAGGTGACCAATACTGCCGAAAAGAAAATGGCATTCGACAGTAATCACCACCTGTTGCACCCTAAGGAAGACGAGTTTGTCGGCGTCAACAGCACCCGGTATTCTCGCTGGAGCAGATCAAGGCGGCGGTTGCTGCCGGCGGCTTCCGCTCCACCAGCAGCCGCAGCACGGGCGGCACCCGCAGCAGCAGTGGCAGCAGCGGCGGTACGCGCGGCGGCAGCGCTGCAGTAAAGGCCAAGGATCTGATCGATGCTGCAAAATACGCGTATTTCAAGGAAAATCGCCATATGTTGCCAGATGGTATCGGCGGACACTCTGCCGAAATCACCGAACTGATGATCAAGGGCAGCTCCGCCGCCGAGGCGTTCGAGGTTGTCATCAACCGGTATTTCTGAGTACCGTAGCGAGACCCGGCCTACGCGCCGGGTTGCTTGCCTGTCTGATTTTTCTGAAAGGGTGGGAATGATTCGCGCAGTGATATTTTCCATCGCCGCATCTGCGGTACTACCCGCCTGGGCCGGTTGTCCGGCCGCAGAAGGTCTGATCGCGCAATACGGCATTTCCTTTTCCGGATTCAAACAAACTTTGCCGCGCGTTTCCGCACCGGCCGAATCGCCGGCCCAAGCCAGCGAACTGGTGACGATTGCGCTGCCGAACAAGAACGGCAATGTCAGCGATGGCTACGTGCATTCCGCACTCATCAACAAAAATCTGAAACGCGCCTGGATCCTGCGCACCGGCGGCTTTGCCGGCGTCTACGAATGGTATGGTCCGGTAGCGCTACCGAGCAGCGATTTCGCCGGCTGCATCGGCGAGCCGGGGCGATTGCCGCAGCCGTCCACCGCGACGCGATGACGTGTTAGTGTTGGCGCTTCAAGCCCCATCTTTACAATCTGCTCTACGTAATGATCGCCCCGCTGTTGCCACTGGCCCGGCGATTGTTCCCTCAATTTGTGACGACGAGTGAACAAATCGGCCGCGCCATGATCAAACTGGCGCGTGACGGCGGTCCGCAGCCGGTATTGGAAAGTATCGGCATCAACGCTATGTCGCGTGTTGACGTTCAAATTGTCCCGTCAGGCGCGCCGGTAAAGGGCGCCGTGGCAGCGCCGCACCCCCGGTTTTGCGCATAAGAATCCTCGTTTTTTTCGCAAAACCTGTGGTTTTGTGCTGCCGATACAACTGGGGGCGCGCCAAAAATCAAAAGCAATTTGTCTGAAAGCCGCGTTTGCGGTAGTCTACATCGCCGATTCCAAGCAGATACGGTGCTAGAATTTGCAACTCACAACTTTTTTTGAGGATTTAACGAAATGAACAAAACCGAATTGATCGACGCCATTGCCACCGACTGCGAAATCTCGAAGGCCGCTGCACAGCGCGCTTTGGAATCGGTCGTAGACAATGTGATCAAGGCTGTTACCAAAGGCAGTACCGTTCAATTGATTGGATTTGGTTCGTTCTCTTCCGGCAAGCGTGCCGCTCGCACTGGTCGTAACCCACGTACCGGCGAAGCAATCAAGATCGCAGCAGCTAAAACCGTGAAATTCACGGCTGGTAAAGCGTTCAAAGATGCAGTGAACAAGAAGAAGAAATAATGTAAGCGAGCCCCTTGGAGAAATCCAAGGGGCTTTTTTTTCGTCATCCGCTTCTTGATCGGCACGGTTCTTATTGCTGCCGTTGCGATTGTCAGACGACCCGTCTTGGCGTGCACGCTCCGGCGACATGGACCGGTTGCCCCCAACTGTGGCCGTCAACGCCTATACTGCATGCATTCTGCAGAAATTTTTATATTCCATGACTTCACATACGCATCGGACTCACCGCTCTGGATGGTTGCGCGCAGGCGTGCTTGGCGCCAACGATGGCGTGCTGTCGATTTCCAGTTTGCTGCTCGGCGTCGCTGCGGCGCAGATGGATGCCGGCCAGATCCTTGTGACTGGATTGGCTGGCCTCGTTGCTGGGGCGTTTTCGATGGGCGCGGGCGAATATGTTTCGGTCAGTTCGCAGGCCGATACCGAGCGCGCTGACCTCGAAATTGAACGCGCTGCGCTGCTGAACGACTATGATGCCGAGCATCTCGAATTGCGCGACATTTATGTCAATCGCGGCCTGGATATTGAACTCGCATCGGAAGTCTCGCGGCAGCTGATGGCGCACGATGCGATCGGTGCGCATGCCCGGGATGACATCGGCATTACGGAAACGCTGGCAGCGCGGCCGCTGCTGGCAGCTGTGGCGTCGTCCGCCAGCTTTGTACTCGGCGGGATCGTGCCGCTGCTGGCATGCATGCTGGCACCGAGAGAGGTGCTCATCCCAGCGATTGCCGTCGTATCTCTTGTCTTCCTCGCCGTACTCGGCGCATCCGCAGCGCGTGCGGGTGGTGCGCCGGTTGTTCGTGGCGCGGCGCGCGTCCTGATATTGGGAGTGCTGGCGATGGGAGGAACGGGTTTGATCGGCTCGTTGTTTGGTGGTGTTGCATGATGGGCGTCGGCCGATCACGCTGAGCGCTCCATGCGGCAAGAAAGTAAAAAATGTATAAACAATTATTGCCGACGTTGATATTGGTCTTCCAATTATCCGCTGCAAGCGCCGCCGGCGACCCGATAGCCGGCAAAGCCGCATTCGCGAAATGTGCCAGTTGTCATCAGGTAGGTCCCTCCGCCCGCGGCGGCTTCGGGCCGCAATTGAACGGCATCATCGGCCGGCCGGCGGCGTCGACCAAGGATTACAAGTATTCGCAGGCCATGCAAAGTTCGGGGATTGTCTGGTCTGAGCAAAAACTGCGGGCCTTCCTGAAGGCGCCCGGCGACGTGGTTCCTGGTACAAAAATGCGTTTCTTCGGGATTGGCAGCGATACACAGATTGATAATCTGCTGGCGTATCTGCGCACTTCCAGCGCGGTTTCCAATGGCGCACCTGCGTCGTCACCGCGCTAACTTTCCGCGTTTTCCAGCAACTCCGCCAGCACCTGTGCGGCATTCGCCGTGCGTGCACCGCGCGTCACCATGTCGGCAACAAACTGCCGGTACTGCGTCTCGAAGCCGCTGACCGGGCTCATGCAATCGCTGACCAGCACCAGCTTGGCCATGTGCTCTGGGCCAAAATAATCCGCGATGTGTTCGGTAGTGGCTTTGACGCAGTGACTGCCGGCTTCGCCAGTGATATAGATGCGGTCTGCGCGGGCCAGGCTGTCGAGGAAGGGCCGGTTCGATTGGGTCAGCTCATCGTCGGGATCGGGCACTTCGGCTTGCACCGCGGAATAGTGTTCGGTCCACGGGTTGCTGCCTTTGCTGATCTTGTTGACGCTGCGGAGCGTGCGTTCTTCCCACAGGTTGTAGGCGTGCCGCACGTCAGCATGCACGTTGTGGCCCCAGGAGCCGATCTCGCAATGGACCGGCCACACCATCAACTGGTAACGCCCTGCCGCTTCCAGCTGGTCGAGGTAGTGCAGCACGCGCGGCAGCGTGGCGGCCACGCGCGGTTGATACTTTCCGGCGCGGACATCGGTTGCCGAGATTTGCGTAAATGGCGTGACGTCGCCGCCGTTTGCGCTGTTCCAGAAACCGGGATGGGCGATGTCGAGCCGGTGATGCGAATCGAGCGTGATGCTGATCTCGTCGATACCGGCGCCGCCGCGATTGATCAGCTCGGTCACGCGCAGCATGTCGGCGTGAGCGCCGGGCACCGGTAGCGACGGCGCCAGCTTGCCGCCGGCAGGAAGATAATCCGCGGGCAGATCGCAAAAGTCGTTTTGCGGATCGATGATCAATAGGTGCAACTGACGGCGCATCTTGCTCTCCCGGAGGACCCTTCTAATCGATGGCGGCTTACAGCGCAGCCAGCATTTTTTTCAGTTCATCCTGCGTGGCCGGATCGCTCAGGCCGAGATTGCCCTTGGTTTCCAGCAGGCGGTTGCGGCAGGCTGCCGGCCAGCCGAAAGCGTCGTCGTCCAGCGCCAGCCAGCTGGTAGGCTTGCGGCGTTCGACATCGCGCCAGACTTGCATGCCGCGCGGCATGGTGTCGAATTCCGATGGCGTCAGTTTGGGATGGTGGAAGGTCGAGCCGATCACGCGTTCTTGTAACGGAACGGAGAGCTCATGGCGAGTGGCGTCGAAGCCGAGCGCCCGTACCCAGCTGGTTGACAGCACGATCTTGACGTCCGGGTACGGCGCCAGCAGTTCTTCCAGGATCGGCATCCATTCGAAGAAGACGCGGTCCGGAGTGGCGATGTAGAGACCGCGCTGGCGGTTGCGGATTACCTTGGCGTCGTGCAGAACGCCGTTGTAGTCCAGATATAAAATTTTCATTGGATGTGTATTTGTTAAGATTGAAGCGAAAGCCAGGTTCCGCCGAGCCACAACGGCAACGACAGCCGCGGGCGTCAGTTCTGGCATTTGCCGGAATGGCGCTATTAGACCATCAAGTTTACTCCAAGGGAATCCGGGCGGCCCGGCGTCTGTTTGCGTGATCGGCAAAATCGGGCGTCGCCAGCAGGCTTGAAGCGCTGCGGCTATACTCGAAAACCGCACAATCAGTCGAACAAGGAAGTCTCCGTGATCCCTATTTCAATCCTGGACCTGGTCCGCATCAGGGAGGGCAGCGATGCCCGTGCAGCGCTCGATAATGCGCGCGACCTGGCACGGCATGCCGAGGGCTGGCAGTATCGCCGCTTCTGGATGGCCGAACACCACAACATGCGCGGCATCGCCAGCGCCGCTACCGCAGTGGCCATTGCTCACGTTGCCGCTGGTACCAGCACGATCCGTGTCGGCGCTGGCGGCGTCATGTTGCCGAACCATGCGCCGCTGGTGATTGCCGAACAGTTCGGTACGCTGGCCTCGCTTTTTCCCGGCCGCATCGATCTCGGTCTCGGGCGCGCGCCCGGCACCGACCAGATAACCACCCGCGCATTGCGGCGTGATCCGGCCAGCGCCGAATCTTTCCCGCAAGATGTTCTGGAACTGCAAGCTTTCCTGGCCCCGGCGGAAGTCGGCCAGCGCATCGTCGCCGTGCCCGGCCACGGCACTCAGGTGCCGTTGTGGATTCTCGGTTCCAGCACCTTCGGCGCGCAACTGGCGGCCGAACTCGGGCTGCCGTATGCATTTGCCTCGCATTTCGCGCCCGATTCGCTGGAGATGGCGCTGCAACTGTATCGCGCCCGGTTCAAGCCATCGGCGCAGCAGGCCAAGCCGCATGCGATGGTCGGCGTCAACATCATTGCCGCCGATACCGACGCCGAAGCGCGCCGTCTGGCCACCACCCAGCAGATGTCGTTCACTGACATGCACCGTGGCGTGCGCGGCCTCAGTAAACCGCCGATCGACGATATCGAAACCTATTGGTCGCCGCTGGAAAAGGCGCAGGCGTCGCACATGCTGGCGTGTTCGATCATCGGCTCACCGGAAACCGTGCGCGCCGGCATCGAACGATTCCTGTTGCAGACCGGCGCCGACGAATTGATGATTGTCTCGGATGTGTTCGATCACCAGGCACGTTTGCATTCGTATGAATTGATTGCCGAAGTGGCGCGCGGTGTTCAGCCTATCTGACCATTTGCGGTGCAGGGTTCATAGTCACCTGCATCTTATTTAACATCTGGGGTCATCCCCGCGCACGCGGGATCCATTTTGCGCAACGTGGATTCCCGCGTGCACGGGAATGACGGGGACGCCTAGTCGGGGGGGGGGCGAGCTGGGGTCACCGAGCCGGATAAAATTAAATAGCCCCTATTTACTCGCACAGAAAAGCAGCAAGACCAATGCCCTTCCCCAGTTCTCCTTCCCCCTGCCATCTCATCGAAAGTACCGCTTTCCTGGGCCGCAAGGTGTGGGTCAAGCGCGACGATCTGTTGCATCCGGAAGTCTCCGGCAATAAATTCCGCAAGCTCAAATATCCGTTACTGGCCTGGCAGGATCGCCACCCGACCTGGGTCAGCATGGGCGGTCCCTGGTCGAACCATCTGCACGCTCTGGCCCACGCCGGCGCTCTCGGCGGTTGGCCGACCAAGGCGCTGGTGCGCGGCGCACCCGGGATGCAAAGCGCCACGCTGGATGATTGCCGGCGGCTCGGCATGCAAGTCAGTTTTGTATCGCGCGACGACTATCGCCAACTGCGCGAAGATCCGCAAGCCTGGCGTCGCCATCTCGATACGGTCGACGATAAACACGTCTGGCTACCGGAAGGCGCAGCTCACCGCAGGCATTGCGCGGCGTTGCCGAACTGGTGGATGAGTTACCGTTCATTCCGGAAGTGATCATGGTCGCCTGCGGCACCGGCGCCACGCTGGCGGGAATCCTGGCGGGGTTGCGCGGACGCAGCCGTGTGGTCGGCATTGCGGTACTGAAGAACGCCGACTACCTGCGTCAGGAGATCGCAGACTTGCTGCTGCAGGCCGGTTATCCGGCGTATCAAAACTATGAGTTGATCACCGATGCCCACCATGGCGGTTACGGCAAGGCGCCGCCAGAGCTGCGGCAGTTCTGCCGCGAATTTTCAGCGGCATGCGATTTGCCGATAGAGCCGGTATACACAGGCAAGTTATTCCACGCGCTCAAGAAAATGCAGCAGGCGCAGGCATTTGGCGACGACGACCGCGTGCTGGCGATACATACCGGCGGCATGCAAGGTGCACGCGGATTTGCCGAAGCCTCATTGATCCCGCCGCAGGTTTGATTGCTTACGTGGCGGAAGTACATCGATATAGCCGATATCGCGCAGCAGATGGTCGCTCATCTCGCTCATGTTAATCGGCGGTTGTGCAGACGGTGTGAGGAGACGTTGCTGCCACCAGTTGGAAACCTGTATGGCGACTTGTCCGAACGCCTGCGCCAGACGTTCCGAACGCGACTGCGCCGCCAGCGATTCGCATGGCAATGTAGTGGCAACTTGGCAAGATGTCGGTGCGTAGTTCATGGCGAGCTCCCGGAGTGGTTTCGAAGAATGTATAAAGTTGTTTCGGTACTGGTCAGAATATCCGACCAATTTAACAAAGGGAAACGACTTGTTCTAACCACATTGGTCAGTTATGCTTACCAACATGAGCCGACTCCCACTTCACACCCTCCCGGTCTTTCGCACAGCAGCGCGGCTGCAGAATTTGCGCGCCACCGCGCTTGAAATGCACCTGACCCACAGCGCCGTCAGTCAGCAGATCGGCGTGCTGGAAGAACAGCTCGGTTTTGCGCTGTTCGAACGGCGCGGGCGCCGCATTGTGTTGAACGAAGCCGGCCATGCATTGTTGGCAGTGTCGAGTCGGCGCTGGCGCAACTGGATGCCGGCGTGTTGATGGCTGCCGCCACCGCAGTCGGCAGCAGCCAGCGTTTGCGGCTGACGGTCATGCCTTCCTTTTTACAGCGCTGGTTGTTGCCGCGCATGCAGCGCTGGCGCGAACGTCATCCAGACATTGCGCTGGAATTGCATTCGTCGCAGCAACTGATGGATCTGCAGCGCGACGGTTTTCACGCCGCCTTGCGTCAAGGCAGTGGCGGCTGGCCCGGCTTGAGCGACGAGCGACTTCTGGACAGTCCGCTAGTGGTGGTCGCTTCACCCGGCACTGCACGCCGACTGCAAGGTGGCAGCATTGCCGCGTTGGCGCACGAGCCGTTGCTGGGTGATGCCGACCTGTGGGATCGCTGGTTCAGCGAAGGCGGCCTCAAGCTGCGCAGCAATCCGGTCGCCAGTTTCAACGACGCCGGGCTGATGCTGCAGGCGGCGGAGCAAGGTTTGGGCATTGCGCTGGGACGCGAGTTCATGGTCGCCGACGCCTTGCGCGACGGCCTGCTGGTGCAGTTGTCGGAGCAAAGGCTGGCGCCGGATGCGGCGTATGCTTCTTACTTCCTGGTTTATCCGCCCGCCTTGCGCGACTGGAAGCCTTTGCGGGCTTTGCGAGAGTGGCTGCATGAAGAGGTGTGCATGCTACAGAAGAGCATGCCGGCGGCGACGCCAGTGTTGACGCCGGTCGAGCCGCCGAAGCCGCCTCAACTACATAACGGACTTACTTGACCAGTTTGGCCGGCACCAATGCCAACACCTGATCGTCGCTGATCAGCAGCACGCCTTCGGCGACTGCGTTGGCCTTGATCGTGGCGCCGGCGTTCAACAGCAATTCGCCCAGCGCACTGCCGACCACGGTAATCGTGCCGCTTACGCCGCTCTTGTCCAATTGATAGACGGTGCCGTCGGCCGACGCTTCCACGTTTTTCACCTGATAGCTGGCGCCGCCAGCAATGAACGCCGCCGGCGCCGCAACCGCAGCCACCATCGAGACCGCAGTCATGTCGACGCCGCCGGTATCCACCGCCCAAACACTGCCGGTTGCCAGGCTGGCGCAAAGGGAAAGTGCGATGGCGATACGGTTGAATTTCTGCATGGCGGCCTTTGGAATGATGTTCGGATGAATTCCGGGGGCTCCGGATTTTCAAAAGAGACGGATCATAACAAAAAGCCATGCTCAGCGCTCAATTCAGGTGCAACAGTTCCGACGGCAGGAAATCGGCGGCGTGTTGCTGGTGACACTGTTGACGATTTATCGTTTCGTCGCCGTCATGTCGGGCAATTTCATCTGCTGAATCCGCAAACATTGCGGTCATCGCGGTCACGACGGCGCCAATGCTGGTTAGAAGTTGGCATCGCGGCAGAGTTAAAATTGCTGCTGAAGCCGATTCTTTCACGCCGTGATGTAGCCAGAAATGCAGCCAGAAATGCAGCCAGAACCCATCAAACGCCCGATTTGCCCGACATGCTTGCGCCCGCAGCGGACCTGCATCTGCGAATGGATCACGCAGACAGATAACACCGTCGAATTGCTGATCCTGCAGCATCCGCTGGAAGTCGATCAAGCCAAAGGCAGCGCGCGCCTGCTCACCCTGAGCCTGGTGCGCAGCGAAGTGATTGTCGGCGAAACGTTTGCCGAAGCTGGCCTGCGGGATCGCCTGCACGCAGCGTGGCATGGTGCCGCGGCGCCCGGTTATACCGCCTTGCTCTACCCGGACAGTCCGGATGACCTGGGCCTGAAACTGGCGACGCCGCCAGTCCTGGATCAGATGCAATTGCAACAGCCGGCGCAGCTGCGCCTGGTGGTGCTGGACGGCACCTGGCGCAAGAGCCGCAAGATGTTGTACCTCAATCCACTGTTGCAGCATCTGCCGCGCCTGGCATTGCGCGATGTGCCGCCGTCGCGTTATCTGATACGCAAGGCCCATGCGCCGGGGCAGTTGTCGACACTGGAAGCGACTTGCCAGGCGTTGATGCAGCTGGAGCAGAATCAGGAGAAGTATCTGCCGCTGCTGGAGGCATTCAGCGGGTTTGTGGGGCGGCAGGCGAGTTACGGCCATTCCTGAACCACCCGGCTGGCTGTGGTTTGGAGTCGTTCTGCCATCGACTTAACGCCGCCATTGGTGTATGCTCTCAGACCTCTTCCAAAGTGTTTGTTTGCGTTCGGCAACAAACGTTTACCCAGCAAGTATTCCCTAGCAAGCAATATGCGACAGTCTCTGCTGATCGCCGATACCAACGTGTGAGGACGCATGAAGGATTATTACGCCGTTCTTGGCATAGACAGCGATGCACCGATCAGCGCTCTGAAAAGCGCGTATCGCAAGAAAGCGTCGGAGTTTCACCCGGACCGCAACACGTCGCCCGATGCACCGTCGCGGTTTCGCGAAGTGCAGGAAGCCTATGACCTGTTGTCGGATGCGGTGAAACGGCAGGAGTATGACGAGAACCGGCGGCGCAGCCTGCTGGAAAACCCGCTGGAAACCGCCGAACAAATCTGGACTACCTATATCAATAAGGTTCTGCAATGATGCTATCTTCTTTCTTCGAGGACTTGACCAAGGCTTACCAGGCTGAACTCGAGGACTTGCAAAGCGATTCCGAAGGCAACGACATCCTGACCTCGCGCCTGAAAAGCAAGCGCGCGCAGTTTGCGCTGATGATGCCGATGATCGATACCGATCCGGAAATGGTCTCCGTCGCTTTTCACGGCGGCATCGATTTCGTCAATCCGCAATTGCTGACGATGCTGTCATCCGACGAGCCGGACGATTTTCCATCCTGGGCCGATGTTGCCGACGCTGTGCAATTCGAATCCTGGGCGCAAAAGCTGGCCGACATCGCATTGCAGGAACCGGGCGGCGAGCGCTTCCTGATTACCACCATCTGCCTTGAATACCTGTACGAGAAAAGCAACGGCAACTACCATGGCGCGTACAACCAGTCCGCCCATGGCGAGTCGGACGATGCGGTTGAAGGTGTCGAGAACGATGAAGACGAAGATGGTAGCGATCTGGAAGTCGAAGGCGCCGATTGGCTCGCGGAGCAAGGCTTCGAACGGCTTGGTTAAGCAAGTATTACATTTCAAGTATTACGTCTGCGTCATTCCCGCGAAGGCGGGAATCCATGTTGATCTTAAAATGGGTCCCCGCGTTCGCGGGAGCGACAAATCAGCAGAAATAATTTCACGCATTTTTTTACAGTGAACCCATGACAAACGCGCTCATAGTAAAAGCAGCAAACCTGATCCGCAACGGCGACATCGCCGGGGCGGAGTTCGCACTGGTCAGTCTGGCGGAAACCGAAGGCGATTACGCGCTGGTCGCGGCGCTGGATACTTTGCCGCCGAAAGACTTGCTGGCCGTGATCCGCGAATACGATACCTCGAAAGAGTCGGTCGTCAACCTGCTGGTGACGCCGGAACAGTTCGCGCGTGCGGTCGTCATGGAGCGCCTGTATGGCGACCACAGCCATGTGCGCCTGCGCGGCATGGTGAATGCGGTGCTGTTTCGCGATGAAACACAAACCGGTGATTTCATCGAAGCCATCGGCGATGTTGACGGCGGCTGCGAAGCGCTGGTCGATTATCTCTCCGAGCGCGATGAAGAAGTGGTGCATTTCGTCACCTACGATACCTTCAACGTCAATCGCACTGAAGAAGGCGACGAAGTCGACAAAGCGGAAGTCAGCGACCGCGATTGGAAAGAACTGACCTGGCTGCTCAAGCACGAGCACCCGGACATGTTCGAACAGATCTGGCCGGTGCTGAAAAAACGCATGAAGGAACGCCTGCGGCGCGAAGCGGAACTGGAAATGCTGGAACAGCAGCAGTTGGATCAGGCCGACCACGCCGAGCCATCAGAACAACCATCGCGCAAAACCGCCGTCAAGCCGACGCCAGGCGCCGTCGATCCGGGCGAAGAGTCGGCGCTCTAAGACGGCGCGCCGGATTCAACCGGCCCCGTTGCGCCGAACCGGTCTTGCCGTCGCCTGTCTGTCCCGCGCGGCAAGATGCGTTTTAACCGTTCCAGACATCCAAGCATCCCATGTCCGACAACCTCCGGAAACTACAAGTCATCGACAAGCGCCCTTTCTTTGAAAAGGCGCTCAGTCACGGCGTGACGCATCATATTCTCGACCAGGCGAAATGTCGCGCGATCATCGCCGACGGCGCCAAGGGCACGGTGCAGGTCGCCGCATTTTTCGGCACCAGCCACCTGCATACGGACCTGGAAAACGCGCGCCTGCGCGTAGTCAACCTGGTCAGTCTTTACCTGGAACACACCTTCGACGGCGATCTGCAGAAAGCCGCGGAATCGCTGCGCGACAATACCTTCCTGTCGCATTCGCGCGGTGGCAACGAGATGCTCAAGGCGCTGCACGCCATGCCGGATTCGACCGTCTTGGCCGACACCAAAGGTCAGGGACAGAAAGAGTTCCAGGACGAACGCACGCTGGCCAAGCCGTTTTCGCTGGCTGCCTACCGCAAGGAACGCAAGGCGCGCGAAGAATCGGCTGCCGTGATCGCGGCGGCCCTGTGGTTCGCCAACGACCTCGGCCTGGCACGCGCAGATCTCGATTTCGTCGGCGCCGAAGCGGTGATCCGCAGCGCGATATTGGTGCGCCTGGGCGATGCCGAAGAATTCCCCAGCCGCCTCGGCTTCGCCCGATTGATCGACAAGATCCGCGGCCAGCACAAGGCCGGCACGAAATGGAAAATCGCCAAGACGCTGCTCGACGACGTGCCATCGGCGCATCACGACATCGCAGAAAAAATCCGCCGTGAAATCGAAAAACATGATGCGCCATTGCTGTCGGATCAGGCCATGCCGCTCGACGTCTTGCTCAACCAGATCGAGTCACGTTACTTCGTGCAGGAAGGCGGTCTGGAAGAAGTCGACAACTTCGACGCGCTGGTGTCGAAAGAGTGGCACAAGGTCACCAAGGGCAAGGAAGATCCTTATTCGCGCCTGACCGTGTTCATGTGTATCGCCTGCGGCATAAAGCCGAAGACCACCATCTCGGATACCGAGGCCAGGACCATGATTCGTCACGTGCGCGAACACGGTTTCGACAGCGACGCAGTCACCGCCTTCATCGCCGGCGCCGCGCCATTTGAGATCAAGGACAACCTGCAATCCCTGTGGGAAGACGAATTCCTGCCGGAAGCGGAGGAATACCTGGACGACGACAGCGACCCCAAATACACCCGCGCGCTGCAGTTCCTGAAAGAGAACTGCAACATCAAAAGCAAGAGTGCGGGTAAAGAAACGAGGTAAGCGGCGTTACCGAGGCACCCTCGGTCAGCGCACAGCAGCGCAAAACCAGCAGCCGCAAACTGCCAAATTGTTCCGGTGTTATATTTCAAGGCCTTGCTGTTCAAGCATAATTTGAAAGGAACATGATCATGGCAACTATCGCTTTTCTCGGCACCGGCCTACTCGGCAGCGCATTCGCAGAAGCCGCCGCAAAACGCGGCGATACAGTCACCGCATGGAACCGCTCCATCGACAAGGTACAAGCCCTCGCCCAGTTCGGCGTCAAGGCGGCAGCAACGCCGGCCGACGCGGTGCGCGGCGCATCAAGAGTGCACATCGTGTTGAAAGACGACGCCATCGTCGAAGAAGTCATCTCGGCAGCGCGCAGCGGACTGTCGCCTGACGCCATCCTGATCGACCACACTACAACGCTGCCGACACTGACCGCCGAACGCGCCAAACGCCTGCACGCCGCCGGCATCAAGTATCTGCACTGCCCCGTTTTCATGGGCCCGGCAGCCGCGCGCAACGCCCAAGGCTCGATGATGGCCGCCGGCCCGAAAGCGCTGTTCGAATCAGTCCAGGCAGACCTCGCAAAAATGACTTCGCGCCTCGAATACCTGGGTGAGCGCAGTGACCTGGCCGCCGCCAACAAACTGTTCGGCAACGCCATGATCATCGGCCTCTCCGCCGTCATGGCCGACGTCCTCACCCTGGCGCAGGCAAGCGACGTCAACGGCGAAGACGCGATCAAACTGCTGAGCTTGCTTGACCTGAATTCGATGGTCGCGGTGCGCGGCGTGAACATGGCAAAAGGCAATTTCACCCCAAGCTTCGAACTGGCAATGGCCCGCAAGGATGTCCGCCTGATGCTGGAAACGACAGGCGACCGGCCAATGGCGGCGTTACCTGCGGTTGCCGCCAGAATGGATCAGCTGATTGCGGCGGGACATGGAGCTGAGGATGCTAGTGTTGTTGGGATTGATGCGGTGTCGCGCGGGTAATCGTTTGGACTCATGGGGCAGGGTTTGATCTGATGAGACATGGCGGCAGCGCGAGGGTTGCGATTTGACTCAAGTCTGCCGCTTGTGCGATCCACGTTACGGCATGAGGACTGATGAACGGCTGTTTGCGACCCAAAGCAGCCTGTGACGATTCCGAAAAGCAGACTTTCAACACCTGAGCTAAGTGGGGCTGCGAAGCGGCTTCGGCTTGAACAAATTGTTAGATTGCGGCGTGCGCGCGAATGTCACTACGCATGCGAAGAGTCACCGAGGACGTCTTTGCGTCGGATAAATGTTCTTCCTCGGCGACTGGAACGTACCCGGCCCGATGGTAGAACTCAACGGCGTTGAAGGAAGCCTCAAGAGTGAGCGCTTTGATGCCACTCACAGCCGCCATAGCTTCAAGTGCGCGCAGGATTTTCAGACCAACCCCTTGCCGGGAATGGGATGGACTGACATAAACAGCCTCGATGAACGCAGTCTCTGGGTTCAACTGGCCGAATGCGATGATACTTTCATTTATTTCTTCGACGAGCACTGTTTGTAGTTCAATCGCCGGGTGATATGTCTCGGCGGTTCGAGAGGAACACCAGCCTTCTATTTCTTTCGCCGGATAATGCGCAGCGGCTTGCCCCCGAATTGCGGCTATGCGGGTTTGCAGTATTTCCGATGCATCAGGGATTTGGCTAGTCGGAGCATTCTTCTGCGGTCTAACGCGATTAAAGGTTAATTTGAAAATTAATCAGTGCTAAGAACAATATCATGAATGCCCGTTATTGCCGATAGCGGACGCACTTGGCGCTTTTATAATCAAGTGCAGCCACATAAATACTCGCTCAAACTAAGTGTTGTTTAGTTCATGCGTTCGCGTCGCTGGAAATATAGCGCCCCGCCGTAGATACAAAGTAACGGGTAGACAAACCAAAAAACTTTGCGCCAAACTTCATTGATATTTGGGAGATGAGACAAAAGTAAAATGACAACAGACAGGCCAATGTGAAACAGTGGAGCGCGCCAAGATGCTGGCGGAGACCATCTGGCTGCGACAAAGCCGGTTAAAAAATAAGCAAGAGCGCCGGGAATTTGGTAAATAAACCATTCGTTGGAATTCACATCCAACGGGCCTGACGACCCGTAGGGGGCATTGTGTATGGCTGGCCAAATAACAAATATATTCACCAATATACAAACAGGAATGCCAATGACCTTCGCGACAACACCTGCAATAATTCCGCGCAATGTACTCCGCTTCCGATGCGACGTTGATATAGATGGAGAACTATCAGTATTTTTAGGAAACATATATTTAAGAAGTTTTTATTCAATATCGATGAATCGAAGGGCAATATATCCCGATTTTACTTCATGGACCGCACCTCTTTGGAACGGACGATTGCCTTGAATGTAGTCAACATTTTGACCTGGTATGGATGGAAGCATGACGCTGGTGAAAGTCTGCTTCTGGCCGAGGCCGTGTAAAAACGCTGAATCCATCAAGGGAGCCGAGATCCACGTCATTTTAACGCGACATTGTTGATAATAGAGAGCCCTGCAAACGCGGCGGCTATTTCCCTTGGCCTAGTAAATAGCCGTCTCCAAACATATCTCCTGACGCTAAAAGCGCCTATGCGCTCATCACCTTCATCAAGGTTCCCACGCCCAGCACGTTGATCATCCGCTTCATGTTGTAAGCCAGGACATGCAAGCTCATCTCGGTGCTCACTCGGGCCTTGGTTTTGGTGAGGAAGTGCGTAGCACCCATCCATGCCTTGATGGTGCCGAATGGATGCTCAACCGTTTGCCGGCGTATTCGCATCGCCTTCGGCGTTCGTTCCAACCGCTCCTGCATGGCCTCCAGTACAGACTCATGCTCCCATCGTGTCACGCGCCGTTGAGGACTTGGCGTGCATGCGGATTTGAGTGAGCACTGCTGGCAATTCGAGCTCCAATAGCGGTGCAAATTCAAGCCTTTCTCTTTGCTCGTGAAACGCCAGATCAATCGCTCTCCGGCGGGACACTGATATTCATTGGCGCGTGCGTCGTAAATGAAATCCGCTTTGCCAAACCGACCTTCAGCAGAGGCATTGGAGGTCAGGTTCTTCGGGACGATCACGTTGATGCCGGCTTGTGTGCACGCCAGGATCTCTTCTCCTTTGAAGTAACCACGATCAGCAACTACGGTCAGCGATGCGGTGCCAATCGCTTCTTGCGCTTGCCGGCTCATCGAGTGCAGTTGATCCCGGTCGCTCCCGATGTTGGTCACCTCGTGCGCCACAATCAGATGATGCTTTGCGTCGACCACCGTTTGTACGTTGTAGCCAACGACGCCTGTACCACGCGTCTTCATCGACCGTGCATCAGGATCGGTTTGAGAGACTTGTTGATCCGGCGTCTTCTGGAGTTTTAATTGGATGTCTTCAAGCTCTCGCATCTGCGCCTTGAGCGCTGCGATATTCTCATGCAGTCGAGTTGTCGTGAGTTGCTTGCGGTCCGGCTCTTGGCGATCCGCCGTGTCGAGGGCTGTCAGATAGCGATCAATGCTCGCTGCGATCTCTTCCATGCGCCGTTGCAGCTTGGCGCTGGTGAAGTTGCGGTCGCGGTTGTTGACGGCTTTGAATTTGCTGCCGTCAATAGCGACCAGCGCTTCAGAGAACAGGCCAAGTCGCTGACACAGCACGACGAACTGCTTGCATACATTGGAGATGGCACGGCCATTGTCTTTGCGGAAGTTGGCGATAGTCTTGAAGTCCGGCGTCAAATGCCCTGTCAGCCACATCAGTTCAACGTTACGCTGCGCCTCTCGTTCCAGGCGACGGCTTGATTGGAGCCGATTGAGATAGCCGTAGATGTAAATCTTGAGAAGAACCGATGGGTGATAGGCCGGACGTCCTGTTTGTGCAGGCATTGTTCCTTCGAAACCCATTTGCACCAGGTCCAGTTCATCGACGAAAACATCGACTACCCGCACTGGGTTGCTATCGGCAACGTAGTCGTCCAGTTGCTCGGGAAGCAAAATGCGTTGACTGCGATCCAGCCCTTCAATGAAGCGTTTCATAGGTGTACCTCGAACAGAGTCATCTGTTCGTGTGACATGGATCGCCGCAAATCGTTTACTTCCGATTAGAATTAGCGCTCAACAGCGTTTTTACACAGCCTCGGCCGATACCAGACGCAGGTGAATGGATAGTCGATTCGGTTACCGGAGTGCAACAAAGGCAGCATGCATAGCCAGTTCGTAAGCCTCTTCGTTGAATCCTGGGTTTCCCATTTTGAAAGCAATTAGTTCTTCTTCGAATGTCCGCTTGGCCCGAGGATACTTAAATAACGCTAGGCCTACTGCTGTCGCGTCTTTCCACATTCGCTTCACCAAAGCCAAGGCGT
Source organism: Collimonas arenae (assembly GCF_001584165.1). Taxonomy (NCBI): domain Bacteria; kingdom Pseudomonadati; phylum Pseudomonadota; class Betaproteobacteria; order Burkholderiales; family Oxalobacteraceae; genus Collimonas; species Collimonas arenae. Next base: position 83,264 of record NZ_CP013233.1, read on the forward strand.
GCTCATAAGCAGGCTGGCTCAATGCAGGCAGAACTTCCGACAAGTCAAGCGCCGGGGGACGCTCCGATGGTGGTCCCCATTTACGCGTCCATTCGTTGTAGTAGAAGAGCAGGAACACCGCGTCTAATAACTGGGCGGCACGTATTTTGCGGATGTAGTCCGCCCGTTGCTCAGTCCTGTCCATCCCCCTCCCGATTATTGTTTGAAGCGGATAACCCAGAGTCTAGACTCTCGGTGGTCGATTGAGCATCAATGCCCAAGCTGCACTGGCCCACATAATGATGCCTGTGCCTAGGCAGCCAATTGCGTCAAATGCAACGACAGGTACAAGCTGCGGGTATACGACGGCGAACAATATCAACGCGCTCCCAGTAAAGTAACGAGGGCGGGTTGAGAGGATATGCGTAAGCGGAAAACAGAACAGACCAATGACGAAAATGGCGGATGGGAAGACCCAGGTAGCAAGGTTAATCCTTGGCAAGAGTATATAAATTACAGCTATCAAGCCCATTGAGTTGTATTTACGATGGTAAAGACACGCTTTGTCCGTTGCCCCTGAGGGGAGTTGGCGTCTATTTTTAGAGCGCCTTGATATTTCCGGTATTGCAAAAGAGCGAGGACAGTTAATGCGAGTGTGCCTATTATTGTGAGCACCAGCCCAGTGAAATGTATTCCGTTGGCAAGATTCAAACACCAAAGGCCAAGCCCCATGCCGCCTAAAACGGCGAATCTTCCTGCCTCAGAAGCTTGATTTGCACGAAGTACATCTATGCTTGTGGGGGCTGGAATCATATTCGTAACACTCCCTTCAATTAGATTTCTTAAGTGATTTACATGCTTGGCTGGAACGAGCGCTTCTGGCCCAAGCAGTATAAAAACGTAAGCCTTAGAAATAATATATATGTAACTGATAAACAACTGTGAAATGAGGCAGCTTAAGCCGATGCCATGATGGCAGAAACAAAATTTCCTTACGACAACATGTTCGTTTTTGTTATCGATTTGACGGCGGGCATAACCGGCCGGTTTTGGCCGACTACGGTCGTCCGCCGTGGGTAGCTTCAGAAGGGATTGTTCTCGCCCTGGGCGCCATTTTCAAACATATTGAATGCGCCCCTAAAAGCCCATATTTCGGGAGGCGTAGGATGTCGAGGCCCGCCACGTGGGACTTTGCTTGTCTGTTTCTTGACCCATTGTCTGAGCATTTTCCAGAATTTTTCAGTTTGCATCGTCGCCCCGATACCAATTACACGGTAATGATTGCCAATCCATTCAAAGGATGACAGCCCTATGGTGCGCATTTCAGAGAGCTTATCCGTTTGCATATTGCGAATATTCAGCCAAATTACACCGGGGTGGGCACCAAAATAAGGTAGCGAAGTATCTGCTCCCGATTTAACTTCTACCCAACCGTCGAACGGATTGCTAATTTCTCCTGACGTTTCCTTAGCACCTCGAAAAAGAGGAAGAGAGCCACTGGGGATGTGCCAAAGGCAATAACGGCCTGGCTCTAAAACCTCAATGCGTTTTACTGCTACCCATCGTCCTGCGCCAGCCGAGACTATGAACGCAATTTCCTCATTTTCATTGAGATAAGAAAGCACCTCTAGCTGGTCGGATTCGTTGCAATAAATTGGCAACCAAGGCATGTATTAACTTCCTATTCAAATGGCAATGTCTCGAGATTAAACTGCTTCTGCTTCTGCTTCTGCTTCTGCTTCTGCTTCTGCTTCTGCTTCTGCTTCCGCTTCTGGCCGCATTGCGACCTTCATTTGCCATTCGAATTGCGCTTTATGGACTTGTTAGTGTTTCCGTCATGTCACGCCATGCAATCGACGCAGGAAATTCACGGCCATTAAAAAACGCCAGAAACGCATCTACCACCATCGGAGCCGTAAACCATTCATCCGCCAATAATTTTATTTCGCCACCCCCAAAGGCCAAGATTGTGCCATCGGGATAAGCCTTGCTCGGGTATCGTGATATCCGCGGTAATGTCGATTCTTGAAGATGTCACGATGTTCCAACATGCATGTAACGCCACCGCCGGCAACTTGCAAATAGTTCCCATGGACGTCAGTTAGCGATGCATATGATGAAGGGCCGTAACTACGCAGTACCAAAATCGCCGAACGAACCTGTGCCTCGTTGGCATTTTCAACTGGACGCTTTTTCTCAACCTCTAGCCGCATTATTTACTGACCTCCCGAATACCCCATCACCTACCTGCGGCAACATTAAATTTCCAAAATAGTATCAGATTGCTCAAACGCTCGACCGTCTGGAATTGGCCGTTTTGTGTCGGCCGACTCATAATAAGTTGTCCACTTTCATACGCATCTTTGAAGCCCCGGCATGAATTCCTCGCAGATGAGTCCTCCACATATATTTTCTGCTAGCTTGGGCGTATTGCCGTTAATTTCCAGGGAGGTTCAGCGGGACACATCATTGTGCGATGAAATTTCAAGCGAATTGGATATTAATTTTGGCGCTTCTGCGGCTATAACGAAACACCACCGCTGAATCACCGGTTAGCCTATTCCGCTACTTCCCCACTGGATGCATCATTACAGAATAAAGTTCAGCAACCCGCTCCACCGTTACTCCGTTCCGCTGCTCCATTGCAAGTGGGTGGCCAGTTGGCTCAAGCTCAATATACGGACGGATACCATCGTCTCGTAAATGAACCATCGTTTTGAGATTCATTGTGTCTGGATAGGGCTTCAGCCACGCGTTAAGCCAGCCAAAGAATGGCCCAACTTGCGAGCGCTTATCCTGCTCAAAATATTTGAGCCATTCAATAAAATTGGCGTCACTAAGTGATACCCATACGCCCCAACTGAATGGTTCTGCTTCTCCTATGACTGGGATTTCAATGCATCCGCGAACGAAGAAATGCTGTTTATCTATAACGCAATCGTCGCTCCCCAAATCGCACCGGGTCGCACGCTCGCCTTCAGGAATTTCGTAGTAACTAAGTGGGGCATGGGCGCCAAAGCTCGGCATACCTTCGTGAATCTCGCCGCATGAATTGCATTTGAATTTAAATGACATATTGAACGACGAGGCGGGCGAGTTTGCGATTATGAATCCTGCCATGGAAAATTTGGCAAAGCAACATTAATTCGAGCTCGCACTTGAAGGACGGCTATTGGCCAATAGCGGGCGCTAGTTTAAGGTAACCTGTGAGCGAACTCCATAACGAGACGCCGATTGTGATATGTAGTCCGCAGCAGTCACCCTGCATTCCTCATCAGTAGTCTATTAATGATCCCTGGAAGATCAGTGAATCCATCCCAGGATTCAAGGCTTTTTAACAAATTCGACACGATAATCGGGGACTGTCGATAACAATTTTCCGCCCCTCGTTGACAGGGTAAACATTCCTACCACTACATCATTTTTTATGTCCTCGTAGTTTTTTTGATCGATAGTTTCACCACGCAATGCGTTAGTCAGGCCCTTTCGAATGGATGGTTCGACAATAAAACAAGCTGTCGCTACTAAACTTTCGACTAGTTGCCCGTTGACCAGGAGGCTACGTTTTTCCCTGAGCTCAGTTGCACTAAACTCGAACTCGAGATTCGGACTTTTGTAGACGAAAAAAAACTCATCCGCAATGTCGTAAAACTTGGTTGAGCCCCTAATTCTTATATTTTTTTCTGTATCGACAGCACTAATCGTCTTCTGGTCATATTGAAACGCCATTCTGTGCTCCTTAGGCTATGCGATTTTCTTGATATTGGCGATGGTCAGTCATATGACGATGATGTCCAGATGTCCGCTTTGGGCTGAATTCGTCAATGACTGCTACTGGCCGAGGCTGTGTAAAAACGCTGTCGAGCGCTAATTCTAATCGGAAGTAAACGATTTGCGGCGATCCATGTCACACGAACAGATGACTCTGTTCGAGGTACACCTATGAAACGCTTCATTGAAGGGCTGGATCGCAGTCAACGCATTTTGCTTCCCGAGCAACTGGACGACTACGTTGCCGATAGCAACCCAGTGCGGGTAGTCGATGTTTTCGTCGATGAACTGGACCTGGTGCAAATGGGTTTCGAAGGAACAATGCCTGCACAAACAGGACGTCCGGCCTATCACCCATCGGTTCTTCTCAAGATTTACATCTACGGCTATCTCAATCGGCTCCAATCAAGCCGTCGCCTGGAACGAGAGGCGCAGCGTAACGTTGAACTGATGTGGCTGACAGGGCATTTGACGCCGGACTTCAAGACTATCGCCAACTTCCGCAAAGACAATGGCCGTGCCATCTCCAATGTATGCAAGCAGTTCGTCGTGCTGTGTCAGCGACTTGGCCTGTTCTCTGAAGCGCTGGTCGCTATTGACGGCAGCAAATTCAAAGCCGTCAACAACCGCGACCGCAACTTCACCAGCGCCAAGCTGCAACGGCGCATGGAAGAGATCGCAGCGAGCATTGATCGCTATCTGACAGCCCTCGACACGGCGGATCGCCAAGAGCCGGACCGCAAGCAACTCACGACAACTCGACTGCATGAGAATATCGCAGCGCTCAAGGCGCAGATGCGAGAGCTTGAAGACATCCAATTAAAACTCCAGAAGACGCCGGATCAACAAGTCTCCCAAACCGATCCTGATGCACGGTCGATGAAGACGCGTGGTACAGGCGTCGTTGGCTACAACGTACAAACGGTGGTCGACGCAAAGCATCATCTGATTGTGGCGCACGAGGTGACCAACATCGGGAGCGACCGGGATCAACTGCACTCGATGAGCCGGCAAGCGCAAGAAGCGATTGGCACCGCATCGCTGACCGTAGTTGCTGATCGTGGTTACTTCAAAGGAGAAGAGATCCTGGCGTGCACACAAGCCGGCATCAACGTGATCGTCCCGAAGAACCTGACCTCCAATGCCTCTGCTGAAGGTCGGTTTGGCAAAGCGGATTTCATTTACGACGCACGCGCCAATGAATATCAGTGTCCCGCCGGAGAGCGATTGATCTGGCGTTTCACGAGCAAAGAGAAAGGCTTGAATTTGCACCGCTATTGGAGCTCGAATTGCCAGCAGTGCTCACTCAAATCCGCATGCACGCCAAGTCCTCAACGGCGCGTGACACGATGGGAGCATGAGTCTGTACTGGAGGCCATGCAGGAGCGGTTGGAACGAACGCCGAAGGCGATGCGAATACGCCGGCAAACGGTTGAGCATCCATTCGGCACCATCAAGGCATGGATGGGTGCTACGCACTTCCTCACCAAAACCAAGGCCCGAGTGAGCACCGAGATGAGCTTGCATGTCCTGGCTTACAACATGAAGCGGATGATCAACGTGCTGGGCGTGGGAACCTTGATGAAGGTGATGAGCGCATAGGCGCTTTTAGCGTCAGGAGATATGTTTGGAGACGGCTATTTACTCGGCCAAGGGAAATAGCCGCCGCGTTTGCAGGGCTCTCTATTATCAACAATGTCGCGTTAAAATGACGTGGATCTCGGCTCCCTTGATGGATTCAGCGTTTTTACACGGCCTCGGCCGGTTACGGTCATTCATGTTGAATGACTTTATCAGAAGTATTTAAGTTTTCTCGACTGAGCCAAGAAGCATATAACTAGCCGCGTTGATTTCCGATAGGTTGGCAGTAGGGGCGGAGCCATAAGGTTTTCTTTACTCTTGCCAAAACTAATCTCGCTTGCGCGTGCTCCTCCGAAAGAGGATATTTCAGTCTTTGCATGACTCAGGGCTGACTCCATTGCGTCTATAAATACCGCCATTGAGAACATCAATGGTGACGGGACTGGTTCCGATTTGCTGGAAATGAACGCTTTGCTGAACGTCCAATATCTAACTGAAAAGTTACGACACCTTATCAATATTAATTCATAGAATAGTTCGGAGAACCCATAGTGAAAGCGTATCTTTCTATTTCCATCCTTCTGGCGGGCATTCTGTCGGCGCATTTTGCAATGGCTGCGGATATGGCCCCGGCAGCAAAGGCGACACAAGTCTTGCAAAGAATCCGCGTGCAGGGAACCGAGCGCGAAATGGGCATGGGGATTGCTGAGTTCGCTCCGAACGCCGAAAAACCTCGCCACAAGGCGATAGGGCCCGAGATCGTGTATGTGCTTGAAGGGGAAATAACGGTTCTGGTAGATGGTGCGCCTGCAAAAGTTGTGCATGCGGGCGGGAGTTACCAGCTTGCAGCGAAAGATGTGCATGTCACTAAAGCAGGACCGGCAGGCGCGAAAACCATTGCATCTTGGGTGACCGTACCAGGCAAGCAATTTAACGTATTTGTGCCAAGATAATCAGGGAGAAGCAGCCGCTTGCGATAGGCTGATTTCACCTAACTGCGGCCGGTCGCGATCCTGATAGTGGTCGTTCGACTTCGCCAATGATGCACTGCCAATCTCGTGCTTTGCGAGGCAAAACAGCTATCGCATCATATCTTTCAGCTGCACTAGACTTCATCGTTGCAACCGCTTTCGACCTTGTTCAAGGCATCTGACAATGCAACGCGCAATATGGATAGCGAATGCGCTTTTTTCTCCACTTCACACATTTTTTCTTGAATCAGAAGACGTTTTTTGCTCGGGGCCAGCCAGTCCTGCTCCCAGGCGACGATTACGTCCGCGATCTCTTTTAAAGTAAATCCGAGCGCCTTGGCGTGTGTAATAAGCGCAATGCGGCGCAACGCCAGCGGCGAATATTCCTTATAGTTGTTGCTTAAATGAGGCTGGGCCGCCTCGTCGAGCAAGCCCATACGTTCATAAAATCGGACAGTATCGCGCGATACGCCGGCCCGAGATGCAATTTCACCAATCCGCATTGCCCAGTTCCCTTCCAATCGAGATGCAAGCAGTCGAAAATAATGATTGACCATGGACCGTAGTCCACGCTTTACATTCGACATTCCCATAACGAATCATTTCACCATGCGACCACTCAACTATCGCAACACCGCCGTCATGATAACAGGCGCCTCATCCGGAATTGGCCTGGCATTTGCCCATGCGCTTGCCGCACGCGGTGCGGACCTGATTCTTGTCGCACGCTCAGGTGACAAGCTAAACAGCCTGGCGCGGGAGCTGGTGCATTGTCACGGCATCCTGGCTCGCGCTCTGGTAGCCGATCTGACCGAATCCGGTGCTGCCAGCGATGTCCATGCAAGGGCAAGTGCGCTTGGTTTGACGCCGAACATTGTCATCAACAATGCCGGCTTTGCGACTCACGGTCATTTCGATACGTTGTCGCTAGAACGGCAACTCGATGAGATATCGCTCAATTGCAGAGCCGTTGTCGAACTCACTCATGCAGCATTGCCAGCCATGTTGAATCAAGGAGAGGGATCGATCATTAACGTAGCGTCAACCGCCGCTTTGCAGCCACTGCCCTATATGGCCATCTATGGCGCCACCAAGGCTTTCGTGCTCTCTTTTTCAGAAGCTTTGTGGCAAGAATATCGTGCTCGTGGCGTGCGCGTGCTTGCGGTGTGCCCAGGTGCCACCGATACCGCTTTCTTTGATGTCGTGGGCGCCGCCGAGGCCGGGGTTGGCACGCGCATGGCCACAGACACTGTCGTCAATGCGAGCTTGCAGGCACTCGATCGCGGTCAAAGCCATGTCGTCCCCGGAGGCGCAAATCGGATGCTTGGGTTGTTACCGCGGATACTCCCAAGGCAAACAATATTGCAAATCGTCGCGAACATGCTCCGGCCTCGTCATCAGGGCTCGATGTGATTCTTCGAAGTCCCCCATGTTTGCATGACATTCCGGCATGAATGATCTACCTCCGATAGACATAAACTGCCGGGCTCGATCAGTCCTTGAATTCAGCCGGACGCTTGCCAACATTGGCCATCATCGCCTCTTGCAGATCATTAGACATCAACATGGCGGCGTTCCAGGTGGCGATGTATTTCAGGCCATCGGCCACGGAGTGGTCGCGTGCGTAGGTAATCATTTCCTTGACGCCGCGGATGGCGAGAGGCGACTTCGCTGCGATGCTGGCGGCAATCTCCATTACCCCTTCGCGTAGCGCTTCGCGGGATGCGAATACACGGTTAACCAAATGGATGTCGCGGGCCTCCGCAGCGTCCACCTTGCGTGCGGTGTAAGCCAACTCACGCGCCATGCCTTCACCGATGAGCTTTGGCAGCCGTTGTAGCGTGCCGACATCAGCGGTCATGCCGATGTCGATTTCCTTGATGCTGAAATAAGCATCGCTGGAGCAATAACGCATGTCGGCGCAGGTGATCAAATCGATGCCGCCGCCGACACAGGCACCATGCACGGCGGCCAGTATCGGCTTGCGGCAGCGCTCCAGGCTGCTTAGCGCATCTTGCAAATTGAGGATGATGCTGCGCAAGGCTTCGCGCTTGCGACCTTCGCACGGGTTCTGGATTTGCGCTCCCAGTCCCATCATCATTTGCAGGTCTATGCCCGCAGTGAATGTCTTTCCTTCTCCTTCGAGAACCGCCACCCGTGCTTCTGGAGTGGCGTCCACCCACTCGAAAGCCGTTCGAATCTCCTGCCACATCTGCATGTTCATCGCATTGGCCTTGTCAGGGCGATTCAAGCGAACAATGGCGATGTTTTGGGCCAGGCTGACGGATAACGTTTCATAAGTCATTTGAAAGCTTTCAGTACGATGGGTTAAGGTAACGTGTTCAGGTCGGGCGCGATACCATGCCTGAGCGTGACATCGCCACCTCACAAAATTCATGCAAATATTGCGCGCTCAACTTTGATGAGCACAACCAGATCCTTACAACCCAGCCGCCAACTCCGCACCTTCCCGTATCGCCCGCTTGGCATCCAGCTCGCTCGCAAACGACGCACCACCAATTACGTGATAACGGGTCCCGGTTTGTTGCGGCTTGGTCTTGACGGGTTCACCTGGCTTGCCTGGCAGGATCGCATCTGCGGGAATCAGTTCATGCAGGGATTCCTGGCCGGCGCAGATGATGACGTTGTCTACCGCCAGCACGCGTTGTTCGCCAGCGATACAGATGTGCAGGCCCTGGTCGTCGATGCGTTGGTAGTCGACGCCGGCCAGCATCTGCACGCTGTTGCGCTGCATGACGCTGCGATGTACCCATCCTGATGTCTTCCCCAAACCTGCGCCGACTTTGCTTTGCTTGCGTTGCAGCAGATGGATTTCGCGCACCGGCACCACCGCTTCCGGCTGCCGCAGGCCGCCTGCTTGCGCGGCCAGCGGATCGACGCCCCATTCATCCATCCAGTTGGCAATTGGCAGCGGTAGCGGTACGTGCGGATCGTGCAGCAGGAATTCGCAGACGTCGAAACCGATGCCGCCGGCACCGATCACGGCGACGCGTTTGCCGACTGGTGCGTTCCGTTGCAGTACGTCGAGGTAGGACAGTACCATCGGATGGTCGATGCCGGAGATGCGCGGATTGCGTGGCGAGACGCCGGTGGCAACGATCACGTCGTCGAAGCCTTGCGCCTGCAGTTGCTCGCGGGTGACGCGCTGGTTCAGTTTCAGTTCGACACCGGTACGTTTGAGGCGGTGCTGGAAGTAGCGGATGGTTTCGTTGAACTCTTCCTTGCCTGGAATCCGTTTGGCGACGTTGAACTGACCGCCGATTTGCGCTGCAGCTTCAAACAAGGTGACCTGATGGCCGCGTTCGGCGGCGACGCTGGCGGCCGACAGGCCGGCCGGGCCGGCGCCGATCACGGCGACTCGTCGTGCTTTGGCGACAGGCCTGTAAACCAGTTCGGTTTCATGACAGGCTTGCGGGTTGACCAGGCAGCTGGCGCGTTTGTTCTGGAAGGTGTGGTCGAGGCAGGCCTGGTTGCAGGCGATGCAGGTGTTGATTTCGTCGGCACGGTTCTGCTGCGCTTTCAGCACGAAGTCGGGATCGGCGAGGAACGGCCGCGCCATCGACACCATATCGGCATCGCCTTCGGCCAGGATCTGTTCGGCCACTTCCGGGGTGTTGATACGGTTGGAGGCGATTACGGGAATCTTGACCGCCTGCTTGAGGCGGGCGGTAGCTTCGCGGAAGGCGCCACGCGGCACAGAGGTGACGATGGTCGGGATGCGCGCTTCGTGCCAGCCGATGCCGGTATTGAGCAAGGTGACGCCGGCGCGTTCCAGCGCCTGCGCTACCGCGACCACTTCCTCCCCGGTGTTGCCGTTTTCGACCAGGTCGAGCAGTGAGAGCCGATACATGATGATGAAATTTTTACCGACTGCCTCGCGCATGCGCTGCACGATGTCGACTGCCAGCCGCATGCGGTTTTCGATGCTGCCGCCCCAGCGGTCCTGGCGGTGGTTGGTGCGCGGCGACAGGAACTGGTTGAGCAGATAGCCTTCGCTGCCCATGATCTCGACGCCGTCGTAGCCGGCGCGTTGCGCCAGCGTCGCGCTGCGCACGTAGGCATTGATGGTGGACTGGATGCCGCGTTCGGTCAGTGCGCGCGGTTTGAACATCGAGATCGGCGATTTGATGGCGGAGGCCGAGACCACCAGCGGTTGATAACCGTAGCGTCCGGAATGCAGGATCTGCATCACGATCTTGCCGTCTTCCTCGTGCACAGCCTTGGTCACGCGGCGGTGATTGAAGATATCGCCGACGGTGTTCATGGTGCCGCCGAACGGCAGCAGCCAGCCTTGCCGGTTCGGCGAGATGCCGCCGGTGACGATCAGGCCGACGCCGCCTCTGGCGCGCGCCCGGAAATATTCGGCCAGCTTGGCGTAGTGGAAGAAGCGGTCTTCCAGGCCGGTGTGCATCGAACCCATGACGACGCGGTTTTTCAGCGTGGTGAAACCGAGGTCGAGCGGGGCCAGCAGGTGTGGGTAGACGGGATGGGACATAGGGATTCTTATAGGTTTTTTAACAGGCCGCGACATTGTAAAAGTCGGCTACTGGCCTGGAATTTACCTGAAAAGCACCGGCGGATCGCTGAAATAGCGCGATTTTGCCGGTGATTAGAGTCAAAAACCTATTTAGAGTCCGTCTTCAGCTGTCATGGTTTTCCCAATAATTGATGCAGATCGATGGCATCGGCCATGGCCTTGTAGCCGCGATCGCCAGGGTGCAGGTGGTCGCCGGAATCGAAGGCCGGCAGGAAACGGCGCGGCTGTTGCGGATCCCTGAGTACGGCATCGAAGTCGATCACCGCGTCGAATTCGCCGCTACTGCGTATCCATTGATTGAGCCTCTGCCGTGTCTGTTCCTTGGCTTCGGAGTAGTAATTTTTGATATCGCCATCCTGCAGCGCGCCTTTGAACGGCGTCAACGTCGCGCCGACGATGCGAACATGGCGCAAGTGGGCGCGCGCAATCAATTGGCGATAAGCTGCGATCAGCGGATCGACGCTCATCGCGGGATCTTGCGAAGCGAGGCTGCTGCCGGGCCAGGCAATATCGTTGATACCCATCAGCAGGATCACGCTATCGAGATTCGGCTGGCTCAGCACATCCCGATCAAAGCGCGCCATGGCATTGACGCCCATCTTGTCGTCCAGCATTCTGGCCCCCGAAATGCCAGCGTTGATCACCGCGACCTGTTGCCCGACCAGCCGTTGCGCCAGCAGATCGGGCCAGCGCTGATTGCTGTTGGAGGTGGAACCGGCACCGTCGGTAATCGAATCGCCAAAGGCGGTCACTACCGGCGCTGCTGACGGTGTATCGACCAGGATCGCGCTGAGGAACAAACGTGCTTCCACAGTGTTGTCGGTCTCGATCAGAGGTGCTGCCGCCAGGTCGCCCTGACCAATGTAGGCGGTCTGCTTGCCATCCCAGTGGAAAGTGGAGAGCGGCGTTGCCTGTGGCAGGTAGATGCTGACCGCGACCTGGGTCAGCGGCGCCAGTTCGAGGTTGACCGGATCGCTGATCGCCGATGCGCCCGGTGCAATTGTCACCGCGCCGCTACCTCCGAAAGTCAGCGCATGGTCCGAGCCGGCCGCGATGCGCGAACCGCCCGCCGCCCGTGCAATGTGTGCTACGCCAATTACCAGCGGTGTCGCGCCATATTCATTAGATAACACTACTCGAGCGCGTTTGCCGCCGATGCTGAGCCTGGCGATCTGACGCACTGTCTGGTTCGACAGGCTGGCCGGAATATTGGTCGGTAGCATAAAGCCCGGCTCCCACACCGGCTGTGGCTAGGCCGTCCAACTAGGACTCCAGTGGTGTTCGGCGTAGTTAGCCTCAGCTGCCTGGACGGCGCCAACGGATGTGTTCAGTAGCGACAGCAAAGCAAGGGTCGCGGCGATTTTTGGATGGTGTTTAAGTAATTGCATGAGTCACTCCATGAGTTGATCGCTGATGCGATGTCATCAAGATATGCTCTTCACAATGCGCATGGTAGAGGCGATAATTGGATATGGTTTATTCCAAAATGGAATGATATGGATCAGATCAAGGCAATCCGCGGCTTCGTGCGCGCAGTGGAACTCGGCAGCCTGTCAGCGGTAGCGCGCGAGCAGCACACAACGCAACCGACCGTCAGCAAGATGATTGCAGCATTGGAAAAGGAACTCGGGGTGCGGTTGCTGGAACGCAGCACCACCAGCCTGACGCTGACCGACCAGGGCAAGCGTTTCTATGAACGCTCCAAGCGTGTGCTGGAGGAATTCAGCGAAGCCGTTAGCGATGCACGTGGCCTGACCGAGAAGCCGGCCGGCCAGTTGCGCGTCAATGCGCCGCTCGGTCTCGGACAGTTGCGTTTGAACGCGCTGGTGCTGGAGTTTCTTGCGCTTTATCCGGACATCGAAGTGGAGTTGATCCTGAACGATCGCTTTGTCGATCTGGTCGAGGATGGCGTCGATGTCGCCTTGCGCTTGGCCGGTTCATTGCCGCCGAATGTGATTGCGCGCAAGATCGCCGCCTCGCAGCGCTATCTGGTGGCAGCGCCGGCCTATCTGGAACGCTACCCGGAGATACGCAGCCCGGCCGACCTGGCCAGCCATCGCTACATCGGCTTTGCGCGCCCGGCCAATGGCGAAGTGACCGAGCTGAGCGGCCCCGGCGGTACGCTGGAGATCGTCACCCGCAGCCGTTACCAGGTGAACAGTTCACTAGCGATACGCGAGAGTTTCCTGATGGGAGCGGGCCTCGGGATATGTCCGTCGTGGCTGGTGCACGACCTGGTGGCGAGCGGACAGCTGCGGCGGGTTCTTCCCGAGTGGAGCGCGGCCGGGCAGGAAGCGTCGCTGCTGTATCCGTCACGCCGCTATCAATCCTTGCGCGCCACGTTGTTCATGCAATTCCTGGCGGAGAAAATCCCGCAACTGCCGGGTTTTACCGCGCCGTCGTTTTACGCTGAGTGACAGCTTGCTTGCTGCGCACTCCTACGCAGGCTTTTTGGTCTTCGCTGTGACTGCCTTCTTGGCCTGATTGAAGACAGGACCCCACAGCGGATGACCCTTTTCTCCCGGCGCCAGATCGAATGCAGGATCCAGTTTCAGGGCCTTTTCAAATTGCAGCCGGCATAGTTTTTTTCTGGAAGTCACGCAATAGCTGAAGGCCATGTACTTCAATGCTTCGGTCTGGAACGCCGTGTCCGCCGACCAGATCTCCTGGGCATTGGCGAGCCGCTTGATCGCGCCATTGTAATTGCCGTTGTTGTACAGGGAAATACCGTCGGTCAGCGCGGCTGGTGGTGGTGGCGGTTCCGGTGTGACTGGGGCTGCCGGCGCGGCAACGCTCGGGGTTGCATCGGCCGGCGCCGTCTTTTGTGTGGAATCCATTGTGTCGCAGCCGGCCAGCAGCAGGGCGGCGGCGATCATGGCGATATTGCCGATATGGCGGAAGTTGGTCGTCATTGTTCGGCCTTGTTGATCACTTGCTATTTATCGGGAGAAAAATCGAAGTCGATATTACTCGATTTTTTCTTCGTCACGTTGATGTCGATGGCGTGGTCCGGGAAACTCGGGTTCACCAGCTTGATCTGGTGCTTACCCTCGGGCAGGACCAGCTTCTTCAATGGCGGGCTGACACCTTTCATGCTGCCGTCGACCAGCACATTGCCCCACGGCTTGATGGTCAGCGTGACGATGCCGGTCGGATCGGGCGCTTTGGCTTCGGCCGCCTTGGCGTCTGCTGTTACTACGGCATTGTCGGTGTTGCCCTTGGCCTGCATTTCCGATAAACGATCGCGTGCCTGTCCGGCGTGTTTGCCGTTCGGGTACTTCTGGATAAAGTTGTTCACTTCCTGTGGCGTCGCATCCCGCTGTTTCAGCGTTTCCCAGGCGACAGTCTCGTCATCCAGCACTTGCTCGGCGGAGGTTGCCGCGAGCGCGGCGGCTGGCACGGGTTTGGGCGCCGTGGTTGCCGTCGATGCCGGCGGGGCGTGCGGATGAACCACGATGGCAACGGCGGTTGTTTCTGGTGCTGGCTGGAACAGGAGGTAAGCGCCAGCTAGCAACATACATGTGATGACCGCGCCTGCTCCCAGGAGCTGGGTGCGTGTCAATTTTTTTGTCATGATTGCTTGCGGCGTCGTCGCATGAGATGCCTTCCCGTCCGAAGACCTGGATTTCTCCTTGCCTTGGTCGCTGTCGACTTTTCTGCTGCGGCTGCGGGAGGAAATTGGAATGGCGATATCGCCATCCGGCATGGGCATCGGTACCGACAATTCCAGATCCAGCAACTGCCGGAACTCCTCGATCGATTGCGGCCGATCTTCCGGCTTGACCGCCAGGCCCTTGTCGATTGCCGCCAGAAATTCTTTGCTAAAGCCGGGATGGTCGCCGTTCTGCAGCAGTTCGATCGGGTCCTTGATCATGCGGGCGACCGAAGTCGGCGGCGCGCTCTTGACGATGGCGAAATAAATGACGGCAGACAGTGAGTAGATGTCGGTCCACGGTCCCTGCTTCATCATGGCATCGTCGGCATACTGCTCGATCGGTGCGTAACCGGGTTTCAGGATCACGGTCAGCGAATGGGTCATGTCGCCGATGATCTGGCGCGCCGCGCCGAAGTCGAGCAGCACCGCTTCACCGCTCTTCTGGATCATGATGTTGTCGGGCGAAATATCGCGATGCAGGATCTGCACCCGGTACATCGCGGCCAGTGCTTCCAGCATCGGCTTGAGCATGCTCTTCAGCCAGGCTTCGGTGATCTGCGCCGGCGAGTTCTGCACCACGCTTTTCAGGGTGCGGCCTTCGTAGTAACGCATCGCCATGTAGGCGGTATTGTTCTGTTCCCAGAAGCGGTACACCTTGATCAGCGCCGGATGGTCGAACTGCGCCAGCAGGCGCGCTTCCTTGATGAAGCTCTTGAGGCCGATGGTGAAGGTTTCGCGGTGGCGCTGCGAGCGCACTACCACCTTCTTGTCCGCGCCGCGCCCGGCAAAGGCGCCCGGCATGTATTCCTTGATTGCCACCATGCGGCGCAGCGAACGGTCGAAGGCGAAATAGACGATGCCAAAACCGCCTTCGCCAATGACGCCGATGATTTCAAAATCGGCCAGGCGTGTGCCTTTTGGCAAGCAGTTTTCGACAGCCGTTGCTGGTGCTTCTGTAGTTTCAATCGGCTTGACGTTTTGCATATTCAGTTTTGGGTTCGACTTGGTTAAATATTGGTGCGAATGATATTGGGCTGGTTCCTAGGGGCGCTTGCCTGATGCGGATCGGCGATAAAGACGGTAAATGCCGTGCAGTTATCGTGCTTGGTTGTCGATGCGCCGCCGTTCCTTTCAACCACTGCGTGCATCAGGTCCAGCCATTCCTGTGCTGAACCGGCCTGGCTTACAGCCAGCTCCATGTCGGTTTCGGTGATCCACTCCCAGAAGCCATCCGTGCAAAGCAGGAAAGCGTCGCCATCCAGCAGTTCAGTGGCGTTTTGCGTGACCTCGGCCGGTGCGCTGCCTTCGGCGCCGACGGCGGCGCACAGGATGCTGCGCCGAGGGTGACGCCGCAGCTGTTCTGCCGAACAATGGCCGGCATCGACGAATTGCTGGATCAGGCTGTGATCCTTGGTTGCGCTATGCAGCTTGCCGCGGCGGAACAGGTACAGGCGGGTATCGCCCATATGCCCCCACAGCGCCTGGCGATTTTTCTGGTCGATCAACAGCACCGCCACGGTGGAGCTCATGTCCTTCAGGCGCGGTATCTGCGACTGGCACCAGGTCAGCTGGTCTATTGCGTGGTCGATATAGGATTGCAATGCACGCGGACCGACAGATGCTTCATGCAGGAATTTCGCCAACACCGAATCGACCACCACGTTCGATGCAATCTCGCCGCCGTGCTGCCCGCCGACGCCGTCGCACACCACGATGCAGGCCAGGTCCTCATGCTGCGCGCAGCCCCAGGCATCCTGGTTGACCTGGCGGCCGCCGGCATGGCTCAGTTGCGCCATGCCCAGGACCACCGGTTGCGCGGTGCCGCTGCGCAGGGACGGACTGGCATTCATCGATTTGCTACCTGCGCGATGCGCTCCTGCTTGAAACAGGGCCGGTTAGGCATGCTGGGTTTCTTTCTTCAGTTTCTCGACCTTGCGTTCATAAGCCTGCAAAAAGGACTTGCCAAACAGCGCCTGGAATTCGTCGGCCGACGATTCGGCGATGATTTTCTGGAAGCGCTCGACATACGCATCCCACAGTTTGGCCTTGCGCGTGGCCGGGATCAGCGATTCCAGCAAGCCGCCCTTTTTCTGGCGTTTCTCCATGACTTCAGGATTGAAGCGTTGCATCATCTCGTTCATCGTCGCCCGCATGCCCGACACGACGCCGAACTGGTGCGCATGCAAATCCTGATAGGCGTCCTGCATGGCTTCGGTGGCGCCCATGAAGCCTGGCATTTTCTTGCGCAGCATCTGGATCAGCACGGTCTGGCTATCGGCGAAAAATTTCAGCGGATTGTTGTTCCTGACTACCACCTTGGTCACATCGGCATGCGCTTCGCGCTTGACCAATGCCCGCGATGCATTCAGATCGATCGTGCCTTGCACGGCGGTCGCCAGCAGCTTGCCGACGGTTTCCATCATTTCCGGCGTCAGACCGGGCGACAAGGCGCCAGCCGGCAAGCCCGCACCTTTCATGAACGCCAGGATCAACGCGTGGTTGTCGGCATGCACGGCCGGTTGGGCCGCTGCCGCGTTGTCTTCCTCGGGGACGGCGAGTGTTGCCGCTACGGCCGGCGCCGGTGATGTCGCCGCAGTCGGCAGACTGGTCGGCAATCCCGCGCTGGCAGTGGCGGCCAGCTCCAGGTTCAGTTGCGCCAGCGCCGCCATCCGGGTTTCGGAGACGCTCAGCAGAGGTTTGGGGCTGTTCGCCCGCCGGCTTGGGTTGGTCGATGCATGGTCTGTAGGGCTGATCATGTCCGGGTTATCTTTCATCAAGTTGAGCTGCGCTTCGGCGCGCAGCAAATAAAGTCCAATCTGGATTTCATCGCCTATCTGCAAGTCGTATTCGGATTCGGGATCGATCTCGTGGCCATTCAGCAGGATGGGATTGGCGCGGCTGAGGTTGGTAATCGTGTGGCGCAGGCCGTCGCTTTTGACTTCAGCCTGGATGCGGGAAACGAGATTGCGGGAATCGAGCAGGATGAAATAGTTTTCTTCGCTGCGGCCAAGGGTTTTTGGCTCACGACCGAAAACGGCCGACAACGGCAATTCGGGGGCTACGTTGTTGTAAGAAACAACATTAATTTTGATCATCGGATAAGCTTCCTGGAGCTGGTGTGGCATGCGCAGCGCAGATCTGCGCCGGATGGGTTGCAGCTGGACTGGGAAATCATTGCATGCTTGGCAGCAAGTTTCATGCCCAAGAAGTGCGACCAGGAATTGACCTGAGATAGACAGAAAATCATGCATTTGCAGGGCTGGCAACCTGCAAAACTGCCCTCGCTTGTCATTCGTGGTGACGTTTTCTGTCAGCGAGAGTCTGCTGACAGGCTCCAAGGGGGGAGTCGAGAATTGTAGATAAAGTTGAAATGGCCGGATAGAGTGAGTGACGCTCTATCCGGCCCAGGCTTCAGTGCTCGCGCAACATGGCCTTGATGCCACGTACCGCCTGGCGGATACGCGCTTCGTTTTCGATCAAGGCGAAGCGCACATATTCGTCGCCGTATTCGCCGAAACCGATGCCGGGCGAGACGCACACCTTGGCTTTTTCCAGCAGTTGCTTGGAAAATTCCAGCGAACCGAGATGGCGGTAAGCTTCCGGAATGCGCGCCCAGATGTACATCGACGCTTTCGGGATATCGACCATCCAGCCGGCCTCATGCAAGCCCTTGGCCAGCACGTCGCGCCGGCTCTGGTACTTGGCGCAGATATCCTTGACGCATTGTTGGTCGCCCTCCAGCGCCGCAATCGCCGCCACCTGCACCGGCGTGAAACTGCCGTAGTCGTGATAACTCTTGATGCGCGCCAGGGCGGCGACCAGTTCCTTGTTGCCGACCATGAAACCGATGCGCCAGCCGGCCATGTTGTAACTCTTCGAGAGCGTGAAGAATTCCACCGCGACATCGCGCGCGCCCGGTACCTGCATGATCGATGGCGCTTGCCAGCCGTCGAACACGATATCGGCATAGGCCAGGTCGTGCACCACCAGGATATTGTGCTCCTTGGCCAGCTTGACCACGCGCTCGAAGAATTCCAGCTCGACGCACTGTGCGGTCGGGTTGGAAGGAAAGCCCAGCACCATCATTTTCGGTTTCGGGTAGCTTTCCCGTATCGCCCGTTCCAGCTCGGCAAAGAAATCCACGCCGGACTCATTCGCACCGAGCGGATATCAGCGCCGGCGATGACGGCGCCGTAGATGTGGATCGGGTAGCTCGGATTCGGCACCAGCACGGTGTCGCCGCGATCCAGCGTCGCCAGCATCAGGTGCGCCAGCCCTTCCTTGGAGCCGATGGTGACGATCGCTTCGGTATCCGGATTGAATTCGACGTCGTAGCGCTTCTTGTACCAATGCGCAATCGCCCGCCGCAAGCGGGGAATGCCCTTGGAAGCGGAATAGCCGTGGGTATCGGGGCGTTGCGATACTTCGATCAGTTTTTCGACGATGTGCGGCGGCGTGGCGCCGTCCGGATTGCCCATCGACATATCGACAATATCTTCGCCACGGCGGCGCGCCGCCATCTTCAGTTCGGCGGTGATATTGAAAACGTAGGGAGGCAGGCGATCGATGCGCGAAAATCTGCGCGGAGTTGGGGATTCAGACATGTTTTTCTCTCACGTAAGCGCCCGGAACCGTCCGAGCGACGTTGGAACGGGAGCGCCATCGGTGCGACATGCATGGCGTTGTTCCGCAAACGATTCTAGAGAACATCCGGCGCTTATGCAATCCACTTATTTGCAAATGGTAAGATGGCTGCGCGCAAGCCGTAAGCTGAAAAGCGGCGCGCCTCATTTTCCTCTATACGCTGTCAAGGCCCGCCATCATGTCATTTTCCTCCCTGGGTCTGTCCCCCGCTATCCTGCATGCCGTCGCTGAACGTGGTTATGTGACGCCTACGCCGGTCCAGATCGCGGCGATTCCGGCCATCCTGCGCGGCGGCGATGTGCTGGCTGCTGCGCAAACCGGCTCCGGCAAAACGGCTGCGTTTGCGTTGCCGTTGCTGCAGATATTGCTCGATGCCCGCAGCGAAAAGCCACGGCGGCTACGCGTGCTGATCCTGGTGCCGACGCGCGAACTGGCGCAGCAGACTGCGGAAGCCATCGGCTTGTTGGCCCAGGCGGCGCAGCAGCCATTGAAAATCGTTGCGTTGTTTGGTGGCGTGTCGATCAATCCGCAGATGATGGATCTGCGCGGCGGCGCCGACATCGCGGTGGCGACGCCGGGCCGCCTGCTCGATCTGGTCGAGCATAATGCACTCAGCCTCGGCGGCGTGTCGACGTTGGTGCTGGACGAGGCGGATCGCTTGCTGGACATGGGATTCGCCGACGAGATCGGCCGTATCCTGGTGCAGTTGCCGAAGCAGCGCCAGAGCCTGTTTTTCTCAGCGACTTTTCCCGCCGACGTGCATGCCCTTGCCGCCAGGATGCTGCAGCAGCCGACGCGCATCGCCATTCCATCGCTGGAGCAGAACCAGCCCGCCATCGAGCAGCGCGTGATTCTGGTCGATGCCGGCCGGCGCACGCAATTGCTGCGGCATCTGCTGAAAGAAAACAATTGGGGCCGAGTGCTGGTTTTCGTTGCCACCAAATACGCGGCGGAACATATCGCGGAAAAATTGCACCGCGCCGGTATCAAGGCCAGTGCTTTCCACGGCGAATTCAGCCAGGGCGCGCGCAACGAGATACTGGCGGATTTCAAGGCCAGCAAGCTGCAGGTGCTGGTCGCCACCGATGTCGCCGCGCGCGGGATCGATATCGCGCAGCTGCCGGTAGTCCTGAACTACGACTTGCCGCGTTCGGCGGTCGATTACACGCATCGCATCGGCCGTACCGGCCGCGCCGGCAAGAGCGGCATCGCGATCAGCTTCGTCAGCGCCGACACGGAAGCACATTTCCGGTTGATAGAAAAAGACATCACCTGAAATGCGTGCGTGAGCAGATCGCCGGCTTCGAGCCGGTGGAGGTTGCCGCGCCGGCATCAACCGGAGCTGCGGATGCGTCGCCGTCCTATGGCGGTGTCAAGGGCAAGCGCAAGAGCAAGAAGGACAAGCTGCGCGAAGCGGCCGCCCGCGAGGAATCCAAATAGTCGGGGTGTGCCAAAGGATGGTCGTCACGGGTTCACTTTAATGTTTTTGGGTAAGGTGGTCTTGAGTCATCTTTATCGCGTTTCAACGCCCTCGGCTCGGCATCCCGTCACTCCCGCGAACGCGGGAATGACGCTGCCGAAAGAATTTCATTCGAGCTCATATGGAGTAGCAGTGATGCACCCGCTGTTGTTTTATAAATTATCAATACGATAATTTATTCGCTTGGCTGCGAACTCGATTGAGTTTCACATAGCGATAAATTACACTCTCGCCTGCGTGACAAAATCACGGCTATACCGTTGCCGGCACCAACCCGCCATCAACACCAGAAACATTGTCCTTAACCCTAGAACACCGGAAAACCATAGCCCGCCTACCCGGACGCGCGAATGCTATCCGTACGGAGCCAAAAGCATGAGTACTTTCATTTTCAATGAATTGAATTTCGACAACCACGAACAAGTGGTCTTCGTTTCCGAAGAAAAATCCGGCCTCAGAGGCATCATCGCTGTCCACAACACCAACCTCGGCCCGGCCATGGGCGGTTGCCGCATGTGGGACTATGCCAGCGAAGCCGTCGCCGTCAACGATGTGCTGCGCCTGTCGCGTGGCATGACCTACAAGAATGCAGTTGCCGGCCTGCCGATCGGCGGCGGCAAGAGCGTCATCATCGGCAATCCAAAGACTGCCAAGACACCCGCATTGTTCGAAGCCATGGGCGAAGCCTGGAGCGCCTGGGCGGCCGCTACATCACGGCGGAAGACGTCGGCACCAGCCCGGCCGACATGGCGCATATCGCCACCAAGACCAAATATGTCGCCGGCCTCGGCGCCAGCGGCGATCCATCGCCATTCACTGCGCTGGGCTGCTTCGTCGGCGCGCAAGCCGCAGTCAAGCATTACCTGGGCCGCGACTCGCTGGAAGGGTTGACTGTTGCAGTACAAGGACTGGGCAATGTCGGCTACGATTATGCACGCCGCCTGCGCGCTGCCGGCGCCAAGCTGATCGTTACCGATATCGACCAGGTTGCATTGGAACGCGCACGCAGCGAACTCGGCGCCGAAGTGGTCGCCCCTGACGCAATCTATGACGTGCAGGCCGACATCTACGCACCTTGCGCACTCGGCGCCACACTCAACCCGGCCACCTGGGCCGTCTGAAAGCCAAGATCGTCGCCGGTGCTGCGAACAACCAGTTGGCCACCGCCGACATCGGTGAACTGCTGCGCCGCAAGGAGATCCTGTACGCGCCGGATTTCGTGATCAACGCCGGCGGCATCATCAAGGTCTGCTACGAGTACTACGACAAGCCGGAAGCCGATGTCGAAGCGCACGTGCGCGAAATCGGCGCGACACTGGCCGAAATCTTCAAGCAGGCCGATAGCCAAAGTTTGCCGACCAGTGTGGTCGCGGACAAACTGGCGGAAGCACGTTTCAAGAAGTAAACGAAAGCTGAATCGTTGGCAGGCGGGTCGATTTACACGCAGTGAGATCGACCCGCAACCACATGTGCTGTCGTACAGTTACGTCGCAATCGTCTCGAACGGCAACTTGCGCAGCCGCTTGCCGGTCAATGCGGCAACCGCGTTGGCGATAGCCGGCGCAATCGGCGGCACCGGCGGTTCGCCAACCCCGGTCGGGGTATCGGCGCTGGGCACCAGATAGACCTCGACGGTCGGGCACTGGCCCATGAGGACCGGCATGTAGTCGGGAAAATTCGACTGCTGAACCACCCCATCTTTCAACGTGATTTCATAGCCGGGCTGTATGCTCGACAGGCCAAACACCAGGCCGCCCTGTATCTGCGCCTCGATGGTGCGCGGATTGATCGCCATATTGCAATGCACGCCGGCGGTAACTCGATGCACCTGCGGCCGCCCATCCTTCAGCGACACTTCCGCCACATAGGCGACCGAGGTGTCGAATGCGTGATGCACCGCCACGCCCCAGGCGTGGCCAGCCTCCAGCTTGCGCTTGCCGTAGCCGGAACGTGTCACCGCCAGATCCAGCGCCTGGCTGCTGCGACCGCCCGGTTGGGCAAACAGCGCCTTGCGGTATTCGACCGGATCGCGGCCGACAGAGCGAGCAATTTCGTCGATCAAGGTTTCCATCACATAGCCGTTATGACTGTGGCCGACCGAGCGATGCCAAAGGACAGGCACATTGGCTTGCATGTTGTGCACCGACAGCGCCAGGTTAGGGATTGCATAGTGCGATTCCAGTACGCCCTCGGTCATGGTGCCATCGACGCCGTCCTTGACCAGGAACGATTCGAACGGGCTGCCGGTGAGGATCGATTGCCCGGCAATCACGTGGTCCCAGGCGGCGATCTTGCCGCTGGCATCGTAGCCGATGCGGACCCGGTGCACATGCATCGGCCGGTAATAGCCGCCGTGCAGATCGTCTTCGCGTGAATACATGACCTTGACCGGCGTGCCGCGCATCACCTTGGCAATATAGGCGGCCTCCACTGCATTCTCGGATTCCGGCAGGGCGCGCCGGCCAAAGGCGCCGCCCGCCATCATGGTGTTGAAGTCGACCTTGGTGATGGCGATCCCCAGCACTTTGGCAATCGCCTGCCGATCCATCGACTGGAATTGCGAACCGGTCCAGACGGTGCAAGCATCGCCGGTGAAGTGCAGCGTCATGTTGAGCGGTTCCATCGGCGTATGCGCCAGGTAGGGGAACTCGAAGACTGCCTCGATTTTTTTCGGCGCCGTCGCCAGCGACGAGACATCGGCCTTGGCGGCTGGTGTGCCGGGCTTCATCGCCGCTTCACGATACGCGGCAAACAGGCTGTCGGAACTGACGCGTTCGATGCCTTTGGCATCCCATTCTATCTTCAATGCGTCGCGAGCTTTCTTGGCGATCCAGTAGCCGTCGGCCACTATCACCACGCTCTGGCCGCCGCGTATTCCCGGAATCGTAAAAATTTTGCGCACACCGGGAATCGCCTTGGCGGCGCTGTCGTCGAGCTTGCCGATCTTGGCACCCCACGGCACGGCCCGCGCCAGCAGCGCGACTTTCATTCCCGGCAGATCGACGTCGATGCCGAATTTCTGTTGGCCGGTGGATTTGGCGGCGCCGTCAAGGCGCGGCGTGGCTTTGCCGATGATCGTGAACTGTGCCGGGTTTTTCAGCTGCACGGTTTCCGGCGCCGGCAACTGCATCGCGGCGTTGGCGACTGCGCCATAAGTCGTGTGCTGACCCGTCGGGCCGGTAATGACGCCCGCGGCGGTCTTGCAGGCGGCTGGATCGACTTTCCATTGTTTGGCCGCAGCGGCGACCAGCATGCTGCGGGCGCGGGCGCCGATTTCGCGGTATTGCTGATAAGTGTGAGCGACACTGGTGGAGCCGCCGACCATCTGCATGCCGAAGGCAGTGTCGCGAAATACGTCTTCGCCTTTCGCCAGTTCGGCATGGACATTGTTCCAGTCGCAATCGAGTTCTTCGGCCAGCAGCATCGGCAGCGCGGTCAGCGTGCCTTGGCCGATATCGACCTTGGAGACCTGGATCACGACCTTGTTGTCTGGGCCGACCCGCAGGAAGGCATTCGGCGGATAGCTTTTCTTGGTCGCGGTTTGCGCACTGGCGATACCAGTCAGCGAAGGAATGTAGAAGCCTAGCACCAGGCCGACACCGCTCACGGCGGATGCTTTCAGAAAAGTGCGGCGTGAATTTTTCGAGGGGATTGCATGTGTCATGGCCGGCTCCTCATACCAAGGAATTGGAGGCGTCCAGCACCGCTTCCTTGATGCGCTGGTAACTCCCGCAACGACACAGGTTACCGCCCATCGCGGCGACTACCTCGGCCTCATTTGGATGCCGTTTCTTCTTGAGGAAATCGACAGCGGTCATCACCTGACCGCTCTGGCAATAGCCGCATTGCGGGACGTCGTGCTTGATCCAGGCCACCTGCACTGCCTTGCCTACCGGATCGGCGGCAATTGCTTCGATCGTGGTGACAGGCTGGCTGCCGACTGCAGACAGCGGATAGGAACAGGAACGCACGGCATTGCCGCCGACATGCACGGTGCAGGCGCCGCAGGCAGCAATGCCGCAGCCGAATTTGCTGCCGGTCAGTTTGAGATTTTCACGCAGTACCCATAACAGGGGCGTATCTGGGGCGGCGTCGACTTGTACGGTGTGGCCATTCACTTGAAGACTGATCATTACGATTTCTCCGATAGAGTTGCGGCTGGTTCAAGACGGTCTGGATGGGCTGCAGACTGTTTCAATACTATAGACAGCGAGAGCGAAAAAACAAAGGCAAGATACGGCATGCACGGAAGGGCTGCTGCCATTAAACTACACGTTAATATGCGACGACTGTAACGAGATTGCCAACATGAATTTATTCCTTCACAGGATCACATCGCCGCTGGGCACGATCCTCCTGGTCACCGATGCCGAGGACCGGGTGCGCGCGCTCGATTTCGACGATTACGAAACGCGCATGCGCAGCTTGCTCAGCACGCACTACGGGCACTACGATTTGACGCCGGCGACGATACCATCGCGCGCCGAGCCTGCCTTGCAGCGCTATTTCGCGGGCGAGCTGCATGCATTGCAGGACATTGACGTCGCCACCAACGGCAGCGCATTCCAGCAACGCGTGTGGGCGGCATTGCGCCAGATTCCACCGGCGCGGATGACCACCTACGGCAAGCTGGCGTTGCAATTGGGCCAGTATAACGGTGCGCGCGCAGTCGGTAGCGCCAACGGCTCAAATCCGATTGCCATCATCGTGCCGTGCCACCGGGTGGTCGGCGCCAACGGCAAATTGACCGGGTTTGCCGGCGGCCTGGAGCGCAAGGCCTGGTTGCTCGGCCACGAACGCGCCGAAGCCGGCGACCAGCAGACTCTGCGCCTGCCGGGTTTCTGACAAATTAGCAGGAATCGCTGGCCACGCTGTCCGGCGGCTTGCTCGGCAGCAGCCAGCGCGGTAGGTTGAGCGCAGTCTTGCGCAGGCATTCGCGGTAGCCGATGTCGCCGCTGATCAGCCCGGCGAAATCATGGTTGATCTTCTGGTTAAGCACCAGATGCGAGAAGGCGAATTTGGGGAAGCGGTAGATCAACTGCGCCATCCTGGCCGCAGCGCGCAGTTCGGGTAGCAACTCGCGCTGCAGCAGGCGGCCGTAGCAATCAGAATCGGCGCGCAAACCATCTTCGGCAATTGCCTTGGCGGCAAGTGTCGCGCTCTTCAGCGCAAAATAAATACCCTCGCCGAACAAGGCTTCCGCCAGGCCGGCGGCGTCGCCCAGCAGCCAGACCCGGCCGCGCTGGAACAGCTGGCGGCGGTTGGCAAGCGGAATGATGTAACCCTGATATTCGACCCGACGCGGTTGCTGCAAACTGGCATATGCCGCGGTAAAGCGATCCAGGTGCCGGCGCAGAGAGGTGCCGCCGAACGGTGAGTACACGCCGACATTGAAATGATCGCGTTTAGGAAATATCCAGCCGTAGCCGCGCGGCATGCCGTCGAAATCGAACAAGGCGCGTCGGCCGAAGCGTTCCAGCGTTCCAGGCGCCGGCCACATCATGGCTTCCAGCGCCGGTACGTAAGACACCAGGTCCTTGCCGAACAGTTTGTTGCGCACCGCGCTGGCGGCGCCGTCGGCGGCCAGCAGCAGGCGGCAGCGCAACACGCCGCGACTGGTGCTGACGCTGACCGCATCTGCACTCTCGCTGGCATCGACAAATGCGGTTTCAGCAAGGAAGCGCGCGCCGGCG
This sequence comes from Collimonas arenae, assembly GCF_001584165.1. NCBI lineage: Bacteria > Pseudomonadati > Pseudomonadota > Betaproteobacteria > Burkholderiales > Oxalobacteraceae > Collimonas > Collimonas arenae. The sequence goes on from NZ_CP013233.1 coordinate 109,596, forward strand.
GCGCATGCGCGATCTAGCAGCAACTTGTCGAATTCGCTGCGCACTACGGTGCAAGCCGCTATTGGCTGCATTTCCTTGATGATGGCGTTGTGGTTGTGAAAATTGAGGATGGCGGCATCGATCGGCCGGTGCAGCGCCGGTCCGAGATCGAAGCCGAGCAGGTCCATCGACTTGCGCGACAGGCCGCCGCCGCACACCTTGGCGCGCGGGAAATTTTCCTTGTCGATGAGGGTCACCTGCAAGCCCTGCCGTGCCAGCAACCAGGCCAGATGGGAGCCGGCCGGGCCGGCGCCGACGATCAACACGTCGGCGATATCCGTACCATCATAAGACATGGCAATTTTCCAATGGAGGCGCAACGAAACGATATGCTTCTGAACTTGTCGGCGACGTCATCAATAGAGCCTCGCAAATGTCTGAATCGCTTGTTTAATTTACCCGGCGGAATCGTCAGCATAGCTGAAAAACGGCAATGTCAGGTGGGTGCAACCGGGTTGGGAAAATACAATCCGAAGCGGATGATTCCCTCGCTGGAACACACAACGTCGGCATTGCCGCCATGAACCAGCATGATGGCGCGCACGATAGCCAGGCCAAGGCCGTTCGATTCGGTGTATTCGCTGCGCGATTTGTCGCCGCGATAGAAGCGGTCGAACAGGCGTTCGAGCTGTTCTGGCGGAATCGGGTCGCCCTGGTTTTCCACTTCTACGCGGACGCCCACCCCTTGTTGACGGCTGCTCAGACGGACCGTACTGCCCGGGATCGCGTAGCGTACCGCGTTGACCACCAGGTTGCTGACCGCGCGTCGCCACATGATGGGGCTGGCCTGCACCTGGCCGTCGGCGTCGACGACCAGCTGGATGTTGCGTTCTTCAGCTACGCCCTCGAAGTAGTCAGCGATCTTGTGCAATTCATCAGCCAGCGCCAACGGCGTTTTCTCGACGGTCAGTCCGGCATGATCGGCGTGCGCCAGGAACAGGATGTTTTCGACAATCCGGCTCAAGCGCTGCAATTCTTCCAGGTTCGATTCCAGCACGTGCTGATATTCGCCGGCGCTGCGCGCCTGGCCCAGGGTCACCTGGGTTTGCCCCATCAGTGCACCGATCGGGGTGCGGATTTCATGTGCGAGGTCGGCAGAAAACTGTGACAGATGTTCATAACCGTCGGCCAGCCGGTCCAGCATCGCATTGAACGATGCAGCCAGGCTGCGCAGTTCCTGCGGCGCGTCTTCCTCGCGCAGGCGCACTGCGATATTGGTCGGGCTGACTTCGGCGGCACGTTCGGCCATCGTCGTCAGTGGACGGAAGCCGCGTTTGAGCACCAGGAAGCCGAACAGTGCAGTCAGCAGCACGGAGATCATCGCTGCCGCGATCACCTGCCAGTAGTACGCCTCCAGGATGTGCGATTCCTGCGTCATCACGTGGGCGCCGACGATCACCACCGTCGTACCGTCGCTGCCGACTTCGGCCAATGCCGATATCCAGCGCACGCGGACTCCATTAACCGGTTTGCCAGGATGCAGCGCGTCCAGCGACAGCGGCTGGTCGAGGGCCAGCGGCGTCATCGGCGGTGGCACCATGTTGTCGGGATTGACGCGCACGAATGGCGCTTGCCCCGGGTAGGCGAACATCAGCACATCCTGCTCGTTGCCCAGCATGGTTTCGAACAGTGCCGGCCGGTCTTCCATCTGCTTGACGTTGTATAGATCGTGCAGCAAACGGCGGAAGTGTTCGACGCGGCCGATCAGCGAGTAATCGGCACGGGTTTCCAGCGCCTGCCGGGTCGACGAATACAGGTACATGCCAAGGCTGGTGACGATCGCGCAGGCAATCAATGCGAACAGGAAAGTCACCCGGGCGGTCAGCGAGCGGGTACGCCAGATCATCATGGATCTTCCGAAAACATGTAGCCGATGCTGCGCACCGTGTGGATCAGTTTCTGCTGGAACGGATTATCGATCTTGGCGCGCAAGCGCTTGATGGCGACGTCGACCACGTTGGTATCGCTGTCGAAATTCATGTCCCACACTTCCGAGGCGATGACTGTGCGCGACAGTGCTTCATCCTTGCGTTTGATCAGCAGATGCAGCAACAGAAATTCCTTGTTGGTGAGGACGATGTCGATGCCCTGCCGCGTGACGCGGCGCCGGAGCAGATCGAGCTGTAGATCGGCGATCTGGAAAAAATCCAGTTCATGTACCTCGCGCACCACGCCACGGCGCAGCAGCGTGCGAATCCGCAGTAGCAGTTCGGTGAAGGAAAACGGCTTGACCAGGTAGTCGTCGGCGCCGAGTTCGAGGCCGCGGATGCGGTCGTTGACGTGATCGCGTGCAGTCAGGAAGATGACCGGCAGATCGCGCCTGGCGCGCAGCGCGCCCATGATCTTCCAACCGTCGGTGCCGGGCAGCATGACATCCAGCACCACCAGGTCGTAATGGTTTTCCAGCGCCATGTGCAAGCCGTCGCTGCCGTTGCGGATCAGGTCGACCGCGTAGCCGGATTCACGCAAGCCCTTCTTCAGGTAGTCGCCGGTTTTGGGATCGTCTTCGATTACGAGGATAGCCATGCTGGATTCATTGCGAAGTTGCGACAACACGCCAAACGGTGCTGTTCCGCGGCTCCGGCCGAGGTTGAGAGACAGCTCATTCTATCAATTCGATTGCCGCGAAGAATGACAATATTGTCATTCATATGTCACCGATAAGACACTGCACCGGCCCCAAACTGGGATTCCCAGCAACCACCGAGACAGTTTTCATGAAAACATCACAACTCTTGCGCCGACTTGTCCCCGTATTGGCCGCATCGACCTTCTTGGCCTACGGCACCGCCGCCAGCGCGCAAACCGCAGCCGCTGCCGCTCCGACAACACCGGTTCGGGTGCGCGCCACGATTGACAAGGTGAATACCGACAGCCTCGAAGTCAGTGCAAAAGGCGGCAAGAAAATGACCTTGAAACTGGCGCCAGACCTGATGTTGTTCGGGGTTAGCCATGCCGCCATCAGCGATATCAAATCGGACAGTTTCATCGGATCTGCTGCGGTGCCGTTACCTGATGGCAGCTTGAAAGCGCTGGAGGTACATGTGTTCCCGGCCGGCATGAAGGTTGGCGAAGGCAGTTACGCCTGGGATCTCGGCAAGAACAGCAGCATGACCAACGGCACTGTGGGCGATGTCGTTGTCACCAGCGGCCGCACCATTACCGTCAAGTATCCGCAGGGCGAGAAGAAAATCGTGGTGCCGGCCGACGTGCCGATCGTCAGCCTGGAAAAAGGTGATCGCAGCCTGCTGGTTCCGGGCGCACATGGCGTGTTCTTCGTCAGCAGGGCAGCAGATGGCAGCGACATCGTGGGGCGGGCGACTATCGGCAAGAATGGCGTAGTGCCGCCGATGTAATTCAGTATGAAAGGCGGGCGCCGTTGTCGCCCGCGCACCCTCTTTGCAAGGCGCATCCATGACAACAGCAGAAACCCTTCCGCAACAGAATCGAGCAAGCCCGGCCGCCAGGCGCCGCATCATCCATCCGTTGCCGGTGCGTGCTACGCACTGGATCAACGCCTTCGCCATGGTATGCATGGTGATGAGCGGCTGGGAGATCTATAACGCTTCACCGTTGTTTGGTTTTTCGTTCCCAAAATGGGCCACGCTGGGTGGTTGGCTGGGCGGCGCGATAGCCTGGCATTTTGCCGCCATGTGGCTGCTGGTGGTGAATGGCTTGATTTATTTTTTTTACGGATTGGCGCGCGGGCATTTTCGCCGCCACTTCCTGCCGCTGCGCGGCGCTGATCTGATGCGTGATGCCAGGCAGGCGCTGACATTCAAATTGCCGCATCAGGCCGGCGTCTACAACGCCGTACAGCGCTTGATGTATATCGGTGTGCTGCTGCTGGGCGTGCTGGTGGTGGCGTCCGGTCTGTCGATCTGGAAGCCGGTGCAACTGGATGTCCTGGTCGATCTGTTCGGCGGTTACGACGTGGCGCGTCGCGTGCATTTCGTTGCCATGGCCGGCATCGTGGCGTTTGTGGTGGTTCACCTGGCGCTGGTGCTGATCGTGCCCAGTACATTATGGCCGATGCTGACCGGACGCGCCCCAAAATATAAAGTGGCACAGGAGTCGCAACCATGACGGATAAAAAACCGGATGTGCCGACCAATTCGGAGCTGAAGCCTGAACTGGTGCAATTGCAGCGCCGCTTGTTCCTGCGCTCCGGCTTGTCGCTGGGTGCGCTGTCGATGCTGTCGGGCTGCAATCTGCAAGATGGAGATATGGTCGACAAGGTGCTGTGGGCGATGTCGCGCTGGAACGACCGGGTGCAGGGTTTGTTGTTTCGGCCGAATCACCTGGCGCCGACCTACCCGGCCAGCATGATCACCAAGCCGTTTCCGTTCAACGCTTTCTACGACGCCGATTCGGCGCCGGAAATCGATGGCGATACTTACAAGCTGGAAGTCTCCGGCCTGGTACGCGACAAACGCAGCTGGAGCCTGGCGCAATTGCGGGCGTTGCCGCAGGCTTCGCAGATCACGCGCCATATCTGCATCGAGGGCTGGAGCGCCATCGGCCAGTGGAGCGGCGTGCCGTTCCGTACCTTCCTGGCGCATATCGGCGCCGATACGACAGCGCGCTATGTCGGCTTCAAATGTGCGGATCGTTATTATTCAAGCCTGGACATGGCGACTGCGCTGCATCCGCAAACAATACTCGCGTTGGATTTCGGCAAAGAGCCGCTGCCGACCGAATATGGTTATCCGTTGAAACTGCGGGTGCCGACCAAGCTGGGTTTCAAAAATCCCAAGCACATCGCAGCGATCTTCGTGACCAATGAAAATCCCGGCGGCTATTGGGAAGATCAGGGCTACAACTGGTTCAGCGGTTCCTGACGACTTTTCATTCGCCGCGTCCGGTGCAGCAAGGGCAGCCGCGATGCTGATTTTGCAGATGCGGCGCATCGATTTCTTCATCATCCTGCGCCAGCGTCTGCATGTAGGCGGCCAGCGATTGTTCCATGCTGGCCAGTAGATCGGCAGGCTTGCCTGATTGATGCTCTGGTCCGGCCAGCCATTGCTCGATGACGGTCATGTGGCGCGGGTTCTTCATTCTTCCACCTGGCCGTAAAATTTCTCGCAAATCTTGATCCGCTCGCGTCCTTGTTCCTTGCGCCAGCGGTTGGTGTCACGCAGAGAATAGACGCAGCCGCAGTATTCCTGCTGATAGAAATTCTCGCGCTTGGAAATCTCAATCATGCGCGTCGAGCCGCCCTGCTTGCGCCAATTGTGATCCCAATACGTGATGTCCGGGTAATGTCCGGCAGCACGCACCCCGCAGTCGTTGATCTGCTGCATGTTCTTCCAACGCGAAATCCCTAGCGAACTGCTGATGACCGAAAATCCATGCTCATGCGCATACAGCGCGGTACGTTCGAAACGCATGTCGAAACACATGGTGCAGCGCTTGCCGCGCTCCGGTTCTTGTTCCATCCCTTGGGCACGTGCGAACCAGTTATCCAGATCGTAGTCGGCATCAATGAACGGCACGCCGTGCTGCTCGGCGAAACGGATGTTCTCGTTTTTGCGCAATTCATATTCGCGTTGCGGATGGATGTTGGGGTTGTAGAAATAAATCGAAAAATCGATTTCGCTGTCGAGCAAGGCTTCCATCACCTCACCAGAACAAGGCGCGCAGCAGGAATGCAATAGCAGTTTGTTGTGCCCGCCCGGCAGGGCGAGTTTCTGGCGTTCGGTCATGGTCGGGATCAATGAAGAATTGCGGCGGACGGGAGCTGACGTCGAGTGTCTTGCTTCACGCTGGATGCGTCAAGCGACAAACTCTCAAGTTCGCATGAGCCAAATTCATACAGGCAGCGTGAGCCCTGTCAGCTTTGGCAGGTTTTATTGCAGATGACATGCTGCGGTCATAAATGCGGTTTACATTCCGGAAAATGATGCATTTTGGAAATATTTGCATTCATTTTATCTTCCCGTTACCCATCATTCTCGGAGCTTTTCATGAAAATCAGCCGCAAATTGTTGTGCACCTTCGTCACCGGCGTGGCTTGCGCCGCGCCTCTGCTAATGGCAGCACCCCACGCCATGGCGTGGGGCGATGAAGGGCACATGGTGGTTGGCCTGATCGCCAATAATTACCTGACCGCAGATGTTCGCGCGCAGGTCAACGCCATCCTGGCTAACGACAGCAGCGGCCTGACCGCGACCGACATCGCCTCCGAAGCGACCTGGGCCGACAAGTACCGCAACGCGCATCGCGAAACCGCGGCTTGGCATTTTGTCGATACCGAAATCAGCGACGGCGATATCGACGCCGCCTGCTTCGGCCATCCGACGCTGCCCGCCAATACACCGGCGTCGGCTGGCGTCGCCCAGGATTGCGTGGTTGATAAGGTCGATCAGTTCACCGCCGAGCTGCGCGATCCGAATACCGATCCGGCCGAACGCCTGCTTGCGCTAGAGTTCCTGCTGCATTTCGTCGGCGATTTGCACCAGCCGTTGCATTCCAGCGATTCCAATGACCGTGGCGGCAACGACGAAACCGTATCGGCAACCGGTATTGCCGCCGGCAAGCTGCACGCGTATTGGGATACCGCCTTCGTGAACAAATTAGGGACAGATCCGAACCAGGTGGCGTCGGCATTGATCGCCAAGATCAGCACGGCCCAGATCGTGCAATGGCAGCAACAGACGCCGCGCGACTGGTCGCTGGAAGCCTTCGACCTGGCCCGCACCGACGCTTACGGCAAGTTGCCGACACCCGATTCCAGCGGCAAATACAAGCTGCCGGCGACTTATGTCAGTAACGCCACCAGCGTGGTAGCCACGCAGCTGAGCCGTGCCGGTGTGCGGCTGGCCAAGGTATTGAATGATGCGTTGGGCGGCAGCGCTGCGACGAATAGCGCGGCAGTATTTGCATCGCCGTTCAGCAGCAAGTAGGGTGCTCACCCGTGCCCACGCGTGACCTCAAATTCCATCGCGCCCTTTGAGCAACGTGTGGGCAAAAAAACTTGCCGACCCTACTTCTTGATTAACAACGATCATTCTCGCGAACGCGGGAATCCACGTTACGTAAAATGGGTCCCCGCGTTCGCGGGGACGACGCTGTTAATGGCGCTTCACTAAATTACGCAATCAACCCACGCTTGGCCAGCATCGGCTCCACCTTCGGATCGCGGCCGCGGAAGGCGCGGAACGCCTGCGCTGGATCCTGCTTGTTGCCGGAGCTGTAGATGTGACGCTGTAGGCGTTCGGCAATCGCCGGCTGGAACGGATCGCCGGCTTCGATGAAGGCGTCGTAGGCATCGGCATCCAGCACTTCGGCCCACATGTAGACGTAGTAGCCGGCGGCATAATCCGAACCGGCAAACAGATGCTGGAAATGGCTCAGGTAATGGCGCTGGCCGATGTCCTGCGGAATGCCCAGCAATTCGCACTGCTGCGCTTCAAAGGCTGCGAGGTCAACCTTCGTCCCATTCGGCAGCGAATGCAGCGCCATGTCGATCAGCGCCGGGCCGGCGTACATGATGGTGGCCCAGGCCTGGTCGAATTGACGTGCGCGTTTCAGCTTTTCCAGCAGGGCTGGTGGAATCGCTTCGCCGCTCTGGTAATGACGCGCATGACGTTGCAACACCACTTCCTCTTCGGCCCAGTTCTCGAAAATCTGCGACGGCAATTCAACGTAATCCTGCAGCACTTGCGTGCCGGCCAGGCGCTCGTACTTCACCTGCGACAACAAACCGTGCAAGCCGTGCCCGAATTCGTGGAACAGCGTGCGCACATCGTCGAAACTCAACAGCGCCGGATCGGCCTTGGCGAAGTTGTTATTGTTGATGACGATCGGCAGTGTGCCGCCATTGTGGCCGGACTGGCTGCGGAAGACATGCATCCAGGCGCCGCTGCGCTTGCTGGCGCGCGCGTAGTTGTCGCCGATGAACAAGCCGATCAGTGCGTTCTCGCGGTTGCGCACTTCCCACAGGCGGGCGTCGGGATGATGCAGGGCGACGCCGTGCTGTTCGACAAAGCTGATGCCAAACAGGCGATGGGCGCAATCGAACATTGCAGCGATCATGTTTTCCAGCGCAAAGTAGGGCTTCAGTTCGGCATCGTCGAGATCGTAGCGTGCTTGCCGCACTTTTTCAGCCAGGTAGCGCCAGTCCCAGGCAGCGATCGGGGTCGGCTGTCCCAGGCTGTGCGCCATCTCGGTCAGTGCGGCGCGATCTTCGCCAGCCTTGTCCTTGGCTGGTTCCCAGACCTTGCCGAGTAACGCTGAAACGGCTTCCGGCTTGCCGGCCATGCGGTCGATCAACTGGTAATCGGCGTAGGTTGGGTAGCCGTGCAACTGCGCCTGCTCCTGACGCAAGGCCATGATTTCTTCAGCGATTGGACGATTGTCATGCGCGCCGGCATGGGCGCCGCGCGCGATGCGGCCACGCCACACGGCTTCGCGCAGGTCGCGTCGGTCGGAGAACGTCAGGAACGGTTCGGCCAGCGATGGCGATAGCGTAATCACATGGCTGCCTTCCGGCAGGCCAAGTTGTTGCGCCGCCGAACGCGCCGATGCGCGCAGGAAGTCTGGCAAGCCGGCCAGAGCCGCTTCATCTGCAAGTTCCAGCGCAAAGCCGGATTCGTCGGCCAGCACATTCTGGGTAAATGCCGTGCTCAGGGCTGCCAGCCGTTCGGTCAGGGCGCTGTAACGGGCGCGCGATTGTGGCGGCAGATTGGCGCCGGCGCGTACAAAATCCAGGTGTACTCGTTCCAGCAAACGCAATTGCACCGGATCCAGGTCCAGTTCGGCGCGACGCGCATACAGCGCATCAATCCGCGCAAACAAGCCGGCATGCAGGTAGATCGCATTGCGGTGCGCTGCCAGCTGCGGCGCCAGCTCGACTTCGGCCGCTTGCAGCGCCGGCGAGGTTTCGCTGGCGGTGAGGTTTTCGAACAGCAGGCTGATGCGGTTGTTGAGGCGGCCAGAGGTGTCGAAGGCTGCCAGCGTATTGGCAAAATCGGGCGCGGCGGATTGGCCGGCGATCGCATCGATTTCGGCCAGGTGCGCCGGCAGCGCCACGGCGAAGGCCGGCGCGAAATGCTCGGCCTTGATCAGGTCGAAAGGCGGCAATCCGTAAGGAGTGTTCCAGTCTTGCAACAGCGGGTTGGTGGCGTGCAAATCAGTCATGGCGGCTAGCATCCGGGCTAATGAAGAGAACGCTATTGTATAGCTCTACATAAACTTTTACGCAGGCCGCCGGAGGTTGTTATAAAGCCAAATCGCTCAGTGTCGTGAGACTCGTAAGCGTAGCGCATCCGATCTGCTCGCGCACGCGTAGGAATTGATGGCGATTGCGTCGGACGCTTTGTTGTAGAAACTGCCGTTTGTGGGGCTACGCAGCAACATATTCGGATAAGGGATAAAGTGTCGGGTCGTATTATTAAAGGCAACTCGCAATGACAGACGCACAATCCTCCAAACTCAGCCCTGGCCTGGTCATCATGATGTCGATCGCCACCGGCGTCGCCGTGGCCAGCAATTATTACGCCCAACCCTTGTTGCATACGATTGCATCGCGCTTCGGCATATCCAACGGCAGCGCCGGCCTGATCGTGACCGTGGCCCAGCTCGGCTACGCGTTCGGCCTGATGTTGCTGGTGCCACTGGCGGACATGGTGGAACGCAAAAAACTGATTATCGTGATGACCCTGTTGTCTGCTTGCGGGTTGCTGATCACCGCGACCGCGCAAAGTATGGCGTTCGTGCTGATCGGTACCGCGCTGACCGGCTTGTTTTCCGTGGTGTCGCAGGTGCTGGTGCCGTTTGCCGCGACACTGGCGGCGCCGCACGAGCGCGGCAAGGTGGTCGGCCATGTGATGACTGGCCTGTTGCTTGGCATCCTGCTGGCGCGTACCGTGGCCGGTTACCTGTCGGCCTTGGGCGGCTGGCAGACGGTTTACTGGTTCGGCGCGGCGCTGATGATCGTGACGGCGATCGTACTCGGGCGCGCCCTGCCGCGTCATCACCAGGAACAGCATCTGAACTATCCGCGCCTGCTGGCGTCGATCCTGACTTTGTTCGTACAAGAACCGGTATTGCGTATCCGCGCCCTGCTCGGCGGCATCATCTTCGCCGTGTTCAGCGTGCTGTGGACATCGATTTCGTTCCTGCTGGCGGCGGCGCCGTTCAACTATTCGGATGGCACCATCGGCCTGTTCGGTCTGGTCGGCGCTGCCGGCGCACTGGCCGCTTCGCATGCCGGACGGCTGGCCGATCGTGGGCATGCCGGACGTTCCACCGCCATCGGCCTGGCGCTGCTGTTGCTGTCCTGGCTGCCGCTGGTGTTCGCCAAAAGTTCGCTGCTGGGCCTGATCATCGGCATCCTGGTGCTGGACTTGATGGTGCAGGCGGTGCACGTCACCAACCTGAGCGTCATCAATCATCTGCAACCCGAATCGCGCAACCGCCTGACGGCCGGCTACATGACCTGTTACTTCATCGGAGGCGCCTGCGGCTCGGTACTGTCGACCGCGATGTACGGCTATGCCGGCTGGTTCGGTGTGTCGATGACCGGCGCCGGGCTGAGTGCGGCCGGTTTGCTGGCATGGCTGCTGCTGGGGCGTAACGAACAAGTTACGCATGTCGCCGCCAGCTCGATCCGCGACGGCGGCAATCACTGATGATTGGCGCTCACGCGCCCTCTTCGACCAGGATTTCCGACAGCAATTTTTTGATTTCGGGAACGCATGAACCGCAGTTGCCGCCCGCCTTCAGGCAGGCGGTGACCTGCGCGACATTGGTCAACCCCTGCTTGCGCACTGCATCGCAGATGGTATTGCGGCCGATGCCGAAGCAGGAACACACGGTAGGTCCGGTATCCACACCTTTCTCGATGGGCTGGCCGAGTAGCAGGCCGATGCGGTCGGCATCATCCAGTTTTTCCTTGCCGAACAGGCTGGCCAGCCAGGCGCGTGACGGCAGGTCCGGGCGTGGAGACAGGAACACGCAGGCATCGATGCGATCATCGACCACATGCACGGCCCGATAGATGCCGGCGCTGACATCCTGATACTCCAGCCAGTCGGCGTCGGCGGTATCGACACCTAGTAGCGCCGCCGCCCAGGTGCTGTGCTCGGAAATTGGGCTGCGCCCCGCCAGTTCGTAGCGGTTGAAGCGCCTTCCCTGAATCCGCGTCCAGTGGGTCACATCGTCCAGCATCGGTCGGCTGCGGCTCAACACGAAGCCGTACCAGGCCACGCGGAATTCCTCGACCCGCACCGGCGTATGCTTGAATTCCGGCTCCCCGGAAACCGGATCGACCGCCGGGTTGACCAGCGCCCCGACTCGCGCATCCGAAGCCGACTGGCCGTTCCAGTGGATCGGCACGAAAATGCTGTCGCGGGCAATGCCGCCGCTGTGCTGCACCCTGGCCACCATCTCACCCCAGCGACTCGATATCCGCGCCAGCATGCCTTCGCGCACGCCGTGCAGCAGCGCGTCCTGCGGATGCATGTCGACGAACGATTCCGGCACGTGGTCGGCCAATTTGGGTGACTTGCCGGTGCGCGTCATGGTGTGCCACTGGTCGCGCACGCGGCCGGTATTGAGGCTCAGCGGATAGTCGCTGTCGGTTGCATATTGCGGCCCCGGGGAACGGTGGCGATGAAGCGCGCCTTGCCATCCGGGTGCGCGAAGCGGCGGTCGGCAAACAGCCGCGGCGTACCTCGTTTGTCACCCGATGCAAGCGTGGTCAGAGGCCATTGCACCGGCGCCATCGCATCGAACTGTTTTTGATCCAGACCGCTCAGGCCACTCAGGTTGAATGTGCGGCGCTGACCAAAGGCGTCGCCATTGCGATAGGCGCTGAGGCGAGCGTGTTCATCGAACACCTGATGTACAGCCGCGAAATCGAATCCCTTGAAACCCATGCGTTGCGCAACTTGGCACAGGATCTGCCAATCGGCGCGGGCCTCGCCCGGTGTCGGCAGGAATGCGCGTTGACGGGAAATGCGGCGTTCCGAACTGGTGACGGTGCCGTCCTTTTCACCCCAACTCAGCGCCGGCAGCAAGACGTGGGCGAAGGCATTGGTGTCGGTTTTTTCGATGATGTCGGATACCACCACCAGTTCGCATTTGGCCAGGGCGCGTTGCACCTGGTCGGCATCCGGCAGGCTGACTACTGGATTGGTGGCGATGATCCAGACTGCCTTGACACGACCGCTTTCGATCGCATGGAACAGATCGACTGCCTTTAATCCGGGCCGTTCCGCCATGCGCGGCGCCTGCCAGAAATCCTGCACGGTTTGCCGATGCTGCGGATTTTCCAGTTCCATGTGCGCCGCCAGCATGTTGGCCAGACCGCCGACTTCACGGCCGCCCATCGCATTTGGCTGCCCGGTGATCGAGAATGGCCCCATGCCAGGACGGCCGATGCGGCCGGTCAGCAAATGGCAGTTGATGATGCTGTTGACCTTGTCGGTGCCGGACGACGATTGATTGACGCCTTGCGAAAAGGCGGTCACCGTTCTTTCGTGCGCGGCAAACCATTCGTAGAACGTCAGCAAATCGTGTGGGTCGAGCTTGCAGGCCTTTGCCACCGCGCCATGGTCAACGCAGCCGCTTTCGGCAACATCCAGCGCCGCCGCCATGCCGTTGGTGCTGGTGTCCACGAAGTTGTTGTCGATGGCGTTGTTGCGCGCCAGGAAACTGAGCAAGCCGTTGAACAGCCAGACATCGCTGCCGGCTTTCAAAGGCAGATGCAGGTCAGCGAGTTCGCAAGTTGCGGTGCGGCGGGGATCGATCACCACCAGTTTCATCTGCGGCCGCGTTTCCTTTATCCTGGCGATGCGCTGGAACAGGATCGGGTGGCACCAGGCGGTGTTGGAGCCGACCAGCACCACCAGGTCAGCCAGTTCCAGATCCTCGTAACAGACCGGCACCAGGTCGGCGCCGAACGCGCGTTTGTGGCCGGCCACTGCGGACGACATGCACAGGCGAGAATTGGTGTCGATGTTGGCGCTGCCGATGTAGCCTTTCATCAGCTTGTTGGCGATGTAATAGTCTTCGGTCAGCAACTGGCCCGATACATATAACGCGACCGAATCCGGCCCGTGCTGTTCGATGATCGAACGAAAGCCGTGCGCTACCTGATCCAACGCTGCGTCCCAGGAAACGCGTTGCAGCGGCTGGGTTGCGTCGGCTTCCACGCGCATCTTTGGATACAGCAGACGGCCATCGAGATCGACGGTTTCGCCCAGCGCCGAACCCTTGACGCACAACCTGCCGTAATTCGACGCATGGCTCTCATCGCCGGCGATATCTACCTGGCCGTCGCTGTGCAAGGTAGCACGCACACCGCAGCCGACGCCGCAATAGGGACAGGTGGTCAGCGTGCTGCCTGGTTTGTAACTCAGTTTCTCAGCCGGTAGCAGCGGGAAGGAAGGAGCCGATTTCACACGCGCCCCCGATCAGGCGGCCTGGGCGCATAGCGCCTGGCCGAACAGTAATTGGCTGCGTAGCCCGGAGATATCGATGCGCTGCTGGATCAGTTCAAAATACCAGGGGCCATCCTTGACGTCGCCGTACAGCACCGCGCCGACGATATGCGGACCCTTGATGACCAGCCGTTTGTAGATGCCACGACGCGGATCGCGCAGCACCAGGTCTTCGCTGCCCTCGCTGCCGATGAAATCGCCTGCCGAATACAGATCGACACCGGTGACCTTGAGCTTGGTGGCGGTGGCTTGCTGCACATAGCGCCGATGGCCGGCGCCGGCCAGGTGAGCGCCGCAGACCCGCGCCTGTTCCCAGATTGGTGCCACCAGGCCGAAGGTCGCCAGGCGGTGCTGCACGCATTCACCAACTGCGTAGATGCGCGGATCGTAGGTCTGCAAGGTGTCGTCGACCACGATGGCGCGTTCGCAATGCAGGCCGGCCTGTTGCGCCAATTCGATATTGGGACGGACGCCGGCGGTCATTACTACCAGGTCGGCGGGAATGTCACTGCCGTCTTTGAAACGTACCGCAGTGACTTGCTGCTCGCCGACGATTTCAGCTGTCTGAGCGTTCAATAAAAAGCGCAGACCTTTCTGTTCCAGCGCAGTCTTCAACAGCAACGCAGCCGGCTTGTCCAGTTGTCTTTCCATCAGGCTGTCCATCACATGCACCACGGTCACGTCCATGCCCTGCCGCAGCAAGCCATTGGCGGCTTCCAGGCCCAGCAGGCCGCCGCCGATGACCACCGCGTGGCGATGATTGCGCGCCGCGTTCAGCATGGTTTCGACATCCTGGATGTCACGGAAGGCGATCACGCCCGGCAACTGATGACCGGGCACCGGGAGGATGAACGGCTTGGAGCCGGTCGCCAGTAGCAGGCGGTCATAGCGCAATGCAACGCCGGCGCGGGAGCGCACGATGCGGCGTTGGCGGTCAATGCCCGTTACCGGATCGCCGGCATGCAGCGTAATGCCGTTTTGCTTGTACCACTCGGGCGTATTGAGCATGATGTCGTCAATGCTCTTGTCGCCGGCCAGCAGCGGCGACAGCAGGATACGGTTGTAATTGCCGTGCGGCTCGGCGCCGAACACAGTGATATCGTACAGATCCGGCGCCAGCTTGAGCAATTCCTCAACCGTGCGCATGCCGGCCATGCCGTTGCCAATCACCGCCAGCACCGGTTTGTTTGCAATCGATGGCGCGCCAGCTGTCATATGCCTACCCAGACCTGGCCGTCGGCGATGCGGGCCGGATAGGCGGCGACCGAATGTTCCGGTGCTTCCAGGCACTCGCCGGTCTGTAGATCGAAGTGCTGCTTGTAAATCGGTGAAGCCACCACGATGCGTTCACCCAGGCTACCGACCAGGCCACGCGACAACACGGAGGCTTCGGCGTTCGGATCGTAATTGCCGATAGCGAAGACGCGCGATCCGCCATCGATGACATGGAATACCGCAACCTGCTGGTCATTGATCAGCGCGCAGACGCCGGTGTTCGGCACAATGCGTTCGAGTGGGCAAACGGCAATCCAGTTACTGCTTTGACGGTCATTGTGCATGGGATATTCCTTTGATACGACCTCAAATGATTTCTGTAGCGTCATTCCCGCGCACGCGGGAATCCATTTTTTTTCGGTCACTTGATTTCGTCCGTAACCTGGATCCCCGCGTGCGTGGGATGACGGTGTTATAAAAAATATTTAAGCTGCCTCAACAACAATCGGGATGTTGATACGCCTGCGTTCTTCCACCGTAGCCGGCCGGATCTGCCGCCGCTCTTCGACGAACACCACGTTATCGTCGGCCTGATCGCTGTTGACGAAGTGCTGGAAGCGCTGGCGTGTGGCGGGATCGGTGACAGCGGTTTTCCATTCGCACTGGTAGGTGTCGACTACGTGCTGCATGTCGGCTTCCAGCTCGGCGGCAATGTGCAGCTTGTCGTCCACCACAACCTGCTTCAGGTAATCGAGGCCGCCTTCCAGGTTGTCGCGCCAGACGCTAGTGCGTTGCAGGCGATCGGCGGTGCGGACGTAGAACATCAGGAAGCGGTCGATGGTGCGGATCAACGCCGCCTTGTCCAGATCGGCCGCCAGCAGTTCCGCATGGCGCGGCTTCATGCCGCCATTACCGCAGACATATAGGTTCCAGCCTTTCTCGGTGGCGATGATGCCGACATCCTTACCCTGCGCTTCCGCGCATTCGCGGGTGCAGCCGGAGACGCCGAACTTGATCTTGTGCGGCGCGCGCAAGCCTTTGTAGCGATTTTCCAGTTCTATGGCCAGACCGACGCTGTCGTCCAGACCATAGCGGCACCAGGTCGAGCCGACGCAGGATTTCACGGTGCGCAGCGATTTGCCATACGCATGGCCGGATTCGAAGCCGGCCGCGATCAACTCTTCCCATATCAGCGGCAACTGTTCAACTCGGGCGCCGAACAGATCAACCCGCTGGCCCCCGGTAATCTTGGTGTACAGGCCATATTTCTTGGCCACCTGGCCGACCGCGATCAAGCCGTCCGGGGTGACTTCGCCGCCTGCCATGCGCGGCACCACCGAATATGTGCCGTCCTTCTGGATGTTGCCGAGGAAGTAATCGTTGGAATCCTGCAGGCCGGCATGTTCTTTCTTCAGTACGAAATCGTTCCAGCAGGACGCCAGGATGCTGGCCGCGACTGGCTTGCAGATGTCACAGCCCAGGCCCTTTCCGTGCTGTTGCAACAAGGCGTCGAAAGTCTTGATCTGGCCGACGCGCACCAGGTGATACAGCTCCTGGCGCGAGTACGCGAAATGTTCGCAGACATGGTTGTTGACTGCCATGCCCTGCTTCTTCATCTCCGCCTTCATGACTTGGGTGACCAGCGCCACGCAGCCGCCGCAGGACGTGCCGGCCTTGGTGCAGCTCTTCAGCGCGCCGATGCTGGTAGCGCCGGCGTTGACCGCCGCGCACAACGCGCCTTTGGAAACGTCGTTGCAGGAACAAATCTGCGCGCTGTCCGGCAACGCATCAACACCAAGCCCGACCTTGGCCTGGCCATCGGCCTGCGGCAGGATCAGGAATTCCGGCGATGCCGGCAACTCGATGCGGTTCAACATCATCTGCAGCAGCGTGCCGTATTCGCTGGCGTCGCCAACCATCACCCCACCCAGCAGATACTTGCCGCATTCCGACACGACGATTTTCTTATAGATCTGCTTGCGTTCATCGGTGAATTGGTAAGAGCGGCTGCCGGCTTCCTTGCCGTGCGGGTCGCCGATGCTTGCCACGTCAACGCCCATCAGCTTGAGCTTGGTGCTCATGTCGGCGCCGGTAAATTCCGGAATTGCTACGTTGCTGTCCGTGGTGAGGGTCGCCAGCACGTGTTTGGCGGCGATGCGCGCCATATCGTAGCCGGGCGCTACCAAGCCGAAGATCCGGCCGTTCCATAATGCACATTCGCCGATGGCATAGATATCCGGATCGGAGCTGCGACAGCTGTTGTCGATCACGATGCCACCGCGATCGCCGACTTTCAATCCGCTTTCGCGCGCCAGTTCGTCGCGCGGACGGATACCTGCCGAGAACACGATCATGTCAGTATCGAGATGGCTGCCGTCGTCGAAATTCATGCGATGCGTGCCGGTTTTGCCGTCGACGATTTCCAATGTGTTCTTTTGCGTATGCGCAGTGACACCCAGTTCCTCGATTTTCTGGCGCAAGATGCGGCCGCCGCTTTCATCTACCTGCACCGCCATCAGGCGTGGCGCAAATTCGACCACATGGGTTTCCAGCTGCATATCGCGCAGCGCCTTGGCGCATTCCAGGCCAAGCAGGCCGCCGCCGATCACGACACCGCTGCGCGAGCGCTGGCCGCATTCCAGCATCGCTTCCAGGTCTTCGATGGTGCGATAGACGAAGCAATCCTTGCGCTGGTTGCCGGCCAGTGTCGGCACGAACGGATAGGAACCGGTGGCGATCACCAGTTTGTCGTAAGGCAGCATCTGGATCGCACCGTTGATATTGAACGTCACTGTCTTGGCTTCGGTGTCGATCAGTTGCGCCTTGGCGTTCAGCTTCAGTTCGATATGCCGGGTTTTTTCGAAAAACCCCGGCGTCACCAGCGACAAATCCTGCGCCGATTTGCCGGCAAAGAATTCCGATAGGTGCACGCGGTCGTAGGCTGGACGCGGTTCTTCGCACAACACCGTGACCTCGATGCCGGCGACGCCGGAGTCGGCCAGGCATTCCAGAAATTTGTGGCCGACCATGCCATGTCCGATGACGATGATTTTCATGTTGTCTCCCTTAGGCGCTAATGCTTTTTGCTGCCATGACACTGTTATGCAATTCCTGTTCCCGTGCCTTGTGTTCGGCACTGAAGCGCACCGCAATCGCGCATAGCGCCGAGACCGACACCAGCACGCCGAGCGCAGTCAGCGTCTGCTGGGTATCGCCCAGGCCCTTCATCAGGAAGCCGGCGGCGACTGCACCGACATTGCCGCCGGCGCCGATGATGCCGGCGACGCCGCCGAGTGCCTTGCGATCGATGAACGGCACCAGCGCATACGTTGCGCCGCAGGCCATGTGCGTAAACAAGCCGAAAGTCAACATGGCGACCACCGCCAGTGCAACGCTGCTGGCATGCGCAAACCACAGCAGGCCCAGCCCCTCGCCCAGCATCAGCACGAACAGCAAGGTGGCGCGGCTATCGAGGTTGCTGCGCAGGGCCATCTTGTCGGACAGCCAGCCTCCCAGGGCACGCGCAAACAATGCCAGCAAGCCGAAGCTGGCGGCTGCCATGCCGCGCTTTTCAGCGACAGGCCGAAGTGATCGACGTAGTAAATGGCGGCGATGTTGTGGATGAATATCTCAACGCCAAAGCAGGCGCCGTAGGTGACGAACAGCAGCCACACCCGGTAGTTGGTGCTGGCGGCGCGGAAGCTGGCCCAGCCGCCCTTTTTACCGCCTTCGATAGCGATGCCGGCAGCACGCAATTCGGCGTAGTTCCCTTGCGGACAATCTTGTGTGTAGCGCCAGTACAGCGCCGCCATGATCAGCATGAACACGCCTGGCACCAGCAGCGCCAGACGCCAACCCATGGTTTCGCTGACGCCTAGCATCAGCAACGCCGCCACCAGCAACGGCATCAGCGCTTGCGCTGCACCGCCGCCGCTATTGCCCCAGCCGGCGGAGGCAGCGTTGGCAGTACCGACGACATTGGAGGCGAACATCACCGAGGTGTGGTACTGGGTGATCACAAAACTGGCGCCGACTGCGCCGATGCACAGGCGAAAGAACAGGAAACTTTCGTAGCTTTGCACCAACGCCACGCCGAACACCGGCAACGCGCCTATCAGCAACAGGCCCGTATAGGTCTTGCGCGGGCCGTAACGGTCGCATAGCGGACCGACCAGCAGCCGCACCAGGATCGTCACCGCCACTGCCGCGATATTGATGTTGGCGATTTGCGCCATGCTCAGTCCGAGTTGACCCTTGATCAGCGGCATCAACGGCGCACAGGCGAACCACGCGAAGAAACAGACGAAGAATGCCATCCAGGTCAGGTGGAAGGCGCGCATCTGCGGCGTGCGCAGACTGAAAAGTTCGATGCTGGTCGCTTTGTTTGCCATTTTTCGTCTTTAAAAACAAAAAGGCGTCCTCTTGACTCAGCCACAAGGCCGAGCAAGAGGACGCCGTTGTCCAACAGATCCATCGTTGGACCTGCGTTAGAAAGGGTAGGATCGTCGTTGATCCTGTAGCCTTATCCAGAGCAAACGCCGTGCCACAAATTTAAGTCATTGATATTTATGAGGTTATTTCTTTATCTGGTGTCTTTTGAGATCAACTGATGCGCAGGTGCAGGTCGACGACGGTGCGTTTTGCGTGAAATTGGTGCGCCGCACACTATTTCGGTGCGGCCCTTGCCAGAGATTACATTGCCTGCCAGCCTTCGACCCCGGTAAATATCCCTGCTGCAATCAATAGACCGCCTACCATGCGCGCGGCGATCAGGCTGCCGCGCGGATTGTCATCGAACCAGGCGCGGGTGCGACTGGACAGGATGGCAATGACGCCATACACGCCGGCCTGAGTCAGCGCAGTGATTACCCATAGCACCAACGCCTGTCCCCAGAGCGGGCCGGCGTCGATTTTCAGGAACTGCGGGAAAATCGCCAGCATGAAGACATAGGCTTTCGGGTTGAGCAAGCTGGTCAGCATGCCCTGGTAAAACGTGGTGGCAGGCGCCTTGGCCGGGGCTTGTCCTGGCGTGGCGGCGAATTGGAAGCCGTCCTCGCTGCGCAATAGCGACCAGCCAATCCAGGCAATATAGGCAGCGCCTGCCAGTAGTACCAGGTTGAACAGGCTGGGCCACAGCTTGAGCACAACAGCTAGGCCCAGCATACCCATGGTGACGTGGCAGACGCCGCCGGCGATGATGCCCGCCACCGCCGCCAGGCCCGAGCGGCGTCCGCCCACCAGTGCGCTCGCCAGCACGAAAGCCATGTCCAGGCCCGGTAGCACGATGACGCCGAACACGATCAGGAAGTACAGCCACAGATTGATGGATTGCGTCATTTAATGTCTCCTCATATTGGTAACGTGTCTGCAGTGCTTTCTATGTTTTCGGCCAGCCAGCGCAGCCGCGAGCGCTTGCCGGGATCGAGGATTACCAGTTCGGGCGCCGACCTGAGCAAGCCCTCGGCAGCCAGCGCATTGGCGGCATGATCGGCCAGCGGATAAAAATTCTGTAGTTGGCCGTCGTCCCGGGCGATTCCCAGCCACACCAGATACAGGCCGTCTGTCCTGACCGGCAATTGAGGGAAATTGTTTTTCGCGTCGAGCGTCACCAACAGCCCTGCCTGGCGCAGGCCGGCGGCCTGGTAAGTGGCGAAGACTGATGCGGCGCGACTGGCGAATTGCTCGACGTCGCCGCCCTTCAGCGCAAAGATTTGCGCCACCATCACGCCTTGAGCGCCTTGCACTTCGCATGCCGGATCCACCGCCGGCAATACACTGACGCCGCTGTCCCGGTTCAGCGGACGCAGCAGCAGCACGTTATCGCTGTCGATCATCAGGTTGTTCAAGGTGGTCCGGTGCTCCTTCCATACCGGTCCGTAATAGAACGCGCTGTTGACGACGGCACGGGCATCCATGTCCTTGAAGCCACGCAGCCAGGTAAATACATTTGGATTACTGCGCTCGCTGAACTGGCCGAGGGCCAACGCACCGAGTTGCTGGAATGCTTCCGGAAAAAAGCTTTCGAAATAAGTGGTGAATCTGGCCAGGCCGCCATCCTTGATCTGATAGCGGCGGAATTCAACTACCTGGAAATCGTTGGTATCGCTGAGGGTTTGCATGGCATTTTGTTGGTTGGTTGAGGGAGTTGGCGCAAATGTCGATGCATGCGCCGCCGCCAACAGGAGAATCCCGGCAATGAATCGGTACATGGCTGTCCTCCTCTCCTGCTTGCGGTTAGCTGCAAATTTTTGCTGCCGGAATCAAAGATAAATTGAATTTAGGACATAATCTGCCCTATATATAAAATATCCTTCAAGCCATGTACCACCCAACCACACGTGTGCTGGCAGTGCTGGAACTGCTGCAAACCCATGGCCGAATGAGCGGGGCCGAGATGGCCGCGCGCCTGGAGGTTGATGGCCGTACATTGCGTCGTTACATCGTGACGCTGGAGGAAATGGGCATCCCCATCACGACCGACCGCGGCCGTCACGGCGGCTACGCGCTGATCGCGGGTTTCAAGCTACCGCCGATGATGTTTACCGACGACGAAGCACTGGCCTTGTCGATCGGCCTGCTGGCGGCACGCAGCCTCGGCCTGGCCGAAGCAGCGCCGGCGGTGGCGAGCGCCCAGGCCAAGCTGGAACGCATCATGCCGGACAACCTGAAGCGCCGGGTCAGCGCGGTGGATGAAACCGTGAAGCTGGATTTGTCGCAGGCCGCTGCGCCCGAGAGCAATGCAGCATTAGTGATTCTCAGCGGCGCCGCGCAGAATCGGCAACGGGTGCATATGCACTATCGCAGCGCCACCGGCGACGACAGCGAGCGCGACTTCGATGCCTACGGGTTGGCTTACCGCGGCGGCCGCTGGTATACCGTCGGCATGTGCCATCTGCGCCATGGTTTGCGTTCGTTTCGGTTGGATCGCATCGGCCGGGTGCTGGCGCTGGAACAGACATTTATGCGCCCGGCCGATTTCGATGCGCTGGCGCATCTGGCTCTGTCAGTCGCCACCATGCCGCGCGCATTTGCCGTCGAAGTGCTGCTCAAAACCGACCTGAAAACGGCGCGCGAACAACTGTTCGACGCCGTCGGCCTGTTCGAGCAAACGGCAGACGGCGTGCTGTTGCACAACCAGTCCGACGATCTCGACTGGTTTGCCCGCGAACTGGCGCGGTTGCCATTCGCATTCGAGATCCGTCATCCGCCCGCGCTGCGCGACGCGCTCAAGACTTGTGCCTCAAGGTTATTGCAGCTTGCAAAATGAGAAGCATTAATGCATTTCATGAAGACGTTGCAAGCAGGTTGCAGCGCCTGGTAACCCTGGCAGTGTTCACGCGAATGGCAGTGCGATAGACTGTCCGAAGAGAAATCCGTTGCCGATACGGCTGCGCATGTCGCGGGAATCGCAATAAAATGCGCCGCCACGCGCTTAAATATGGCCAACACAAGGGCTTTGAGGCATCTACGTGATATCCTGAGCGTTCTAAAACACACTGCATTTGTTGTCAATGAATACACCCGCTGTCGCAACTCCGAGTCCTGTCCAAACTGCCCGCGTTCTGCTCAAGGAGCTGCAAGAGAAATTCGCGGTATTCCGCGATTACCAGCCACTGGCGATCGGCATCGATAAGCAATTGATTGCGCGTATCCCTGAACTCAACCGCAAGACCTTGCGGATTGCGTTGGGCATGCACACCAATTCGCTGCGTTATCTGAAGGGGATGGAAAAGGCCACGGTCAGGTTCGATCTCGACGGCAATAACGCCGATGAAGTCACGGAAGTCCACCGCACCCACGCCGCGGAGACGCTGCGTGAGCGTTTCAAGAAGAATGCCGAGCAGCGCAAGGCCCAACGCGCGGCTGAAGCCGCACAGCTGGCAGCCGAAAAAGCGGCGCGCCAGCATGCCGAAAAATTGAGCCAGCTGACTGCGAAATTCTCCCGCAATCGCGGTTGAACACGGATTTGCGATAGCAGCAAGGGGGGGGGCCTCAGGCTGTCGCAAGGCGCCAACTTGCGATGTCTCTTTGATGCAATCGCTACATAGGCGGAAAAATGCTTTTCGTTTTTCTGCCGCGTCATTTGTGCGTCAGCAGCCAGATCCAATTGGTATCAAGGTTCTGCGCTTTTCCACGTTCCTTTGCGGCGTCGGGCGCCGGCGGTAGCGGCTGTCTTGGCAGGCCGCTGCCGTGCGCCACTTTGTTCTTTCTGATGAGCGTCCTGCGCGACAAGCGCCAGGCATAATCGTCGCCAAACGCGGCAATTGCATCCAGCATGCGTTGCAACGCGGGATCGGCGTCGACATGATCTGCCATCTGGCGCCAGATACCGGCCTGATTCCAGCGACGAAAACGCATGTAGGCCGTCTGCCACTGGCCGAAGCCGGATGGCAGTTGAGACCATTTCGCCTCGTTCAGCACTATCCAAAAAATTGCGTTGACGAACAGGCGGTTGTCGCGGCCGGTAACGCCGGGGGCATTTTCTCCACCCGGCAGAAATGGCTTCAGTTTTTGCCATTGATCGTTGTTGATAGGCATGTCGTGTTTTGATGAGAATGATTCAATTCATTGTCATCACTCAAAACACAAAAGGACATAGGAAAAACGCTGAATTTCCTATCGCTATCTCGGGTTTTTATTTGATCAGTTTCAATATCTCGCGAAACTTCGGATGCTCGCTGTTTCTCATCCATTCGAACATTACCATTTCGCTGCTGACAATATCGGCGCCCGCAGCGCGGGCGCGATCGATGGCGCAGATTTTGTCGCGCTCCTGGCGTGAGCCGATGGCGTCGATCACCAGTTTTACGCGCCGCTGCCGATGCAGCAAGCCAAGCACGGTTTGCAGCACACAGACGTGGGCTTCACAGCCAAGTATGACCAGTTCGTCCCGGCCATTATCCAGCGCGGCCAGGAACGCCGGTTCGGCGCGAGCGTCGAAACTGCATTTCTCGATAGTCTGGTCGAGCATGTCGTCGATCAGCGGCATCGTGCGTCCCAGCCGTAGCGGCTGCTGCACGGTGCCGATCACCGGAATCGCCAGCAGCCTGGCAGCTTGCGCCAGCACGGAAGCGCGTCGCAGCACCTGCGCATTGTCGAAAATCACCGGCATCAGTTTTTCTTGCAGGTCGATGATAACCAGGTTGGCGGCGGATGCATTACATAAGTAGCTCATGGGCATGTTGTGGAACGGTTGAAGGATGTCTTCCCTTATGCCATGAAATCCAGTGGAACGCTACGCTGGCGTGGCGGCAAGTCGCGGCAGGCCCGGGTGTTATTTAGTAAGCCACTGTGAAGCGCTGGCGTACGTGCTTGGGTTGTTCGATTTCATCGAGCAGCGCAATTGCGTAATCTTCCATCGAGATCTGACTCTGACCTTGCTCATCGCTCAGCAACTGGTTTTGGCCGATACGGAATTTCCCGGTGCGTTCGCCTGGGGCAAATAAAGCCGGCGGGGAAAGGAAAGTCCAATCGACGGTCGTTTCGGCGCGCAAGTCGTCCAGGAACTGCTTGCCCGGCACTGCTTCCACCTTGTATTCGGCGGGGAAATTCGGGCTGTCCAGCAGGATGGCGCCGGGCGCCACTTCCAGGCTAGCGGCGCCGCCCACCACCAGCAGTCGCTTGACCCCGGCGCTCTTGACGGCCTGCAGCAGCGGAGCAGCTTTCAGCACGCGGAATTGGGCTGCGCTGACAACCGCATCCTGGCCGCGAATCAGTTCCGCCAGTTGTTCCGGCTGGGTGGCGTCGCCTTGCAATAGCTGGACGCCGACTGGCGCCGTCGTCTGTTCGACTGAACGGGCGATGCCGGTGACCGTGTGGCCGCGGCGCAATGCTTCTGCGGCAATGCGTGAGCCGGCGCGGCCGGTAATGCCGATGATGGCAATTTTCATGATGGCTTTCCTTTCGGTTGAAGCCCGGAACGCGTCTCGGGCCGTGGTAGTTATTTAAAGTAACCAGTATAATTATTTAGAACTTTAGCGCAAGAAGGCACTTTGATGAATGATAGGAACATGCAGGTAACTGCGGCGCCGGCCGGCGCCGCTCTGGCGCGCGGCCGAGGACGCCCCAGTGCAAGCGAAGATTTGCCGTGCCCGATCCGCGATGTGCTGGATCGGATCGGCGATGCCTGGAGCGTGCTGGTCATCACCACGCTGGAGTCAGGTCCTTGCCGTTTCAACCAGCTGCGGCGCGATGTCGACGGTATTTCGCAGCGTATGCTGACGGTCACGCTGCGTCATCTGGAGCGCGACGGGCTGGTGTCGCGCACCGTGATTCCGAGCACGCCGCCGCAGGTCGAATATGCATTGACCGATACCGGACGCTCGCTCTGCGCGCCGCTCAAGGTGCTGGCCGATTGGGCCGGCAGCCATCAAGGCGTGATTCGCGGCGCGCGCCGCCAATACGACCGCGCAGGCAACTGAGCCGGGCCTGGTTTAATTGCCGGCCCGGTGATTGACCTGCCGCCGACTGCGAGGTCAAGCCGCTGCTGCAGCCGCGCGCCGGGTCGAGGACCAGCTGGACAAATGCACTTCTTCACGAATACTGTCGCAAGCCTGCAGCACCCTCTGAATTTCCACCTCGGTCAGTCCCGAGTTCAGTGTGAGCCGCACCAGCGAGCGGTTCTTGGGCGTCGCCGGCGCGCAAAAGACCGCACCAAAGATACCCTCCGCTTCCAGCGCCTTGCGCAGACACAAGGTCATCGGTTCGGTACCGGCTTCAAGTGCAATGATTTGCTCGGTGCCATCGCTGACGTTGTAGCCCAATGCGGTCAGTCCGTCGCGAATGCGGCGGGCATTGCGATGCAGGCTGGTGCGCCGGTCGTCGGCATGACGGATGAAATCGAGCGCGGCATCGAACCAGGCCAGTTCATGTCCCAACAGGCAGGAGCTGAAAATCGCCGGACGCGAGGCCGACAGGAAATAGCCCTTGAACTTGCTGGAGCAGGTGATGAAACCGGCGCGGCCGCCGAATGCCTTGGCTAGCGAGGCAGTGCGGAAATGGACGCGATCGGACAAACCCATCTGCGCCACCAGTCCGGCTCCGCCCGGACCATGCGTGCCGAGTGAATGCGATTCGTCGACCACCAGGATGCTGCCGCTGTCTTCGGCAATGGCTAGCACTTCGGCCAAAGGACAGATGCTGCCATTGGTGCTGTAGACGGCGTCGACCACGATCACGCCGGCGCCATGCTTGAGCACTTGCCGCCGCAAGTGCTCGATGTCGTTGTGCAGGAACGGCACCGGCCGAGCTTCACCGGAATGCACGCCTTCCCACAGCGACGCGTGGGCCTGCATGTCCAGGTAGACCGGCACGCCGGGGCTGGCGATGCTTTGCATCAGCCCGACGTTGGCGCTCCAGCCGGATTGAGAAATCAAGCCGTCTTCCGAACCCATAAAGCGGGCCAGCTTGTTTTCAAGGCGATGCTGAGGGCTGCCTTCCTGCAGGAAAACCGATGACATCAGCAAATCGGCATCGCCCTTTTTGAGGCGTGCAGCCTGTGCTTCGATCAGCTGCGGTTCGGCGGCAATGCACAGGTAATCGTTGCTGGACAGGTAGATCGCATCCGGGCCTGGCGCGCACCATTTGTGCATGTGTTCGCCGCCCAGCAGTTTCTCTACGCGATCAATATAATGCTCGTCCATCCTTGTAGACACGAAGGCGGGCAATCTTTGCTCCGCTGCCAAAGTTATTTCGGCATGGTAGCTTGCAGTTAGTGGCATAATTTTCTCCCAATACTCTCTGTTGACATGCCAAACAGAGTAGCCAGGGCTCCCCTGTCTGGAATTCGGAGCCAAGCTAAGTATTCGTTGCGGAGGCGCGGCGATCAACCGGCTTCGCATCTCTTACCGCATAGCGATTTATGATAGACCAATATCTGACACCCCATGATTGAGCACATCGGCAACTGGACCAGCCGGCGCTGGCAGGTATGGCAGCATGCTGCGGGCAGATGGTTATTGAGTTTTAATAGGCAATACGACAACACAATCAAGCGCCTGGTGATATTGGCGTGGATTGCTGTGGTCGGCATGCCGCTTTATTACGTGGTGTGGGCCTACTGGTTTCCACAGCCGTACGAAAACCTGAGTCTGCGGATTTTCGGAGTGGTGTTGTGCCTGCCGGCGATTTTCGTCAGGCGCCTGGTAAAGAAAAAATGGCTGGCGGCTTATTTCTTCATCGGCCTGACTTACGTGTTGCCGTTCTTCTTTACCTTCATGTTCCTGATGAACGACGGCTCCTCCATCTGGAGCCAGTCGTTGCTGATTGCGTTGATCATTTTGTTTCACTTCGATACGACCTTGGCATTCCTCGCCTATTTCACCGGCACCGCGCTGGCTTATCTGGTGTTTGCAATCATGCACGGCGGCAGTCTGCCGCTCAGCGTACAGACGCTGGAGCAATGGCCTATCCAGTTGTTTGCGATCATCACGGTGTCGCTCGCCAAGGTCGGCCGTAAAGTCCTGGCCCAGGAAAAACTGGCCGGCATGGCGACGGCGCTGGCGACGGTGTCGCATGAATTGCGCACGCCTTTGCGCAGCATCAATGCCAATGCGCGCGGCCTGAGCCGCCTGCTGCAGGAGAGCGCGATACCGGCGGCGCCGAGCCAAATACCGATGGAGAAGGCATTGGCGCGAATCGAGTTCGAAGTACGCCACATGAACAACGTGATCGACCTGTTTCTGTTGAGCGCCTCAACCGGCAAGGAAAACCTGCAACCGAAAGACATCCTGTCGATGGCGACCACAGTGGAACAGATGCTGTTGCGCTACCCGTTCGTCAACCAGGAACAGCGCGAGCTGGTGGCCGTGACGGTACATGCCGATTTCCGCCTGCTGGGGCAAACCGAGCTGTGCTCAATGGTCCTGATCAACCTGCTGCGTAACGCACTGACTGCGATCCAGCGCATTGGCAAGGGCCGCATCAGGATCGTCATCGAAGGCAACCGCGCCCGGCCCCGGCTATTGTTTATCGATACCGGCTGCGGCATCGAGCCGGGCCGCGCGTCGCATATTTTCGAGCGCTTTTACGCCTATCCGGAATATAACGGCACCGGTATCGGACTGGCGTTCTGCAAGGACGTGCTGGAGGCTTGGGGGGCGCATATACGGCTGGTGTCGCGGCCGCTGGCCTACACGATATTCGTCCTGGATTTTCCGCCGGTGCTGCAACAAAAGGCATCCGACGTGCGCTCTCTGTTAAATTAGCATCCTCTCCCTTCAACCGAACACCGCCTTGCCGCGCCTGGCGCCTGTATTGCAGCCAAAATGAATATTTCGTTACCTGTTTATCAACACCCAACCACGACTGTCATGATCGACGACAGTCAAAGCTTCCTGGACAGCCTGGCTTTCCAGCTGCCATCGCAAATGCCGCGCAAAGTCTTCCACGATACCCATGCGGCGCTGGAATGGCTGCGCGCCGCCTTTCGCCACACTCCCAGTAAAAGCCAATCGATCCGGGTCAACTATGACGAACAGACATTTTCATTCGACCGCCGCACCGTCGCTGTCGATATCGATCAGATCTATCGGCAGTCGCTGAATCGGCAACGCTTCATGCTGCCTTCCGTGCTCGTGATCGATTATGCAATGCCGCAGATGAATGGCCTGGAGTTTTGCCAGGCCGTTCAGGAGCTGCCATGCAAAAAAATCCTGTTTACCGGCCAGGCCGACGAAAAGCTCGCTATCGAGGCCTTCAATCGGGGACTGATCGACCGTTTCATCAAGAAGAGCGATCATGACGCGCTTGACCATCTGGAACTGGAAATCCGCAGCTTGCAGAAGGAATTCTTCCATGTCCAGTCGCTGACGCTAAAGGACCTGCTGACCCGCCACTCCTATACCTTCCTGTCGGATCCGGCGATGGAAGCGTTGGTCGAGCAGCTTTGCAAACGTCATGGCTTTGTCGAATATTATTTGTTTCCAAACCCCACCGGCATCCTGTTCTTTGATATAAATGGCAAAGCGACGCTGATGGTGATCGAAACCGAGGCCAGCCTGATGTCGCAGCTTGAGGTGGCGCAGGATTATGGTGCGCCGCTGGAATTATTGACAGGTTTGCGGGAATTGCGGCTGGTGCCATTCTTTTCGGACAGCGGCGGGATGTACACCGACGCGATACGCCACGATTGGCTATCATATTGTCTGCCGGCCCAGACTTGTTTCGGCATACAGGACTATCATTGGGCGTTATTTGATTTTCCTGGGCATTATCTGCATCAGCCTTTTTATTCGTTGGCGGAGTTCCTGCGTGACCAAGTCGACGTCAAATAACCAATTCGGATCAAACATCTCATGCTGCTAAGCCAAGCTGCTCACCGATTATCTGCTCCGGACCTGCTGGAGATATTGCAGGCGTCCGATTGGGGGCCGTTGCGGGACCGCATGCATCGCCTGTTGGCGAAATTGGATAGTTGTGATTTCAGTTTGAAGATGGACATCACGAGCGCTAACGGATCGCCGCTGGTGCAGACGTTCGGCAGTCTGCCGAGTGCGATGCTGCAATTGCTGAGCAATCCGCCTGGGGACAAGAGCGATCCGATCCAGCAGCACCTGGCGCGTTCGCGGCTGCCGCTGAACTGGCAGGTGGAGCAGGTGTGCAAGTTATGCGATGGTGCGCTCTACCCTCTGCTGAAATCGATGGGCATCACGCAAGGAATGAGTGTGGCCATCCACAGCAAGAATGCCGTGAGCCGGCTGGATTTCTATGGCAACGCCGTGGTGCCGAATGCGTTCTCCATCAGCGCCCAGGCCGATGCGTTGCTGCTTGGAGTGCACCTGCAGGAAGCTGCGGAACTGCTTTGGCGCAAAGTCGCGCAGGGCCAGGAGCCGCTGTTGTCGACGCGCGAGCTCGAATGCCTGCGCTGGAGCGCAGATGGCAAGACCAGCAGCGAAATCGGGCTGATCCTGGGCATATCGCAGCGCACCGTGTATTTCCATCTGAAGAACGTGGCCACCAAGCTCGGCGTGTACAGCACTCGCCACGCGATCAGCCGAGCGGTCATGATGGGGATCATCAAGCCCGATAACTGAACGGATGCGGGGCTCTGCCCCGTCCGTTTCTTCTATTCCTGCCCGACCTGATGCCTCTGGCGCGTTATGCGGCCAGCAGTTCGCATTGAAATGCGCTGTTCGTCGCAATACCGCTGCTGCCGCCTGTCGCGGCAACCGCATTCAGTTTGAATACACTGACTACTGAAGCCAGATTGGCGGCCTGCTCCTTCAGCGACTCCGCTGCGGCGGCAGCCTCCTCGACCAAGGCTGCGTTCTGCTGAGTAACCTGATCCATGTTCCCGATCGCCTGATTAATTTGTTCGATGCCGCTGCTTTGCTCTTCACCGGCGGTGGTAATTTTTGCCATGATGTCGCTGACGCGCTTGACGCTATCAACAATCTGCTCCATCGTGGTCCCCGCTTCAGCAACCAGCGCGCTGCCGGCATCCACTTTTTCCACTGAGTCGCCGATCAGCGATTTGATCTCCTTGGCCGCCGCCGCCGAACGTTGCGCCAGATTGCGCACTTCGCTGGCGACCACGGCAAAGCCGCGTCCTTGTTCACCGGCTCGCGCAGCTTCGACCGCTGCATTCAATGCCAGAATATTGGTTTGAAACGCGATGCCGTCGATCACCGCGATGATGTCGACAATCTTTCTCGCCGAATTGTTGATTGACGCCATGGTCGTCACCACCTTCGATACCACGGCTCCTCCTTCGACCGCAACGCCGGAAGCGGACGCTGCCAGTTGGTTGGCCTGGCGTGCGTTGTCGGCATTTTGCTTGACGGTCGACGTCAGTTCTCCCATCGATGCTGCGGTTTGTTCTAGCGATGCCGCCTGTTCTTCGGTACGCGCCGACAGGTCGAGATTGCCGGTGGCGATCTGGCCGGAGGCGGAGGCCATGGTCTCGATGCCGCTGCGGCATTGACCAACAATGTGCTGCAGGCTGCCGTTCATATGGCGTAGGGCATCCATCAGTGCGCCTATTTCATCCTTGCTGCCAACTTCGATGTGACTGGTCAGGTCGCCGGCTGCGACGGTGCGGGCAACCTTGACTGCGGAACGCAAGGGGCCGGTGATGCCATTGATGATCCAGTAGGTCAGGATGCTGCCAACCAGTGTACCGACGGCCACTACCGCCAGCAGGATGCGCAAGGCTACGATATTGCTGTGTGTTGCTTCGGCTTCGCTTTGCCGCATCAGGCTTTTGGAATGTTCGACAACCAGGCCGACGATATCTTCGATTCTTTTGGTGGGTTCGCGGTCGAGACCGGTCACCAGCTTGTCGACGACGTGTCCGCTTTCAATCCTGGCAGGGGCGAATTGTTTCAGCGCTGTCAGGTATTTCTGCTCCAGCTCCGCATTGGTCTGGCTTGCCTGCTTGGCGAGCCCGGCATCGATGTCCAACTGCCTCAGCAACTGATCCAGTTGCGCCAGTTCAGCTCTGGTTTCTTCACCTTTCTTGAGGAACGCATTCTTGTGCTTTTCAAATGCAGCGGCGTCGTTACCGCGCAGCAGAAGGTCTTTCCATTCCTGGATTTCTATCTTGAAATCGACCTGAGCTTTCCTGGCGAGATTGACAGCCGACTGGAAGTCTTCGGCGTTTTGCATCATGTCTGCGCTTCTTGCGTCGCTATCGTAGAGTGAGCGCCAGCCGATCATGCCCATCAGGGCGGATGTCAGAATCAGCAAGGTGGATAGTGCTGTGAGTCTTGTGGAGATTTTCAAATTTGCGATATTCATTGTTTTTTTAAGAACGAGAAAAGGTATTGATGGACAATGAATGACGTTGTGCCAAGGGCCTGTTATCAATTAATTTGGGAATGCGAACGCGCCGCGTGCGACGCCTGTCGTCCTTCCCCGACGGTTCAGTCAAATTATTTGATAGCAGGACCTAGGCGACCGTCCCTCGACTCGGCAAATCACGGGCCTACAGGCTCGGTGCCGTTATCGGGGTTTACGGCGTGTGGTATCAAAACTTGAAAATCATTTGTAACCATATGTGGCCTGGCGATCGCCTGGCGGTCGTTGCTGCTCACTCCTTGGGTCGGCGCCGCAATCGCCGCCCTGGTTTTGTTGTGTGTCTGTTTTTCGTTGTACGTCAGCCATACGTCGCAACCGGTGGGCGAAGTGTTTACGCCGGTGGTCGACTAAAGTCCGGCTACGGCACCATGCCGGTGCAGGATGACAGCGCTGCGACCATTTGTTGTTGGTAGCGCGTGTCGCTGGTCAGTTGGCTACTGCTGATGCCCAGCTCGGCGGCATGCGCCGCCAGGCAGAAATCGTGTTGTTCACCTGGCTTGTGGCCGATGGAAAAAAATACGATGCAGCCGAGCGCAAACGCTGCGCCCAACAGGCCGGCCAGCAGGGTAGCGGCGCGCGCACCATGCGGCGTCGATCGGGAGATGACAGTCATGTTGCCTCCTTCTTTTAAACAAGTTTTTAAATAAGTTAGCTAGACAACTAATTGATGGAAACTATTGCAATCATCCAGGTAACATCGGAACTGCTCTAACCAATGATTTCGCGAATCTCGCGCATGGCGCCGATGGCGTCGTCAAACTGCGAGCTGCCGATCTGTTGGCGCAGGCGCTGCGCTACTTCGGCGCTGACGGCATTGATCGGCGCGTCGAGCGCCAATGCCGCCTCAGTGGGAAAAATATGCGACTCGCGGCCATCCGCGGCGGAGGAGCGGCGCTCGATCAACTTTTTGACGTCGAGATGATCCAGCAACCGGCTCGCAGTGGGCCGTGAGATGCCAAGCAGCTCAGCCAGCTCGCGATTCAGCATGCCGGGCTGCCTCAGCACAGCGCGCAGCACGAAACCCTGCGGCGGTGTCAAGTCGAACGGTTGGTAAGCAGCAAGCCACTCACGCTCGACGATGCGCGCCAGTGCAGTGGTATTGAAATAAAGGCAGTGATCGAACATGAGCTGAAGTATAAATGCACATAATTAGCTACGCAACTATTATTTGCCTGACGTTGCGGGGATGTTGCAGGGGTGTTGCATGTCGATCGGGTAAGTAAATCCTTGCTGTTTTGTCGATTTGCCACTAAATTGGTAACAACGAACATTCGGTACATTCATCGGTACATCATCTATCATGCCAGCAGCCACTCTCACCCGCGACGAGGTCGTCGAACGCATCCTGGCGGCTTTTCGCCGCTACGGCTATGAGGGCAGCAGCTTGTCGCGCCTGTCGGAAGCGACGGGCTTGGGCCGTTCCAGCCTGTATCACTATTTCCCGAACGGCAAGGAGGACATGGCGAGTGCCGCGATGGCGGCGGTAGGCGCCTGGTTCACACAGAATGTGCTGTGCACGCTGCAAGGCCGGGATGCGCCAGCGCAGCGCCTACAGCGCTTTGCCGGCAAACTGACCGAATACTATGCGAATGGCTTTGCGCCCTGCCTGATGGACGTGTTCACCATCGGCGAGGCCGGTTCGCTGTTCCAGCAGCATCTGGGCGGCCGCATGCGGGCGTTGATGAGCTTGCTGGCCGCAGTGGCGGAAGAGGCAGGAGTCGACAAGGTGGAGGCCGCGATTCGGGCCGAAAACGCCGTGGTGTCGATCCAGGGATCGTTGATTGTGTCACGGGCCATCGGTAACAACGGCCCGTTCTTGCGCATGATAGAGAATTTCCCGGGCAACCTGGTCGGCGTCCAAGCCGACTGAATTCCAGATTTTTACTTGACAACATAGGATTCGCTTTGTATTGTACCGATTGTTCGGTACAGAGAATGCCGGATGTATACCCACCGATGCAAATTCATGGTGCATCGCGTTACGTCAACGTATCCAGGAGATCTACCATGCCAGTCACACATCCGAAGCAGCCTATTCGCCTATATCGTGCCGCATTATCCGGCCATTCCCATCGCGTCCAGTTGTTCTTGTCGCTGCTTGGCTTGCCGTTTGAGATGATCGAAATCGATCTGCGCGCAGGTGAGCACAAGAAGCCCGAATTCCTGTCCAGGAATCCGTTCGGCCAAGTGCCGGTGATCGAAGATGGCGATGTGACGCTCGCCGATTCCAATGCGATACTGGTCTATCTGGCAAGCAAGTACGGGGAACCGAGCTGGCTGCCGCGGGATCCGCTGGGCGCTGCAAACGTGCAGCGCTTTCTGTCGGTGGCAGCGGGAGAGATTTTCCGCGGCCCAGCCACGGCACGTATCGCCAATGTGTTTAACCTGCCGCTCGATCGCGATGCTGCCTGCACGACCGCGAAAAACTTGTTCGCGATTCTGGAACCGCATCTGGCCACTCGGCCATTCCTGATTGGAGGCCAGATCACCATCGCTGACGTTGCGGCCTATAGCTACATTGCCCATGCTCCGGAAGGCGGCATCGCGCTGGACGACTACGCCAACTTGCGCAACTGGCTGGCGCGGATGGAAGCGCTGCCCGGGTTTGTGCCGATGCAGGCGACCAAGGTTGGATTGGCTGCCTGAACCGGTGAGTGCGGCGGCAGGTGGATGCAGCAACGCAGACCGGCCGCCGATCGAATCGGATAACCAAACTGTTGATGAGGTAAAGCTCATGTCCCAGACCGAAATACCGGAGCCCGCAGGCGAAGGCGATATCTTTCATCGCGGCGAGCGCGCGGCGCAGCAACGTGCCGGCGTGCTGGAAAAGATGGCTGCACGTGGCAGCGTGGCGATTCGCACCTACATGCCAGATCAGCATCGCGAATTCTTTGCGCAATTGCCGTTCATCGTTGTCGGCAGCATCGACCAACAGCGGCAGCCGTGGGCATCGGTGCTGGTCGGCCAGCCAGGATTCGTCACTTCCCCCGATCCCGAGCACCTGGATATACGCGCCCATACGCTGAGCGCTGATCCGCTCAGCCAGGCACTGGAACCGCAAGCAACGCTGGGGCTGCTGGGTATCGAACCGCATACGCGGCGTCGAAATCGCATGAACGGCAAGGTGGAAAAAATATCAGGCGATGGTTTCACCTTGAAGGTCGATCAGAGTTTCGGCAATTGCCCGAAATATATACAGGCGCGTCGCCCGGAGTTGATTGATACCACTGATCGCCCGCAGCCGAATGTCTGGCGCAGCCACCAGCTCGATGCCCCGATGCAACACATGATCGGGAGGGCGGACACCTTCTTCATCGCGACCGCTTTTCTCAGTGCCGACGGCGCCAGCGGGCGCAAGTACGGTGTCGACGTTTCGCATCGCGGCGGCAAACCTGGCTTCGTCCGCATAGACGACGCCAGGACGCTGACGGTGCCGGATTTTGTCGGCAATTTTTTCTTCAATACGATCGGCAACCTGATCGAACATCCACGCGCCGGTCTGTTGTTCATCGATTACGCCAGCGGCGATCTGCTGTACCTGGCGGTTGACGCCGAACTGATCTGGGACGGTCCGGCGGTGGCCGCTTTCCAGGGAGCGCAGCGCCTGCTGCGTTTCCACATCAGGCAGGCGATCCGGGTGGAAGCGTCGCTGCCGCTGCGTTGGGGGAATCGGAGTTATCGCCGGCGCTGGCCGGCATGGGGGCGTGGTGACAGCGCGTTTCTGCAAGGCATAGAAAAAAACCGGCCGCCTTTTTCAAGGGGGCCGGCTTTATCGATTTCCACCCGGTCGCTCTGCGTCTTCAGCGAGGACGCAGAGTGATGTCGTATTACTCTTGCGGTACGGGTGTCAATGCTGCAGTCAAATCGCCCATCGGCTTGCCGCCGTTGGCAACCAGCGCCTTGTCGCGCGCCGTAATGCCTGGCAAGACAGGCAACGCATAGCGGTGCGTGATGAAGCGCAGGATGGAGGCCGTGTCGTACTGGGAGTGATCAACAAAACCCTTCTTCGCGTACGGCGAAATCAGGATGGTCGGCAGACGTGTGCCTGGCCCCCAGCGGTCGCCTTTCGGCGGTGCAACGTGATCCCAGAAGCCGCCGTTTTCGTCGTAAGTCACGACGATCAGCATGTTCTTCCATTGCGGGCTGGCTTGCAGCTTGGCGATCACGTCGGCGATGTGGGCATCGCCGTCCGAGACGTTGGCGTAACCGGGATGCTGGTTCAGGTTGCCTTGTGGCTTATAGAACGCAACCGGCGGCAACGTTCCTGCAGCAGCATCCTGCAGGAACGAGGCGTCGAAATCCTTCAGGTGGTTGCTGCGTTCGGTCGCGCCGGCGGCAGTCGCCGGATCGAAACGGCTGTAGTAGTTAAACGGCTGGTGATGTGGCTGGAACTGGATTTTGCCGCTATAGATCACGCTGCGGCTGGCGTTCGGCGCGTCGGCCAATGCCGCATTCCAGGCGCCGGCGTACCAGGCCCAGTTGATACCCTTGGTGGTGAGCTGGTCGCCGATGGTGGTCTGGGTTTGCGTCGGCAAGGTGGTGGCCTTGCTTGGGTCGGCATAGGAGGCCACTGCAGCAGGGGTGTTGCCGCTAGGCTGGTAAGGCGGCTGCATCGTGTTGACCGCATAGAACATGCCGGCAGCATCCTTCGGCGTGATCGTGCTGTCCTTCAGATAGACCGGTGCACCGTTCAATACCGAGCTCGGATTGCCGGTGCCCGGCGCCAGTCCGATCAGATTGCCATTAGCGTCCAGGTTGACGGCCGAGATGCTGTTTTTGGCTGGTGAGGTTGCCGCGTCGGCATTCGGATAAGTCGGTGCGCAGGCGCAGATCAGGTACTGGTGGGTCAGGAAAGAGCCGCCGAAAGTGCCCATGAAGAAGTTGTCGGCCAGCGTGTATTGCTTGGCGATGTTCCACAGCTTCATCTTGCTGCCGTCGTAGTAGCCCATGCTGAGGCCACCGGCGTCGGAATAAGCGGTGAACTTGTCGTTCTTGCCACCGTTGATCTGCATCTGGTTGTTATAGAAACGGTGCACCAGGTCGCGCGTGATGACGGCCGACGACATGTAGATCGGGCTGTTGGTATCGTCGATCTGGAATGGTTTGTTCGGCAGATTGGCTGACTGCGCTTGGGTAATCACGGTGCTTTGACCTGCCAGCGTCATGCCGCCCCAGGTTGGGGGCAGGACCGGCAGGGTGCTGCCGTCGAAGTCCTTTTGCGGAACATAGGCGGAGGTCGAAGTCGGATTGACGCCCGGAATACCGTTGGCGCCCGGGAACAGGCCGTACAGATTGTCGAAGCCGCGGTTTTCGGCAAAGATCACGACGACGTTCTGGATGTTGTTCATGGCCAGCGCGCTTCCCAAGGCCTGACCCAAGTCAACGTCGCCGCCCTGTGCGATGGCATTGGCGATCGCAGCGTTGATGGCAGCGGCTTCGGCCTTCAATTTGGCCTGGTCGGCGCTGCTCAGCTTGTTGATATCGGCCAGCAAGTTGGCTTCGGAAGTGCCGATCTTGGCTGCCAGCTTCTTGCTGGCATCGGCGAAATTACCGCCGTTGGCTTCCATCGCGGCAGCCAGCTCAGTCGAAATGGCGCTGACATAGCTGCTGCGACCGGCCGGTGCGCGGAACACCAGTTTCTGCGTGACGCTGCTGCCCTTGTCGCCTAATACTTCGTGACGGATGGCATTGGAGTCGATGGTTGCCACTACCGCGCCTTGTCCCTTGAGCGAGTAGGAACCGTCGGCGCCGGTTTTGACTACCGGCGAGGTGGCGTCGCATGTCGCTTTCTTTACCGCATCCTCGAAGCAGACTTGTGCATTTTCGTAGTAGCTGCCGGTCACCTGGCCGCTGGTGACCGGGCCGTTTTCGCTAACTGTGCCACCGCCGCCACCGCCGCAAGCACTCAAGCCAGCGGATATTGCCACCGTTAAT
This sequence comes from Collimonas arenae, assembly GCF_001584165.1. NCBI lineage: Bacteria > Pseudomonadati > Pseudomonadota > Betaproteobacteria > Burkholderiales > Oxalobacteraceae > Collimonas > Collimonas arenae. The sequence goes on from NZ_CP013233.1 coordinate 147,029, forward strand.
GGCAGCCATTTGAAATTCCCCTTCATAACCCCTCCCCGGGTGTAAAAAGGGCAATCCTATGCTTCGAATATTTCAACTGTGTGAAATTAATGCCTATAGGTAGTATTTATTTTTTGTAAATGAGCGCGTCATCGTTCTGTCACAGAGTGGTGCTAGTCTTGCGCGGCATTTATTCCTCCATGTCGTGCCATGTCTACTCCAATCCAATGAAACCAGCGGTCACTGCATTCCTGATCGGCGCCGTTGCGCTCTTCCTCAACGCCTGCGGCCAACGGTCGGCAGAGGCCAACCCGGCAGCAACCAGCCAACCTGCGAAGCCGGCCTATGTCGGCGCCACCTATGCGCCGTCATTGAAAAAGCAGCCGTCCGTGACCGCCATGACTGATCTCGGCCGCATCATGTTCTCGGATCCATCGTTGTCGGCTTCGGGCAAGATGTCTTGCGCCACCTGCCACAGTCCCGAGCACGCGTTCGGTCCGCCGAACAACCTGGCAGTCCAGCTCGGCGGCAAGGACATGAAAACGCTGGGTACTCGTGCGGCGCCGTCATTGCGCTATATACAGAATGTGCCGGCCTTCACCGAGCACTTCTTCGATGACGATGGCGACGACAGCATCGATGCTGGCCCCACTGGCGGCCATAACTGGGATGGCCGCGCGCCATCGACCCACGACCAGGCGCGGATTCCATTGTTGTCGGCGCACGAGATGGGCAATGCCGGTCCCGCCGAAGTGGTTGAGAAGCTGAAGAAAGCCGCGTATGCAGGGCAGTTCCGCCAGACCTTCGGCGAGGATATTTTCGATAAGCCGGAGCAGGCATTCAAATGGGCACTGATGGCGCTTGAGGTGTATCAGGAAAGTCCGGCCGAATTTTATCCATATAACAGCAAGTACGATGCTTTCCTGCGTGGGCAGACACAGCTCAGCAAGCAGGAATTGAACGGCTTGCGGTTGTTCAACGATCCCGCCAAGGGCAATTGTGCTTCCTGTCATATCAGCGGCATCGCGCCGAGCGGCGCCTTTCCGCAATTCACCGACTACGGCTTGATCGCCATCGGCGTGCCGCGTAACAAGCACATCCCGGCTAACGCCGATCCGAAATATTTCGACATGGGCCTGTGTGGGCCGGACCGCACCGACCTGAAGGAGAAAACGGAATATTGCGGCATGTTCAAGACGCCATCCTTGCGCAATGTCGCCATGCGCCAGGTGTTTTTCCATAATGGCGCTTTCGACAGCCTGGAAAAAGTGATGCAGTTCTACGTGCAACGCGATACCCAGCCGCAGAAATGGTACCCGCGCAACAAGGATGGCAGCGTCGACAAGTTCGACGACTTGCCGGTGGCATATCGCGACAACGTCAATGTCGAAGCGCCGTTCGACCGCAAGCCCAGCGACCGGCCGGCACTGAATGATGCCGAGATCAAGGATGTGATCGCGTTCCTGAAGACACTCAACGACGGCTACACCAAGCAATAAAAAAGGCCCATGGGATCCATGGGCCTTGGGTTCTGGCAGAAGAGCTTATTTTTTGGCTTTCTTGCCCGCCTTCGCTTTTCCGCCGCTTGTCTTGGCGGCTGTCACGGCCTTGCTGCTGCCGCTGCCTTTCTCAAACTGCGCATAAAATTCTTCCGCCAGCTTGCGGATCGCGCGGCCGATGTTGGCGTAATCGTATTCGTTGAGATTGGCCAGCGACACCCGCGCCGATGCATGCGCAGTGCCAAAGCCGCGACCCGGCAGCAGGATGACACCGGTTTCCTCTGCCAGCCTGAACAGCGCTTCGTTCGGTTTCAGGCGCTTGACCATCCACTTGGCAAAAGCGGCGCTGTACATTTGCGTGGCCAGCGGTTCCAGGTCAAGCAGATGATAGTAGTTGACCGAATCGGGATCGACCGGCACCGGCAAGCCCAGCGCACGGTACAGCGCTTCCTTGCGGCGCAGGACGATGCGCTTCATCGATTTCTTGTAACTCTCCGGCTCATCCATTAGCGAGAACAGCGAGAACAGCACCATCTGCACCTGTACCGGTGTTGAGAGCCCGGCGGTATGGTTGAGCGCGACGGTACGGCTGTCGGCTACCAGGCGGTCGATGAATTTCAGCTTGCGCGGTTCGGTGGTGATCGAGTTGTAGCGCAGGTCGAGTTCCTTGCGGCGCGCTTCCGGCAGGGCAGCTATCTTGGCGTCGAGGATGTTGTCTTCGTGGGTTGCAACCACGCCCATGCGCCAGCCGGTGGCGCCGAAATATTTCGAGAATGAATATACCAGGATCGTGTTGTACGGACACATCGCGAACAGCGATACGAAGTCGTCGGCGAAGGTGCCGTAGACATCGTCGGTGAGGATGATCAGATCCGGCCGCTTCTTGACGATCTCGGCGATGTAGGCCAGCGTTTCGTCGTTGATACGCACCGACGGCGGATTGCTGGGGTTGACCAGAAAGAAGGCCTTGACCTTGGGGTCGAGCAGCTTGTCGAGCTCCTGCTTGGTGAATTGCCAGTTGTTTTCCGGCGGAGCATCGATCATCAGCTCCACCAGCTGGTAGTCGTTCAGGTGCGGGATCTCGATGTAAGGTGTGAAGATCGGCATGCCGAGGGCGATGGTGTCGCCGGCCTTGATGAGGTGATTTTCGCGCAGGCTGTTGAAGATGTAGGTCATGGCGGCGGTGCCGCCTTCGACTGCATACATGTCGAATTTGCCGGAAAACGGGTGCTTGCCTACCATTTCGCGGTGGATGTAATGACCGACGATTTTTTCGCTGTGACGTAGCATGCGATCCGGTACCGGGTAGTTGCAACCGAGGATGGCTTCGCACATTTCATAGATGAAATCGCCGGCGGACATGCCAAGCTGGTCGCGCACGTACGATACAGCGGCTTCGATGAAGCGGATGCCGGGGACGCCGGGACGGGATTTGGCGAATATTTCGAAGCGTGCTTCGATGCCGTCGCGTTGCGGGAAGCCGCCGACGTCTTCCATATAGATGTAAGAGCGTTCAGCTTCGGTCATGGCGAACAGGCCGAACTGGAAGAAGCCGTGACGCGGGGTGGTGGCGAGGAAATTGGGATTGCCGCGGCCGGCATTGAGCATTGAGCGGTCGCTCTTGGAGGCGACCTGGATGAGTGCATCTTTTAATTCGAACGGGCTTAACAGAGCGAGCTTTTCTGGGTTGCTGAAATCCATTTCCGATACTCCTTATTCAAAATGTCGAGTCCGCAGTGGCGGGCTCGGGGTGAGGCGGCTAAGAATTCTTTGTTGTCTTCTTGCGGGCGGATGGCTGGCGTTCGGTTTCTGCTTGTCGTTTCTTGATGCGATTTCTATTTGGTGCCAATGGCTACGCGCACACATTAGTTAAATGGGGTCAGAGTTTTTTTTCGCGGCTTCTTGCGAAAATTACTCTGACCCCTTTTAACGGGCCACGGAGTAAGTGTGGTGGTGCATTCAGAATTTACGGCCGTCGTTACTTAATGCGGTCGGCGCTCCGTGGATACTAGCCGGGGGCGGCCCGGCAGCCGCTCACTTTCTTTGCTTCGCCAAAGAAAGTGAGCAAAGAAAGGCGATCGCACAGCCGTTGCCCGCCTTCGGCGGGTCCCCAAATGAGCCGTGCGCCAGTCGGATGGGACACATACTCGCTGCGCTCAAACATGTGTCCCATAATTCCCGACTGTCGCACGTCCCATTTGGCAACGTCAGCATGCGAAAAGTCAAAAGCAACGTCAAAGTCAACGTCAACGTCAAAAACAGCTGCAACTGCAACTTCAAAACCATAACCACCGGTAGTTAAATGGGGTCAGAGTTTTTTTTCGCGGCCTTTTGCGAAAATTACTCTGACCCCTTTTAACGGGCCACGGAGTTCATATTCACACCAACGCTACAATCAACGGCCCCAACAACGTCAGGAATACATTCGCCAGTGCGTACGTGATCGCAAACGGTACTGTTGGAATCGAATTTTCCGCCTTGTCCAGCACTTCGCCGAAAGCGGGGTTGGCGCTGCGGGAGCCGCTGAGGGCGCCGGCGAAGATGGCGGTGTTGTCGTAGCGCAGGATGTAGCGGCCGATCAGCATGGTCAGGATCATCGGCAGGATCGTCACCACCACGCCGACGCCGAAGATCGTGAAACCTTGCTGCTTGACGGTTTGCACCGCCTGCAGGCCGGATGACAGGCCGACCACCACCACGAAACCGGCCAAGCCCAGGTCTTTCAGAATCTGCACGGCGCCGGCCGGCATTTCACCGAATGTTTGATGCTTGGAGCGGAACCAGCCGAACAACAGACCGGAGAGCAGGGCGCCGCCGCCGCTGCCCAGCGTCAGCGGGATCGAGCCGACCTTGGCCACCAACAACCCGACCAGCAGGCCGACCACCAGGCCGGCGCCGAGGTAGACGAAATCGGTCTTGGCGCTCGGCACGATCACATAGCCGACGATACTTGCGACCCGCTTGACGTCTTGTTCGGCACCGTAGATGGACACCACGTCACCCACCTGTACGATAGTCTCCGGCAGCATCGGCAATACTCGTCCCATGCGGCTGATCTGCACCACGAAAATGCCATGGCGCACGCCACCTGCAGTCTGGGTGCGGATTTCTTCAACGCTCTTGTTGTGGAATTCCTTGTTGCTCAGCACTACATCGCGGTGCTGCATGGTCAGCTCCATGCCTTCCACTGCATACACTTCCTTGCCGAGAAATCCGGATGTGCTGACTACCGCTTCGCGCCGGCCGACTACCAGCACGATGTCATGCGGCTGCAGTTCCAGTTGTGGATTGACTTCGATCACCTGGCCACCGCGTTTGACGCGTTCGATGGTGACGGCAGTAGCCGGATCGAGATTCTCGACTTCCTCGACCGTGATCTTGCTCTGGGTGATTTCATACAGTCGGCCGACGAGTTCCGGCAGCGCCGCATGCTGGCCCGGTCCCAGCACCTTGACTCCGGCCTGCATCGCAGTCTCGGCCTTGATCGCGTCTTCGCGAATGCTGCGCCCCATCAGTTTCGGCAAGATGTTGACGCAGACGATGATCGCACCGAATGAGCCGAATACATAGGTCACCGCGTAGCCGACGGCGACGTTGCCTTGCAGGCGCGCCACCTCGGCCGCATCCAGCCCAAGCTTGGTGATGGCATCGCCGGCGGTGCCGATGATCGCCGACTGCGTCAGGCCGCCGGCGGCGACACCCGCCGCCAGGCCCTTGTCGAGGCCAAACAGCTTGGCCATGATCACCACCGTCGCCAAACCGGTCAGCGCCAGGATCGCCGCCAGGATGATTTCCCGGATCGACTGCTTGCCAAGGGAGTTGAAGAATTGCGGTCCGCTTTCGTAGCCGACCGCATAAATGAACAGCGCGAATAACACCGCCTTGACGCCGGGATCGATGTGTACCCCGACCTGGCTCACCAGCACCGCCACCAACAACGAACCGGCGACGCCGCCCAATTGGAATTTCCCGAATTTGATCTTGCCGATTGCGTAACCGACCGCCAGCGATAAAAACAGTGCTATTTCAGGGGATTTCTTGAATAACTCGTGCAGCCATTCCATAACGAACATCCTTTCATGACGAGACTTCCGGATTGTTCAACGAACCAGCGTGTCGCGACCTGGCCGGCCGATGCGAGCGGGTTTGCAAGCATTGGATGCCCGCATGGCAGGTTCATGGTGCAAAAAATTATCTAGGCAAGTTGCCAAAAAGAATCGTCATGATAGCAGAATCACCATTGTCGAAATTAACAAATTGGAATTTTTATTGGAATCTGCTAGGAGCTGTGGATATTCACTCCGGATACGCGAACCTGCAGCGGGCATTGCAGGCCACGGTGTTACGAGGCGGCGAAATATGCATTGCCGGATCATATCCTTGTCAACGGCGCCCCCTGACCGCCGCAGCAGGTCGGTGGCTGGATTAGGCTGGCAGCATATCCTCTGCGGCGGTCTGTTGCCAGGCGTCCAGCTCCTGTACGCGGCCGAACCAGGCTTGCAGATGTTCGTAGCGGTTCAGCGATACGCCCCCCGGTTCCGCCGCCATCAAGGGCGCGGCGATGGCCAGGTCAGCCAGGGTCAGGTTGTTTCCCGATACCCACTGACGGCGCGCCATGTGGCCATCCAGCACGCCTGCATAGGATTCCAGGTCGACCATGCCACGCTTCAATTCGACCGGGTCAGGCCGGCCGGCGCCGATCAGGCCCTTGATGAAATTTTCCCAGTAAAAAATGCCGATCGCCGGCGCCAGATGCTGGGCCGACCAGAACATCCAGCGGTTGACGTCGGCGCGCGCCCGCAGTTCAGTTGGATAGACGGTCTGGCCCGGGGTCTTGTCGGCCAGGTATTGCATGATTGCGCAGGATTCCCAGAGTGTGAAATCGCCATCTACCAGTACCGGGATTTTTTCGTTTGGATTGATGGTCAGCAGGTGCTTGCGCTGCTCCGCGCTGGAGAGGTCAACCAGCACCAGGTCGACCTGCTGCTTGAGATGATGGGCGGTCATGATGGCGCGGCGGGCATTGAATGAGATTGGGTGATGATAGAGGCGCATGATGATTTTCTCCGGTTGTTGTGATGCGGTGAAATCATCTTAGTCCGGGTTGCTGACAGCTAATGTCAGTAGTCTTTTGCTAGGCTTAGCTGTCCAACAACTGGTTTTCCTGGCGCCAGGCTTGCAGCAGCACGCTGCGTTGTTGCGGATAACGCTCTTTGGTGACGGTCAGGAGGCCGATCCGGTCGCAGCGGAAGTGACGGAAACTGGCGCGCAGCTCGCACCAGGCGACGACCAGGCGCTTGCCTTCGAAAAACGCCAGTGCGATCGGCCAGATCAAGCGCTCGCTGGCTTTACCGTTCTCATCGCGATAGCTGATGCTGATTTTGTGCTGGCGCCGGATTGCTTCGCGAATCGGCCCGAGCGTAATGCTGCTGAGGGGCTCCGCCTGGTAGCTGGCCGCCCACAGACCCATGTTGGCCATGTTGTCGCGCAGATCGGCCGGCGAAGCGGTAGCGATCTTGCTGAGTGCATTGGCGGCGGCCTGGCTCAAGCCCGCGTCGCCTTGTTGCTGGACCCAGCGAGCACCCAGCACCAACGCTTCCAGTTCATCCTCGTTGAACATGAGGGGCGGCAGGAAAAAGCCGGAGCGCAGCACGTAGCCAAGACCTGCCTCACCTTCCACCGGCGCGCCCAGCTCGATCAGGGTTTGCATGTCGCGGTAGATGGTGCGCACCGAGACCGCCAGATCCTCGGCCAGCCGCGCCGCCGTGACCGGGCGCCGGTGGCCGCGCAGTGCGTCCATCAGCATGAACAACCGTCCGGTACGGCTTGCCGCTTGTGCCAACGCCAGTCTCCTCGCCTAAGTTGCGACGCCGCTTATTTGGTCACCGTCAGCAGGGTTTGCTGGCCGTTCCGGAAAGTGTAGATCGACAGCGTGCCGTTGCGGATATCGCCGTTCTTGTCGAAGGCGATCTTGCCGGTGACGCCGGTGTGCTGGATCTTGGCCAGCGCCGGCAGGTATGTTTTCGGATCGACCGAATTGGCCTTCTGCATGGCGTCGGCAATGGTCATCACTGCATCGTAGGTGTACGGCGCGTACTGCACGATATCGGTCTGGTATTTTTTCTTGTAGGCGGCTTTGAAGGCGTCCAGCGGTGCATTGTCCTCGACACCGCCGGCGATTGCGCAATATACGTTGTCGTCGACCAGGCCTTCACCGGCCAGACGCGGCAGGGCTGAGGTGCAGATCGCGTCGCCGCCCATGAACTTGGCGTTGATGCCGAGCTGGCGGATCTGGCGCAGCATGGCGCCGGCGCTAGCGTCGATGCCGCCGAAGAAAATCAGGTCTGGCTTCTTGGCCTTGACTGCGGTCAGGATGGCGCTGAAATCGATGGCGCGGTCGCTGGTGTACTGGGTGGCGACGATCTCGACGCCATTGGCTTTGGCGTCCTTGGCGAACTCGGTCGCCAATCCCTGGCCGTAGGCAGTACGGTCATCAATCACGGCAACCCGTTTGGCGTGCAGGGTCTTGGCGGCGTAGCGTCCCATCACGGCGCCCAGCTGGCTGTCGTTGGCGACCACGCGGAAAGTGGTGTTGAAGCCTTGTTGAGTATATTTGGCACTGGTGGCCGAAGGCGAAATTTGCGGGATGCCGGCATCGTAGTAGATCTTCGAGGCAGGGATCGAGGTACCCGATTGCAGGTGGCCGATCACTGCCGCCACCTTGGCGTCGACCAGCTTCTGCGCTACCGAGGTGGCTTGTTTCGGATCGCTGGCGTCGTCTTCAGCCTGCAACACGAACTTGATCTTTTTGCCATCGATGACAATACCCTTGGCGTTCAGGTCGTCGATTGCCATGCGCGCGCCGTTCTCATTGTCCTTTCCGACATGGGCGACCGGGCCGGTAATCGGGCCGACGTGGGCAATCCTGACTACTTGCTCCTGCGGCTGTGCATGGGCGGTAGAGGCCACCACTGCGGCTACGGCCAGGGTAAGTGCGCTCATCTTGGCATTGATCTGCATCTGTTTTCTCCGGAATTCGATGTGAAGTTCCGCAATTATCCCAGTCTCCCGGCAACTGCGCTCTATTGGTTTTGCGGGTTTTTTGTTGCAGTGGCGATGCCGTTCCAGGATGTGCCGCCGCATTTCCCGGTCTGAGTCAATAGCCAGCCCTGCAACTGCTTGTCGATCACCAGCGGATCGCTGCTGAAGCACTCCCCCTTGGGCGCCGACTTGTTTTGCCCGATCGACACAAACAACGGCCCCTTGGGCTCGACAATCGGCTCGCTGCTGCGCACTTTCCCAGAACCCAGGTCGACGTTGCAGTCGTAGCGGCGGCCGGAAGTGTCCGCAGTGACGATGCCGACCATGCCATGATTCATCGGATAGACATTCTCGACAAAAATTGTGTCGCCCCTGGGGTGTTTCTGCAAGCAGGCATTGGCGGCCTGCATGACATCCTTGTCGCGCAACATGCCGGCGACCGTCATCGAAATGTCGTCGTCTGCCGAGGCGTTGCCTGAGGCCAGTACGGCACTAAGCAAAAAGAGGATAGGAAAGATTTTCATGACGACCCTTGAGTTTACGAACGCAACACACTAAACGACCTGGCGCAATGGATGGCTGCCTCTAATATATCCGGCAAGCCACAGATTGCTGACATCACACTGTCATATTCCTTTGCAACAATAAAAGATTAGTTTAGATTCATGCTGCTTGCATCTGTTTGCACGCATGGAGACAGACCTTTATTGAAATCCAACAACAGGATAATTCCATGAAACTTCGTTCATTGGCGCTGGCATGCGCAACGCTAGTCTATCTGAGTGGTTGCGGCGGTGGTGGCGGCAGTTCGATCGGCACAGCACCGGCCACGGTAAATGGCGTCGCGGCCAGCGGCAAGGCACTGGTTGGCGTAACAGTCACCATCACCGACAGCAGCGGCCAGAATGTGCAGACCGCAGTGACCGACGTCAACGGCAAATTCTCCATTCCACTCAAGGGCACAGCGCCCTTCATCCTGACCGCGCCATTCAACGATGCCGACGGTAGCGCCGCAACCTTGTCGGCCGTGATCAATCCGAGCGCAGCCCAGTCGGCGGCGGGCAGCACCGTGCAAGCCAACCTGAATCCCCTGACTTCGCTAGTCACGCAGCGCGTGCTGGGGCTGGTCCCGAGCGGTAGCCCGAGCGCCGCGCAAATCAGCGCCGCGAAGATCAGTTCTGCAAGCATTGCGCAAGCGGTGACCGATGTCGGTACACCGTTGCAGCCGCTGTTCACGGCGCTCGGCGTGCCGGCTGCTGAAACCAGCGATCCGATTGGCACTACTGCTTATCAGGCCAATTCCAGCGATCCGCTCGATAACCTGTTCGACATTACCCGTTTCAATGTGCACAGCGGTCAGATTGCCGTCGGCACCGATGCCAACCGCGCCGTGCTGACCATCCCGCTGAGCGGCAGCGTATCCGGCAGCTTGCCGAGCGCCGCGATCCAATCAGTGATGGCGTTGAACAACGGCCCGACCACCACGCCGATCCAGAACGTGATCGTGGTCGTTGGCGAAAACCAGACATTCGACGCCGTATTTGGCGCCTATCAGCCGCCGCAAGGCCAGACAGTAAAGAATCTGCTGTCGCAAGGCATCATCAATGCCGATGGCACACCGGGACCGAACTTCAGCCTGGCGCTGCAAAACCAGGGGGCAACGCAGACCGCGTATACGATCACGCCGACCCGTTCCACCGCATACGCCACGCTGCCGCAACCGACCGCCATCGGCGAACTGATTCCGCCGACTTTCCAGGACCCGGGCGGCGTACCGGATAGCCGCTTCCCGGCGAACCTGCCGAACGGCCCGTTCCAGATCACCAAGTACGTCCCTTACGGCACCGCCACTACCGCGCAGACTGGCGATCCGGTACATCGCTTCTTCCAGATGTGGCAGCAGACCGGCGGCGACAACAGCAAGCTCGACATGTTTACTTGGGTCGCCGATACTGTCGGCCAGGGTGGCGACACCAAGGGCATCACGCCGAGCAATCCAGGCCAGGGCGGCGAGTTGATGGGCTTTGTCAATATGGTCAGCGGCGATGCGCCGTTCTTCAAGTCGCTGGCGCAGCAATATGCGCTAAGCGACAACTATCACCAAGGCATCATGGGCGGCACCGGCGCCAACTTCTTCAATATCGCCACCGGCGATCTGCCGTATTTCAATAGCGGTGGCGCGGTTGCAGTGCCGCCGGCCAACCAGATCGAGAATCCGAATCCGATGGCGCAGACGGCGAATTTCTATTCGCAGGACGGTTACCAGGGCGGCTCCTACGTCAATTGTTCCGATGCGACCCAGCCGGGTGTCGGCGCGATTCTGAATTTCCTCGGCAGCAAAAAGGTCAAGAGCAACTGCGACGCCGGCAAGTATTACCTGGTCAATAACTACAATCCAGGTTACGACATGAACGGCAACGTCCAGCCGATCGGTCCTAACAATTACAACTACCCGCCACAAACCGTACCGACCATCGCCGAAGGGCTGGCCAAGAAGAGCGTTGCCTGGAAGTGGTACACCGGCGGCCGCGAAGCCGCGGACGTGACTGCAGATGCAGCGGCTTTCGGCTTTCCGGTGGCTGTCGCCCAGATTGCTCAGTACAACGCCATCGGCGATCCATTGGTGGCATCCAGCAATGTCATGACGACTGCACTGAAATCGAACCTGGCCGGTCTCACCACGTTCTATAGCGATATCGCCAAGGGCACGTTGCCGGCAGTTTCGTTCGTGGTGCCGAAGAACCTCGACAGCGGCCACCCGGGCTACTCGGCGCCGGCCCGCTACGAAGCCTTCCTGCAAGACCTGATCGCTAAGGTCAAGGCCAATCCGACGCTGTGGGCACACACTGCGATCCTGGTCACCACCGACGAAGGCGGCGGCCATTTCGATACCGGCTACATCCAGAACCTGGACTTCTTCGGCAACGGCCCACGGATTCCATTCCTGGTGGTATCGCCGTATGCCCGAACCGGCTTTATCGACCACACCTATTACGACCACTCGTCGATGCTGAAATTCATCGAGCGCAACTGGCGCCTGCCACCGCTGTCGCCGCGCAGCCGTGACAACCTGCCGAACCCGGTCAGCGTCGCCGCCGACCAGTACCGCCCGGTGAACACCACCTCGATCGGCGACCTGATGGCGATGTTCAACTTCTAAACCCCTTTATTTGGGGTCAGAGTCGAATATGTCGCTACGGCTATATTTGACTCTGACCCCAATTAAAATGCTGGGGATGTCGCAGAGATTGCTGTCGTTCACGTTGCGCGAGTGCCAGCAACAACACAGATTTGAAATGGATTCGATTTGTTGAGCTTCAATCAAGGTCGGTTGCTGGATTACCAATGGGGTGCCGGACTGGTGGCTCTGGTCAGCGTGGTGCTGCTGGCTGGTTGCCACGATGGGGATACGCCTGCGCGCGCCGCAGCTAAGGCCGGTCCGGCCAGCGTCGCGGCGGCGCCTGCTGCCGCTTCCGCTCCTGCTGACAAGAAGCCTTCGCTGAAAATGTGGGTGCGTTATCCGGAACCGCCGGCGACATTGAGTGCCGCCGCTACATTAGGCAAGCAATTGTTTTTTGATGCGTCGTTGTCGGCTTCCGGCAAGATGTCCTGCGCTACCTGTCATAGCCCCGATCATGCTTATGGACCGCCGAATGGACTCGCGGTGCAGCTGGGCGGCGCCGACATGCAACGGCAAGGTACACGCGGGGTGCCGTCGCTGCGCTACCTCGGTTTCACACCGAAATTCACGCGCCATTACTATGTGCCCGGGCCAGATGAAACCGAAGATGAAGGGCCGACCGGCGGCTTTACTCATGATGGCGCGGTCGATTCGCTGCACGAGCAGGCGCTGATTCCGCTACTCAATCCGAATGAAATGGCGAATGCCAATCCGGCCGAGATAGCTGCCAAGCTGCAGAAGACCAGTTATGTCGAACAGTTCCGGCAAGTGTATGGCGCCGGCATTTTCGATCATCCCGAGGCAGCGGTGGAAAAAGCCACGCTGGCGCTGGAAGCGTTCCAGACTGAAGACCCGAGCTTCCATCCGTACACCAGCAAATTCGATGCGGCGATGGCCGGCAATGCCGATTTCACTCCGGCTGAATTGCGCGGCTACGGCCTGTTCAACAATCCGAACAAGGGCAATTGCGCCAAGTGCCACGTCGATACCCCGGGGCCGGGCGGCCGGCCGGCGCAGTTCACCGATTTCGGTTTCCAGGCATTGGGTGTGCCGCGCAATCCGGAGATCGCCGCGAATCGCAATCCGAAGTATTTCGATCTCGGCATTTGCGGCCCGGACCGCAAGGACATGGCGAAGGAAAGCGAATTCTGCGGCATGTTCAAGTCACCGACCTTGCGTAATGTCGCCACGCGCGGCGCGTTCTTTCACAACGGCCGCTTCCATACGCTGGAAGACATGCTGCATTTCTATGTCGAGCGCGATACCGATCCGGCCAAGTGGTACCCGAAGGTCAAAGGTAAAGTGGCCAAGTTCGACGATCTGCCGCCACGCTACCGCGCCAATATCGATACGCTGGATGCGCCGCTCAACCGCAAGACAGGCGACAAGCCCGCCTTGAACGATGAAGAAATCGGCGACCTGATCGCCTTCCTGAAAACCCTCAACGACGGCTATTCGGCCAAGTCCGGCGCTGCGCGTTAGCGTGGCGGCGCCAGCGCATAGGGCGCTTTGGCCGCGCCCGGCGCACGCACGTTAACGATCACTCGCTCAACATCTGGCTCGGCACGGACAAAGGCTTCAAGCGCGGCGGCGTCGATGGCCGGATCGGCGCTGCATCCTTCGACCCAGACGAAGCGCCGCTGGAACGTCAGCCATAAACTACTGGCTTGGGCGAATTCCGGCATGGCAGCAAAATGCGTCGCTACCGATTTCGCAATCGGCGCATCGTAAAGATAGGAATTGGGTTTGCTACATTGGCCTGCCAGCCAGCATGTGGTGCCGCGCTCGGTGCGCCAGTGGGATTCCCTGCGCGCCTCCTCCTCATTGACCAGCGGCCCCAGCGGCTGCGGGCAATCCGGCACATTGCTGCGCACCTGGATGAATGGATCGTTGAACCAGTTTTTCAGGATCTCGTCGTGGGCGTTCGCCGTAGTTGCCGATGCCGCCAGAAAAATGGCTAACAGATAATGCAAACGAAGTGGTGGCGACATACCTGGCCTCCCGCGCAATCAACACGCTCAACAAGCACAGTGCATCGTGGCGGAGGACGGGATGCCCTCCGCCGTGGTCAAGCTATCCGGCGAACTTGTCAGTAGCGCGGATCAACTGATCCAGGATACCTGGCTCACTGTACGCATGGCCTGCATCTTCAATGATATGCAACTCCGCCTCAGGCCAGGCTTTATGCAGTTCCCAAGCGGTTTTCGGCGTGCAGCAAACGTCGTAGCGCCCTTGGACGATGACGCCAGGAATGCCGCGCAGCCGGCCGACATCGCGCAGCAATTGCTGGTCTTCAAAAAAACACGCGTTGATGAAGTAGTGGTTTTCGATGCGTGCAAAGGCGATCGCAAATTCAGGCTCTTCATGGTGCTCGGCCAACGATGGATCCGGCAGCAGCTTGACCGTGCTGCCTTCCCAAACACTCCAGGCCTTTGCCGCAGCCAGTTTGGCAGCTTCGTCGCTGCCGGTCAGGCGGCGGTTGAAGGCTTTCACCATTTCATGGCGTTCTTCCGGTGGAATCGGCGCGATGAAATCTTCCCATTTGTCGGGAAACTGGCGCGATGCGCCGTCCTGGTAGTACCACTGGATCTCTTCCTGGCGTCCGGTAAAAATGCCGCGCAATATCAGTTCGCTGACATGCTCAGGATGCTTTTCCGCATAGGCCAGGGCCAACGTGCTGCCCCATGAGCCGCCGAATACCTGCCATTTGTCGACACCGGCCATCTCGCGCAAGCGTTCAATATCGGCCACCAGATGCCAGGTGGTATTCGCCTCCAGGTTGGCGTGCGGCGTCGAGCGCCCGCAACCGCGCTGGTCGAACAGCATCACGCAATATTTTTCCGGATTGAACAGGCGCCGATGATCGGCATTGCAGCCGCCGCCAGGACCGCCGTGCAGGAACACCGCCGGCTTGCCGCTTGGATTGCCGCACATCTCCCAATAGACCTGATGGCCATCGCCCACATCCAGCTTGCCCGATTTAAACGGTTCCAGAGGCGGATACAGGCCCAGCAGTTGCGGGGCGGGGGACGTTTGCTGCACAGCGGGTTGGCTGGAGGTGCTCATGAAATCGTTTCCTTGTGGGAGTCGAGAAACAAAGATCATAAGCAAGTCTGGCGATGGCGTCCAGCGACTGCGCCAGACTCTAGTCCCGTTGTTCTGGCTTCAACTTGCGGCGCAGGCGAACGTTGTCGACGAAGAGTACGAGCAGGGCAATGGTCGAGAGGGCGCTAAATGCGTCGTTGCCGAGGAAGTGCCAGAAAGCCCAGGCGATGATCGCGAACAGGGCGCCGCCTGTCAGCAATTGGAAATGATCCTTCATGCGTAGACTGCCTGAGATCGATAGGCTTTCCTTGCAGGTGCGCGGGAAGCATATATTTCCGGCGAGCGATACAAGTTCTGAATTAGCCATGGTCGATTAAGGTTGTAGCGATGGGCAGTAGAGAGGATGTCGGAAATCGAGGTTCCGCCGGCTAACGAGCGTCCGGTTGCCACAGCAATGCTGCCGATGACGGCGCCAACGTAGAAAGAAGCCGAACACGCCGCTATGACGCCGAGACCTTCCAGTCGCGTTCCTGCGCCAATCAATTCACCGATCGTGACGGTTTTCCCAAATTTATCAATCTGGCTCAAGATGACACTGGCATTGGCAACTGCCGCCTGTACGGAACCGAATAGGGATGCAGGAGCCGGGAGTCCGAGCCCCTCCATATTTTCTTTGAAGTAATCGTAGAAACCGGGCATTCGACTTATCTCCATGATGCGTGACGTTAAAAAATTAACAGGTGCTTTTGTTTTGACAAGGTCCAGCAGCCATTGCACCCTGTTTAGTTATCTTTATTGCAATATACGGAGAATACAGAAGCTCAAAACGAGTGTCTACTGCGAGATTTGATAGGCCCTAGGCCAGCGGCGCCAGCAACAGTTGCAGATCCTCGGCGCTGAACTTGGTCGCCAGCGCCGCATCGCTGCCCAGTACGCCTTCGGCTAGTGCCGCTTTGCGCGCTTGCAGTTCGATGATGCGTTCTTCGATGCTGCCTTCGACCACGATCTTGTAGACGAACACGGTTTGATCCTGGCCGATGCGATGAGCGCGGGCGGTGGCTTGTTCCTGCACGGCAGGGTTCCACCACGGATCGATGTGGATCACGGTGTCGGCGGCGGTCAGGTTGAGGCCGACGCCGCCGGCCTTGAGGCTGATTAAGAGCAGCGGCACGGCCTTGGCCTGGAATTGCGCTACCAGGGCGCCGCGTTGGGACGGTGGCGTTTTGCCGGTAAGGGCCAGCCAGGGCAATTGCAATACAGCCAGTTCGAGTGCGATCAGGTCCAACATTTCGGTGAACTGCGAAAACACCAGGATGCGCCGGCCCTCAGCTACCAGCGCCGGCAGCATGTCGCGCAGCAATTCCAGTTTTGCGCGTTCCATGCCGTCCGCATGCTGCATGTTTTTCAGCAGGAACGGATCGCAGCATACTTGCCGCAACTTGAGCAGCGCATCGAGGATTGTAATCTGACCACCGCTGAAGCCTTTGCGCTTGAGCACGCCGCGTACCTGTTCATCGGCCGCCACGCGCACGCTTTCGTACAGGTCGCGCTGATGTCCTCGCAGTTGCACCAGCTTGACGGCTTCAGTGCGCGGCGGCAGTTCGCTCGCCACTTCGTCCTTGCGCCGGCGCAGGATGAACGGCCTGACTCGCTGCGCCAGCAATTGCGCGCGCAAGGTCTGGCCGCCGATCTCGATCGGCTTGCGCCACAGCCGGCTGAAAGTGCGCATGTCGCCGAGGAAGCCGGGCATCAGGAAATCGAATTGGGTCCACAACTCGCCCAAGTGATTTTCCAACGGTGTGCCGGTGATGCAGAGCCGGTGCCGTGCACGCAGGCGTCGCACCGCACCGGCACTGCGCGCGCCGGCGTTCTTGACAGTTTGTGCTTCGTCCAGGATCAGCATGTGGAAAGCTTGTGCCTCCAGCGCCGAGCGGTCGCGCCATAGCAGCGGATAAGTGGTGAGGATAAGGTCGTATTCCGCCATGCGGGCGAAATCGCGATGTCGCTCCGGGCCTTGCAGGGCCAGCACCCGCAGGCTGGGCGCCATGCGTTTTGCCTCGGCTTGCCAGTTGAAGATCAGCGAGGTCGGCAGCACCACCAGCGCCGGCAGGTCGAGCCGGCCGGCCTGTTGTTCGATCAGCAGATGCGCCAGCGCCTGCGCGGTTTTTCCCAGACCCATGTCGTCCGCCAGGATGCCGGCCAGGTGATGTTCGCGCAGGTACTGCAGCCAGGCCACGCCGTGCAATTGATAGGGGCGCAAGGTGACGCCGAGGCCGGCCGGTGCAAGCACTGGCTGCGGCGTGCCGGCGCCTTTCAGGCGCTGCGCCAATGCGCGTAAACCGGTATCGCCCTGCAGTTGCCAACCGCCATGTGCGCCGGCACGTGCGGCCTGTGTGTCCAGCAGGCTTTGGCGCATCGCCTCAAGCCGATATGCGTCCCATGCCGACAGTTGCAGCGGACCTTCAGGCCTCTGCGGATCGCTCAGCAATTCCAGCATGCTGCCGACGATGGCCTTGAGCGGCGCCGCTTGCGCTTCAATTCGCTTGCCGCCGGGCGCGCGCAACAGGATCAGGTCGTGGTCGTCGATCAAGGCAAGTTTCTTGGCGTCGAGCCAGCGCGCATCGCGTTGCAAAAGGTGCGCCAGCAGCGGTACCAGGTCCAGCATTTCGCCGTCGATTTCGATGCCGAGCGTGAGTAGCCAGGAACCTTCGCCAGCCGGTAGACCGAGCGCCGTCACGGCCTGTTCGCGGCCGCGCATGCGGGTGGCGACTTCTTTGCCCAGCAGCTCACCGGTCTGCGGATTGACGATCAAGTGCCAGGCATCGACCGGCACGCTCTCGTGCGCGAAGCCGGGTCGGACCACGATGGCCCAGCCCTTTGCCTGCAGAGCGGGCAACTGATCGGCCCAGAAATCGCCGAAGAAATCTTCCTGCACCAAGGTCCACAGCGAATCGAGATGTGCCGCTGCTTGCACTGCATCGTCGTTGCGCCATTGCAGCGTATCGGCTGGCAGCGGATGCAAGCCGAGCTCCCACACCAGGTCGAGTGCATCGGCTTCGGCGCCGAGGTCGCGCAGCAGCAGACGCCGGCCGTCGCCAGTGTCAACCGTTTGCGAAGATGCCGGACGGCGGTTCAGGAGTGTGGTTGGGGCCGCGCATTCCCAGCGCAGGCCATCGTCGGCGACATAGGTCCAGCTGATTTGCACCACAGTTACAGTTGGCCCGCGGGGGCCAAATGGACCGGACGGGCGCATGCCGAGAAGGCCGTCGCCACGGCTAAGGGTTTGCAGTGTCAGGCGTGGCCGGAAGCGGCCGGGGGATGCTGCCGCAGCACTCATTTCGGCAGGAAATGCGCACGCAGAACGCCCATATCGCCATACCGGATCGAGATATCGCGAGCCAGCGGCAAGCCGAAGCTGCCGGCATACGAACCGGTGATGACGATTTGTCCGGCCTGCAAGCCTTGTCCGCTTGTACGCAAGAATTCAGCCAGCCAGTACAGCGGCGCGCGTGGCTCGCCATTCGGATGGCGGCCCTGTAGCTGCCGCTGTTTTGTTACGCCTTCGTCGACGCTGATTAGCAGCGTGTTTGCAGCGCGCGCCCTTTCTGTATCGACTTGCGGACCGAGATACAAGCCTTGGTTGAGCAAGCCGTCTGACAGGTTTTCGATGAAGCCGGCATCGTCGGGAGCGCTGTAGCGGCTATCGATCAGCTCCAGCGCCAGATGTGTGCTGCCGATGGCCGCATCGATCTCGGCCTTGGTGTAAGGCGCGCTGCGCGTCGGCAGGTCGTGCGCCAATACGAATGCGAGTTCCGGTTCGACCCGCACCTGGCCGTCACGCACCCAGGCGGTGCACGGACTACTGTTGTGAATGGTATTGGCATAAATCGGCGCCGCCACTGGTTGTCCTTCGACCGGCAAACCGCACTTCCAGCCGCCGATGCGTTCGCCCAGTTGCGCACTGACTGCAGCTTGTATCGCCAACGCGGTCTCGGCATCCTGCGGCCGCAACGGTAGCGGCAGGCGCGCGCCCTGTACGCCTGATCGACGGCGCTCTGCCAGGATGACGGCTGCTTCGGCTGCGGCGTTTGGAGTTTGGAGATTCATGTTCTATGCGCGTACGCGGTAATGGTATTCATATTGTTGTTCGAATCCGAGCTTTCGATACAGTCCGAGGGCGGCCTGGTTGTCGGCTTGGACTTGCAAGTATGCACTGCTTGCTCCTTGTGTCTTGCCCAAGCCAGCAGCGCGCCGACCAGCCGGGCCGCCGCACCGCGCCGCCGCGCTGCGGGCGCAACGACAATATCGAACAGGCCGACCGCGCCGTTTTCTGCTACCGCCAGCCCGTAGGCGATTGGCGCGCCATTGTCGCTCAGGGTAGCGAATGCAGCAGGCATTGTGATGGCAGCGAGCATGCGGTCGTGGGCCGCTCGTGCCGCCTCGGGCACACGATTCGCCTCGGCAAAGCCGGTGCTCCATGCGTGATTTGGCGCCGCCAGGATTTCAACATCGGGCGTGCTTTGGGTTTGCTGCGGCAGCGCGGCAGTCATGACCAGAGAACGATCGATCTTGCGATATCCGGCCTGTTCCAGTTGGTGATCTGATTCCGGACTTGCCAGCGGCGACAAGCGAAATATCGTCGGCAAGCCGTGCCGCGCATAAAAGTCTTCCGCAATACGCAGCGTTTCCGCGAATGCCGCGGTTGGCCGCAAGGCATTGGCGGAATTGGCGCGCTTGGTATAGCCCTCGGACAGGCGCAGCAGCCAGCCGCCGCACAACGCCGATTTTTGCGCCGGCCATGCGTTGAAGGCGCGCTCTTCGAGGGACGTGACGAGATCAAGATCGAAATTGAGCGCGGGCACTGGCGTGGTCATGATTTTTTGTGGTCGGTGGCGGAAAGATATTCTACTCGGCCCGCCGCTTTGGCGCGGCCTGCCCATTGTCTTTTCCCTGGATTGCGGGTAACTTAGCGTTTTGCAACAGAGTTGCAATTAAATATGCAGCGCACAGTTCACATAAACCGCGCGGGAATCCCGGGCCCGGACAGGCCTCTATTCGCAGAAGGATCTGTACTATATGTCTTTTCTTTACCAGTTATTTCTTCATCAACCCGCCCGTACCTTCGGCGCTCTTTCCCTGGCCCTGATGACCTCTACCACTACCCTAGCCGCATCCACTCCAACCCCGCCGGTCGCCGCCAAACAACCATGGCAGGAAACCCGCCATGGAGAGGTTGTTACTGACGACTATCATTGGCTGCGCGAGAAAACCAATCCGAAAGTGATCGCCTACCTGAAGGCAGAGAACGCCTATAGCCAGGCCATGACCAAGAACCTGGCGCCGCTCTCCAAGACCTTGTACGGTGAAATGAAGGGGCGCATGAAGGAAACCGATTTGTCGGTGCCGACCCGGCGCGGCAATTTCTATTACTACAGCCGCACCGAAGCCGGCCAGCAGTATCCGATCATTTGCCGGCGCCATGCCGCTGCGGATTTCAGCTATGACGCCAAGGCCAAGGAGGAAATCCTGCTGGATGAAAACCAGCTGGCGCACGGCAAGGAGTTTTTTGAGGTCGAGAGTTTTTCGGTCAGTCCAGATGACCGCTACCTGGCGTATTCCACCGACACCACCGGCTATCGCCAATATCAATTGCACATCAAGGATTTGAGCAGCGGACAGTTGCTGGCCGATTCGGTCGAGCGCGTCACGTCGCTGGCATGGGCGGCGGATAGCCAGACGCTGTTCGTGGTGCAGGAAGATGCGACCACAAAGCGCTCCGATTTGCTGCTCCGTCTCAAGCTCGGCAGCCAGCCTGTCGAGGTGTATCGCGAAGCGGTGGAGCAGTTCAATATCGGTGTCGGCAACAGCAGCGACCGCCAGTTCATCGAACTCGACGCCCAAAGCACAGATACCACTGAAGTCAGCCTGCTGCCGGCCGACCAGCCGCAAGGCAGCTTCCGTTCGGTGTTGGGACGCACCACCGGCCACCGTTATGGCGTTGATCATCGCAACGGCGAACTGTTCATCCTGACCAACAAGGACGCCAAGAATTTCCGCCTGGTGCGGGCGCCGCTGGCGACGCCGGATGAAGCGCATTGGCAGGAAGTGATTCCGCATGACCCCAAAGTGTTGCTGGAACATTTCGAACTGTTCCGCGATTTCCTGGTGGTCAGCGAAAAGGCCGATGCCCAGGAGCGTTCGCGTATCTACAACTTCGCCGATCACAGCTGGAAGACCGTGCAGTTCGATGAGCCGGTGTACACCTCGCACGCCGGCGGCACGCCTGAATTCACGTCGACCAAATACCGCCTGATGTATCAGTCGCCGGTGACACCGCCGACAGTGTTCGATGTCGACATGGCGAGCGGCAAGCGCGAAGTGCTGAAGCAACAGGAAGTGCCTGGCTACGATCCATCACTGTATGAAGCCAAACGCTTGTGGGCAACGGCGCGTGACGGCGTCAAGGTACCTCTGTGGACCGTCGCCAAAAAGGGGATCAAACTGGATGGCTCGGCGCCTTGCTGCTGTACGCCTACGGCTCCTACGGCATTCCGGCCGAAGCCACGTTCTCCAACAGCAGAGTCAGTCTGCTTGATCGCGGCGTGGTGTTTGCCGAAGCACATATCCGCGGCGGCAACGACATGGGTGAACATTGGCATGACGATGGCATGCTGATGAACAAGAAGAATACCTTCAACGATTTCATCGATAGCGCCGAGTACCTGATCCAGCAAGGCTGGACCAGCCCCAAACGTTTGATCATCGAAGGCGGCAGTGCCGGCGGCCTGCTGATGGGCGCGGTCACCAATATGCGTCCCGACCTGTTCCATGCGGTGCACGCGGCAGTGCCGTTTGTCGACGTCATGAACACCATGATGGACGCCAGCCTGCCGCTGACCACAGGCGAATACCTGGAGTGGGGCAATCCCAATGAAAAGGCGGCCTACGACTACATGCGCAGCTACTCGCCGTATGACAACATCGAGCGCAAGGCTTACCCGGCCATGCTGGTCACCACCGGCCTGAACGACAGCCAGGTCATGTACTGGGAGCCGGCCAAGTATGTCGCAAAATTGCGCGCGATGAAGACTGATCACAACACCCTGCTGCTGAAAGTAAACATGGGCGCCGGCCACGGCGGCGCCTCGGGACGTTATGACGCCATCAAGGAGAGATCCTTCGAGATGGCGTGGATGTTGTCGCAATGGGGCATTACCCCATCCGGCAAGAAATAGGCATTTTTTTACAAGAAGAAAGCTCTACTTTTATTAACTTACGCAGGATTGATTATTCATGTCATTGCATAACCGCCGATTCAAACTTCCCTCGCTGTTGATCGCCGCTGCCTTAGTCACAGCTGCAGCCAGTTCCGCGCACGCCGTCACCGTCGCCCCGGTGCAGGATGTCAGCGATGTCTTGCATGGCGTCACGGTAAAAGACCCATACCGCTATTTCGAAAATGTCAAAGATCCCAAGGTCCAGGCCTGGCTGAAAGAGCAGGGCGACAGCGCGCGCAAGGAGCTTGACCGCATTGCCCTGCGCGGCGAGCTTGAACAACGCATTGCCGAGATTTCGGCCGCTACCGGCGACGATATCCGCGGGATTACGCGCATGGCCGGCGATCACATCTACTACCTGAAGCGCGGCCGTGGCGAGAAGCAATTCAAGCTGATGACGCGCGATGGCCTGCAAGGCGCGGAGCGGGTGCTGGTCGATCCTGAACTGGAAGCCAAGCGCACCGGTGTGCCGCATGCGATCAACTATTTCGTGCCGGCCTGGGACGGCAAGCATGTTGCCTACGGCGTGTCCGCCGGCGGTTCGGAAGATGCATCGCTGTACATCCTCGATGTGCAAAGCGGCAAAACGGTCGGCCAGCCGATTCCGCGTGTGCACGAAGCCTTGATCGGCTGGCTGCCGGACAGCAAATCGCTGACCTACAACCAGCTCAAGACGCTACAGCCGGGCGATGCCGATTCCGAGACCTACCTCGATAGCAAGGTCATGTGGCTGAAAGTCGGCGATGCGGAAGCGCAAGCCAAGCCGGTGTTTGGCCCGACCGTCACCACCGATCTGGGTCTGGCCCGTCTCGATGTCGGCGCCATCATCTTCAATCCGGGTAGCCGCTGGATGATTGCGCGCACTACCGACACCACCCTGCCTGAAGGTAATCTGTTCGTCGCCGATATTGCCGATCTCAACAAGCCGACGGTAGCGTGGAAGAAAATCTCCAGCTTCGACGACAAGATCACTGACGTTGACCTCAAGGGCAATGATCTTTACCTGCTGACCCATGCCGGGGCGCCACGCAATCGTGTGTTGAAGCTGGATCTGCGCCATCCCGAATTGAAACTGGCGCGCGAAGTCGCCGCCGCACCGGCCGATGCGGTGCTAGAGAAATTTGCGCTGACGCGCGACGCCTTGATCGCCGAAATACGCGAAGGCACGTCGATCGTGCTGCGTCGCTATGCGGCTGGCGACACCAAGGGACAAAGCATTCCGGCGCCGTTCAAGGGCGCCGCCAGCTTGCAGAACGATCCTGCCCATGCCTACAGTGATGTGCTGTACACCCTGAACGGCTGGACCGAGTTGCCGCGCACTCTGCTGTTGAAAGGTAAGGTCTCCAGCGATCCCGGCCTGCGCGTCAATCCGCCATGCCTAGCCTGCCGGAAGTGGAAGTGGTCGACGTCAAGGTGCCGAGCTACGATGGCGCCATGATCCCGATGACGCTGCTGTACAAGAAAGGCCTGAAGCGCGACGGCAGCAATCCGACGTTGCTGGACGGTTATGCCGCCTATGGCTTTTCGCAAACCGCTTACTTTTCTCCCGCCAGCATGGCCTGGATCGAACGCGGCGGCGTGCTGGCTTACGCCAATGTGCGCGGCAGCGGCGTCTACGGCGATGACTGGTACCGCGCCGGCTTCAAGGCCACCAAGCCGAATACCTGGAAAGATGGCGTCGCTTGCGCCAAGTACCTGATCGCTGAAGGCTACGCTACGCCGAAAACATTGGGCGTGATGGGCACCAGCGCCGGCGGCATCTTCGTCGGCCGCACCGTGACTACGGCGCCGGAATTGTTTGCGGCCGCCATTTTCAATGTCGGCATCATGGACACCGTGCGCGCCGAAGACAGTGCCAATGGCATCACCAATATTTCCGAATTCGGCAGCGCCCGCAACCCGGCGGAATTCCCGGCCTTGTTGGAAATGAGCACTTACCACAATATCAAGGACAACACCGCCTATCCGGCTGTCATGCTGGTGCACGGCATGAACGATCCGCGCGTCGATGTCTGGCACAGCGCCAAGACCGCGGCCCGTCTGCAAGCGGCCACCAGCAGCGGCAAACCGATCCTGCTGCGGCTCGACATGCAGGCCGGCCACGGCATAGGCAGTACCGCTACCCAGCGTTATGCGCTGTCCGCGGATATCTACAGCTTCCTGTTATGGCAGATGGGGAAAGCCAAACAGAACGGTAGCTGAGCGCTGCCGTCGGGCATTCATCCGCAACGATGCGATCAAGGAAAGATCGTTTGAAATAGCGTGGATGCTGTAGTAATGGTGTATGGCCCTCTAAGGAATGCCCTAAGTGCTTTCATCATGGCCAGCTCAATCGAACCAATCCAAATGGTGGGACGTCCAAGAAAATTGCCTGTTTATTAATCGATAGACTCGGTAATGACATCTTGGAGTCCCATGAAAAAATATCATCGTCTTACTTGCCGCCTATATTTCAGCATGGTTGTGGCCGGCGTCTTGCCTGCGGCGGCGCATGCCAACGCAGTTTTACAGAATCCATTCTGGCGTGTCGCACTCGATCCGGCGACGTTGGCGATCAGGGTTACGCCGGCAGACGGACCGGAAGTTGCCGTATCCAACGGAGTTGATGCACACAAGGTATCTTCCCTCCATGTTGCCGTCGACGAGGCGAGCTGGCGCTGGGATGAGCGTGCTGATAATGGCTACGCGATCGAGGCAAAACTCACTGAGCGCGATCTGGCCCTGACGATACGCGCGAAGGGAACAGGCCAGCTCGCACTTATCCGCCAGCCCGGGCAAGCCATCGGCCGTGGTTTGATCCTGCCGCTCACGGAAGGTCGCTACGTTGCGCGCGACAACAAGGTCTGGAACGACTTCATACTGCAACACATGGAGCGGATCAACGCTACACAGGACCTCAGCTTGCCGTTGTGGGGATTGGATCACGGCAAGTTCACGCTGAACTGGCTGCTGACCAATCCATTCAATAACCAGCTCGATTTCAGTGCAGACAAGAACGGTGATGGTGTGGCGCTCAAGGTCAGCCATACCTTCACAACGCTGTCGGCCGACACGCCGATGACATTGATTCTGCATCTGGGCGAGGCCGATCCGCTGGCCGGCGCCAAACGCTATCGCGCGTGGTTGAAAGAAACCGGTCGCTTTGAATCGCTGGCCGACAAGATCGCCAAAACACCGGATGCCGCCAAG
This sequence comes from Collimonas arenae, assembly GCF_001584165.1. Taxonomy (NCBI): domain Bacteria; kingdom Pseudomonadati; phylum Pseudomonadota; class Betaproteobacteria; order Burkholderiales; family Oxalobacteraceae; genus Collimonas; species Collimonas arenae. The sequence continues at coordinate 172,240 of NZ_CP013233.1, forward strand.
CTGATCGGCGCATCGCACATCTATCTGTGGGGCAGCGGCCTGATCGCCGCCAAGGATATCCGCGACTGGCCGGTCTTCCTGACGGCGTTGCGCGGCAAGGATGGGCTGGCCCAAGATTTGCGCCGCACATTTGATCGGGAGAGCAAATCCGTCCTGGCGCAGGCAAGCGCCAAACCGGACAGGTATCAGCAAAAAGTCATCATCCGCGCTTTCAACGGCGCCATCAACGCCCTTGCGCGCGCGGCATGGCAGGTAGATGAACCCGATGTCGGGCTGCTGGCAAATCGCTACGGCGAATTGCGTGCGCAGGTGGCGCGGACATTTTCCGCCGCGTTGAGTAAAGATCCTGCCGGCTGGGGCGACGGCGTTTCCGTCAACACCATGTCGCAATTGCAGGCTGCCGGCTTGCCGCGTCTCTGGATCGGTCTCGGCGAAGGTTGGGAGGGCGGCCTGTGGCATCCCGAAGCGATCGCCGCCGGCGTCAAGGCGGGCTATATGGTGGCGCCATACGACTCCTATGAAACAGCCTTGCCGCGCGGCGATAATCCCGATTGGGCCACCGCCCATCTCGGCGAAAAGGCCTATCGCGATTGCGCCATCGTGCAGCAGGACGGTACGTTCAAATCCGGCTTCAACCAGTCCGGTCATTACACCAATCCACTGTGCATGCGCCCGCTGTTAGAGGCAAGGGTACGTGCGTTGCAGGAAAAAACCGGCTTCAACAGCTGGTTCCTGGATGCCTACGCAACGGGCATGGTGTTCGACGATTATAGAAAAGCGGCGCCAATGAGCATGGCGCAAAACGCCATCGCCAATGTCGACAGTTCGCGCTGGATTTCGCAAGACCGGCAAATGCCGACGGGTTCGGAGGATGGCAATGCCACCACCTCGCAGGGAATTTTCTTTGCGCACGGCATGCAGACCCCGGTAATCGGCTGGGGCGACAAGGACATGCAGAAAGATAAAACATCGCCGTATTATCTCGGCAAGTATTATCCGCCGGAAGAACCGGAAGTCATGTTCAAGGCCGTGCCATTGAAAGAGCTGTACCGCAAAGTCGACTTCGATCCGGCGGCGCGTCTGCCGCTATACCAGGCGGTATTCCACGATTCGGTCATCACCACGCATCACTGGCTGTTCGATAGCTTGAAATTGAACAATGTCCGCATGGAAAACGAACTGGCGCAATTGCTCTACAACGTGCCGCCGCTGTTTCACCTAAGTAGCGCGACATTCAAAGCCAGATTGCCGCTGATGCAGCGGCAGGATGCGTTCTTCCGGCCGCTACATCAACGCTTGGCGACCCAGGCGTTGACTGGATTTCGCTGGCTGTCGACAGACAAGATGCTGCAGGAAACCAGTTTTGCCGATGGCACCACGCTGGTGGTGAATTTCTCTGATAGCGAACGTCAGGCTGAAGGCCGACGCTTCAAGCCATACAGCATGACGGCGCGTTTCAATGACGGTAGTACATCGATATATGCGGCTGATAAAAAATAGAGTGGTATTACCTGTAATGCCGGTTAGTGCAGATGATCGCTGTCTCTCGCCCTCGTCATTCCCGCGAACGCGGGAATCCATTTTCATGGTTTTGCTCAGTAATTTGGATCCCCGCGTTCGCGGGGATGACGGAGCTGGTGTGGGAGCTTTCCTTGCAATTGCACTTAATTGAACGGTATTGCGACATGACACCTTGGTTCCCGGCCAATGCTGCGTACCAAATCTGGTACAGCATTGGCGCTTTTCATTCCTATTCCCTGATTTCAGTCGGCGCCACGCCGGTCCAGCGCTTGAACGCGCGGCGGAAATTCCGCACGTCCTTGAACCCGGTCTCGGCGGCGACATCCGCCACGGAAAATTTCGAATGCGACAGCAGTTCCAGTGCACGCGATTTGCGCACCGATTCCAGCAAGCCTTGATATGAAAAACCAGCGTCGTTGAGGCGTCGCCGCAGCGTTCGTTCGCCGATGTTGAGGGTGGCGGCGATGCTTTGCAGCGACGGCAAATCCTTCAGGTTGTCGCGGATCGCGCGCTCGATGGTGGTGGAAAGGTCGACTTTCTCCTGCTCTACCGTGAGATTCTCTTCGATCAATTTAATGGCCGTCTTGGCTACCAGCGGATCGTAGGTCGGCAGCGGGTAATTCATCCAGTTGACGTCGGTAATCAGGCGGTTGCGCGAGCAGCCGAAGCGTACCGGACAGCGGAAAATCGTGTCATAGATGGCGGCATGCGGCGGCGGCTGGTACACCAGTTCAATTGCTGTCGGCGTGAATTGCGGGCCGACCAGGTGGCGCACGATATTGACCATGCTGGAGAATGCTTCCTCGATCAGGAACATCTCGATATCCGGATCATAGAACTGCGGATCGGCCAGGATCGCCACCTGCTGGCCGCGCAACTCCATGGCGATATGGATCAGCGAACCGGCGCCTTTCTGATAATGGATGCCCATTTCGCTGGCCTCGCCCAGCGTCGCGCAAGTCATCATGCCAAAGCCGACCAGTCCCCAGGAAACCAGCGTCTGGCGGCTGCCGACTGCCAGCCCGAGGCCGGTGTCGCCGATCAGTTTCTGGCCGCGCCGGATCATCATGCTGCCCTGGCGATAGGAAATCTTGAAGTTGGGCTGGTTCAGGTCTTCCGCCGTGAAGCCGAGGCCGCGGCACAGCGATGCGGTGTCGTAGCCGCGCTCATGCGCCACGACGGACAGGTAACGCGGCGTCAGCGGATTGATCGACGCCGTCGAATAGCGCGGATCGAGACGTTCCGGTTTGGCGGCGGTCGGTTTTGCAGCGGGCTTCGAGGCCGGCTTTGTGGTCGATTTCATGTGTTCCATTGTGTCGGCAAGATAATTTTCTGTCTAGTCCAGATACATACAGCGGACAATATTTTGTCCGTTAAAGACCCTCCCGCCGTCCGTTTAGGCCCTCACTTGGCGCCGCGGACTTCGATACATTGGGGGCACGCAAAAAAATTCAAACAGGTCCGGCTTGTGTTCAGGAGATTGCCAATGAGTGCTTCATCCGTTTTGAGCAGCAACGCAGCAGTTTGCATTATCGGCGGCGGCCCCGGCGGCTTGAGCGCCGCCCGCGCCCTCAAGCGCCAGGGCATCAGCTACGAGCAGTTCGAGCGTCACAGCGATGTCGGCGGCATCTGGGATATCAATAATCCAGGCAGCCCGATGTACGAATCGGCGCATTTCATTTCGTCGCGCGATTTGTCCGGCTACGCCGATTTTCCGATGCCGAAAGATTATCCCGATTACCCGACCAATCAGCAGATTGTCGACTACGTCAGGTCGTTTGCCCGGGCCTTTGGTTTGTATGACAACATCCGTTTCGGCGTGTCGGTAAAGGCGATTGACAAGTTACCGGACGGCCGCTGGCAAGTCACGCTGGAGAACGGCGAACAGCGTCATTACCGGGCGGTCATCTGCGCCACCGGCTGCAACTGGGATCCCAGCCTGCCGGAAATCAAGGGCCATTTCAACGGCGAAATCCGCCACTCCGTGAGCTACAAGCGCGGCGAGGAATTCAAGGGCAAGCGCGTAATGGTGGTCGGCGCGGGTAACTCCGGTGCTGACATCTCCTGCGATGCGGCCACCTACGCCGATGCCGCCTTCATCAGCATGCGCCGCGGCTACTACTTTATTCCCAAACACTTGTTCGGCGTGCCAGCCGACGAGTTTGCCGAAAAGGGGCCGCAATTACCAATGTGGGTGGAGCGTCCAGTATTCAGCGTGATCCTGCGCATGATCACCGGCGACCTGACCCGCTATGGCCTGCAGAAGCCGGATCACAAGTTGTTTGAAAGTCATCCGTTGATGAATACGCAATTGCTGCATCATCTGCAGCACGGCAATATCGCGGTACGCCCGGACGTCGAGCGTTATGACGGCGACGAGGTGGTGTTCAAGGATGGCAGCCGCGAGAAACTGGACCTGGTGCTGTACGCCACCGGCTACAAATGGAGTGCGCCGTATGCCGGCCGCTATTTTGAATGGCAGGGCGGACGACCGCAGATGTATTTGTCGGTGTTCAACCGGGTGCATCGCAACCTGTTTGGGATCGGCTACATCGAAACCAATTCCAGCGCCTTCAAATTGTTCGATGCGCAAGCGCACCTGATCGCCAGCTATCTGCGCGAGCAGTCCGCAGGAGTTGAGCGAGTGCGCACTTTCGACGAACTGATTGCGCATGACGATCCCGATCTGTCGGGTGGCATCAAGTTCATCAAGTCGCAGCGACATACGGTTTACCTGGAAGTGCATGCGCTCAAGCGCTACCTGAAGAAGCTGCACAAGCGCATCGGCTGGCCGGCTTTGCGCGATGGTGATTACCTGCCACTGCTCAAGCCGCAAGTGGCGGCAATCCCGTCGACCCGCAATGATCCGCTGAAGGAGGCGGCATGAAGCTCGGCCCGGAATTCGCCGGCCGGGTCGCCTTGCTGACCGGCGCCGCCGGCGGCATCGGCCGCGAGATCGCCAAGCGCCTGGACGCTGCCGGTCTGCGGCTGGTGCTGTGCGACCTGAACCAGGATGGCCTGGCCGAACTTGCTGCAGGCCTGCAGCAGGCGCCGCTGCTGATCGCTGGCGACCTGTGCCAGCGGCCGTTGCTGGAACAGATCCACGCCACCGTCGAAAAGGAATTCGGTCATCTCGACATCCTGCTCAACAATGCCGCAGTGGTACGCACCGATCGCTTTGACGAATACACACTCGATCATATCGAAGGTGACCTGCATATCAATCTGATCACACCGCTGTTGTTGGCGCGCATCATGGTGCCATTGCTCAAGCTGGCGCCCGATCCACGCATCATCAATACGATTTCGCTGGGCGGTGTCTTGCCGATGCCGGAGAGTCCGTTGTACAGTGCCAGCAAGTTTGGTTTGCGCGGCGCGACGCTGTCGATCGCGGTCGATTTTGCAAAGAAGGGAATCAAGGTCGGCGGCATCCTGCCGTCCTCGGTTGACACCGCGCAGTTGCGGCATGAAGCACTGACCGGCGGTAGCGCCTTGAACTTCATCGACCCGCCGCAAAGCCCGGCACATGTGGCTGACGAGATGTTGCGCATGTTGCTGGAGCCACGCTTCGAGCGTTATCCGAAAGTGTCCGATGCAATGATGGTGCGGCTGGCCATGCTGTTCCCGAATCAGATCGGCAAAATCATCAACTGGTTTGAAAAGAAAGGCCAGGCCGGGCGCAAGCGCTATCTTGAGGAGCGCGGCCTGACCGGCCAAGTGGTGCGTTGGTAGTTGCGCCTGGCCGACAGAGGCATTAGATAGAAGCATTAGAAATAGGCATTAGAAATAAACGCAACACCAAGGCGGCCGGATTCCGCAGTAGACGGACGGCCGCCGGGCAGGACCCCTGATCCCGCTGTACAAACATAACAACCCCGCCTGAGGGAGATGAGATATGGCTTCAAGCGCAGCGCCGGCCACGGCCACTGTGACCACGCTCGATTCCACCGCGCCTGCTTCGGCAGCGCCGGCTGCCGCCATGACGGCGCCAAGTCCGCGCGCATTGCTGCGGCTGGGCGTGGTGTATGCGGTCGCCATCAACGGCACTATCCTGACGCCGTTCATTGTCTCCACCCTGATGCTGCGCTTCGGCCTGGACGAAGGCCAGGCAACCATGATGACCGGCTTTGAAATGCTCGGCATGGCGCTCAGTTGCATGCTGTTGCCGCATCTGGCGGCGCGCTTTGCGTTGCGCTTTGCCTGGATCGGCACGCTCGGCGCGATTACCTGCCAGGTTGCCAGCGCACTGTTGGCCGGCGCCCAGGCGGTCGGGATTGCGCGCGGCCTGGCCGGCGTGTTCGAAGGCATGCTGTTCATGCTGGTGGCGGCGCGGGTCGCCAACCAGCCGTCAGCCGAGCGGATCTGGGGTGCGATCATCCTGTTCGCTGGCCTGGTCAACGGCGCGCTGCTGATCGGCATTTCGTATTTACCGGAACGTTGGGCAGCGCAATGGCTGTTCCTGGCGTTGGCCGCCTTGATTGCGATTGCTGCGCCGCTGTTGTTGCACGCCGGCCGCGATATTGTCCATGCACCACGCCAGGCCGCGTCTGCGGCCGGTCTGCCCTGGCTGCGCGTCGGCGCCGTCTGGCTTTTCACGATCTTGATCTACGGTGTGCAGGCCGGGCAGTGGGCCGTCACTGAACTGGTCGGCCAGCATGCCGGGCTGGCGACATCGACCATCGGCATCCTGCTGTCACTCTCTTCCTTCCTCGGGTTTGTCGGCTGCATCGCGTCTTCTTGGCGCGGCAGCCATCGACATCGCATGCCGATCATCTGTGCTGCCCAACTGCTGATGATTGTGTCGCTGCTGTGGTTTTTCTCAACCCGCAACGGCGCCGCCTACTTCAGCAGCCAATTCCTGCTCAACGTCGGCTTTTATGCGCTGACGCCATTCCTGACCGGCCTGTTGTCCGAGATCGACGAAGACGGTTCGCTGGTGTCGCGCACGGTGGTAGTGACGCTGGTCGGCGTGGCATTCGGCACCACGCTGGCGGGCTGGCTGTTAACTGCGCTTGGTGTCGAACATTTCGGCATGGTGCTGGCGGCAGCGGTGTTACTTGGCGTGCCTTTGGTAGCCATTGCCTTTTCCCGGCCAGGCACGGCCCGAACCTGATCCCGATACAGAAGTAATCCAGATTTTCCCATCTGTTGTGATTTGACCTGCGAGGAGATATAAAAATGAAAATTCATCCAATCCAGCCGAAAGCCCTGGTGTTGTTGTTGGCCGTGGCCTGGGGCTGCGGCCAGCTGGCGGCGCCGGCATCGGCCCAGCAGGCAGCCAAACTGGGTGCCGAACTGACGCCGATCGGTGCCGAAAAGGCAGGTAACAAAGATGGCACCATCCCGGCCTGGAGCGGCGGCGATGTTACGGCGGCGGGATACAAAGCCGGGCAGCCGCGCCCCAATCCATACGCCAGCGACAAGCCGCTGCTGACCATCAATGCTGCCAATGTCGATAAATATGCAGCGCGGTTATCGCCCGGCCAGGTGCAACTGATCAAGAGCATCAAGGGTTATCGGATGGATGTGTATCCGACCCACCGTTCCTGCGGTTATCCGGAGGTAGTGTACGAACGCAGCAAGGCCAATGTCGGCTTTGCCAAGATTGCGGCCAATGGCTACGAACTGGCAGAAGCCAAGACCGCCGGCTATCCGTTCCCGATGCCGGCCAACGGCGTCGAGGCAATGTGGAATTTCAAGATGCGCTACCAGGGCGAAGGTTTGACCTGGGCCTACGCGACGGTAGTTCCGCCTAAGGGCGGCAGCGGTATCGGCGAACCGTTGATCCAGGAGGACTACATCCTGTTTCCGCTGTCGGATCCAAAAAATAACACCATTGCCGGCGCCAAGGGCGTCGAGTCCCTTTACCTGAGCCCTTACATCGCACCCGCCCAGTTCGCCGGCGACGTCACCCTGTCGCACGGGTATATCGGCAAGCCGAATGATATCTGGCTGTACTTCGCCAGCCAGCGCCGGGTCCGCCGCGCACCGACCTATTCCTACGACGCGCCGATCCTGAATGATGAAAACCTCGAAACCATCGACCAGTACACGATGTACAACGGTCCGCTCGACCGCTACGACTATAAGCTGGTCGGCAAGAAGGAAATGATCGTTCCTTACAACTGGAACAAGGTCAACTCGGTGGAAAACAAGATCGCCGATGTGGTGCAGCCGACCTTCCTCAATCGCGACCTGACCCGCTACGAAACCCACCGTGTCTGGGAAATTGAGGCAACCGTCAAACAGGGCGCGCGTCATACCTTCCCGAAACGTACTTTCTATCTGGATGAAGATTCCTGGCAAATCCTGGTGCAGGACCTGTACGACGGCCAGGGCAAGGTGCAGCGTGTGATGGAAAGCGGTGTGGTGATGGCCACCGAACTGCCGGCATGTGTGCAAGAAGCATACGCCAGCCATGACCTGTCGCTGGGCCGCTATATCGCCGAACGGATTCCGGCTGGACAAAAGCAATCGGACTGGCTAGCCGGGCGCGACGGACGCGTCAAGGAATCGATGTTCGAACCGGATGGCTTGCGCCGCTTCGCTAGCCGCTGATTGACGCATACACGGTGGCGGCGGGCATTGCCGGTGATTGCCGGGGCGCCGCCCATTAATAAAAATCGCGCAGTTCATTCGTAGCCGGGGAGAGACAGGAATGAAGAAGATGGGGAGAAACACGCGGCCAAGTTTCAGGCCGGGCATGGTGGTGGCGTTGGCATTGGGCACGTCGACGGTAATCAGTCATTCGGCCAGGGCAGAACAGTTCGATCTTGGTAACGGCCTTCGGGGCAGCTTCGATTCATCCATATCCTTCGGCGTCGGAGTGCGCACGTCGAGCCCAAACTGTACTTTCATCGGCCAAGACAACGGCGGATGCGCGAGCAGCGGCCAGGTTGAATTGGCGCGTCGCGATCCGGTGAATTTCAATCAGTCCTACGATCTGACGCGACTCAACCAGGACAACGGCAACCTCAATTATAAAAGCGGACAGGTATTCTCGGCCGCCGTGCGCGGCGTGCACGACCTCTACCTGAAAGCGCCGGACGGCTGGAGCGGCCTGATGCGCGCCGCCTGGTCTTACGATTTTGCCGCAGACCACACCAGCTACGCAGATCTGGAACCAGACGCACGCAGCCATGCGGTGCATGACATCCGCTTGCTGGATGCTTACGTCAACAAGGAGTTCGAAATCGACCAGCATCCGGTGCGGGTGCGGGTTGGTAATCAGGTGATCAGCTGGGGCGAGGATATTTTCATTCCCGGCGGGATCAATTCGATCAATGCCATCGATGTGCGGCGTGCGCATAGTCCGGGCGTGCAGTTGAAGGAAATATTTCGCCCGGCGCCGATCCTCTCGCTCAACGCCGAGGTAGCAAAAGGTTTGAGCGTGGAAGGTTATTACCAGACGCGCTGGAACGGTTACGAATTCGATCCGGTCGGTACTTTCTTCTCGACCAGCGACATCGTCGGTCGCGGCTCCACCGGCGCATTCTTGCCGACTTCGCTGGTCAATTCGGTGACTGGTCCACTGGGCCTGCCGTCAGCGCCGCCAGGTACGGTCGGCGATACCGGAACCCGCATCATCGGCATCAATCCGAGTACGGGCTTGCCATTCAACCGTCAACTGACTGCGGGCGAACTGGCCGATCCAAACCTCAATCCATTGTATGGCCCGCTGGTCCACAGCGGCAGCGTGATTCCGCGCGGTATCGACCACAATCCCAGGAACAGCGGGCAGTTCGGGCTGTCGACACGCTATACCTTTCCCGATAGCGGCGACGAACTGGCTTTCTACTACGTGCGTTATCACGACAAGATTCCGTTTGCCAGTATCCGCGTCAACCAGGGCACCACCGCCAATCCGTTCGGCTGGCAGGATATCTACCTGGATTACGCTGAAGACCGCAATCTGTTTGGCGTTTCCTACAACACCCGCGCCGGCGACTGGGCGTTTGGTACGGAGTTGTCGTTCCGGCCGAAGGAAAGCATTCCCATCGATCCGACCATCGTCGCCAATCCGGCCAACCCGTATTACTGCAATGCCGACCTCAATCCCGCTAATTACCGGCCAACCGGCTATGTCTGTCGCGGTGCGATCGATCAGAAGAAATATCAGTTCCACCTGACCGCACTGAATATCTTTACGCCGGGCGGCAGCTTTGGCGGTTTGCTGCGGGCGCTGGGCGCCACAGAGGGTTCCTTTACCTCAGAACTGGCAGCAGCCTATTATCCCGACGTCGACCTCAATCAAGGCATTCCGTATTCGGTCACCTCCGATTATCGGCCGCCGACAAAGCTTTCCAGCGGCCTGGTGGCGCAGATTGGCGTCAATTATCCGGCAGCGTTCGGCGGCCAAGCCTCCTACGCGCCGGATCTGTCGGTGTCATATGGCGTCTCGGGCGTGTCCGCCAGCGCCTTACCCGGATTCATCCAGGGGGCGGGCGCTGTGGTGGTGGGCCTGACCGTGGATTTCAAGACCAAGCCGGCGACCAAGATGCGGGTCGACTATACCCACAACTATGGCGGCGGCCAGTCCAACCTGAGCCGTGACCGCGACTTCGCCACCTTCAGTTTCACCACCTCGTTCTGATGGGCGCCGACGTTGGCATCGGCAAACGGGTGCACTCATCTACCAAGATCATTGATTGGATTCAGGCATGAGCGGTACAACTCAACATCGCGCCAGGGAAGGGCGGCTGACACGGCTGGTGGCCGCATTGGAAGCGATATTGTTCAGACGGCGCCTGGCGGTGCTGCTGACCTTCGCCGTGTTTACAGTGTGCATGGGCGTGCTGGCGCTGGGCTTGCGCATGTCGGCAGGATTTGAAAAAACCTTGCCGCAGCAGCACGAATATATCAAGACCTTCAACCAGTATCGGGAAGCGTTGTTCGGCGCCAACCGCCTGATCGTGGTGGTGCATGCCCGCCACGGCGACATCTGGAATCCGCCGGTGCTGCGCCAGTTGCTGGGTGTGACCGAAGCGGTGAATTATCTGCAGGGCGTCGATCGCAGCAGCGTCATGTCCTTATGGACGCCGAATGTGTTTTTCACGGAAATCACCGAAGAAGGCTTCAAGGCGCTGCCGATCACCGGCGGCGACATCATTCCGGACAAACTCAATCCACAGGTGATCGCCGACATCCGCGGCCGTGTGGCCGCTGGCGGCTATCTCGGCAACCTGGTCTCGCGCGACCAGACCAGCGCCATGGTGCTGGCGGAATTGCAGGACAGCGATCCGCAAACCGGGCAGCCGCTCGATTACCGCGTCTTCAACCAGCTGCTGGAAGACAAGGTGCGCAAGCAGTTTGAAAATGCCGATGTCGAGATCCAGATCATCGGCTTCGCCAAGGCCATCGGCGATATCGGCGAAGAAGCCAGTCGGGTCATGGAGTTCTTCGGCATCGCCTTGCTGCTGACCGCGGCCGCGGTCTACTGGTATTGCCGCTCGCTGCGCCTGACCTTGCTGCCGCTGGTGTGCTCGCTCAGTTCGCTGGTCTGGCAGTTCGGCACATTGCGGCTGCTGGGCTTCGGTCTCGATCCGCTGGCGATCCTGGTGCCGTTCCTGGTGTTTGCGATCGGCGTCTCGCATGGCGTGCAGCAGATCAATTTCATCGTGCGTGAAATTGCCGACGGCAAGAGCACCGAACTGGCGGCGCGCCACAGTTTCACCGGCCTGTTGATACCGGGTACGCTGGCGCTGGTGACCGCCTTTATCAGCTTCATCACGCTGACCCTGATTCCGATTCCGATGATCCGCGAGCTGGCGATCGCCGCCTCAATCGGTGTCGGCTACAAGATTGTCACTAACCTGGTGATGTTGCCGCTGGCCGCCTCGTATTTCAATTTCTCGCAGCAATATGCGCAACGCGCGATAGGCCGCCGCGAACAACACAATCGCTGGCTCAGTGGCCTGGCGCTGGTGGCGCGGCCGCGTAATGCCTGGATCGTGGTGACGTTTGGCGCATTGCTGTTCGGCGTGGCGGTGTGGCAGAGCCAGGGGCGCCATGTCGGAAGCCTACAGGCCGGGGCCGCCGAATTGCGTCCTGAGGCGCGCTTCAATCGCGATGCCGCCGATATTACAGCACGTTTCGACGTCGGCCTGGATTGGCTGACTGTAGTGTTCGAAGTGGCGCCTAGCGCCAAGCTGGATGCCTGCGCGCGCCCAGACGCCCAGCTCTTCATGGACGATTTCGCGCAGCAGATGAGCAGCGTGCCAGGTGTGCTATCAGTACGTTCGGTGGCTGATGTGCTAAAGGGCGTCAATGCCGGCCTCAACGAAGGCAACCCGAAGATGGCTACCATCACCCGCGACGCGCGCGGCCTCGGTTCGCAATTCGGCAGCGCCAACAACCAGTTGCACGGCTTTTCCTCATCGGATTGCCGCGCTCAAGGCGTCAACCTGTATCTCGGCGATCACAAGGCCACTACCATCAAAGGCGTGGTGGCGGCAGTTGAACAGTTCCGTCGCGAGAATCAACTGGCAGGTGTGAATATCCGCCTGGCGAGCGGCAATGCCGGCGTCCAGGCCGCCACCAATGAAGTGCTGGAACGCAGCGAACTGCCGATGATGCTGTATGTGTATGCCGCCATCCTGCTGCTGGTGCTGCTGGCCTACCGCGACTGGCGCGCGATGCTGGCCTGCTGCCTGCCACTGACGGTTGCCACCTGGCTCGGCTACTGGTTCATGAAAGACCTGAATATCGGCCTCACCGTGGCGACGTTGCCGGTGATGGTGCTGGCCACCGGCATTGGTGTCGATTACGCCTTCTATATCTATAACCGCCTGCAACTGCATCTGGGGGCCGGCATCGGTATCAGCGAGGCAGTTGAACGCAGCTTGCACGAAACCGGCGTGGCGACCGTATTCACCGCGTTGACGCTGTCGATCGGCGTCGCCACCTGGTCGTTCTCGCCGTTGCAGTTCCAGGCCGACATGGGAAAGCTGTTGACCTTCATGTTCCTGGTCAACATGGTGATGGCGGTCACCTTGCTGCCGGCGTTTGCCGTGGTGCTGGAAACCGTGTTCCCGCGTCGCGCCGGATTGCCGCGCATGCCCACTTACGCCGCTCATTGAGGAAAATCATGTTGCGATTGTCGATTACTTTTTCTGTGCAGCGCGCTTCGTTTGCCATGTTGATGGCCGCAATGCTGGTTTGGAGCGGCGCTGCTGCCGGTGCTGCTTCTTCCGGCTGGCCCACCGACCGCCCCGCGCAGCTGCGTCCGCAAGCTAGCACGACAGCGTTGCTGGCCGCGACTCTAACTGGCGCCGGCAACCGGATCGTCGCAGTAGGCGATCACGGCGTGATCCTGCTATCCGATGATGGCAAGACTTATCGCCAGGCGCGCAGCGTGCCGACCCGCACCATGCTGACCACGGTATTCTTCATTGACCGCCAGACCGGCTGGGCCGCAGGTCATGACGGCGTGGTCCTGAAAACCGTCGATGGCGGCGACACCTGGCGGCTGCTGCGTCAGCAGTATGGCCAGGAACAGCCGATATTGTCGATCTGGTTTGCCGATGCCGACAATGGCCTGGCGGTCGGGCTGTTTGGCATGGCGTTGCGGACTGCCGACGGTGGCGTCACATGGCGTGAAGTGAAATTGACAGACGGCGATGCTGCCGATCGCCACCTGTACCGGATTCTCGCCACCCATACCGGAACCTTGCTGATCACGGCCGAAGCCGGCACCGTGTTCCGTTCGGAAGATGGCGGCAAGCATTGGGATGTGATCGATACCGGTGAAAAAGGCTCGCTATGGAGTGCCACGGCATTTGCCGAGAATGGCGTCAGCACGGTGGTCATGGTCGGCATGCGCGGCCATATCATCCGCAGCGCCGACGACGGTAAGAGTTGGCAAGCCATCGCCTCCGGTACCACGCAATCGTTGACCGACGCCGATAGCCTGTCGGAACGGGAACTGGTAGTAGGCGGCATGGGCGGCACTCTGTTGCGCAGCAACGATGGCGGTCGCCATTTCGTTGCCGTGCCGGGTGCCGGCGACGCGCCGATTACGGCGCTGGTCAAGATGCCTGGCGCCGAAACAGCGCCGCTGGCGCTGTTTTCATTGGGTGGCGTCTTGCCGCCATTGCCGCGCGCCGCGCTGCAATGATGGACGCAACTATCGCTGGGCAGTCACCGCAGGCGTCGGCAGGTTCATCAGCCTGATCATCAATTTCTCAAAGGCCGGCACGTTCACTTCGCGCACCACCGTGGTAGGGCTGGCGATCAGGCCAGGCGGTGCGTAGGCTGCGGGCCAGGACAGAGTATTGCCGTAGCCGGCGCCGAAGTCGGTGTCGATGCTGACATACAACTGGTCGGACTTGCTGATCAGGCTTGGATCGAGCCATACGGCGGTAGCCAGTTCATCCCACAGTGGAAAACCGGTTTCGGTAACTTTTTTTACCACTTGCGCCATTTGTGTATTTGATTTGGTCATGTCGCTCAGCAGCTTCGCGCTCAGCTCGGTCGCGGTCGACGGATCGGCAGGCACCATGACGATGTGTTTCCACGGCGCGCGCAGCACAATCTTGGCGGCTTCCGGGTCCCAGCGGAAGTTGAATTCGAGGCGTGGCGTGTTGATGTATTCCCGCGCAAACTGTTCTGCCGATTTCGATGGTAGAACCTGGTGCGGATTCAGGCTGCCGCCCATGTAGACGATTTCCTTGGCGGTCGCCGCAAAGCTGGGGTCGAGGCTGATGGCCAATGCCACATTGGTCATTGGTCCGGTTGCCAGGATGGTTACCTGGCCAGGAAATTCGTGCACCTTGCGGATCATGAAATTGGCGGCGATTTCGTTGGCTGGCTTGGTGTGCGGCATGCCTTCTGGCAGAGGCGGCACCACATCATGAGCATGGTAATTCGGCTGGCTCTGGATCGTGCCATCCGGCCACTTGCCGTCCATCCAGGCGCCTTTATAGACCAGCTTGCCGTACAAAGCTTCCCAGCGTCGCGTTGTTTCTTCCGTGTTCAGCAACGGGAACACCGAACCGGGCACCACTGGAATGTCGCTGCGGCCGATCAACTCCAACGTACGCAGCGCATGTGCGACGTTTTCGTCATGCCAGGTCGAACCGCTGACGATGGTCAAGCCCAATACCTCCACCTCCGGCGACTGCAGGGCCATCAATTGCGCCGCGCGCGGACCGCCGATGTCGTCGTCGATAATCACCTTGCGCTTGCCTTCGGCGTGCGCCTGTAGCGGCAATGTTGCAGATACCGTCAACCCCAGCATGAATACCGCCGATATCAGTCGGCGACGCAATGGATTCGATTTCATAAGCTACTTTCAAAGAAAAAGGATAAAAACCTGCCTGCCGCAGCCGTCGATGTGGTCGTAGCCGGCATGCAGGTTATCGTAAAAATGGCAGCAACGCCGCCAGGAATGCATCCGGCGTTTCGATCATCGGCGCATGGCCGCTGTCGGCAATCACCTCCAGCTTGGCGTCGGCTATTCCGGAAGCGAAATGGCGGCCATCGCTGAGCGGTAGCAAGGCGTCGTGCTGGCCCCAGATCACCAGTGTCGGAATGGTGATGGCGCTCAACTGCTTGTCCACAGTTTCATTGAGCAGCGCGGGATTGCGCACCGAGCGGATGGCCCATGCATCGCCTTTCGCCAGGCTCCAGGCCAGGCCGTCACGCAAGGCCTGGTCGGTATGATACGAGGGCGCGTGGAACACGCTTGCCAGCAATTTCTTTTCACCTGCCAGCGATGCGCCGACGATGTTTTGGTTGCCATGAGGCGACGCGGCTAGCTGTCGCTTCATGGTTGCGTACAAGCCGGCGGAATCAGAGAGTACCAACCTGGACGGTTTTGGCAGGGCCAGGGTAGGGCCTGCCGCGATGCCGTTCAAGGCCTGTATCGTGTATTGCGCGGAGATCCAGCCGCCTAGCGACTCACCAACCAGCGTGAAATCGGAAACCTGCTGCTGGCGCAGGAATTCGCCGAGGAAATCAACCCAGGTCTGGATGCCGAAATCGATCTGTGGCTTGTCGGAATTGCCGAATCCTAATTGATCAAGCGCCAGCACCCGATGATTTTGCGCCAGCGGCAGCATCACGCGCCCCCAATCGCCTTTGGCGCTGCTGCCCAGGCCATGCACCAGCACCACTGTCGGGCCGCTACCGATGTCGTAGTAGCGGATCGTGGCGCCGAACAATGTGGCGCTCTTTTGCTCTGGCAAGTCGGACGCTGCGGCTGGCACCAGTGCGCCAATGCCGATTGCGACGGCACAAAACAGGCTTGCCGCAATGTGCCGCCAAGCCGAGTTGGTCTGAAGTGATCGATCGTTCTTTGCGCTGGTGTTATTCATGTGCCCTCTCGGCGATCGGTGGATAGCGGCACGCGCTGAACCAGCCGGCGGCGACAATGCCGCCGGCTCAAGCTAGCCGTGCAACTGCCTGACAGATCAGAAGTTCGAGCGGAACTGCACGCCGAACATGCGTGGATCGTTGATGAACGCGGTCAGGTTGTTGAAATCGATACCGCCCGTGGCCACCACCTTGTTGGTGATGTTGCGGGCGAAAGCTGCGATCTCATATTTGTCGCCGTCCCATTTGTACCCCATGCGCAGGCCACCTTCGAGCAACGGCTTGCCGGTGAATTCGGTCGAGTTGTACAGGAAAAAGTTAATCTTGCTGCGATACGACCAGTCTGTGTAGAAGTACAGTTCGTCATTGTTGCCAAGCGGTATGCCGTAGCGCGCGGTGACGTTGGCAATCCACTTCGGTGCTTGCGGCAGTGCGTTGCCGTCGATCGAATACAGGCCTGGCCTTACCTGGGTGTTGAGCATGGTACAGGTTGCACAGCCTGCCACCAGCAGATTTGGATCGCGAATCTGCGTGTAGTTGTAGCTGCCGCCGAACGTCATGCGCAAGCGTTCGGTCAGGTTGGCTTCCAGGTCCAGTTCGGCGCCGCGTCCGACCGTCTTTGCAGCATTGACCAGCGAGATCGAGTTGGAAGCACCGCCGACCGCGGTCAGCTGTTGATTCTTGACGTCGTAGCTGTAAATGCTGAAGTTGGCGCGGGCGCGACGATTGAACAGGTCGGCCTTGATCCCGGTTTCATACGACGTGATGGTCTCGGCGTTGGCCACAGTGATCGGCACGGACGATGATGGCGCGGCAATACTTGGCGCACGGAAGCCGGTGGCAACTCGTGCGTAGGTGGTGATGTCGTTGGTCAGCGCGTAATTGGCGCTGGCGTCCCAGCTGACGTTCGATTTGCTTTCGCTGATCGAACCGGGGCCGGAGAACCTCACGTTGTCGGCGACCTCTGTCGAAAAATCTTTCTTGTCCTGCGTGTAACGCAGGCCGCCGCGCAGTTTGAAGCGGTCGTTGACATCATAGGTCAACGAGCCGAAGACTGCGTACGCCGTGTTCTTCTGGCGATTCTGCAGGTAACTGGTCTGTTGCTGAGTGGTGCTGTTGAAATTGGCGCTGTTGCCGGTCACGTCTTCATTGAAATAGTAGAGGCCGGTCTGCCAGTTGAGTGGCCCGTCGTTCTTCGATTCAAGCCGGAATTCCTGCGAAAACTGCTTGTCGTCGCCGACACCGCCACCGGTTTGCACCTGGAACGGGATGAAACCGGGGCCGGTCGGCGTGCCGCCGTCGATGTCGCCGCGGCTGAAATAGCTGGAGATGGTTTCATAGCCAGTGATTGAGTATAGCTTTACATTTTCCAGATTCCAGGTCAGGCGAGCGCTGCCGCCGGCGGTATGCAGGGACTGCGAGTTCAGGCCGTTGAAGGTGACTTGCGACGGATCGAAACCAGGAACGAAGCCGTTCGTGCCTGGCTCCAGGATATTGGCGCGGAACAGGCGCGCACTGCCGGTGGTGGCGCGGGCGTGGATGTTGAACAGTGCATTGAACGTACCATCCGGCTTGTACAGGAACTGCAGGCGGCCTGCGCGTTCGTCGTAGCCTTCCAGGTTTGGCGTGCCGCCGCCATTATTCGTGACCCAGTTGTCGCGGTGTTCGACCAGCGTCGAGAAGCGCATCGCCCATTGATCGCTTAACGGCACGTTGACCGCCGCTTCAACGTTGGCGGTATTGTGGGTGCCGTCGGAGACGCTGTAGTAGCCGGATACGCCGTCCAGGCTCGGTTTGGCGGAATCGAACTTGACCACGCCGGCTGGCGTGTTGCGGCCGAACAGCGTGCCTTGCGGCCCACGCAAGACTTCGACGCCAGCAAGGTCGAACATCGGGAAACCTTTGAGGGCGGCATTCTCTTGCACAACATCATCGAATACCAGCGATACCGGCTGCGAGGCGAAGGTAGAGAAGTCGGTATTGCCGTAACCGCGGATATAAAAACGTGGGAAAGTGCGACCGTTCGACGATTCGATATTCAGGCTTGGCACTTTGGCGGCTAATACCCGGATATCGGCCCCACCGGAATTCAGCACGTCCAGCGTTTCGCCTTTCAGCAGCGTCACCGAGATCGGCACGTCTTTGATTTTCTCAACCTTGCGCTGCGCAGTCACCGTCATGGTTTCCAGCTGCAGGTTGCTTTGTGTGGTGTCCGCCGCCGGCGCTGCACTCGCCGCTGGTGTTGCAGGTACCGGGGCTGTCTGCGCCAGTACCGCCCCGAATGGCAGTGCCGCCCCCAATGTCAGTACTACTTTATGCGCACAACGCATGTGGGCGCGTGCCCTCGCTTTTTTTCCCATTTTCATCCCTCTGTTATCCACATTGATAAACCGAACTCGCTTTTTTTCTTGTGCTGATCGTGCTACGCAATGCAATACGAACTTCGTCGGCACCAACAGCGGCAATGCCAACAGCGAACTGCATGTCAGGAGATCGGATGCCGAAAAGTCGAGTGGCCATCCGATCGGATCGGACTCATCAACGCAAAGACCGTGCCAGAAATTTTCCGGGCAGGAAGGATTAAAAAAATCGTATGGAGATTTTTATAAAAAATATATTGTATACATATGATGGCCTATGATCGTTGCAACGCGATGATGCCAGGACGGCAATTTCTGCCTATCGTCTGATCCCGCTTATCAGCAAGGAATAACGCCATTTAATGGGGAGGGGCGCGCCAAATTAGGGATTGGTTGTTGCAGTTTGGCCCGGATTAGTGCGTCGCAATATATCGAAATCGCGACATTTTTTTATAACTTGTATACACTTTGAAGCGCCTTGAGGCGACGCTGCCAATGCACTGCCTACGGGCGAAAAATCGTTCGCCTTCAGGCGATGTCGAGGATGTCTGCCAGGTTGACTTCGTGTTCATCATCGCTCAGCAGCAAGGCGCGTTCGATGTCGATCAGATGCTGGTTCATCAAGCGCACCGCCTGCTTTGCGTCGCCGGTTGCGATGGCGTTAATCAGTTCTTCGTGTTCGTCGTTCGGACAGGCGGTCTTGTTGGGCGCCTGGTACAGGGCAATGATCAGGGAGCAGCGCGACACCAGTTCACGCAGGAAGCGGGTGAGCACCGGATTGCCGGCGCTCTCGGATAACAGGATGTGGAATTCGCCGCCGAGGCGTATCCATTTGGCGTGATCGCCGCTATGAAAGGATGCATGCTCTTCTTTCACAATCTGGCGCAAGCGGCTGATTTGCGTACGTGTCGCATGTTCCACCGCCAGTGGCACGATGGCGGCTTCGATAGCCCGGCGCGCAGCGAAAATTTCGCGCGTTTCCTGTGGCGTCGGCTGAGCGATGATGGCGCCACGGTTCGGTCGCAGCTCCAGGATGTGATCGTGCGCCAGCCGTTGTATCGCCTTGCGCACGATGGTCCGGCTGACCGCGAACAACTCACACAGGCTGGCCTCTGTCAGCTTGGTCCCCGGCCGCAGGCGCTGGCTCATCACTGCCTTCAGCACCGAGTCGTAGATCTTTTGATCGACAACGCCGCTGCCGCGTTTGACGATGGCCCTGGCCGGCGCAGCAGCGGTGTCATCAGACTTTTTGCTCATGGATTCCCATTTCTGTTTTGGATTGCAAGCCTGCGGTCATGCTACCGCAAATCGCTGACGCCAGACACAGGCACAAAATGTACCAGATGCCGAAATATGTCGATTCTCGCTGGCATGCGGATTGCTTTTGTCATGGTCTTTAAGCCGGCCGAATTTGCTGCTTTATATGGCGTTTTAGTCGGTGTTGAACAACGAAATTGATGTAGCATGTTGCTTGCCTTTGGTATGTGGCCGCCGTTGCTGTATTGCAGTACGGCAGGCAAGCGCAACGCTGGAATCATTTTGCAACGGTCTTACACTGTTACAGGCAAAAGAAAGTGACTTCAACCATACCGCGTCTGGAAATCGCCCATATCCGCAAAGCCTATCCTGGCGTGCTGGCCAATGACGATATCAATCTGCGTGTTGTTCCCGGCGAAATCCATGCCGTCCTCGGCGAGAACGGCGCCGGCAAATCGACCCTGATGAAAATCATCTTCGGCACGGTGAAACCCGATGCCGGCGATATCTTCTGGAATGGCGAGCAGGTGCATATCGCCAATCCGCATGTCGCCCGCAAGCTTGGCATTGCGATGGTGTTCCAGCATTTTTCATTGTTCGATACGCTCACCGTCGCGGAAAACATCGCGCTCGGCCTGGCTTCCGATGTCAGCATGCCGGAACTGGTCGCGCAGATCCGCCAGACCGGGGAGAAATACGGCCTGGAGCTGGAGCCACATCGTCACGTGCATACACTGTCGGTCGGCGAACGCCAGCGCGTCGAGATCGTGCGCGCGCTGCTGACCAATCCGCAATTGCTGATCCTTGATGAACCAACCTCGGTGCTGACGCCGCAGGCGGTCGACAAATTGTTCGTCACCTTGCGCAAGCTGGCCGACGAGGGCTGCAGCATTCTCTACATCAGCCACAAGCTCGATGAAATCCGAGCCCTATGCCATAGCGCCACCGTGATGCGTAATGGCAAGGTCACCGGCAATTGCGATCCGCGCAACGAAACCAGCGCCGGCCTGTCGCGCATGATGATCGGTGACGAGCTGGTGCGCTTGCAGCGCGAACGCAATCCTGATTCGCATCGCAGCGAGCGCAAGCTGCACATCAATCGCCTGAGCCTGCCGAAGGCGCATCTGTTCGCCACCGAATTGCACGATATCGAATGCGAAGTACGTGCCGGTGAGATCGTCGGTATTGCCGGTGTCTCTGGCAACGGCCAGCAGGAATTGCTGGCTGCGCTGTCCGGTGAAGATCAACGCGCCGCACCGAACATGCTGATGCTGGTCGGCCGCGCCGCCGGTAATCTGGCGCCGAATCCGCGCCGCGCGCTCGGCCTCGGGCTGGTGCCGGAAGAGCGGCTGGGGCGCGGCGCGGTGCCGACTTTATCGCTGTCGGCCAACATGCTGCTGTCGCACCAGAAGACGCCCTACGTGAAGCGCGGCATGATCGATTTTGCTTATACCCGCAATGCCGCCGCCGCCATCATCGAGCGCTTCAAGGTCAAAGCCAGCGGCCCCGATGCATTGGCCAAGAGCCTGTCCGGTGGCAACCTGCAGAAATTCATCGTCGGCCGCGAACTGGAACGCAAACCAAGCGTGTTCATTGTCGCGCAACCGACCTGGGGCGTAGATGTTGGCGCTGCGGCGCAGATCCACGCCGAAATCCTCGCATTGAAACAGGAAGGTTGCGCTGTGTTGGTGATATCCGAAGAACTCGATGAGCTGTTCGCGTTGTGCGACCGCCTGCACGTGATTGCCAAGGGGCGCCTATCGCCGTCGATCCCAATTGAGCAGGCAACGCGCGAGCAGGTCGGGTTGTGGATGAGCGGCTTGTGGCAGGATGGCCAGGAGGCCGCGCATGCGTAATCCGTGGCCGTGGAAACTGGAGCTGCGCGGTACGCCGTCGCGGTCCATGACGTACCTGTCGCCGGTGCTGGCGGTGGTCCTGACGATGCTGCTTGGCGCGTTGCTGTTCATGGCGCTGGGCAAGGATCCGCTGGCCGGCCTGAAAGTGTTCCTGATCGATCCGTTCAACGGCAAGCGCGCCATCAGCGAGCTGCTACTGAAATCGGTGCCGCTGATATTGTGTGCGCTGGGCCTGGCAGTGTGCTTTCGCGCCAATATCTGGAACATCGGCGCCGAGGGCCAGTTCACGGTCGGCGCCTTGTTTGCCGGCGCCACGCTGGTGGCGATCGACGTGCCGGGCCATGCGATCCCGGGTGGTCTCGGCCTGTTGCTGATGATTGTCGCCGGGATCCTCGGTGGCGCGTTCTGGGCCAGCATTACCGCCGTGTTGCGCGATCGTTTCAACGCCAACGAAATCCTGGTGTCGCTGATGCTGACCTATGTTGCGCAATTACTGTTGATGTATGCGGTCAACGGTCCGTTGAAGGACCCCAATGGCATGAACTTTCCGCAATCGAAAGTGTTCTCCAGTGAATTCATGTTGCCGGAACTGATCAGCGGCACGCGCTTGCACATCGGCTTCGCAGTCACGCTGGTGCTGGCAATCGTGATGACGGTCTTCATGACGCGCAGCTTCCGTGGATTCTCGCTGATCGTCGGCGGTACCGCACCGCACGCGGCGCGTTACGCGGGATTCTCCAGCCGCAGCGCGTTGTGGATATCGCTGCTGATCTCGGGCAGCTTTGCCGGCCTGGCCGGGGCGTTTGAAATCGCCGGGCCGATAGGTCAGCTGCTGCCATCGGTATCGCCGGGCTACGGCTTCGCCGCCATCATCGTCGCCTTTATCGGTCGCCTGCATCCGGTCGGCGCGGTGCTGGGTGGGTTGGTGATGTCGCTGCTGTACCTGGGCGGCGAGCTGGCGCAGTCGCGGCTCGGGCTGCCGTCGGCAATCACGGGCGTGTTCCAGGGCATGCTGCTGTTTCTGCTGCTGGCTAGCGATACACTGATTGATTATCGCCTGCGCTGGAAAGCCAAGGTTTAAGGAAAGACATGGAACAATTCGCTTCTCTTATCGCTGCCTCGATCAATGCCGGAACGCCGTTACTGCTGGCAGCGCTCGGCCTGCTGATCAATGAGCGCGCCGGCGTGCTCAACCTCGGCGCCGAAGGTATGATGCTGGTTGCTGCGATTGCCGGCTTTGCAGTTGGCTACGCTACGCATAGCCCAATGCTCGGCTTCATTGCCGGCGCCCTCAGCGGCATGCTGATGGCGTCGCTGTTCTCCTGGCTGGCGCTGATGCTGGCTACCAACCAGGTCGCCACCGGTCTGGCGCTGTCGATTTTCGGCACGGGATTGTCTGCCTTCATCGGTCAGCGCTTTGTTGGTTTGGCCTTGCCTTCGCAAACGCTGTCGATCCCATTTCTTAAAGACCTGCCGTTCGTCGGCCCGGCGCTGTTCCAACAGCACTGGATGAGTTACCTATCGCTGCTGCTGTGTGCGGCGATTGCCTGGTTCATCTATCGCACCCGTGCCGGATTGATCCTGCGCGCGGTTGGCGAGTCGCCGGAGTCGGCGCACGCGCTTGGTTATCCAGTGCGCTGGATACGCTTTGCCGCGCTGCTGTTCGGCGGTGCCTGCTGCGGCTTGGCCGGCGCCTACTTGTCGCTGGTGTATACGCCGATGTGGGTCGAAGGTCTGGTGTCCGGCCACGGCTGGATTGCCCTGGCGCTGACGGCGTTTGCCACCTGGCGTCCGCTGCGCGTGCTGCTGGGGGCCTTGCTGTTCGGTGGCGTCACGATCCTGCAGTTTTACTTGCAGGGCATAGGCGTCACCGTGCCGTCGCAGATCCTGTCGATGCTGCCGTACGCGGCAACCATCGTGGTGCTGGCGCTGATTTCGCGCAATCCGGACTGGATACGCTTGAACATGCCGGCGTCGTTGGGCAAGCCGTTCAAGCCGAATGCAAGTTGAATAATTTGATGAAGTAATACACAAGCAAACCAGATAGCAAGTCGACCAACCATCACACAGAGGGAGATAGATAATGAAGATATCGCGCAGGACATCACTGGCCATGCTAGCAACGCTGGCCGCCGCAACGCTCATCGGCTGCGGCAAGAAGGACGAGCCGGCGGCGGCCCCCGCTTCTGCCGCCGCTTCGGCAGCAGCACCGGCCAAGGCTGAACCGCTGAAAGTCGCTTTCGTCTACATCGGACCGGTCGGCGACGCCGGCTGGACCTTTGCCCATGACCAGGGCCGCAAGGCGGTTGAACAGAAATACGGCGACAAGGTCAAAACCACTTTCGTCGAGAACGTCCCCGAATCGGCTGCCGATGCAGAGCGTGTGATCCGCCAGTTGGCGACAGATGGCAACAAGCTGATCTTCGGTACCACTTTCGGCTACATGGAAGCGATGCTGAAAGTGGCCAAGGAATTCCCGGACGTGAAGTTCGAACATGCGACCGGCTTCAAGACTGCCGACAACCTGGCGCAATACGACGTCCGCACCTATGAAGGCGCCTACCTGGCCGGTGTCGTAGCCGGCAAGATGAGCAAGACGGGCAAGCTCGGGGTGGTCGCTTCGGTGCCGATTCCTGAAGTGATCCGCAATATCGATTCATTCACGCTGGGCGCCCGTTCGGTCAATCCGAAAGCCACCACGCGCGTCGTTTGGGTCAACAAATGGTTCGATCCGGGCAAGGAGCGTGAAGCGGCCACTACCCTGATTGGCCAGGGCGTTGATGTGCTGATGCAGAATACCGATTCCGCCGCCGTCGTGCAGACCGCGCAGGAAAAGGGCGTATATGCATTCGGCTGGGATAGCGACATGAGCAGCTTCGGTCCGAAAGCGCATCTGGCGGCATCGATGATCAACTGGGGCACCTACTATACCAAACGCGTCGGCGAAGTGCTGGACGGCAGCTGGAAAACCGGCACCAGCTGGCTCGGCCTGAAAGACGACGGTATCGATCTGGGCGCGTTCAATGCGGCCTTGCCGGACGACGTCAAGGCGCTGGTAGCGGAGCGCAAGAAGGCCATCATCGACGGCAGCGCACCGATCTGGAAAGGGCCAATCATCGACAACACCGGCAAGGAAGCAGTTGCCAAGGATGCAGTGGCCAACGACGATTTCCTGCATGGCATCAAGTTCTACGTGCAGGGCGTAGAGGGCAAGGTGCCGGGCTAATTTCCAACACGACGGATCGGCCATGCTGCATGGCCGGTCTGGTCTCCGGCGGCAATATTTATTTGCAATGTTGTGATTTGGCAATGGTGAGTGCATTGCTCCGCTGCTATACTCCGATTTCTTTCAATTTTCATAACGGAATAGCCATGCCAGATCAGGACCAGGCTTCGAAAGCGGCGTTACGCGTCAAGTCATCCAAAATCGGTAACCTGACCACCGCGATGGTCGAGGATACAGCCAGTATTCTGCATCAAAGCGGAGAACTGCAGCCGGGCACCGGCCTGATCACGAGCGTGATTGCGCTGAGCCTCGGCTTCCTGAGCCTGTTAGGCGTGCTGGCCTTCCATTTCCCGCAGTACCTGACCACGCCCGAGCTGCGTCACGTCTATTCGGTCAGCCTGATGCGCCAGATTCTGTTCGGCGCGCTGCTAGTGTCTGGCGTCCTGTCGCTAGTAAATATCCTGTTTGGCCGGCATCGCTCGCTGAATTTCACCGCACTCCTGATGGTGCTGGTTGCGGTAGCGTGGGGCGGTTCAAAGGTTGCGGTCGGCGAGTTTCCGGACCACACGCCATACATCGGCCTGGACTGGTTCATCATCGACCTGCTCGGCTCAACCCTGATTTTCGTACTGATCGAAAAGATGTTCCCGTTGTATCGCAAGCAGGCGATATTCCGTTTTGAATGGCAGACCGACCTGGTGCATTTTGCGGTTAACCATTTCATCATCGGATTGGCACTGCTGGTGGTCAACGTGATGATTCACCGAGTATTCGGCTGGATGGTGCATGCCGATTTCCAGAACACGGTTGCCTCCATCAGCTTCATTCCGCAACTGCTGCTGTGCATGCTGGTCGCTGACCTGATGGAATATGGCGCACACCGCGCGTATCACGAGGTGCCGTTTCTGTGGCGCTTCCACGCAGTGCACCACAGCGTCAAGACCATGGATTGGCTGGCCGGTTCACGCCAGCACATACTGGAATTGATCTGTACCAGAGTACTGGTGCTCGGCCCCTTGTTCGTGCTCGGCTTCGACAAATCCGTCGTTAACGCCTACATCATCATCGTCGGCTTCCAGGCCGTGTTCAACCATTCCAATGTGCATTTGCCATGGGGGCCACTGCGCTACATCTTCGTGACGCCGGATTTCCATCATTGGCACCACTCCTCGGAAGACGAAGCGATCGACAAGAACTACGCGGCCCACTTTGCCTTTATCGACTATTTCCTCGGTACGGCAGTCAAGGTCAACCGCGCGTTCCCGGAGAAATACGGTGTGGTCGGCGATTACATGCCTGATGGCTTCATCAAGCAGCAGGCGTTTCCGTTTCGCAAGCAGGATTGAAACTAAATCATCGGCATATCGGCAGGCATTCACGAATGCCTGCCTTCAGATCGCCGTTCGCGCCGGCAACCCGCAGTTCGGTCGTGCCTGGCTGCGGTTCATCGCATAGTCGTGGCAGCTGAAGCCCGGGTTTCATAAGATTAACTGGACACTTCCAGGAGATCATCATGAAACCATTCATATTTGCCGCGCTGATCCTGTTCGCATTGATGTCCGTCATCGTCGCCCTCGCCATCGGCTTCGGTGGACCGCATGAGCCGCGGCCTATGGCAAGCATGAACAATCCATTCAAAAGCGTCGATTTCTCCGACCTGCCGGCTATCCGCCGCTACGCGGCGCGCGACGGCGCGCAACTCGCATTTCGCCAATATCCTGCTGTCGGTGACCATCCCAAAGGCAGCGTGGTGCTGGTGCACGGATCGTCTGCGCGCAGCGATAGCATGCATGTGATGGCCAAGGCGTTCTCCGCTGCCGGTTATACCGCCTATGCGCTCGACATGCGCGGACATGGCGAGTCCGGCAGCAAAGGCAGCATTGCCTATGTCGGACAATTGGAGGACGACATCGAGGATTTCACGCGCGCGTTGACGCCGGCCATGCCGTCCACGCTTGCCGGCTTTTCTTCCGGCGGCGGATTCGTGCTGCGTTTCGCCGGTGGTCACAAGCAAACGCTGTTTTCCAACTACCTGCTGTTGTCGCCATTCATCAGCCAGGATGCACCGACTTTCCGCCCTGACAGCGGAGGCTGGGTGAGTGTTGGTGTCCCGCGCCTGATGGCGATCAGCCTGCTGAATGCGATAGACATACATGCGTTGAATGGGCTTCCTGTCGTGCGCTTCGCACTCGACGAACAAGCCAAGCCTTTCCTGACCCCGGAGTATTCGTATGCACTGACGCAGAACTTCCGGCCACAGGCGGATTGGCAGGCGAACATACGCGCAGTCCGGCAACCGCTACGGCTGGTGGCGGGGCAGGATGACGAGGCATTTCATGCCGAACGTTTCGCTGAAGTGTTCAAGGCAGCAGGTAAGGATGCGCCTGTCACCTTACTGCCTGGGATCGGGCACATCTCGTTGACGCTTGACCGAACCGCGGTTCAGGCGGCGGTGGCGGCTGTCAACGGCATGAACCGGTTTCGGTAGGAAAATATTCTTCCGTCGACATGTTTCGTCCGCCGCGCTCCTGGCTGCGCATATGATCAAGCACGGCGGGTCTTGTGCTGATGCCGATGCGGATGTGTTGCCGGGGGAAGGCATTTGCGTGTCGACACGAACGCAATCCACAGAACGTATAAAATGAGCCGCGTTCCCAACACTCTTTTCAATCCCGGAAAAATCATGCCGCCAATCTCGCCTCAAGCCATCGTTCAAGCACAGCTGGACGCCTATAACGCCAAGGATATCGATGCCCTGCTGGCGACCTACGCGGCTGATGCGGAGCAGTACCAGTTGCATGGCGACCTGCTTGCACGCGGCCATGAACAGATGCGGACGCGCTTCCTGACGCGCTTTGCCGAACCGGATCTCCATGCACGCCTGCTGTCGCGCACGGTCATGGAAAACATCGTCATCGACTTCGAACTCATTACACGTAATTTTCCCGAAGGCGCCGGAACGGTGGAAATGCTGTGCGTCTACGAGATTGCCGGTCAGCGCATCGCGAAGGCGTCGTTCGCTGTTGGCAAGACGACGCTGGCTGCTGCATCCTCATCCTGAGTGAGTTCCCCTGTCGGCAACACGGAAGATGTCGGCAGCCGTAGCCAATTTGTTAACGAATACTGATGAGCAGGACATGGATCGGAAGAATTCAAGGCTTCAGCGTCACCTTTATCTGGCAAGCGCCATTGTCTTGCTGGCTGGGTTGTTGAGCGCCGGCCTGGTCTATTACTCCGCCTCCGGCGGCTACAATCGTGCGCTCGGCTATGACGTGGTGGGCGGCAATGTCTATTCTGTCGCGCCGGATGAATCGAAGTCCTATCGTCGCGACATGGAAATGTACAGCGGTAAGTCAGGTTTGCTCATCGCTGACTTCAATGGCTGGCTGGCCAGCCTTTGGCACGGCAAGCGGTTGGCTTATGTGCTGGCTATTTCTGCGGCCTTCATCTCCTACGCCTGTTTCTGGATCGCACGCGACCTGGATCTGGCCGGCACGGAGGGGCCGGAGGATTGATTTTTCGTTGACGCTCCCGTTTTCGATTGATGTCGCGGCAGCGCTGTTGCTTAGTTAATCGCCGTATGGCAACATGCTGCGGCAATCAAGGGGGAGCAGGCGCGCCGGAAAGACGGCAACAATTGAACGGCTTGTCGCGACCATACGTCAGTGATCAACGGAAAAGAAAAACCATGTTCAAGAAGATAGCGATGTCGACCATGCTTGCGCTGGCTGCGCAGGTCTCCTATGCAGACGACGCCAATGTTGTGGCAGCAGCCAAACTGGCTGACAGCATGCACTTGCAAGAGCGGATCAGCGGTTTCAAATTGCAGGCGCAAGCCATGGGCCAAAGGCAAATCGACCAGATCGTGATGCAGATCCAGAAAAGCGTGCCGCAGCTGAGTGATACCCAGAAGACCGCGATCCGTGTCGCCGCCGGCGAATTTATCGCCAGCGTATCCAATTCCTGGAGCAGCGAAGAAGTCGCGAAGATTTACACCACATCGTTGACCAAGGATCTGCCGCCAGAGGTGATCGGAAAAATTACCGATTTTTACTCTACGGAGCAGGGGCAGATGGCCTTGCAGGCTTCCAGCAATGCTGACCAAAGCATCGTTAGCTACATCTCCAGTGCGCAGGAAAAGGCGATGGCGACCAGCTATCCCGTTCTCATGGACAATTTCAAAAGTATTATTACCGGCAAGTAGTCAAAGAGGCGGCACGATTGCCATATCGGCTTTTATTTTCCAGTTGACCCATGCATGAAGCATCAGCCGTAATCCGCCTGGCGAAAGGCGGTGATAGCGCCGCCATCCAGAATTTGTACCTAGAGTTGACCGGTGACGTGCGGGTACATGTCTTGCCCGAACAGATCGAGGCGATGCATGCCGATCCTGCAACACATCTTCTGGTGTGCGATATCGCCGGTAATGTTTATGGAACGGCGCTGCTGTCGCTGTGCGCCGACGCGATGTATGGCAAGCAGCCTTTTGCGACAGTGGAAAACATCATTGTTGCGAGCGCCGCTCGTGGCACAGGATTGGGCCGCCAACTGATGGCAAGTATCGAAACGATTTGTGCCAGCCATGACTGTTCCAAGATCATGCTGCTGAGTTCCTCCAGCCGCAGCGAAGCCCATGCATTTTTCGCGAGTTGCGGATTTTCCGGCGACAAGAAGCGGGGCTTCGTAAAATATCGCAGTCAATTCCATACGGCTTGAAAAGAATGCAGAACCAACAATGAATACCGAATCAAATATTGAGTTACGCGCATTCGTCATCGCGGACTATGAGGCGGCTTTTGCATTGTGGTCGTCGATTGACGGACTCTACCTCAGCGAGTCTGATACGAAAGAAGCCGTCGCTGTTTTCCTGGATCGCAATCCCGGTTTCAGCGTGGTTGCCATCGATGAGCGCGGCAACATGGTCGGGGCGGTCTTGTGCGGGCACAACGGCCGCGCCGCTTCCCTGTATCACCTGGCTGTGGCCGAAAGTGCCCGCGGCAAAGGCGTAGGGCAACGGCTGGTGCAGTTTTGCATTGCAAGACTGACTGCAGCAAATGTCGCACGCTGCAGTGTCTTCGTCTATACAGACAATGAAGTCGGAAATCGCTTCTGGCTAAACAACGGCTGGTACGATCCAGACACCTGGAAGGTGTTGCAAAGACGTCTTTAAGGTTGAGTAGTCATTGCCTTTCCGGCTCAATGCATCTGTAACACGCGCCCTGCACGTCGCGCTGCTGCGGCCAGATACAGCGGCGATGGCGCCCGCAGGTTTTCGCTATAGCAGGTGTAGACCAGCTTGATCACATGATCATCATCGGAGGCGATGGCAGTGGTGAACAGGTCTTGCCAGGTATCGGCGCTGTCCGGCAACACATCTTCCTCTATCAGTAGCGCAGCAGCCGGCGCCAATGCCGGCGCGCCGATCGACACATAGGCGGCGCATACTGCAGCCCACAGTTCCGGCATCAACTGCGATACCAGCACCGACGGTAGATGTTCGAACACACGCCGCGCCGCATGCAGACCGGTGACAATATGCAGGGCGGTGAAATTATTGGTTTGCCAGTACAAGGCGATGGCTGCCTGCGCCATCTGGTCCAGCAGCTGTGGCTGCGCTGGCGCCGCCGGCAATGCCGCCTGGAAGCGCGGTTCGGCCGCCGCCGCGCGCAGGCGCGAAGTAATCATGCCACCGTCGAATTGCACGCCGTGCACTGCGCGCGACAAGCTGTCAAAACCGGCACGTACTGAAACCGCAGGTGTGCGCGGCTGTGAACCTGTGTCGATATGCAGGTTGCCGCTGGCCAGCGCTGCCAGTCCGGCGGCGATTTCCCCGACATGCTGTGCTTCCAGGCCGTAGCTGAGGCGGATCAACGCGTGAAAGGCACCGCTGGCCGGTGCGAAGGGCATGTGCTGAAGCGTCTGCGCCAGCACAGCATCGGCGCCGCTGCACCAGATCCACTCTTCGAAGCAATCGCGCAGGGCGACAAATGAGGTCGGATTGCCGACGCCGGCCTGCCATGTTTCGCGCTCGACGACTTTGGTTGCCGCAGGTGCGGCAAGGGCGTAGCGGCTTTCCCACATGTCAAAGAAATCCTGCAGTCGTTCCGGCGGAGCGCCCATTGCCGCCAGCGCGCAGAGCGCCATCGGACAGTGATTAGTGGTGCCGTTGCCGCCGAGTGCAAAGCGTGCGTTGGCATCGAGCAGCCGGTGCAGCGTCGCCTGTTGTAATCGTTGCTTCATGCGGTAAATCCTCCGAATAGCTGATTGACCACGGTAGTATGAAAGTTAAAGTAAACTTGAAGTCAAGCACAAAATACGGAGTCAGGAAATGAGCGACAAAATGATTACCATCGGCGAGCTGGCCAAGCGTTCCGGCGTCGCCGCCAGCGCCTTGCGCTTCTATGAAGATGCGGGCTTGTTGCATAGCACCCGCACAACCGGGCGTCAGCGGCAATTCTCGCGCGATGTGCTGCGTCGAGTCGGATTCATCCGGGTGGCGCAGTCGATCGGCCTGCGTCTGGAAGAAATCCGGGCGGCCTTGTCGACACTGCCGGAGAATCGCACGCCGACCAAGCAGGATTGGGAGCGCTTGTCGCGCTCCTGGCGGCCGCTGCTGCAGCAACGCATCGATGCCCTCACCGCGCTGCGCGACCAGCTCAGTTCCTGCATCGGCTGCGGCTGCCTGTCGCTGCAGAAGTGTGCGTTATATAACCCAGAGGATATTGCCCAGACGCGCGGCAACGGTCCGCGTTACCTGCTGGGGAATAGCGCCGAGGAGCTGATGGCTGGCCGCTCCTTGAACGAGTCAGATTGACGGCATTATTGTCAAAATGAAATGAGCGGTTGGCCACCGAAAATGTGATCTGCCACTTTTTCGGTGCGCCAGTATACGTTTTTGATTTCTCGATATAGTATACCCCCTATACTATTAATTGAGATCATCATGGGTCACACCATCAAAGACAAACAAAAACTCCTGAACCGGGTACGCCGCATCCGCGGTCAGGTCGATGCGATCGAACGCGCCCTGGAAGAAGAAAAGGGATGCATGGATGTGCTTCAGCAAATTACCGGTTGTCGCGGCGCGATGAACGGCTTGCTGGCAGTGGTGCTGGAAGACCACATACGCACGCATCTGGTCGATGTTGAACATGAGGCGCATGACGGGCATGGAGATGCCAGAGAGCAATTGATCGACGTTGTCAAAAGCTACTTCAAGTAGGCGCGCTACGCGTTTCCTGCTGTCCAGTTCTCTGGCACAGCAGTCGTCCGGCGATTTTTCGGCAATCCAGATATTTTGTAGGCCATTTCCATGACTGAATTTTCCACTCTGTTGCAGCAGGGCGCTTCCAATGCGTGGCTGTTCATTCCCAGCGCCATTTTGCTCGGTGCGTTGCACGGCCTGGAGCCTGGACATTCCAAGACCATGATGGCAGCTTTCATTGTCGCCATCCGCGGCACCATGACGCAAGCGATTTTTCTGGGCCTGTCCGCCACGTTGTCGCATACCGCGGTGGTATGGGCAGTGGCGTTGATCGGTTTATATTTCGGCCGGCAATGGAATGCGGAAGCCAGCGAGCCGTATTTTCAACTAGCATCCGCGATATTGATCGTTGGTGTCGCACTGTGGATGATGTGGCGCACGTGGCGGCAGCAGCGCTTTGCAGATCATGATCATGCCGATCATCCGCATGACGAAACAAAGCGCATAGATACGGGTCATGGCCTGGTGCGACTTGAAATATTCGAGGACGGCGTGCCGCCTCGCTTCCAGCTATTCACCGATAGCAAGCACGGTCACATATGGCCGGCCAATCAGGTCAGGATAGAAACGGAGCGAGCAGA
The DNA here is from genome assembly GCF_001584165.1 of Collimonas arenae. Classification (NCBI taxonomy): domain Bacteria; kingdom Pseudomonadati; phylum Pseudomonadota; class Betaproteobacteria; order Burkholderiales; family Oxalobacteraceae; genus Collimonas; species Collimonas arenae. Next base: position 204,618 of record NZ_CP013233.1, read on the forward strand.
CGGCAGCAGCCAGTTATTCACCTTCGTGCGGCGCGACGGCTATCTCGAATCGGAGCAGGTGATTCCCGAGCCGCACGAATTCGTTGCCCGCTTACGCCTGGGCCATGAGCAACACAGCCATGACTATGACCTGGAATATCTAGAGCACGATCACCATCATCACGCCATCCATGACTATGACGGACTGGATGTGTCGGCGCCGGGTTACCAGGATCCGCATGAACTGGCGCACGCCAACGATATTCGTCATCGCTTCGCCAACCGAGAAGTGACGACCGGGCAAATCATCATGTTTGGTTTGACTGGAGGGCTGATTCCTTGTCCAGCATCCATCACGGTGCTGCTGTTATGCCTGCAACTGAAGAAGATCGCACTCGGCGCCACACTCGTCTTGTGCTTCAGTATCGGCCTGGCGCTGACCATGGTGATGTCGGGCGCTTTGGCGGCCCTGAGTGTGAAGCACGTTTCCAAGCGCTGGGGCGGTTTCGGCGAATTTGCGCGGAAAGCCCCTTATTTTTCGGGTGCTCTGATCCTGTTGGTTGGCGGCTATGTCGGTTATCAAGGTTTGCATCAGTTGATGTAAATTCATTCTGACGCAAGATTTTTGCTTCCGCGATATTACCTGGGAGGTAATCGACCGTGCGCAACGCCGCGCGCAGAATGATTTCGTCGACTACGACAAATCAACCTGAATCGATAATCCGATAACCTTCAAGGAGCAGATCATGACCAGCACCAATACTGCAAAGAATATCGCCGAACAAGCTGCCGCCATCGCCACCCGTTATCTCGCCGCCTGGGACGAACTGGATGCGAGCCGCCGCCGTGCCCGTATTGTCGAAGTGTTCACGCCGGATGCTGTCTATCTCGACCCGATGGCGCGTAGTGCAGGCCACGATGGCCTGGATGCGATGATCGGCGCGGTCCAGCAGCAGTTTGCGGGACTGCGTTTTCGCCTCCATGGCAAGCAAGACGGCCATAACAATGTCGTGCGCTTTTCCTGGACGCTTGGCGCGGAGGGAGCAGAGCCGGTCGCCCATGGCACCGATGTCGTGGTGGTTGCCGACGATGGCCGCATCAGCAGCGTTACCGGCTTCCTCGATGCGCTGGCGTTGCCTGCCTGATGCTCAGGTGGCAGCGTGGTTAGCTGTTATCACGTCGCAAAGAAACAGGGATACACTGCGCAATCAACTTTTGGAGATCGCCGATGGCTACATCGCAAGTCGCGTCGCAAGCACCCGCCCGGAGTGCCGGGCAGGCGTCGGGCAACCGCTACTTCAACGACTTCGCCGCGGCCTTGCGCTACTGGCGCGGCAAGCGCGGTTATAGCCAACTGCGCTTGTCCACCGAAAGCCATATCTCGCAGCGTCATATCAGTTTCCTTGAAAGCGGGCGCTCACAACCAAGCAAGGAATTGATCCTCAAGCTTGGCACGGTGCTCGATATTCCGCTGCGCCAGCGCAATGTGATGCTGCTGGCCGCCGGTTTCGCCCCCGCCTACCAGGAGCGCAAATTGTCCGATCCCGAACTGCAGTCGGTCAAGCAGGCGCTGGATTTCATGCTGGCGCAGCAGGCACCTTATCCGGCACTGGTGGTGGATCGCCTGTGGAACCTGGTGATGAGCAATGGCCCGGCGGCGATGATGATCCGCTGGCTGCTCGACATGCCGGACAGCCAGCCGTTGCCGCGCGAGGGCGTCAACGTGCTCAAGCTGATCCTCGATCCGGCCGGCATCCGCAAGCACCTACGCAACTGGCAGGACGTCTGCGCCGACTTGTTGCACTGGATTCAGCGCGAGGCGATGAGCGACGGCCCCGGCAGCGAAGCTACTCTACTGCTGGAAGAGTTACTGGCCTTCCCCGGCATCAAGGCGGTCAGCCAGACGCCGAACCTCGATACCCGTGCATTGCCATTCCTGGCGATGCAGATCGACAAGGACGGCGTTGAGCTGAACCTGTTCACCTCGATTGCCACCATGGGCACGCCGCACGATGTCACCGTGCATGAGCTGCGCATCGAGTCTTTTTTTCCGGCCGATGAGGCCACTGCGGCCTGGTTCAAACACCGCGCATGAAATGCTGCGCGCCGTTTTACAATAGGCATTCGCAGCAAGTTGCAAATTCTTGATCCAGACTAATCCGACAGCGTGAAGGAAATCCGAGATGGAAAAGCAATTGGCAGGTGCGGCCGCACTAATCTCCATGTCATTGTTCCTGACAGCCTGCAGCAGCACGCCTCGCGCCGCGACGTCAGCCATTCCCGATAATCTCGTCACGCCGCCAACCCAGGCGCTGACGGTGACGGCGCAGGCTAGCGGCGTGCAGATTTATCAATGCGCGGCGAGCGCTGCCGATGCCGGAAAATTCGCATGGCGTTTCATCGCACCCGAAGCTGATCTGTTCGACAACAGTGGCAACAAGATCGGCAAACACTATGCCGGCCCGACCTGGGAAGCGCTCGACGGCAGCAAGGTGGTCGGCGCTGTGCTGGCGCAAAATCCCGGACCAGACGCCAACGCCATTCCGTGGCTGTTGTTGGGCGCGCAATCACATTCTGGCGATGGCGCGTTCGCCGGCATCCAGAGCGCGCAGCGTCTCAATACAGTCGGCGGCAAGGCTCTGGAAAATGGTTGCAACCAGGATCGTCTGGGTCAGCAGGTGCGTATCGCCTATCAGGCGCAATATCGTTTTTATTCAGCAAAATGATGCGGTGAAGGTCCTGCTGTCGTTTCAAGCGGCGCGCTTGAAACTGACGCTGGCCCGCAGTCCGGCAAGCCGGAGCCCCTGACCCAGGCGCACCTCGGCCAGGTGCAGGTCGGCGACTTGTTTGACGATCGCCAGGCCAAGGCCGCTGCCGGTCGCTTGCGGCACCAGGCAGCGATAGAAACGATCGAATACACGTTCCCGTTCTTCAGGCGGAATGCCGGGGCCGCTATCTTCAATCTCCAGCACGATCTCGTGCTGCCCTGTGCGAATGGCCACATCAACCTGACCGCCGATGGGCGTATAGCGCACTGCGTTGTCGATCAGGTTGCGCAGCAGAATGTGCACATGGTGCGCCGATCCCATGATTGCGCCGGCGTCCAACTGTTCAACGCCGAGGTTGATCTTGCGTGTGTTGGCATACGGGATCAGGTCAATCGTCACCTCGCGCGCAATCTCGTGCAATTGCAGCGGAGCGTGCGGATCGTGATTGCCGCCCGACTCCAGGCGCGACACCATCAGCAATTGTTCGACCAGGTGGCTGGTGCGTTTGACGCCAGCCTTGAGATCGGCCAGCGCCCTTGCTTCGCACCCGCTGCCGAGCGATTGTTCGACCAGCTGCGTCTGGATCTGCAGAGTCGCCAAAGGAGTGCGCAACTCATGTGAGGCGTCGGCAATGAATTTCTTCTGGCCTTCCAGCGCCACGCCCAGGCGCTCCAGCAGGGTGTCCAGGGCCTGTGTTAGCGGCTTGATTTCGGTAGGCTGGTCTGGCGCGGCCAGGCGGCCCAGCTTGTCGGGGGTACGCTTGGCCAGTTCCTGCGAAAGACGCGTCAGCGATTGCAAGCCGGTGCCAACGCTCCAATGGATCAGCAAGCCCATGATCAGCAGGAAGATCAGCAACGGGATCAGTGAACGCAGCGCATGATCGACCGCAATGTTGCGGCGGCCGCTCAGCGATTGCGCCACCTGGATAACGTTGCGGTCGGTCTTGCGGATAAATATTTTCCATTCGCCGTCCTGCCATTGCACCACGCTGAACCCCGGTGTCGAAAATTGCGGCAGGACGATCTCGGGATGGGAGTTGTAGTTCAATTTTCCCTGCTGGTCCCAGATCTGCAGAATGCTGTCGTCGCCGTCGTACTTCAAGCCCGGCCCGCTCTGTCGCAGATCTTCGCTGTTGACGTGGGCCGGAATGGCGGACGCGATCTGGTTCATCTGGTCATCGTAGATATCGGCCAGCAGGGCGCGGTCGATCAGGTAGTCCGCCAAGACGAAACACGCGCCCAGGATCGCCAGCCCGGAGAGCAGCCAGAACAGCAAACGGTTCCTAATTGACACACGGGCTTTCGCTGTCAGCCAGCATGTAACCCAGGCCGCGGATGTTGCGGATCACGCCAGGCGCCAGTTTTTTGCGCAACGCGTGGACGTGCACCTCGATAGTGTTGCTCTCCACTTCGTCGTTCCAGCCGTAGACTTTATCGACCAATTGTGCGCGCGACAACACTGCGCCTGGTTTCTCGATCAACGCTGCCAGCACCATCAGTTCGCGGCTGCTCAATGCAACGCCTTTGCCCTTGTAGGTAACTGTATTGCCGGCTGGGTCAAACTGAATTTCACCGTGCGTCAACACCGGGCTGGTGCGGCCGCCGCTACGGCGTAGCAACGCGCGCACCCGCGCCGCCAGTTCATCCAGGTCGAATGGTTTGCTGAGATAGTCATCGGCGCCGGCGTCGAGTCCTTCGATCCGGTTCAGCACGCGATCGCTGGCCGACAACACGATCACCGGTGTGCTGTTGCTGTCGGAGCGCATTTTCTTCAGGACTTCCAATCCCGACTTGCGTGGCAATCCCAGGTCCAGCAGCACCGCCGAATATGATTCCGCCGCCAGCGCCGCCTCCGCCGCAATTCCGTCCTGAGTCCAGTCGACGATGAAGCCGTAGGGGTAGAAACCCTTGCGGATGCTGTTGCCCAGCATGTAGTCGTCTTCAATCAGCAGTAAGCGCATCGGAAAGGGAAACTCGGCTTGGTCGACCTTTCAACATAGCAGCCGATTGTGACGAGAGCGTGAAATACATTGCAGATTGGCATAAATCAGACAGATTCCGCACAGCTCATTTTCGCTTAATTTTCAAAGCTTATGCTTCGCCCCGAACTAGAGCCAGTTACCGCGTTACTTGGCAACAGGCCCTATGCCACCAAGCCACAAACGGCATTTTCTCAGCATCTTCTTCCGATTTTTACGACAACGATCCTAAAAGGAAAACCAGAAATGAAGCGCCCCAGTTTGAAGCCAGGTACCCAGCAAATCTTGCACGCATTAGCCGTCATGTGCATGGCAGCACCAATGATCGCCAGTGCGCAGCAAGCCACGGACCTGGGCGCGGTCAGTGCCAGCGGCGGCTCCGGCGCCACCGATAATTCCAGTGCGCCGGTTACTGCTACCAAGACTGCGCCGGTGCAAGGCTCTCTGACTGCGCGTTCGGCGCAATCGATAGTGAGCGATCAGTTCATTCGTGACCTGACCTCGCCGGTCGCCGATTTCAGTCAGGTGCTGCAGATGACGCCGGGCATGTACAGCTACAGCCCGAACGGCGTCGGCCTGGGCGATACAAAAACCTACTTCCGCGGTTTCTCCGACGGCGACTATACCGTGAGCTTCGATGGCATCCCGTTCCAGGACACCAACAGCCCGTCGCATCACACCTGGGCTTTCTTCCCTAGCCAGTTCCTCGGTGGCGCAGTAGTTGATCGCAGTCCGGCTCGGCCGCCACCATCGGCCCAGCCAACTTTGGCGGCTCGGTCAACCTGTTGTCGCGCAACCTGGAGCCGGAGCAGCGCTTCAGTGCCTTTGACTCATACGGTTCTTTCAATACCAAGATCTACGGCGCTGAATTCGAAAGCGGGCAGTTCGGCGCCGACGGTGCTTCCAACCTGCTGCTCAATGCGCACCAGATGACGTCGGACGGCTATCAAACCTACAACAAGCAAACGCGCGATGCCGTTTCGCTCAAGTACCAATATGCGATTACCGACAACACCGCGCTGACCCTGTTCGGCTCATACATCGACCTCAAGTCCAACACGCCGAACACCAAGGGTGCGACGCGCGCGCAAATTGCGCAGTTTGGAGACGACTACCTGCTGAGCAATAATCCGAAGCAAGCCAATTACTGGGGCTACAACTTCTATCATGTGACGTCGGATTTCGAATACGCCGGTCTCAGTTCGAACCTGGGCGGCGGCTGGAAACTGGATGACAAGGTCTATACCTACGCTTATCATAACCAACAGAATTACAACGGCAGCACCATCACCGCCACCAGCGCTACCGACAAGCTCAACGCCTACCGCACCTACGGCAACCTGCTGCGCCTGAGCCAGGAATCCAGCTTCGGTGTGTTCCGCACCGGCCTGTGGGCGGAAAACGCCGACACTAACCGCTACCAGATTCCATCCGATCCGCGCACCTGGATCGATGCGACGGCGCCGAACTTCCACGAGCGCTTCAAGACCACCACCCTGCAGCCATTCGTCGAATATGAATTCCAGGTCATGCCGGATCTGAAAATCACGCCGGGCGTCAAGTATTCGTCTTATCGCCAGAATCTGACGCAATATGCCGACAACGGCAAGACCGTCGGCAACCTCGGCGGCTTGCCTAGCATCGAGCACGCGGTGACCTACAACACGGTGCTGCCTTCGTTCGATGTGCATTACATGCTGCGTCCTAACTGGTCGGTCTATGGCCAGTATGTCGTCGGCGATGAAATCCCGCCGACCAGCGTGTTCGATGTCAAGAACGCCAACGTCACCGCACTGCCGTCGTCGATCAAGAGCAAGACTTTCCAGATCGGATCGGTCTGGAAATCGGACCGCTTCACGTTTGATATCGACGCCTACCATATCAAGTTCGACAATGCGTACTCGTCCTTCACCGACAACGCTGGCAACACCACTTACTTCGCCAACGGCAGCTCCACCACCCAAGGTATCGAAGCCGAAGGCAATGTGGTTCTGGGCAGCGGTTTCAGCCTATACGCCAACGCCACTTACGGCACGGCGAAATACGCTAGCGGCCAGTGGGTTGCCAGTGCGCCAAGCGATACCGAAACCCTGGGCCTGAACTACAACCAGGGCGGTTGGGATATCGGCTGGCTCAACAAGCGTGTCGGCACCATGTACAACGACAATGGCAGCGTGCATCAGGCGGTCAAGATCGCGCCGTTCACCATTTCCAACCTGTTCGTCAACTACACCATCAAGCATCCGGTACAGATGGTCAAGCAGGCCAAGGTCCAGTTCGGCGTCAACAATCTGTTCGACAAACACAGCATCGTCGGCGTTAATCCAGCCAGCACCACCACCTCGGCGCCGGCGCCGGGCGACGTGTTGACGCTGTTGCCGGCACGCAGCCTGTCGCTGACAGTGAGCCTGGATTTCTAAGCAAATATTGAACGACCGGGGAGCGCAGCTCCCCAATTTTTATGGAAATCGCATCATGAACATTTCACACCTGCTTGAACTGGCTAACGATTCCGGCGGCACTCTCTACCTGATGCTGGTGCTGCTGCTGGTGGCGTTGACCGTCATCATCGAACGCGCCCGCTATCTGTCCAACATGCAGCACGGCGGCGAACAGATCATCGCCATGCTCAAGCGCGAAGAAGGAGGCCTTGAACATAATGCGGTCTTGCCGCCAAAGTTGGCGCGCCTGCCGCATGGCCGCCTGTTCGACGTACTGCAGCATGAGCCTGCCAACGTTGATCGCGCCGCCTTCGACGGCCATCTCGAAGAAGCCATCATGCATGAAGTGCCGACGCTTGACCGTTCGCTGTGGTTGCTGGATACCGTGGTGACACTGGCGCCGTTGCTTGGTTTGTTCGGCACCATCATCGGGATGTTCAACGCCTTTCACGTTCTGGGCGATGCCCAGAACGGCGCTGCGCAAGTCACTGGTGGTATCGCCGAAGCGTTGATCGCCACCGCCTCTGGCCTGTTCATCGCGATGATCGGCCTGGCCTTCTTCAATGCTTTGCACACCCGCGTGCGAATCGTGCTGCACCAGTTGGAAACCATCAAGATCATGCTGCTCAACCGCCACGAACGCCTGAAAACCCGCGCTGCGGCTGGCGTATCCAACGTCAAGTCGATTGCCCATCCAGCGGCGAGGGCTTGAGATGCGCTACCTGGAAACCAAAAAAGCCCGCATCGAAATCATTCCGATGATCGACATCATGCTGTTCCTGCTCGTCTTCTTTGCGATGCTGACGTTGCGCATGATTCCCACCTCCGGTCACCTTACCAAACTGCCGACCAGCTCCACGGCGGTCAGCATCCCGGCACCAAAACTGTTGGTCGAGATCCAGCAAGACGGCACGCTGCTGGTTGAAGGTCAGCAATTGACGCCGGCACAGTTGACCGACAAGCTGCGCGCGCAGGACAACAGCAAGACCGCAGTGACTATCGCCGGCAACCAGACCGCTTCGTTGCAGCAGGTGATGGCCGCCATCGATGCGATCAAGAAAGGCGGTGTCACTGAACTTGGTCTCGCCACTCGCAACGGCGACAGCAAGTAAGGGCGGAAATGTCGACTATTTTTCGCCATTTCCCAGGCCGGGCGTTCGCGCTGGCGATCCTGGCCGAACTGGTCATTGTCGCCGTTTTGGCGCTAATGCTGGCTGGCGCTGTATCGTCCAAACCTGCGCTGTCGGAGCCGGTGCCGATCATGCTGGTCAGCGAAGAACCAGCGCCACCGGAACCGACGCCGCCTGCTCCACCGCCACCGAAGCCACAGCCGCCGGTCGCCTTGCCCAAGCCGCAAGTGCAACCCAAGACCAAGGTGGCGCCGCCGAAGCCGACACCGCCGGCTGCTGTCGCTGCTGCGCCAAGCCCAACGCCAAGCGAGTCTGCGCCGCAAGCAGAAACGCCGACTGCATTTTCCGAGCCGGTGCGAACACCGCCGGCGCCGCCTCCGCCTGCAGGTAACAAAGATGCTCCCAACGCAGAGTATGCGGCCAAGGTCAAAGCGGCGGTGCAAGCTGCCGTGGTGTATCCACCGGCAGCAGCGGCGCTACATTTTTCCGGGCGGGTACGGGTCGAATTCCATCTGCGCGACGGTGTCGCCGGACAGGCCAGGATCGTTACCCCGAGCGGAATCGGCATGATCGACCGTGCGGCGCTGCAATCGGTACAGAATGCCCGCTATCCGGAGGCACCGCCCGATATGCAGGGCAAGGATCACGTGTACCAGGTATGGGTGGAATTTACATCCTGATCGCATTTGGATTTTTTTTATCAACCAGTTACTATTTTGAAAGTACCGTTCATGCGTAAATTCATTGCTTCCGCATTGCTTATGTCTTTTGTCGCCTGCAGCGCCGCACCGGCTCTGGCGCGCGAAGAAAACCCGTTCATCACGTCACGGGAAATCAACCTGATCGAATTGCTGGCGCCGCCGCCAGCGAATGAATCGGAAAAAACCAGGTTCGAACTCGCCGAAGTCATCGCCGTGCAATCGACCCGCACACCGGAAATGGTGGCCCGTGCGCAAGCGGACTCCGCCGAAAACATCTGGCGTTTTGCCGACGTGATGGGCGTGAAATTCAAGCCGGAACAGCTGCCGCTGTTCACCAAGTTTTTCCAGCGTGTGGTGGATTCGGAAGGTGCGGTGGTCGATACCTACAAGGATGTCTGGAAGCGTCCTCGTCCTTATCTGTATAGCGAGATGGTCAAGCCGGTCGTCAAATTGTCGCATTCCGGTTCGTATCCTTCCGGCCACGCTACTGCCGGTACCCTGATGGGTATCGTGTTGTCCAATATGGTTCCCGAGAAGCGCGCCGAGATCATGGCGCGCGCCGCCGAATACGCCAATAACCGTGTCGTTGGCGGCGTTCATTATCGCTCGGACATCGAGGCCGGTCGCATCACCGGCACGGTGATTGCCGCCCGCCTGCAGACCCGTGACGATTTCAACCAGGCTTTCGAAGCGGCCAAGAGCGAATTGCGCGGCGTTCTGGAGTTGGGGCCGGAGCCAGTGGCCAGCAAGTAAATTCCAGTTGCTTTCGTGCTGTAAAAAAGCCAACCTTCGGGTTGGTTTTTTACTTTCTTTTATACGAACGGCCCGCTTTTTTACGACATCTTTATACCGGTTTATCTACACTGATTGCATCAGAGATAGCGATGCGGGTTCCATCATGATCATTACCGTTTTCAGTCAGGACGAATCTTCAAAACGTTCGATATTAGCAGCCAATCTGGCGGCGCACTGCGCGCTGCACTATCGCAAGGTGCTGCTGATCGATGCCACTGCGCCGCATCATGCGTTAGGCTGGAGTGCCTGCCGCGACGCTGCCGGCATCAAATCGAAGCTGGTCGTGCGCGGCGCCGAAAACCTGCAGTCGGAACTGGAAAATCCTGCTTCCTACAGCCGCAGCCACTATGCCGAAATCGTGATCGATGCTGACGGCGCCAATACCCAGGATACCGATGCCGCACTGGTCGCCACCGATGTACTGCTGGTTCCCGTGCATGCGCGGCAAGGCGAAATGCACAATCTGGCAGCGCTGGCCGAGCGCATCGATACCTTGAAGCTGTTCAACCCTACGCTGCGTGTATTGGTGGCGGAAGTGCAGCCAATCAGCGCTTTTGGCGATACGCAAAACTCGCAAAGCAACCCGGCTCGGCAGGTGGCGAACAGCATTCTCACCGCTGTCCTGGCCAATACCGTGATCCTTGAATGGATAGACGATCGCAGCACCTTCCAGCAAGGCCGGTCTGCGATGGATTGCAGCCCACGCAACCAGCGTGCAGTGGCCGAGATACAGAACCTGTATCAGGAGATCGCCAAGACCAGGACCCAGCGCCTGGATCCTGTCGCCAACAGCCGGGCCATATTGCAGGCGCTGCAAAGAAGGACTGAAGAAAAAGAGTTATGCCACATCAGCCCGGACATCGCTTCGAATCAGGCAAGTGCGATGTGACATTGCGGTAGTCGTAACGGACGGGGATATTTTCGTTTGCGGAAAATCCCCGTCGCAAGCTGCGCGGTCGGTGAGGATTAGACCGGCACCATATCGAAATGTCCCAGGTAATCGATCTTCCCTACCGCCAATCCCTTGTTGCGCAAAATGTCGTGCACGGTGGTCAGGTGGAAGAAGAAGTTTGGCAAGGCGAAGGTCAGCAAGTACGCATCGCCTTTTAACGTCGTTTTGAACTTGCTGAAACTCAGCGTCACTTCGCGCGTCTCGCTTCCCGACAAATCCTCGGGTTTTACCGTCTCCAGAAACGCAATCGTCTTGGCCACCCGAGCCTGCAGATCCGCAAGCGTTACCTCGTTATCTTCCATGCGCGGCGCTTCGATCGACGACAAGCGCCCAATCGCGTTCTTTGACGTATCGCTAGCCCGCTGCACCTGACCGGCCAGCGTCAGCATGTCCGGCGCCAGGCGCGCGTTGACCATCTCGGCAGGATCGATATTGTTGGCTTTGGCATGCGCTTCGGCCTTCTCTAGATACGCCGCAAGAATTCCTAATCCGCGGACGAACACCGGGACTGAGATTTGATACATCGATAAGGACTGCATGGTTAACTCCAGGGAAAATGGGAAGGCAATCAAACCGGGTTCTGAAGCGGCGCTGAACGCCAGCCACACCCGGAATCACATCCTATTCCCATCCGCAGATTGCTGCTGGCGGATTTTAATCCGGGGATTGGATTATGATAGGAAGAGAGTTCGTTGCGCCGACAGCGTGCAAGGTCGATGAAAACCTGAATACTCTTGCAATTTGAAAACGAATACGCTACTTTCGTAAGCACCGCTGGCAGATAGTTAAATGCGCAGCCGGCTTGCCGAGGAGACCGTCGTGAAAACCGTCGCACAGATTCTCAAATCCAAGCAAAACCAGGCCACCTATACTATTTCTCCTTCCGCCAAGGTGTTTGACGCCATCCGGATGATGGCCGACAAGAGCGTCGGTGCTCTGTTGGTGACCGAAGGCGAGCAGATCGTTGGCATCGTCACCGAACGTGACTATGCCCGCAAGATGATCCTGCTGGGGCGTTCCTCCAACGACACCTACGTACGCGACATCATGACCACATCGGTCATGTATGTGCGTCTCGACGATACCAATGAGCAATGCATGGCCCTGATGACCGAGAACCGGCTGCGCCATTTGCCGATTCTCGATAACGGCAAGTTGGTCGGCATCATCTCGATCGGCGACTTGGTCAAGGACATCATTTCGGAACAGCAATTCATCATCCAGCAGCTGGAGCATTACATAATGGGACGTCCTGGTATAAGCTGAACAGGTGGGAACCCGGAACAAGCGGCGGCGGTCGCCACGCCTGTTCCATGCCCTTGATTGCGGATGGTGTTTGATCGTCTCCAACATGGTGGTGCCAGATGAAGAAGTGGCTCATCCTGCTGTCTTGTTTTCTACTCGGTGCATGCGCAAGCATGCCGCCGCCGCGGGCCGACGGCCTGTTCAACGACCAGTTGTTCAGCGCGCCATCGCAGCCCATCAGCGCCGCCGAGGTGTTTGCAATCAGTCCGCCGATGCGCAAGTTCCTCGCCAGTCCCGAAATTGTCCACCAGATGCATGCCTATGGCAGCCAGCGCGGCCTGTTTGATGCGCTCTACAGCAAGGGCCAGTTACGGCTCGAATACGATTCGGTGCAGACCCGCAACGCCGCCCAGACTTTCGAGGCCCGTTCCGGCAATTGTCTGTCGCTGGTCATCATGACCGCCGCCTTCGCCCGCCAGCTTGGTTTGCCGGTGCGCTTCCAGCGGGTGTTGATGGATGAATCGTGGACCCGCAACGGCGACATCTATTTCGCCAGCGGCCACGTCAACCTGACGCTCGGCAAGAAAATGACCGATGCCGACACTCGCTACGATCAGAGCCGCCTGATGACCATCGACTTCCTGCCGCCGGAAGATATTACCGGCCAGCGCATCGCCGATCTGGCCGAAGCCACGGTGGTCGCCATGTACATGAATAACCGTGCGGCCGAGACGCTGGCGGCGGGTCAATTGGACGACGCCTATTGGTGGGCGCGTGAAGCGATCCGCCAGGATCCGAATTTCCTCAGTTCCTACAACACCCTCGGCGTCATCTACCGCCGCCACGGCAACCTGGGCGAAGCAGAACAAGCCTTGCGGCGCGTGTATGAGCGCGAGCCGAATAACACGGTGGTCATGTTCAATTTGCAGGCGGCGCTCAAGGACCTTGGCCGCACTGCCGAAGCGCAGGCCCTGGCGACGCGGCTGGCGCAGTTGCAGCCGGAAGCGCCGTTCCATTATTTCAGCCTCGGCATGGAGGCCATGCGTGCCGGCGATTTCAAGGCTGCCAAGGCGCTGTTCACCAAAGAACTGGCGCGCGATCCGTACTATCACGAGTTCCAGTTCTGGCTAGGCATTGCCTGCCTGCGCCTGGGCGAAACCGACGAGGCCGTGCAGCACATGGCGATTGCGCTGGAAAACAGCACCACCCATCGCGACCATGAGCTGTACGCCGCCAAGCTCGACCGGCTCAAGGCGCAGCTGCCGCATTAGCTGCGGCAGCTGTCTCTCCGAAAAAACACCAGTTAACGCCCAATTCCGTTAAGTTGGGCAGTATTCCTTTGTATCGGCATTGGCAATCCTGGCTAGGTGTCCCCGTTTCGGTATCCCCATCTCGGCGACCCCGTCATTCCCGCGCACGCGGGAATGACGGAGGTGTTGTGGGACTCTTCGCGCAATGTCATTCAAATCCTAGATGAATGGCATTACCGGTTAAACCGACGCTTACTCCGGCAACTGGCGTGATTGCACATCGAACGGCACGTTCTGCGGAATATTCGCAGGATCGTCCTTATGCTTGAACAGCAGCGTATATTTCGATTCGATGAAATACACACGGTCACCCACCACCACGCCGGAGGATGGATCATTCAGGCCGGAGACGATGGTTTGCAGCGTTGCCTGCTTGCCGTCAAGATGCGCGACGCTGATCTGGCCGCCATACGGACCGTCGTTGCCGAACGCATTACTCTCGAAAATCGCCATCCGGCCGGGCGCATAGATACGGATCGCATCGGCATTCTTCAGCACGCGCGGCATCTCGACCCGGCTCACCGCAGCGGCTGCGCCATCGGCGCCGATATCGATCTGCAGCAAATATGGCACGGCTGCTATCAGGCTGACATACAGGTGGCGGTCGCCATCCAGCGCGATGCCGTTGAGGAAGAAACCATCCTTACCCGGACTCAGTTGCGGATCTTCTTTCCAGATGCGCAAGGTGTCGTCGCCCGGCTCCAGCCGCAGCACGCGTGCATGGAACGAGTCGGTGACATACAACGTGCCGTGGCTATCTTGCACCAGATCGTTGCAATAACCTTTGTCCGGCATCGGATAGCTGGCGCGCGGTGTACCGCTAGCCAGGTCGTAGCTTTTCAGTGCGCTCGGCGTCGACGGCACGCTGGTGAAACCCCAATTGCCGGAGCATACCCACAGCAATTGATGCGTAGCGTCCACCAACACCCCTTGGCTATTGGCAAGGCCGTTGGAACCGGGTGCGACCAGAACCTGCGGCGCGCCACCGTTGGCAGGTACGCGCGCGATCGCGCCCTGGTGCCAGCTGCCCACATAGAACGCACCGTCCGGGCCGACGGCAAGGCTTTCCGGATACCAATCGGGCGGCAATGGCAAGGTTGATGCGGTTTGGGATGGCGATGCTGTGGATGGCAATGCAACATCCCCGGCGAATGCCGAGTGTTGGCTGCAGAGCAGAGTCGCCAACAAGGTGACCGCAGGCAACAAGATGCTTGGTTTCATTTTTTCTCCATTTCGTAGCAATGACAAGTCATTCTCACTCCACCGCCTTATTTGATAAACTAGCGAATAATTTCATCATTCAACAGTCAGGCTTTCGAATGGATAGATTGACCAGCATGGCTGTATTTGTACGCGTCGTGGAAAAGGGCAGTTTCGCCAGGGCGGCCGAGGATTCCGACATGTCGACCACGATGGTCGCCAATCATGTGCGGTCGCTGGAGGAGCATCTTGGCGCGCGCCTGCTGGAGCGCACCACACGCCGCCATAGCCTGACCGAGATCGGCAGCGTTTATCTGGAGCGTTGCCGCGACGTACTCAGCAGCGTGCAGGCCGCCGATCATGTAGCCGAAGCATTACGCGCCGTGCCGCGCGGCAAACTCAGGATGACCGCCCCGGTCACCTACGGCGCACATCGCCTGGTGCCGCTGATCGGCGAATACATGGCACTGTTTCCGGAAGTGCAGGTGGAGTTGGTGCTGAATGACAGGGTGGTCGATATGGTGGAGGAAGGTTTTGAAGTGGCGCTGCGTTCCGGCAGCATCGGCAATGCCAACCTGGTTGCCCGTCCTTTGCGGCCATCAAGCATGTTGGCAGTGGCCAGTCCGGCCTACCTGCAGCGGCACGGCAAACCAATGCATCCGGCCGAACTGGCGGGCCACAATTGTCTGTGTTTCATGCCCTGGGGCCGGGATTCATCCTGGCGTTTCAGCCGGGGCGAGGAGACCGTGGAGCTGCCGGTGCGCGGCGCGTTTGCCTGCAACAACGGCCAGGCGTTGCTGACTGCGGCACTGCATGGCATCGGCGTGGTGGTGCAGGCCGATGTGCTGTTGGAAGACGCCATCGCCTCCGGCAAGTTGGTGCATCTGCTGCCGGAATGGAGCCTGCCGACCCGTTCTATCCATCTGGTGCGTACGCGCGACGCGCGGCCTACCCCCAAACTGCGCACCTTCGTCGATTTCCTGGTGCAGCGGCTGGGCTGAGCGGCTGACCGTTACAGGCTATAGCGGTAGAACTTCGTGTCAAGTCGCATGCGCGGAAATGCTGCGGGCAACTCGTCCGCAGCTATTTCAACGAAACCGTGCTTCTCGTAAAAGCGGTGCGCCGCCAGGAAGGCCGAGGTGGTGCCGAGGAATACTTCGCGCAAGCCTTGTGCGGTCGACCAGTCGAACAATGCCTGCAATAGCTGCTGCGCAACCTGATGTTCTCGCCCGCGAAATGCCGGCTTGACGAACATCTTGCGCAATGCCGCTTGCCCGTTGCCGATATCGCGCAGGGAAATGCTGCCCACCACTTCGCCATCCGCCAGCGCCACCCAGAAATTGCCATGGCCGCTTTGGTAAAAAGCAGGGATATCGAGTAGGTCGGGCTGTTCTTCAAGTGTGATGGCCAGGCCGAATTCGCCTTGCTGGATCGGCAGGATAAGGTCGACGATGCCGCTGCGATGCTGTTCAGAGTAAGTGGTGATCGTGATCATGACGGTGTTGTCCGTAAGGAGATTATTCTTGCTGAATATTATCAGTGCTGCGGCGCCAGCACAGACGGATGCTTCCGGTGGGCCACCACATCGGCACGGAAAATGGTTCTATGCGGAAATTTTTGTGGCGTACAGCGCAAAATGACCTAAGCTGCTTCTAGCGGGAGCGGGACATGCTGCTTATTTGTAAATTTTTCCAGTGTCGTCTCGTACGCTACAATTCGCCGATTTGCCCGGCGTCAATGCGATGCCGGGTATATTCAACAGGAGAGAGACCATGAAACTGAATCAAGTGTTGCTGGCGGCAATGGCTGTCGCCGCGCTTCAGGGCTGTGCCGTCGCTGATGTCCCCGCTCCCGATCCGCGCGCCAACGAACAAACCGACACCATACCGCCGGGAGGCTGCGCCGCTGACCGGCTGAAAGATCATGCGCTGGTCGGCAAGAGCGAAAAAGAAGCTACCGATCTGTTGCAAGGCTGCACCTGGCGCATCGGTGAACGCGACGGCCAGCAATATGCCGGCACCATGGATTATCGCGAAGAACGGCGCACCATTGGCCTTGCTGACGGCAAGGTGATTTGGGTCCGACGCGGGTAGGCGGCTTGCCTGCCGGCGTATTGAAAGCGTCGGCAGCGCCCTGGCGTGTTGCGATGTGTGCGATAAGGCGCCAATGTTTTTTCCTGGAAAAGGATGGGATATTTCCGTAAGCTGCGGGTGTCCTCATCTATCCGGTCTGAACGCAGACCTGCCACTGTCCATGTCGTCGCCAACGTTCATTGAAACCGAAAGAGCCGTACTGGTCCAGTTACATCCCGATAATGCACATCTGTTGCTGGCTTACCAGATGGCCAATCGCGCCCATCTGGAGCCGTGGGAGCCGGCTCGCACCGAGGATTTTTACACGCCTGAAAGTTGTCATCGGCGTAGCGAAAGCGCCTACCGCGCTTTCGAGGATGGGGTGGCGCTGCATTTCATCGCGATTGGGCGCCAATCTCAAAGAATGATCGCCGGCTGTAATTTCACCAACATCGTCCGAGGTCCATTACTTGGATGCAATCTCGGTTATTCGATCGACCGCGAACACGAAGGGCGCGGCCTGATGCGTGAAATCGCCAGTGCCGGTATCGATCACGTATTCTCGGAGCTTGGCCTGCATCGCATCATGGCCAATCATGCGCCGCGCAACCTGCGCAGCGAGCAACTTCTGCGGCGTCTTGGTTTTGAGCGGGAGGGATATGCCAAGGCCTATCTGAAAATTGCTGGAAAATGGGAGGATATGGTGCTCAACTCCCTGATCAATCCCGTGGGTTAACTGTCGGTAGCAGAAATCCCCAGCGTTGCCTCTCTTGATCCAGTGCTCGCGCAATCCGGCCCTTTCCTGATCGTCGGTAGGCGGACTTTGTATTGGTTGCGGTTTAGGTATGCGTCGAGTAACATCGATTGCGCCGGCGCAATGATTGTATTGCCCATAAAACTCCTTCCTATTTGGTCATTTTTACAACCATGGTGAAGCTATGATCCGAGGTTGCCTTGGTTGCTTGTTGTTCATGGCGTGCAGCCTGGGAAGTGCCGCCACAGCCGGCCCCGATTGCTCGCGCCCTTTCACGCTTGCGCTGCACGAACACGGTCTGCTCTATTCCGCCGACACCGATACTGGCATTGACAAGGATTTCGCCGATGAGCTGATCCGCCGCAGCGGCTGCAAAGTCAACGTCAGCCTGATGTCGCGTGCGCGCATCTGGCAGTTGATCGAATCCGGCGCGCTCGACTTCAGCTTGTCCGGTATCGCCAACACGGAACGCAACCATTTCGCCTCGTTCGCCTGGTACTTCAGCAATAAATATTATCTGCTGGTGCGCAAGGATTCCGGCATGCACCGCCTTCCCGATGTTGAACGCGACGATCGCTTTCAGCTTGGCGTCATCCGCAGCTTCCGCTACAGCGAGTCGGCCAATCGGCTGGTCGACCAGTTGTCCGCCGCCAATCGCGTCAGTCAGGCAAACGGCCTGGCCCCGCTATACCAGGCGCTGCTTCGCGGCAGCATCCAGGGCATGATCATTGAGCCGTTCGACTATCCGGCGCTGGATGAACGGAAGATCAGAAGCGTGACGTCCGTTATCGAATTCAATGATCCGGCGATACCCCACGGGTTGATCATGTCGAAAAGGGCGTTGCCGGCCGCCGAGCAGGAAAAATGGCGCGCGCTGGTGGATGGCATGCGAGCGGACGGAACCGTGCTCCGTATTTTCGAAAAATACTTCAACTCCAGTTTCGCCGGCCCGATGGTCGATTTTCAGGCGCAGCCGTGAGTCGGCTCCGCTTGATCTTGCTTCCCTTGCTGGTCTTGGTCGCAGGACTGAGCGTCACTTGGGCGCTTTGGCATCACGAACAGGAAGTCGTCAGGAAAGAACTGTTGTCCCAGTTCGATGCCGCGTTGCGCGATACGGCCAGCCGGATTGAACTGCGCATGTCTACCTACGAGCAGATGCTGCGCGGCGTACAGAGCCTTTATGCCGCCACCGGTGAGATGGGGCGCGACAATTTCCATGACTATGTCGCCTCGCTGAATCTTGATGCCAACTATTCTGGAATCCAGGCTATTGGCGTTGGCAAGTGGGTGCCGGCGACGAACAAGGATGATCACGTGACCAAAATGCGCCAGATGGGTTTTCCCAGCTATGCGGTGCAACCGGGCGGCCAGCGCGAAAATTACGTGCCGGTAATCCAGCGAGAACCGAACCTGGGGCGTAACCTTGCCGTTCTTGGCTTTGACATGTGGTCCGATCCCACTCGGCGCAGCGCAATGGAACAGGCGCGCGATTCCGGCTCAGTAGCGATTTCCGGCAAGGTCCGACTTGCGACCGACATCGGAGGAGACGCCCGGCCTGGTTTCATCATGTACCTGCCGTTCTATGCGCTTGGCCAGTCGCATAGCAGCATCGCCCTGCGCCGCGCGCACCTGGCCGGCTGGATCTACGCTTCTTTCCACATGAACGATGTAATGGCCAGCCTGTACGGCGAGCAACCGCACGGATTGGCGTTTGATATTTACGATGGTGTCGAACCATCAGCCGACGCACTTCTGTATCACTACGCCGGCGAAGCTGGAAAACCGGTGGCGGGCGCTCTTTCCGCCAAAGAATATCTGGTCCTCGCCGGACACAACTGGACGCTGTCAATGACTGCCCTGGATGACTTCGGCGGGCGATCCAGGCATAACGCCGAACTCCCCATAGTCATCACCGGCGCCGGCCTCAGCCTGTTGCTGGCGCTGCTTGCATGGCAGATGCTGACCGGGCGCAGCCGCGCCATGCAGCTGGCGGCTTCGATGACCAGCGAATTGCGCGAAAGCGAAGCAAAATTCCGCGCCATTGCAGACTGCATGGTCAACTTGGAGGTGTGGTGGGGACTGGATGGCAAGCCGCGCTGGATCAATCCTTCAGTCAAGGAGTACACCGGATACACGGTGGCGGAATGCATGACCATGACGGATTTCGCGGGCACGTTGATTCACCCGGAAGATCTGCCTCGCATCACGGCAGAATTTCAGGAGGCGTTGCGCGGAGCACGCGGTGACGATCTGGAGTTACGTTGCGTGCGCAAGGACGGCTCACAGTTCTGGCTTTCTATCTCTTGGGCGCCGATCAGCGATGTTCACGGTGCATTCACCGGCTTTCGCACCAGCGGGCGCGACATCACCGAACGCAAACAGGCCGAGGCCGAACTGCGCATCGCTGCGGTAGCGTTCGATTCACGCGAAGGCATGATGATTACCGACGTCAACAGCGTCATCCTGCGCGTCAATAGCGCCTTCACCGAAAGCACCGGATACACGGCGGAGGAAGTGGTTGGACGGACGCCGCGCATGCTGCGGTCTGGCCGGCACGATGCGGCCTTCTATCGGCAGATGTGGCAGGCGATTCATCACAACGGCGGTTGGCAGGGGGAAATATGGGATCGCCGCAAGAATGGCGAGGTTTATCCGAAATGGCTGACGATTTCGGCGGTGATGGGAGAGGATGGCGTCGTTACACATTACATCGGCACCCATCACGATATTACCGAGCGCAAGATTTCTGAAGAAAAAATCAGAGAGCTGGCATTTTTCGATACGCTTACCCATCTGCCTAACCGCACCCTGTTGCTGGATCGCCTGACGCAAGCCATTACGCTCAGCGCCCGCAACGAAACCTGCGGCGCGCTGCTGTTCATCGACCTCGATCATTTCAAGACCCTGAATGACACTCAAGGGCACGATAAGGGCGACATGCTGTTGCGTCTGGCGGCGCAGCGCCTGGCCAGCGGGGTGCGAGAGGTCGATACGGTGGCGCGGGTCGGTGGCGACGAATTCGTCGTGGTGCTGGGAAGCCTGAGTGCGAATCTTCAGGACGCAGCCCAGCAGACCGAGTCGGTCGGCGAAAAAATCCTCGTAGCGCTGAGCGGTGTTTACCATCTTGGCGAGATCGAATACAGATGCACCGCAAGCATCGGCGCCACCTTGTTCCGAGGCCATCAGGCTGATATCGACGAGTTGCTGAAGCAGGCTGACATGGCCATGTACAAAGCCAAGGAAACCGGGCGCAATGCCATGCGTTTCTTTGATCCGGCGATGCAGACCGTGGTGGTCGAGCGCGCCATCCTGGAAGCCGGGCTGCGCAAGGCTATCGAAGGAAGTCAGTTCCTGCTGCACTACCAGCCGCAGGTGGTTGAAAATGACCGCATCACGGGTGTCGAAGCGCTGGTGCGGTGGCAGCATCCGCAACGCGGCATCGTGCTGCCGGCCGATTTCATCCCGATGGCTGAAGAAACCGGGTTGATCCTGCCGTTGGGGAACTGGGTGCTGGAGACTGCCTGCGCCCAATTGGCGCAATGGGCAATCCGGCCCGAACTGGCGCATCTGACGATCGCGGTAAATATCAGCGCCCAGCAGTTCCGCAAACCTGATTTCGTGGAAAAGGTGCTGGCGGTCATTCATCGTACTGGGGCCAACCCCAACCGGCTGAAGCTGGAATTGACGGAAAGCCTGCTGGTCGACAACGTGCAGGACATCATCCAAAAAATGGCTGAGCTCAAGATCAAAGGCATATTTTTTTCGTTGGACGATTTTGGCACCGGCTATTCATCGTTGTCCTACTTGAAGCGCCTGCCGCTGGACCAGCTGAAAATCGACCATACCTTCGTCCGTGACATCCTTTACGATTCCAACGACGCCGCCATTGCCGGCACCATCCTGGCGTTGGCCAAGAGTCTTGGCCTGGAGGTGATCGCCGAAGGTGTCGAGACCGCAGCGCAACGGGATTTCCTGGCCAGCGTAGGATGTCATGCATATCAGGGCTATTATTTCTGCCAGCCGCTGCCGATCGAGGGGTTTGAGAAATTCATGATGACGGCTTGAAGCCTGCCGTTCAATATCCGAATAATTGCAATGACGATAACCGGAGCGATGCCATGACTGTCGATGAAATCAAGGAATTCCTGTTTTGGTGCGTCGGCATGAACTATGCGATTCTCATCGTCTGGGCCTGTGTCTTCGTGGCCGCCCACGACTGGCTGTATCGCCTGCACGGACGCTGGTTCAAGCTCTCCCCTGAAACCTTCGACGGCGTCATGTACGGTGCGATGGCCGTCTACAAGATCGGGATCATGCTGTTCAACCTGGTGCCGCTGGCGGCGCTTTACCTGTCGACTTGAGTTTTAATTCCGCCGGCTGCCGATCATTTCCAAAGGGGCGCAAATGAATCACATCAATGGCATCGTATTCGATTTGTACGGCACGCTTTATGACGTCCATTCGGTAGCCAGGCTATGCGATAGCTATCACCCCGGCCGTGGGCGCGAGATCAGCGCTGTCTGGCGCCAGAAGCAGCTTGAGTACACCTGGCTGCGCAGCCTGATGGGCCACTACGCGGACTTCGAACAAGCTACCTATGATGCATTGGTGTTCACGTCCGGACAGTTGAAACTGCCGCTTGATGCGGCGGCGCAGCTTGCGTTGTGCAATGCCTATCTGGAGCTGGCGCCTTATCCGGAAGTCCCGGCGGCGCTCGGCAGGCTGCAGGCAATGGGCCTGCAGCTCGCCATTTTATCCAACGGTTCTCCGCATTCGATACACAGCGTCGTCACGCAATCCGGACTCGCAGCGCGTTTCTCCCACCTGATCAGCGCCGATGAAGTGCGCATCTTCAAGCCGCATGGCAGCGTCTACCAGCTCGCCGAAGATCACATGAAACGCGATCGCTCGGAGCTCCTGTTCGTGTCGTCGAACGCTTGGGATGCATCGGGAGCCCGGCATTTTGGATTTCCCGTGTGCTGGATCAACCGGGCCGGCAATACGTTTGATGAACTGGGGCAGTCGCCCGATCACGTGGTGGGCGGACTGGACCAACTGGCCGACTGGATCGCGGCACCGCGAAACAATTGATGGCCGCCGGCCGATCTGATAACGTATCTGATCCAAGAACCTGAAAAGAGGTGGACGCCATGTCGTTCCAGAATTATTGGCTGTTTGTCCCGGCCTGCTTCGCACTGAACATGGCGTTCGGCCCGAATAATGTCTTGTCGCTGTCGAACGGCGCGCGCGACGGCATGCGTTACTCGATATTGGCAGCGTTCGGCCGGTTGGTGGCCTTTGCCGCGATGATTGCGATTTCCGGTTTTGGCCTGGGGGCAGTGCTGTTGGCTTCGGAAACCTTGTTTACGTTGCTCAAGTTCGGCGGGGCGATCTATCTGGTGTGGTTGGGCATCAAAATGTTCCGCGCGGCCCCCATGCAGTTGGTGCGCGGCGTTGCCGACGCGGACGCCTCGATCGAACCTTCGATGGACAAGTTGCGCCGCCTGGCAAAGCAGGAGTTCCTGGTCGCCGCCGGCAATCCCAAGGCGATCCTGATCTTTACTGCCTTTTTTCCGCAATTCGTTGATCGTTCGGCCTAGGCCGCCAGCTTCACGATACTTGGAGCGATCTTCCTGGTGCTGGAACTGGTCGCCATCGCCATCTACGCTGCGCTCGGCGCCCGGCTTGGTTCATTGGCGCAGGTTGGCAACAGCTTCCGATGGTTCAACCGCGCCAGTGGATCGCTGATGATCGGATTCGGTTTATTGCTGGCTTTCCTGCGACGCCCGGCCAGTTGATCAACCGACGCGCGATGGCGCAGAGGATGTGTTCATGAAATCAACATCTCCAGCAGTGCTGGCGGTTCATCATTTCGAACAACGCGAAGAGTGGGCTGCCTGGCTCACCGATCATCACGCGACATCGCCTGGTATCTGGCTGCAACTGGCCAAGAAGGGTGCAGAGACGTGCTCGGTATCTTATAGCGAGGCGGTCGACGTCGCGCTTTGCTTTGGCTGGATAGACGGCCAGAAGCAAGCGCACAATACGCAGTTCTGGCTGCAAAAATTCACCCGGCGCGCCGATAAAAGTGTGTGGTCGAAAATCAACAGGGACAAGGCGCTGGCGCTGCTCAAGTCGGGCGCCATGCAACCGGCCGGGCTCAGCGAGATAGAGCGTGCCAAGCGCGATGGCCGTTGGGACGCTGCATATGATTCGCCCAGCACTGCCAGCGTGCCGCCGGATTTCCAGGCTGCGCTCGACGCCAATCCCCGCGCCCGGGATTTTTTTGTTTCGCTGGATAGCCGCAATCGCTACGCGTTGCTGTTCCGTATTCAAACTGCCAAGAAGGAAGAAACCCGCGCAAAGCGGATTGCCCAGTTCGTGGAAATGCTGGCGCGCCACGAAAAAATACACGCCTGAGCGATGTGAAGTCCCGCGTGCACGCCAGACATTAATGGACCTCGAAAAACGTTTAATCCCGCGACTATTCTAATGACTATATTAACTACCCAACGGCTGCGGCTTGAGCCATTCAGCGATCTGCACTTGGCAGCACTGCATGCCGTCAATCGCGATCCGGCAGTGATGCGCTATATCACGGGCAAGCCGGAGACAACAGAAGGCACACAGGCGGCGATTGCCCGCGTCAAGAAGCGCTGGGAGGAATGGGGGTTTTCCTGGTGGAGTTTCTTTGAGCTAGACAGCGGCGAAATCATCGGCTCCGGGTGCATACAATACCTGGGTGGCGATACCGCCAACCCGTTGGAAATCGGCTGGAGATTGCGTCAGGACAAGTGGGGCCAGGGCCTGGCTTCAGAGGCGGCGCGGAGCATGGCAGGGTTTGCTTTCGAGACGATCGGCGGCGAACGCCTGTGCGCGGTCTGCCATCAGGACAACCATAGTTCGGCGCGCGTCATGCAACGTCTCGGGATGCAATATCAAGGCATCGAAAGATGGTACGACATGGATACTGCGGTATATGCGATGACGCGCGACGACTGGCAGCGTGTCTCTGTCGAATGGAACAAGCCCAGCGCGACCTAAGCCTCGAAGCGCACCGGTTCGACGTTGCCGCGCTTGGGCCGGACCACCACGGTGCCGGCCAGCTTGTCGTGCCAACCCTGTTTCCTTTTGTCGAGTCCGACCCAGATCAGACCAAGGCAAAAGACAAAGGTCGATGGAAAATAGCCGAGATAGCGGATGATGTTCTGGCCCACGCTGGTCGGGCCACCGGTGCGGGCATCGACGATCCTGGCGGAAATTGCCATCTTGCCCGGCGTGGCCTGCCTGAAGCTCCAGAACAGCAGCACCGCGACCGCCGGAAATACATAGGAAATCAGGAAATTGGCGAAGCCGCTGAAGGTGATGCCTGCGGCCAGGCGCTCACGGCCGTAGATCGCCAGCAGCAACGGCGTAGTGATCGCCAGCACCAGCACCGTATCGATAATGCTGGCCCAGACCCTGAGCCAGAATCCTACATATTCCAGTTGGTTCGTATCGTCCATGCCTGTCGTGCCCGGTTAATTGTACGGTTGATTGTGCGGTTGGCTTTCTGGAACATAACTGATGCCAGGGACTGAGTTTATCGCTTAAACCGACCGCACCGGAGAAAACAGTTTGCCGAAGTCGATTTCCTTGGGCTGGTTCTGCTCGGTCAGCAGTTCGCTGGCGTATTCGCCGAGGTGATGCGCCATCAGGCGCGCCGCTTGCTCGCCATCTCCCTGTTCGATGGCATCAAGGATCGCCACATGTTCGTCCGCTGAACAGCTATTGCGCTTCGGCGTTTCGTACAGGCCGATCAGCAGTGAGCTGCGTGCGATCAAGGTGCGCAGATAGCCGGTCACAATGTTGTTTTGATTGGCTTCGGCCAGCTTGATATGAAATTCGCCGGAGAGGCGAATCCAGTCCCCCCAGTTGCCTTGCTCACGCAGCGCATGCTCGCGCTTCACCATCTCACGTAGTTCAGGCAGACGTCGGCGCTTGCCCGCCAGGCTCTTGACCGAGCCACTTTCGACGATCACGCGGGCTTCGAATACTTCCCGCGCTTCCTTGATGTCATGCATGGCGATGACCGCGCCGCGATTCGGTTGCAGGTCAATCACGCCTTCATGCGCCAGTTTCACGAATACCCGCCGCAATGTGCCACGCGTCACGCCGAAGGCTTCGCATAGCGGCGCTTCGACCAGGCGCGTGCCGGGCGGCAACTGATGGTCGAGGATGGCGTCGATGATCGACAGGTGGATGCGCGCATCCACCTCGTCGTTGCTCAATTCTTCGTGGCGGATGCTGGCGGCCTGGCTCATGCCGCGCCCCCGTTTGCCAGAATGGCTGGCAGGTCGGGTGATTTTAGGATTGTGCACAATTTATACATTGCTCGCCGAATCTTTGTCGAAGTGGTGCACCAGTATAAATCCTAAGTCCACGCCTTGCACGACTGCCAAATTTTTCCAGGCGATATGGATTTCTACCCAACTGTTAGTGCGAATGCGATGCGCCATACTGAGGCATGTGCACAAAAATTAGCGTAATTTGCACCAAATTGTGCACGATCTCTGGCGACCAAAGTCACCTTAATGTTTCCTTGCGATAGTCGCTGCACCGCCCATTTTCATTCTTGCGACACCTGTCGACCTCATCAAAAAATCTCAATTGGCACGGTTCTGGCTTATTGCAAGTCATGGATTGTGCGCAATCCTGTCTTGGATTGTAAAAAATCAAACAATCCTGGACCTCAGGGAGGCGGTTCCGCTAGCTGTTGGTTGCAGTTGGCCGTACTGCGCTGGACGGATCACCGTGGTGAGCAGGCAGGCATACAACATAGACAAGGATAAAGATGAACCCTTTACTCAAACCGGCGGCGGCATTGGCCATGCTGGGCATCGCCGGCGCCGCGCTGGCGCAAACCAGCGTTACCGCCTCGGGCGTGATCGACACCGGCATCGGCTACGCCAACAATGTCGGCAATGGCACGCAATCGAAAGTGGGCGGGACCGACAGCATCCTGGGTGTTTCTAACGTGGGCTTCAGCGGCAAGGAAGATTTGGGCGGCGGGTTGAGCGCCATTTTCAATCTGCAGGCAGGCTTCAATCCGACTACCGGTGCGCAGTCGGCCAGCGGCCAGCTGTTCTCGCGCAATGCGCTGGTCGGCCTGGATAGCCCTGGCGGCAAGCTGACGGTCGGCAAGCAATGGAATTTCAACGATGACTGGCTGGTCGGCAGCATCTTCAAGGGCGGCTACAACTCCGGTGCGATCTTCAAGTTTTCCGAGTTCGATGCTGTCAGCGAGATCTACAACAACACCGTCAAATACGTGTCGCCAACGTTCAGCGGTTTCCAGGGCGGGGCCATGCTCGGTTTCGGTGAAGCAGCCGGCAGCGTGCGCAGCGGCCAGGTCTACAACCTCGCCGGCCGTTACCAGCAGGGGCCGTTGCTGTTGGCGGCCAGCTATGACCATGAACAGGATGGCAATGCCAGCCTGATCAGCAATGGCAGCCTGTACAAGCTGGTCACACTCGGCGCCAGTTACGGCTTCGGCGCGCTGACCGCGCGGCTGGGCTATGCCCACAGCGATATTTCCGGACCCGGCGTCTTCCAGTCGATCCCGTCGCAGTCGGCACGCAAGGCGTATGCGGTCGAGGCTGGCCTGGATTATGCATTCACTCCGGCATTTACCGGCTCGGCCGATGCCATCTACCGAAAGAACACGACGCTCGCCAACAACAGCAAGGTGTACCGCCTGCTCGGCATCTACAGCCTATCGAAGCGCACCAGCCTGATCGCCAATATCGCCCATCTCAACAATGCCGGCGGCGCTTCGGAATCGCTGGTGGCCACCAATTCGACAGCGATCGGCGGCGGTTATGCGAACCAGAGCCAGACCGCCGTCGCGCTTGGCATCCGTCACCTGTTCTGATTGTTAGCGTTTTTAAATGAGGTCCTACATTAGGAGTCACGATGGAAAAGCACAACGCAATTATCAAGCCCTCGTATGACGACCGGCTGACCAACGACGATCTGGCACCGCTGAAAAAACAAACCTGGGGCAGCTACAACATCTTCGCATTCTGGATGTCCGATGTGCACAGCGTCGGCGGCTACGTTACTGCCGGCAGCCTGTTCGCGCTGGGCTTGAGCAGCTGGCAGGTGCTGGTGTCACTGCTGCTCGGCATCATGATCGTGCAGTTCTTCGCCAACCTGGTGGCCAAGCCGAGCCAGGTAACGAGCGCTCCGTATCCGGTAATCTGCCGCACCACCTTTGGCGTGCTCGGCGCCAACATACCGGCCATCATCCGCGGCTTGATCGCGGTGGCCTGGTACGGCATCCAGACCTATCTCGCTTCCGGCGCTTTCCTGCTGATCGTGCTGAAGTTCTTCCCGGAACTGGCGGTCTATGCCGACGTCAAGCAATACGGGTTTGTCGGTTTGTCATACCTGGGCTGGCTTGGCTTCATGGTGATGTGGGTGCTGCAGGCAGTCGTGTTCTGGACCGGCATGGATGCAATCCGCAAGTTCATCGACTGGGCCGGTCCGGCGGTGTATGTCGTGATGCTGTTGCTGGCAGCGTGGCTGGTGGCGAAGGCTGGCTGGAGCAATATCGACCTTAACCTGGGCGGCATCAAGTACAGCGGTTTCGCCGCACTGCCGGTGATGATCAATGCGATTGCGCTGGTGGTTTCGTATTTCTCCGGACCGATGCTCAACTTCGGTGATTTCTCACGCTATGGCAAGGATTTCAAGTCGGTCAAGCGCGGCAATTTCTGGGGGCTGCCGGTCAACTTCCTCGGCTTCTCGCTGTTGACCGTGATCTGCATCGCAGCGACATTGCCGATCTACGGCAAGTTGATTACTGATCCGGTAGCGATGGTCGGCCATATCGACAATACCTTTGCAGTGGTGCTGGGCGGCCTGACTTTCATGGTAGCCACGGTCGGCATCAACATCGTCGCCAATTTCGTTTCGCCTGCTTTCGATTTTTCCAACGTCGCGCCGAAAATGATCAGCTGGCGCATGGGCGGCATGATCGCTGCTGTGGGATCGATCTTCATCACGCCGTGGAACCTGTTCAACAATCCGCACGTGATCCATTACACGCTGGATATCCTGGGTTCCTTCATTGGTCCGTTGTTCGGCATCCTGATCGCCGATTTCTACCTGGTGAAGAAGCAGCGTGTGATCGTCGACGACCTGTACACGATGGATCGCAACGGCGCCTACTGGTACGACAACGGCTACAACCGCAAGGCCATCACGGCGCTGATTCCGGCGGCCATCATTCCGGTCTGCTGCGTGCTGGTGCCCGGGCTGGACGGCCTGGCCAATTTCACCTGGTTCATTGGCATGGGTTGCGGGTTGGCGATTTACTGGGCCATCAGCCACAAGCAGACGGCCAACGTTGCAGCCGGAGCTGTGGCCTGATGCGCTAGCCTGATTCCAGGCGATTCCCATCCGACCGCCGTGGCGGTCGGTTTCGCGGTTATTCCCGGCGCGCCGCCGAGTCTGCGGCGCGCCCATTTAATAGTTAGCGTCCTGTTTTGAAAATCAAGATCATCAATCCCAACACCACCTGGAGCATGACCGAGAAGATCGGTCTTTGCGCACGCCAGGTTGCCGCACCTGGCACCGAGATCGTTGCGGTCAGTCCGGCGATGGGGCCAGCTTCGATCGAGAGTCATTACGATGAAGCGCTCAGCGTGCCCGGCATCCTCGATGAAATCCGCCGTGGCGAAGCAGACGACGTCGATGGCTATGTAATCGCCTGCTTTGGCGATCCCGGTTTGCATGCTGCTCGTGAGGTAGCACGCGGCCCGGTAATCGGTATCGCCGAAGCCGCCATGCACGCGGCCAGCATGATCGGCACCGGTTTCAGCGTGGTGACCACGCTGGAACGCACCTGCGGCATTGCCTGGCATTTGGCCGAAGCTTACGGCATGCGCCGTTTCTGCCGTCGCGTGCGGGCATGCGAACTGAATGTACTGGACCTGGAGCAGCCCGGATCGGATGCCTACCGCATCATCGTTACAGAATGCCGGCGCGCGATGCGGGAAGACAAGGCCGACAGCATCGTGCTCGGCTGTGCCGGCATGGCCGACCTGTGCAAGGCAATCGGCCGCGAGCTCGGTATCAACGTGATCGACGGCGTCACGGTTGCGGTAAAGATGGTGGAAAGCCTGGTGCAGCTAGGCCTGGCGACAGGCAAGCGCGGCGACCTGGCCTATCCCCTCCCAAAACCCTACAGCGGCATGCTTGAAAATTTCTCCAGGCTCTAATGCCAAGAGGCAGCAGCGGCGTCACGCCATGTGATGCGCCTTGCGATACTCCAGCACATGGATCGCCGCCTTCACAATCGCATACATGACGGCCTGCTGCTTGCTCGGATGGTCAGTAAACTGGGCAACGATGGCGCCGATTGTCACCCGGGTGCTGGGTGCATGGTCAGGCGGATGATCGTAGACAGGAGAAAGATCGTACTGCACCATCAGCGGCCCGCAGGCGCTCCAGTCGCGCGTCCATTTCGGCAGCGCCTTGCCGTTATCCCACAGGACGCCGGCGCTTTCGTAGCATTCCTCGATGTTTTCGTGGCCGAGCAGCTTTGCCAGAATCCTTTCCTTGGCAACGCAGCTCCTGAAATACTCTTCATCGCTCATGCGCATGGTAGGGCCTCTCTTTGATTCCATCGGTTATGACGCCAGTATGCATCTGTTGGCGTCACGAATCGAGATCATTTCAGGATTTTTCGTGCCGAAGAAATGATCTGTTGCGAAAGATGCTCCATACGCGGTGATTGCACTTTCCAGGTGTGCCAGTACAGCGCCACCTCGACGGGTTTGCCCGGCGTCAGCATGACGATCTCACTTGGTTTGGCGTTGGCCTTGAGCAGCAGTTCAGGCACCATGCCGTAGCCGAGGCCGTAGCGGATGGCGTTGAAGTGCGATGCCGCGCCTGGTACGTAATGGCAGGGATAGGCGCCGTCCGGCAGACCCAGCTTGCTTAACAGAAATGACGATTGCAGCGTGTCCTTGTGGGTGTAGGCCACCACCGGCGCGCTGCGTGCCGCCTTGCGGGTCAGGCCGTCTGGCAACCACTGCGCAAGGAATTTTTTTGATGCCACCAGCCAGTAGCGCATCACGCCCAGCAGTTCGGCGGAGCAGCCGCGCATCGGTTTCGGCTCGGTGCTGATGCAGCCGATGGCGAGGCCGGTTTCGAGCAGCGTGTAGGTGTGATCCTGGTCTTCCACGGTCAGGTCGAGCAGCACTCGCTCGCGGATCAGTACATCCGACAGCGCCGGGAAAAACCAGGTGCCGATGGAATCGGCGTTCAACGCCAGCACCAGCGTCAGCGGGGCATCCTGCTCCACCGCCATTTCAGTGGCCAGGTCGGTTTCCAGCAGTTTGGCGCGTTTCAGATATTGCAGCAGGCGTTGCCCCATGCGAGTGGCGCGCGCCGGCCGGCTGCGCACCACCAGTGCGTTGCCGAGCTGGCTTTCGAGCGCGCGCACGCGTTGCGAGATCGCCGGCGAAGTCAGGTGCAGCCGGGTTGCCGCCTGTTCGAAGCTGCCGGTTTCGATGACGGCGCGGAATGCTTCGGTATGCTTGGGATTGAGGTTCATGCCGGTATCCTTGCATAAGAAATATTTATTATTCCTTAATAATACTTATTTTTGATAAAGATGTGTCTGCTCCAAAGGACAATGCGCTCTCTGACGATTTCACATCCTGCACGCGAGAACGCGCTGCAGTTACCGGAGCAAGCATGGTCTTATCGAGCAGCACCAGCAAATATCTTACAAAAGCCGATTACGGCCTGGCGGGGATTGCGCCTTGAACGAGCTTGGCAAACAGCCGCAATCGAAGCTGGTCCGCAATCTTAAATTCCTGCTCGGCTTGAGCCTTGGGCTGGCACTCGCAGCAATGCTTGTCGGCGGTTACTGGTTGCGGCAGGCCTGGCAGCAGTTGCCGGCAGTCGAGCACCTGGCGCAATATCAACCGGCGTTGCCGTTGCGGATCTATTCGAGTGAAGGCATCTTGCTGGCCGAATACGGCGAAGAGCGGCGCGAATTTCTGCCGCTGGAACAGATTCCGCCGGTCATGCGGCAGGCCTTGCTGGCGATCGAGGATGCGCGCTTCTACGAGCACGGCGCGGTCGATTTTTTCGGCCTGCTGCGCGCGACGTTGGCCAATGTGGTCACCGGTCAGCATGCGCAAGGCGCGAGCACCATCACGATGCAGGTCGCACGCGATTTTTTCCTGACGCGCGACAAGACCATGCAGCGCAAGCTGATGGAAATTCTGATGGCCTATAAGTTGGAGCAGCGTTACAGCAAGGACAAGCTGCTGGAGTTGTACATGAACCAGATCTACCTGGGTGAGCGTTCTTATGGCTTTGCTGCCGCCTCCAGCATTTACTTCGACAAGCCGCTGGAGCAGGTGACTGTGGCCGAGGCGGCGATGCTGGCGGGATTGCCGAAAGCGCCGTCGGCCTACAATCCGGTCGCCAATCCGCAGCGCGCGCAAGTCCGTCAGCATTACATCCTGCAGCGCATGCATGAGCTCGGCTACATCACGGCTGATCAACTGCAACAGGCGCTGGCGGAACAGCTTGTGGTTAATCCACGCCGCAATCCGTCCGTACGCGAAGCCGCGTATGCGGTGGAACAGGCTCGCCAGATAGTGATGGAGCTGTATCAGGAGCGCGCCTATACGAGCGGCCTGGATGTCACCACCACCATCCGCATGGCGCCGCAGATGGCTGCGGACAAGCAACTGCGTACGGGATTGATAGAGGCGCAGGCGCGCAGAGGCTATCGCGGCCCGGAGGGATCGCTGTCCGTCGATATTGATGCGAGGGAGAGCGTTCGCCAGTTGCGGGCGGCTTATCCGGATAGCGGCGAGTTGCGCGCGGCATTAGTAACGGCCGTCGGCCCCAAACAGATCAGCGCGCTATTGCGCGATGGCCGGACGATCCAGATCGGCGCCGTCGATCCGCGCTTTGTCGGCGGCTGGGCCAAGCTGCCTGCCAGCGGCAAACGCAGTATCGTTCCTGGTTCCGTGATTCGGGCCTATCTGGATAACAGCAAGGGCGAACGCTGGCTGCTTGGCCAGATGCCGGAGATGGAGGGAGCGCTCGTTTCGCTCGATGCCGAGAGTGGCGACATCCTGGCCTTGGCCGGCGGCTTCGATTTTTCGCGTAATCCTTTCGATCATGCCGTGCAGGCATTCCGTCAGCCGGGATCGAGCTTCAAGCCTTTCGTGTATTCTGCGGCGCTGGAAAAAGGGTATTTCCCCGGCACGCTGGTGGATGACGCGCAACGCGTATTACGGCCGGCAGAAACCGGAGCCCGTGCCTGGCGGCCGCGTAATTACGGCAATAACTATGAAGGCTTCATCACAGTGCGGCGCGGCCTGATGCGTTCGAAGAACCTGGTTGCGGTGAGCCTGATGCAGGCTGCCGGCGCCGACTACGTACAGCAGTATGCGACGCGCTTCGGCTTTCTTGCCGAGCGCAATCCAGTGTCGCTGCCGCTGGCACTGGGGGCTGGCGCGGTGACGCCATTGCAGCTGGCACAGTCATATGCAGCATTCGCCAATGGCGGCTATCATACGGCGCCGCGGCTGATCAAGCAGATCAATGACCGGTCGGGGCGGGTGCTATACAGCGATGCCGGGAATAGCCAAACCGCAGCGCAGAAGTCCGGCAAGCGCATCATCTCGGCACGCAATGCCTTCGTCATGGACAGCATGTTGCAGGACGTGGTCAAGTCCGGCACCGGCCATGGCGCCAAAGTATTGGGACGCAGCGATACAGCGGGCAAGACCGGCACCTCGAACAATGCCTACGACGCTTGGTTTGCCGGTTATTCGTCGGGTGTGGTGTCGGTAGTGTGGCTTGGTTACGACCAGCCGAAATCGCTCGGCGCCACCACCGGTGGCGCGCTGGCGTTGCCGATCTGGAGCCGCTACATGCAGGTGGCGTTGGAAGGGCGACCGGAACAGATCCGCAACGAGCCGCAGGGGCTGATTTTCAGCGATGGCGATTATGTTTATTCAGAGTACCTGAATGGCAGTTGTCTGGAAGACGGCAATGCCTTCATCCAAAGCGACTTCAAGTGCGAACCCGATCTGGCAGCGGCAAGTCCGGCCGCAGATGCCTTGGGCGCAGCCCAAGAGCGCGAACAGATATTGAAACTGTTTTCTACGGAAGAATAAAAAGATGTTGTTACACACTATCTACCTGGTTGCGATCGTAGCCGAAGCGATGTCCGGCGCGATCATGGGTATGCGCCGCGGCATGGACCTGTTCGGCATCTGCGTGATCGGCACCATCACCGCGCTGGGCGGCGGTTCGGTACGTGATGTGCTACTCGGAAATTATCCGCTGGGCTGGATCGCCCATCCTGAATACCTGCTGTTCACTGTCGGCGCCGCCATCGTCACCGCCATGGTGGCGCGTTCGCTGCACCATCTGCGCAAGGTGTTCCTGCTGGTCGATGGCCTCGGCCTGGTGGCGTTCAGTGTGATCGGTTGCGACATCGCCCGCGCCAACGGCATGGCCCCCGCCATTGTGGTGCTGGCCGGTATGATTACGGGGGTGTTCGGCGGCTTGCTGCGCGATGTGTTGTGCAATCAGATTCCGCTGGTATTGCAACGTGAGCTGTATGCGACGGTCGCCTTGTTTACCGGCGCCCTGTATGTCGGCTTGCTGTGGTGTGGCGTCGATGCGGCGGCGGCATCGCTGGGTGCAATCGGCGCCGGCCTGACATTCCGTCTGCTGGCCTTGCGCTTTAACTGGAAACTGCCGCGCTTCAACACGGCAGGCATCCGGGGATTCGAATAGCGGGGAGTGACGGGAAGCCGGTACGGCCTCCCGTCGTGGGGAGCATTACTTGGCTTGTTGCGCCGCGAACTTGGTATTGCTCTTGATCAGGTCAGATTGATCGCCGAGAATTTGCGCCGCTTCGTTAAGCAATACATCCTTGGCGTTCTTCTGCGCTTTTTCTGCCGCCAGGTCGGCGCTCAGGCTGCGTTCGTTGGCTTGCAGGCCATCATCCAACGTATCCTTGTTCGCATCCTTGCCATCCGCTTTTTCACGGGCCTTGATGCGCGCTTCCTGCACGGCCAGTTCACTGCGGCGGTCGGCCTCATTGAGCGAAATTGTGCGCTTCTTGCGTAAAGTCTTCAACTCGTCGGCATCTTCCACCAGGCGCTGGAAATCCTTGTCTTTCTCGACCCGGGCATCGTGCCGCATCTGCAGTTGCGGCAGCAGGTCTTTGACATCGCCGAGCGGCGCATAGTCGGCGGCCTTGACCTGTGACCATGGCAGTGCGTTGTCGTAGCTAGACTCGCCAAAACTCTCCGGATCGGAGAAGCCCGGCAAAGTAATATCCGGTGTTACGCCGCGCAACTGTGTGGTGCCGCCGTTGATGCGGAAGAACTGAGCGACAGTCATCTTGAGTTCACCGAATTTCGGTTTGTCGTTATGCGTCAGTTCATCCAGGTTGACCATGCTTTGCACAGTGCCTTTGCCGAAACTGCCTTCGCCGATGATGGTGCCGCGACCGTAGTCCTGGATAGCGGCGGCAAAGATTTCAGACGCCGAGGCGGAGCCGCGATTGATCAGCACCGCCATCGGGCCGGTCCAGAGCGGCGCCGGCAGGTCGTCGCTGCCAATATTGACTTCGCCGCGTGCGTTGCGCTGCTGTACGATCGGTCCCTTGCCGACAAACAGGCCGGTCAGGTTGATCGCTTCATTCAGCGAACCGCCGCCATTGTTGCGCAGATCGACCAGCACGCTGTCGACCTTTTCCTTCTTCAGCTCGGTCAACAACGCCGCCACGTCGCGGCTGGCGCTACGGTAGTTCTTGTCGCCCTTGCGGCGACCGTCGAAATCTTCATAGAACGCCGGCAACGTAATCACGCCGACCTTGCGCGTGGTGTCGCCATTCTTGACCGACATGATGGTTTTCTTGGCGGCCTGTTGTTCCAGGCTGATCTTGTTGCGCACCAGAGTTACCAGGCGATGCTTGCCATCCGGGCCGGCATCGGCCGGCAGGACGTCGAGCCGGACGACCGAATCCTTGGCGCCACGGATCAGTTTCACCACTTCGTCGATGCGCGAGCCGACCACCTCGACCATCGGTCCTTGCGCGCCTTGCGCGACGCCAACGATGCGGTCGCCGACGGCAAGTTTGCCGGACAATTGCGCCGGACCGCCCGAGACCAGCTCGCGGATCGTGGTGTATTCATCGCGTTCCTGCAGCACCGCGCCGATGCCGACCAGCGACAGCTTCATCGAAATATCGAAATCTGCCGCAGCTGTCGTACCGAGGTAGTCGGTATGCGGCTCGATCGACGTCGCATAGGCGTTCATGAAAATCTGGAATACGTCGTCGCTCTTGTATTTATAGACGCGCGCCAGCGAGTTGTCGTAACGCTTGTTAAGCGTATCGCGGATCGCCTGATCGTTCTTGCCTGCCAGTTTCAGGCGCAGCCAGTCGTTCTTGACGCGCTTGCGCCAGAGTTCGCGACTTTCCGCTTCCGTTTGCGGCCACGGTTCCTTGTCGCGCACGAAGGCAAAGTCTTCCTTCTTGCTGAAATCGAAACCCTGCTTGAGG
This sequence comes from Collimonas arenae, assembly GCF_001584165.1. Lineage (NCBI taxonomy): Bacteria > Pseudomonadati > Pseudomonadota > Betaproteobacteria > Burkholderiales > Oxalobacteraceae > Collimonas > Collimonas arenae. The sequence continues at coordinate 240,550 of NZ_CP013233.1, forward strand.
AGTTCACGTGCATAAGTCAGGCGCTCGACCACGCGCTGCTCGTACACATTGAATATGGAAAACGGGATCTGCAGATCTTCGTGATAGATCCCATCGTCCAGTTTGCTGTGCGCTGCGGTGAATTGATCGATATCCGATTGTACGAAAAAGAATTTTTCCGGATCGAGCAATTTGATATAGCGATTGACGATCTTGCCCGCCAACGCATCGTCCAGCGGCATCGGCTTGTAGTGGAAACGCGTCAGGAATTGCGCGCTCAGATGCGCCGCCTGCGCCTGCTGTTGCAGCGGCGTCAGGACTGGCGGCGGTCCTGCTTCCAGCGCTTGGGCTGTGGCCGAGATTGCCAGCAAGATACATAGCAGACTATTTTTGAGGCGCATATTAGCTTCTATCCGAGGTTCGAGGTTGATTCAGGAATGGGTTAATTCTACTTGGCTTTCACAAATGCATGCGATGCGCCGGAAGTCTTTGTTTGTATCGTTAAGTTGGAACCGTCAATGGGCGCGGTCGGCCTGCCGAGATCAGCGCCAGGATTGCTGCGGTCGAGGTTTGTCGATTTTGTAAAAATGACAATTTCCGATCTCGGCGAGTCGACAAAAATGGGAATAAAATGTTTCTTAATAGAAAAGGAACTGTCCCTTCTTGTGTGTGTCTGATTTGAGCGAGATGCGCGCGGCTGGTTTGTCAGTGCCTTGTCGCCTTGTCTATCGCTATACCTGTTGCAAAAACGGAGCATGACAACCATGGCAAAAATCCCTCTCCCCGGCAGTGAGCGCAACATTCCCGTCGATGCGCATTGTGTCGGCAATGCGAATCCCTCGGAACAGCTGGAAGTCACGGTCTTCCTGCGCCGCAATGGCGAGCAGGAGTTGCAGGCACTGGTCGGCCGGTTGGCCACCGGCGATGTTGCCGCACCGCATTTGTCGCGCGCAGAGTTCGCCGGCAAGTATTGCGCCGCACCGGAAAATATCGCCCGTGTTGCCGCATTTGCGCGCAATCATTCGCTGCAGGTAGTGGGCAGCGATCCGGCGTGTAGCACGGTGACCTTGTCTGGCACGGTGGCGCAATGCAATCGCGCCTTCGATGTCGACCTGCAGCGCTACACGTCGCAACAGGGCGATTATCGCGGCCGGGTCGGCGCGCTGCATATCCCTGAAGAATTGCTGGATATCGTGACGGCGGTGATCGGGCTCGACAATCGGCCGCAAGCGCGTTCGCATTTCCGCCTGCATCCGCCGTTTCGTTTTGCGCCACACAGCGTCGCCACTTCCTACCTTCCGACGCAGCTGGCGACGTTATACGATTTTCCTGACAATCAAGGTAAAGGCCAATGCATCGCCATCATCGAGCTTGGCGGCGGCTACAAGCAATCTGATTTACAAACCTATTTCACGCGATTGGGGATTCCTGTTCCGAACGTCACTGCGGTAGCCGTGAACGGCCCCGGCAACCAGCCGAGCGGCGATCCCAACGGCCCGACGGCGAAGTGGTGCTGGATATCGAAATCGCCGGCGCGATCGCGCCGGAAGCGCAGATCGTGGTGTATTTCTCGACCAATACCGATGCCGGTTTCATCAACGCGCTCAACCGCGCCGTGCATGACAGTCAGCACCAACCCTCCATCATTTCGATCAGTTGGGGCAGCGCCGAAGCAGGTTGGACGCAACAATCGATGCAGGCCTTCAACGCGGCGCTGCAAGCGGCGGCGGCGATGGGCGTGACGGTGTGCGTGGCGTCCGGCGACAACGGCTCCAGCGACGGTGTCACGGATGGCGCCAATCACGTCGATTTTCCGGCGTCCAGTCCGTATGCGCTGGCCTGCGGCGGCACGCGCCTGCTGGCCGGCGGCAGCATCATCGAGCGCGAAGTGGTGTGGAACGACGGCAGCCAAGGCGGCGCTGGCGGCGGTGGCGTCAGCGCGGTATTTACGCTACCGCTCTGGCAACAGAACCTGACGCTGACCAGCACCAATGGCAAGCATGTGTCGCTGGCGATGCGTGGCGTGCCGGACGTGGCTGGCAATGCCGATCCGGCCACGGGCTACCAGGTGCATGTCGACGGCAGCGATGCGGTCGTCGGTGGCACCAGTGCCGTGGCGCCGTTATGGGCGGCGCTGTTCGCGCGCATCAATGCGGGCCGTGGCAGCGCGGTCGGTTACGTGAATGCGCGGCTGTATCAGCAGCCGTCCGCGTTTCGGGATATCACGCAAGGCAACAATGGCAATTTTGCCGCCACGCCGGGGTGGGATGCCTGCACCGGGCTGGGTAGTCCGGACGGCAAAAATTGGCCGGCGGCATATAGTCATTGCATTTCCAACGCGGGCGATTGCCGGCGTGCCGAAAGAGAGGGATCATGAACATCAATCATGCAGCGGTCCATCATCCAACAACGGCCCGGGACCAGCCCTTTTTCGATCCGCTCGCCTACGGCAACGGCCCAGCCGATGCGGTTACCGACAGCAGCGAGAATGCCGCCATCACCCATCACAGCACCACCATCGGCCAGCACGTTGATAACTACACCGCGACCGCCGGCCATCTGGTGGCAGTCGATGCCGAGAGTTCGCAGCCGGCCGCCAAGATGTTCTACGTGGCGTTCACGGTCGACGGCCAGGATCTGAACACGCGGCCGGTGACATTCTTCTATAACGGCGGGCCAGGCTCATCCGCAGTGTTCGTGTTGCTCGGTTCGTTCGCGCCAAAACGCATCAAGACCGCCATGCCCGGCTTCACGCCGCCACCACCATACACACTGGAAGACAATCCCGACAGCCTGCTCGACAAGAGCGACCTGGTCTTCATCAACCCGGTCGGCACCGGTTATTCGGCCGCCATTGCGCCATTCAAGAACAAGGATTTCTGGGGCGTCGACCAGGATGCCAAATCGATCCGACAATTCATCAAGCGTTACCTGACCGCCAACGACCGCTGGAATTCGCCGAAATTCCTGTTCGGCGAATCCTACGGGACGGCGCGCAGCGCGGTGCTGTCCTATCTGCTACACGAGGATGGCGTTGATCTCAACGGCGTCACGCTGCAATCGTCGATCCTCGCCTACACCCAGGCCGGCAATCCTGTCGGCGCGTTGCCGACCGCTGTGGCCGACGCCTGGTATCACAAGAAAAGCACGCTGAGCACAACCCCGGCCAGCCTGCCCGACCTGATGGCCAGCGCAGCGCTGTTTGCGCGCAGCGACTATGCGACTGCACTGCAGAAATTTCCACGGGCAGATCCCGCCACGGTCAAGCAACTGAGCGATTTCACCGGCATCGACCAAACCACGCTGACATCCTGGGGGCTGGATGTAGCGGCCCAGGACAACCTGGGCCACACACTATTCCTGACCACCCTGCTGAAAAGCCAGGGACTGGCGCTGGGCGCCTACGATGGCCGCGTGACCGGCATCGATAGCGGAATTGCAGCTACCATTTCACCCAACTCAGGTGGCAACGATCCGACCATGAATGCGGTATCCGGCGTCTACACAGCGATGTGGAACAACTACCTGAATGACGGCCTCAAGTTCACCTCGAATTCGGCCTTTACCGATCTCAATGACCAAGCCTTCGCCAACTGGGATTTCGGCCACATCGATCCGACCGGCGCGCAAAAAGGCGTCGACGCCAAGGGCGATGTGATCCTCTACACCGCGGGTGACCTGGCGGCGACGATGAGCTTGAACGTCGATCTGAAAGTGCTGTCGGCCAACGGCTATTACGATTTCGTTACGCCGTTTTACCAGACCGTGATGGATCTGCAAAAGATGCCGCTGGTCGATCCGAATGTGCGCAAAAACCTCAGCGCAAAGTTTTATCCATCCGGCCACATGGTCTACCTGGAAGCCGCTTCACGCACCGCTTTGAAGGCCGATCTGGCAGCGATGATCGATGCCGCCACGTCGGATCAGCACGCCTTGGCCAGGATCAGGAGTTTGCAGGCGCGCAAGCGAGGATAGCGCGCGTGCGCTATCCAGCGTAGCAAGACGAACACAAGCTGTCGGTGCAATTTGCGGGCATTGACCCGTGCTCATATATACTGAGCATAACTGTATGTCCATACAGTTATAAATTCATCGAGCTCGGTGGGCGCCACCTCTACGGCGCTGCATCGTTTTTACCCGCATCATGATCAGAACGCTGGAAAATCGCTTTTATTACCTCGACAACTTTCGCACAGTGGTCGAGTCGGTACGTGCGCGTTATCGGCATTTATTGAGTGAAGACGAACAGCACTTCGTCGATGGTTTCGGCGCGTTGCCGCAGGCGTCGCAGGCCTTGCTGGTGCGGATGGTGATGCGCAAGGGTGAGCTGTTTCGGCTGAGTAAGTTGAAATACGATGAAATCGGTTGCGCGCGCGGCGCGGCCACAGTCTTGTGCGATGCCGGCTGGCTGGACGCGCAGCCGGCGATCGGCATCGAGCAATTGTTCGGCTTGTTGACCAAAGTTGAAATCACCGATGCCTTCCCGCTGCTGCGGCAAAACAAGGGAGCACGTAAAAGCGAGCAGTTGGCCATGTTACTGGATGCCTGTAACGATATTGACAGCGCGCGTCCGCTGTTGGCCTGGCACCCTGGTATCGATGACCAGTTGCTGCAGTTGCGGATTGCCCCGCTGTGCGATCGCATGCGTCTGATGTTCTTCGGTAACCTGCATCAGGACTGGTCGGAATTCGTGCTGTCCGAACTGGGAATCTTCAAGTATGAGCCGGTTGATTTGTCGCCGGTGTCGCAAGGGTTTAGCACGCGCCGCGAGATCGACGAGTATCTGCATTTGCACGCTTGCCGCGAACGTTTCCACAATGGCGAAACACCGGAAACCGTGGTCGCCGATATCCCTGCCGCGCCGTATTCCAACGACTGGCTGGAGCAGCGCCGCAGCAAGCTGCTGTTCCAGATCGCCCAGCACTACGAGCGCAGTGGCATGCTGTCGGATGCGCTGCGCCATTACGCCGATTGTCCGTGGCCAGGCGCGCGCCTGCGTGCGGTGCGGGTGCTGGAGCGTTGCGGCCAGCCAGTGGCGGCCTTCGAACTGGCGCAGCAGGCTGAGCAGCAACCGGAAGGCGAAGCCGAAAGCCAGCGGCTGCTGCGCATCATGCCGCGCCTGCGGCGCCAACTCGGTCACGGAAAAATAGCAGCGGCCAGTGCGCCGCAGATTGTGGAGCATGCGCTGACTCTGCCGCGGCCTGAACAGGCGATCGCGGTCGAGGCTGTGCTCGAAGCACATTTGTCGCGCGCCGATGCACCAGCCGTCTATGTGGAAAATGCGTTGCTGAATTCGCTGTTCGGCCTGCTGTTCTGGGACGCCATATTTGCACCGCTGCCGGGCGCGTTCTTCCATCCCTTCCAGAGCGGGCCTGCCGACCTGTACAGCCTGGATTTCCGTCAGCGCCGCGCCAGCCACTTTGATGCCGGCTTTGCCCAACTCGAATCCGGTGAATACAGGCAAACCATCCTGCGCAACTTTTCAGCCAAGACCCACACCCAGTCGCCATTCGTGTTCTGGGGTGTTATCGATGACGCGTTGCTGACCATGGCGCTGGATTGCCTGCCGCCGCAGCATCTGCGCATATGCTTCGAGCGAATCTTGCAGGATATCCGCAACAATCGTTCCGGCTTGCCGGACCTGATCCAGTTCTGGCCGGCGGAAAAACGCTACCGAATGATCGAGGTCAAAGGGCCGGGCGACCGTCTGCAGGACAACCAGATTCGCTGGCTGCATTATTTCGCCGAACAGCAGATTCCAGTGACGGTGTGCTACGTACAGTGGGCGCAGGAGGCTGCATGAGCGAGGCCCGTTACGTGGTCGCTGTGCGGGCACTGTGCGATTTCACCGCCAAGCAGGGCGATCTCGATTTGCGTTTTACGCCGGGACCCAGCGCACAGGAAGGCATTGCCGGCCATATCGAAGTGGCGACGCGGCGTGGCGCCGGTTACGAAGCTGAGGTCAGTCTCAGCGGTTCGTTCGGACCGTTGCTGGTGCGTGGCCGTGCCGATGGCTACGATCCGGTGTTGAACCGCCTGGAAGAAATCAAGACTTTTCGTGGCGATCTTGGCCGCATGCCGGACAACCATCGTCACCTGCATTGGGCGCAGATCAGGATCTACGGCCACCTGTTGTGCCAGAGCCGCAATTTATCCGAGCTGCAGCTGGCGCTGGTGTATTACGACATCGGCAAGCAGAAAGAGACATTGCTGACCGAGTACGCCACGGCAGGATTGTTGCAGCAATTCTTCCAGCAGCAATGCGGCCGCTTCCTGGCGTGGGCTGAACAGGAAATGGCACATCGTCTGACGCGCGATGAGCAACTGGCCGCATTGCGTTTTCCACATGCCGATTTTCGGCCCGGACAGCGTGCTCTGGCCGAAGCAGTCTACAAAGGCGCGAGCAGTGGCCGCTGTCTGCTGGCGCAGGCGCCGACCGGTATCGGCAAGACCATCGGTACCTTGTTCCCGCTGCTCAAAGCCAGCCCGGCGCAGCGCCTGGACAAGCTATTCTTCCTGTCTGCCAAAACCTCGGGCCGGGCGCTGGCGCTGGATGCGCTGACGCAAATCCGGCGGAGCGAGCCGGCATTGCCGTTGCGTGTGCTGGAACTGGTGGCGCGCGACAAGGCTTGCGAGCATCCGGACAAGGCTTGCCACGGCGAATCCTGCCCGCTGGCGCAAGGTTTTTACGACCGCCTGCCGCAGGCACGCGCTGCGGCAGTTGACGCCGCTGCCCGGGGCGCGATGGACCGTGAGGGTTTGCGCGCAGTAGCCGCCGCATACCGGGTGTGCCCTTATTACCTGAGCCAGGAAATGGCGCATTGGGCGGATGTGATCGTCGGCGACTATAACTATTATTTCGATCTCGGCGGCATGTTGCATGGCATGAGCGCTGCCAATCAGTGGCGTGTCGGCGTGTTGGTCGACGAGGCGCACAACATGATCGAGCGGGCGCGCAAGATGTACTCGGCCGAGATGGTGCAAAGTCAGTTGAAGGTGCTGCGGCAAACCGCGCCGACGTCGCTCAAGCGCACGCTGGACCGCGTCAATCGACAATGGAACGCCTTGTACAAGGAGCAACGGGAAGAATACCTGCGCCATGCCGACTTGCCCGACGCCTTCCTCGGCGCGCTGCAACAGGCGGTGGCCGATATCACCGACTACATGGTCGAGCATCCGGCGGCGATGGATAGCCAGTTGCAAGGTTTCTATTTCGACGCCTTGCACTTCACGCGCATGGCGGAGCTGTTCGATAAACATTCCCTGTTTGACGTTACCGTGCAAGGCGGCTACGGCGCCACGCTCTGCATCCGCAATATCGTACCGGCGCCGTTCCTGGCGCCACGCTTTGCCGCCGCGCACTCGACTGTACTGTTTTCGGCAACGCTCAGTCCCTGGCATTTCTATAGCGATACGCTTGGCATGCCGGCCGATACGGCCTGGGTCGACGTGCCATCGCCGTTCGCTGCCGAGCAGTTGTCGGTGCGGCTGGTAACCGGCATTTCGACGCGCTTCCAGCAGCGCGACAATTCGCTGTCGCCGATCGTCGACCTGATTGCGCAACAGTATCGGCTGCAAGCCGGCAATTACCTGGCTTTCTTCAGCAGCTACGATTACTTGCAGAAGGTCGCCGGCCTGTTCGCCGAACGCTATCCGGAAATTCCGTTGTGGCAGCAGGCGCGACGCATGGATGAACACGAGCGCGAGGCATTCCTGGCGCGCTTCACCGAGAGTTCGCAGGGCGTAGGTTTTGCGGTGCTTGGCGGCGCCTTTGCCGAAGGGATTGATTTGCCGGGCGCACGCTTGATCGGCGCCTTCATCGCCACGCTAGGGCTGCCGCAGATCAATCCGGTCAATGAACAGATCATGCGACAGATGGAGCAGACTTTCGGCAACGGCTACGATTGCACCTATCTGTTTCCCGGCATGCAAAAAGTGGTGCAGGCCGCTGGCCGCGTGATCCGCACCCGCGAGGATCGCGGCGTGGTGTATCTGATCGACGACCGCTTTGCGCGGCGAGAGGTGCGGCAATTGCTGCCGCAGTGGTGGCGCATCGATACTTGAAGCAGGCAGTGGTGTGCGGTTGTCCTTGATGAGATGGATTATATGGACCTGGACACTGCGGGACCCGGACACTGCACGCAATTTATCAAAAAGACATGCTGCCAATATCTCTTGGCTTCCCTCAATTCAATCCCCCAAGTGAAGCGCGCTACAATCATGGAGCAGAAGATTCGCTTGTTCTGGATAGAACCGGTTTTGCATGCCATGCATGCCGGCGATTCGCGCTGCACAAAGCCACAAGACAAGAATCAGGAGCGGCTTAATGCGCCGGTCCTGAGACTGGATTGATTCGGTTTGGCACTTTCACGGGACATAAGCAGAACCATCTGTCACATCCCGTGCATTATCGATAGTTAAAATGTATCAAAAATATTTTTACAATCAATTTTCAATATTTAGATACATCCTTTAAACTGTCTCTTCATTGATTCACAACCCCACGAGGAAAACACAATGTCTCTAATCAACACACAAATCAAACCGTTCAAGGCAACTGCATATCACAATGGCAAGTTCATTGACGTGAGCGACGAGTCCCTGAAGGGCAAATGGTCAGTTGTGGTGTTTTACCCAGCCGATTTCACTTTCGTCTGCCCAACCGAATTGGAAGACCTGGCAGATCATTACGCTGAATTCCAAAAACTGGGCGTTGAAATCTACGGCGTGTCGACCGACACCCACTTCGCTCACAAGGCATGGCACGACACATCGGAAGCGATCAAGAAAGTGCAATACCCACTGATTGGCGACCCAACTACTGTCCTGTCGCGCAACTTCGAAGTGCTGATCGAAGAAGAAGGCCTGGCACTGCGCGGTACTTTCGTGATCAACCCAGAAGGCCAGATCAAGGTTCTGGAAGTGCATGACAACGGCATCGGCCGTGACGCTTCGGAATTGCTGCGCAAGGTCAAGGCAGCGCAATACGTCGCATCGCACCCAGGCGAAGTTTGCCCTGCGAAATGGACTGAAGGCGCAGCAACATTGACACCATCGCTGGACCTGGTCGGCAAGATCTAATAGCCGCACCGCAGCCGGCCCGGAATGTCCGGGCCGGTGTTGAAAAAATATTGAATGGAAGGCTTATCATGCTTGATGCTAATCTCAAAACCCAGTTGAAAACCTATTTGGAAAAGGTCGTGCAGCCGATTGAGATCGTTGCGTCTCTCGATGATGGCGACAAATCCCGCGAACTGCAGGCCATGCTCCAGGAAATCGTCCTGTTGAGCGACCGCATTACGCTGGTTGAACGTACTGACGACACAGAGCGCAAGCCGTCGTTCAGCATCAACCGCCCCGGTACCGATATCAGCGTGCGTTTCGCCGGTATCCCGATGGGCCACGAATTCACCTCGCTGGTATTGGCGCTGCTGCAAGTCGGCGGCCACCCGATCAAGCTGGATGATGCGGTCATCGAACAGATCCGCAACCTGGACGGCGACTATCGTTTTGAAACTTATATTTCGCTGTCGTGCCAGAGCTGCCCTGAGGTAGTGCAGGCGCTCAACGTTATGTCCATCATCAACCCGCGCATTCGCACCGAGATGATCGACGGCGCATTGTTCCAGAGCGAAGTCGAGGCGCGCCAGGTAATGGCTGTGCCGTCGATTTTCCTGAACGGCGAAGTGTTCGGCCAAGGCCGTTCCGGCGTTGAAGAAATCCTGGCCAAGCTCGACAGCGGCGCCGGCGCACGCCAGGCAGCCGAGTTGAATGCCAAGGATGTGTTCGATGTGCTGATCGTCGGCGGCGGACCTGCCGGCGCGGCAGCGGCGATCTACGCCGCACGCAAAGGCATTCGCACCGGCGTGGTGGCAGAACGCTTCGGCGGCCAGGTGTTGGACACCTTGGCGATCGAGAATTTTGTATCGGTCAAGGAAACCGACGGCCCGCATTTCGCCGTCGCGCTGGAACAGCACGTCAAGGCCTATGATGTCGACATCATGAACCTGCAACGGGCGGCAAGCCTGGTGCCGGGCAAGTTGATTGAAGTGAAAACCGCCAGCGGCGCGGTCTTGAAGAGCAAGTCAGTGATCCTGGCGACAGGTGCGCGCTGGCGCGAGATCAACGTTCCTGGCGAACAGCAATACCGTAACCACGGTGTGGCGTATTGCCCGCACTGCGACGGTCCGCTGTTCAGGGGCAAACGTGTCGCAGTCATCGGTGGCGGTAACTCCGGCGTTGAAGCAGCAATCGACCTGGCTGGCCTGGTGTCGCATGTCACGCTGATCGAATTCGGCGCCGAGTTGCGTGCCGATGCGGTCCTGCAACGCAAGCTGCACAGCCTGCGCAATGTCACCGTCATCACCTCGGCGCAAACCACCGAGATCCATGGCGATGGCAAGAAGGTCAACGGCTTGAGTTACACCGACCGGGTTTCTGGCGCCAGTCACAAGGTTGAACTGGAAGGCGTATTCGTCCAGATCGGCCTGGTGCCGAACACCGAATGGCTGAAGGGCACGGTAGCGTTGTCGCGCCACGGCGAAATCGAGGTTGATGCCAAGGGTCAAACTTCGATCCCCGGCGTGTTTGCTGCGGGCGATGTGACGACAGTGCCGTTCAAGCAGATCGTGATCGCGGTGGGCGAGGGTGCCAAGGCATCGTTGAGCGCATTCGATTACCTGATCCGCACGTCGTTTGACGACGAAACCGAGACTGTGGAAGAGAAGGTTGCAGTGCCGGCGTAACGGTCCTGTTATCGGCAAAAGGCCTCCCGTTCGGGAGGTCTTTTTTTTTTGAAGCAATGCTAGTATTACTATCGCGTTGGCGGGGTAAAAGATGGCCGCGGCAGGAGGCCATCCATATCAAGCGATAGAGCGCACCACGCCGCCATCCACGCGCACCGATGCGCCGGTGGTGGCCGATGCCTGTTGGGATGCCAGGTAGACCACCATGTTGGCAACTTCTTCCACTGTCGCCAGGCGCTTGATCAGCGAGCTTGGACGGTGTTGCGCAACAAAGTCGTTTTCCAATTGTTCGACAGGTACGCCCTGCTGTTGCGCCAGCCCGCCAAAGAAATCGCTTACGCCTTCGGAACGGGTTGGTCCGGGTAGCACGGCATTGACCGTCACGCCAGTGCCGGCCAGGGTTTCAGCTAGTCCGCGCGAGACGGCCAGCAGTGCGGTCTTTGTCATGCCGTAATGCACCATTTCGACCGGAATCTGCAAGCCGGATTCGCTCGACAAAAACAGCACGCGACCCCAGCCGCGTTCCACCATCTTCGGCGCGTAATAGCGCGACAGGCGCACCGCGCTCATGACATTGACGTCGAAGAAGCGTTGCCATTCGTCGTCGCCGATATCGAAGAACCCCTTGGCTTCGAAAATCCCCAGGTTATTGACCAGGATATCCGCCGCAGGAATCGCCACAGTCAGCTTGGCTACGCCTTCGACAGTACCGAGGTCCGCGGCAAAGCCGCGCAGCCGGGCGTCAGGAAATTCAGCGTGGATCGTTGCCAGCGCTTCATCCACGCGCGCCTGGGTGCGGCCATTGACCACCACTTCGGCGCCGGCCTGCGCCAGCCCGCGGGCAATCGCCAGGCCGATGCCGGCGGTAGAGCCGCTGACGATTGCAAGTTTGTTGCTCAGGTCGATTTTCATCACATTCTTCCTTTAAAGGTTGAGCGGCAGGATTGCCGCGTCGGATGTCGCTGCTTTGTTGCACCTGGAGCGGGTATCTCGCAATCATCCCGATGACTGATTTGACACAGCAGCTTGTGTCCAGGACAAAATTGGACGACAGCCGGATGGGCTTGCGGCCATCCGGTTATTTGCGACGCCGGCGCTTGATGGACAGTCCCAGAAGCCCCAGAGGGATTAGCGCGGCAACCAGGCATATCAGCGGAACAATATAGGGCTGCATCCGCGCCAGCATTGGTTTCGAACCACCGTCACGAGCGACCGCCACGTCCTGTGCCGTGACCGGTGCTCCGGGACTGCCATACTGCTGCAACACATGGTTGGAAATCGCGGCGATCTGTTCGTCGGTCAGTGGATTGACATACGACTGGCTGTCAAAGCGTGGCATCAGTACATCCTGGTCGCCGACCTTGCGCTCCACTCCGTACAGGATGGTCGAGATCAAGTTGGCCCGGTTCGCCGAGCCGGTCGCGGTATTGCGAAACAGGGATGGGTAGGCCTGATTTCCGCTGCCGCCGCCATTCGCCTGGTGGCAGCTTGCGCAGTAAGCACTGTATAAAACCGCGCCGCTGTTGAGGCTATGAGTTTCATTCGGACCGACCGCGCCGCGCAATGATGCTTCGGCGCTTTTGGGCTGCCCATACTCATGCGCCGGCTTTACATCGGCAGCATCGCGTATCGGCTTGGTCGTTTTCAAATATGCGACGATCGCCGCGGTATCTTCCTTGGATAAGAATTGCAGGCTATTCTGCACCGCTTCGGCCATGCCGCCGGCCGCCTGGTTTTTGCCGCGCACGTGTCCCGTTTGCAGATACTGCGCCAGCTCCTGATCGCTCCAGCCGCCGATGCCGCTGACCGGATCGGACGTGATGTTGGGCGCATACCATGAGCCCAGCGGTGCACCGCCAAATGCCTTGCTGTTGTCCTCGGCCATCAGTGCATTGCGCGGCGTATGGCAGGCGCTGCAATGGGCCAGCGCATTGGTCAGGTAGGCGCCGCGGTTGATCTGTTGCTGGTCGCTGACGGCAGTGAAACGCTTGTTATCGAGGAACAGCATGTTCCAGGCCATCATCGACGCGCGCACGCTGAACGGGAACGGTAGCGCAGTTTGCGGGGCAACAGTGTCGACAGGCTTTACTCCCACCATGAAGTAGGTATACAACGCATGCACATCGTCGTCGCTGAGCAGCGTGTAGGAGGTGTAGGGCATTGCCGGGTAAAGCCGGGCGCCGTCGGCGCGCACGCCTTCCCGCAGTGCGCGAGCAAACTGTTGCTCGGTGTAGTTGCCGATGCCGGCGCTCTTGGAGGGCGTGATATTGGTGGAATAGATGCGGCCCAGCGGCGAGTCGATGCCGTAGCCGCCGGCGAATGGCTGTCCATCCTTGGGTACCGTATGGCATGCCATGCAATCGGCGGCCACGGCCAGATAGCGTCCCTGCTCAACCAGCGCAGCCTGATCCTTTGCCGCCTGGCCTTGCGCATGTGGTGCGCAGAACAAGGTGGCGATGATGAGGAAGAATGAACCAAGCAATGCCGCTCTGTATTTGTGCAATGCCGGAAAAGGCATGGACGAAGTGGTCAATGCGGCCGATGTCGGCTGGCGTCGGGGCTGTTGAAGGCGCATGATTCAAGCCTTGGCGAGGGTTTTGGCGATCGCGTCGGCCGCTTTCAGGCCCAGCGCCGCCATCGACAGCGTGCTGTTGACCACGCTGGCGGATGGTATCGCACCGCCGCCCGGCAGCCACAAGTTGGCGTGGTCGTACGTGCGGCAATTGCCGTCGACTACCGAATCCTTGGGATCGGAACCCATGATGGTGCCGCCCATGATGTGGTTGTTGGCGTTGAGGCTGGTGGTGATATTGAATTCGGTCGCCTTGAACAATTGGCCAATATGTTCGAGCTGCTTGTGTGCTGCCTCGGCGCCGCGCCGAACGTAGTCGCCGACGTCGTAATGGATGTCGGGGCAGGCCAGACCCAGCGGATCGCGCCGCGTCTTGCTTAATGTCAGGCGATTGTTCGGATCTGGTAGCGGCTCCAAGCTGATCGAGAGGTCGACGCCGTAGGCAGCACGGCGGCGGATTTCATCGTCCAGCTCCTTGCCGACCAATCCCATTTTCAAGGCTTGGTCGGTAGCAGGGCCGACGCGTGAAATATTATTCAGGATCATCTTGTTGGCCGAATATTCGGAGCGGAACACGCCGTCGCGCGGCCCGACCAGGCAGCTGCTTTGCGCCGGTCCGCGCCCCAGCCAGATCGGTTCACTGGCCAGGAAGGTGCAATGGAATCCGGAGTGATCCATCATGTTGCGGCCGACTTGATCCGATGAATTGGCAATGCCGTTCGGATTACGCTCGTTGGCCGCCAGCAGCAGCAAGCGCGGCGTTTCCAGGCTGTTGCATGCCAACACGAATGCTCGTCCTGTGGCTTTATGCGAGCGTTTGCCGGTGTCATACCAATGTACGGCGGTGATGCGGTTGTTTTCGTCGGTGTCGATTTTATAGACCACCGATTCGGCCAGCACCTTCGCGCCCTTTTGTTCCGCGCGCTGTACGTGATGAATGCCGTTGTACATCGCGCCGATCGGGCAGATCGGCTGGCAATTATTGTTGCCGCAACAGGTCGGACGCCCTTGCCAAGGCCGTGTGCTGCGTCCCTGTGGAATAGGCACCGAACGATAGCCGTGCGCGTTGACGATTTCCGCGAAGCGCTTGTCGCCGTAGGCCCAGGGCACCATGTCCATTGGATAGGGTTTGCTGCGCTCGGATGGCGATTGCATTGCCGGATCGTTCGGACCGGCCACGCCCATCTCCTCTTCCGCGCGGCAGTAGTACGGCTCCAGTTCGTCATAGGAAATAGGCCAGTCGCGGCCGACACCGTAAGCCGATTTCATGCGCATATCAACCGGCAGGTGGCGCCAGCATGATGCTGCCCAATGCCAGGTGGTGCCGCCAACCGTGCGCAGATAGCCTTGTTTGAAACTGCTGCCGTTGGGGCCGCTCAGGCCGACGTAATTATTTTCCGGGAAGTACAGCGGTGCTGGCGCGATCGGCGACTGTGGATACAGGCCCTGGTAGTCGGAGCCGAGGCGATTCGCAAACGGCATGTTGCGCCAGTTCTCGACGGCTTGCCCGCGCTCGATGCGCAGCCCGGCTTCCAGTATGAGTACCGAATGGCCGAGACCGACGAGCTGGTCTGCAATCATGGCGCCGACCACGCCGGAGCCGACGATGACCACATCAGCAGTGGCGTCGCCGTTGGATTCGAAAGAAGGAGTTTTCATGGTTCAGGCGGTTGGTGCAACAGATGCGGGATTTGCGTCAGGTGATGGCGGTTCCCCGGTCCACCACAACGGCCGAACGAACAATAGGTGGGCACCGGCAACGCGTCCCTCACGGGCTGATACATCAACGCGTCGGCGTACGATACGACAATGGCTTTCTGCCCCTTTCCGATAGTACCCGTATACCAGGCGGCGACAATGGCCAAGGCTGTATCACGCAGCGCCGGATCGCCGCTGGTGGCCGCCAGCAAGGAACTGGCCGGCTGTCCGGTTTGCACCAGGCCGATCAGTTTGTCGGCATGAGCAGAAAAATCGGGATAGGTGTCACGCATCGCAGCCGAGATGCGCACTGCGGTTTCCGGATTCAGATCGGCATGGCCGGTAAGGGCTTGCGACAACGTCAGAAATGCTGTGGCGCCGGCGGCAGAATTGACGGCATTGCTTGCTATCTTGGTTTGCGCCTGGGTCGGGGATGAGCCTGATAGCAGACCCACTTCGGCGAACATGGCAGCAATACCGATCAGCATCGTGCGGCGCGAAACCCCATGAGAAGAATTGGGGAGGATGGGTTGTTGGTCAGGATCCGAAGAAGGCATGATCTAAGGCTCCGATTTGATTGACGTTTGGCATTTGATCATCTTCGAATTCCTATCTCACAATTGGGTCTCGAAAAGGCAATCATACTACGGGAAAAATATTTTTACCGACGGCAAAAAAATGCCGATCAGACCAATCGATCTGTCAACGTGACGTTGTGCCGACTCGCGAATAGATATGCATGAATGGAATTCTTGGCGCGCTTCGAATGAGGTGCGGGCAATTTTTTCGTAGGAAGATCAAGCAGCGAAGAAACCGTGGCCGGTCAGATCGCGAATGTGCGTCACGCTGACGTCGGCCAACCCGTATCTGGCAACGCTGTCCAACGGGATGACCGTTCGGCCGCTGCGGCCGAGATGGGCAATCGTTTCATCCGCACCTGGATAGAGCAGATCGGCAAACGGATAGTCGAGCAGAAATGCCGACATGGAGTATCGGCGCGGCTCGTCCGTGTTGGCAAGCCGATAGTTTTGCATAGCCCCAAGGTATTGCCATTGTCCGTCTCCATCGAGCTCGAATTGTGCCAGCCGCCGTCGGCGGATGGTTGTCAATTAGCTGCCGGTACTGCCGGACGCTGGTGGCGCAGTGGTCGATCCAGAATTGTTGGCAGGAGCTGAGCTGCTTGGCGTCGCTGGCGCCAAGCCACCGCCGGCGGGCGCAGGGGCCATCGGAGATGTTGTTTGCGGTGCTGTCGTCGCTGGTGAATTATCCACTGCTGGCGCGGGAGCTTCGTTGGCCTTTTTGCATCCGGCCAGGGCTGCTGCGGCAATGATGGTAACGATGGCTGCGTGTCGGATTAGCATGGTGTTTCCTTTCGTTGGTAGCGGCACGCCAGATAAATCAATGCCGCCGGAGGATGAAAGATCAATGGACTCGCGCCCATTTTGGTTTGTTCAAATATCAGGAAGAAATAGGATTGCAGGACGACCTGGGCGTGTCAGCATCACACCTGTCTACAACCTTGTAGGCCGTCCATGCTTAAAACTATGCGCTTCTGGGAAGAATCCGTCCGTGCGGCAGCTAACATAGAAGGAGGATTTGATCTGGCGGTTGGCGCTTCACGTGTGAGAAGGTTTCATTTTTCCTTCCGCAACAATATTATTTGCAATGCTAATCGGTGTTCTGCACCCATCTATTTATTGAGAATTGCATGAAACACGACAACACCAGAAATCTGGTTTTCGTCGCGCTTAATTGGTTATGCTTAACTCGTTGTGCTTAATATAGGCAGCTAACTGGGGTCAGAGTGAACTTTCTGCGTGTTTTTTGCAGAAACTTCACTCTGACCCCACTTAGCGGGCTACAGAGTACATCCTAGTCCTTTGAAAACAACACCATGAATGCGCTTTGTCTTTCTCTGAGTCCGTCATGTGGGGTCAGAGTAATTTTCGCAAAGGACCGCGAAAAAAAACTCTGACCCCAGATGACTCTGTCCATTTAATGTGGCAAGGTTTCTGATGTCGATGTCGATGTCGATGTCGATGTCGATGTCGGTGCTTGAGCACGCGGCTGAGCATCCTTCACATAACGATCGAACCAGCGCAGCATTTCATAAACGAGCTGTTCGTTCGACTCCATGGCCGCGTACCAATGCGGCTCATGTGGCAGCATTACCAGGCGCGTGATGCCGCCATTGCCACGGATCGCTTCATACAGCTTGCTGGCTTGTAGCGGCGTGGTGCCTGGATTGGCATCGTCGGCGCCGTGCACGATGAGGATCGGCGTTTTCATTTTGTCGGCGTAGAAAAACGGCGATACCTTCAAGTAAACGTCCTGCGCTTCCCACACCGACCGTTGCTCATTCTGGAAACCGAACGGCGTGAGCGTCTTGTTGTAGGAGCCGCTGGTGGCGACGCCGGCCCGGAACAGGTCGGAATGCGCCAGCAGGTTGGCCGTCATCAATGCACCGTGGCTATGCCCGGTGACGCCGATGCGTTCAGGATCGGCGACACCCAGACGAACTGCCTCATCAACCGCTGCCTTGGCATCGGCGACCAGCTGCTCCATATACGTGTCGTAAGCTTTCTTGGGATCGCCAACGATCGGGAAGGCGGCGTTGTCGATGATCGCGTAACCGGCCAGCAGCAGCAAGCGATACTGTCGCAACCGCGTGAAGGTCTCTTGCGAGCCGGTGGTCTGGCCGGCCTTGGACGCATCGGCGTAATCGAGCGGATAGGCATACAGGATAGTCGGCACGCGCGTTCCTTCCTTGTAGCCTGGCGGTGTGTATAGCGTAAAGGACAAGTCGAGACCATCCTCACGTTTGTATTTGACCAGGCGCTTCTTGATTTCGCGCACTACCGGCGTCGGATCCGCAATGTGAGTAACGGCGCTGCTGCTCGACGCGAATGCCGCTTCACCGGCGGCTGCGTCAACTGGAGCGCCAAGTGTGCGGATGAATGCATTCGGTGGATCGTTCGCCGATTGACGCCAGGTCAGGAACGCGCGCGAGCCGCTGCCGGTAAAGCCCACGAATTGCTCGTAGGATGTCTTGTCGCTGCGGAACAGTCGCTCCGATTTCAAGGTTTTCAGATCGAGCCGGTCCAGGAATGGGCGATCACCGTCAGGCGAGGAGCCGGCGCCGCTGAGGAAAATGGCATCGCCATCCTGGCGAAGCACCCAGAAGCCGTTCGGCAACTGGCGTTTCACCGGAACGCCGGGATTCGCATATTTCTCGTCGGTCGAGAGATCCCACAGCAGGCGCGGTTGCGGCTGCGGATCGTCGACATTGATCAGGAAACTGCGCCGCCAGTGCCGGTTGCGATCATATTCCGTCAACAGTGCGAGACCGGCTTGTTCGCTCCAGGAAAGACCTGCATAACGTTGTTCAGTTCGCGTGATTTCCTGCGGCGCCGTGTTGAATGGCGCCTTCAGCAGCATCAGCTTGTCGCGCGCCGGTACTTTGGCTTTCCAGTCGCCGCCGTCGAGGGCTTCGGCCCAGATCAGCGTTGCCGGCTCGGTCGCGCGCCAGGAAAAATCACGCGGCCCGAGCTCTACGCCGCCGATTGGCACGCGATCGGCCAATGGCAGCGAGGCGATGTGATGCACGGCGATGTTCTTGCGCGTTGCCAGATCCCAGACTTCCACTTCCTGCGGAAAACGATCAGCAGTCGTCACGTAAGAGTAGGGCTTGCGAATCGCCGTTACCAGCAGATGCCGTCCATCCGGCGCGGTTGCCAGCGATTCATAACGTGCGCTGGCGCCGATTGGAGTGACCGCCATGCTGTCGGCATCAACCAGCGCCAGTTGCGCGGCGGCGTAATAATCGAACAAGTCTTCGTCATGCTTGTTATTGAGCGTGTCGCGGTTTTCGTAGGTGCTGCTCTGACCTTTACCGCCATCCGATTCCTGGATGCTCGGACCGGCAGGGATGCTCGACTCGGCAGGTGGTGGCCCCATGCGCTGGGGAACCAGCTTGACCAGCAGGGTTTTCTGATCGGACATCCATTGCAGTTCATCTCCCAGCATCGGATTCAGATGCGCACCTGGAACACGATGCACAACGCCGGTGGCGGCATCGCCAATCCACAGATCAACCGAGTCCGTGGTGGTGTTTTCGAAGACAAACCGTTTGCCGTCGGCACTCCACAGCGGCCGGTTCGGGCAGGCATCCGCAGGAAGCGCGATCGAGGTGCGCGCACCGTCGGCGATACGCACAAGTTCAAAGCTCGTGGCGCAAGGAGTGATGCCGTAACCTCCTGGGGTATCGTGCTTGCTATGATTTCTTGGTTCGACGCGCACACCGGCCAAGCGCAGGAAAGGCGTCGCCACCCGGGAAATCGAAGGATAGTCTTGCCAGGAAACCAACAGCATCCGGTCTCGCATCGGACTCACAACCGGCACTGGCGGCGATGGCGCGCGCATGACGTCCAGGATATCCTTGGGTGGCTGGTTGTAGCCGGACGCCAGACCGGACACGGGTTGTGGCGATGATGCCACCGGCGCGGCGAACGGCGTCGATGTGACGCCGGCCGCAAGTAGTACGACCCAAACACGGGCCAGGGAATATGTGATTGCCATCAGTGTCCTCAGTTTCGATTCGTCTGCAACGGGAGTTTTGTCGGAGTGGTGAATGACCCCATGGATATTGCCATTTCAAACTGCAAAAAGGGGCACTTTGGCTGAATCTTTTCATCATGCGGCAGGCCGTTTCCTGGCACTGGGCAATTGCATTCTTGAGCCTGCAAACTCACTATCGCCGCATCTGGTAGCATGCTGTTCGGGCATGGACCAGCTCTGATACAGACAATTTCAGCTGCCGCAAATTTGACCTGACTCCCCATACACTGACATTTATTTCTCGCATAGAGAGGATTCATCATGAGCGTTACCACCAAATGGATCGACATCCAGGCCGCCGACGGCACCTTCGGCGCCTATCTCGCCATCCCGCACACCGGCAAGGGCCCGGGCATCGTGCTGTTGCAGGAAATTTTCGGCGTCAACGAACACATCCGCTCGGTTGCCGAACAATACGCCGCCGACGGCTACGTGGTGCTGGTGCCGGATTTGTTCTGGCGCAGCGGCAGCCGTATCGAGTTGGGTTATGACGACGCCGGCTGGGCGCGCGCAGTTGAGTTGATGAAAGCGACCGATGTCGCCAAGGCGCAATCGGATATTGCACTCACCGTGGCCGCGCTGAAGGCGCAACCTGCGCTGGACGGCAAGCTGGCCGTGATCGGCTATTGTTTTGGCGGCATGCTGGCATATAACACCGCGGCCAATGGCCTGGTCGACGCTGCGATCGCCTATTACGGCGGCGGCATCCAGAATCAGTTGCAGCGCGCCGACGAGATCAACGTGCCGCTGTTGATGCATTTCGGCGGCGCCGACAGCCACATTCCACCGGAAGCCGTGCAGAGCATCGCAGAGCGTTTCGAAAACAATGAGGAAGTCGAAGTTCACGTCTATCCGGGCGCCGAGCATGGCTTCAATTGCTCGCACCGCTCCAGCTATAACCAGCGTGCAGCGGCTGAAGCACATGGCAATTCGCTCACTTTCCTGAGCGACAATCTGTAAGATCCATTTGCCGGCAGCACGGATTTCCTGCGTTGCCGGCGCTGACTTTGGTTTCAATGCATTCCCCACATTAGCGGTTCCCGATTCCTGGAACCGTGCACAGGAATATTTTCATTCCGCCACAATATTCTCCATTGTGAATCGTCTTCAATGGTATGAGCCTGCCCAACCGCCCGAATCCGATCAACGACCAAGACAGAAATATCGCCGCGACTGTTTTGCGTGAGCGTGCCAGGCTCGGGAGTTTCATCTCGCGCCGGGTGCGCGATCAGGCCGAGGCGGAGGATATCTTGCAGGATGTACTGTATGAATTCGTCCAGGCCTGCCGCCTTCCCGCACCGATTGAGCAAGCCAGTGCCTGGCTGTTCCGTGTTGCGCGCAATCGCATCATCGACCGTTTTCGCAAGAAGAAGGAATTGCAGATCAGCGAGGCAGAGGATGATTCTGACGGCGTGGACGAGGAGTATCGACTTGATCTTGTTCTTCCTGCACTCGATGCTGGCCCCGAGGCCGTGTATGCCAGGTCGGTACTGCTCGGAGAGTTGCAACTGGCTCTGGATGAGTTGCCGGAAAGTCAGCGCGATGTCTTTGTCGCACACGAACTAGAAGGTCTCAGTTTCAAGGAAATGGCAGAGCAAAGCGGTGTTGCCGTGAACACTCTGCTGGCGCGCAAGCGCTACGCGGTCTTGTATCTGCGTGGTCGTTTGCAGGCGATATACGACGAATTCGACATCGAATAAAGGAATTGAAAATGAATTTCAGAATGAGGCTTGTAGGAAAGCTGCTGTTTGTTGTGGTGGCGGCAGGCGTGTTGGGCGGGGCGGTCATGCTGCTCTGGAATCTAGTGATGCCGGGATTGTTGGTCGGCAGCCGTCCGATCGACTACTGGCATGCGCTCGGTTTGCTGGTTCTCTGCCGCATCCTGTTTGGCGGATTTCGCGGCCACGGCGGGTGGCATGGCCATCGGCACTGGCAAAAGTGGCAGGCGATGACAGAAGAAGAACGTGAACAATTTCGCAAGAACAGGTCATTCGGCCGTCGACGCGGCGAGGAGTAAATATGCGAAAATCCATGACCGCCACTTGCAAGCAGGAACCGGGAGTGATCGCACCGGTAGTCAACCTGAAGCGCTGCGAAGGCAAGGGCGATTGTGTAGATGTGTGTCCGGAAAACGTGTTCTTGGTCCGGCGCATCGACGACAGCGATTATCAACAATTCAACGCGCTGCAAAAAATCAAATTGCGTGTGCACGGGATGCAGGTAGCCTATACGCCAAATGCCGATGCCTGCCGGGCATGTGGTTTGTGCGTCAGCGCCTGCCCGGAACGCGCCATCACGCTTGGCCGCTCTTCAACGAACGCTTGAAACCATGAGTCCTGCAACTACATCTCCTTCTACGCAGTTCTCTCGTTATCAGAAATTTGTCGTCGGCATGCTGGCGTTCCTGCAGTTCGCCGTGATTCTCGACTTCATGCTCATGTCGCCACTGGGTGCGGTGATCATGCCCGCACTGGACATCAGCCCTCAGCAATTCGGACTGGTCGTTTCGGCATACGCGTTCAGTGCCGGCGTGTCGGGACTGCTGACCGCCGGTTTTGCCGACCGTTACGATCGCAAGAAGATCCTGCTGTTCTTCTATAGCGGTTTCATCGTCGGCACATTGTGGTGCGGCCTGGCGCAAAGTTTCGAAACGCTGCTGCTGGCACGCATCGTCACCGGATTGTTCGGCGGCGTCATCGGTTCAGTCGTGCTCGCCATATCCACAGACCTGTTCCCGCTGCACATGCGCGGCCGCGTCATGGGCTTGATCCAGACTGCTTTTGCGGCGAGCCAGGTGCTGGGCATCCCTATCGGTTTGTATCTGTCGAATCGCTGGAACTGGCACGTGCCGTTTCTGGCGATGGCCGCCCTAGGGTTATGCGGTGGTCTCTTTGTGTCCTGGCGCATGCAGCCTGTCGCTGCGCATCTCGCCCTGCCGCAGGAACATAGCCCGTGGATGCATCTGTATCACACGGTGACTGAGCCGCGTTACCTGATCGCCTTCGCGATCACCGCACTGCTGACCACTGGCGGATTCATGCTGATGCCGTTCAGTAGCGCGTTTTCCGTGAACAACCTGGGTATCAGCCTTCACGACTTGCCGACGGTGTATCTGGTGACGGGGATGTGTACGATTTTCTTCGGTCCCATGATCGGCAAGGCTGCCGACAAGTTCGGTAAATTTCGGGTGTTCACGCTCGGCACCGCGTTGTCGATCATCATGGTGCTGGTCTACACCCATCTCGGGCCGATTTCGCTGCCTGGCCTGATCGTCGTCAACGTCGTCATGTTCGTTGGCATATTCTCGCGCATGATCCCATTCCAGGCGCTGGTATCTTCGGTTCCCGCGACTACCCAGCGCGGCTCCTTTAACGCCATCAGCGCATCGATTCAGCAATTGTCCGGAGGCGTCGCTTCGGTCGTTGCCGGGCATATCGTCGTGCTCGACGCAGATGGAAAACTGCAACACTTCGATACGGTCGGCTACGTGGTCGTCGGCACGTCGCTGGTGGCGCTGATGCTGCTCTGGCGCCTCCAGCGACGCTCTGCAAATGAGATCGCGCCGCAACGCGTCACTGCTCCTTAAATGACACCGGCCTGGACTGATCGCTCGCTTAGGTGTCGTTCTTCGCTGCCACGGCCCTAGGCGTTCGATCGCTTGCAGCCATCGATGTCAAGGTCAGGCTTCGGGTTCGTGGCAAACCACTTCGATGTTGTGTCCGTCCGGACCAATGACAAAAGCTGCGTAGTAGTTCGCGTGGTAGCGTGGGCGCAGGCCAGGCGCACCATTGTCTTTGCCACCCGCCTCTAGAGCCGCGCGATAGAAAGCGTCGACTTGTTGGCGTTTCTCGGCCACGAATGCCAAGTGAAGATGCGCCGGCTTCTCCTCGGTTTGGTACAGGCACAATGAAGCCTTGCTCGTTGGACCAATCAGCTCGATACCGTAGGTCTGCGGCCATTCCGCGGCAATAGTTACGCCGAGCGGCTCGAGCACCTTGAGAAAGAACGCTTTGCTCGCTGCATAGTCACTGACTCCAAATTTAACGTGGTCAAACATGATTTCTCCAGAAATGTGTAGGGCTAACGTAATTGAAAATTCTAGAACGCATTTCATCAATATCCGTGAGATGCGTTCTCACCGCTCAATATCAGTTGTCTGAAGCGGACGTGAGAATTTAACGTCGTATGCTGTCACACAAAAATTGCGAGAGCAATATCGGGTGAGAGTATGGCGCGAATGCCGGAGTTGGACGATTGCTGGCAATCGTGAATGCTCCTAATCTCCTTAGTTTGCAGCAGGACGATTTCTGCGCAGTGATCGCCCGCGCGGTGCAGGCGGCGACCACGCGCAGCCGTGAACTGGGCGAGCATTCTTGATGCCGTCATCGGGGAAATAGGAAGCCGGACTTCAATCGGAGACGGCAATCCGACTGACTTGGTTGCTGTGCATCGTGGCATGTATTTTGCATAAAAATACACGCTCGCCAATTCCGATGTATAAAGCATCGAGATAGCCCACACATAACCATCTTCTTCCAGGTGATTCGATGAGATTTGCAAAATTGTTGCTGCTGTCCGTCGTTCTTTGCTTCATGGCAGTGCAAAGCGCCCAGGCCGATGCCCTGGCTGATATCCAGAAGCGTGGCATCTTGCGGATAGCGGTGCCGCAGGATTTTGCGCCATTCGGTTCAGTCACATCGGATATGAAGCTGCAGGGCCTGGATATCGATGTCGCAACGCTGGTCGCCAGGAACATGGGATTGAAGCTGGAGCTGGTGCCGGTCACCAGCGCCAACCGCATAGCCTATCTGCAAACGCGCAAGGCCGATCTGGCTATTTCGACATTGGGCAAGAATGCCGAGCGCGAGAAAGTCATCGCCTTTTCACAACCGTATTCACCCTACAACAACAGCGTCTTCGGCCCCGCCGCCATCAAAGTCTCCGGCCCGGCTGATCTGGCCGGAAAAACCATCGGCGTTGCACGCGGCACATTCCAGGACAGCCAGTTGACCGAAACCGCGCCGCCCAGTGCCGTGATCAAACGCTATGAAGACAACAACGGCATGATCGCGGCCTATCTGGCCGGGCAGGTGCAGCTGGTCGGTACAGGCGATTTCGTCGCCGTTGCGCTGGCCGAAAAGGCCGTCAGCAACAAGCCGCAAATGAAATACATCATTCAAGAGTCCGCCTGCTACGTCGGCCTGTTGAAGGAAGAGCCGGCGCTGATGGCGAAAGTGAATGCCGCGCTGACGCAAGCAAAGAAAAACAATGAATTGAACGCGATCGTAAAAAAATGGCTGAATGTGCCGTTGCCTGGGAAATTGGCCACGCAGTTTGAATAGACGGCTCTGCCGCGCTTATGTGCTCCTCATGAGGGCTCGAGTGGGCCGCAACCATAGCAAGAAAATTGCCGTCATCGCTGGCGCATGCAGCGGGGCCGATATTTGCTATGCTAGCGTCTTTCCGCCGGTCGGTGCCTCTGTCCAGACCGGTGAACCTCATTTACGGAACAGCATATGGCTTCTTTGCAAGAGCAGTTTTTAAAGGCAGGCCTGGTCGACAAGACCAAAGTCAAACTGGTTAACCAGGACAAGAACAAGCAGAAAAAGGCCGAGCGCCGCAGTGGCACGGTTAGTGTCGATGAATCGCGCCTGGCGGCACTCGAAACGCAGCGCAAGAATGCCGAGCGGGCGCGCGAACTCAATGCCCAGCGCGATGCGGCTGCCGCCCAGAAGGCGATCATGGCGCAAATTGCGCAGATGGTGGAACAAAACCGCCAGAGCACCGGTGGCGGCGATATTGCCTACAATTTCACCCATGACAGCAAGATCGAACGGCTGTATGTATCGGCCGCGGTGCAGGGCCATTTGATCGCCGGACGCCTGGTGATCATCTGTCAGGGCGGCAGCAGGGATTTGGTGCCAAGAGTCATCGCCGACAAGATCGCCGAACGCGATGCGTCGATGGTGGTACGGGTCAACAAGACCAGCACCGAAATCGATGCGGATGATCCATACGCGGCCTTCCAGATTCCTGATGACCTGATGTGGTAATTGCGGATCCGCCCTGATTCGGGGCGGTAAATTTTTCTACAGCCAATCTCGGCCGCAGGTCAGGCGATCACGGCTGTTGATCCGATGAAATTTTTTCCTCGCGGGCCTTGCATGGCGTGTTGCAGCATCTCCCGCGCTTCCTCCTCCGAAACGCCATAATCGAGAAATTCGGTTCGGACTCCCAGTTGATGCAGAAAATCTCGTAACCGGCTAACTGCGGTTTGACGATCGGTATTGAACGCCCGCTGCAGGGCAGCATCTCTATCGGCGCGTGCGCCCCAAGCCATGTCGAGAACCAAAGGAAGAGTGAACGAACAGGCTATGCCATGTGGTAGTCCATAGCGCAGCGTCATTTCGTAAGAAATCGAGTGGGCAAGAGCGGTCTTGGTATTGGAGAACGCCAATCCTGCCTTCATCGCAGCAAGCGCCATGGAAGATCGCAATGCCAGGTTGTCGAGCTCTTCGACAAGCGGCGGCAGGAAAGCCATGATCTCGTGGATCGCGCCGATGGCGAAAGCGTCGGAAATCGGGTTGGCATTGACGTTCCAGATTGATTCCAGCGCATGCGATAGTGCATCCAGGCCAGTGGAAATGGTGATTTCCCTGGGGAGCGTCAGCATTAACTCCGGGTCGACAATCGCCGCTTTGGGCCAGGTGCAATCCAGATGCAATGAGTATTTCTTGTGTTTTCCGCATCCCAGATTGTTGCCCACGGCGTTACCTCGCTCCCGGTGCCAGCGGTCGTCGGGATGGCAACGAGCGTCTTTATCCTGCTTGGCGTGAACGATCTGCCATCGGCAAGCAGAGCTAGCAATTCATCGAAATTGCCGCTTTCCGTTCCAACCATTAATGCCTTGGCGGTATCGATGGCGCTACCGCCTCCCAGCGCAACAACGGTGTCGCATGCGCGTTCGTCCGCCAGAACCGGTGATACATGTCTGTCAACTGGGCAACATCCGGATTGGGGCGGACATCTTCAATCACGTCAGTCAGCTGTTTGCCCAGCAATGATTCCATTTTCTCAAGAAGGCCCAGCGATCGTGCTTCGGGAAAGGTCACCACGACAACTTTTGCGCCATTGAGGATGCGCGGCAATTCTTCCAGGCTGCCGGGGCCGAAATGGGTTGCGACGGGATTAAAGAATCGTTGTGCCACTGACGTCTCCGGTTGATCGGCTATCGGTTCTGAGTAGGCGGATTGTCGGCGCGCCAGGTTCAGAGTACAAATCGATTGTTCTGCAGTTCCTATCGATCTGACCGATAATGAAGAACCGCCACCGATAGAATGCGTATTTATGTACCAGTACCATAAATGGATTCGCTCATTTCATGCTGTTGCCAAAATGCGCAGCTTTACTGCCGCTGCAAGCTACCTGAAAATCGGCCAGCCGACCATCAGTGAGCAGGTCGGGGCGTTGGAAGACAAATTCTCTGTAGAGCTGTTTCACCGGCGTGGCCGACATGTCGATTTAACCGACGCAGGGCGACGCCTGTATGAAATCACTGAAGGAATTTTCGGGCAGGAAGACGAAGCGATTCAATTGTTGCAAAGCTTGCATTCCAAAAAAACAGGCTTGCTTCGCATTGGCGCAGTTTCACCACCGGTGGTGATGAACCTGACCTATGAATTGATGCGCAAGCATGCCGACATTGAGTTCGCGATCTCGATCAATTCGGAACAGGAAACACTCGCCCGGCTCTATGATTTCACGATAGACATCGCGATTCTGGCGATCATGGATCCTGACAAACGCTTGCACATCGTTCCTTATCGTACTTACCCTATTGTTGCAATCGTCAGAGACGACCATGCGTGGGCAAGCAAATCGCCCGTGCCGTTGTCGAGCATCAGGAATGAAGCGGTCATCATGCGAGAGCCCGGTTCAAAGACGCGGGATTTGCTGGAGAGCGCTTGCCGCAATCGGGGTATCGAGATCAAATGCGTGATGGAGCTCAATAGCCGGGAGGCTATCATGCATGCCATTGCGGAAGGCCTCGGGATTGGCTTTGTGTCCGAGATCGAATATGTACCGATACCCGGAACGAAAGCGGTCAAGCTCAAAGGCGCGCCGCTGACTATCGATTATTATCTGTGTGCACTTGCCGTGCGAAGGAATCGACCTCTCATCCGCAGCGTGCTCGAATCGGCGATGTCGCCGAAGGCTGCTCATAAAAAGTAGCGTCAACGCCAGCGGGCGTCACTACCTAGACCGAAGACATGAGGCGCACGATTTCCTTCCACAGGAAGTTGGCCGCAGGACTGAGTTTTCGTCCAACGCGCGTTGCCACATAGCGATCGAATGTATTGGCGATCGGATGCTGGATCGGTACGGCCACCACCAGTCCGGCATCCACCTTTTCCTTCGCCGCCAGCCTTGTCATGAATGCGATGCCCAGTCCTTCAGCCGCAAGCGACGATGCGACCGAGAAAAGATCGCAGGTGATTGTTGGCGATACGCTCAAGTTGGCGTCCCAGAACATGGCCGTGACGTAGCTCTGCGCGGCAAACTTGCCTGACATGAAAATGAGCGGGTCGTGCGTCAGATCTTCGATGCGCACCGACGTTTTTGAGGCCAGAGGATGGCCGATAGGTACGATCGCACACAGCGGTTCGCGCTGGAACAGGCGTGCATTCAGGAGCGGGTCGCGTGACGTGCCGACGGAGACGCAGATATCAGCCTCATCGTCCCTCACCATGCGAATCAGCTCTGGCAACGGCCCCGTGCGGATATGTATGGCGATATCCGGGTACTTTTGGTGGAAGCGCTTGAGTACCACGGAAATCAGGCTGCTGACCAAGCCCTCGCCAGCGGCCAGCGTGACATGCCCGCGGCGGAGG
The DNA here is from genome assembly GCF_001584165.1 of Collimonas arenae. Lineage (NCBI taxonomy): Bacteria > Pseudomonadati > Pseudomonadota > Betaproteobacteria > Burkholderiales > Oxalobacteraceae > Collimonas > Collimonas arenae. The sequence goes on from NZ_CP013233.1 coordinate 269,052, forward strand.
TCACGATACTCCGCGATCTGCGCACGAAAGCGCTTTGCGTGACGCTCCCGCTCATGGCCGTATTCGACGGCCGCGAGTCCAACCTGGGTGAGCGTGATGCTGCGCCCCTGTCGCGATACCAGCGCCAGCCGCAGCTGACGTTCCGTCGCAGCGATCTGACGGCTTATGGTCGATACATTCACTCCCAGAGATTCGGCTGCTCGCCGCATTCCGCCGTGCTTCGCCACTGCGCCCAGGTACTCGAGCGTGCGCTCGCTGATCCCCTCTTCTCCTGTCTCCATCCGTCTCTCCTGTTGCGCACCACGCAACATTGTCGCACATCCGGATGTCAGTTTTGAGTGCTTTTTTGGGTGCATACTGCCAGCTCAAACTCAGGTGGCAACCGTTGCCGAACGGGCTGCAAGCCCGGCGTGACTGCCGAATCGGACGGCTGACGTCTATCAGAAAACCTATATGAGGAGACAAAATGGGCGCCAGTCATATTTCGTCCGGCACGATAGCAGCAGACGTGCACGACGGCCCGCAACGCAAGCACACGGCGATCAGTCCGTATGTGTTGTTGTTCGTAGTACTGCTGATTGCTGAAATTGCCACGTGGATCATTCCGGCTGGTGAATTCGACCGCATCGTCAAGAACGGCATCAGCTTCGTAGTGCCACATAGCCTCAAGAGTGTTCCGCAGCACGGCATCGGTCTCGGCGCGGTATTCATGGCAATCGCCAACGGCATGGTCGCTTCGGCACCAATCATTTTCCTGATTCTGTTTACCGGCGGGGCATTGGCGGTGCTGGAGAAAACCGGGGCGATCAAGGCTGCGCTCGGTCGCATCGGAGCAGGATCAAATGCGCAGGATGTCTCGGTGATTGTCACCGTCTGCATTATCTTTTCGTTGCTGGGAACCATCGGCGTCGTCACCAATTCGGTCGTGGCGTTCGTGCCGCTGGGACTCTTGATTGCACGTTCACTCCGACTTCCTGCCGTTTTTGGCGTGGCCTTCATTTACCTGGGGACCTATTCGGGTTTCAACAGCGGCGTTCTTAATCCGGTAACCACAGGGTTGTCGCAGCGTCTGGCGGAGTTGCCGATGTTCTCGGGACTCGCGTTTCGCTCCGCGGTGTACGTTCTCTTTGTCATCGCGACGATCGGGTTTCTCATCGTCAATGTCCGGGCATATCGGCGCAATCCGCAGGCACGGAGATTCCTGATCGCCGAACACGATCTCGTCACGGCCGGACCTGTAGAGAACAGCGCACGGCTGACACGGCGGCAGATCGCGGCGATCGTTTTCTCCGTCGTCGCGCTCTGCATCTTTGTTTTCGGGGCCGTGGAAATGCATTGGGGCGAAGTCGAGATGATCTCGATGTTCATGATCGTCGCCATCGGCTCCGGTCTTATCTGCGGCGTGCGGCCAACCCAGATTGCGGATGAGTTTCTGGCCGGATCGGGCAAACTGGTCCATGGCGCGCTCATCGTCGGTCTTGCACGCGCCATTTCCACCGTGCTGAGCAGCGGCAAGATTCTCGATCCCATTGTCAACCTTCTTTCCGATATGCTGGCTCCCCTTCATCCTATGATGGCTGCCATCGGCATGTTCCTGAGTGCTGCGGTAATGCATATCGCGATCTCGTCAGGCTCAGGAGAGTCGGCGGCCTTGATTCCGATTTTCGCGCCGCTGGGAGATGCACTCCATCTGACGCGCCAGGTCACCGTGCAAGCGGTGCTTCTGGGCGAGGGAATCATGAATTGTTTCAATCCGACTTCCGGCGTGTTGATGGCAGTGCTTGCCACAGCGCGGATTCCTTACGGACAATGGGTGCGTTTCCTCATACCACTGATCCTGCTGTGGAGCATCATCAGCATTGCCGCGCTGATAGTCGGCGTCCTCATTCATTGGGGACCGTTCTAAATGATCGTGGCTCGATCCACATCGACGCACGGGCGGTGCGTGGCGCAGCCGCTGCCGTTATCTTCAATCCATCATTCATAGAGGCGCACGATGCCGCTCAAGATTTTTACATCCCTGACCGATATGGCGCCTCATGAGCCGGATCTCACGCGCTTGCGCTATCAATTGCATTGCAATCCGGAACTGGCATTCTGCGAGAACGAAACCTCGGATCTGGTGGCCGATCGGCTCAAAGAATACGGGTTTCAGGTTCATCGGAATATCGCCAAGACAGGGTTGGTCGGAACGCTCACGGTAGGCGATGGGACTCGCACGATTGGTATTCGCGCCGATCTCGACGCCTTACCGATCAGCGAGGCAAACACCTTCGCACACGCCAGCAGGAATCCCGGGAAAATGCATGCGTGCGGGCATGACGGCCACACGGCAATGCTATTAGGTGCGGCCAAGCATCTGGCACAAACGCGACGTTTTAACGGCACGGTGAACCTGATCTTCCAACCTGCGGAAGAACGCGGATTCGATAGCGGCGCCAAGCAGATGGTTGCCGAAGGCCTGTTCGAGCGCTTCCCGTGCGACGCCGTGTTTGCCTTGCATAACCACCCTGGCAAGCCGGCCGGCACTTTCATGTTTCGCTCGGGCGCTTTCATGGCAGCCGGCGATCGCGTCAACATTCACATCGTCGGCCAGGGCGGGCATGCTGCCAGGCCGCATCTCGCCCATGATCCGATCGTTGCCGCATCGAGCATCGTGATGGGTTTGCAGACCATTATTTCGCGCAACGTCGAGCCAACGAAGGCCGCTGTGATCACGGTCGGGAAATTTGCCGGTGGCGACGCGCCCAACGTTATCCCTGGCCAGGTCGAACTACGCTTGAGCGTGCGATCATTTGACCCCGAGGTTCGGGCCTTGCTGAAAAACAGGATCATCGAACTTGTGCATGCCCAGGCAAAGAGCTTCGAGGTCGAAGCGAACATTGATTATATTGAGGGATATCCGGTTGTCAGCAATACCGACGTAGAGACGCGCTTTGCCATCGAGGTCGCCAGGGAGTTGGTGGGAACTGACGCCGTGAACGACAACATGGAAATGCTCATGGGCAGCGAGGATTTTGCCTACATGCTGCAAGCCGTCCCGGGTTGCTTTCTGCGCCTGGGAAATGGTCCCGCCGATCAGGGGCGCGGCTTACACAGCCCGAACTACGACTTCAACGATCAGAATCTTGCGGTTGGGGCGGCGTTCTGGTCACGTCTGGTCGAACGTTATCTCGACTCGGATCGCGTGACGACTTGATGCTTATTCCGCACATTCGCGATATACGCACTTTTTCACTGTAGTAGAACTACGAATCCTCCTTACGAGCGATCTGCGCTTGCCTGTCTTGCAGGCTGCCGTGGATCGCGCCGCGTTATCTGGCCAGCCGCCTCCCAGGTCGCCAATTAGTGGAACGATGTCCGGCAACTGCATCTCATGTACGTTCAGTGAGGCGCCGGAAGTAACAGGACGCCGGTCGGAGAGCAATGAGCTTGCAGTCTCGGCGCCACATCAGCCAGGATGCAAGAACGCATCTCACGGATATGCATCAAATGAGTTCCAACAACGTCATCGGTTCGGTACACGTATAGTACAGGTTCCAAAGGACAACAATTCGAGCCGTTGGATGGAAGTACAGGGCGCCTTTGGTAACACCTATTTGATAGATAGATTTAATTGAATATTAAAATCGATAGTTATTAGTTATTATGAATATCCCAGCCGGCCAATTGCAAAACAGACCCTAGGCACGCCCTAGCTCTTGGGCCGGGATGTAAGTGCAGCCATTTAACTGACAAAGGAGATTCCCATGTCGAATGAAGCCAAGTGTCCCTTTCACCATGCCGCCGGCGGCGGTACGACCAACAAAGATTGGTGGCCCAATCAACTGCGGGTTGATTTGCTGAACCAACATTCAAACAAGTCCAACCCACTCGGCGAGAAATTCAACTACGCCGAGGAATTCAAAAAACTGGATTACAAGGCGCTCAAGGCCGATCTGGTCAAACTCATGACCGACAGCCAGGATTGGTGGCCGGCCGACTTCGGCCACTATGGCCCGCAATTCATCCGCATGGCATGGCATTCGGCCGGCACTTACCGCACCCTCGACGGTCGTGGCGGTGGCGGTCGTGGTCAACAGCGCTTTGCGCCCTGAATTCCTGGCCCGACAACGTCAACATCGACAAGTCGCGCCGCCTGCTGTGGCCGATCAAACAGAAGTACGGCCAACGGATTTCCTGGGCCGACCTGTTCATCCTGACCGGCAATGTCGCGCTGGAATCGATGGGCTTCCGCACTTTTGGTTTTGCCGGCGGCCGTGAAGATGTGTGGGAACCAGACCTGGACGTGAACTGGGGCGCCGAGACCACCTGGCTGGGCGCCGACAAGCGTTTCCATGGTGACCGCGAACTGGACAGCAATCTTGCGGCCACCCACATGGGCCTGATCTACGTAAACCCGGAAGGCCCAAACGCCAGCGGCGACTACATGGCTGCAGCCAAAGACATTCGCGCCACCTTCAGCCGCATGGCCATGGACGACGAGGAGATCGTTGCCTTGATCGCCGGCGGTCACACCTTCGGCAAAGCGCACGGCGCCGCGCCCGAATCGCACAAGGGTCCTGAGCCGGAAGGCGCAGGCATCGAAGCACAGGGTCTGGGCTGGAACAGCAACTTTGGCAGCGGTCACGGTAAAGATACCGTGTCCAGCGGCCTGGAAGTGACCTGGACCAAAACCCCGGCACTGTGGAGCAACAACTTCTTCGAGAACCTGTTCAAGTACGATTGGGAACTCACGCATTCGCCGGCTGGCGCCAAACAGTGGGTGGCCAAGAATGCTGAAGACATCATTCCTGACGCGCATGTCCCGGGCAAGTTCCACAAGCCCACCATGCTGACCACCGACCTGACCCTGCGCTTCGATCCGGAGTTCGGCAAGATATCCAAGCGCTTCCATGAGGATCCGCAAGCCTTCGCGGAAGCTTTTGCCCGCGCCTGGTACAAGCTGACCCATCGCGACATGGGCCCGAAGGCACGCTACCTCGGCCCTGAAGTGCCTAGCGTTGATCTGATCTGGCAAGACCCGCTGCCAGCCGCCAGCCACCAGCCTACGGCGTCTGACATCGCCGAACTCAAGGCCAAGATCGCGGCCTCGGGTTTGTCGGTGAGTGAGCTGGTCTCGGTGGCGTGGGCCTCTGCCTCTACCTTCCGTGGCGGCGACAAGCGCGGCGGCGCCAATGGTGCGCGTCTGGCCCTGGCTCCGCAGAAGGACTGGGCAGTCAACCAGATCGCCGTCAAGGCACTGCCGGCCCTGATAGAAATCCAGAAGGCTTTGGGCAAGGCTTCGCTGGCCGATGTGATCGTGCTGGCCGGTAGCGTCGGTGTCGAACAAGCGGCCAAGGCTGCAGGTGTCGCGCTTGACGTTCCGTTCACACCGGGCCGTGTAGACGCCACTCAGGAGCAGACCGATATCGCGTCCTTTGCCGTACTCGAACCTCTGGCCGACGGCTTCCGCAACTACAAGAAGGGCAAGATCGGTGCGCCGACCGAATCCCTGCTGGTCGACAAGGCCCAGTTGCTGACTCTGAGTGCGCCAGAACTGACCGCGCTGGTCGGTGGCTTGCGCGTGCTCGGTGCCAACGCTGATGGCAGCCAGCACGGTGTATTCACCAAACAGGTGGGCGTGCTCAGCAACGACTTCTTCGTGAATCTGTTGGACATGGATCTCACTTGGACGGCAGTGGACGGCGAGGCCGAGCTGTTCGAAGGCCGGGATCGCAAGAGCGGGGCGGTAAAGTACACCGGTACCCGCAACGACCTGATCTTCGGCTCCAATTCGGTGCTGCGTGCCTATGCCGAGGTCTATGCTAGCGCCGACGGCAAGCAGAAACTCGTTGCTGACTTCGTCGCGGCCTGGACCAAGGTGATGAACCTGGACCGTTTCGACCTGGCGTAAGCTGTAGCCCCAAGTGATGCGCATCTATTGCATCACTTGGGGCGAATTCGGCGTCCCACATCATGCGCAATATGCTGCCAAAGTGACGCCTGCCGATCATCGCAGGCAACACCTTGGCGGTACGCCATTACAAGGTTTTGATGCAGCCGCAATCACGGCGTTTTTGCTGGTTGTGCCGGTAGTCGCCTGGCCGGTGGTCGGATCAAGGATGAGCTTCGACGTGCTCGGCGTTCCGCCCAGGTTCAACATGTTGTTGAGCGTGCCGGCGATAGCATCGTAGGAACCGGCGATGCGCTGGCCGGATAGCCAGTTGTCTTCGATGAAGCGCAGGATTGACGTCTGGTCGGTCAGTGTATGGTCGACATAGTTCACTTTCGCATACGGCGAGATCACCAGCAGCGGCAGACGTGGACCATAGCCGCAGCGGCCTTGGGCGCTGGTTTTTCCAGTCGCGCCGGACAACACTGTTGGGTGCCTTGTACGGAACCTGGTCCGTTGGTCTTGCATACGCCAGGACCATTCAACATGTCTGCCACGCCAGGCGCAGTCAGGCCATTGCTGCTGAAGGCCGCGGCGGCAGTGGTATTGGCCGACGGATTCAGGATCGGGCTGGCCTGATGATCGTAAAAGCCATCCGAGTCATCGTAGGCAATCACAACCAGCGTGTTGCTCCAATCCGGTTGTTGCTGCAGGAAGTTGACGACTTGGGTGATGAAGGCTTGCTCGTCGATCGGATCAGAGTAGCCGGCGTGGCCGTCTTGATAACCGGGGGCTTTCAGGAAGCTGACTGCTGGATAATTGCCAGCCGATACCGCGTCGAAAAAGTCATGGATGTCGTATTGATGGTTGGCAGGATCCGGCGTTTTGCCATCTGCCTGCAAGGTTCTGCCGATGGCAGATACCGAGCTCGGACGCGCATGCTTCAGGTTCTGCGTGCTCGCATAGTATTGGAATGGCTGGTGATGCGGGATGTAATCGCTCTTGGTGACGCCGGTAATTGCCGATGTCGTTGAACGCTTGCAGCCCGTCGTGCCGTTTGGATTGGTCACGGTCAGATCGAATCCGCCCTGGAAGAAGCCCCAGCTCACATTCGCAGCGTTGAGCAGGTCGCCGACGTTCTTGCCGCTCAGTTGCGCCGCATCGCGTGTCATGCAAGCATCGTTCAACGGCTGGGCATCACCCGCCAGGTTGATGCCGCCCGCGCCGTCGTTGGACAGTTCGCCGTAGTAACCGTCGCCGGCAGCATAGTTGCTGACCTGGCTGGCCGACAGATTGGTGGCGATCACGCCGTTGGTCTGACCAGAAATCAGGTTGATCGCGCCCGGCGCCGACGGGCCGAATGTGGTGCCGAATGAGTTGTCGTTCAGTGCGTAGTGCTGCGCATAGTTCCACAGCGCCGTCACGGTATTGCCATCGAAGTAACCCATGGTCAGGCCGTTGGTGTTGAGCGGAGGTGTCAGCACCTGCGGTGCAGCCGAGTTCCCGGCGCCCAGCGAGGCCGGAAACAGATCCATGGCGCCGCCATTGAAACCCATCTGCTCGGCTTGGTAATCGTGGTCCTGATCGGCGATGACGACTTGCGAACGGTCAAGACGGAATGGATTGATCGCGTTGACACCGTTACCGGTGTTCAGCGTGGTCGGGTTCGATGTCAGCAAACTTGGCACGCGCAGCGCCGCAAAACTATTCGTGACGTCCAGCGGTGTTTGCAGGTTGTTGACGACTGGCGTATTGGATGCAGCCGTAAATACCGGCTCGCCGGTCGGATTGGCGGCGTTCGGATAAGTGCCGAAATAGTGATCGAAGGAGACGTTTTCCTGGAAGATCACAACGACGTGCTGAATCGGTGTAGCCGCTTTCGCTGCCGCCGGGGATGTCGGGCCATTGTCGAGCGCCGATGACGAGCTGCCGGAACTACATCCGCCAGCAGGCCTGCAGTGATTGCCAGCGCAAGCGCAGGCTTCGCGAAGCGATGCTCCGCAAATGTTGAGTGCAATTTCATTCATGCTCCTGATGTGGTTTTATTGTATTGATTAATGCGATCGCGTCGTCTGGCATGCACGGAGACAAGCTCGTCAATCCGTCAATAAACCTGCTTCGTGGGCCAGTTAAGCCGCTTCGCATTACTTTTTATTGATGATCAATTGCAGTTGCGTATTGACGCGCATACAGCCTTCTCCCACGCCAATATTGGTTGAAATGTCGCTTGCCGGATACTGCCCGACAGTCGAAAAAATGACACAGTATTAATGCTACTGAGAAACATTCGGAGCTGAATTGTAGGATTGGCTTGTTACCGCATGATGACCTGCCGAGTTCCTCTTCTGGGACATAGACTCTAATGACAAAGCCGCCGATTTCATCAAGTTGAAATATTTCGGCCCCATCATCTCGGGTTACCGTTTTCATCCAGATGTGCACTCACGTCCGTGGACGTTGCCGCCTGCACTGGAAACTTCACCGTTGCACGTCCTTGAGCCTTTATGAAAATCCGGTTTCAGCCGCATCCAGCTCTTGCTGCGCCAGCAGCGTCAAGCACCGCGATTCTCGCGTTCGCGATACTGATGCTTCTCGTGACTGCCTGCGACCGTCAAGGCAAGACCGGCAGCGCCGCAGCACCGCTTGCGGTTTCTGGTGCGGTTGCGCCTGCTCCAGCCGTTGCGTCGATACCGGCAACGCCCGCCCAGGCGGCGCTTGCGCGCCTGAATGCGCCGATTGTTCCGTTAAGTGCGGTGGCAGAAGTTGGGAAGAAAATTTTTTACGATCAATCGCTGTCGGCCTCCGGCAAGCTCTCGTGCGCATCCTGTCACAATCCAGACAATGCGCACGCACCGGCCAACGGACTCGCGGTGCAGCTCGGCGGCAGGCATGTGCAAGCCCAGGGCGGACGCGCGGTGCCGTCGCTACGCTATCACGAGCACGCGCCGGCATTTTCCATCGGCCCGGACATCAAACCTGATGAAGACGATAAAGGTGCCGTCTTGCAGGCAGCAGCGAAGGCGAACCCGATCGCGCCGGCGGTAGCAAAATCGACCCTGCAACCGGCCGCAGCCATGCAGGAAGTCGTGCCGCAGGGTGGTTTCGATTGGGATGGGCGAGCGATCAATCTGACGGACCAGGCCGGCGGCCCTTTGCTGGCCGCAAATGAAATGGCCAATAAAAGCGCCACGCAACTACTGGCTAAACTCAAGGCGGCACCCTATGCGAAGGACATGCTGCAACTGTTCGGTCCGGCCGTGTTTACGTCGCCCAACCTGGCGCTGGGCGAAGCCTATTACGCGCTGGCGCTCTACCAGAAAGAAGACCGCAGCTTCCATCCTTACGACAGCAAGTACGACTACTATCTGGCTCAGCAGGTACAACTGAGCGAGCAGGAAATGCGCGGGCTCAAGCTATTCAAAGATCCGAAAAAGGGTAACTGCGCAACTTGCCATATCGAAAAGCCTTCGCGCGATGGCAACTTCCCTCCGGTGTTCACCGATTATCAGTTTGAAGCGCTGGCGGCGCCACGCAACAAGGCCATCCTGGCCAACCGTGATCCCAAATATTTTGATATGGGCATGTGCGGCCCGTGGCGCAAGGATGCTGCCAAGCAGCTGAATTATTGCGGTTACTTCAAGACGCCTACCTTGCGCAACGTCGCCACCCGTCAGGTGTACTTCCACAATGGCGTGTTTCATTCGCTGGAAGACGTCGTGCATTTTTACATGGAGCGGGAAACCAAGCCGGAAAAATGGTACCCGCGCGGCAAAGATGGCCTGCTGAAAAAGTATGACGACCTGCCTGCGGCGTATCACGCCAATGTGGATGTTACCGACGCACCGTTCGACAGCAAGGCTGGCGCACAACCTGCGCTGACGGATGATGAAATCAAGGATGTAGTGGCGTTTCTGAAGACGTTGAATGATGGCTATCGGCCTGAAGGCAAGCAAATTGCGGGGAAGTGACTAGGCCCTGATTCAATCGGCCTCGCTGAAGTTTTCACTACCGGTCGCAGACCCGATGTGACCGCTTCGCGCGAATGAGCCTGGGGCCACTCCCACAAAGCGGCTGAAGGCGGCGCTGAACGCACTGGTCGACTGATATCCGATGGCTTGAGCAACCTCACCAAGCGAAAGGCCGTCATGCCACAGCAAGTCCTTGGCCAATGCCATTCGCCATCGCAGCACATACTCCATCGGTGGAATGCCAAGAACATGCGTGAACCGCGCAGCGAAGGATGCGCGCGACATGCCGACCTTGCTGCCCAGGTCTTCAATCGTCCAGCGCCGCGCAACGTCATCGTGAATGTGCCTGAGGGCGGCAGCAAGTCGTGAGTCGGCAAGACCGGACAGCAGGTCGGAAATCGGCGTAGTGTCCTGTGCGGGTTGCCAACGCAGCGCTTCAATCAACATGACCTCAACCAGGCGCGTCAATATGGCGTCGCCACCTGGCTTATCGGCAGCCGTTTCTTCTCCGATCGCGCTCGCAATCCAGCCCAAACGGGCGCTGCCGGCATCCGTCGCCTTGATGTGCACCACTGTCGGCAACAGCCCGACCAGGAGCGGTGCATTGGTGGGATCGAACACGAAGTAACCACCCAGCATTCGTACCGCTGGCTCAACCTCTTGGACGCCATGGCGCGCTTCGCCGTAATCGCTGGCTTCGGCAAGACGCACCGTGGGGCTCTCTAGCGCCTGCAGGTCACTACCCATACGAAATCCGGGCGTTGCGGGTAACAGCACGAAGTCGCCAGTCTTCATCAGGAATGGTTCCGCATCCTCGATGCTGAGCCAGCAAGAGCCGGCTGTCATCAGGCAGAAGCTGGGCTGCCCGTAGTTCGGGTATTGGACCGCCCAGCGACCTGAGCCGCTCACGTACTTCGACAGGACGGTGCGTGGCCGTAGCAAAGCAACAATGGAGGCGAGGGGATCATTTTTTAGACGTTCTCGCATAATTTATGGATCATACGTTATTGTTCGTCTTGATCAAAGCACCTACCATTTGTCCCAATTCAAATGGAGGTTGATATGAAAACCGTACTCATCACTGGCACCTCGTCCGGCTATGGCAAGGCAACGGCCGAGCGATTCCTGCAACAAGGCTGGAACGTCATCGCGACGATGCGCAAGCCAGATCCCGGTCTCTTCGAGCCTGCCGAGCGTCTGCACGTGGTTCAACTGGATGTAACGGACGAAGCAAGCATTGCGCGGGCCGTCAGCCAAGGTATAGAAGCCTTCGGCCAGATCGACGTACTGATCAACAATGCCGGCATCGGCCTGCTTTCGGCCTTTGAAGTGACGCCGGAAGCTACGACCCGAGAACTGTTCGAAACCAACACTTTCGGTGTGATGGCCATGACCCAGGCTATCATTCCGCACATGCGGGAGCGCAGCGAGGGCGTCATCGTCAATGTCACATCCAGCGTCTGTTTCGCCGGCATGCCGATGGTGGCATCCTACGCTGCCAGCAAGTTTGCCATCGAGGGTTTCACTGAGGCGCTGTTCTTTGAACTCGACAGCTTTGGCGTGCGCGTCAAATTGGTCGAGCCTGGCTATGGCCCCGGAACGAACTTCACCGCAAATGGCATGGAACGTATGGATGGCCTCATTCCTCCGGCGTATCAGCAATATGCGGCACAGTTGATGCAGCGCTTCGCGAACCCCGGCGCCGTTACCAATGCAGACCAGGTCGCCAACGGCATTTTCGCTGCCGCCAACGACCAGACCGACCGACTGCGCTTCCCGGCGGGTCCAGACAGCGAGCACCTGGCGAACTCGCGCTGGAACAGCACCGACGAGCAGTTCCTAAGTGGAATGCGCTCGATGCTCCGCATGAAAAAATAGTCGAGGAACTTCGAGGGCAATCCTGCCTCATCACGAACAGTGTACGAGCGGAGTGCCCCAGGAGGGGCCCGCACATGCGGGCCTTTTTGCCGGTTACTTTTGGTAGCGAGCGAGCATTTCATCCCAGTCATTCGGGTGGAGAAACGCCATGACATTCATGACGTAGCCGGGTTCCAGTTGGCAACGGTCTTCGTACTCGGGGTGCGGCCTGGCAGCCGCGAATGGCGCAATCGAAGGAAATGGAATGTACGCCGCAATGAAGTCACGAAAGTCGGGCTCACTGGCTACTTGGCCGGCTTCGTCCCAGTCGCCTTCAGTTAGCAACACGCTACGTCCATAGTTCAGGCTGCCCAGATGCTCGCAGTTCAGCACTCGCTGCCGGACATCATTCCTTCGGCGGGCACTCTCTAGGAGAATCGGAGAATTCTTCTATATACGCCAAAATCGCGACCTGCTCATCAATCGCACCATTACTTCGTTTGACCCTTCCCTCCATTGCCTGGTGAACGCAGCGACTCTTTCCCATTAGAATTCCCACTGTGTACAAGGTGCTGCCGAATTTCTCGTGTCCCCCGCAGGATGGGCTTCGGCGTCTACCGTGCAATCAGCCAAAAGTGAAGGCAAATGCGCCGACCCCTGCATCGAGAAAACGAATTTCGAAGGTGGATTCCTTCACCTTGCCAAACTGGCGCACAAGTTGGTAAAGGCGTGACTCGGTGACGACACCGTTTCCTTCCGCATCGGTATCGGAGCCGTGATCCGCGCGAGGTGCATGACCGTCAATCTTGACTTGAAAACGTACTGGCCTGCCGTCCGCGCGTGGCCCAAGAACCAGATGCAAGTCGCGCGCGTTGAAGCGATACACAATACTGCCGTCAGCACGGTTCAGATTCGCGCGTTCGGCGCCCACGGTCCAGTTGCCTGCAAGACTCCACTCGTTCAAATGCGGCACCATCATGACGTAGTCGTAGGCAGTATCTCTTTTCAATCCGCTGCGCGAAGTGAAATTCGATGCTTGCTCGTAACCGACGTAAGTTTCGCCGGAGCGCAGATGCGCGATATCGGGCGCTGCCTGCTCGGCGCTGGCTGGCGGTGTCGTTAACGCGCCCGCGGCATCGGCCTTGCCAGCTTCGGCCAATAGCGACTGGATGATCGTCTCTGCCTTTTCGTAGTTGCCTTCCCCGGCGAGGCGCGCCCTGACTCGCCCTTGTGCATCGGCGAAATAGAAGACTGGCCACGCGTTGTTACGGAAAGCGTTCCAGATGTGATGTTCGCTGTCGACTGCAATCGGATAATCGATCTTGAAACGCGCTATCGCTTTCCTGATATTCGCGGTGTCTTTTTCGAAGCCAAATTCAGGCGTATGCACGCCGATCACGACCAGGCCTTGGGTGCGGTATTTCTCCGCCCAGGCGCGCACATGCGGAAGCGTGCGGATGCAGTTGATGCAGGAATAGGTCCAGAAATCGACCAACACCACCTTGCCGCGCAACTGCGTGGAGTCGAGCGGCGGCGAATTCAGCCACGTCGATGCGCCGCCGAGAGAAGGAAGATATCCAAGTGCTGGCAAATCGCTGCGGTACGGTTTCATTGCTTTGTCCCCTGCCTCGTCGGCGGCGGATATGTTCGTGAACATCACAACGCCAAGGCCGAGTGCGACGAGAGCAGCGCCGGCGAACCAGTAATGCGAACGTTTGCGAAACAAGGAGGTGAGGAAAAACGGCATGAGGAATTCCTTTTCATTCATGTTGCAACGAAGACTTTCGGTTTCCGAGTCACTTCAACGCCGGACACGTCAAACTCCCCCGCTTTTGCCTGACTGCCTGAAACTGCCAAAAAGTGCAAGCAAAGCAGGAGCACAGTGACGGATTCACTACTTGTTGTCGGCGGCTTCCTCAATCACCTTCGCCACAGCATCCGGCCGGGAGACCATGAGTACGTGAGAAGCGCCTTTCACTTCGACGACATCCTTCGCGCTGGCGCGCTTGGCCATAAAGCGCAGAGCCTCGACAGGAATGTTCTTGTCGGCAGTGCCATACACGAAATAAGAGGGCAGCTGCTTCCAGGCAGCACCGTTCGATACCTCATTGAGTGCGGCGACAGTCACCGGGCGCTGGCCGACAGCCATCAGCGCGGCCTGTCGCGGCGGCACGTCTGCAGCAAACTGCTGAGCGAATTTGTCCTGCCTGATATAAAGATCCTTGCCGCCGTCGGCTAAGGTGACAGGATCAGCAAGCGCATCGCCGAGAGTGCCGCCGGGGAATTTGCCTGCCAGACCGGCGACTGTTTCGCCCTGCTCGGGCGCAAATGCGGCCACATAGACCAGCGCCTTTACTTCGGGGTTGCCTTCGGCAGCCTTGGAAATGACCATGCCGCCGTAGGAGTGACCGACAAGAACCAGCGGTCCTTTGACGGCTCCGATCGCGTTTGCGGCATATTGCGCATCATTGGCGATGCCGCGCAGCGGGTTGGCGATGCTCAGCACAGGATAGCCATGAGCAGTCAGTTTCTTCGCCACGCCGTCCCAGCTGCTGGAATCGGCGAAGGCGCCGTGGATCAGCACGATGGTAGGCTTGGCGATCGTGCCCTGGATTGAGGTAATGGGCGCTTCGGCATGCGCCAGCGGCAGGACGGCGGCAAGCGATGCGGAAGCGGCAATGGAGATCAATAATTTCTTGGCAGTCATGTTGGGTTCCTTATTGGGATAGGTCGAAATTGCCTCAGGCCAGAGTGACACGCACTTCGATGTTGCCGCGAGTCATTTTCGAGTATGGGCAGATCTGATGTGCGGCATCGATCAAGTCTTGTGCCGCATCGCCTGGCAGGCCGGGCAGAGTTACTTTGAGGCGTGCCTGCAAGAGGAAGCCATCGTTTCCGGTGCCGAGGTCGACTTCGGCATCGACGGCGATGCCAGCCGGCAAGGGGAGATTCTTGTCCTTGGCGGCCCGCCCCATGGCGCCTATGAAGCAGGCAGACCAGCCGGCGGCGAAGAGCTGCTCAGGGTTGGTCCCCGCACCGTGACTGCCAGGAGGGGACAACTTGATGTCGAGACGGCCATCGTCGCTTTGCGCGGCGCCGTCGCGGCCGCCGGTGGTGTGCGTCTTACCGGTATAGAGAACTTTTTCGATCTTGTTCATGGTGTTTCCTTTCGAGTGATTGAATGATGCAAAACTGCAATGACATGCTGCGGATGAATGGGTGAATGCCATTGAGCGCTGGCACCTGCAGGCGGGATGCGATCCCGATCATCCTCAGAAATGATCGACTTCGATCACGGCATCCGCGAATGCGCGTGGTGCTTCTTGCGGCAGGTTATGGCCGATGCCGCCGGTGACAAGCTCATGCTTATACTTGCCGGTGAAACGTTTGGCGTATGCTGCAGCCTCAGGATGAGGCGCACCGTTGGCATCGCCTTCCATGGTGATGGTCGGCACCGCAATCGACGGGAACTTCGCCAACCGTGCTTCCAGTTCGTCGTATTTCGCTTCGCCATTTGCCAGGCCGAGGCGCCAGCGATAATTGTGGATGGTTACTGCTACGTGGTCCGGATTTTCCAGGTTCGCGGCACTGCGGTCGAAAGTGGCATCGTCGAAGCGCCATTGCGGCGACGCTGTTTGCCAGATGAGCTTGGCGAAATCGTGGCGGTTCTTTTCGTAGCCGGCACGACCTCGCTCAGTGGCGAAGTAAAACTGGTACCACCATTGCTGCTCGGCGTTCGGCGGCAAGACTTGCTTGCCGGCTTCCTGGCTGCCGATCAAATAGCCGCTGACAGAAACGAGGCCCTTGACGCGTTGCGGCCACAGCGCAGCAACGATATCGGCTGTGCGAGCGCCCCAGTCGTAACCGGCGAGGACGGCTTTGTCTATCTTCAGCGCGTCCATCAGCGCGACGACGTCGGAGGCAAGCGCCGCTGGCTGGCCGTTGCGCACTGCATTGGGGTCGAGGAAACGCGTGGTGCCGTAGCCGCGCAGGTGCGGCACGATCACGCGATAGCCGGCGTTGGTCAGCAGGGGCACGACGTCGATAAAGCTATTGATGTCATACGGCCAGCCGTGCAGCAGGATGACTACCGGGCCGTTAGCCGGGCCTTCGTCAACGTAGCCGACGTTGAGGTCACCGGCGTTGATCTGCTTGATGGACTTGAAGCTAGCCAGCCCGTGGTTTGCCGTTGCAGTCGCGTTCGCCACTGGGCTTACGGATTGTGCTTTGGCTGTTCCTGGTAATGCGAACTGCGCGCCGGCAAGGGCGAAAGCGACAGTGGCAAGGACGAGGCGGCGATGGATGTTGATGTGAGGCATTTGCTTTCTCCAGTAATGGTGAGGTGGTTTTCAGGTTCCTGTTGCTATCGATACGGCGTGGTCAGCAGCAATAATTAATTATCGTCATAATTATTGTGAAGATAAATATATCCGAGCTCACCACAATTTTCAAGTACGATAATCATTATTTCGATAATTAAATTTGAGGGGGTATTAAATGAGCAATAAATCCAGCTCCAGCAAAGACGTTGCCCGGCTCGGCGACTTCATGTGCTTTGCCGTCTATTCGACCAACCTTGCTTATTCGCGCGTCTATAAACCCGTGCTGGAAAAGCTCGGACTCACTTACCCGCAATACGTCACCATCATTTGCCTTTGGGAAGAGGACAACCAGACCGTCAAGGGGTTGAGCGAAAAGCTGTTCCTGGAACCGAGCACGATGACGCCTATGCTGAAGCGGTTGGAAGCGATGGACTATGTGCGTCGGGAGCGAGACAGCGAGGACGAGCGCAGCGTGCTTGTGTCGCTTACTGAAACGGGGAGGGAACTAAGAGAAAAGGCCTTTGCCTTCCGCGAGGTGACGGCCAAGGCATCCGGCTTGGCGCCGGAGGAATTCCGTGTGCTGCAAAAAGCTATCGTCAACCTGCGAACCAATCTGATGAAAGCCTCCAGCCAGAACTCCGCCTAAGGCAGCAAGTACGTATCCTCTTTTTTGCTCTGGAGAGGTTTCTTGGTGCGCTTAGATGCCCAACGCGTCGTCGCGTTAGATGGCGGGTCCACAATAGGTCTACTCATGCAGAAATGAAAAAGCCCCGCATCGCTGCGAGGCTTTTGTATTCGGGCTCCCCGACCTGGACTCGAACCAGGGAACTGCGGATTAACAGTCGACGCACCGCTTCGCGTTGCTCGTCGCTCACCCGCTACCAGTAAGTCTATCGCGCCTCTCAGGTGCAACCTGGAAGCCAGATGGATGTCCTCTAGGCCGATCAAGGTTTCCAGCACCTGAAATTCCGGCGCATATTCGCGAAAACTGGAGCGGAAGCTGATTTCGGCCTGCTCTTGGCACAAATAGTGGTGAATGCTTCACCATGAGGCCGACCTTCCCCGGAACGCTGTTGAGGCGAGAGATGGCCCATGCCGCTGTGCGGCCAACTTTGCGTTGATCAAGTCCACATAGCCGGCGCATGCCTCGGCGGTCAGATCCGAAATCAGTGCGAACACAGGTGTGCACAAGTCGTTGCGCAACGCGATGACGCTACCGGCGATCAAATTCATGCGATACCGGTGTTGGCAAACGTTAAGTCGACCATGCACTTTGTTCTTTGATAGGTACATCCCTCTCTGGCTTACCGATCCGTTTAAGGATCACAGAAGACACTACCAATAAGGAAATGGATATCAATCCGACGCAACATGTGATTGGTTTCTTGAAATGATGATTGCTAATATTGCCAAGCGGCAATCGACTTGTGCGGCGGCGATAGTCGGGCTTGTGTGTGGGTTGATCCTGGCGTCCGAACTGCATGCCCTCTCCAGCGTTAATTGTTCGGTGTAGGTGGTCACTGGAAGTTTAGAAAAGAGGGAAAAGAAGACATGTCTGTTGCTCAAAAAATATTCTCGGGATGCTGCATGATTGCCGCGGCGTGCCTGTGCCTTTACCTACTGATAAGCGCCTATCAGTCAGACAGCGCCGAGCTCACGCTGATAGGCGCCCGGCAGTCAGACGGCACCGTGCCATTGCTGCCACCCGATGCCAAATCCCAGGCAATAGCGGATTCGTCGGATGTTGCGGCACAAGGAAACCTGCGTTGCGCCGACACGGCGCTGAGCAACCCATACGGGCGGGGTGCCTCGAACTGTTCGAATGATCCGGAACCGGTGGCCCCTGCCGCGGATGGAGACGCGAAGATCTTGCGCGCCAAGCTAGATCTGGTATGGCCATGTCAGGGAATTCAGCAACCGAATGCGGCGTCGTCTGAATGCACCAAGATCAACGCCGACGCGGCAAGTCTGGTCAGGCAGCTCGAAACGCTAGCGGAGCGGGGCGACAGCCAGGCAAGCATCGATCTGTCGAATCTGGTGCAGAGCCGGAAAAAAACCGCTACCGGTGAATATTTAGAAGCGCTTGACCACGCAGAAGCCTGGATCTCGCGCAGGCAGATCAGTGGTGAAAAAGAAGCGGAGAAACAGATTTCTCGGTCGTCCCCGGTTCCCGCCGATGGAGCATGACCCGTGGCCGACACAAGGGCATTTCGCTCACCTGAGACCAAGCTGACCCGGTCCGCTCAAGCCGGGGGGCGGGTTTGCCGGCATCGGCTCACTTCCTTGATGTTCACATTATTAGGCAATTAACACAATTCGTTTTTGCCGCAATGGATTTTACGGGTTGAGAAGTAATGGCCCGTGGAATGTAGTGTCGAGAGACACGGTATCAAAGTAAATAACTCTGAAAGTAAATAACTATGGAGACTGAAATGAAAAATCATTGCGTGCAGTCGGGGTTGAATGGGCACCTTCCGTTGAGTAGGCGTGCCGTAAGTACAATAAGTCGCTTATTAATGCTTTTAGCGTGTATCGTATTTTTCAGCATGGGTATGTCGCAAAAGGCTTCGGCCGCTACAAGTACTTGTGACATTTACGCTGCCGGAGGTACGCCGTGCTCTGCGGCCCACAGCACAGTGCGAGCCTTGTTTGGGGCGTATAACGGAAAGCTGTATCAGGTCAAGCGCGCATCTGATGGCGCCACCACGGATATTGGCACGTTAACAGCCGGTGGTATTGCCAATGCTGCTGCACAAGATAGTTTCTGCACAGGTTCTGTATGTACTATTGAAACGATCTATGACCAGACCACAAATGGAAATCACTTGACTGTTGCGCCGGCCGGGGGAAACGGTAGCGCAGACATCACAGGCAGTGCCACCGCATTGAAGGTGACGATTGGCGGAAAGTCTGCGTACGGGGTCTATATTTCCGCGGGCGTCGGGTATCGGCGTAACAACACCACAGGCATTGCAACCGGCAGCGCATCAGAAGGCGCATACATGGTCACCAGTGCTACCCATGTGAATAATGGTTGCTGCTTTGATTATGGGAATGCCGAGACAAATAACAATGATACTGGCAATGGACACATGAATGCGATCTACTTTGGCACGCTGTGCTGGTTCGCATGTAGCGGATCTGGCCCCTGGGTCATGGCAGATCTTGAGAATGGTCTATTCTTGGGCGGCAACGGAAGCAATACGAATAATACTGGCCGCAATACCACTTTTGTCACGGCCATGACCAAACAAGACGCCACGACATATTCCATTAGGGATGGCGATGCCCAAACTGGCGCGTTAAAAACCGATTATGCGGGGCCGCTACCCACCACGTCAGGCTATGTGCCCTTCCACAAAGAAGGTGCCATTATTTTGGGTATTGGCGGCGACAACAGCAAAATGGCAGTCGGTAATTTCTATGAAGGCGCAATGACAAGCGGCAAGCCTTCTGATGCAACCGAAAACGCCGTGCAGGCCAATATCGTTGCAGCGGGTTACAGCGGAAATGCCCTGAGTTCTTATAAAAAACTCGTCAACCAAAACAGCAGCAAGTGCGTGGACGTTCAGCAACCCAATACCAGTGCGGGTAGCAATGTCGACCTCTACACGTGCAATGGGTTTGCCTGGCAAAATTGGCAAATGGTGGACTTGGGCAACGGATACGCGAGTATTTATAGCGAGCACAGTGGCATGTGCCTGGATGTCGCCGGATCTTCCACAGCTAATGGCGGCAACGTGATCCAAAATACCTGCAGCAGTAGCACCAGCCAGCAATGGCAGATAACAACGACCACCGCTCCCTGGTTCCGCCTGACCTCGCGCAATAGCGGAAAGGTGTTGGATGTTACCAACTGTGGCACGGCCGACACGACCAATATCCAGCAATGGGACTGGCTCAATAATGCTTGCCAACAATGGAAGCTGCAATAACTATTCTTTTATGAAGAATGGATTCGACTAATATTCAGTTGAACTAAACCAAGACGCGGTGACTGGTCCTCATGGACCGCCACCGCTTTTTATTGTCGGTGTGTCGCCCAGATGGGCAAAGCGCGACACAAGTCCAAAGTCGTCATTCGTTGCCGAATTTGACTGTTGAATTGCGTGGAATTCTGACCCTAAGGGGGGCAGTTTTAGACGCAAATCAATGCCCATAACATAGTCTGTCGAGCTCTTTATGGACGCCGTTTACGAGGTTATTACGAACAACTGAATTTTGAACCGATGACGAACGTCTAGAAAACTGGTGGCGATTCAAACGTCAGAGTCGACTTGTCGGAATCGATAAAGCGATGCCCCTTTTCGTTTTCACATGAAATTTGCACCAGAACCTGCGCAGTTATCCATTCCACTAATATCTGTCCTCCCAATTTACGGACAATTTTGGTCATTTTGGTCTGTCACGGATTTGTAGCCCCTCGTGACAGACTTTATTAGTCATTATCACAAGATAGAGGAGGAGCGCCTTTTTATAGGACTGTTTGAAGTCACATCGAAGCCCCGTGATCGCAAGTAGTCTGGAGCAGACCTTTGTCGGTATTGCTCGACTGGCTATTGCTGACAGATAGCATGCTTTGCTATGAATGGCGCGTATCTATCCACGACATAACGTCGTATTGAAACCGGTCACCACCTCGCAGATGCGGCGAGATATACGTCGCCGAAAAGCGCGTATCGATGTTTTCGACTTTAATGACCTGTTTTCGACTTTAATTGTAAGGAATAAGAGAATCAGCTCGCGGAAACCTTATTCGACAGTAACCGACTTAGCCAAATTCCGCGGCTTGTCCACATCCGTTCCCCGCGCCAGCGCCGTGTGATAAGCCAGCAACTGCAACGGTACCACGTGCAAAATCGGCGACAGCAAACCGTAGTTTTCCGGCAGACGGATCACATGCACGCCGTCGCTCGATTTGATGTGCGAGTCAGCATCGGCAAACACATACAGTTGGCCGCCACGGGCGCGGACTTCCTGCATATTCGATTTCAATTTTTCGATCAGCGTGTCGTTCGGCGCGACGGTCACTACTGGCATTTCTTCGGTGACCAGCGCCAGCGGGCCGTGCTTGAGTTCGCCGGCGGCGTAGGCTTCGGCGTGGATGTAGGTGATTTCCTTGAGCTTCAGCGCGCCTTCCAGTGCGATCGGGTAGTGGATGCCGCGGCCGAGGAACAATGCGTTTTCCTTGCGCGCAAAGGCTTCGGCCCAGGCGACGATGTGCGGTTCCAGCGCCAGCACGCTTTGCAGTGCGGCGGGCAGGTGGCGCATTGCTTTCAGGTGGGCGGCTTCTTCTTCATCGCTGAGGCGACCTTTGCTTTGCGCCAGCGCTAGCGTCAGCAGGAACAGCGCGGCCAGTTGGGTGGTGAAGGCCTTGGTCGAGGCGACGCCGACTTCGACGCCGGCGCGGGTGATGTAAGCCAGCGCGCATTCGCGCACCATGGCGCTGGTGGCGACGTTGCAGATGGTCAGCGTGTGCAGCATGCCGAGCGAGCGGGCGTGCTTGAGTGCGGCCAATGTGTCGGCGGTTTCGCCGCTTTGCGAGATGGTGACGACCAGCGAGTTTGGATTCGGCACGCTGTCGCGGTAGCGGTATTCGCTGGCGATTTCGACGTTGACCGGAATCTTGGCAATCGATTCGATCCAGTATTTGGCAGTCAGGCCGGCGTAGTAGCTGGTGCCGCAAGCCAGGATCAGGACTGAATCGATTTGCTTGAACACATTGAAGGCGCCGTCGCCGAACAGTTCCGGCATGATGCCGGTGACGCCTTCAAGGGTGTCGGCAATCGCGCGCGGTTGCTCGAAAATTTCCTTTTGCATGTAGTGCTGGTACGGGCCTAGTTCGACTGCGCTGGTGTAGGCATGCACGGTCTTGACTTCGCGCTCTACCGATTTGCCGTTGACATCGACGATCCAGACGCGTTGCAGCTGCAGGTCGACGACATCGCCTTCTTCCAGATAAATAATCTGGTCGGTCGTGCCGGCCAGCGCCATGGCGTCCGAAGCGACAAAATTCTGCCCCTGGCCGACGCCGACGATTAATGGTGATCCTTGGCGCGCAGCAACCACGCGATGCGGTTCATCAACGCAGAACACGGCAATTGCATAGGCGCCTGTCAGGCGTTTTACCGCTTGCTGCACGGTGGCAAACAGGTCGCCGTTGTACATGTGATCGACCAGGTGGGCGATCACTTCGGTATCCGTCTGGCTTTCGAACTGGTAACCGGCCGCTTGCAGCTCGGCGCGCAATTCGTCGTGGTTTTCGATGATCCCGTTGTGGACCAGCGCGATGCGGTCGCGCGAAAAATGCGGGTGGGCGTTGTGGGTGGCTGGCGCGCCGTGGGTGGCCCAACGGGTGTGGGCGATGCCGGTGAAGCCGGACAAGTGCGCTTTTTCGACTTGCGCTTCCAGATCGGCCACGCGCGAGGTGCTGCGTGAGCGCTGCAATTTGCCGTCGACATGCAAGGCCACGCCGCATGAGTCGTAGCCGCGGTACTCAAGCCGTTTCAGGCCTTCCAGCAGGATCGGAGTGACATTGATTTTTGCAACCGCAGCGACGATACCGCACATGGCTTTCCTCATTTGTTGGGTGAATGGGCGTATCTTAGGCTAGCGCTTGTGAAATATGATGTCTAAATTGATTAGAATTTGGTTTAATATTTCATGATATAAATAATGTGAAATATTATTTCATTTTAGATTGAATTTAATCCATATATTGCGCACATACATCATGGACATTATTCTTGACGAGTTGGATCGTCGCATCTTGAATGCCTTGCAGGCCGATGCTTCTCAAACTAACCAGGAGCTGGCGCTGCAGGTGCATGCCTCGGCCCCGACCTGCCTGCGGCGCGTCAAGCGTTTGACTGACGCCGGCGTGATTGTGCGCCAGGTGGCGATCGTAGCACCCGACAAGGTCGGCGCCGGCCTGACCGCCATTGTCGAAGTCACGCTCGATAACCAGGCTGAAGAGCGCTTGCAGGAATTCGAGGAGTTGGTAGCGCATGCGCCGCAGCTGCTGCAATGCTATCGAGTATCGCCGGGACCGGATTTCGTGCTGGTGGTGCAGGTGACGGACATGGCGGCCTACCACGCGTTGGCGCATCAGTTGTTTGCCGCCCAGAAGAATGTGCGCAATGTGCGGACGTATTTTTCGATCTACAGAAGTAAATTCGATACCCGCATCGCAGTGTAGAGGGGCGTTGGACAACCTCGGCTGAGACTATCCAACGCGTTGCTGCTATTTCTTGATCTTGACCGGCCGCTCCCAGCCATCAACAGTGATCTGCCTAGCCCGCGAGACCGTCAGTTTGCCTGCCGGCGCGTCCTTGGTCAGCGTGGTGCCGGCGCCCAGGGTTGCGCCTTTGCCGACCCGCACCGGCGCCACCAGTTGGCTGTCGCTGCCGATGAAGGCATCGTCCTCAATCACGGTACGGAATTTGTTAACGCCGTCGTAATTGCAGGTGATGGTGCCCGCGCCGATATTCACGCGCGATCCAATCGTCGCATCGCCAATGTAAGCCAGGTGATTGGCTTTGCTGTGGGCGTCGATCTGGCTGTTTTTCACTTCAACGAAATTGCCGATGTGGACATCTTCGCCCAGCTCAGCGCCCGGCCGCAGCCGTGCATACGGGCCGATCTGCGAAGCAGCGCCGACTGTGGCGCCTTCGATATGGCAGAACGGCTTGATGTTGGCGTTGCTGCCGATGCGCGCATTCTTGATCACACAGTTGGCGCCGATCACGGCACCGTCTTCAATGCTGACTTCGCCTTCGAACACGCAGCCGACATCGATGCTGACATCGCGCCCGCACTGCAATGTGCCGCGCACATCGATACGCGCCGGATCGAGCAGGGTCACACCCTGTTCCAGCAGGCGTTCGGCGATGCTGCGCTGATGGATGCGCTCCAGTTCAGCCAGTTGTACCTTGCTGTTGACGCCCAGCGTTTCCGCCACGGCGTCCGGTTGCGCCGATACGACCGGCGTGCCATCGGCGACGGCGCTGGCGATGATGTCGGTCAAATAATATTCACCCTGCGCATTGTTGTTGGAGAGACCGGCCAGCCATTTCTTCAGCTGCACGGTCGGCGCCACCATGATGCCGGTGTTGCATTCAGTGATCGCGCGTTGCTCGGCGTTGGCGTCCTTTTGTTCGACGATGCTGATAATCTGGCCATTTTCACGGACGATGCGGCCATAACCGGTCGGGTCTGGCAGTTCGACGGTCAGGACCGCCAGCTTGTCGGCGCCAGCGCTGTCGACCAGCCGGCGCAACGTGCTGCTGGCAATCAGCGGCACGTCGCCGTACAGCACCAGAGTCGGCACGCTGTCATCCAGATGTGCCGCGGCTTGCGCCACCGCATGGCCGGTACCGAGTTGCGGTTCCTGCTTGGCAAACACCAGGTCGGCGGCCGCCAGCGAACTGGGCACGGCATCGCCGCCATGGCCGTAGATCACGCATAGCGTGGTCGGCGACAGGGCGCGGGCGGCATCGATCACATGCGACAGCAGCGGCTTGCCTGCCAATGGGTGCAACACTTTTGGCAGCGCCGACTGCATGCGCTTGCCCATGCCAGCAGCGAGAATGACAATGTTCATGGTCGAATTTGAAAGAAAAGGTGCGAAATTTTATCACGCGCAGCGTAGGGCGAATTCACTCCCTGACGCCGCTGCATCACCATATCGCAGAACGCGCCGGCGTGCTGCCGGCGGTAGGTTGACAAGCTGAGAGACGAGATTAGTAGTGTTGCCAGAAACCGCCGGAGAACGTCCAGGCGTTGCCGTTGCGGACCCAATGGCCGGGTGCCCAGAAGAAACCGTCGCGGCGCGCTTCCCAATGACCGTTGACCCATTCATGGCGGCCGTTGTTCCAGCGCCAGAAGCCGCCGATCCAGACGTGGTCTGGGCTCGGCGCCGGCGTAATGATTTCCACACGCGGCGGTGGCGGTGCTACGTTGATGACGATTGGCGCGCCGCCGTAGCTGTTATTCAGCGGCACCCAGCGGCCTTGGTGGAATACCCACTGCCCACCTTCGTTAGCCCAGTAGGCATGCTGGAAAATCATGTTCTGGCGCGACTGTTCCCAATGGCCGTTGTTCCAGACGTAGCGGTTGCCCTCCCACTTCCAATGCCCCGGAATCCAGTAGGAATCAGGATACGGAGCTGGCGGCACGACTTCGACCAGCGGTGCCGGCGGCGCCTGCACTACCGGAGTCGGCACCTTGACCTCGCGGTATTCGACCCGGGTGTGCTGCGGTTCAACCACGCAGCCGGCCAGTGAAACGGTCGCTGCGGCAACGGCAGTCAGTACAAAATAGCGATGGAAATGACGGCGATTCATTGAATTTATCTCCCCAAGAAAATAGAACCTGGGTATTAAACGATTTGCCGTGTGGAATGAATACAGGGATTACAAATACTTGCAAATAATCCGCCGCGCGAGCTCTTGCTGCGGCAGTTAGGCGGGTTTGCGGGGGAATGATGCGGCAGTCTGAACGGCCGTCGGCGTGAGTAATGTCGTTAAATTAAGATAGACATTCCTCTTCGGCCGTCACTGGCGAGCCTGTCATTCCCGCGAACGCGGGAATGACGACTGTATATATCCGACGTGGGGGAGTTCTGGGCTGGCGGTGACTTCAGGCCTCGTCCTTGATATTGGTGCTGGGACCGTTTTTCTTGACGGCGTCGATACCAGCGTCGCGGGCGCTGGTGGTGGTGTACATCTGGCTGCTGCCGATGACCTGGTGGTTGGCGGCTTTCAGGTTGAAATAGAATTTGCCGTTGGAGGCCTGGTTGCGGCTGTAGCGGTCGTCCTGGGTGCAATTGTTCTGGACCGAGGCGATGCCATTCTCGGCGGATGCCTTGGCAACATACATTTCACTGTTCAGCACGACTTCGCCATTGCTCGCCTGCAGCAGGAAGTAAAACTGTCCATCTACCGACTTCTTGAGTACGTAGGAAGCTGCCATCTGACCTTCTCCTGGTTATCCTGGTTAATTACCGACAAACCTGCATGAAACCGTTAAACCGTTTGAGACATTATCGAATGTGCATGTACTGATAGCCCTGTGGGCGAGCTGCTGATCTTGATTATATATTCCGAACGGCAGGATGGATGTTGAATTGACGTGACTCAGGAGAGAAGGCAGACGCGCAAGGGTTTGCCGCGTCTGCGAGCATTGACTGCCTTAATCCAGCGGCCGCAGCGGAATGATTCCCGGCACGGTCGCGCTGGTCGGCGTCGCGCAAGGCTCATCGTCAAACGCGATATCGCCGTTCGGATCGGCAATCCCGGTCGCCTTCAAGCCGGTAAAGCCGAACAGGTTGCGGTCCATCAGGTGCGATGGCGCTACCGTCGACAAGGAAGAGAAGATGTTTTCCACGCGCCCCGGGAATTTCTTTTCCCAATCGCGCAGCATGCCCTTGATCTGCTTGCGTTGCAGGTTTTCCTGACTGCCGCACAGATCGCAGGGGATGATCGGGAACTGCTTGACCTCGGCGTAGCGGATCAGATCGGCTTCCTTGACGTAGGCCAACGGCCGGATCACGATCTGCTTGCCGTCGTCCGACTGCAGCTTGGCCGGCATGCTCTTCAGCTTGCCACCGAAGAACATGTTCAGGAAGAAGGTTTCCATGATGTCATCGCGATGATGGCCGAGCGCGACCTTGGTAGCGCCCAGTTCCGTGGCAACCCGATACAGGATGCCGCGCCGCAGTCGTGAACACAGCGAGCAGGTAGTCTTGCCTTCCGGGATCAGGCGCTTGACGATGCTGTAGGTATCTTCGTTCTCGATATGGTAGGTAACGCCGAGCTTTTCCAGATAGGCTGGCAGGATGTGGTCCGGAAAATTCGGTTGCTTCTGGTCCAGATTGACCGCAACGATCTCGAACTTGATCGGCGCCCGCTCGCGCAGCGTCATCAGGATGTCCAGCAACGCGTAACTGTCCTTGCCGCCGGAGAGGCACACCATCACCTTGTCGCCATCCTCGATCATGTTGAAATCGCCGATCGCCTGGCCGACCTGACGGCACAGCCGTTTATGCAGCTTGTTGTTTTCGTGGGCGATCTTTTCCATCTGCTTGTGGCTGGCGAAAGCCGCGACAGCATCGGCATCGACGGCCGCAGCTGGCGCCAATAATTGGTCTTCCATAGGTATTTCCTGCATCAATAGGTCATTCATGGCGATTCTTCATTCAATATTTACCGGCTCATGCCTTGGGCTTGATCCGGAACACTTCGACGCCGACTGAGTGGCAGTCGGGATAGGCATCCGGTTTTTCCGATGAGACTCGCACCGCGCGCACCCGCGGATGCGCCAGTAGTGCTGTGGCAAGGTCGTCGCACAGGGTTTCCTGCAGATGGATATGGCCTTGCGCCATGCGCTTTGCTACGGTATTGCGCATGAAATTGTAATCCAGCACGTCATCCATATGGTCTTTGGTCGGCGTCGACAACGCCAACGGCACAAACAGGTCGACATTGATCAGCGCACGTTGCGGACCTTGTTTTTCAGATTCGTAGACGCCGATATTGATCTGCACTTCGTAGTCGCGCAGGAACAGGCGACGGCAATCGCTAAGGTCGGGATGGATGAGTGCGGAGAGCATGTTTTTTCAGTGAGGATGGGAAGGGCGACCGGGTTGGCCATGAGCGGTCGCCTTGTCCCGAGGGTGAGGATACAAATGGTGACCGCCATCGACCAGCAGCGTGCTGCCGGTAATGGCGGAGGAGACGGCGACAAAACAGACCGTCGCCGCAATGTCGTTCAGCATCGCAGAATCCGCCGGCTGCAACGCCAGGCCGGTTTCGGGCGTGCCAGCGGCGGCCAGCGCCGGCGCAATTCCGACTACTCGCACCTGCGGCGCAAAAGCCTGCGCCAGCAAGGTGGTAGCGCTGTGCAACGCGGCCTTCGACAGCGTATACGACAAAAAATCCGGCTGTGGATTGAACAGTTTTTGGTCGAGCAGGTTGATGACTACGCCTTGCGCGCCGTCGATCTTGCTGGTGGCGGCATGCAGCGCCTGCGCCAGCAACACCGGTGCGGCGAGATTTCCCTGCATGTGGCGGGCCAGGGCTGCCGCAGAGAAGGTCGCGGGGCTGTCGCTTTCGATATGGCTGGCGTTGTTGACGATGCAGGTCACATTGCCGAGCGCGGCAGTAATGCGCGGCAGCAGTGCCCGGATCTCTGCTTCATCGGTCAGTGTGCAGCGAATGGTGGCGGCCTGCGCACCGATAGCCTGGCATTCCCGCAATAGAGCCGACAAGGCCGCCGGCTCGTTTTTATCCTGAAAGTGCAGCGCCAGCCGCCAGCCCTGCCGCGCCAGCGCGCGCGCAATGGCACTGCCGACCGTGCCGGCGGCGTCGGTGACAAGGGCAACTGCATCGGCAGGGGGGCGGGTTTGGCTATGGTACGCATACTTGTTGATCAATTAGTAATCGCTGTCAGGCGCGAGACTTTCTGTTTGGCGACGATACGGAGCCCGTCGCCATCTTTCATTATCGTCGATTGCTTGTACAGCGGCGTTATCTCCTACAATAGCGCCATGCAACTGCAATTACCCGAAGCTTCTATCGAAGCGCAGCGCGCGTCGCGCCTGCTGCACAATCTGATCGCCACTGAAATCCGCCGGCAAGATGGCTGGATTTCATTCGCACGTTATATGGAACTGCTGCTGTACGCGCCGGATCTCGGTTATTACAGTGGCGGCGCGGAAAAATTGGGCAAAGACGGTGATTTTACAACCGCGCCCGAAATTACGCCGCTTTTTGGCGCAACTTTGGCGCATTTGGCAACAGAATTGCTCGATTCCACGCCCGCGCTGCAGCCGCAGATACTCGAATTCGGCGCCGGCAGCGGCCAACTGGCCCACGATATCCTGACCGAACTAACTAGTGGCGCTCAGTCGGCACGCATGCCGCAGGCGTATTACATTGTCGAGCTGTCGGCCGAATTGCGTGCGCGCCAGCAACAAAAATTGCGCGATTTCCCACAAGTACAATGGCTGGATCGCCTGCCGGAGGCATTCTCCGGCGTGGTGCTCGGTAACGAAGTGCTCGATGCGATGCCGGTTGAGCTGGTAGTGCGCGGCGCCGACGGCTGGCTGCAACGCGGAGTCGGCCTGACTGAAGCCGCAACTGCGGACGATGATGGTCAGTTTGTCTATATGGACCGTCCCGCCGATCCATCACTGATCGCGCAAATTCCCGATGCCGAATCGCTCACGGTCGGCCACCTGACCGAGGTCCATCCGGTCGCTATCGGCTTCATGCGTTCGCTGGCAGCGATGCTGAAAGCCGGGCAGGGCGGCGTGGCGATATTTCTCGACTATGGTTTTCCGGCCGCAGAATATTATCTGCAGCAACGCGATCAAGGCACCTTGATGTGCCATTACCGGCACCATGCTCATCCCGATCCGTTTTATCTGCCGGGTTTGCAGGATGTTACCGCCCACGTTGATTTCACCGCGATGGCGGTGGCGGCGCTGGATAATGGACTGGACCTGCTGGGCTACACCAGCCAGGCCGCATTCCTGCTGGAGGCCGGTATTGGTCAGTTGTTGCTGCGCACGCCGCCGGAAAACGCGTTGCAATACCTACCCCAAGCCAACGCCATGCAAAAGCTGGTGTCGCCAGCCGAAATGGGGGAGTTGTTCAAGGTGTTGGTGGTCGGCATCGGCGCCGAGTTGCCTGAGCGGTTTTCCAGGCATGATCGTAGCCACCGGCTATGAAATCATTCGCTGAAAGTCGCCGATGATCCGTTGGATGCTGGTGATTTTTATCGCCGTTATCGTCTTTTCCAGCGCTTTGCCGTGGCTGGAAAAGCTCGGACTTGGTCGTCTTCCCGGCGATCTGCGATTCACGCTGTTCGGCAAGAAATTCTCCCTGCCGTTTGCCTCAACTGTGTTGCTGTCGACGGTGTTGTTCCTGCTCGTCCGGCTGTTGTAGGGAGCGAATCTTGCCCACTTCATCCATTATTTGTCGAACAACGCGCTAACCAACTGCGGTGGCCGCCCAATCACCGCTCGCCCACGATAAACCACCACCGGCCGTTGCAACAGCTTCGGGTACGCAGCGAGCGCTGCCAGCAACGCCGCATCGTCGGCCTGCGCCAGACCAAGCGCAGCGTATTCGGTTTCATTGTCGCGCACCATCGTGCTCACCGGCCGCCCAACTGATGATGCAAATGCTGTAGCTGTGCCAGCGTCAGCGGCGTCTTTTGATAGTCGACAACATCCAGCTGGAGCTTGTGCTCACTGCCGAATTGTTCGGCAATCGCCAGTGCTTCCCGCGATTTTGAGCAACGCGGATTGTGGTAAATCGTGATCATGCTTGTTCCTTGTCTTCTTTAATCGGTGAATCCTGCGGCAACACTTCATCGTCCCAGCCGCTGGCTGGCGCATCCTCGCGCAAGATGCGGTCGTGCGCAAACATTTCTTCCAGCTCTTCACGCGCCTTCTTGGCAATCGATACGATCTTTTGCTGGTCTTTCTGATGCGGATACATGTCATGCAGGGTTTGCAGATTATGCGCGCGGAACTTCATCGCCGCCTGGCGCGCCCGGTAGGCGCCGAAACCCATCGCGCGCAAGGCCTGGCGTCCGAGCTGCAAGGCCGATTCGAAGGTTTCGCGCTCAATCACGGTAACGCCCAGGTCCATCAGGTCAAAGTAATGCGTGACGTTGCGGGCTCGTGCGATGATCGGCAGGTCGGGAGCAATCCTGCGCACCGCAGCCACCAGTTTCAGGCTGCCCTCGATATCGTCCAGCGCGACTACCAGCAGGCGCGCCTTGGCAATGCCGGCAGCGCGCATCAGGTCCATCCGGGTGGCGTCGCCGTAAAACACCTTGAAGCCGAACTTGCGCAACAGCTCGATCTGGTCGGGGTCATGGTCGAGCACGGTGAGGCCGATCTTGTTGGCGTGCAGCAGGCGACCGATGATCTGGCCAAAGCGGCCGAAGCCGGCAATGATGACCGGGTTCTCGTTCTCTTCAATCTCGTCGTCCGGACGTTTTTGCGCCGCCAGGAAATAGGGGGCGATGACCTTGTCGTACAGCACCAGCAGCAGCGGCGTGGTGACCATCGACAGCGCCACCACGACCACCAGGATCGACGACGTCTCTTCCGAAAACACGCGGGCGGTGGCTGCCGCACCGAACACCACGAACGCGAACTCGCCGCCTTGCGACAGCAGCGCCGCAAACAGGAACTGCTGTGAGCGTGCGATCTTGAAGGCCTTGCTGAGCAGGTACAACACTGCGAATTTGATCACCAGGAAGCCGGCCACCAACCCCAGGATCAGCCAGGGTTTGGTCAGTAGCAGGCCGAAATCGACCGACATGCCGACCGCGATGAAGAACAATCCCAACAACAGGCCCTTGAACGGTTCCAAATCGGTTTCCAGCGCGTGTCGGTACTCGGAGTCGGCCAGCAGCACGCCTGCCAGGAAGCTACCCAACGCCATCGACATGCCGACTGACTGCATCAGCAAGCCGATCGCGATCACCAGCAGCAGCGCAAAGGCGGTGAAGATTTCGCGTAAGCCGGTACGCGCAATCACGCGCATCAGCGGCCGAACCAGGTAGCGTCCGCCAACGATCAGCGTGGCAATTACCGCCACCACCTTGGCAGCGCCGACCCAGCCTTGGTTGCTGCCATGGCCGACAGCGACACCCAGAACCGGCACCAGCGCAATCATGGGAATCGCTGCAATGTCCTGGAACAGCAAGATGGCAAAGCCCGCCGAACCGGCGGTGGTGGTGTTCAGCTTGCGTTCGTTGATGGTCGCCAGTGCGATTGCGGTGGACGACAGTGACATGCCAAGCGCGGCGATCAAGGCGGTCTTCCAGTCGACACCAAACGCCGCGGCAGCGCCGAACAGCGCCAACGAGACGGTCGCCACCTGCGCCGTACCCCAGCCGAAAATCTGGCGCCGCAGCGACCACAACCGCTTTGGATCGAGCTCCAGGCCGATCAGGAACAGCAGCAGCACAACGCCGAATTCAGAAAAATGCAGGATGTCCTCGACATTGTCGATCAATCGCAATCCCCACGGTCCGATCGCCATGCCGGCCAGCAGGTAACCGAGCACCGCGCCCAGTCCGAATCGCTTGGCAATCGGCACCGCAGCCACCGCGGCCGCAAGATAGATCAATGCATTGAATAAAAGATTTTGTTCCATAGTCCTAACCGGGTTGATCTGCGAGTTTGTCTGGGATGGCGGTTGGTGTCGGCGCAAGGGCGTCGGTACTCAACAACTCCGGCCAGTTTGGATAATTCGCCAGGCGCTTGCGATAGGTCTCGATGTGCGCCGCCAGGGTCTTCTGGCTAACCTGGTGTGCGCCAAAAAGCATATGTGGCGGTAGCCAGCGCATGCCGCATAACTGCGCGGTCTGCTGGAACGGCGGCAAGAAGGCGGCAAAGGGGAACAGATTGTGCCCATCGGCCTGGTAGGAACGGTCCGAGCCGCCAGTGGTGGCCACCAGCCAGAAATCTTTGCCATGCAAGGCGGTGCCACCGGGCCATAGGCCCAGCCCGGCGTCAGCACCGAGTCGACCCACTGCTTGAGCAATGCCGGCATGCTATACCACTGCACCGGATGCTGGAACACGATCAGATCGGCCTGTTCCACCAGCGCCTGTTCGCGCCGTACCGGGATGTGGAAGTCGGGATACAGTTCGTACAGATCATGTACCTGCACATTCGGCACCTTGGCGGCGGCTTCCGCCAGCCGCCGGTTGGCGCGCGAATGATGTGGCGTCGGGTGTGCATACAGGATCAGGATTTGCGGTGGTTTGGTCATGACGAACGATGTGGGTAGCGGGCGGAATGGCAAAAATGGCTGTAAATGACGGCTTAAGATGAACTGATATTGAAAACAACGCTCAATTACAATGACCGAGCCTATACTTTGCCAAGCAAATGTTACCGGCGACAGTTGTCAGTGCGCGGCTTTTGTTTTCAGTGGACATGCTAGCAGCACTTCTCTTAATTTTTTTATTTCTGACAATTTCTGACAATATGCCCGACTCACAGCCAAGCGATCCCAAGCATCCCGCAGCGGATACCGACACCAGTCCGGCGGCGCCAAAGCCGGCTGCCGCCGAACAGGTAGCGGCAGAAACCCAGCCTGAAGCCACGCCTGAAGTTAAACCGGAATCACCGCCAGAGGTTAAAGCGGAGGCGAAGCCCGAAGCGAAACCTGCGGCCGCTACCCAGCCGGCATTTTCCAACCAGAATAGCGAAGGCGCACCCTGGCCGCAAACCTGGAAGCTGATCGCCGCGCGTTTCCGTGCGCTGTCCGACAAGGCCGGCCGGCGCATGATGCAGCGGACCCTGAAAATCGGCATTTCGGCTCGCATCTTTCATCCGGAGGAGGGCGCCAAGGGGCTGCGCGGACGTACGCTGCAATACCTGGAGGAGTCGATCGCACAATGGGTGATGTCGCGCAATGTGCTGGTGTTCATGATTCCTACCGTAAATACCAATGGCCTGGTTCACCCAAGCTCGATTCGCCTGCGAGACTACGCCAAACACCTGGATGGACTGGTCCTGCAAGGCGGCGCCGACGTCTCGCCACAAAGCTACGCGGAAGCCGCGACCAGGCCGGAATGGGGCGGCGACCGTGTTCGCGACATGTACGAACTGGAACTGCTGCATGAATTTGTCGAGGCCGGCAAGCCGGTGCTGGGCATTTGCCGTGGTTGTCAGTTAATCAATGTTGCTTTCGGCGGCACCTTGTATCAAGACATCGCCACCGATGTTCCGACCTCAATCACCCACGTCAACGACGAATACGATCGCCTGCATCATGCGATCCAGTTTCCGGCGGGTTCCTCGCTGGCGGCGTTGTTCAACAACGGCGAGAGCGGCCAGACCGAATGGGTGGTCAACTCGATTCATCACCAGGCTGTAAAAGACCTCGGGCGCGATCTGACGGTCGAAGCAATCTCCGGCACAGACAATATCGTTGAGGCAATTCGTTACCGCAAGGCAGCATTTGTCATGGGCTTGCAATGGCATCCGGAATTCCATCGCGCCGGCGGCCCGCAGTTGCTGGATTGCACGCCAATACTCGATGGATTTTTAAGAGCTGCACGCGAGACGCGTTTCTGATATTATCTTGCGCCTTGGCCGGTGAAGCAGTTTTCCCGGTTCCGGCCAGGCTCGATGTCAGTCGTTTGCGTCAAATATGAAAAAACTTCAAATTATTTTGAGGAAATCATTTTTCGGCGGTTGACACTTCAGAGGTGCTTTACTATAATCTGGGGTTCCCTGCGGAGAGGTGGCCGAGTGGTTAATGGCAGCAGACTGTAAATCTGCCCTCTTACGAGTACGCTGGTTCGAATCCAGCCCTCTCCACCATTTTGGGAAGAAGCAAAAAGTAGTAGCTGTAGCAAAATGTTGTGGCGGTAGAAGTGAAATGATCGAATTGAAGTGATCTCGCGGGTGTAGCTCAATGGTAGAGCTGAAGCCTTCCAAGCTTATGACGAGGGTTCGATTCCCTTCACCCGCTCCAGTAGATTGCCAGGCAGCAGTAAATTATAAAGTTGGGCGTGTTGTTGGTTGGCGGTTGCCAATAAGAGCGCGCGTACAGCATAGCCCTTGTAGCTCAGTGGTAGAGCACTCCCTTGGTAAGGGAGAGGCCACGTGTTCGATCCACGTCAAGGGCACCAGATCAAAGTTGTTTTCGGTGCCCGCAATGGGGTGCTGTAAAAACTGGATATCAGTTTTTAATCCGTAAGGCGGTCGGGCGTGTGCCTGGACATTCTCATCAAATCTTTAGGAGTCTAAGATGGCAAAAGGCAAGTTTGAGCGGACCAAGCCGCACGTCAACGTCGGCACTATCGGCCACGTCGACCACGGCAAGACCACGCTGACAGCAGCGATCGCGACAGTATTGTCGAAGAAGTTTGGCGGCGAAGCCAAAGCGTATGATCAGATTGACGCGGCGCCAGAAGAAAAAGCGCGCGGCATCACGATCAACACGGCACACGTTGAATACGAAACTGCAAACCGCCACTACGCTCACGTTGACTGCCCAGGCCACGCTGACTATGTTAAAAACATGATCACTGGTGCTGCACAGATGGACGGCGCGATCCTGGTTTGCTCCGCAGCTGACGGCCCAATGCCACAGACTCGTGAGCACATCCTGTTGTCGCGTCAAGTTGGCGTGCCATACATCATCGTGTTCCTGAACAAGGCTGACATGGTCGACGACGAAGAGTTGCTCGAGTTGGTCGAAATGGAAGTGCGCGAGCTGTTGACCAAGTACGAATTCCCAGGCGACGACCTGCCAATCATCAAGGGTTCGGCGAAGTTGGCTCTGGAAGGCGACACTGGCCCATTGGGCGAGCAAGCAATCATGGCTCTGGCTGAAGCACTGGACACTTACATCCCAACACCAGAGCGTGCTGTTGACGGCGCATTCCTGTTGCCAGTGGAAGACGTGTTCTCGATCTCGGGTCGCGGTACTGTTGTGACCGGTCGTGTTGAGCGCGGTATCGTCAAGGTTGGCGAAGCCCTGCAAATCGTTGGTATCCGTGATACGCAAGATACAACATGTACTGGCGTTGAAATGTTCCGCAAGCTGCTGGATCAAGGTCAAGCCGGCGACAACGTTGGCGTTCTGTTGCGCGGTACCAAGCGTGAAGACGTAGAGCGCGGCCAAGTGTTGGCCAAGCCAGGTTCGATCAAGCCACACAAGCATTTCACAGGCGAGATCTATGTTCTGTCGAAAGACGAAGGCGGCCGTCATACTCCGTTCTTCAACAACTATCGTCCACAGTTCTACTTCCGTACAACGGACGTGACTGGTTCGATCGAGTTGCCGAAGGATAAGGAAATGGTTATGCCGGGCGATAACGTGTCGATCACTGTAATGTTGATCAACCCGATCGCGATGGAAGAAGGTCTGCGTTTCGCGATCCGCGAAGGTGGCCGTACTGTTGGTGCAGGTGTTGTTGCTAAGATCCTGGCTGACTAAAAGAAGAAAAGCAGTAATCGCCGCGACCCGGGAAATTCCCGCCTCGCGGCGTTGATGTCTGAATGGGATGCGTAAGTTAGCAAGCCAAGCCATTCAGATAAAGTGTTTTAAGCGTAGGGGTGTAGCTCAATTGGCAGAGCGCCGGTCTCCAAAACCGGAGGTTGGGGGTTCGATGCCCTCCGCCCCTGCCACCGATTCAGGTGTAGGGTACTGAAAGTAAACCGCGTATGTCTAACCACCCTGTGCAAACTGTCGGCGAATCCGGCAATAAGCTCAAAGTAATACTGGCAGTTTTGGCTGTCGTTGCCGGCGTTGTCGGCTTTTATTTTTTGTCGGGCCAGTCTGGTCTGGTGCGCGCTGGCGCATTGGTTGCCGGTTTGGTGGTGGCTGTCGCCCTGGCATGGACTTCGACCCAAGGTCGTGAATTCCTTGGTTTCGCCAAGGAGGCCGTGCGCGAAACGAAAAAAGTTGTTTGGCCTACCCGCAAGGAAGCGATGCAGATCACTGCGATCGTTTTCGCATTTGTGCTGGTGATGGCGATTTTCCTCTGGGGCATCGATAAGCTCCTCGAGGTCTTGTTGTACGACGTGATATTGGGTTGGAAACAATAATGAGCGATAGCACACAAAACGATGCGCAAGCAACGCCGCCTGCTGTGACGCCTTCGGCGCCAGTGGGCAAAAAGCGCTGGTATGTGGTGCATGCTTATTCCGGTATGGAAAAGAGCGTGCAACGCGCGCTTACCGAGCGCATTGACCGCGCAGGAATGCAAGAACAGTTCGGCCAGATCCTGGTGCCGACTGAAGAAGTGATCGAAGTCAAGAATGGCCAGAAAGCCGTTACCGAGCGTCGTTTCTTCCCAGGTTACGTCCTGGTCGAGATGGAAATGACCGACGAAACATGGCATTTGGTGAAGAATACCAACAAGGTAACCGGTTTTATCGGTGGCAAGTCGAACAAGCCTACCCCGATCCCGCAGCATGAAGTCGACAAGATCATGCAGCAAATGCAGGATGGTATCGAAAAGCCGCGGCCAAAGGTGCTGTACGAAGTTGGCGAGCTGGTTCGTATCAAGGAAGGCGCTTTTACCGATTTCAACGGCAACGTCGAAGAAGTCAATTACGAAAAGTCGCGTGTGCGTGTCACCGTTACTATTTTCGGTCGTGCCACACCAGTCGAACTGGAGTTCGACAAAGTCGAAAAAGTCTAAGCTGCGCTTGCCCTCATTGCAGCAGCAACAGCAGATTCAAACAAACGCCGTTCGGAGCGTCATGGATTAAACCTCATGAAATCCGAAGCAGTAAGAGGAGCCCTACTAGATCGCGGCCCGGCATGCCGGGTTGATCAAAAAGGCGCTAATACTCACACACTTAGGAGCCATCATGGCAAAGAAAATCATTGGTTTTATCAAGCTGCAAGTGCCAGCTGGTAAAGCAAACCCATCCCCACCAATCGGTCCAGCATTGGGTCAGCGCGGTCTGAACATCATGGAATTCTGTAAGGCATTTAATGCCCAGACCCAAGGTGTTGAGCCAGGTCTGCCAATTCCAGTCGTGATCACCGCGTTTGCTGACAAGTCCTTCACTTTCGTGATGAAGACTCCTCCAGCAACGATTCTGATCAAGAAGGCTGCTGGCATCACCAAGGGTTCGGCTAAGCCGCATACCGACAAGGTTGGTTCTATCACTCGCAAGCAAGCAGAAGAAATCGCTACCTTGAAGAAGCCCGATTTGACTGGTGCTGATCTGGAAGCTGGCGTACGTACAATCGCCGGTTCTGCTCGTTCGATGGGCATCACGGTGGAGGGTCTGTAATGGCTAAGTTATCTAAGCGCGCAAAAGCGATCAAGGCAAAAGTTGATCGCACCAAGGCATATCCATTCGATAACGCAGTTGCGTTGATCAAGGAATGCGCAACTGCAAAATTCAACGAATCGATCGACGTATCCGTCCAATTGGGCGTTGATGCAAAGAAATCGGACCAAGTGGTTCGCGGTTCCGTCGTGCTGCCAGCTGGCACCGGCAAGACTGTTCGCGTTGCAGTATTTGCTTCCGGCGAAAAAGCCGAACAAGCTAAAGCTGCCGGCGCCGATGTCGTTGGCATGGAAGACCTGGCCGAGCAGATCAAAGCCGGCAACATGCCTTTCGACATCGTGATCGCTTCGCCAGACACCATGCGTATCGTTGGTACCCTGGGCCAGATCCTGGGACCACGCGGCCTGATGCCGAATCCGAAGGTTGGTACTGTTACTCCTGACGTCGCTACTGCCGTCAAGAACGCCAAAGCTGGTCAAGTGCAATATCGTACCGACAAGGCCGGTATCATCCACGCAACCATCGGTCGTAAATCGTTTAGCGATGCAGAACTGAAGTCCAACTTGTTGGCACTGATCGATGCATTGAGCAAAGCCAAGCCAGCAACCAGCAAGGGTGTATACCTGCGCAAGATCTCGTTGTCCTCGACAATGGGTGCCGGCGTTCGTGTCGATCAGTCGACACTGGCAGCTTAATCGGCTGGCTGAGCTGTATTGAATCAAGTCCTGACGGCGGTGCGCGAGTCGCATAGCCATCAGGCGAATCTTTGGGCTGGATCTGTATTGGCTTTATCGATGCAGGTCCAGGCAATCAAAGACCGTTGGGCGGCGTGCAGCAGGTAGTGCACAAAGTTAAACACCAGGCGAGCAATCGTTTGGCACCCAACGCAGATGGTGTACCCGAACAAGTTTTGTAGTCTCAACGCTGTGTGTCGCTTTGTTTTTATGATGCGTCAGTACTGAACTCCTAACTTCGGACGCCGTGTTCGAACCGATGTGAGGTAAGTAACCACTTGCGGTTATGTCGTTACCGAGCATCATTTTTGGAGGTTGATCTTGAGTCTCAATCTGAATGACAAAAAGGCCGTAGTCGCCGAAGTCTCTGCAAAAGTAGCAGCTGCACAGACTATCGTCGTGGCCGAATATCGTGGCATCCAGGTTGGTCACTTGACCCAACTGCGCGCTAATGCGCGTACCCAGGGTGTGTACCTGCGTGTATTGAAAAATACACTGGCACGTCGCGCTGTTGAGGGTACCGCGTTTGCCGACCTCGCCTCGCAAATGACCGGCCCGTTGATCTATTCGATCTCCGAGGACGCCGTTGCTGCTGCAAAAGTCATCAATGACTTTGCAAAAACCAACGACAAACTGGTCGTCAAGGCAGGTAACTACGCTGGTAAGTCGCTGGATAAGGCGGGTGTACAAGCGTTGGCAAACATTCCAAGTCGCGAAGTTCTGCTGGCCCAAGTTGTGGGCATGATGCAGATGCCGATTGCTGGATTTGTGCGTGGTCTGGCTGCTTTGGCAGCGAAAAAAGAAGCCGAAGCCGCTTAATCAGCAAGCTTCAGGCGCTTTTTTTAGCGTTAGTACCAATCTGATGTATTCATTGTAAAAAAAATTAGGAGTTTCACATGGCCTTTGATAAAGACGCATTCCTGGGACAAATCGAGTCCCTGACTGTTATGGAATTGAATGACCTGGTTAAGGCATTCGAAGAGAAGTTTGGCGTTTCCGCAGCAGCTGTTGCAGTTGCTGGCGGCGGCGCTGCTGGCGGCGGCGCTGCTGCAGCTGAAGAGCAAACCGAGTTCACCGTTGTCCTGAAGGGCGTCGGCGCAAACAAGGTTGGCGTGATTAAGGCAGTTCGCGAAATCACCGGTCTGGGCTTGAAAGAAGCTAAAGACCTGGTTGACGGTGCACCGAAGCCAGTTAAAGAAGGCGTTTCGAAAGCCGACGCTGATGCTGCAGCCAAGAAATTGGTTGAAGCCGGCGCAGAAGCTGAAATCAAGTAATTTCAGCTTTTTTGAGCGCATTTATTGCGCTGGAGTCAAAGTGCAGAACTCTCGAAAAGGAGAGTTCGGCTTTGGCTCCTTTGTCGTTTTTGATTTTGTTTAGCGCTTGTTGTTTTATTAAGCGTCCGTTGCCATCAAGCTCGAAGGGCTGAGACTTGAGGAATTGTTGGTTACGACAGTTTAGCTAGATCGTTAGTTTTGTCTAGTTTGACCGAAATATCCAGCGAATCCTGAATTCTCTATCCTTCCTGTCACTCACGGAGTGTTCAATGCACTACTCATTTACTGAGAAGAAGCGTATTCGTAAATCCTTTGCGAAACGCGCTAACGTTCACCACGTTCCGTTCCTGCTGGCGACCCAGCTCGAGTCGTATCTTGGCTTTTTGCAAGCAGACAAAGTACCGTCTCAACGTAAGAATGAGGGCCTGCAGTCGGCTTTCACGTCTATTTTCCCTATCGTTTCGCACAATGGTTTCGCGCGTCTCGAATTCTTGTCTTATGTCCTCGGCGATCCGCCGTTCGACGTCAAGGAATGCCAACAGCGTGGTCTGACGTTCGCGTCGCCATTGCGCGCCAAGGTGCGTCTGGTGATCCTGGACAAGGAGTCGCCGACCAAGCCAGTCGTCAAGGAAATGAAGGAGCAGGAAGTGTATATGGGCGAATTGCCGCTCATGACCACTACCGGCTCGTTCGTCATCAATGGTACCGAGCGTGTGATCGTGTCGCAGTTGCATCGTTCCCCGGGTGTGTTCTTTGAACATGACCGCGGCAAGACGCACTCGTCCGGCAAATTGCTGTTCTCGGCACGTATCATTCCTTACCGTGGTTCCTGGCTGGACTTCGAGTTCGACCCGAAAGACATTCTGTTCTTCCGCGTCGACCGTCGCCGCAAGATGCCTGTCACGATCCTGCTGAAAGCGATCGGCATGTCGGTCGAGCAGATCCTGGCCAACTTCTTTGTATTCGACAATTTCGCGTTGCGCAATGAAGGCGCCGAAATGGAGTTCGTCTCCGAACGCCTGCGTGGCGAAGTTGCGCGTTTCGACATCACAGACAAATCGGGCAAGGTCCTGGTCGCTAAAGACAAGCGGATCAATTCCAAGCACGTGCGTGACATCGAAGCTGCCGGCATCAAGCACATTTCGGTACCGGAAGACTATCTGCTGGGCCGCGTCCTGGCGCGCAACATCGTTGACGGCGATACCGGCGAAGTGGTTGCCAACGCCAACGACGAGTTGACTGAAGAGTTGCTGGCCAAGCTGCGCGAAGCCGACGTTACTGACATCCAGACCCTGTACACCAACGATCTGGATCAAGGCGGCTACATTTCGCAAACGCTGCGTAGCGACGACACCAACGACCAGATGGCTGCCCGTGTAGCGATCTATCGCATGATGCGTCCTGGCGAACCGCCAACCGAAGATTCGGTTGAAGCGTTGTTCAATGGCCTGTTCTATAACGAAGACCGTTACGATCTGTCGGCTGTCGGCCGCATGAAGTTCAACCGCCGTATCGGCCGTGATGAGCTGACTGGCGCCATGACGCTGTCGAATGAAGACGTGCTGGCTGTGATCAAAATCCTGGTTGAGTTGCGCAATGGTCGCGGCGAAGTCGACGATATCGATCACTTGGGTAATCGTCGCGTGCGTTGCGTCGGCGAACTGGCTGAGAACCAATTCCGTGCCGGTCTGGTGCGGGTTGAGCGCGCAGTCAAGGAACGCCTCGGCCAAGCCGAAGCGGACAACCTGATGCCGCACGACCTGATCAATTCCAAGCCGATTTCGGCCGCGATCCGTGAATTCTTCGGTTCGTCGCAGTTGTCGCAGTTTATGGACCAAACCAATCCGCTGTCGGAAATCACCCACAAGCGCCGTGTATCGGCACTTGGACCGGGCGGTTTGACCCGTGAGCGCGCCGGCTTTGAAGTCCGCGACGTGCATCCGACCCATTACGGCCGCGTTTGCCCGATCGAAACACCGGAAGGCCCGAACATTGGTCTGATCAACTCGCTGGCTTTGTATGCTCGCCTGAACGAATACGGTTTCCTCGAAACTCCGTACCGTAAGGTTGAAGACAGCAAGGTTACCGACCAGATCGATTACCTGTCGGCGATTGAAGAAGGCCGCTACATCATCGCCCAGGCGAATGCGACTATCGACAAGTCCCTGAAACTGTCCGATGAATTGGTTTCTGCACGTGAAGCCGGCGAAACCATTCTGGTATCGCCAGAGCGCGTTCAGTACATGGACGTTGCGCCAGGCCAGGTGGTTTCGGTTGCAGCATCGCTGATCCCGTTCCTCGAGCACGATGACGCGAACCGCGCATTGATGGGTGCCAACATGCAACGTCAGGCAGTTCCTTGCTTGCGTCCAGAAAAGGCATTGGTCGGTACCGGTATCGAACGTACCGTGGCAGTTGACTCGGGCACCACTGTGCAGGCACTGCGTGGCGGTATCGTTGATTACGTCGATGCAGGCCGCGTCGTTATTCGCGTGAATGACGAAGAAGCGACTGCAGGCGAAGTCGGTGTCGATATCTACAACCTGATCAAGTACACACGTTCGAACCAGAACACCAACATCAACCAACGGCCAATCGTGCAAGTTGGTGACCGCGTCGCCAAGCACGACGTGATCGCCGATGGCGCATCGACCGATCTGGGTGAGCTGGCTCTGGGGCAGAACATGCTGGTGGCGTTTATGCCATGGAACGGCTACAACTTCGAAGATTCGATTTTGATCTCCGAGAAAGTCGTTGCTGACGACCGCTATACCTCGATTCATATCGAAGAATTGTCTGTTGTTGCTCGCGACACCAAGCTGGGCGCTGAAGAAATCACCCGCGACATCTCCAACCTGGCCGAAAACCAGCTGGCGCGTCTGGATGAATCCGGCATCGTCTATATCGGCGCTGAAGTCGAAGCCGGCGATACACTGGTCGGTAAGGTGACTCCTAAGGGCGAAACCCAACTGACGCCAGAAGAAAAGCTGTTGCGCGCGATTTTCGGCGAAAAGGCTTCGGACGTTAAAGATACATCGCTGCGCGTGCCTTCGGGCATGGTCGGTACGGTGATCGACGTGCAAGTGTTTACCCGCGAAGGCATCCAACGCGACAAACGTGCACAAC
The DNA here is from genome assembly GCF_001584165.1 of Collimonas arenae. NCBI lineage: Bacteria > Pseudomonadati > Pseudomonadota > Betaproteobacteria > Burkholderiales > Oxalobacteraceae > Collimonas > Collimonas arenae. The sequence continues at coordinate 312,010 of NZ_CP013233.1, forward strand.
AGATTATTGACGACGAACTGCAACGCTATCGCCTGGATCTGAACGACCAGTTGCGTATCGTTGAAGGCGATGCTTTCGAACGTCTGGAACGCATGTTGATCGGCAAGGTTGTCAACGGTGGTCCGAAGAAACTGGCCAAAGGCAGCAAGCTGACCAAGGAATACCTGGCAGATCTGGACAAGTACCACTGGTTCGACATCCGTCCGGCGGACGACGATGCGGCCGTGGCACTGGAAGCGATCAAGGAATCGATCGCCGAGAAGCGTCACCAGTTCGACCTGGCATTTGAAGAAAAGCGCAAGAAGCTGACACAAGGCGATGAGCTGCAGCCTGGCGTGCAAAAGATGGTCAAGGTTTACCTGGCCGTCAAGCGCCGCCTGCAGCCTGGCGACAAGATGGCCGGCCGTCACGGTAACAAGGGTGTGGTTTCGCGCATTCTGCCAATCGAAGACATGCCGCACATGGCTGACGGCACGCCGGCAGACATCGTGCTGAACCCGCTGGGCGTTCCATCACGGATGAACATCGGTCAGGTTCTGGAAGTCCACTTGGGCTGGGCAGCCAAGGGTCTGGGCCTGCGTATCGGTGAAATGTTGAAGGCGCAAGCCAAGATCGCCGAACTGCGCAAATTCCTGACCACGATCTATAACGAGTCGGGCAAGTCGGAAGATCTGGACAGCTTGACCGATGACGAGATCCTGCATCTGGCCAGCAACCTGAAGGCTGGTGTGCCATTCGCTACGCCGGTGTTCGATGGTGCGCACGAAGAAGAAATTCGTCGCATGTTGGACCTGGCTTATCCGGATGCCATCGCCAAGCAATTGGGCATGACGCCATCGAAGAACCAGGTCACCATGTATGACGGCCGTACCGGCGAAGCTTTCGAGCGCACCGTGACAGTCGGCTACATGCACTACCTGAAACTGCACCATCTGGTCGATGACAAGATGCACGCACGTTCGACTGGTCCTTACTCGCTGGTTACCCAGCAGCCATTGGGTGGTAAGGCGCAGTTCGGTGGTCAGCGCTTCGGTGAGATGGAAGTTTGGGCATTGGAAGCTTACGGTGCGTCGTACGTGCTGCAGGAAATGCTGACAGTGAAGTCGGATGACGTGAACGGTCGTACCAAAGTGTATGAAAACCTGGTCAAGGGTGACCACGTGATCGACGCTGGCATGCCGGAATCCTTCAACGTTCTGTTGAAAGAAATCCGCTCGCTGGGTATTGATATGGATCTTGACCGCGAATAAGCGGGCAAGATCGACCGTCCCTCATTGCGGGACAGAGTTTATGAGGCGCCGTAGCGCGACGAATTACTCTGTCCCCAACTGACTAGAACGTGAGATCGAGTCAGACCGGACTGCAGCGATGCAAAGGATGTGGGGTGATCAATTTCCCCTACGCAGCAATAGTAAAGAATCTTAGTTTCTTCACGCCAACTGGAGTGATACATGAAAGCACTGCTCGATTTATTCAAGCAAGTTCAGCAAAGTGAACAGTTCGACTCGATCAAAATTGGTCTGGCGTCGCCCGAAAAAATCCGTTCGTGGTCTTACGGCGAAGTTAAAAAGCCGGAAACCATCAACTATCGTACCTTCAAGCCAGAGCGCGACGGTCTGTTCTGCGCCAAGATTTTTGGCCCGATCAAAGACTACGAGTGCCTGTGCGGCAAGTACAAGCGCCTGAAGCACCGCGGTGTCATCTGCGAAAAGTGCGGCGTTGAAGTAACCCTGGCCAAAGTGCGTCGCGAACGCATGGGCCACATTGAACTGGCATCGCCAACTGCGCATATCTGGTTCCTGAAATCGCTGCCGTCGCGTCTGGGCATGGTCCTCGACATGACGCTGCGGGATATCGAACGCGTATTGTATTTTGAAGCCTACGTCATCACCGATCCAGGCATGACGCCGCTGAAGCGTTGCCAGATCATGTCGGAAGACGATTACGCCGCCAAGTATGAAGAGTACGGCGACGATTTCACCGCATTCATGGGCGCCGAAGGCATCCGTGAGTTGCTGCGCGCGATCGATATCGACCGCGATGCGGAAACTTTGCGTCAGGAATTGAAAGAGTCGAAGTCCGAAGCCAAGATCAAGAAATACGCCAAGCGCCTGAAAGTGCTGGAAGCGTTCCAACGTTCGGGCATCAAGCCTGACTGGATGATCATGGAAGTGTTGCCAGTGCTGCCGCCTGAGTTGCGTCCGCTGGTACCGTTGGATGGCGGCCGTTTCGCTACTTCCGATTTGAACGACCTGTATCGCCGCGTCATCAACCGTAACAACCGTCTGAAGCGCCTGATGGAATTGCGCGCTCCGGAAATCATCACCCGCAACGAAAAGCGGATGTTGCAAGAAGCGGTTGACTCGTTGCTGGACAACGGCCGTCGCGGTAAGGCAATGACAGGCGCCAACAAGCGTCCGCTGAAATCCCTGGCAGAAATGATCAAGGGTAAGGGCGGCCGTTTCCGTCAGAACTTGCTGGGTAAGCGCGTCGACTATTCCGGCCGTTCGGTTATTGTGGTGGGTCCACAACTGAAACTGCATCAGTGCGGCTTGCCGAAACTGATGGCGTTGGAACTGTTCAAACCATTCATTTTCCACAAGCTGGAAGTGATGGGCATCGCCAGCACGATCAAGGCAGCCAAGAAGGAAGTTGAAAACCAGACTTCCGTGGTGTGGGACATCCTGGAAGACGTGATCCGTGAACATCCGGTCATGTTGAACCGTGCGCCGACATTGCACCGTCTGGGTATCCAGGCGTTCGAGCCGGTTCTGATCGAAGGCAAGGCAATCCAATTGCACCCGCTGGTCTGCGCCGCATTCAACGCCGACTTTGACGGCGACCAAATGGCGGTCCACGTTCCACTGTCGATCGAAGCACAGATGGAAGCACGCACCTTGATGCTGGCTTCCAACAACATCCTGTTCCCATCGAACGGCGAACCGTCGATCGTGCCGTCGCAGGATATCGTGTTGGGTCTGTACTACGCCACCCGTGAGCAAATCAACGGCAAGGGCGAAGGCATGATGTTCCCCGACGTGTCGGAAGCCATCCGTGCTTACGACAACAAGGAAGTCGAGCTGACGACCCGCGTTACCGTCCGTATCACCGAGTATCCGAAGGATCCGGCGACCGGCGAATTCGTCAAGACAATCAAGCGTTACGAAACGACTGTCGGCCGTGCGATCCTGTCGGAAATCCTGCCTAAGGGCTTGCCATTCACCGTGCTGAACCGCGCGTTGAAGAAGAAGGAAATCTCGAAGCTGATCAACACGGCATTCCGTAAGTGCGGCCTGCGCGCTACGGTTGTGTTCGCTGACCAATTGATGCAGTCCGGTTTCCGTTTGGCGACCCGTGCCGGTATCTCGATCTGCGTGGACGACATGCTGGTACCGCCACAAAAGGCAACCATCATTGCGACTGCAGAACAAGAAGTGAAGCAGATCGAACAGCAGTACTCGTCCGGTCTGGTGACTGCTGGCGAACGTTACAACAAGGTTGTGGATATCTGGGGCAAGGCCGGCGACGACGTCGGCAAGGCCATGATGGAACAACTGAAGGTGGAAGACGTGGTCCGCCGCGACGGCACCAAGGGCACTCAGGAATCGTTCAACGCGATTTACATGATGGCCGACTCCGGTGCGCGTGGTTCCGCAGCACAGATCCGTCAGCTGGCCGGTATGCGTGGCCTGATGGCGAAACCGGATGGTTCGATTATCGAAACGCCGATCACCGCGAACTTCCGCGAAGGTCTGAACGTTTTGCAGTACTTCATTTCGACCCACGGTGCACGTAAAGGTCTGGCCGATACCGCGTTGAAGACAGCGAACTCGGGTTACCTGACACGTCGTCTGGTTGACGTGACCCAGGATTTGGTCGTGATCGAAGATGATTGCGGCACCTCCAACGGCGCCTCGATGAAGGCGATGGTTGAAGGCGGTGAAGTTATTGAAGCGCTGCGCGACCGTATCCTCGGCCGTGTTGCTGCCAACGATATCGTCAATCCGGAAACCCAGGGCACACTGTACGAAGCCGGCACGCTGCTTGACGAAGATGCAGTCGAAGAAATCGAACGCCTCGGCATCGATGAAGTCAAGGTCCGCACACCGCTGACATGCGACACACGCTACGGTCTGTGCGCACAATGTTACGGTCGCGACCTGGGCCGCGGCACGCTGGTCAACAACGGTGAAGCAGTCGGTGTGGTTGCTGCGCAGTCGATCGGTGAGCCAGGTACCCAGCTGACCATGCGTACGTTCCACATCGGTGGTGCGGCGTCGCGTTCGGCAGTGGCATCCAGTGTTGAAGCCAAGTCCAACGGTACGGTCCGCTTCACAGCGACCATGCGTTACGTGACTAACGGCAAGGGCGAACTGATCGTGATTTCCCGTTCCGGCGAAGTCCTGATCACCGACGACCACGGCCGTGAGCGCGAGCGTCATAAAGTACCGTACGGTGCGACACTGATCGTCAAGGATGGCTTGACCATCAAGGCCGGTACCGCATTGGCGACATGGGATCCGTTGACCCGTCCGATCATTACCGAGTACACCGGCACCGTCCGCTTCGAGAACGTCGAAGAAGGTTCGACCGTTGCCCGTCAGATCGATGAAGTTACCGGTCTGTCGACTCTGGTGGTTATCGATGCGAAGCGTCGTGGTTCGGTCACCAAGACTGTTCGTCCGCAAGTTAAGCTGCTGAACGAACAAGGCGAAGAAGTCAAGATCGCCGGTACTGAACACGCAGTGACGATCGGCTTCCAGGTGGGCGCGCTGATTACCGTGAAAGACGGTCAGCAAGTGCACGTTGGTGAAGTGTTGGCACGTATCCCGACTGAATCGCAAAAGACGCGCGATATTACCGGGGGTCTGCCACGCGTTGCCGAGCTGTTCGAAGCGCGTTCGCCGAAGGATGCAGGTATGCTGGCTGAAGTCACAGGTACTGTGGCGTTCGGTAAGGAAACCAAGGGCAAGCAACGTCTGGAAATCACAGACATGGACGGCAACAAGCACGAGTTCCTGATTACCAAGGACAAGCAAGTGCTGGTGCATGACGGCCAGGTTGTGAACAAGGGTGAAATGATTGTCGACGGCCCGGCCGATCCGCAAGACATCCTGCGTCTGTTGGGTATCGAAGCGCTGGCGCGTTACATCGTCGACGAAGTTCAAGACGTGTACCGCTTGCAAGGCGTGAAGATCAACGACAAGCACATCGAAGTGATCGTACGCCAGATGTTGCGTCGCGTTCAGATCGTTGATGCCGGCGATGCGTCTTACATCACTGGTGAGCAGGTCGAGCGTTCGGAACTGCTGGACGAAAACGATCGCGTGATTGCAGCGGGCAAGATTCCTGCAACCTACGAAAACGTATTGCTGGGTATTACCAAGGCATCGCTGTCGACCGATTCGTTCATCTCGGCCGCATCGTTCCAGGAAACCACCCGCGTGTTGACCGAAGCTGCAATCATGGGCAAGAAAGACACGCTGCGCGGCCTGAAGGAAAACGTTATCGTTGGTCGTCTGATCCCAGCCGGTACCGGTCTCGCGTTCCATCGTGCACGCAAGGAAAAGACAGCTGGGAAGCGGAAGAGCGCACAGCACTGTTGCAATCCGAACAGGCAGCACGCCTGGCAGCTGCAGAAGCACGTGCAGCTGAAGAATTGAACGCGCAGCAAGGCGACGAAGCTTAATCCTTTTAATGGATTAGTCAGCAAAAAAGGCAGTGGATAATTATCCGCTGCCTTTTTTTCGTCCATTGAAAGGGAAGTGCTGCTGCAGCTCAGCCCCAGCGATGTACGCAAGTGGCTGTTTTCAGCGGACAATCTAGATCAGCTCGACATTTCCCGCACGAAAACATGAGGATGGTGTGGAGCAGGTCCGAATGCGTTAATCACGCTGCTGGCGCAACGGCTTGCCATTGTCGATAACTTCGCGGCAGTCGCCCTTGAAGGTCGAGTTGTCGTAATCGCTCCAGCCATAGCTGTCGACATAGCGCCTGTGCAGACGCAGCTTGTTGCTCAGGAAGCTCCATTCCAGACGTTCGTCAGGGTAGCGGATATCGGACAGGTCCAGCAACGAATGGAACACGTTTTCGGTGGTCATGCGGGCGCGCTTGTGCCGCTGTAGCTGGTCGACCTTGTCCGGATAGGCTTGCTTGTACAAATCCGAATACCACATCAGTGCCGGAATATGGAATTCGAACTGAGTGTTGTGCCCATGGAATGCGATCTTGCAACTGCCGTCATACAGCGTCTGGCCGTGGTCGGAGAAATACATCATGGCGCTCAATTGCTTCGACTCCTTGAGTGCGCCGATCACCTGCGACAGGAACCAGTCGGCATACAGCACAGAGTTGTCATAGCTGTTGCTGAGCGCCGGCTTGATCGCCAGGTTGGTATAGGCGGGACTTTCGATGCCGAATAGCGACGGCTGCCACCTGTCAAAATCCTGCGGGTAGCGATGGCTGTAATTCCAGTGATTACCCAGTGTGTGTAGCACAATCAGCTTCTTCTCTGCCGGATCCAGCATTGCCTTTTGTAATTGCGGCAGCAGGATGGCATCGAGGTTGGAAGTATCGGTAAATCCGCCCAGATTCAGGAACTGGACCACATCGGCTTCATTGGCAAATACAGACACCGGCGTATCAAACTTGCCGTAGGACATCTGGTTGGAAATCCAGTAGGTCTTGAAGCCAGCTTCCTTATAAGCCGTAATGAAGGATTTTTCAGCAAAGCCGGCTTTCAGGCTTTCGGTTGCTGGCTTACGCGAAACCATAACTGGTACGGACAGGCGGGTGGCTGACACAGAGGTGATGACATCAGAGAAACTGACCAGGTTCGCCTCTTTTTGAGCAGTGGGTTGGTTTCGCGCTGATAGCCGTTCAAGCTCCAGCGATCGTAGCGGGAAGATTCACCGATCACCATGACCACGATCTGCGGTGTATGTTGATGTGTCGCCTGATGGGCACCGAAATGAAACTGGCTGTTCTTGTGCTCCAGATCATCCAGGTATTCTCGTTCTTTCCAGAAGTCGTAGCCGCGCACGGCCAGCCCGAACGGCCAGGTACGGCCGAGTGGTTCCGTCTGGAATGGCATTGCCGCCCAGCCAGGAAGTTTGCCTAGATATGTGCCGGGGACGGAAGTAGGGGGAGCTGTCCTGCCGCTTGCAACATTCGTTGAAACGGCTTGAATACCAATCTCTTGGCCATACAGCCAAACACATAGACCTGCAGTGAGCACTAACCAGCCAAGCCAGCGCGAGGGACCCTCCAGGTCCAGATCGCGAGTGCGGCTCGCGGCCAGCCAACTGAGCGCCCACCACAGCACGACGAGGGCGAGGATTGCAGCCAGCCACCAAACCTTGTCGCCAAGAAACTCCATGGTTTCCCTTGGGCTGGTCTCGGCGATGATGCCTAGATGGTGCGTGGAAATGCCCTGGTTGTAAAACTTGCGCAGGTAGATCTCGGTTGGCAGTGCAATGAATGCAGGTATCAACAACCAGTGAAACCAGGCCGGCCGCTTGAAGATCGACCAGATAACCAGCCAGATCGCCGCTTCCATCAGGATGATGCGTAGCGGATGCTCGATCGACTGTCCGAACAGCAGTGGTACGAATGGGACCAGGGACAACGCCAGATAGGTGACCAGTACGAACAGATTATTGCGGCGAAACAGGGCTGGCATCATGGTTAAGAAGAATAATCAAGCCTCATTATCTCGCAAAGCCGCATGACGGTAGCAGACATCTGGCAGATAAACCAAAGCGTTGCCGTCTTGAAAATTATTCACGGACAATGGGTATTGTCAGATTATTCATGCCTTCCTCCGGTGTTGCGTTTACGGTTATGCATCCAAGACTGCGGTTGACTGGCCGGCATCATAGGGATATACTCGCGGGTTCTCGATTGTAGGCTCTATTGGGCTGAGCGTTCTTTGGTCTGCTTCCGCTTTCTATAGCGCGTTTCCTCTCTACTGCTGAATGTCGATCTGCGCGAACGGTGCGCAAATTGTGCGGTTCCTAGCGCAAGTATCTGTCCAATCCCGGACAACCGATTTCGGGATTGTTGTTATTAACGTCGTAATTTTGTTGGATATATAACGATGCCAACCATCAATCAATTGATTCGCCAGCCGCGCGTTTCTGCGGTCGTAAAGAGCAAATCACCAGCGCTGGAAAACAGCCCGCAAAAACGCGGCGTTTGCACCCGCGTTTATACGACAACTCCAAAGAAGCCAAACTCGGCTCTGCGTAAAGTTGCCAAAGTTCGCCTGACCAACGGTTTCGAAGTCATTTCGTACATCGGCGGTGAAGGCCATAACCTGCAAGAACATAGTGTCGTGCTGTTGCGCGGCGGCCGTGTGAAAGACTTGCCAGGTGTGCGTTACCACATGGTTCGCGGTGCACTGGATACCCAAGGCGTCAAGGATCGTAAGCAAGCGCGTTCGAAGTACGGTGCAAAGCGTGCTAAGGCTGCAAAGAAATAATCATTTTCGGGCGGCGTAAGCCAAGCGAAACTAGTGTCGGTCCCGAATGGGCCGAGTAAGTGGGTGGCTATGATGGCTGTCCGCGAGTGTGCAGAAACAAAAGGTCTGCGTGCTCAACTGAAGATTGAAAGGAATCGAAATGCCACGTCGTCGTGAAGTTCCCAAGCGGGAGATTCTGCCGGATCCAAAATTCGGTAATGTTGATGTTGCGAAGTTCGTCAACGTCCTGATGTTGTCCGGTAAGAAATCGGTCGCTGAAAACATCATTTACGGTGCCTTCGAGCACATTCAAGCCAAATCCGGCAAAGATCCGCTGGAAGTGTTTGCCCTTGCTATCAGCAACGCAAAACCTTTGGTTGAAGTTAAGTCGCGTCGCGTTGGTGGTGCAAACTACCAGGTGCCAGTTGAAGTTCGTCCTGTCCGTCGTATGGCTTTGTCGATGCGTTGGTTGCGTGAAGCAGCTAACAAGCGCAGCGAAAAATCGATGCCACAACGTCTGGGCGGCGAATTGATGGAAGCCGCAGAAGGCCGCGGCGGCGCAATGAAAAAGCGTGACGAAGTTCACCGTATGGCAGAAGCGAACAAGGCGTTCTCGCACTTCCGCTTCTAATAGACTGGACAGCCGCCTCCCTGAATCGAGACGTCTGTCCGCATCTGAAATTTGTTCGAGCCGAGCGCATATTTTTATCAAAAATGGCGCTCGGTTTCGTGCATTAAAAGACTTAGGAATAAATCATGGCTCGCAAGACCCCCATTGAGCGCTATCGCAATATCGGTATCTCCGCTCACATCGATGCAGGTAAAACCACGACTACAGAACGCGTTCTGTTTTATACCGGTGTGAATCACAAAATCGGTGAAGTGCATGATGGCGCGGCCACCATGGACTGGATGGAGCAGGAACAAGAGCGTGGTATCACGATCACTTCCGCTGCGACCACCTGTTTCTGGAAGGGTATGGCGGGTAACTTCCAGCCGCACCACATCAACATCATCGACACACCGGGCCACGTTGACTTCACGATTGAAGTTGAGCGCTCGATGCGTGTTCTGGACGGCGCTTGCATGGTTTACTGTGCAGTCGGCGGCGTGCAGCCACAGTCGGAAACTGTGTGGCGTCAAGCTAACAAGTACAAGGTTCCACGTCTGGCGTTCGTCAACAAGATGGACCGTACCGGCGCGAACTTCTTCAAGGTTTTCGAGCAGATGCGCGCTCGCCTGAAGGCTAACCCTGTTCCAATGCAAGTACCTATCGGCGCTGAAGACAAGTTCGAAGGCGTGATCGACCTGGTCAAGATGAAGGCGATCTACTGGCACGACGATACTCAGGGTATGACTTTCGACTACCGTGACATTCCTGCTGACCTGGCTGCGGATGCCGCCAAGTGGCGTGAAAACATGGTTGAAGCCGCTGCTGAAGCATCGGAAGAGCTGATGAACAAGTACCTGGAAGAAGGTGACCTGACCGAAGCGGAAATCAAGGCTGCGATCCGTCAACGTACTCTGGCCAGCGAAATCGTGCCGATGATGTGCGGTACCGCGTTCAAGAACAAAGGTGTGCAAGCCATGCTGGACGGCGTGGTCGACTACCTGCCTTCGCCGCTGGACGTGCCGCCGGTACCTGGCCTGGACGAAGATGATGCGCCGATCTCGCGTAAAGCAGAAGACACTGAAAAGTTCTCCGGCCTGGCGTTCAAGATCGCAACCGACCCGTTCGTTGGTCAGATCTGCTTCATGCGTTGCTACTCGGGTACTTTGAACTCGGGCGACACCGTGTTGAATTCGATCAAGGGCAAGAAAGAGCGTATCGGTCGTATCGTGCAGATGCACGCCAACCAGCGCGAAGAAATCAAGGAAATTCTGGCCGGCGACATCGCTGCACTGATCGGTATGAAGGACACAACTACCGGCGATACATTGTGCGATACCAATGCATTCATCATTCTGGAACGCATGGTGTTCCCAGAGCCGGTGATTTCGCAGGCAGTCGAGCCTAAGACTAAGGCTGACCAGGAAAAAATGGGCTTGGCGCTGAATCGCCTGGCACAAGAAGATCCTTCGTTCCGTGTCCGCACTGACGAAGAATCGGGCCAGACCATCATCGCCGGTATGGGCGAGTTGCATCTGGACATTATCGTCGATCGTATGAAGCGTGAATTCAACGTTGAAGCGACCGTTGGTAAGCCACAAGTTGCGTACCGCGAAACCATCCGCAAGACTTGCGAAGAAATCGAAGGCAAGTTCGTCAAGCAATCGGGTGGTCGTGGTCAATACGGTCACGTGGTTCTGAAGATCGAACCGCAAGAACCAGGCAAGGGCTTTGAATTCGTTGACGCGATCAAGGGCGGTACCGTTCCACGCGAATACATCCCTGCAGTTGAAAAGGGTGTCCGTGAAACATTGAACACCGGTGTCCTGGCCGGCTACCCAGTGGTAGACGTCAAGGTAACCCTGTTCTTCGGTTCGTACCATGACGTTGACTCGAACGAAAATGCGTTCCGCATGGCCGCTTCGATGGCGTTCAAGGACGGCTGCCGTAAAGCCAGCCCGGTTATTCTGGAGCCAATGATGGCTGTTGAAGTCGAAACTCCGGAAGATTACGCTGGTACTGTGATGGGCGATCTGTCGTCGCGTCGCGGTATGGTTCAAGGTATGGATGAAATCGCCGGCGGTGGCGGCAAGATCATCAAGGCCGAAGTGCCTCTGTCGGAAATGTTTGGTTACTCGACTTCGTTGCGTTCGGCTACTCAAGGCCGTGCAACTTACTCGATGGAATTCAAGCACTACGCTGAAGCACCGAAGAACGTTATCGATGCAATCGTAACGTCCAAAGCCAAGTAATCAGGCAAGTTGCCCTTGTCCGCCACGAGCGGGCAAGGGCTGAAATGTTTCACTCATTGTTTAACGACATCGTTCTTTTTGAAGGAAGAATAAAATGGCAAAAGGTAAATTCGAGCGGACCAAGCCGCACGTCAACGTCGGCACTATCGGCCACGTCGACCACGGCAAGACCACGCTGACAGCAGCGATCGCGACAGTATTGTCGAAGAAGTTTGGCGGCGAAGCCAAGGCGTATGATCAGATTGACGCAGCGCCAGAAGAAAAAGCGCGCGGCATCACGATCAACACGGCACACGTTGAATACGAAACTGCAAACCGCCACTACGCTCACGTTGACTGCCCAGGCCACGCTGACTATGTTAAAAACATGATCACTGGTGCTGCACAGATGGACGGCGCGATCCTGGTTTGCTCCGCAGCTGACGGCCCAATGCCACAGACTCGTGAGCACATCCTGTTGTCGCGTCAAGTTGGCGTGCCATACATCATCGTGTTCCTGAACAAGGCTGACATGGTCGACGACGAAGAGTTGCTCGAGTTGGTCGAAATGGAAGTGCGCGAGCTGTTGACCAAGTACGAATTCCCAGGCGACGACCTGCCAATCATCAAGGGTTCGGCGAAGTTGGCTCTGGAAGGCGACACTGGCCCATTGGGCGAGCAAGCAATCATGGCTCTGGCTGAAGCACTGGACACTTACATCCCAACACCAGAGCGTGCTGTTGACGGCGCATTCCTGTTGCCAGTGGAAGACGTGTTCTCGATCTCGGGTCGCGGTACTGTTGTGACCGGTCGTGTTGAGCGCGGTATCGTCAAGGTTGGCGAAGCCCTGCAAATCGTTGGTATCCGTGATACGCAAGATACAACATGTACTGGCGTTGAAATGTTCCGCAAGCTGCTGGATCAAGGTCAAGCCGGCGACAACGTTGGCGTTCTGTTGCGCGGTACCAAGCGTGAAGACGTAGAGCGCGGCCAAGTGTTGGCCAAGCCAGGTTCGATCAAGCCACACAAGCATTTCACAGGCGAGATCTATGTTCTGTCGAAAGACGAAGGCGGCCGTCATACTCCGTTCTTCAACAACTATCGTCCACAGTTCTACTTCCGTACAACGGACGTGACTGGTTCGATCGAGTTGCCGAAGGATAAGGAAATGGTTATGCCGGGCGATAACGTGTCGATCACTGTAATGTTGATCAACCCGATCGCGATGGAAGAAGGTCTGCGTTTCGCGATCCGCGAAGGTGGCCGTACTGTTGGTGCAGGTGTTGTTGCTAAGATCCTGCCTGACGCGTAATAGCAAGGTTGTAGTGCAATAGGCAAGCCGTTTCGGCGGTTTGTCAATGTAATAATATACCGTGGGTGGCTGTCATCCACGGTTCGTTCTTTTAAGGAAAATCATGTCAGCTCCGAACCAAAAAATCCGCATCCGCCTGAAGGCGTTCGACTACAAACTGATCGATCAATCGGCTCAGGAAATCGTTGATACAGCCAAGCGCACCGGCGCCGTTGTCAAGGGCCCAGTACCACTGCCAACACGTATTCAGCGTTTTGACGTATTGCGTTCGCCGCACGTCAACAAGACCTCGCGCGATCAGTTCGAAATCCGTACGCACCAACGCCTGATGGACATCGTTGACCCAACCGACAAGACTGTCGATGCGTTGATGAAGCTGGATCTGCCAGCCGGCGTGGACGTGGAAATCAAGCTGCAGTAATAAATTTGCAATAATTTGCAATAAGCAACACATAAGAAATATCGATGCGGGACAGGGTTTAAGAGCCATCTAAACATGGCGATTGACTCTGTCCCCAAGTCTTTATAGGTGTTGTAAAACAGTCCTAACCGCTGAATGTTTGACATACCACGACAAAGATGGTCTTGCAAATAAAAATTTACGCGGTTATACTGATCGGCTTCGGTGCGATTGCCGGCGGATTTCGTCTTTGCAATCGTGCTTATTTTAGTTGTACAAACATCAGCCCCGCCCAATCGTAGGCGGGAATGGAGAAAAACAATGAGCTTAGGCCTTGTTGGTCGCAAGGTTGGTATGATGCGCATCTTCACGGAAGATGGGGATTCGATCCCAGTAACCGTGTTGGACGTGTCGAACAACCGCGTGACCCAAATCAAAACGCCTGAAACAGACGGTTATACCGCTGTTCAAGTTGCATTCGGTTCGCGTCGCGCTTCACGCGTGACTAAAGCTGCCGCTGGTCACTACGCCAAAGCTGGCGTCGAGGCTGGTACCATCCTCAGAGAATTCCGCATTGATTCAACCAAGGCTTCCGAGCTGAAGGCCGGCGAAGTTATCGCTGCTAGCCTGTTCGAAGTCGGTCAAAAGGTTGACGTTCAAGGTGTGTCGATCGGTAAGGGTTACGCTGGTACCATCAAGCGTCACAACTTCTCGTCCGGTCGTGCTACCCACGGTAACTCCCGTTCGCATAATGTTCCAGGTTCCATCGGTATGGCGCAGGACCCAGGTCGTGTTTTTCCTGGTAAGCGCATGACCGGTCACATGGGTGACGTTACTGTAACCACGCAAAACCTCGAAATTGCACGTGTTGACGCTGAGCGTCAGCTGTTGCTGGTCAAGGGCGCGGTTCCAGGTGCGAAGAACGGCCAAGTTGTGGTCAGCCCTGCGATCAAAATCAAAGCTAAGAAGGGAGCCTAATTCATGGAACTCAAGCTCCTGAATGACCAAGGTCAAGCTGCTTCGAACGTTGCTGCGCCGGATACCATTTTCGGTCGCGATTACAACGAAGCCCTGATTCACCAGGTCGTAGTTGCTTACCAGGCTAACGCTCGCAGCGGTAACCGTAAGCAAAAAGACCGTGAAGAAGTTCATCACACGACTAAAAAGCCATGGCGCCAAAAGGGTACTGGCCGCGCTCGTGCTGGTATGTCGTCCTCGCCTCTGTGGCGCGGCGGCGGTCGGATTTTCCCGAACTCGCCAGATGAGAACTTCTCGCACAAAGTAAACAAGAAGATGTATCGCGCAGGCCTCTGCTCGATTCTGTCGCAGTTGGCACGCGAAGGTCGTTTGTCTGTCGTCGAGAATTTCTCGGTCGAAGCACCAAAGACCAAGTTGCTGTCACAAAAGCTGAAGACCATGGGTCTGGATTCCGTGTTGGTGATTACCGACAATCTGGAAGAAAACCTGTTGTTGGCGTCGCGTAACTTGCCAGGTTTCCTGGTATGTGAGCCACGTCACGCTGATCCAGTATCGCTTGTGTTCTACAAGAAGATCCTGATCACCAAGCAGGCTTTGGCGAAGATTGAGGAGATGCTGGCATGAACGCAATTAAACATAGCGAAGAACGCTTGATGAAAGTGTTGCTGGCACCGGTGATTTCCGAAAAGGCAACGTTGGTTGCGGAGAAGAACGAGCAAGTCGTTTTCCGTATCGCACCAGACGCTACCAAGCTGGAAGTCAAGGCTGCTGTCGAGCTGCTCTTCAAAGTTCAGGTTGAATCGGTGCAAGTTGCCAATCGCCAGGGTAAGCAAAAGCGTAGCGGCAAGACCATGGGTCGCCGCAACCATACCCGCCGCGCATTCGTATGCTTGAAGCCGGGTCAAGAGATCAACTTCACCGAGGAGGCTAAATAATGGCACTCGTTAAAGTTAAACCAACCTCGCCGGGCCGCCGTGGCATGGTCAAGGTCGTTAATCCCGACCTGTACAAAGGCCGTCCATTTGCTGCCCTGGTTGAGAAGAAGTCGAAAACAGCTGGTCGTAACAACAACGGTCATATCACTACTCGTCACATCGGCGGTGGTCATAAGCAACATTACCGTCTGATCGACTTCAAGCGCACCAAAGATGGTATTCCAGCGAAAGTGGAACGTATCGAATACGATCCAAACCGCACAGCGAATATCGCTCTGTTGTGCTACGCCGACGGCGAACGTCACTACATCATCGCCACTAAGGGCATGGCTGTAGGTGACCAGGTAATGAGCGGCTCGGAAGCGCCGATCAAATCCGGTAACTGCCTGCCAATCCGCAACATTCCGGTTGGTACGATTCTGCATTGCGTCGAAATGCTGCCAGGTAAGGGTGCCCAAATGGCCCGTACCGCCGGCGCCGGCGTTGTGTTGATGGCTCGTGAAGGTACTTACGCTCAAATTCGTTTGCGCTCCGGTGAAGTTCGCCGCGTGCACATCGAATGCCGCGCTACCGTAGGTGAAGTCGGCAATGCCGAACACAGCCTGCGCAAGATCGGTAAAGCGGGTGCGATGCGTTGGCGTGGTGTTCGTCCTACCGTTCGCGGTGTGGTCATGAACCCGGTTGACCATCCTCACGGTGGTGGTGAAGGCAAGACCGCAGCTGGTCGTCATCCAGTTTCGCCATGGGGTCAACAGACTAAGGGTAAGAAGACACGCAGCAACAAGCGTACTACTTCCATGATCGTCTCGCGCCGCGGCAAGAAATAAGGGATAAAACATGACACGTTCATTGAAAAAAGGGCCGTTCTGCGACGCCCACCTGGTGAAAAAAGTCGAAACCGCGCAAGCAGTTAAAGACAAAAAGCCAATCAAGACTTGGTCCCGTCGCTCGACCATCATGCCGGATTTTATCGGTCTGACGATTGCTGTGCATAACGGCAAGCAACACGTCCCGGTATATGTGTCCGAGAACATGGTTGGTCACAAGCTCGGCGAATTCGCGCTGACCCGTACGTTCAAGGGTCATGCTGCTGATAAGAAGGCTAAGAAATAAGGTCCGATGATGGAAACTAAAGCTACCCTCCGCGGCGTGCGCCTGTCGGCCCAAAAGGGCCGTCTGGTCGCCGACCTGATTCGCGGCAAAAAAATTGATCACGCGCTTAACATCCTGACTTTCAGCCCAAAGAAAGGTGCAGCTATCATCAAGCGTGTTCTGGAATCCGCAATTGCGAATGCCGAACACAATGACGGTGCTGACATCGACGAGCTGAAGGTCACGACGATTTACGTGGAAAAAGGTTCGGTCCTCAAGCGCTTCACAGCGCGTGCAAAAGGCCGTGGCGATCGTATCTCGAAGCAATCCTGTCACATTTACGTGACTGTCGGAAACTAAGGAGTCACGATGGGACAGAAGATTCATCCAACCGGTTTTCGCCTTGCGGTTACACGTAACTGGGGATCCCGCTGGTATGCAGGCAATAGCAATTTTGCCCAAATGCTTAGCGAAGATCTGAAAGTTCGTGCTTTTCTCAAGAAAAAACTGAAGAACGCATCGGTCGGCCGCGTTGTTATCGAGCGTCCTGCAAAGAACGCACGTATCACGATTTACAGCTCGCGTCCTGGTGTTGTTATTGGTAAAAAAGGCGAAGACATCGAAGTTCTGAAGTCGTCGTTGACCAAGCTGATGGGTGTGCCGGTTCACGTTAATATCGAAGAAATTCGTAAACCTGAAATCGACGCACAACTGATCGCTGACTCGATCGCGCAACAGCTCGAAAAACGTATTATGTTCCGCCGCGCGATGAAACGTGCGATGCAGAACGCAATGCGTCTGGGCGCGCAAGGGATCAAGATCATGTCGTCCGGCCGTCTGAATGGTATCGAAATCGCACGTACCGAATGGTACCGCGAAGGTCGTGTGCCACTTCACACACTGCGTGCTGACATCGACTACGGTTTCGGCGAAGCTGAAACCACGTACGGTATCATCGGCATCAAGGTCTGGGTCTACAAGGGTGATCGTTTGGCTAACGGCGAAGCGCCGGTAATCGACGTACCTAACGACGACGACAAGAAGCGCCGTGGTCCACGTCGTGACGATGGCAAGCCAGCTGGTCGTCCACGTGCTAAAACTACAACGGCAGGTCCAGGTGCGCCAGCTGCGCGTCCGGCCCGTGCCAAGAAGCCGGATGGCGCTGCTGAAGGTGCTGCTGCACCGGCTGAGAAAGCAGGAGAATAATCATGCTGCAACCAGCACGCAGAAAATATCGTAAAGAGCAAAAAGGCCGCAACAAAGGCATTTCGCATTCGCGCGGTACCGCCGTGTCGTTTGGCGAATTTGGCTTGAAAGCGGTTGGCCGCGGTCGTATCACCGCGCGTCAGATCGAAGCAGCTCGTCGCGCAATGACCCGTCATATCAAGCGGGGTGGTCGTATCTGGATTCGTATTTTCCCGGATAAGCCAATTTCGCAAAAGCCTGCTGAAGTCCGTATGGGTAACGGTAAGGGTAACCCCGAGTACTACGTGGCTGAAATCCAGCCAGGTAAAATGCTGTACGAGATGGATGGCGTCGACGAAGCTCTGGCGCGTGAGGCATTCCGTTTGGCTGCAGCTAAACTGCCACTCTTGACCACGTTCGTCGTGCGTCAAGTCGGCCAATAATTGGAGTGAAACATGAAAGCATCTGAACTCCGCGACAAAGATCAAGCGGCCTTGACGAAAGAGCTGAACGAGTTGTTGAAGGCGCAATTCAGCCTTCGTATGCAAATCGCTACTCAGCAATTGAGCAATACGTCGCAATTGAAGAAAGTTCGTCGCGATATAGCACGGGTCAAGACCGTCATCAATTCGAAGGGCGCCCTGTAATGAACGATCAAGTGAAACAAGCGCTCAAGCGCACGCTGGTTGGTAAAGTTGTGTCCGATAAAATGGACAAGACTGTTACCGTCCTGATCGAACGCCACGTCAAGCATCCTCTGTATGGCAAAATCATTGTGCGTACTAACAAGTACCATGCACATGACGAAACCAACCAGGCCAAGGAAGGCGACGTTGTCGAGATCCAAGAAGGACGTCCAATCTCCAAGACTAAAGCTTGGAGCGTGACACGTGTGGTACAAGTGGCACAAGTCCTGTAAGTAATTGTTGCGAGCCAAGCATTTTGATGTAATAATGCTTGGCTTCGCTCCTGTTGGCTTCCAATGAGAGCGAAATAAACACCCTGCAGTATCTAGCAAGAAGTTTTGGAAGTCGTCCACCTAAGCAGTGCGCTCAGCAGAGTTGTTCTGACAGGACCAAGACTGACCGTAAATCCGCATCGTGCGGCAGCGAGTTAAGTTGGGAAAGAAAATATTATGATTCAAACGGAAAGCCGGCTCGAAGTAGCCGACAACACTGGTGCACGCGAAGTGATGTGTATCAAAGTTCTGGGTGGTTCCAAGCGTCGCTATGCCAGCATTGGTGATGTGATCAAGGTTACCGTCAAAGTGGCAGCGCCACGTGGTCGCGTCAAAAAAGGCGAGATATATAACGCCGTTGTCGTGCGGACCGCTAAAGGTGTTCGCCGTCAAGATGGTTCGTTGGTCAAGTTCGATGGTAATGCAGCGGTGCTGCTGAACGCGAAGCTTGAGCCAATTGGTACGCGTATTTTTGGACCAGTCACTCGTGAGTTGCGCACAGAGCGCTTCATGAAGATTGTGTCGCTCGCGCCTGAAGTGCTGTAAGGAGTCGAGATGGATAAGATTCGGAAAAGCGACGAAGTAATCGTCCTGACTGGTAAAGATAAGGGCAAGCGCGGTGTTGTTAAGCAACGCGTTGATGCCGAGCACGTCATCGTTGAGGGTGTCAATGTTGCTAAAAAAGCGACTAAGCCGAACCCGATGACTGGTGTAACTGGTGGCATCATTGACAAGTTGATGCCAATTCACGTGTCAAATGTTGCGTTGTTCAACGCTGCAACTGGCAAGGCAGATCGCGTTGGCTTTAAAGAT
This sequence comes from Collimonas arenae, assembly GCF_001584165.1. Lineage (NCBI taxonomy): Bacteria > Pseudomonadati > Pseudomonadota > Betaproteobacteria > Burkholderiales > Oxalobacteraceae > Collimonas > Collimonas arenae. The sequence continues at coordinate 330,985 of NZ_CP013233.1, forward strand.
GTGGACGGCAAGAAAGTCCGCGTTTTCAAGTCCAGTGGCGAAGTTGTTAAGGTTTAAGAGATCATGGCCCGTCTCCAAGAATTCTATAAAGAAAAGGTCGTTACCGATTTGACAGCGAAATACGCTTACAAGTCAGTAATGGAAGTGCCGCGCATCCTGAAGATCACCCTGAACATGGGTCTGTCGGAAGCGATTGCGGACAAGAAAATCATCGAGCACGCTGTTGGCGATCTGACCAAGATTGCAGGTCAGAAGCCAGTTGTGACCAAGGCGCGTAAGGCTATTGCGGGTTTCAAGATCCGTGAAGGCTACCCGATTGGTTGCATGGTTACACTGCGTGGCGCTCACATGTATGAGTTTCTGGATCGCCTGATCACTGTCGCGCTGCCGCGCGTTCGTGACTTCCGTGGTGTGTCCGGTCGTGCATTTGACGGCCGTGGTAACTACAACATCGGTGTGAAAGAGCAGATCATTTTCCCCGAAATTGAGTACGACAAGATTGACGCGTTGCGTGGTATGAATATCAGCATCACGACAACTGCTAAGACCGACGAAGAAGCAAAATCGCTTCTCGCCGCATTTAAATTTCCGTTCAGAAACTGAGGTTGCCATGGCAAAACTGGCACTGATTAACCGTGAACAAAAGCGCGCTGACCTGGTAAAGAAATACGCCGGCAAGCGTGCCGAGTTAAAGGCAATCATTGATGACCAATCGAAGTCGGAAGAAGAGCGCTACGAAGCTCGCTTGAAACTGCAAGCGCTGCCACGTAACTCGGCTCCGACCCGTCAACGTAATCGTTGCTCCCTGACTGGTCGTCCACGTGGCACTTTCCGCAAGTTCGGTCTGGGCCGTATTAAGCTCCGTGAAATCGCCATGCGTGGCGAAATTCCGGGTATGACTAAAGCAAGCTGGTAATAGGAGAATATGCAATGAGTATGAGCGATCCTATCGCCGATATGCTGACCCGTATCCGCAATGCGCAAGTAGTTCACAAGACAACCGTGGCAATGCCATCGTCGAAGGTCAAGATTGCGATTGCCAACGTCCTCAAGGACGAGGGTTACATTGAAGATTTCGCTGTCACTGAAGAAGGCGGCAAAGCGGAACTCAAAATCGGTTTGAAGTATTACGCCGGCCGTCCTGTTATCGAGCGCCTTGATCGCGTATCCCGTCCAGGGCTGCGTATCTATAAGGGCAAAGATGACATTCCTAACGTGATGAACGGCTTGGGTGTGGCAATTATTTCGACACCTGCTGGTGTCATGACGGACCGCAAAGCGCGCGCAACCGGTGTCGGTGGCGAAGTTATTTGCTACGTCGCCTAAGGAGTGCAATATGTCTCGTGTAGGTAAAATGCCGATTGCACTGCCAACTGGCGCGGAAGCGACCATTACAGCAGCGCAGATCACAGTTAAGGGCCCATTGGGCTCGCTTTCCCAGGCTTTGAATGGTCTGGTGAAAATCGAAAACAACAACGGTACGCTGAATTTCAGCGCCGCTGATGACAGCCGTGAAGCTAATGCGATGTCAGGCACCCTGCGTGCTCTGGTCAACAACATGGTCAATGGCGTAACCAAGGGCTTTGAAAAGAAGTTGAACCTGGTTGGCGTTGGTTTTCGTGCTCAAGCACAAGGTGACAAGTTGAATCTGTCGCTCGGTTTCTCGCATCCTGTTGTACACCAAATGCCAGAAGGCGTTACCGTGGCAACACCGACGCAAACCGAAATCCTGATCAAGGGTATCGACAAGCAACGTGTTGGTCAGGTTGCTGCAGAAGTTCGTGCTTACCGCGAACCTGAGCCTTATAAGGGCAAGGGCGTTCGTTACTCGGACGAAGTGGTAATCCTTAAAGAAACCAAGAAGAAGTAATAGGGGTTGACGATGGATAAGAAACAATCACGTCTGCGCCGTTCACGCCAAACGCGTGCCAAGATCGCAGAGTTAAAGGTGAACCGCCTGGCAGTGCATCGTACCAACTTGCACATTTACGCTAGCATCATCGGCCCTGACGCTAAAGTGCTGGCTTCGGCCTCCACAGTGGAAGCTGAAGTACGTGCGGAACTGGCCGGCAAGTCCGGTGCAGGCGGCAATACAGCAGCTGCATCTTTGGTTGGCAAGCGCGTTGCCGAGAAGGCACTGAAAGCAGGAGTTACCGAAGTTGCGTTTGATCGCTCCGGTTTCCGTTACCACGGCCGCGTCAAGGTGCTGGCAGATGCCGCCCGTGAAGCTGGTCTGAAGTTCTAAGGAAGAATCGTCATGGCAAAAATGCAATCGAAAATGCAAAGCGATAAGCCGGATGATGGCATGCGCGAAAAAATGATCGCGGTCAACCGTGTGACCAAAGTGGTCAAGGGTGGTCGTATCATGGGTTTCGCAGCATTGGCTGTTGTTGGTGATGGCGATGGCCGTATCGGCATGGGCAAGGGCAAATCGAAAGAAGTGCCAGTTGCTGTGCAGAAGGCTATGGAAGAAGCCCGTCGCAAGATGATCAAGGTAACGCTCAAGAACGGTACTCTGCAACATGCTATCTCCGGCAAGCACGGCGCGTCATCGGTTTTGATGCTGCCAGCTAAAGACGGTACTGGTGTTATTGCAGGCGGCCCAATGCGCGCAATTTTTGAAGTACTGGGTGTGACGAACGTTGTGGCGAAATCCACTGGTTCGACCAATCCGTACAACATGGTTCGTGCTACGTTGAACGGCTTGTCAAAAATGAACACTCCATCGGAAATTGCTGCCAAGCGCGGCAAGTCCGTTGAAGAAATTCTGGGCTAAGGTGATCAACATGACAAAGACTGTAAAAGTACAATTGGTCAAGGGTTTGATCGGCACGCGCGAAACTCATCGCGCGACAGTTCGCGGCTTGGGTCTGCGTCGGGTCAATTCGGTTTCCGAATTGCAAGACACGCCAGCAGTGCGCGGCATGATCAATAAAGTGTCATATCTTGTGAAAGTGGTTTCGTAAGCTAACGCTTGCGAACGGAGCAAATTATGGAATTGAATACTATTCAACCTGCAGATGGCGCCAAGCACTACAAGCGTCGCGTTGGTCGTGGTATCGGCTCGGGCCTGGGTAAGACATCTGGCCGCGGTCACAAGGGTCAAAAATCGCGTTCGGGCGGTTTCCACAAAGTCGGCTTCGAAGGCGGTCAGATGCCTTTGCAACGTCGTTTGCCAAAGCGCGGCTTCAAGTCGATGGCAACGCCGTACAAGGCTGAAGTGCGTTTGTCGGACCTGGAAAACCTGCCGGTAACTGAAGTGGATATCCTGGTTCTGAAGCAAGCTGGCGTGATCGGTGAGCTGGCACGTGTTGTACGCGTGATCCTGTCGGGCGAAGTCACTAAAAAAGTAACGCTCAAGGGCTTGATCGCTACCAAAGGTGCAAAAGCTGCGATTGAAGCAGCTGGCGGATCGGTTGCTTGATTTGTCGTTCTAACTCGTAGCAATGGAGCAATAAGTGGCGACTTCTCCCCAACTTGCAAAGAGTGCTGCGAGCGGCTTCCCTTGGGCCGTCTGTGGTTCTTGCTTGCTGCATTGGTTGTATATCGTATTGGTGCGCATATTCCGGTACCTGGAATTGACCCATCGCAATTGGCGCAATTGTTCAAGCAGCACCAGGGCGGTATTCTGGGTATGTTCAATATGTTCTCCGGTGGCGCGTTGTCACGCTTTACCGTGTTTGCGCTGGGATCATGCCGTATATTTCGGCTTCGATCGTGATGCAGTTGATGTCGATTGTGTCGCCTCAGCTGGAAGCGTTGAAGAAGGAAGGCGAATCCGGTCGTCGCAAGATTACTCAGTACACCCGTTACGGTACGCTGTTGTTGGCTACCTTTCAGGCTCTGGGTATCGCTGTTGCACTGGAATCACAACCTGGCCTGGTGTTGGATGCCGGCTTGGCTTTCCGTTTCACGACAGTTGTTACGCTGGTGACCGGAACGATGTTTTTGATGTGGTTGGGCGAGCAAATTACAGAGCGTGGTCTCGGTAATGGCATCTCGATCATCATCTTTGCAGGTATTGCAGCTGGTTTGCCAAATGCTATCGGTGGTTTGTTCGGACAAGTCAGTACTGGTTCGATGAGTGCTCCTTCGGCAATCCTGATTTGCGTGATTGCTGCGGCGGTAACCTACCTGGTGGTGTTTATCGAACGTGGTCAGCGCAAGATTCTGGTGAATTATGCCAAGCGCCAGGTGGGTAACAAGATTTATGGCGGTCAAAGCAGTCATTTGCCGCTGAAGCTGAATATGGCTGGTGTAATTCCTCCAATCTTCGCTTCCTCGATCATCTTGTTTCCTGCGACAATCACGAGTTGGTTTACTTCCGGTGATTCCACCAATCCGGTAGTGAATTTCCTCAAGGATATGGCGGCTTCATTAGCGCCAGGCGAGCCGATTCATGCACTGCTGTATGCGATTGCAATTGTGTTCTTCTGTTTCTTCTACACAGCGTTGGTGTTTAACAGCAAGGAAACTGCTGACAACCTGAAGAAGAGCGGCGCGTTTGTACCGGGGATTCGTCCAGGTGAACAAACTGCACGTTATATCGACAAGATCCTGATGCGTTTGACTCTGGTCGGCGCGGTCTATATCACTGTAGTCTGCCTGGTTCCGGAATTCTTGATCGCTCGCTGGAAGGTGCCGTTTTACTTTGGTGGTACATCGCTGTTGATTATCGTTGTAGTCACCATGGATTTCATGGCGCAAGTACAGAATTACGTGATGTCGCAGCAATATGATTCGCTGCTTCGTAAAGCAAATTTCAAGGGCGGCGTTTCGACGCGTTAAGTTGAAATGAACGACCAGAGGAACCAGTAGACCGAATGGCAAAAGACGACGTTATCCAGATGCAAGGCGAGATTCTTGAGAATCTCCCCAATGCAACATTTAGAGTCAAGTTGGAAAACGGACATATCGTCCTCGGTCATATTTCTGGCAAGATGCGTATGAACTATATCCGCATACTCCCAGGAGATAAGGTGACGGTAGAATTGACACCTTATGATTTAAGCCGGGCACGGATTGTGTTCCGTACCAAGTAACAGCAATTAGAACCTAGAACGAAAGAGGGCAAAAATGAAAGTGCTCGCATCAGTCAAGCGGATCTGCCGCAACTGTAAGATCATTAAGCGCAAAGGCGTTGTCCGCGTCATTTGTACAGAACCGCGCCATAAACAGCGCCAAGGTTAATTAACGTTATTGATCGAGGAATAACGAATGGCACGTATTGCAGGGGTAAACATCCCAACCATCAGCACACCGTTATCGGCTTGACAGCCATCTACGGTGTTGGCCGCCCACGCGCAAAGGAAATTTGCGAGAGCACGGGTATTTTGACTACGAAGAAGATCAAAGATCTCGACGATAACGAGCTGGAAAAGCTGCGCGACGAAATTGCAAAATTCGTCGTCGAAGGTGACCTGCGTCGTGAACTGTCGATGAACATCAAGCGTTTGATGGATCTGGGTTGCTACCGTGGTATGCGTCATCGCAAAGGCTTGCCTTGCCGTGGTCAACGTACTCGTACTAATGCTCGTACCCGCAAGGGCCCGCGCAAAGCCGCTCAATCGCTGAAGAAATAATTAAGCTGCCACGCTTCCGTGGCAACTGATTGTTCTTAGGTAGTCGGATTCAAGGAAATTATTATGGCAAAGTCCCCAAATAACGCCGCAGCAGCACGTGTGCGTAAAAAAGTTAAAAAGAACGTTGCTGAAGGTATCGCGCATATCCACGCGTCTTTCAACAACACCATCATCACGATTACCGATCGTCAAGGTAACGCGTTGTCGTGGGCGACATCTGGTGGCGCTGGCTTTAAAGGCTCCCGCAAGTCGACTCCATTTGCAGCGCAGGTTGCAGCCGAAGCCGCTGGTAAAGTGGCTGTGGAATGTGGCGTAAAGAACTTGGAAGTGCGTATCAAGGGCCCAGGTCCTGGTCGTGAATCCGCTGTTCGCGCGTTGAACAACCTGGGTATCAAGATCACCCAGATTCAAGACGTTACTCCAGTACCGCATAACGGTTGCCGCCCTCCAAAGCGTCGTCGTATCTAAATCTGTACAGATTTTCGCTATTGCCCTGCAATAGCGTATGCAAGTAGCCCGCCAATGATCTTGGCGGGTTTTGTTCTTAAGCCCACTGTCTGATTGAAGGTAAGTCAGACTAGCGCCAGGTCGGTTATCGACCGCAAAAGGCAGTAATGCCCCGGCGTCATATTTTTAAAAGGAAGCATCGTGGCACGTTATATCGGACCTAAAGCAAAACTTTCCCGCCGTGAAGGCACGGACCTGTTCCTGAAGAGCGCACGCCGCTCGCTGGATTCCAAGTGCAAACTGGATTCCAAGCCAGGCCAACACGGCCGTACCTCCGGCGCACGTACTTCCGACTACGGTAACCAATTGCGCGAAAAGCAAAAGGTTAAGCGTATGTACGGTATTCTGGAGCGCCAATTCCGCCGTTATTTCGCTGAAGCTGACCGTCGCAAGGGCAACACCGGTGAAACGCTGCTGCGTTTGCTGGAAGCGCGTCTGGACAACGTCGTCTATCGTATGGGCTTTGGTTCGACCCGCGCTGAAAGCCGTCAGCTGGTTTCGCACAAAGCGTTCACCGTCAACGGGAACGTTGTGAATATCGCTTCGTACCAAGTGAAGACTGGCGACGTGATTGCCGTTCGTGAAAAAGCCAAGAAGCAAGCGCGTATCATTGAAGCGCTGCAACTGGCTGAACAAGGCGGTATGCCATCGTGGGTTTCGGTTGATGCGAAGAAGATGGAAGGTACTTTCAAGTCCTTGCCAGACCGTAATGAAATCGCCAACGACGTCAACGAATCGCTGATCGTCGAACTGTATTCGCGTTAATTTTAGTTTTTCGGCTCTGCCTGGTTTCAGGTGGAGCCGTTTCATCAGGGTGCCTCTAATAATCCTCGTGATTATTGGCGGCACCCTTAATGCCATCAGCCTTATCGGTGTAACGAGCCGAGGGTATTGAAAAGGACATTTCATGCAAAACAGCTTGTTGAAGCCACGTATTATCGAAGTAGAAGCACTGGGTGCCGGCCACGCTAAAGTCGTGATGGAACCGTTTGAACGTGGCTACGGCCACACGCTGGGCAACGCATTGCGCCGCGTCCTGCTGTCATCGATGGTTGGCTATGCGCCGACTGAAGTGACCATCGCCGGTGTGGTTCATGAATACTCGTCACTCGACGGCGTGCAGGAAGACGTAGTTGATATCCTGTTGAACCTGAAGGGCGTTGTGTTCAAGTTGCATAACCGCGACGAAGTAACACTGACATTGAAAAAAGATGGCGAAGGCGCCGTGTTGGCTTCCGACATCGATCTGCCGCATGACGTAGAACTGGTGAACCCCGAGCACGTGATTGCCCACCTGACCGCCGGCGGCGCGTTGGATATGCAGATCAAGGTTGAAAAAGGCCGTGGCTATGTGCCGGGCAACGTGCGTCGTCTGACTGAAGATGCCAACAAGACCATCGGTCGCATCATCCTGGACGCATCGTTCTCGCCAGTGCGCCGTGTTTCCTACGCTGTTGAATCGGCGCGTGTGGAGCAGCGTACCGACCTGGACAAACTGGTCATCAACATTGAAACCAATGGCGTGATCACTCCGGAAGAAGCGATTCGCCAATCGGCGCGCGTGCTGGTTGATCAACTGAATGTGTTCGCGGCACTGGAAGGCACTGAAGCTGCTGCTGAAGCGCCATCCCGCGCACCGCAAGTCGATCCTATCCTGTTGCGTCCAGTCGATGATCTGGAACTGACAGTACGTTCGGCGAACTGCCTGAAAGCAGAAAACATTTACTACATTGGCGATCTGATCCAGCGTAGCGAAAATGAACTGCTGAAGACGCCAAACCTGGGCCGCAAGTCCTTGAACGAAATCAAGGAAGTTCTGGCATCCCGTGGTTTGACACTGGGCATGAAGCTGGAAAACTGGCCGCCTGCAGGCCTGGAAAAGTAATATTTGTTGTTAGCTCGGGGGTGAGATAGAATCACGCCCCTGAGCTTGTTTTGCTCTCGTTGTTTCTATTGTTGTACTAATTTCAACCGGCCCGCGACCAGGCACTGCCAAAGTCGATCGAAGAGCTGGATGTAAACTCAAAACTGAAAGGAATTACCATGCGTCACCGTCACGGCCTCCGTAAATTAAATCGTACTTCTTCCCACCGTCTGGCCATGTTGCGCAACATGACTGTTTCGCTGCTGCGTCACGAAGCAATCAAGACCACATTGCCAAAGGCAAAAGAACTGCGCCGCGTGATCGAACCGATCCTGACACTGGGCAAGACCGACACCCTGGCAAACAAGCGCCTGGCATTTGCTCGCCTGCGCGACCGTGAAATGGTCCTGAAGCTGTTCGCTGAACTGGGTCCACGCTACGCTACCCGTAACGGCGGCTACCTGCGCATCCTGAAAATGGGTTTCCGCGTTGGCGATAACGCGCCTATGGCCTATGTTGAGCTGGTTGACCGTCCGGAAATCAGCGACGCTGCTGAAGTACCGACAGCGGACTAAGCTTAACCAGCACTGCTGCGTTAGAATGAAAAGCCAGGCCTTGCCTGGCTTTTTTGTTATCTGTACGTTTCGCGGACTTGCTGCTTGCGGCCTGGTGAAGCAGCTTAATGTAAGGAATCAGGGAGGAGCGTCGACTATGTCGGAAGCGTTGCTTATACTCACCAACTTGCCCGGGCTGGCTGAAGCAGAAGCCTTGGCGCGGGACCTGGTTGAACGCAAATTTGCCGCTTGTGTCAATATCTTGCCTGTCGTGCAGTCGGTGTATCGCTGGCAAGGAATGGTGAAGCAGGCCAACGAGGTTACGTTGCTGATCAAGACTGCTGCGAACCGCTATGCCGAGCTGGAAGCTGCGATCAAAGCAGCTCATCCCTACGCGCTCCCGGAAATTGTTGCGATACCGATTGCGGCCGGCTTACCGGCCTACCTGAACTGGATTACCGCTGAAACTCAAAAGGATGTGAATGTTTAAGTTGCTCAAGCAATTGTCTGTCTTGTTGGTGATGATATTGGCGTTCGGCGCGGCACATGCCGACGATGACGATTACCTCGCACCCGAAGTCGCCTTCAAATTTTCGGCGCGCATGGTAGATGCCAAGACCGCCGAAGTCAGTTATGCGATCGCGGATGGTTACTACATGTACCGTGAACGTTTCCATTTCAAGGCCGAAGGCGCGACCTTGGGTGAGCCGCAGATCCCGCCCGGAACCGTGAAATTCGACCAGACTTTCAACAAGAATGTGGAGACTTATCACCACGGTGTCACGATCCGTTTGCCGGTTGAGGCGAACGGCAGCTTCACTTTGATTGCCACTGGCCAGGGTTGTGCTGACAAAGGTTTGTGCTACCCGCCGATGGACTCGCGGATCAGCTTGTCCACGACCGGTGGCAACGGTGGTGGTCTGTTGAGTGCGATGGGGATCGGTAGTGGTGGCAGTGCCGCGGCCGATACGCCGCAATCGGTTGCAGCGGACAATGCTTTCCAAGCTGCTCCAGCTGCAGCCGTTTTGCAAAACCTGGCCCCAGTAACTGCCGCACCCGATTCCGAAACTGGGCGCATCGAATCCTCGCTGAAGGGGGCAAACTGCTGGTGATCATGCCGCTGTTCCTGCTGCTTGGCCTGGGGTTGTCGTTCACGCCATGCGTGCTGCCGATGGTGCCGATCCTGTCTTCCATTATCGTCGGCGAAGGTACGCAAGTCAGTCGCCGCCGCGGTTTCCTGCTGTCGGTGACTTATGCGTTGGGTATGGCGTTGGTCTACACGGCTCTTGGCGTGGCAGCGGCCTGGCAGGCGAAGGTTTGGCGGCAACCTTGCAGAATCCTTGGGTGCTGTCGGCATTTGCCTTGCTGATGATATTGATGTCGCTGTCGATGTTTGGCTTCTATCAATTGCAATTGCCGGCGGCATTTCAAACCAAACTGACAAAGGCCTCCGACCAGCAATCTGCCGGCAAGCTGATTGGCGTTTTTGTCATGGGGGCGATATCGGCATTGATCGTCGGTCCTTGCGTCGCAGCGCCGTTGGCAGGTGCACTGGTGTATATCAGCCAGACGCGGGATGTCGTGATCGGTGGTAGCGCGCTGTTCGCGATGGCGGTCGGTATGAGCGTACCGCTGATGCTGGTCGGCATTTCTGCCGGCTCGTTGCTGCCGCGCGCCGGCGCCTGGATGGAGTCGGTCAAGCGCTTCTTCGGCGTGTTGATGCTGGCGGTGGCGCTGTGGATGGTTTCGCCGGTGATTTCGCCGCTGTTCCAAATGCTGGGTTGGGCGGCGCTGGGTATCGGCTACGGTGCTTACCTGCTGTGGGATAAGTCATCGACTGCCTGGTTTGCCAAGGCCTTCGGAGTGGTATTCATGGTGTGCGGCATTGTGCAATTGGTCGGCGGCATCTCCGGCGGGCGCGATGTGTTTGCGCCCCTCGCACATTTGGGCGGCCGCCAGGACAGCGCCCATACCCAGTTCATCCGCGTCAAATCGGTTGCCGAACTGGATGCCGCATTGGCGCAGACCAACGGCAAAACCGCATTGCTGGATTTCTACGCTGACTGGTGCGTGTCGTGCAAAGAGATGGAAAAATTCACGTTTGCCGATCCGCGGGTGCAAGCGCGTTTTGGCGATATGGTATTGCTGCAGATTGACGTCACCGCCAACAATGCCGATGACAAGGCCATGCTCAAGCGTTTCAATCTGTTCGGGCCGCCGGGCATCATATTCTTTGACGGCCAGGGACAAGAAGTGCCTCACGGTCGGGTGATCGGGTATCAGAACGCCGATAAATTCCTGCAATCACTGGCGGTTCTGGATGTAAAAAAATGATGGGCATCGGGGCCGCCAGCCCCTGCTGCGCCGAAGGAGTAGAATCGTCTGTTCGGTGCCTCCAATCTGCAGTCTAGTCGAGGTCTGGCTTCTAACTGCAGGTTATGTAGATAGTCGATAAAGTTCGTTAGACTATCATCGTCGCACCGCTATAGTTTTAGTTCTAGCAAACCTGTGCGATCTAAAGGAGACTGAAATGACTTTACGCCTTGGCGACGTTGCCCCCGATTTCGAGCAAGATTCTTCACTCGGGAAAATCGGGTTTTACGATTGGGCCGGCGATTCATGGGTGGTGTTGTTTTCGCATCCAGCCGACTTCACGCCGGTCTGCACTACCGAACTCGGTTTGACTTCCAAATTGAAATCGCAATTCGAGCAGCGCGGCGTCAAGGTGATCGCGCTCTCCGTGGATCCTGCCGACAAGCACCAGGAATGGATCAAGGATATCAACGAAACACAAAACACCGTGGTTGGTTTCCCGATCATTGCCGATGCCGACCGCAAGGTATCTGAACTGTATGACCTGATCCATCCGAATGCCAGTGCAACTGCCACCGTGCGTTCGCTGTTCGTCATTGATCCGGCCAAGAAGGTGCGTCTGATCATCACGTATCCGGCCAGCACCGGCCGCAACTTCGATGAAATCCTGCGTGTCATCGACTCGTTGCAACTGACCGATAATTATTCGGTAGCGACGCCGGGCAACTGGAAAGACGGTGAAGATGTCGTCATCGTTCCGTCGCTGCAGGACCCCGAAGTTCTCAAACAGAAATTCCCAAAAGGTTACAAGGCGATCCGTCCATATTTGCGGCTGACGCCGCAACCAAATCGTGACTGATTGTTTGTCCGCGATCTCTAAAGTGTACTGAAAGCAAAAAGCCTCGCCAGGAAAAATGGCGAGGCTTTTTGTTTAGGTGCGCAGTAGTTACAGCCGGTTGTTCAACGCCGGTCCAGCGCCTGGCTTTCCAGGTAGCGGCGGCGCTGGAAGAACACCAGCATGACGACGATCACGAGTGCCATGCTGCCTATTGTCAGCCAGAAGCCGAGCGCGTTCTTGAGCAAGGGCATGACTTCGAAATTCATGCCGAAGATCCCGGTGATCAAGGTCAGTGGCATGAACAATGCCGTGATGACGGTTAAGGTGCGCATGATTTCATTAGTGCGATGGGCCACCGCCGAGAAGTGGATCTGCACCGCCGATTCAATCGATGATTCCAGCCGGCGCGCATGATTCAGCACGCGCGTGATGTGCTCCATCACGTCGTTGATGCGTACCAGCAGTAAGTCGTTGGCGCGACTGATTTCGATACCGTCGTTGAGGTCGACAAAGTAGTCACGCAGCTCCTGCATTGCATCGTGCTGCTCCTCACACAGGTTTTCCAGCTTGCGCAATTCGATCCGTGCATCCAGCAGCGCCATCCAGTCCTTGAACGGCCTGCGTGGGTCAAGCAGGGCGCGCTGCCAACGGTCGAGCTGCGTCGTCAACGGTTGGCGCAAATCCAGGTACTGGTCGACCATGGCGTTGATCAGGCGCAGCAGCAGGTCTTCCGGCGAGGCCGGCAGGCGCGTCGGATGCGGCGCTTTTTCAGGTTTGTTGCAATGGTCGAGCAGGCGCGTGCGTGCCGCATCGATGGTGCGGCTGTAACGTTCATGCACGGTGATCAGTGCATGGTCCATGATCAGGAATGTCACCGGCTGCGTGGCCAGCTTGCTCAGCGCGGCCGGGATGCGGCGCTTGCCGGTATCGGTGTCCGTTGCATCGGCGGTTGGCGCATCGCCTTTCGTGCTGGCAGACTGAACGCCGGTATCCGATACATTGCCGTTCCCGTTTCCGCTGCCATTCAGCATCAGCTTTCGAAACACCACCATCCCGTAATCCTGGGTCGAGTCGAAATACGACGGATGGTTGGGGTTGAGGGCATCCGTCATGTGCGGATCGTAGATTTGAGTGCCGGTTGCCTGGGTGATGGCATTGCGCCAGGCCTCCGGATCGGCTGCCACTTCTTCGTGCGTGGCGTCGATCCAGAGAAACCCTTTCAGCGGAATGGCGTCCGGGATTTCATTGCTTTGCTTGACCTGGTTTTCACTGATGAGAAAGATGTCCATGCATTGTCGATAAACGTTTGAATATGAACCGGAGCGCAGGTGTCGAACTGCATGATGTGGTGATGATGCGGTTCGGTACCAGCCGCTACGGTGAATAGTGCGCCAACCGTGTCTCGCAGCATGCGACACCGACGGCTGTCAGCATCGCATGCCGAATTGGAGGCGGCAATCAACATGGATGTTACCGCTGCGGCGCGCCAGGACTGTGTGTCATTGCGCGCTGCCGCCGGCTCACCCCTTTTTCAGATGCCGGGCAATGTCCAGCGCGAAGTAGGTCAGCACGCCATCGGCGCCGGCGCGCTTGAACGCCAGCATCGCTTCCATCATGGTCTTGTCGTGATCGAGCCAGCCGTTTTGCGCCGCGGCCTTGAGCATCGCGTATTCGCCGCTGACCTGGTAGGCAAAGGTTGGCACCTTGAATTCGTCTTTCACGCGCCGCACGATATCGAGATAAGGCATGCCGGGCTTGACCATCACCATGTCAGCGCCTTCGGCCAGGTCGAGCGCGACTTCATGCAAGGCTTCATCGCTGTTGGCCGGATCCATTTGATAGGTGTTCTTGTTGCTTTTGCCCAGCGTTGCCGAAGAGCCGACCGCATCGCGGAACGGTCCGTAGAACGCCGACGCATATTTGGCCGAGTACGCCATGATGCGTGTGTAGATGTGGTGATGCGATTCGAGAGCGGTACGGATCGCGCCGATACGACCGTCCATCATGTCAGACGGCGCAACGATATCGACCCCGGCTTCAGCCTGGACCAGTGCCTGTTTCACCAGGATCGCGCAGGTTTCATCATTGAGTACATAGCCGTCGGCATTCAGCACGCCATCCTGGCCGTGGCTGGTGTAAGGATCGAGGGCGACATCAGTCAGGATGCCTAGTTCCGGAAAGCGCTGCTTCAATTCACGCACCGCGCGCGGAACCAATCCCTGCGGATTGGTGGCCTCGATGCCGTCGGGAGTTTTCAGGGACGGGTTGATGACGGGAAACAGAGCAATGACGGGAATGCCCAAGGCCACGCATTCTTCGGCGACGTGCAGCAGCAAGTCTATCGAGAGGCGTTCAACGCCAGGCATCGAGCTGACTTTTTCGCGCTGGTTCTTGCCGTCCAGGATAAATACAGGATAGATCAGGTCGGCGCAGGTGATGGTATTTTCCCGCATCATGGCGCGCGAAAAAGCATCCTTGCGCATGCGGCGCATGCGGATAGCTGGGAATTGAGCAGTTTTCTGAGAGAGTGGCATGACGGTTTCTGACATATTGGGTGAGTGGAGTGTTGAACAGGTTCAAGGTCGCGCATTCTCCCGCTCATCGAACTTGCCAGGTTTCAATTCGATCTGGCGGTCGTCGATTGCCGGATCCGCCTGCAACATCGTGGCAGATAGTGCGTCCGAGTACTTGAATCCATTTTCGACTAATATTTTCGCCGAAAAGTAAAAAAATCGTGAACTTTTTCCGGCGGACCTTCTCCTAGCAATAGGTGCATCATTCGCCTCCCGCTTCCCTCCCTGAGCGGGGCCGTATCGCTTTTGGTGATAAGGCATTGTGCCCTGGAGATATTCCCCTTTCTCCAGGGCTTTTTTATTTGCGATTCTTGTTGTCGAGTCGCTTCTTGCTCCGTTTCTTGCCTCGTTCCTGCTTGTCTTTCATTCTACATCCCGATCTGCTGTCGGGTGCCGTCGCTTACTCTTCCTGATCACCTGCCGCATCTGCATCGCCATCCAGATCGTCCATGTTAGTTAGTCCGGCCAGTTCAAGGATGCGGTCATTGGCTTCTTCCAGGCCGTTGCGATTCAACGCCGAAAACAATTGGGCGGTAAACGGCAACTGCTGATTGTTTTCGTCGACGTAGCTGGCGAGGAAAGTGCGAGCCTGGCGCAGCGCGTTGGTGGCATCGTTGCGATTTAGTTTATCTGACTTGCTTAAAATGCAATGAATCGGTTTTCCGGTCGGCGCAAACCATTCGACCATTTGTACGTCAAGCTCGGTAAACGGGCGGCGTGAATCGACGATCAGCACCAGTGCGGCCAGCTGCTGGCGGCGCCGGACATAATCGCCCAATAATTGTTGCCAATGCAACTTGGCCGAGCCGGAGACTTCCGCATAGCCGTAACCGGGCAGATCGACCAGCAGGGCGCGGATTTCGTCGATCTTGGTTTCATCCTTGCGGTGCTGAGCGACATGCGCGCCGCCAATTGAAAAATAGTTAATATGCTGCGTACGGCCAGGGGTTTTCGACGCAAATGCCAATTTCTTCTGGTTGCACAGCAGGTTGATGGCGGTCGATTTGCCGGCGTTGGAGCGGCCGGCGAATGCGATCTCGGGGACTTGCAAAGTTGGCAAGTCACGAAGATGATTGACCGTGGTGAAGAAGCGGGCTTGCCAAAGTAGGGACATGGAGTGAGCAGAAAATGCGGTAAGGGGAGGCAAAAATGCCGGAAAGCTATTGTACAATAAGGGGTTATGTACTGGTGCTGAGGTTGACTATGCAAAGTATGCGACTGAGGGTCATAGGAGACTAGGCAATCGGCTGTAACAGGTGGGATCGATCATCGTATCGTCGCCGTTCGGGCAGAATTTTAAAAACAAGTCACTCAGGGTGTGTGAATGAACCGTGCGTTTTTTCCAGTAGTGAAGTCTCTCCTCGTCGCAGTACTGGCCCTTTCCTCTGTTGCTTACGCAGCGGATGAACCGAAAGCCGCTCCTGCCAAAGCCGATCCCGCCAAGGGCGAAGCACTGTATACAAACGGTGACGCCGCTCGCAACATCACGGCTTGCGTGTCTTGCCATGGCGCCGCCGGCGCTTCGACCATTACTTCGAACCCGAAGCTGGGCGGCCAGCACGCCGCCTATATCCACAAGCAATTGACTAATTTCCAGGGTGCGGATCGCAACAATCCGATCATGTCGCCATTGGCCAAATTGCTGACTGACGATGAAATGAAGAATATTGCAGCCTATCTGGATGCGCAGCCCGCCAAGCCGGGAGCCGCGAAAGACAAGGATACGGTGGAACTGGGCAAGAAAATCTATCGTGCCGGCATTGCCGAGAAGAGTGTTCCGGCCTGTGCCGGTTGCCATAGCCCTAACGGTGCTGGCATCCCGAATCAGTTTCCGCGGATCGGCGGACAGCATCAGGACTATACTGTGACGGAATTGACCAATTTCCGCAGCGGAGTACGCAAGAACGGGCCGATGATGGCAACGATCTCCAAGCGCATGTCGGACGATGAAATCAAGGCAGTTGCCGATTACATCGCAGGCCTCAAATAAAATAATAAGAAATAGCGAAAGAAGGGGTGGCTTAGGCCACCCCTTTTTCCTTTGAAAAAGATTGATTTGCCATGAGCACAAGTAATAACGAAATCAGTACCGCAGGCATACAGCTGAAGACTAGCCGTCGTTGGCTGGCCGATGCGGTTGAACTGTTGTCATCGATGCGTTTTGCCATCAGCTTGCTGACGATTATCGCCATCGCTTCGGTGATCGGTACCGTGCTCAAGCAGAATGAGCCGATGCCTAACTACGTCAACCAGTTCGGTCCATTCTGGTTTGAGGTTTTCGGCAAGCTGGGGTTGTACGCGGTGTATTCGTCATGGTGGTTCCTGCTGATCATGACTTTCCTGGTGATTTCCACTTCCTTATGCATCGCCCGCAATGCGCCGAAGATGCTGAAGGACATGCGTAGCTGGCGCGAGAATGTCCGTGAACAATCGCTGCGCAATTTCCACCATAAGGCGGAGTGGACATCGGCAGTCGCGCCCGCCTTGCTGGCGCAGCAGCTACAGGCGCGGATCGCCGCCAAGGGCTACAAGACCAAGCTGGTGGCGAAGGACAACGCGACACTGATCAGCGCCAAGCAGGGCGCAGCCAACAAATGGGGTTATATCTTCGCTCACAGTGCGATCGTTATCATCTGCCTGGGCGGGCTGCTGGATTCCGATTTGCCGATCCGTGCGCAGCAGTGGATCTATGGCAAGACGCCGTTCAACGGTAACGGCATCATCGCCGAGATCCCGGAAGAACATCGTCTCGGCCTTGGCAACCCGACCTTCCGCGGCAATACGTTGATTCCGGAAGGCTCAGCGAGCAGCACCGCCATCATTCCGCAGAAGGATGGCGTGATGATCCAGGATCTGCCATTCACGATCCAGCTGAAAAAATTCATTATCGATTTCTACAGCACCGGCATGCCCAAGCTGTTCGCCAGCGAAGTCGTGATCCGCGATAACGCCGATGGCCATACTTTTCCTGCGACAATCAAGGTCAACCAGCCATTGATTTACAAGGGAATTGCCGTCTATCAATCCAGTTTCGAGGACGGAGGCAGCAAGCTCAAACTGACCGCTTACCCGATGGCCGGCGCCAGCGAGACCAGCTTTCCGCTGGCCGGCGAAGTCAACGGCACGACGCCGTTAGTCAACAACGGCAATACCGACTATACGATTGAATGGTCTGGTTTCCGGCCGTTTAACGTGGAAAATATGGCGCAATCGGGTGACGATTTGCGCGCGGTGACCAAGAAGAGCCTCAACCAGCGCCTTAGCGACGATTTGAGCAATCATCTGGGCAACGCGGCGAAAAGCGCCAACAAGAAGGATCTGAAAAACGTCGGCCCTAGCGTGCAGTACAAATTGCGCGACAAGACCGGACAGGCGCGCGAGTTCAGTAACTATATGCAATCCATCAAGGTGGACGATGCCTATGTGTTCCTGGCGGGTGTGCGCGATACGCCGGACGAACCCTTCCGTTATTTGCGCATTCCTGCGGACGATGACGATACGGTCGGCGAGTGGATGCGTTTGCGGGCTGCACTGGAGAATCCGGAGTTGCGCGCGGCCGCTGCACATCGCTATGCCCAGCGTGCCATTCCTGAGAGCCGTGAAGGTATTGCGGCCTTGCGCGTGCAGCTGGAGCAGTCGGCGCTGCGCGGCCTGTCGTTGTTTGTCGGCGATGGCAAGCAAGCCGGCTACATGGCCATTTCCAAATTCCTGGAGCAGGTGCCGCCGCAGGAGCAGGAGAAGGCCGCGGATATTTTCATGAAGATCCTGAACGGCAGCATGTGGGATCTGTGGCAAGTCGCACGCGAGAAAGATGGTTTGAAGGAAATGCCGGCGGATGAAAAGCATGCGCGCTTCCTGCAACTGAGCACCAATGCGCTGTCGGATGCAAGCTTCTATAATGCGCCTGTATATCTCCAGATGACCGGCTTTGATGAAATCAAGGCATCGGTGTTCCAGGTAACCCGTTCGCCGGGCAAGAAGGTGGTGTACCTGGGTTGTCTGTTGCTGGTACTGGGCGTGTTTTCGATGTTGTATGTGCGCGAACGTCGGTTGTGGGTCTGGATTCGTCCAAATCAGGACGGCAGCGGCCAGTCGCACGCGTTGATGGCAATGAGCTCACAGCGCAAGACGCTGGATTTCGAAAAAGAATTTGACGTGTTGAAAACGCAATTAAAGCAGTCGGAAGCTTGATGTGAACTCGCCTCCGTCGACATCCTTGGCAATGCGGGGATGGCGACAGAGTTGTCTGGGTTTGCCTGCAATGCAATGGAGATAATGATGGAACTGACGCAAACGTATGCCCCGCCCGCTAGCTTTATCAAGCGCTTGTCGGTAATCGACTGGCTGTTCGCCATTGCGCTGGTGGCGGCCTCGCTGTTCGCGTTGAACCGTTACGGTAGCCACATGGATTACTACGAGAAAGCGGTGCTGGTGCTGGCCGCACCGACTTTCGCCTGGCTCGGCTGGCACTGGAAATCGGTGCGCTGGCTGATGGCGCTGCTGGCGGTGTTGTCGTTGTCGGCGATTGCGATGTACGGTGGCGTGCTCGACATGGCCAACCAGAAATTCATCCTCAAATACATGCTCTCCAGCCAGTCGGCGATCTTGTGGATGAGCACGCTGTTTTTCCTGTCGACCCTGTTTTTCTGGGGCGGCCTGATCACACGTTCCGATTTCGGCGCTTCGATCGGCTCCAAGCTGTGCTGGGCCGCGGTCGTGATGGGATTCACCGGCATGCTGGTGCGCTGGTATGAATCGTACCTGATCGGTGCTGACATCGGCCACATCCCGATTTCCAACCTGTATGAAGTGTTCGTGCTGTTCAGCCTGATTACGGCCTTGTTTTATTTGTACTACGAGCAGCACTACCGCACCCGCCAACTGGGCGCCTTTGTTCTGCTGGTGATCTCGGCCGCGGTCGGTTTCCTGCTGTGGTACATGGTGTCGCGCGACGCCGCCGAAATCCAGCCGCTGGTGCCGGCGTTGCAGAGCTGGTGGATGAAGATCCACGTGCCGGCCAACTTCATCGGCTATGGCACGTTTGCATTGTCGGCGATGGTGGCGGTGGCGTACCTGTTGAAATCGCATGGCTACCTGGTTGACCGCTTGCCGGCGCTGGAAGTGCTGGATGATGTGATGTACAAGGCGATTGCCGTGGGCTTTACCTTCTTCACCATCGCTACCATTCTCGGCGCCTTGTGGGCGGCGGAAGCATGGGGCGGCTACTGGTCATGGGATCCGAAGGAAACCTGGGCGTTGATCGTCTGGCTCAACTACGCCGCATGGCTGCACATGCGCTTGATGAAGGGGTTACGCGGCCAAGTTGCCGCATGGTGGGCGCTGATCGGCTTGCTGGTGACCACATTCGCTTTCCTGGGCGTGAACATGTTCCTGTCCGGCCTGCATTCATATGGAGAGTTGTAAAGCGATGGTAAAGGCAATGCGGGAAAACCTGACGCCAGTCGATCTGGTGATTTTCGATTGCGACGGCACGCTGGTGGATAGTGAGACCGTCGCTACCGACGTGATGATTGAGTACCTTGCTGAATTGGGGACACAGTTGTCGTTTGACGAGGCCTTGAGCCGTTTCAAGGGCGGCCGGATGGCCGACTGCGTGGTGGAGCTTGAAGCAATGCGCGGCCAGCCATTGCCGGGCGATTTCACCAAGATATTGCGTGAGCGTATCGCGCATAACTTGCATCAGCGCCTGCAGCCGATCGAAGGTGCGCTGGAACTGGTGCAGTCGCTGCGCGTACCGTTTTGCCTGGCGTCGAACGGCCCATTGAAGCAGATCGAACTATCGCTTGGCATCACGGGTCTGCTGCCTTATTTCGAAGGCCGTATTTATAGCGCTTACGAAGTCGGCTCCTGGAAGCCGGCGCCGGACCTGTTCCTGCATGCAGCCGGCAAGATGGGTGTCGAACCATCCCGCTGTGCCGTGGTCGAAGACAGTATCCCTGGCGTGCAGGCCGGCGTGGCTGCTGGTATGCTGGTGTTCGCATTGCAGCCGGAACAGGTCGAGCCGAATCTTCCCAAACAGGCCAAAGTGATTTCCCGACTGGCAGAGTTGCACGATCACATTGATCTCGCCGGATAAGCGGATTTTGTTTGTACTCTTGTAAGGAATGGTCGGCCGGCTTGACTAAGGTCTGTCGCCACATCAAACCTCACAGGAGTTTTTATGCCGCTCTATCGTCGCCCCAACGGGATCGATCTTCCGTTTGCCTCCGAAATTACCCCACGAGAAATATTTGAGTCGCGCCGTAGCTTTATCAAGCAGGTCGCGGTAGGCGCTGTTGGTGCTGGCTCATTGCTCGAATTGTCGACCGGCGATGCCTGGGCGCAGGCTAGCGGAGCGCAAAAATTGGCAGCCAAGGCCAATCCAGCTTACGTCGTGATGGACAAGGCCACCCCGTACAAGGACGCTACCACCTACAACAACTTCTATGAGTTCGGCACAGATAAAGCCGATCCTGCCGAAAATGCCGGCAGCCTCAAAACCCGGCCCTGGACAGTCTCGATTGAAGGTGAGGTCAAGAAGCCGATGACGCTGGATATCGACAGCTTGCTGAAACTGGCGCCGCTCGAAGAGCGTATCTATCGGCTACGCTGTGTGGAAGGCTGGTCGATGGTGATTCCATGGATCGGTTATTCGCTGTCGGCGTTGATCAAGAAAATGGAGCCGACCGGCAACGCCAAATACATCGAATTCACGACGCTCGCAGATAACCGTCAGATGCCAGGCCTGCGTAGTCCTGTGTTGGAATGGCCGTATGTCGAAGGCTTGCGGATGGATGAGGCGATGCATCCGCTGGCCCTGCTGACGTTCGGCATGTACGGCCAGGTATTGCCGAACCAGAGTGGCGCGCCGGTTCGCATGGTACTGCCGTGGAAATACGGATTCAAATCCGCCAAGTCGATCGTCAAGATCCGTTTCGTCAAAGACCAGCCGAGGACGGCATGGAATATCGCGGCTGCGCGTGAGTACGGCTTTTATTCCAACGTCAATCCGGACGTCGATCATCCACGTTGGTCGCAGGCGACCGAACGCCGCATCGGCGAAGACGGCTTCTTTACCAAAAAACGCAAGACATTGATGTTCAACGGTTACAGCGATGTCGCTTCGCTATATACCGGTATGGACTTGAAAAAATATTTTTGAGATTTGCGGGATATCCAGCATGTTTAATCCAACACCAAGGCAATTCAAAACTCTCAAGGCAATCCTGTTCGTGCTGGCGCTGCTGCCAGCGTTGCGGCTACTGTTGTACGCGTTTACCGATCGGCTGGGTGCCAACCCGATCGAATTCATCACGCGCAGCAGTGGTGACTGGACACTGTATTTTCTGTGCATTACGTTGGCGGTGACCCCGCTGCGCCGGTTTACCAACTGGAACTGGCTGGTCAAGTTGCGCCGCATGCTGGGTTTGTATGCTTTCTTCTATGCCTGCCTGCATTTCATAACCTTCCTTTGGTTTGACCATTTCTTCGATCTGGCCGAGATGCTCAAGGATGTCGTCAAGCGGCCTTTCATCACGGTCGGTTTCATTGCTTTCGTGATGTTGCTGCCGTTGGCGCTGACCAGTACCAACGGCATGATCCGGCGGCTCGGAGGCAAGCGATGGCAATGGCTGCACCGCAGTCTTTACGTGATTTCCATGCTGGGGATACTGCATTTCTGGTGGATGCGCGCGGGCAAACACAACTTCGAAAAACCGATCCTGTTTGGCGCTATCGTTGCCGCGTTGTTGCTGGTGCGGGTTTATTTCGCGCTACGTAATCGCGCCGGACAACGCGCTGCGCTTCAGAAGCGCCAAGTCACGCCAAGCCCTACCTGACGCTGGGTTTGCGACGCACATGCGCCGCAACCCAAACCGAATTTGATGCCGGCGTCGAGATCGAGATTGGGATTCGGCGAATAAATCACTCCGCTCAGGATGTAGCCTGGATTGCTACTGGCATGGCGATCGCCGCTTGTATCGCTGGCGCGTTCGGTGTTGCTGACAATGCCGGCGTCGAATGCCAGGCTCCATTTCGGATTGATCGCATAGAGCGCTGCCACGGAGGCGCGCCAGACTATGGTGCGGTTGGCTTGCTGGTCGCTTAGCAGGCGGTAGCGATTGTAGTAGGCCGCCAGGTTCCCGCTGAAAGCCCAAGAGTCGCTTTGATAGCTGCCGATCAGCGTCAGCGACATGCTGCTGTCGCCATGCCCCAAACCCTGATTGGGATCGCCGCTGGGGAAGGTCAGTTCCGGCTTCAAACCCAGGCTGAAATTATCTACTTCCAGCAGGCGCCATTTGAGTCCCAGCGCGATATCGTTGATACCTGACGGATGGGATACCGTCAGTGGCGGATTGACATAGACATCGAGATTCTGCAACAAGCCGTAGCTGTAGGTGAAATTAGCTACATGGCTGTGGATATCGTCCTGACGCAGCCAGTCCGTGTTCAGTTCGACCTGCTGATTGCTGTTGCCTTGGGTGCTGGTGTCGTCGGTTACCAACGGATGATTGGCATGAGCGGCCTGAATCAGGCAACACGACGAGATGGCAGTGACGATTAGCTGGCGCACGGTCTTCCTATCTGTCCGCTTAAGCCGATATGTTGGTTCCAGGCGACCAGACCAGCATCGATTTCAGGGGAGGCGGTATTCAGCGAGCGGTACGCCATCCCGCCTCCCCTGTATGAAAAGTGCCATGTGAAGCAAGCTGCTACTTGGTTGCCGGTGTGTCTAAAGTTTTCGGTGGGATTTCGGGGGCGGCTGGCACGGTGAATGTGGTTGCCTGGTCGGATTCTTTGGATTTCTCTTCGGAAACATTCGGCTTGGGTGCAGGTGTTGTCGTTTTGGCAGCGGGAGGTGGCAGTGGGACCGGCATGAACAGCGGCCCTTTTTGGCCGCAAGCCGCCAGTAATGCCGACAAAGTAAGCGTAGCGGCAATCATTGCGGCTCGCGAAAAATCAAAAGTGGGCTTCACGGATTAGAATCACAGTTTAACGAAACGGATTGGAGTGTAGCATGACAGAATCAGAATTCCTGGCCGCGGCCGAGGCTGCCCTGGACAAGATTGAAACTGCGCTGGAGAGCGCCGCTGAGCAGACCGACCTGGATGTAGAGTGCAGTCGTAGCGGGAATGTGCTGGAGATCGAGTTTGTGGATAACGGCAGCAAGATTATCGTCAACAGCCAGGCGCCGATGCAGGAGTTGTGGATCGCCGCAAAATCCGGTGGCTTCCATTACAAACAGAAGGGTAACATTTGGGTGAATACCCGCGACGGCTCCGAATTTTTTGCCGCACTGTCAGGAATGATCAGTTCCCAGGGAGGAGTGCCGGTAACCCTGTAGTTTTTCTTTGTGGTGGCGCTCCGCAAGTGATTTGTCGGATGCGCAATGTGTCGTAAGATACGAATGACAAGATGTTGTTTTGATACGCTCGCGCATTTCGGCTTCATAATGGACTTGATTACACGGTTCGCAAGGGCCGCATCAAGGAGAGTTGTTCAACGCTTCTCAACTATCGATCGACAACAATGAATACGATAATGATCAGGGATTCGGACGAACCAATCGATTGGCAGGGCAGTTCCGCAGGTGGCGGTTACGCCGTTGCCTCTCTATCTCCAGCCGCCGTGAAGCCGCGCGTATCAGCCCGTATCCTCTCCATGATAGGAATGGCTGGTGCCGCCGTCGGATTCACGCTAGCCGCCGCAGCGGCGCCAAGTCCTAACGTGACCAATGCGGCAAATGCAATCAACGGAGCCAATGCTGCTGCTAATGTCGCCAACACCGGCGGCTTGCCGAACGCTGTCACTGCTGCGGCCGCTGAAGCGCCGCGTCACTGGACGGCAGATACCAGCAACGGCTGCAAGATCTGGAGCCCGGAGCCGATTGCTAATGAAATTTCTGCGCGTTGGAGCGGCCGCTGCGAGAATGGTCTGGCACAAGGTCCTGGGACAGTTCGCTGGCTGAGTAACAACAAGCAGGTCGCCGAACTGACCGGCACTATGGAACAAGGCAAGGTGCGTGGTCATACCACCGGGGTCGAAGAGCCCGGCAACCGTTTCGACGGCATGTTCATCGATTCCCTGCCGGAAGGTGAGGGCAAGGCAAGCTATGCCGATGGATCGACCTATGCCGGCGAGTGGCACCGCGGCCGGCAACTGGGATATGGGATCATGACATTTCCGCCGGCACATCCGCAGTATCAGGACATGCTGAACAATGGCAAAGGCGTCAGGACCGACAACGGCATTTATGTCATGCGTGGTTGGTGGGAAGGGAAGACTTTCGTGACTGCCTGCGATAGCGAAGAAGAATGTGAAAAAGCCGTTGTGGCGTTGATGAAACAGGAGCAGGCCACCACTGCTGCCAAGGCCGTCGCAACTACGCCTGCAACCTCGCCGGCGCCGGCCGCCGCGGTACCAGCGCCATTAGCGGCGCCGGTAAAGTCGATAGCGACACCGGAGAGCTCTGCCGCGACACCCGCAATTCCCGCCGTCGAAACCGGCAATGCGCCAGCATCCCCGCCATCTGCGACGCCTGCCGTCGAGCCTGCCGCAATGACTGCCGCTCCTGTTTCGGATGTGCCTGCTACACCCGCAACCGAAGCGCCGGCCATCGAGCCAGCTGCGTCACCGATAGTTCCAGCACCGTCGACAACTGGCAGCGAGTCAGCGGTGGTGCCGGCACCGGAAGCACCTGCTGCTGAGGCGACGCAAGCCCCAGCAGCAGCGCCGGCCTCGCCTGTCGAAGCACCGGCCCCCATGGCTGAACCAGCACCTGCCGCGGCAATGCCAGCAGCCGGACCGACTGTTGAGCCAGAGGTTCCGAAGGCGCCGCCTCCCGCGGCGGAGGACCCCGCCAACATGCCGACGCCTTCGGCGCCTGCCGATCCGGCTCCCGAACAGCCTGTCCTGCCTGCAGCTTCGGCGCTGACCGGGATTTCACATTTCAAACGGACATAGTTGATGACGCGTGCACCACATTTTGGCAAGACAATCGAGTTTAATGAAACCACCGTATTACCTGCATCGGGCGAGCGCCGGTGGTCCAGGTGGGCGCTGGCATGCGTCGCTCTTCTGCAGCTGATGTCGCCCGCCTCGCACGCGCAAATGCGTGCTGACCTGCCGGCCAACAAGGCGGCCGCGGCCGGGCCGAAAAACCTGCTGGCGGAAGCTGCGCGCAGCATCGGCGTCAAGCAGTGCCAGCCGGCGATTACCCGTCTATCTGCGTTGGCGATCAACGGCACGCGTTCGCATGACGTGCTGGTTGATTGGGATCGGGCACACCCGGATCGTGGACCGTTTTTTTCACTTACCGGGATCGAGTATGCCGGGGCTTCAGCGGCGGTATCCATTACAGCCGTGCCGCAAGATGGCGGCGCCTGTTCAGTTTCGGCGGAACGGATTTCGATCGCCCCCTATTCGTGCAAGAGCATTGCCGATACCGAACTGAAAGGCTATAGCGCGACGGCACTGCTGCCGACATTTACAGTTTATGTTTCACCGACCGAGCCGGGTGGATCGGTGTCGCTGGTGGATTCGCCGCCGGGATGTCTGATTATTCGACGCTACGTACAGTACAACTGGACCGAACAGACAAAAATGGCCGTGCCGGCGCGTTAGGAAAATCATTCAATCGCTGAATCAAGACATGAAACCTTTATCCCGTACCTTGCGCATCGGTATCACCATTGGCTTGCGCCAGGAAAATGAATCCATGTGGACGAACGGCATCAAGCAGAATGCTCTCTATCTGGCTGAGAGCTTGAAGCAATGCCCGAGCGTGGCTTCGGTGCATCTGGTGAATACTACGGCGGTTGCGATCACCCCGGCGCTGCCGTGGGACCAGGCGCGCTGGCCGACCGCAACGTTCGAGCATGCCAAGGACAACCTGGATGTGCTGATTGAACTCGGCGGGCAGGTCAACGCCAATCAGACTGCGTATCTGAAAGAGCATGGATGCCGATTGATCTCCTACTGTTGCGGCGTCGAATATGTGAACGTGATGCAGTCGATGCTATTCGATAGGCCGATGTGGGGGTACGATCTGTTCGTCAACCAGCGCTACGATGCCATCTGGATGGTGCCGCAGGTGGCTAACAGCAGTCAGTCGTATTTTGAAACCTTGCGCCGCCGTCCGGCTCAGGTGGTGCCGTTTGTCTGGGACCCGATTTTCGTCAACCAACGCAGCCAGGATTTCGAGCATCATGGCGAGTACCGTCCACAGCCGGGGCCGAAGCGCCTGACCGTGATGGAGCCGAATCAGGACATCGTGAAATTCTGCATGTATCCCGTGTTTATTGCCGAAGAAGCCTATCGGCAGCGGCCGCAGGATATTGCGCTGTTGCAGGTCACTAATGCGGACCGGCTGGCGCATGAGAGCAAGGAATTTGTCGCGGTGATGAATCAACTGGATATTGTGCGTCAGCACAAGGCGGTTTTCGTGGGACGTCACGATACGCCGCAGTTTCTCAGCGAGATGACCGATGTGGTGATTTCACACCAGATCGAGAACGCGCTGAACTATTTTTATTTCGACGTTTGCTGGCAAGGTTATCCTCTGGTGCATAACGCGTACATGTGTCGCGACCTCGGTTACTTCTACGAGGGAAACGACGTGCGTGAAGGCAGCCGCAAACTGATCGAAGTGCTGACAACGCATGATGACAACTGGCAGGATTACATTGCGCGGCAGCGCCAGGTGCTTGGCCGCTATCTGCCTGCTTGCCCGGAGGTGACCGCCGAGTATGAGCGATTGCTGACTACTTTGCTGCAACAACCGTTAGTATGATCAGACGGCTTTTAATTTTTGCTAATCCATGAAAAAAATCAATGTAGGAATTTCCGTCTTTGCCGTCAATGGTGCGCAGATATGGTCGAACGGCATCAACCAGAACCTGGCGTTCCTGGTGATGCTGCTGCAGCACAGTCCGCAAGTCGGAAAGGTGTTTTTGTTGAACGGCGGCGATCTGGATCACATGCCGGCAGAGATGGGGCTGGGTCTGCTAGATGTGTCGTTGGTCAAGCCGCAGGACGTAACATTTGAAATTGATGTAGTGATTGAAATGGGCGCGCAGCTGCCGCTGGAATGGTTGCGTCATGTTCGCGCGCTGGGTGCCAAGATCGTCACCTTGTTTGTCGGCCATACCTATGCCGACAACGCCGAGGCACCAATGTTCGGTGGCGCGAGCGGGCAGATTTTCAATGGCACGCCATGGCATGAGATTTGGACACTGCCGCATCACATGAAAACCAGCGGGCCTTTACTGCGTACCGTGTCGCGTGTTCCTGTGCATGCTGTGCCGCATATTTGGGCGCCGCTGTTTTTGCAAAAGCAGATCGACGTGGTGGAGAAAGACGGCCATCGGTTCGGCTACAAGGCGAGCCGCGGCGCAGACCGGCCCGGTTGGCGCACGGCGATTTTCGAACCAAATATTTCGGTCGTCAAAAGCTGCTTCATTCCGATGCTGGTTTGCGAACAGGCATTCCGGCTGGATCCGCGCTCGGTCAGCATGATGATGGTGATGAACACGGTGCAGATGAAAGAACACCTGACGTTCAACCGTTTTGCGATCAATCTTGATTTGACCCAGCAGCACAAGGCGACCTACGAGCCGCGCGTATCGTTTGTCGATTGCATGGCGCAGCAAAAGATGGATGCAGTGGTGTCGCATCAATGGGAGTGTGGTCTCAACTACCTGTACTACGACGCTCTCTACGGCGGCTATCCGCTGATCCATAATTCAGAGTATCTGAAGGCCGACGGTATCGGCATCTATTACCCGGATTTCGAAGCCAGTGTTGGCGGGCAGGTGCTGCTCGATGCCTGGCATCAGGAACCCGAATTCTGGGATGACTATAAAAAAACCGGGGCGGCCTACTTGAGCAAGCTTGATCCGGCCAACACGGACAACGTGGACGCATTTGTGAAAAGACTTCAACACCTGGTGGAGGGCCAGCCATGAGCACCTCGTTGCCACAACGGAAATTACGTGTCGGCGTAACGCTGCATGTGCGGTCCGGGCCGCAATCGATCTGGGAAAACGGCATCTTCCAGAACTGTGCTTTCCTGGTACAACTGTTCAACCAGTCGCCGGCAGTCGAGCGGCAGTCCTGGTGCTGGACGGTCAGCCCGATCAGGTCAACGACGCCATGATGCTGGGCGATCTCGGGATCGACATGATTGGCCTCGACCAGGCGATGCAAACGCTTGATGTCGTGGTTGAAATGAGCGCGCAACTGAACGAAGACTGGGTGCGCCAATTCCGCGAACGCGGCGGCCGCTATGCGTGGATGCGGGTCGGCAACGATTATGTGATCGATATCGAACGTGCGATGTTCAACAAGCCGCATGGCGGCCTGTGCAGCAACAAGCCCTATGATGCAGTGTGGACCTTGCCGGAGTACTTGCGTAGCTGCAAGGATTATTTCGGCCTGACCGCGCGGGCGCCGGTGCACATCGTGCCGCATTTGTGGACACCGCTGTTTTTTCAAAAGGGCATTGACACGTTGCCGAGTCATCTCAGCTTCGGCTATCAGCCTGGCAAGCCGCGTTGGCGAGTGTGCAGCTTCGAGCCGAACGTCTGCATGGTCAAGACTTCATTGCTGCCGATGCTGGCATGTGAGGAGGCGTATCGCGCGCAACCGGGATTCCTGGATTCGCTGCGTGTATGCAATACCTTGCACCTGAAGGAGCATCTGAAGTTTACCCAGTTCGCGCGTTCGCTCGATGTCGTGAACCATGGCCTGGCGTCATTTGAAGGTCGTTTTGCAGTGTACGAATTCATGGCCAACTATGGCGACTGCATCATTTCGCATCACTGGGAAAACGGTCAGAATTATCTGTATTACGAAGCCTTGTACGGTGGCTATCCGCTGATCCACAACTCGGAATTCATTCGCGACTACGGCTACTATTATCCTGAGTTCGATTCGTTCGCTGGCGGCCAGGCGGTGTTGAAAGCATTTGCCACGCATGACGCGCAGTTGGATGATTATCGCCAGAATGCAAAGAAGTTGTTACGCACTCTCGATATCAGTTATCCGGAAAATATCGAGATCTATACACTGCGCTTGCTCGATTTGTATTCCAAGTAAAACAGCCGCTCTCTGGTCAATCCAGGGAGCGGCTGTGGTGTGGTTGGCCGATAGCGTCTGACTTTTGTCAGTCTCCGCACGATCAGAACAATTCGTTCTTGACTTCGTCCTTGGCTTTTTCTTCTTCTGTCGGTTCTGTCGTACCGCCGCCCAGGCTTTGGGTGGCGACTCCCGGTGGGTACTCCGCGTAATAATATTCGCTGCCTGAGTGGATCAGTCCATCTGGCACCACGCGGTCTTCGATCGGAACGCCTTTCAGCGCCTGTTGCATGAAACTGATCCAGATCGGCAGCGCCAGGCCGCCACCAGTTTCCTTGTCGCCCAGGCTCTTCGGCTGATCGTAGCCCATCCAGCCGACCGCGACCAGCGAGGGCTGATAGCCCGCGAACCAGGCATCCAGCGAATCGTTGGTCGTGCCAGTCTTGCCTGCCAGGTCGGTGCGGTTGAGCGATAAAGCCTTGACTGCGGTGCCGTAGCGCACCACGTCGCGCATCATGCTATCCATCAGATAGGCGTTGCGCGGATCGATCACCCGATTGGCTTCGTCGCCGGCTACTTCCGGATGTACCTGAGATAGCACGTTGCCGTTGGCGTCGGTGATCTTGCTGATGATGTAAGGACTGACCTTGTAGCCGCCGTTGGCGAATACGGCATATCCGCCGACCATCTGCAGTGGTGTGACGGCGCCGGCGCCCAGCGCCAACGTCAGGTATGGCGGATTTTTGTCAGCATCGAAGCCGAAACGCGTCACATACTCCTGACCGTATTTGGCACCGATCTTGTCAAGGATGCGTACCGACACGACATTCTTTGACTTCGTCAATGCCCGCCGCATGCTCATCGGGCCTTCGTACTTGTTGCCATAGTTCTTCGGCTGCCAGATCTGGCCACCGGTCTGGCCGCCGCCGTAGGTGAGCGGCGCGTCATTGATGATGGTGGCCGGTGACAAGCCCTTTTCCAGCGATGCCGAATAAATGAAAGGCTTGAATGACGAGCCTGGCTGACGCCACGCCTGCGTGACGTGGTTGAATTTGTTACGGTTGAAATCGAAGCCGCCGATCAGCGCGCGGATGGCGCCGTCCTTGGTGTCGGCGGCGATAAACGCCGATTCCACTGCGGGCATCTGCGTAATGGTCCAGTTTTTCCCTTCCAGCATGACGCGGATGATGGCGCCGCGCTTGACCTTGCGCTGTGGCGGCGCCTTGTCGCTCAGCAGATTGGTGGCGATGCTCAGGCCGGCGCCGCTGACGCTGATTTCCTGGCCCGACGACAGCACCGCGCGCACCAACTTGGCGTGGCTTCCAGTACTACTGCTGCAACGATTTCATCGCTGTCAGGGTGGTCTGCCAGTTCCACCTCAATTGCGTCTTCTGCTGCCTCCTTGGTGCTGTCCGGGATGTCCATATAGCCTTCGGGGCCGCGGTAACCGCGCCGCTTTTCGTAATCCATGACGCCGCGTCGCACAGCAATATAGGCGGCATCCTGATCGGCCTTGGTGATGGTAGTGAACACATTCAGGCCGCGCGTGTACGTGTTTTCCTTGAATTGGTCGTACACCAGCTGACGCGCCATTTCGGAGACGAATTCCGCGTGAATGCCGAATTCGCTGGCGCCGGTCTTGGTATGCAGTGGCTCGTTCTTGGCTTGTTCGTATTGGGCCTGGGTGATGTAGCCGAGTTGCAGCATTCGCAGCAAGATGTATTGCTGGCGTACGGTTGCCCGCTTCGGATTGACGATCGGATTGTTGGCTGACGGCGCCTTTGGCAACCCGGCCAGCATCGCTGCTTCGGCAACCGTGATGTCCTGCAGCTTCTTGCCGAAATAAATCTGTGCTGCCGAGGCAAAGCCGTAGGCGCGCTGTCCCAGATAGATCTGGTTCATGTAGACCTCAAGGATCTGGTCCTTGGTCAGGTTGCGCTCGATTTTCCAGGCCAGCGGAATCTCATAGAGAAATTTGCGCGAAGCTTTCTGGAAGAAGGTCGGTTCATTGCTGGTCAGGAAAAAATTACGCGCCACCTGCTGCGTGATCGTGCTGGCGCCGCCGCCGCCGCCGGTCAGGTTGGAAAAGGTGGCGCGCAGGATGCCTTGGTAATCGACTCCACCGTGCTGGTAGAAACGATCGTCTTCGATCGCCAGGACGGCCTTTTTCATGACGTCGGGTATCTCGTTGATATGCACCAGACTGCGCCGCTCTTCGCCGAACTCGCCGATCAGGACGCCGTCAGCGGAAAAAATCCGCAATGGGATCTTCGGTTTGTAATCGGTGAGCGAGTCCAGTTCCGGCAAATTCGGATAGGCCATAGCCAGCATCAGCAGAAAAGTTAGCGCGCCGATAATGAACAGACCGGCAACAATGCCAAAAAAACCAAGCAGCAATCGCAACAGCAGTGGCATGCGACGGTGAGGTGCGGGGAAATCGGGGTGTCGCTAGCTGAGTCTGTAGGCGTCATGCGAGGCGTTTTTGAAGTAGGAATGCCACGCATTATAGCGGCACAGCAGTTGGCTCAAAACTTGCTCTGCATCATGCGGTCTTGATGCTGGTGCAATTTCGTTGCGAAATTCAGACAAAATTTGTCGGTGAAAAACAAATTACCATGGATGGAGTGCGTGTGGCGCAACATTACATAATATATAGGCAATTGCCCACAGGAAAATTTCTTTACAGTACCGTCCTCTTATTGCTACGATTTCACGTTACTAAATTTAACATTGCTGTAAGCCCTGTTTTACAGGTTTTTCCTAACTTCGAGACGGTACTCTGTTTATGCGACCGCCTTGTAGGCAGAATGTTCCCCAAATAATACATACAGGGAGAAATGCTCTTGGCATTCGATCTTGGATCGCTGATCGGTAAAAAGAACCCACCCTTGGTGGGCATTGATATAAGTACATCGGGCGTGCGGCTGGTGGAGCTGTCCGAGTCCGGCAAGGATCAATTACGCCTTGATCGTTACGCCTCTGAACCGCTGCCACGCGGTGCGGTGGTGGACGGCAATATTGAAAACATCGAGCAGGTCACGGAAGTGGTCCGGCGGCTTTGGAAAAAAAGCGGCTCGAACACCAAGCTGGTGGCTTTGGGGATGCCGCCAGCATCGGTGATCACCAAAAAGATCATTCTTGCGAGCGGCATGCTGGAAGAAGAGCTGGAGATGCAGGTCGAATCCGAGGCCAGCCAGTACATTCCGTTTGCCCTGGATGAAGTCAGCCTCGATTTCGACGTCATCGGTCCGGCGCAACATTCGCCTGACGACGTCGAAGTGCTGCTGGCAGCGACGCGCAAGGAAAAGGTCGAGGACCGGGTGGCGGTGATGGAAGCTGCGGGCCTCAAGCCGACTGTCATGGATATCGAATCCTATGCAGCGCGCGCAGCGATCAATCGCATCATCGGCCAGTTGCCGAAAGCCGGGCAAGGCCAGATCGTCGGCCTGTTCCAGATCGGCACCCAGACTACTCATGTCTCTGCGTTGCTGGACGGCCAGTTGATTTATGAGCGCGAACAGCCATTCGGCGGCAACCAGCTGACGCAGGATATTGTGCGCGCTTATGGTTTGTCTTATGAAGAGGCAGATTTGAAGAAGCGCACCGGCGACCTGCCAGAAGGTTATCAGCAGGAAGTGCTGAATCCTTTCCTGGAGAGCGCGGCGCTGGAAGTCACGCGGGCGATCCAGTTCTTCTTCACCTCGACGCCTTATACCCGTCTGGACCAGCTGTTCCTGGCCGGCGGTTGCGCAACTATCCCCGGTCTGGTGGAAGTGGTTGCCGGCCGGGCCAAGATTTCGACATCGGTCGTCAGTCCTTTTACCGGCATGCAGCTCGGCCCGAATGTGCGGGAAAAACAATTGCGCCTTGATGCGCCGTCCTATCTGGTTGCTTGCGGCCTGGCCATGCGGAGGTTCGGCTGATGATCAAAATTAATCTTTTACCGCATCGCGAAGCCAAGCGGAAGCAGCGCAAGAATGCTTATTTCGCCATGCTGGTGCTGTCCGCGATTGTCGGTCTGATAACGGTATTGCTGGTGGGGCATTTTTCGCCAACAGCATCTCCAAACAGAATGAGCGGAACAGCTTCATCACTGCAGAAAATGCGCGTCTTGATGGTGAAATCAAGGAAGTGGCGACACTCCGGCAGGAAATCGATGCATTGAAGGCACGGCAGCAGGCTGTTGAGGATCTGCAAAGCGATCGTAATCAGCCGGTGTACCTGATGGACGAGTTGGTCAAGCAAGTGCCGGAAGGCGTCTACCTGAGTTCCTTCAAGCAGGACGGGCAGCGGGTCGCCTTGAACGGCTATGCGCAATCGAATGAGCGGGTTTCCGAGTTGCTGCGCAACTTGGGCAACAACTCGGC
Source organism: Collimonas arenae (assembly GCF_001584165.1). Lineage (NCBI taxonomy): Bacteria > Pseudomonadati > Pseudomonadota > Betaproteobacteria > Burkholderiales > Oxalobacteraceae > Collimonas > Collimonas arenae. The sequence goes on from NZ_CP013233.1 coordinate 364,658, forward strand.
CTGGCTGGAACGTCCGGACCTGATTGAAATTCGGGCAGCCAACATTGGCGGTACCGGTCGCGACAGCAAGCATGTGTTTGCGTTCACCGTTAACGTCGGCATCAAGCGTCCTTCTGACAAGGATGCGAAGGATGCGGGGGCGATACCGAAAAAAGCTGGCGCCGGCACCATTGCCGCAGCCGCGCCACCCGCAACCATCAAATGAGAGACGCGCAATCATGGATTTGAATAATTTGGGCGCCTCGCTGGGGGCGCAGTTCCGCGGACTGAATGGCCGCCATCCTGGCCAATGGCCGATCGTTCCGCGCATCTTGTGCGGCGTCGGTGTCTTTTTACTGGTGTTGGTGGTCGGCTGGTTTTTTACTGGAGCGACCAGCAGGACGAACTGAATGCCGGCGAGCAGAAGGAAGTCCAGCTGAAGGAGCAGTACAAGTCAAAAATCCAGCAAGCCATCAACCTCGATGCCCTGCGTAAGCAGAAGCAGCAGGTCGCCGAATATGTGGTTACGCTGGAGAAGCAGCTGCCGAGCAAGGCGGAGATGGATGCGCTGTTGTCCGATATTAACCAGGCTGGTTTGGGACGGGGTTTGCAGTTCGAACTGTTCAAGCCCGGCCAAGTGGTAGTGAAGGACTACTACGCGGAACTGCCGATCAATATCAAGGTGAATGGCAATTACCATGACGTCGGCTCGTTTGCCAGCGACATCGCCAATCTGCCGCGGATCGTGACCCTGAACAACATGAATTTGGTAGCAGGCAAAGATGGCTCGCTGAGCCTGGATGCGATTGCCAAGACCTTCCGTTATCTGGATAAGGACGAAGTCGCGGCGCAGCGCAAGGTCGCCGATTCAGCTAAACAGAAAGGTCAAAAATGACGTTTTTTCGCATTGGGCGTCTGACCCAGGTGACATTTTTTGTCGCAATCATCTCAACTTTGTCAGGTTGCGGCGACAGCGGCGTCCAGGACGTGAAGGAGTGGATGGCCGACGCCAAGAGCCATGCCAAGGTCGGCATCCCGAAGCTCACCGAGCCGAAGAAGTTCGTACCTTTCGTGTATGGCGGGCGACCAGCATCGATCCATATAATCCCAGCAAGCTGTTGGTGGCGCTGGCGAAGTTGCAGGGTAAATCGAACGGCCTGAAGCCGAATCTGGATCGGCGCCGTGAAACTCTGGAAAACTACCCGTTGGACACGATCAAGATGGTGGGTACATTGCAGAAAGTCGGCTTGAGCTACGCCTTGCTGCAAGTCGACAAGACCGTGTTCCAGGCCAAAGTGGGGAATTACATCGGACAGAATTTCGGCATGGTTACAGCCATCAATGAATCCGAAGTAACTTTGAAAGAAATCGTACAAGATGCGTCCGGCGAATGGGTCGAGCGCGATGCCAAGTTAGCGTTGCAGGAGAGCACAAAATGATTGCAGCAGGAAAAAAATTCGTTAACCTGAGCGTAGGCCGGCTGAGCGCGATTCGACAGAAAGCGTTGATGCTATGCGCGTTGCTGTTCCTGGCAGGAGCCGGAACTGCGGCGCTGGCGGCGGACAATAACGCCATCACGTCGATCAATGCCAATCAACAAGGCGCCAACGTTATTGTTCGCGTCAATTTCAAGCGGCCGTTGACTGCCGCGCCAACCGGTTTTTCGATTATCAGCCCGGCTCGCATCGCGCTGGATTTTATTGGAATCGATAATGCCACCGGCAAGACTTCGCAAGACATCAGTCTGGGCGATGTCCGCAATGTAGTCCTGGCACAGGCGGACGACCGCTCGCGCCTGGTCTTCAACCTGAAGCGTTCCTTGTCTTATGCAACGGCGTTGGATGGCAATACCCTGGTCGTCACTATCGACGGTTCAGGTGGCCTGGCCGCACCGGTCAATGCAGCAGGAATTCCTGCAAGCCCGGCAGCAGCTACAGCGAACGCGGCCGCAGCACCGGCGCCAGCACCATTGTTGAACGGCAAACCGGCTTTGCGCGATATTGATTTCCGCCGTGGAACAGCAGGAGAGGGCCGCGTGGTGATCGATCTGCCGAATACCCAGGTCGGTGTCAACGTGCATCAACAAGGCCAGACGGTCGTGGTCGATTTCCTGAAAACCGCCTTGCCGGAAGTCTTACGCCGCAAGCTGGATGTCGGTGATTTCGGCACCCCGGTAAAGACCATTACGACGGTAACCCAAGGCGACAATGTGCGCATGATCATTGAGCCGAAGGGTCTGTGGGAGCAAAGCGCCTACCAGACCGACAGTCAACTGGTGATCGTGGTCAAGCCGCTCAAGGAAGATCCGAACAAGCTGGCGCAAGGCACGCAAGGCTATCGCGGCGACAAGCTGTCGCTGAATTTCCAGAACGTCGAAGTGCGCTCCGTGCTGCAGGTGATCGCTGACTTTACCGGTCTCAATATCATCACCAGCGATACCGTTGGCGGCAATCTGACCTTGCGTCTGAAAGACGTGCCTTGGGATCAGGCGCTGGATATCGTGATGCAGGCCAAGGGTCTCGACATGCGCAAGAACGGCTCCGTCATCTGGATCGCGCCGAAAGACGAGTTGCTGACCAAAGAGAAGCTTGAACTTGAGCAACGTTCGCAAATTGCCGAACTGGAGCCATTACGCACCGAGTCTTTCCAACTGAACTATCAAAAAGCCGAAGCCTTCAAGAAGGTATTCGGAATTGATGATGCAGGTGGCGGTGGCGGCGGCGGCAAGAAAAACAGCATTCTGTCATCGCGCGGCAGTGCCGTGATCGATCCACGTACCAACCAATTGTTCGTGACTGATACGCCGACTATCTTGCAAAACATCCGCAATCTGGTTTCGAAGGTCGATATTGCTTCACGTCAGGTATTGATCGAAGCGCGGATGGTGGAAGCGAATGACGGTTTCAGCCGCAATCTTGGCGCCAAGCTCGGCTTTGGTTTCAGCAGCACTAATGTGGCAGCCGGCGGCCAGCAGGCCACGACGACGACCACCACGACCGGTAGCAATCTGGCACCAGGCGTAACCGGCAACTCGGTGAACCTGCCTGCGGCGCCAAGCACCGGCACCGCTGGTTCGGTCGCCTTGAGCCTGTTCAATGCAGCGGCATCCAAGTTCATCAGCCTGGAATTGTCGGCTTTGGAAGCAGATGGCCAAGGGAAGATCATCTCCAGCCCGCGCGTCGTTACAGCTGACCAGCAAAAGGCATTGATCGAGCAAGGTACTGAAATTCCTTATCAAAATGCTACCAGCAGCGGTGCCACCTCGGTTGAATTCAAGAAAGCCAACCTGAAACTGGAAGTCACGCCGCAAATCACGCCTGACGGCAACGTTATCCTGACGGTTGACGTGACCAATGATAGCGTGGGCGCCGTCGTTCCTGGCGGTGTCTCGATCAATACCAAGCACGTCCAGACCCAGGTTCAGGTTGAAAATGGCGGTACAGTGGTAATCGGCGGTATTTATACCCAGACAATTTCAAATGATGTTAATAAAGTGCCACTGCTTGGAGATATTCCGGTTCTGGGTTATCTTTTCAAACAATCGGCAGTTACTAACAAACGAACTGAATTATTGATTTTCCTGACGCCGAAAGTCGTTGTTGACCGGATTGCTGCGCACTAATTGCACAGGGACACCGGCTCAGCGCCGGTGTCCGCATTTGAGCAAAAGGTTGAGTGGTGAAATGGTGCGTTGCACATGAAAGGCAATATCTTTCTGGTCGGCCTGATGGGCGCGGGCAAGACTACGGTTGGCCGTGCCCTGGCAAAGAAACTCAACAAGTTATTCATTGATTCCGATCATGAAATCGAGGCGCGTACTGGCGTCTCGATTCCGTTGATCTTTGAGATTGAAGGCGAAGAGAGCTTTCGGCAACGCGAAGCCGAAGTGATACGCGATCTGAGCGCACGGCGCGGGATCGTGCTGGCTACTGGTGGCGGCGCCATCCTGAAGCCGGAAAATCGCGCATATCTGAAATCCCGCGGCACCGTCATTTACCTGCGGGCCAGCGTCCATAACATTCTCCAGCGCACCAGCCGCGACAAAAGCCGGCCGTTGCTGCAAACCGCGGATCCGCGACGGCGCCTGGAAGAACTGTCTCGGCAACGAGAGCCGTTTTATCGCGAGGTGGCCGATATTGTCATCGACACCGGGCGACCTAACGTACAATTCCTGGTACACAGTATCCTGAGCCAACTTGACCTGTTGCCGGATGATCCCGACACTGAGGCAGATATTGCCCAATCTGTCGGCAGTCAGGTGAGCGGCGCAACCAATATTTCACCGAATTTTCCTATGACTCAACCGGTTTCTTCCCAGAACCACGCCCCAACCATCAGTCTGCAAGTGGAGTTGGGAGAACGCAGCTACCCGATCGAGATCGGCTCCTCACTGTTGGGCGATCGCGAGCGTATTGCGCGCCTGATCAGCGGCCGGCAGGTCGCCGTGGTGACAAATACTACAGTGGCGCCGTTGTACCTGCAGCGTTTGACCCAGACCTTGCAGGAGGCCGGTAAGAGCGTGCTCGAAATCATCTTGCCGGATGGCGAGGAAGAAAAGAACTGGGCCAGCCTGATGCAGATCTTTGATCGTCTTTTGGCTGCCAAATGCGACCGCAAGACCACCCTGATTGCCTTGGGCGGCGGAGTGATCGGCGATCTCACCGGATTTGCTGCGTCCGCATACATGCGCGGAATTCCTTTCGTGCAAATTCCGACCACGCTACTGGCGCAGGTCGATTCTTCGGTGGGCGGCAAGACCGGCATCAACCACCCGCTCGGCAAGAACATGATCGGCGCCTTTTACCAGCCGCAAGCGGTGATCGCCGATACCCTGACGCTGCATACACTGCCGGATCGTGAATTGTCGGCCGGCCTGGCCGAGGTCATCAAATACGGCGCCGTGATCGATGCCGCATTCTTCAAATGGATCGAAGACAATATCGATAAATTGATGGCGCGCGATAACGCTGCGCTGGCGTATGCAATCCGTCGCTCGTGCGAACTCAAAGCTGACGTAGTGCGGCAGGATGAGCGCGAAGGCGGTTTGCGTGCGATCCTCAATTTCGGCCATACCTTCGGTCACGCGATCGAGTCCGGCCTTGGCTACGGCAAATGGCTGCATGGCGAGGCGGTCGGCTGCGGCATGGTCATGGCCGCAGATCTATCGCATCGCCTGGGCCACATCACGGCGATCGACAAGGAGCGCTTGTGTGCTTTGGTGCGCGCTGCCGGCCTGCCGACCGAGGCACCGAATCTTGGCGTGCAGCGCTGGCTGGAATTGATGCAGGTCGACAAGAAGAACGAAGGCGGCCAGATCAGATTCATCCTGATGAAGCCCTTGGGCAGTTATCTGATCAGTGCCGCGCCGCAGGACGCGTTGCTGGCGACCATCCAGCAACTTGCCTCGGGAGATATGTCGCGATGAATCCGGAAGCGTCTCTCGCCACTTACGCCGCACATTCTGCGCAGTCGCGAGGACGCTTGTTTGACGAAACGCCGCCCAGCGCCCGCACCGAATTCCAGCGAGACCGTGATCGCATCGTCCATTCCACCGCTTTCCGCCGGTTGGAGTACAAGACCCAGGTGTTCGTCAATCACGAAGGCGACCTGTTCCGCACGCGCCTGACCCACAGCATCGAAGTAGCCCAGATCGCGCGCTCGATTGCGCGCAACCTGCAACTGAATGAAGACCTGGTGGAGGCGATTTCGCTGGCCCACGATCTCGGTCACACACCGTTTGGCCATGCCGGCCAGGATGCACTGAATGCCTGCATGGAGCCGCATGGCGGCTTCGAGCACAACCTGCAAAGCTTGCGCGTGGTGGATCAGCTGGAGCAGCGCTACGGTGCGTTTGACGGCTTGAACCTGATGTTTGAAACCCGAGAGGGCATCCTCAAGCATTGCTCGCTGGCGAATGCTCGCAAGCTCGGCGATATAGGCCAGCGTTTCATCGACCGCAAGCAGCCGACGCTGGAAGCGCAAGTGGCCAACCTGGCCGATGAGATCGCTTACAACAATCATGATGTCGACGATGGCTTGCGCTCGGGTTTGCTGACGCTGGAGCAAATGAACCAGATCGATTTCTACGCGTTGCACAGCCGCGAAGTAGAGCGGATTTTTCCTGGATTGACGGGGCGGCGTGCGATCAATGAAACGGTGCGGCGCATGATCAATGCGTTGATCACCGACCTGATCCAGACATCGCAGGAGCGAATCCAGGACGCGAAGGTGCAGACGCTGGACGATGTGCGCAATGCGCCGCCGCTGATCGCATTTTCCGACGGCATGGCGCAGCAGGCTGCCGTTCTCAAGCGCTTCTTGCGCGAAAACCTGTATCGGCATTATCTGGTCAATCGAATGACCAGCAAGGCGCGCCGCATCGTCGTGGAATTGTATGAGTGTTTTACCGATGAACCCGCATTACTGCCGCCGGACTATCAATTGCCGGCCGATGGCCAGCACAGTCCGCAGCAACAGGCGCGACAGGTTGCCGACTACATCGCCGGCATGACCGATCGCTATGCCATACGTGAACATAGGCGCTTGTTTCTGGTGGACGAAGGACATCTCTAAAGGTTGCGCTGAAGCCAAGCGCATCATCGCAGCAGCTTGGGTTAGACTTGGTTGTTATCTACTTAACTTCATCAAGGATCAATTATGCGTCGCGTATACCAAACAGCAGTGACATTGACTCTGGCCTTGTCGGCAACTGCCGCGCTGGCTCTATCGTTGAGCGACCTGAGTAACCAGGACGCCAGCAGCGGCCTGAAAGCCGCGTTGCAAAAAGGAGCGGACGTTGCCGTCTCCAAGCTGGGCGTGGAAAACGGCTTTCTGAATAACGACAAAGTGAAAATCGGTTTGCCGGGCATACTTGAGAAGGCGCAGCCAATACTGAAAATGACTGGCAAGGGCCAGCAGCTGGATGACCTGGTGGTGTCGATGAATCACGCTGCAGAATCTGCTGTACCGCTGGCCAAGCCGCTGTTGATGAATGCGGTCAAATCGATGTCGGTGACGGATGCAAAAAATATCCTGACAGGCGGCGATACTTCCGTGACCGATTTTTTCAAGCAGAAGACCTCGGCTGAATTGGGCCAGAAATTCCTGCCCATCGTCAAAGGCGTGACCGATCGCAATGGCCTGTCGGCGCAATATAACGCGATCATGGGACAAGTCGGCAAGACCGGCATGGTGCCGGCCCAACAAAGCACGGTAGAAGGTTATGTGACCCAGCGCGCGCTGGATGGGCTGTACACTATTATCGGTGAAGAAGAGAAAGCGATTCGCCAGGATCCGGTTGGCGCAGGCAGCGCGATCATCGGCAAGGTATTCGGTGCGCTGAAGTAATTATCGGCGTATGGGCAATCCGGGGTAATGATTGTTCCCGGAAAAATAACAAAGGGCGCATTGACTGCGCCCTTGTTCATTCATTGGCGCGAGCCATGCAGCTCGTACGCCTGGGTTCGATTAACGGCCGGTTCAGGTCGCGGCGGGTAGTTCTTCAGGAAGATGCTTGATGGCATCGTGCTGGTGATCCTGCATCTTGTCCTTGTATTTGATCACCTGGCGATCGAGCTTGTCGATCAGTGCATCAATGGCGGCATACAGGTCGTGAGCGATGCTTTCAGCATGCAGGTCCTTTCCTTTTACGCGCAGATTGATTTCCGCTTTTTGGCGCTTTTCTTTTTCAGTGATTTTGTCGACGGTCAGAATCACACTGATATCGATGACCTGGTCGAAGTGGCGTTTGATACGTTCCAGCTTGCTTTGTACGTATTCGCGAATGGCAGGGGTTAATTCGAGGTGATGCCCACTGATGGTGAAGTTCATACAGCGCTCCTATGAAGAATATTGCTGGCGGTTCTGAACAGGTTGCGTTGAATCTTTAGGCGAGCAATCAAGAGCGGACTGCTCTGGCAAGAATCGGTAAAACCCGCTTTGTCTGAACACAGCAAGGGTAAGCTCTACAATCAAACCACAAAAAACTACAAGGCCTTGCGCAAATTAACAGACGGAATCTTTAGTGCTTCGCGATATTTTGCGACGGTGCGGCGGGCGACCACCATACCTTGTTCCGCAAGCATGTCGGCAATCTTGCTGTCAGAGAAAGGATTTTTTGAATCTTCTGCTCCTATCAGTTGTTTAATGAGTGCCCGTATCGCTGTTGAGGAAGCCTCTCCACCTGCCTCAGTAGCAACATGGCTGCCGAAGAAATACTTCAGTTCAAACATCCCGTGGGGAGTGAGCATGTATTTCTGAGTGGTTACACGAGAAATAGTGCTCTCGTGTAGACCCAGTGTATCAGCTATTTCACGCAACACAAGCGGCCTCATTGCGACCGCGCCGTGTGAAAAGAAGTTCCGCTGGCGCTCGACAATTGCCTGTGCCACTCGCAGGATAGTGTCGAAACGCTGCCGCATATTCTTGATCAGCCATTTGGCTTCCTGCAGCTGAGAAGTCAGCGCGCCTTCCCCTTTGCTTTGACGCAAAATGTTGGCATATAGAGCATTTACGCGCAGTCTTGGCATGACGTCATTGTTCAACATGACCTGCCAGCCTTGCTTTGAGCGCCTGACGATGACGTCCGGCACTACGTAGTCGGAGGTGTTGGCGGCGAACGGCGCGCCGGGGTGAGGATTACATTGCTTGATGATGGTCTGCGCTTCACGCAGGTCCTCGTCATCACATTCAAGCGCTTTCTTAATCTTATTGAAATCACGTTGCGCAAAAAGCATCAGGTGATCTTGCACAATCGCCAATGCCAGGCGACGCGTGACAAATGGCACTTTGACAAAGCGATTGATTTGCAAGGTCAGGCATTCGGATGCATTGCGCGCGCCGACGCCGGCCGGATCGAAGCTTTGCACCATGCTCAGTGCCGTCGACAGTTCCTCGATGTCAATTTCCAGCTCGGCCGGCAGGCGCTCATGGATTTCCTCCAGCGACTCTTCCAGGTAGCCGTTGTCGTCCAGCGCATCGATCACCAGTTCGACCAGCGCCCGATCGCGCAGATCGGAGACGGTTTCTCGCATCTGCTGCTGCAGGTGTTCGCGCAATGTCGATTCGTGAGCTTCCAGCTGTGGCCGCGCATCTTCGTCGTCCGGAGTCTTTGCGTTGCGGGCGACATCGTCGAAACTCCATTCGCCTTCACTGCTTTCTGGCGTGCTTTCGCTGGCGGCAGGGGTATCGAAACTGGCTTCGCTTTCGGTCGGCGAGCTGCTCACTTCACTGTCCCCAACCGGTGCATCCATGGTCGAGGTCGAGCCGCTGATGGCGCCGTCGGCCAGCAGGCGCACGGAGTTGTCGAGTGGGTCATCGACCCGTTCCAGCAGCGGATTGTCTGAGAGAATTTGTTCCAGCTCCTGATGCAGTTCGAGCGTGGACAATTGCAATAGTCGGATCGACTGCTGCAACTGAGGTGTCAGCGCAAGATGCTGCGAGGTGCGTAGCTGGAGTGATTGTTTCATAGCTCTCGTGCGGACAATTCACTTCTATTCTTAACTGCGGGACCGAACTTGAAGACTGCAGCAGCACAGCCCATCAATCTGCCCACGACTCATTGGACAACGGAAAATTTATTCAGAAAATAACCAGCAGAATTTCAGGCATGGCTACATGCGGAAATGCTCGCCCAGATACACGCGCCGTACCGACTCGTTGGCAATGATGTCGTCCGGACTGCCGCTGGCCAGCACGCTGCCTTGGTTGATGATGTAGGCGCGGTCGCAAATGCCCAGCGTTTCACGCACGTTGTGGTCGGTGATCAGTACGCCGATGCCGCGTTCTTTGAGGAAGCGCACGATGCGTTGGATCTCGATGACGGCAATCGGATCGATCCCGGCGAAGGGTTCATCCAGCAGCACGAAGCGAGGATTGGTCGCCAGTGCCCGAGCGATTTCGACGCGCCGGCGTTCGCCGCCGGAGAGCGACAACGCCTGGCTCTCGCGCAATTTTTCAATCTGCAATTCATGCAACAGCTTCTGCAGTTGTTCGTCGATTTCTGCCTTGGTGAGTGGCTTGCCGTTGGGCTGCTGCAGCTCCAGCACGGCGCGAATATTGTCTTCCACCGTCAACTTGCGAAATACCGATGCTTCCTGCGGCAGGTAGGACAGGCCGAGCACTGCGCGGCGATGGATCGGCAGGCGCGAAATGTCTACGCCGTCGAGGTCGATTTCGCCGCCGTCCGATGGCACCAGACCGACGATCATGTAGAACGACGTGGTTTTGCCGGCGCCGTTCGGCCCCAGTAAACCGACCACTTCGCCGCACTGGACGTTGAGTGAAACGTCATGCACGACCTGGCGCGCACCGTAGCTCTTCTGCAGGCCTTTAACGATCAGGTTGCTTGGCTTACCGGGCATGGCGCTCATTGGGCGACTTTCGGGCGTGGCTGGATCACCGCGCGGATGCGGCCGGCGCCAGGCTGGCTATTGCCGTTGACCGTATTGTTGACGGAATAGAATTCGGTGCGGCTGTCGTAGGAGATGAATTCGCCGTTGACCTCATCGGTCGGCTTGTCACCCTGCAGGCGACGCATCTGCGCCTTGGAAAACAGCTTGGTGACTTCCGTCTTGCCGTCATATTCGATACGTTCGGCGTGGCCATCGATCCACAGGTCCGGGCCGCCATCGCGTTTCTGCTTGAATGTGGCGAGCTTGCCAGGATCCGCGTACAAGACCGCATACTGATAGCCGGACGGATCGGTGGTCACCACCACGCGGTCGGCCTTCATCAGTAGTGTGCCGCGCGTCAGCACCACGTTGCCGGTGGCAACGTTGACCTGCTTGACGTCATCATACGTGAGCTGGTCGGAATCGATCAGCGTCGGCTTGTCGGAATCGGCTTTTTCCGCATGGGCAATGCCTATGGCGCTGAGCAACAACAGAGAAAGCAAAAATAATCGTTTCATGAAAAATCCTGGATAAAGGATGGAACCGCATACATAAATTGTGTGCCTTGCGCTTAATGCGGCTTTGGCGGAAAGACGCCGTGGACCTTGCTGAACATTTTCAGCACGCGCGTGGAATTATTGAAATACATGCCGGTGCCGTTTAGTTTCGATTGCCCCAGCGTGATTTCTGCCGGCAGATCGGTTTGCATGACATCGTCGTCCGGCAGCAACAACAGGTACTCCGATTTCAAGTGAAAATTGTCGGCCATCGCAGTCTTCGGGCGATCGGCGTTGACATCGCCATACAGGTGCACCTTGCTGTTGTCGTCTTCAACCTTGCCGCGGTCGGCGCGCAAGTTCATCGGTGGCTTTTCCTTGTCCAGGCTGTGCACGATCGGTTTCTGAATGTCGAAAGAGTCGTCGACCGGATTGTGCGTCAGCAGGTCGCCGGAGATGTTGTAGCGTGGCTGTCCGGTGGGTGACATTTGCACGTAGTTGAAAGTTTCCACGTAATAATCCGGCTCCACGCGCGCCGGCTTCGGCAGTAGTTCGTCGGTATCCTTGTGCATCACTTGCACCAGCCAGAAACTGCCCAGCGCAAATATCACGAACAGGACCAGCAGCAGCATGAAGCGGAAACGGTAAGTGGAGCGGAGATTTTCATGCCGGGGCCGAGCCTTGTGGAGTGGGGCGCAGATAGGCTGCCAGCGCCGCTTCATAGGTGTTCTGCGCCTGCATGATGAGATCGCACACTTCACGCGCCGCGCCCTGGCCGCCGGCGGTTTGAGTGACATAGTGGACGCGCGCCCTGACTTCACGATGGCCATTTGGCACGCTTGCCGCGAAGCCGACTTGCGACAGGATCGGCAGATCGATCACGTCGTCGCCGATGAAGCCGCAGGCTTCTGCGTCGAGCTGGAGCTGCGCCAGTAATTGGATAAATGCAGAGTGTTTGTCGTGCACACCCTGTTGGACATGGGCGATGCCGAGATCTGCAGCGCGTCGGCTGACGACTGCGGACTTGCGTGCGCTGATGATCGCGGTGGCGACGCCGCTTTGCTGTAACTGCTTGATGCCGTGACCGTCCAACACATTGAAGCGTTTCAACTGCTCGCCGTCGGCGCCGTACAATAGCCCGCCATCGGTCAGGATGCCGTCGACGTCGAAAATCATCAGGCGCACGCGCGCGGCACGCGCCATCAGTTCCGCCTCTGGCAGAGCCGAATTAACTGACGCGCTGTTGTACGGAATGCCGGCTGCCATCAGATAACCTTGGCGCGAGTCAGATCATGGATATGCAACGCGCCGACCAGCGTGCCGTCGGCATCGGTCACCAGCAACTGGTTGATGCGGAATTGCTCCATCATGTGCACCGCGTCGACCGCCAGTTGATCGGCGCCGATGGTGCGCGGATTGGCATGCATGACATCGGCGATGGTCAATTTGGTGAAATCCTGCACCTGTTCGATCAGGCGGCGCAGATCGCCATCGGTGAACACGCCGACGGCATGAAATTTGTCGTCGACCACAGCGGTCATGGCGATTCCCTTGCGGGTGATCTCAAGCAGCGCAGTTGATAGCGATACATCCGCAGTCACGGCTGGAATCGCTTCGCCGCTGCGCATCACGTCACGCACATGGGTCAGCAGCCGACGGCCGAGTGCCCCGCCCGGATGCGAACGGGCGAAATCTTCTTCGCGGAAGCCGCGTGCGTCCAGCAGCGCCACTGCCAGCGCGTCGCCCATCGCCAGCGTGGCGGTGGTGCTCGCGGTCGGCGCCAGATTTAGCGGGCACGCTTCCTGCTCCACGCCAACATTGAGGTGGACGGTCGCCAGTTGCGCCAATGCCGATGCATCGTTGCCGGTCATTGCGATCAGGCTGGCGCCCATGCGCTTGATGATTGGCACAATTGCCATCAGTTCGGCGGTTTCACCGGAATTCGAAATGGCAATGAAGGCGTCGTCTTCCGTCACCATGCCGAGATCGCCGTGCGCTGCTTCGGCCGGATGGATGAACAGCGCCGGCGTGCCGGTAGAGGCGAGCGTGGCGGCGAACTTGCGGGCAATATGTCCCGACTTGCCGATGCCCGAGACCACCACCCGGCCGCTGCAGGTGAGCAGCAGCGACACGGCTTGGGCGAAGGGATCGCTGGCGCTGTCGGAAATCCGGTTTTTCAATGCAATGATGGCATCGGCTTCGATTTGCAGGGTGCTGCGGGCAAGCTCCAGCGCACGGCCGGCATCGAACGTCTTGGGCAGGGTTTTTGGCAAAATTTTGGTATCGGTTAGACTCATCCCGAAAGTATAAACGAATTCCCAAAGCAAAAAACTTGCCAGTGACGATCAGAAACAATTAATCTGTCTTCAATGTACGCTGTTAGCGTTGCAGCAACAAAACACTATTCTCATGCCAATTGATCAATGATGCTTTCCGGACTTGAACTGACCATCCTTCTGCTGGGCTCCGCCGTATTGGGCGTTGTGGCATTTCGCAGCTTTCATTTGCCGCCGATGCTCGGCTATCTGGTGGTGGGTATCCTGATTGGCCCGCATGCGCTCGGGTTTGCTGAAGACAATGCCACCACCCACGCGCTGGCCGAATTCGGCGTGGTGTTCCTGATGTTCTCGATCGGCCTCGAATTTTCGTTACCCAAGCTGACAGCGATGCGCCACATCGTGTTTGGCCTTGGAATGGCGCAGGTGCTGCTGACGATCGCCGCTACCATGCTGTTTGGCTGGGTGTTGGCGCTGGTCTTGCCGCATGTGATCAATATCAGCTGGCAGGCGGCGTTTGCATTGGGCGGTGCGTTGACCATGTCGTCGACGGCCATCGTTTCCAAATTGCTCACTGAACGACTGGAGCTGGAAACCGAGCACGGCCGTCGCATCATCGGCATCCTGCTGTTTCAGGACCTGGCGTTGGTGCCGCTGCTGATCGTCGTGCCGGCGCTCGCCGAGCATAGCGGCAACCTGCTTGCCACGCTGGCCTGGGCCAGCGGCAAGGCGATACTGGTGCTGGTCCTGCTGCTGTTTTTCGGTCAGAAGCTGATGCGCCGCTGGTTCCAGATCGTGGTGCGACGCCGGTCGCAGGAACTGTTCATGCTGAACCTGCTGCTGATCACGCTGGCTTCCGCCTGGATCACAGAGCGCGCCGGGCTGTCGCTGGCGCTGGGCGCGTTTATCGCCGGCATGCTGATTTCGGAGACGGAATACAAGCATCAAGTCGAAGAAGACATCAAGTCGTTCCGTGATGTGCTGCTGGGTTTGTTCTTCATCACTATCGGCATGCTGCTCAATCTGCGGCTAGTGATTGAGCACTGGTGGCTGGTGCTGCTGTTGCTGATTGGCCCGGTGTTCCTCAAGTTCGTGCTGATCGCCGCTTTGGCTAAGCTGTTCCGTTCTTCTACCGGCGTGGCGCTACGCACCGGGTTGGCGCTGGCGCAAGCCGGTGAATTCGGTTTCGTGTTGCTGAACCAGGCCGGCGGCCTGCAGCTGGTCGATCCCTTGCTGGTGCAGCTGATCCTGGCCTCGATGGTGCTGTCGATGCTGGCGGCGCCGTTCATCCTGGCCAAGTCCGATGCGATCGTGATGAAGCTGTCGGCCAATGAGTGGATGATGCAATCGTTGGCGCTGACGCAGATTGCGACGCGCACCATGGCAACCAAAAAGCACGTGATCATCGCTGGCTTTGGCCGCAGTGGCCAGAGCTTGGCTAAGTTGCTGGAAGAAGAAGGCATCGGCTACCACGCGCTTGATCTCGATCCGGATCGTGTGAGCGAGGCGCGCGCCGCCGGCGCGCATGTGTCGTATGGCGATGCTTCGCGCCGCGAGAGCCTGGTGGCGGCCGGTGTACACCGTGCGGCCGCACTGGTGATTACCTATGCCAGTACGCCCTCGGCCCTGAAAGTCTTGCATCATGTCAGCGAGCTGGCGCCGACCTTGCCGGTGATCGTGCGCAGCTACGACGATACCGATCTCGACAAGCTGCGCGCCGCCGGCGCCACCGAAGTGGTGCCGGAAGCGATGGAAGGCAGCCTGATGCTGGCTTCGCATGCACTAGTCATGCTGGGCGTGCCGCTACGGCGCGTGGTGCACCGGGTGCAGGCGTCGCGCGACGAGCGTTATGCGGCGCTACGCGGCTTCTTCCATGGCGTCGACGATGCGCCGGATGCCGCCGATCATTTGCAGGTGCGTCTGCATACGGTGGCGTTGCCGGAAGGCGCCAAGGCCATCGGCAAGACGCTGGCCGGGCTGGGTTTGCCGGAAATCGGCGCCGAGGTCACAGCCGTGCGGCGTGGCCGTAGCGGCATCGACGCAACGCCGGAGACGGTGCTGCAGGTGGGGGATGTGGTGGTCTTGCGTGGCGCGGCCGAAGCTATTTCCAGGGCAGAGGGGCGCTTGTTGCAAGTTTAGTAATGTTGTCGCAGTGGCGGCATTGCTGTTTGTAAATTATTGGAAATAATACCCATTCTCATTCAATCGAGAATTACAATACACATCTTTTGTCGGCTGGGTGTGGGATTGTGAATAAAGCAATACGTCATTGGTTGGTCAAGCTGCACCGCTACAGCGGTTTGTTGCTCTCCCTGTTTATCGTCATGGCCGGCCTGACCGGCAGCGCGTTGGCTTTCAACGACGAAATCGACGCCTGGCTGAATCCGCAGTTCTATCACGTGGCTGGAAACGGCGAGCGCTTGCCGATAGATAAACTGGTCGGCGTGATCGAACATGACTACCCGCATGCGCGTCTGGCATTCTTTGGCATCGATGCCGAGCCCAATGCACCGCTGCAAGCGCGGTTGCGTCCAAAGAAAGCGGAAGATACGCTGGCTGCCGATACGGTCTTTATCGATCCGTTCAGCGCCGCCGTGGTCGGCGAGCGCAATTCGAAGGCGCTCAGCATGGCGCCACAAAACCTGATGCCTTTCCTGTTCCGGCTGCATCGTTACCTGTTGTTGGACAAGACCGGTGCGATCATTTCCGGCAGCCTTGGCTTGCTGTGGCTGGCGACGCTGCTGATTGGCTTTGCGCTGGCCTGGCCCAAACATCGCAATGGCTGGCGCAAGGCGCTGTCAATCAAGCGCGGTGCCGGTGGCTTCCGTCTGATGTACGACCTGCATCGTTCGGTCGGTTTGGTAGCGGGCGTGTTGCTGGTGATTACCGCGTTCACCGGCGCCGTGATGAATTTACCTGACGTGGCGCGGCCGATTGTGTCGAGCATTTCGCCATTGACGTCGCCACCCAAATCTTCCACCAGTTCAGGTGACACCCGGATCGATTGGCAACAGGCGTTGACGCTGGCGCAGGCGAGCATGCCGCAAGCAACGCCGACACGCATTGCGCGCGACGACAAGCATGGTATTTATCAGGTCCGCATGCGTAAGTCGAATGACTTGCAGGACGGCGGCAGCGTGCGGGTATTTCTCGACGCCGGCGATGGCCATGTGTTGCACTCGCTGGATCCGCTCAAAGGCTCGTCCGGCGATGCCTTCATCGGCGTTCAGTACGGCTTGCACACTGGTCAGCTGCTGGGTTTGCCGGGCAAGATACTGGTTGCGTTCCTCGGCCTGCTGCCGCTGCTGTTCACGATTACGGGGATACTCATCTGGCTGCAAAAACGCAAATCGGAAGCGTTGGTGCGCAACCGGCGCTTGCATAAAGCCTGAGTCCGAGGGCGTGCCGTTTGGAACTCATTCTGTTTCCAATATCGGCCGTTGAAAGGAAGCGATATTGGGCTGCCGCAAGCTGCCGAACAACCAGCCGGTTTTGCCGCCGCTGAGTGTCATGGCCATTTGCTGGCGTGCGATCGGCATCCGGCACAACGGACCGAGGGCGATGTCGCGCAAGGTGCTGGCGATGCGCGAATCGGATTGGAAAAATGGCGTCAGCAATTTGCTGGCTCCCTGGTAATAGCGCAAATGGGTGCGCCGTCGTGTCGAATACAAGGCCAGCGCCTGCTCCACCTTGGGTTCCTCGGCAAGGCATTGCGCCAGCGTCATCGCATCGACCAGCGCCAGATTGGCGCCTTGCCCCAATTGCGGACTGGTGGCGTGCGCACAATCGCCGATGCAGACTACGCGGCCATCGTGCCAGTGGCGCATCTGCACATCTGCATAGCGGGCAAAGGTCAATTGTTCTGGCCGCTGAATATGCTGCAGCACCGATGTGATCGGCGCCAGCTCCAACACCGTTTTCTTCCAGGCTTCAAGCCCCTGATCCTGCCATTGCTGCAAGCGATCTGCGCGCAGGCTCCAGAACAGGCTGAGCACTGGGCTGTTCATTTGTTGATAGGCAAATCCGGTCGGCATCAATCCGAGCATTTGCTGCGCATGGCGGAACCATTGGCGCAAGCCGCCTTGCAGCGAACCGTCGTCGGGCAGCAGCGCCCATAACGCGCCCCACGGATAGGCCGTCACCTTTTGCGGAATCGGCAGCGCTGCCCGTAACTGCGAGCGGGTGCCGTCGGCGATGACGGTGCAGTCGAATTCGCCGACCGCGGAATCGGTTTCATGCGATTGCAGGTTTAGTGCAAACAGCAGCGTTTTACCGCCGCGCTGTTCGATGCGGCGGATTTCCATGCCGGTGCGGACCTGTATCCCGGCCGTTTGCAGCGCACGCCACAGCACCGAAAACAAGGCTCCGCGATGCAGGCCGAGGCCGAAGGATTCGGGATCGTGATGGCGGTAGCGAACATCCAGCACAATGCGGCCGGAAGCCGTGGTGCCGAACAGGCGATCGCTGCGCGCGCCGTGCTCCAGGATCGGATCGAGCAAGCCGAGCGCCGCCAATACATGCATTCCGGTCGGCTGCAGCAGGATGCCGGCGCCGACCGCATCCGGTTGCGGCACGCGCTCGAACAGTGTCACATCGTGACCGGCGCGCGCCAGGAATAGAGCGCTCGCAGCACCCGCCGTGCCGCCGCCGACGACGGCTATGCGCAGCATGGCGCGCCGACGCGAGAGAGCGGCTTCAATGGCTTAGCAGGATGTTTTCGGAGGCTGCGGAACGGCTGCCTGGTAACGGCGGATTGCTTTCGCCGTGGTAGGCAAACACCACCGATTCCTTGACCGCTTCGGTATTGTTTCTGCCGGCCGCATGGAACAGGCCGCTATGGAAAAACACCACGTCGCCCTGTTGCAGCGTGACTGCTTTGCCTTGTGCGAACAAGGCCTGATTCTCGGCGACTTCAGGGCGCAGGAAATCCAGCTGATCCATCTGCTCCGGCTTGATATCGAAACGATGCGAGCCGGGAATGAAACGCAGGCCGCCGTTGTTTTCGTTTTCGTTGTCGAGCGCCAGCCAGACCGAGATCAATTCGTTGCGCGGGAACGACCAGTAGCGAATATCACGGTGCCAGCCGGTCGCGGTGCCGAATTGTGGATGCTTGGTCATCACGCAATTGTGGTGCGACAAGGTCAGGCATACGCGCTCGCCCAGCAGTAGCTCCAGCATCGCCACTAGCTGCGGGTTGGTTGCCCAGGCGCGATACGAATCGTGCCGGTGGTAAGCGTCGCGCAGGCGGCGCGCGGTACGACCGCCGACGCTATCGAGCGATTTCGGCGCACCGGCATAGCCGACTTCTGATTCATATTCCAGCGGCGCCACGGCTTGTGCCAGGTGTGCGTTGGTGGTGGCCGCCATCAGTTCGCAATCGGCTGCGGAGACCATGCGCGGCAAAATCAAATAGCCGTCTTTTTCGAAAGCATCAATCTGCGCTGCCGACAGCGCCGGGGTGGTATTGGTGGACATCGTTATCTCGCGATCGTACTTTATCGCATGCCCCGACCGTGGTGGTGTGGTGGCCGGGACTGCCTGTTTATTTTTTCTTTGGTTTTTCCAGCAATGGTCCCAGATACTTGCCGGTGACGCTGGCCGGGTTTGCCGCCACCTGTTCCGGCGTGCCGGTGGCGATGATGCGGCCGCCGCCGGCGCCGCCTTCCGGACCCAGGTCGATCAGCCAATCTGCCGTCTTGATGACATCCAGGTTGTGCTCGATGATGACCACGGTATTGCCCTGGTTGCGCAGGCGGTGGATCACTTTCAGCAGCAAATCGATATCGTGGAAATGCAAGCCGGTTGTCGGCTCATCCAGTATGTACAGGGTGCGTCCGGTATCGCGCTTCGACAGTTCGAGCGACAGCTTGACGCGCTGTGCTTCACCGCCGGACAGCGTGGTGGCGCTTTGACCGAGGCGGATATAGCCGAGGCCGACATCGAGCAGCGTGTGCAGTTTGCGCGCGATGACCGGCACCGGCTTGAAGAACTCATGCGCTTCTTCAACCGTCATGCCGAGGACTTCCGTGATGTTCTTGCCTTTGTACTGGACTTCCAATGTCTCGCGGTTGTAGCGTTTGCCATGGCAGACATCGCATGGCACATAGACGTCCGGCAGGAAGTGCATTTCGACCTTGATCACGCCATCGCCCTGGCAGGCTTCGCAGCGGCCGCCCTTGACGTTGAACGAGAAGCGGCCTGCATTGTAGCCACGCTCCTTGGCCATCGGCACGGTCGAGAACAAGTCGCGGATCGGTGTGAACAAGCCGGTGTAGGTGGCTGGATTGGAACGCGGCGTGCGGCCGATTGGGGCCTGGTCGACGGAAATGACTTTGTCGAAATGCTCCAGGCCGCCGATCGATTCATGCGCTGCCGGCTCCGCTTGCGAACCATACAAATGGCGCGCTGCGGCGTGGTACAGCGTGTCGTTGACCAGCGTCGATTTACCCGAGCCGGAGACGCCGGTGACGCAAGTCAGCAAGCCGACCGGCAGGTTCATCGTGACGTTCTTTAGGTTGTTGCCAGTGGCGCCGGTGATGATGAACTGACGATCCGGATCAGCCGGGGTGCGTTTTTCCGGCACGGCGATTTTCAAGGTGCCGTTCAGGTATTTTGCGGTCAGCGATTTCTTGTTCTTGAGGATCTGCTCCAACGTACCTTCGGCGATCACGTCGCCGCCGTGGACACCGGCGCCGAGACCCATGTCGACGATATAGTCGGCAGTACGAATCGCATCTTCATCGTGCTCAACCACCAGCACGCTGTTGCCGATGTCGCGCAGGTGGCGCAGGGTTTCGATCAGGCGGTCGTTATCGCGTTGATGCAAGCCGATCGACGGTTCGTCCAGCACATACATGACGCCGGTCAGGCCGGAACCGATTTGCGAAGCCAGCCGGATTCGTTGCGCTTCGCCGCCGGACAAGGTGTCGGCGCTGCGTTCCAGCGACAGGTAATCGAGGCCGACATTGTTGAGGAAGGTCAGGCGCGAGACGATTTCCTTGATGATGCGGTCGGCGATTTCTTTCTTAGCGCCGGTCAGCTTCAGTTTTTCGAAGAACGACAAGGTTTCGCGCAGCGGTGTTGCTGCGACTTCGTAGATGGCTCTTTCCTGTTTGCCGCTGCCGACCTTGACGAAGCGTGCTTCGACGCGCAGTCGCGCGCCGTGGCAGGACGGGCATTCTTTCTCGTTGATGAACTTGGCCAGTTCTTCCTTGACCGCCATCGAATCGGTTTCGCGATAGCGCCGCTGCAGGTTGTTGACCACGCCTTCAAAGGTGTGTTCCTTGACCACGGTGCGACCGCGTTCGTTGATGTAGCTGAACGGAATGGTTTCCTTGCCGGAGCCGTACAACACCGCCTGCTGGGCTTTTTCCGGCAGCTTCTCGAACGGCATGTCGATGTCGAAATTATAGTGCGCCGCGATGTTGGTCAGCATCTGGAAATAGAACTGATTGCGTCGATCCCAGCCTTTGACCGCGCCGCTCGCCAGCGACAGGTTAGGGAAGGCGACAATCCGCTTCGGATCGAAAAATTCGATATGGCCCAGGCCATCGCATTCCGGGCAGGCGCCCATCGGATTGTTGAACGAGAACAGGCGCGGCTCCAGTTCCTGCAACGAATAACCGCAGGTCGGGCAGGCGAACTTGTTGGAATACACGTGCTCGGCGCCGCTGTCCATTTCCAGCGCAATTGCGCGGCCTTCGGCCAGGCGCAGCGCCGTTTCAAAACTCTCGGCCAAGCGTTGCTTGCTGTCGTCCTTGACCTTCAAGCGATCGATGACGACATCGATGGTGTGCTTCTCGGTCTTCTTCAGTTTCGGCAGATCGTCGACTTCATAAATCTTGGCGGTGCCGGTGCCGCTCTGAATGCGGAAACGCACAAAGCCGTGCGCCTGCATCTGTTCGAACAGGTCGACGTGTTCGCCCTTGCGATTGGCCACCACCGGCGCCAGGATCATCAGCTTGGTCTCGTCCGGCATCGCCAGCACCGCATCCACCATTTGCGACACCGATTGCGCCGCCAGCGGCTTTTCCGGGTGGTCAGGGCAGTACGGCGTGCCGACGCGCGCATACAGCAGGCGCAGGTAATCGTGAATCTCGGTGACGGTGCCGACGGTAGAGCGCGGATTGTGCGACGTGGCTTTCTGCTCGATCGAGATCGCCGGCGACAGGCCTTCGATCAGGTCGACATCCGGCTTTTCCATCAGTTGCAGGAATTGCCGGGCATACGACGACAGCGATTCGACATAGCGCCGCTGGCCTTCCGCATACAGCGTATCGAATGCCAGCGACGATTTGCCGGAGCCGGACAGGCCGGTAATCACGATCAGCTTGTTGCGCGGTAAATCCAGATTGATGTTCTTGAGGTTGTGCGTACGTGCACCCCGGATGCGGATTTCTTCCCGATTCTTATCCATCTACAGCTTTCAGCGTAAGTTTAAGGCCGTGTTGGCTTGTTGGAATTGCAATTTTCGCGTCTGGAAGGCTTGCTGTTGCCGTCGGCGGCAAAATCTGGCCGACGCTGTGCGTGCCATATCAAACGGATCAACCTACTACTATATCAGGGTCGGGATTTTGGAGTTTGCTCACCCGTCATGGTGGCGAATGACCGCGATGAGCAACGTGGCTGCCTACTTCTGTTCCAGGCGCAGCAGCAAGCTGCTACGGACATTGGCCACAGGCGTTTCCCAATCACCGGGAGACGTTTGCCGGAGCAAGCGCATGGCGCCGGGATACCATGGTGAATCTTCGCGCTCTTCCAGCCATCGCCAGCAACTGTCGAACCTTGACAGCACCCAGACCGGCCTATTCAGGGCGCCGGCCAGATGCGCGACTGAGGTATCGACGGTGATCACCAGATCGAGATTCTGAATGATGGCCGCCGTATCGCCGAAGTCCCGAACATCGGCCATCAAGTCCAGAGGACGTAAATTCTCGGGCAACTCTTCCAGCTGCGCATGCGCCGGCCCGCCCTTTTGCAAACTGACGAACGTGATGCCCGGCAGTTGCAGCAACGGCACGAACTGCCGCACATGCATCGAACGTCGCTGGTCGATGGCATTGGCGGTGAAGTCGCCGATGCGCGGATTGCCGGACCAGACCAGACCCACTTTCAGATGTTGCGAAGGTAGTCGCAGCCGCCACGCGGTTACCCGCTCGGGGTTGGCATGCAGGTACGGCAATCGATTGGGAATCGTTTCAAGAGTGGTGCCGACGTGCGGCGGCACACTCATCAACAGCGACCAATAGTCATGCACGGGTATGGTCTCGGTTTCGGTGAGTACGGCGTCCACGCCTTCGATTGTTTCCAGCAAGGACTTGAGTGCCGGGGCGCAAACCAGGGTAATGCGGGAGGCGCCGCGTTGCTTGAGCACGGAGGCATACCGGGAAAACTGGATCTGGTCGCCAAACCCCTGTTCCGGCAAAAGCAGCAACGACTTTCCGGTCAAGCATTCTCCATGCCATTGGGGGAATGGCAGGCGAGGGAGAACAACGTCCTGGCTTGTTCGGTTCGGGCTGTAGCGCGATTCATGATGGGGCCAGGCTTCCGCATAGCGGCCGGTGGCAAGCAGCAACAGGCTCAAGCCATAGCTGGCTTCCGCGTAATCCGAATTCCACGCCAATGCATTGCGGTAGGAAGCTTCTGCTTCCGAAAACCGATTGGTTTCATGGAATAGTTTTCCGAGATTGCCATGTGCCTTCACGAAATCAGGTTTCAGTTCTAGCGTGCGGCGGTAGGCGGCTTCCGCTTCGGCGAGCCGTGTGGTTTCGAAGAACAGGTTGCCCAGGTTGTAATGCGCCTCCGCCAAATGCGGATCAAGCTCAAGGGCGCGTCGCAGGACGCTTTCCGATTCGGCAAATCTTCTGGCTTCGTTGAGCAGGTTGCCCAGATTGTTGTATGCGCTTGAAAAGTCGGGGCTCTGCTCCGGTACGGCGCGAAAGGCGATTTCAGCCTCGGAAAGCCGCCTGGTCTGGTAGAGCAGGTTGCCGAGATTGTAAAGGGCCTTTGTGTAATCGGGGTTGAGTTCCAGCGCGTGGCGCAAACTCAATTCCGCTTCGGCAAACTGTCCGGTTTCCTGGAGCAGAATGCCGAGATTGCAGTGCGCCTCGACGAAATCGGGGTGATGCAGCAGCGCAAGGCGCAAGCTGCCTTCGGCTTCGGCAAACCTGCCGGTCTGGAGAAACAGATTGCCCAGGTTGTTGTGCGCTTTTGCGAAATCGGGCTGCAATTCCAGCACACGACGAAAGGCAGCTTCCGCCTCCGCTATCCTTGCGGTTGCGTGAAAAAATTACCGAGGTTGTAGATGGCCTCCATGTAATCGGGTTAAGCGCTAGCGCACGGCGCAAGCTATCTTCCGCTTCGTTAAATCTTCCAGCCTGATTGAGCAGATTGCCCAGATTGTTATGCGCTTCAATGAAATTCGGGGCCAGTTCCAGCGCTCGCCGGAATGCAGACTCTGCTTCGGCCTGTCGCCCCGCTTCAAAGAGCAGGCTTCCCAGGTTGCCGATGAAAGCAGCTTCTTCGCGGCATGCAAGCGCCTTGCGGATCAGCATTTCTGCTTCGGTCAGATTACCTTTTTGCAGCGCAATGATTCCTAGCAGGTGATTGGCATCGGCATGGGCCACATCGCTCGACAGAATTTGCCGATAACCGGCCTCGGCCTCTACCAGCATGCCCGCTCGATGCGCAGCAAGAGCAGATTCAAACAGTTCTACGACAGGTTGCGGCGACGTGGCAGGCGGATGAGTGCCATCAGACAATGTTGTAGGCGAAATATCTTGTTTGTCTGGCATAAAGGCGTTTGAGGGTGGGGAATGGCTAGCGCTGCCGATTGTACCCCAGCGGATCGGCGTCAATAGGCCGGCCGCAGTATCCGCCTTGACGAAAGCAATGGCAGTTGCGCCAGGTCCAGTACCTGCGCGGGTTACGAGGCATCTAATCCTGCTACTATACTGGGTTGCGATTGCTGTCACCATGCAGCCTGCGGGCCGCAACGAGCAGTATCTGTCCGCCAGGCTCGAACATGTCTTCTGGTCATACTCAACATGAATAGTTTGTCTACTTCCACCGATAGTGAAATCAGCAGTGGCATGAGCCGCGCCGAAGTCAAGGCGAGCGCGTCGCTGGCTTCGATCTTTGCCTTGCGCATGCTGGGCCTGTTCCTCATCCTGCCAGTGTTCGCAGTGCACGCCAAGACCTTGCCCGGCGGCGACAATGCCACCCTGGTCGGGCTGGCCATGGGTATCTATGGACTGGCGCAGTCGTTCGGGCAGATCCCGTTCGGCGTCGCTTCCGACAAATACGGCCGCAAGAAGATCATCGTCATCGGCTTGCTGCTGTTTGCGTTGGGATCGTTCATTGCGGCCGGCGCCGACAACATCTATTGGGTCATCATCGGCCGCGCGATCCAGGGCGCAGGCGCCATCTCGGCCGCTGTCACCGCCTTCATCGCCGATTCCACCCGGGAGGAACATCGGACCAAGGCGATGGCGCTGGTCGGCGGTTCGATCGGCTTGACCTTCGCCCTGTCGCTGATCGTTTCGCCGTTACTGTATGAATGGATCGGCATGGGCGGCATCTTCGGCCTGACCGGTGCCTTGTCGCTGGCCGCGATTGCGGTGGTGTTGTGGCTGGTGCCGTCGGCGCCGCTGGTCAAGGCCAAGCGCGTAGCGTGGTCGGAAATACTGCGTAACGGGCAATTGATGCGTCTCAATTACGGCGTATTTGCGCTGCACATGACGCAGATGGCGATGTTCGTGGTGATGCCTGCGGCGCTGGTCAAATACGCCGGCTTACCGGTCGAGTCGCACTGGAAGATCTATTTGCCGGTGGTCCTGGCGTCTTTTGCGCTGATGCTGCCGCCGGTATTCGTCGGTGAGAAGCAGGGCAAAATGAAGCAGGTCCTCGTGGCGGCCGTCGCCCTGTTGTTGATCGTGCAACTTGGCCTGCTACTGACTTTTTCGCTGGAAATCATTCGCTGGCAATGGCTGGTGGTGTTGCTGCTGGGATTTTTCATTGCCTTCAATGTACTGGAGGCCAGCCAGCCGTCGCTGGTGTCGCGCATTGCGCCGCCGGCCGCCAAGGGCGCTGCCCTCGGTGTCTACAACACCATGCAGGCATTGGGTTTGTTCTGCGGCGGCGCCGTAGGAGGACTTCTTAAACAGCATGTCGGCGCGCCATCGGTTTTCATTTTAGGAGCGGCGGCAACCCTGTGCTGGCTTATAATCGCATCCAGCATGAAAAATTTACCGCGTCGCGGCCAGACATCAACCACGGCCGCAGCAGCGTAGCTCACACCGCGCAGTATGTTCCACCGGGCAACATCAGACAACGAACGTCTGCGGGCGCAATGCATCAAGCGCAGTTTTCAACGCATTTTCAAGATATTGGTATTTAGTGGTAGGGGACAAAATAATTTGTCCAATTTTTCCTCTCTAGAGACAATTTATTTTGTCCAAAAAATAGCGAGGACAATTAAATTTGTCCAAACGGATTGCGAGCGCACTTGTTCTGACGAGAATAGCGTGTCTGGGCATGGGCGCTGTCGTAAGCAATTGAGCTATCTCACCCAGATCAAAAAATGCCAAAAGAAAATTGGTAAAATGACTTTTTTATACAATTAACCGCTCTAAGGATTTAACTTCTTTCGGGCGGTAATGAGATGTTCCCATCCACCCTGCAAGGTACTAATCTTGTAGGGTGTTTTCATTTTTGAGGAGGAACATGAGTGGTGCAGTTATCGTTTTTTAAGAAAATGACAGAATTATTTAAGAATATTGATGATTAACAATTAGTTTAATGACAATTTTTGTTAAACACATGCCATCAAGCTTAGATTAAATACCAGTATCACAAATGCTAGGCACCGCTGGCAGCCGTTATCGCCGCGGTGAACGGCTTCGCGTTAGGTGCAGGAGCGGAGATGGCGATCTCGGCCGACTTTATTGTGATGCGAGACGACGGCCAGATAGGGTTGCCTGAAGTAAGCATCAGAACCCATGCGGGGGGGACGTCAATCCTGCCGCGGTTGGTTGGACTGGGCAAAGCACGTGAACTGATTTTCCTGGGAAGTCGTATCAACGGAGTGGAAGCCAAGCGCATCGGGCTTGCACATGACAGCTCACCAGACGAGGCATTCTAGGTAGCAGTGCGCGCACTTGCCTCGGCACTAACGGAAAAAGCACCGTTTGAAGGGGCATCGACGCGCTCATCATAGTGGTCCAAGTCGAAATTGCTGTTGATCCGAATCTACCCGGTAGCCCATCGCTCGGTAACCCCTCTGTCGCTTTTCCCACATCCTGTAGAGCTGCGGATGATCCAGCTCTACATAATCATAAATCAGGATGTCGGTTTTGTTCGCATGGTCACGATGCAGACGGCCGGCATATTGTTGCAGTGTCCCTGCCCATGAGATCGGCAGTGTCAGAATTAACGTGTCCAATGGCGCATGGTCGAAGCCCTCGCCGACCAACTGGGCGCTGGCTAGCAGTATATGCGGTACGCCCTCCGGCAACTCCGCCAGGGCCTTGACTATCGCCTTGCGCTCTTTTACCTTCATGCGGCCGTGCAGCATGAAACAAGGGTATTCGACGTTCAACAAGTGCGCGTGTAACAGGTCAAGGTGTTCTGTCCGTTTTGTCAGCAATAACACTTTCCGTCCGTTTTTTAATGCACTGATCGCGTCGGCGACAATGTGTGCGTTTCGATCGTCGTCCTCAGCCAACAGCCGGATGACCTCTTGAATGCTGGCATGCGACGGAATTGACGGCGTTGGAAGATGCCGGACCCGAACCGTCAATTGGTCCGGGACGTGTGCCGGACGCTTGGCGATATGCCTGACGGGCCCGGACTGCATGAAGATGATCGGGTGGTGCCCGTTGCTGCGAACTGGGGTCGCGCTGAGCCCGAGGACGTAGCGTGAACTGGCTTGCTTTAAAACGGCCTCGAATGTCTCGGCGGTCAAATGATGTGCTTCATCAATTATGACCTGCCCGTATTGGCTGAGAAGTTCAGGTAGGTCTTCGCGGCGCGCCAAGCTTTGGATGACCGCGATGTCGAGCAGTCCAGTCGGTTTCTTCTTGCCGGCACCGATCAAACCAATTTTTTGCTCGTCCAGTCCAACAAAGCTGCTTAGGCGCTCTTGCCATTGCCGCATCAGGTCAGCGCGGTGGACAATCACCAAGGTACTGACCTTTCGTTTGGCAATAACAGCCGCTGCGGTGACCGTCTTTCCAAATGCGGTGGGCGCAATCAGCATGCCGAAATCATGCTTTGTGACGGCTTCGAGTGCCTCTTGCTGATCAGGGCGAAGCACCCCGAGGAATTTCGCGCTCATTGGGCGCCCGATTGAACGCTCGTCGTCCAGGCGGAGCTCAATTTTGTTGACGGTAAGCAGGGCCTCAACGTCGCTCAGGCAACCTCGCGGCAACGACAGAAATTTCTCGTGGTTTTCAGCGCGGCTGATGATCCTGGGCGTGTTCCATGTGGATCTGAGCGTGGCCTGAAGCTTGTAGAAATCTGGATTTTGGAATGCCGCAATGCGGATAAGCCGATTCATCAGTGATTGAGGCAGACCAGCTTTCTCGATGAACAATTGGGCCGCGATCGTCGCTTTTACTGCTTTCGGCATGATGCCGTTGAGTTTGACATCCGGTTTGGCGGGTCGTACCCAAGGCGCATCGGCATTCTCTTCCGGCACTTCGGCGTAGGCGATGTCGAGCGGATGGCGGTCCCCAATCAGTTTTGTCATTGCCGTTTCGATACGGCTTTGCGGAAGCGGTTTGATATTTCCAGAAACGCCCATTGATCGGGAAGCTGTTGCATATTCGCATCGACAAAGACGCTGCGTCCAAGGTCACGGGGTTCCTTTTGCAACGGCAGGGCGATCAGGTTGCCAAATCCACCTTTCGGCATGGTGTCTTGATTGGGGAAGAGGCGGTCATACGATTTAAGAGCCAATTGCCGGGTACGGGCACAGGTCGCGCTGATCAGCGCTGCCCCAAGGCGCCGCACATCTCGTGCCGGCGTCGCGTTCGCAAAAAAAAGCCAAAGATGCGCGCCCGAGCCGGAGCGCGAGATTTCCAATGCTGCGGGGAGATCATTGTCGAGGCAAGTTTGCAGAACCGCACGGGCATCTTCGCGCCAGTCCGCGTCATCAAAATCGATGGCAAGAAAATGACATCGGTTGTCGACGAGCAATGGATACACGCCGGCAGTGATCTCCCCTCTGAGATGTTGGCGAATGACGAAGTCGGTAACGGGCGAATAGAGGCTATGACTGCACTCGCTGCATTTTATGGTGGGCAATTTGCAAATACCCGGCCGCCATTTGTTGGCGCATTGGGGCGAATACCCAGGCTTTCCCGTTGTCTTGCTTATCCAGCGGACTGGATAGATATCCTCCCTCCCACGAAAGAGCCGTCGGAAGAGCTTGACCTTTGCATCGGGAGATAATTCGTTGCCGTTGGATTGCAGCGTTGAATCGCCGGTGTCGGCGGGGATGAATTGTTGCGGCATCGCAATGCCATGCTGCGCAAGAAGGGCCTTCAGAGCGACATTTTCCGCACGTAACTGGATGAGTTCGGCTTCGGTCTTTGACATGCTAGGCTCGTTTTGCGATCATAAACACTATGGGCCACCTACAACGTAGGGGGCGTTTTCCGAGGCCGGAGCGGCATCACGGAAATTGTCTCAACAACTTCTGATATTTGTCTCGCCAATTTCCGGATGAAATTACGAATCTCCAGTGAGAGTTGTACGTCGTAGCCTACTGGACAGAATTCTACTCAAGGCTGAGCTTTGCAGTTCTCCATCCGTCGGCACCATATTTGCTACTTCTTTTCTGACCAGGACGACGTCTAAACCAAGTTGGTTGCATAGGGCAATCAACGTGTTCAGTTCTACGTTAGCGGTGCCGGCTTCCAATCCCGCGAGCGTGTTCCGGTGAACGCCACTGGCTTTGGCCAATTTCGTCTTGGGTTTCTTCTGGTGCACTCGCTCTGTGCGCAGGCTCTGACCGATTTGAAGGAGGGTTGTCATGTCATTTAAAATGAATGCTTGTTTAAACAGGCATATAGCCAATATGCACAGTATAGGCAGCATTATGCCGTAAATTAAAAATTTCTCTTTATACTTAACATTCCTCAATATGCTCAACATAATATGCATTAAATGCATTCTATATTGGGCGTTTTGTTAAGTTGTGATAATTGCAACATGACAGTTTGCGCCGGCCGTAAGTGCTCATGCAGGTCTTGATAAAGCCGTTTTCTCGTCCTTGGCGCCGAGCAACCCGCAAATCTGATAAAGCGTGGCGCCGATGGATTTCATGATGCCTCCGAAGGGAATCACTCACTAATTCCCTACGGTGTCGTTCAGTTGCGCTTGGGACGAAAAAGCAGCTTACACTTGAGCGGCTTTTTACATCTAGGTAGACAAGGGGTCGTCATTTATGAAAAACCGAACCAAAAAGCATCGTATTTATGCACTGTACGGAAGTCGCGACAGTTCTTTGACGGCTCGACGAAAGAAATATTACAAGCTTGAAGATTTGTTGGCTGAGATACCTGCGGGGTTGCCTATAGATGAAGCCCGGGACCAAATATCTCCAATAGGTCGAGAGTTCGGAAGTAGGGACTATGAGCGCTTGGCTGAGCTTGATGCTCGGGTCGGGACAGCGAAGGCGGCATTCGATGCAATGAAGGTGAGTCGGGGCGATACACTTAATCAAGTAATGTTTTCTAAAATGCGTAAGCACGGGCGCCACCAATAAGCTGAAAATCTTCGCCCGAATAATCGACAGTGAGTTTCACAAAAACTTCTGATATTGACGTTTTCAATAATGTCAAATAATCATCTTATTTTTGCGGAAATTTCCAGAGTTCTCGTCAACCCTCTCATCATCCAGCAAATCCGGCTTGTAGAGATTGAATATTGTGTATCAACGATTCTGGTCGCCCCCTAAGGAACAAGATTCTGCGGGTTCTTACGGCCGAACGCGGGAAGTGGACAGTTTTTGAACCAAAAAATGACCATCGCAATATCACCTGCAACGTCAACTGCTGCGCGTATGATGCGGACGCGATTCGCGTAGATAGCGTTGCACGCTTTCCGGAGATGGCACCCTGCTAATCATGCTCCGATCGACATGTGCCTGAACCGCCTACGTTTGCATGTCGGTCCCAAACGACGGGCTAAAACGCTTAGGTGAAATCGATACCGGCCTGGCGTCGACATCTTGCAAATAACAGAAGACGCATTCGAAGTTGTGCTCAAAGACAGGGACAGTCACAGTAGTAATCATCTTGGCCACGACTCATTGTGTAGGCCCTATTTCGGTAAAGATCGCATCTGCTAGGCGATGCGTAGCATCATTGATCGGGGTACTACAACAAGCAGATTTTCATCAAAAATCAATCCCAACGAGTGAATACCTAGAACACTAAAGCGCGAGCGGAAAATATGAATCGTCCTAACCGGGACTTAACATGACAACAATTATCAGATGAGTTAGAGTTTCAAAACTGTCCGTTGTCGACCCGAAGCCAGAAGCGGCCCCTGATGCTCCAACCGTTTTTTTCAAGACTGCAGTTGCTGGCAGCCGAATTTCTCGAAAAAAGGTTTGACGGAATTGCTATGACCAGTCCTTTTGACGAATTTATACCCTCGAGCGAACTTTCCATGAACTCACAATTGATGCTGGCGCGAATGACGATTCAGATCTGACTCGACTGTTTGGACAGCGCAACGCCATTAGCTGGCCAGATCTTCTATGCGAGCATCGCGTCATCTTGCTATCCGAAGCCGGTTCGGGCAAGACGACGGAAATCCGTAATATTGCCCTCTTGCTGCGACAGAATGGCAAGCCTGCCTTCTTCGTGCGTATCGAGCATGTCAGCCAGAGTTTCGAGGACGCTTTCGAGGAGGGAAGCTTCGAGGAGTTCGATGCCTGGGCGGCGTCCGGTGAGGAGGGGTGGTTGCTTCTCGACTCAGTCGACGAGGCCCGATTGCGAGATCCCAAGGATTTCGAGCTTGCCATTAGGAAGCTAGGCGGTTGCTCGCGCCGGTGCTTCAGCAGGCACACATCGTCATTACCGGCAGAACGACCGCTTGGCGAGCGAAGACCGACCTACTGCTGTGCCGGACAGCGCTCCCCTATCGCCCTGCGGAGAAGGCGGCCGACGAAGATGCATCAGTGGACGAAACGCAGGATATCGCTACCAAGAAAACGGACACCCGGACGAACCCGACCGCCCCATTCAGGATCGTTGCGCTCGATAATCTTCATGGTAGTCAGATTGACGAGTTCTTGCGCGGCAAGAAGGTTCTGGATATTAAACTCTTCCGCGACGCGGTTGATCGTAAGGATGCTTGGTCGCTGACTACCCGCCCGCAGGACTTAGCCGAGTTGATCGAGTTCTGGAACGATCATCAAAGGATCGGATCTCGTCTCGAACTCTTGCAGAGCAGCATCTCCCGCCGCTTGGAGGAGCGTGACCAAGATCGCTCGGAGGCACGTCCGATCACAGCCGAGAGATTGCGTCTCGGTGCGCGCTTGATCGCTGCGGCGGCCACGCTCACTCAGGAATCCGACATTCGGGTACCCGATGGTACCAACAATGCGAAAGGCATCGCGATCCGGGAGGTTCTCACCGATTGGAACGACATAGATTGCGCGACCTTGCTCAGTCGGCCTATTTTTGACGAAGGTATCTATGGTACGGTCCGCTTTCATCATCGATCGGTACGCGAATACCTCACGGCCGAATGGCTGCATGCGCTGATTGTCGACGAAGGCTCGCGTGCAAGCATTGAAAATCTGTTCTTCCGGTCGCAATATGGTATCGACGTGATCGTTCCGACGATGAGGCCTGTGCTTCCCTGGCTGGCCGTCCTCGATGAACGAATCCTTGCCCGCGTTTGTCGATTGGCGCCTGAAGTCATCTGCGAGGGTGGTGATCCGAGCCAACTACCTCGTGAGACGCGAAGTAACATTCTGCGCCAAGTCTGCGAGCAGCTGACACAGCCCGCGCATGGTCGGTCACTGACCGATTACGCTGCTGTTCAACGTTTTGCAAATGTCGATCTTACTGATGACATCAAGGCGTTGCTCGCCCAATATGGTGAAGACGATGACATTGCGTGGTACCTGCTGCGTATGGTTTGGCAGGGTCAAATTGTGGGTGCCGCAGCTGAAGCCAAACACTTCGCGCTCGCCTCACGTGCGAAATATGCGCGGATCGCGGCCTTCCGAGCGCTAATGGAGGTCGGTTCCGCCGCGGATCAAGCGGAGGTGCGGCTGGCCTTCCTGGCCGAGGATGAAGATATCAACCGCGACTGGCTCGCTGAACTTATTCCCAGTCTCCCACAAGACGACGAATCCATCGCATGGCTGCTCGACGCGCTCAAGCGCGCGTCGGCCAAGAACCAATTTGAAGTTGACAGTCTCATGGGTGCAATGTCGCAACTGGTTTCCGACTGGCCCTTGCCCCTGCTGCCCAAGCTGGTAGCTGGGTTCCATGCCTTGCTGGAAACGCCACCGGTCATTGAGCGTGGCTATTATGAGATTTCTCAGCGTTACAGTTGGCTGGCACAAGCTGCCGCCCAGTCCATACTTCGCCTGATTGATGTGCAGGATCCGCGCACCCTTGAACCAGCGGCGCTATCGATCTTGCGCAAGCTCCCAATCGCCGCTCAAAATGGTGAATACGAACTTCGCGACATAAGGGGCGACCTACCGAAGCACGTCGCCGAATGGCCTGCACTCAATCATGCCTTGTTTTGGCACGACGTAGCCGAGACACGCGCTGGCCGCCATCTCCAAAAAGGCGAGCGCGTCACCGACTATTGGCAGATAGGTATCTTCGGTCATTTCTGGACATTCAGTATCGACAAGTTTGACACCATCTGCGACGACATCCTCATGCGGCCATTGCTCGATGATAAGCTCGTTGCACTCTCACTTGCTTTCGCGATGTACCGGGAGAATAACCGTCCTACCGCATGGCGCACGCGGCTGAAACGCCTGACCAAAGACGAGCCCG
This sequence comes from Collimonas arenae, assembly GCF_001584165.1. NCBI lineage: Bacteria > Pseudomonadati > Pseudomonadota > Betaproteobacteria > Burkholderiales > Oxalobacteraceae > Collimonas > Collimonas arenae. The sequence continues at coordinate 397,843 of NZ_CP013233.1, forward strand.
AGCTCAAATCAAAGCTTGAGACGCTATTGCATCCGTCGCCGCAGGGCCTGCAAAACTGGCGGCGGCAAGAGGCACGCTGGAAGAAGCGGGCGGTGCGGGAGGTCGCACGCCAGGATGCGAACAAGCGTAGTTGGAAGGAGTATCTCGACGCGAACGTTGGGGCCCTACGTGATTCGGGCGAGCCCGACATTGTCACTAACGCCCAATACTATTTGCACGGGCGAATGCGTGAGAGTAAAGACGGTTCAGGAAATTGGAGCGACGGCGACTGGCGCTCTCTGATTTCAGAATTCGGTGAACCGATCGCGCGTGCGTTTCGCGACGGTGCGGTTCGTTTCTGGCGCGGTCACCAACCACAATTGCTTTCTGAAGGCGCACAGGCCAACAGTACACCGTTCAGTGTCATTTTTGGATTGACGGGCCTGTCGATTGAGGCGCGGGAGGAACCCGACTGGCCAAAAGGACTTTCGCAGGCGGATGTAGGACGCGCGACCCGTTTCGCGCTCCGCGAGCTCAATGGTTTTCCCGGCTGGTTGCCGGGTCTTTACGTCACCTATCCCAAACAGTCATAGATATCATACTCAGAGAGATCGACCATGAGCTCGAAACCGAAAATCCTGAAAGCGGAAGCCGCAACGTGCTCTATGCTGTAAGTTGGAGCGGCGATTGGATTTGGGCCAGCTTGCGCCGTATATTGTGACTCGACTGCGGAAGTCGCCTAGGAGCGTCGACAATCTGCGCTACATGATCAACATCGTACAGGGCTCATCACTCGACGACTCAACTATCGCGATACTCGCCGCACAAAAGGCGAAAGCGACCAAGAATTTGACGACAGCGCCGATGTGGTTCGCGATGTGGACGGGCGTTGATCCAGTGGTGGCAATTCCAGCAATTGCGGCGCGGCTTGCTGAGATCAAGGCGGACGGCAATGAGACTCTATTCGCGATGCGCTTCATAACTGCGCTCGTTGGTGGTCGTCGAGAAGCCGCAGCGCGCGCCAAGCCTATCGAACGGTCGAGTATATGAAGGCGCTCTACCTACTGATGCAGGACTATGTACGCGAGGAAGACGATATTGACCGTGCCGGCAGGGGTGTCTATTCACCTGAGTTGCGCGACGATGCGCAAGACGCGCGAAATGCGCTGGTATCTTTCATTCGCGAGACGCCCGGTAAGGAAGCCTTCCTCGCACTGCTAGACATTTCACGCGAGCATCCCACCGAAACGGCGCGGTCTTGGATGGCGTTTCACGCCAAGGAAAAGGCAACACTTGATGCCGACGCGCCTGCCTGGTCTCCGCACCAGGTGCGTGATTTCCATGACCGGCTCGACCGAACGCCGGCGAATCATCGCGATCTCTGGTACCTCGTCGTAGACCGACTCCTCGATCTCAAGCACGATCTCGAGGAGGGCGACTCGAGCATCGCATCGATCTTGCAGCCGATCGCTAAGGAAACCGAAATCCGCAAATATATCGGCAATTGGTGCCGTGACCGCTCAGGTGGTCGATATGTGATTCCGCAGGAAGAGGAACTTGCCGACGCCAAGCGCCCTGACCTGCGCTTTCATGGCGTCGGCTTTGACGGGCCGGTGCCGACCGAGCTTAAACTCGCCGACAAGTGGACCGGGCCACATCTTTTCGAGCGGCTCGAGATACAACTCTGCGGCGATTATCTGCGCGATAAGCGATCAAGCCGCGGTATCTTCCTGCTCGTATACCATGGGACCAAGACTAGTTGGGACCTACCGAATGGCAAACGCGCCGAGAGCTTCGACGCCGTGATCGATGCGCTACAAAATCATTGGGCGATTCTCTCTCCGCAGTTCCCCGGTGTTGAAGATATTAAGGTGATCGGGATTGATCTCACGAAGCGCGGGCTAGATGCCAAAGCGGCGTCTAAGAAGCAGGGCAGGAAGAAGCAAAGGGCGAGTGGGTATACGGGATTGGGGGCGTCGGGCTGAATTTCCCCGCCCGCTTATGTCAGCGGCATGCCAATGTACAGCGCGTATCGCTTTCCTGTTTAACCTAAATATAGGTAGTCGACACGGTTTGTTCCTTCGTGACTACCCGTGTCCGACGGTAGTTATTTGACGGTGAGAGTTTATGGGACGAATTTTCTTCTGCGGCGATGTACACGGCCGCTTTCAACATGTAATTGAAGCCGTCAAGGCGCATAGGCCGGCGGCTGTAGTGTTCTTGGGCGACCTACAGTCCCCGCAGGCGTTAGACGACGTGCTGGCAGAAATCCTCGATTTGACCGACATTTGGTGGATTCACGGCAATCACGATACCGATAGCGATGCCGATTACGATCACCTTTTCGGCTCGACGCTGGCCGATCGCAACTTACATGGCCGCGTTGTAGAAATTGCCGGCGTGTTTGTCGCAGGCCTTGGCGGCATCTTTCGCGGACAAGTATGGGCACCGCCAGGGCAATTCGCATTCGAGACGCCGGAGGATTTCACCGCTCGATGCGGTAAAGGCAATTTGTGGCGAGGTGGATTGCCGCGAAAGCATCGCAGCTCGATTTTCCCCAGTGACTATTTCAGGCTGGCGGGTGAGCGCGCGGATATCCTTGTGACGCATGAAGCACCGAGTTGCCACCCCCACGGCTTCGTGCAAATCGACGAACTGGCGCGCAGCTTGGGTGTACGTGCGACCTTCCACGGCCACCACCATGACCGCCTGGATTACAGCAGCCACCGCGAGCGCTTGGGATTTGATGCCGTCGGCGTTGGATTCTGCGGTATCACCGACGAAGACGGTCGCGTAATCTATGAACACACAATTTCCTCTCAAAAGAGGAAGTCGATGCGTACGTCCGGCGCCTGACGGCAGGCCGCGGGTTTGACGTGGTCATCGACACCGTTGGTGGCGTTAATCTGGACCGTAGCTTTGTGGCAGCAGCTACATACGGCCGTGTCGCAGTAACTGCCGCTCGTAGCACTCATGACCTTTCTCCATTGCACGCAAAATCGCTATCGCTGCATGTAATCTTCATGTTGCTGCCGATGTTGCGGGACGTCGGGCGAGAAAGGCACGGCAATATTCTGCGCTCGATCGCTGAGCTTGTCGAACAGGGAAAACTCAAGCCTCTGCTCGACAAAAACAATTTCAGCCTGGCTCAGGTGCCGGACGCCCATAGACATCTCGAATCAGGTAACGCAATCGGAAAGGTCGTCATTGACATCGAATGATGTGATCGCTGATCTTGAATTGTCCCGTCTGTTCGGTGAATAGCTGATCCGGAACTTTCATTGGAAGGACCTTAAGTATTGCATGCTTACACGGGGATTTTTTACTAAACGCAACAGATGTCGTACAGGATCTTTGCAGCAGCCCCGTTCTTTTGGGGGCTCTGGCTCGTCTACAAGGTCTTGCCACGATCTTGCCCGTTTGTAACAGAATGACAGTGGCAAATGTTTCGCCGATGCCTGGCACCGTGTTAAACAACCGATAACCAGGAATGCCGCGGCAGTGTGCCAACAGCACCTTCTCGATGTCTTCGATCTGAATTTGCAATGCCTGCATTACCGTCGCATGGGCTTTCATGCCGATCACTTCGGTTCGACCGAGCGGCATCTTGTCAATGCCCTCGTCTGTCAATTGCTTAGCCGGGTTTCAATACAATTCAACGATGAGGAGGTTGATTGCAGTAGCTCCCTTTATTCTCCTGCCGGTCTGTAGACGGAAAATCCGACCATAGTTATCTGGAGCCGGCGGAGGTATCGTTGCATTGCCTATCCTACGATATTCCGTGGTTGCCCTTTAGCGAACAACTCAATGTTGTCAATTAGCTGGTCCGCCAGAGTTTGCGTCGACTGGGTACTGGCCCACGCAATATGCGGCGTCAGGATGAAATTGGGTATCCCGAGAATTTCAACGAAAGGATGATTCGCGGGCATTGGTTCGATGGTTGTGACATCGAAGCCAGCGCCGCTAATTTGCCCACTTCGAAGGGCCTCCACCAATGCCGGCTCGTTGACCAGTCCACCTCGGGCGGTATTGATGATCAAGGGGCGCCGGTGCATTTTTGCGAATTCCGGCGCGCCGATGAGGTTTTTTGTTTCGGCAGTCAATGGGCAGTGCAGGGAAATGATATCCGCAGTACGTAGCAATTCATCGAACGGAATAGCGCCGTCGATTTCGCGAGTTTCGTCCTTGCGTGCGGAAAATACCACCTCCATACCGAGCGCTCTACCGATGTCGGCCGTGGCCATACCTAAGACGCCCCGGCCGATGATCGCCAGTCTGCTGCCGCGCAAGTCATTGATAGGGTAATCAAAAAAACAAAACTGATCCGAGTCCAGCCAGCGGCCTTGGCGAACTGCGTCCCGATATGCCAGGATATTGCGACGGAGAGAGAAGATCAGAGAGAACGCGTGCTCGGAGACACTTGATGCTCCGTACGCACGAACGTTGCAGACCGAGATACCAAGACGCCCGCATGCTTCGGTGTCGATGATGTCATAGCCAGTAGCGGCAACAGCGATAAGTTTCAGGTTGGGGGCCTGTGCCAGTGCAGTGGCATCCAGTCTGACCTTGTTAGTGATGACAAAGTCTGCGTCGGCAATTCGTTCTGACACTTTGTCTGCAGTGGTGCGTGGGTAGGCTACGAATTCGTGGTCGAAAGAGAGGCTCTTCAGCGTGGTATTTGGTGGAAGCGTGTCTCTGTCCAAGAATACAATTTTCGGTGTCTTCATTGACTTATTCATTTTCTATAAAAGATTTGATAAAAATATCGCAGTGCTAGTCTGTAAGAATTGGGCGTTCGTCTACCGTCAAGACGCGGTGCCCTAAGGGGCGTCCAGTTGCAAAGCTATGTACATCGACACATAGTCTTCGGTGCTAGACAGGTTGATGCGGCACAATTCATTGACTCGCTTGAGTCGCTTGTCCAGTGTATTACGGTGGATTCTTAATTCTTCAGCTGTTTTGTTAGGCTGACCGCCATGGCGATACCACGCCTTTAAAGTTGGTAGAAGTTCGATCCTGGCACGATCTTGCGCTTTTAAAATTTCTAAAGGGCGCATCACTTCGGTGGCTTGCCAGGTTCCGGCCCAGGTAGAGAGAGCGGAAAAGAGGCGATGTTCGTAGAAAGAAAAACAGCGCTCGCGCAGGTTTGACCTTCTGGCAATGCCGGCCTGCATGGTCGCCAGCGCGCTTTTCCAGGAATGATTGAACGCAGTGATGCCGCTAAGGCCAACTCCTATGGATACTGTGAGTGGGAGTTTGCCGCTGGAATCAATGAGGTTCGTGATGGAAAATAGTCTTTCACGCGCTATCTCGGCCATGCAATGATCCGTCGCTGAAATGGAGATCTGGTCGAGGATAATTAATTCGCTGTGAGATGTGCGTGCCGAAAGGCATTGCGGGATATGCTGACTCAGTTTCCATTGAGCACGTGCAATATCCTCCAGAGCTTCGTTTAGAACAGTTTTAGGGTGGAGGAAATCACAAACGAGAACAAACCAAAATGCTGAAAAATCCACCCCAAATCTATTGGCCATGTTCTCTAATTCGGTGGCAGAGAAGGACCCTTGTGCATTGATCAAATGAAGAACTAAGTCTTCTCGATGTCTTTGATTACGGCGAAGTTCTGTAGTCAATGCTTCTCGCTCCAAGATCATTTGTGCGAGTACTTGCAGCAGTTTTCCATACTGGCGAACCTCTTCTGGCGCACCTGTAATTCCGATAGCGCCCCAAACTTCGCCATCAACGAAAATGGGCATGTTGACGCCAGGTTTTACCTTTGGAATCCGCTTGGCCATCGCCTTATCTACTTCCAGGTCGCTTCCGTTGCTGAGCGCAATCTGGGCACCGCGATGAAGGGAGCCGACGCGGCTTAGGTCGGTACTGGCCAAGATGGATCCGGTTTCGTCCATCACATTGATATCGAACAGCAGGACCCTCGTCGCTTCCGCAACAATTTGTTCCGCCAATCTTGTGTCAATTCGCCGCACCATAAGAAATCGTCGTACGCCTCAATAAAATGATTGGCCAATACGTATTGCTGCAGCAATGTTTCTTGCGCTGCTCCGAACGTTCCGGTAGGCATCCCGCAGCGCTTCATCGAGCGAACATGGAGCGTGGACGGCACTAAAAACCGCGTTAACGCCTGCGTGATAGAGGGCGTCGGCATCGGCGCCGAGAGACCCGCCCAGCGCGATGACCGGAATATCCTTCATACGCGCAATTCGCGCCACCCCGGCAGGTGCCTTGCCTCGCACAGTTTGGCTGTCTACCCGACCTTCGCCGGTGATGACCAGGGCCGCGCCATCTATCAGCTCTGCTAGTTTTGTTGCTTCTGCGATGATTTCGGTACCTGGACGCAGACGAGCGCCAAGAATCGCAGCCAAGGTCGCACCGATACCGCCGGCGGCACCGCCGCCCGGTAACTCAATCAAATCCTCATGCAAGTTAAAGTCTCGCTGCAAAATAGCAGCGAAATGTGCCAATCCCTGGTCCAGCATCGCAACCATTTCCGGCGTAGCTCCCTTTTGCGGTCCAAATATGACGGAAGCGCCACTTGGCCCGCAAAGCGGATTGTCCACGTCGCAGGCAAGCTCGAACTGACATTCGCGAAGGCGGCGATCCAAACCGGTGACATCAATTTTTTCCAATCTTTGGATGTCCTTTAGAGTCACATCCTGGCTGTCCGAATCCAGCATACGGACTCCAAGAACCTGCAAGATTCCAATAGCCGCGTCGTTTGTCGCACTGCCGCCCAAACCTATGACGAATCGGCGCAGACCGGCGTCGAGGGCCGCCAAGATGAGCTCGCCCGTACCACGACTGCTGGCAATTAGTGGATTGCGTTCTGATGGCGCGAGCCGCTCAAGTCCACTCGCTGCTGCTGTCTCTATCAGCGCGACACCTTCTGGCGTGATACCGAACTTCGCATCGATGGGGCGACCAAGCGGGTCACTGACACGAGCGTTCTTATATTCCCCTCCTAGCGCTCGTAAAAGGGTCTGAACGGTACCTTCACCGCCATCAGCAATAGGAAGAAGGACAAATTCTGCGTTCGGGAAAATCTCGGAGAAGCCGGCTCGGATGGCATCCGCAGCTTCTGCCGCACTAAGGCTTTCTTTGAATGAATCTGGCGCAATTACGATTTTCACGATGAGTGTCTCGATTGGATGTTTCTTAAATTAACCACAGAGCATAACTACCTAGCCGGAGCCTGAATATGGGCGATTGCCCTTCTACGAAAGCGCGGATTGATCTTTTATTGTGCAATTGCATATGTATCACCTGCGACCCTGCCATCTTTGGATGGCAGGGTCGCAGAGGGTAGACAGAGCGCGGCAGATTCCTGAGCAAATCAACAATCTTTCCGCCCTGTCGTCGCCGATCAAGATGATTCGCCTCCCTCCAGACAAAAAAGAAAGACGTGCACATGTTGCTTAGCAATAAGGCGCATGTCGCGGGCTTTTGGCGTTGATTTGCAAGGAATCTCCTACGATTTCTTGCTTGCAGTCGGCGGGATCGTGCTGCGCCTGCACAGAAAAAAAACTTGCAAGTGGAATGTGCGCACTGTACATTGTACTCTGTCGACAGCATGCACGATGTGAAAAATTCTTCACGATTCGTGGCGCGGGCGGCTGAGAGCCCAACGGGCAAGGCAAAGAAATAGAACTTTGAGAGGTACGAATGAACGATGACTATGTGGCCACGCTAGAAACTGCAGTGCGCCACTTGTGCCGCAGCGCGGATGCTGTGGTGGAGGGGTTGGAAAAGTGGGGCGGAGTTCCGCGGCTCAATGCGATGACCGGCAGCTACAGTTGGGATTCCGAGTACATTTGGGATAGCTGGGCGAACTTCCAGTGGGCGGGCTTCCTTGCCGGGCGCTTGTGGTTGCTATCCCGACTCGCGCAAGACCAGCGCTATGCCGATGCTGCAATGCATATCAGTCGGCAAATCGGCCCCGTGCTTGCGAAAAACCCGACGACCTTTTCGTCGACTGGCATAGATATGTATTATGCCCTCACGCTCGGCTACCAAATGACGGGCGACAAACAACTGAAGGAATGGGCTTTGGCAGGCGGTGACAATTTTGCCAACATTTTTGACAAAAAAGCCAATGCATTTCTGCAGATAGCAAGTGCCGATCGGATTGTCATTGATACCGGGCTGAATTTGCCGTCGATGCTTTGGGCCTCTCAATGGGAGCCTGAGCGGGCAACGTTGCCCTACAGGCATCTGGACACAGTCTTGTCAGTTGGCCTTGTACGAGAGGATGGCTCTAGCTGTCACGCTGCAGCCCTGGATCCTGGAACAAGGTCGGTCACGCATTTGTTTAGCCTTCAAGGCTGGCGCGACGACAGTGTTTGGGCACGTGGTCAGGCGTGGGCAATGCTCGGATACGCGCACGGATACGAAGCGAGTGGCAATCAGAAATATCTGGATGCTGCAGAACGTGCTGCCGACTGGTATGTGCAAAACGCGCCTCCGGACTGGGTACCTCGATACGATTACTTCGATCCGGAGCGTGAAAAAATGCCCTATGACTCCTGTGCAGCAGCAATTGCCACAGCTGTCCTGTTCCGGCTAGCACGCTGGATTCCGGACAAAGCGGAGCGCTATCGCGCCACAGCTCGCGAAACTCTGAAGACTCTGATCGCGAAATTCCTTACAGACGGCGGTGTTCTTTTGCACGGAACCTGGGGGCGCATGCGCCACATAGAACCAGGCCACCCGCGTCTGGGCAGATTTCCTCAAGAGGATGTCATGCCCTATGGAAATTACTGGATCGCTGAGTGCCTCTTCCGAGAGCTTCAAAGCGATTGGTCCCCCCTTTCATTGAACGACAAACACTAAATAAGGAAAGATATGAAATTCACTGCAGATGGAATCTACACAGCGATCGTCACGCCCTTCACCGCAAACGACGAATTTGACGAAAAAGCCTTTCGAAAACTCATCGACTTCCAAGTGGATGAGGGCGCTGGTGGACTGCTTGTTGCCGGCGGAAGCGGCGAATACGTCAGCCTCACGCCATCCGAGCGGAAAAAGGTCGTGGAAGTTGCGGTTGACCAAGTGCGGGGGCGGATCCCGATTATCGTCGGCGCGTTGGCTCCGGCTACCCGCGAGGTGCTGGACACTGCCAAGCATGCTGCTGACGCTGGCGCCGACGCGGTCTTGGTCCTTCCTCCTTACTATATCAAGCCAAGCGCGGATGGAATTGTCGAGCACTTTGCCACGATCGCGGACGGCACTTCGTTGCCGATTGTCGCGTACAACAACACGGGCCGCACGGGACTGACCCTGGACATCCCGATTCTTGAACGGCTAACGAAACTGCCGTCCGTGGTGGCCTTGAAGGAATGTGAGCGCGATCTTGCCGTTGTCTCCGCAAAAATCAAGGCGGTGGGCGAGCGCATCGCTGTCATGTCCGGTGATGATGACCTTGGCTTCCCGACCTTTCTATTAGGTAGCCCCGGCGGCATTTTTATGACGGCAAACCTCGTACCTGCCTTCCACAAGAAGCTTTTCGACGCCACCAAACGCGGCGACATCGCCAATGCGAAAAAAGCCCACTATGCTTTGTTGGCGTTAGTTGAAGCTCTCTACACCGCCAATCATCCAGGCCCCCTCAAGGACGCGATGGCCTATGTTGGTCAACCAATTGGCGCTGCTCGTACTCCGCTGCAGCACGGAAGCGCCGAAAGTCTCAAGCGCGCCAAGGCTGCCATCGAAGCCTTGCAAAGCCTTGTATTCTAAGAAGGCTTTGTTCTTTTACTCACCACTTCAGGACACTACAATGAAAACCTCGATCTGTTCGCTGTCGGTTGCCGCAGTATTCGGCATTTTGTCCACCTGTACGCTGCCGGCTTATGCCGGCAAGACGCTAGACGCAATCAAGTCCAAAGGTCAGTTAGCCTGCGGTGTGAATCCCGGTCTAGAGGGATTCGCGGCTGTTGACAATCAAGGCAATTGGAAGGGGATCGACGTGGATGTCTGCAAGGCGGTGGCGGCAGCGGTGCTTTCCGACGCGAACAAGGTCAAGTGGGTACCGCTCAATGCTGTGCAGCGTTTCGCGGCGCTCCAGTCGGGTGAAATCGACATTCTGTCGCGCAACACCACCTGGACGCTTACGCGCGATGCTTCGTTGGGGTTGAACTTCACGGGAACAATGTTCTATGACGGCCAGGCGTTCATGGTGCAAAAACCGAAGACGGATCCTGTGACCAAGAAGACTACCGGAGCCAACATCACTAGCGTGAAACAACTCAAGGGCGCAACTGTATGCGTTCGATCCGGGACGACTACGGAGAGAACTCTCACTGACTTTTCGAAAGCCAATGGCCTCAATCTGAAGGCTGTCGTCTACGAATCGCAAGAGGCGACAGATAAAGCTTACTTCAGTGGTCGCTGCCAGGCATATACCTCAGACGCTTCAAATCTGGCATCGGTGCGCAGTGCACAAGCGCCGAATCCGGCAGACCATGTCATCCTGCCCGAGCTCATCTCCAAGGAACCTTTCTCTCCCTCGGTGCGGCGCGGAGATGACGAGTTCTTTGCCATCGTGAAATGGGTTGTCTATGCTTTGATTGAAGCAGAGGAGTATGGCATCACGCAAGCCAACGTCGACGATCTGAAGGCCAACAGCAAGGATCCAGCGGTGCAGCGCATCCTTGGCACCGGCGAAGACATGGGGCGTCTGCTGGGGCTGAACAAGGACTGGGCTTACCGCGCCATCAAGGCCGAGGGAAATTACGGCGAAATGTTCGAGCGAAACGTCGGGGCCAAGTCGCCTTTGAAGCTCACCCGCGGATTGAACAATCTGTGGAATAAGGGCGGCTTGCTCTACGTGCCGCCAGTTCGCTAAACGAACTGTGATCACAGCCATGGAACATACTGGACATCAGAGTTGGGGAGGCGGGTGGCGTAGCAAAAGCACCCGCAGCGTAATCTATCAGGTGGTCGCGCTGGCAGCGGTGATCGCCATGGCGACATGCCTGTTACACAACACGCTCACAAACATGCACGAGCGTGGTGTTCAAAGCGGATATGACTTCCTGTCGCAGCCGGCCGGTTTCTCTATCAGTGAAACCTTGCTCGCCTTCGATTCGAGCGACTCGTACCTGCGCGCCCTGGCGGCAGGGCTGCTGAACACCCTTCGCGTTGCACTGCTTGGCTGCGTTCTGTCGACTGTTGCCGGCACGTTGATCGGTATCGGCCGTCTCTCTCGCAATGTACTACTGCGGTCGCTCTGTGGCGCCTATGTGGAAGCTGTACGAAACGTACCATTGCTTCTGCAGCTGTTTGCGCTCTACTTCATATTGACCGAGCTGATGCCGCCGATCGATGCGGCATTGCATCCCGTTGCAGGACTTTTTCTGAGCAAAAATGGTCTGCAATTTCCCCTTCCGAAATGGGATGCCGGCTACTGGGGTGCATTTGCAGGAGCCATGGCCGCTGCGGCCGGCGGCTGTGCATGGGGCATTTATGCCAGACGGAAGCGAGAGATGAATGGCCATCGGTTGCCGGTATTTGTACCGCTGATCTTGATTGCGATTGTCTGTGTTGGTGCTGGGTGGATGTTGGGAGGAGCGCCACATGTGATCGATGCCCCCGGCGAACAGATGGCTTTATCGACGGCGGTGCCGCCGTGACGCCAGAGTTTTTGACTATTCTGATCGGCTTGACGGTCTATAACGCCGCCTTCATCGCAGAAATAGTACGCGGCGGCATTCAATCAGTGCCCTTTGGGCAGCACGAGGCTGCGGCAGCGCTGGGGTTGGGCCGAACACTCGAATTGCGTTTTGTGCAGTTGCCCCAGGCAATGCGCGTGATTGTTCCGCCGCTGACCAGTCAGTACTTGAATCTGACCAAAAACTCATCTCTCGCTATCGCTATTGGATATCCCGACTTGGTCTCGGTAGCAAATACGACGCTGAATCAGACGGGACGCGCCTTCGAGTGCATTTCACTTGTCATGGCGTGTTATCTGACGCTTTCGCTGGTGACAGCGGTCGGCATGAATATCTATAACAAACGGTCACTCATCAAGGAGCGCTGAAGTGCATGGCATTATGAAAAGTTCGTGTGCAGCAAGTAGCGTGAAACCCAGGACTTCCTCCCTGAGTAAGGCTTGGCTGTGGTGTAGAAAGAATCTGTTTGGCGGTGTGTTCAACACCGTGGTCACGTGTGTCATTGTAGTTCTGGCGTTGTCGGTTCTTCCGTCGGCGTTTAATTGGGCTATCCGAAACGCCGTATTTGCACCCGATAGCGCTGCGTGTCGAGCAGCTGCGGAGCATGGCGCATGCTGGGGCGTTATAGCCGCCAAGTACCGGATTATGCTGTTCGGGCGCTATCCATTTCCTGAGCAGTGGCGCCCGCTCTGCGTAACGATCGCCCTTGTGTTTCTGCTCGTGTTGAGTTGCTGGAGAAGGATGTGGCGCGCTGGATTGCTGGTGGTCTGGCTGGTGACGCTTCTGTCGGCATTTTTTATGTTGCGAGGTGGCTTGTTCGGACTCGATCCCGTTGAAACTGAACGCTGGGGTGGACTTCCACTCACCATGTTGCTGTCCATGGTCAGCCTTGCACTCTCGTTTCCGCTGGCAGTGATGATCGCGTTGGGGCGTCGATCCAGGATGCCGGTAATCAAGGCACTCTGCGTCTTGTTTGTGGAGATTGTTCGAGGCGTACCGCTCATTTCAGTCTTGTTCATGGCGTCATTCATGTTCCCGTTTTTGTTGCCGCAAGGAGTGAGCATCGATGTCCTTGTGCGGGTGCTTGTCGGATTGACGCTTTTCACCGGGGCCTATCTCGCCGAAGCAGTTCGGGCGGGATTGCAGGCCATCCCGAAAGGACAAGTTGAGGCGGCTCACGCAATTGGCCTTTCGACCTGGCAGACGAATCGCAAAATCGTCCTGCCGCAGGCACTGCGTCTTGTTGTTCCTTCGATGATGAATACCCTGATCGGGACCTTCAAGGACACCTCTCTGGTGACGATTGTAGGACTCTTCGAGCTGACGGGAGCCCTCCAGCTTGCCCTTGCCGATGCCGAGTGGCGGCGCTTCTACATTGAAGGGCAGCTATTTATGGCTGCAATCTACTTTGTCTTCTGCTTCTCCATGTCGCGCTACAGCCGCTGGATCGAACGCCATTTGAACCGTGGTACGCGCCGCCAATGACCCCTCAATCAACTCAACTCCTCGACAGCATGAAAATCGACCAACCGATCATCGAATTTAGCGGCGTACATAAGTGGTACGGCGACTTTGAAGTGTTGCACAACATAAATTTGAGTGTCCGCCCGGCGAGCGCATCGTAGTTTGCGGACCATCGGGATCAGGCAAGTCAACGATGATTCGATGTATCAATCGGCTGGAGGAGCACCAGCAGGGAAGGCTCATCGTCGACGGCACCGAACTCAAGGATGATGTTCGTTCGATCGAGCGGGTACGCAAGGACGTAGGCATGGTGTTTCAGCAGTTCAATCTGTTTCCCCATCTGACCGTTCTTGAGAATCTTACCCTGGCGCCAATGTGGGTTGGCAAGGTATCCAAGCGCGAGGCAGAGGAGCGCGCAATGCAGCAGCTCAAGAGAGTCCGCATCGCCGAGCAAGCGGGGAAGTATCCGCTCCAGCTTTCCGGTGGACAGCAGCAGCGCGTGGCGATCGCGCGCGCGCTCTGTCTCTCGCCCAAGATCATGCTCTTTGATGAGCCGACCTCTGCGCTTGACCCGGAAATGATTCAGGAGGTCCTGGATGTCATGGTTGAGTTGGCGGAAATGAAGATCACCATGCTCTGCGTCACCCATGAAATGGCGTTCGCAAAGGCTGTAGCCGATCGTGTTATTTTCATGGATCGAGGCCAGATCGTCGAGCAGGCTGCTCCGCGCGAATTCTTCGAAAACCCGAAAAACGAGCGCACCAAAGACTTCCTTTCGAAAATCATCACCCATTAACGGCGTATGTACTGGCGCCTTGGAAATTTAACCTGGAAAACCAATGAGTATCTATACAAAACTTCAGCAACTTGACATCTCTTTGCCGCCGGTGGCGGTACCGGTCGCGGCGTACGTTCCTTTCGTGCAAACGGGAAATCTGATCTTCCTGAGCGGACAGATCGCTAAGAAGAATGGTCAGGCCTGGGTAGGTCAACTCGGAGCGACGATATCGGTTGAGGACGGGAAGTTGGCGGCGAGGGCGGCAATTGTCGATCTCTTGGGTACGTTGCATGCCGCGACAGGCAATCTGGACCGCGTTAAGCGAATTGTCAAACTGACCTCGCTCGTCAATTCGACCAGCGTTTTTACCGATCATCACCTGGTGACCAACGGTGCAAGCGAGCTGCTTGTCGAGGTTTTCGGCGAGGTGGGTGCTCACGCGCGAGCCGCGCTTGGCGTGGCGCAACTACCTTTCGGCGCCTGCGTGGAAATTGACCTTATTGCTGAAATTGAATGAAGCGTACGGGATTTGCATGCTGAGCTGTTCTAACAGGACGGCGTGACGTCCATCTATCTATAAATAGAATTTCTGTCATTCCGAGAAATACAGCGTGGCCTATGGGCAGCTTTCGGATAGCGATCTCACAACGAGACTCTTTTGAAGATCCTCAACATTCCACACACAAATGAAGATTCAAATTGATACGGCGTTGAGCTACTGCAAGTCGGTCCTGGTAGCGCTTGAAACAAGCGATTTGCATGCTCAGATTGTGGCGAGCCACCTGGTTGAGTCTGACACCAAGGGAGTGCGATCACACGGCTTGCTGAGGTTGTTGCGTTATGTCGACCAGATCGAAAGTGGCTATATCGATAATCGCGCGACACCGGTCGTTCAGATTCTGAGCTCCGGGCTTGTACAAGTCGACGCACGAAGAACTTGGGGAATCCTGGCGCTTAACGATCTTGTTCCTGTCCTGGCCGAGAATGCAAGGCTTTATGGCATTGCGGGTGGTTCGGTGATCAACTGCGCGCACACTGGCCGGATTGGCGCATTTACCGAGGCTCTCGCGAAGGATTTCATGTGGGCACAGATCTTCGGGGGAGGCGCAAATCAGCGACTCCGCGAGGTGGCACCTTTTGGCGGGGCAAGGGCGGAGTTCGATACGAATCCCTATGCGATCAGCGCTCCGTTGGCATCGAATCAAGTCAGCACTATCGATTTCGCTACTTCCGCGACGGCCCAAGGAAAGCTCCTTGTCCACCGGACCAATCGTAAGCCAGTACCAGATGGCTGGCTAATCGACAAAGAGGGAAATCCTTCCAACGATCCAGAGTCGTTCTATGAAGGCGGTGCACTCCTGCCGTCTGGTGCGCACAAGGGATATGGGATGGCATTTCTCGCTGAGCTATTCGGTGAAGCCGCGTTGGGTACGCCGCATGAACTGAACTGGTTTGCGGTCGCTGTTGACCTGAATCGATTCTCTGCGCGCGAAGGGTATTTTTCTCGATCTGAGAAGTTGAAGAAGAAAATAGAACAGAGTCCACCCGCAACTGGGGTGTCTAAAGTCATGTGGCCGGGTCAGCCTGAACTTGAGACGGCTCAGTCAACATGTGCAGAGGGCTCAATTGAATATTCCGATCTGGAGTTTTCCAAACTGTCCATCCTCGGTTTGCGATTTGGACTGACGTTGTGAATGTGCCTTTTACGGGGAAGACTTCGCACATGCGAAAACAAAAATTATTGGAGCGCCAATTCCTTTGCCTCGGCGATTTCGAAAAGGCCGCAAAACGACATCTCCCTCGCCCATTTTTCGAGTACATTGCCGGTGGAGCAGAGACTAACCAATCTTTGCGGGACAATGCGACCGTCTTCTCCGAATACGGGTTCATTCCGCGTTATATGGTCGATGTCAGACGCCGCGATACTCGCGTGTCTCTACTCGGTCGCAAGTACGATGCACCTTTCGGCATAGCACCTATGGGAATCGCGGCACTGTGGGCTTACCGTGGCGACATTGTACTTGCACGAGGTGCTTGTCGAGCAAACATTCCAATGATATTGAGCGGCTCCTCTCTTATCCGCCTCGAAGAGGTAGCGAGCGAGAATGAAGACGCCTGGTTCCAGGCGTATCTTCCGGGCGATGACGAAGGCGTCATTCAGCTCGTTGAGCGCGCCAGTACTGCAGGTTATCGCGTTCTTGTAGTCACCGTAGATTGCCCTGTGGGCGCCAATCGGGAGAACAATGTCAGAGCTGGCTTTTCCACACCTATGCGACCAAGCCTGCGACTTGCTTGGCAAGGCCTGACGCATCCTCGCTGGACGGTTGGGACGTTCTTGAGAACGCTGGCGAGTCACGGTATGCCTCATTTTGAAAACAATCATGTAGGCAGAGGTGTGCCAATTTTTCACCTACGCTGGAACGCGATCTGGGCGAACGAGCACACATCAATTGGCGCCACCTTGAGGCGATACGTCGACTTTGGCGAGGTCAACTCGTAGTAAAAGGACTGTTGGACGTTCGTGACGCAAAAACAGCGGTAAGTCTCGGAGCCGATGCCATTGTCGTCTCGAACCACGGCGGAAGGCAGTTGGATGGCGCTGTTTCTCCATTGCGGGTGCTGCCGAGAATAGTC
The DNA here is from genome assembly GCF_001584165.1 of Collimonas arenae. Lineage (NCBI taxonomy): Bacteria > Pseudomonadati > Pseudomonadota > Betaproteobacteria > Burkholderiales > Oxalobacteraceae > Collimonas > Collimonas arenae. The sequence continues at coordinate 414,382 of NZ_CP013233.1, forward strand.
TCAGCGTGTCCGGAAATTCCCATCATTTTCGATAGTGGACTTAGGCGGGGAAGTGACGTTCTTAAGGCGCTTGCGCTTGGTGCTAAGTTCGTGCTGTTGGGACGGCCGTTCGCCTACGCCGCCTCAGTGGCAGGCGAGGAGGGCGTAATGAGGGCAATACAAATCCTTAAAGATGAAGTCTCTCGAAATATGGCACTCCTAGGCTTATCGTCTCTTGGCGAACTGAATGACAGTTTCCTTGAAAGAATTCACGGCCACGATCTCGATGTGCGGTATAATGTCGACAATATACACGCTTAGCAATTAACTATGGTTCTTCACCTTTCATCTCGATCCTCTCTTGCTGACGAGGTTACCCAGGCCTTGCGCAATGCGATTTTGGACGGATCCTTAAAAGCGGGCACATTGCTTCAAGAGCCCGCGATCGCCAAGGAACTCAGTGTCAGCCGTTCTCCTGTCCGCGAAGCCCTCATTCAGTTAGAGCGGGAAAATCTCGTTTTCAGTAGCCCAAACCGTTCAACTGTAGTTCGGCGTCCGACAGCAGAGGAAATCTATCAGATCTATACGATACGGGCGCCATTGGAAGGTATTGCAGCTAGGTGGGCGGCGGAACGTTCCACTCCAGAACTCGTCGCATCATTGCGTGACGCGGCCGCAATATTGAATGATCGTACTGTCGGTGTTAAGCCCAGCAAAGGAGATGCGGCTCGCATGGGCATCGAATTTCATGCGGCGATTGCTGAAGCTTCGCAATCGATAGAGCTGCAGCGAGTCCTTCAAAGCTTACGAAACCAAATCCAGCTTGTGATGGTGGGTGGCTTGGCTAGCTTGTCGAACTCTCGTGCCGAGACCGTACATGCAGAACACCTTAAGCTCATTGCTGCGATCGCAGAGAAAAATAGCGGTCTCGCGGAGAGATTAGCCAGCGATCATGTTCTCAGTGCGCGCGACAGGTTGGTACATGCTAACGCTGAGGTGGTTGAATAAGGGGCGTGGTCGCTGTTACTTTCCAGTCAGTTTTCTATTGAGAAGTGGTACGGGCAATTCAACGATCCTAACCCCATTGGACGATAGAGTCGCCGCGCGATATTTTCGGCAAGGCATTCATATTGAGCCGTACGCGTACAAAAACATTGCCGGCCCGACTTTGGGACAGCATTTTTTTTGAAGTCACGCCCATACTCCCAGCTGTCTCTACAGTCGTACTGGTTATTCCATTGTGCGGCGCGTTGCTGTTTTTTTTAGTTCGCCGAGATCGTCAGCATGGCGATCCATCTGCATAGTCAAGCACCCCATGCCCAACGTTTGATTGATCCAGAAGCCTTTGATTCGCCACCATCTGGATACAGATTTACCCAGCCACTAACAGTAGACATCGCCGACTCGTAGAATCAACCGTAATACTGATGCCAGTTACACCTATCGTGGCGCTAAGGAGCAACGAGTGTCGAACACCAGCCCCAGTTCTTCAGCCTTTGCAACGATATAGCTACGTTGTTCAAGAAGAATGCATGGCGACATTCGTGCGACTCTACGCAGTTGATTGATCGAAATAGGAATTTGGAGTCCAGCATACTCTTGAAGAGCCCAATCGATGATCCTGCGTTGGAAGTCCTTTTTCCCTTCGGAAAGGCGCTTAGCTTCGGCACGGGTATTCGGAAATTTCCCCTCATTTTTTCTCTCAATGGCACCCAAAGCGCCAGCGATCGTTAATAATCTGGTTCGAGTGAGCCAAGTTGGTCTGTCGATCTTGTTGATCTCATCGAGGGCGGCTTTTCGAATTATGGCGGCCGCTGCAGTGTCAATCGCGGGCCAATCCTTTCGTCTTTGTCGGAGTATCTTTTGGACTCCGCGTATGGATAAGGGCAGATGACCCTCGAGCCACGTCCTGTCGTATTCTCGCAACCAGTCAAAGGCGCCAGCGTGCATAGTGACAAATGCCGATCGCGACGGTGAAGGATGATCTTCGCAATATTTGAGGAGGGCCGTGCGATGATTTTCTCGTTGTCGTTCGATGGTTGCATTGCGATGTGCGTTGCTTAGGTCAAGGTCATCGAGTTCGATCAGCAGAATTGACCATTCCGATATTTGTAGAGGTGTTGAATATCTTTTTTTGGTATCCCTTTTTTAAGCGCCTCTTGGATTGCGTGGATGCGTTTGATTCCTAGCCGTTTCGCGGTGACATTTGGCAGTGGTAAGCGCAAGCCATTTCTTCGCATCTCGGCCGCTAGTACATATGAGTGCACGCCAAGGACGCGCGCGGCGACGGTGATTTTCCCCTCGGTTGATTGAACCGCTAAATCGATCGTCCGGTTATCGAGGGCCTGACAAGAGGAAGCCCGGCGGCCATAGCCTGTGGGACAACGTTTTTCCTGCACTTTCGAAGTTAATTCCATATCCGAGAGAATCGATATGTCGGCAACAACAAGGCGGGCAAGCAATAACACGTGCAACACATTGGGAATTTTCCTACCTTCGATTACATCTCGGCTGAGCACACGATTTGCCCGATGTCCGTTGGAAAGCAGTTCACACCAATTCCCGAGATCTAATTGCTGCAGAAATGACCTGCCAAATCGTTCGTTCAGTGCATCGGCCACTGCTGAGGAGTCAAGGCCTCCAGTCGTTCCAGAAAATCCATTTTCTTTTAGGCAATTGAGGAGTTTTTCCGTAATGGAATGGTCGGTCGGTACATTCGAGTACCCCAGAATAATCGCGACCTGGTGCGATAGCCACAACCAATTCTCATCAGTTTTTACGTTAAGATCGGCATTGAGCACTGCCTGGGTCAGCGGCGAATGGCAATTGCAGCGGCCTGCCATTTGCCACATTCGAGTATGTCGATGCAATTCCTGACACCGAACGCAATTCCAATATAGCGGTTTGGCATGCACGTCGCACATGCGCACGAATGATGGCTGGTGCTGGCGATAAAGAACAGGAAAGCCGTGTGTCGCGATGTCTCGAGCTACGCAGTCGGGGCAGATTTTTGCTTTATGTAGTAGTTTCGTTGATCGGCTTGGGGTTAGCCCAACGGTCGCTGTCGGGTTTCTGCTGCGTCCCGCCGCGATTTCTGCAATGACCTCAGCGCTACGCTCAGCGGTGGAAAAACGGAGAAATAACGGTATTAGCGTGTGATCCAGGATGATGCGGCTCGGAGTATCGGCCCAAGGATGACTGGCCGGTAATACCTCGACGAACGGGGGGAGGTTGTTAGGAACGAGAGAATTTGCCGAGGCGATGCGCAGTCCAAGTTGGTCAAGATGGCGGCTTTTCGTCGCGGGGCTGCGAGCCAAGTGACGCGCTATGACCGAAGAGAAGATTTCCCCGGAAGCTGCAATCGGGAATCCTGGCAGTCTCATAAATTATCGAGGATGCTGATCAAGTCCAGCATGGAGTCTGAAGTGACTAATTTTTTGATCTGGTCTTCCGACAGTGCTGGGCTAGTTTTTGGATGTTTGGTATTCTTGCGGCGCACTTTGATTGGCTGCTCTACTGATGGGTTCAAGTCTGCGATGGCGTCGTCACGGACCTGTATTTTGGTACTGTCCGACTCGACGTTAGGGTCCGAACTATTGTCATTTCGGGATTGCGTGGGATACAAATTATTATAGATATCGTCAAATTTGTCCAAGAGGCGCGGATCCCCCGATTTGAGAATCCTCACCGCCTGATGAAGTGGCTTCATGCGCTCCTTGAATACATGACGGATTAAATCGGCGTCGACTCTCTCGTGCCCACCATCTTCCATTGCAGCAAGTTGTGAGGCAACGAAGACATTGAGCATAATTCCCGTAATACCCTGGCTTACCTCAAAGAGGGCATCGCCAATGTCGGACGAATACTCGATCGGCTCACGAATCCATTGGTATTGCCACGTGATTTCGCATAACTCCTGCCAATTGCTGTCGTCCGATGTGGTTGGACGCTCAAGATCGAAATAGCCGCCTTCGACCAGGCGCCGTGCGATGCTTAGATCTCCTTCCAATAAACGCAGTGCTTTGTAGGTCCCGACGACCACGATGGGAAGACCGAGTTCATCTCGGAGATTGACGAGCAATGCAATAATTTTCTTCGCTCCGACTCCCATTAGCGAAAGGTTTTGGAACTCGTCTAGCACTAGCAAACCGACATGATGGGTCGTAATGATTTTACGAATTTCTGCAAGATAAGCATCCCTACCTCCCCGTTTTAGCTTGTCGAAGATCCCTCCGTATAGAGACATGCGCAAAACGCGGTCGGTGTAGTCACCGAAGGTGGAGCATAAAGTGCCGACGCTACAATGCTCGGGGACGTTACGTCGCAACCAAAGGACCTGCGTTTCCGAAAATTCCTTACCGTGGAAGCCTGAGTGGCATTGCACTTGCTCACCTAAATAGCCGAGAATCCGGTCTACGAGAGTAGATTTTCCCATGCCGGAAAGTCCCGCCACAAGTGAAATGGTTGGACGGTACGTCAGGTTGACCGAGCCCCATACAAGATAGATTGTCCTTCAGCGGTCATGGGATTGCGGGCCATGTAGCCGTCGAATACTTGGGAGCAGATTTCAATGAGGGCACGACGATGAACGGGCAGAGTTGGGATGAAAAAGCGCCGCAAGCGGTTCACACGCAAGCGCCGAATAGCCGTGGGAAGTTTGCGTTCGCTAGCATCGAACTGCGGTTGCATGCCCAAAGCAAGAAATGCATCATCTCCGGTGTCAGGAGGAAGTTTTAGATGAGCGATCAGCGGATTACTATCAATCTCCGGTACGCCAATGGTTCGATAAGCTGGATTTAACTTAGTGCTTGTTGACAGCATTGACCTTTTCCCAAAGTGATTTTGTTTTGCTCATGGTGTTTGATTCGGCTATCGTTTCGGGAACATTGTCGGGGCGAACGACTCCGGTTTTTGCATCGCTCGCCAAGTTGTTTTTCTTGTCTGACGCTGGGAATGGTGGGGCGCTAGAAATTGCGCCATTCAGACCCGGTGATCGTTCATTTGCCCGTTCTTGCGCTCGGTTCTCACGTATTTGTGCTTTTGCGCCACTTGTTTTTATATTGACAGTTTTCTTTTCTTGAATCGCAACTTGGATAATTTTGCGCACGACAGGAATGCGCTGCCTGCGCTTGGCGTGAGAATTGAGCCCAGCCTGCTCGGTGAGCAGGTTTTGCATTGCGCGATAGTTTGCCGTCTCTGCAAACGAGGCTTTTAACCGCGCGATTTCTGGATCGACGTTGAATGCCCGGGGCCAAAGACCGTTTTTCTGGTCATGGAAGTAGATTTCAGAAGCAAACAGCGGATTGTATGCAGCGCTTATTTTGACGTTATTGTCTACAGAAGTAATAAGGATACCCAATTCGCGCAAGCGATCGCAGCTAAAGATTTCGCCTTTAACGTGAATGCCTTGCGGCGTAACAGGTGCGTTCACCCGAGTTAAGAGATGCTCGTATGCGAAATTTGGACCCATAGTAAGGGTGTAGCCGGCGCGGTGTTCCAATCCCCATTCGTAAAAGCCAATGCGGCTAGCGACTTTCGCGCCGCATAATAGAGCATCGGGAGGAATTCGCCTCGCAGCAATCGGCTCCCGATTGATGTCCATGATGATTTCCACCAGGATTCGTTCGAACTCGAAAATGTCGAGTGCCGCTGTCTTTTTCCCGTCAGGTGATCGTCGCCTACGAATCTTCTCATAGCGACCAGGCAGATCAAATCTGCCTCGCTGCGATTTTTTGATCTCGGCATTCTTGCCTTCTATCGTCCCTTTTGCCTCTGGGGTCATGGATGGGGCAATTTCGACCCGAATCCCCGAGGACGGAAACGCTTGTCCCATGTTTGATACGAGTTCAGCGCGATCCGCTCGCAAAAAAATTGGAAGTTGCCGACACGGCCAGTCTTTGGACTCGTAGGGCAGGCCTAGACGCTTAAAAACGAAGCCTTTGTCGTTGAAGCAATTAAAAAGGGCTTGTGCAGCGACTGCCCAACTAGGATTCTCCAAGCTAACGCAATAACCGGTGATTGCGCCGGAGAAAATATCGACGATGAGGTAGACGGTAGGCTTACCAACCAGTTGCGCCTTCGTTAGGCGTGAAACAAGCTGAATTTGGAAGTGCGTAGCGTCGATCTCGAAAAATCCAGGCCGAAGACATCGTCGGCGGCCTTGCCGCGTTTGCCTTGTGGAAGTTCCGTACCTTGGTTGGTGACCTCATTCTTGAGGCATCGGCAGCGATATCTGAACTGTGTCCATGTCGGCACACGATATTTTTCGACGAGTACTCGATCCAGGAATAGCCCATGTTTCTGCTCCGACATAGCTTCTTCTGGAATACCGTACAGCGCGATAAGCATCTCGTGATATGCATCGCGCCATGTCATTCTCCGTTGCATGACGTACATATCATAGGCTTTACTGATATTTCCTGTGACTTCATGCGCAGGTGCCAGGGAGGCGGAAGCGCCAATACGACGGCTGACGCCCCGCTTCTTTCCTTGTTTCTGAGGAATGATGACTTTATTTTCGTCCTTAGGTAAAAATTTTCGAACTGCGGCAACAGGATTCCTGCCGGCTTTCAGCCATTCAAAGACCCAGCGTTTGATCGTTCTGCTATTTAACCTCATGGCCTTTGCGATGGCATTGATCTCCGTGGTAAGTGCCTTCCGCGTGTGGAGCAAGTTTGGCGTCATGGATAATTTCGAGGTTATCTCAAGGACTTGCTTGTATCGGACGGTGGCGCCAATCGGTAGACTCTTTGGAATTGATGAGAGCATCAAGTAAGGGTCTGCCGTTTTCATCACTGAATCGGAGTGAAGAAGATCCAGCCATTCTTGGAAATCGAAGCTGAATGGAGCACTATGATTATTTTCGTCTACGCCGATCAGGATGACCTTTTTGAGGTCAACGGTATCGATGACCCGCACAGCACCCGTAATTCGCGACATCGGTTTCGTCGGCGTGAATATTTCATTGATCTTGAACATAGGGGCCTTACACGGTGAGTATGACGGCGCTTCGGTGACTAAGTGGCGTGGCATTTATGTCGATACGACTGGTTCGTTCCCATACCGCCCTGCCTAATAGTGTGTGACCGACCTGAATATCTACGCCTATATCTTGGATCGTCTTTGTCATAATTTCATTAAACGAAAGATGTGCTGCATGGTGCTCTTCAAACTTCCGGCTGAAATGAGTGGGATCAATACCAGATTGTGCCCTCGGCGATCATTAAGCGCCGCTTCAAAGAATTGCAGATTTCTTGCCCGCACGTTCGGTATGTTTGTTTCTGTGGCTAGGACCCAGCGTATCCCCCGTCTATTCCAATAGACACGTTCAATGAGAAGTTTCTCCAGATTTCTCGGCGTCAAGTGTTTGGTTAACTTTACGCTCACGGCAACCAGTTCAATGCCATCTGGGCGCTTAAAACTGAGAACCAAGTCCGTAGTAAGAACGGTTGGCGTGGAGGTCCCTGGGAAGTGGGGGTGCCGGATGCCGAGGTTTTTTGCGATTGACTGTGTTTCGTCCCATGGGAGAAGGGCGAATTGCTCGCGGATATCCAGAGTAGATCGACTGTACTCGGCAAGTAGGTGAGTCTTAAATTCCTGTCTAGACAAGTAATGGTGATTTCGACCGGTGATTCTGCTTGTCACCATGTTGGACGCCCCAATGGATGGAACATCGCGAACGTTCATGAATGGCTTGTAGCTGGAGCCTTGACCTTGACCATAACCAGCTTTGATCCAGCGTTTCACAATTTCTACAGTTGGCTTACGGGACTTTGTGCCGGCCATGCGTAATATCCCCTCTGATGCGTAGTACGACGATCGCCACTAAGTTATCGTGGTGTAGATATAAATCTAGTTGCAAAATCAATCGCCCCATGCGAAGATTCTTTCGTCGCAACGCGGCAACTCCTTTTAGCAGCTCGCAAGAACCTCCGCTGAGCAGTAGTACCCAATACTAATTTTTCAAAATGCAAATTTTTGGTTTTCCGTTACCACTAGCGGAAAGCCCGCGCCTCGCCTATTTTTTGCTATCGCCGCTTATGCGGAATAAAATTGAGGCTTCGGAAGTTTCCTGTTCGTTTTATGGTTTCGGCAGTAACGGAAGCCTTACGTCGAACCAAAGTACGGTAAACTTCATAACTTTATAATTACACAGCAGCTTTCTGGAAGAATCATGTTATTTTTTTATCTAAAATGCGGTGTTGGAAAATTTGGACAAATTTAATTTGTCCCTAATCGCATTTTTTTTGGACAAAATATATTGTCCCTAGGCAGCCGTTTTCTGGAAATCTCATGGGATTTTATCATCTGAAACGCAACATTGTAAGATTTGGACAAATTTAATTGTCCCTAATCGCATTTTTTGGACAAATTTAATGTCCCTTGGACAAAATAAATTGTCCCTGGACATTAGGAGAGAATTACATGGCATCGGTCAATAAAGTCATCATCGTCGGCAATCTCGGCCGCGACCCTGAAACGCGTTACATGCCGAACGGCGAAGCAGTCACCAACATTGCCGTTGCAACGACGGAAAGCTGGAAAGACAAGAATAGCGGCGAAAAGAAAGAATTGACCGAATGGCATCGGATCACCTTCTATCGCAAACTTGCGGAAATCGCCGGCCAGTACCTGAAAAAGGGCTCGCAAATTTACGTCGAAGGCCGCCTGCAGACGCGCAAATGGCAAGACAAGGACGGCGCTGAACGTTACACTACCGAAATCATCGCCGACACCATGCAGATGCTCGGCAGCCGTCAAGGCCAGGGCGGCGGCGCATCGATGGATGACGGTGGTGGCTACAGCAGCGCGCCACCGGCCCGCCAGAACACCAGCGCCCCGGCAGCCCGGCACGCCAGCAAGCCCCGGCTTCACGTCCGGCGCCGAATTTCTCGGATATGGATGACGATATTCCGTTCTAGGATATACGTTTTTATATTTGCAAACAAAATGAACGCAGCCCTTGAAAAGGCTGCGTTTTTTGTTGTTTGCGCTAAAAATACATTCCTGTTTTCTTGCATGAGCTGTGCGTTTGCACAACGCAAGCAAGCGCGGTCTTTCTATTTTTGGCACTCGCCAGCAGAGACTTGGATAAGCCGTCAAAATACGCTGTCTTCACACGTCTGGCGCCAACTTTTTTCATGAATAAAACTGCGAATCATCCACGCTTCCTGATATTTTTCATTTGCATGCTGGCCTCCGCGGGCCAGTTGGCGATTGATATCTACGTCCCCGCACTGCCGACGATGGCGCGTTTTTTTCAAACTTCGGCGCAGGCGATTCAATCGAGCGTGACGATTTATCTGGTGGCATATGCATTCGGACAGCTTCTCTTCGGCCCTTTATCTGACGCCTACGGTCGTAAAAAAATGCTTGCTCTGGGAATGGCCATGTTTACCGCTGGCTGCGTGTTGACGCTGGTCGCAAGCAACCTGGAGACTTTTGTCCTGGCGCGTTGCCTGCAAGGCTTTGGCATCGCGGCAACCAATCTGCTCGCCAAGGCGATCATCACGGATACGTTCTCGGGGCAGGCGCTGATGCATGTGTTTACTTATATGGCCACTGCATGGGGGCTGGCGCCGATTCTGGCGCCCGTCATCGGAGCACATCTGCAAACGGCGTTCGGCTGGCGTTCTTGCCTGACTTTTCTGTTGATCTATTCATTCGCGATGTGGATTTTTCTCTGGCGTTACCGGGAAACACTCAAGCATCCGGTACATCTGAATCCGAAGACGCTCATCAAGAACACCGGCATGGTGCTCTCGAGTCCGGTATTCCAGAGTTGCTTTCTGGCGCAAGGGCTGTGCTACAGCATTCTTCTGGTGTTCAACATCGTCGGGCCATTCATGGTGCAAGACACCTTGCACAAGCCGCCAACTTATTTCGGCTACCTGGCTCTGGCAATCGGGCTCATGTATTTTCTGGGCGGTATTTCCAATCGGATACATCATCCGCGTTTGCCGACATCTGAACAACGTCTTCGCATCGGTGCCCGCGTCATGACAGGCGCAGCAGTTGCCATGCTGATTCTGTCGCTAACGATTGGCTTGAACGTGTGGACCTTGATGGCCCCCGTCCTGGTCATGGGCTTGTGTGCCGGCGCCATGTATCCCACCTTGATGGGCAAGGGGAATTCGATCTTCCCTCATATTGCCGGACTGACGAGCGCCATTCTTGGATTCGCGCTGATACTCGTGTCGTCGGGCATGATGGCGCTGGCCGGGTTTGTGCCGTTCCACAGTCTTGCCCCGATGGCGGTCTTCTTCGTTATCGTTGGCCTTACCGTCATGCTGACGGTAGGCAAATTTCTACGTCACTTTGAGCGTCCGGTCGCATCATTGGCAACTTCTGACAATCGGACCACGACCGGTGTGAGCTAATTAGCGTGTCACGTTTGCCGCCACCCCGGCCGTCGTCGACGGCCATGTCGTCCGAAGACGCCCTGCTCGAAAAGCAGGTGCGTGAAAGCAAGGACGCGCTGATTCGCGGGGTCACTTCGATCCACGAAATGCGTGAAGCGATAAGACGTGTGGCGCGCGGCCTTCCAGCCATTTCGGTAGTGCCGCGCATCGGCGGCCTCGACGCCGCAGCTTTTCGCATGCATGCCGCAGAAGGCTTGCCATTCGTCATCACTGGGCTTGTCAACAAGTGGCCATTGTCAGCCCTCACGCCGCAAACGCTACGCGAGCGTTTCGGCGCGCTGCATGTGCGCGCCAGGGTGGGTGACTATATCAACACCGCGTTCGCGCCCGACCGGGCGATGCAGGATATGTCGCTGCTGGCATACCTGGACTTGGTCGCCGATAACACGCAGGACCTGCCACCGTATCTGGGCAACCTGGCGTTGCGTGAGTTGAATGCGCTGTGCCACTGGCCAACCTATTTTAATAAGATGGGCCCGCCACGCTTTTGGCTTGGACCATCGGGAACCGTGACGCCGTTGCATTGCGACTATGACGACAATATCTTTGCCCAGATCTGGGGCAGCAAGCGTATTTTCCTGTCACCGCCGCATCACGACGAATTCCTTTACCCGCGCGAGGCGAACGCGATTCTGTTCGGCTCACCCTTTGATCCGGAAGCGCCGGATTTCGACAAATTTCCGCTTGCCCGCCAGGCCGCTATGATTGAATGCATCATGCAACCTGGTGAACTGCTGTATGTGCCGGCGGGGTGGTATCACCAGGTGCGCGCGCTGACCTTTTCACTGTCGGCCAACCGATGGGCCAGGGCGCTGCCGTTGGCGTTGAATGGGGATGTTTCTCTGAAGGCAGGTTAGTTGATCATGTTGGATGCCGGCTAGCATCGTTTGTTTTTTTAAAATTGAGCTTGATGAGAAAGATTTGGCGAGACAACAAATTTCCAATCACGATAAGAAGTTTTTCCTGTGAATTCTACGTATTCTGGACTGAAATTTCCCAACTTTATAGGTTCGGAGTCGGACAAACTAAATACGCCAACAATGCCGCTTTTGTCTAGAGATTGGATTGTTCCCCATTCTTCTTTGCCGGTTATTGGATCTGCATACAATTTGCGTAAATATCGATGGGTTTCGGGATAACGGGGATCCTTCAAAAGATCTTGCAGAGAGGTGGGGTTGCGTGAATGCCCCACTGGAGTTGCATTGATATAGCTAGTGATTGCGTTTTGCATCTCGCTACCAATATGCAATAGGTTTTCCTCTGCATTTCGCCGTTGTACTAACGATCCAATTTGTAGCGATGCGACCGATGCAATACTAAGAATCGCAACTAGGATTAATACACCGAGATAGGTAAAGCCGGCATTTCTATATTTCCTATCATTTGTGCCATCGTGTAGTTCATGATGATAAAGATTACAGATCAGTAAAGGGTATGCCCATGCGATTGTTGCCTGGCGCGCCACTGCGAATGCTATAGACATTCCCCTTCTCCAGGTCTTCCGGAGGTACGATTATCCAGGCATCGGTATTTTCTGTAATGGGGTCAACGGGAAGGGATCGTAAATACTTCTTTTCTACCAACTCGTTGAGAGAGTCGGGATACTGACCTGTATCGGCATAGAATTTATCAATGGTGTCTCTTGTTAGGCGCAAATTTTCTACTAGAATAGCCTCCTTTGCTGTGTCAATACTTTGGAAGTAGCGAGGTAACGCCAGTGTTGCTAACAGAGCCACGATGGCCAAGACGACCAGTAATTCGATCAGCGTAAAACCATGTTCTGCCGTCTTTTTTTTGTACGTCTGAGTAGCGGATCGGTCATCGATATTCGTGGAGCGCGGGTTATTCATGACGTTACCATTTTCTATAGGGTATGCCGTTTAAACCAACCTTGGATGAGGTCGAATAGATGTCATAAACGTCATCACCCTCCTGCGGATCATTAGCCTCGCTGGCGTAGCTGCGCTTACCCCATGTTAATGCCCCGTCCTCGTTACTGTTTGCAGCCATGGGGTCACTTGGAATGCGCCTTAAAAAAAAGATTTTTGAACGTTTTGGATCACGTTGATCCGCTACGCCTTCTACTAGAATATCCAAATTCTTTGGATACCCGCTAGCCCCAAGGGATTTGGGAATTCGCCCCTCATCTGCGGCTCGCTTGTAGGCATCAATACCGCTGCGGATTTCCCAGAGTATCCGACGTAACTCCTGCTCTTGATGACGCTGCATTCCAACCTGTGTCAAGGGTACGGCTACACTAGCGAGTAGCGCCAGAATGGAGAGAGTGATTAATAATTCGATCAGAGTGAAACCCTGGCGCTTATTGGAGTCTGGCTGCGCGAAGTGGTAACTTCCCGCCCCACGGATACTGGATCGATAGAATTCTTCGCATCGGTTCGAACCCATGTTATTGGGCCTGTACCTGTATCTGATAAGGCGAAGGAGCGCCTACAGAGACAGGATTGCCGGTTGCGTCGAGGGGGGTGATGGCAAGCAAATGCACCTGGGAGATATCGGCTGCAGATAGTGCTTTGAAATTGATTGTTGCGATGGCGCCCAAAGCTGTTGCGCCGCCGTTACCGCCAGAGCGGGTATCAACTATCTGTATTTTTCCAGAGTTATCGACCTGACTATTGAAGTTGGTTTGTGCTCCACCTTGTTTTAAAAAATCTCCTTCAATAACGTTCTCGACAAGAATGACGCGGCTATCAAAGCCCAATACTATCGGCAAGCTTGCTACTGGTTGAGCAGATTGCATCATTAGCTGCACCGCAAACGTATCGCCAGCTTTTACTTGAGTTGGGCCCGACCATTGCAGTTGCGTACTGTTTGCGGGGTAACCCTGACTCCCCCCGTTGATGCTGCCGGAATTGCCGCTGATGGGAGTATTGGTGCCACCCGAGGTATTCCCTGTCGTTCCAGTAGATGACGAGGGCGTCGGCGCGCTTTTTGACGTGCTCGCGGGAGCCTCTACGGGTGTTGCAAGCGGTTCCCTTTGAACATCTCTCATTGAATCAGGGCGTACCCTGAAACTGGTGTCTGTACCAGAACGAAATTCCGATAACGCGGCATCCGGCCGTTGGATATTGCGAATCAAATGTGGCGTAATTGAAAGAACGATTTCTGTTTTTTGATTGTTGTCCGAGTTGCTGCCGAAAAGACGTCCAACCACTGGCAACTCACCCAAACCAGGTACTTTATTGCCACTACGTCGGTCCTCGTCGTTGATCAGACCAGCCAATACCTGATTTTCACCATCCTTGAGGCGCAACACGGTGCTGGCGGTGCGCGTGCCTATTTGATATGCAACAGAACCGGATTGGGTTTTCAATTGCCCGATAATATTGCTGACTTCCAGCGATACTTTGATGCCAACATCGCTATCCAAATAAATTGTAGGCTCGACATTTAGTGTCAACCCGACGTCTACGTAATTGATAGATTCTGAGACAAAGCCGGTCGAGGTGGCGGTGGTTGTGATGTTCGGTACGCGCTGACCAATTAGGATTTTTGCTTTTTCGTGATTGCGCGCACGGATACGCGGATTGGCGAGGAGATTGGCATCAGAATCGGTCTTGTTGGCGGTAATCGTCATTGGAGAGATACCTGCAGCAATACTTCCGCTATTTTGATGTAGCAAATCACGCAGCGATAACGTGCTATTTCCCGTTGAAGAGCTGCCATTATTCGTGCCATTGTTTGAACCATTGACTGGTGTCCCAAGTGGCAACGGCGTCAAACTTAAACTACTCGGCCATTGAATTCCCAAGTCAAGTAAGCGCGTGCGTGATACTTCTAGCACTTCAACTTCAAGCATTACTTCTGGTTCGGGAGCATCATGTAAAGCGACGAGCTTTTCTGCCAATTTGACGGCTTCTGGTGAGTCGCGGAGGATAACCATATTCAATTTGTCGTCGACGACAATATCGCGCGATTTCAGAATCGATTTTAATGTGTTGGCGACGGTCTTCGCTTCCGCGTTGGCGAGGAAGAAGGTCTTGATGACCATCTCTTGATAGTCTTTTTGTTTCGCTGCCGTATTTGGATAGATCAGAATTGTGTTGGCATCTAGTACCTGTTGTTCTAGCTGATTAGTTAACAGTGTGTAGTGAATGGCCGACTCAATTGTGCTGTTTCTTAAAAAAATAGAAGTTTTTTGATCGGTTTTGATGTCTTTATCAAAAAGGAAGTTGATGTCCGCCGTACGTGAAATAACGTCAAATATTTGTCGTAGGGCCGCATCTTTAAAATCAATCGAAATCTTTTTCTTGTAGGCAGCCGAGAGGCTCGACTCCGGAGAGTGTTTACTGTTTTTCTCTTCAATGGCACGCTGTAATGCCTGCGCATTTGCATCATTTGGATTTTCACTTAAGATAATGCGCAATTTCATTTGCGCCATATCTGTATTTTTTTTCTCCCAAGCTAGCTGCGCCTCTTTCATCAAGCTGGCATGCCGCTCCGACATGTTGATCTGCAGTAGGCCACTTCGAGCACGATCATTACTCGGGTCGATCGTCAATATCCGTTGATAAAATTGTTCCGCTTCAGGACGCTTGCCGACGCCAGCGAGGTTGTCGGCCTGCATCAGATAAGCTGATATGGCTCTTTCTTTGGTGCGTGAGTACGCAATTCGATATTCATAATTTTGCGGATCTTGGGCGCTGGCATCCTTAAATTTGGCCAATCCTTCTTCAATCTTGTCTTGCGCAATAAGCTCTTTGCCGTCTCGATAGGCCAATTGAGCTGCGCATCCGGAAAGTAAAGTTGCTGCTACGATACTCGTAAGTACAGAAGAAAGGGCTTGTGCATACATTCTCGCAGGTGTTTGCCACCTGCGAGATAAATCTCTAGGACGACCTGTCATCAGTCGATTCCCCCAATAATAAGTGTCTGTACTTGCTGTAACGGTAAATATGTCAGTGAGAGAAGTGGTGGTTTAATCGAATCGACGCGATACATGTCATCAATCACAATTTGTTCACGGGCTATAACAGTCCGGTCACCACGTTCCAGATAAATTTCCCAGCGACCATCTTCCAGCTTCTTACCCAGATAGCTAAATGGCAAAGGTGGAGCGCTGGGCGGAAGAGGGGATATTTCTTGCGCGGGAGGGGGCGGAGGTGTCCAACTCTGATTTGTAAAGAGAGGCTCGGATTTCTTGTCGCGTTCTCCGCCGATCAAGGTGGCGCGCGACAGTAGTGCCTTGATGTGCAATTCCTTTTCATGGTCGCCTAACAAAGTTTTTTGGGTTGAAGTTGATATAGATGGTCGTGTCGATAGACGCGTTGCAGGTTCTACGATGGATGTATTCGGTGTTTTGTCTGCGAACAGCACCAGCCCGCCAGATCCAGCCAGTCCGATTAGCAATACAAGATGAAGTGGTTTCATAAATTGTGCTCCGATGCAGTTACTCCGCTAGCAGGCATGGAGTAGTCCGATAGATAGAGCGTGATGCGCAACTTTGCCTCCAAACTCGGATTGTTTATGGCCTCCCGTTTGAAGTTGATCTCATCAAGTGACGCAAACGGAATATCCAGTAAAAGTCGCTCACAGAATCGACGAATATCGGCATACGATCCTTTCAACGGAAATGACATTTGATACGTTTGATAACCACCATTTTGATTAAACGTTACCTTGTACTCGGCCATATTCAGATCAAGGTTCGAGTTACCTGCAATCGCAAAAATGGCTTTGATTTGTTGTTCTTTCTGCGAGGATTGCCCAAGTGTTTGATAGAAATTGAGCAGGCGATCGTCTGCGGTCGAACGTGGGGAAGCTATTGTTACCTGTACCGGTTCCCTTAAGATTATCTTGGTATGGTTCAACACTGCTTGTTGGATTTTGCTTTCGGCGCGCAGATGAGGAATGACGACCAGCCATCCTGCAATGCCAAGCGCAAACATAACGAACGTTAGACAACGGATAATTCCAAAGCGTGCCAGTATCAGGTGAATTTGCAGGACACGTTGTAAATACCGGGAGGCGGTCATTGAGCATCTCCCCATTGGGCCTGAAACTGAAAGCGGAGAGGCTTGTTGACATCCCGTTCGTTGATTTCGTGGCGCAGTAACACTACAGATTGAAAGAATTTTCGCTGTTTTAATTCTTCAACGTAGGCAATCATGTCATCACCGTTTTTTGCCTCAGCCAATCCCTTAATAGATTGTCGCTTGGCGTCAGGTTCTAGAGATAGCAGGGCAATAGAGTTTGGGGTGGCCACTTCCACGGCATCGAATAGATCACGCCATGGTAAATTCAGTTGAATAGTGGCAGTGTTGATGGCGTTGACCTGAGACTCTGCAATGACTCGCTTTTGTGGGAGAGCTTTCCTGGCATCTCGTTCGTCGAGTTGCTTTCGCATGCCGCTAATCTCGGTTTGACGCGTTTGATTTTGATGGTTGAGTCGACATGCCATCAGGATAGAACCAAGGCAGAAAATAAGCATGAAGAGCGCAGCGATCCAAGTCAACGCACTGGTACGGGTTAACATGCGCCGCATGGAATGCGGTGCGAAATCAATTCGTATTTGGCTCATGTGCCGGCCAACCCGGTACTTGCAAGTGCTAGCCCCGGAGTCTGCGCGACGCGGGTTGCCGTTTTGCCCTCATCTAACCAGCTATAAATCAGTTGATCCGCGGTCGGGATACACCAGTTTTCCCGTTTTTTTCCGTAGAATTGCATCTCGGTTGGCATTGGAATTTGCAGGCGCAATACTTCACGAGCGATATGGTCGTGTAAATAAGCAGGGTCGGTTATGGCTTGTTCTGCCAAAGGGATTGAACGCACGGCATGCAGACGTCCTTGATGCAATGCGGCGAAGGTAATTAGATCGCAATCTACTACACCAAACCATGCATTTTTGCGTATCAACGAATGCGATCTATTCCAGGCTGCGACGAACTGCGGCGCAATTTCTACTAACGGTAATCGACAAGCTAAACAGGCATGCTGCAATGTAGCTAAGAGTGTCTGTGGAATGGCCGAGGCTAAGAACGGTTGCACTATCTGCCAATCGGCAGCGATTTTCCAAGTTGTCGATGGTTCTCCGTAGAGTGCTTGAAATCGCAAATCTGCGGCGGCTTTGCAATCCAACAAACGTGTAGCGTTCGCTGGCGGCGTTACCATCCAGAAACGAGCTAGGTCGTTCGATAAAATAACGGTCGTCGCTAGCCGGCGATACTGTTCCGCTGCAAGTATTTTGCAGATATGACCACTTAACTGCTCGGGTGATTTTAAGAGGCACTCCTCAAATCTGTGATCACTGAGCGAAGTCGTCGCCGAACGCCGCCCGCGCTTGATGTGCAGCACTGTGAGGCCTTGACGAGACAGACCGATGCGCAATGATCTGTCAAAAAAATTACGCATGGAGAGTTACTCGTTTGATTTCTTCTAGTGTAGTTGCACCACATTTAACTAGTTCCAATGCCGATTCGCGCAATGTGCGAGTACCATTTAAGCGCGCCGCTTCTTTGATTTGTCGGATCGACCGCTTTTCAATAATCATTTCCCGGATTTCGTCGTTCAACGTCAATATTTCTGCAATTGCATGGCGGCCCTTGTAACCAGTACCACGGCAATCTCCGCAACCGGCGCCTTGTTTGAATTGATAATCCTGGACTTGTTCTCCGGTCAGGTGAACCCGCGCCAGATCGTTATCTGATGGCGTATTTTCTATCGCGCAATGCGGGCAATTCAGGCGAATCAAGCGCTGGGCCCAAATGCCATTGAGCGCAGATACGAACGCGTAAGGATCAATGCCCATATGGGTAAATCGCCCGAACACGTCGAAGACATTGTTGGCATGTACTGTGGTCAGCACCAAGTGGCCAGTCAAAGCAGACTGAACCGCGATCTCGGCGGTTTCTTTGTCGCGAATTTCCCCCACCATTATTTTGTCGGGGTCGTGACGTAGAATCGAGCGCAAGCCTTTGGCAAAGGTGAGCCCCTTTTTTTCATTTACGGGGATTTGAAGGATTCCTGGCAATTGATACTCAACCGGATCCTCAATTGTGATGATTTTGTCGCGGCCGTTATGGATTTCCGTCAGCGTGGCATAGAGCGTGGTGGTTTTCCCAGATCCGGTTGGACCGGTTACCAGCAACATGCCATAGGCTTCTTCGGCCAACATACGTAAGGTAACCAGTGATGTCGCGTCAAAGCCCAGCGCTTCAAGTGTCAATGCGCCATACGTTTCGACCATTGCACGCTTATCCAAAATTCGGATCACGGCATCTTCCCCATGAATGCTGGGCATGATGGAAATACGTAGATCGATTTCCCGGCCAGATGCTTCTACCCGAAAACTACCGTCCTGAGGAACGCGGCGTTCCGCAATATCCAGTTCCGCCAAGACCTTCAGGCGAGACACAGCTTGTTCGGCGACATCAATATTATTGATTGTAGTGGCATGATCTAGGACCCCATCAATGCGATACTTGACCGCAAGACCATTGGGTGTGCTTTCCATATGAATATCGGAAGCGCCGGCCTTTAGCGCATCGTATAACGTGGAGTTGACAAGCTTGACTGCTGGACTGGCGAAGGCGCTGACCGAGGCAAATGACAGGGACGCGGCTGTCTTGTTATCTCGTCGGTTATCGTTCGACGTGGGCGCCAGATTATCTACAGCTCGCGCAGATTCTTCCTGTTTCGACAGATAAGCCTGAATGTCTGCCTGCAATGCCAGGTGATAGCTGAGATGCGCTTTGGCATGTGTATCCATCCAAGTCTGGATATCTGGATCAAATGGATCAGAAATCACGCCAATTAAATTGTTTTCCGATTGGCGCAATAATACGCAATGGCGTTGCATTGCTTTGGACAATGGAAGCAAGTCAAATGCGGGTGTCATTGTCAGCATAGCGGCGGTTTCAATGACTTGCATGCGAAATTGTCGCGCGATTTCCGCCACTAACGGACGTCCCTCGTGGCCGGTCATCGATTCCAGCTCGAGAATGAAAGAGCGCTGTGAGTGTGTGGCTACTTGCCGCGCTTTTTGAATCAATGCGGGATCCAGTTGCAGTCGTGCAGGAATGGCTCTGTTCATGACAAGCTTCCCGCCAGATCAAAGATCGGCATATACAACAACACCACGATGCCACCGACAATGATCCCAATGATGGCCATCAAGATAGGCTCAAACGTTCGTGTAAAGCGATCAATCCAGCGGCTGATTTCGCCATCATAGAACGCTGCCGATTGCGTCAGCATTTGCCCAAGTTCGCCGGAACGTTCACCCACGCGTAGCATGCGTAGCGAAATGGGCGTGGTGAGCCGGTTGGCCTCGAATGCTGTTGATAGGGAGCCACCAGATTGTATAGCTTCGCTTGCAAGAGATAACCCTGTTCTAATTTGTAGCGAGACGATGCCCTGCACCGTATTCATGGCTGAAACAATTGGGATGCCGCCTTCCAGGAGCATACCAAGCGTTAAATATAAACGCGATAATTCATAGATATGAACTCGCTCTCCAATTCCAGGGAGCTTATTGATTAGCCTCGTCATACCGCCGTGGGCGATTGCATGACGTAATCCGAGAAACAAACCAACTAGACCAACAACGACCATGATGAGGACGGTTTTTGAATTGTTTGTGGCGAACTGCCCCCAATCCAGTAACAGTTGGGAGAGCCAAGGCAAACTGCGACCAGCACCTTGATATACCTCCGCAAAGCGAGGTACCACATAGCCAATCAGGAAGCCCGATACGCCGCCGCCGACTATAAGTAGAATCAACGGATAAATCGCCGCACTGATGACCTTATTGCGAACACTATCTATGCGTTGTTGATAGTCGATAAAGCGTGCCAGTGAACGTGGCAAGTCGCTGGTTCCTTCTGCAGCTTTGACGATACCAATGTACAGTGGTGGAAATATTTCAGATTGCTCCGCTAGTGCATTTGAAAACCGTCTTCCTTCATGCAAGCTCGCGAGCAAACGAGTTATTACTCCACGCGTGCTGTTACTGGTTTCCTTCTCTAATAGCGCTTCCAGGCTTTCGACGATACTTAAACCCGCTGTGAGCAGTGCCAGTAATTCCTGGCTAAATAGAACCAGCGAGAAGCGCCCTTTGCTAGCGCCGGTAGGTAATATTGCACCCAGGCCATTGCCTCGGACAGGTTGGATGGTTGCGATAAACAAACCGCGTGCCTCAACCTGACGACATGCGTCCGACTCGTCGTTAGCATCGACGAAAAGTTGCACCATCAGGTGTTCGGCAGAAAGAGCCCGGACATCGTATTGCATAGATTTCGACTAGTTCCTGCTAGTTAGTGATATCGGCATTCTCATCACTACCTCCGGGTTGCCCGTCTTTGCCATACGATATGACGTCGTAATCACCTCTTGTGCCGGGGAGCGGTAGACATAAGAGTTCCCCCAAGGGTCTAGAGGGATTTCTTTTTTTAGATATGGACCGTTCCATTTGATCGCTGCCGCAGGCTTGATCAGCAGTGCAGCCAAACCTTCTTCGTTGGTCGGGTAGTGGCCTACATCGAGTCGATACGTGTCGAGGGCTTTTTCGAATGCTCCTATTTGTGCCTTGGCGATGGTCACTTCGGATTTGCCGAGCTGCGCAAAATACTTGGGGCCGACGTAGGCCGCCAATAGTCCAATAATGACAATAACGACCAATAGTTCGAGCAACGTGAATCCGGCGGCCCGCGATTGGAAACTGATTGGCCTCAAAGGATTGGGGAGACGGGACTGTGTCGATGAATTCACGAGGCTGTTTCTCATTCTAAATGGCTGATCCTGAGATCAAATTTGCGTTCTTATTTGATTGTTGATTTGTTGTTTATTGGAAATATTGTGTAAAGATAACACAATCAGAAGTCGTTGTATGCTGTGCATTGCTAGCTGTGTATTGGCTTATGCATCACTAATGCCAACGTGCGTATTGGCATAAAATTCTTGATAGTCCGGCTATTTTTGGACAGATAAATTTTCTTCGATGTTTGCAAAACGCGATGCGGGTGGGCTGGTTAACGATTTCAGGAATTCGACCAAATCGGCTTTTTCAAGCGGGGTAAGAATCAACGGGTGGCCATTTTCTGCGCTGCGGTAATAGATTTCCAGCTCGACTGCTTCTTCCAATGTTTCGACACTGCCGTCATGCATATAGGGGGCAGTTAATGCCACATTGCGCAAGCTTGGCGTACGGAATTTCCCAATATCGGCAGGGTTCAATGTGACAGCGAATCTCCCGAGCTCAGCAATATCTTCATCGCTCAGTACTGTCTGGTCTAGATTGGAGCCCTGCGTCCTAGCATCAATCAAGCGCTTGGTGATGCTGGGCACACGTTGCTCTATACGCTGCCAACCGACGCTCAAGCTATGAAATTGGTTGTCAGAAAACAAGGCTTGATGCTTATCAATCGTATGGCACGTGGCGCACTGTGCCGAGTTTTGAAATAAGACTAGTCCCCGCTCCGCGCTGGCTGACAGAGCCTTTTTTTCTCCCGCAAAGAAATAGCGATCAAAGGGAGAATTTCCTGCTAATAATGTTTGTTCGAAACTAGCGAGCGCTTTACCCACATGTTCGATCTGGATAGCACCAGGAATAATTTGAAATGCGTCTTGAAATGCCTTCTCGTAATGGACATCGCTTCGCAACAACTCCAGCAAGATCGTGTGATCCTTTAATCCGTGCTCCCTCGCGTTCACAAACGGGTCCAGTGCCTGCGACTCTAATGACGCACGTCGCCCATCCCAAAACTGTGATGTATTAAATGCAGCGTTAAGCAGCGTCGGCGTGTTGCGTGTACCGGTGCGATCACCTATGCCTTTGGCTAAGGCTCTCCCATCGGTAAAAGCCAACCCCGGTTGATGACAACTTGCGCAGCTAATTGTCCCGTCGCCACTCAAGCGTTTATCGAAGAAAAGTTTCTGACCAAGTGCTACTCGGGCTGCAGAAGTGGGATTTGTGATGTTGCCCACAAGGGCCGGCAGCCCTAAATGGACATCGTCTAGCGGCCCGGCCAGCAAAGTTGTGCCTATCCCCAGCGTAGTGACCAAAGTGAGCCAGTGCCGATGGAATTTTCTTTGTTTTGATATTGATTTTGTATGCATCAAGTCGCCGTCATGTTTATTTAAACGCCACTAATAAATGTTGTTTGAAAACGTTGTCATAATGAATTTGTTTCTTTTTTGCATTTTATGTTGTCAAAGTTAGAATGGCTATGTAGTATTCGTCAACGCAAATAGTTTCCTCAAAACAATTATATCGAATTTTATTTGCTAATTATTAATAAAAATACAAGCGATACTTTTGAAATGTAAGGGGATGGATTCATGTTGCATCGATTCGGTACAGGGAGGTGCGTGCGCTAAGCGCCGCACGGCATTGCTTGGCGAAGTGCTTCAACGTGGCTGCAATCTGGTGTCGACCGGGGCTTTCGAGCTCTCCCGTCGCGTACCGGAGAATTAGGGAGCTTTGCGCGAGGCCTGACGCTACTTTGAGTTCCGTTTATCGGATCATGTATCGCGGGTTGCAAGGTATCTGTTTAACCCTCGTGTTCACTATGCCGGTGCATGCAGCCCAGTATGTCTACGATGAATTAGGGCGCCTGGTTCAGGTGGTGTCATCTGATGGCACTGGCGCGCAGTACGTCTATGATGCAGTAGGCAATATAACGACCATTAAAAAAAATGCCGCCGCAGCGATTACGATTGCAGAATTTGCGCCGAGCGTCGGTCCAGTCGCAACGACGGTGACTATATATGGCAGCGGATTCTTGGCTGTGCCAGCTAACAATACAGTCACGTTTAACGGCGCACCAGCGACGATAACAGCAGCGTCTCCCACAAGTCTGACTGTTACCGTGCCTCTTGGCGCCACTACAGGAAAAATTGCCGTTTCCAATGTGAATGGCAGTGCCACAAGCGCAGTGGACTTTACGGTCGGGGCCATGCAGGCGCCGACTATCACGAATTTCTCCCCAACAATCGGCGCGGTGGGTACCGCCGTCACGATTACTGGCACTAATTTTCAAACTACAAAAGAAGATAATAAAATCACCTTTGGTAACACGGCTGCGTTGACAGCATCGGCGACAGCAAACAGTCTGGCGACGATAGTTTCGAATCCGGGAGGTTCCGGCAAGATAGGCGTTACCACTCCTTACGGTAAGGCAACAAGCAATGGTGATTTCTATGCATTGCCTACAGGAGTGAATTCTGCTGATATCCAATACACTGGCCGACTTCTCGTTGATGGTGCTATACAGACCGTCACCATCAATACGGCGGGCAAGAAAGCTTTGTTGCTGTTTGATGGTCTGCCACAGCAATATCTATCGTTAGTTTCGTCCGCCGGCACGTTCGTCTATGGCGCCCAAATGATGGTCTACACGCCAGATGGTAAGGCGTTAAAGTCACTCTACGTCGGGAATGATGGCTCAATCACATTAGATGCGCTACCGAAAATTGGCACATATTCGATACTTTTGAGTACCGAATCTAATGATAAGGGGAAGGTGAACCTGCAACTAAAAACGGCCGCTAATGGCGCCTTGATCATTGATGGTGAACCATTCAAGGTGGTTTTAAGCAGCGGTCAAAATGGTCGATATACATTCAATGGTTCGATGGGGCAATCCCTTGGCTTGGGATACACCGGTGTTAAAACGAACCCACTTGGAAAACCAATTTATTACACTTTATATCAGCCGGACGGGACTCAATTTTTTAGCGACTATTGGTCGAACGATAGCAGCAATAAATTGCCTGTCTTGCCGGTGAGTGGGTCGTATACCTTGGGAGTATCTACTCAAAGCAGTGCTAGTGCGAATGTTGCGTTGACCTTGTCATCGCAGATTATCGGCGTCTTGGTTGCCGATGCGGCACCCATAACATTCAAAACAACCCGAGTGGGCCAGAGTGGGCGTTATACCTTCAGTGGTGTGGCAGGACAACAGTATTGGATGGATTTTTCCAATGGAACCATGTACCCAACTGCGATTAATGTCTATGCGCCAGATGGCACAAATCTAGCGTCCAACAGTGTTGGCAGCTCAACTACATTTGATATTCCTGCTTTGCCGGTGACAGGAACGTATAGCGTGGTACTCAGTCCGTCAGGGGCGACAACAGGCCAGGTCGATTTGCAGTTGAAGAGTGTTCCGGCGAACAAAGCTGGTGTGATTGCAGTCGACGGCGCTCCGCTTCAGGTCGATCTGATCGTTCATCAAAAAGGAGTAGTCACATTCAATGGTACTGCAGGCCAGGCACTGGGGCTTGGATATACCGGGGTCAGCACGAATCCAATCGGGCAATCCATTGCTTATATGGTCTACAAACCGGATGGCAGCTTATTATTTAGCGATAATTGGTCTAGCAATAATAAAAATACCTTGCCCATATTGCCGGTGACAGGGGCGTACACAATCACGATTCAAGCAAATAGCAATGCTTCAGCTAGTGTTACGCTGACTTTGTCATCGGAGCTCACGGGGACCTTGGTCGCAGATGCAACCCCCGTCACATTCAAAACCGTACGGGTGGGACAAAACGGTCGTTATACTTTCAGCGGCATGGCGGGGCAACGGTATTGGATGGTCTTTTCCAGTGGAACCTTGCCCTCTGCAGGGATCAACGTATATGCGCCAGACGGGACATACCTGACGTCAAATAGTGTTAGTGGCTCAACTACATTTGATATCCCAACGTTACCCGTAACGGGAACGTACAGCGTGGCAATCAGCCCATCAGGGGCGACAATAGGCCAGGTCGATTTAGAGTTGAAGAGTGTTCCGGCGGACAAAACTGGCGTCATCGCAATCGACGGTGTCCCGCTTCAGGTTGATTTGGCGACACACCAGAAAAGTGTCATTACATTTAGTGGTAATGCAGGTCAAGTATTGGGGCTTGGATATTCTGGGGTCAGCACGAATCCATCCGGGCAATCCATCACCTATACGGTTTATAAGCCGGATGGCAGCCAATTATTTAGCGATTATTGGTCGAACGATAATAGTAACAACCTGCCCATATTGCCGGTAACCGGGACGTACACAATTAATATCCAATTGAGCGGACTAGCCTCTGCTAGCGTGACTCTGACCTTGTCGGCGCAGATCTCCGGTACCTTGGTTGCCGATGCCGCCGCCGTTACATTCAAAACGACCCGAGTAGGCCAGGGCGGGCGCTATACCTTCAGTGGCGTGGCCGGACAACAGTATTGGATGGTCTTTTCCAATGGAACCATGTCCTCTGCCGGGATCAACGTATATGCACCGGATGGTACAAACCTGACCTCAAACACTGTTTATGACTCAGCCACATTCGATATTCCAGTCCTGCCGATGACGGGGACATATAGCGTCGTAATCAACCCGTCATCGGCGGCAACAGGTCAGGTTGATATGCAGTTGAAGAGCGTTCCCGCAGACAAAGCTGGTGTCATTACAGTCGACGGCGCACCACTCCAGGTGGAGTTGGCCATTCATCAAAAAGGAGTGGTTACATTTAATGGCACTGTAGGTCAGACATTGCAACTCAAGTATACCGGGGTAAGTACGAATCCAATCGGACGATCCATTACCTATACGGTTTATAAGCCAGATGGCAGCCAATTATTTAGTGATTATTGGTCAAACGATAATAGCAATAATTTGCCAGCGTTACCGGTAACAGGGGTCTACACAATCAATGTGCAACCAAGCGCTAATGCCGCAGCGAGCGTGGGGTTGACCTTGTCGTCGAACTTAGCGAGTCCTTAAGTCGCCAGCGTCGTATCCATCTTAATCGGCGCGATGCCAACACCCCAAAAATTCAGTGACAGCAGGACTGTTGGAGCGCGTTGGCTTACGACTTTGTACCAAGATTGGAGTTAAGTGTCTTGATTGAAATTCGCATCTTGGTGCTACTGATGACGGATGCGAATGCTCCGCTAATTTGCTCGTAAGCAAAGTGGCCTCGCAGCATAAATTCGAAGTCGAAGTCAATCTCAGTAGTATCAAGTTTTGTGGAAAACAATAAATCAGATCGCATAGGGAGCGGTACCGTGTTTAAGAAAATCACAGAAAAAATGTCCGCCACAGAAAAATGGCCTGTCTTCGAATGATCCAATGTTCCCAATGGATTTCGATTTTGCTGGCAACGCTTATGTTTAGCTCAGCCACATTCGCGCAATCAGGCAGCGAACCTACACGCGGTGCGATACCCGAAGTGTTGGCAAAAATATTTTCTCCTCTACCGGAGGTGCAATCCGGTCAAAGTGCCACTCAACTGCCGGATGGCAGATGGTTATTGTTAGGCGGAGGTACTCCAAGTCCTAATGGCAGGGCGGCATCAAATGTGCCGGCCTATATCATCGACTTAAAAACCAAGCAAACTACTACGTTGCCAGTCAACCTCAAGCAAGCGCGTAGTGGGCAAAGCGCGACCTTGTTACCTGACGGTTCTGTACTTATCCTGGGTGGGCTAGACGTCGGCGGCAATATCGTTACCGTGGCCGAACAATTTGATCCGGTCAGCGGCAGCTTCAAATCTTTGGGAGATCTGAGTTTGATTGCGCGCAGTGGGCATACTGTCACAGTACTGTCCAACGGTAGCCTACTGATTGCCGGCGGTGTTGATGCTCGTGGTCAAGCAATTTCGGAGGCAGAGTTATTTAATCCGTTCACCCACCAGGCAGAGCATTTCAACGCCAAGCTAGATACCGCGCGCTACAATCACCTCGCAGCTTTGCTGCCAAGCGCAAACGTTCTGTTATGGGGCGGAAATGGCGCTACTCAACAGGCGCTCGGCAGCGGAGAGTTGTTCGACCCGCTCAGTCAGCGTTTCAGCATGGTTACTACGGCCGTGGCTTCTGTAATTGCTGCTGGCCTTAGCGGTAGTGGCCTGCCCAGCGTCAAAGACAGTCAGCCAGCTGCCGAAGAGCAATCCGTTCCCATCAATCAGGCGTTGGTGGTGCGTTTCAATCAGCGTATGACGGTCGCGAGTCTTAACAATACGAGCGTGACTTTAATTGGCCCGCAAGGAGCGGTACCCGTAAAACCTGTAGCGGTAGAGCAAGGCTTGCTGTTGTTCATAACGCCGCTGCAAGATTTGCTTCCGGCCAGTCGCTACACACTCTTCATCAAGAATGCTGTCGATGATGCCGATAGAGTCTTGCCATTCTTTTCAATTGGATTCACTACAGCACAATTGGATGGAAAAAAACCCAACTCGCGCGCGGTTATTGCAAGCGGCGGTAATGGCATTGCAATTGCCTCCCCTTCATTGGGAAATGCAAGCACTGGTGCGCCACAACCGTTAAGCACCCCACCTGCGCCATCGAATTTGAAAGATTCCGGCCAGTTTGGCAAGTTGGAACGGCAAGCAATTGCCGCAGCCGAGAATATTCAGCAGACGGAAGCATGGCAACCAGATGCGCAGCATTTCCGGGGGACTGGCGCGCCAAGCGGGGCAACAGCCCATTGCAGGCGTTACCTCCACTGCAAGCGCCAGTGGGAGAAACTGCGCTGGCGGGACAAGTCTTGACTCTAAATGGTCGCGCATTGGCAAGCGTCACGATAAGCATCGGTAGTCAATCCACAGAGACCGACAACACCGGACGTTTTCTGCTGCGGCACTTGAATCCAGGTACCCAAGTACTTGCAATTGATGGGCAGAGCGCCCAACGTAGGGATGCCCAATATGGTTTCTATCAAGCCCGAGTCAGTGTCGAGAGTAATAAGACCAATGTGTTGAGTTACACAATATGGAGTCCCAAGCTCGACTCCGCAGGCAATGTCACTTTGCCGTCACCAACAACGCAAGAAACAACCGTCACATCAGCACGGATACCCGGATTGGAACTACGTATTCCGGCTGGTACAGTGATTCGCGATCGTAATGGAAAAATTGTCACGCAACTTAACATGACAGCGATTCCCACGGATCGTCCCCCGTTTCCAATTCCCGGCGTGGGCGTACCGGTCTACTTCACGATTCAACCAGGTGGCGCGACTCTGACCAGCACCGCCGACCGAGCCCAGCAAGGTGCACAACTGATCTACCCCAACTTTAGCGGGGCAGCGCCAGGTGCGCGTATCGATTTCTGGAATTACGACGCGCGTGTTAAAGGATGGTATGTCTACGGGCAGGGAACAGTCACTCCTGACGGTAAGCAAGTGATGCCGGACAAGGGCGTGGCGATTTATGAGTTTACTGGAGCGATGATTTCGTTACCCAGCAATGCACCCGCGGAGGGGCCGCCTCCTGGGGGATGTGGCAAAGCTAGCAAAGCGGGTGATCCGGTGGATTGTTTCACTGGGCTGTTCCAGCATGAGGTGACTGATCTTTTTATTGACGATGTCTTTCCGCTGGAAATACAGCGCAGCTATCGACAACGTGATCCAGCCTCACGTGCGTTTGGTATCGGCACCAATTTGTCATACGACCTCTTCCTTATTGGCGATACCAGTCCTTGGACTTACCAGGAATTGGTTCTGCCTGATGGGGGGCGAGTGCATTACGTACGTATTTCACCCGGTACCACCTACACTGACGCGGTGTACCAACACACGACAACACCAACCAAATATTTTGGCTCGACGATCACTTGGCGCGGTGGAGATTGTTATTGGGAATTGAAAATGAAGGACGGCTCCAAGATTTGCTTTCCGGAGTCCATGGCGTCAAGCAATGCTCGCGCTGCTGCCGCGGTTTCAATCAGTGATCGTGCCGGTAACACGCTCGCATTTTCGCGTGATGGCCTTGGAAATTTAACGAAAATTATTTCGCCAAGCAGCCGTTATGTTCAGATCTCCTACGACGCTAAAAATCGCATTACTTCGGCGACCGATAATATCGGGCGTACTGTAAGTTATGAATACGATGCGACGGGGCATCTCGTTAAAGCGACCGATCCGGCGGGAAAATCCGAAATGTATACCTACGACGTCAACCACAACATGCTGACGGTACAAGATAAGCGCGGCAATGTGATGGTGACCAACACTTACGATGCCAACAATAGAGTCGCCACCCAAACTTACGCGGACAACACGACGAATAAGTTTGCTTATACTCTGGATACGAATAATAAAGTCACGCAAACCGATGTCACAGACGAGCGGAACATCGTTGCACGTACCGTGTTCAATGCTAATGGCTACCCGATTTCCTTCACCAGAGCACTGGGTTTGCCGGAACAACAGACTGTCACTGTCGCGCGTGATCCAGTTACGAATCTTGTGCAATCCAACATTGATGCGCTTGGTCGAAAAAGTACATATACCTACGACAGCAATGGCAATCGATTAACAACAACGTTATTGGCTGGTACTGCCAATGCGGTTACTTCATCATTGGCTTATACCCCCGACTTTAATCGAGTCGCGACTGTTACGGATTTCCTCCAGCATACAACCGTGCTCAACTACGATACGCAAGGTAATCTCAGCCAGATCAAGGACCCGAATAACAACAGCGTCAAATATAGCTACAACGGTGTGGGGCAAATTACGCAGATCACGAATCCCCTCGGCAAAAATACCACTCTTGGCTATGACGGCTATGATCTTGCGCAAGTTACAGACCCGTTGGCGCGCACCTCCAGTGTGTTGACCGATGGTTTGGGGCGCCCTCAGAGCAGTACCGACCCGTTGGGAAACCGGACCCGGTATGACATTAATGCGCTTGATCAGACTACGGCGATTACTGATCCTCTGAATCGTGCAACAGGCATGTTGTACGATGAGAACGGCAATGGCACACAAGTTACCGACGCTAAAGGTAATCAGCATCAGTTTAATTTTGATAAACGCAATGCGATTTTCAGCGTTATCAATCCCTTGAACAAGGCTGAATCCTATGTGTACGACAACAAGCACAATCTGATTCAAAAGACCGACCGCAATAATCAAGTCACGCAATATGGCTACGACGGCCTGGATCGCCTTCATAAGATTACCTATGCGGATAACAGCACTGTCGTCATCAATTATGATCAAGGGAATCGCGTAATCCAGCTGGTAGATTCGCTCAATGGAACCATTAGTCGGACCTACGATGATTTGGATAGGATGACAAGCATCACTACGGCCAAGGGTACGGTGTCGTATACGTACTATGCCAATGGATTGCGTAAAACGATGGCGGTTGGTGGACAGCCGATATTGAGCTATACCTATGACAATGGCGATCGCCTAATTAGGATTGATCAGGCGGCAGGTCCAGCCAACAATAACGTAGCTCAAAGCATTCGCTTTAACTATGACGCTGCAAATCGCAGGACGCAAACGGTGTTGGCGAACGGTATTACGGTCAACTACAGCTACGATGACGCCAGCCAACTAATCGCGATCACCTATCAGAAGCCGGATAACTCTGTGATCGGTGACCTTAGCTATAGTTACGATGCGGCTGGCCGACGTATTGCGACAGGAGGTAGTTTTGCAAGAACAACGCTGCCGGATGACATGCCAGGTGCCAGTTTTGATGCGACGAATCGTTTAACTGCATTAGGTCCACAAAGCCTCAGTTACGACGCCAACGGCAATCTCATTAGCGACGGTAACCAAAGCTACATTTGGAACGCCAGAAATCAATTGGTGCAAATTAAAAGCAATGCGGGAACTGTCATCGCCAATTTTAGTTACGACGCATTAGGACGGCGCCAAACGAAGAGCATCGGTGGTATCGACACAGGGTATGTCTACGACGGTATCAACGTGGTACAGGAGCTCAATGCTACGAATGTAGATAACAGCCTTCCGGTCAACGTCAGGGCCAGTTACATCAGCGGCGGTGTTGACGAAGTTTTTGCGCAATTGATGGGTAGCGGCGCTAGTGCCAGCATCAACAGCTACCTGAGCGATGTGCAGGGTTCGACGCTACGGCTCGCAGATGCTACGGGCAACAAGGTGGTTGATTATACGTATGACCCGTATGGCAATACCACGGCTGACGCCATCGTAAATAATCCGTTCCAGTACACGGGGCGGGAGAATGACAATAATGGACTTTACTATTACCGGGCAAGATACTATTCACCAGCGGTTGGACGCTTTATTTCTAGCGATCCGATTGGGCTTGCTGGAGGCATTAATACTTACACCTATGTCGGTGGAAATCCGGTTGATTTCAGTGATCCGCTTGGATTGGCGCGGGAAACGATTTGCAATGGAACTGACTGTTACCATTCACCCTATGAGCCGTCGCCAAATGGTCCAACGCCAGGTCCCAACAAACTACCAAAGGCATCAGAAGGCGGCCCATCATTGTTGGATCGAATTTTAGGGCGAGATAAAAAACCTAGGCAATATAGCTGCTCAGATGTAACGGGAAGCTTGGGCGCATGTTATTCCTGCTGTGCTTCGCGCAGTCCAGGACAGTATTTGCAGGAACAGGGGACTTTGTGCCAGCAGCACTGCAACGAAGCTGCTGGAATATCTCAGAATGAATCAAATCCGAATAGTTGTTCTACACAATAAAGATATGACCATGAAAAATTGATGCTCGTTAGTTTGTTAGGCGTATTTCTCGTCTTCGCATGTGGCCTGTCTTTCTGGTTTGGAAAAAATATGGCGGAAAGAGAAAAAAATATCCTCGTTGAAGGTTTGTCATTGAATGAGCTTGGAAATACATTGTTGGTACTTCGCTATTTTGATAAAAATCAACCGAGCGAAGCGCAGCATCTTCTGCAAGCAGAGACTAATGGTCAACTGAATTGGTTGATAGCCCTTGAACAGGCTAATAGCGATCCAGAGTTTCATAAACAACGCTGCAAAGTATTAAATACGCTTAAACAGTACCGTGAAAAGCATCAGCTATTCAAAACAAATGATTGGAAGGATTTGCTGAGCCTACCGGAAGCAAAAGAGGACGAAGAAAAAAGGATCCAGTATTTAGCCGGCCTCGCATGCGGGAGCGATGTCTTCTTCAAAATTCAATCGGAATAGCCAGCATATACAGCTACGCCAATGGAAATCCAGTTGGCTACCGCGATCCGAGTGGATTAGATGCGGCTGGTGCAGCGATTGGCGCTGGTATTGGTGGCTATGTCGGTGGATGGGCCGGAGGGGCAGTGGGCGGCGCCATAGGAGCGGCAGGTGGGACGTTTATAGCCCCTGGAGTTGAAACCGTTGGAGGCGGAAGTGTTGGTGCCACGGCTGGCTACGGAGTCGGTGCGGGTATTGGTGCAGTAATAGGAGGCTTTGTAGGCGATTATGTCGGTAGCTGGATAACGGAGCAAGTAAAAACCCCCAATACCGGCGAACCTGATTCTTGGCATACCAACCCCGGGAGTGGGCAGGAGCGTAAATACGGTCCGAATGGAGAGCGTCAGTATGATCTTGATTGGGACCATGACCATGGCATAGGCTCACCGCACGGACATAATTGGGGGAGCGACGGAAAGAGAGAGGATAATGGGGTGCCGGTGTCTGCTTGGCCTCAGGGCAGAAAACCTAAAAAAGATGCTTGCCCATAATTTTTAGAGAGATTTGAATATGAGCACTCAAGTTGCATTGGTGTTGGATGAAAAAAATAGTGAGGCTGTTAAGTCTTTGGTAAACAAGATGCCCGTTTGGATTATCAAAACAAAGGACAACGATGCGCTCACCAAAGAGTTGCGAGATGACTTTGGATTGGGGGTCTCGATTACCACCTTTCCAGCCGAAGAAAATGAGTCAAAAACACAGGCTGCTGAACGAATCATTTACTCATTAAACGATCATCACGATGAACATGCGTGTGATGATCCTTATGACACATTGTTAGTATCTGGAATTGCTCTGCAAGACTCGAACTTAGATGCGTATAGAGATCTCGGTTTCTCCCAGTTTGAAGAAACTGACTTTGGCTTTATTGCGCGAAAGGCGTAAAACAAGCGCAAATTTTTGTGTGAGCTGGCTTTTTGGGGACCAGTAATTTAATTCTTTAAACAGAAAACGCAGACCTTGAAAAGGCTGCGTTTTTGTTAATTCGCCAATCAAATCGCAGGACGCAAACGGTGTTGGCGAACGGTATTACGGTCAACTACAGCTACGATGACGCCAGCCAACTAATCGCGATCACCTATCAGAAGCCGGATAACTCTGTGATCGGTGACCTTAGCTATAGTTACGATGCGGCTGGCCGACGTATTGCGACAGGAGGTAGTTTTGCAAGAACAACGCTGCCGGATGACATGCCAGGTGCCAGTTTTGATGCGACGAATCGTTTAACTGCATTAGGTCCACAAAGCCTCAGTTACGACGCCAACGGCAATCTCATTAGCGACGGTAACCAAAGCTACATTTGGAACGCCAGAAATCAATTGGTGCAAATTAAAAGCAATGCGGGAACTGTCATCGCCAATTTTAGTTACGACGCATTAGGACGGCGCCAAACGAAGAGCATCGGTGGTATCGACACAGGGTATGTCTACGACGGTATCAACGTGGTACAGGAACTCAATGCCGCGAATGTAGATAACAGTCTTCCGGTCAACGTCAGGGCCAGTTACATCAGTGGCGGTGTTGACGAAGTTTTTGCGCAATTGATGGGTAGCGGCGCTAGTGCCAGCATCAACAGCTACCTGAGCGATGTGCAGGGTTCGACGCTACGGCTCGCAGATGCTACGGGCAACAAGGTGGTTGATTATACGTATGACCCGTATGGCAATACCACGGCTGACGCCATCGTAAATAATCCGTTCCAGTACACGGGGCGGGAGAATGACAATAATGGGCTTTACTATTACCGGGCAAGATACTATTCACCAGCGGTTGGGCGCTTTATTTCTAGCGATCCGATTGGGCTTGCTGGAGGCATTAATACCTACAGTTACGTTGAGGGAAATCCAGTTTCGTTTGCCGATCCATTGGGATTATGGAGATGGCCGGACTACGTGATGGTTGGTATACCAACTGTGTTTCCCGGTGTCGGAGTATCGCTTACGGTTGATCGGTACGGAAATGTTTATCCCGGCATTGCATTTGGTGCTAGTCTGCCCGGCGTAAGTGGTCGTGCTTGGGGCGTGGGCTGGACAGGCGATTCATGTAAGCCTTCAGAGCAGAAGTTAAAAGATTTTGTCGGAGGATGGTCGGGGAATGCTGGGGTAGGTGTTGGAGTCACGTGGTCTTCACCTTCGGATCCAGGCAATGGGGCGAGTGATAGGCTTGGATACAATATTCAAACCCCAGGTGTTAGTTATGGATATAACCAAGCGTTGAGTGGAGCAAAACTCCCAATTCATTGGTGATGGCAAGGGAAAGGAATATATGTTCGACGAGCTGACGGCATTATTTAGTTTTCTCCTCATAGTGGGGTTACTCTTTGGCGGAGGTAGCTGGTTATATTCATGGATGACGGGTTGGTCTCAACTTACGAAATTGTATGCAATGAAAGCTTCTGTGCAGATGGTAAGTGAGGGCTCTTTCAGATGGGTCGCTTGCGATTCTCGTTGGACATCTCTTAGCGTTTCTCTTGAAATATATCCTCAAGGGCTTTGGCTCAAACCTGGATTTCCGCTGAATTTTTTTATGTCAGCACTCCTGATTCCGTGGGAAAAAATAGAAGTGACTGAGGTGGGGGGGATTGAACCAAAGAGCAATGCTCCAAATAACAGGCATTACCTGGCCAATTGTTGTTAGAGGAGATGCCGGCTTGCGAATAGCCGAATTTTTAGATGCAACTCGTAAAAACAAAAAATCTAAATCGGCTATGCAAGCACCACTATTTCATATGGTTCTACTGCGACCAGCGCAAAAAAGGCAAGAAGTAGTTCGATGTAGCGGCGCTAGTGCCAGCATCAACAGCTAGTGGGCGGCGCCACAGGAGCGGCAGGTGGGACGTTGATAGCCCCTGGAGTTGAAACCGTTGGAGGCGGAAGTGTTGGTGCCACGGCTGGCTATGGAGTCGGTGTGGGTATGCGTCCTTATTGGGAGACTGCGACAAGTTTCTAGTCCGCAGACTCGGGGCTTTTTTAAATTTCGCTGTCAGGAATTCGGCGATGCGCTGCTGGGTGGCTTCGAGATAGGGAATGTTGTAATGATCGGAGCCAGGGATGGTTTCGTCCTGCGGCGTGGTCGTCAATTTGGCCACCAGCAGGTCGGTGTGCGAGGCTGGCACCACGTCGTCGGTGGCGGCGCGAATGATGAACGCTGGCGCCGACAGCGAGGGCGCATGCTTGACTGAATCGAAGCGATGCTTGAGAACAAAGCCTGGGATTGACGGAAAACGGCGCTTGGCGAGCGCCAGCACCGAGTCGTAAGGGGTAATCAACACTACCGCTGCGACTGGCCTGCTAACTGCGATCTGTACTGCGACGCCCGAGCCAAGACTGCGACCGACCACGGCAATTTGCCCGGCAAGGATATGGCGATGCTCGGCAAACCAATCGAACAGCATTTGTGCGTCTTCTATCATTTTCTGCTCGCCTGGCACTCCCTCCGAGTCGCCATAGCCGCGATAGTTGATGGCGAGCACCGTCATGTTGGGGAACATGCGCCACGCATCGCGCGCGACCCACGAAACTTCCTCCGAACGGCCACCGAAATACACTACGGCTGGATGGGGACCGGGTACACGCGGCGTGAGCAACCATCCTGAAAGCCGAGTGCCATCGATGCTGCGCAACGCGATCAGCCGGGAGCGGTGCCCGATGCTGTGCGGATGCTCGACTTCTCTGCTTCTAACCGGCTTGAAAATCAGCTTGCGCTGGCTAACCGCGACTGCGGTAGTGAAAATCAGCCACCCGAGGGCGACGATACCGCCCATGCCGGTGACTTTCTTGTATTTGATGTATTTCATGAGCCAATGTGGCCGCGCGGGGCACGAATCGATGCGGTCCTCCCTTCCTCCATTGTAATCCTTGAAATTGTTGTCGTGGCAGTCATTTGCGATGGCAGCACGGATGCCTGCTAAAGTAACGTTATTGCCAGGATTTTGCGGCCAATCAGGTCGCTGGCATTGCGGTTCGTATCATCAGATAAACAAGGAGATAAGCATGGCAAATACAAGAGAAGTCGTCATCGTCGGCGCTGCCCGCACGGCTATTGGAAGTTATGGCGGAGCATTGAAAGACTTTGCGCCGGGTGAACTGGGGGCGATTGCAGTCAAGGAGGCATTTGCGCGTGCTGGTGTTGATCCGCTCCAGGCCGGCCAGATCATATTCGGCAATGTCATCCACACCGAGGCGCGCGATATGTACGTATCGCGCGTAGTCGGCCTGAACGCCGGCATGGGCAAGGAATCCACCGCATTGACGCTGAACCGACTGTGCGGGTCCGGCTTGCAGGCCATCATCACGGCGGCTAACGCAATCCAGCTGGGCGAGACTGACGTTGCGGTGGGCGGTGGCGTCGAAAGCATGAGCCGTTCGATGTATGCAACCCAGGCGGCGCGCTGGGGCGCACGCATGGGCGACATCAAGATGGTCGACATGATGGTGGGCGCCTTGTCGGATCCGTTTGGCGCTGGCCACATGGGCATCACCGCAGAAAACGTGGCGGAGAAATATGGCATCTCGCGTGAAGAGCAGGACGCATTCGCGCTGGAAAGCCAGCGGCGTGCGACTGCCGCCATTGCTGCCGGTCACTTCAAGTCGCAGATCGTGCCGGTCGAAATCAAGACGCGTAAAGGCGTTACGCTGTTCGATACGGATGAATATCCAAAGGCCGATGCCACCATGGAATCGCTGGCCAAGCTCAAGCCGGCATTCAAGAAAGAAGGCGGCACGGTCACTGCCGGCAATGCTTCAGGCATCAATGACGGTGCAGCTGCATGCGTCTTGATGGCAGCCGATGCTGCGGCTCAAGCCGGCCTGAAGCCGCTGGCGCGTGTGGTGTCCTATGGCGTGGCGGGAGTGGATCCAACGATCATGGGAACCGGCCCGATTCCGGCGGTTCAGCTGGCGTTGAAGCGCGCCGGTCTTCACCTCAGCGACATGGAGGTAATTGAATCGAACGAAGCCTTCGCTGCGCAATCATTGGGCGTGTGCAAAGGGCTGGGTCTTGATCCGGCGCTGACCAATGTCAACGGCGGCGCCATCGCGCTTGGCCATCCATTGGGCGCAAGCGGCGCCATCATCGCGGTCAAATGCCTGTATGAATTGATCCGCACCAACAAGCGCTATGGCTTGATCACGATGTGCATCGGTGGCGGTCAGGGCATTGCGCTGATTATCGAGCGCATCTGAATCGAAGTAATTGCTGTGGAACTGGAAAGGCTGATCAGCCTTTCCAGGTGCGCTGCAGGCCGGTGTCGGTATGAATCCAGCCGCCGCGGTTTCCGGGCCGATAATAGAAGCCGACGCCGCCCTGGCGGAAGCTGCGTATCAGGCCGCCGAGTACGTCGGCATCCAGTTGCGCGAGGCGGATGTCGGCGGCGCGGCCTTCCAGGTGCAATGATTTGCGCGCTGCCGGCACGCCGGTTTCAATCAAGTGCTGATTGGTCGACGGGGTACGGTACCCTGACAGGATTTCCAGGGGCTGGACAATACCATAGCGTGCAATGAATGCCTGTGTACCCCATAGGGTTTCGAGCAGCTTGGGATCGATAGGCACTGTTTTTTTGCCCTGCACATCGCGTAGCAGATGGCATAGCTGCTGGTAGGCCGACTCCTGAATTTCCCCATCTTTCCAGTACAGCAGCTTGGCGCTTTCGCCGCTGGCCGGGCGCGTCACTTCCAGTACGCGCGGCTTGAGCCAGAATTCCAGGTCCACCAATTGCGCGTCAAAGATATCCGGCGGCGGTTCCATCAGCCCCGGTGCGTCTGGCGAGGCGGCAACTGCAGCGTCTTTGGCGTAAGCCTTCGATGACGTCAATGCCAGCTCAGTGGAAAAGAGCCCGGAGGCGGTCAGGAACAAGCTCTTTTGCAGGAATTTTCGGCGCGAAGACATGGCATTCCAAATGTGGTGAGATGGGCAATTTTATCGCACCCGCCCAGGTTTGAGTAGCCGCTTTGGGTAGAGCAGGGGTTGGCATCAACGCGCGAGCAATTCGTGCGTTCGGAGCACGCCTGACGGAGATGGATGAAATGCGTTCTAATACAATTCCAGATCATTTTCCTTGCGGATCGAGCCAACAATGAAGACTTTACTTTTGCCATCGGGAAGAGCGATCCCTGTGTTGGGTCAGGGCACCTGGAACATGGGTGAAGACCCGGCGCAAAAGAAGCGCGAGATTGACGCGCTGCGGCTGGGCATGGATCTCGGCATGCATCTTATCGATACGGCGGAGATGTACGCAGAAGGCGGGGCCGAGGAAATCGTGGGGGAGGCGATCCGCGGCCGTCGTGCCGAAACTTTCCTGGTCAGCAAGGTGTACCCGCACAACGCCGATCGGCGCGGTGTGCAGGCTGCCTGCGAGCGCAGTTTGCGGCGGCTCGGTACAGACTATATCGATCTCTATCTGCTGCATTGGCGCGGCTCTGTTCCGCTTGCCGAAACGTTGGAGGCGTTCGAGGCGCTCAAGAAGGCGGGGAAAATCCGCGATTTCGGTGTCAGCAATTTTGACACTGCCGATATGCGGGAGGCGAGCGCTTTGCCGGGCGGCGATGAGATTGCGGTCAATCAGGTCCTGTACAACTTGGTGCAGCGAGGCATTGAATGGGAGTTGCTACCGTGGTGCCGCGCGCGGTCCATGCCCGTGATGGCTTACTCGCCGTTGGAATCCTCCCCAAGCGAGCAGCGGCAGATGTTGGGCAATCCGCGTTTGCAAGCGATCGCCAAGCGGCATGAGGCGAGCCCGGCGCAGATAGCGCTGACATGGTTGCAGCAGCAGGAAAACGTCATCGTTATTCCGAAGGCTGTCGATGCGCGGCATGTACGGGAGAACCGCGCTTCGTGCGATATCGTTCTGACGGCTGAGGATCTGCGGGAAATCGATCGGGCGTTTGCTCCGCCGGCGCGGAGAAGCGCGCTCGCCATGCGGTGATTTGCCGCGGCAGGCGAGCGCAGTTAGCTTCAACCCCGCTTGGGAATGGTCAGGCCTTTGGTCACCGCGGGACGCGCAACGAATGCCTCGAGCGCACGCGTGACATGCGGGAAATCCTTGATGCCGACCAAGTCGCCTGCTTCGTAGAAGCCGATCAGGTTGCGTACCCACGGGAAGGTGGCGATGTCGGCGATGGTGTAGGTGTCGCCCATGATCCATGTACGTTCCGCCAGCCGCTGGTTGAGTACCGCCAGCAGGCGTTTCGATTCCGCCACGTAGCGGTCGCGCGGACGTTTGTCTTCATAATCCTTGCCGGCAAATTTGTTGAAGAAGCCGAGCTGGCCGAACATCGGACCGATGCCGCCCATCTGGAACATTACCCACTGGATCGTCTCGTAGCGGCCGGCGCCATCTTGCGGAATGAACTTGCCGCTCTTGTCGGCAAGATACAGCAGGATCGCGCCGGATTCGAACAGCGGTAGCGGCTTGCCGTCCGGGCCGTTCGGGTCGATGATGGCCGGGATCTTGTTGTTCGGATTGAGCGAGAGGAATTCCGGTGACATCTGGTCGTTGGTTTCGAAACTGACCAGGTGCGCCTCGTAAGGCAGGCCGGTTTCCTCCAGCATGATTGAGACCTTGACGCCATTCGGCGTTGGCAGCGAGTAAAGCTGGATTTGTTCTGGATGTTGGGCAGGCCACTTCTTGTTGATGGGGAAGGTCGACAGATTGCTCATGAAAAATCCTTTTCGATGTGGTGTTTTGATTCGCCCGGAAAGCCGTTGGCGTCCGGTGCTGCCTCAGTTTTGTTCGGGATTGCCGATCAAGCGGTTACGCGCAGGAGATGAAGCATAACGCGAAATGAAATTCACGGTTGGCGGGCCGCAGGTTGTGTCGATTCTTTTCATTTTAGCCCTGGAAAATTTTGTCACTTGCGCCTCCAGATCACGGCAGTAAGATCGATAACTCCTGCGCTCCGTGCTGCAGCACCGGCAGAAATTCTTCCTTCATCTTGCGGCTGCTGATGCGGGTCGCCTGCGCACTTACGTTCAATGCCGCCAGCACATTGCCCGACGCGCCGCGCACCGGCACCGCGATCGAGCGCAAGCCGATTTCCAGTTCCTCTTCCACCAGGGCAAAGCCACTGCTGCGCACTTCCGCCAGGATTTCCCGCAGGCGCTTGGCCGACACCACCGTACGTTCGGTGTAAGCCTTCAATTTGACCTTGTCCAGATAGGCGTTGAGCGCGTCGTCCTCCATGTGGGCCAGCATCACCCGGCCAAGCGAGGTGCAATAGGCCGGCAGGCGGCTGCCGGTGTTCAGCGACACCGACATGATGCGCGAGGTTGCCGAACGTGCCACATACAGCACTTCGCCGTCTTCCAGCACCGCTAGCGAACAGGATTCGTTCAGGGCGCGGCTGATCTGGTTCAGGTAAGGATGAGTCGACACTGTCAGCGGCGTCGATGACAGATAGGAGTAACCGAGCGTCAACACCTTGGGCTTGAGCGAGAAATTGTTGGCGTCGGCATCGGCATAGCCGAGTTGCTTCAGCGTGTGCAGGCAACGCCTCACCGAAGCGCGCGGGATGCCGGTCTTGTGGCTGATCTGGGCGATGGTCATGCTGCGCCGTTGATCGCTGAATGCGCGGATCACCGCCAGCCCGCGTGCCAGCGAAGTCATGAAGCTGGGATCGGTCATGGCATCGATTTCATCGGCGATGCTGGGAGCTGTGGCGCGGATGGCGGCGTCTGTCGTTGCTTTCATTGCTGGCGTTGTTGCTGCAGCGGGTTTCGCGCGCGCTTTCTTCGCTGACTGCTTGTTTGTGGTTTTTTCCATACTTGTTCCTTGCAAAACACAGAGTGATAGGGTTGGGGCACGCCCGACCCAAAAGCGCCATCACCGTTACGTGCAGGCGATAACCCTCTCGGCTCGTCATTCACGCGAACGCGGGAATGACGAGGTTGCCGAGACGGGATCGCCCGGTCGAGCGCCCTGATGCTTGCCAAGAAATTGGTAGACAAGATAACTGAACAGAATCGGGACAAGACCACGCTTTTATCCGGCTTGATATTCTGTTCGGCCACCGCACACATTCTGGTTTGCCGTCTTGACGCCGATTTTACGCTGCCAATACACTGCATTATGTTCTATAAACAGACATTCGTTCGATAATCGAACACATTTGTGAGGCGGCTGACAGCAGCCGCTTTGCCAAGGAGGCAACGCGTGATCAATAAAATTTCTGAGTCGCTGCAAACAGCGATCGCCGATGTGCACGACGGCGCAACCGTGATGATCGGCGGCTTCGGCAATGCCGGCATGCCGTCGGCGTTGATCGATGCGCTGATCGCGCAGGGCGCGCGCGATCTGACCATCGTCAATAACAATGCCGGCAACGGTGAAACCGGTTTGGCGGCGCTGCTCAAGACTAAACGGGTGCGCAAGATTATCTGTTCGTTTCCACGCCAAGCCGATTCGCAGGTGTTCGATGCGTTGTACCGCGCCGGCGAGATTGAGCTGGAACTGACGCCGCAGGGTAATCTGGCCGAACGTATCCGTGCCGCCGGCGCCGGCATCGGCGGATTCTTCTCGCCGACCGGCTACGGCACCATGCTGGCGCAAGGTAAGGAAACGCGTCTGATCAACGGCCGCCAGTATGTCCTGGAATCGCCTATCCACGCAGACTTCGCGCTGATCAAGGCGCACCGTGGCGACCGCTGGGTAACCTGGTGTATCGCAAGACTGCGCGCAATTTTGGCCCGATCATGGCGATGGCCGCCAAGTGCACCATCGCGCAAGTCAGCGAAGTAGTGGAGTTGGGCCAGCTTGATCCGGAGAACATTGTCACTCCGGGAATCTTTGTGCAACGTGTAGTGCGGGAGGCATTGTGATGAATCGTTTTACACGTGACCAGATGGCCGCCCGCGTAGCGCAAGACATTCCGGAAGGTGCCTACGTCAATCTCGGTATCGGTTTGCCGACCAAGGTCGCCAATTACCTGCCGCAAGAGCGCGAAATTTTCCTGCACAGCGAGAACGGCTTGCTGGGCATGGGGCCGGCGCCGGCTCCCGGCGAAGAAGATGAAGACCTGATCAATGCCGGCAAACAGCCGGTGACCTTGCTGACCGGCGGCGCGTATTTCCATCATGGCGATTCGTTCGCGATGATGCGCGGCGGCCATCTGGATATCTGCGTGCTCGGCGCTTTCCAGGTATCGGCCGGCGGCGACCTGGCCAACTGGCACACCGGCGCCGCAGACGCGATTCCTGCCGTGGGCGGCGCAATGGATCTGGCGATCGGCGCCAAGCAGGTGTTCGTCATGATGGAGCACCAGACCAAGAGCGGCGAGAGCAAGATCGTTGCGCATTGCACTTATCCGCTGACTGGCATCGCCTGCGTCAACCGCATCTATACCGATCTCGCAGTACTGGACGTGACGCCAGCCGGATTGCGCGTGCTGGAAATGGTTGAGGGTCTTGCATTCGATGAACTGCAAAAAGTGACCGCTGCACCTTTGCTGCCGCCGCTCTGAAATCTGTATTCAGTCAAACCACATAGAGGTGACACGCCATGAATGACGCATTTATCTGCGACGCAATCCGTACCCCGATCGGCCGCTATGGCGGCGCCCTGAAAGATGTGCGCGCCGATGACCTTGGCGCGGTGCCGTTGCGGGCGCTGATGGTGCGCAATCCGCAGGTCGACTGGAGCGCAATCGACGATGTGGTCTTTGGTTGCGCCAACCAGGCCGGTGAAGACAATCGCAACGTCGCCCGCATGTCGGCCTTGCTGGCG
This sequence comes from Collimonas arenae, assembly GCF_001584165.1. Classification (NCBI taxonomy): domain Bacteria; kingdom Pseudomonadati; phylum Pseudomonadota; class Betaproteobacteria; order Burkholderiales; family Oxalobacteraceae; genus Collimonas; species Collimonas arenae. Next base: position 457,431 of record NZ_CP013233.1, read on the forward strand.
GGCCTGCCGCAACAAGTGCCGGGTTCCACCATCAATCGTCTGTGCGGTTCCGGCATGGATGCGGTCGGTAGCGCAGCGCGCGCGATTCGCGCCGGTGATACCGGTCTGATGATTGCGGGCGGCGTCGAATCGATGACGCGCGCGCCAATGGTGATGGGCAAAGCCGAGACCGCATTCTCCCGCAATGCCGCCATCTACGACACGACAATCGGTTGGCGATTCCCGAATCCGCTAATGGTGGCGCAGTATGGCGTTGATGCAATGCCGGAGACGGCAGAAAATGTCGCCGACGAATATCGCATCAGCCGCGCCGATCAGGATAAATTTGCGCTGGCCAGCCAGACCAAGGCCGCGTTGGCGCAACAGAACGGCATCTTGGCGCAGGAAATCACGCCGGTCGTCATTGCGCAGAAAAAGGGCGACCCGTTCAGTGTGAGTGTCGACGAACATCCACGCCTGACCAGCCTCGAAGCGCTGGCCAAACTTAAAGGTGTGGTGCGCGCCGACGGCAGCGTCACCGCCGGCAATGCTTCCGGTATCAATGACGGCGCCTGCGCGCTGCTGCTTGCTAACAGCGGTGCGATAGCGCGGCACAACTTGACGCCGCGCGCACGCATCGTCGGCATGGCCACCGCCGGCGTGGCGCCGCGCGTGATGGGCATCGGCCCGGCGCCAGCCACGCAGAAGCTGCTGCATCAACTCGGTATGTCGATTGACCAGATGGATGTGATCGAACTGAACGAGGCATTTGCTTCGCAGGGGCTGGCGGTGCTGCGTTTGCTGGGCTTGCAGGACGACGATCCACGCGTCAATCCGAACGGCGGCGCGATTGCGCTGGGCCATCCGCTCGGCATGAGCGGTGCGCGGCTCGTGACGACTGCGATGTACCAATTGCAGCGCAGCGGCGGACGCTATGCACTGTGCACGATGTGCATCGGCGTCGGGCAGGGCATCGCCTTGATCATCGAACGGGTTTGATCGAGTCGATAAGAAAAGTAGGTGGGAAACAGGTAGTCGCGGCGACAACGCCGCCGCTGCCCTATTGATGCAATACGCCTAGCTGCCAGGCAAAAAACACCACTAGTCCGACCGCGATGGTCAGCAATTGCCGCCGTGTCGTCGCGCACACCAGAATGGCGGCAATGGCAGCGATCAGCTGCGGATTGCGCCAGCTCAGTTCCATGCCCTCGCCATGTGGCGCCAGCACCATCGGCACGATGATCGCCGTCAGTACGGTGACCGGTACAAACACCAGCGCTTCTTTGAGCCAGATCGGAAAGACCACGCGGTCGCCGAGCACGAAGATGAAGGCTTTGATGAACACGGTGATCACGGCCATTCCGATGATGGTCAGGGTATACGTCATGCCTTGCTCCTTGCAGCACGAATGCGCGCCAGCCAATGCGACGAGACCAAGCCGACGGCAACGCCGACCAGCGTTGCCGCCATCAATCCCAATTTGTACGGCAAGTCGCGCAGGAACCAGGCGCACACGCCGGCCGCAATTGCTGCCGCCAATTGCGGCTTGCGAAACAGTTGCGGCACCACAATGGCGATGAAGGTCGCAACCATTGCAAAATCCAGTCCCAAGGTTTGCAATTTCGGGAACGCCACGCCGAACAACAGTCCGACCAAGGTCCACAACTGCCAGTTGCCGTACATGGACAAACCGGAGCCGAGGAAATACCAATGGCCGTGCGGCGTGTGCGCGTGTTTCAGATAGTAGGCATTCATCACGGCGAAGGTTTCATCGGTCAACAAGAAGCCGAGCAGCCAGCGCCAGCGCGCCGGCAGGTGGCTGACATGCGGCAGTAAGGTTGCCGCATACAGCATGTGGCGCAGGTTGACGATGAAGGTCGCCATCCAGATCACCAGAATGCCGGCCTGCCCAGCCGCCAGGCCGATCGCGATGAACTGGCTGGAGCCGGCGAACACGCCGAGCGACATGAACTGGCCTTGCCACAGCGCGAGCTGGCTGGCCGCCACCAGCGCACCGAAAATCACCCCGAAAGGCGCCGCACCGATCAGCATCGGCAAGGTGTCGCGCGCGCCGGCGGCGAAACTGGTTAGGGGAGTGGGATGGGACATGAAGTATTCCTTGTTGATGTCGGAATAGTAATGTCAGGCGCTTCTTTGCGCAACGCATATGGATATGTAAATACATGCGTTTGTATTGCCGCCAGCCTACGTTATTCTCGCAACTCTGCCCAAGTCCCTATGCATCGATCCTCAATCCAGTCGCGAATAAACAAGCACGCCACAGATGGACATCGCCAGCTCCCAACCTATCGATCTGATGTTTGAAAGCCACTTCCGCTGGCTGTGCAACCGGCTGCGCGCTCAATTGGGGTGTACCTTCAGTGCGGAAGATGTGGCGTCCGAGACCTTCGCGCAAGTACTGGCGTTGCCGCCGGCGACGACGATCAAGGAGCCGCGTGCGTTGCTGACCACGATTGCGCAACGTCTGGTGTATGACATCTGGCGTCGGCGCGATCTTGAACGAGCCTATCTGGAATTGTTGGCGGCCATGCCGGAGCAATCGCAGCCTTCGCCGGAGGAGAGTGCGTTGGTTTTGCAATCGCTGCTCACGGTGGAACGCTTGCTGGACGGCTTGTCGGACAAGGCCCGCGCGGCTTTCCTGTACAGCCAGGTGGATGGCATGACCTATGCCGAAATCGCCGCCAGGCTGAAGGTCTCCACCGGCCGCGTCCAGCAATATGTGGCTCAGGGTTTGCTGTGCTGCTACACGGCGACCTCAACATGAAAAAATTCTCATTCGACGATCCGATTGCTACGCAAGCCGCCAACTGGATGGCATTGTTGCGCTCCGAGCGCGCCACGGAAGCGGACCGCCGCGCCTATCTGCAATGGCTGGCGGCCGATCTGCGGCATGCCACCGTGGGCGCCGGCCTTGAACGTGCGCTTGGTACTTTCCAGGCATCGGCGCAGGCCGGCGTCTCTGGCGAGGTGATCGATAAGGCTCTGCAACTATCTGGAAGCCGGCGCCAGGTATTGCGTGGCGGCTTGCTGTTGCTGGGATTGGGGGGCGTTGCTGCGGTGCTGGTCGACCGCGAAACGCCGCTGCTGGAGCTGGCCGCCGATATACGCACAGGCACCGGCCAACGCCGTAGCGTCGGACTGGCGGACGGCAGTACGGTGATACTGAATGCGCGTAGCGCCGCCGATATCGATTTCGATGCACAGCAACGGCTGTTGCATCTGCGTTCCGGCGAATTGCTGGCGCGGGTGGCGCTTGATCATCGGCGGCCGTTCGTAGTGCGCACCGAGCACGGCGCGGTGCGCGCGCTGGGGACGGCGTTTGTGCTGCGGCGGGAAGCCGATTACAGCGAGGTCAGTGTGCTGTCTTCACGAGTTGAAATAGCTACCCGCGACGGTGTGCGGCAGCGCCTGTCGGCGGGGCAGAGCGCGCGTTTTGATCGTGGCGGGATTAGCGCCACGCCTGCGCGGCCGGAAGCGGAGTCAGCCTGGGTCGACGGCTTGTTGGAAGTCAACGACCGGCCGTTGGCGCAGGTAATTTCAGCGATCCGGCCCTATCGTAGCGGCGTGATACGGGTGGCGCAGCGGGCCGCGCAATTGCGCGTGAGCGGGGTGTTCCCTTTGGACGATACCGACCTGGCCCTCAGCATGCTGAGGCAGACCTTGCCGATCCGTATACAGCGTAGCACGCCTTACTGGGTCAGTATTTCGATGGCTTAATTGAGTCGCTTGGCTACAGCAAAATCCGCATATTCATATTAAAAAATCTTCTTCCGAAATCCCTATAAATTTTCTGTCGCCGTTTCACAAACCTAACGTGAAGCAGCAATGAAAAATCATAATAATCGGGAAGGAAGAAAGACACATGCAAAAACTCAAGACGTTGCCGGCGCAGATCGCGCTGGCGCTGCTGGTTGCTTATGCCCTGCCAAACGCCCACGAGGCAGCGCAGGCGCAAACATTACCTGCAGCCGCGGCAACCCAGCAATACGATATCGCCGCCGGTCCGCTCAATGGCGTGCTGGCGCATATCGGCCGCCAAAGCGGAAAATTGCTGTCGTTCGATGCGGAACTAGTGCGACCGTATCAGAGTGCTGCGATCAAAGGCAGCTATACTGCAGAGCAGGCGTTAGCCTTGGCGCTGAAGGGTAGCGACCTGGAGGTCGCTCCGCTCGATCATGGCGTGCTGACCATCCGTCGCGCCAAGGTTGTCAGCCCCGCGTCGGAGGCGATTGCGCCGAAAGCCAAGACCGCGCCAGCGGTCGCGGCGATTGTCGCTACGCCGGATGAAGAGCACAAGGAAGTGTTGGTGACCGGCTCGCGGATTCCGCGCGCCAGCAAGGAGGGACCAACCAGCGTCACCGTGATTACCGGCGAGGAGATCGAGAAGCAGGGTTATCGCAATGTGTTCGACGCGCTCAGCGCACAGACGCAAAATACCGGCATGACGCAGGGCGCCGATTTCGGCAATACCTTCACGCCGGCAGCAAACACCATCAGCCTGCGCGGCCTCGGCCCGAACCATACGTTAATCCTGGTCAATGGCCGGCGCGTCGCCGATTATCCGGTGGCGTATGACGGCTCGGTCAATTTCGTCAATCTGGCGAATATTCCGTCGGCCCTGGTCGACCGTATTGAAATCCTGAACGGCGGTGCTTCGGCGGTGTACGGCTCCGATGCGATTGCCGGCGTGGTCAACGTCATCCTGAAGAAAAAAGCCGAAGGTTTCGATCTCAACGTCAAGGCTGGTGGCACCCAGGATGGCGGCGGGTCGAACCAGCGCATCCAGTTCACCGGCGGTGGCAGCAGCGGTAACCTGAGCGGTGTGTTCGGCATTGAGTTGAGCCGAACCCAGCCGATCTGGAGTCGTCAGCGCGATTTCATGTCGTCAACGTCGTCGGACGGCACGGCGCCGACCCGGATCGCCGGGCGCATGAATGTCGACAGTGAAAATTATGTCGACCCTGGCGCCGGCTGTTCCCAGCTCGGCCAGCTGTTCAGCGGCAGCGTGGTGCAGACCGGCAATCCGTATTGCGCCAGCGGCAAGGCGCAGCCGTCTTACTGGACCACCATGACGCAGAATGAAAGCGAAAACCTGTTCGGTAGCCTGACTTACCAATTGACGCCCAAGACTGAGGTATTCAGTGACCTGATGCTGGGTTTTAACGCCACGCAAAACAATACTCGCGGTCCAAACTGGACCTCGGAAGGCGGCGGCAACAGCTATTTCTTCAATCAGAATACTGGCGCCGACGAAAGCTGGTCGCGCCGTATCGCGCCGGAGGAAATCGGCGACGCTACGCGCTACAACAAAAAATGGCGAGACATCGCCGGCAACTGGACCGTCGGCGTGCGTGGCGATATTCCTGCCACCAGCAGCTGGAACTACGAGGCGGCCTACAATATCTCTGCCTACACAAGCCGTCAGACGACGCCTTTGCTGCTGAATAATGTCGATAGTTTTTCCTCGGCCCGCGCCTTGGCTACAACTCTGACGGCGTCGCCATTTACGCGCCGAATCCCAACCGGCTTTACCAGCCGCTGACGCCAGACCAGTTCAACTCGATTGCTGGCGAGGCGATCAGTCGCAATAAATCGTGGACCCAGACCCTGAGCCTGAGCGCCAACGGTGAGCTGTTCAACCTGCCGGCCGGCCCGGTGCGCATGGCTGTCGTGACGGAGTTAGGCAGCCAGGGTTTCAGCAATACACCGGATCCGCAAATCAACCAGGGCGTGTTCTATAACCAGTCGGAGGCGGAAGGCGCCAGCGGTTCGCGCAAGCGCTATGCACTGGGCACGGAGTTGAATATTCCGCTGCTCAAGCAATTGGTTGCCACCGTCGCCGGCCGTTACGACGAATACAATTTCGCCGGCCGCAGCGACGGCAAGTTCACCTATAACACCGGGTTGGAATTCCGTCCTGCAAAAACACTACTATTCCGGGGCAACTACGCCACCAGCTTCCGCGCGCCGGACATGAATTACATCTATTCGTCGACCACGCACGGCTATTATTCGTCGACCACCGATTACTATCTATGCCAGCAGACGGGGCAACCATTGGCAGGTTGCAGCTACAACAATTATTCGCCGGGCGCCAACTATATCCAGACCGGTAGTAAGGATCTGAAGCCGGAAAACGGCAAGTCCTGGAGCTATGGCGTCGTGTGGTCACCGAGTTCCAACTTCGATATTTCGGCCGATTTCTGGCGCATCCAGATCGACAACCTGGTGACCAATCTCGATCCCGATACCATCTTGCGCAACGAAGCGAATTGCCGCGCCGGCCAGCTGGATATCAACTCGCCAACCTGCGTCGATGCGCTGGCGCGGGTGGTGCGTAATCCACCTAATGCCGTGTACCAGCCGAATGCGATCCAGGACATTCTGGTGAACCCGATCAACGCAGCACAGGAGCGTACCAGCGGCCTCGATTTCAGCGGCAAGTGGCGCATCAAGGGCGGCAACGTTGGCGATTTCGTCCTGAAGGCGAATTACACCAAGGTATTGAGTCACCACTACAAGCAGTTCGCGAACGATCCGGACCAGGATTTGCTGAACTCGCTGACCAATCCGGATTGGGGTTCCAAGGTCAACGCCAGCGTCACCTGGCTGCGCGGCCCATGGACCAGCACGGTGCAGGTTACGCGTTATGGCAGCTTGCCGAGCGCCGACCAGACTCGTCGAATCTCGCCGTTCGCGCTGGTCAACCTGAGCGCCAGCTACCAGATCAACCCGCGCGCCTCGGTATCGCTGATCGTCAACAACGTGTTTAACTCAGTCAAGCAAGACACCACCGCAGGCTGGCCGTATTATCCTGTTGGGAACTACAACCCGTATGGTCGTATGGGGTGGCTGGAATTTAATTATCATTTTGGTTCATAGAACCGGCTGGAACAGATCCGAGATCTGAGTGCAAAAGGGGATGGCGCAGGCCGACCCCTTTTTGTGATTTAACCATTTATACATGTACAAGATGAAAATCCAATCTGTTACTGCTGCCATCATCGCCACCCTGATATGCGCAGCCGGGCCAGCGCTCGCGCTGCCGACCACCGGCCAAAAGCCGGCGGCCGCAACCCCCGCCGCAGTTGATGGCATCAATTGGTATGACGGCGACGTCGATGCCGCTTTTGCCTTCGCCAAGGCACATAACAAGCCATTGTTCCTGTATTGGGGCGCGACCTGGTGCCCGCCGTGCAACCAGGTCAAGGCGACGATTTTCAATCGCCAGGCCTTCATCGAGCGTTCGCGTTTTTTCGTGCCGGTGCATATCGATGGCGACAGCCCTGGCGCGCAGAAGTTGGGTGAGCGTTTCAAGGTGCGCGGCTATCCGACCATGATCCTGTTCAAGCCGGATGGCAGCGAGATCACCCGTCTGCCGGGCGAGGTCGATGCAGAGCGCTATCTGCAGACGCTGACGCTCGGTATCAGTGCCAACCGGCCGGTCAAGCAAACCTTGCAGGCAGCGCTGAGCGGCGGCAAGCTGACGGCTGACGAATGGCGTTTGCTCGGTTACTACTCGTGGGATACCGACGAGCAGCAGTTGGTTGCCAGCAAAGATCTGTTTCCTACTTTGAAGCGCCTGGCGGCAGCTTGCCCGCCGGGTGAAACCGCCAACCGGCTGGCTTTGAGCGCACTGGTGGCGGCTGCCACAGCAACGCCGGGGAACATCCCCGAAATCGACAAAGCGGCTGCGGTCGTGCTGCTGACCAAGGCGGCGTCGGACACCCGCATCGCGCGCGAGAACATGGACCTGTTGACCAACTATCCGACCGATCTGGTCGGGCTGGCAACCGCGCCGCAATCACCCGCGCGAGCCAAGCTGATCGGCGTCTGGACCACCGCGCTGCAACGTCTGGCGCTCGATACCAGCCTGTCCAAGACCGATCGTCTGTCGGCGTTGGCGGCGCAGGTGTCACTCGCACGCCTCGATAGCCCGGAGGCCAAGTTGATGCCGGCGTTGCTCAAGGAAGTGCGGCAGCGGGTGGCGCAAGCTGATGCCGCGACTACCGATGCCTACGAACGGCAATCGGTCATCAACACTGCCGCGCATGCGCTGGGCGATGCCGGCCTGCTGGATGAATCCGATACCTTGCTCAAGGCGGAACTGAAGCGCTCGCATGCGCCGTATTACTTCATGTTGAGCCTGGCATCGAACGCCAAGAAACGCGGCGACAAGACGGCTGCCATCAATTGGTATGAGCAGGCTTATCAGGCCGCGCAGGGACCGGCGACCCGTCTGCAATGGGGCGCAGCCTACCTGTCCGGCGTGCTGGAACTGGCGCCGCAGGACGAGGCGCGCATCGAGAAGGTCGCGCACGGCTTGTTCCAGGAGCTGGCCGGCACCCAGAACGCGTTCTATGAACGCAATCGCTCGGTGCTGGAACGACTTGGACACAAGCTGGTCGATTGGAACGCCGGCGGCAAGCACCAGGCGGTGGTGCAGCGCTTGCGAACGCAGCTTGACGGCGTTTGCGCCAAGCTGCCTGACGCCGATGCGCAGCGGGCCACTTGCCAGGGCTTGCTCAGCCCGACGCGCGCCTGAATAGCGCAACAGTCATGGTCGACGGAAATAATGTAGGGGAAAGGTTCTAACCCAAGATCATTCAGGGTAAATGGGGTACGCTAGCGGCAAATCATCCGCCTTTGCTCCCCCATTTACCTGATCGGATCCGTCGACATGATTATTGTCCATCACCTCAATAACTCCCGTTCGCAGCGCGTGCTGTGGCTGCTAGAAGAACTCGGACTTGAATACGAAATCAAGTTCTATCAGCGCGATCCCAAGACCATGCTGGCGCCGGCATCGCTACGCGCTGTACACCCGTTGGGCAAGTCGCCGGTGATCACCGACGGCGACAACACGATCGCCGAATCGGGCGCGATCATCGAATACCTGGTGCAGCAATACGGAGGAGGGCGTTTGATTCCGCCGGTTGGCAGCAAGGACCGTTTGCGCTACACCTACTGGCTGCATTACGCCGAAGGTTCGGCCATGCCGCCGTTGCTGATGAAATTGATTTTTGGCCGCATCGACCGACCGCCAATGCCGGCCTTGTTGCGTCCGCTGGCGCGCATGATTTCCAAGGGCGTCCAGCGCGGCTATATCGATCCGCAAATCAAGTCGCACCTGGATTTTCTAGAAGGTGAGCTGGGCAAGAGCACCTGGTTTGCCGGCGAAGAATTCACGGCTGCAGATATCCAGATGAGTTTTCCGCTGGAAGCGTCGCAATCGCGCGGCGGCCTCGATGCCAGTCGGCCACGCCTGTCGGCATTCCTGCAACGTATTCATGCGCGGCCGGCGTACCAACGTGCTATCGAAAGAGGTGGTAAATACGATCTTCTGAAATAATTGCCATGATTGCACGGTCGTGAATAGGCGGCCGCGCATTGCGTGATGCACCCATGTCGCGACAATCCCAGTAGAATTGAGTTGAATTGAGTCGTAACGAACGCTGATGTTGCGCTCGACGACGCCAAAGCGTTTGGTCGCATTTGGTTTCACTCACAGATATCGCTACGGAGAGTCAATGTTCCCGACTGAGAAATTCACCGACCCGCACGCCGCCGTCGAACGCGTGATGGAAATCTACGAACATCACACCGCGTTGCTGCGCGATGCATTCAAGCGTTTTTCGAATGGCGAAGTGATGCCCGAGCGGGTGCGTGCCTGCTACCCTTTCGTACGCGTAACGACTGAAGTCAATACTCGCGCCGACACACGCCATTCCTTCGGTTTTGTATCCGGCCCCGGCGTCTACGAAACCACGCTGACCCGGCCGTCGCTGTACGCCAATTACCTTGTCAGCCAGTTCAAGCTGCTGCGCGATAATCATGATGTGCCGCTGGAAATCGGCGTCAGCGAACTACCGATCCCGGTGCACTTTGCCTTCCCTGAAGGAATTCACGTCGAAGGCAATCTCGATCCCGAACATCTGCGTACCTTGCCCGATGTATTCGATCTGCCGAACCTGGCCACCATGGACGACCGCATCGTCAATGGCACTTACGAGGAAATGCCGGGCGAGCCGCATCCGCTGTCGCTGTTCACCGGGCCGCGTATCGATTATTCACTGCATCGCCTGAAGCATTACACGGCGACTTCGCCGGATCGTTTCCAACGCTACGTGCTGTTCACCAACTACGCGTTCTACGTTGATGAATTCATCCGCATGGGACGTGAGCTGATGCAGGCTACCAGCGATCCCGCGCAACGCGAATACCGCCAGCAATACACGGCCTTTGTCGAGCCGGGTGATCTGACTACCTGGAACGCTAATCTCGACGATCTGCCAGCCGACCGTGCGCTGACCGGCATCGCGCCGGCGCGCCAGCCGCAGATGCCGGCTTACCATCTGCAGCGCGCCGATGGTTCCGGTATCACGCTGATCAATATCGGCGTCGGCCCATCCAATGCCAAAACCATCACCGACCACGTCGCCGTATTGCGGCCGCATGGTTGGATCATGCTCGGCCATTGCGCCGGCTTGTCGACTTCGCAGCGCATGGGTGATTACGTGCTGGCGCACGCCTATGTGCGAGACGACCATGTACTCGACGACGACCTGCCGCTGTGGGTGCCGGTGCCGGCGCTGGCCGAAGTGCAGCTGGCGTTGCAGGATGCCGTCGCCACCATCACTCAACTGGAAGGCTACGAGCTCAAGCGCATCATGCGTACCGGCACCGTGGCTTCGGTCGACGACCGTAACTGGGAGTTGCGCGATCACCGCAAGCCTTTGCTGCGTTTCAACCAGAGCCGGGCGATTGCACTGGATATGGAAAGCGCAACCGTGGCGGCCAACGGTTTCCGCTTCCGGGTTCCGTACGGTACCTTGCTATGCGTTTCCGACAAACCGCTGCACGGTGAAATCAAGTTGCCGGGCATGGCGAACCGCTTTTACGAGCAGCGCGTTAACCAGCATTTGAAGATAGGCATCAAGGCGCTGGAGTTGCTGCGCAACCAGGGCGTTGAACAACTGCACAGCCGCAAGCTGCGCAGCTTCAGCGAACCGGCGTTCCGCTAAGCGTCGTGGCTACGGTCATCAAACATCGTGGCGTCAACATCGTCACGCTGGCCGAGGGCGAAGCGATAGCGGAACATTGCCGCGACGGTGACATCGCGCTAGTACAGGATGGGGCCGGCTGGTGGACGCATTTTGTCGGCGCGGATGGCGCCATCGACAGCTACGACGCGCCATTCCCGTCGTACAACAAGGCACTGTGGACCGCCAAGGCGGCAGCCGAATTTGCTGGCGAATAGCTCAAGCGAGCTGCTGTTTGCTTTCCCGGTACATCAACCCTAGCAGGCAAGCGCCCGCCACCAGTGCGACGGCCGCCACGCACAACGAGGAAGTGAAGTTGCCGCTGCCCTGAACCAGACGCGTCGCCAGCGGCGGCCCAATGATCTGGCCGATGCCATAGGCGGCCGTGAGTAAGCCCATCAGGCTGCGTGCCTGGTCGCCGCGCAGACGACGCGCATCCCGCATCGCAAACAAGGTAATCGCGGTGAACGGCAGGCCCAGCAAGATACTGCCAAGCGCAAAGCCGAATACACTGGGTGAGGCCACGCCGATCAGGATGCCGCAGGCCTGTAACAAATAGCATACTGCCAGTAGCAATCGATTGTCCCAATGGATCGGCAAGCGCGTCGCCAGCAAGGCACCCAGCGAAACGCAGATGCCGAACAAAGGCCAGAACAGGTCCGGCCAACTGGAACCCGGCAATGCCTGGCGTGCGATCACCGGCAGGAAAGTGGCGGTGATGATGTAGCCGAATCCAGCCAGCGCATAGGCGATCGTCAGGCCGCGTGTCTGCCTGATGATTTGTGTTGGCGGGAGTGCATGCGAGGCAGATGTTGGCGCGCTGGTGGTAGTTGTTGAACCGGTGAAGGTGCGCCACACGATTGCTGTCAGCAGCAACGCTAGCAGCGCGTAGCTGAGCCAGCCATAGGATGCCTTCCAATCATGCGAGACCATCGCGCTGGTGGCTAACCCGGTCAGCAGGATGCCGAGTCCGGGCCCGCAATAAATGACGCCGCCCAGTGCCGGCGCTTGCAGTTGCGCCAACCGTTGCAGGCACCAGCCGGAGGCGAACACAAACGTGCAGGCGCTGGCGACGCCTGCCAATGCGCGCAGCGCCAGCCAGACCGCGGACGACTGCGATAGGCCCATGCCCAGAGTCAGCAATACGGTGGCAGCGAGGCCGATGCGGATGAAACGGGTGGCGCTGCCGCGTAACGCCATGCACAGCATGGCGCCGACAAAATAACCGAGGTAATTCGCGGTTGCCAGCCAGCCGCCTGCCGCCAGGTCGATCACGCCGTCGTGCAGCATCATCGGCAGCAGCGGCGTGAAAGCGAAGCGGCCGATACCCATCGCTACCGCCAGGCATAGTGTGCCGGCCAGCGCTACGCGCCATGCTTCCCGACTCTGATCTATTTCCATCGCGATGCCTGTAGTTGCGGTGGTTTGTATTTCGTTCAAGTTCAGCTCTTACTAGTAGTTGATGGCATGCGGCACCTTCAATTCAGCCGCCAGCGTGGCGATCAATTCCGCCGCCGGCATCGGCCGCGCCATCGCCACACCTTGTCCGGCCCAGAGCGACATGAATTCGGGCCGGTTGAGTTTGGCGGCGGTTTGGCGGATTTCTCCGGTCAGGGCATTTTGCACCGGATATACCGGCAGTGCGCTTTCATGGGGCGCCATCTGCTCCGTATAGGTATTAGTGATGCCGCGCGCATGGCGGCCGGAGAAACTGCGGGTCAGGCGCGTGCTGTCGTCGCGTGCAACCGCGAGCTGCGCGCGCCACGCTGGGGCAATGCCGGATTCAGGGCAAGCCAGGAAGGCCGTGCCAAGTTGGGCCGCCTGCGCGCCGAGCAGCAACGCCGCAGCGATGCCGCGGCCATCCATGATGCCGCCGGCGGCGATCAGCGGCACCTTTACCGCTGCCGCTGCTTGCGGAATCAACGTCATCAAGCCGACGCTGGACTGTTCGATGTCGCCGAGGAAGGTGGCGCGGTGGCCGCCAGCTTCAGAACCTTGAAGGCAAACGAAATCCGCGCCAACCTGTTCCCAGGCGACTGCTTCGGCGACCGTGGTGGCGGTGCCGATCACCTTGCTGCCTTTGGCGTGGAACTGCGCCACCGTATCTGCGGACAGAATGCCGAACGTGAAGCTGACCACTGGCGGCGCGGCTTCCAGTAGGGCCGCCAGTTGCTCCTCGAAGTTCTCGCTGAATTTCTGTGGACGTGTGGCAAGGCCGAGGCCGAGTGCGTCACGGAACGGCAACAGCAGCTTTTCTGCCAGCGCGATTTCTGCCTCGGCGGGCTGGCGGGTCTCCAGGATCAATAGATTAACGTTGAAAGGCCGCGTCGTCAGCGTGCGAATTTTCTTGACCGCCTCGATGATCGCCGCCGGCGACAGCAATGCCGCCGCAAACGAACCCAGGCCGCCGGCGTTGCAGACTTGCGTCACCAGCTCGATTGGGGATGCGCCGTTCATGGGGCCTTGCACGATCGGATAGCGGAGATCGAGTTGTGCCGCAAATGACCCGCTCTGTGGGGTGGAATTTAAGTTGACATTGGACATGCGGGTGCTCCTGAGGATTGGCGGTCTGGATATGCCTGGTTTGTAAATGATATAGCGCCGTGCCTGATGGAATTCATCCTACCTTGACATCATCATCCTGAAAAATGAATAATTAAAATATTATCCATCTTTAAATGAGATGACCTATGGATCTCCTATCTCTGGAAATCTTCCGCACGGTGGTGCGCGAGGGTGGCATTACCCGTGCGGCAGAACAGTTGCATCGGGTGCAATCGAACGTCACCACCCGCATCCGCCAGTTGGAGCAATCGCTGGGCGTCAGCCTGTTTTCCCGCAACAACAAGCGCCTGGTGCTGACGCCGGCTGGTGAAATCCTGCTGGGCTACGCCGAGCGCTTGCTCAACCTCGCCGTGGAAGCGCGCGAGGCAGTCCAGCCGGCCGTGCCGCAAGGGCGCTTGCGCATCGGGTCCATGGAAAGCACTGCAGCCAGCCGTTTGCCGCTACCGCTGGCGCGCTTCCATCAGCAATGGCCGGCAGTGCAGCTCGAACTGAGTACCGCCCCGACCCAAACGCTGATCGACCGCGTGCGTGCATTTACCCTTGATGCTGCGCTGGTAGCTGGTCCGCTGGAAGATCCGTCGCTGACGATCTTGCCCCTGTATGCCGAAGAACTGGTGCTACTGGCCCCGCGCAACCACCCGCCGATCAGTAGTCCCGACGACTTGCAGACCCACACCCTGATCGCCTTCGAAAACGGCTGCGCCTATCGCCGCCACGCCGAAAACTGGCTGGCCTCCGGCAGCATCCCCGGCCGCCGCCCCGACCGCATCCTCGAACTAGGCTCGTATCACGCCATGCTAGCCTGCGTCGCGGCTGGCGCCGGCATCGCCCTGGCGCCGCGTTCCGTACTCGAGCTCCACAACAGCAGCGAAAGCCTGGCCATCTACCCCATCGGCCCCGCCGGTCAAATCCCCACCTACCTGATCCGTCGCCATGACTACAGCTCCCCCGCCTTCGACGCCCTCAGCCAAATCCTCCAGGCCGAAGCAAAAACAATTCGACTCTGACCCCAATTAATGAAAAATAATTAGGGTCAGAGTCAAATTAAGAAATAACAAATGGGGTCAGAGTCGAATTAATGGATAAAATGAAGGCATCTACACTGCTTTCTTTTTGCCATGGCTCGCTTACCTCGTCTCGTTATTGCCAATCAGCCGCATCACCTTATTCAGCGCGGTGTTGATCGACAGGCAATTTTCCGTGAAACCGAAGATTACGTAAATTTTCTTGGCCGTTTGCGGGATGCTGCCAAGCAGTTCAAGGTCGCTATCCATGGCTATGTGCTGATGACAAATCATATCCACTTGCTGGCTACGCCCAGCGATGTGGAGGGTTTGGCGCGGATGATGCAATGGGTAGGGCGACATTACGTGCCTTATTTCAATCAGAAATACGCGCGTGAAGGGACTTTGTGGCAAGGACGCTACAGGGCGACGGTGATCGATTCGGAGCGGTATTTCATGTTGTGCAGCTGCTATATCGACCAGAATCCGGTGCGTGCCGGGATCACTTCTGCGCCGGGAGAATATCCTTGGTCAAGTTATCTGCACCACGTTGGCATCAAGCCGGACCCGTTGGTGACTGACCATGCGCTTTATTGGGCCTTGGGTAATACGCCTTTCGATCGTGAGGCTGCGTATAAGGCGATGGCTGAGCAAGCGCTTACATCGGATCAATCCAAGCAGCTGATGGAGGCTACAAACAAAGGTTGGCCACTAGGGTCCGATGCGTTCAAGGCCAAGCTGGAAAAGCAGGGCGCCGTGAGAGTGCGTCCGGGCCAGCGCGGGCGGCCGTTCAAGGTGAAGCCAGAGTTGTCGGCGGATGCGGTCGTAGCGACGACAAAAAAATAGAAAAATAATGAAAGCGCCATCGTTTGCACTAAATTGACTCTGTCCCCATTTAATTTTGGTGCAAAAATGGATGCAATTAAATTGACTCTGACCCCATTTATTGTGATTGAAGTCTGTTGGCGTCTGCACTATTCTTAATATCCTTACTCTCAAAGTGGTGGAGCAACGTTATGCAAGCGCAAGGTTTATACGATCCGGCCAATGAGCACGATGCCTGTGGTGTCGGCTTTATCGCCCATATCAAAGGCAAGAAGAGTCATTCGGTCATTGAGCAGGGTTTGCTGATCCTGAAGAACCTCGATCACCGGGGTGCGGTCGGCGCGGATAAGCTGATGGGTGACGGCGCCGGGATCTTGATTCAAGTGCCTGACCAGTTCTATCGCGAAGAGATGGCGAAGCTGGGTGTGACCTTGCCGCCGCCGGGCGAATTCGGCGTCGGCATGGTGTTCTTGCCAAAAGAGAATGCTTCGCGCATCGCTTGTGAACAGGAAATCGAGCGCGCGGTGCTGGCTGAGGGGCAGGTTGTGCTGGGCTGGCGCGATGTGCCGGTCGATATCGAGATGCCGATGTCGCCGACCGTGCGCGACAAAGAACCGGTGATCCGCCAGATTTTCATCGGCCGCGGCCCAGACATCATGGTCACCGATGCGCTCGAACGCAAACTGTACGTGATCCGCAAATCCTCCGGCCACGCGATTCAGGCGCTGAATCTGCTGCATGGCAAGGAATTTTTCGTGCCGTCGATGTCGGCCCGCACCGTGGTCTACAAGGGCTTGCTGCTGGCTGACCAGGTCGGCGTGTATTACAAGGACTTGCAGGATGCGCGCTGTGTATCGGCATTGGCGCTGGTGCATCAACGCTTCTCCACCAACACTTTCCCGGAATGGCCGTTGGCCCACCCGTACCGACTGCTGGCGCACAACGGCGAGATCAACACCGTCAAGGGCAACTTCAACTGGATGCGTGCGCGCGAAGGCGTGATGAAGTCGCACGTGCTGGGCGACGACCTGAAGAAGCTGTTCCCGCTGATCTATGAAGGCCAGTCCGACACCGCCTGCTTCGACAACGCGCTCGAATTGCTGCTGATGTCCGGCTATCCGATTGCGCAAGCGATGATGATGATGATTCCTGAGGCGTGGGAAAACCACACCACTATGGATGACAACCGCCGCGCCTTCTACGAATACCACGCTGCAATGATGGAGCCATGGGATGGCCCGGCGGCGATGGCGTTTACCGACGGCCGTCACATCGGCGGCACGCTGGATCGCAACGGCTTGCGTCCGGCGCGTTACATCGTTACCGACGATGATTTCGTGGTGATGGCTTCCGAATCCGGCGTGCTGCCGATTCCAGAGTCGAAGATCATCCAGAAATGGCGTCTGCAGCCAGGCAAGATGTTCCTGATCGACCTCGACGCCGGTCGCATTATCGACGACAAGGAATTGAAAGACACGTTCGCCAACGCCAAGCCGTACAAGCAATGGATCGAATCGGTGCGGGTCAAACTTGACGAGCTGAAGGCAGAGCCATATGAATCCGGTTCGACCATCCCGTTGCTGGATCGCCAGCAATTGTTCGGTTATACCCAAGAAGACATCAAGTTCCTGATGTCGCCGATGGCTGCTGCCGCTGAAGAGGCGATCGGCTCGATGGGCAACGACTCGCCGCTAGCGGTCATGTCCAACAAGAACAAGACCTTGTATCACTACTTCAAGCAGTTGTTCGCACAAGTCACCAACCCGCCGATCGATCCGATCCGCGAAGCGATGGTGATGTCGCTGGTGTCCTTCATCGGACCGAAGCCGAACATGCTGGACACCAACAACATCAACCCGCCGATGCGCCTGGAAGTGTCGCAGCCGATCCTCAACTATGACGACATCGCCAAGCTGCGCAACATCAGCGCGCATACCGGCGGCAAGTTCAAGTCACATGAGCTGAACATCTGCTACCCGGTTGCATGGGGCAAGGAAGGCATCGAAGCGCGTCTGGCCTCGTTGTGCGCCAAGGCGGTTGACGCCGTCAAGTCGGGCCACAACATCCTGATCGTGTCGGACCGTAAGGTCGACGCGGAGCAGGTCGCGATTCCCGCGCTACTGGCCACGTCCGCGATTCACCAGCATCTGGTGAGCAAAGGCTTGCGCACCTCGACTGGCCTGGTGGTGGAAACCGGTTCGGCGCGCGAGACCCATCACTTCGCACTGCTGGCGGGCTACGGCGCGGAGGCGATCCATCCCTACCTGGCGATGGATACTCTGACCGAAATGGCGCACGGCTTGCCGGGCGCGCTGTCGGCTGACAAGGCGATCTACAACTTCCAGAAGGCGATCGGCAAGGGCTTGCTGAAGGTCATGTCGAAGATGGGTATTTCGACCTACATGTCGTATTGCGGCGCGCAGATTTTCGAAGCGATCGGCCTCAACAAGAGCATGACCCAGAAGTACTTCAAGGGCACTGCATCGAACGTTGAAGGTATCGGCGTGTTTGAAGTGGCGGAAGAAGCCTTGCGCCTGCATCGCGCCGCGTTCAGCGACGATCCTGTGCTGGCCAACGCACTCGACGCCGGCGGCGAATACGCGTTCCGTATCCGCGGTGAAGAACACATGTGGACCCCGGATGCGATCGCCAAGCTGCAACACTCGACCCGCGCCAACAACTTCAACAGCTATAAAGAATACGCCCAACTGATCAACGATCAGTCCAAGCGCCACATGACTCTGCGCGGCTTGTTCGAATTCAAGATCGATCCAAGCAAGGCGATCCCGCTGGATGAAGTCGAACCGGC
This sequence comes from Collimonas arenae, assembly GCF_001584165.1. Lineage (NCBI taxonomy): Bacteria > Pseudomonadati > Pseudomonadota > Betaproteobacteria > Burkholderiales > Oxalobacteraceae > Collimonas > Collimonas arenae. Next base: position 475,676 of record NZ_CP013233.1, read on the forward strand.
CAAGGAAATCGTCAAGCGTTTCGCTACCGGCGCGATGTCGCTCGGCTCGATCTCGACTGAAGCGCATGCCACGCTGGCAGTGGCGATGAACCGCATCGGCGGCAAGTCGAACACTGGCGAAGGTGGTGAGGATGAGAACCGCTATCGTCAAGAACTGAAGGGCATCCCGATCAAACAGGGCGAGACCCTGGCATCGGTGATTGGCAAGGACCGCATTGAAGTCGACATCCCGCTGTTGGCCGGCGACTCGCTGCGTTCCAAGATCAAGCAGGTGGCCTCCGGACGTTTCGGCGTCACCGCTGAATACCTGACTTCGGCCGATCAGATCCAGATCAAGATGGCGCAGGGCGCGAAGCCAGGCGAAGGTGGTCAGCTGCCAGGACACAAAGTGTCCGAGTACATCGCCAAGCTGCGTTTCTCGGTGCCAGGTGTCGGTCTGATTTCGCCGCCGCCGCACCATGACATTTATTCGATCGAAGATCTGGCGCAGTTGATCCATGATCTGAAGAACGTCAATCCACGCGCTTCGATTTCGGTCAAGCTGGTGTCGGAAGTCGGCGTCGGCACGGTGGCTGCAGGTGTGGCCAAAGCCAAGTCGGATCACGTCGTGATCGCCGGCCATGACGGCGGCACCGGCGCTTCGCCTTTGTCGTCGATCAAGCATGCCGGTTCGCCTTGGGAACTGGGCCTGGCCGAAACCCAGCAGACGCTGGTACTGAACGGCTTGCGCAACCGTATCCGGGTGCAGGCTGACGGCCAGATGAAGACCGGTCGCGATGTTGTTATCGGCGCCTTGTTGGGGGCGGATGAATTCGGTTTCGCTACCGCACCGCTGGTGGTTGAAGGCTGCATCATGATGCGCAAATGCCATCTGAACACCTGCCCGGTCGGCGTTGCTACGCAAGATCCGGTGTTGCGCGCCAAGTTCTCCGGCAAGCCTGAACACGTGGTCAATTTCTTCTTCTTTATCGCAGAAGAAGTACGTCAGATCATGGCGCAGCTGGGCATTCGCAACTTCAACGAACTGATCGGCCGTGCCGACCTGTTAGACAAGTCCCACGCGATCACCCACTGGAAGGCGCAGGGCCTGGATTTCAGCCGTATCTTCTATCAACCGGTGTTACCAGAAGGCGGCGTGTATTACCACACCGAAGAACAGGATCACGGTCTCGACAAGGCACTCGATCACAAGCTGATCGCGCAAGCCAAGGCGGCGCTGGAGAAGGGCGAGCGCGTCTCGTTCATCTCGCCGATCAAGAATCTGAACCGCACCGTTGGCGCCATGCTGTCCGGCGAAGTGGCGAAGAAATACGGTCATGAGGGCCTGCCCGACGACACTATCCATATTCAGTTGCAAGGCACCGCAGGCCAGTCGGCCGGCGCGTTCCTGGCGCATGGCGTGACGTTGGACCTGGTTGGCGAAGGTAACGACTATGTCGGCAAGGGCTTGTCCGGCGGCCGCATCATCGTCCGTCCGAACACCGAGTTCCGTGGTCGTGCGGTCGACAACATCATCGCCGGCAACACCGTGCTGTATGGTGCGATTGCGGGCGAAGCCTTCCTCAATGGCGTGGCCGGCGAGCGTTTTGCCGTGCGTAACTCGGGTGCGATTGCCGTCGTTGAAGGCACCGGCGATCATGGTTGCGAATACATGACCGGCGGCACAGTCGTGGTGCTGGGCGATACCGGCCGTAACTTCGGCGCCGGCATGTCGGGGGGGCTAGCTTATGTCTACGATCCGGATGGCACGTTTGCGGCGCAATGCAATATGTCGATGGTGGCGCTGGAGCCGGTATTGAGCCAGGGTGAGCAGGAAGCCACGATTGATCGTGCGATCTGGCACAGCACCGTGCGCGGTGGTGAGGCGCAAGCTGACGAAGCGATCCTGAAGGGGCTGATCGAGCGCCACTTCAAGTACACCGGCAGCACCCGTGCCCGTAACCTGCTGGACAACTGGGTTGCCTCGCGCAGCAAGTTCGTCAAGGTGTTCCCGACCGAGTACAAGCGCGCCTTGGGCGAGCTGAATGCGGTCCACAGCACCAAGCCAGCCAAGGAAAAAGTTGCCGCTTGATCGCTGGCCCGGGTTTGCCCGGGTGACGGTTAAGCCAGGTTAAAGCCAAGTAACGATAAGGGGCGTCGCGAGAGTTTCATGGGTTGATCGCGGCGCATCCTGCAGCCAAAAAAATGTGAGTGAAAAATGGGAAAAGTAACGGGTTTTATGGAGTTTCAGCGGGTCGGTGAAACGTATGAAGCGCCAGTGGCACGCAAGAAGCATTACAAGGAATTCATCCTCAGCCTGAGCAATGACGAAGCCAAGACGCAAGGCGCGCGTTGCATGGACTGCGGCATCCCATTCTGCAATAACGGATGCCCGGTGAACAACATCATTCCTGACTGGAATGATCTGGTGTATCGCGGCGCGTACCATGAAGCGCTGGAGACCTTGCATTCAACCAACAATTTCCCGGAATTCACCGGCCGCATTTGTCCGGCGCCATGCGAAAGCGCCTGCACGCTGGGCATCAACAGCGATCCGGTCGGCATCAAATCGATCGAGCATTTCATTGTCGACAAGGGCTGGGAAAACGGCTGGATCGTGCCGCAGCCTGCGCTGGTGAAGACTGGCAAGAAAGTCGCGGTGGTTGGCTCTGGCCCTGCGGGCCTGGCAGCGGCTCAGCAGTTGGCGCGCATCGGTCATGATGTTACGGTGTTTGAAAAGAGCGATCGTGTTGGCGGCCTGCTACGCTATGGTATTCCCGATTTCAAGATGGAAAAATCGCATATCGATCGCCGTGTAGAGCAGATGGAAGCTGAAGGCGTGACTTTCCGTACCGGTGTGCTGGTGGGCAAGGATTTTCCGTCGAATGTGAACAACTGGGCCAAGAAAACCATTTCGCCGGATGAGCTGAAGGCCGAGTTCGATGCCGTGGTCATCGCTGGCGGCGCCGAGCAGCCGCGCGATTTGCCGGTGCCGGGGCGTGAGCTGAAGGGCGTGCATTTCGCGATGGATTTCCTGCCGCAGCAAAACAAGATCAACGCTGGCGACAAGGTCAAGGATCAGATCCTGGCAGGCGGCAAGCATGTTGTGGTGATCGGCGGCGGCGACACCGGTTCCGATTGCGTCGGCACCTCCAACCGTCAGGGCGCGGTATCGATCCAGCAGTTTGAACTGATGCCGCAACCGCCGGAACAGGAAAACAAGCCGCTGGTATGGCCGTACTGGCCGACCAAGCTGCGCACCTCGTCGTCGCATGAAGAAGGTTGCGATCGCGATTGGGCGGTGGCGACAAAGCGTCTGGAAGGCAAGAACGGCAAGGTCGAGAAGCTGATCGCCGCTCGTGTCGAGTGGAAAGACGGCAAGATGCAGGAAGTACCGAATTCGGAATTCGAGATGAAGGCCGATCTGGTGTTCCTGGCGATGGGTTTCGTTTCGCCGGTGGCGCAGGTGCTGGATGCATTCGGCGTCGACAAGGATGCGCGCGGCAACGCCAAGGCCACTACCGACGGCGATGGCTGCTACAAGACATCGGTCGACAAGGTGTTCGCAGCCGGCGACATGCGCCGCGGCCAGTCGCTGGTGGTATGGGCGATCCGCGAAGGCCGCCAATGCGCGCGCGCTGTGGACGAGTTCTTGATGGGAGCATCAGTCTTACCACGTTGATGCTGCAACTTCAGTAGCGGCGCCTATGTCGCACCAGCAACGCGCGAAGAGCATGTCCCCGGCGAAAACCGTGGCCATGCTCTTTTTTTGTCTGCGCGGCTTTTGCACATGCTTTACGGCAAGAGTCAAATTGTTGTAAGAGAGGCACATGCTGATGAGCAGACTATCGCGAGGCCCTGAACGATTGTCGCATTTGCACTACAATACCCACCTTTGGCTTATTCGGTGGGTGTAGTGGCAAATATCGTCGAAATCCGTGATCTGCAATTTGGCTATGGTGAGAGAACGATTCTATCGGGACTCAACATGGACTTCGCACGCGGCAAAGTGATTGCCGTCATGGGCGGTTCCGGTTCCGGCAAGACCACTATATTGCGCCTGATCGGCGGCCAGTTGCGGCCGCAGGCCGGCAGCGTCAAGGTTGACGGCGAAACCGTGCATACCTTGTCGACCAAGGCTCTGTATGCGTTGCGTCGCAAGATGGGCATGCTGTTCCAGAGCGGCGCATTGTTTACTGACCTGACGGCATTTGAGAACGTAGCGTTCCCGCTGCGCGAACATACCGATTTACCGCCGGAACTGTTGAACAACCTGGTGCTGTTGAAATTGAATGCAGTCGGCTTGCGCAATGCGGCGCAATTGAAACCGTCCGAGATTTCCGGCGGCATGGCGCGGCGCGTGGCGCTGGCGCGCGCGATCGCGCTGGATCCGTCGCTGATCATGTACGACGAGCCGTTTGCCGGGCTTGATCCGATTTCGATGGGTGTCACCGCCAACCTGATTCGCAAGTTGAATGATGCGCTTGGCTCCACCAGCATCCTGGTGTCGCATGACGTGAACGAGTCGTTCGCGATTGCCGATTACGTGTATTTCCTGTCGCAAGGAGAAATCGTGGCGCAAGGTACGCCTGCAGAAATGCGCGTATCGACCCACCCGTATGTGAAGCAGTTCGTGAATGCTGAACCGGACGGCCCAGTGCCGTTCCACTATCCAGGCAAGTCGTTGGCCGAGGATCTGGGACTGAAGGGACTGCGCTGATGTTTAACTGGATAAGCAATGGCCTGGCTACGATCGGTCGTACCTTGCGTGAATCGATTACCGGCCTGGGCGTGGCGACGCGCATGTTCCTGTCGATCCTGCGCGTTTCGCCCGGCTTGTGGCGGCGGCCGCGGCTGATTACCGACCAGATTCATTTCATCGGTAATTACTCGCTGGTCATCATTGGCGTATCGGGCCTGTTTGTCGGCTTCGTGCTGGGTTTGCAGGGCTATTACACGCTGAATAAGTATGGCTCTGAGCAGGCCTTAGGCCTGCTGGTGGCGTTGTCGCTGGTGCGCGAGCTGGGGCCGGTCGTGACTGCGCTGCTGTTCGCTGGCCGCGCCGGCACCTCGCTGACTGCCGAAATTGGACTGATGAAGGCCGGCGAGCAGTTGTCGGCGATGGAAATGATGGCGGTCGATCCGTTGCAGCGCGTCGTGGCGCCGCGCTTCTGGGCTGGCGTCGTGGCGATGCCGGTACTGGCGGCGCTGTTCAGCGCGCTTGGTATCTTTGGCGGCTATCTGGTTGGCGTCAAGCTGATCGGCGTCGACGAAGGCGCATTCTGGTCCCAGATGCAGGGCGGGGTGGATGTCTGGCTGGACGTGGCTAACGGCGTGCTGAAAAGCGTCGTCTTCGGGGTCGCTGTGACCTTTGTGGCGGTATGGCAAGGGTATGAGGCCAAGGCAACGCCGGAGGGCGTATCCAGGGCCACCACACGCACCGTGGTAATCGCCTCGCTGGCGGTCCTGGGGCTGGATTTCCTGTTGACCGCGCTGATGTTTAATTGACTTGATTGACAGGCGGCGCATTGTCCCGGTTGCCGGAGCCGGCGTTGTTTGCAGCAGATCGTTTTACTTCTCGTTACTATTTTCTTGAGATTGTTCAGTCAATCGCCGGGTATTCGGCGCCAGCTATGGCAGTATGTCTGGACTGAATCAATGCCTCGGGTTGTATTTTTAAGGTGATGAATCATGCAACAAAAAACTGTAGATGTCTGGGTAGGTATGTTTGTATTGATCGGCGTGCTGGCCCTAGGCTTTTTGGCGCTGAAGGCAGGCAACCTGAGTAGTTCATCTTTCAATGCAACCTATCCGGTAACCACCAAGTTCGACAATATCGGCGGCTTGAAGGTGCGGGCTTCGGTCCGTAGCGCCGGCGTCGTGGTAGGCCGTGTCGCCTCGATCAATTTCGACGACAAGAGTTTCCAGGCGGTGGTGACCTTGAATATGGACGACCGTTACAAGTTTCCAAAAGACAGCTCGGCCAAGATCCTGACAGCAGGCCTGTTGGGTGAGCAATACATCGGCATCGAGCCGGGCGGCGATACCAAGAATCTGGTCGCCGGCGATAATATTAAATTGACACAATCTGCAATCGTGCTGGAGAACCTGATCAGTCAGTTCTTGTACAGCAAGGCCGCGGACGTAAAGGATAGCGAACAATGAAAATGACGATGCGCCTCGGGTCCCTGGCGATGGTTGCCGCGCTGAGCGGCTGCGCCACCACCGGCAATACAAGTAACAGTAATCCGCAAGACCCACTGGAGGGTTTCAACCGTGCGATGTTCAGCTTTAACGATACGCTGGACAAGGTTGCGCTCAAGCCAGTGGCCACCGCTTACCGCTCGTGGCTGCCAAGTTTTGTGCAAACCGGCATTCATAATTTCTTTGGCAATATCGGCGATGTCTGGAGCTCGGTCAACGGCTTCCTGCAAGGCAATGTCGCAGATGGAACTTCGGACGTGATGCGGGTTGCCGTCAACTCTACCCTGGGTCTTGGCGGTTTGCTGGATATCAGCTCGGAAGCCGGTTTGCAGAAGCACAACAAGGATTTCGGTCAGACTCTCGGCAAATGGGGCATCGGCTCGGGTCCCTACCTGGTGCTGCCGTTGTTCGGCCCATCCAATATCCGCGATACGGCGGCTTTGCCGGTGGATTTCTACGGCGACCTGTGGTCTTACAAATATCCGGTGCGCTGGCGCAATACCGGTTCGGTGGTGCGCCTGATCGACAAGCGGGCCAACCTGCTGGACGCCGGCGATCTGCTGGAGGATGCGGCGCTCGACAAGTATCAATTTGTGCGTGATGCCTACACCCAGCGCCGCCAGAGCCAGATCAAAGGCGATGACGATAGCGACGCGACGGATAAGCCAGGCAAGACCAAGTCGGACGAGTAATTTTCCGACTTATGTTGCCGGTTTGTTAGGCATCTTCATGCTTCTTGCTTAATGATTTGGCATGGAGCGATTTGTCGCAGCGTCGCGAATTTTGAGCTTTGCTCTACAATTTGTAACATTGGGCGCAGGAACCGGGCATTGAAATTGCCGTCTTAGGGCTTATCTGCAACAGCGCCATAAGCGTCCTCTAACAAACATTGGGATTGTTAAAAATATATGAATATTCTGAAAAAATACCTGGCCTTGTCGCTGACAGTTGGCAGCCTCTTGTTCAGCGCTGCAGCCAGCGCACAGGAAGCGCCTGATGCTCTGGTGAAACGCATCAGCCAAGATGTCCTGGACACCGCCAAGGCCGATAAAAGCGTTCAGGGCGGCAACCAGCAGCGCATCCTGGCGCTGGTTGAAGAAAAGATCATCCCTTATGTTGATTTCGATCGCATGACAGCATTGGCAGCCGGCCGTTACTGGCGTGACGCCACGCCTGACCAGCAAAAGCAATTGATTGCGCAGTTCCGCAGCTTGCTGATCTACACATATTCCGGCGCCCTGTCGCAAGTGCGCGACCAGAAGATCGATTTCAAGCCGATGCGTGGCGATCCATCCGATACCGACGTCGAAGTGCGTTCGCAAGTGATTCAGCCTGGTCGCGAGCCGATCCAGTTAAATTACCGTATGGAAAAAATCAGCGCCGGATGGAAAATTTATGATGTCAACGTATTGGGCGCGTGGCTCGTTGAATCATACAAGGGCACTTTCGCCACCGAAATCGGTAAGTCCGGCATCGATGGCTTGATCAAGACGCTGACCGACAAGAACAAGGCGCGTGCTGCTGCCAAGGGCGGTAAATAATTGCCGGAAGGGCATGTTGGCCATCGTAGCGTGGCCCGATGCTGCTCCAGCCGGTTGATGTTTTTATGAAATTTGTTGATTGACTACCATGTTCAGGCCTTCTCACTCGCTTACTGTCGGTAACGCCAAAGTCACTCTGGAAGAGGGCTTGCGCGCGATCGCCGGGGGCGAGACCGAGATCGATCTGAGCGACGTGGTGGCCGTCGATTCGGCCGCCGTCGCAACATTGCTCGCATGGCAATGTGCCGCCCTTAATCAGGGCCACTCCTTGCATTTTTCCAGTTTGCCAGCCAATCTGGAAAGCTTGATCGACCTGTACGGCGTGACGGAATTGCTGTCGCCGGCAACCGTAGTGGTTGCCGCCAGTACACAGGCAAATACGCAGCATCATTGACCTCTCTCTTTTTCCTCCCCAGTAGCTTGCCGGGTTTGTCGCTGTTACCCGGCCTCCGCAGCAAAAATCCAATATAATCAAGGGTTACGCCACCAGGCAGCATGTCAAGGTGTTCGGATTCAGCATGGTTCTTCAGCTCGATTCGAATGCGTACCGGCAATGTTGCGGCGACCCAATTTGAGAGCATTTACCAAGGCACTATGGCGGCCATTCAAATCACCAACGTCAAGAAACGTTATCAGTCCCTGCAAGCATTGGGCGGCGTTTCGTTGACTATCGAAGAAGGCGAATTCTTCGGTTTGCTCGGCCCGAACGGCGCCGGCAAGACCACCTTGATTTCGATCATTGCCGGCCTGAATCGCCCCGATTCCGGCAACGTCACGATCCATGGCCACGATGTCGTCAGCGACTATCGCGCTGCGCGCCGCAATCTCGGCGTGGTGCCGCAGGAGCTGGTGTTCGATCCGTTCTTTACGGTGCGCGAGACGTTGCGCATGCAGTCCGGCTATTACGGCCTGAAGAACAACGACAAATGGATCGATGAGGTCATGGAAAACCTCGACCTGACCAACAAGGCCGACACCAACATGCGCGCGCTGTCCGGTGGCATGAAGCGGCGTGTGCTGGTGGCGCAGGCGCTGGTGCACAAGCCTCCGGTGATCGTGCTCGATGAGCCGACCGCCGGCGTCGACGTCGAACTGCGCCAGACCTTGTGGAAATTCATTTCGCGCCTGAATCGTGAAGGCCATACAGTAGTGCTGACTACGCACTATTTGGAAGAAGCGCAAGAGCAATGCAACCGCATCGCCATGCTGAAGCTGGGGCAGGTGGTGGCGCTCGATTCGACGTCCGCGCTGATCAAGCGCATCGCCGGTTCGCAGCTGCTGGTCCAGCTGTCGGGTGGCAGTCTGCCAGCTTCGCTGCAGCATCTGGTATTGCACGCCGATGGCGGCAAGTTCGCGTTGCGGGTCAATGAATACGCCGATGTCGAGCCTATCCTCGGCGCCTTGCGCCATGCCGGCGCGGTGATCGAGGACATGCAGCTGCAACAGGCCGATCTGGAGGATGTGTTCCTGCAGATCATGGATAGCAAGATCAGTTCCGGCGGCTTCAATGTGTTTGCCGATGAATACAATGTGGGCGGTGTCAAATGATGGTGGGTTTCCAAACTTTGTTTTACAAGGAAGTATTGCGCTTCTGGAAAGTGGCGACGCAAACCATTTGCGCGCCGATCCTGACCGCCATGCTGTACCTCCTGATTTTCGGCCACACGCTCAAGGACCATGTCCAGGTTTATCCCGGCGTGCAATACACCTCATTCCTGATTCCCGGCCTGATCATGATGAGCGTGTTGCAAAATGCCTTCGCCAATACCTCGTCATCGTTGACACAGTCGAAAATGACCGGCAATCTGGTGTTCGTCTTGTTGCCGCCGTTGTCGCACTGGGAGCTGTTCGGCGGCTACGTGCTGGCATCGGTGGTGCGCGGCGTGGCGGTTGGCCTGGGTGTCTTCGTGATTACTGCCTGGTTTGCCAACCTGTCATTCGTAGCGCCGTGGTGGATCGTGATTTTCGCTGTACTGGGCGCGGCGCTGCTGGGCACGATGGGTTTGATCGCCGGGATCTGGGCCGACAAATTTGACCAGTTGGCGGCCTTCCAGAACTTCCTGATCATGCCGGCGACTTTCCTCGCAGGGGTGTTCTATTCCATTCATTCGTTGCCACCGTTTTGGCAAGTCGTGTCGCATCTGAACCCGTTTTTTTATATGATTGACGGCTTCCGCTATGGATTCTTTGGTCAGTCGGACATCAATCCGTTGATCAGCCTGGCAGTCATTTGCGTGACGCTGGCATTGCTGTCGACGCTGGCGGTGCAGATGCTGAAGCGCGGCTATAAGTTGCGTCACTAAGTTACGCCACCAAGCAACAAGTTAAGCAATCAAATTAGGTCATTAAATTACGTCACCAAGTCAGAAACTGCCATGTTCCCTACACCAGATTTAGTTAAAAGTTATATAGCCGCCGGCCTTGAGTGTTCGCACCTGGAAGTGGAAGGCGATGGCCAGCATTTCAAGGCAGTGATCGTCTCGGCGGCGTTTGCCGGCAAGCGCCCGATACAGCGCCATCAGATCGTCTACGCGGCATTGGGCGATCGCATGCGCGAAGAAATCCACGCGTTGTCGATGAAGACACTGACACCGGAAGAGTACCAACCTTAATAAAGCGGGCGGGGCAGTTTTTTGCCCACGCGCAGCAGACTAGATACCACGTTTAAATTACAGCGAGAAGCAAGAATGGATAAATTATTGATACAAGGCGGCAACCGCCTTTCCGGTGAGATCACCATCTCCGGCGCCAAGAATGCCGCGCTGCCGATCCTGTGCGCGGGTCTGCTCACCTCCGATCAATTGCAATTGTCGAACGTGCCGAACTTGCACGATGTGTCGACCATGTTGAAGCTGCTGCGCCAGCTGGGTTTGAAAGCGACTCAGGACGGCCATTTCGTGATGCTGCAAGGCGATGCGATCAGCAGTCTGGAAGCGCCCTACGAATTGGTGAAAACCATGCGCGCCTCGATCCTGGTGCTGGGTCCATTGCTGGCCCGCTTCGGCGAAGCGCGGGTATCGTTGCCTGGCGGCTGCGCGATTGGTTCGCGTCCGGTTGATCAGCACATCAAGGGTTTGCAAGCGATGGGCGCCGAGATCACGATCGAAGCCGGCTATATCCACGCCAAGGCCAAGAAGTTGAAGGGCACCCGCGTGGTGACCGACATGATTACCGTCACCGGCACTGAAAACCTGCTGATGGCGGCAACGCTGGCTGACGGCGAAACCGTGCTGGAAAACGCTGCACGTGAACCGGAAGTGACTGACCTGGCCAATCTGCTGGTAGCGATGGGCGCCAAGATCGAAGGCATCGGTACCGACCGCCTGGTGATCCAGGGCGTGGAAAAATTGCACGGCGCTGAACATGCCGTGATCGCCGATCGTATCGAAACAGGTACTTTCCTGTGCGCTGTAGCAGCCACCGGCGGCGATGTCATGCTGAAGAACACCCGCAGCCACATCCTTGATGCTGCGCTCGACAAGTTGCGCGAAGCCGGGGTGATCCTGACTTCCGGCGACGACTGGATTCGCGTGCAAATGGCGGCGCGACCGAAAGCGGTCAGCTTCCGCACCACTGAATATCCAGGCTTCCCGACCGACATGCAAGCGCAGTTCATGGCTTTGAACAGCATTGCCGACGGCACCAGCCACGTCACCGAAACGATCTTTGAGAACCGTTTCATGCACGTGCAGGAAATGAACCGCCTCGGCGCGGCTATTGATGTGCAGGGCAATACTGCCATCATCAAGGGCGTCGACAAGCTGGTCGGCGCGCCGGTAATGGCAACCGACTTGCGCGCTTCGGCGTCGCTGGTGATTGCCGGCCTGGTCGCGCAGGGCGAAACGCTGATCGAACGCATCTATCACCTAGATCGCGGCTATGACCAGATGGAGCGCAAGCTGTCGGCCGTCGGTGCCAAGATCGAAAGAATCAAATGAGCCAGAAACTGACGCTGGCCCTGTCCAAGGGCCGCATCTTCGAAGAAACCTTGCCGTTGCTGAAGGCCGCAGGGATTGTCGTAACCGAAGATCCGGAAACCTCGCGCAAGCTGATCCTGCCGACCAACGATCCGCTGGTCAATGTGATCATCGTGCGCGCTTCCGATGTGCCGACCTACGTGCAATACGGCGCTGCCGATTTCGGCGTGGCCGGCAAGGACGTGCTGCTGGAACATGGCGGCGAAGGCCTGTATCAACCGATCGACCTGGAAATCGCCAAGTGCCGCATGTCGGTTGCGGTATCGGCCGGTTTCGACTACGCCAGCGCGATCCGCCAAGGCGCGCGCTTGCGCGTCGCCACCAAATACCTGCTGACCGCGCGTGAGCATTTTGCCCGTAAGGGGATGCACGTTGACCTGATCAAATTGTATGGCTCGATGGAATTGGCGCCGCTGGTCGGCCTGGCCGATGCGATTGTCGATTTGGTCAGCACCGGCGGCACCTTGCGCGCCAATAATCTGGTTGAAGTCGAACACATCATGGATATTTCGTCGCGGCTGGTGGTGAACCAGGCGGCGTTGAAACTCAAGCGCGAACGCCTGCAGCCGATCCTGGATGCGTTCGAAAAGGCATCGGGGCAATCGGCAGCGGCATGATTCGAAGCACGGCTCCTGCCGTGGCTTGGCAGACCGGCTCTGTCATTTAGCAAATTGGAAGCAACATGAGCATAGCAATCAGAAAACTCGATGCCGAACGGCCGGATTTTCGCACACAGCTGAGCGCCGTCCTGGCGTTCGAAGCGAGCGAAGACGAGGCAATCGAGCAGGCCGTGGCCAAGATACTGGCCGACGTCAAGGTACGTGGCGATGCCGCCGTGCTGGAGTACACCAATCGCTTTGATCGTCTCAGCGCTGACGACGTCGGGCTGCTGGAAATCGGTCAGCAAGAGTTGCAGGCTGCGCTGGCGCAGTTGTCGCCGCAACGCCGTCATGCATTGCAGACTGCCGCCGACCGGGTGCGTGCTTATCATGAGCGCCAAAAGCAGGAATGCGGCTCGGATGGCTTTACCTACACGGAAGCTGACGGTACCGTGCTCGGCCAGAAAGTCACGCCGCTCGATCGCGTCGGCATCTATGTCCCGGGCGGCAAGGCGGCTTATCCATCATCGGTATTGATGAACGCGATCCCGGCCAAGGTCGCCGGCGTGCAGGAAGTCATCATGGTGGTGCCGACCCCGGATGGCGTCAAGAACCCGTTGGTGCTGGCTGCTGCGGCCATCGCCGGCGTTGACCGCGTGTTCACCATTGGCGGCGCGCAGGCGGTAGCCGCACTGGCCTACGGCACCGCGACCATTCCGCAAGTCGACAAGATCGTCGGCCCCGGCAATGCCTATGTTGCCGCCGCCAAGCGCCGCGTATTCGGCACGGTCGGCATCGACATGATTGCCGGACCGTCGGAGATCCTGGTGTTGTGCGACGGCACTACCGATCCGGACTGGGTCGCGATGGACCTGTTTTCACAAGCCGAGCACGACGAACTGGCGCAGTCGATCCTGCTGTGTCCCGATGCCGACTATATCGCTGCGGTCGAAGCCAGCATCAACCGCCAACTGCCGTTGATGCCGCGCCATGAAGTGATCCGTACTTCGCTGACCAATCGCGGCGCGCTGGTCAAGGTGCGCGACATGGAACAGGCTTGCGAGATCGCCAACCTGATCGCCGCCGAGCACCTGGAAATTTCGACCGAAAATCCGCAGCACTGGGCCGATCGCATCCGTCATGCCGGCGCCATGTTCCTCGGGCGTTTTTCGTCGGAATCGTTGGGCGATTACTGCGCCGGCCCGAACCACGTGCTGCCCACTTCGCGCACCGCGCGTTTCTCGTCGCCGCTTGGCGTCTACGATTTCCAGAAGCGCTCCAGCATCATCAACATCAGCGAAGCCGGCGCGCAAACGCTTGGCAAGATCGCCGCTGAACTGGCCTATGGCGAGGGTTTGCAGGCGCATGCGCGTTCTGCAGAATATCGTTTGAAAGATGCGCCGTGATGGTAACGACTGCATTGGCATGAGCGGCGACTGGCTCAACCGGGTCTTTCGCGAGGATGCGCTGCAAGGCTTGCAGCGCATTCCGGACGGCTCGGTCGATCTGTTGCTGGCTGATCCGCCGTACGGTCTCGGCAAGGACTATGGCAACGATTCCGACAAGCTCGATACCGCTGCTTACTTGCGCTGGACCGAATCATGGATCGACGCCGCGCTGCCGAAGCTGAAGCCGAACGGCAGCTTGTATATCTTTTTGACCTGGCGCTTTTCCCCGAAATTTTCGTCATGCTCAAGCAGCGCATGACCATGATCAACGAAATCATCTGGGACCGCCGAGTGCCTTCGATGGGCGGCGGTACGCGGCGCTTTTCGTCGGTGCACGACACCATCGGGTTTTTTGCCGGCGCCAAGGATTATTACTTCGATCTCGATGCGATCCGGATTCCCTACGACGCCGAAACCAAGAAAGCCCGTTCGCGCTCGATTTTCGTCGGCGCCAAATGGCTGGAGCTGGGTTACAACCCGAAGGATGTATGGAGTGTTTCCCGTCTGCATCGCGAACACCGCGAGCGGGCCGACCACCCAACCCAAAAGCCGCTGGAAATCGTCGAACGGATGATCAAGGCTTCTTGCCCACCGGGCGGCATTGTGCTCGATCCGTTCATGGGCAGCGGCACGACCGCTGTTGCGGCACGGCGCTGCGGCCGCAATTTTGTTGGCTTTGAATTAAATCCGGAATATTGCGCGTTGATCGAGCAACGTCTGGCGCAACTGGATGGCGAGCAACCCGATGAGCGGGCGCTGGCTTGACCGTTTGCGCCAAATAGCAACATCCATATCGATTATCAGGGCCGGCATTAGCGGGAAAACATGAAAATGTCGGTAAAATGGTGGTGCGACTCACAAGGCCGCAGCGGTTAGGCTTCGATAACGGAGAAGCAGCAACAAATTTCGATCTCAGATCGAAGCCTCGAATAATTTAGTACACTTACCTTCTCGACGCCGAAATTGCCTTATTTTTTGCGTCATTTGCCTTGTAACTTTGGTCTCAACTTCAACATGTCTACGCCTAGAACTGCAGCGATTACCCGCAATACCAACGAGACGCAAATTCGCGTCGCGATCAATCTGGACGGCACCGGCCAGCAAAAACTGAACACCGGCGTGCCGTTCCTGGATCATATGCTGGATCAAATCGCGCGACATGGCCTGATCGACCTGGATATTGAAGCCAACGGCGACCTGCATATCGACGCCCACCACACGGTGGAAGATGTCGGCATTACCCTTGGGCAAGCATTTGCCCAAGCCATCGGCGACAAGAAAGGCATTCGCCGCTACGGCCATGCCTACGTGCCGCTGGACGAAGCGTTGTCGCGCGTCGTCATCGACTTCTCCGGCCGTCCCGGACTCGAATTCCACGTACCGTTCAAGCGCGCCATGATCGGCGGCTTTGACGTCGACCTCACCCACGAATTTTTCCAGGGCTTCGTCAATCACGCACTGGTGTCATTGCACATCGATAATCTGCGTGGCGAAAACGCCCACCATCAATGCGAAACCGTATTCAAGGCCTTCGGCCGGGCGTTGCGGATGGCTTCCGAGCTCGATCCGCGTTCCGCCGGCACGATTCCTTCGACCAAAGGCAGTTTGTAAAATTGCGGGACAGAGTTCAGGAGCCGCTGAAGCGTGGCGAATTACACTATCTGTGTGACTCTGTCCCCCAACTGATGAGACTGAAAAACGCTTAAATTGCAAAGAAAGCAATGGAGCAAGGCCGTAAAGGCGCCGTAGCTACGCTTGGCCCCACGATCCGTTTCCTCGACTTGAATCCTTATCATGAACAAAATTGTAGTGGTTGACTATGGCATGGGTAACTTGCGCTCGGTGGCGCAAGCCCTGCGTCAGGTAGCGCCGGAAGCCGATGTTCGCATTTCCGGTACGATTGCCGATATCCAGGCCGCTGATCGTCTGGTCTTGCCGGGCCAGGGGGCGATGCCGGATTGCATGCGTTCCTTGCGCGAGTCCGGACTGCAGGACGAACTGCTGGCGGCGGCGCGCAACAAGCCGCTGCTGGGCGTGTGCGTGGGCGAGCAGATGCTGTTCGACATGAGCGAGGAGGGCGATACCGCCGGCCTTGGCCTGTTGCCAGGCAAAGTCGTGCGTTTCCGCCTGGATGGCAAGCTGCAGGAAGACGGTTCGCGTTTCAAGGTGCCGCAGATGGGCTGGAACCGCGTGCATCAGGCGCAGTCTCACCCGCTCTGGAATGGCGTGGCCGACGATGCTTATTTTTATTTCGTCCACAGTTATTACGCCGTGCCGGCCGATGTGGCGCATACCTTCGGTGAGACTGATTACGGCGCGGCGTTTAGCTGCGCGGTCGGCCGTGATAATATTTTTGCGACACAGTTCCACCCGGAGAAGAGCGCTGCCGCCGGTTTGCAGTTGTACAAGAATTTTGTGCAATGGCAACCCTGACGCAATGTGCAACACAGAATTTACGAGCCACCGCAGCGTGGCGAATGATGCCGTTCCCAATCAATCAGATTTTTAACTGACCTAATACAACTGTAGCCATGCTGCTGATACCTGCCATCGACCTCAAAGACGGTCACTGCGTACGCCTGAAACAAGGCGATATGGACCAAGCCACTGTGTTTTCCGACGATCCGGGTGAAATGGCCCGCCATTGGCTGGCCCAGGGCGCACGACGCCTGCATCTGGTCGACCTGAATGGGGCATTTGCCGGCAAGCCGAAGAACGAACCGGCGGTCAAATCGATCATCAAGGCGGTGCGCGAATTCGCGCTGGCCAACGGCGTCGACGAAATCCCGGTACAACTCGGTGGCGGTATCCGCGACCTCGACACCATCGAACGCTATCTCGACGATGGCCTCAGCTACATCATCATCGGCACCGCAGCGGTCAAGAACCCCGGCTTCCTGCAGGATGCCTGCAGCGCGTTCCCGGGACAGATCATCGTCGGTTTGGATGCCAAGGACGGCAAGGTGGCGACTGACGGCTGGAGCAAATTGTCCGGCCACGAAGTGATTGACCTGGCCAAGAAATTCGAAGACTACGGCTGCGCCTCGATCGTGTATACCGACATCGGCCGCGACGGCATGATGGGCGGCGTCAACATCGAAGCCACCGTCAAGCTCGCGCAAAGCATGACGATTCCGGTGATCGCGTCCGGCGGCGTGCATAACGTCAAGGATGTCGAGGATCTGTGCGCGGTACAGGATGAAGGCATCGAGGCAGTGATTTGCGGGCGCTCGATTTATGAAGGTACGCTCGATTTGCGTTCGGCGCAGGACCGCGCCGATGAATTGAGCGATCAACTCGGTAACCTCGCCGGCAACGAAGATTTATCGGAGCAGCCCGACGCTGACAAGCCATGAGCCTCGCCAAACGCATCATCCCTTGCCTGGACGTGACCAATGGCCGCGTCGTCAAGGGCGTCAATTTTCTTGAACTGCGCGACGCCGGCGATCCGGTCGAGATCGCTCGTCGCTACGATGAGCAGGGCGCCGACGAAATCACTTTCCTCGACATCACCGCATCATCCGATAACCGCGACCTGATCCTGCCGATCATTGAAGCAGTCGCATCGCAGGTCTTCATCCCGCTGACGGTGGGTGGCGGTGTGCGTGCGGTCGAGGATGTGCGCCGCTTGCTGAACGCAGGCGCCGACAAGGTCGGCATAAACACTTCCGCCGTCACCAATCCGCAACTGGTGGCCGATGCCGCCGCCAAGTACGGGTCGCAATGCATCGTGGTTGCCATCGACGCCAAGCAGGTCGCGCCCGGCAAGTGGGAAGTGTTCACGCATGGCGGCCGCAAGGCTACCGGTCTCGATGCGATCGAATGGGCGCAAAAGATGGAACAACTGGGGGCGGGCGAAATACTGCTCACCAGCATGGACCGCGACGGCACCAAGGTCGGCTTCGACCTGGCCCTGACCAGCAGCGTGTCGAACGCCGTGACGATCCCGGTGATTGCCTCCGGCGGCGTCGGCGGTTTGCAGGACCTGGCCGACGGCATCAAGATCGGCCGCGCCGATGCGGTGCTGGCAGCCAGCATTTTTCACTATGGTCAACACACTGTGCAGGAAGCCAAGCAGTTCATGGCGGCACAGCAGATTCCGATGAGGCTAGCATGAGCAGCGTAAGTTGGTTAAACAAGGTCAGATGGGATGAACACGGCCTGGTGCCGGTAATTGCCCAGGAAGTCGGTTCCAACGACGTATTGATGTTCGCGTGGATGAATCGCGACGCGCTGGCGAAGACCGTGGCGCTGGGCGAGGCAGTTTACTGGAGCCGCTCGCGCAAGAAACTCTGGCACAAGGGCGAAGAATCCGGCCACGTGCAAAAGGTGCATGAAATTCGTCTCGATTGCGATGAAGACGTGGTCTTGCTGAAAGTGACCCAGGCCGGCGATATTGCTTGCCACACAGGGCGCCATTCCTGCTTCTTCCAGAAATACGAGAGCGACAGCAAGAGCTGGGAAGCGGTCGACCCGGTATTGAAGGAACCGGACGAAATTTACAAATGACCGGCTGAGGCCATGTAGCCATTGAATTTGGCCATGGCTGGCGCCGTCCCCGCGAATGCGGGGATCTATTTTACGGCCATCAAGTCGGATTCTCGCGTGTGTGGGAATGACAGATGGCGATAACAGTGCGGATTTGAAGCAATCATGAGCGATACCTTACAGCGTTTGGCGGCCGTCATTGAGTCGCGCAAGCCGGCCAACGGCGGCAATCCGGAGACGTCCTACGTGGCGCGTCTGTTCGTCAAGGGCGACGATGCGATCCTGAAGAAGATCGGCGAGGAGGCGACAGAAACCGTGATGGCAGCCAAGGACGCGCGGGTCGATGGCGATGTTTCACACGTGCTGTATGAGTGTGCGGACCTGTGGTTTCATTCGATGGTCCTGCTGGCCCAGTTCAACCTGACGCCGCAAGATGTGCTGAACGAGTTGGCGCGGCGCGAAGGTTTATCCGGGATCGAAGAAAAAGCTAGCCGGAAGTTGAGCGAGGGCGTGAGCGTGGGCGAGCAGCGGGAATCTGGCAAGAACAAGATCTGACGCAATTTTCCATCCGGAAAATGCTACTCCGGGTAACATGCAACATCGCTGATTAACTGTCTCATTGTGTGACGCTGGGAGATAATTTGGAAAATTGTATTTTTTGCAAAATTGCAGCCAAGCAGATTCCGTCGAAACTGATTTACGAGGACGACGACCTGATCGCCTTTCACGACATCAATCCGGCGGCGCCGGTGCATCTGCTGATCGTGCCGAAGCAGCATATCCCGACGCTGGCCGACTGTACCGAACAACACGCTGCGCTCCTGGGTAAAATGGCGCTCCTGGCGCCGCGCCTGGCGCAAGAACAGGGTTGCGGCTACCAGCTGGATGCACAGGGCCAAGCCAGTGGCGGCTACAAGACCTTGTTCAACGTCGGACCCGACGGTGGCCAGGAGGTGTACCATTTGCATATGCACGTCATCGGTGGTCCACGGCCATGGCGCGGACAGCGCTGATTCCGTTTCGACGGATGGTGAACACTGTCGATGGTTGTAAGGATTTAACGGTTAACTTGACTTAATAGGCTGGGACACGCGGTGTCCGGCGAGGAGAAAAAAATGGGTTCGTTCAGTATTTGGCATTGGCTGATTGTGTTGGTCATCGTGATGTTGGTGTTTGGCACCAAGAAAATCGGCAATATGGGTTCCGACCTGGGTAAGGCGGTCAAAGGCTTCAAGGATGGCGTCAAGGGCGAGGAAGAAAAATCCGAGGCGGACAAGGCCGCTATCGACGTGACAGCCAAAGAAAAGGACAAGTCCGGCAACTGATTCGGCGTTGCCGGCGCCGTCGTGCCGGTTTAACCGAACCTTGGCCGCTAAGTACCCATGATCGATATTGGTCTCACTAAACTCGCACTGATTGGCGTCGTCGCACTGATTGTGGTCGGCCCCGAAAAACTGCCGACCGTGGCGCGTATGGCCGGGTCGTTGTTTGGCCGCGCCCAGCGCTATATCAATGAGGTGAAGTCGGAAGTCAGCCGCGAGATCGAGCTGGAAGAATTGCGCAAGATGCAGAAGGATGTGCAGGAAGCTGCCAGCGACATCGAGCAAAGCATTTCGCAGAGCATCTCTGAAACCAAGCATTCCCTGCATGCGGCGTGGGACGACAATCTCGAAGTCGGCGCCAACGGCAACACAACGGATCAACTGAAGGTTGAGCAGTTGGCGATCAAGGCCAAGAGTTTTCGCAAGAAAAAATTGGCACGCAGCAGCGCCATCCCGGCCTGGTACAAGCAACAGAACGGCTACCGGGCCAGTGTGCTGTCGGGCGCAGCCCGCGTCGCCAAATACCGCCCCGCCAGCCAAGGCAAGGCTTCTGGCTCATTCTTTTCATGAACCCTGGCCCCATTTCCGCCTGCGACAGCTTGTCATCGATAGCTGCGGGCGTATCGGCAATCTCGCCTGCTAGCAACACACCATGCACCCATGACTGAAGAACAGAAAACCGGCGTAGAAGAGACTTTCATTTCGCATCTGGTGGAATTGCGGAATCGCATCATGAAGGCCGCGATTGCGATTGTCGTGGTGTTCCTGTGCCTGATGCCGTGGTCGGCGAATATCTACGACTTCCTGGCGGCGCCTATGCTGGGCGCCCTGCCACATGGCAGCAAGATGATTGCTACCGGTGTCATCACGCCATTCCTGATCCCGGTCAAGGTGACATTGCTGGTCGCCTTCGTCATCGCCCTGCCTTGGGTGCTATATCAGTTGTGGGCATTCATCGCACCGGGTTTGTACTCCCATGAAAAGAAACTTATCGCGCCGCTGGTGGTGTCTTCCTCTATCCTGTTCATCGCCGGAGTGGCTTTCTGTTATTACTTGGTGTTCGGCGTAATTTTCCACTTCATCAACAAGGTGGCGCCGGCATCGATTTCGGTGACGCCGGATATCGACAACTACTTCGATTTCGTGATGACCATGTTCATCGCCTTCGGCGTGACCTTTGAGGTGCCGATCGTGGTGATCGTGCTGGTGCGCATGGGCTTGGTCTCGCTGGAAAAATTGAGATCGATCCGCCCCTACGTGATTGTCGGCGCGTTCGTGGTAGCGGCGGTGGTGACACCGCCCGATATCATGAGCCAGATGCTGCTGGCCGTGCCTTTGTGTCTGCTGTACGAGGTTGGCCTGCTGTTCGCGCCGCTGTTTGTCAAAGCCACGCAGGCGCCTGCCGAATCGGAAGAGACGATCTAATACTCCTTTGCCATGCCGGGCGCAACGGCACCCGGCGGCAACGCCTGTCTGGGGCTATTCCTCTATCGGTGTCTTGATCTGCCGTAGCCAGCCCACCAGCGGGAGGGCATCCTTGAAGCTGCTGACCAATTCCTTTTCCAGCTCGTCGGACAGCATCTTCTTCAGGTGCTGTTCTTTCCAGACGATGAAATTCTTCAACTTGATGTATTCGATGTGCGGCAGGTCGGCATCGAAACCCTTGGGCGGCCGAGTCAATTGGCCTTCCGTTTGCAGGTCGCCGTAAGTCCCCATCAATTTCTTGTTTTTCAGCAGCTTGCCGAATCCGCCAGCGTCATCAACGATGTGGCGGCGAATCGCGCGCAGCCGATCCGATGGCGGCATATATTCGCCGCCAGCGACCAGCAGGGTGCCGCTAGCATCGATGTGGAAGTAATAAGCAGGGCCGCCGCCCTGGCTTGGCTTCTTCAGGCCGCTGGCCGTGATGGATGCGGAAAAATGTGTTTTATACGGACTCTTGTCGTGCGAAAAACGCATGTCGCGATTGATCCGGAACAGCGCCTTTTTCGGATTGCAGGCGGCAACTGCAGGATCGAACTTGCTGATTTCCGCAATCAGGCGGATCACCAGTTCGAGGAACTCGGCGCGCAGGATATCGTAGCGTGGCTTGTTCATGACGAACCAGGCCCGGTTGTTGTTTTCCGATAGTTCGGCGAGGTATTGCGTGAGGTCGCGTACGTGCATTGCTGTTTTTCCCTTATTCCGACTCAGCCTGGCGTTTTACCGGTGGGCGTTTCCCGATGACCGCTTCCAGAGTCGATTCCTGTGTCTTGCGCAATACGGTCAGCTTGGCTTTGGTGCCAGGCTGTAGCTGGGCGATCTGATTCATCATGTCGGTGGTGTCGGCAATCGGCTTGCCTTCGACGGCAACCAGGATATCACCGGGCTTCAGGCCGGCTTTGTCGGCCGGGCCGTTTTTCAGCACGCCAGCAATGATGGCGCCGGTCTTGCGAGTCAGACCAAAGCTTTCCGCCAGTTCCGGCGTGATGTCCTGCGGTTCGACGCCGAGGTAGCCGCGCACTACGTGGCCGGTATTGATGATCGATTCCATCACGGTCTTGGCGGTCGTCATCGGGATCGCAAAGCCGATGCCAAGCGAGCCGCCGGTGCGTGAATAGATGGCGGTATTGATGCCTAGCAGGTTACCGTTGGTGTCGACCAGCGCACCGCCGGAGTTGCCTGGGTTGATCGCGGCATCGGTCTGGATGAAGTTCTCGAACGTATTGATGCCGAGATGGTTGCGGCCGAGCGCGGAAATAATGCCCATGGTCACGGTCTGGCCGACGCCGAATGGATTGCCGATCGCCAGCACCACATCGCCGACGCTGGCCTGATCGGCGTGGCCGAGCGTGATCGCCGGCAGGTTTGGCAGATCGATCTTGATCACGGCCAGGTCGGTTTCCGGATCGGCGCCCACTACTTTGGCGGTTGCGGTGCGGCCGTCGGCCAATGCCACCTCGATCTCATCTGCAGCTTCAATCACATGATTATTGGTCAGGATGTAGCCTTGCGAACTGACCACCACGCCCGAGCCAAGGCTGGATTGCTTGTCGTCCGAATCGTCGCCGCGATCGCCGAAGAATTTTCTGAGCAGCGGGTCTTCCAGTACCTGTGGCGGAGTGGTCGGCTTGGCGTCTTTGCTGGTAAAGATGTTCACCACCGACGGCATCGCCCGATGTGAGGCGTCGCGATAGGAGCCCGGCGTTGGCGTTCCTGGCGCCACCTCCTGCAACGGCACCTTCGATGCGGCGATATGCAGAGGCGAGCTTGTCAGCGATCCGGTTGCCCAGTCGGGCTTCAAGGTCGTTACAATGAACCAGATCGCTAAACCGATGGTTACGGTTTGCGCAAATAACAGCCAGAAACGTCGCATAGTGGGAGTCTTTAAATGAGTCAAAAGTCGGTAAGTCGTACCGAACTGGCAAAATATCTTGCCGAAGCATTAAATATTACACAGTTCCGAGATTATTGCCCAAATGGCTTGCAGGTGGAAGGACGCGCTGAAATTAGCCGGCTGGTGACCGGTGTCACCGCCAGTCAGGCGTTGCTGGAAGCGGCGCTGGACAACGACGCAGATGCGATCCTGGTGCATCACGGCTACTTTTGGCGGGGTGAGGACGCGCGCGTGATTGGCCCCAAATACAAGCGTCTGAAATTGCTGTTGACGCATGACATCAATTTGTTCGCCTATCATCTGCCGCTCGATTCGCCCCCACTCTTCGGCAACAATGTACAGTTGGCGCAGCAACTCGGCTTGGCGCCGAACGGACGCTTCGGTGACGACAATCTGGGCTGGCTCGGCAACATCAGCGATGCTGGGGTGCGCACAGTCGGCGATCTTGCTGCTGTGATCGAACGCAAGCTTAAACGTGTCCCGGTGCTGATCGGCGATCCAGACCAGCCGCTGGCGCAAGTGGGCTGGTGTACCGGCGCCGCTCAAAGTCTGTTGGGTGACGCCATTGCTGCCGGAGCAGGCGTATTTATCAGCGGTGAAATTTCCGAACCGACCGTACACCTGGCGCGGGAAAGCGGCGTTGCTTACCTGGCGGCTGGTCATCATGCGACCGAGCGCTACGGTGTTCAGGCGCTAGGAAGCCATCTCGCCGAGCATTTCGGTTTGCAGCACCAGTTCATCGATATCGACAACCCTGTGTAGTTGCGCGGCGGCAAATCAACGTATGAGCAAAACAGTCAGCAAAACAGCAGGCAAAGCAGTGAGCAACACCGTCGACGCGGTACGCATCGACAAATGGCTCTGGGCGGCGCGGTTTTTCAAGACCCGCACACTGGCCGGCGACGCAGTTGATAACGGCAAGATCCGCCTGAACGACGAGCGTACCAAGCCGGCGCGCAATCTGAAGATCGGCGACATGCTGGCGATAGACAATGGCGCCGGCACGTGGGAAGTGGAAGTGATGCTGCTGGCCGATACGCGCAGTGCGGCGGCGATTGCACAGACGCTTTACCGCGAAACCGAGGAAAGCGTTGTCTTGCGCGGCAAACTGGCCGAAGACCGCAAGTTCTTCCGTGAACCGACCATCGAAATCAAGGGCCGGCCGACCAAGCGCGACCGCCGTTTGTTGGACAAGGCGCAATCCTGAAGTGCCCTGATTCGATGGTAATTTGATATCGCTTCTGCCCACTTTTCGGGGTAGCGTGAGAGAGCCCAGAGCATTTTCCAGGCGCGCGGCGGGGAGCATTTCCGCAGCCAAGGCGCGTAAATGGAGGTGCAATAAATTTCGAATGAGTTCTCGGTAGAACACGCGCTCTAAGTCGCTGTTTGACATTTCGATTCTGGTGCATAATAGTACGAGCGTTCGCATTCTTGCAGGCAGCTGTCATCAAGCGAGCAAACGCCAATACCAACCAGACAGAGACAGGACTATCGTGGCACATCCGATCACCGACACGCCGCCGAAATTCATGCGTAAAGGCGAAATGACGCGCGCAGCGATTCTCGACGTCGCCATTACTCTGGCAAGCCGTGACGGCCTTGAAGGTTTGACGATTGGCTTGCTCGCCGAAAAAATGAACATGAGCAAATCCGGCGTGTTCGCGCATTTCGGCTCGCGTGAGGATCTGCAGATCGAAGTGGTGAAGTTGTACCACCGCCAGTTCGAGCAGGAAGTATTCTATCCCAGCATCAAAGAAGCGCGCGGCTTGCCACGCCTGGAAGCCATGTATGCGCGCTGGATCCGTCAGGTGACGATTGAAATCGCCTCGGGTTGCATCTACATCAGCGGTGCCGTCGAATACGACGATCGTCCTGGTGAAATCCGCGAGCAATTGGTCAGCATGGTGCGTACTTGGCAGCAGGCGTTGCATCGCTGCGCGTTGCAAGCCATCGAAGCAGGTCACCTGCGGGACGATACCGATGCCGACCAGTTGGTCTACGAAATGTACGGTCTGATTCTCGGACTGCATCACGATGCCCGTTTCCTGAAGAAGGCAGGCAGCGTCGAACGTGCGCAAAAAGGCTTCGATCGCCTGATTGACAGTTACCGCAATACCGCGCAGGTTTCCAAGCCAGTTGCAGCGGCAAAGAAATCCTCGCAAACGAATCAAAAAATCTCTGCCAAGACGGCAGCTTGACAAATTTAATCATCAGGAGAGCACCATGGGTCAATACGTCGCGCCACTGCGGGATATGCAATTCGTCATGCACGAGTTGCTGCATGTAGAAGATGAGTTGAAGCAATTGCCGAAGCATGCCGAGATCGATGCCGACATCATCAATCAGGTGCTGGAAGAGGGCGGGAAATTTACCTCCCAGGTATTGTTCCCGCTGAACCATTCCGGCGACCGCGAAGGCTGCCACCACGACAAGACTACGCACACTGTCACTGCACCAAAAGGCTTCAAGGAAGCCTACAAGCAGTACGTCGAAGCCGGCTGGCCTGCGCTCTCCTGCGATCCAGAATTCGGCGGCCAGGGCCTGCCGCTGGTGATCAACAATTCGTTCTACGAAATGATGAATTCGGCCAACCAGGCCTGGACCATGTACCCGGGCCTGTCGCACGGCGCCTACGAGTGCCTGCACGCACACGGCACTCCGGAGCAGCAAGCGCTGTACCTGCCTAAACTGGTTTCCGGCGAATGGACCGGCACCATGTGCCTGACCGAATCGCATTGCGGCACCGACCTTGGCATGCTGCGCTCGAAAGCCGAGCCGCAAGCCGATGGTTCTTACAGCATCACCGGCAGCAAGATTTTCATTTCGGCCGGCGAGCACGACATGTCGGAAAACATCATCCACCTGGTGCTGGCGCGCCTGCCTGGCGCACCGGAAGGTTCCAAGGGCATCTCGCTGTTCCTGGTGCCGAAATTCCTGCCAAATGCAGACGGTTCACTGGGTGCACGCAATCCGATCACTTGCGGCGCCATCGAAGAAAAAATGGGCATCCACGGCAATTCGACCTGCCAGATGAACCTGGACGGCGCGACCGGCTGGCTCATCGGTGCGCCGCACAAGGGCTTGAACGCGATGTTCGTGTTCATGAACGCCGCCCGCCTGGGCGTCGGCATGCAAGGTTTGGGTTTGACTGAAGTGGCTTACCAGAACGCTTTGGTCTATGCGAAAGACCGTATCCAGATGCGCAGCCTGTCGGGCATCAAGGCGCCTGACCGCCCAGCCGATCCGATCATCGTCCATCCTGACGTGCGTCGCATGCTATTGACCGCAAAGGCGTATGCTGAAGGCGCGCGCGCTTTCTGTTCTTACGTGGCGCTGCAACTGGACAAGGAACTGAACCACCCGGACGAACAAGTGCGCAAGGATTGCGCTGATGAAGTCGCTCTGCTGACACCAGTGGTCAAGGCTTTCATCACCGACAATGCCTGGACTTCGACATCGGAATGCATGCAGGTGTATGGCGGCCACGGCTTCATCGCAGAGTGGGGCATGGAGCAATATGTGCGCGATGCCCGCATCAACATGATCTATGAAGGCACCAACACCATCCAGTCGCTCGATCTGCTGGGCCGCAAGGTGTTGATGGACAACGGCGCCAAGCTGAAGAAATTCGGCGCCAAGGTGCAGGCGTTCATCGAAGAGAACGGCGCCGACGAAGCGCTGTCGGAATTCATCACGCCGCTGGCCGACCTCGGCGACAAGGTCAGCAAGCTGACCATGGAAATCGGCATGAAGGCTTTCCAGAATCCTGACGAAGCCGGTGCAGCAGCAGTACCTTACCTGCGTGTAGTTGGCCACCTGGTGTACGCCTACTTCTTTGCACAAATGGCAAAGATCGCTTTGGCCAAGCAAGATTCAGGCGACAAGTTCTACGTTTCCAAGTTGGCGACCGCACGTTTCTATTTCGCCCGTCTGCTGCCAGAAACTGCAATGTTGATTCGTCAGGCGCGTTCCGGTTCGGGCAGCCTGATGGCGCTGGAAGCAGATTTGTTCTAATGGATTTGTTCTAAATAAGCCGTAGGGTGGGCCTGGCGCGATCAGCGCGGGTCCACGCTCCCAACAGACTGACCAAGGAGAAACAAGTGTCGAATTTCATCGTTAAAAAAGTCGCCGTGCTCGGCGCCGGCGTGATGGGTGCGCAAATCGCCGCCCACTGCCTGAACGCCAAAGTGCCGGTGGTGCTGTTCGATCTGCCAGCCAAGGAAGGCCGAAGAACGGCATCGTTCTGCGCGCCATCGAAAACCTGAAGAAGCTCAGCCCTGCGCCGCTCGGCAACAAGGATGACGCTTCCCTGATCGAAGTCGCCAACTACGAAGACAATCTGGATGTGCTGGCCGGTTGCGACCTGATCATCGAAGCCATCGCCGAACGCATGGACTGGAAGCATGACCTGTACAAGAAGGTTGCGCCGCACATTGCACCAAACGCAATTTTTGCATCCAACACATCCGGCCTGTCGATCACTGCATTGTCGGAAGGTTTCGACGCCGAACTGAAAGCACGCTTCTGCGGCGTCCACTTCTTCAACCCGCCACGCTACATGCACCTGGTGGAACTGATCCCGACCGCCACAACCAAACCAGAGATCCTCGATCAGCTGGAAGGCTTTCTGGCGACCACGCTGGGCAAGGGCGTGGTCCGCGCTAAAGATACCCCTAACTTCATCGCCAACCGCGTAGGCGTGTTCGGCATCCTGTCGACGGTTCATCAAGCTGAAAAATTCGGCCTGTCGGTGGATGTTGTCGATGACCTGACCGGCGCCAAGCTGGGCCGCGCCAAGTCCGGTACTTTCCGTACTGCTGACGTGGTCGGCCTGGACACCATGGGTCATGTCATCAAGACCATGCAGGACAACCTGAAGGACGATCCTTTCTACGGTGTGTACGCAACGCCGCCGCTGCTGGCCAAGCTGGTCGAGCAGGGCGCGCTGGGCCAGAAGGCCGGCGCCGGCTTCTACAAGAAGGTTGGCAAGGACATCCTGCGCATCGACGCCGCCAAGGGCGAGTACGTGACCGACGGCGGCAAGGCCGACGAGCTGGTAGCGCGCATCCTGAAAGACAAGGATCCGGTCAAGCGCATGAAAACCCTGCGCGAATCGACCAATCCGCAAGCGCAGTTCCTGTGGGCCATTTTCCGTGACGGCTTCCATTACATCGCTGTCCACCTGGAATCGATCGCCGACAATGCACGCGACATCGATTTCGCCATGCGCTGGGGCTTCGGCTGGAGCGTAGGCCCATTCGAAATCTGGCAAGCCGCCGACTGGAAGCAGATCGCCGGTTGGGTCAAGGAAGACATCGACGCCGGCAAGGCGCTGTGCAACGCACCGCTGCCAGCCTGGGTCTTCGACGGCCGCACCGGCGTGCACGCTGCCGACGGTTCCTACTCGCCAGCGAAGAAGGCGAACGTTGCCCGTTCCACTCTGCCAGTCTACGAGCGCCAAGTATTTCGCGCGCCGTTGCTGGGTGAAGGCGTCGCCGACGGCAAGACTGCTGGCACCACCGTTTTCGAAGACGACTCGGTACGTGCATGGCACCAGAACGACGACGTCCTGGTCCTGTCGTTCAAGACCAAGATGCACGTGATCGGACCAGGCGTTATCGCCGGCCTGAACAAGGCAGTCGCTGAAGCCGAAAAGAACTACAAGGGTCTGGTCCTGTGGCACGCGGATGCAGCCGAAGGCGGCGCATTCTCCGCTGGCGCCGATCTGCAATCGATGCTGCCATTGTTCATGTCGGCGGCGCCAAGGCGATCGAGCCGATGGTCGCCGAATTGCAGCAAGCCTTCATGGGCCTCAAGTACGCCAGCGTACCGGTAGTGGCTGCAGTGGCCGGCCTGGCGCTGGGCGGTGGTTGCGAGCTGGCCTTGCATACAGCCAAGCGTGTGGCATCAATCGAATCGTATATCGGCCTGGTTGAAGTCGGCGTTGGCCTGATTCCTGCCGGCGGCGGTTTGAAGGAAGCGGCAGTGCGCGCGGCCAACGACGCCAAGGGCAACGATATCCTGCAATTCCTGAAGACTTCCTTCATGAATGCGGCGACTGCCAACGTCTCGAAATCGGCGTTGCAAGCCAAGAGCATGGGTTACCTGAAAGCCGACGACGTGATCGTGTTCAATGCCTACGAGCTGCTGCACGTGGCCAAGGTCGAGG
The DNA here is from genome assembly GCF_001584165.1 of Collimonas arenae. Classification (NCBI taxonomy): domain Bacteria; kingdom Pseudomonadati; phylum Pseudomonadota; class Betaproteobacteria; order Burkholderiales; family Oxalobacteraceae; genus Collimonas; species Collimonas arenae. The sequence goes on from NZ_CP013233.1 coordinate 504,779, forward strand.
CGCGCGCCATGTTCGACGCCGGCTATCGTCCGCCGCTGAAGGCACAGGTTGCGGTGGTTGGCCGGAATGGCATCGCCACCATCCTGGCGCAGTTGGTCAACATGCGTGATGGCGGTTTCATCTCGGCACACGACTACAAGCTGGGCCACATGATTGCCAATATCGTTTGCGGCGGCGAAGTGGACGAAGGCAGCATCGTGAATGAACAATGGTTGCTGGACCTGGAACGCAAAGCGTTCGTCGAACTGCTGAACAACCCTAAGACGCAAGAGCGGATCATGGGCATGATGCAGACCGGTAAGCCAGTGCGAAACTAATCCATTGGGGACAGAGTTTAAGAGCCACCGAAGCGTGGCGAATTACTCTGTACTCAACTGACTAGATAAAACGGTTAAATTGCAAAGAAAATTGCAGGACGGAGTTTACAAACACTCCGTCCCCAACTGATCAGGAGATCAAAATGAGCAAACAACTTCAAGAAGCGTACATCGTCTCCGCGACCCGTACCCCAATCGGCAAGGCGCCGCGTGGCATGTTCAAGAACACCCGCCCGGACGACCTGTTGGTGCGCGTCATGCAATCCGCCATGGCGCAAGTGCCAGGCCTGGATCCTAAGCTGGTGCAGGACGCCATCATCGGCTGTTCCTTCCCTGAAGGCGCACAAGGCCTGAACATGGCGCGTAACGCCGTGCTGCTGGCTGGCCTGCCGAACACCATCGGCGGTGTCACAGTCAACCGCTACTGCGCATCCGGCATTACCGCGATTGCCATGGCAGCCGACCGCATTCGCGTCGGCGAGGCTGACGTCATGATCGCCGGTGGCGCCGAATCGATGTCGATGGTGCCTATGATGGGTTTCCATCCGTCGATCAACATGAACGCCTTCAAGGATGAAAACGTCGGCATGGCCTATGGCATGGGTTTGACGGCAGAAAAAGTCGCCCAGCAATGGAAAGTCTCGCGCGAAGCGCAAGATGCGTTCGCGGTCGAATCGCACCGCCGCGCCATCGCCGGCCAGCTGGCTGGCGAGTTCAAGGATGAAACTACTTCCTACGACATCATAGATCGTGCTCCGAACCTGGCTACCGGCCAGATCGACCTGAAGACCCGTACCGTTGATCGCGACGAAGGCGCACGCGCCGAGTCGAGCATGGAAACCCTGGGCAAGCTGAAGGCTGTGTTTGCCGCCAAAGGCACGGTCACAGCAGGTAACAGCTCGCAAATGTCGGACGGCGCTGGTGCACTGATCCTGGTCAGCGAAAAAATCCTCAAGGAACACAACTTGACTCCGCTGGCCCGTTTCGTCTCGTTCGCGGTGCGCGGCGTACCACCAGAAATCATGGGGATCGGTCCTAAGGAAGCGATTCCAGCAGCGCTGCGCGCCGCCGGCCTGACCCAGGATCAGCTGGACTGGATCGAACTGAATGAAGCATTCGCAGCGCAAGCGCTGGCAGTGATCCAGGATCTCGGCCTCGACCCATCCAAGGTCAACCCGTTAGGCGGCGCAATTGCACTGGGACACCCGCTGGGCGCAACCGGCGCCATCCGCGCCGCTACTGCGATCCACGGTATCCGCCGCCGCAACCAGAAATACGGCATGGTCACCATGTGCGTTGGTGCAGGCATGGGCGCTGCAGGTATTTTCGAACGTATGTAATCGTTTGAATTAGCAGATTGTCATAAGCAATCGTAAAAAACAAAGAAAGCCGTGCTGCCATCCCCGCACGGCTTTTTTTGTCTTCCAGTCCGCTACAGAGACGATAACTGCGTTGCATGGCGCTTGCCGTGCTCGCGCACTGTCTGCGCTCAATGCGACTTGTTCTCACCTCTGTAGCGAACTGGAAGATGTTGGGTTTGCGATTTGTTCTATCGAACTTGTGTAGTGATAAATGGAGTAACAGATGGATATCTTGACCAGCAAGGAAAACGGCATCCTGACGATTGAATTCAATCGTCTTGAAAAGAAGAATGCAATTACCGCCGCCATGTACCAGACCATGGTCGATGCGTTGAAAGATGCGGAAACGGATAGTGCGGTGCGGGCGATTCTGTTTGTCGGCAAGCCGCAGATTTTCAGCGCCGGCAACGACCTCGAAGATTTCATGAAGAACCGGCCGAACAGCCCAGACAGCCCGGTGTTCCAGTTCCTGTGGCAGATCAGCCATGCCAGTAAGCCGATGGTGGCTGCGGTGGCCGGCGCTGCGGTTGGCATCGGCACTACGCTGCTGATGCATTGCGACCTAGTGTATGCCGCTGACAATGCACGCTTTTCGATGCCATTCACGCAGCTTGGCCTGTGTCCAGAAGCCGCCTCCAGTCTGATCCTGCCGCAAATTGCCGGTTATCAGCGCGCCGCCGAGAAGCTCTTGCTGGGCGAAGCCTTCACTGCGGAAGAGGCCAATGCAATGGGCCTGGTCAACAAGGTGTTGCCGCCGGAAGAGTTGCTGGCATTTGCGCAAGCGCAGGCGGCGAAGTTGGTGGCTTTGCCAGCGGCGTCGATCCGCACCACCAAGCGCTTGATGAAAGGGAGCCAGGTCGCTGCGGTGGAAGCGCGAATGAAGGAAGAAATTGATCATTTCGGCGCGATGCTGAAATCGCCGGAAGCGGCGGAAGCATTCACCGCTTTCTTTGAGAAGCGCCGGCCGGATTTCAGCAAATTTTCCTGAGCCACCGCCCTGCTTGTAGAGCGCAAAGAAAAACCCGACGCAAGGTCGGGTTTTTTATGGTGAAGCGCTACGACATCATTACATTTTCTTTTGAACGTCCTGCGCAGCGTCCTGCACCTTCTCACCACCGGATTGCACATCCTTGCCCATGCCCGCGACAGTATTGCAGGCTGACAGCGCGCCGAACATGCCGAACATTGCTGCGATCACCATTACTTTTTTGATCATCGTGTTCTCCTTCATGGGTTGGTAACGGGATAATCTTATCATCGGCATTTGGATTGTCCATACCGGACGGTAATTTTTCCTGCGCGCTCGATGATTTTGCAACGTACCTGGATGCAAGCGATGAATTGCCAGCGGTTAAACCAATCGCTCTGCCTGAGCGGTTAACGCGCTTGTAACAACTGCAATAATCCGCTGATGCCATCCCATAGAATCTGCACGCCGATGCAGAGCAGAATGAACGAAGTCATGCGTTGCATGACGGTGGTGCCGGTATCACCCAGCAAACGTATCAATACGCCAGCAAAACGGTTGCTCAGGTAGACGGCCAACGCCGCCAGGGCAAGACCGAGCACAGCAGCAATCAGGGACAGTGGCAGTGGTACATTCGGCACCCGAACCCCCGCGCCGAGGGTGATTGCGACAGAGATTGAGCCGGGGCCGACGGTGAGTGGAAAGGCCAGTGGATAAAACGCCTTCTTTGACGCCAGTTCCTCGGTCCAGAGCGATTCCGGAACCGCTTCACCCTTTGGCATTTCATCCGAGTTGAGCATTTTCCAGGCAGTGGCGACGACCAGCAAGCCGCCCGCAACCTTGACCACCGGCAGCGACAGACCGAAAAAAGCCAGCACGTGGGTACCGATGAACATGCCGCCCATCAGCAGCAGGAAGGAGTTGATCGCCACGCGTCGGGCCAGCGAATTGCGAGTGGCATCGGAAGCAGTGATGGTCAGCGAGTGGAAAATCGGTGCGCCGCCGGGCGGGTTCATGATCGGCAATAATGCCGCCAGCACGAACAGCACTGTCTTCAGGAAACTAAGTAAATGAAATTCCATGTGCGCTGTTGTTAGTCATTGTAGGTAAATCGGGGCGGCAAGCTGGCCAGGATGCGATAGTTCGCTGCGCGTGCCCGATTCTAGACTGACAACATAGCCGCCGCAAGCGCCCTTATGCAAAGGGCCTTGGCGGCATGGCCTGCCTACCAGCCGAAACGTTCGCAGGCGCGGCGATATACCAGACCCGACAGAGCAATATCTTCCACGCCGACGCCGATTGCTTTGTAGATCACCAGGTCGCTTTCCTGACGTGCGTAAGCGCTGCTGCCATCGACGATCTGGCCCAGCTCCCATACCTGGTCCCAGGAGAAAGTGCCAGGCTGGCACAGCAGCAGATCGCCGGCTTCCTGTTGCGCCTGCGGTTTCCATTCGACCACCAGCGCATTGGCGCGGGCGATGGCGCGGTCATCCAGTTCGCGCACATTGCCCTTGCTGGCGCCGACTGCGGCGACGAACGCTCCAGGTTTGAGCAAGCTGCCGGAGAACAGTGGTTCCGCGGAACGCGTCACGGTGACCACTACATCGCCGCCCGCAGCCGCATCGTCAATGCTGACGGCGCGCGTCGGTACGCCGGTTTGCTGCGCGACTTGTTCGGCAAATTGCTGTTGGCCGCTGCGGCCGGCAATCAGGATTTCCTTGAATTTCCGTACCTGTAGCAAGGCAGGCACGTGTGAATGCGCCTGGGTGCCGGTGCCGATGATCGACAGCGTTTCAACTTTCGCATTGGCGAGGTGATCTGTGGCTACCGCAGTTGCTGCGGCGGTGCGGAAACCGGTCATGGTGTCGGATTCGATGGCGGCTAGCGGTTTGCCATCCGCGGTCGAAAACAGCACGGTGACGAAATGGAATTTACCGTTGATCGTGGTGTAGACCTTGTAGCCGGCGATGCCTGCAGCGGGCAGTAGAGCGCCCATGCTGGACATCATGACCGGGCCAGCGCTGGTGCGGATACGCGCCTGCTGCGCGCCTTGTCCGATGCCGGCGAACGCCAGACGCATGGCGTCGATGGCATCGGCGGTGGTGATCAGTTCGGCGACTTGCTCGTTGGTGATGAGTTTCATGTGGTTTCCTTTGCCTAAGCGCTGAATGAAAATGGGCTGGCATCGATTGACGTACGCTGACCGTCAATCAATTCTGTCAACAAGGTGGCGCTGCCGTGCGCCAAGGTCCAGCCGAGGCTGCCGTGGCCGATGTTCAAGTACAGGTTCTTGATCGGGGCGGCGGCAATGATCGGCACGCCGCTTGGCGTCGCCGGCCGGAAGCCGCTCCATGGCGACAGCGTGCTGTTGTCGGACAGGTCGCCGCAGCCGGGAACAGCTCGTCGACGCCGCGTTTCAATTCATCGATTGCGGTTGCCGGAATGCTGCGATCCATGCCGAGCAGTTCGACCCGGCCGGCAACGCGCAGCCGATTCGCCAGGCGCGCGTAGACGATTTTTCGTGAGATGTCGGTGATCGATACCTGCGGCGCGGCGGCCTGGTTGGCGCTGTCGAACAGTGGCACCGTGATGCTGTAACCCTTGAGCGGATAGAGTGGCAACGTGAATCCGACCTGGCGCGCGAAGCCGGCGCTTTCTGCGCCCAAGGCCAGTACAAATGCATCGGCAGCAATTTGCTCCTGCCCGGCGTGTACCGCAGTCAGTGCGCCGCCGCGCATTTCCACTTTGCCGATGCGTTGCGAATGCGCGAAGCGGAAGCCCTGGCGCTGCGACATCGCGTCAACCAGTTGTCGGCAGAACAGCGCGCAATCGCCGGCTTCTTCGCTCGGCGTGTAGACGCCGCCGATCCAATCGCGCTTGGCGTTGGCCAGCGCCGGTTCAATTTGCATGCAGCGCGCGGCGTCGACGATTTCCTGTTGGCAGCCATGCTGCGCCTGGAAATCAATCTGCCGACGCGCGCCTTCCAGACCTTTGGCGTCGGTGTACATCACCAGCTTGCCGGCAGTACGGTGCTGGAAATCGAATGGGACTGCCTGGCTCAGTTGTTGTAACTGGTCGCGGCTGAAGAAAGCCAGTTTTAGTAGATCGATCGTGGTCTGCCGAACACGATTAGCGTTGCAGGCAGCCAGGAATTTGAGTAGCCAGCGCCATTGGGCCGGATCCATTTTCGGACGCAGCGTTAGCGGCGAGTCGCTGCTGAACAGGTATTCCGGCCAGTGCGTCCACACGGATGGATCTGCCAACGGAGCGACGTAGGAGTAGCTCAGTTGTGCGCCGTTGCCAAGACTGGTCTGGCTGCCCGGCAGCGCTGCGGCGTCGACCAGGGTTACTTGATGGCCGGCTTCCAGCAGGCGGTAAGCGGAAGTCACGCCGATGACGCCAGCACCTAGTACGCAAATGTGCATGTGTTCTGTCCTGTTGCGGAAATGTTTAAATCGATGATCTTTGTTGCTGGCACGGCAGATACCGTCGGGTGGGCAGCGGTCTGCGGCTTGCGAGTTTGCGTTGCAACAATCTGGATACTATACGTATGCTGCCAGCTTGTGTCTCATGCTGTTTTGGCATCATCCACGTGGGCCTTCTTGGGCGTCGCAACGAAATACAGCGGGCCGCGCGCCTTGCATTGCGGTAGAATGCCGCCTGAAGTAAGCCAGACAGCCGCTGGCTGGCGCTGCAAGGCGTCGGCGGGAGGAAGGTCCGGACTCCATAGAGCAGGGTGACGGTTAACGGCCGTCCGCCGTGAGGCGAGGAATAGGGCCACAGAGACGAGCGTATTAAGTTACGGTGAAACGCGGTAACCTCCACTCGGAGCAATCTCAAATAGGCACGCGTTGATGTTGCTCGCGGAGCGTGCGGGTAGAGAGCTGGAGCGCTGGAGCAATTCAGCGCCTAGAGGAATGGTTGTCATAACGCGAGGGTGCAAGCCTGAGCGTCGTAACAGAATCCGGCCTATCGGCTTACTTCATTTTCTTTCGATCGCTGCAGCAAGTGCAGCATCATCTTGTGGTTATCCCACGTCTTGCATGATTTTTTGAATCCGGCGAATCCAGTTGCGGAACAGTTGCGTATATGACTGTGCAGGCTCCGAAAACTGACTCTCTTTCAAAGGAATCATCATGCGCAAACTTACTTATGCTTTGACTTTGTCCGCCGCTTTGATCGCCGCCAGCGCGGCTTATGCAGAAGATACCGTGATGGTGGGTGGTCAGCAAATGTACCCCAGCAAGGACATCGTCGATAACGCCGTCAATTCAGCCGATCACACCACTCTGGTCGCGGCAGTAAAGGCCGCCGGCCTGGTTGATACGCTCAAGAGCAAAGGTCCGTTCACCGTCTTTGCGCCTACCAACGCAGCGTTCGCCAAGCTTCCGGCCGGGACCGTTGAAACCTTGGTCAAGCCCGAAAACAAGGCAACCCTGACCAAAATCCTGACGTATCACGTTGTGCCTGGTCGCTACGGTTTTGCCAAGCTGGAAAGCGAGATCAAGAAGGGCGGCGGCAAGGCTGAACTGGCAACCGCCAGCGGCGGCAAGCTGACTTTCATGCAGAACGGCCCGCATAACATTTACATCGTGGACGATGGTGGCCATATTGCCAATATCACTACCTACGATGTGAACCAGTCGAACGGTGTGATCAACGTGATCGATACGGTGTTGTTGCCAAAATAACGAAGATGATAGGCGGCAACCGCTGAATTTAGTAATCGAGTGGCAGCGAGTTGGGCGACGGAAATCTCCACGTCGCCCTTTTTTTCGTCCAAATGATTTGGGTGACGTTTACGTTAACGTCAATTATTGTTATTCTGCCGTAAGGGCAATGCAGGCCGCATCGACGGTGCATCGACAATAAATTCAACACTCATCCGCTTTGGAGACAAACCACCATGGACTTTGAATTATCAGAGGAACAACGCGCCTTCCAGCAGACCGCGCGCGACTTTTCAATTGGAGAGCTGGCGCCGCACGCGGCCAGATGGGATGCCGAGGCGATCTTCCCGATTGATGTGATCGCTAAGGCCGGTGAGCTGGGTTTTTGTGGTTTGTACACGCCGGAAGAAGTGGGCGGTTTGGGTTTGTCGCGGCTGGATGCCACTATCGTGTTCGAGGAACTGGCGCGCGGCTGCACTTCCACCACGGCCTACCTGACGATTCACAATATGGTGAGCTGGATGATCGCCAACTGGGCCACGCCGGCAGTGAAAGAGGCCTGGTGCGGAAAACTGGCGAGCGGACAAAAGCTCGGCTCCTATTGCCTGACCGAACCGGGCGCGGGTTCCGATGCCGCTTCCTTGAAAACCAGCGCTGAGCTGGTCGGCGGCGAGTATGTGATCAACGGTTCCAAGGCGTTCATCTCCGGCGCCGGTGCGACCGACGTGCTGGTGCTGATGGCGCGCACCGGCGGCGCCGGTTCGCATGGCGTGTCTGCATTCGTGGTTCCCGCCAATGCATCAGGCATCAGCTATGGCCGCAAGGAAGAAAAAATGGGTTGGAACAGTCAGCCCACTCGTACCATCAGTTTTGACAATGTGCGGATACCCGCTGATCACCTGCTGGGCCAGGAAGGTGAAGGCTTCCGGCTGGCGATGCGCGGCCTGGACGGCGGCCGTATCAACATCGCCACTTGTTCGGTCGGCACTGCGCAGGCGGCGCTGGATGCAGCGCATGCCTACATGAGCGAACGGCGTCAATTCAACCGGCCTTTGTCGGATTTTCAGGCGCTGCAGTTCAAGCTGGCGGACATGCAGACTGAGCTCGTCGCGGCACGGCAGATGGTGCGCCTCGCGGCCTGCAAGCTCGATGCCAAGGATTCCAACGCTACTACCTATTGCGCGATGGCGAAACGCTTCGCCACCGATATCGGTTTCCGGATCTGCAACGAAGCGCTGCAAATCCACGGCGGCTACGGCTACATCCGCGAGTATCCGCTGGAGCGGCACTTCCGCGATGTGCGCGTGCATCAGATCCTGGAAGGCACCAATGAAATCATGCGCGTCATCATCGCGCGCCAGTTGTTGAGCAACGCATCCAATGAGGACATCCGATGAATAGCGTGAACTACACCAACCTGAAGCTGGAAACGATCGGCCACACTGCGGTCGTGACGATCGCCAATCCACCGGCCAATACCTGGACCGGCGACGCCTTGCGCGACTTGACGCGCCTGGTGAAAACGCTCAACGCCGACGACAATATCTACAGCATGGTGGTCACCGGCGAAGGCGAGAAATTCTTTCCGCCGGCGCCGACCTGAAGCTGTTTGCCGACGGCGACAAGGTCGTGGCGCGTGAGATGGCGCGCCGCTTTGGTGAAGCGTTCGAGACCTTGTCCAGTTTCCGTGGCGTGTCGATTGCCGCCATCAACGGTTACGCAATGGGCGGTGGCCTGGAGTGTGCGCTGGCCTGTGATTTGCGCATCGCCGAAGAGCATGCGCAACTGGCGTTGCCGGAAGCGGCAGTCGGTTTGTTGCCGTGCGCCGGCGGCACCCAGAACCTGCCATGGCTGGTTGGCGAAGGTTGGGCCAAGCGCATGATCCTGTGCGGGGAGCGCGTCAATGCTGAAACGGCATTACGGATCGGCCTGGTCGAGGAAGTTGTGAAAAAAGGCGAAGGCCGGCAACGCGCATTGGCGCTTGCTGCACAAGTCGACAAGCAAAGCCCGTCCAGCGTCACCGCTTGCAAGAAACTGATCCAGGGCGCGCGCGCCAATCCGTTGGCGACCTTGCTGCCGGTCGAGCGTGAATTGTTCCTGGATCTGTTCGATACCCAGGACCAGAAGGAAGGCGTGAACGCATTCCTGCAGAAGCGTCCGGCACAGTGGAGCAATCAATAATGACGGAACTGAATCTGCAGCAAGCGGCTCCTCACGCCTTGTTTGAAGAGCTGCACACGGACAACGGCAAACGGATCGGCGTCGCCACACTGAATGTGGAAAAGACCCTGAATGCGATTTCGCTGGAGATGGTGGATCTGCTCGACCATCAGTTGCGCGCCTGGGCCGCCGATCCGCAAGTCGCGCTGGTGGTCATGCAGGCTGCCGGCGAAAAGGCGTTTTGCGCCGGTGGTGATTTGCAACATTTGTACCGCACCATGCTGGACCAGCACGCCATTGATCGACAGGAAGATATCCGCAGCAATACCTACGCCTGCGATTCTTCGAGCGCGAATATCGGCTGGATTATCTGATCCACACCTACCCCAAGCCGATCCTGGCCTGGGGCCATGGCATCGTGATGGGCGGTGGCATCGGCCTGATGGCCGGGGCCAGCCATCGCGTGGTCACCGAGAAATCGCGCCTGGCGATGCCGGAGATCACGATCGGCCTGTATCCGGATGTCGGCGGCACCTGGTTCCTGAATCGGATGCCGGGCCATGTCGGTTTGTTCCTGGCATTGACCGGCGCTACCTTCGGCGCGGCTGACGCCATCTTCGCCCGGCTGGCCGACTATCAACTGGAGCATAACCAGAAGCAGGCGTTGCTCTCAACCTTGCTGAGCCAGTCCTGGGACGGCAAACAGGACGACATACTACTGACGCGGATATTGCTGGCCGCAGAACAGCAGGCGAAGCCTGCATTCGCCGCCGCACCGTCACCGTTGCGCCAGAACTTCGAATTAATCAACCAGCTGTGTCGCGCACCGACGCTGGATGAGGTCGTGCAAAACATCGTCGGCTTGCAGACTGATGACGCGTGGCTACAAAAAAGCATCGCTACCCTGGTGGCCGGCAGTCCGGCTTCGGCCTGGCTATCGCATGCATTGCAGCGACGCGCGCTGCACATGTCGCTGGCTGAGGTTTTCCGGCTGGAGTATGTGGTGTCGCTGCATTGCGCGGCGCGCACCGATTTTGCAGAAGGCATACGGGCGCTCATCGTCGACAAGGACCGTCAGCCGAAATGGCAGCCGGCCAGCCTGGCGCAAGTCAGTAAGGAATGGGGCAACGGCTTTTCGACGATCCGTGGTCGGCGAGTGATCACCCGTTGGCGGATTTGGGCTTAAGTTGACGATCTAGCCGGCCTTGAACGAGGTCGGTTTATCCTGTTTCATTTTTCCGACCGGGAGTGAAGATGCAACGACGCAGCATTCTGTGGACCATGTTTTCATCAATCGGCGCGGCTTCCGTGCTGGCGGCGACCGCCAAGTCGGCGCATGCCACCACAGTGGATAAAGCCAAGGTTGCCTATCATTTGAGCGAGCAAGGCCGCGTCGCCTTTGTGCTCGGCAATATCCAGAATCACTTCGATGGCATGGGTGGTCCGGGCAATGTGAAAATCGTGCTGGTGATACATGGTCCGGCGCTCCAGGCATTTCATGCCGCGCAAGCACACCCGGAATTCGTTGCGCAGGTTGCTCAGTTGGCAAAAAACGGTCTAGAAATGAACGCCTGCATCAATACCATGAAAGCGCAGGGGATTAGTCTGAAAGACCTGCTGCCAGGCTTCGGCGTGGCTGACAAGGGCGGAGTGGTGATGCTGGCAGAGCTGCAAGGGCAGGGTTACGCCTATTTGCGGCCTTGATGCCGCTCCTTTTCTTGACGGAATCGATCCGCATGGCGTCTGCCAGCAGAAATTCGACTCTGACCCTAATTATTTTATTGACGAATGCTTAGGGTGGTAATTGCAATTTAGGCATGTTGCAGCACCGCATGTATTCTGGGGGTCTAAAGGTCTGTTGCCAAAATGTCGGTAGGGTGCTGCTTTCAGTCGTATTGATATACAAAATGGCAGATAACGGGTATCTTGGGGCAGCGATATTTGCATTGCCATGCAGCATGCGAATCGGCCGCAAAGCCGCATGAAATCAAGGACTGACACGGTTGCGCAGAGGCTCTTCCGGTAATTTGATTCTCCTTGATAACAAGTTCGGTTACCCCTTATACTTCGAAGGTTTTAGCTTGTGCATACAAGCAACTTGCCGCGGGTGGATGGTGCGCCATGGTGAAGCGAGAATGGGACTTGAGGCGTAACTGCGCAATCGCGCCGCGCCAGCTTGGCTTTTTCTATGCGATCCTCTGTGCGACTTCGTTTACCGTGGCAATCGGTTTTACTTTGCGCGGTGCCTGGTTTGTCTTGCTATTTGCAGTGGTTGAGATGTCCGCAGTTGCTGTCGCATTTCTCATCTATGCCCGGCACGCCACAGACCGCGAGCACATCGCAATGTTGGACGATTATCTGCTTGTAGAATTGATACAAGCACAACAGGTACGGCAGTTTAAACTCGATTTACGTTGCATCCGGATTGCGGTGCCGGATACCGGCCGGGGCCTGGTAGGCCTGGAAGCGCTCGGCACCAGGGTTGAGATTGGACAGTTCCTGACGGAATGGAAACGGCGCGAATTTGTACAGGAGTTGAGGCAGGAACTACAGCGCGTGTCTGCGTCTGCTGGTTGACATAATTATAATTTTGGGCTTTTGAGGAAAACATGGAATATGCGAAGCGCCTTATATCGTTGACGCTCGGTGCGTCGCTCCTGTCGGCAGCCATGCCTTCATGGGCGGTAGTCGATAGTCCGGGTGGCCCTAAAGTACTAGGGATGAACTTTCAACCGCCAGTGACGCAGATTGCGCAGCAAATTTATGATCTGCATAACCTGATGCTGATTATTTGCCTGGTGATCTTCCTCGCTGTTTTTGGCGTGATGTTTTATTCGATCCTCAAGCATCGCAAGTCGCTGGGCCACAAATCGGCCAGCTTCCACGAAAGCACCGGCGTTGAAATCGCCTGGACCGTGATTCCATTCCTCATCGTTATCGGCATGGCGCTGCCGGCCACCAAGACCGTGGTGGCGATGAAGGACACCTCCAATGCCGATATCACGATCAAGGTCACCGGCATGCAATGGAAGTGGGGTTACGATTACCTCAACGGCGCCGGCGCCGGCATTTCCTTCCTCTCCAACCTTGCAACACCGCACGAGCAAGTCGTTGACTCGACCAAGGTCAAGAACGACAACTACCTGATCGAAGTCGATAATCCGATGGTGGTGCCGGTCAACAAGAAGATCCGCATCATCACCACCGCCAACGACGTCATTCACTCCTGGACTATCCAGGCGTTCGGCGTCAAGCAGGATGCGATTCCCGGTTTCGTGCGCGATACCTGGTTCAAGGCTGAAAAAGTCGGCACCTACCGCGGCCAATGCGTTGAGCTGTGTGGCAAGGACCATGCGTTCATGCCGATCGTGGTCAACGTCCTGAGCGAAGCCGACTACAAGACCTGGGTCGACGGCAAGAAAAAGGAAATGGCTGCGCAAGCGGATGATCCGAACAAGACCTGGACCATCGATGAGTTGAAGCAACGCGGCGAAAAAGTCTACACGGCAAATTGCGCCGCCTGCCATCAGGCGACCGGCAAGGGCGTGCCTGGCGCGTTCCCCGCGCTTGACGGCGATCCGGTCGTGAACGGCCCGCGTGCGGCCCAGATCAATGTTGTGTTGAACGGTAAAACCGACGGCGCCATGCAGATGCCGGCCTGGAAAGCCGTATTGTCGGATACCGAAATTGCTGCGGTGATTACCTACACCCGCAACAACTGGTCCAACAAGGCACAAGAAAATATTGTTCAACCAGCTGAAGTGCTGGCTGCGCGTAAGTAATTCCTAGGAGATTGAGATGAGCACTACCGCAGTCGATCACCCACACGATCATTCTCACGACGACCACGCGCACGGTCACGAACACGACCATCCACACGGTTGGCGGCGCTGGTTGTTCGCAACCAATCACAAGGACATCGGTACCCTGTACCTGTGGTTCTCCTTCACCATGCTGCTGTCAGGCGGCGTGCTGGCATTGCTGATCCGCGCCGAGTTGTTCCAGCCGGGCCTGCAATTCTTCAAGCCGGAATTCTTCAACCAGCTGACCACGATGCACGGCCTGATCATGGTCTTCGGCGCGATCATGCCGGCCTTCGTCGGCTTCGCCAACTGGATGATCCCGCTGCAGATCGGCGCATCCGACATGGCCTTTGCGCGGATGAACAATTTTTCGTTCTGGCTGATGCCGCCTGCGGCCTTGTTGCTGGCGACATCGTTCCTGGTGCCAGGTGGCGCTACTGCTGCCGGCTGGACCCTGTACGCGCCGCTGTCGACGCAAATGGGGCCAGGCATGGACATGGCGATTTTCGCGATCCACATCATGGGTGCGTCGTCGATCATGGGTTCGATCAACATCATCACCACCATCCTCAACATGCGCGCGCCTGGCATGACGCTGATGAAAATGCCGATGTTCTGCTGGACCTGGCTGATCACCGCCTACCTGCTGATTGCCGTGATGCCAGTGTTGGCCGGTGCAATCACCATGACCCTGACCGACCGTCATTTCGGCACATCGTTCTTTAACGCTGCCGGCGGCGGCGATCCGGTCATGTATCAGCACATCTTCTGGTTCTTCGGCCATCCTGAGGTGTACATCATGATTTTGCCGGCGTTCGGTATCGTCTCGCAGATCATCCCGGCATTCGCCCGCAAGCAATTGTTCGGCTATGCATCGATGGTGTACGCAACTGCATCGATTGCGATCCTGTCGTTCATCGTCTGGGCCCACCACATGTTCACCACCGGCATGCCGGTGACAGCGCAGCTGTTCTTCATGTACGCAACCATGCTGATCGCGGTGCCGACCGGCGTCAAGATCTTCAACTGGATCGCGACCATGTGGCGCGGTTCGATGACTTTCGAAACCCCGATGCTGTTCGCCATCGGCTTCATCTTCGTGTTCACCATGGGCGGCTTTACTGGCCTGATCCTGGCAGTGACGCCAATCGACATCCAGATGCAGGACACCTACTACGTGGTGGCGCACTTTCACTACGTGCTGGTGGCCGGTTCCTTGTTCGCCCTGTTCGCCGGTTACTACTACTGGGGTCCGAAGTGGACCGGCTTCATGTACAACGAAACCCGCGGCAAGATCCACTTCTGGAATTCGCTGGTCTGGTTCAACGTGACATTCTTCCCGATGCACTTCCTGGGCCTGGCCGGCATGCCGCGCCGCTACGCCGACTATCCGGCGCAGTTCACCGATTTCAACATGGTGGCATCGATCGGTGCGCTGGGCTTTGGCCTGACCCAGGTCTACTTCCTGTTCTTCGTCATCATTCCATCGATCAAGGGTGGCAAGAAGGCAGCCGACAAGCCATGGGAAGGCGCCGAGGGTCTGGAATGGACTGTTCCTAGTCCAGCACCTTTCCATACGTTCGAAACACCGCCGGTCTTTAAATAATGGAAGCGGCGGGGGGGAGTACCGCCCGCCAATTCCGCATAGGTGTCCAACATGAATCAGCAGAAAAAACCGAATAACTTGCGCACCGGCTTGCTGGTGGGCTTGCTGGCCTTGAGTTTCTTCATTGCGATCTTCGTCAAGATGTTGTGGTTCAAATAGATGACTACTCCTGCGGGCAGCGATAACGATGGCGTCAAGGCTCAATCAAGAAAACTGAATTGGCAGATGCTGGGCAAATTGATGGTGATTGCCGTCATGATGTTCGGTTTCGGTTACGGTCTGGTACCGGTGTATAAAAAGATTTGCGAAATAACCGGCGTCAATTATCTGACGCCCAAGGACGGTACGGTGGCAGCGCCGGCCAATACGCAGGTCGACAAGAGCCGCACCATTACGGTTGAGTTTGATGCCAATTCGCAAGGCCCGTGGCGCTTCAGGCCAACCGTCAGCAGCGTGCAGGTGCATCCGGGCGAGATGACCACGGTGGTGTATGAAGTGGTGAACAAGCAGGCGCGCAAGATGGATGCCCAGGCGATTCCGAGCTATGCGCCGATGCAGGCGGCAGAATTTTTCAAGAAGGTCGAATGTTTCTGTTTCACCCAGCAGACCTTAGGCCCGAACCAGGCCAAGGAAATGCCGGTGGTGTTTTACATAGATCCTGCTATACCTAAGGATGTGAAGCTGATTACGCTGTCGTACACTTTTTTTGAAATTGCAGGCCAGCCGGACAAGCCGACAAGTTAATCTGGTTGGGTATCCGTAGAGCAGGGGAGTCGCATGTCGGATCTGAGAGAAGCAAGTCGCCGCAAAGCTTCATTTGGCGCGACCATGAAAGCGGTATTCTGGTCGTTCTTCGGCGTGCGGAAAAGGAAGGATTATGAAAGCGACGCAGCGGGTTTGAACCCGGTGCATGTCATCATCGCCGGGATACTGGGCGCCCTGATTTTTATTGCGATCCTGATCACGATAGTGAAACTGGTGGTCGCCAAGTAACTTGCAACACAGAATGCAGTGATGAATTAAAAATTGTATCTAAAAATTGTATCGGGAGATGGAAATGAGTTCTCAACAAGGCAATGCACCTTACTATTTCGTCCCTGGCCCGTCCAGATGGCCAGTGCTCGGGGGCGTTGCGCTATTGGCGACGATGGCCGGCGCCGCGGCGTGGGTCAACAGCGTGGTGTGGGGCCGGAACTGTGCGTGATCGGCATCCTGTCGTTCCTGACCGTGCTCTACAAATGGTTCGGCGACGCCATCCGCGAATCGGAAGGCGGCCTGTACAGCGCCCGCATCGACACCTCGTTCCGCTGGAGCATGAGCTGGTTCATCTTCTCCGAAGTCATGTTTTTCGCTGCATTTTTCGGCGCCTTGTTCTATGCGCGCAGCATCTCCATGCCTTGGTTGGGCGATCTCGATAACAAGATCCTGTGGCCTGATTTCTCTGCCCATTGGGGCAATGCCGGTCCGGCAGGCACGGTTGAGTCATTCAGCACCATGGGTCCGTTCCCGATTCCAACAATCAACACGGCCTTGCTGCTGACTTCCGGCGTGACCCTGACGATTTCCCACCACGCGCTGCGTGCAGGCCATCGCGCCAAGACAGCGTTCTGGCTGTTTGCAACGATACTGCTCGGCGCCACTTTCATGGGTTTCCAGGCGGCCGAATATATCGAAGCGTATACCGATTTCAACCTGAAACTGACTTCCGGCGTCTACGGCTCAACCTTCTTCCTGCTGACCGGCTTCCACGGTTTCCACGTGACGATCGGCGCCATCATGCTGTCCGTGGTGTTGTACCGCGTGCTGAAGGGACATTTCACGCCAGACCATCATTTCGCCTTTGAAGGCGCCGCTTGGTACTGGCACTTTGTCGACGTCGTCTGGCTCGCTCTGTACGTCGTCGTATACTGGCTATAGTCAAGAAAGAGGATTTTGGCGCGTAAAAAAGGCCACACTTCGGTGCGGCCTTTTTTACTGCTACAAGTGAATGGTGTGCAGCACCAAGTCGGCGCTCAGTGCAGTCCGGTTGGCTGGATATATCCTAGTTTGTACAGGACCAGCAACAGGATGAACAGGGCAACCGAAAAGCCGACGCGTAGGGTCAGTGCTTGCACGGTGCGGTCACTCTTGCCCTTGTCGCGCATCAGGAACAGCAGCGCTGAAAACAGGCTGCCAATGATCAGGATGAAAGCAACGGCGACGACGATTTTCATTTTATGGCCGGCATGAGCGCTAACTAAGTAAGGTTGTATTGTAATGCCAATCAGATTCCGTTTTCGCCTGATTCCGTTCGTCGTGACCGTGTTGCTGGTCGCGCTCGGCATTGCGCTTGCGCAATGGCAAACCAGGCGCGGCGATCAGAAGCAACTGATCGAAACCACGTTGCTGCAACGGCAAGTCGAACCAACACTCGATTTCAACGCGGCCATACGCGCAGCGCCGGCACCAGACGTCGATCAGCTGGAATATCGGCGTCTTGCCGTTCGCGGTGAATTTATTCCTGCATGGCCGGTCTATCTCGACAATCGTCCGTTGAATGGTGTCGCCGGGTTCTATGTGCTGATGCCATTTAAAATAGCGGCGTCGGACGATTACGTGCTGGTCGCGCGCGGCTGGTTGCCGCGCGATCCGGCCGACCGCACCAGGTTGCCGTCATATCCGACGCCGGCCGGGACGGTCGAGATGGAAGGGCTGGCCAGGCGCGATTTCGGGCATGTCCTGCAGTTGGGAGATGCCGGCCCGTTGCGGCCAGGTGCGATTCTGCAGAATCTGAGCGTTAACGACTTCGCCGCTGCCAGCAAGCTCAAGCTGCAGCCGTTCGTCATTGAGCAGACCAGCAACGCGGAAGACCATCTGCTGCGCGATTGGCCCAGGCCTTCGCTTGGCATCGAAAGACATCGCGGCTACGCATTCCAGTGGTATGCGCTGGCCGTCATGGCCCTTATTTTTTTTGTTGTGACAGGATTCAGACGTGGAACAAAAAACAGCAACAAGCCGGCCGGCCAGCAATCTGGTTGACAGCACGAACAGCAACACTGCCCAGGTGGACACCCAGCAGCGCCGCTCAGGCCGCTGGAAGCTGTTTGCCGTCATCGCGGTATGCGCGGCGCCGATGATCGCCTCCTATTTCACCTATTACGTGATCAAGCCGCAAAGCCGAACCAACTACGGCACGTTGATCGATCCGCGCAATTATCCGATTCCCGATCTCGGCAGCACCGCGCTGGACGGCAAGCCGCTTGCGCTCGATGCCTATAAGGGCAAATGGCTGATGGTGCAGGTCGACGGTGGCGATTGTCAGAAGGCTTGCCAGGAAAAACTGCTCGACATGCGCCAGCTGCGCTTGATGCAGGGCAAGGAGATGGAGCGCATCGAACGCGTCTGGCTGATCACCGATGACCAGCCTTTGCAGACCATGGTGATGCGCGAATACGACGGCACGCGCTTGCTGCGGGTCAAGCCGGAACTGCTGAAAGCCTGGCTACCAACCGAGGCCGGCACCACCGCGGCCGATCATATCTACCTGATCGACCCGCGCGGCAATCTGATGATGCGCTTCCCCAAGGACGCCGACCCCAACCTGGTCAAGAAAGACCTGTCCAAGCTGCTGCGCGCTTCGGCTATTGGATGAGACAGTCATGACGACACCGATGTTGATTCAACTGGGTAGCATGGGCGTGCTGGTCGCCGTGCTGGCGTTCTGCGTGGTCTGGGTTTCCAGCGATACCAACAAGTATCGCAAACTGGTCTGGGTGACGTTGTTCCTGACCTTCGACCTGATCATGTTTGGCGCGTTCACCCGGCTGACCGATTCCGGCCTCGGTTGCCCCGACTGGCCGGGATGCTATGGTCATTCCAATCCTTTGCAGGCGCATGAACACATCAGCGCTGCGCAAGACGCAATGCCGACCGGCCCGGTCACTGTGATGAAAGCCTGGATCGAGATGACCCATCGTTATTTTGCGATGGGGGTAGGGGTGCTGATCATTGCCCTGATGGTGATTGCGTGGATTAGCTGGTTCAAGCGAACCTCGGGTAAGCCTGCTGGGTCATTGGCGACCCCGTCTTCGGCGACCCGTCATTCCCGCGCACGCGGGAATCCCATTTACGCAGCAATCTGGATTCCCGCGTACGCGGGAATGACGATGGGTTGAAGGGAAGGTATTCGCCGTGGCCGCCGACGTTTCTGTTTTTGTTGGTCTGCGTGCAAGGCGCTTTCGGGGCTTGGACAGTGACTCAGAAATTACAGCCGGTAATCGTCACCACCCATCTCTTGCTTGGCCTGACCTTGCTGGCGACGATGGCCTGGCTTGGTGCACGCCAGAATGATCATGCGCCGGTAGCTCCGGCCGGAGCCAGCCTGGTGAAGCCGGCCATGATCGGATTGGCGCTGCTAATCGTTCAGATCGCGCTCGGCGGTTGGGTGAGCACTAACTACGCCGCTCTGGCTTGCACCGATTTTCCTCTGTGCCATGGCGCCTTGGTGCCGCAGATGGACTTCGCCAACGGTTTTACGCTGTGGCGGCACTTGGGCATGACTGCCGACGGCGATTTCCTGACTTTCCAGGCGCTGACAGCTATCCATTGGACGCATCGCAGCTTTGCCTTCGTGGTGATCGCCGTCATTGCGTGGCTTGCATGGAAAGCGCTGCATATAGCAGGCCTGAAAAATACCGGGCGCTGGCTGCTGATTATTGTTGGATTGCAATTGCTGACTGGCTTGTCTACCATCTACTTTAACTGGCCGTTGGCGATAGCGGTCGTCCACAATGGTGGGGCGGCGCTGCTGCTGGTTTTGCTGGTCATGTTAAACTATAAGGCTAGACTTGCCCCGAGACCGCATGCGGTTCCGGCAGTGGCAAGCCAACCAGTAACTGCTGATCGCCTCAACCCGCGCCCATGACCGCTTTGACCGCACCACCCAATAGAATTGCCCAGTACTGGGCCCTGACCAAGCCGCGCGTCACGCAGCTTGCGGTGTTTTGCGCGGTGATCGGCATGTTCCTGTCAACTTCAGGATTGCCGGATTGGCAACGTGTAGTGTCCGCCACGATCGGTATCTGGTTGCTGGCCGGCGCTGCTTTTGCCGTCAATTGCCTGGTCGAGCGGGAAATCGATTCGCGCATGGCGCGTACCGCGCGGCGGCCGATGGCGCGCGGCGAAATCACCGTCAGCCAGACCCTGGTTTTTTCCGGCGTCATTGGCGGCCTCGGCATGTGGGTGCTGTATAACTTCGTCAATCCGCTGACCATGTGGCTGACTTTCGCCACCTTTGTCGGCTATGCCATCATCTACACCATCATCCTGAAGCCGGCGACGCCGCAGAATATCGTTATCGGTGGCCTGGCCGGCGCCATGCCGCCGGCGTTGGGCTGGGCCGCGATCGCCAATGATGTGCCGATGCAGGCCTGGATCCTGGTGCTGATCATCTTTGTCTGGACGCCGCCGCATTTCTGGGCGCTGGCCATGTACCGTCGCGACGATTACGCAAAATCGGGCCTGCCGATGCTGCCGATCACGCACGGCATGGCATTCACACAGTTCCAGGTCTGGCTGTATACGATTGCGCTGGTCGCCACCACCATGCTGCCGTTTGCAGTCGGCATGAGCGGATTGATCTACCTGGCCAGTGCGGTGGTTCTCGGCGTGATCTTCCTGTGGTACGCCTGGCAGATCTATCGTCACTATACCGATCTGATTGCGCGCAAAACGTTTGCTTACTCGATCATCTACCTGTCACTGTTATTTGCCGCACTGCTGGTCGATCACTATCTCAAATTCTGAAAGCAAAAATGAAGCGAGTCAAACCAGTCATCTCCGTTCTCGCCGGCTTGCTGCTGACCGTGTCCCTGACTGCTTGCGGCGACAAATCTGGCGGCGGCAGCCAGGAAATCATCCTGTCGCCGGCCAAGAGCGCGTTCATCAATACCGATGTCACCGGCCTTGGCTACGCCCGCGATTTTGCACTGACCGACCATACTGGCAAGCCGCGTACGCTGGCCGATTACAAGGGCAAGGCAGTCGTGGTGTTTTTCGGCTATACCCAATGCCCGACGTTTGCCCGACCACCATGGTGGAGATGGCGAATGTCATGAAGGAGCTGGGGCCGTTGGCAAGCAAGGTCCAGGTGTTGTTTATTACTGTCGATCCGGAACGCGATACGCAGGAGTTGTTGTCCAAGTATGTGCCAGCCTTCGATCCGAGCTTCGTCGGCCTGTATGGCGACCAGGCGGCGACCGAAAAGGTGGCCAAGGAATTCCGCGTGTTCTACCAGAAAGTACCCGGCAAGACACCCGGCAGTTATAGCATGGACCATACTGCAGGCAGCTATGTGTTCGATCCGGAAGGCCACATCCGCTTGTTCGTGCGACATGGTCAGGGGCCAGATCCGATTGCCCACGACTTGAAATTGCTGCTGTCGTGATCACCGGCGATCAGTTGGAGAAAAGTTGAGGGAGAGGTCCGATATGTATATCGGACCATAATGAAAAAAGGCAGCCGAGGCTGCCTTTTTTGTTACCGTAACGCGGGCGGTCAGGTGAATGCGACCAGCGACCCCTTCATTTTCTTCAGGGCAACTGCTTCGATTTGCCGGATGCGTTCGGCGGAGACGCCGAATTCATCTGCCAGCTCGTGCAAGGTGGCGCCGGAGCCGTCATCGTTAGCCAGCCAACGAGCCTCGACGATACGGCGTGAGCGATCATCCAGCTTGCTCAGTGCCGATTCCAGGCCTTCCGACTGCATGCGGTCGTATTGCTGGGCTTCCAGCACCTTGGTTGGCTCTTGCGACTCCGATGACAGGTAGGCGATCGGCGCAAACTTATCATCATCATCGTCGGTCGGCGCGTCCAGCGCAATGTCGCGGCCGGTCAGGCGGGTTTCCATCTCGATGACTTCTTCACGCTTGACGTTGAGGGTCTTGGCCAATGCCTCGACTTGGGTCGGCGTCATCGCGTCCAGGCCTTCCTTGTGGCTGCGCAGGTTGAAGAACAGTTTGCGTTGCGCCTTGGTGGTGGCTACTTTCACCAGGCGCCAGTTCTTCAGGATGTATTCGTGCATTTCTGCCTTGATCCAGTGCATCGCGTACGACACCAGTCGGACACCCTGGTCCGGATCGAAGCGTTTGACTGCTTTCATCAGGCCGATATTGCCTTCCTGGATCAGGTCGGCATGCGGCAAGCCGTAACCCAGATAGCCGCGGGCAATCGATACCACCAGGCGCAGATGCGACAGCACCAGCTTTTGGGCGGCGCCGAGGTCGTTCTTGTCGCGCAGTTGTTTTGCGAGGGAAATTTCTTCATCGTGCGTCAACATAGGCAACCGGTTAACGGCCGAGATATAGGCGTCAATATTCCCCAGTGTGCCGGAAAAGCCGAGCGCCAAAGCATTTGATTCTGTTGGCATTAAAGCGGTGCTGACTGACGGATTTTTCATTCTTTCTCCTTGCTGTCCGGCTGCTTGTTGCAGCCAGTGGATCAACGATCAGACGTTTGACCTACAATATATTAGCACTCTCTATTATAGAGTGCTAATAGGATTTATTAAACGCCGGATATAGTTTGTTACTATTGTTATTCTTTTTTTGATTGTTTGTAACAGACTTATTAGACGGGGAAAACCTGCGAAAGTTGCGTCCTAACGAAACGAAATGCTGCACAGCCGCAGGGAACAACAACTACGCGGCGCAGCCCAAGTCGGGAGTCAGTTCGAGCAGGGTGTCGTAGGGGCGCTGCTGAGGAAAGCGCTGATTTGCGGCAAATGTGTGCTGTCGGCAATGCTGATGTAGAGCCGGGCCGGCGGTTTGCGCAGAATGCGATTCAGTGTCACGCGCAGCGTCAGGTTGCCAATGCAGCAAAAACAGCCGGGGGCGATGCGTTTGATGTCGAGGCCGGGTGGCATGGTCGATTCAAACTTGCCGTCCGACAAGCCTTCCAGGATCAGTGCGGTGCTTTGCAGGCTACCTTGGGCGGCAAGATCGGCCTCGATTGCAGCGTGGATTGCGGCTTCGCGAGTGCTGGCCCGCGCGCCGCTAACCAGGGTGGTCAGTGTCATCCGCCCTTTTTGGACAACTTTCCAGGATCGACGCCGAGCTGTTTGAGCTTACGGTACAGATGGGTTCGTTCCAATCCGGTTTTTTCCGCCACTCGTGTCATGCTGCCGCTTTCACGGATCAGGTGATATTCGAAGTACGCGCGCTCGAACGCGTCGCGCGCTTCGCGCAGCGGCAGGCCGAAGGACGATGAGAACAGGTTCTCGGAACTCGCGGCGACCGACGGCATGGCCGCCAGATGGGTTGGTTCCGACATCGAGGGATTGCTGAACACGCCAGCTGTCACTACGGCTTCATTCAAGTCGTTCGATGTCGTGGCAGGTTGCGGGTACAGCGTTGGTGCGCGGCCGCCTTTTGGTCCCTGTGACAGGCCTTGCTGGACTGCTTTCAACAATTTTTGCAGGGCAATTGGTTTTTCCAGGAAATTCAAGGCGCCGATGCGCGTGGCTTCCACTGCAGTGTCAATGGTGGCGTGACCGGACATCATAATGACGGGCATGGTCAGCAAGCCGTCGCGTTGCCATTCCTTCAGCAGCGTTACGCCATCAGTGTCGGGCATCCAGATATCGAGCAGCACCAGGTCGGGTACGCCGCCCTGGCGAAATTCGCGAGCTTGTTGTGCATTCTCGGCGGCGGTCACGACGTGTCCTTCGTCACCTAAAATTTCCGAGAGCAATTCCCGAATTCCCATTTCGTCATCAACGACTAGGATGTTAGCCATGCGGTAGCCTTCCCATTTCCTGTTGCCTTAAATCCCACTGTGTGGACTGTTCGGATAGTCCAGTTAACTTATAGGAATCTCGACAAACCTATGCATGCTGCAATCTCGGCACTGCCATGCTCGTCGTACTCTCGTACGGCTGCGCTTCTCCTGCCGACCTTGCAACGTTCGCTACGGTTTTCGAGGTCCCTTTATCAATGCCTGTTGGTTTTTTGTCGGAACCCAGATATATGCTATATCAGCCGACTGTCAATTTGCATCTGTTCCAAGTCAAAATCATGTCAAATAATTGACGAATCATGATTCGAGGCTAACTTTAACAGCAAAATCAGGATTTTTGCGCCCTTTGTATCGCTTCGATTCTGCAGATCGATGCGGCCGCCGTGCTCATCGATAATTTTTTTTACCATCGGCAGCCCCAGTCCGGTGCCGCGGGGTTTCGATGTGATGTACGGCTCGAAGGCCCGCGCCAGGATTTTCGGTGCGAATCCTGAGCCGTTATCGGTAATGGAAAGGCGCACTGCGGTGCGTGACAGGCCGTCCGAGCTCTGGAAGCTGACGCGCTCGGTGACCACGTCAATGCGTGGCGGCGTCGGATCGTCGCTGCGGTCCAACACGGCGTCTTGCGCGTTTTGCAGAAGGTTGTGGATGACCTGGCGTAGCTGGGTGGCGTCGCCCATGATCTTTGGCAAATCTGGCGCAAGCGATGCATGGATCATGTCGCGCTCGTCGCCGGCCAGGTAGAGATGCAGGATTTCCGCCACGAGTACGTTCAAGTCCAGCTCAGCCAGTACTGCCGGCGGCGTCTTGGCGTAGTCGCGAAAATCGTCAACCATGCGCTTCATCGCCGCCACCTGATTGACGATGGTGTCCGTGCTCTTCTTCAGGATGGCGGCGTCCTGAGTCATCAGCTTGTCTTCCAGTTTCATCTGCAGGCGCTCGGCCGACAGCTGGATCGGGGTCAATGGATTCTTGATCTCGTGGGCCAGGCGGCGCGCCACCTCGCCCCAAGCGATCGAACGCTGGCCAGAGATGACATCGGAAATGTCATCGAACACCACGACGTAGCCAGCGCGGTTTTCCACTGGGAGTCGCGAGCCGCGGGCCAACAGAGTGATGTCATCGGCGTCGCCGCTCGCACCACTGTCGACCCGCCGTGGAATCTCGATCTGTTGCTGCCAGTGCAGCAGCTCGGGGCCGATCTTGCCGGTGGCGAACTGTGCATTCTGTTCCGAGAATGCGTTGGTGATGACTTCGGCAAAGTGGGCCAGGCCGTCAATGATGTTGAGAGGCTGGCCGATATGCGGGGAAAAATCATACTGCAGGATGCGCGCCACCGATTGGTTGCTGGTGACTAGCCGGAAATCGCCGTCAAGCACCATCACGCCGGCCGACATGTTGGCCAGCACCGATTCCAGGTAGGCCTTGGCATTTTCCAGTTCGTTGCGGTTTTTTTCGACCGAGGCGCGTGCTTCGTACAACTGGCGCGTCATGAGATTGAAGGATTGTGTCAGCGTGCCCAGTTCGTCCGAGGTGGCGACGATCGGACGCGGCGAAAGATTGCCTTCGGCCACTGCCTTGGTTCCTTCAGCCAGCAGCAGCAGGGGCTTGGCGAGGTCAGTGGCGATCAGGAAGGCGCTGGCGATTGCGCCGAACACCGCCAGCAGCAAGGTCAGTGTCAGCGTCACCAGATAAATCTTGCGCAACCCTGAGCGTCCCAGCGAGCGCTCCTGGTATTCGCTATAGGCCGATCCGAGTGCATCGGCGTTGGTAGCGAGGTAGGTCGGTACCGGCTGGATCATTTGCAGGAAATGCGTTTCATTTTGCAGCGAGGCGCTTTTCAGCGGCGGTGGGATCTCGACCACCACGTGCAGCCGCAAGTCGGTGCCGTCGCTGGCGGAAGCTTGCGACGCTCGGCTTGAGTCGGGATTGTCGAGATCGCTCTCGATGGCGGAAAAACCGCGCGGCAGCCGTGCCTGTTGCAGCATGCTGGCGGTGGGCAAATTGGGGATCAGCGTGCCCAAGTGGCCACCTACCGAGGCGATCACCTGGCCGTTAGCGGTGACGATCGATGCTTCCAGGTTCTGCTCGCTGAGCCGGCCAAGCTGGGTTGCCTGTGCTGAATTTGACAGTTCGGACCATTCGGCCGCCAGCGTGCGGGCCCTCGAGGTCAGGTCGTTGAGCGAGGAGTCGAGTGCCGCATGGCTAAGGTTGAGGCCGGACTGCAGCGCCGCTTCAACGTGGACGTCGAACCAGGATTCGATGGAGCGTGAGACGAACTGCACCGACACCAGATAGATCACCACTCCCGGCAGGATGCCGATCAGCGCAAACATCAGCACCAGCTTGGCCATCAGACGCGATCCGAATTTGCCGCGCTTGTAGCGACTGTAGAGCCGTCCCAGCAACAGGCAGACCAGGCCCAGCAGAGCGACGGCCATCAGCGCGTTCAGTCCGAGTAGCCATGAATAGTGCTTATCGAAAAAATCCGAGTTGGCCGAGGCCGATGCAAGTACGAACAGCAGGATGCTGACGATGGCGCCGCCAACCACCAGCAGATACCGGAGTGCGCGCGACACGGTTATTCAGCCTTGTAATTGAAGCGCTTCCAGTCGGAAGAAAAACGCCAGTCGCTGTTATTCAGCGCGTTGACCTGGAACGGTTTCGACAGCAAGCCCAGGTCCAGCCCCATGCGTACCGCGACTTGATATACCTCGCCGCTCTTCAGCGCACCCTTTTCGGCAATCAGCCAGCGATTGGGGCGGCGGATCAGCGCTAGCGCGTCGTCGAGCGTATTGAAGCTCTGCTGCAGGCTGCCGTTGATGGCGACGTTATAGCGCCGTGTCACCACGTTGTATTGCAGGCGGATGGTTTGGGTGGCGGTGATGGCTTTCTCGTCAAACCAGTACCAGCGCGGACGGGTCAACTCGACATCGGTCGTGAAATACAGGGACACGCCGCGGTTGATGACTTCTTCCAGGCCGCGGTTGAGATCGAAAGAGAAGGTTGCCGACAGACGGTAGCCGTCATCGTCGGCTTCGATATGTGCCTGACTCAATTCAACGCCATCCGATGCAAAGCTCGAAGCATGGCTAAAAGACAGCGCCAGCATCAGGGCCAGCAGCCAGTATTTGATGAATTGAGGCAATGGTTGTGTCACTGGTTTCGGGTACGGTAAAAGTTAGTTGTGAAACAAGGGCTTAGCACTTCTGGAACAGCGCGTAGAACAAGCCATCGTGGTCGTGTTCGGTGTCGGCGGTCGGCAGCAGTTGTCCGGGGGCCGGTAGCCTGCGCGCATTAGCATTCCGTGCTGCAAAGGCCACTGCCTGGGCTTCCGATTCCTGTGGCCAAACGGAACATGTTACAAGTAACAATTTACCATCCGGGCGCAGCATCTGCCAAAGATTGTCCAGAATCTTTGCCGAAAGTGTTGCAAGTTGCTCGGTGTCGGTCTTGCGGCGCAACCAGCGAATATCGGGGTGGCGGCGCACGATGCCGGAGGCAGTACAGGGGACGTCGGCCAGGATCCGGTCGAACGGCAGACCGTCCACCAGCCGCCGCCGGCGCTGCCCGTGCTAGCGTCGCCTTGCAGTAGCGTGGCCTGCAATTGCAAGCGCTCCAGGTTTTGGGTAATGCGTTGCAAACGTTTGGCATTGTTGTCCAATGCGGTCAGATCGACATCGGCGATCTCCAGTATATGGCCGGTCTTGCCGCCCGGCGCGGCGCAGGCGTCGAGCACCCGCATGCCGTCCTGTACGTCGAGCAGTGGCGCAGCCAGTTGCGCGCCCGCATCCTGCACCGATGCCAGGCCGTCTTCGAAACCGGGAATCTGGGCTACCGGCAGCGCGTTGTCGAGGCGAATTGCATCGGCGCCGATCTGCCTGGCGCCAATGCCGTGCGTCGACAGGCTTTGCAGGTAATCGGCAACGCCGGTTTTGCGGCGGTTGACGCGCAAGGTCAGCGGCGGCGGCGCATTGCCGGCCGTCAGGATAGCTTGCCATTGTTGCGGGTAGGCCGCCTTCATGCGATCGATCCACCAGACCGGATAATTCCACATGCCGAGCGGCGTCTTGACAGCGCTGGCCATCAGCGCTTCGCGCTCACGCAGGAAACGGCGCAGCACGGCATTGACCATGCCCTTGGCGTGCGCCATCTGCGGATCAGAATCGACCGCCGTCACCGCCTGGTTGACCACCGTGAAATTTTCGTAGGCGGGGTCGTCAACATCGGCCAGCAAGCACAGCGCCACGCATAGCAGACAATGCAGCAGTGTCGGTTCCGGCGGTCGGCTGGCCAGATTGTTCAATAAGGTTTCGGCGCGACCGACGCCACGCATGGTGCGATAGGCAATGTCCTGTATCGCGCCGCGAGTTGGCGCTGGCGCGGCCGAT
Source organism: Collimonas arenae (assembly GCF_001584165.1). Taxonomy (NCBI): domain Bacteria; kingdom Pseudomonadati; phylum Pseudomonadota; class Betaproteobacteria; order Burkholderiales; family Oxalobacteraceae; genus Collimonas; species Collimonas arenae. Next base: position 532,825 of record NZ_CP013233.1, read on the forward strand.
TGGGCAAACACCTGGGTCAATGCTTGCGGTAGCGCCGCACCGTCGCGCACCAAGGCAACGGCTTGGGCGGCGCCCAGCAGGCTAAAGGCGAGAGAATCTTTTTTGAGAGTTGAATAGGTCACAAGTTGTTCAGGTCGGTGATGCGTAAGCAGCTTTGGTAAATTGTCCGGTCAGTTCCTGGTCGTCGCCAGTTTGATGCCCAGTGCGATAAAGGCGGCGCCGACGGTGCGCTCCAGCCATTGTTTGACGTGGGGATTGTTGCTTGCGTGCCGGGTCAGGGTTCCTGCCAGCATTGCCGTGCCACTGTTCCAACATAGCGACATGGTAGCAAACACAGCACCCAGAAACAAAAAAGCGACGATCTTGTGCGGCGAATCGTGGTTGACGAATTGCGGGAAAAATGACAGGAAGAACAGGATCACTTTTGGATTCAGTACGTTGGTGATCAAGGCCTGCACGAAAATTGTCTTATGCGAGCGCAGGTCAAGCGCCTCGCGGTTTTCGGTAGATGGCGCTTGCTTGCTGAATAACATTTTGATGCCGAGATAGACCAGATAGGCGCCACCGGCCAGCTTGACCGCCATGAAGGCGGTGGCTGAGGCGGCCAGCAGGGCAGTCAGGCCGAACGCCGACAATGTCGCGTGGATGCAGCAGCCAACGGTAATGCCAAGTGCGGACATGAGGCCGGCGCGGCGCCCTTGCGCCACGCTGCGGCCGACGATATAGGCGGTATCTGGGCCAGGAGTGGCGTTCAGTAGCAGTACGGCCATCAGGAACAGGCCAAAATTGGTGATGCCGAACGATGTCATGGCGGCTTAGCTCGACAGGTTGGTCAGGATGGTGAGATTGTAACGGGGATAGGGGGCAAGTGTGACCGGAAAAACGTCGGGTTTGTTCAATATCACCGGCAGCAACCCGGATTCTTGTCAAAATGACTCATCAGGCGCCGATTTCCTTTGCGCAACTTCTGTAGTCCGCGTTGATGCAGCGTGTTTTATGCAGTCGAAACCAGGGTCGGGACAGGCGCTTGCAATGCTTTCAGCATTTGCTGCGCCTCCAGCCAGCGCCGCAGATCGGCAAATACCCGTTCCGAGCCAATTTCATTAAATAGCTCGTGATACATGCCTTCGTAGTGTTGAAAGGTGCCGATAGCTGGTTGCAGCGCGTCGAAGAAGCGTTGACTGCCTTGCGGATCGACCAGGCGGTCATCGCCGGCTACCAGCAGCAGCGTTGGGATAGCCAGCGTCGGCGCATGGGCCAGCGAAAACTCGCCGGCTTTCAGCATGCTGGTCAGCAGGCGTGCACTGATTTTGTCGTGCACCAGTGGATCGTTACTGTAGGCGGGAGCGACCGCAGGATCGTGCGACAGGTGATTGGTCGAGAGACCGTTCGGTACTGCGACACCGGGAGCCAGCGTCGACATCACCTTGAGCAGGCCCAGCTGGATCGCGCTCAATGGCAGGGCCAGGCCCGGGGAAGACAGGATCAAGCCACGCAGCGGCGACATCTGCGCTGTGGCGAAGCGGGCCGCGAACAGGCCGCCCATGCTGTGGCCGAACAGCAGAGGCGCGGTCGACGGCAAATCGGGATAGTCCAGGGTTTGCTGCTGCGCGAGGTCATCCAGTACGACCTTGGCGTCGCGCAATATGGCGGTGCTGTCAGGCACATCGCCGCGCTTGCCGCCGGAGCGGCCGTGGCCGCGGTGATCGTAACTGCGAACCGCGAGGCCGCAGCGATTGAAGAAGCGCACCACATGGGCATAACGCCCTGAGTGTTCGCCCAGTCCGTGCAACAGCAGGATACTGCCGGCAACCGGCACGCCGGGAGCCAGCGGCCAATCGGTGACGAAGAGAGAAACGCCGTCGTCGGTCGTAAGCTGCTGCTCACGAACTGAGGCCATTATCAGACGCCCCAGAGTACGTCGTTATTGTGCTTGTGCGCTTCGCGCAGCATTTCCAGGAGCGGGTGAATGCGGCTGGCGAAATTGACAGTCTGCACCGGCTCGTGGCCGCTGTCATCGCCGGCTTCATTGTGATGGGCGGCGATGTCGTGCTGGACGCTGTCGGATGCCGGGTGGGCGCGGCTTTCCGATGTCTCGGCTTCCAGTTTGGCGATAGCGGCTGCGCCTTCGGCTGCCGTGATAACGCCGATCTTGACGTCTTTATTCAGCAGGTCGAGGATGCGCTTGGCGTCTTGTTCAAACATGATCACTTCGGCCGACGCTTTGGATTTGAAAGTAACTAACATAAAACCTCAAGATATTGTTTTTGATAAAAAGGACATTGTACAGAATACTTCTTTGTCGGGCGGTTTGCCACCGCTGTCACTGCTGGTTACAGTGCTTGCTGTAAGGATCCTGCATTGACCGGAATGTGGCTGTAATGATAACGCTTGCGGACACTAATTGTGCTTGAAAGACGCGATGAAGGTTTCGGCATTTTCGCGCGAAACTGCCTTTTCCGGGCCCATCACGATTACCTGGTAGATTTCTCTGTCCTGGCTGACAAAGTGTCCGAACAGAACTTCCGCCTTGCCGTCGCGGGTGCTGCCGACCGCCTCGACGTCGACACTGGCCGAGGAGCCTTGTGCGTTTGCGACTGCGCTGGTTTTCTCCGCCTTGACGGTACCGTTGATGTTTTTACAAGTGCGGTTTTCATCGCGCCCAGCGCCGCCTGCGCCTTGGCGGCGTCCGGCAGGGTGGCGCTGCCGACGGCAAAGACCATGTCGTCGACCTTGGCGGCAGTCATTGTCATCGTGACTTGGGTGCCGTCGAGATCGATCTGGCGCGCAAATGTCGCCGGCTTGGCCGGCAGCAGGACGCTGTAGGAAGCGTCCTTGCCGCGCACTTCGCGCCAGTTGAATTTGGGAGAGCAGGCACCGAGCAGCAGCACGGCGCACAGCAACAGGGAGCGGACAGGAAAGGTCGGTGCTGATTTCACGAGATTGAGCAGCGGGCTGCAAAAATGGAAGCAGCCGCTATGGTATCTGATGCTGGAAGGTGCGCACACCAAAAACGATGCCGATGCACAGCAGCACGATCCCCGCCACTACCTGCAGGCTGGGCGCGGCGCCGCGGAAAATAAATGCATACAGCAGCGCGGACAAGGTTTCGAACACGATCAACTGCGCCAGCAGCGCGGTCGGCAGATGCTGGCTGGCCTTGTTCCACAGCAGGATGCCGATCCATGAGGCGCACAGACCGATGACCAGCATCAGGCCGACGAATTGCAGCGGCCGCGGGCCGAACGGGAATGCGTAGACGCCGCCCGCCAGTTTCAGATAGGCGCCGTAGCCGAACAGGCCAACCAGGGCCAAGGGCAAGGTTGCCAAGCCTTGCGCGGTGGCCCAGGTCGATGAACTGATATGCGGATTGGCGCGCAGGTAACGGGCATTGACGATCGGGTACCAGGTCCATGCCGCGACGCCGCCCAGCGCCAGCAGGCAGCCTAGTACATAATCGAACATGGTGCGGGTGTTGCCTGGCTCGCTGGCCGCGGCGCGCATGTGCGCCAGCTCGGCGGCGTTGACGCACAGGATGCCGACCAGGATGATGATCAGCGACGGCGCCAACCGGCGCCAGGCTACGCTCTCTGCGGCATGCCCTGGCGACCAATTGGAAAATACCGAAATCACCACCGGCAAGGTGCCGATCAACATGGTCGGCAGCGGCGCGTCGGCCAGCTGGATCGCCGTCGCCAGCGCGGCGTAGTACAGCAGATTGCCGATCAGCGACAGTTTAAGTGCGGCGCGCCAGTCGGCCTTGGTCAGCACGGCGACGCGCTTGCGGTCAAGCAGGGCCGGCACCAGCGCGATCAGGCCGAAGGCGACATAGCGCCCGAACGACAGCATGATGCCGGGATAGTCGGGCAGCATCAGCGGCGCAATGAACACCAGTCCCCACATCAGGCCGGCGCCGAGCGCGCACAACAGGCCGGTCAGCATGGCGAGATGCTCTTAGTGGACAGATGACGTTGCGCATGATCCGGTGTACGGCAGGCGGGTAATGCGGTAATGATTAGGAATGGCATGGACATTTTGCAGGGCAATCGATCTCGTCGTCCGGCAAACAGTCACAACGACCGCCGACTACGACAAACGCTATCATGCCCGGCCTCAGCTCAGCGGTCTTGTACCAATTTGCTGTTGATACTGCGCCGGCGTGACGCCATAGGCGCGCTTGAACCAGCGCGTCAGGTGGCTTTGATCGGTCAGGCCAACCGCCGCGGCGGCATCAGTCGGGGTGCTGCGCTGGGACAGCAAGGTCTTGGCGCGGGTGGCGCGGCGCGCTTGCAGGTACTGATGCGGTGTCGCGTGGAACTGTGCCGAGAATGCCCTGACGAAGTGAAATACCGACATGCCGGCTTCCGACGCCAGCGTGTCGATATGCAGGGTCTGGTCGAGATTGGCTTCGATGCAATCGAGCACGCGGCGCATCGCCAGCATGCGTTGCGGACGACTGCCTGTTGCGCTGGCGAGCGGGCGCAGGTTCTTGCCGTAGCGTTGCGTAACGGCGTCGATCAGCTGCGTGAAGTGCGAGATGAAGGCGAGGTCGTCCGGCGCTTGCCACATGCGCCGGAACAGCAACTGGAAACTGTCGGCCAGTTGTGGATCATGGGCGGTGGCGTCGGTGAAATAGGCTTCGCTGCCGGTCAGTTCGCGCAGGACCTGCGGCTCGATGAACAGCATCTGGTAAGTCCAGCCGGCGGCGACTTCAGCATGGCCGTCGTGCAATTCGTCGGGATTCAGCAGCACCAGCGTACCGGCCGGCGCTACGTGTTCGGAACCTTTGTGACGAAAGCGCTCGACCCCGGTTTCAATCGCGCCCAGCGAATAGGCGTCGTGCACATGCGGCGCAAACGCGTGGTCGACCAGGCGCGCCGAATACAATTCCACGCCCGGCAGGTGCGGGCTGGTTTTGAAGGTGACGAATTCGGACGGATGATGGAACACGCTGGCGCACCTGGTTAGTCAGGATGGCTCAGGCCAGGCGCGCCAGATGGCGACGCACCGACAGCACGGCGCCGACCAGGCCGAGGCCGGCGCTGATCGCCAGCAACGCCAGAGTTGCCGTCCAGTTCAGCGGCAGCAGACGGAATTCCGACGCATACAGGCGGGCGAATTCGGCAATCGCCTGGTTCAGCGGCTGCATGCCGAGCGCCACCGCGCCCAGCGCCAGGCCGCCGGCACACAGGCCGAGCAATGCGCCAGTGTAATAGAACGGGCGATGGATGAAGGCGTCGGTCGCGCCGACCAGCTTGGCAACGGCAATTTCTTCGCGCTGCGTCAGCACCTGCAGTCGCACGGTATTGAATACCACCGCCACCACCACAACCGCCAGCGTCGCCGCCAGGAACAGCAATACCAGCCGCAGGATCGCCAGCAGGGCGGCCAGGCGCTTGACCCATTCCGAGTCGACCTGCACGGTATCGACACCCGGCAGGGCTTTGAGATCGGCGGCAATCACGTCGATGCGCCCGGCGTCAGGGGCATCGTGGAAACCGGCCAGCTTCAGCACGTAGGCGTCCGGCAGAGGATTCTGGCCCAGCGTGGTCAGCGCATCGTCCATGCCGGTCTTGTTTTTCAGGCTGATTAGCGCGTCTTCACGCGGCATGAACAGGACCTTGGCGGTGCTATGGTGTTTCTGCAACACGGCATCGATCGGTTTGGCCAGCGCCGTGGCTTTGTCGCGCGCGGTGTCGAGCGCCATGAAGATGCTGATCTCCGGCTCCACCGCGAGCTGTTCCGATATCGGGCGCACGTTTTCCATTAGCGTCAAGCCGCCGAACGGCAACGCCAGCGCAATCGCCACCACCAGCACATTCAGTGCAAAGCCGCCGGGCGACTTGAGCAGGTGGGTGAAGGCGTCAGTGAGGGCAAACCAATGTTGTCGCAACCAGATATTCATGCTGCACCTCCGTTCGAGCGCAGCGCTGAATTCTGCCAGTGGTCGACGATCTGTCCCTGGTCGAGAAACACGACGCGATTGGCGCTGTTGAGGAATTGCTCGTCATGGGTTGAGATCAGGCAGGTCACACCGACCGCGTGAAACGACCTGAGCGCATCGAGTACCTTGTTGGCGTTGTCGCGATCGAGGTTGGCGGTGGGTTCGTCGGCCAGGATGATTTGCGGGCGATTGACGATGGCGCGCGCAATCGAAACGCGCTGCTGCTCGCCGCCCGACAGCGCTTGCGGATCGCTGGCGGCCTTGTCCAGCAGGCCGACCTTGTCAAGCGCGGCCTGCGCGCGCTTTTCAGCTTCGCTGCGCGTGGCACCGGTGACCAGCAGCGGCAGCATCACATTGGCCAGCACGGTGCGGTCCTGCAGCAGTTTCTGCTGTTGCAGGATCAGACCCAGGTTGCGCCGCAGGTAAGGCAGGCCGGAAGATTTCAGCTTGCCGACATTGGCGCCGCTGACAGTCAGGGTGCCGCTGCTGGGGCGCTCGATGGCGGCAATCAGATTGAGCAAGGTCGACTTGCCGGCGCCGGATGGGCCGGCCAGAAAAATCAGGTCGCCCTTGTTGACCGTCAGCGTGATATCGCGCAGCGCGACCACGTCACGCGCGTATTTCTTGGATACCTGGTTGAATTCAATCATTGCACGAAGTGGTTAGGGTGAGATGGCACGCTTCATCGGCGGCAGAGGAGCCGCCGGCCGGACTGGATCAGGTCAAAAGTGCGTCTACAAATTCGGTCGCATCGAACGGCTGCAAATCTTCAATCTGTTCGCCGACGCCGATGAAATATACCGGGATTGCGCGGTTGGTGGCAATTGCCGCCAGCACGCCGCCCTTGGCGGTGCCGTCCAGCTTGGTGATGACCAGGCCGGTCAGGCCGAGCGCATCGTCGAAAACCTTGACCTGGGTCAGCGCGTTCTGGCCGGTGTTGCCGTCGATGACCAGCAGCACTTCGTGCGGCGCAGTCGCCATGCCTTTGCCGATCACGCGCTTGATTTTCTTGAGTTCGTCCATCAGATGCAATTGCGTCGGCAGGCGGCCCGCGGTATCGACCATGACCACGTTGATGCCGCGCGCCTGTGCCGAATGCACGGCATCGAAGGCCACTGCGGCTGGATCGCCGGATTCCTGGGCGATGACGGTGACGTTGTTGCGCTCACCCCAGATCGTCAATTGTTCGCGTGCAGCAGCGCGGAAAGTATCGCCCGCCGCCAGCAGCACCGATTGGTTGTGCGCCTGCAGGTGCTTGGCCAGTTTGCCGATGGTGGTGGTCTTGCCGGCGCCGTTGACGCCGGCGATCATCATCACCAGCGGTTGATGCTGATCCAGCACCAGCGGCTTTTGCAAGGGCGTCAACAAATCGATCAGCAAGGTGCGCAGCGCCGCCTTGACCTGCGGTGCCTCAGTGAGTTTGTCTTCCTTGACCTTCTTTTTCAGGGCATTGAGCAGGAAATGCGTGGCTTCGACACCGGCGTCGGATACCAGCAGCGCCGATTCCAGCTCTTCATACAAGTCTTCGTCGATCTTGGCGCCGACGAACAAGGTGGTCAGGTTGGATGAGGTCTTCGACAGTCCGGTTCTCAGGCGCGACAGCCAAGAGCGCTTTTGCTCGGCGGCGACCGGCGCGGCGACGATCTCGGCTTCGGTTTCGGCGGTAGCTGTGGGCGCAACCTCCACGGCCGCAGTCGGTGTGACCGTCGGCGGGGCAACCACGGCGGTCACCGGTGCTGCTGCTGGCGGCAATGCGGCAGGGGTAGCAGGTGCGGCCACTGGTGTTTCTGGCAACGGCGCGGGTTCGACTTTTGGTTTTTTCTTGAAGAAACTAAACATCTGAGGCCTGGTCTGGAAGGCAATGAAATAGGGGGTTACAGCGACCCGCTTTGGGCTGCCGGACAAGAGGTACAATCACCGGCATTCTATCAGAGCGACGCGCTTCGAATTCGGGAACGTCTTGCCGTTTGTGCCAGTATCCGGGTATCTTCGGCGGTCAAATGCGATCGGATGCTCGAAATCCGAGCAAAGCTCCCCATTTTTATTAAGATTAATGAAAAAGCAAAGTTCCAACAAAACGCCGGTACATGCCGGCAAAGCGCCATTGGCGCGGCAGGTCAGGATTATCGGCGGCGCCTGGAAGCGCACACCGCTGGCAGTATTGGATAGCGAAGGTTTGCGGCCGACGCCGGACCGGGTGCGCGAGACGGTATTTAATTGGCTTACGCACTTGCTTGATGGCAACTGGAGTGAAGTGCGTTGCCTGGATTTGTTTGCGGGCACCGGCGCGCTCGGTTTCGAATCTGCTAGTCGAGGCGCTGCGTCAGTGACGATGATCGAACATAACACCCCTGCGGTGCGTCAGCTGGAAGCCACCAAGGCCAAGCTGGACGCGGCCCAGGTGCAAGTGCTGCGCAGCGACGCGGCGACCTGGCTGAGCAAGGCGGCCGGCGATGCGGCGCGCTATGACCTGATTTTCCTGGACCCGCCTTACAACCTGGGCTGGCTGGAAAAGACCGTGCCGTTATGCCGTGGTCTGCTGAGTGATTATGGGTTGTTGTATCTTGAATCCGAATTTGCGCTGTTGCCGGAAGATTTGCCGGCATGGCTGGCAGGGTGGGAGTTGCTGCGAGCCGACAAAGCTGGCATGGTGTTTTATCACTTGCTTAGAAAGCAATAAAATTCTGTCCGATGCGAATTGTGCCTGATGTAAATTCAGGCATAATGCGCGATCTGATTGGGTGCAAGGGGAAGAAGATGGTCACTGCAGTTTATCCGGGAACGTTCGATCCGCTCACGCGTGGTCATGAAGATCTGGTGCGTCGCGCATCCGGCCTGTTCGACAAGCTGGTGGTGGGGGTTGCTGACAGCAAGAACAAGAAACCGTTTTTCTCCCTTGAAGAGCGCCTGTCGATTGCCAACGAAGTGTTGGGACATTATCCGAATGTGCAGGTCGAGAGTTTTTCCGGTTTGCTCAAGGATTTCGTGCGACAGCATGATGCCAACGTGATTGTGCGCGGCTTGCGCGCGGTATCCGACTTCGAATTCGAGTTCCAGATGGCCGGCATGAACCGTTATCTGCTGCCGGATGTGGAAACCCTGTTCCTGACGCCGTCGGATCAGTATCAGTTCATCTCCGGCACCATCGTCCGTGAAATCGCGACGCTCGGCGGCGATGTCTCCAAATTCGTTTTCCCTTCGGTCGAAAAATGGCTGAAAGAAAAACTCGACGCCCAGCAGTCCTGAGCGGCAAGTCGCCAATCGGCATAGAATGATGCAGTAAAGCGGGATCGCCTGATCCCGCGGCAACCTGATTTAAAAGAGTAGTGCAATGGCTTTATTGATCACCGACGACTGTATTAATTGCGACGTATGCGAGCCTGAGTGCCCGAACGGTGCGATCTACATGGGGCCGCTGATTTACGAAATCGATCCGCATAAATGCACCGAATGCGTAGGCCATTTCAATGAACCGCAGTGTCAGCAGGTGTGTCCGGTCAGTTGCATTCCGCTGGACCCGGCCTGGCACGAATCCAAGGAACAGCTGCAGGCCAAGTATGAGCGCCTGCAAGCCGAACTGGCTGCGGCAGCTGCCGCCAAGGCGCAGTAAGCTAGAACGCCAATTCCAGTTCGACTTCCTGGCCTACGCGCAGGATTTTTCCCTCTCCCTCCAGCAAAATCACGTTGACGCCGAAGGTGATGCCGTCATTGACGCGCGGATTGATGCGATAGGTCATCAAGATGTCCAGCGGGTCGGGACCGTATTCGCCGGTGGCCTGGTCGATCGACGGCATCGGGCAGCGCGCACATGGCTTGACCGGTTGCAGGCTGATGTTGCCCGCCTGGATAGTCGCCACGAAATCCTCTTCAAATGCGTCCACGCCATCGATCGCGATATTCGGCCTGAAACGATTCATTGGCAAGGCGGCGCGGCCCTGCGTCTGTAGCTTGTGGTTCAGGTCGTCCAGCGATCCTTGCGAGATCAGCAGCATTGGATAGCCGTCGGGAAAGTGCGTCGGCACATCGATATCGTTGGTCCATTTCTTACTCGCCAAGCGTTGTGCGCCGGGATTGAAACGCACCAGCCGGCACGCCATACCGAGTACTTGTGAAAACCAGGTTGCGGCTTGGTCACCGCAATCGTGCGCCGCGACCGTATCGTCCCAGATGGTGACGGCAAGCGTTGGCGTGTCCGGCGCCAGTTGGGCGGTCGAGACGGTCAGCGGCGCCATGCCCGGCGCTTGCACCTGCATCGCGTCCGCATGCAAGGCCGGCACGATCAACGCCATCGCGGGATGCGTGCGCTGCGACAGGAATTGCCCGGCGCTGTCGACGACCATCCATTCACGATCATGGATTTGCCGATGGCTGAGGCCGAAGGCCGTGACGGTTGCTTCCTGCAGGTCAATGCCGCGGCAGGATTTGATCGGATAGAGTGTCAGGGTGGTGATGGTCGACATCGTATTCATTCTTCCTTTTGCAATAACGGTTGAGCCAGGATATGGCCCAGCCAGTCCTGAAATTCGGTGATCGCAGCTTCCTTCCGGGTATCAAATGGCGATACCGAAAAATAGCTGCCACGCGCCGGCGCCGTGATGTCGAACAGGCGCACCAGGCGGCCGCTGGCCAAATGGTTGTGCACCAGGCAGCCGCGCGCTAGCGCGATGCCCTGGTCGGCTGCTGCAGCATCAAGCAGATGCATCGGATCGTCATACAGCCCGCCGGTTTGCGGTTCACCGTGTTTGATCCCGGCGGCAGAAAACCATTGCTCCCAACCGCGATGATGGGCGAAGCGCAGCAAGGGATGGCGTGGCAGATCTTGCGGCGTGACGTCCGGATGAGCGGCCAAAAAGGCCGGGCTGCATACCGGGAAAATCACTTCTTTGAGCAGGCGCTGGTAGCGGAAATTTTTGTGGCCGACGCGGCCGTACCAGATGGCGACATCGACGTCGTTGAAAGCGAGTTCGCTCAATTCATGTGCGCTGCGCAGGCTGATGTTGATGTGCGGATGCAAGCTCTGAAACGCCGCCAACCGCGGCACCAGCCAAGCGCTGGCGAACGATGGCGAGACGCCGACGCGCAGCGTCTGTCCGCTACGCTTGCGCTCGGTCTGCCCGAGTTGCAGCGCCAGATCCAGTGCCGTCAGGGCTTGTCGTACTTCTTCCGCCAGCAGCCGGCCGCTGTCGGTTAGCACCATTTGCCGGCCTTCACGCTGGAACAGCTTGCGCCCGATGCGCTGTTCCAGCGCACGGATCTGGTGGCTGACGGCGCTGTGTGTCAGGTGCAGTTCTTCTCCGGCCCGGGTGTAATTACCCAGTCGCGCGGCGGCTTCAAAGGCGCGCAGGGTCTGGGTTGGCGGCAAGCGTTCGAACATGTTGGCGTGGATTAAGTATTAATCGGTTAATTTCATTCACATATAAGGATAAAACACTTCGTTGGCTTTCGTGCGCATTGCTTCTTAATATCAACATATTCCGTTCTAATTGTGCGACCGATCATGAAGCTTGCCACCCGTGTGTTCCTGATATTTTCTTCAAGCTATTTCATTTCCTACCTGGCGCGCGGCATCAACTTGCCGCTGGCGCCTCTGCTGAGCAGCGAACTCGGCTTGTCGCCGGCCCAGCTGGGTTTGCTCACCAGCCTGTATTTCTTCGCCTTCGCGGCTTGCCAGCTGCCGCTGGGCATCCTGCTCGATCGCTTCGGCCCACGCCGGGTGCTGGCCTGTTTACTGTTGCTGGCCGCAGCCGGGGCGGCGGTCTCAGCCAATGCGCACGGATTCGGCATGCTGATGCTTGGTCGTCTGTTGCTGGGAGTTGGCACTTCGGCATGCCTGATGGCGGGTCTCAAGGCCATCGTCGCCTGGTTTCCGCAAGATCACTTGCCGTTGATGAATGGCGCCATCTACGCGATTGGCGGGCTGGGCGCCGTAGCGACCGGTACACCGATTGCATGGGCGCTAGGCTGGACCAGTTGGCGCGTGTTGTTTGTGGTGGTGGCGGTGCTGATTCTGCTGATAGTGCTGGCGCTATTTACGCTGGTCCCGGAAAAGGACGAACAGCATCCGAAGAGCAACCTGGTGGCGCAACTGCGCGATATCGGTGGGATATTCAGGAGTCGCTTGTTCTGGCGAACAGCGCCATTGGTGATGGCCAGCCAGGGCGTATTTCTCGGCGTTCAAGGTTTGTGGGCCGGGCCATATCTGCGCGATGTCAGCCAGCTGTCCGCTTCAGCCGCAGCGAATATCGTGGCGCTGGTCGGTTTGGCGATGGTGTTGGGGGCGGTCGGTTCCGGTTGGCTGGCGCGTCGTTTGCAACAACGTGGGATTTCATTGCATATCACGGCGGGCAGCGGGATGTTTCTGTTCATGCTGGTGCAGTTGCTGATCATGCTCGGCGCGCCGCTGCCGAATTGGCTGCTGTGGGGATTGTATGGTTTGTGCGGTACTGCCGGCGTATTGTCGTATGCGGCGCTGGTACGCGAATTTCCGTCGCATCTGGCGGGGCGCGTCAGCACCGGCCTGACGCTAGTGATTTTTGCCGGCGCATTTATCGTGCAGTATGGATTTGGCGTGCTGCTCAATCTCTGGCCGCAGGATGGCGGGCGTTATGCAGTTGCCGCGCATCGGACTGCGTGGCTGATTGCCTTACTGGTGCAGTTGGTTGCGGGTATCTGGTTTTGCCGGCCGCTGCGGAAAACCACAACGCCGGTAACAGATCCGCTTAGCGCAACATGAACGACATGGCTGACAGGCTGTTCAAGATGCGCACCGCATATTGCACCGATGGCGCGGCAAATTCGACATTAACGCCGTCGATCCGCTGCAACAGCGGCAGTTGGCAGAACAGGTCGGCCAAAGCCGGGCTCTGGATTTGCAGGCGGCAGGTAAGCGGCGTTTGCAGGACGAACGGCTTGGCTTGACCGATGGCGGCGATTGCCGCTGTGGCATTTTCGCCCAGTAATGCGTTTGCTCGTTGCGGCGACAGTGACACGCCGCTGGTATTGCCATCGGCAGTTTTGATCGCTACCAATTTGGCGTGCGGGAACAGCGCCTGATTTTCGGCAACGAACACATCGTCGCCGCTGCCGAAAATTACCGGCACACCGAATTCTCCGGCGAGCGCACCGTAGATGCCGGCTTCGCCGAGCTCCATGTCGTTCAGCCAGACGCGTGAAAATGCGAAGCTGTTGATGGTGTGAGCGAGGATGCCGCGGCTTTGCGAGCGGCCGTGGTAGCCGACCATCATGACAGCATCCACACCGCTTTCCACGCCGCTCATCATGCCCAGCAGGCGTGGCTTGCCGAGGATGGCGCTGGCGGCTGGATGTAGCAGGTCCGGCAGCAGGTTGCGGAAGCCGCCGTGCGAATCGTTGACCAGGATTTCACTGGCGCCGCTGGCCAGCGCACCTTCGATGACGGCGTTGGCTTCTGCCGTCATCAGGCGCCGTGCACGCTCGTACTCGGGATTGCCGGCGCGGGTTTGCTCTGGATGGAAGACACCGGCGATGCCTTCGATATCAACGGAAATCAATATTTTCATGAGGTGCTTTTGAGAGGGAACTAAGCCGGAAGATTGGCCGAGGCGTCGCGCAGCGACTGGCGTTGATGACCGTCGCGACCGGTTACGGTTTCGGCCGCAAACAAGGCGTTGACGATTGCCTGCTCGGTGCTGTCAACCACTGCTTCGAACAAGGGATCGAGAAAACTGTCGTGCAAGGATGCGCTTTGATGCATCGCCTGATCCGGGCGATACGGCAGGGTTTGTGCAGTGGAAAAGGCCAGCGCCAGGTCGCCGCTGCCGTGGCCGTAAATCGAACCGGTGCGGCCAAGGCCGACGCCGCAGCGGGTTGCCAATCGGCCCAGCTGGCGCGCATCGAGCGGCGCATCGGTAGCGATGATCATGATGATCGAACCCATTTCAGGGACATCTTCCAGCGGCTGCCGCAAGCGCAGCAATTCTTCGCCGACGCGACGTCCCGCCAGCGTCAGCGCCGCCAGCTTGCCGAAATTCGATAGCACCAGTGCACCAACGCAATACTGCTTGCCGCCGACTTGCGCCAAGCGTGAGGCCGAACCGATGCCGCCCTTGAGTTCGAAGCTCGACATGCCGCGTCCGGCGCCGACTGCACCCTGTGCAAAATCGGCGGCGGCAGCGGACAAGGCTTGCCGGTAATGATCGGCAGTGATCGCCAGCGCCTGGATATCGTTCAGGTAGCCGTCATTGCATTCGAATACCAGCGGATTGACGGTTGGATCGCTGCGGCCGATTTCCGGGTTGTCGCCGATGGCAGAAACGATCTGGGCGGTGGCGACGCTGCCGACCGACAGGGTATTGGTCAGCGCAATCGGCGTCTCCAGTACGCCCAGTTCCTGCACCTGCACCAGGCCGATGCTTTTGCCGAAACCGTTGAATACGGTAGCGGCTGCCGGCACCTTGTCGCGGAACGGATCGCCGCCATGCGGACGGATCACGGTGACTCCGGTCTGGATCGATCCTTGCGCCAGTGTCGCGTGGCCTACCGTTACGCCGGCCACATCGCTGATGGCGTTGAGCGGGCCGGCAGGCAACGCGCCGATATGAGGGATGTTCAGCATCAGCGACGGTCGATCTTCGGGTCCAGTGCGTCGCGCAAGCCATCACCCAACAGATTGAAGGCCAGCACCGTCAGGAAAATCGCCAGGCTAGGGAACACGGCGATATGCGGCGCCGTCATCATGTCGGCGCGCGCTTCGTTGAGCATCGCGCCCCATTCCGGCATTGGCGGCTGCGCGCCCATGCCGAGGAACGACAGGCTGGCGGCGGTGATGATCGAAGTGCCGATACGCATCGTGAAGTACACCACCACGGCCGACACTGTGCCAGGGAAAATATGGCGCAGGATGATGGTGCGGTCATTGGCGCCGATACTGCGCACCGCTTCGATAAAGGTCAGATGCTTCAGCGCCAGCGTGTTGCCGCGCACCAGGCGGGCGAAGGTCGGGATGCTGAAGATGGCGACCGCGACGATCACGTTAGACATGCCGTTACCGAGGATCGCGACGATGCCGATCGCCAGCAGGATGCCTGGGAAGGCGAACAGCACGTCGCAGATGCGCATGATGATGCGATCGGCCCAGCCTTCGTAATAACCGGCGATCAGGCCCATCAAGGTCCCGATCACGGCACCGACGGCGACCGAGGAGAAGCCGGCGGTCAGCGAAATGCGGGTGCCCATCAGGATGCGGCTGAAGATGTCGCGTCCGAGCGAGTCGACGCCGAACCAATGCGCCAGCGACGGCCCAGCATTCAAGGCGTCATAATCGAAATAATTTTCGGGATCGTAAGGCACTAACCAGGGCGCGGCAATCGCGACCACGATTAGCAACAGTACGAAACAGCCGGCGGCCACCGCTAGATGCTGTTTCTTGAATTTGCGCCAGAATTCGCTCCAAGGCGTGCGGATGGAATTTGGCAGCGGCGCAGCAGCGACAGCGCTGGTGACTGGAGAGAGAGGGCTTGATGGAGTAGTCACGGGCGGCCTCATTTGTAACGGATGCTCGGATTGATGACGGCGTACAGCACGTCGACAATCAGATTGATAAAGATGAATTCCAGCGAGAACAGCAGGATCTCGGCCTGGATGATTGGATAGTCGCGCATCTCGACGGCGTCGATCAGCAAACGCCCCATGCCGGGCCAGTTGAACACTTTCTCGACCACGATCGAACCGCCCAGCAGGAAGCCGAATTGCAGCCCCATCATCGTGACGACTGGAATCAGCGAGTTGCGCAGGCAGTGCTTGAGCACCACGACCATTTCCGACAAGCCCTTGGCGCGGGCGGTGCGGACAAAATCTTCCTGCAGGATTTCAACGAACGAGGAACGGGTAAAACGCGCCATCACTGCTGCTACCGCGGCGCCGAGTGTCAGCGACGGCAGGATGTAATGGCGCCAGCTGTCGGCGCCGATAGTCGGCAGCCAGCCCAGCTTCACGGAAAACAGTTCCATCAGCAGCATGCCGAGCGCAAACGATGGAAACGAAATACCTGATACGGCGAGTGTCATGCCAAGCCGGTCCGGCCATTCATTGCGCCACACCGCCGAGACGATGCCGATGAACAGACCGAACAATACCGCCCACACCATACTGGTCACGGTCAGCCAGAAGGTTGGCCAGAAGCGTTCGGCAATCTCGGCGCTGACCGGGCGCTTGGTGCGCAGCGAGGTGCCGAAGTCGCCACGCACGGCGTTGCTAAAGTAGCTGATGAATTGTTCATGCATCGGTTTGTCCAGACCGAGGTCGTGCCGGATCAGCTCCACGGTCTGGGAGTCTGCTTCAGGTCCGGCGACCAGCCGCGCCGGATCGCCCGGCAGCAGGTGGACAAACAGGAATACCATGACTGCCACAATCAGCAAGGTCGGTATCAGGCCCATCAGGCGTTTTAGTACGTAAGGAAACATGGGGCGCTCGGGTAATTGGCCAAACTGCGGCGATAGAATCTATTTGCTGGAAATTTCTACTGCATCTCAACGACACCGTCATTCCCGCGAACGCGGGAATCCATTTTTTGCAATCGCCAGGGCAATCTCAATGCGAGTCCTGGTGTTAAACCAATGCAGTAACCTGGATCCCCGCGTTCGCGGGGATGACGGGTTTGACTAAAATTACTTCAGTTCAATTTCATCGAAATTAAACGATCCGTCAGGCATGACATAAATGCCCTTCAGGCTCTTGCTGCGTGCATATAACAACTTCTCGGTAACCAGGAAAGCCCACGGTGCATCTTTCCAGATTTCCGTTTGCGCATCCTTGTAGAGCGCGGTCTTTTCGGTGCGATCGGTGGTGGTCAGCGCCTTGGCGATATCTGCATCAACCTTGTCGTTCTTGTAGTAAGCAGTATTGAAAAGCTTAGGCGGGAACGATTCGGATGCCAGCAAAGGACGCAGGCCCCAATCGGCTTCACCGGTCGAGGACGACCAGCCGGTGTAGTACATGCGTACCGGGGCAGTTGCCGGATTCGGTGCGCTTTCCACTTTCTCCACGCGTTGGCCAGCTTCCAGCGCCATTACCTTGGCCTTGATGCCGACCTGCGCCAGTTGCTGCTGCACGAACTGGATGACTTTCTGTGCAGTGGTGTGGTTGTAGGCCGACCACAACTCAGTTTCGAAACCGTTCGGATAACCGGCTTCAGCCAGCAATTGCTTTGCCTTCTTCGGGTCGTAAGGCCATGGCCCGGTCTTCAGTGCATAGTCGACGCCTTGTGGCAGCACGCCATCCTGCGGCATCGCGTAACCGGAGAACGCAACCTTGACCAGCGCATCCTTGTTGATCGCGTAGTTGATCGCTTGTCGTACCTTCGGATTGTCGAAAGGCTTTTGCAGCACATTCATCGAGAGGTAACGCTGGATGATGGATGGCGAAGTGATCAGGTCCAGGTTCGGCTTGCCCTTCAGCAGTTCGGCTTGCTCGTACGGCAGCGGGAAGGCGAATTGCGCTTCGCCGGTCTGCATGATGGCGCTGCGGGTATTGTTGTCGACCACCGGTTTCCAGGTAATGCTGTCGATCTTCGGATAACCCTTCTTCCAGTAGCCGTCGAACTTGCTGACCTTCAGATAGTCGGTCTGCTTCCATTCTTCAAATTTGAACGGGCCGGTGCCGACCGGATGGAAAGCGATATCCTTGTTGCCGTATTTCTTGAGCGCAGTTGGCGAAATCATCGCAGCCGAGGAGTGCGCCAGCGTGTTGATGAACGGCGAGAACGGTTCTTTCAGCGTGATCTTGACTTCGTAATCGTTGACGATGTCGACCTTGGAAATGCGGTTGAACAGATTGAAACGCTTGAGCTTGTTGTCCGGATTGATGACCCGTTCCAGCGACATCTTCACTGCATCAGCCTTGAAATCGGTGCCGTCCTGGAACTTCACGCCCTTGCGCAGGCGGATGGTGTAGACCAGGCCGTCCTTGCTGACTTCATAGCTTTCGGCCAGCACATTGACCAGTTTCAAATCCTTGTCGAAGCCGAACAGGCCCTGGTAGAAAGACTTGATCGCCGCTTGCGACAGTGTGTCGTTGCTGTCGTAGGGATCCAGTGTGGTGAAGGTCGAGGCGACCGCCAGCGTGACGTCCTTGGCAGCAAAGACCTGGCCGGCCGTGAATTGGGCGGTCAGTGCAACGGCAGTGGTAGCGAGGACCTTGCCGACATATCGAGTAGTGCGCATGTGTTACTCCCCTGGTTCAAAGATCAATGAAGGTAGACAAACAAAGCAAAAAAACACTTACAAATTAAAAAGCGCCGGAAATCCGGTGGGTTGCTACAAAGTGTCCGGGGCCGACCTGTTTCAACGGTTCGACTACGGGCAGGTCATCTATATTGCGGATCGGGCTGGGTATCTCTTCCGGCAGCATCTCGCGCTTGCGATGACGCTGGTTCGGATCGGCAACCGGCACCGCCGCCATCAGCTTCTTGGTATATGGGTGTTGCGGGTTTTCAAAGATCGCACGGCGCGGCCGATCTCGACAATCTGGCCGAGATACATCACCGCCACCCGGTGGCTGATGCGTTCCACCACGGCCATGTCGTGCGAAATGAAGATGAATGAAATGCCCAGTTCCTGCTGCAGGTCCAGCATCAGGTTGACGATCTGCGCCTGGATCGAAACGTCGAGTGCCGATACCGATTCATCGGCGATGACGATCTTCGGATTCAACGCCAAGGCGCGAGCGATACAGATGCGCTGCCGCTGGCCGCCCGAGAATTCGTGCGGATAACGTTGCGCGTGTTCCGGCAGCAGGCCGACGCGCTGCAGCAGCGCCGCCACTTTTTCTTGCGCGCCTTCGGCCATGCCGTGCACCAGCAGCGGTTCCATGATGGAGTAGCCGACGGTCAGGCGCGGATCGAGCGAGGCAAACGGGTCCTGGAAAATGAACTGGATTTCGCGGCGCAGCGAGCGCAATTCCGAACGCGGCAACTTGGCCAGATCACGGCCGCCGAATTCGACGCTGCCGCTGGTGATGTCGACCAGTCGCAATAGTGAACGGCCGGTGGTCGATTTACCGCAACCGGATTCGCCAACCAGCGCCAGCGTCTCGCCCGGATACAGATCGAAATTGATTTGTTCAACCGCATGCACGCGTTGTTTGACACGGCTGAAGATGCCGCTCTTGACGTCGAAACGCGTGGTCAGGTTGCGCACTTTCAGCAATGGCTGCTGTTGCGGATCTGCGCCTGGAATAGTGCGGATGATCTTGGCTTCTTCGGCAAGGTCGGGATTGATGGTTGCAGTGTCACCGACAATCGCGATGCGCTCCGGCAGATCGGTGCCGTGCATTGCTCCCAGGCGCGGCACCGCTGCCAGCAAGGCGCGTGTGTAAGGATGCTGTGGCGCTTCGAAAATCGCATGGACATTGTTTTCCTCGACCTTCTCACCGCGGCACATGACCACCACGCGATCGGCAATCTCGGCCACCACGCCCATATCGTGCGTGATGAAGATCACCGCCATCTGCATCTCATCCTGCAACGCCCGGATCAGTTGCAGGATCTGCGCCTGGATCGTGACGTCGAGTGCGGTAGTCGGTTCGTCGGCGATCAGCAGCGACGGTTTGCACGACAGCGCCATCGCAATCATCACCCGTTGCCGCATGCCGCCGGAGAGTTGGTGCGGATGACGATCCAGGATGCGCCTTGCTTCCGGGATGCGCACAATTTCCAGCATGCGCAAGGCTTCGGCGCGCGCCTCGGCCATGCTCTTGCCCTGATGCAGGCGGATCGATTCGGCAATTTGCTCGCCGACCGTGAACACTGGGTTGAGCGAGGTCATCGGCTCCTGGAAAATCATGGCGATTTCCGAGCCGCGGATGTGGCGCATGGTGCTCTGGTCGGCGTTGGCCAGATCGATAGTGCTGCCATCTCGGCGTTGGAAATTCATGGTGGAGCCGCTGATCTTGCCGCCGCCGTAGTCGATCAGGCGCATGATCGATTGCGAAGACACCGATTTGCCCGAGCCGGATTCGCCGACGATCGCCAGCGTTTCACCGGCATCGATATGGAAGGACAGGTTGCGTACCGCATCCACCCGGCGTTCGGAGGTGGTGAAACTGACGTTCATCTGATCTACTGTCAGTATCCGGCGTGCTGTTTGATTGTTCATGTAATCACTTCCTTCTGCGGCTGTGTCGTTTCGCGCATCATCTGTGCTTGTTACTTGTAAATTGCCGTCACCGGAGCTGCGCCAACCTTGGCGTAACCGCGATACATGCCTTCGGTATTGAACGGCAGCGTGACGTTGCCCTGGGCATCGATGGCGATCAGGCCGCCGCGTCCGTTGTAACGCGGCAGCAGTTCCATGACCACTTGATCGGCTGCGTCCTGCAACGATGCACCGGCATATTCCATGCGTGCCGAAATATCGTAGGCGGCAACAGTGCGCATGAATGCTTCGCCGGTGCCGGTGGTGGAAATGGCAGCAGTGCGGTTGTTGGCATAGCAGCCGGCGCCGATCAGCGGCGAATCGCCGACGCGGCCGACACGCTTGTTGGTGATGCCGCCGGTCGAGGTGGCGGCCGCCAGGTTGCCGTGCATATCGAGCGCAACGGCGCCAACGGTGCCGAATTTGTTATCGGGATCGATTGGTGCAATTTCTGCCGCTGTCTTTGCTGCGGCCTGGCTGGCAGCGTCATGATCGAGCAGTAGCATGCCGCCTTTTTCCTGAGCGCGCAGCCATTGCGCGTGGCGCGCTTCGGTATGAAAGTATTCCGGCTCTACCAATGCCACGCCATGTTCGGCGACGAAGCTTTCAGCGCCGGCGCCGACCAGCAGGATGTGTTCGCTATGTTCCATGACAGCACGCGCCGCCCGTATCGGGTTGCGCACGTGCGCCACGTTGGCAACGGCGCCAGCAGCCAGTGTTGCGCCATCCATGATCGCCGCATCCAGTTCGTGCGTGCCGGCGTGTGTGTAGACCGCGCCTTTGCCGGCGTTGAACAGCGGGCAGTCTTCCAGCATGCTGACTGCGCTGGAGACGGCGTCGAGCGCGCTGCCGCCGCCAGCCAGGATCGCCTGGGCGGTGCTGAGAATGTCTGTCAGTGCCGCGTGATAGGCCTTTTCCTGTTCGCTATTCATGGCGCTACGCAGGATGGTGCCGGCGCCGCCGTGGATGGCGATGGTGGCGATGCTGTTTGGTGTACTCACTTTATTTCGCTTTCGATACGGATTTGGTGATTGTCGCTGTGGTTGCCACGCCGGTTGCCTTCTTGACGCCGACAGCCTTGGCTGCCGCTCTGGCAGGACGCGCATTGGATTTGTTTTTGCCGTCCGGATAATGCAGCCAGGGCAAAACGAATTCAGTCATTTGCGATGCTGCATGCACTGAGCGATTGGCGCGATGCGCCACGGCGTCGCATACCGCCTGGATCAGCGCCAGCGCGGCGGCATCCGAGGTGGGCGACAACTGTCGTTCGGTCTGTGCGTATAACGTGATGTCGGCCAGCGGCACCAATGGCGATGTCGGCGCATCGGTGATTGCCAGCACTTGCGCCTGGCGTTCCTTGGCGCGTGTGGTCAACGTCAGCGTATCGGTGACATAGCGCGGAAACGCCAGCGCAATGACCAGGTCGCGCTGGTCGATCTTGAAGAATTGACGTCCGGCCTGCGATGGACCGCCAGGGCCTGCCACAGACATCACGGTGCGGCAATACGGTTCTAGCGCGTGCGCCATGATGCCAGCCAGATGGCCGCTGGCGCCGAAGCCGAGGATGTAGATGCGCTCGGCGTTGAGGATCATGTTGACCGCCTGGTCGCATTGGGCTGGCGACAGTGCGCGACAGGTAGCTTCCAGGTTCTGGATATCGGCAGTCAGGGCGGCGGCGATGATTTCGGCGCTGGTGGCGGGACGCTGCACTTGGTCGCGCAATTTTTCGACCGGCGCCAGCGAAGACGCGAAACCTTGCACCAGCGCCGCCCGGAACGCCGGATAGCCATCGAAGCCGAGGGCGTGGGCAAAGCGATTGGCCGTCGCTAGCGATACGCCGACGGCGTCTGCCAGTTCATCGATGGTCATGGTGGCGGCACGGAATACATTGGCCAGCACATAATCGGCAGCCTTGCGATGCGCTTTGGATAACTCGGGATACACCTTGCCGATGCCGGCAGCGACGGCGCTTTCACGTTGCCATGTTGTTATTGCGGAGTGTTGCACCGTCTGTCCCTCAGTTTGATTTTTATAATTTGTGTAAATATATTTTCATTTTTGTCGCAAGTAAAGGAAATTAATTTTCTTTTTTTGGCGTGTACTTTGCTGGTGCGAAGATGTTGCGGAAATGCGGCTGCGCACCATTCTTGTAGATGGTTTGTCCGCAAATGGTGCGTGTAAGAAGGCGGGAATAACAGGGGTTACGGCAATCGTGATGTCGAGCTGCTACGCTTTATTGTGCGTTGCGACCCCTCGCGATTGGGGAGCAGCACCACGGCAGGAAGAAGAAAATCGGGGTGTGGTTGTTGGCATAGCCATGTATGCTAGTGCGTTCCTGTAGGGCAATTTACGGAGAGAAGAATGAGCGGAAAAGCTGAAGAGTTAAGGCAACGCCTGATTCGGAATTTCAACACTGTACCCACCAAGCACGACCTGCGCGAGCCTCTGTACGACGCGCTCAGCGCTCGTCTAGCGCCCGGCACGGCAGCCAGCAAGCTGGGCGCCAGCATCGATATTGTCGCGCCCGGAAAAATAACCTGTCCCTATCATTTCCATTACGCGCAGGAGGAAATGTTTGTCATCCTGGAAGGCGATGGGACGTTGCGAGTCGCGGGGAAATGTTGCCGCTGACGGCGGGGGACGTGATCTTCATTCCACCGGGACCGGAGTATCCGCATCAGATATTGAATACGTCGGAGAAGCCGTTGAAGTACCTGTCGATCAGCACCCGGGAGCAACCGGAGGTGTGCGAATATCCAGATTCCGGAAAATTCCTGGCGACCGCCTCTGCTGGCGGCGAACGGGTTTTCGATGTGGTGCAGCGCAGATCGAATGATCTGGATTATTGGGATGGTGAACCTTAACGAAGCGTAGGGTGGCACATCGTGCTCACCCTACCTCATCGGCTGCGGGTCAGACAGCCGCGCTACCGTTCTGATCCAGGCCGACATCGCTATTGGCCGCATTGTAGATGTCCAGGTCGAGTAAGCCTTCCTCTTTGGCCACCAGCACCGGCACCAGCATCTGGCCGGTGACGTTGGTCATGGTGCGCATCATGTCGAGGATGCGGTCGATCGCGACCAGATAGCCGATGCCTTCCAGCGGCAGGCCGGCCGAACTCAGCACCAGCGTCACCATCACGATCGCCGTGCCGGGCACGCCGGCGGTGCCGAATGAGCCGAGCACCGAGGCCAGCATGATGATGAAGTATTGCGACATGTCCAGGTGCAGGCCAAAATACTGCGCCACGAAAATCGAAGCGATTGCCGGGTAGATCGCGCCGCAGCCGTCCATCTTGATGCTGGCGCCTAGCGGCACTGCGAACGCCGCGTATTCCTGTTTGACGCCGAGGTTATGCACCACGCTGCGCAATGCGATCGGCATCGATGCAAAGCTCGATGAGCTGGTAAACGCCACCTGCATCGCCGGGAAAGCGCCGCGGAAAAAGCGGATCGGATTCAGGCGATGCGTCAGCAGCAAGCCGCCGTACACCACCACGATATGCAGCGCGCAAGCCAAGTACAAGGTAAACACGAAATTCCCCAGCGGCAGCAGGCGTTCAAAACCGTAAGAACCGACCAGAGCGGCGATCAGGCCGAAGGTGCCGAGCGGTGTCATTTCCAGCACGAAGCGGGTAATCTGGATCATCGCGCTGCTGGCTTCGCCCATCAGTTCACGCACTTGCTTGACCTTGTCGCCCAGTTTTACCAGCGCCATGCCAAGCAGACCAGCGAAGAAAATTACCTGCAGGATCTTGCCTTCGGATAATGCCTTGAACGGATTCGACGGCACCACGTCCAGCAGCACCTGGATCGGCGTCGGCACTTCGCGTACGGTGTAATCGGCGGCGATAGCCAGTTGGCCGAGATTCTGGCCGGGATTGGTGAAACTGGCGACTGCCAGGCCGACGCCAACCGCCAGCACGGCGGTGATGGCAAACCAGAGGAAGGTTTTGCCGCCCAGCGCCGCAACACTCTTCATGCCATGCAGGCTGGAAATGCTGTTGGTGACCGCAAAGAACACCAGCGGTACGGCGATCATCTTGATCAGCGTAACGTACAGCTTGCCGAGCGGGCCAAACCAGGTTTCGGCCGGTGCGCCGACCAGCCAGCCCGCCAGGGCGCCGAGTACGAAACCGCCCAACACGCGTTGCCAAAAGGGGATACGGAACCACAAGGAAAAAATGTTCATAGGGTAATCAATGGAATATCGGGATGCGCGTATGTTACCGCAGCGAAAGAAAAGCCGGCTGCGGACAAGGCCGCAAATAGGCCTTTTGGAAACGACCCGCGAGTATCGTGGAAATCGCCTGGCCGCGTCCAATACATTTTGGCTCTATCTATATGCTTCGATGCTCTATTGATAATTTTGTGTGTTAAGGCAAGCTCTAAAACGCTGTCATCTCGGCGTTCGCGAGAATGACGGGGCGCAGAGACGAGGACAATGATCTAACAGAAATATGCGCGCTGCTCTTAACCGAAGCAGACTGCGTAAGCCGGCGGCAGGTTGCCGCTTAGTGTCTGCCAGGTATCGCCACCATTGTCGGACAGCCAGGCGCCACCGGTGGTCGACGCCATCAGCAGCGTGCGGCCATCATCTGCAACCGCCAGGCCGTGCCGATATATCAGGTCATAGCAATGCTGCTGGGGCAGGCCGTTGCGCAGCACGCTGAACGATCTGCCGCCGTCAACGGTGCGAGTGACCGCAAGGGCGGCGTCCACCGGAATGCGGCGCTGATCTGCCACGGCGGGCACGAACCACGCGGTGTCGCCATCGTTCGGATGAACCGCCACTGCGAAACCGAAATTCGACAACGGCACCTCGTTGATTTCCTGCCAGTCGACGCCGTCATTGGCCGAGCGCCAGATGCCATTGTGATGCTGGCACCACAATTTATCCGGCGAACCGTTGGCCCGCACGATCCGATGCGGATCCTGGATCCGCTGGTCGTCGGCCCGCTCCGGCGGCATGTAGGTGGCGCGCATGCCCTTGGCGCTGGGTGACCAGCTGGCGCCGCCATCATGCGTGACCCAAGCGCCGCCGCAAGAGACGCCGACCAGAACATGACGGCTGTCGCGCGGATCGACGCAAATACTGTGCAACCCCGGCACGTCGTAGCCGCCGCCGAACCATTCGCTGCGCTCGGGCGCATCCCACAAGGACTCTACCAAGGCCCATGAAGCGCCGCGGTCAGGCGAGCGGAACAAGCCGCCCGGCAGGGTTCCCGCCCAGAGTACCCCAGGCTCGTCGGCGCCGCCGCACGCCAGCGACCAGATGAACCTGAGCGTCCAGTCAACCGGGTCCGCACTGTCTGCCTGCTTGATTGGATAGCTGGGAGCGGTAATTTCCGTCCATTGCTCGGAGCCGGCATCGCGGCGATGCAGTTTTGCGCCGAAGTGTCCGAGACTGAGCGCTGCGTAGATCGCGCCGTCGCGGGGATCCGGCAGCACCATCGTGACCGGCTCGCCGAGAAATGCGGTGGCCGCGAAGTCCCATTTTCCTGCGCGGCGAACCAGTTCGAATAATCCCTTGCGAGTGGCAATCCAGGCGCGGTCGCTCATGATCAACCTCCAGAAAGTGCTTGTAGAACGTGAACTGTACTGCCGACCCCAAGCGGGACGTCGAGATGGACACGGTCACGTACCGTATGACCATCAATGAAAATCGCGACATTCGGGCGCAGGCTACCCTGGTCATCGAGTAAATAACTGCGCAGGCGCGGATTGACTGAGAACGCAGTCTCCAGCCCGGCACGCAGCGTGGTCGCATCGGTCTGAATCTCCGGCACATCGGTAAAACGCGCCAGTTGCCGGGTAAAAATGAGAGTCGCCATGGCGTCTCCGGAATTGTTGGCCGGGCCGCGTCAATACCGCGGTCACAAGGCTTCAGTATAGATTGAAACGACATTTTTGCCGTGCTGTCAGGATGGCAAGAAATGCAGGTTTTCCAGTCCCGTTTGTTTTTTTTGAGAGGAGGATTGTCATTATAATTGGGCGTCATCGATCCCTGCGAGCGCCCCGCTTGAAAACCTCCCGCCGCCAACCGCTATACCAACGCCTGGCCGAGCAGGTGACTGCTTCCGTGCGCAGCGGCGTATTGCGACCTGGCGACCGTGTCAGTTCGGTACGGCAGGCCAGCCAGCAACATGGAATGAGCATCACGACTGTGGTGCGTGCCTATGAGTTGTTGGAGAGTAGCGGGGTCATCGAAAGCCATCCGCAGTCGGGTTATTTTGTGCGGCCGCAGTTTGGGCGGGCCGGCGTCGCTGTGGCGCGGACGTTGTTATCCGAGCAGGATTCTCCGGCGGAACCAGGGCGGTCGGAGCCGCTACCGGTGTCGGCGGAAGTGGATGTCAGCCGACACGTCTTGGCGACGCTTAAATCGATACATCAGAACGACGCGATTCCGCTCGGCTCACCGTACCCTGATCCGGCCTTGTTTCCGGCGCGTCGCATCAGTCAATATAACGGCGCCATCCTGCGCAGCGGCGGCCCGCTTGGGGTGCTGGACGATTTGCCGCCGGGCCATCCGGATCTGATCCGGCAGATCGTCAGACGCCATCTGGAAACAGGGTTGAGCATCGATCCCGGCGATGTGGTGATCACCGTTGGCGCTACCGAAGCCATCAATCTGTGCCTGCAGGCGGTGGCCAAGGCTGGCGATACGATTGCGGTGGAATCGCCGACCTTCTATGCGATGCTGCATGCGATCGAACGGCTCGGTATGCGCGCCATCGAAATACCGACCGATCCGCGCCTGGGAATGGATATTGGGGCCTTGAAAGCCATCATGCAGACGCAGCCGATTGCTGCCTGCATGGTGATGCCGAATTTCCAGAATCCGCTGGGCTTCGAAATGCCTGAGGAAAACAAGCGGCAACTGGTTGAGCTGGGTGCGCGCTACGACATGCCGATCATCGAAAACGGCGTCTACAATGAGCTGTATTTCGGCACCGCCCATCCGAGCGTGCTGAAGGCCTATGACAAGCGCGGCATGGTGCTGTACTGCTCGTCATTTTCCAAGAGCCTGACCTCAGCCTATCGTATCGGCTGGACCTTGCCGGGACGTTATCGGGAGCAGGTCGAAAAACTGAAATTTCTCAACACGCTCAGCACCTCCACGCTGCCGCAACGTGCGATTGCCGCCTATCTGACTGCCGGCGGCTATGATCGCCACCTGCGCCGGGTGCGTAGCACATTGTTGCAGCGTTGTGACATCATGAGCGCTTTTGTCGGCCGTTTCTTCCCGGCCGGCACACGCATCACGCGGCCGGCCGGAGGTTACGTGCTGTGGATAGAATTGCCGGCGAAGATCGATTCGATGGCCTTGTACCGGCAGGCGCTGGCGGAAGGCATCACGATTGCGCCGGGGCGGCTGTTCTCGACTTCAGATGCATATCGCAGTTTCATCCGCATGAATTACAGCTATAGCTGGACGCCGGAAATTGAGCGAGCGATACGCCGCCTGGCTGAGATGCTGGCGACAATGCTGGAGTAGTGGGCCGGAGAGCCTCACGGCGATCGATCAGGTGCTTTCTGTCGCAGTTGTCCGGCTCTCGTCCAATGCATCGAAAATCGCCATTCCTAGCGGCGTCAGGGTGACTCGGCCGGTGCCATCGTCGTTGACGATCACGCTCACAATTTCTGCATCCTCCAGCGCACTGAGCTGTCGCCGCAAGGTGCTCATGCGCAGTTCAACCCGTTTGCTGAGTTTTGCCAGCGACAAGCCGGGCTCGTTGCGGCCGGTCCGATCGCCGGTGGCTTCGGCATGCAGTGCGGCCAGAATCGTCAACACTGCATCATCGATTTCCCGTTCCATGTTCAATGCGGGTTCAGGCTTCGAGCGCCGCCGAGCGACGCAGCAGCACGGGAATCGACTTTGAAGTCGGTGTGCGAGCCTTGTCGGCAAAGCTGTTGAGCGGCACCAGTGGGTTGGTTTCCGGATAGTAGCTGCTGATGCAACCACGCGGGATGTCGAATTCAACCAGCAGGAAACGGTCGGCGCGGCGTTCGATGCCGTCGTCCCAAACGCCGATCAGGTCAACCCAGTCGCCCGGCGCAAAGCCCAGCATCTGGATATCCAGCAGATTGGCAAATACCACGCGGCGCTGGCCGAACACGCCGCGATAGCGGTCGTCCATCCCATAGATGGTGGTGTTGTACTGATCGTGCGAGCGCGTCGTCATCAGCGTCATCAACTCAGGGCCGTATTTGCGACGCGCCTGGTGGATCGGTGTGTCCTTGGGAATCTGCAACACTTTGAATTGGGCGCGGCCGCTGGCGGTTTTCCAGATCCGGTTGCGTGAGGCGACGCCGAGGTGGAAGCCGCCGGGTTGCTGGATGCGTGCGTTGTAACCTTTGAAGGCGTCGTACACTTTTTCGATATCGTCTCGGATCAGCGCGTAATTCTTCACATATTCCAGCCAGTCGATACGGCTGTGCGGCAGCGTTGCATGCGCCAGACGCGCAACGATATCGATTTCCGAGAGACAGGTTTTGGCGACAGGCTTGTTGATGCCGTACGACACGTGCACCATGCTCATCGAATCCTCGACCGTCACGCCTTGCGGGCCGCTTTCCTGCATGTCGATTTCAGTACGGCCGATGGTCGGCAGGATCAACGCATCCTTGCCGTGGATCAGGTGACTGCGGTTGAGCTTGGTGGTGATGTGCACGGTCAGCGCACAGGATTGCAGCGCCTGCCAGGTGCGCGGCGTATCGGGTGTGGCCATCGCAAAATTGCCGCCGAGTCCGATGAATACCTTGACCTGTCCCTGCAACATCGCTTCGATGGTGCCTATCACATCGAGCCCATGCTCGCGCGGCGGCTTGAAGCCGTAGACTTGTTCGATGCGGTCGAGGAAGGCGGCTGTCGGTTTTTCGTCAATGCCGACGGTGCGGTCGCCCTGCACGTTGGAGTGGCCGCGCACCGGACACAGGCCGGCGCCAGGGCGGCCGATGTTGCCGCGCAAGAGCATCAGGTTGGATACCATCTGAATCGTGTCGACGCCGTGCTTGTGTTGGGTCAGGCCCATGCCCCAAGTGGCGATGACGTTCTTGCCGCGCACGTACACTTGCGTCAGGCGCTCGATATCGTCGCGGCTGACGCCGGATTCGGTAACGATGTCGTCCCAGTTTTCGGCGCGGATGTCGGCGGCGAATTCGTCGAAATAGGCGGTGTGCTTGGCAATGAACTGGACATCGATGACGCGATCAGTGCCGTCCCGTAGCGCCAGATCGTCCAGCTCCAGCACACGCTTGATGACGCCCTTCACCAGCGCCAGGTCGCCGCACAGAGTAGGGCGGATGAACATGCTGCTGATCGTGGTGCCGGCGCGCGACAACATGTCCGACGGATGCTGCGGGCTGGAGAAGCGCTCCAGGCCGCGCTCGCGCAACGGGTTGATGGAGACGATGGTGGCGCCGCGTTTGGCGCATTCGCGCAGCTCACCCATCATGCGCGGATGATTGGTAGCCGGATTCTGGCCGAAGATCAGCAAGGTGTCGGCCAGGTCGAAATCGTCCAGTGTCACCGTGCCTTTGCCGACACCCACCGTTTCCGGCAAGCCGACGCTGGTCGGCTCATGGCACATGTTGGAGCAATCGGGGAAATTGTTGGTGCCGTATTCGCGCACGAACAACTGGTAGAGAAATGCCGCTTCGTTGCTGGTGCGGCCTGAGGTATAGAACGAGGCCTGGTTCGGATCGTCGAGCGTGTTCAGATGCGTAGCCATCAGGGAAAACGCATCCTGCCAGGAAATCGGTTGGTATTTGTCGCTCTCGGCGTTATATACCATCGGCTCGGTCAGGCGGCCGTGTTCTTCCAATTCGTAATCCGATTGCTGTAGCAGTGTGCTGACGCTGTGTTGTGCAAAGAATGCCGCAGTGACGCGCTTGGAGGTGGCTTCCGCAGCGACTGCCTTGACGCCGTTTTCGCAGAACTCGAAAGTCGAGGCGTGATCGCGATCCGGCCAGGCGCAGCCTGGACAGTCGAAGCCATCTGGCTGGTTTTGCGCCAGCAGCGTACGCAGGCCGCCACCCGGCACTTTTTCCTTCAGCAGGTGCAAAGCCACATACTTCAGCGCGCCCCAGCCGCCGGCCGGGTGGTTGTATTGCTCAATTTTCTGGTCGCTCAATTTTCATTCCCGGGCAGTGACGCATCTCGCGCAAACTGCGCGGAGTCCGTGGAAGTCTAATTGGCCGCCAGTTGCAGCAGCATGTACAGTCGTTATGGTAGTTTTAGAGCACAGTTACAATTTATGTATGTTCTGTGCTTGTTGTCGTTCTTACTTATGTGTTTCCGGCATGTTGCCGAACCGTGATGCCGGATTTGTCATTTGCGGCCGCCGCCGTGGCCCCGCTCGTAAAGTCACCCCCATGGCCTCCGCCGTGCCGACCGCCGTCGCCTCCCCCCGAGTACAGCGGATTGGCGCTGACATAGGCGGTCACTGCGTGGTCAAGCACGCCGGGCGGTGCTGTTTGGCTCAGGTCGAAGTGCTCGATGTATTCCTCACCGTCGAAATTCCAGGCGAATGATTTGTCGCCCACCACGAATTTCACGATTTCCCCACCGGTAACGTTGACATACGTGGTGTCGGGGGCAATCACGATGGTACGAGTGGCTGCCATCACCGGTGCCGGATCGCCCCACAGATCCGGCCGGGGAGGCAGCGAGCAGGCGCTGCAAAGCATGACGGCGAGGACGTTCGGGACAAGCAATTTGATGTTCATGGTTCCCTCCTGCACTGATATATGGCGAGAGGGCAATATGCGCACATCGGCCACACCTCATTAGAGTGCGGCGCATGATGTTTTGTTCAGCGAGCCTCCTGGCGGAACAGGCTCGCCGCCATCGCTACGGCAGGCCGGATGGGCCGACTGCGGGGCGTTACAAGGCCTGCAAGAATTCCTGAACGGCATCGGCAAACGCTTGCGGTTGTTCCGTGGCGCTCAGGTGCGAAGCGTCTTTCAGCACGACCAGGTGTGCCTGTGGAATCTGCTCGGCCAGCGTTTGCGACATGGCCAACGGCGTGCCCTGATCCAGTTCGCCGGCAATCACCAGTGTCGGCGCGGCAATTTGCGGCAGGCGCGCGATGGTATCCACCGTGCCGACCGCATGGCAGCAGCCGATATAGCCATCCGCAACGGTGCTGGTCAGGCGCTGCCGGAAGCGCGCCACTGTGGCGCTGTGTTCAGTACGGAAACGATCATGGAAGTAGCGCCCCATGACGGCATCGGCAATCGTCTCGATACCATGCGCGCGCACGGTTTCGATGCGCTGTTGCCAGGCATCGCGCGCGGCTGCCGGATATCCGGACGTGGTGTTGGCGATCGCCAGTGCCGCTACCAGGGATGGATGGCGCAACGCCAGTTCCTGGCCCACCATGCCGCCCATCGACAAGCCGATCCACACCACCGGGCCGGAATCTAGTTCGCGCAACAGCGCGGCAGCATCATCAGCCATCTCGGCAATACTGTACAAGCCTGGCGGCGCATCGGAGGCGCCATGGCCTCGATGATCATAGGCGATCACGCGGCAGTCGGCGGCGAGCCGGTTGGCCAGTTCGTCCCACATCGTCAGATCGCAACCCAATGCGTGGCTGAGCACAATGGTATGGCGCGGCGTCTTGCCGTTGCGGGGCGCGCGCACGCTGTAATGGAGCGCCGGCTTGCTGCGGCTGGCGGCTTCCTTGCCGATGCCGGGATGGGGGCAAGCCGCAGGCGTTGACGGCGCCAGCGTGTAGCCGATCTGCTCGCCGATTTCGCGCAGGATTTTCTGTGCGTGCGTGAAAGCAGTGTTGGCCGCCGGTACGCCCGCATAGATGGCCGACTGCATCAGCACCTCTTTCATTTCGTCCGGCGTGAGGCGGGTCTCTGTATCGCCCAGCAATGCGGCGCGCACATGCAATTCGAATTCTTCCCAGCGGCCGAGCGCGATGGTCGTCGCGAGCACAATCACGCGGCGGGTTTTGGCATCGAGTCCTGGACGCCCCCAGATTTCATTCCATGCGAATCGAGAAATCAGATTCTGGAACTCCGCGTTGAAGCTGGTGGCGTTGGCAACCGAGCGGTTAACCCAGTCGTCGCCAAGTATGCGGCGACGGTTCTGCATGCCGCGTTCGAAGTCATGGTCAATTGGATCGTAGCTCATTATTTGTTCACCTATTCATGTCTATGGTTGTGGCGGCGAATACCTTGCCGCGGCTTCACGCCAGTGCTGTCGGTGGTTGCATTGTCTTCATCATGGCGCGCAAGGTCTGTAACTGGCGGCGCGCAAGCGTCTCTGCCGGCGTCGTCGCAGCGACCGCATCAAACAGCACCAGCAATTGCGCGGTGTCGATTTTTTCGCGCAGGCAGGTATCAGCTTTTACCGCATCGGTAACGATTTCTGCCAGTTGCTTGCCGCTGGCGACGGCCTGTTGGGTCAATTGCTCTATCAAGGCGTGCGCCTGCGGCCGGCCAATTGCGCCGGCCAGGTGGATCGATACGGCTTCTGCAAACACCAATCCTTGCAGAGCATCGATATTGCGGCGCATCCGCGCAGTATCGACATGTAGTCCCGCCACGGCTTCAGCCAATGCAGTCAGTGCACCATGCGCGCTAAGAAACAGCCCCGGCCATTCTGCCAATTCGGCTTGCCAGTTACCTAGGCCGCGCTCATGTTGCTGGCCCATCACGGCCAGCAGCGCTGCTGCGTGTTGCGGCGTGCGCGCGGCGGCGGCCAGCGCGATCATGGCCGACACGGGATTGCGTTTGTGCGGCATGGCCGACGAGCCGCCGCGGCCGTTGCCGGACGGCTCTGCCAGCTCGGCGATTTCGCCTTGCGCCATTAGGCTGAGATCGGTCGCGATCTTGCCAAGGCTACCGACCAGAACCGCCACTTCCAGGCCGAGCCGTACCCATTCGTCGCGCTGGGTGTGCCAGGCGGCGTCGGCGACTGCCAGTCCCAGCGCGTCTGCCATACGATGTGCGACAGCGCCACCTTTGTCTCCCATCACTGCCAGCGTACCGACTGCGCCACCGAGCTGCAATTGCAGTGCGCGTTGTGCAGTTTCGCGCAACTGCAGGCGGGCGCGTACAAGCGGCGCCGCCCAGCCAGCCAGCTTGAAACCGAAGCTGGTCACCTGCGCCGGTTGCATCAGCGTGCGCGCCAGTATCGGCGTTGCCAGATGCTGTTCTGCCAGATCCAGCAAACTCTCAATCAGCGTCTGCAGGCCGGTATCGATCAGGCCAAGTGCATGGCGGGTGACCAGCACCATCGCGGTGTCGAGAACATCCTGACTGGTGCTGCCCCAGTGCACATGGGTTGCCGATTCCTGGTTGTACAGCGCCACAGTCTTGGTCAACTCTTTCACCAGCGGAATCGCCAGGCTGCCGGCCCGGCGGCCGGCATGGACGAGCGCCGGAATGTCGTATAGCTGGGCGTTGCAGACGCCGGCGATGGCTTTGGCTGCAGTTTCGGGGATGATGCCTTCGGCCGCTTGGGCACCTGCTAGCGTTTCCTCGAAACGGAACATTGCTTGCACCACGGCGCTGTCGTCGAATACCGCGATCATGTCCGGGGTGGTGAGAAAACTGTCAAATAGGGAAACGCTCACTGGTGCTCCGTTCGGTTAATGACGATAGATGCGGTTTGTGGATGCGTTTAAACGTAATCGAAAAATACGGTTTCCTTGTCGCTCTGCATCCAGATATCCCAATGGTATTGCGCATCGCCCAGCTTCCGTGCAATCAGCGTGGCACGCCGATCAGCAAGGACTTGGGCGAGAATCTCGGATTGTGCCAAGCCGCTGTCATCTTCCAGGAAGACGGCAGTGAACTGGTGTTTGACCAGGCCACGTGCAAAGATGGTTGCAAACAGCACCGGCTTGCCGGCGGTGGCTGGCGTCGGCAACGATACTTCGATGCAGAAGGCGCCGTCGTCGTTGCTGGGGATGCGCCGAAAACCGGGTATCGCCTGTGCGGATTCAGCGGCGACTGCATCAGGCAACCAGGCCTCAATCCAGCCATCGCTGATCGGCGCACCGTTGCCGTCGCGGATCACGCCGCTGATGGTGACGGTCGGCGCGCCGCTGATCAGCGCGTTGCTGGCGTCGACGCCCCAGCGCCAGGCTTCATGCGGGAATGGGCCGATGGTCTGTGAAGTGGTGATGTTGGAAGCCATTTTTTCTCCGTTTTAAAGGTCCGTTCTTGAGGTCTGTTTAAAGACCCATTGGTGTGGCATCGCGGCCGCGCAACACAATATCGAACTCGTATCCCAGCATTTTGTCGTCGACTGTTTGTTCCAGGCTGAAGCGGGCGATCAGCCGTTGCCGCGCAGCCAGATCAGGGATGCTTTGAAAGATCGGGTCGTAATCGAACAGTGGATCGCTTGGGAAATACATTTGCGTAACCAGGCGTTGTGCGTAGACGTTGCCGAACAGCGAAAAATGGATATGTGCCGGACGCCATGCCTTGTGGTGGTTGCCCCAGGGATAAGGGCCAGGTTTGATCGTGACAAAACGGTAGCGGCCCTCGTCGTCGGTCAGCATCTTGCCGAAGCCGTAGAAGTTCGGATCGAGCGGTGCATCATGCTGGTCGCGCTTGTGCCAATAGCGGCCGGCGGAATTGCACTGCCAGACTTCGA
The DNA here is from genome assembly GCF_001584165.1 of Collimonas arenae. Lineage (NCBI taxonomy): Bacteria > Pseudomonadati > Pseudomonadota > Betaproteobacteria > Burkholderiales > Oxalobacteraceae > Collimonas > Collimonas arenae. The sequence continues at coordinate 567,562 of NZ_CP013233.1, forward strand.
GCAGCGAGTTGCGCACTGGCTTGCCGTCTTCATCGAGGACGCGCCCGGTGATGACGATCTTTTCGCCGAGCGGCTCACCCTGGCCGTGGCTGGTCAGGTCGGTATCGTGCGGCAGGATCAGGTTGCGTGATACCGCAATGTTGGTCTGCACCGGCTCGGCGGCGCGTATTCGCAGCGGTGCCTGAGTCGGACCGCGTTTGGCGGTGGAAGCATACGGTGGATAAACCAGGGTGGGGTAGACGCCGGTTTCTACGGAATCGAATCTCACGTCAGTGTTCCTTATCGGTTGGGTGGTGCGTTGCATTACCTAACTTGTTGTTTCGTCTTTTATCGTCTGGCATTAACGAGGAAAAATCTGTTTTCCGCCGTTCAATGAGAGTTGTGCGAATGTCGCGCAAGCGAGCTGGTTTTGATGAAGCGATTGCATGATAGGTCTCGCCAATTTGGCTAACAAGACGATTTTGTGCTGTAGTATTCGCATATCGCCCATATTGTGCGATATGCGCCCAAAGAGGGATGTAATGTCTGAAAACTCAAAAAATCAACATGTAAAGCCAGGCGTGGAACCGGCTGCGCCCGCTGTTTCCGGGACCGCGGGAGAGGAGCCGTTGAAGCGCGATCTGGTCGCGGGCCTGGAAAAGGGCTTGCAGGTTATTGAAGCCTTCGACCAGGAGCGCTCGCGGCTGACGATCAGCGAGGTCGCGCAGCGCGCCAATCTCACGCGTGCGGCGGCCAGGCGTTATCTGATTACATTGACCCATCTGGGATATGTCCGGCATGAACAGAAAGTGTTTTCGCTGACGCCAAAAGTATTGCGACTGGGACAGTCTTATCTCCATTCGGCGCGTTTGCCGCGCATTGTTCAACCCATGCTTTATCGCCTGGCGTACTCGCTGGAAGAGGCCGCATCGGCTGGCGTACTGGATCACGATGACCTGGTTTGCGTGGCCGCCGTCAGTGCTGGCCGCCTGGTGTCGACGACGCTGCAGCCGGGAACCCGGGTGCCGGCGTTTTGCACCGCCAACGGTCGCGTGTTGCTGGCCAGCTTGCCACCGCAGCAGGTTGAGGAGATCCTGGCGCGATTGTCGCTGGAGCCGATCACCGAGCACACCATCGTTAGCAAAGAACGGCTACTGCTGGAAATTGCGCGGACCCGAGCTCAAGGCTATGCGGTGGTGGATCAGGAGCTTGAACTGGGCCTGCGGACGATTGCCGTGCCGCTCAAGAACTTTCGAGGACTCACGGTCGCCGCGATGAACGTCAGCGTGCATGCCGCGCGGATACCAGTCGAAGATATCGTCGAGCGCTGCCTGCCGGCGCTGCTGAAAGCGCAGGTTGAACTGACTGCGTTGCTGTAGTTTTCTGTGGTTTGTTGTTCAGATGCCGCGACAGATGTTGCGTCAGATGTTGCGCCGATTACACCCACAGCATCAGGGTATTGGCGGTGGCCTGCAACGCGGGTACGCAGCGCGCAGCCGCTTCGGCTTTGGAGCAGCTCGATGTCATCATCGATACGCTCAAGGCGCCGATCAGTGCGCCGCGCCGGCTCTTGATCGGCACTGAAATGCCGCGGAAGCCGATTTCATACTGGTTTTCGGTGATGCTAAAACCATCCTCGCGGATCGCCACCAGTTCGCGAAATAGTTGCTCCTTGTCGACCACGGTCAGGTGCGTGTAGGCGATCAGCTCGACTCCATCCAGATAGGCCCGCAACTCATCGTCCGGCAACGCCGACAGCAACACTCGGCCGGCGGTCGAAGTGTAGGCCGGCAAGCGTGTGCCGGGCTCGAAGCCGGTGGTCAACTGCTGCGGCGCATTGACGCGGCTGACATAGACCACGTCATGGCCTTCCAGTACCGAGTAATTGGTGGATTCGTGCAGTTGCAGGGTCAGCCGTTGCAGGAATGGCACGATCGCACGCGGCAGCCGCGCCGAATCCAGATACGAACGCCCCAGATTGAGCACCTTGGGCGTCAGCCAGAAGCTGCGGCCGTCAGTCGCCGCCAGGCCGATATGCACCAGCGTCAATAAGTAACGGCGTGCCGCGCTGCGGCTGAGCGCGACCTTTTCCGCCAGTTCGCTGGCGGTAAGGCGCACGGTATCGTCATTGAACGCGGTGATGACATCGATGCCTTTGATCAAGCCATCGATCAGATCGCGTTTGGCCACTTCCACTTCGTGCAATTCAGGCTTTTTCATCGCAAATAATCTCAAAAATGCGCGTTAATCGCGCCATTTGCGCGATTAACGCAGTATGACAGGTTTTTCACCCTATTTTTCTCCGTATCGCGTTCCTATACTTGCCCTGACTCATTAGCCAAGGACCAGCATGACTGTGCAAGAACACAACCCGGAACCGAACAATCCGCTCGGCATCGACGGCATCGAATTTGTCGAATATGCAACCGCGCAGCCGCTGGCGCTTGGCGCCTTGCTTGAACAGATGGGATTTGTCGCCACCGCCCGCCATCGCTCACGCGAAGTGACCTTGTACCGCCAGGGCACGATGAATGTGATCGTCAATGCCGATCCATCGTCCTTGCCGCAATCCGACATCGACCCGCAAGCAACCGTCATCAGCGCCATCGCGTTGCGGGTGCGCGATGCTGACGCAGCGTATCGCCATGCAATCGAGATGGGCGCCTGGGGCATTCAGACTCGCGCCGGCGTGATGGAACTGAATATTCCCGGCGTACACGGAGTCGGCGATTCGATCCTGTACTTTGTCGATCGCTTCCGCGATTTCTCGATCTACGACGTCGACTTCAAGCCGATCTTGAACGCTCCGGTGAATCCACCTGCATTAGCCGGCCTGCACTTTTTCGGTGTGGTGCAAACCATAGGCCGTGACCGCTCGCCGGAGTGGATCGATTTTTATCAGCAACTGATGGATTTTCGGCCGTTGCCGCAAGGCCGTTATTTTGGCGTGTTGCCAAAAGGGGTACTGCTGGAAAGCCCTTGTCATCGTTTTTACCTGCAACTGGTAGAGCCGCCGGAGGGCGCCGCAGGTCTGCAATGGGACGAACAATTGATCCGGGTCGGCCTGGGGGCGCCCGATGTGTTGGAAGCGGTACGGCAACTGAAGCAGCGCGGCATCGTCTTCATCGACCGTGAACCGGCGCAAGCCAGTGAAAAGGGTGCATTGACGCAGTTGTACAAGAGCGGCATCAGTTTCGAGTTGGTGGTCAGCCGTCAGGGGAGCCAACATGCTTGAGATTTCCGGCACTACGCGCATTTTTCCTGTCATCGGTTGGCCGGTCGAGCAAGTCAAGGCGCCGGCATTGTTCAACGCCTACTTCAAACGTCACGATATCGACGCCCGCGTCGTGCCGTTGAAGATCGCCCCGGCTTCCTACATTGCGGCGGTGCGCCTCTTGATGGCGGCAGAAAACGTGGGCGGCATCCTAGTGTCGATTCCGCACAAGCCGATGAGCGTTGAAGCTGTCGACCAGCCGACTTCCCGCGCAGTGCTGGCCGGCGCCTGCAACGCGATTTACAAAGGCGCGGATGGACATACCTTGATCGGCGATCTGATCGACGGCGAAGGATTCATCCGTGCATTCGATCGCACCTGCGCCGGCACGCGCTTCGATTGGCCGCACGCCAGAGCTTTGGTGGTCGGCAGCGGCGGCGTCGGTTGCGCAGTGGCGGCAGCGTTGGCGGCGCGCGGCATCGGCCATGTGGCGATTTACGACACGCGCATCGAGCAGGCTGAAGCATTGCGTCAGCGCCTGCAAAAAACTTTTTCGACAACGGAAGTGAGCATCGGCACGCCAAGCGCCGAAGGCTACGATCTGGTGGTCAACTCGACCCCGCTCGGTATGGCAGAGGACGATCCGCTGCCGTTTGACTTGAACGGTATCAAGTCGTCCTGCATCGTTGCCGACTGCGGCATGAAAATCGAAATGACCCGCTTGCTGGTGGAAGCGCAGCGGCAAGGCTGCCGTATCCAGAAGGGCCGTGAAATGATGATCGAGCAGGCGCCCTTATATCTCGAACTGTTCGGTTGGCCCGGTGTGTCGTCGGATGCATTCCGTGCGCTGGAGGCGATATGAACCTGAGCAACTTTGGCATGGACAGCATTACCCTGGCCGGGCCACTGGAGTCGAAGCTGAGTGCTTCCAAGGCTGCCGGATTTTCGCAGATCATGTTGTGGGCCAAGGATTTGGCAGGTCATCCCGGCGGTCTGGAGCAGGCTGTGCGCCTGGTCAAAGCGAGTGGGATACGCGTAACCGGCATTCAGGTCATGCGCGACTTCGAAGGTTTGTCCGGCGCCTTGCACGAATACAAGCTCGACATTGCCAAGAACATGCTGCAGGTGTGCAAGGCCGTCGGCGCGCCGTTGCTGATGGTCTGTTCAAGCACATCCAGCCACGCCAGCGGCGACATGCCGGTGATCGCGCAGCACCTCGCCAAACTGGCGACCCTGGCGGTGCCGCTTGGCGTGCGCGTCGGTTACGAAGCGTTGTCCTGGGGCCGTCACGTCAATCAATATACGCAGTCGTGGGAGGCGGTGGAAATGGCCGACCACGCCAACCTGGGGGTGGTGATCGACTCCTTCCACATGCTCGCTAACCAAGCTGATCTGGATGGTTTGGAAGACATCCCAAGCCACAAGATCGCAATGGTGCAGCTGTCCGATTTCATGTGGCGCGATATCCGCAGTGCCGAAGAACGGCTGGAAACGGCGCGCCATCTGCGTGTGTTTCCAGGTGAAGGCGCGCACTCGAAGGAATTGTCCGAATTGCTGCGGCGCCTGGATCGAGGCGGCTATCGCGGCGATTACAGTTTCGAAGTATTCAATGACGATTACCTGCAACTGTCGCCGGACATCGTCGCGCGCCGCGCGCACCGCGCCGCCAAATGGGTCACCGATCAGGTCCTGAGGCGCAGCTTGCAGGTGCGTCAACCGACGGCGGGGCATCCGACAATGGCATAGACGCCAGACATTCATGAAAGCAGCTGCCAATAACAAAAAAAATGCAGCGCCATAGAGCTAAAAAATCAGGAGACAGCATGACCCCGCACCCAAAATCCGTTCTGGTTCTGAACGGACCTAATCTCAACCTGCTCGGCCGCCGCGAACCGGCCGTATACGGTGCGCAGACACTGGCCGACGTCGAAACCATATGTCGCGAGGCATGCCGGACGCATGGCTTCACGCTTGATTTCCGCCAGTCCAACCATGAAGGCGTGTTGATCGACTGGATCCACGAAGCTGGCGCCGCTCAGGCTGCCGGTACGTTGGCAGGCGTAGTGTGCAATGCCGGCGCGTACACCCACACGTCGGTAGCACTGCATGACGCGATCAAGGGCGCCGCGGTACACCTCATCGAATTACATATATCGAATGTCCATGCGCGCGAAGCGTTCCGCCAGCACTCATGGCTGTCGCCGGTAGCGCAGGGAGTGCTAGCCGGTTTCGGCGCCAACGGTTATGCGTTGGCGATTGCTGCACTGGCCATGCTGCCGACCGGATCAAAGCAGTAGGTAATACGGAGGCCCTCGCTTCGTGGTCCCGGGGGGAAACCGCTGCACGCGTCTTGCAGTGCATCGGAAGATCAAACATAAAAATAAATCATACGGAGATGTCATGAAGAGAAAGTTAGTCGTTGCCGGCTGCCTCGCCGGTTGTTCCGCGGTTGCGCAGGCCGATTCCAACGTTACGTTGTATGGCGATATCGACCAATACATAGGCTACATCCACAGTAGCAGCGGCAACAGTGTCACCGGGCTGAACGATGGAGGCATCCTGCGCAGCCGCCTTGGCTTGCGTGGTGTGGAAGATCTGGGCAGCGGTTACCAGACCAAGTTCACGCTGGAACAGGGATTGAGCGCCAACACTGGTGCGGCGGCCGATTCCAGCCGTCTGTTTGACCGCCAGGCATGGATCGGCATGAATACGCCAGTCGGTGAATTTCGTATCGGGCGGCAGAACACCATCATTTTCTTCATCGGCGGCGCCATCGATTACACCGAACGCACCACCTACGGTTCAGTCATTAATACTTTCGGCGTGCCATCGCGCTATGACAATGACATCTCTTACAAGTCGCCGCGCATTACCGGTTTTCAGGCTGATGCACACTACGCGCTCACCGAAACTGCGGGCGAAAGTGTCGGCACGCGCGGCGTGTACCAACTGGGGCTTGACTATACCAACGGCCCGTATCGCGCCGGTTACGCCGGATTGTGGGCCAAGCCGGCAGCGAATGCTACGTACTCGCAGATGGTGGTCTATCACAATGTCTACGCCGACTACGATTACGGCCACGGCAAACTGTACTTCGCCTATGTCCGCAGCAACAACGTGACAGCCAGCGCTAGCGGCAATACCGCGGCAGCCATCCTCAACAATGTCAGCATCCCGAATAATGCATTTCCTGGCACCAACGCCAGTGTGCAACGGATGTTTAACATCTATCAGGTATCGGCCGACTACCGCATCAATCCGCAACTGCGTATCGGCGCCTTGTACGGCGTGATTAAGGATTCATCCGGAGGCAATGCCGGTGCGCAGGGAGGCAACGTCGGCGCGTATTACGACTTGTCGAAGCGGACCACCTTGTATGGTTTCGGCAATTACATGAAGAACGATGCCAATGCCGGTTTCCGTTTCAGCGGCTCCGCCGGCCCTACGGCCAACCTGACCGGCGCCGATATCAACGGCAAGAGCCTGGTCGGTTTGCAAGCTGGCATTCTGCATCGCTTCTAGGCGGATTGCTCAGTGGATTAGTTTCATGCAGGCATGACGAAAATCACTATTCGGCATGCCAAGAAAATATACTTACAGTTTACAGAAGGTCGTTATGCCTACCTCTACACTATCGCAAGAAATGCCCGCCAAGGCTGCTGCCGACGCAACGCAGCCGACAACGGCACACTCTCCGCGCAAGGCGGCGCTGGCCAGCTGGATCGGCAGCGCCGTCGAATATTACGATTTTTTTATCTACGGCACCGCTGCAGCGCTGGTGTTCGGCAAGATCTTTTTCCCATCGTTCGATCCGGTGGCTGCCACCGTCGCTGCGTTTGCCACGTTCGGCGTCGGTTATGTGACGCGTCCGATCGGTGCCGTGTTGCTGGGCCATATCGGCGACCGCTATGGCCGCAAGAAAGTACTGACCTTTACCTTGCTGCTGATGGGGGTTTCCACTTTCACGGTCGGCTTGTTGCCAACCTATGGCCAGGTCGGCATTGCCGCGCCGATCATGCTGGTCATCCTGCGTATGCTGCAAGGTGTGTCGGCTGCGGGTGAGCAGGCCGGCGCCAATTCGATGACGCTCGAACATGCGCCTGCGCATCGGCGCGCTTTTTTCACAAGTTTCACCTTGAGCGGCACCCAGGCCGGGCTGATTCTGGCAACCCTGGTGTTCCTGCCGATTTCAGCGCTGCCCGAAGAGCAGTTGCTGTCTTGGGGCTGGCGCATTCCATTTTTCCTGAGTGCGATCGTGGTGTTGGTCGGTATCTGGGTGCGCCGCACCTTGCCGGAGACACCTGCCTTCGAACAGGAAAAATCGCATAAGAAGGCCAAACTACCGCTTGCGGTGCTGTTGCGCGATCATAAGAAGAATCTGGCGCGGGTCATCTTCGCCGCCCAGATATCAGTGGTAAGCACCATCTTCAGCGTGTTCACGCTGTCATATGCGGTCAATACCATGCATATTGCTCGCGCAACGATGCTGACGGTATTGATCCTGGCAAACGTTGTGGCGCTGGCCGCAATCCCGGCCTTTGCTGCCCTGTCGGACCGCATCGGCCGCAAGCCGGTATTCATTTTTGGCGCGCTCGGCTCGGCCTGCTTGATCTGGCCGTATCTGTGGTGCATCAGCCAGGCGAATATTCCGCTCATCTTTGTGTTCGGCCTGCTGCTGTCGGGTGTGGTCTACAGTGCGGCGAACGGCATCTGGCCATCCTTGTATGGCGAAATGTTCAACACTCAAGTACGGTTGTCAGGTATGGCGATCGGCACCCAGATCGGCTTTGCGCTGGGCGGCTTTGCACCGACGATCAGCGCGGCGATCCTGGGGCAGGGCGTGAACGGCTGGATGCCGGTGGCGATATTCGTGAGCGCCACTTCGATCATCTCCGCCATCTCGGTGGCCACGGCGCGCGAAACCTATCGCACACCGATGAGCGAACTGGGGAAAAGCTAAGCATCCGGGAAATCATCGGTGTTCCGTTGTTGGGATTGCGTACGTGATGCGTCGCTATTCCAGCGATAATGATGTTAATGGTGCATGATTCCGCATGCATGGAGACGCAGCAATGAAAACAAAAAATATGACCGCCGAACAAATCAGCGCGAATCGAAAATCCCGCAAGGCGGCGTTCGGCAGCTTCGTCGGTGCAGTAGTCGACTGGTACGATTTCCTGCTTTACGGCATTACCGCAGCACTCGTATTCAACACGCAGTTCTTTCCCAATACCAGCCCGACGATAGGCACGCTCGCCGCGTTTGCCACGTTCGGCGTCGGCTTTCTGTTCCGGCCGCTGGGCGGCATTGTTTTCGGACATTTCGGCGACAAGCTGGGTAGAAAACGGATGCTGGTGATCACGGTGATGATGATGGGTGTCTCCACGGCGCTGATCGGATTGCTGCCGACCTACGCTAGCATCGGCTGGTATGCGCCGCTGGCGCTGGTCGTGTTGCGGGCGTTGCAAGGTTTCGCGGTGGGCGGAGAATGGGGTGGGGCGGCGCTGATGGCGGTTGAAAGTGCGCCGGAGGGGAAGAAGGCGTTTTACAGCAGCGGCGTGCAGGTTGGCTATGGCGTTGGCCTGGTTCTAGCAACAGGCATTGTGTCGATTCTCACCCATACGCTTGGCAACGATGCATTCATGTCGTGGGGCTGGCGCATTCCTTTCCTGATCAGTATTGTCCTGGTGCTGGTTGCGGCATGGATTCGTTCGACGATGGAAGAGTCCGAGGAGTTTGTCAAAAAGGTTGGGATTCATGGCGAGCGTACCGAGAAAATACCGGTGTTGACTGCTCTGCGTAATCACCCTGAGAGCTTCTTGCTGATCATCGCGCTGCGTATGGCGGAAATGTTCACGATGTATATCGTGACTGCCTTCGCATTGGCTTATTCGACCAAGAATCTGGGCATGTCGCGCGATCTGTTCCTCAACATCAGCCTGCTGGTTGGCGCAGTGAGTTGCGTGACTATCCCTGTCTTTGCGATGCTGGCCGACCGTATCGGCTTGAAACGCGTGTATGTCACCGGCGCCATCATCGGGCTGCTTTCTTCGGTGCCATTTTTCATCGCGATGGAAGCTCGCTCGATAGTCTGGATCGTGATTTTTCCGTGTTGCTCGCCAATATTGCGCACGACATGGTGGTGAGCGTGCAGCAACCCCTGTTCACCGAGTTGTTTGGCGCCGAATATCGTTACAGTGGCGCCGGCGTCGGTTATCAATTCGCTAGCGTGGTCTGCGGTGGTTTCACACCGTTCATTGCCACCGCACTGCTTGGTGTCGACGGCACATGGCATGCGGTAGCTGCGTATCTTGCTGGCGGGTGCCTGCTATCGGTGATCGTCTCCTGGCGCATGAAGGTGGGCGGTTCCAAGCCGCAAGCCAATGCGGCCCGACCTTACCCACATCCGGCCGGATCGAAATCGGTGATCTGATCCACGCGGCTCAAATAAAAAAAGCCCGCTGCGCGCCCCCTGTTTCCAGGGGGGGGGCGCAGCGGGCTTTTGTGAATGTGCTTGCTTAAACGTTGAACAGGAAGTTCAGCACGTCGCCATCCTTGACCACGTATTCCTTGCCTTCGGCGCGCATCTTTCCCGCTTCCTTGGCGCCTTGTTCGCCCTTGTGGCTGATGAAGTCTTCATAGGCGATGGTTTGCGCGCGGATGAAACCGCGTTCGAAGTCAGTATGGATTACGCCAGCTGCTTGCGGAGCAGTGTCGCCGACATGGATGGTCCATGCGCGCACTTCCTTGACGCCCGCGGTGAAATAGGTTTGCAGGCCTAGCAGCTTGAAGGCGGCGCGAATCAGGCGATCCAGGCCCGGCTCTTCCATGCCCATGTCAGCCAGGAACTCCTGCTTGTCGGCGTCGTCCAGATCGGCGATTTCCGATTCGATCGCAGCGCAGATGGCGACGATAGGCGCATTCTGCGAAGCCGCGTAAACGGTCAACTGGTCCAGCAGCGGGTTGTTGGTGAAACCGTGATCGGAAACGTTGGCGACATACATGGCCGGCTTGGCGGTGATCAGGCACAGCGGCTTGATCAGAGCCATTTCTTCAGCGTCGAGGCCGCAAGCGCGGACCGGCTTGGCCTGGTCCAGTTCCGGCATCAGGCGTTCCAGCAGGGCTACCAGCTTGGCGGCGTCCTTGTCGCCGGAGCGGGCTTTCTTGTTTTCGCGATGAATGGCTTTTTCCACCGTGCCCATGTCGGCCAGTGCCAGTTCGGTCTGGATGACGTCGATGTCGTCGAGCGGATTGATCTTGCCGGCGACGTGGATCACGTTGTCGTCTTCAAAGCAGCGCACGACGTTGACGATGGCGTCGGTTTCCCGGATGTGCGCCAGGAACTGGTTGCCCAGGCCTTCGCCCTTGGAGGCGCCGGCCACCAAGCCGGCGATGTCGACAAATTCCACGGTTGCCGGCAGGATGCGCTCAGGCTTGACGATCTCGGCCAACGCTTTGAGGCGCGGATCCGGCACTTCGACCATGCCGACATTCGGCTCGATGGTACAGAACGGATAGTTTTCTGCCGGAATGCCTGCTTTGGTCAGGGCATTGAAGAGGGTCGATTTACCGACGTTGGGGAGGCCGACGATGCCGCATTTGAGACTCATGGAAAAACTTTCTAAATCAATAGGTTAGCTGTGTTTTATATTCGTTTTGCGAGCCAACTGCGGTTGAGTTCGGCTGAATTCTGAAATTGCACAGTGGAAATTAATGTGGAGGCAGTATCCGATAATGATATCGGATGGCGATACAGCTACTTTCGCCGCTTTCGCGCCCATCCGCTCCCAAAACCTCAATTGTAACTCTCCCGGACCCGCTTATCCAAAGGCAGGCGGCAAACCGCTGTTGTATATTGGGCCATGTAGCCGGTTTATTCAGGTTTTGCCTTGAGGCGTACCTCGGTCAATCCGAAATATTGTGAAAAACAAACGTTTTCCCATTCTGCCGGATTTGCTTTGATCTCATTGAAAAAAGTGATCGGCTTAGGTTCGTGAACGTAGCCTGCAACTTCCAGCGCGCCGCCCTTTGCCCGTTTGGCAGCATCAAAACGCGCCAACATCAGCGACTGCAAATCGGCGGATGCGGTCAAGCCCTCGACAACCGGCCTCCAGGTGTGATTTGGATAGAGTGCGAAACTCGCCACAACAGCGATGATGCCGACCACCAGACCGCCGGCCATCAGGGATTTACGTTTGGTTGTCTTGGCAGGACGCGGCCTGGCGTGAAGGTATGCCGCAACCAGGAAGCCCAGCACGTTCACCAGCATGAAGTCGATGGTTCGCGCACGTTCAGGGCCCAGGTCGTTCATTACAAATGTTCTGGCAAAAATGCTGGCCCACAGAGCAAAAAACAGGAATACCGAGAAGCCGACTACGAAGCGCCGCGAGAATGCGATTTCTTTGCGCGGGCGGGTGATTGCGAAGACGCAGTAAAACAGCAGCAAGCTCACTAAAAACGAAGCAACGTATTTCAGCAGGATCAGCTTGAGCGCAACGGCGGCCGCCAACAGCACATTGATATGTTGCGGCATTGTCGCCGCGCGCAAAAAATTGCCGGGAGCTGCCCCGGAAATGATCGCACCAGCGATAGCGGCTGCGAGCACGAACGCGACAGCACGGTGTGTTTTTCGGACGAAGCAGCAGATCATCAGAGGAAACAGCAGTGCGATATGTGCAAGCATGACTGTTTCGTTGAAGCTAGCCAGCAGCACGCTCGCCAATGACAATATTGCGACGCGCTTTGTTGAAAGCACGGAATTGCCTCTGAATATCTGCAACTCTTCGGCAATGAGCGTCAGGAATAGTGCGCATGCAATGCCGTAAGTGGCGCCGCCTGCCAGCCAGAACAGGGATTCTCGCATGCGAAACGTTACCATCAGCAGAACGAAGAACAGTAGGGTGAACGCCGCATTTTTAATACCGACCACAGACAAAAAATGCCGCGCCGCCAGGAAGTTGAGCGTCAGGATAAGCAACGGAACGATGTAGTAGTAGTGCAGCAGCACCTTGTCCGAAACGGCAAATGCGCCGATCAGGAAAGCCGGTGTATAACGGCCTCCCCAAGTCAGATATTCCGTCACCACGTTTTGAAAGACACCTCGGGTACGCGCGCCAAAGCCGTAGCAGAAATCGTCAGCGGCCGGAATTGCGTGAAACGCATTCCAGAGAATCCATAGCAGGAATATGACTCCGATTACCAGCACACCGTTGCGGATGAAAATGGTCAGCCGATCACCGGGAGTATCAAATGCATCGTTCGCCTGAACGCCAAAAAATCGTACCTCGTCGGTCTTTGATTTCATCTTTTTTCTTGGTTGTATTGCATCATATTGAATTTGCGTTTGCCGAATTGTATTCGGCAAACAGTCGGCAGGGCAATTCGGCATTGGTTTGCCGGGGTTTGGCGACAGCCTGAATCGGGAAATCGGCGAATATCCATGGATTTGCAGGAAATAAGGTTCGGAAATGTTAGTCAACCCTCTTTTTTCAGTAGAATGCGCTGGATTAACCGATGGATTGCGGCCGCGTGCGGTATTGGAAAAGTAAATTAATGACAACGAAAAAACGAATCGTATCGATAGTGGCGCCTTTCTATAATGAAAGCGACGGCATCGATCATTTTCATCAGGCGATTCGTGAAATCATTAATGCGATTCCTGAATTCGACTTTGAAATCATTTGCGTGGACGATGGCAGCAGCGACGATACATTGAAGAAACTGGTGGCGCTCGTTGCCAGGGACAGTTGTTTCCGCGCGGTCGAGTTGTCACGAAATTTTGGCAAGGAAGCGGCCCTGACCGCCGGGATAGACTCTGCCATCGGCCATGCGGTGATTCCCATCGATGCCGATCTTCAAGATCCACCGGAACTCATACACCTGCTTATCGCGGAGTGGGAAAAGGGCGCAGAGATCGTACTGGCAAGACGCGTTGATCGTAGCTCCGACACATTCCTGAAGCGCAAGACGGCCGAGTTGTTCTATCGCATCCACAATCGCCTGACGCATATCAAGATCCCGGAAAACGTCGGCGACTTCCGCCTGATGGATCGCGTTGCGGTTGATGTTCTTAAAGCCCTGCCGGAACGCCAGCGCTTCATGAAAGGCCTGTTTGCCTGGGTGGGATTCAAGACTGCAGTGGTCGACTATACGCGGAACCCGCGCACCGTCGGCAACACCAAGTTCTCGGGATGGAAACTCTGGAATTTTGCACTTGAAGGAATAACCAGTTTCAGTACTGCGCCGCTCAAGTTGATGACCTACGTCGGCGCCGGCGGCACGGCGATCACGCTTTGCTACGCCTTATATATCGTTTTCCGGACGCTCATCCACGGCATTGATGTTCCGGGCTATGCTTCCCTGCTCGTCGCGATTTTATTTTTCGGCAGCCTGCAATTGCTCGGCATCGGCATCCTGGGAGAGTATATCGGCCGCATCTACATGGAAAGCAAGCAAAGGCCGATCTATGTGATTCGCAAACATCATGGCCACGCCGAAGATGTGGCAGGCGAAACCAGCCTGGATGCGCAAGCTTATGGGTGATATGCGCGACGCCGAGTCCGTGGCTGCCGCCAGCCGTCTGTCCCTATTGCAATTCGTCGTATTCGCCGTCGTCGGTGCGACGGGGACGCTGATTCATTATGCGATTCTGTTGTCGTTGGTCGAACTGCTTGGCCGGAGCGCCATGGTCGGCACCATCGCCGGATCGATCGCTGGCGCGGTATGGAATTTTTTCCTCAATCACCGGTTGACCTTCAAAAGCCAGCAGCAATTTCATCAGACCGCGCCGCGTTTCTTTCTGATCGCCGCAGTCAGCCTCGCACTCAATGCAGGACTGATGTATCTACTGGTAGAGCGCTTTCGCGTGAACTACCTGATCGCCCAGCTGGCGGTGACGGTTTTCATCCTGTGCGTCAACTACATTTCCAACGCACTCTGGACGTTCAACCGGTCGGCCAAGTAGGCTACGCCAGATGGGATAACCGGCCGAACGGCGCCGTGACGAACTCCCGGGGCAACCGATTTCTACAGCGATACTATTTGGCAGCCGTGTGCAACTGCATTGTCGCCGCTTCGAATTTACCTTCGCACAGCATGGGAATGATTTTCAGGCTGGCGACTATCGCATCCTCGATCAGCGGCTGCTCATCCTTGCGCGGGCGATGCAACACGAAATCCGCGACGACCTGTTGCAAGTTCAATGTGCGCGGATGGCCGATGCCCAGTCGCAGGCGCCAGTAATCCTGGGTGCCGAGTGCGGCCGTGATGTCCTTCAAGCCGTTGTGGCCGCCGGATGAACCGCCCTTTTTGAGCTTGGCGCTGCCGGGCGGAAGGTCGAGCTCGTCGTGCACCACCAGGATTTCGTCGGCGGCGATCTTGTAAAAGCGAGCGATGGCGCCTACTGATTGGCCGGAGCGGTTCATGAAGGTTGCGGTTCCAGCAGCCACACTTCCTGTCCGGCGATACTGGCTTTGGCGGCGAACGCGTTGAAGCGGGATTCGCGCGCCAGGTTGCGGCCGAGATCGTTGGCCAGGTTGTCGACCAGCCAGAAGCCGGCATTGTGGCGGGTTTGCTCGTATTCCGGGCCGGGGTTGCCGAGGCCGACGATGAGACGAATAGGCATGGTGTTTTCTCTTTTTTTTCTGGAGCGACAGGACAGGGCGCAGGGCTTGCTTCAAACTGCGGCAGCAACAGCGCCGATTATCGCGGATATTGGATGGTCCCGTCCAATCGGCTGCATTCCTGTCAGGCGCGCTGCCGGCAATAAAAAACCCGCCACGAAGGGCGGGTTTTTCGGCCAGGATAAGCTCTGGCAAATACGACGATGAATTACTTCTTGTCAGCGGCGTCAGCAGCTGGTGCAGCTTCAGCGGCTGGCGCGTCAGCTTCAACTTTACCAGCTGGGATCGATGCAGTAGCGATCGTCAGGTTTTCTTGCGATACAGCGGAAACGCCCTTCGGCAGCTTCAGGTCAGCCAAGTGGATCGAGTGACCGACTTCGATGTTGGTCAGGTCGACTTCAACGAACTCTGGCAGGTCGCCTGGCAGGCAGGAGATGTCCAGTTCGGTCAAGACGTGGCTGATGATCGCGCCGGACAGTTTCACTGCAGGAGCGATTTCTGCATTGATGAAGTGCAGAGGCACTTTAACGTGGATAGCTTGTTTAGCGTCGACGCGCTGGAAGTCAGCGTGCAGGACCAGTTGCTTGTATGCGTGGACTTGGAAGTCGCGCAGCAGAACTTTCTGTACCTTGCCGTCGATTTCGAGATCGAGGATCGAGGAGTGGAAAGTTTCTTTTTTCAGCGCGTGGTACAGCGCATTGTGGTCCAGCGAGATATTGACCGGCGCGTCGGAACCACCATAAACGATACCTGGTGTTTGGCCAGCATTGCGCAGGCGGCGGCTCGCTCCGGTCCCCTGCTCTTTGCGTACAAATGCGATTACTTTCATTTTGAAGCTCCATTGTGTGCCGGACTATTTACGATGGTCCGGCGGTAAAAATCCCCCGCGACCAGGGGATTTAAGGTCATCTCTGCACCTGTTGCCAGATACAAAGACAATAAAACCTATAAAAACTTATTCTGCAAACAGCGACATCACCGAGTCGCCCTTGGTAATACGCTTGAACGTTTCAGCCAGCAACTCTGCACACGACAACTGGCGAATCTTGCCGCAGGCCTTGGCTTCTGCCGACAGCGGAATCGTATCGACCACCACCAGTTCGTCCAGCGGCGAATTAACGATGCGCTCAAGGGCAGGGCCGGACAAGACCGGGTGCGTACAGTAAGCAACCACTTTCTTGGCGCCGCGCTCTTTCAATACTTCGGCTGCCTTGGTCAGGGTGCCGGCGGTATCGACCATGTCATCCATGATCACGCAGTTACGGCCATCGACTTCACCGATGATGTTCATGACTTCCGACACATTCGCCTTCGGACGGCGCTTGTCGATGATCGCCAGGTCGCAGTTCAGGCGTTTGGCCAGCGCGCGGGCGCGAACCACGCCGCCTACGTCCGGCGATACGACCAGCAGGTCGTCGTAGTTCTTGCTTACCAGGTCGCCCAGCAAAATCGGCGACGCGTAGATGTTGTCGACTGGAATATCAAAGAAACCTTGAATCTGGTCAGCGTGCAAATCCATGATGATGACGCGTTCGACGCCTGCTTCCTGCAGCATGTTGGCGACGACTTTGGCTGAAATCGCAACCCGTGCTGAGCGTGGGCGGCGGTCTTGCCGCGCGTAGCCATAATAAGGAATCGCAGCGGTAATCCGGCCTGCCGAAGCACGCTTCAGGGCATCGACCATCAACATGATTTCCATCAAGTTGTCATTGGTCGGCGCGCAAGTCGATTGCAGCACGAATACGTCTTTGCCACGTACGTTCTCGTTGATCTCGACCATTACTTCACCGTCGGAGAATTTGGTAACGTTGGCCTTGCCTAGCGGGATACCGAGTTGCTTGGCAACTCCAATAGCTAGTTCCGGGTTTGCGTTGCCGGTAAAAACCATCAGGTTTTCGTTTGCCATGGAGATCCCTGGATACAGTCGTTAAAAAGTTGAAAAGCCGACAATGCCAGACTATTCTAGTCTTGCGTTGGCGGCTTATGTGTTCGCTATGAGCTGTTTTTGTATTTTGATGCGGCCTAACCAATCTGCCGCTGTGATGCTACTTGCTGCTGGGCATTATTGCCCTTGTTTAATGGCAGGGGAACAAGGATTCGAACCTTGGAATGCTGGAATCAAAATCCAGTGCCTTAACCAGCTTGGCGATTCCCCTACGCAACTTGTTGTCTACCATAAATCCGCGCTGATACTGCCTGATGCGCTTGAATCTGATGCTAAACCGAATTCTGTACAACTAATTTTTTAACAATCCAGCGAGCGGATGTTCCTGCATCGCCTTGGCTTTCCATGCTTTCCACTGGGTCGGCACTAATTTCAGTACCTTGTCAGCTTCGTGTTCTTCGGTAAACGCACAAAAAACACATGCACCTGAGCCGGTCATCCTGGCTTCTCCAAAATTGCCTAGCCAGTTGATGGCCTCTGCAACTTCTGGAAATTTACTGACAGCCACGACTTCCAGATCGTTTTTTCCGAAAAGTTTTTTAGTACCTATCGAAAAGTCCGTCATTTTGACGGGTTTCGTATTCCTTGTCAATTCCGAAGATGAAAAAATTATTGCTGTCGGAATTGTTACGCCGGGCTGAATTATAACGAACCATAGGGCAGGGGTGTCAAGCTTTTGCAGCGATTCACCGATTCCTTCTGCAAATGCATTCCTTCCGAACAGGAAAAACGGGACATCGGCGCCTAGTTGCAGGCCCAAAGCCATCAGTTCCTCACGCGACAATCCGCCTTGCCAGAGGTGATTCAGCGCCATCAGTGTGGTTGCCGCATCGGACGATCCTCCACCCAATCCGCCGCCCATCGGCAATTTCTTTTCGATGCCGATATTCGCGCCCAATGCGGTTGGGGCGGACGTACCCTTGGCCCGGATCGCGGATTGCAGCAGTTTGGCGGCGCGCACGATCAGGTCGCTCTCCTCCGGCACTCCCGGAATGTCGGTATGACGCCGGATCTGGTCGTCGTCGCGCATTTCGAAATGCAGGAGGTCGTTGAAATCGACCAGCTGAAATACGGTTTGCAGCAGATGATAGCCATCCGGACGGCGCCCGGTGACGTGCAGGAATAGATTCAGTTTGGCCGGGGCCGGGCAATTGTTCAGCGTGCGAGTCATTGCAAATTAACGTGGTTGGCGGCTGTCGATGACGATGCGAATCGCAACGTCGCCGGCTTGCGTGGCGTTGCGCGCCAGGTCTATCCGTTTCGGATAGCTTTCGGCGGCGTTGTCCTGATCTTGCCAGTTGGTATATTGGAGGCGCCAGTTGTCGGCGGTGGTGACGTTATACGTGTCGCTCGCAGGCGTGGCGATAAAGCGCTGGCCTGCGGCGTTCTGGCCGAAGCCTTGTAGCCAGTCGCGCAAACCGGCGATTGGCAGCGGCCAGCCCAGTGCCTGTACCGTCAATGCGTCAACATCACTGGCGCTGCGCAGCGGCTGGCCGGCTTGCGTCAGGGTTGCCTGGTCGGCGCCGATATTGATCGTGGCCAGAGTTTGCCCGAGCGGCGACAGCAGGGTTACAACGGTGTCCGCACCGTTTTGCGACCAGGTGAAGCTGCCGTGTAGCGCCTGCTCCTTGCCATCCTGTTCATAGCGCACCGACAAGCGGCCGCTGACATCAATCAGCTGGTGATACTGGCGCGCGACACCGCTCACGGCATTCGCTGCCGTGGTGCCGGTATTCGGCTGCTGAAAAGTGCTGCAGCCGCTGATCATGACGGCCAACGCCATCATGGACGCCAGCCCGAGCCGGCTTGCCGTATTGCTTAAGCGGCGCATCATAGGTTGGCGCGCAGCCGTGTCAGTGTGCTTTTCAAGGTGTCGTTCTGCGGATCCTTGCGCTGTACCTCTCGCCAGAATTTCTGCGCGTCGGTCTTTTGTCCCTTGACCCACAGGACTTCGCCCAGATGCACGCCGATTTCAGGATCCGGCAGCAAGGTATAGGCATTGCGCAATTGCGATTCCGCTTCGCCCAGGTTGCCCAACCGATACTGGACCCAACCCATGCTGTCGACGATGAACGGATCATGCGGTGCCAGCGCCAGCGCTTTCTGGATCAGCGTCAGAGCCTCGGGCAGGCGGATATTGCGGTCGGCCAGCGAGTAGCCAAGTGCATTGTAGGCTTGCTGGTTTTCCGGCGCCAGGGCGATCAGCTTGCGCAGTGCGCTTTCCATGGTGCTCAGATTGTCGAGCTTTTCCGCTGTCATGGCGTAGTCGTACAGCAGGTCGGGATTGTTAGGGTCGGTCTTGAGCGCGGTTTCCAGGACCTTGAAGGCTTCCTGCGGATGATTGGCGTCGCGTAGCAATTGGGCTTCCACTTGGGTTACCTGGGTTTTTTCGCGATCGCCATTGGTTTCGATTTCAGCCAGCACCTTACGCGCCGCAGCCAGGTCGCCACGTTTGGAGAGCAGCTGCGCACGGCGCAACTGAGCATCCAGGTAGGCGTCGCCCGGTTCTACTTGCGACAGCCATTTCAGTGCGGCGTCGGTATCGTTGCGGTCGGCGGCGATCTGCGACAGGATCAGCAGCGCCTGAGTGGTATCGCGCGACTCATCCGGACGTCGGCTCAACTGATCAAGGTAGGTTGTCAGGTAATGTTCGGCAGCCTTGGTGTCGCCAATCTGCGCATTCAGCAGGCCGAGCGCGAGCAGCGTGGTGGCATCCTGCTTGTCGCTTTTCAGCAGGATTTCAAATTGGCTGCGGGCTCTTTCGTACTGCTTCTGATCGATCAGCGTGCGTGCATAAGCCACGCGCACCTCGCGCGAGCCGGGATATTTTTTCAGGAAGTCGGTCAGGATGCGTTCGACTTCGCCATTGTCGGCGGCGACCTGCGCAGTGGTCAGGATTGCCAGTTCGGAATCGGGCTTCAAATTCAGTGCGATTTGCGCTTCCTCGCGCGCCCGGATGCTGTTGCCGGTGCTGAACGCTTCCTGCGCCAGCGCCAGATGGGCTTCCGACATCGACATGTACGGCCCCACCAGTTGCTCCAGCAAGGTGAGGGCGCCGGCTTTGTCCTGCGCCCGCGCCAGCAGGCGCTGGATTTGCAGCATCATGACGCCGCGCGCCTGCGGTAGCGCATCCTTCAGACGTTGTTCAAGGATCGGCCGGGCCTCTGCCAGATTGTTGCTGAGCATGATGAAGCCGAGATAGTACTGGGTGGCTTCTTCCGATTCCGGCGCCAGTTCGCGCCAGAGCCGGATCGCGACCAGCGCTTCATTGGCCTGCTTGGCGCTCAACGCCATTTCGGCGGCACGCCGCGCCAGGCGTGGGTCGCGGGTCTGTTGCGCCGCGCCCAGCAGCGTCACATAGGCCGATTGCCAGTTGCCGCGCTGGAAAGCGATTTCCGAACTGAGTACCTTGAACAGCAATTCCTTGGTCAGTGGGACTGCCGGCAACTGTTCTTCCGGCGGCTTGACCGGCATCGCTCGCGGTGCAAGTTTACGCGCTGCCAGTTGATCGGAACTGGCCGTCGGTGCAGGCGTCGCCTCGGGTGTTGCGGTTGCCGTCTTGGCGGAAGCGGTATCTTCGGTGTCGCTGCCTGGCGTTACGCCGGCGCATGCCGACAACAAGGAAGAGAGCGTTACAATGGCAAGGGCTTTTTTCAAGAGATATCCTGGCTTGGCAAGCATTTGTATGGATCTGGAAACAGATCCCTGGTCATTTCCCCCAACTCGCTCCCACTTTTTGATAGTGTGAAAGCCGGTTGCGAATTTTTTGGGCTAACCCTGATTTTACGCCCAACCAGAGTGCAATGCGCAGCGGAGGACTCGGGATTTGTTTCAAGAAGTATATGGAATATATAGACAGAAGGCCGAATGCGCTCGGCGTAAAGCGATTTGACGGCATTGCTGCTATGTTTAAAATTTTCTGCATTTTATTTTTCCTGGCAATTTGACCGTTTTAAGTAGGGCCACCTGTGAGGGCACTTGTGTCCACGCGCAATCCCAATGGCGTAGCTGCCTCACGCATCGGCACCGCGTGAGCAAAAAGACTTGTCCACCCTAAGGTGGCTTTTAAACTCTGACCCGTAGTTATTTATTTTTGAACCATGCCAGAACTACCCGAAGTAGAAGTCACCCGGCGCGGCGTTGCGCCGCATCTTGAAGGACGCGCCGTAACGGCGGTCACTTTTCGTCATGCCGGATTGCGCTGGCCTTTTCCGCTGGACCTGCCGACCCTGCTCGCCGGCCGCACGATTCGCGGTATCGGCCGACGCGGCAAGTATCTGCTGTTGCGTTTCGACCATGGCACCGTGATCATCCATCTCGGCATGTCCGGCCATTTGCGGATTCTCGACGCCGGCACCGCGCCCAAAAAGCATGACCATTTTGACCTGGCTGTCGGCAGCCAGTTGCTGCGCCTGTCCGACCCGCGCCGGTTTGGCGCAGTGCTCTGGCATGCGGCCGAAGATGGACCGGTAGAGCAGCATGTCTTGCTGGCGGGCTTGGGACTGGAGCCGCTGGAAGACGTGTTTTCCGCGCAAATCCTGTACCAAAAGACCCGCAATCGAGCGGCGCCGATCAAGCAAGTGCTGCTGGCCGGGGATATCGTGGTCGGGGTCGGCAACATTTATGCATCGGAAAGCCTGTTCCGGGCCGGCATCAATCCGAAAACGGCTGCCCATCGCATCAGTCTGGCGCGTTATGAACTGCTGGCTGATGCCATTCGGATAATTCTTGCAGCTGCAATTGACAAGGGCGGCAGCACTTTGCGCGATTTTATTGGTGTAGATGGTCAATCTGGCTATTTCCAACAGAGTTATTTCGTCTATGATCGTGCTGGGTTGCCGTGTAGAAATTGCGGCACATTGATTACGCAGATAAAGCAGGGGCAGCGCTCCACGTTTTATTGTAAAAAATGTCAGAAGTAAGTATTGAAAAGAATAGGCGAGTGAGATAGTGAGCAATCTAGTTCAAAAATTCCAGGAATACAGTGAATGGCGTACTGCCGTGGCCAGCGCGTTGCGGCGTTACCAGACGTGGGCCAGCGCCTCGAAGCTGTCCGATGTCGCCAGCGACCAACGCATCAGCCGGGCGCTGGCGCGACTGACTGACGATAAATTGTCGATTGCTTTCGTCGCCGAATTCTCTCGCGGAAAATCGGAACTGATCAACGCCATCTTCTTCGCCGATTACGGCCAGCGCATCCTGCCGTCGGCGGCCGGCCGCACCACCATGTGTCCGACCGAGCTGCTGTATGACGAAACCTTCCCGCCCTGCATCCGCCTGCTGCCGATAGAAACCCGGGCCGAATCGCAATCGACCAGCGATTACAAGGGCGCGCATCACGTTTGGACTGTGCTGCCGCTGGATACCTCGTCGACCGACGGCATGCTGGAAGCCTTCAAGCAGGTCAGCCTGACCAAGTGGGTGCCGCTGGAAGATGCCAAGCGCTACGGCCTGTATGATGAAGACGATCCCGACGCCGCAGTCGCGATTGACGTGTTGGGCAGAGTCGAGATTTCACAATGGCGTCATGCCATCGTCAACTTCCCGCATCCGCTGCTGAAGGAAGGGCTGGTGATTATCGACACCCCCGGCCTGAACGCGATCGGTACAGAGCCGGAACTGACGCTCAACCTGATCCCGAACGCGCACGCGGTGTTGTTCATCCTGGCTGCCGATACCGGCGTCACCAAGAGCGATATCGATGTCTGGCGTCATCACATCGGCAACGGCGCCGGCCGCATGGTGGTGCTTAACAAGATCGATAGCATGTGGGACGAGCTGCGCTCGCCGTTCGAAGTCGAACAGCAGATCAGCAAGCAGGTGTCCAGTGTGGCGAATACGCTGGGATTGTCTGAAGGTCAGGTGTATCCGGTCTCGGCCCAGAAGGGGCTGGTCGGCAAGATCAACGGCGAGCCGGCCCTGCTGCAGCGGAGCCGCCTGCCGGCGCTGGAAAACGCGCTGTCACACGAACTGATCCCTGGCAAGCGCGAAATCATCCGCGCACAGCTGATCGGCGATATCCACGACCTGACAGTGTCCAAGCAGGCATTGATGTCGGCGCACATCCGTAGCGTGGTCGAGCAGTTGCTGGAACTGAAGAGCCTGCGCGGCAAGAACACCTCGATTATCAGCCACATGATGAAGCGCATCGATATCGAGAAAAAGGAATTCGATGAAAGCCTGCTGAAGTTGCAGGGAACGCGCATGGTGTTTGCGCGTTTGTCGGCTGGCGTATTCACTACGCTCGGCATGGGGCTGCTGAAGGAGGAAATCCGCAAGACGCGGGAAGCGATGGAAGGCAGCATGTTCACCGCCGGCTTCCGTCACGCGGTGAAGGATTTCTTCGACAAGGCCCAGGAAAATCTGGCCCTGTCGGGACAGAAGACCGACGAAATTTCGGAAATGATGACCATCATGTACCGCAAGTTCTCGACCGAACACGGCCTTGCGCTGTCGACGCCGATGCCATTTTCGCTCGACAAGTATCGCAACGAGATCAAGGTCATCGAAACCGCTTATCATCGCCAGTTCGGCACCGTGACGCTGGTCAAGACCAGCCAGGTGGTGCTGATGCAGAAATTCTTTGACTCGATCGCCTCGCGCGTCAAACAAAGTTTCCTGCAAGCCAATCGCGATGTCGACGCCTGGCTCAAGGTGGTAATGGCGCCGCTGGAAGAACAAATTCGCGCGCACAAGTCGCAGCTCAAGCAACGCACCGATTCGATCGAGCGCGTGCATGTGGCGATCGACAGCCTGGAAGAAAAGATTCATGCGGTAGAGATGCTGCAAAGCGAACTGATCGCGCAAAGAAATACGCTGACGACGCTGGAGACCGATTTGAAGAACGTACTTGATTCCGAGCTGGCGACGATGAAAGTGGCTTGAACCATCGCGGGACGGCCGCTGGCGAGCCGTATCGCCTGACATATTTTGTGAGAAAGCATTGAAGATTCTTAGTAGTACGGCGAGTGAACTTGCAGCAAATGAATTTGCCGATCCGTCCTTTTCCGCGACGGTGATCGCATGGCAGAAGAAGCACGGCCGCCATGCGCTGCCTTGGCAGCAGACGCGTGACGCCTATCGCGTCTGGCTGTCGGAAATCATGTTGCAGCAGACTCAGGTTGCAGCCGTCATTCCCTATTACCAGCGCTTTTTATCGCGCTTCCCTGATGTGCAATCGTTGGCCGCGGCGCCGAGCGAAGAGGTGATGGCGCATTGGAGCGGTCTCGGGTATTACACCCGTGCCCGCAATCTGCATCGCTGCGCGCAACGGGTGGTAGCGGAACACGGCGGCGTGTTTCCACGCGATCCGGCCCTGCTGCAAGACTTGCCCGGTATCGGCCGTTCCACCGCAGCGGCCATCGCAGCATTTTCATATGGCGTGCGGGCAGCGATCCTCGACGGTAACGTCAAGCGTGTGTTCGCACGGGTGTTCGGCATCGATGGCTTCCCCGGTTCCAAGCCGATCGAAGACGCGATGTGGCGGCGTGCGGTAGCGTTGCTGCCGGAGCAAGGCGTGGAATCGTATACGCAGGGATTGATGGATCTTGGTGCGACGCTGTGTGTGCGTGGCAAGCCATCCTGCAATACTTGCCCGCTGGCGCAGCGCTGCGTCGCGCTCGCCACCGACCGGGTCGGCCAACTGCCGGAGCGCAAACCGAAGAAGGCAATTCCTGAAAGACAGACCGGCATGCTGGTGATTGTCGATCAACGCCATGTCTTGCTGGAACAGCGTCCCGACAGCGGCATCTGGGGTGGCTTGCTGTCGCTGCCGGAAATTTCAACCAGCGACAATGTAGGCGCAGCGGTCGCGCGGGCGACAGCAACTATCGGCGAAGTCGCTTCATGCGAAGCGCTACAGCCGTTCACCCATGTTTTCACGCATTTCAAATTGCAGATATCGCCATTCCAGGTCGCGTTGGCACGACGTGCCGACGGCGTCGCTGAAGCCGGCCAGGTCTGGTATCCGGCCGAGCGCTTGGCCGACGCGCCGTTACCGGCGCCGGTCAAGAAATTGTTGCTGGAAGTATTTCGCGAGGCCGATCTGTTTGCCTGAAACAGGCTTGCCGGCAAGGCTTAGATGATGTTGTGCTGCAGAAGATATTGATGCACGATGTCCAGCCGCTCACTACCGTCGTTCAGTTCAAGCAGAGCCTGGCGGGCTTTCAACGGGATTGGCAGGATTTCGCACCAGCGGTTGGCTACCCAACCCGCGTTGTCGAATTGCAGCGGTAGCGCAAATGGACTGGCGTAGTTGGGGCCATGCGCGGCGCGGCCCTTGTTGTTGATGTCATCGATTACCAGCTTCAGGGTGCTGGCGCATTGCAGATGCGCCTGATCCGGTGTGCCAGGCTGGTCGGCCGGGATCAATTCTATCTGTGCTTCCAGCCGCTGGTCGGGTAATACTCGCTGTTGCATGATGCGGAAGCGCTGGCCGCCCACCGTGCGCAGCATCATCACGCCCAGGTCTTGCATGTCCCATTCGGTGATCTGCGTCAGGCAGCCGATGCTTTCAGGTTCGGCCGCGATGCCCACTTCCTGCCCCGATTTGATCAATACGACGCCGAACTGCTGTTGCTTCTTCATGCACTCGCGCAGCATGTCGAGGTAGCGCGTTTCGAATACTTTGAGTGGCAGCACGCCGCCGGGGAACAGGACCGTATTAAGCGGGAACAGCGGAATCCAGGAATGATTGTCGGGCATGGCAAAGAAATCGTATCGACGACGCGGCGTAATTGAGGGCGGGGGAGTTATCGCTGGTGCTAGCCGAGTTCGCGATGGCGGCGGACTACGCGTTCGGAAACCTGGAAATATTCCGCCAGTTGTTCCACCATGTAGACAGAGCGATGCTGGCCGCCGGTGCAGCCAATTGCCACCGTCAGGTAACTGCGGTTATCGTCCTTGAACGACGGCAGCCATTTCTCGACAAAATTGCGGATGTCATCGAGCAGATCGGTCACCTTGGGCAAAGCCGCCAGGAAGGCGATCACTTCCGGATCGCGCCCGGTCAGCGGGCGCAGTTTGGCGTCGTAATGGGGATTTGGCAGCATGCGGACATCGAATACCAGATCGGCATCCAGAGGTACGCCGCGCTTGAAGGCAAACGATTCGAACAGCAGTGTCAGCGGCGCCGGTTCAGTATCGACCAGCTCCTTGATCCAGCTGCGCAACCGATTGGCACTGACGTCGGAAGTGTCGATCGCATGGCCGAGGCCTTCGATCTCGACCAGCATCTCGCGTTCATTCAGTATGCATTCGGTGAGCGTCAGGCGGTCGCCCGGATTCTGTCCAGGGAGCAGGCGATGCGACAGCGGATGGCTGCGCCGGGTTTCGGAAAACCGGGCGATCAGGGATTCGGTCTGGGCGGTCAGGAAGAATACCTTGACGTCGTGTCCTTCTGCTTTCAATTGCTGGATGTCTGATGGCAGGCCTGCCAGCGAGTCGGCGCTGCGGGCGTCGGTAGCGACTGCCAGCATTTGCGCGCCTTCATGCTGACGTGCCGCGACCAGTGCCCGCAACAGCGTCGGCGGCAGGTTGTCGACGCAGAAATAGCCCGCGTCTTCAAGTACGCGGAGAGCGACCGATTTGCCGGAGCCGGAGATCCCGGTGATAAGAATTATGCGCATCGCTCAATGATACCGTAACTACGGTGCACAGTAGTGCGGGATACAGGGGCGAATGTCGGGCCGGCAGATTTTCCTACTCACGCGTGACCTCTATCCGGCTACTTTTCTTTGCAATTTAACCGTTTTACCTAGGGCCTGTTAATCGTTAATTTGTGAGTGCGAGCGCGCGGCATGCGACGCCTGCAGCCGTTCCCGTCGCAAGCTTTGAATTGAACGCATTTCCCAAATTAACGATTAACAGGCCTTGGTCAGTTGGAGATAGAGTCGCACCGATAGCGTAATTCGTCATGCTGCGGCAGCTTTTAAACCCTTCCCGGACGGCTTTGTCCCGCAATGGGTTACAAATCGCTATCGCTGTCCATTGCCAGGCGCTGGCGCGCAATGAAATCCTTGAGCGTATCGATGCCGCGCAATTGCAGGATGGTGTTGCGCACTGCGGCTTCCAGCAGCACCGCGATGTTGCGGCCGGCGGCGACCGGGATGATGACTTTGCGGATCGGCAGCCCAGCACTTCCTGGGTGTGGGCGTCGAGCGGGAGGCGTTCGTAATTTTCTTCCAGCGTCGCGCGCCGTACCAGATGCACGATCAGCTTCAGGCGCATCTTGCGGCGCACTGCGGTTTCACCGAAGATGGTCTTGATATCGAGCAGGCCCAGGCCGCGGACTTCCAGCAGGTTTTGCAGCAGATGCGGGCAGCGGCCCTCGATCATGTTCGGCGCAATCCGCGCGAATTCGACGGCATCGTCGGCCACCAGTCCGTGGCTGCGCGAAATCAGTTCCAGCCCTAGTTCGCTTTTGCCCAGTCCGGATTCACCGGTAATCAGCACGCCGACACCTAGCACGTCCATGAATACGCCATGCATGGTGATCCGTTGCGCCAGCTTTTTCGACAGGTAGACGCGCAGGTAGTCAATCACCTGCGCCGCCGGCAGCGGCGTGGAAAACAACGGGATATTCTTTTCGTCGCAGACTTCCAGGATGTTCGGCGGTGTGGCCAGGCCCTGCGCAATGATGAACGCCGGCGGCGCGCCGGCCACCAGTTCGGCGGTCTGGTAAGTACGTGAAGTGGCAGACAGGCGTTTGTAGTATTCCGTCTCTTGGTGGCCGAACACCTGGATTCGCCCCGGATGGATCAGATTCAAGTGGCCGACCTGGTCGGCTGCTGATGCGGCGTCACCCGAAATCAGGCGCTCGCCGCCGGGAAATCCCGCAAACCAGCCTAGCTGCAGCGATTCGCGGTTTTCGTCGTACAGTTGCTGAATCGATAGAGGCGTGGATGAGGGCATGGTGTGCGTCTGACGTGGTTAAGTGTGACGAGGCAAGGTCGCCGGCCGGCGCTTGGCGGTTGCGGGCACTATCCGGTGTCTTACATCAAATTATGTCGCATTTTCCGTGCCCATGGGCTGCCAGGCGACGATGTGGGAGTGTACTGACGCCGGATCGGGATCGGTTGCGAGGATGGCGCGGAAGGTGTCGCTGGAAAACATCTCGGCGATTTCCGACAGGATTTCCAGGTGCTGCTGGGTGACGTTGTCCGGGATCAGCAGGAATACCAGCAGATTGACCGGCTGGCCATCCGGCGATTCGAATGGAATCGGTTCGGCCAGGCGCACAAAGGCTGCCAGCGGCGCTTTCAATCCCTTGACACGGCCATGCGGCACGGCAACACCATGGCCGAGACCGGTCGAACCCAGCCGCTCGCGCGCAAACAGATTGTCGGAGACGGTGGAGCGGGCAATGCCGCAGTTGTTTTCGAAGAGTAGGCCAGCTTGTTCGAATGCGCGTTTTTTACTGGAGACTTCCAGATCCAGCGCCACATTTTGTGCGGGCAGGATTTTTGCAAGATTAGTCATAATACAAATTGGTATGCGGCACAATATGGGTGGTTGTGTCTAACGGATTGCTCCAAAACGAGCTTGGCGGCAGTGTACCTCCCAGCCATCGTGTTTTTGGAGCAATCTCCGGGTTATTGTAAGCCACCACTAAAAACTGCCACGGCGTTTCAAAAAAAACACCAATTTCAAGGCTACGCTGCCTGTCGTCATGAACATGATCGCAGTTGCTGCTACAACGTCTCCCTCGATTTTGGCCCAAGTCAGCATCGCTGAGGCTACGGTGTTGATTGCACCTATCCCCGAATTATAGACTTGATTCCGGCCAACAACACCAACTTGCAGCCATGGTCATGTGTACCGGCAACCCAGTAATTATTTGACTTCGACGCGGAAAAACATCAGCAGCACATCGCCGTTGCCCTTGTTGGAGGACAAGCGCGGTACATAAGAAGCCATGAGTTTGGCGCCTTTGACGCCAATCGACGCTACCGGCAGCGCGATCGGGAAAGGGACGCCGCCGAAGTAATCCTGACGGCTCATCAGCATGGCGGTATAGCCCGCACTGACTTCGACCGGTGTTTTGGGAACGTTCCACACCCATTCATAGGCATAACCGGCCATGATTTGCGGTTTGAAATGGGAGTCGCGGATGGCGAACAAGTAGAGCGATTCGTCGTTACCGCTTTCGTTACGGATGGTGCGGCCGCCGCCGAGACCCCAGGCTTTTTCGTTTAATTCCCGGATGCGTTCCTCTGTATAAGTATGGCGGCCGTGATAGGCGTAACCGGACAGGTAGACTTCCTGATCGCCGTTTTCAACAATGTTGTCGAGACGGTCCTTGGTCTGGGAGATGGTTTTGCTGAACCAGCCGGTGGTGTCCGGGGTTTCCTGAGCTTGCGCAGTTGCGCTCAGTGCGACAGCTGCGCTCAGGCCGGAAAAAAACAGGGCCCGTTTGACGGAGTTGAAACGAAAAAAATTGATCATGGAAATTTAAATCCTTTGCGGCGAGGTCATACGACAGTGGTTGAACCGCGACGCATCAGTGTAGAGCGATAGAAAAAATTGATATTTTGCCACCTTTGTGGCGCCTAATTTGCAAAGATTTGTTTCAAGTTGTGAATTTACTGCCTGGCTTGGCGGCAGTTCGATGGGGGCTGTGCAGTCGAGAAGTTGCTGCGCCACGGATTGATATCGAGACCACCGCGCCGGGTGTAGCGCGCATACACAGACAACTTTTGTGGCGCACAGTTGCGCATGATGTCCATAAAAATGCGTTCGACGCATTGTTCGTGGAATTCATTGTGGTCGCGGAAGCTGATCAGGTACTTGAGCAGGCTCTCCTGGTCGATGGCTGCGCCGACATAATGGATCTGTACGCTGCCCCAGTCCGGCTGCCCAGTCACCAGGCAATTCGACTTCAGCAGATGAGACACCAGGGTTTCTTCAATGACAACCTGATTGGGATCGGCTTTCAATAGCGCCGGGTTTGGCTGGTACTGATCGACTTCGATGTCGAGCCGGTCCAGCAGCAAGCCTTGCGGCTCTTGCAACTTCAGACCGGAAAATCCCTCGGCGGTGGTCAGCGTCACATGTACCGGCGCGCCGAAACCGGCTGACAGATCCTGGCGCAACAGCTGCAGCAAGGCATCGGCATCGGCAAGCTTGGTCTGATTGAACGAGTTCAGGTACAGCTTGAACGATTTCGACTCAACGATATTCGGCGAATCGGCTGGCACCGTGAATGTGGCGATGGCGACCTGCGGTTTGCCGCGCAGGTTCAGCCATGAGACCTCATACGCATTCCAGATGTCGACGCCGAAAAACGGCAGCGTGCCGCTGATGCCGATTTCTTCGCGCTTGCCGAGGCGGGCAATCGGAAACAGCAGCGACGGCTGGTATTGGGTCTGGTAAGTGGATGGTTTGCCGAGCGGCGAAGCCTCAGGCGTAGTAGGTGTGGACATAGCTATTGATTCTGCTTAAAACCGACATTTTGCCAGATAAGCATCGCCAGCCTGATATTTGCCGCCTGATGCGGGTCATATCGAAGCGCTGTCGGGGTACTGAAAAACGGGGAGGGATGGCGCCGCGACGCCATCCGCAAGACGGTCAGCCGAGGAACAGCTTGTAGACCGGGTTGTCGCTTTCGTCCCAATAACGATAGCCGAGGCTGTTCAAAAAGCTGCGGAACGCCTTCATTTCCTTTTTCGGCACTTGGAGGCCGACCAGGATGCGGCCGACATCGCCGCCTTGGCTACGGTAATGGAACAGGCTGATGTTCCAGTTCGGCGCCATTGAATTGAGGAAGCGCATCAGGGCGCCCGGGCGTTCCGGGAACTCGAAGCGATACAGCAGTTCGTCCTGCGCCAACGGACTCTTGCCGCCGACCAGGTGTCGTACGTGGACCTTGGCCAGTTCATCATGCGTCAGGTCGAGCGTACTGAAACCGTGTTTTTCGAAATTTTTGGCGATCTGGGTCGCCTCATCGCGGCTCGATGTCTGCACGCCGACGAATACGTGGGCGGTTTTCTCATCGCTGATGCGGTAATTGAATTCGGTAACATTGCGCGGCCCGACCAGCTCGCAGAAGCGGCGGAAGCTGCCGCGTTGTTCCGGGATGGTGACGGCGAACACGGCTTCGCGCAGTTGGCCGATATCGGCCATCTCAGCGACGAAGCGCAGGCGGTCAAAATTCATGTTGGCGCCGGAGGCAATGGTGATCAGGGTCTGGTTCTTGATCGCCTTGCGCGTGCCCTTGACGCGTTCCACATACGCCTTGGCACCCGCCACGGCGAGCGCGCCGGAGGGTTCCAGGATGCTGCGCGTGTCCTGGAATACGTCCTTGATGGCGGTGCAAACTGCATCGGTGTCGACCAGGATCACTTCATCGACATACAGACGCGCCAGGCGGAAGGTTTCCTCGCCGACCAGCTTGACCGCGGTGCCGTCGGCGAACAGGCCGACGTCCGGCAGCGTCACGCGGCGGCCGGTTGCCAGGCTGCGCGCCATGGCGTCGGAATCGGTGGTCTGGACACCGATGATCTTGATCTCCGGGCGTACCGCCTTGACATAGGCGGCGATGCCGGCGATCAGTCCGCCGCCGCCGATGGGCACGAAAATGGCATGGATCGGTCCGGCGTGCTGACGCAGGATTTCCATGCCGATGGTGCCTTGGCCGGCGATCACATGCGGATCATCGAACGGATGCACGAATGTCAGTTTCAGTTTCTTTTCCAGCGTCAGCGCATGGTTATACGCATCAGTGTAGGAGTCGCCGAACAGCACCACTTCGCCGCCGCGGCCGCGCACGGCGTCGACTTTCACTTGCGGCGTGGTGGTCGGCATTACGATCACCGCGCGGCAGCCGAGCTTGGCCGCCGACAGCGCCAGGCCTTGCGCATGGTTGCCGGCCGAGGCGCAGATCACGCCGCGCTTGAGCTGCGCCGGTGTCAGGCTGGCCATCTTGTTGTAGGCGCCACGCAATTTGAAGCTGAACACACTTTGCACATCTTCACGCTTGAAATAAATCTGGTTCTCAATTCGCTGCGACAGCGTCGGCGCCAGTTCAAGCGGGGATTCGACCGCGACATCGTAGACGCGGGCGGTGAGGATTTTTTGCAAATAGTCTGTGGTCATGTTGGTGTCAAATTAGCGTGTCGAACGCCGCGCCAGGGAAGCCGGCGAAGCGTCCGGCAACAGGATCAGGCCGGAACAAGCAGCCGGTCATTATAATGGACAGCTTTTTAACCGCCACCTGCTTTTCTCGGCCACGGCCAATAATGCTTATCAGCATTAACCACCCATACCGAATCTGCCGTCCTGCTAAGTTGCCCCTATGATCGAATCTGCTGTTTTATGGTTGCTCAAGACGCTTGCCGTGCCCGCGGTCGGCCTGACTTCGGTCTTTTTCATCAGTTTTGTCGCCGCCACCCTGTTGCCGATGGGTTCCGAGCCGGCCGTGTTTGCCGTCATCAAGGCCAACGGCGCACTGTTCTGGCCGGTGATATTCGTGGCGACAGCGGGCAATACGCTGGGAGGCGTGGTCGATTACTGGATGGGTTATGGCGCCAAGCAGGCGTTTGCACGCGAGCGTGACAGCCGCTGGTTCGGCTGGTTGCGGCGCTACGGTGCGAAAACCATGTTGCTGGCCTGGCTGCCGGGTATCGGCGATCCGATCTGCACTTTGGCCGGCTGGCTCAAGCTGCCGTTCTGGCCATCTGTCATGTATATGGCGATTGGTAAGTTCCTGCGCTACATCTTCGTGGTCTGGTTGCTGTTGAATGTGCCGGACGGATTTTGGCGGAAGGTTGCCAGCTGGCTGGCGTGAAATCGGAAGAGTCGGAATGCCGCAGAAATTGCTGGTTTGACTGGATTTTTGCACTGCAATGCAATATTATTGCACTGCGGCAATATTGAATTGTAGTTTGTACGTTTCCTTGAAATCTGAAGTATTTCCAACTTTGGGAGGATAGAACGCTATGAACAAGCTGGATATCAGTGAGATTTGCGAGCGCATTGCAGTGCAAGCGCCGTATTTTGCATTTACTGAACTATGCGGGTTGCCTGATCGCATGGTACAAGGCACCTTTTCTTCGGAACAGCCCCTCGGTTTTGAAAACGGCCCGGTGGCTTCGGCGGAAATCGGGCGCCACCTGGCAATTCTTGGCTCCTGCGCTGCCGTTGCTTGGCAGCCGGCGCCACAAATTTACTATTTGGCAACCAAGGCGCGCTACAGCAAACTGCACGACGTTGCGCCACGCGAGCCAGGTGCCGTGTTTCAGGCCAGTGCGGAAGTCTTGCAGCAAGACCGACGTTCACTGACCGCGCAAGCCATCGTCTCGGCGGAAAAGCCGTTTGCCCATCTTTACTGCGAATACCAGGCTTTGTCGGAATCGGTATTCCTGCGCCTGTTCAAGGATTACCATGTGCCGTCGACGCCGTCGCCGGCACCTTTTCCCGAGGACTCGCCGTACCGCCAATCGATACAGCTGGATTTCGATGCGCCCGTAGGCCACTCCCTCGTCGCACACAGTCAGCCATTAGCGCCCACGCGCTGTGCCGGCCATTTCCTCGACTATCCGGCCTGGCCGGTGGCGATCATGGTGCATACGGTGGCGCAGACCACCAGTCGATTACTGCATCATATTGTCGAGCGCGAAGCCAGTTATACCGTGGTCAAATGCGACCTGTCCGCCTACCAATTGGTGCCGGCGTCTGAGCCACTGTCGTTCCATACCCGATGTGTTTCAGCGTCAGCCTATCTTTCGCACTACGTGTTTGAAACCGACGTGATGCGCAATGGCGAGATCGTTTCCAGCGTCGCTACTGAATTGCAGATCTGAACCATTAGACCGCGCGCAGCATGGCCGGCGTGATCAGCAGCAGGATCGCGTACGGCAACATGCGCAGCGGCCAGGACTGGTTGCGCAGCAGATGGGACAGGCCGAAATACGGATTTCTGGTGGATAACGAAACTGGCGTCATGATGATCTCCCGGATAACGTGGATGTCGATCGATTGAGGGATCAGCCTTTGCACTGACCGTAGTCGGCCAGCGTAACGGCGAGGTTTTCCATGATTTCTGTGATGATTTGGCTGAACATGTCGGCTCCTTGGTTGATGAAAGGCATGGGGTGATTGTAGTTATAATCTATTGATTAATAAAAATTGATTGTTTTTATTAATTTAATTGTGTTTGACTATCACCCGTCTCATGTCTTGCACTGCACAAATTTGGCATCTCGCCATCGTGAAATGGCTTGATAAGCTAAAATGCTGATTCAGCGGCAATAGCCACGCAGCAGCCTAGCAGTCATCACTCCAATAGACCAATGAACGCCCCCGTAAAAATCCAGGCATTATTGTCAGACGCGCCGCACGGCGCCACCCCTACGCGTTTGCGCGAAATTCCCTACAACTACACTTCGTTTTCCGATCGCGAAATCGTGATCCGCCTGCTTGGTGAAGAGTCGTGGCGCTTACTGGACGAGCTGCGCGGCAAGCGCCAGACCGGCCGTTCTGCCGCATGCTGTATGAGGTGCTGGGCGATATCTGGGTAGTGCGTCGCAATCCGTATTTGCAAGACGACATGCTGGACAATCCGAAGCGTCGCCAGGCGTTGATTGATGCGTTGCATCATCGCCTCAGCGAAGTCGACAAGCGCCGTATCGTCACCGATCAGGCCGACAGCAGCGACGCCGTCAGCGATGAAGAAGCCAAAAAGCGCAGCGAGAATGTCGAAAAATTGCTGGCAGCGGCGCGCAAGGCGATTGCCTCCTTCGCCGATGAATTCCGCAAGACCTACGACCTGCGCAAGCGCGCCAACAAGATTCTCGGTCGCTACACCGCCAAGGACAACATCAAGTTCGACGGCCTGTCGCGCGTCTCGCATGTGACCGACGCCACCGACTGGCGCGTCGAGTATCCGTTCGTGGTGCTGACCCCGGACGGCGAAGACGAGATGGCCGGGCTGGTCAAGGGCTGTATCGAACTCGGCCTGACCATCATCCCGCGCGGCGGCGGCACCGGATATACCGGCGGCGCGATTCCGCTGACGCCGTTGTCGGCTGTCATCAACACTGAAAAACTGGAGCAGCTGGGTGCAGTCGAGATGGCTGTACTGCCAGGCCTGGATAAAGAATATGCGACGATTTACTCTGGCGCCGGGGTAGTCACCAAGCGCGTTTCCGATGCCGCTGAAAAAGCCGGTTTCGTGTTCGCGGTCGACCCGACTTCGGCTGAAGCGTCCTGCGTCGGCGGCAATATCGCCATGAACGCCGGCGGCAAGAAAGCCGTGCTGTGGGGCACCGCGTTGGATAACCTGGCCAGCTGGCGCATGGTTGATCCGAACGGCGACTGGCTCGACGTTACCCGTCTGGATCACAACCTCGGCAAGATTCATGACACGCCGCTGGCGCGCTTCCAGCTGGAATGGCGTCACCCGGCTGAAAAGGGACGGCCAAGCGAAAAGCCGTTCAAGACCGAAATCCTGGAAATCGCCGGCCGCGTATTCCGCAAGGAGGGCCTGGGCAAGGACGTCACCGACAAATTCCTGGCGGGTTTGCCGGGGATTCAAAAAGAAGGTTGCGACGGCCTGATTACTTCCGGACGCTGGATTCTGCACAAGATGCCGAAGCACACGCGTACCGTCTGCCTGGAATTCTTCGGCCAGGCGCGCGATGCGATTCCATCGATCGTCGAGATCAAGGATTTCCTCGACGCTGAAACCAAAAAGGGCGGCGCGATCCTGGCCGGCCTGGAACATCTGGATGAGCGCTATCTGCGTGCGGTCGGCTACACCACCAAATCCAAGCGCGGCGTGCTGCCGAAGATGGCACTGTTCGGCGATATCGTCGGCGACGATGAGAACGCGGTAGCGCAAGCGGCGTCGGAAGTGGTGCGCATGGCCAACAACCGTGTCGGCGAAGGTTTCGTCGCGGTCAGTCCGGAAGCGCGCAAGAAATTCTGGCTGGATCGCGCTCGCACTGCTGCCATCGCCAAGCACACCAACGCCTTCAAGATCAACGAAGACGTGGTGATTCCGCTCAACCGCATGGGCGAATACACCGACGGCATCGAGCGCATCAATATCGAACTGTCGGCCAAGAACAAGTTGCAACTGCTGGATGAATTGCGCGAATTCCTGCTCAAGGGCAATCTGCCGCTGGGTAAAGGTGACGACGCCGACGGCGACGATATTCCCGCTACCGAAATCCTGGAAGACCGCGTGCACCAGGCCGAACAGCTGCTTGATAACGTGCAGGCGCGCTGGACTTATCTGCTGGCGCATCTGGACATGCCGTTGAAGGATGCCAAACCTCAGCTGTCGGCGCTTGGCCTGGAAAAACTCGACCTGGTGTTCGACCAGCGCCTGTTGCAGCAACCAGATGCAACTGTGTTCGACGTAGTGCAGGACCGCACCATCCGCGTCTCCTGGAAACAGGAAGTACGGGCGCTGCTGCGCCAGATTTTCAACGGCGCCTCGTTCAAGCTGATCCTCGACGAATGCAGCGCGATCCACAAGCGTGTGCTGCGCGGCCGCGTGTTCGTCGCCTTGCATATGCACGCCGGCGACGGTAACGTCCACACCAATTTGCCGGTCAATTCCGATCACTACGAAATGCTGCAGGATGCACACGCCGCCGTGGCGCGCATCATGACTTTGGCGCGTTCGCTCGACGGCGTGATTTCGGGCGAACACGGCATCGGCATCACCAAGCTGGAATTCCTGACCGAAGACGAGATCAAGGATTTCCGCAGCTACAAGCTGCGCGTCGATCCGGAAGGCCGCTTCAACAAGGGCAAGCTGCTGAACCTGCCGGGCTTCGAAGCCGACTTGAGCAATGCCTATACGCCGTCGTTCGGTCTGATGGGACACGAATCGCTGATCATGCAGCAAAGCGATATCGGTGCCATCGCCAACAGCGTCAAGGACTGTCTGCGTTGCGGCAAGTGCAAACCGGTGTGCGCTACTCACGTGCCGCGCGCCAACCTGCTGTACTCGCCGCGCAACAAGATTCTTGCTACCTCGCTGCTGGTGGAAGCCTTCCTGTATGAAGAGCAGACCCGGCGCGGTATCTCGATCAAGCACTGGGAAGAATTCGAGGATGTGGCCGACCACTGTACCGTCTGCCACAAGTGCGTGACGCCATGCCCGGTCGATATCGATTTTGGCGACGTCTCGATGAACATGCGCAATCTGCTGCGCAAGATGAACAAGAAATCGTTCAATCCCGGCACTACCGCAGCCATGTTCTTCCTGAATGCGACCGACCCGGCCACCATCAACATGACCCGCAAGGTTATGACCGATTGGGGTTTCAAGGCGCAGCGCCTGGGTAACGACATACTGAAGAAATTCGCCAAGAAGCAGACCAAGAAACCGCCAGCAACAGTCGGCAAGGCGCCGATCAAAGAGCAGGTGATCCACTTCATCAACAAGAAGATGCCGGGCAACCTGCCGAAGAAGACTGCGCGCGCGCTGCTGGATATCGAAGACGACAAGATCGTGCCGATCATCCGCAATCCGAAGAACACCACTGCCGATACCGAAGCCGTGTTTTACTTCCCGGGCTGCGGTTCGGAGCGCTTGTTCTCGCAGGTCGGTTTGGCGACGCAAGCCATGCTGTGGGAAGTCGGCGTGCAAACGGTGCTGCCGCCGGGTTACCTGTGCTGCGGCTATCCGCAACGCGGCTCCGGCGATTTCGACAAGGCCGAGAAGATCATCACCGACAACCGCGTGCTGTTCCATCGCATGGCGAATACCCTGAACTATCTCGATATCAAGACCGTCATCGTTTCCTGCGGCACTTGCTACGATCAGTTGCAGGGCTACCAGTTCGACAAGATATTCCCGGGTTGCCGCATCATGGACATCCACGAATACCTGTTGGAAAAGAACTTGAAACTGGAAGGCGTCAGCGGCACCCGTTACATGTACCACGACCCTTGCCACAGCCCGATGAAGCTGCAGGATCCGATGAAGACGGTGAACGCGCTGATCACGACCGACAATGGCGCCAAGATCGAGAAGAATGAGCGCTGCTGCGGCGAGTCCGGGACTTTCGGCGTGAGCCGTCCGGATGTGTCGACTCAGGTGCGTTTCCGCAAGGAAGAAGAGATGAACAAGGGCGCCGACAAGTTGCGTGCCGATGGCTTTGCTGGTGACGTCAAGATCCTCACTTCCTGCCCATCCTGCCTGCAGGGTTTGTCGCGCTATAACGACGATTCCGGCACCACTGCCGATTACATCGTGGTCGAGATGGCGCGTCATATCCTCGGTGAGAACTGGTTGCCGGATTATGTGGCGCGCGCCAACAGCGGTGGCATCGAACGGATCCTGGTGTAACCATGGCTGATCACTCCGTAGATTGCGAACTATGCAGCGGCGACGGTGGAGAAGTTCTCCATCGCGCCGAAAAATTCCGTGTGGTGCTGGTTGACGATCCCTCGTATCCAGGTTTTTGCCGTGTCATCTGGAACGATCACATCAAGGAAATGACCGATCTGCCGGTGGCCGATCGCAGCACCTTGATGGCCGCCGTGTGCAAGGTCGAATCGGTCGTGCGCGCCGTCATGCAGCCGGAAAAAATCAATCTGGCCAGCCTCGGCAACATGACGCCGCACCTGCACTGGCATGTGATTCCGCGTTATGCAGACGACGCCCATTTCCCCAGCCCGGTATGGGCTGAGGCGCAACGGCAGCCATCGCCATCCACGCTTGAGCAACGGCAGGCCTTGCTGGGCGCATTGCGCTCCGCCATTTCCGAGCAGTTTTAATCATCTAATCAGGCAATCTCAATGACCGGTTCCAAACAATCCGCGCCGGCGCCCGTCCCGGTGTCGCTCGTAGTGCATAAACAATCGTGCAAGCTGGAAGTCGCCTTCGATGACGGCGCGGTGTTCCTGCTGCCGTTTGAACTGATGCGCGTGTATTCGCCGTCGGCAGAGGTGAGCGGCCATGGTCCGGGGCAGGAAGTGCTGCAAACCGGCAAGCGCAAGGTTGAGATGAGCGGACTAGAGCCGGTTGGCAATTACGCGGTCAAGCCGATTTTTTCCGATGGCCACGTCAGCGGCATTTATACCTGGGCATATCTGTACAAGCTGGGCCGCGACGAAGCCGCGATGTGGGAAGATTACCTGCAACGCCTGGACGCCGCCGGCCACGGCCGTGAAGCTGGCCGTGATTTGTCGATGACCGCCAAGACGGAGCCCATCAAGAATTGACCGCATTCCTGGTCTTGATCCCCATCTCCCGCAATGCATCCCCAATCGCATGCACGGCCTGCCGCATTTCGTCTGGACCGATGGCGCCGATGCAGCCGACGCGGAATGTCTCGGCCTGGGTCAACTTGCCGGGATAAAGGATGAATCCTTTGTCGCGAACCAGGTTGTAAAAGGCCTTGAACTCGTAGCTGCTGCTGTTCGGCGCATGCATGGTGACAATGATCGGCGCCTGGATCTTGGCCGGTAAAAATTGAATCAGTCCCAGCTCACGCATGCCGGCCATCAGTGTTTCATAATTGGCAGCGTAGCGCGCCAGTCTCGCCGGTTGGCCGCCTTCCGCAAAAAATTGATTCAACGCCTGATGGAATGCAACCACGATATGGGTCGGCGGCGTGAAACGCCATTGCGTGGTTTTTTCCATGTAGGCCCACTGGTCGTGCAGGTCCAGCGAGAGCGAGCGCGAGTTGCCGGCGGATTTTTCCAGTACAGACTTGCGCACGATGACAAAGCCCATCCCCGGTGGGCCTTCGATACATTTGCCGCTAGCGGCGATCAGCGCGTCGAATGCAATCTTGTCGGCATCGATTTCCAGCGCGCCGAATGAACTCATGGCGTCGATGATCAGACTCTTCTTGTGCTGCGCCACCACTTCGGCGATTTCCTGCAACGGATTGAGGATGCCGGTGCTGGTTTCGCAATGGATTACGCCGACGTGGGTGATGCTGCGGTCATTACTCAGGATGCGTTCCACATCGGCGGCGGTGGTCGGCACATCTTCGGCGGTTTCGAACACCGATACCTGGCGACCCATCATTTCAACAATCTTCGCCATGCGTTTGCCATAGGCGCCATTGATCAGCACCAGCATGTGGCCGTTGCGCGGCAGCAGCGTGTTGATGGCAGCTTCAATCGAGAATGTGCCGCTGCCTTGCATCGGTACGCACACGTGGCTTTCGTGGGCATTTGCGATGTCCAGCAATTGCCCGCGCACCTTGGCGGTGATGGCGTTGAAAGCGGCGTCCCAGGAACCCCAATCCTGCAGCATGGCGCTTTTGGTGGCGAGGGAAGTGGTCAGGGGACCGGGTGTCAGAAGAATCGGATCGCGGCTATGCAGGCTCATGATATTTCCTTTGGTCTGGGCGGGTGTAAGTTGAATGGTGAAATTGATCTGCGGTTTGGTCAGGCTTGCCGCCAGCTTTGCGCTTTTTTCAGCAGCACGCGGGTGGTCACGGCATACAACAGGCAGACGATGGTCGAGGTCAGGACGATCAACGTTCCCATTGCCGCCGCCGGGCCGATTTTGCCCTCGGCTTCCAGATTCAGCAGCGCTACCGAAGCCAGCGTAGTGTCAGGCGAATACAGGAATACTACGGCGGAGATGGTGGTCATGGCGTTGATGAACAGATAGCGGCCGATATCCAGGATCGCCGGCAGGCACACCGGCACCGTGACCCGGAAGAAGGTTTTGTAGAAGGGCACCTTGAGCGAAGCCGATACTGCTTCGAACTCATTGTCGATGGCCTTCAGCGCGGTGACGGCGGTCAGGAAACTGGAGGTGAAGTAATGCACTACGGTCGACAGCACCAGGATCGCCATGGTGCGATACAGGAAGTTCAGCGGGTTATCCGGATGATTGAAGAACATGATGTAGCCCAACCCAAGCACCAGCCCCGGCACACCCATCGGCAGCATCGCCAGCAAGCGGATGATCGGACGTGCCGCGGCCATGCCCCGGGTTTTTTCGACCAGGTAGGCGCTGCCGAAAATCAGCACGATGCCGCTGCAGACCACGTAGGCCGCCAGTTTCAGGCTGTTGAAATACGATTCCAGGATGCCGTCCTGAATCAGTCCGAAATAATAATGATCCAGGACGAGCGTCAGGTTATACGGCCAGAGCTTGATGAATGAGGTGTACACCGCCATGCCCAGCACCGCCAGCAATAATAGAGCGACCACGCTGCAATAACAGAACATCAGGCTGTCGAAAATGCGATGCCGCTTCGGCACAAACGGCACCGCGCGCGCCGATAGTTGTGACTGAAGTTTGCGCCGGATCGTGAAGTCGATGGCAAATGCCATCAGCGCCGGCAACAGCAGCAGCAAGCTTACGACTGCACCCTTGTTGAAATTCTGCTGGCCGATCACTTGTTGGTAAACATCCATGGCCAGCACGTTGTAATCACCGCCGATGACTTTCGGTACGCCGAAATCGTTGACCGTGAACGTGAACACCACCAGTGCCGCGCTGATCAGGCCGTACTTGGCGCCGGGCAGGGTGATGGTCCAGAATTTCCGCAGGCGGCTGGTGCCGAGCGATTCCGCCACTTCGTACAAGCGGCCGTCGGCCAGTGTCAACGCAGTAATCAGGATCATCAAGGCATGCGGGAATACGGCATAGCATTCACTGATGATGATGCCGATCGGACCGTAGATGGAGGCGCCACCCAGCAGGCCTTTGAGCGCCCCCTGGGTGCCGAACCACTGCACGAATGAAATTGCCGCGAGCAATGACGGCGCCAGGATCGGGATCAGCGACAATGTCCTGAACACGCGCTTGAGCGGCATCATGCTGCGCGTCAGCGCATAGGCGAAGGTGAAGGCGGCGGGTATCACCAGTACGGTGACAGAGATCGCGATGGTCAGTGTGTTGAACACGGACTGCCGCAACGCCGGCGTCGACATGTACTCGGTGAACTGGCGCAGTCCGACGAATGTGCCGTCACGGTCTTGTACGCTGTGTATCAGGATCATCATCACCGGCATCAGCAGGAATATCGCTAACCCGGCGCATACGACCAGCAGCAGGCCGTGTGCAATGCGATCGTGCCAATGGCTCTGCTGATGGCCGCTGCCTGCAGAAACCGTCGCGGACGACGACGGCATCATGGGTAGGGCGCTGGCTGGCCTGCTCATGCCGCCACCGTCTGGCATTGTTCCCGATCCCGATATACACGGATACGCTCCGGCAGCAATCCGTAGCGCAGCTTGCTGCCGACGACAAGTCCCAATTCCTTCAGCAGATTGAGCGACATTGACGCCACCACCGGCTGTTGTTCCATGCCTTCCAAAACCACGGTCAGATAACTGAATGCGCCCAGGAATTCTATTTTTTTGACCTCCGCCATGGCGTGGTTGTGAGTCCGCTGTTCAACTGCGCGGGCGACAAAATCCTCGGGCCGCAGGTAGACCTTGACCGGTTGCCCGGCCGGGATATGGTCGACCTTGGTTTCGCAGCGGAACTCCATCAGGCCAACCCGGAAGCGGCCATCGCCAAGAGAAACGCCGCGCAGGATATTTACCTTGCCGACGAACGAGGCAACGAAGGGCGATCCGGGTTGCAGGTAGATATCCTGCGGGCTGCCGCATTGTTCGATGACGCCGTGGTTCATGACGATGATGCGATCGGCCATGGTCAGCGCTTCTTCCTGGTCGTGGGTGACCATGATGGTGGTCACCCCCAGGCGTTGCTGCAGCTGCCGGATTTCGCTGCGCAATCGCACCCGCTCTAGCGCGTCCAGCGCCGACAGCGGTTCATCCAGCAACAGCAAGCCAGGCGAGGTTGCCAGCGCGCGAACCAGTGCGATCCGTTGCTGCTGGCCACCCGATAGCTGTCCCGGGAATTTCTTGCCGCTGTCGGGCAAGCCGGCCAGCGCCAGCAGTTCCTGCACCCGTGCCGCCGTGGCGCTGCGGCTCTGGCCGCGGTTGACCAGACCGTAGGCGACATTGTCGGCGATGGTCAGATTGGGAAACAGCGCATACGACTGGAACACGATGCCGTAGTCGCGCCTGATCGGCGGCAGCCAGGAGATATCCTTGCCGGCCTGCGTGATGCGGCCCTGATTCTGGCTTTCAAGGCCGGCAATGATACGCAGCAGGGTCGTTTTGCCGCAGCCGGACGGGCCCAGGAAACAGACGAACTCGCCTTCTCCGACGCTCAGGTTGATGTCACGCAGCGCGTGGAAATTGCCGAACGACTTCGAGATGTTTTCAAGCGTCAGATAGGGCTTGAAATAGGGCGCATTCGGCGGCGTATCCGACGGCGCAAGACAAGGATTCTGCTGTGACATGATTGCGATTCTCCAGGCTGATCTATGGCTACGGCTTACTTCTTTTCCGCCTTGGCGTTGTAGCGTGTGCTCCACTCGGCGAGGATCCGTTCGCGATTCTTGGCCGACCAGTTGAAATCGTTTTGCGTGATCAACAGCTTTTCGTAATTGTCGGGAATCCCTTCGACTTTCTTGGCGATGCCGGGATAGGCGACGATTGCCCACCAGTTGGAACTGATCTGGTTGGCATCCTTGCTGGCCATCCAGTCAACCAGTTTCTTTGCCGCTTCCAGATTCTTCGTGCCTTTCATGATGCCGCTGGCCTCGATATCCCAGCCCAGGCCTTCTTTCGGGAAAATCAATTCAATCGGCGCGCCGCTGCGTTTGACCTGGTGGCCACGAAATTCGAATGAAATGCCGATCGGGAATTCGCCGGTGCCGGCCATGGTGCAAGGTTTGGAGCCGGAATGCGTGTATTGGGCGATGTTCTGGTGCAAGGCATCCATGTATTTCCAGCCGTTGGTTTCGCCGAACATTTGCAGCCAGGCGGTCACGTCCAGATAGCCGGTGCCGCTGGAGGCAGGGTGCGGCATGACGATCTGTCCTTTATAGATCGGTTTGGCGAGATCTTGCCAACTGGTCGGCGTGGGCAAGTTCAGTTTCTTGGCTTCTATCGTGTTGAAACAGACCGTAGCGCCCCAGACGTCCATGCCAACCCAGTTCGGCGGCCTTGCGCTGTCGACATAAGCCGGGTTCAACTCTTTCATCCCTTTTGGCTCATACGGCAGCAACATGCCTTCCTGGCCCAATAGCGCCAGGCTGGTGGCGGCCAGGCCGACCACTACATCGGCTTGCGGATTGTTCTTTTCGGCCAGCAATTTGGCGGTCACGACACCGGTCGAATCGCGCACCCAACGGATCTCGATGTTGGGATTGGCTTTTTCGAAACCGTCCTTGTACAGCTTCATTGCATCGGTTTCCAGCGCCGTGTAGACCAGTAACTGGGTCTTCGATTGTGCGTGGCTGCTGGATGTTGCCAGGGTAAAGCTCGTGCCAAGTACTGCTGCGACTACGCTTGCCATTGCCCCGGCGCGCAGGAATCGTGCAAATTGCTGTTGCATTGTCATCTCCTCAGATGTTGAACAACCAAGCGGCAGGTCTTCCCGTGCAAGCTGCCACGGGGAGTCAAGCCGTCCAACCGTCAGTCGGCAATACCGGATTGGCTGACGTGCAGCCGGCGGCATGTTGCCAAACCGAAACCCACATTTCAAACCTGTCGCTTCTTATGAGCAGCATTTGTGCGTGTTGTTGTGCTGTTGCTTTTTTATTGCATCATGTCTTATGTATTTTGTTGACAATCTACACGCTGTTAAATTAAAGTGCAATCACCAACTCGAAAAAAAGATTAGCCATGAC
Source organism: Collimonas arenae (assembly GCF_001584165.1). NCBI lineage: Bacteria > Pseudomonadati > Pseudomonadota > Betaproteobacteria > Burkholderiales > Oxalobacteraceae > Collimonas > Collimonas arenae. Next base: position 611,965 of record NZ_CP013233.1, read on the forward strand.
TAATAACCGCAACATGAACAACATCGCCCTGGTCCAGAAAAACTCGCTGCCCTCATTGGTGCAGAAAGAATTGGAGCGCATGATCCTGGCCGGCGACCTGCAGGCCGGCGATAAGCTTAATGAGGTTTCGCTGGCGGAAATGCTGGGCGTGTCGCGCGGCCCGGTACGTGAGGCGTTTCGCGCGCTGGAAGAGGCGGGGCTGGTGCAGCAGGAAAAAAACTGCGGCGTCTTTGTCCGGCAGATCTCGGTCGAGGAAGCGGATGAAATTTATGAGGTGCGGGCCGCATTGGACGAGCTGATCGGCCGCAAACTGGCCGCCACCATCAAGCCGGCCCAGGTGCAGCAACTGCGCAACCTGTTGGAACGGATGGATGAGATGGTCGCGCTGGGCGATGTCGATGGTTACTTGAAACTGAACCTGAGTTTCCATGACTTGCTGGTCGAGCTGACAGCCAACAAGAAACTGCTGCACACCTATCGCCGCCTGGTCAACGAGCTCAGTCTGTTCCGCCGCTCGGCGCTGGCGCAAAAAGGCAGCATGCCGACCTCGACAGGCGAGCATCACAAGATTGTCGACGCCATCGCCGCCGGCGATGCGCAGGCAGCTGGCGACATCATGCGCGAACACGCGGTCGCCGGGCGCAATCGCATGCACAAGGCGCAGGCGCAGCGCGCGCTTTTGGAAGAACAGAACACGCAATAACTGTAGTCAGCCGTCCGCGTTAAAGAGAAATTCCAGCAAAATCACAGCGAAAGTTACCTCATGTCCAATACCAAAACCCTCAGTGTCAATGGCCGTAGCTATCAATGGACCAAGCAACCGGTGGTCGTGGTCTGCGTCGACGGCTGCGAACAGGAATACATCAACCAGGCGATCCAGGCTGGCGTTGCGCCGTTCCTGAAAAAGATGGTGGAGCAGGGAACGGTACTCAGCGCAGACTGCGTGGTGCCGAGCTTCACCAATCCCAACAATCTGTCGATCGTGACTGGTGTGCCGCCGTCGGTGCATGGCATTTGTGGCAACTATTTCTACGACCTCGAAACCAAACAAGAAGTCATGATGAACGACGCCAAGTATCTGCGCGCCGGCACCATCCTGGCTGCTTTCGCCGATGCCGGCGCCAAGGTCGCGGTGGTCACCGCCAAGGACAAATTGCGCGGCTTGCTGGGTCATAAAATGCGTGGCATCTGCTTTTCGGCCGAGAAAGCAGATCAGGCCACTGTCGAGCAGAACGGCATCGACAACCTGTTGGAATTGGTCGGCATGCCCCTGCCGTCAGTGTATAGCGCGGATCTGTCCGAGTTCGTGTTTGCCGCCGGCGTCAAATTGCTGGCCAGCCAGCGGCCGGACATCATGTACCTGTCCACCACCGACTATATCCAGCATAAATATGCGCCGGGCACACCAGGAGCGAATGCCTTCTACGCCATGATGGATCACTACCTGACCCAACTCGATACGCTCGGTGCGGTGATCGGCCTGACCGCCGACCACGGCATGAACGCCAAGACCGACAGCGCGGGCAAGCCCAATGTGATTTATCTGCAGGACGTGCTGGATGCCAAGATCGGCGTCGAGAAAACCCGCGTCATCTTGCCGATTACCGATCCATACGTGGTGCACCACGGCGCCCTCGGCTCCTACGCGACCGTGTATCTGGGCGCGTCGCAAAACGCCGCAGAAGTTGCCGAACAAATTCGCACAATCCCGGGTATTGAATTGGTGCTGACACGCGAGCAGGCTGCGCAACGCTTCGAGCTGCCGCCGGATCGCATTGGCGATCTAGTGGTGGTCAGCGAACGTTTGACCGTAATCGGTACTGCCGCCAGTCGGCACGACCTGACCGAACTGAAACTGCCGCTGCGTTCGCATGGCGGCATATCCGAACAACGCGTGCCGCTGATGTTCAACCGCAAGCTGGGCGCAATTCCGACCGATCACCGGCTGCGCAATTTCGATGTGTTCTTCCTGGCTTTGAATAACGCGTAGCAGCTTTCTGATCCTGACACATACCGAACTGGAGACATGATGTCGATGCTGACTGAACTGGGCAAGCTGAAGCAGGGCGAGCCGTTACATCAAAACATGCGTATCGCCGGCAAGCTGGTCGGCAATGAGCGTCGCATAGAAATCCGCCATCCGTTCAATAATGCGCTGATCGGCTCCGTGCCGAAAGCCACGGTCGACGATATCCGTCATGCGTTCCAGATAGCGCGTGCATTCCGCTCGCCACTGACGCGCTACGAACGTTCGCGCATCATGTTGCGCACCGCCGAACTGTTGCGCGCCAACGCCGATGCGATTTCCGATTTGATCACGGCCGAAGCCGGATTGTGCAAGAAAGACACGCTGTATGAAGTCGGCCGCGCCTGCGATGTGTTCGTGTTCGCCGCCAACCAGGCGCTGGTCGACGACGGCCAGGTGTTTTCTTGCGACCTGACGCCGCATGGCAAGCAGCGCAAGGTCTATACGCTGAAGGAGCCGCTGCTCGGTGCCATTTCGGCCATCACGCCATTCAATCATCCGCTCAACCAGGTTGCCCACAAGGTCGCGCCATCAATTGCGACGAATAACCGGATGGTGCTCAAGCCGACGGAAAAGACACCGCTGTCGGCGCTGCTACTGGCCGATATCCTGTACGAAGCCGGCTTGCCGCCGGAAATGTTTTCAGTGGTTACCGGCGATCCTGCCGAAATCGCCGATGAGATGCTGACCAATCCCGATGTCGACCTGGTGACTTTCACCGGCGGCGTGCCGATCGGAAAATACATCGCCGCCAAGGCCGTGTACAAGCGGCAGATCCTGGAGCTGGGCGGTAACGATCCGATCATCGTGATGGAAGATGCAGACCTGGAAGAAGCGGCGACGCTAGCGGTGTCCGGTTCTTACAAGAATTCCGGGCAGCGCTGCACCGCGATCAAACGCATGATCGTGCATCAGACAGTGGCGGACGAGTTCGTCGAACTGCTGCTCAATAAGACCAAGGCGATCAAGTATGGCGATCCGATGGACCCGCACAACGACATGGGCACCGTGATCGACGCCCGTTCCGCCTGCGCGTTCGAGGCTAAGGTGATAGATGCCCAGCAGCGCGGCGCCAAGCTCCTGTATGGCAATCTGCGCGACGGCGCGCTGTATTCGCCAACCGTGCTGGACCACGTGCCGGCCGATTGCCAACTGGTGGCCGAGGAGACTTTCGGCCCGGTGTCGCCGGTGATTCGTTGCAACGACATCGCCGATGCGATCCGCATCTCGAACTCGACTCCCTACGGCTTGTCGTCATCGGTCTGCACCAACCGCCTCGATTACATCACGCGCTTTATCCGCGAGTTGCAGGTCGGTAGCGTCAACGTACGCGAAGTCCCGGGTTATCGTCTGGAACTGACACCGTTCGGCGGCATCAAGGATTCCGGCCTGGGCTACAAGGAAGGTGTGCAGGAAGCGATGAAGAGCTTCTGCAACACCAAAACCTATTCGCTGCCTTGGAACTGATCGGGGATTCAATATGCTGACCATTGCGCAAATTTGCGATTTGTTCGATCAAGGCGGCCATCAGATGTATAGCGGCGAGCCGGTCAATCAGCTGGAGCATGCGCTGCAATCGGCGGCCCTGGCCGAGCAGGCCGGCGCCGCGCCGGAACTGGTGTGCGCGGCGTTGCTGCACGATCTTGGTCACTTGCTCAATCCGCAAGGCGAGACGCCGTCGGCGCGCGGCGTCGACGATACCCATCAGTATTTTGCGATACCGTATCTGCGTGGGCTGTTCAGCGCCGCAGTGCTGGAGCCGATCCGTCTGCACGTCGACGCCAAGCGCTATCTGTGCGCCACCGATACCGCTTATTGGGGGCGCTTGTCCGAGGACTCCAAACGCAGCCTGGAATTGCAGGGTGGCGTGTTTTCCGCTGCCGATGCCGCGGAGTTCATTGCTCGCCCTTACGCCCCGATGCTGTCAGGTTGCGTCTGTGGGACGACCAGGCCAAGGTCGAGGGGATGGCGACACCCGGGTTGCCGCACTTCGCCAAATTGATGTCTGTCTGTTCGTTGGCACTTGTCTAGGTTCTTCTACAATCTCAGTCATTCCCGCGAACGCGGGAATCCATTCTTATCTGTGTCTGCAACTTGGGTTCACGCGTTCGCGGGAACGACGCAGCTGAAAATGAGATAAGGTCTGAGCGCGTTCCAGGCATAGTTTTCCATTTTTTTATTATTTAGGATCGATACCCCATGCGCCCATTCTGGCTGGAAGACGCCCTGTTCGCCGACGGTGAGTTGGCTCCTGCATTGCAAGGCCAGCAGAAGGCCGATGTCGGTATCGTCGGTGGCGGCTTCACCGGCCTGTGGACCGCAATCCAGCTAAAGCAGCAGAACCCGACGCTCGATATCGCCATCATCGAAAGTGATTTGTGCGGCGCCGGCGCCAGCGGGCGTAATGGCGGCTGCCTGCTGACCTGGTCGACCAAATTCTTCACCTTGCGCAGATTATTTGGCGAGGACGAAGCGGTACGCTTGGTGAAAGCCTCGGAAGAGGTAGTCAACCATATTGGCGATTTCTGCCGCGAGCACCGGATCAACGCCGAGTTCCGCCAGGACGGCACCTTGTACACCGCGACTACCAAGGCGCAACTAGGCGTGCTGGATCCGGTGCTGGACGAGTTGAAGCGGCGCGGCATCAGTTCCTATCATGCATTGCCGGACGTTGAAGTACGGCGCCGCTCCGGTTCAATGCGCAATTTGTCTGGCGTGTTTTCGCCGATGGCGGCCACCGTGCATCCCGGCAAGCTGGTGCGCGGATTGCGCCGCGTGGCAATTGAAATGGGTATCCGGATTTACGAACGCACGCCGATGCTGTCGTTTACTCCGGGAACGACGGTCACCCTGCACACGCCGGCCGGCAGTCTGCAAGTTGGCAAGATGGTACTGGCGATCAATGCCTGGATGGCGAGCCGCTTTCCGCAGTTTGAACGCACGCTGGCGGTGGTGTCGAGCGACATGGTGATTACCGAGAAATGCCCGGAATTGTTGCAACAGATTGGCCTTACCGACGGCGTCTCGGTGCTTGATTCACGTACTTTCGTATTTTATTACCGCACCACGGAAGACGGCCGCCTGATGTTGGGCAAGGGCGGCAATACCTTCGCCTGGCGCGGTCGCATCTTGCCCGTATTCGATCAGCGTTCACCCTACGAGCAGCAACTCAAGCAAAGCCTGCACGAATTTTTCCCGGCGCTGGCCGACGTGCCAATCACCGCCAGCTGGAACGGCCCGTCCGACCGCTCGGTGACGGGCTTCCCGTTCTTTGGGCGGCTCAACGACATGCCGAACGTGTTCTATGGCTTCGGCTACTCTGGCAACGGCGTCGGCCCAAGCTACATGGGAGGGCAACTGCTGTCGTCGCTGGTGCTCGGCCTCGACAACGCCTGGAGCCGCAGCCCGCTGGCTGCCGGCCCGCGCGGCCATTTCCCGCCGGAGCCGTTGCGTTACATCGGTTCCCTGGTTGTACGCAATGCGATCCGTCGCAAAGAGTTGGCAGAAGATCAGGATCGCAAACCGTGGATGCTGGACCAGATGCTGAGCAAACTGGCCAATGCCGCCGGCAAGGCCGATAAAGCCTAGTTACCGCTCGTCACGAAAAACACCGTGTAGCTTGTTAAGCAACCCTGTCCCGGACTTGTATAATGCAGGTCTGCCCAACAAGGTTGCCAACAATGACCAACACCACGCATTTCGGTTATAAAACCGTCTCCGAGGACGATAAAGTCCACAAAGTCGCCGAAGTTTTCCACTCGGTTGCCGGCAAATACGATGTCATGAACGATCTGATGTCGGCCGGCCTGCACCGCATCTGGAAGACCTTCACTATTGCCCAAGCGGCAATTCGCCCGGGTTTCAAGGTGCTCGATATTGCAGGCGGCACTGGTGATCTGGCCAAGGCATTCGCCAAGCGCGCCGGCCCCAGCGGCGAAGTCTGGTTGACCGATATCAATGAGTCGATGCTGCGCGTCGGCCGCGACCGTCTCTTGAATAATGGCTTGTCCACCCCCACTTTGTTATGCGATGCGGAGAAACTGCCGTTTCCGGATAACTACTTCGACCGGGTATCGGTCGCGTTCGGCTTGCGCAACATGACTCACAAGGACTTGGCGCTGGCAGAAATGCGCCGCGTGTTGAAGCCGGGCGGCAAGCTGCTGGTGCTGGAATTCTCAAAAGTCTGGGAGCCGCTGAAGAAACCTTACGACGTCTATTCGTTTTCCGTATTGCCATGGCTCGGCAAGAAAATTGCCAATGATTCTGAAAGCTACCGCTACCTGGCGGAGTCGATCCGCATGCATCCAGATCAGGACACCCTGAAGCAGATGATGACCGATGCCGGCCTGGAACGCGTCGAGTATTTCAATTTAACTGCCGGTGTGGCGGCCTTGCATACCGGTATCAAACTGTAGGAGGTTGCATGAAGAGATTTCTGGTGATGCTGCTGATGGTGGCAGCTACCTTGTCGATGGCGATATCCAACGCAGATGCGCGTCGCCTGGGCGGCGGCGGGTCGTTCGGCAAGCAATCGTCCGGCATTTCACGGCAGGCGCCAAGCCAGCCGACGCAAAATTTCGGCAATGCGAATCAAGCCCGTCCGGCAACGCCTGCCGCCACTCCACAGTCGATTCCGCCTAAGCCAGCCAGCCCATGGAAGGGTATTCTGGGTGGCGCCTTGCTGGGTCTTGGCCTGGGCGCATTGATGTCGCACTTCGGCATGGGCGGCGCGTTTGGCTCGTTGCTGATGATGGCTTTGCTGGCCGTTGCGGTCATTTTCGTTGTGCGAATGGTAATGCGCAAGGGCGCGGGTAATACGCCAGCGCCAGCCACATACTCCGGAGCGAGCCCGGCGACTTCAAATTTTGACAGCAACTCCTCGGGCTTCACGCCGGAAATCGGCTCCCGCATCAACGGCGCGTCATCGTTCCAGCCGTCAGCCTTGCAAGGTGAGCAAGCCGCGGCAAGCGGCGGCGCACCGTGGGGTATCCCGGCCGATTTCGACGTGCCTGGCTTCGTACGCAGCGCCAAGACGTACTTCATTCGCCTGCAAGCTGCGTGGGACAAGGCCGACATCAACGATATTCGTGAATTCACGACGCCGGAAATGTTCGGTGAATTGCGTCTGCAATTGCAGGAGCGCGGCGCCTCCCCAAACAATACCGACGTGGTGCAACTGGACGGCGAGTTGATGGGCATCGAAACCATCGCAGCGATTATCTGGCCAGTGTCAAATTCACCGGGCTGATCAAGGAAGTGCCAGAAGCCTCGGCTGAACCATTCACCGAAGTCTGGAACTTGTCCAAACCCATGTCGGGACAAGGCGGCTGGGTGTTGGCTGGTATTCAGCAAGTCGCAGCGTAATAGGGTTCAGCGGGCCGAGAGTAGCAGGGAGTATAAATAGGCTCTCAGCCTGACAAACTGATAAACTTGGACCGCCCGTGAATAATCACGGGCGGTTTTGTTTTGTAAATCTTGGATGATGACTCCTCCCTGAATTTCACGCCGATCACGGCATCCATCAATCACTTATTGGCGCAAGAGCCATGGGCGCAGCGCATGCTGGCCGCGCACGCCGGCAAGGTCGCCTGTATCGATGGCGCGGCCGTCAAGCTGACCTGGCAAGTCAGCCAGGATGGTTTCCTGCAAGCGCCGCCGTCAGACACGGCGGTGAACGTGACGATCCGCTTCAAGCTTTCCGACCTGCCGCTGATTGCGCAGAATCGCGAGCGTGCCTTTTCCTATGTGAAGATTGACGGCGACGCTGATTTCGCCAACACGATTTCGCAAGTCAGCCAGGATTTGCGCTGGGACGCCGAACACGATCTAAGCAAGCTGGTCGGCGATATCGCCGCGGTACGCATCGTCGCCGGCGGCAACGCACTGGTGGCCGGCGTCCAGGCCACGCATAAAAAATTGACGGAAAACCTGGCCGAATATTTCCTGGAGGAGCAACCGATGCTGGTGCGTCCGCAGGCGGTAAGCGATTTTACGAACGATGTCACCAAGCTGCGCGACGATCTGGAACGGCTCGCCAAGCGCATCAATAAACTAAAGAATCCATGATCCTGAAATTCCTGCGTCTGTTTAAAATCGTTCGGGTGGCTGTGCGTTACGGCCTGGACGACATCGCCATGTCGGGCTTCGATACGCCGCGTATTTCCAAATTGATCGACACCCTGATTTTCTGGCGCGACATTTCGGCGCCGCGTGGCGAACGTCTGCGCATGGCGTTGGAAGAGTTGGGGCCAATCTTCGTCAAGTTCGGCCAGGTACTGTCGACCCGCCGCGACCTGCTGCCGGAAGACATGGTGGACGAACTGGCGCGCCTGCAGGACCGGGTGCCGCCATTCAGTACTGAACTGGCGATTGCGCAGATCGAAAAATCGCTGAAAGGCCACCCGATGAATTGTTCGCCAGTTTCGACCGAGTGCCGGTAGCGTCGGCCTCGATCGCCCAGGTGCACTTTGCGACGCTCAAGGATGGCAAGGAAGTGGCGGTCAAGGTGCTGCGTCCCGGCATGAAAAAATCGATCGATGAAGACGTCGCTTTGATGCACATCGCCGCCGGCCTGGTCGAGAAACTGTGGGCCGACGGCCGCCGCCTGAAGGCGCGCGAAGTGGTCGGCGAGTTCGATAAATACCTGCACGACGAGCTGGATCTGATGCGCGAGGCCGCCAACGGCAGCCAGCTGCGCCGCAATTTCGCCGACTCCCATTTGCTGGTCGTACCCGAGATGTATTGGGATTACTGTTCACCCTCGGTGATCGTGATGGAGCGCATGCACGGCATCCCGATTTCGCAACTGGATCGTTTGCGCGAGGCCGGCGTCGATCTGAGCAAGCTATCGCGCGATGGCGTCGAGATTTTTTCACACAGGTTTTCCGCGACGGATTTTTCCATGCCGACATGCATCCGGGGAACATCCTGGTGTCGGTGGCACCGGCCACTTTCGGCCGCTATATCGCACTCGATTTTGGTATCGTCGGCACGCTCAACGATTTCGATAAAGACTACTTGTCGCAGAATTTCCTGGCGTTCTTCCAGCGTGATTACAAGCGTGTAGCCGAGGCGCATATTGAGTCCGGCTGGGCGCCCAAGGAAACCCGGGTGGACGAACTGGAATCCGCCGTGCGCGCCTGCTGCGAACCGATCTTCGACCGGCCGTTGAAAGATATCTCCTTCGGTCAGGTGTTGCTGCGCCTGTTCCAGACCTCGCGTCGTTTCAATGTCGAAGTGCAGCCGCAACTGGTGCTGCTGCAAAAGACCTTGCTCAACGTCGAAGGCTTGGGGCGTCAGCTGGACCCTGAGCTCGATCTGTGGAAAACCGCCAAACCATATCTGGAGCGCTGGATGAGCGAGCAGTTAGGCTGGCGCGGGCTGATCCAGCAACTGAAAATCGAGATGCCGCGCTACAGCAAGCTGTTGCCGCAGTTGCCGCGCCTGGCGCATCAGGCATTGACCCAAGCGGTGGAGCCGAAGACCGAGGAAAGCAATGCATTGATGTGGCAGTTGATTGCAGAGCAGCGCCAGACCAATCGTTTCCTCGGCATGCTGGTGTATGTCGGCGGCGGCCTGGCAGCAGGCGTGTTGTTGACGCTGTTGTATTTGCGCTTCGCCCACATGATCTGGTGGTGAGCGATGGCGAAGCCTGACCGCATTCCCAAGTTTGCCAGCCGCGATCCGTCACAGCCGGATTTCTGGAGCGAGCGCTTCGAGCAGGATTTCATGCCCTGGGACAGCGGCGGCGTGCCGCAGGCGTTGCAGCAATACCTGGCGCGCAGTGCACCGGTACCGACCCTGATCCCTGGCTGCGGCAGCGGCTACGAAGTCGCCTGCCTGTCGGCGGCTGGCTGGGATGTCGCCGCGATCGATTTTTCTGAGGCAGCGGTCAGCGCCGCGCGCAAGGTGCTGGGGCCATGGTCCGGGCGCGTGTTACAAGCCGATTTCTTTACTTATCAACCACCGCAGCCGCTCGGCCTGATCTACGAGCGCGCCTTCCTGTGCGCCTTGCCGCCGGCCAGGCGTGCCGAGATCGCCAGCCGTTGGGCTGAACTGCTGCCGCCCGGCGCCGCCCTGGCCGGCTTCTTCTTTTTCGACGATGCGCCCAAGGGTCCGCCGTTCGGCATCAGCCGGCCGGAACTGGAACGTTTATTGCATGCCGATTTCGAGCTGGTCGACGAGCGGGAGGTCAGCGATTCGATCCCCGTGTTCGCCGGAAAAGAGCGTTGGCTAGAATGGCGCCGACGCCCTTAGGGCGCGGCTGACGGGCTCTTTTGGCTGAAAGCTGGCCGGTGTATGTTCAACGGCACATACACCGGCTTTTTTCACATATTTTGCAGGCACCTTGCTACAATTGGCGGTTTTTCGCCCCACTGGACCTGAAGGCTTATGGCGCTGCTAGAAATCCGTAATGTCAGTCGTCGCTTTGGCGACTTTGCCGCTGTCGACAACATCAGCTTGTCGATTGAAGCCGGCGAATTCTTTACTTTGCTGGGCCCGTCCGGCTGCGGCAAGACTACCTTGTTGCGCATGATTGCCGGCTTTGACCTGCCGGATTCCGGCCAGATCCTGCTGGACGGCGTCGACCTGGTCGGCAGCCCGCCGGAGAAACGCCCGGTCTGTACCGTCTTCCAGAACTACGCGCTGTTTCCGCACATGACGGTCGGCGCCAATATCGCTTTCCCGCTGAAAATGGCCAAGGTGTCGCCGGAGCAGATCCGTGCCCGGGTTGATGAAGCATTGGAAGACGTGCGCCTGACCGGCTTTGCGACGCGCTTCCCGCACGAGTTGTCAGGCGGGCAACGCCAACGTGTGGCGGTGGCGCGGGCGCTGGTGTCGCGTCCCAAGCTGTTGCTGCTGGACGAGCCGCTGTCGGCGCTGGACGCCAAGCTGCGCGAGCAGATGCAGATCGAACTGATTAATCTGCAAAAGGAAGTCGATATCACCTTCGTCTACGTCACCCACGATCAGGGTGAAGCGCTGGCGCTGTCGCACCGGATCGCCGTCATGAATCGTGGCAATGTCGAACAGTTGGACGAGCCATCGCGTATCTACAGTTATCCGCGCACCCGTTTCGTCGCCGATTTCATCGGTACCTGCAACCTGTTCGATGGCGCGATTGCCAGCATCGATGGTGCTTCGATGCAGCTCGACGTGCCGGGCCTGGGTTTGGTCAAGAGCGCATTGCCGACCGATGCCGCGGCAGGCCGCAAGGGCACGCTGGCGCTGCGTCCCGAGAAAATCCATATCAGCGCCGAGATCGGCGCCGATACCGCCGAGAATCACTTCAAGGGTTTCGTCAAGGAGCTGCTGTACCTGGGCGACGTCACCGTCTATATCGTGCAGACTGAAGGCGGCGCCAAAATTGAAGCATTGCTGGCCAATTCGGCGGCAGGTCGCGCCAAGTTCTTTGAAGTAGGCGATACGGTCGATGTCGCCTGGCAATTCGACGCGGGGCATTTCCTGTATGAGTAAGCCGGGCAAATCCACTGCCGCCTCGCGCGGCCGCCTGGCGCGCTGGCTGATCAGCGGCCCGCCGCTGGTTTACCTGTTGTTGTTCTTCGCCATCCCGAGCCTGATCATGGTGTTCGCCTCGGTGCGCTACGCCGGCGATTACGGCGGCCTGGCGCCGATCTTCGACGAAGCCGGCAAGCTGGACCTGACGCTGGAAAGCTACCAGCGCTTCGCCTCCGATTTCATCTACACCGCGATCTTCCTGAAATCGCTGATGTATGCGCTGATCACCACTGTGTGCTGCCTGCTGATGGCGTATCCGTTGGCCTTGCTGATTGCACGCAGCCCGAAGAAATACCGCGATTTGCTGATCTTGCTGGTGATTCTGCCGTTCTGGAGCAACTTCCTGATCCGCGTGTACGCCTGGATGATCATCCTTGGTCCGCAGTCAGGCCTCACGCAAGCCGTCAATTACATACTTGGCCTGGCCGGAATCGAGCCGGTGCGCCTGCTGTTCACGGCGTTTTCGGTGATCGTCGGCCTGGTCTACGTGCATCTCCCATTCATGGTGCTGCCGCTCTACGCCAACCTGGAAAAGCATGATCCGGCACTGGTCGATGCGGCGCAGGATCTTGGCGCTTCGGCATGGCAGCGTTTCTGGCGCATCACGTTTCCGTTGTCGTTGCCCGGCGTCTATGCCGGCGCAGCGCTGGTGTTCATCCCCGCATTGGGCATCTTTGCGGTGTCCGATATCCTGGGTGGTACCGGTAGCGACATGATCGGTAACGTCATCAAGCAACAATTTCTGGAAACCCGCGATTGGCCTTTCGGTAGTGTGCTGTCGATCGTGCTGACGGTAGCGGCGCTGCTTGCTGCCGGACTTGCTGTGCTGGTGGCAAAGCCAAGGAGGGGAGCGCATGGCTAAGGTAATCAGACGTCCTCTCGGACTATGGCTCGTGGCGCTGGCCGTATATGCATTCCTGTATGTGCCGCTGATCATCGTGGTGGTGTATTCATTCAACGACTCGCAGCTCAATGCCGAGTGGGTTGGCTTTACGCTCGACTGGTATCGCAAGCTGTTCCACAACGACGAGATGTTGCGCGCCGCCGGCAATTCGCTGATCATCGCACTGGTCGCCAGCGCGGCTGCCACCACGCTGGGCACCATGGCTGGCTTTGCGATGCATCGCTACAAGCTCAAGCTGCTGCCGCTGCTGGTGCTGACGCCGATTGCGATTCCGGAAATCCTGGTTGGCGTGTCGCTGCTGATCTTCTTCGTGATGCTTAACATCACCTTGGGCCTGGTCTCGATCGCCTTGGCGCACATCGCGTTTTGCATCGGTTTTGTAGCGATCGTGGTGCGCTCGCGCCTCTCCGGCATGGACGAAAGCTTGACCGAAGCGGCGCGCGATTGCGGCGCCACGCCATGGCAGGCATTCCGCCTGGTGACGCTGCCGCTGATCATGCCGGGCGTGGTGGCAGGCGCATTGATGGCGTTCACCTTGTCGATCGATGACTTTGTGATCACCTTCTTTACCGCCGGCGCCAATGCATCCACCTTGCCGCTGCAGATTTATTCGATGATCAAGATTGCCGTCACACCGGAAGTGAATGCCGTGTCGACCTTGTTGATGGGGCTGACCCTGGTGCTTATAATCATTGCGTCCAAGCTGGCGCCTAATGCCATTCGTTCCTCCTAATTCAAATAGGATTTTCATGAAAAAACTGCTTGCCATCGCGACACTGCTATTCGCCAGCTTCACTGCACACGCCGCCGACGAACTGCACTTGTACAATTGGAACAACTACATAGCGCCGGAAACCGTGCAGCGCTTTGAGACGTTCTGCAAATGCAAGGTAGTGCAGACTTATTATGGCGACAACGAGGAAATGCTGGCCAAGCTGGCGGCGGGCGCCAAAGGCTACGACATCATCATCCCGACCGGTAACGCCCTCGATGCATTGATCAAGCAGCAAGCCTTGCTGCCGCTCGACAAGGCGCAGCTGCCGAATCTGAAGAACATCAATCCGGCCTACCTGAATACCGACTTCGACAAGGGCAACAAGTATTCCGTGCCTTACGCCTACACCGTGACGCTGCTCGGCTATAACGACCAGAAGATGAAGGAGCTGGGCATTCCGGTGGATAGTTGGGCGGCGATCTTCGATCCGAAGATCCTGGCCAAGATCAAGGGTAAGGTCACCGTGCTGGATTCGGCCAACGAACTGATGGCCGCCGCGCTCAAGTATCTTGGCTATTCCGCCAACGATACCGACGAACAGCACTGGCAGCAGGCCAAGGACGTGATCCTCAAGGCCAAGCCGTACTGGGCAGCGTTCAATGGCAGCAGCTACATCAAGGAATTGACGGTCGGTAATATCTGGCTGGTGCATGGTTATTCGAATGATATTTTCCAGGCCGATGTCGATGCGCAAAAGGCTGGCCGTAAATTCCGCATTCGCCACGCATTGCCGAAAGAGGGCGCAGTGCTGGCGCTCGACAGCATGGTGATCCATAAGGCGGCGCCGCGTCCCGACCTGGCGCTGAAGTTCATCAATTTCATGCTGGATGGCAAGAATGCTGCGGAACTGAGCAACCTGATCGGCTCCGGTAATCCGAATGCCGATGCCGCCAAATACATCAAGCCGGAAATCGCCAACAACCCCGCGATTTTCCCGGACAAGGCGGGCTTCGCCAAACTGGAGATGCTGAAGGACCTGAACGGCAAGCAACGCCGCGCCATTAACCGCATCTGGACCGAAATCCGCGCACGTTGATCGCATGAGGTGGCTGTTTTTTTTTGATGCCATACTGATAATGTCGGCGCCGATTCATGGCGCCGTCGCCACAAGCTGCCGCCGAAGCCCGTATATACTGTAAAAAACCTTTATAATTCAGGGTTTTGTAAGATATTTGCGGAGTTTCACCATGCCGATTTATGCGTATCGCTGCGAAGCCTGTGGTTTTGCCAAAGATGTGCTGCAAAAGATGTCCGACGAGCCGCTGACGGTTTGCCCGTCCTGCAGCAAAGCCGCGTTCAAGAAGCAAGTGACTGCAGCTGGTTTCCAGCTGAAGGGCACGGGCTGGTATGTCACCGATTTTCGTGGCGGCGCAGGAGCGACAGTGCCGCCGGCAACGGCCGCCGAACCGACCCCGAGCAGCAGCGCAACGTCAGCAGCACCGTCTGCACCCGTTGCATCGACGCCAGCCGCAGCGCCAGCGGCCAGTACAGCGGCGCCGGCAGCGACCAGCGGCACACCAGCTGCATCGGCAACGTAATGTCATTCATGTAGTTCCTGCAAGTTGAACCAGGCGGCATGCCAGACGTGTCGCCCGACAAAGAAAGCCATGCGTAAATACTTCATCACCGGTCTGCTGGTCCTTGTGCCCCTCGCAATTACGCTATGGGTGCTGAACCTGATCATTGGCACGATGGACCAGTCGCTGCTCCTGTTGCCGGAACAATGGCGGCCGAAGGCTTTGCTTGGGCATGACATTCCCGGCCTGGGCACGATCCTGACCCTGCTGGTGATTTTCCTGACTGGCCTGGCGACACGTAATTTCATCGGCCGCCAGATCGTCGCGCTGTGGGAAGCGGTACTGACCCGGATTCCGGTCGTCAGTTCAATTTATTCCAGCGTCAAGCAAGTGTCGGATACCTTG
This sequence comes from Collimonas arenae, assembly GCF_001584165.1. Taxonomy (NCBI): domain Bacteria; kingdom Pseudomonadati; phylum Pseudomonadota; class Betaproteobacteria; order Burkholderiales; family Oxalobacteraceae; genus Collimonas; species Collimonas arenae. Next base: position 627,111 of record NZ_CP013233.1, read on the forward strand.
TTTTCGTCGTCCGGTAACGCCTTCCGCAAGGCTTTGCTGGTGCAGTATCCGCGCGAAGGTTCGTGGACCATCGCCTTCCTCACCGGCGTGCCCGGTGGCGACGTCAAGAATCACCTGGACGGCGATTACGTCAGCGTCTACGTGCCGACCACGCCGAATCCGACCTCCGGGTTCTTCCTGATGCTGCCGCGCGCCGATACCATTGAACTCGACATGAGCGTTGATGAAGCATTGAAGTACATTGTGTCGATGGGTGTCGTGGCGCCAGAGCAGCAGTCTGGCAGAAAACTGGTCATCGACACCCCGCTGGGAAGCGGCGAATAAGAAACAGGCGGCAATAGCGCGCAAGCCCACGCCGGTAAAGCGACAACAAGCATCAACATTTAACATCTACAACATCTGAACTGCGAAAAACTGAATATGTCCATGCGAACCCAATACTGCGGCCTCACCACTGAGGCACTTCTCGGCCAAACCGTTAGCCTGTGCGGCTGGGTGCATCGTCGTCGCGATCATGGCGGCGTCATTTTCATCGACTTGCGCGACCGCGAAGGCCTGGTGCAGGTGGTGTGCGATCCGGATCGCGCCGAAGTATTCAAGAATGCCGAAGCGGTGCGCAACGAATTCTGCCTGCGCATCACCGGCGTAGTGCGCCTGCGTCCTGATGGTACCGGCAACGCCAATCTGAAATCCGGCAAGATCGAAGTATTGGCGCATGACCTGGAAGTGTTGAACCCATCGGTCACCCCACCGTTCCAACTGGATGACGACAACCTGTCGGAAACGACCCGCCTGACACATCGCGTACTGGACCTGCGTCGTCCACAGATGCAAAGCAACCTGCGCCTGCGTTACAAGGTGACGATGGAAGTGCGTAAATTCCTGGACGCCAACGGCTTCATCGATATCGAAACACCGATGCTGACCAAGTCGACGCCGGAAGGCGCACGCGACTATCTGGTGCCGTCGCGCGTCAACGCCGGTCAGTTCTTCGCATTGCCGCAATCGCCACAGCTGTTCAAACAGTTGCTGATGGTGGCCAACTTCGATCGCTATTACCAGATCGTCAAATGCTTCCGCGACGAAGATTTGCGTGCTGACCGCCAGCCGGAATTCACCCAGATCGATTGCGAAACCTCGTTCATGTCGGAACAGGAAATCCGCGACATGTTTGAAGGGATGATCCGCCTGGTATTCAAGAATGCGCTGGATATCGATCTGCCTAACCCGTTCCCGGTCATGGACTTCGCCACTGCGATGGCCAAGTACGGTTCGGACAAACCAGACATGCGCGTCAAGCTCGAATTCACCGATCTGACTGCGGTCATGAAAGACGTCGACTTCAAGGTCTTCGCCGGTGCCGCCAACATGGACAACGGCCGCGTGGTCGGTCTACGCGTACCTGGCGGCGCCGCCATGCCGCGTTCCGAAATCGACGCCTACACCCAATTCGTCGCCATCTACGGTGCCAAGGGCCTGGCGTACATCAAGATCAATGAAAAGGCCAAGGGTCGCGACGGCCTGCAATCGCCGATCGTCAAGAACCTGCACGACGCAGCGCTGGCGCAGATCATTGAACAGACCGGTGCAGAAGACGGCGACCTGATTTTCTTTGGTGCTGACAAGGCCAAGGTCGTCAACGACGCGATCGGCGCGTTGCGCGTGAAGATCGGTCACAGCGAATTCGGCAAGAAGGTTGGCCTGTTCGACGACACATGGCGTCCGCTGTGGGTGGTCGATTTCCCGATGTTCGAATATGACGAAGACAGCGACCGCTGGAACGCCTTGCATCATCCGTTCACTTCGCCGAAAGACGGCCACGAAGACTTCATCGAAACCGATCCGGGCAAGGCAATCGCCAAGGCCTATGACATGGTGCTGAACGGCTGGGAACTGGGCGGCGGTTCGATCCGTATTCACCGTGCTGATGTGCAGAGCAAGGTGTTCCGTGCATTGAAGATCGATGCCGAAGAAGCACAGCTGAAGTTCGGCTTCCTGCTCGATGCCCTGCAATACGGCGCACCTCCGCATGGCGGCCTGGCATTCGGCCTGGATCGTATCGTCACGATGATGTGCGGCGCAGAATCGATTCGCGACGTGATCGCCTTCCCGAAGACCCAGCGCGCGCAATGTCTGCTGACGCAAGCGCCTTCGGCTGTCGACGAAAAGCAATTGAAGGAACTGCATATCCGCTTGCGTCTGCCGGAAGCGAAAGTGGTCTGATTTCGCATAAAAAAGAAGCAATTAAAAAGCGCGGTTTTCCGCGCTTTTTTTATGGATATTCAAAACAGGTTTATAGTGATGTTTTCTGAAATGGGGCAGGGTGGGCAGGTTTTTTTCCGCGCGGAAGCTGACGATTAATGCTGTTTTCCGGCAACCTGCAGGCACGATATGCCCTCCCCACGCGCAATGATAAAAGATACGCATGTATAAAATTCCTGAATCGGTTTTGGTTGTCATTTATACGGAAGATATGCAGGTCCTGATGATGGAGCGGGCCGATAAGGCGGACTACTGGCAATCGGTGACCGGCTCCAAGGATTTCCCTGACGAAGCGCTGCAAGTCACGGCGATGCGTGAAGTTCAGGAAGAAACCGGGATCGTGGTCGCCGACCAGCCCGGCGCTGTGCCACTGTCGCACCTGAGCGACTGGCGTGTCGCCAACGTGTACGAGATTTACCCGGTTTGGCGTCATCGCTATGCGCCGGGCGTGACAAAAAATACCGAGCATGTGTTCGGCCTGCTGGTGCCGAATGCAATTTCGGTCACGCTGGCGCCACGCGAGCATGTGCAATATCGCTGGCTGCCGTATCGCGAGGCGGCTGATTTATGTTTTTCGCCGTCGAATGCGGAAGCCATCCTGCAGTTGCCACACCATCTTGCCGGGTAGCCGGATCAATCTATGAAACTGCGCATCGCCACCTACAACATTCACAAGGGCGTTTCATCGCTGGGCAATCGGCCTCGCGTGCATGCGTTGAAACAGGCATTGACACAAATGGAAGCGGACGTCTTCTTCCTGCAGGAAGTGCAAGGCCGGCACGACCTGCTGGCCGCGCGCCATGCAGCGCACTGGCCGGATCAGCCGCAGCACGATTTCCTCGCGGGCGATTCGCATCATGCGGCCTATGGCATGAATGCGGTGTATGACCACGGCCATCACGGCAACGCGTTGCTGAGCCGCTTCGAAATCGCCTCGCAAAGCAACCAGGATGTTTCGGACCATGCCTATGAGGCACGCGGTATTCTGCATTGCGTGCTGAAAACCGGCAGCGCCGATATTCATTGCTATGTGGTGCACCTGGGCCTGTTTGGTGGTGGCCGGCGGCGTCAGACAGCAGCCTTGATCGAGGCAGTGCGCAGCTCTTCGCCACCGGATGCGCCGCTGATCATCGCCGGTGATTTCAACGATTGGGGCAATCGCCTGAGCGACCTGTTACGCATGCGTCTCAACGTCGCTGAAATATTCGACGAGCGCATAGCCGCAACCGGTGTCATGCGTGGCGTCGGTTCCTACTTGCAGCAACTGATGGGGCGCACGCCCAAGCTGAAGCCCGCTCGCACTTTTCCTGCCGCGTTTCCGTGGCTGCGTCTCGACCGCATTTATTTGCGCGGCTTTACGGTAGAATCCGCTGAAGTCCTGCACGGTGCGGAGTGGGCGAAATTGTCGGATCACGCACCGATCGTGGCAACGCTGAAATTATTGTAGCGATCCGTTTTCGTTTGATGGATCGCCGCATGGATCACTTGACGAAAACTGACCAGATGCCGCTTAGTCTCAATCCCCTCAGTCTCTTTCCATGCGCCCGGTAAGTTTCAGCGCAAGCAATCACATCACGCTGTTGCATAGCGGCGCAGCGTTCTTTCCGGCGCTGATTGCTGCCATTGATGCCGCTCGCTTTGAGATCTACCTGGAAACGTATATCTTCGCCGCCGATGAGACGGCAGCGCAGGTGCAACTGGCGCTTGAGCGCGCCGCGCAGCGCGGCGTCAAGGTCCGGGTCATTACGGACTGGTTAGGCACCGGACGTCAGCGTTCGCTCACCTTAAGTCAGGAATTCCAGGCCGCTGCGGTCATGCATCGCGCCTTCAATCCATGGTTCCGCCGCGGCGTGGCGCGCATGCATCGCAAGATGTGCGTGGTGGATCGCCAGACCGGCTTCGTCGGCGGCTTGAATATCATCGACGACATGGTGTCCGACGATGACCGGCGATTGCCGTTGCCGGCGCCGCGTTGGGATTTTGCGATAAGCATCGGCGGTCCGCTGGTGACGGTCATTCATGTCGAGCTGGAGGCGCAATGGCTGCGTATCGGTGAGATGAAACTGCTGGAACGCTTTCAGCAATTCAAGCGCAGCCGTATCAGCACGGCCGGTGCGACGCAGGGCGCTGCGCTGGCCGGGCTGGTGCTGCGCGATAACCTGCGCAATCGCCGCACCATCCAGCGCGCGTACTTGCAGGCGCTTGGCCGCGCCAGGCAGAGCGCACTGCTGACCAGTCCTTATTTCGCGCCTGGTCGCAAGTTGCGGCGCGCTTTGGAAATGGCTGCCAAGCGTGGCGTCGAAGTGACCTTGTTGCTTGGTGTTGGGCATTATCGCCTGCAGGATGCAGTAAGCCATTCTTATTATCCCAAGCTGTTGAAGGCCGGAGTCAGGATTGTTGAATACCGGAAGACAGCGTTGCACGCGAAGGTAGCGGTCGTAGACGACAACTGGGCAACAGTAGGGTCCAGCAATTTCGACGGCCTGAGCCTGCTGGTGAATCAAGAGGCGAACGTGGTGATCAACGACGCCGAATTTTCACGCACCTTGCGGCGGCAGATAGAGGAAGGTATCGCCGACGGGGTGGAAGTGGAGGCCAAGGCCTTTGCCAATCTTTCCTGGTTTTCACGCGCGCGTTACGGCACGGCTTTCTTTTTGTACCGGATGTTGATGCGGATCATCGCCATCGATTATCGCGAATAAATACGGATTGACGCAGGCACATGTCGTTACCGGATACTGCACCAACGGCGCAACATCCGGTAACGGCTAGATTTGTACCCAGGCACCCTTGAAGACGACCGGTCCGGTCGGGCCGTCAGCCTTCGGCGATCCACCCTTCGGCTCCAACGTGACTGCCAACAACGGGACAGTCTGCGGCGTGGTACCGGCAGGCAGCGCCAGCGTCGCGCTGCCGTTTGCCGCCAGCAGGCCAAGCGAACGCGGATGGCCTTCTTTTGGTACCGCCCACAATTCCAAACTCTTGTCGGCGGCAATTGCCTGCGGCGCGACGACCTTGACTACCAGATGGCCGCCTTGGACGTCGCCGGTGACGACGGCAATCGGCTGTGCCTGTTCGTTGCTCAGCATGGCGACATAGGAAGTGACCGGCGCGACCGGCTCCAGCTGCTTGGTCAGCAATAACGAGGTCAGGATCAGGGCGGCAGTGGTTGACACCAGCCCCAGCCCGCGCCAGAAACTCAGGTCTTCGCGCAGCTCCAGCCAGAATGACTGCTTGCGTTGCGGCTTGGTTTTCAGGCCAAGCCGGGTTTCAATTGCCGGCCATACCGAGGCCGACGGTTCTGCGGCAGGCGCCAGTTCAGCCATTGGCTGTAGACGATCCTGCCACTCGGCGACAGCTTTGCGCAACACTGCCTGCTGCCGCAGTAGGCTTTCAAAGCGCCGGCGCGCTCCGCCACGCAACGTGCCCAGCACGTATTCGGCTGCCAGTTTATCGACCAGGGCCGTATTCAGATGAATATCCATCAAATACTCCCGAGCTTGCCGAGGCAGGTTTTCAGACGCTCCAGCCCGCGTCGAATCCAGGTCTTGACCGTGCCGATCGGCAATTTCATTTGTTCCGCTACCTCGCTGTGCGACAGGTCATGATAGAAGGACAGCGCAATGGCTTGACGATGCAATCCCTCCAGGCGCCCCAGGCAATTCGCCAGTGCCTTTGCATCATCGGTAAGTTGCAGCGCATCCAACGGTGTCGGATCGGCGCTTTCCATTGCATTCATGACGTCCTTGTCAAATGTGTCTGCATCGATTTCAACGTCGTGATCGACACGCCGCAAATAATCGAATGCCTTGTTGCGCACGATGGTTGTCATCCAGGTCATCGGCGCCGCCAGGCTGCTTTGGTAGCTACTGGCGTTGTTCCAGATGCTGACGAAACTTTCCTGCAAGACTTCTTCGGCCCACTCGCGCTTAACTAGTATACGCAGGGCAAAGCCAAACAGTTTCGGCGACGTTGCGTCGTAGAGCGAGCGAAAAGCAGGGGCGTCCTTGCGCACGACTGCGGCAAGCCAGATTTTCAGCTGCTCCGGTTGCAGGTCTTTAGATGGCAATTCCGTTTCCTTTACGCACACTGACCGAGTTGCTGGCGGTTAGTCGCTCAATATTTTTGTTGTTGGGGAGCCAAGTTGACTACTTCGCAGATTACCGCATGGGAACTTGCCGCGCAACTTACGAAAGCTGCCAGAAACGGATCTGCCCGCGCTGCCTTGCGTCAAACAAAAAAAGCCCGCTGCGGCGCAACGGGCTCTTTGGCTGCCGGAGGGCAGTAAATGCTATTTTTTCAGCGAATCACGGATTTCGCGCAATAGTACGGTGTTTTCCGGATCGGCTGGCGGCGCTGGCGGAACCGCACCGCGCAATTTGTTGATGACGCGTACCATCTGGAAAATCACGAATGCCAGAATGACAAAATTCAATGCGATGGTAATGAAGTTGCCGTATGCCAGTACGGCGCCGGCTTTCTTCGCTTCAGCCAGGGTCAGTTGGGTGCCTTGGCCGTTTAGCGGGAAGTAATGATTGGCAAAATCCAGCCCACCGAAAATCTTGCCGATGACCGGCATGATAATGTCCTGCACCAGGGAATCAACGATTTTGCCGAACGCGCCGCCGATAATGACGCCAACCGCCAGATCCATCACGTTGCCTTTGAGTGCAAAGGTCTTGAATTCTTCCATCATGCTCATGTTGCGAGTTCTCCATATCAATGTTGATCAGTGTGACGATACTTGGATCGCGGCAAGATTGAAAGGGTAAATTTGTCAAATTTAGTCATAAAAAAGCCTGTTGCAGGCATGTGACAGCGATGAGATAGATGTTTCTATGAGGAATTATGCGTAATTTGCAGTAAAGTTCCCCGAAGTTGGCTTATTTTATATATCGGTATATGTATTTCCTTTAAAACAGTCTTCAGCTTCGATATAATCTAGGGTTGCTAGAAGTTCCGTCCAGGTTTCGTTTTTTGACTGATTGGGGTTGGTATGAGTAACGAAAAGCAGGTCGATTCCGGTCGACGTGGTTTGCTCGTCGCAACATGTGCGGCGGGAGGCGTGGCTGGATTGGCCACGGCGGGGGCTTTTGTCTCCACCTTCCAGCCGTCGGAACGTGCAAAAGCCGCGGGGGCCCCAGTAGAAGTAGACATTTCCGGCATCAAACCCGGAGAGATGCAAGTTTTCGAATGGCGTGGCAAGCCTGTATGGATCATGAAACGTACCCCGGAGCAACTGAAAGGCCTGGAGCATACGGCTTCTGAAGTTGCCGATCCGGAATCGCTCAAACCTTACACCATGGACTTGCCGGATTACTGCAAGAACAAGTCAAACAACCGTGGCCACGCCGGCCATGAAGAAACCTTGGTGGTCGTCGGGATCTGCCCGCATCTAGGCTGCTCCCCGTCGCAAAAGTTCACTCCTGGCGCCCAACCCTCGTTGCCGGACGACTGGCAAGGTGGCTTTTTGTGCCCATGCCACGGTTCCACTTTCGACCTGGCCGGCCGCGTCTTCAAGAACAAGCCAGCGCCAAACAATCTTGACGTGCCGCGCTACATGTATCTGTCGGACAGCAAGATCCTGATCGGTAAAGACGAGAAAGGCGAGGCTTAATCATGGCATTCCACGAAAAGCAACTGCCGGCCGATGCGCCCATCGCCGACAAGGCGTTGAACTGGGTCGATGCGCGCTTCCCGCTGACTTCCACCTGGAAGGCGCATCTGTCTGAATACTACGCGCCAAAGAATTTCAATTTCTGGTATGCCTTCGGCTCTCTGGCGCTGCTGGTCCTGGTGATCCAGATCGTCACCGGTATCTTCCTGGTCATGCATTACAAACCGGACGCCGCCCTGGCATTCGCTTCGGTCGAGTACATCATGCGTGATGTGCCGTGGGGCTGGCTGGTGCGCTACATGCACTCGACCGGTGCTTCGGCTTTCTTCATCGTGGTTTACCTGCACATGGTGCGCGGCCTGCTGTACGGCTCGTACCGCAAACCACGCGAGCTGGTGTGGCTGTTCGGCGTCGGCATTTTCCTGTGCCTGATGGGCGAAGCGTTCATGGGCTATCTGCTGCCTTGGGGCCAGATGTCGTATTGGGGCGCCCAGGTGATCGTCAACCTGTTTGGTGCGATTCCTTTCATCGGCCCTGACCTGTCGTTGTGGATCCGTGGCGACTACGTGGTGTCGGACGCCACCTTGAACCGCTTCTTCTCGTTCCACGTGATCGCGATTCCGCTGGTCCTGATCGGCCTGGTTGTGGCGCACATCGTCGCCCTGCACGAAGTCGGCTCGAACAACCCGGACGGCATCGAAATCAAGGACAAGCTGGACGAAAAGGGCGTACCGCTGGACGGCGTGCCTTTCCATCCTTTCTACTCAGTGCATGACGTGATGGCAGTTGCCGTGTTCCTGATCGTGTTCAGTGCCGTGGTGTTCTTTGGCCCTGAAATGGGCGGTTACTTCCTCGAGTACAACAACTTCATCCCGGCCGATTCGCTGAAGACGCCGCCGCATATCGCCCCAGTCTGGTATTTCACGCCTTACTATTCGATCCTGCGCGCGATTACTTCGGACTTCATCATTTATCTGCAAGCTGGTGTGGCAGCGTTCGTGGCATTGCTGTGGTTCAAATCGAAACTCAGCAGCGTCATCAAGATCGCCGCCACCGTCATCGGCGCAGCGATTATCGCGGCGATGTTCATATTCGACGCCAAATTCTTCGGCGTGGTGTTGATGGGCGTTTCGGTCATGATCCTGGCAGGCTTGCCTTGGCTGGATCATTCCAAGGTCAAATCGATCCGCTATCGTCCGAGCTGGCACAAGTACATCTACATCCTGTTCGGCATCACGTTTGTGACCCTCGGCTACCTCGGTGTTCAACCACCGTCGGTAATCGGCAGCTATGTCTCGCAAGTCTGCACGTTCATTTACTTCGGCTTCTTCCTGTTGATGCCGTGGTGGAGTGCCGCTGGCACATTCAAGCCAGTGCCGGACCGTGTTGTTTATCACCCGCACTAAGCCAGAGGATAAGAACATGACATTGCTGAAAAGATTGATTGCGACTCTTGTGCTGCTGCCGGCCCTGGCTTTTGCCGAAGAGGGCGGCTACCCGCTGGATCGTGCTCCGGAGCAGGGGAATAACCTGTCCGCGCTGCAGAATGGCGCCAAGTTGTTCGTCAACTATTGCCTGAACTGCCACTCTGCATCGTCGATGCGTTACAACCGTCTGCGCGATATCGGCCTGACCGAAGAACAGATCAAGAACAATCTGTTGTTCACCACTGACAAAGTCGGTGGCTTGATGACGATCGCAATGGCGCCAAAAGACGGAAAAGAATGGTTCGGCGCGACACCGCCGGATCTGTCGGTGATCGCCCGCGCCAAGGCTTCCGGCGCCGGTAGCGGTCCGGACTGGCTGTACACCTATCTGCGTACTTTCTACAAAGATGACAGCCGTCCAACCGGCTGGAACAACATGGTCTTCCCTAACGTCGGCATGCCGCACGTTTTGTGGGAACTTGAAGGTATTCGTACTGCCAAATACGAAGACGTGAAAGATCCGCACGAAGAGGGCAAGACCGAACACAAGTTTGTGGGTTTCGAGCAAGTTAAGCCCGGCAAGATGAACAAGGTCGAATACGACGTTGCTGTCGCCGACCTGGTTTCCTATCTTGAATGGATGGGCGAACCTGCTCAGAATACCCGCAAGCGCCTTGGCGTCTGGGTGTTGCTGTACCTCGGCATGTTCTTCGTTCTGGCATGGCGTTTGAACGCGTCATACTGGAAAGACGTCAAGTAGCATTTCATACCCGCGATTTTGCGGGTATGCGTTTTGGGGTGAGCCGTATGGGTCTCACCCTTTTGTTTCTAAGGAACTATAAAAATGATGGTTCTCTATTCGGGTACAACCTGCCCATTTTCACAACGCTGCCGTCTCGTTCTGTTCGAGAAAGGCATGGACTTCGAAATTCGCGATGTCGACCTGTTCAACAAGCCGGAAGATATTTCGACGATGAATCCGTACGGCCAAGTGCCGATCCTGGTCGAGCGCGACCTGATTCTGTACGAGTCCAACATCATCAATGAATACATCGATGAGCGCTTCCCGCATCCGCAACTGATGCCGGCTGATCCGCTGATGCGCGCACGTGCACGCCTGATGCTGTTCAACTTTGAGAAAGAGCTGTTCATCCACGTGCACACGCTGGAGAACGAAAAGCCAAAGGCGCGGAAAAGAGCCACGAGAAGGCGCGTTCGGAAATTCGCGATCGCCTGACCACGCTGGCGCCATTGTTCTTGAAGAACAAGTACATGCTGGGTGATGAGTTCTCGATGCTGGATGTCGCCATCGCACCTTTGCTGTGGCGTCTGGATCACTACGGTATCGAGCTGTCGAAGACAGCTGCGCCGCTGATGAAGTATGCTGAACGCATTTTCTCGCGTCCGGCTTATATCGAAGCGCTGACACCATCCGAAAAGGTCATGCGTCGTTAATTACCGATGCAGACAACTGGCGCGTATCGCTTTCCGGGTGCGCGCCAGTCCTTGCTTAATCATTTGTAAAAGTACAGTTTCCGCTCATGTCCGAGATTTCTACCAAACCCTATTTGTTGCGCGCCATCTATGAATGGTGCACCGACAATGGTTACACACCGTACCTTGCGGCCAGGGTAGATGCACACACGCGGGTGCCGATGCAGTTCGTCAAGAACGGCGAAATCGTATTGAACATCAGTTTCGAGGCCACCAGCGGTTTGAAAATGGACAACGAGTTTGTCAATTTCAGCGCACGCTTCGGTGGTGTATCGCGTGATATTTCGGTGCCTGTGAATAATGTCATCGCCATTTATGCACGTGAAAATGGTCAGGGAATGGCGTTCGAAGCAACAGCGCCATCCGAATCGGATACCGACGCTGTCGTCGAACAAGAGGTCAATATTGAGCCGCCAGCACCAGCAACACCGATTTTGACCTCGGTTCCATCACCGGCCGGCGACGTAAAACCGGGCTCATCCGCCACGGATCCAGAAAAAGATCCGGAACCACCGAAAAAAGGTGGTGGAAGACCTACCCTAACTCGAATTAAATAGGTATAATTCTCGACTTCGCAGTTTAGCTGGCTTAGCTCATCTGGTAGAGCACCTGACTTGTAATCAGGGGGTGGCGGGTTCAAGTCCTGCAGCCAGCACCAATATCTAAAAGGCCCACCGTCCGGTGGGCCTTTTTCTTTTGCGCGCGACTTTCCCATTTGGCAATCTGTGTCGTCACAGTGGATTAGCCTCTTGCAGGCTGCTTGACCAGTCGTGCTTTATAGCATCTCCCATATCAATTTCGGACCCCTTTGGTCGACCATACTGAACAGGCAGGCACATTGGCATGTGCGCCGGAAAATCTGTCGCGCGACTATCTTAGAATCAGAAATAAAATAAGGATGATAACAACTGTACCCAGGCCGATATACATGTGAATCTCCTGTTGTTGATGGCTTAGAGTGCATATCTGACCATGGAAACAGGAACGGGTCGGTACGTTAGAGAACATAGCGAGCGAGTTGACCGTTGGCGAAAATCGTCTGTCGCGTACTTTGAATGGTCTGGAGGCGTGCCATTACGTCATGAACAGAAATGCCACAGTAGCGTGGGCATTTTTCATTATCACTCCTGATTTTGGTAGAACGCTGCGACTATCCTCAGCCTGCCATCCTGAGTGCTGGCAGGCAGTCCCAGCCCGCTAGTTTTTCTTGGTGCGCGCAATCGATCCGCTGCTCGCATCTTCCCTATATGCATACGCCACCTTGCCGTTGCGGATTTCGCCCATGACGATCATGTTGAGGGCAATCGCTTCATGGTCGGTCGGCGAGAACGGTTTGAAGTAACGCGAGACAATGGTCGACGTGGTGTGTACCTGCAGGTTTTCCAGGGCATCCTTGATCTTCGGCCCCTCCACCGAATTGGCTTGGAAGATCGCCAGCGTAATCAGGCGCAACGCATCATAGGTTTGGGCCGCGGCCACGGCGGATGGAATGTGATTGGTCTTGTTGACGTTGCGATAGGTCAGAGAGAATTGATTGCTAACCGAACTCAATTCATTTTCGATGAACGTCACCGAACTGCGCACACCTTCCGCGCCCTGGCCGGCCTTGTCGATGAAGGTTTGTTGCGACATGCCCCATGGGCCGACTATCGGCAGTTTCAGTTTCAGTTTTTCTGCACTTTTGACCACCATCGCGCCTTCAGGAGCAAGGCAATACATCACGATCGCCTGGGCGCCGTTGTCTTTGGCGTGTTGCAACTGCGCCGTCATGTCCTGGTCGCCGACCTTGAAGCTTTCCACCAGCACCGGCTTGATTTGCGGCGCTCCAGCTCGGTCAGCATGCTTTGCTTGCCGAACATGCCGTAGGGGCTGTCGTCATGCAGTACGGCGATTTTGTCGATTTTACGGCGGTCGATTACGTCGTTGAGAATCACGATCGGTTGCAACGCGTCGCTGGCGGACGTGCGGAATACGTAGCTGACCGGATAGGCAGGCGGCAAGAATGACTTGGTGATGGTGGCGCCGGTGGCGCCTGTCACGATCAATGGGATTTTGGCGTCCTGAAAGATTTTCGCCGCCGGCAGTGCCACGCCGGTATTGCCAAAGCCGACCACCGCAACCACGTGTTCTTTTTCGATCATCTCTTTTGCCATGGCAACCCCGACCTCGGGTTTGGCGAGGTCGTCGCGTTCGACCAATTCGATCTTGCGCCCAAGGACACCGCCTACCTGGTTGATGTCGGCCAGGAATACCCGGGCCCCGCCGATCATGCTTTGCCCATATCGGACGACGGCCCAGTGATGGGGCCGATCACGCCGATCTTGATGGGGGGCAGTTCGGCCAATGCGCTTGCGCTAAACCCTAGTGCTGAAAGACAAAAAATGAAGCCCAACATACTGCGTTTTTGCATCGTTATCTCCTTGGGGGTAATTTTTATAATTTCTTTCGGGAAATATACAGCAGGCCGATGCGAATGCGTGATTTTCAGGTGCGGAAATTGGAAATTGAGCAAATGACCGCAACAGCTGGATGGATTGCCGTCCGACGGTTGTTGGAGACTGGGGCCCAGATTGACTGGGTATTCCGACGCTCGCTGTCCATGAATTAACGGCAGTAGAGAGGACTGTCGCGTGGTTGCCAATCCGCAGCCTTTTTTGTTGATCGCGGCAGGTCTTCTCATGTACCATGCTGATCCGCTTGAGATTTGGCGCGGGTTTGCAGCCGACCGCTGTTTTCCAAGCCCGCGGGAATGAGATTTTATTATTTTGTCCGGCCCGCCATTTGTCGACTTTGCAAGTTTTCTTGACGCAGCCGGATAGTGACGCATTAACAATGAGTCCGTTGTTTATTCTCAAGATGGGCCGGCAACGGCACACTTCCATTTGCAAAAGCCACTACATGTTTCCACTCAGGGCATGTCGGCACAATGAAACAGCACAGAACAGCAAAATAAATAACCAGCACGCCAGAACAGAGCGGCAAGGATAAAACAACCTCGTGCGGTTCCCTTCGGGAAATCGCACCTGAGAATATTTTTGAATCGATTTTTTGTATATCGGTAGGGACACAAATGAAGAAGATTAAAGGTACGACTTGGATTCTGGTCGGCATGCTGTTGGGAATAGTGGTCGGCTATGTGTGCCACAACATGGCGCCGGACGAAGCCGCAGCAAAGGAAATCGCCGGTTACTTCTCGATCATCACCGACGTGTTCCTGCGGCTCATCAAGATGATCATCGCACCGCTGGTGTTCGGCACGCTGGTATCGGGTATCGCCGGTATGAAGGACAGCAATTCGGTCGGCCGCATCGGCTTCCGGGCGCTGGCCTGGTTTATCATCGCTTCGCTGCTGTCGCTGGCGCTGGGCATGTTGTTCGTCAACGTGCTTCAGGTTGGCCATTCGCTCAATCTGCCTTTGCCGGCTGTTGGCGCCGATACCAAACTGAACACTAGCGGCTTCAACCTGAAAGACTTCGTCTCGCACGTGTTCCCGAGCAGCTTCGTCGATGCGCTGGCAAAAAATGAAATCCTGCAGATCCTGGTGTTTTCGCTGTTCTTCGGCTTCGGCCTGGCGTCGATCAAAGGCGAAGCCGCGAAGACGCTGACTACCGCAATCGACGGCCTGGTGCACGTCATGTTGAAGGTCACCGATTACGTAATGCGCTTCGCGCCGATCGGCGTATTTGCCGCAATCGCAGCGGTCATTACCGTGCAAGGCTTCGGCGTGCTGACCACCTATGCAAATTCCTCGGCGGTTTCTACGCAGGCCTGGCCGCGCTCTGGTTGCTGTTGATCGGCATCGGCTATCTGTTCCTGCAAGGCTCGATCTTCACCATGCTGCGCTTGCTCAAGGAGCCGATCATGCTGGCATTCTCGACCGCCAGCAGCGAAGCCGCCTATCCGAAGACCATGGAGCAGTTGGAAAAATTCGGCGTCAACAACAAGATCACCGGCTTCGTGCTGCCGCTCGGCTACTCATTCAATCTCGACGGCTCGATGATGTATCAAGCCTTCGCCGCGTTGTTCGTGGCGCAGGCTTACAACATTGAAATGTCGTTCGCCCAGCAGCTCACCATGTTGCTAGTCCTGATGATCAGTAGCAAAGGCATGGCCGGCGTGCCGCGCGGTTCACTGGTGGTGGTCGCCGCCATCCTGCCGATGTTCCACTTGCCAGAAGCCGGCATCCTGCTCATCATCGGTATCGATCAGTTCCTCGACATGGGCCGCACCGCCACCAATGTGATCGGTAACGGCATCGCGACATCCGTGATCGCGAAATGGGAAGGAGAGCTGGATCCAGAAGCTGGCGCGCTGGCTCTCAAAAACGAGGCGTAATACCGGCACAATCGGTCTCTGGCGCCCGACGCCGGAGACCGACCATCGTTCAACATATTGAGCAGCATTCTCGCTGCTCATTCATCACTGTTTGGCCCGGTTGTCGTAACGGCGACACACTTAGTCCAGCGATCTGCAATTCGCAATTCTTTCGTGTTTTTTTCAACGCGTATCTAAAGCAATCTCCCAAACCTTCCGGAAATCAATGGAGCCAAGCGTTGGGATGCTGATTTTCCTGATGTTCCATTGCGCAGAGAACAGGAGCATGACCTCGTGATGTGAGGCAATATTTTTCATTCGCGGGTATGCTAATCGACTGGCATCAATTCTTCAGTTGTTAACGATAAGGACCACGAATGGAGACGTTGCGTATCACCACAGAGTCGGCCGACCTGGACATTCCCCTGATTCACCGGTTTTTGTCGCAGGAGTCGGCATGGGCGCGCGGTATTCCGCTGTCGACAGTCGAGGAGGCGATCCGCAATTCATTGAATTTCGGATTGCTGCTGGATGGCGCGCAAGTTGGTTATGCGCGCGTCATTACCGATTATGCGACGTTCGCCTATCTGGTTGATGTGTTTGTGCTTGAGGAACATCGGGGCAACGGCTACAGCGCGACTCTGATGGCTGCCGTGATGGAGCATCCCCGTTTGCAAGGTTTGCGGCGCTTCATGCTGGCGACAAGTACGGCGCATGGTTTGTACGCCAAGTTCGGTTTTACTGCGCCGCTCAAGCCGCAATCGCTGATGGAGCGTTTTGCGCCAAATGTATACGCCGCCACTTTTTAGCTTGGGCGGTATATTCTATGAGCGGTTCCAGTTTGTACTGTGTACGCAGCTGATTTATTCCGATCCACTCCTTCAAAGCAGCATTGACCGTCATGTATATTCCCAAGCAATTCGATGAACCGCGCCTGGAAGTTTTGCACGACTTGATTCGCGCGCGCCCCTTGTCCACACTTGTCACACTTGCATCAAGCGGACTCAACGCCAATCACATCCCGTTGTTGCTGTCTCCGGAACTTGGGTCATTTGGCACGCTGCACGGGCACGTGGCGCGTGCCAATCCACTGTGGAGCGACTATCAGAAAGATGTCGAAGTGCTGGCGATATTCCAGGGACCGGATGCCTACATCACACCATCCTGGTATGCGACCAAGGCGGAAACCGGCAAGGTTGTGCCGACCTGGAATTATGCAGTCGCGCATGCCTACGGGACGTTGCGCATCATCGACGATACAACATGGTTGCGGGCGCACCTGACGGCGCTGACTGCGCACAACGAAGCGGCGTTTCCGGCGCCATGGCAAGTATCCGATGCGCCGCATGACTACACCGAGAAATTGATGGGCGCCATCGTCGGTATCGAGATTGTCATCACCCGGTTGTCCGGCAAGTGGAAAGTCAGCCAGAACCAGCCGCCCCAGAATCAGGCGGGAGTCATCGACGGCTTGCGCGCGCGTGGCGGCGATGAGTTTCGGGCAATGGCGGCGTTGGTCGAGGCGGGCAAGACATCGGGTTGATGCGTTGTTGCAACAGCCGGGGTAAGTTACGCCCGGCCTGTTGTACTATCGAAGCTTTGCCGTCATGTCCCGTTACGCGGCTCCTTCCCGTATTCAAATTCCATGCCGCACATACATTTAGTTACGTCGTGCCGAGTCTTAGATCACGGCGCCGGTTTTAGATCGACTTCCGCCGGTCGTCTCATTTTTGGCGCCCTGCTGACGGCTGCTATGACGTTTCCGTTGTTCTCGCATGCAGATGAAGTCGAGGAAGAGAGCTGGGGTATCAAGGGCCAGGCAACCTATATCTGGCAAAAGAAGCCTTCTTTCGACGCTGCATACTCTGGGCCGAACAGTCTGGGTATCCAAGCCGAAAAGGGCTATTCGTTTTCCGGTACGCTGTTTTTCGGTGCGCGCTTGTGGCACGGCGCCGAGTTTTACTTCGATCCTGAAGTCGTGCAAGCCGTGCCGATGTCCAATCTCACCGGGCTGGGCGGCATGGTCAATTCAGAGCAGCAAAAATCCAGCGGGCCCAATCCGACGTTTTATCGCGCCAGGCTTTTTCTGCGCCAAACCTGGGGGCTTGGAGGGGAGCGGGAAGCGGTTGAGTCGGCACAAAATCAGTTGGCAGGAATGGTCGACAAGCGACGCCTGGTTCTAACCGTGGGCAACGTGAGCATTCTCGATATCTTCGACAACAACGCCTACGCCCACGACGGCCGCACACAGTTCATGAACTGGGCGCTGTCGACCTATGGCGCCTACGATTATGCCGGCGATACGCGCGGTTATACCTGGGGTGCGGCGGCTGAATATTATTACGATGACTGGGTCTTGCGCGCCGGCCGTTTCATGGTGCCGCTTGAGTCGAACGGCCAGCGTCTGGACACCCGCATTACCAAGTTCCACGCCGACCAGATCGAACTTGAACATGATCACACGATCAGCGGCCAGCCGGGAAAATCCGAGTGCTGGCATTCCGCAACAAGGAATTCATGGGGAGTTTCTCGGATGCCCTTGCGTATGCTGCCGCCCAAGGCGGTACGCCCGATGTGGCGCAGGTGCGCAAGGCCAGCGTCAAGCAAGGCTACGGCATCAATCTCGAGCAAAGCTTGAGCAGCGATCTCGGCTTCTTTACCCGCGCCAGCTGGAACGACGGCAAAACCGAAACGTTCTCCTTTACTGAAATCGAACGTTCGGTGAGTACCGGCCTGGCGCTCAAGGGCAGCAGCTGGCATCGCGACAACGATACGGTCGGCGTCTCCTTCATCCAGAATGGCTTGAGCAAGGCGCATCAGGATTACCTGGCGGCCGGCGGACTTGGCGTGTTCATCGGCGATGGCCGCTTGAACTACCAGCCGGAACGGATACTGGAGGCGTATTACAACTTCAGTTTGCGCAAGGGCATATCGCTGACAGCAGACCTGCAGCGTATTTGCAATCCCGCCTACAACGCCGATCGCGGGCCGGTGCTGATCGGTTCGCTGCGGCTGCATGCAGAATTCTAGCTTGCCGATCGGCAGGGCCGCACCGCATATCGACATGCAAATTTCTTCGTTAGCGCTTGCCGAGGGATGTGTGAATATCGCGATTTATCGCTTTCAGCACATCATCACGGAGAAAAAATGCGTCGCCTCATCCTCAAGACATTACCCATTCTGTTATTGGCGACCGCTGTTGCCGGCGCTCATGGGCAGGATAAAACCAAGATCAAGGTCGGCGTCTCGGTAGGTAACGCCGAGCAGACCTTCGCGGTAGTCAAGAAAGTGGCGGCGCGCGACGGCCTCGACATCCAGATCATCACCTTCAGCGATTACCTGCAGCCGAATGAAGCTTTGGCCGCCGGCGACCTGGACGCCAACGCGTTCCAGCACAAACCTTTCCTCGACAGCCAGATCAAGGCGCGCGGCTACAAGATCGTGCCGGTCGGGTTGACGCTGACGGCGCCGCTGGGTATCTATTCGAAGAAATATAAAAACGTCGATCAGTTACCGATAGGCGCCAGCATCGGCATCCAGAACGATCCGTCGAACGGCAATCGGGCCTTGCTGTTGTTGCAGAAAGCCGGCTTGATCAAGCTGAAACCTGGTGTCGGTGAAAACGGTGTCAATGCAACGCCGCTGGATGTGATCGAGAATCCGAAGAAACTCAAGCTGATCGAACTGGACGCCGCACAACTGCCGCGTTCGCTGGACGATCTGGCGGCGGCATCGATCAACAACGATTACGCATTCAAGGCGGGTTTGTCATTGCAACGCGATACGATTGCGGTGGAAGATGCCCGAGGGCCTTATGCCAATCTGATTGCCACGCGGGCGGAAGACAAGGATAAGCCGTGGGTGAAGAAACTGGTCAAGGCGTATCAGTCGGAAGAGGTGCGGAAATTCATCGAGACCGAATTCAAAGGCTCGCTGATTCCAGCCTTTTAATTGATTCTAGCTCAATTGATTCTAGCTCTTTAGTCATTCGCTGGCCCATCAGGGTTGATGGGCCAGCAGCTGAGAAACTTGTCGTTTTCAGTTATCGAACAGGCGACCAAGTTCGACACCCGGCTGCGCAGCGCGCATGAATGCTTCGCCAACCAGGAAGGCATTGACGTTGGCATCGCGCATGCGTTTGACGTCGTCCCGCGTATGAATGCCCGATTCGGTCACCACCAACTTGTCTGGCGAAATATTCGGCAACAGATCCAACGTGGTTTGCAGCGACGTTTCAAAAGTGCGCAGATTGCGGTTGTTGATGCCGAGCAGCTTGGTCTTCAGCTTCAACGCAGCGTTCAGTTCTTCGGCATTATGCACTTCCACCAACACGCTCATGCCGAGCTCATGGGCGACAGCTTCCATTTCCGCCATCAAACCGTGATCCAGCGCGGCGACGATCAGCAGGATCGCATCGGCGCCCCATGAACGTGCCTGGTACACCTGATACGGATCGATCATGAAATCCTTACGCAGCGCCGGCAGCGTGCAGGCGGCACGCGCCTGCTGCAGATATTCTGGCGCGCCCTGGAAAAATTGAACGTCGGTAAGCACTGACAAGCAGGCAGCGCCATGTGCAGCGTAATCGATGGCAATCTCGGCAGGACGGAAGTCGGCGCGGATCACGCCTTTGGAAGGTGACGCCTTTTTGACTTCGGCGATAACGCCAGCGTGGCCCGCCGCGACCTTGGCGCGCAGCGCGGCTTCGTAACCGCGCAAACCGGCGCGTGCTTCGGCATCGGATTCCACTTCGCGACGCAGGCTGGCAAAGTCCTGGTGTTTCTTCGCCGCAGCCACTTCGTCGGCTTTGACGTCGAGGATTTTATTCAAGATATCGGACATGGGTATTTCCTTTGCGACAGATGAAGACGATCAGCCAGCGCCGATGGTTTGCGTGACCTGCACGAACTGATCGAGCTTGGCTCGTGCCGCGCCCGAGGCGATGGCTGCCCGCGCTTTGTCCAGTCCATCGGCGATCGAGCTGGCAACGCCAGCGGCATACAAGGCAGTACCGGCATTGATGGCGACGATGTCGCGCGCCGGTCCCGGCCGATCTTCCAAGGCTTCCAGCACTTTTTGCTTGGATTCGGTTGAGTTGGATACTTTCAGGTTACGGCTGGCGATCATCTGCAAGCCGAAATCTTCCGGATGAATTTCATACTCACGGATTTCGCCGTTGACCAACTCGCCCACCATGGTGCCGGCGCCGAGCGAAACTTCATCCATATTGTCGCGCCCCCACACCACAATAGCGTGTTGCGCACCGAGCCGCTGCAATACCCGCACCTGGATACCGACCAGGTCGGCGTGGAATACGCCCATCAGGATATTCGGCGCACCGGCCGGATTGGTCAACGGTCCCAGGATGTTGAAAATCGTGCGCACGCCCAGTTCCTTGCGCACCGGCGCCGCATGTTTCATCGCCGCGTGATGATTCGGCGCAAACATGAAGCCGATGCCGGTTTGCTCGATCGATTGCGCGACTTGCGCTGGCGTCAGGTTGATATTGGCGCCAAACGATTCCAATACATCTGCGCTGCCGGACGAGGAAGACACGCTGCGGCCGCCATGCTTGGCGACACGGGCGCCTGCTGCGGCGGCGACGAACATCGAGGCCGTCGAAATATTGAAGGTCTGTGCACCATCGCCGCCGGTGCCGACGATATCCACCAGATTGGCGGTGTCGCGGCACGGAACCGGGGTGGCAAATTCGCGCATGACTTGCGCGGCTGCGGCGATTTCGCCGATGGTTTCTTTCTTTACGCGCAGGCCCATGGTCAGCGCGGCGATCATCAGCGGCGACATTTCGCCACGCATGATGCGACGGAACAGCGACAACATTTCGTCGTGGAAGATTTCGCGGTGCTCAATGCAACGCAACAGGGCTTCTTGTTCGGAGATTGGCATGATTTCCTTGCTACGAATGAGGAGGGCGGCGCGCCGTGTCGGGCAGCGGGCGCGCCGGTGCTACGAATTCAAGCGGTTCTTTGCACGAAGTTACGCAGCAGCGCATGGCCGTGTTCCGACAGGATCGATTCAGGGTGGAACTGCACGCCCTCGATATCATAATCCTTGTGCCGCACGCCCATGATTTCACCGTCATCGGTCCATGCCGTGATTTCCAGGCAGTCTGGAATCGAGGAACGCTCGATTGCCAGCGAGTGATAGCGAATTACTGTGAACGGGCTAGGTAAATCCTTGAATACGCCGACGCCGGTGTGGGTAATCGGCGAGGTCTTGCCATGCATGACCTGTTGCGCACGAACCACCTTGCCGCCGAATGCTTCGCCGATGGCCTGGTGGCCCAGGCAAACGCCGAGTATCGGCAGCTTGCCGGCAAACTGCTGCAGCAATGCAACGCAAATCCCGGCTTCCTTCGGGCTACACGGTCCTGGCGACAGGCAGATGCGGTCCGGCTTCAGGGCCTGGATTTCTTCAAGCGTGATTTCGTCGTTGCGGAATGTACGCACATCTTCACCCAGTTCGCCGAAGTATTGCACCAGGTTGTAGGTGAAGGAATCGTAGTTGTCGATCATTAGCAGCATCAGATTTCTCCATCCAGTCCGTCTTGCACCTGTTCAGCCGCGCGCAGTACCGCGCGTGCCTTGTTTTCGGTTTCCTGCCATTCCATCTCGGGCACCGAATCGGCGACGATGCCGGCTGCGGCCTGCACATACAGCATGCCATCCTTGATGACGCCGGTGCGGATCGCGATGGCGACATCCATTTCGCCGCCGAACGACAGGTAGCCGCACGCGCCGCCGTAGATGCCGCGCTTGGTCAGTTCCAGTTCATCAATGATTTCCATGGCGCGCACTTTCGGCGCACCGGACAAGGTGCCGGCCGGGAACGTAGCTTTCAGGACATCCAGGTTGGACAGGCCGGATTTGAGTTCGCCTTCGACATTCGAGACGATGTGCTGCACATGCGAATATTTTTCGATCACCATCTGATCGGTGACCTTGACGCTGCCGGTTTCGGCGATGCGGCCGATGTCGTTACGGGCCAGGTCGATCAGCATCACGTGTTCGGCGATTTCCTTCGGATCGGCAAGCAACTCGGTTGCCAGTTGCTCATCTTGCTCGGGAGTCGAACCGCGCGGCCGGGTGCCAGCCAATGGACGAATCGTGACCTTGCGCTTGCTTTCGCCGCTGCCAGCTTTAGGCGCAGAGGTTTGTTCGTTGCGCACCAGGATTTCCGGCGAGGCGCCGACGATTTGCATGTCGCCGAAATTGTAGAAGTACATGTACGGCGACGGATTCAGCGAGCGCAGCGCGCGATACAGCATCAGCGGCGAATCGACATACGGTTTCTTGATGCGCTGGCCGATCTGGACCTGCATCAGGTCGCCCGCCATCACATATTCCTTGGCCTTGGCGACTGCCTTCAGGTAATCGTCCTTCTTGAATTCGCGAATGGTTTCGGTACGCACCGAAGCCGAAGTCACCGGCGCATCGGCCGGGCGGCGCAGCATGTTGCGCAAGTCTTTCAGGCGTTGGCGGCCTTTGGAGAAGGCTTCCGGCTGGGTCGGATCGGCATAGACGATCAAGTACAACTTGCCGGACAGATTATCGATGACGGCCAGTTCTTCGGTCAGCAGCAATTGGATATCGGGCAGGCCGAGATCGTCTTTTGGCGTCGAGTCAGCCAGGCGTTTTTCGATATGGCGCACCGTGTCGTAACCGAAATAACCGGCCAGGCCACCGCAAAAGCGCGGCAGGCCAGGGCGCAGCGCGACTTTGTAGCGCGACTGGAATTCGGCGATGAAATCGAGCGGATTGCCTTCGCGGGTTTCGATGACCTTGTCGTCCTTGACCACTTCGATCCGTGTGCCATAGCTGCGCAACAGCGTCGAGGCCGGCAAGCCGATGAACGAGTAGCGTCCGAAACGCTCGCCGCCGACTACCGATTCCAGCAGGAAGGTGTTTTTCCCGGTGTGCTGGGTTTGCGCCAGTTTCAGGTACAGCGTCAACGGGGTTTCGAGATCGGCAAAGGCTTCTGCGATCAGCGGAATGCGGTTGTAGCCTTGCGTGGCCAGCGATTTGAATTCGAGTTCGGTCATGTTTCTCTCCAGACCGCTATTGTAAAACAGCGGTGGTTCATTACAAAAAACGTTGCCAGGATTTCTATTGTTTAAGAAATGGACAGGCAGCGGCGATCAGTGGGTTCAGTTAGCCCAGGATTGCCAGCGTCGCCATAGCCAGGCCCCGGGGGCGGCTAGGAGGACATGAAGTTTTTTGTTGACGAACATGAGAGATCGGGAGGTGTTAAATAAAGCGAATCAGGTTGAAATATGATGTGCTGCAACGAGCAGTGAAGCGACTATACCATCGGAATCGACATCTTGTATAGATTCGCCGTGATTGTAGCCATACGGCACGTTGAACACCCGGCAACCGGCTGCGCGCGCCGCCTGGGCGTCGTTGCTGGAATCGCCGATGGCGACTACCTGCGCCGGTTCCAGCTCAAAATCGGCGCAAACCGCCAGCAGCGGCATCGGGTCCGGCTTCTTGCGCGGGAACGAATCGCCGCCGTAAACCAGTTCGAAATAATCGCGCAGCCCGGCTTTCTCCAGCAGTGCCAAAGCGAACACCAACGGCTTGTTGGTGACGCACGCCAGCCGCAAGCCCTTGTCGCGCATCGCCTGCAAGCCTTCGACCACGCCGGGATACAGGCTGGCATGGGTGCCGTTGACGACTTCGTAATGGCGTTGGTAGGAGTTGAGCGCCGCGTCGAAATGCTGCTCGACTTGCTGCGCTGGAAAATCGACCGCAAGCACACGGCGAATCAGGTTTTCGCTGCCTTTGCCGACGAAGTCAACAATGGTTTTTTGTTCCAGCGGCGCCAGATCCATCTCGTCGCGCATGCGATTCACTGCAACCTGGAAATCCGGCGCGGTGTCGAGCATGGTGCCATCGAGGTCAATGATGGCGGCCGCGATGCCGCTCAGGGCAATCACTTCTGACGCTGCTGCTGTACTCATACTTTGGCCAGTTCCGCGCGCATGTTGTCGATCACGGACTTGTAATCGGGTTTGCCGAAGATGGCCGAACCGGCGACAAAGGTGTCCGCACCGGCCTTGGCGGCTGCCGCGATGTTGTCGATCTTGATGCCGCCGTCGACTTCCAGCATGATGTCGCGCCCCGAGGCGTCGATCCGTCGGCGCGCTTCGGCAATCTTCTTGAGCGCTTCCGGGATGAACGACTGGCCGCCGAAGCCTGGGTTGACCGACATGATCAGGATGATGTCGATCTTGTCCATCACGTAATCAAGGTAATCCAATGATGTTGCTGGATTGAAAACCAGGCCAGCCTTGCAGCCATGATCGCGGATCAGCTGCAGCGAACGATCAATGTGTTCCGATGCTTCCGGGTGGAAAGTAATGATGTTGGCGCCGGCCTTGGCGAAGTCCGGAATGATGCGGTCGACCGGTTTGACCATCAAGTGGACATCGATCGGCACCTGCACGTGCGGGCGGATCGCTTCACACACCAGCGGGCCGATGGTCAGGTTGGGAACGTAATGGTTGTCCATCACGTCGAAGTGGATCATGTCGGCGCCGTCGCGGACAACGTTGCGTACTTCTTCACCCAGGCGGGCGAAGTCGGCGGAAAGAATGCTGGGGGCGATACGATAGGTTGGCATGAAGGCTATCCAGGGAAGGCGCAAAAAAGAGAGCTATTTTACCCTTTAGGGCGGCATCTGGCTTCCTTGCTGCTTGCGCCCTGGGGTAAATTCGTGTGCAATGGCTCGCTAGTCGCAATCATTTTGAAAGTAATCAGTGCCAATCGAGGAACCCAGCATGGCCGCCTATGAATTTACCGTTTCTGTCAGGACACAGTATCTGGAAGAGCAATCCGATCCCGACAGTTCGCACTTTGTATTCGCCTACGCGATTACGATCCGCAATACCGGACAGGTCGCTGCGCAATTGATCTCGCGTCACTGGGTGATTACCGATGCCAACAATCATGTCGAGGAAGTGCGCGGCTTGGGTGTGGTCGGTCATCAGCCGCTGCTGCAGCCGGGCGAGCAATTCGAATACACCAGCGGCACCTCGATGGCGACGCCGCAGGGTTCGATGTCCGGCGAATATTTCTGTGTTGCCGAAGATGGCGAGCAATTCGAGGCGCGGATTCCCGAGTTCGTCCTGTCGCTGCCGCGCACCCTGCACTGAATTTATTTGGCGTTGCTGTCGTCTTTAGGCGGCAACGGCTTGGCCGGCGGCTTTTGGTCCGGCTTGCGACCGGAAAACATCGTCCACCAGACAATGAATGCGAACACAAAGAAGGCGAAGCACGCTTCAAGAGCCACTAACCACATAAAGAATCCTAAATGCTATTTAAACGTATCAGTCTACCCGTTTCTGCCCTGATTATTGGTTTCAGTTTAGCTGCCTGCACCACCACTCCCCTGACCACGCCACCGTCCAAGGAAACGCCGCGGCCGACTGAAGCGGCGCCGCTGCCGTCAACGCCGCCCGGCGCCACCCTGCGCGCAACCACGTTTTCGGCGTTGCCCGGCTGGGCCAGTGACGATTTGCGCCAGGCGCTGCCGGCTTTCCTGACTTCCTGCACGACTCAGGCGCGCAAGGTTGACTGGAAAGAGCCGTGCGCGATTGCGGCCGACCTGGATGGTAATAACGAAAAAGCAATTCGCACGTTTTTCCAGTCTTTTTTCACGCCTTATCAAGTTGTCAATGCCGATGGCACGGATAACGGACTGGTCACCGGCTACTACGAACCGTTGTTGAAAGGCGCGCGCAAACGCGGTGGCCCTTACCAGACGCCGATCTACCGGGCGCCGGACGATCTGATCACGGTCGACCTGGCCAGTATTTATCCGGAATTGAAGGGGCTGCGACTGCGTGGCCGCCTGGTTGGCAACAAGGTGGTGCCTTACGCAAACCGTGCCGAGCTGGACAAGTCCGGCGCCCTGGTCGGCAAGGAGCTGCTGTGGGTGGATGACCCGATCGATGCATTTTTCCTGCAGGTGCAAGGTTCCGGTCGGGTTCAGTTGAATGACACCGGCGGCGTCGTGCGTGTAGCTTATGCCGACCAGAATGGTTATCCGTACAAATCGATCGGCCGCTATCTGGTCGATAAAGGCGAATTGACGTTGGCCCAGGCGTCCGCACAAGGCATCAAGGCCTGGCTGGCGGCGAATCCGGGGCGGCAGCAGGAATTATTGAATGCCAATCCAAGCTACGTCTTTTTCAAGGAAGAGATCGTCACCGATCCGAGCAAAGGGCCGAAAGGCGCGCAGGGTGTGCCGCTGACGCCGCAACGCTCGATTGCGGTCGATCCGCAGTTCGTGCCGCTCGGTACCCCGGTGTTTCTGTCGACGACCCAGCCCAACAGCGGTGCTCTGCTGCAGCAGCTGGTGGTGGCGCAAGACACCGGCGGCGCCATCAAGGGCGCGGTCCGGGCCGATTTCTTCTGGGGGTTTGGCAATGAAGCCGGCGATAAGGCCGGCAAGATGAAGCAGCGCGGCATGATGTGGCTGCTACTGCCGAAGTTGGCCGCTGTCCGATAACAGGGGCCAAGTTCGATGTAGGGCGCGCGAAATTTGATGAAACCTCAACGCAGCACCAGTACCGGAATCGTCGAGTGGGCCAATACCCTCTGTGTTTTGCTGCCCAGGAACAGACGGCTGAGTCCGCTGCGGCCGTGCGACGCCATGAAAATCGCGTCGCAGTGATATTTCTCGGCGGCGTTGATGATCTCTTCGTCGGGATTGAATGCCTGGGCGGTCAGCCTTTCACAAGGTACGCCCGCATCTCTGGCGGCATCGGCGACTTTTTTTACGTTCAACTGCGCCAGCGCCAGCATGTTCTCTTCATAGGTGCCGGGGTCGGTGGCCATGGTGCTTTCTGCCATCGGTGAGAACGGGTAGGGCTCGGCAACGGAAAGGGCAATGATCTTGCCGCTGCTGAACTTGGCAAACTCGATGGCGGTGGCGATTGCTTTATCGGATAGATGCGATCCGTCGGTAGGGACTAGAATGGTCTTGAACATGGTTAGCCTCCTTCTAGTTGGGGAAAAGCGGGTATCGGTCGAAATCTCGGAATCTTCTCGGTAATATAGATACCTTCAATAGAGACAATCTGAAACCTGATAAATTCCTCGTGAGGTGGTGCGCTGCTATATATAGAGTCATCCTATCCCTTATCCAGCGGCGCTACAATTAACATCAAACGATTTACATGAAATGGAAGATCCAATGACATACGAAAATATCCTGGTCGAGACACAAGGCAAAGTCGGGCTGATCCATCTGAATCGCCCGAAGGCCTTGAATGCCCTGAATGATCAATTGATGAGCGAGCTGGGTAAGGCGCTTCTCCAGTTTGACGCCGATCCGGAAATCGGATGCATAGTCTTGACCGGCAGCGACAAGGCCTTTGCCGCCGGCGCCGATATCGGCGGCATGGCGGCCCTCTCTTATATGGATGTATTCAAGGGTGACTACATCACTCGCAACTGGGAAGCGATCCGCAGCGTACGCAAACCTGTGATCGCCGCCGTGGCGGGTTTTGCCTTGGGGGGCGGTTGCGAGTTGGCAATGATGTGCGATTTCATCATTGCAGCCGACAACGCCAAGTTCGGCCAGCCGGAAATCAAACTGGGCATCATTCCGGGTGCCGGCGGCACGCAGCGCTTGCCCCGCGCGGTATCGAAGTCAAAAGCCATGGACATGTGCCTGACCGCACGCATGATGGATGCCGCCGAAGCGGAGCGCGCGGGCTTGGTGTCGCGCGTGGTGCCGCTGGAGCGTCTGCTGCAGGAGGCCATGGAAGCGGCCATCGTGATTTCCTCAATGTCGCTGCCGGCGGTCATGATGATCAAGGAATCGGTCAATCGCGCCTATGAAACGACTTTGGCCGAAGGCATTCAATATGAGCGCCGCATGTTCCACAGCACCTTCGCCACCGAGGATCAGAAAGAAGGCATGCATGCCTTCCTGGAAAAACGTTTACCTGTTTTCAAAAATATTTAACAAACCACTTGCCATAGGGGGAAATGGTTTGTTATAGTTCGGCTCCCGTTGAGAACGACGCGAAATAAAACGAATGAGCAGCGAGTAATTGGTGCTGATTTGAGTGCGAAGTGGGAACGGGAAGATGGGCAAGAAGTTGGTGTGGTTAGTAAAAAGTTTTTCGGTGGTTAGTAAAAAAGTAGTTGACGAAAAACTGGAAACGCTACATAATCTCATCTCTCTGCTGCTGACAAACAAAACGATTTGTTGGTAACGCGAACCGGGTGGTTGGGTGACGCGCAGTAGAAGGTTCTTTAACAATTAACAGTCGATAAGTGTGGGCGTTTGATGGAAGTGCAGCGTTGCTGATGTAAATCGGTGGCGTATAACTTAAAACATTAAATGTTCACAAAAGAAGAAAATAGGCGTTTAAATTTATTTAAACGGCCTGTCAGTATTTTGAGTGAGCGATAGCAGAGATGCTAGGCAGCAATGCCACAAAACAGAGATTGAACTGAAGAGTTTGATCCTGGCTCAGATTGAACGCTGGCGGCATGCCTTACACATGCAAGTCGAACGGTAACAGGGAGCTTGCTCCGCTGACGAGTGGCGAACGGGTGAGTAATATATCGGAACGTACCTTTGAGTGGGGGATAACTAGTCGAAAGATTAGCTAATACCGCATACGATCTACGGATGAAAGTGGGGGCTCGCAAGACCTCATGCTCATAGAGCGGCCGATATCTGATTAGCTAGTTGGTGAGGTAAAGGCTCACCAAGGCATCGATCAGTAGCTGGTCTGAGAGGACGACCAGCCACACTGGGACTGAGACACGGCCCAGACTCCTACGGGAGGCAGCAGTGGGGAATTTTGGACAATGGGGGCAACCCTGATCCAGCAATGCCGCGTGAGTGAAGAAGGCCTTCGGGTTGTAAAGCTCTTTTGTCAGGGAAGAAACGGTGAGAGCTAATATCTCTTGCTAATGACGGTACCTGAAGAATAAGCACCGGCTAACTACGTGCCAGCAGCCGCGGTAATACGTAGGGTGCAAGCGTTAATCGGAATTACTGGGCGTAAAGCGTGCGCAGGCGGTTATGTAAGACAGGTGTGAAATCCCCGGGCTTAACCTGGGAATGGCATTTGTGACTGCATAGCTAGAGTGTGTCAGAGGGGGTAGAATTCCACGTGTAGCAGTGAAATGCGTAGAGATGTGGAGGAATACCGATGGCGAAGGCAGCCCCCTGGGATAACACTGACGCTCATGCACGAAAGCGTGGGGAGCAAACAGGATTAGATACCCTGGTAGTCCACGCCCTAAACGATGTCTACTAGTTGTCGGGTCTTAATTGACTTGGTAACGCAGCTAACGCGTGAAGTAGACCGCCTGGGGAGTACGGTCGCAAGATTAAAACTCAAAGGAATTGACGGGGACCCGCACAAGCGGTGGATGATGTGGATTAATTCGATGCAACGCGAAAAACCTTACCTACCCTTGACATGTACAGAATCCCGAAGAGATTTGGGAGTGTTCGAAAGAAAACTGTAACACAGGTGCTGCATGGCTGTCGTCAGCTCGTGTCGTGAGATGTTGGGTTAAGTCCCGCAACGAGCGCAACCCTTGTCATTAGTTGCTACGAAAGGGCACTCTAATGAGACTGCCGGTGACAAACCGGAGGAAGGTGGGGATGACGTCAAGTCCTCATGGCCCTTATGGGTAGGGCTTCACACGTCATACAATGGTACATACAGAGGGCCGCCAACCCGCGAGGGGGAGCTAATCCCAGAAAGTGTATCGTAGTCCGGATTGTAGTCTGCAACTCGACTACATGAAGTTGGAATCGCTAGTAATCGCGGATCAGCATGTCGCGGTGAATACGTTCCCGGGTCTTGTACACACCGCCCGTCACACCATGGGAGCGGGTTTTACCAGAAGTAGGTAGCCTAACCGCAAGGGGGGCGCTTACCACGGTAGGATTCGTGACTGGGGTGAAGTCGTAACAAGGTAGCCGTATCGGAAGGTGCGGCTGGATCACCTCCTTTCTAGAGTTTGCATGAAAGTTAAGCGTCCACACTTATCGTCTGTTAATCAAGAAGAACAGGTATCGGTCAAAGGCTGCGGCATGAGAGTGCTGAAGTTGATGGTAGGCTCGTACTGATCCAAGCGGGTCTGTAGCTCAGTTGGTTAGAGCACCGTGTTGATAACGCGGGGGTCGTTGGTTCGAGCCCAACCAGACCCACCAAAGAATTTCGGGGTTTAGCTCAGCTGGGAGAGCACCTGCTTTGCAAGCAGGGGGTCGTCGGTTCGATCCCGTCAACCTCCACCAGTTACTGGTGGTACTGAAATGTCAAACCTAAGTCGGTGCGGGAAGTCGGCACTGAGATTTAGGTTTGGTCTTTTTAAGATCAAAAGCAATAACTGTTCTTTAACAATCTAGAAGAAGTAAAGATTCGTCAATTGTCGTGAAGATGCGAAAGCGTGGACATGGTGATTGATGGGTATGATTGTATCAAATCAAAAAGTATGTAAAGAGTTCTCAAAAGACTCTATGGGCGCAAGCTGCATAGAGAATGCGATAACACTTTGGATACGGCAAACGCTAAACTCATAGAAATACCTCTATAACCGCTCTTTGTCTGTGAACGCAGGCAGAGGCTAAAGTTATAGGGACAAGTGAATAAGTGCATATGGTGGATGCCTTGGCGATATCAGGCGATGAAGGACGTAGTAGCTTGCGATAAGCTGCGGGGAGCTAGCAAACAAGCTTTGATCCGCAGATTTCCGAATGGGGAAACCCGGCCGTAAGGTCATTGCACACTGAATACATAGGTGTGCAAAGCGAACGTGGCGAACTGAAACATCTAAGTAGCTGCAGGAAAGAATCAACCGAGATTCCCAAAGTAGTGGCGAGCGAAATGGGAACAGCCGCAAGTTTTAGCAGTGGACATAGTAGAACGACTTGGAAACGTCGGCCATAGAGGGTGATAGCCCCTTATACGAAATGATCATTGTGGAACTAAGCTTGCAACAAGTAGGGCGGGACACGTGTAATCCTGTCTGAACATGGGGGGACCATCCTCCAAGGCTAAATACTCGATATCGACCGATAGTGAACCAGTACCGTGAGGGAAAGGCGAAAAGAACCCCGGAAGGGGAGTGAAATAGATCCTGAAACCGTATGCATACAAACAGTAGGAGCGGACTTGTTCCGTGACTGCGTACCTTTTGTATAATGGGTCAGCGACTTACATTCAGTGGCAAGCTTAACCGTATAGGGAAGGCGTAGAGAAATCGAGTCCGAATAGGGCGTTCAGTCGCTGGGTGTAGACCCGAAACCAAGTGATCTACTCATGGCCAGGATGAAGGTGCGGTAACACGCACTGGAGGTCCGAACCCACTAATGTTGAAAAATTAGGGGATGAGCTGTGGGTAGGGGTGAAAGGCTAAACAAACTTGGAAATAGCTGGTTCTCTCCGAAAACTATTTAGGTAGTGCCTCAAGTATCACCATCGGGGGTAGAGCACTGTTATGGCTAGGGGGTCATCGCGACTTACCAAACCATTGCAAACTCCGAATACCGATGAGTGCGAGCTTGGGAGACAGACGCCGGGTGCTAACGTCCGACGTCAAGAGGGAAACAACCCAGACCGCCAGCTAAGGTCCCAAAGATTGGCTAAGTGGCAAACGAAGTGGGAAGGCTAAAACAGTCAGGAGGTTGGCTTAGAAGCAGCCATCCTTTAAAGAAAGCGTAATAGCTCACTGATCGAGTCGTCCTGCGCGGAAGATGTAACGGGGCTAAGCCAGTCACCGAAGCTGCGGATATCCGTAAGGATATGGTAGGAGAGCGTTCTGTAAGCCTGCGAAGGTGTCTTGTAAAGGATGCTGGAGGTATCAGAAGTGCGAATGCTGACATGAGTAGCGATAATGGGGGTGAAAAGCCCCCACGCCGTAAGCCCAAGGTTTCCTGTTCAACGTTCATCGGAGCAGGGTGAGTCGGCCCCTAAGGCGAGGCAGAGATGCGTAGCTGATGGGAAGCAGGTTAATATTCCTGCACCGTCGTTAGATGCGATGGGGGGACGGATCGCGGAAGGTTGTCCGGGTGTTGGAAGTCCCGGTTCCTATATCAGAGAAGGCTGTTAGGCAAATCCGGCAGCGTAATTCAAGGGTATGGGACGAGCAAACTTGTTTGCGAAGCAATCGGAAGTGGTTCCAAGAAAAGCCTCTAAGCTTCAGTCTAACGAGACCGTACCGCAAACCGACACAGGTGGGCGAGATGAGTATTCTAAGGCGCTTGAGAGAACTCGGGAGAAGGAACTCGGCAAATTTGTACCGTAACTTCGGGATAAGGTACGCCCCGGTAGTTTGACTGGCCTGCGCCAGAAGGACGAAAGGGCTGCAATAAAAAGGTGGCTGCGACTGTTTAATAAAAACACAGCACTCTGCAAACACGAAAGTGGACGTATAGGGTGTGACGCCTGCCCGGTGCTGGAAGATTAAATGATGGGGTGCAAGCTCTTGATTGAAGTCCCAGTAAACGGCGGCCGTAACTATAACGGTCCTAAGGTAGCGAAATTCCTTGTCGGGTAAGTTCCGACCTGCACGAATGGCGTAACGATGGCCACACTGTCTCCTCCCGAGACTCAGCGAAGTTGAAATGTTTGTGATGATGCAATCTACCCGCGGCTAGACGGAAAGACCCCATGAACCTTTACTGTAGCTTTGCATTGGACTTTGAACCAATCTGTGTAGGATAGGTGGGAGGCTTTGAAGCGGGGACGCTAGTTCTCGTGGAGCCAACCTTGAAATACCACCCTGGTTTGTTTGAGGTTCTAACCTTGGTCCGTTATCCGGATCGGGGACAGTGCATGGTAGGCAGTTTGACTGGGGCGGTCTCCTCCCAAAGTGTAACGGAGGAGTTCGAAGGTACGCTAGGTACGGTCGGACATCGTGCTAATAGTGCAATGGCATAAGCGTGCTTAACTGCGAGACTGACAAGTCGAGCAGGTACGAAAGTAGGACATAGTGATCCGGTGGTTCTGTATGGAAGGGCCATCGCTCAACGGATAAAAGGTACTCTGGGGATAACAGGCTGATTCCTCCCAAGAGTTCATATCGACGGGGGAGTTTGGCACCTCGATGTCGGCTCATCACATCCTGGGGCTGTAGCCGGTCCCAAGGGTATGGCTGTTCGCCATTTAAAGTGGTACGTGAGCTGGGTTTAAAACGTCGTGAGACAGTTTGGTCCCTATCTGCCGTGGGCGTTGGAAATTTGAAGGGGGCTGCTCCTAGTACGAGAGGACCGGAGTGGACGAACCTCTGGTGTACCGGTTGTCACGCCAGTGGCATTGCCGGGTAGCTAAGTTCGGAAGAGATAACCGCTGAAAGCATCTAAGCGGGAAACTTGCCTTAAGATGATATTTCCCGGGAACTAGATTCCCCTAAAGGGTCGTTCGAGACCAGGACGTTGATAGGTCAGGTGTGGAAGCGTAGTAATACGTTAAGCTAACTGATACTAATTGCCCGTGAGGCTTGTCCCTATAACCTTAGCAGGTTATATGATGAGCTTTTATTGTTTGCCAGATAATGTGCATTCATACCCAACCGGGTTCACTTACCCTCGTGAACCCGGTATAAAAAACTACTTCTTCTAGATTGCGTTAGTTGTTGCTCCAACTGGAGAACAACTAACGGTTACAAGTTATGCCTGATGACCATAGCGAGTTGGTACCACCCCTTCCCATCCCGAACAGGACCGTGAAACGACTTTGCG
The DNA here is from genome assembly GCF_001584165.1 of Collimonas arenae. NCBI lineage: Bacteria > Pseudomonadati > Pseudomonadota > Betaproteobacteria > Burkholderiales > Oxalobacteraceae > Collimonas > Collimonas arenae. The sequence goes on from NZ_CP013233.1 coordinate 660,972, forward strand.
CCGATGATAGTGCTGCAACCAGTGTGAAAGTAGGTCATCGTCAGGCTTTTATTAAAAAACCCTCTGCATCTTAGCGTGCAGAGGGTTTTTGCTTTGCGCAGAAAATTTAATCTTTCTGTTCACTTCGCTCAATTTCAGCATTCTCGCAAGAAAACTACTGTGTTTTTAACCAGTTGTCCTGTATGATTCATTGATTCACATTAAGGCCATACCGCGATGATAGGTCGTCTTTCAGGCATTCTGCTCGAGAAAAATCCTCCTCAACTACTGATCGATTGCAATGGCGTCGGTTACGAAGTCGGGGTGCCGATGAGTACTTTCTATAATCTGCCGGGACTCGGTGAAAAAGTCGCCTTGCTGACACATCTGGCGATACGCGAAGATGCGCACGTGTTGTATGGTTTTGGCAGCGCAGAAGAGCGAAATGTCTTCAAGCAGCTGATCAAGATCAGCGGCGTGGGCGCCCGCACTGCACTTTCTATCCTGTCCGGCATGTCGGTGCAGGATCTGGCCCAGGCTGTTACTTTGCAGGAAGCTGGGCGGTTGACCAAAGTGCCTGGCATTGGCAAAAAACAGCGGAGCGCCTGCTCCTGGAGCTGAAAGGCAAGCTGGGCGCAGATTTGGGGCCGGTCGGTAGCCCGCACGGCAGCGATGCCAGCGGCGATATTTTGAATGCGCTGATTGCGCTTGGTTATTCCGACAAAGAGGCGATACTTGCGTTGAAGCAATTGCCGGCGGATACGACCGTGTCAGAAGGTATCAAGCTCGCATTGAAAGTGCTGTCGAAGCTTTAAGTCAGCGGTACAAAGCAGGAAGATTTGTCTTTTATTGGCGTCGCGAATTTTTTTCTATATTTAATCGCCGCACACTGGCTACAATCCGATCATGAGTATCCAAACCGACGATTTCACCGAACAACGCATCATTGCCGCTACACCGGCTTCGCCGAACGAAGAGGCGATCGAGCGGGCGTTGCGGCCCAAGCAGCTGGACGAGTACGTCGGTCAGGAAAAGATACGTGATCAGTTGCAAATATTTATCACCGCTGCGCGGCAACGGCGCGAAGCGCTGGATCACACCTTGCTGTTCGGTCCGCCTGGCTTGGGAAAAACCACCTTGGCGCATATTATTGCGCGTGAAATGGGTGTCAATTTGCGCCAGACTTCGGGACCGGTACTTGAACGTGCTGGCGACTTGGCAGCGCTGCTGACCAATCTTGAGGCAAACGACGTTCTGTTTATTGATGAAATTCACCGTTTGTCGCCGGTTGTAGAGGAAATCCTGTACCCGGCATTGGAAGACTATCAAATTGACATTATGATCGGTGAAGGGCCTGCAGCCAGATCCGTGCGACTCGATTTGCAGCCATTTACCCTGGTTGGCGCCACTACGCGTGCCGGCATGCTGACCAATCCGCTACGCGATCGTTTCGGTATTGTCGCCAGGCTTGAGTTCTATACACCATTGCAGCTTAGCAAGATTGTCACTCGTAGCGCGTCATTGCTGGGCGCGCCGATTGTAGATGATGGCGCATTCGAAATTGCCAAGCGTAGTCGCGGTACGCCGCGTATCGCCAATCGCCTGTTGCGGCGCGTGCGCGATTATGCAGAAGTCAAAGGTAATGGTGAAATCACCAAGGCGATGGCTGATGCTGCGCTGGTGATGCTGGATGTCGACCCGGTTGGTTTCGACATCATGGACAGGAAGTTGCTGGAAGCGGTGCTGTTCAAATTTGGTGGTGGGCCGGTGGGGCTGGATAATCTTGCGGCAGCCATTGGGGAAGAGCGCGACACCATCGAGGATGTCCTTGAGCCGTATCTGATTCAGCAGGGATATTTGCAACGGACTCCGCGTGGTCGTATTGCTACCCCGGCCGCATACAGTCATTTTGGTGTTGCGGCGCCGCGAACCGGACCTAACGGTGAGTTGTGGGGGCAAAATTAATTCGCAGCCGTCATCGGTTGAAGCACCGGCTCAACCTACAGGCATGCAAATCTGGGTGGATGCAGATGCCTGCCCCAACGTAATCAAAGAGATTCTGTACCGGGTTGCCGATCGATTGCAGATACAGCTGATCCTGGTTGCCAACAAATTGTTGAGGGTGCCGCCGTCCCGTTTCGTCAGGGCGGTGCAAGTGCCGTCAGGTTTTGATGTTGCAGACCGTGAGATCGTGCGCTTGTTGCAAGTTGGCGACCTGGTGATCACTGGCGATATTCCGCTGGCGGCGGATGTACTGGAAAAGGGTGGCCACGCATTGAATCCACGCGGGAGTTTTATACCAAGGACAATATCCAGCAGCAATTGACGATGCGCAATTTCATGGATGAGTTACGTTCCAGTGGAGTCGAAACAGGCGGTCCTGCCGCATTCAGTCAGGGCGATCGCCATTTGTTTGCATCACAGCTTGACCGGTTTTTACAAAAACATCGCAGTCGATGAATTTTTTCAATACCCCCACTATCTATATGTGATGGCAGGTATGACGTTTCTTTTTGTGTGAGTATCGAAAAGGCAATCATTCGATGCTTGTATAAAAATTAAACGTCACAGACAATACGATAGTGTTCACTAATAGTGTACAAATCAACCATGCTCATGTCCACCAAAGCTAACCGTTATGCCCATCAGCTTCTCGATGCGCGGGCGTGCGCCAAACTGATGCCCCTGCTGTCGAATGCGGATGTCCTTTCACCGATGGATGGCTACGATATCGGCAAGCGTATACTTGATGCGAGCATCGGCCAGGGGGCAACTCCGGTCGGTCGCAAGCTTGGGTTCAGTAACCGCACCATATGGAAAAAATATGGCGTTACCAAAGCCATCGATGAACCTTTTTGGGCCCACGTATTTGATACGACGGTGCGCTATGCGGAAGATAACCGTGGGATTCAAAGTCTGGACGGCGCGTTGCAGCCGCGCATTGAACCGGAAGTGGTATTCAGTCTTGGCACGACACCATCGCCGGATGCCGGTATCGAAGAGTTGGCCGATTGCATCGAATGGATGGCGCACGCATTTGAAATCGCGGTTTGCCCATTTCCGGATTGGAAATTCGATGCGGTTGATGCGATTGCCGCATTCGGCTTGCACGGCACGCTGATTATTGGCGAGCCACATGTGTTGTCGTCTGCGACCCGGCGCAATCTGGCCAGCATGTTGGCCAATGCCAGCGTTTCGCTGTCATGCTGCACAGAAGATTCGGTGACATTGTGTGGTGCCGGTTTTGGTAGCGATGTGCTGGATAGTCCGGTGCACGCGTTGTGGCATTTGCATCAGCAGCTCAATGCACAATCGCAGTTCGCGCCGTTGCAAGCGGGTGAGATCATCACTACCGGCACTTGGACCGATGCGTATCCGGTGCAAGCTGGGCAAACCTGGGTGACCGCTTTTTCAGGGATTGCGCTGCCGGGCTTGACCGTCTCTTTTGTCTGAGCCAGGCCGGCAACGCTGTTATTCCTGCCGTATATGAAAAATGCCGTTCGAGCTTTCAGCTGAACGGCATTTTTTTTGCCTGAATACATTAAAGTGACGGCGCTGCGCTACTTTATTCTTCGCGTAGCCAGGTTTGTGTTCGGCCGAGCAGTGGTACGCCGATGTAGCCACGCACATTCAATTTCTTGCCGCCATCGGTCAGCGACATCTTGCTCTTGTAGACCTTGCCGTTGTCCGGATCGAGAATCTGGCCACCGTTGTATTCGTCGCCGTCATGCTTCATTCCGGTGATGATGGTCATGCCGAGGATGGGCTGGTCTTTCAGCGCACCTTCGCATTTGACGCATTTCGGATTCTGGTCTTCGCTCGGATCGCGCAGCAGTTTTTCGATCTTGCCGCGCAGTTCGCCGTTGGATTCGGTAATACGGATCAGCGCTTTTGGTTTGCCGCTGTGATCATCGATATTTTTCCAGAGTCCCACCGGTGAGTTGATGTCCTGAGCGAAAGCGCCAAAAGCCAGCAGGGCGCTGCTGGCGATTGTGGCCATCAAAAGTCGCGTTGAAAGTTTGTGCATGCTTTGTCTCCTGTATTTGTGGCTCCGACTACGTAGCTGTAGCCGGAGCGCACACATTATTGGTAAGGAATCAAGATACTTTTAACTTTGCAAACTGTTCGCGTAACTTCTCCAGCGTACCCGAAAAATTGGCAAGACGCTCTTGCTCTTGCGCCACAACCTGGGCTGGCGCACGAGCGACAAAGCTTTCGTTGCCCAACTTGGCCTGAGCTTTGACGATTTCACCCTCGATGCGGGTGATTTCCTTGCCAAGCCGTTCGCGTTCAGCTGCAACATCAATTTCTACTTTGAGCAGCAGCTTAGCATCACCGACTATCGAGACCGGCGCCGGGGATTCGGGTAGAGTCTCTACTACTTGCACTTCTGCCAACTTGGCCAGGGCCTGCAGATAGGGGGCGAAGGATTGCAACACTGTCTGCTGTTCCGCTGAGCCGGCAATAATCAGCGGCACCCGCTGCGCCGGCGACAATTGCATTTCGCCACGCAGATTGCGGCATGCATCGGTCAGCGATTTCAACTGCGTCATCCAGGCTTCTGCGCTTTCGTCGATCTTTTCCAGATTTGCTTCCGGATACGACTGGCGCATGATGGAGTCGCCGGCCGGATCCAGTGTCTTGCCGGTCAGCGGCGCGACGCTTTGCCACAAGGCTTCGGTGACGAATGGAATGATCGGATGCGCCAGGCGCAGCACCACTTCCAACACGCGCAACAAGGTGCGGCGGGTAGCGCGCTGCTGCGCTTCATTGCCTTGCTGGATCTGCACCTTGGCGACTTCCAGATACCAGTCGCAATATTCATCCCAGACAAATTTGTAGATGGCCGAGGCGATATTGTCGAAACGGTAGTCGGCGAAACCCTTGGCGACTTCTGCTTCGGTACGCTGCAGCAGCGACACGATCCAGCGGTCGGCCTGCGAGAACTGCAGCTTCTCCTTGTCGCAGACGCCCGGCGTATGACCATCGAAACCGCAGTCCTTGCCTTCGGTATTCATCAGCACGAAACGGGTGGCGTTCCACAGCTTGTTGCAGAAATTGCGATAGCCGTCGCAGCGGCCGAGGTCGAAGTTGATGTTGCGGCCGAGCGTCGCCAGCGAGGCGAAGGTAAAGCGCAGCGCATCGGTGCCGAAGGCCGGGATGCCGTCTGCGAATTCCTTGCGGGTTGCCTTGGCAATGCTGTCAGCCTGCTTCGGATTCATCAGGCCAACGGTACGCTTGGCCACCAGATCATCAAGGCTGATGCCGTCGATCAGATCGATCGGATCGAGCGTATTGCCCTTCGACTTCGACATTTTCTGGCCATTACCGTCACGCACCAGGCCGTGTACATACACGGTCTTGAATGGCACCTTGCCGGTGAAGTGGGTGGTCATGATGACCATCCGCGCGACCCAGAAGAAGATGATGTCGAAACCGGTGACAAGCACCGATGACGGCAAGAACATCTTGTAGTCAGGCGTTTCTTCCGGCCAGCCGAGGGTCGAGAACGGTACCAGCGCGGACGAGAACCAGGTGTCGAGCACATCGTCGTCGCGGCGTAGCGGACCGGTATAGCCGGCTGCCGCAGCTTGTGCCTTGGCGTCCGCTTCATTGCGGGCGACATAGATCTTGCCGTCGTCGGCATACCAGGCCGGGATCTGGTGGCCCCACCACAGTTGGCGGGAGATGCACCAGTCCTGGATGTTGTTGAGCCACTGGTTGTAGGTGTTATTCCAGTTTTCCGGAATCATCTGGATTTCGCCGTTGGCGACTTTTTCCAGCGCGACCTCGGTAATCGATTTGCCCGGGAAATGCGTGCCTTCCGGCGCCGGCTTGCTCATCGCCACGAACCATTGGTCGGTCAGCATCGGTTCGATGACGACGCCGGTGCGGTCGCCGCGCGGCACCATCAGCTTGTGCGGCTTGACGGATTCGAGCAGGCCTGCGGCGTCCAGATCGGCAACGATCTGTTTGCGGGCGACGAAACGATCGAGGCCTTGATATTTGGCCGGGCCGTTTTCGTTGATCTTGGCGTCCAGCGTCAGTATGGTGATTTGCGCCAGCTTGTGCCGTTGTCCCACCGCATAGTCGTTGAAGTCGTGCGCGGGGGTGATCTTCACACAGCCGGTGCCGAATTCCTTGTCGACATAGCTGTCGGCGATGATCGGGATTTCGCGATCGGTCAGCGGCAGCTTCAGCATCTTGCCGACCAGGTGGATATAACGCTCGTCAGTCGGATCGACTGCCACCGCGACGTCGCCCAGCAGGGTTTCCGGACGGGTAGTCGCTACCGTCAAATGGCCGCTGCCGTCGGCGAACGGATAGCGGATGTGCCACATCGAGCCATCTTCTTCTTCCGACACCACTTCAAGGTCCGACACCGCGGTGCCCAGCACCGGATCCCAGTTGACCAGCCGTTTGCCGCGGTAGATCAGGCCTTGCTCGAACAGGCGCACGAACACTTCAGTGACGGTGCCGGACAGCTTGTCGTCCATCGTGAAATATTCACGGCTCCAGTCAGCGGAGGCGCCCAGACGGCGCATCTGGCCAGTGATGGTCGAACCGGATTTTTCTTTCCACTCCCAGACTTTTTCGATGAATTTCTCGCGTCCCAAGTCATGGCGCGAGACTTTCTGTGCATCGAGTTGTCGTTCGACCACGATCTGCGTCGCGATACCGGCGTGATCGGTGCCGGGAATCCATGCCGTGTTGAAACCGCGCATGCGATGGTAACGCGTCAGGCCATCCATGATGGTCTGATTGAAGGCGTGCCCCATGTGTAGCGTGCCAGTCACGTTGGGCGGCGGCAACTGAATGCTGAAGGATGGTTTGTCGGCGTCGGCGGTGGCGGTGTAATACCCGCGCTTTTCCCACTCGCTACGCCAGAATTGTTCAATCTCGGCAGGGTCGAAAGACTTGGCTAATTCCATGATTATTGGTGTTTTTCCTAAAACGATGATTATAAAGTACGCAGCCGACTGGCTCCTAGCATTGCAGGCCGGGAGGCGGTTTTTTTGACGTAATGACAAGCGCGCCGCCGAATTTGTTGCCTATGCACGCCTTCTATACTTGACCTGAGATAAGGAAGCCCGCATTTTTGATATACCGCGGGCGGATTGCGGGTGTAGAATTCTCTCCGCTGTCTTGGTATTGAACCCAAGGCGGCAAAACGCTAGGGGTCCTGATTGCTGAAATGTAATGCAATCGGGTGAGAAATACCCTCGAACCTGATCTGGGTAATGCCAGCGAAGGGAAGCTGTCGAGATTGTTGTCGGCCGATTCACCACGCATCACAGTGATCCCGCGCCGCTAGACTCGAAAACTCCTTTGCTGGCTCCAAGCCATGAATGACAAGCAAAGGAGCCAAAATGAATGCCAACCCAAAATTCTTATCCGCCACTGCCACGGTGGATGAAGCTGCAATCCATCCGTTACCGAATTCCCGCAAGATCTATGTGACCGGTTCGCGCCCCGACATCCGTGTGCCGATGCGCCAGATCAGCCAGTCGGATACGCCGGCTTCGTTCGGCGCCGAAAAAAATCCGCCTATTTATGTCTATGACACCTCGGGCCCGTACACCGATCCAGAAGTCAAGATTGATATCCGTTCCGGCCTGGCGACTCCACGTCTGCCGTGGATCATGGAGCGCGACGATACCGAAGAACTACCTGGTCCAAGCTCGGAGTACGGCATCGAACGCCTGAACGATCCGAAACTGGCGGAACTGCGCTTCAACCTGCACCGCAAGCCGCGCCGCGCCAAGGCCGGCAAGAATGTCTCGCAAATGCATTATGCGCGCCAGGGCATCATCACGCCGGAAATGGAATTCGTGGCGATCCGCGAAAACATGCGCCGCAAGGAATACCTGGAAGAGCTGAAAGCCTCCGGCCCGATGGGCAACAAACTGGCCGACCTGATGGGCCGCCAGCATCCGGGTCAATCGTTCGGTGCATCGCTGCCGGCTGAAATCACGCCGGAATTCGTGCGCGATGAAATCGCCCGCGGTCGCGCCATCATTCCGGCCAACATCAACCACCCGGAAATCGAACCGATGATCATTGGCCGTAATTTCCTGGTCAAGATCAACGCCAATATCGGTAATTCTGCAGTGACTTCGTCGATCGGCGAAGAAGTCGAAAAAATGACCTGGGCGATCCGCTGGGGCGGCGACAACGTGATGGATTTGTCGACCGGCAAGCACATTCACGAAACACGCGAATGGATCATCCGCAATTCGCCGGTGCCTATCGGTACTGTGCCGATTTATCAGGCACTGGAAAAGGTCAATGGCAAAGCCGAAGACCTGACCTGGGAAATTTTCCGCGACACGCTGATCGAGCAAGCCGAGCAGGGCGTCGACTATTTCACCATCCACGCCGGCGTGCGTTTGCAATACGTGCCGATGACCGCCAAGCGCCTGACCGGCATCGTCAGCCGCGGCGGTTCCATCATGGCCAAGTGGTGCCTGGCACATCATCGCGAATCCTTCCTGTATGACCACTTCGAAGAGATTTGCGAAATCATGAAAGCCTATGACGTCAGTTTCAGTCTCGGCGATGGCCTGCGCCCTGGCTCGATCTACGACGCCAACGACGAAGCGCAACTCGGTGAACTGAAGACCCTGGGTGAACTGACCCAGATCGCCTGGAAGCACGACGTGCAGGTGATGATCGAAGGTCCGGGCCACGTGCCGATGCACCTGATCAAGGAAAACATGGACCTGCAGCTGGAGCAGTGCCACGAAGCGCCGTTCTATACACTGGGACCGTTGACTACCGACATCGCACCGGGCTACGACCACATTACCTCCGGCATCGGTGCCGCCACCATCGGCTGGTACGGCACGGCGATGCTGTGCTACGTCACGCCGAAGGAACATCTGGGCTTGCCGAACAAGGTCGACGTCAAGGACGGCATCATCACCTACAAGATCGCGGCGCACGCAGCCGACTTGGCCAAGGGCCATCCGGGCGCGCAGATTCGTGACAATGCATTGTCGAAAGCGCGCTTCGAATTCCGCTGGGAAGATCAGTTCAACATCGGTCTCGATCCGGACAAGGCGCGCGAATTCCATGACGAAACCTTGCCCAAGGACTCCGCCAAGGTGGCGCATTTCTGCTCGATGTGCGGCCCGCATTTCTGCTCGATGAAGATCACGCAAGAAGTTCGTGAATATGCTGCCGCACAGGGCATTTCCGAGATCGCTGCGCTGAAGCAGGGAATGGAAGTCAAGGCCATTGAGTTCGTCAAGAATGGCGCGGAAATCTACAGCAAGCAGTGAGGTCGATGATGGAAATCGTACTCAACGGCACGCCGCATCCGTTGCCTGACGGCGAGAACCTGGAGCAGTTGATCGTTGCACTGGAATTGGCCGGCAAAGCGGTGGCAGTGGCCGTCAACCGGCAAGTCGTGCCGGCCAAGCTGTGGCCGCAGCGCGTCTTGCAGCCGCAAGACAAAGTCGATGTGGTCCGAGCAATCGGCGGTGGGTAACCCGCCTCCATAAACCTACTGCGCGACTCAATCTCTGGGCCGCGATGCTCACCGTACTTTCGTACGGCTGCGCTTCTTACCCAGACCTTGAGACGTTCGCTACGGTTTCTAGAGGCGGCACAAAGCCATTTGGATGCGCACTGGTAATCGTAGGAAATCTTTTAAAGGATTTGTCATGGATCTGAACTCAATCCCCGAGACGGGGCAAACGGATACCGGCCTTACCATTGCCGGCAAGACCTATAGCTCACGGCTACTGGTCGGCAGCGGCAAGTATCGCGACCTGGAACAAACGCGCGCCGCTACTGAAGCCAGTGGCGCAGAAATCATTACGGTGGCAATCCGACGCGTCAATATCGGACAGGACCCGAAAGCGCCGAATCTGCTGGATGTGGTGCCGCCGACGCGCTACACGATACTGCCGAATACCGCCGGCTGTTATACCGCGGCCGACGCGGTGTACACGCTGCAACTCGGGCGTGAACTGCTGAATGGCCATAAGCTGGCCAAGCTGGAAGTGCTGGGCGACGAACGCACATTGTTCCGAACATGCCGGAAACCCTGAAGGCGGCGGAAGCGCTGGTCAAGGATGGTTTCGATGTGATGGTGTATTGCAGCGACGATCCGATCCAGGCACGCATCCTGGAAGAGATCGGTTGCGTCGCGGTGATGCCGCTGGCGTCGTTGATCGGCTCTGGCATGGGCATCTTGAACCCGTGGAACCTGTCGCTGATTATCGAACAGGCCCAGGTGCCGGTGCTGGTTGATGCCGGTGTCGGCACGGCGTCCGATGCGGCGATCGCGATGGAGCTGGGATGCGATGGCGTACTGATGAATACGGCGATTGCCGGCGCCCAGGATCCGATCCGCATGGCGCGGGCGATGCGGCTGGCGATTGAAGCCGGACGCGAAGCATTTCTCGCCGGCCGAATTCCGAAGCGCTTTGCGGCGTCGCCATCGTCACCGATGCAGGACGAGTCAAGTGAGTGCGGTAGCAACACCGCCGAGCGTATTGGTATTTTCCGGCTCGGACCCGAGCGGCGGCGCCGGCATGCAAGCCGATATCACCGCGATCGCTGCGCTTGGTGCGCACCCATTGTCAGTGGTGACGGTGCTGACGGTACAGGACAACGAACGGGTGTTCGGCGTTTATCCGGTGGCGGCAGAATTGGTGCGGCAGCAGGCGCAAGTGCTGGTTGGTCGTATCGATATCGCCGCAGTCAAGCTAGGTATTGTCGGCAATCACGCCAATGCCGAAGTGATTGCCGCGATTATCCGTGACTTGCGCACGCGGCGGCCGGATTTGCCGGTGGTGTTCGATCCGGTGCTGGCGAACGGCCATGGCGATAATCTGGCAAGCGAAGATCCGATTGCTGCGATTGCGCCGCTGTTTGAACTGGCAACAGTCATCACGCCGAACCGGATCGAGGCGAATCGCCTGTGCGGCGCAGAGGCGAGTCTAGAGCAGCAGGCGGCCCTGCTGCTGGAGCGTGGTTGCCAGCATGTGCTGCTGAAGGGCGGACACGGACCGGAACAGCATGAAGTGTTGAATCGCTGGTTCAGCGCCAATGGGCAACGCAACTGGAGCTGGCCGCGCTTGCCGGGAGAGTTTCACGGTAGCGGTTGTACGCTTGCTGCAGCCCTGTCGGCGCTGCTGGCGCGCGGATTCAATATGGAGCAGACGATCGATGCGGCGCAAACCTATTGCCAGCAAACATTGGCGGCATCCTATGCGATAGCTCCGGGCCAGCGGATTCCCAGCCGGACGCTGCCGTTTCTTGCATCCCATATTTCACATCTCACATTGCAAGGATAGAGCCATGAAGGGTCTATACATCGTCACGCCCGATTGGGATGACACCGACAAACTGCTGCATGTCACCGAGCAGGCATTGCAAGGCGGCGCGGCATTGCTGCAATATCGGCACAAGACCGCCGATGCGGCGCAGCGGCGCCAGCAAGCTGCTGCTTTGCTGGCATTGTGCCGTCGTTATCAGCGGCCATTCATCATCAATGACTTTGTTGAATTGTGCATGGAACTGGATGCGGACGGGATTCACGTTGGCGGCACCGATGCCAGCGTGGCCGAGGTGCGCGCTTTGGTCGGCCCGGACAAGATTGTCGGCGCTTCCTGCTATGGAGATCTGGAACTGGCACATGCCGCGCATCGGGCCGGCGCCAGTTATGTCGCGTTCGGGGGATTCTATCCGTCACGCGTCAAGAAATATCCGGTCACCACTTCACCAGATATCGTCACGCGCGCCAAGACTGAAATCGCCTTGCCGAATGTGGTCATTGGCGGCATGACGCATGAGAATGCGCTGCCGCTGATCGCGGCCGGCGCCGATATGGTGGCAGCGATCAGCAGTGTTTATCTTGCAGACGACCCAACTGCTGCGGCACGCGAGTTCACTGCCTTGTTTGAAAAACGCTAGTCGGCCGTTCAGCTTTCCAGCAAGCTGCGCAACATCCACGCATTCTTTTCATGCAGCTGCATGCGTTGCGTCAGCAGATCGGCGGTTGGTTCATCAGCGGCAGCGTCGACCACCGGGAAGATCGAACGCGCGGTGCGCGTCACCGCTTCCTGGCCGGTCACCAACTGCTGGATCATCTCGGTCGCGTTAGGCACGCCTTCTTCTTCCGAAATGGAAGTCAGTTTGGAAAACGCTTTGTAGGTGGCCGGCGCTGGATAGCCGAGTGCGCGAATGCGTTCGGCGATCAGGTCAACCGCCAGCCACAGCTCGTTGTACTGGGTTTCGAACATCAGGTGCAGCGTGTTGAACATCGGCCCTGTGACGTTCCAGTGGAAATTGTGGGTCTTCAGGTAGAGAGTGTAGGTATCGGCCAGCAGTTTGCTGAGGCCGTCGGCGATTTTCTTGCGATCCTTGTCGCTGATGCCGATATCGATTGCCGCGACGATTTTCTTTGCCATTGTGCTGCTCCTTCTAACAGTGATGTATGAATGAGAGACTTGCACCCTGATTTTATGTCAATTCAAGGTCGGCAAGGCAAACCGCCAAAAAATGCGGCGCGTTTTGCGCCACGCCGCAGACCGGTTAGCCGCTAGTTACGGGATTCGCCTTTGCCTGGGAGCGGCGATACATGTTGACTGTCAACGCTACTGCCGCCAGCGATGCGATCGCGGCAAACAGGAATACTTCTGGATAGCCGAATTCGCTGACGATCAAGCCCGCCAGCGGACCGGTAACGCCCAGCGCCAGGTCCAGGAATACCGAATACGCGCCCAGCGCGCTGCCGCGATTATTGGCCGGCACCAGGTTTACTGCCTCCACGCCAAGCGCCGGGAAGATCAAGGCAAAGCCGAAGCCGGTGAGCGCTGCACCGACCAGCGCCATCGGCGGCGAGCTGGCTTGCCACAGCAGCAGCAGGCCGATCGCTTCCACCGAGAAACAGACGATCGATACGCGGAATCCACCGAATTGCGAGATGGTGCGGGCAAACAGCAGTCGCGCGCCGACGAAGAAAGTACCGAACAGCGTTAGAGAAAAAGCCGCATTCGGCCAGTGACGGCTGGCGTAGAACAGGGTGATGAAGGTGGCAATCGAACCGAAGCCGATTGAGCCCAACGCCAGGCCCATGCCGTGCGGGAATACCCGGCGCAATACATTACCGAATGGCAGATGCTCGCCGCGCACCACCGCAGTCGGCGCTTTCATGCGCGCCAGAAAGAAGCCGCCGGCCGACAGCACGGCGACCGTTGCACCAACCGCCGCCAGGCCCCATGTATGCGCGATCACCACGCCGAGCGGGGCGCCGATGGCCAGTGCGCCGTAAGTGGCGATGCCGTTCCAGGAAATCATGCGCGCCGTATGTTGGGCGCCGACCTGGCCGATACCCCAGGTGATGGCGCCGGTGCCGACCATGCTTTCGCCGCAGCCGAGCACCAATCGCCCGATCAGCAGGATGGCCAGGCTCAATGCCGGAATATGGGTGAAGAACGCCGCCACCAGCAGGAATACGCCGCTGATGCTGCAACCAACCAGGCCGCGCAGAACCGCAGTCTTGGGCCCGACCGAGTCCGCCATGCGGCCGGCCAGCGGACGGCTCAGCAGGGTAGCCAGGTATTGCATGCTGATCGCCAGCCCGGCCAATACCGAGCTGTAGCCCAGGTCAACGTGGACATAGCCGGGCAGGACAGCCAGCGGGATGCCAATTGCCAAATAGCAAATGAACGTAAAAAATGCGGTGGAGACGATTTGAAACGTAACGGCGGCCTCTGACCGCGGCTGGCTGGCGCGGTCGAGGCGAACTTCTTCGGGCATGATATTAGACGGCTTGGTTGATTTTTTGGAAGGCGCCCAGAGTGGACAATGATGCAACGCAGTATTTTACTCTTCCAGTCAGGATGCTGCTGGCGAGCACAATTGCTGTTCCGTAGGTGCTTCGTATAAGCACGGAGAACTAGACTTCAGGCATCACCCGCGCAGCTTATAATGGCGGGATGCAAAATCTTCTTCATAACCTCAATCAAGAGCAGCTGGCGGCAGTAACCTTGCCGGCGCAATCCGCACTGATCCTGGCGGGCGCAGGCTCCGGCAAAACCCGGGTCCTGACCACGCGCATTGCCTGGCTGATCCAGACCGGCCAGGTGTCGCCGGCTGGTGTGCTGGCCGTGACGTTTACCAACAAGGCTTCCAAGGAAATGATGACGCGTTTGTCGGCGATGCTGCCGATCAACACGCGCGGCATGTGGATCGGCACTTTCCACGGCTTGTGCAATCGCTTGCTGCGCGCGCATTATCGCGATGCCGGATTGCCGCAGACTTTCCAGATTCTTGATTCGCAGGACCAGCTGTCAGCGATCAAGCGTCTGCTGAAATCGATGAATGTCGACGATGAAAAATATCCACCGCGGAATCTGATGTACTTCATCAACGGCGCCAAGGATCAGGGGCTGCGTGCCAACGATGTCGAGGCCAATGACGATTACAACCGCAAGTTCGTCGAGCTGTACGATCTGTACGACCAGCAATGCCAGCGCGAAGGCGTGGTCGACTTCGCCGAATTGCTGTTGCGTACCTATGAACTGCTGAGCCGTAACCAGCCGTTGCGCGAGCATTACCAGGCGCGCTTCCAGCACATCCTGGTCGACGAGTTCCAGGACACCAACGATCTGCAATACAAATGGCTGAAGCTGATGGCCGGGCAGCGCGGCGCGGTGTTCGCGGTCGGCGACGACGATCAGAGCATCTATGCCTTCCGCGGCGCCAACGTCGGCAACATGAGCGCTTTCGAACGCGAGTTCCGGGTCGAGAATTTGATCAAGCTGGAACAGAACTATCGTTCGCATGGCCACATCCTCGACAGCGCGAATACCCTGATCGCCAACAACAGCAAGCGCCTTGGCAAGAATCTGCGCACTGATGCCGGACATGGCGAGCCGGTACGCATCTATGAAGCCACCAGCGATTTGCAGGAGGCACAGTGGATCGTCGAAGAAACCAAGAGCCTGATCAACGACGGCGCCAGCCGCAGCGAAATCGCCGTGCTGTACCGCTCGAATGCGCAATCGCGCGTGATCGAACATGCTTTGGTGGCGTCCGGCATTCCATACCGGGTGTACGGCGGCCAGCGCTATTTTGAACGTGCTGAAGTCAAGCACGCGATTGCTTATCTGCAGTTGATGGACAATCCGCACAATGATTCGGCTTTCCTGCGCGTGGTGAATTTTCCGGCGCGCGGCATTGGCGCGCGTTCGCTGGAGCAATTGCAGGATGCGGCAAAACAATATGGCATTTCCCTGTACGCGGCGGTGCCATATGTGGCCGGAAAAGCTGGCGCGACGCTTGGCTCTTTCCTCAAGTTGATTGAAGGCGGGCGCTTTGAAACCCAGCATTTGCCGCTGCCGGAAATGGTACAGGTGGTGCTCGATCTGAGCGGACTGTTGAAGCATTACCAGACTGAAAAAGAAGGCGCCGACCGCATCGAGAATCTGGAGCAGCTGGTGAATGCTGCGACCCTGTTTGTTTCAGAAGAAGGATTCGGTATCGATGCGCCGGCCTTGTTGGGCCGAAGGCGCAAGCGGTGTCGGGAGCGGCGATTACTACCGCCGACGGCATTGAGATTTTTGATGCCGATGCGCCATTGGCGACGGTCATGTCGCCGTTGTCGGCTTTCCTCTCGCATGCGTCGCTGGAGGCTGGCAACAACCAGGCCCAGGCCGGTGAGGAAGCCTTGCAATTGATGACGGTGCACTCCGCCAAGGGATTGGAATTCGACGCGGTGTTCATTACCGGGCTGGAAGAGGGTTTGTTCCCGCACGAGAATTCGCAGAAGGAAGATGCCGGCGTGGAAGAGGAGCGGCGCCTGATGTATGTCGCCATCACCCGCGCCAAGAAGCGCTTGTACATGAGCTTTTCACAGACTCGCATGCTGCACGGCCAGACTCGCTACAACATGCGCTCGCGTTTCTTCGACGAGTTGCCGGAAGAGGCGTTGAAATGGCTATCGCCGAAGGTGCAGCAGCATAGCTGGTTCGCCAATCCGAAGTCGGCATGGGACGAGGCGCCGGAGAAGGCGGCGAATTCAATCTCCAAGAATTTCGGCAAGCGCGATATCGGCTGGCGTATCGGAGAAAATGTCGCGCACCAGAAATTCGGCGAAGGAGTGATCGTCAATATTGAAGGCAGCGGCGGTAACGCGCGTGCACATATCAACTTCGGCAGGCATGGGATGAAGCTGCTCGATTTGAGCGTGGCGAAGCTGGAGAAGGTGGCGTAGGGTTGGCGCCTGTGCCCGCGCCTGAGTGGCGTGGGGCCTTGCAGCAACGCGTGGGCAGAAAAATCCTGCCCACCCTACGTCCGGTTATTTATTCTTGGGGTTCGGTTGCCGGCGGCAACGGCAAATCTTCTTCGGGCCTGCCGAAAATGTGAGTGTAGGTCGGATAGAAAGAGCAGTACATCACCACCGTCAAGGCAATCGACAGCGGCAGTAGGACCATCATGGTGACTGCCGCATTGCCGATCAGCAGTGCAATCAGCACGCTGATGATTGCCGGCAGCATGACGCCGATGGCCGCCCATGCCAGACCGTACACGGTAAATGCTTTCATTTCGCGCCATACGGCAAAGAAGCTGTAGAACACTGCCTTCGAGACGCTCATTTTTTTCCACATGATGAGCGGCGCGGCATACCAGAATGCCATGGCTGCCGGCGTGTACACCACGGCGGAAAACAGCATCCCCAGCGACATGCTGGAATCCTGTATTTCTTTTGCATCGAGCGAGGTCTGGCCGGTCAATGTCATCCAGAACATGCCACCATCAACCAGCGCAGATGCACCAATCGCGACGACGCCGGCGATCAGGTACAGCACGCCAAGGATCAGCAGATTCTTGA
Organism: Collimonas arenae; assembly: GCF_001584165.1. Classification (NCBI taxonomy): domain Bacteria; kingdom Pseudomonadati; phylum Pseudomonadota; class Betaproteobacteria; order Burkholderiales; family Oxalobacteraceae; genus Collimonas; species Collimonas arenae. Next base: position 677,803 of record NZ_CP013233.1, read on the forward strand.
TTGCAGGAGAGCGGAAGCCGACCAGCAGCAGATTCGGGAAGACGCGTTTGCCCTGCTCGATATGGACACACGCTTCCATGAAGGACATCGCAAATACCGGGATCAGGACCAGCGGCAAAATCTGCCCAGCACTGGCACGAAATTGAGCAGCAGCATCAGGAACATGTATCCGAGGAATAGCGTGGATATTTCAGCCGGTTGCTTGCGAAATAGCGCAAACCCCTCTTTGATCCAGGTCCATCCGGTTTTTGCAGGCAGTTTTTCCATCGTTTCCATCAACAATCAATACAGGGCAGGAGCAGGGTGCGCCACGCGCTGCCGCAAAATTCGTTCAAAGTGGCTTGGGTCGTGCGGCGTTAGCATTTCCGCAGCACGAGGCAAGTAAAAGTCGTACAGTCGCGACAGCCAGAAGCGCAACGCCCCGGCTCGCAGCATCGGCTGCCACGCCGTCTGTTCGGCGGCGCTGAACGGCCGCACCGCATGATAGGCGTCGAGCATGGCGCGCACTCTGGCGTTGTCCAGCACGCCGCTGTCGAGGTCGATGCACCAGTCGTTGACCGTCACCGCCAGGTCAAACAGCCAGGTATCGCAACCGGCAAAATAGAAATCGAAAAATCCGGTCAGCTGGTCGCCGTCGAACATGACATTGTTGCGGAACAGATCGGCGTGGACCGGCCCGTTCGGCAGTTGACGATAGATATCCGAGGCGGCGAAGGCTTCCTGGAACACCATTTCGTCATGCAGCAATTGCTGTCCTTCTGCCGGCAGATACGGCAATACCACCGGCGCCGTTTCGCGCCACCATGGCAAACCGCGCAAATTAGGCTGGCGGATGGGGAAATCCTGTGCCGCCAGATGCATTTTTGCCAGCATTGCGCCCACCTCAGCGCAATGTACCGCCGCCGGCGCCAGTTGGCAATCGCCGGCCAGTTTGGTAACGATTGCAGCTGGTTTGCCGTGCAGAGGGTTGATGATCTGCCCTTGGCTGTTGGCGATCGGCTCCGGCACCAGCACGCCTCGTTGCGCCAGGTGGCGCATCAATTCCAGGTAGAACGGCAGTTGTTCGAAAGTGAGCTTTTCAAACACTGTCAGCACATACTCGCCGCGCTCGGTATTGATGAAAAAATTGCTGTTTTCGATGCCGGAGGAAATCCCTCTGATTGCCAGCGCCTTGCCTAACGAGAAGGGGGGAATCCACTGCGAGAGATCGTCTAGTGTGACGGGAGTAAATACTGCCATGGGAAAAATCGGGGAAAGAACAACGTTAAGACTATGTTGGAATAAATAGGCGGCAAATGCGCGGCTAATGTGTATTGATTCCGCGCATTAACCGCATGGTTGCTTGTTGTTGCCGTTGCTAGTTCTGGGGCGCCGGCATGGCTGGTGGCGGCAGTCCAGGATCGCCATTGGTTTGAGCTGCTTCGCCTTCCTTGCGCGGTTTCTGGCCCAGATCGAATTCCTTGATCTGCCATTGCGCGCCGCGCACCGGTCCGTCATTTGGCCCCAGGGTGCCGGCTTGCGATTGCGGTTTCACATAATAAGTGCTGCCGCCGCTGTTGACCTTGACTTCGGTAACACGGCCCTGTTCGCGTTTTTCGGTGATGTCGGCAGGGCCTTCGCCCGGTTTGCGGACTGTCACGGCCGGTGCTTCACCTTCGTCGAGCTTTTGGAGTTCGGGCGGCGGCGGGGCGACGGTCTGGGCTGGTTGCTGAGCACTCACCAGCACCGGTGTTGCAATCGAGGCAATGCAAATTGCCAATAGTTGCCAGACTTTGGATTTATTCATGTGAATTTGGGCTACCTTGGTTAAAACAAGATGTGGAAGCGAGTCTCCATTGTAACAAACCGCCGGCCTCGATAGGCAATAAGGCGGCCTTGTTCCACCGATTCCGGTAAATTCAGGCGCCCGTTCCTATCGCTGCATCAAGCCGGCAGTTATTGGCGAAATATTAATTAATTCATGCCGAAATGTTACAACAGCACCCCTGTATGGCGATCGGACTCGGCCATGACGGTTTCGCCGGCTTCATAGAATTTCACCACCGCATCGAGGATCTCGGCTGGATCGTCAAGTACCTGGATCAAGTCCATATCCTTGGCGGCAATCATGCCATCGCCAACCAGTTGGGTACGGAACCAGTCCATCAGGCCGCTCCAGAAGCTGCTGCCGACCAGAATGATCGGGATGTGGCGGCATTTGCCGGTCTGGATCAGGGTCAGCACCTCGGTCAATTCATCCATCGTGCCGAAACCGCCAGGCAAGACAATATAGGCATCGGCATAGCGCACGAATGCAACCTTGCGGGCAAAGAAATGGCGGAAGCTGAGCGAGATGTCCTGCCATTTGTTTCCGCTTTGCTCATGCGGCAATTCGATGTTCAGACCGACCGACGGCGATTTGCCTTCGAAGGCGCCTTTGTTGGCAGCTTCCATCAGGCCCGGGCCACCGCCAGAAATCACGGCAAATCCCTCATCCGAAAAACGCCGCGCGATATCCATGCACAGTGGATAATATGGATTGTCAGACTTGATGCGCGCCGAGCCGAAGATCGATACTGCGGGATGCAACTCGGAAAGGCGTTCGGTCGACTCGATAAATTCTGCCATAATCGTGAACATATGCCACGATTCGCGCGCCTTCTTTGAGGTGGCGCGTTCGATGTCCGTCACTTGCCGCAAACGCGGCACATTTTTTCCGTTCAATTCCATATGCAAAAAACCCTGCTGTTAGTTGATGGTTCCAGTTATCTTTACCGGGCCTTTCATGCGCTACCCGATATGCGCAATGCCGCCAATGAACCGACCGGCGCACTATACGGCATCATCAATATGCTGCGCCGTTTGCGCATTGACTACCCCGCAGCTTACCTTGCCTGTGTGTTCGATGCAAAAGGTAAAACTTTTCGCGACGACATGTACGCCGACTACAAGGCCACCAGGGCATCCATGCCGGAGGATCTGGTTAAACAGATTACGCCAATTCACGCCGCCGTGCGTGCGATGGGCTGGCCGATCCTGATGGTCGAAGGCGTGGAAGCCGATGACGTGATCGGCACGCTGACGGTGCAGGCGGTTGCGCACGGCATGGACGCAGTGGTCTCGACCGGTGACAAGGATCTGGCGCAATTGGTCAACGATCATGTGACGCTGATCAATACGATGAACAATGAGAAGCTCGACCGCGCCGGTGTGATCGCCAAGTTTGGCGTGCCGCCGGAACGCATCGTCGATTACCTGACATTGATCGGCGATACCGTCGACAATATTCCGGGTGTCGCCAAGGTCGGTCCGAAGACCGCGGTCAAATGGCTGGCGCAATATGATACCGTTGATGCAGTCATCGCAAATGCGGCCAACATCGGCGGCGCGGTGGGCGAGAACCTGCGCCAAGTGCTGGACTGGCTGCCGAAGGCGAAGGAACTGGTGACAGTAAAAACCGATTGCGACCTGAGCGCGCACATGGTGTCGATCCCCGAATCGCTGAAGGCGCCGGAACAGGATAAAGACACCCTGATCGAATTGTTTACCCGTTATAACTTCAAGACCTGGCTGCGCGAACTGAGCGGGCCGGGAGATACTGCCGTTGTTGCGGAAGGCGCCGGCAAAACTGCTGACAACGATAGTGTGGCGAAGAGTGCGCAGGGCGGCGCCGAGCCGGCGCAAAGCAGCCTCTTTTCCAAAGTGGAGCGGCACTACGAAACCGTGCTGACGGAAGCCCAGCTGGATCAATGGCTAAAGCGTATCGACGGCGCTACCTTGACTGCGGTCGATACGGAAACTACGTCGCTTGAACCGATGACGGCGCAATTGGTTGGCATCTCGCTGTGCTGCGAAGTCGGTACCGCTGCCTACATTCCGGTGGCGCATCGTTACCAGGATGCGCCGGCGCAATTGTCGCGCGAATTCGTGCTGGAAAAAATGCGTGCGTGGCTGGAAGACGACAGCAAACCGAAGGTCGGCCAAAACCTCAAATACGACAGCCATATTTTCGCCAACCAGGGCGTGAACCTGCGCGGCATCGTGCACGACACGTTGCTTGAGTCCTATGTGTTCGAATCGCATCGCAGCCATGACATGGATAGCCTGGCGTTACGCCATCTGAATCACCAGACCATCACGTTCCAGGAAGTGTGCGGCAAGGGCGCTTCGCAGATCGGTTTTGACGAAGTCGAGATCGGCCGCGCCACCGAATATGCGGCCGAGGACGCCGACATCACGCTGCAGCTGCATCTGGCGATGTGGCCGCATATCGTCGACGACGCCAAGCTGCGCTTCATCTACGAAGAAATCGAAGTACCGACTTCGGTAGTGCTGCAGAAGATCGAGCGCAACGGCGTGCTGATCGATGCCAGCCGACTGGCGACGCAATCGAATGAACTGGGCAAGCGCATGCTGGAAATCGAACAGCAGGCTTATGACCTGGCAGGGCAACCATTCAACCTGAGTTCGCCGAAGCAGTTGGGTGAAATCCTGTTTGAAAAACTCAAGCTGCCGGTGGTCAAGAAGACGCCGTCCGGATCGCCGTCGACTGATGAAGAAGTGCTGCAGAAACTGGCCGAGGATTACCCGCTGCCGAAGGTGTTGCTCGACTATCGCAGCCTGTCGAAACTGAAATCGACTTACACCGACAAATTGCCGAAGATGGTCAATCAGAATACCGGCCGCGTGCACACAAATTATGCGCAGGCGGTGGCGGTAACGGGGCGGTTGGCATCGAACGATCCGAACCTGCAGAACATTCCGATCCGCACTGCTGAAGGGCGACGTATTCGTGAAGCGTTCGTAGCGCCAGAAGGTAGCGTGATCGTGTCGGCCGACTATTCGCAGATCGAGTTGCGCATCATGGCGCACATTTCCGGCGATGAAAACATGCTGCGCGCGTTTGCCGAAGGCGTCGACATTCACCGTGCCACTGCCGCCGAAATCTTCGGTACGCCAGCGGCGGAAGTCACTAGCGAGCAGCGGCGTTATGCCAAGGTCATCAACTTCGGTTTGATCTATGGCATGAGCGCCTTCGGCCTGGCTGGCAACCTTGGCATCGAACGCGCCGCGGCGCAGATGTACATCGAAAAATATTTCATGCGCTTTGCCGGCGTCAAGCAATTCATGGATGAGACGCGGGTGCAGGCCAAGGCGCAAGGCTATGTCGAAACCGTGTTCGGACGCCGCTTGTGGCTGCCGGAAATCAATTCCCCGAACGGCCAGCGCCGCCAGGGCGCCGAGCGTGCGGCAATCAACGCGCCAATGCAAGGCACTGCTGCTGACCTCATCAAATTGTCGATGATCGCGGTGCAAAACTGGATTGAAACAGACCGGTTAAAATCCAAGATGATCATGCAGGTGCACGATGAGCTTGTGCTGGAGGTGCCGCAGGACGAGTTGGAGCTGGTGCGCGTAAAGCTGCCGCAACTGATGGCCGGCGTGGCTGAGCTGCGGGTGCCGCTGATTGCGGAAGTGGGAGTCGGGAAGAATTGGGATGAAGCGCATTGATGGTGATGTGCAAATCGATCGTTGATAGTCAATTTTGAAGGAGAGCTTAGATGCCGAATTTAGAAGAGGATTTCGATAGTCTGGTAGCGAAAACCAGCTTGTCAGGCGAGGTGGATCGCCGCACCTTCCTGAAGACGACACTGGGCACCGGGTTTGCCGCTGCGGTGATGCCGGTTACCGCGCAGACCGTAATCAAGACCGATGCGGTCGGTCTCACCGCCGGGGCGCTCGAAATCCAGCAGAATGGCCTCAGTGTGCCGATCTATCGTGCGCAGCCAGAGGGAAAAACCAATCTGCCCGTGGTGCTGGTGATTTCCGAAATTTTCGGTGTGCACGAACACATTGCCGATATTGCGCGACGTTTTGCCAAACTGGGTTACCTGGCGATTGCTCCGGATTTGTTCATTCGCCAGGGCAATCCGGCGGCTTTTGCATCGATTCCCGAGTTGTATAAAAACGTGATTTCGAAAGTGCCGGACGATCAGGTGATGGGGGATATCGATGCCTGCGTCGCCTGGGCCAAGGAAAATGGCGGCAACGTCGACAAGCTGGCGATCACCGGCTTCTGCTGGGGCGGCCGTATTACGTGGCTGTATGCCAGCCATAATCCGAAGGTGAAGGTGGCCGCAGCATGGTATGGCGGCCTGGTCGGCGAGCGCAACGAGCTGACGCCCAAACAACCGGTCGACATCGCACCGACCCTGAAAGTGCCGGTGCTTGGCCTGTATGGTGGCAAGGATCAGGGGATTACCCAGGAACATGTGGCGCAAATGAAAGAGGCGCTGGCCAAGGGCAGCAGTAAGTCAGAATTTGTCGTGTATCCGAATTCCGGCCACGCATTTAATGCCGATTACCGGCCCAGCTACGTTGAAGCGGACGCCAAGGACGGGTGGAAGCGGGTTTTGGCCTGGTTCAGGGCGCATGGCGTGAGCTGATGTGACGCGATGGGCGGGGGCTTCGTAGCGCATGGTGCCGCGAGGCTTTTCAGCCCCTGAAGGCGGCGCGTGAGTTCGCTGCTGCCAAAAGTAAAATTTGCCCAATTGCAGCAGGTGTGCTTTAATTTGCAACATTGTTGCATCTAACATCTGTTTGCTGGGGCCAAAAATTAATTCCACACTTGTTTCAATTCTCCTGGCGACTACAATCGCCGGCCTCTTCAGTATTACCGCCGCTGCTATTTTCTCGTTCGCTTTGCTGTCCAAGATGGTTGAGCGCATGGTCAGTTTGTCGGTCGGCATCATGCTGGCGACGTCACTATTACACGCGCTGCCGGAGGCGTTCGAATCGAATGCGGACAGCCATACGCTGTTCGCAGTGCTGCTGGGCGGTTTGCTGGCTTTCTTCGTGCTGGAAAAATTTGCCATCCTGCGCCACTCCCATCATCACGAAGAAGATGGGCATGGGCATCATCACGGACATGACAAGAAAGAAGCGGGCAAGGCCGGCTGGATGATCCTGGTCGGCGATGGCCTGCATAATTTCACCGACGGGATCCTGATCGCCGCAGCCTTCCTGGCCGATCCTCATCTGGGTTTGATTACCGGCCTGGCGATCATCGTGCATGAAATCCCGCAGGAAATCGGCGACTTCATCGTGCTGCTGAATGCCGGCTTTTCGCGTACGCGTGCCTATGTGTATAACCTGATCTGCAGCCTGATGGCGGTGGCCGGCGGCTTGCTGGGTTACTTTACGCTGGAGCGCGGCATGGAATGGATTCCCTACGTGCTGGTGTTTGCTTCATCGGGATTCATCTATATCGCAGTCAGCGACCTGATGCCGCAGATGCAGCGCCGCGCCACGTTGCGCGAAACCATTCCGCAGATACTGCTGATTGGAGCCGGGGTGGCGATTGTGCTGTTCCTGACCCGCCACGCACATCATCATTAAATCCCGGCGTTAGCCACGGCATAACGCATAGTGCAAGCAGGAAGTTCTGCTCGCGCTATACGCCACAACGCCGTTCAGGCACCTTTGGCCATCGGCCGCGTTGGGTCCGAACACCATTCGCTCCATGAGCCCGGATAGAGCGCTGCACCGTGCAGGCCGGCGATTTCCAGCGCCAGCAGGTTGTGGCAAGCTGTCACGCCTGAACCGCATTGCATGACTGCCGCTTGCGGCTCGCTGATCAGGGCGCCGAATTCCTCATGCAATTGATGCCCCGACTTGAAACGGCCGTCAGCTTGCAGGTTGTCCTTGAAGAAGCGGTTCTTGGCGCCGGGAATATGGCCGCCGACCGGATCGATGGTTTCATTTTCGCCGCGAAAGCGATCCGGTGCGCGGGCGTCGATCACGGTCCGTCTTGGGCTGGTCAGGTTGATCAGCACGTCATGGGCATCGACGCTGCTGGTCAGCGGCGCCTTGGCGCTGATGTTGCCGGGTGTTGGTGTCGGCTCGGCCGTGGTCAGAGTTTGTCCCTCAGCCTGCCAGGCGGCGAGGCCGCCGTCCAGTACGGCTACCGAATCGTGGCCGATCCAGCGCAACAGCCACCAAAGGCGCGCGGCATACATGCCGCCGTGGCGTCGTAGGCCACGACTTGCGTGTCGTCGCTGATGCCCCAACTGCGTAGCGTTGCCACCAGCGCGTCCTTTTCGGGCAGCGGATGGCGGCCTTTGAAGCTGCCGTCGGCTGCTTGTTTGGCGCCGGACAGGTCGCGGTCCAGGTTGGCAAAACGGGCTCCGGCAATGTGGCCGGCGGCATACGCCGCCCGGCCCGCGCCCGGATCCATCAAATCATGGCGGCAATCGACGATGACCCAATTCGGGTTGTGCGCGTTCGGCAACAGATTGGCTGCCGAAATCAGCGTCTTGAAGGGATGTGCTTGGGTCATGGCTTTCCTCTTGTTTGTAGGTTGATCAGATGCTGCGATAGCGTGGAAAACCGCACTAGACGAGTGGTTTCTCCGCCCGCAGCGGCGTCTGTGGACGCGCCTGCCTTTGATTATAAAACGTTGCCAGCAAACCGCCGACAAGGATTACCGCCGTGCCCGTCCAGCCGCGCCAGCCGAGCTGATCTTGCCAAATGAGAATCCCCCAGACGCTGGAAAAGACGATGCCGGTGTATTGCAGGTTGGCTGTCAGTAGCGGATTGCCGAGCCGATACGCGCGCGTCATGGCCATCTGCGCCAGGGTGGCCGACAGGCTCAGGGTGACCAGCAACGCTACGCCTTGCACGTTGTGTGCATGCCAGAACGGTATGCCGCCGCCGGGCAGCAGTAAGCAGCAGACCAGGCCGGCAATCGCGCTGGTTGTCGAAAAATAAAAGACGACCCGATATTCCGGCTCGCCCAGCTTTCCCAGGTGACGCACCTGCAGGTAGGCAACTGCCGAGATCAGGCCGGACGCCAGTGCAATCAAACCGCCCAGGGTTTGGTTCTGATCGAATGAAGGTTGCAGCAGCAACATCACGCCGATGAAACTGATCAGGATGGTGGCGGCCATGCCCCAATCGAAGCGGGTATTGCCGCGCCACCAGGCGGCGCCGAACAATATTGCCGCCAGCCAGATCGAGGAAGTGTAGTTGAGGGTAGTGGCGGTAGCGACCGGCAGCAGGCTGAACGAATAGAACCAAAGCGACAGTGCAATCACGCCGATCACTCCGCGCCACACGTGCTGGCGCGGCATCGGCGTCTTCAGTGTGCCGCCCTTGACAAGGATCAGGGCGATGATGAACAGCATGCCGATCAGGCCGCGGCTGAGGACAATTTCCCAGATGGAATAATGATCGGAGGCGAGTTTGACGCAGACACCCATGATAGAAAACATGAGGCTGGCGAGGAGCATCCAGAGGGATTGCATGAAATGAGGGGCGAGGGCCTGTTAGCAGCGAATCCGTTATTCTGACCGATTCCACGGGCGTTGCCTGTTTTGTGTCGCAAATAATGAAAAAGGCCGGGGTTGATTCGCTTGATCAAGCGAATCAACCCCGGCCCAAGTACGGCGATTGCATGCAGTGTTACAGTAGGCCGGCCTGATTGCGATACCACTCGTGGAAGTGCTGCATGCCGTCTTCCATTGGCGATTGGTAAGGACCTACTTCGCTGACGCCGCGCTCCATCAGGATGCGTCGTCCGGCATCCATGCGCAGTGCAATTTCGTCATCTTCGACGCAGGTTTCCATGTAGGCGGCGCGTTCCGCTTCCACCATTTCGCGCTCAAATAATGCAATCTCTTCCGGATAATAGAATTCGACCACGTTGGTGGTCTTCTGCGGGCCGCGCGGCCACAGCGTCGATACCACCAAGACGTGCGGATACCACTCGACCATGATGTTCGGGTACAGCGTCAGCCAGATCGCGCCGAATTTCGGTGCCTGGCCATTGTTGAATTTGAGAACCTGTTCCTGCCACTTGCGGTAGGTTGGCGAACCGGATTTTGCCAATCCGTGGTTGACGCCAACTGTCTGCACGCTATAGTCCTTGCCAAATTGCCATTGCAGGTCGTCGCAGCTGACGAAGCTGCCCAAGCCTGGGTGGAACGGCTCGACGTGATAGTCCTCCAGGTAGACCTCAATGAAGGTCTTCCAGTTGTAGTCGCACTCATGCACTTCGACGTGGTCGAACAGATAGCCGCTGAAATCCAGGTCCTTGGCAACGCCGAGCTGCGCCAGTTTTTCGCCGACATGGAAAGCGTTCTGCTCGAACAGCAGGCCATTCCAGCTTTGCAGCGGTGTCTTGGCCAGGTTCATGCACGGCGTCTCACCGAAATGCGGTGCGCCGATCAATTCGCCTTTCAAGTCATACGTCCAGCGGTGCAGCGGGCAGACGATGTTGCGGGCATTGCCGCGGCCATCGAACATCTTGGCCTGGCGATGGCGGCAGACGTTGGAAATCAACTCAATCCCCTGGGGATTGCGTACCAGCATGCGCCCTTCCGCTTCGGATGCGAGCGTGGCGTAATCGCCGACGTTGGGCACCATCAGTTCATGGCCGACATAGCGTGGACCATCCTGGAAGAGTTGCTGGATTTCGCGCTTTAAAAGCGCTTCGTCAAAATAGACGTTGACTGGAAGTTGCGCATCGGAGCGCGCGAGCTTGGTAATAGAAGCCAGATCGGACATCCCTCCACCCCCAAATGTGTTGTATCAACCTAAGAGAGAAAGAATCCGCAAAAACCTGTGTTCAAATAATATGAAACGGAAATTTTGGACAGAACCGGGGATTATCCCATAAAAATTCGGAAAAGGGCGCTGTTTTGGGCTGCTGATAGCCTATTTATCCAGATTTACTGCTCGAAATTCAACGAGTTACACATGTTTGCTCTAAAATAGCGGACTAAACTATTTACATCCACTATGCCAAAAAATCCGATTTCCACCAGCACTCCGGCTTCGTTCGAGCAGGCAATGGCCGAACTGGAGCAACTGGTTGCCCAGATGGAAGCTGGCGAGTTGCCGCTGGAAGCCTCTGTCGCTGCCTATAAACGAGGATCGGAGCTGGTCAAGTTTTGCTCTTTGCAACTCGACAAGGTCGACAGCCAGGTCAAGGTACTGGAAGGCGACATGCTCAAGCCGTTCGCCGGCGAAGCTCTTAAAGACCACAGCAGCGGAGCCGACGAATGACGGCGGCTGTTCAGCTAACCAAGCAGGGGCAAGACCAAGTGCAGCCTTTCGCTGAATGGATGCGGCAGGTGCAGGCCGACATGGAGTCTGCCCTGGGTCGTTTCCTGCCAACGGAAACAACGACACCAGCGAAGCTCCACCAGGCCATGCGCTATGCGGCACTGGATGGCGGCAAACGAGTGCGGCCATTGCTGGCATTTGCCGCGGGGGAACTATTTTCGGCGCCAGCTGCTGTCGTGCAACGCGCTGCCGCGGCGGTTGAAATGATTCACGCCTATTCGCTGGTCCACGACGATATGCCCTGCATGGATGACGACGCCTTGCGCCGCGGCAAGCCGACAGTGCACGTGCAATACGACGAAGCGACTGCCTTGCTGGTCGGCGATGCCCTGCAGGCTCAGGCATTCGTGGTGCTGGCTGCTGCTGATGAGGGCATCGACGCGGCGCGCCAGATCGTCATGCTGCGCTTGCTGGCGCTGGCGTCCGGTTCGCTCGGCATGTGCGGCGGGCAAGCCATCGACCTGGCCAGCGTCGGCCTGAATCTGTCGCTGGCAGAGCTGGAACAGATGCACAAATTGAAAACCGGCGCCTTGCTGCGCGCGTCGGTCTTGCTTGGCGCCTGGAGCGGCAAGGTGTTGTCGCAAGAAGAAGTCGCCGCGTTGGAAGCCTATGGCGCGGCCATCGGCCTGGCGTTCCAGGTAGTCGACGATATCCTTGATGCGACCGCGGATTCTGCTACGCTGGGTAAAACCGCGGGCAAGGACGCCGCCGACAACAAGCCGACTTACGTTTCGATCCTGGGTTTGCCGGAATCGCAGGCGCTGGCGGAAAAATTGCGCAACGACGCCCACGAGGCGCTTGCGATCTTTGGTGACAAGGCACGACGCTTGCGCGAGCTGGCGGATCTGATCGTGCAGCGGAAAGCTTAGTAGGGCATATGGAAATTCTCAATACAATAGACAGCCCGGCAGATTTGCGAAAACTGACACGGGCGCAACTCATACCGTTAGCCGACGAGCTGCGCGAATTCGTCATCGAATCCGTATCGCAGACCGGCGGCCATCTGTCGTCCAACCTGGGCACGGTGGAACTGACGATTGCGCTGCATTACGTGTTCAACACGCCGGAAGACCGGATCGTCTGGGACGTCGGCCATCAAACCTATCCGCACAAGATACTGACCGGTCGCCGCGATCGCATGAATACACTGCGTCAGCTCGACGGCATTTCCGGTTTTCCGCGCCGTAGCGAAAGTGAATACGACACCTTCGGCACCGCCCACTCGTCGACGTCGATCTCGGCCGTGCTGGGCATGGCCCTGGCCGCCAAGACCAAGGGCGAGACCGACCGCCACGCGATTGCCGTGATCGGCGATGGCGCGATGACCGCAGGCATGGTGTTCGAAGCCATGAACAACGCCGGCGTCTATGACGACATCAACATGCTGGTGATCCTGAACGACAACGATATGTCGATCTCGCCGCCGGTGGGCGCTTTGAACCGCTACCTGGCGCGCCTGATGTCGGGGCAGTTCTACGCGCAGGCCAAGAATGTCGGCAAGTCGATCCTGCCGGCGCCGATGCGACAGCTGGCCAAGCGTTTTGAAGAACACGCCAAAGGCATGGTAGTGCCTGCCACCATGTTTGAAGAATTCGGTTTCAATTACATCGGTCCGATAGACGGTCATGATCTGGAATCGCTGATCCCGACGCTGCAAAACCTGAAGAACCTGAAAGGCCCACAATTTCTGCACGTGGTGACCAAGAAGGGCCAGGGTTACAAGCTGGCGGAAGCCGATCCAGTGCTGTATCACGGCCCGGGCAAGTTCAATCCGGCGGAAGGCATCAAACCGGCCGCCGTCAGCAAGATGACTTACACCCAGGTGTTTGGTGACTGGCTGTGCGACACGGCGGCGCAGGACGATAAATTGATCGGCATCACGCCGGCGATGTCCGGCGGCTCCGGCCTGGATACGTTCGCCAAGCGTTTTCCGCAACGCTTCTACGACGTCGGCATCGCCGAGCAGCATGCAGTCACCTTCGCCGCCGGCCTGGCTTGCGAAGGCCTGAAACCGGTGGTGGCAATTTACTCGACCTTTCTGCAGCGTGCCTACGATCAGTTGATCCATGACGTAGCGCTGCAAAACCTGGACGTGACGTTTGCGCTTGATCGTTCCGGCCTGGTTGGTGCGGATGGCGCAACCCATGCCGGCAATTACGACATGGCCTACCTGCGTTGCATTCCGAACATGGTGGTGATGGCCGCCTCCGACGAGAACGAATGCCGGCAGATGCTGACTACCGCTTATCAGTATAACGGCCCGGCCGCAGTGCGTTATCCGCGCGGCAGCGGCACCGGCGCGGCTGTTGATCCGGCGCTGACGGTTCTGCCGCTGGGTAAGGGGGAGATCAAGCGCAAAGGTCACAATGTTGCGATCCTGGCCTTCGGCTCGCTGCTGGCGCCTAGCATTGCCGCCGGCGAATTGCTGGACGCCACGGTGGTCAACATGCGTTTCATCAAGCCGCTGGACGTCGAGCTGGTGCTGGAACTGGCCGCCAGCCACGATGCGCTGGTTACGGTGGAAGAAGGTTGCATCATGGGCGGCGCCGGCGCCGCCGTGGCGGAAGCATTGGCTGCCGCAGGATGTGTCAAGCCGCTCTTGAATCTCGGCCTGCCGGACCGATTTATCGATCATGGCGACGCCAACCTGCTGTTGGCGCAGTGCGGCCTGAATGCCGAAGGCATCGCAGCTTCGATACGTCAGCGCTTTGGCAAAGATCAGCCGCGCCTAGTCGTTAACCAAAATTAATAGAAGCAAAATCAATACAGTAGGGTGGGCATGCAATGCCCACGCGGTAGCAGCCAATTGGCGTCCGCGTGGGCACGATGTGCCCACCCTACGTTCTTTCACTCTAAGGCTCAGCATTTCATGAATACTCGTGACAACAACCTGACGATTCCAGACGTGCAAAGCAGCGTCGATACCCGCCACATTGCGATACAGCGTGTCGGCGTCAAGGGCGTGCGCTATCCGGTGACGGTTCGTACGGCTGGCAAGGCGCAGCCGACCATCGGCAGCTGGAACATGTATGTGCATCTGCCGGAACAGCAGAAAGGCACGCACATGTCGCGTTTTATCGCACTGCTGGAGGGGTTGGACGGGCCGCTCGACGTGACTTCGTTCGGCGATCTGATGCGTAAGATGGTGACATTGCTGGACGCCGAGCGCGGCCGCATCGAACTGACCTTCCCGTATTTCGTCAACAAGACCGCTCCTGTGTCCGGCGTGCAGAGCTTGATGGATTACGAAGTCGGCCTCACCGGTGAAATCAACAATGGCGTGCTGGAAGTGACGTTGAAAGTGTTGGTGCCGGTGACTAGCCTGTGCCCATGCTCGAAGCAGATTTCCGCTTACGGCGCACACAACCAGCGGTCGCACATTACCGTCAATGCCGTGCTGGATGGTGAGATACTGGTCGACGAACTGATTGCCAGCATCGAAGCGCAGGCATCGTGCGAACTGTTTGGTTTGCTGAAGCGTCCGGATGAAAAATATGTGACCGAGCGCGCTTACGAGAATCCGAAATTTGTCGAAGACCTGGTGCGCGACGTGGCTGTAGCCTTGAACAACGAGCCGCGCGTGCTGGCGTATGTGCTGGAAGCCGAGAACTTTGAGTCGATCCATAATCACTCGGCGTATGCGCTGATCGAACACGACAAACGTAGCAAATAAGCGTTACAAACAACGGCATTTGCCGCATTGCGGGCCGGCTGATGTTGCACTTCAAGTGCTGCACAGTCGGCCCGTTTTTTATTGTTCGGGTGCGCCGTCTTTTTGCCACAGCACATCGCTACCACCGTCCGCGCGGTTCAGCACGCGCGACAGCACGAACAGCAGATCGGACAAGCGGTTCACATACTGCCGCACCGCCTCATGCACCGTTTCTTCCCGGCCCAGGCTGACAATGCTGCGCTCTGCGCGCCGACAGACAGTACGGCAGACATGCGCCAGCGCCGCTGAATGGCTGCCGCCGGGCAGGATGAATTCCTTCAGCGGCGGCAGGTCGGCATTGTATTTCTCCAGCAGTTGATCCAGTTGCATCACTTGCGCTTCGGTAATCAGGGCATAGCCTGGAATGCAAAGTTCGCCGCCGAGATCGAACAACGCATGTTGTATCGCCAGCAATTCAGCACGCATCACCGGATCCAGCTTGTTGCACAACAGAAGCCCAAGTTGTGAATTCAGCTCGTCGACATCGCCGATGGCCTGGATACGCAAGCTGTCCTTGCGGTCCTGCTGCCATCGCCGAGGCCAGTACTGCCGTTGTCGCCGGTGCGTGTCGCAATTTTTGAAAGTCGGTTACCCATGTTGTTGCCCGCTTCATGTGAATTCAGAATGCTGGTACTTTACACCAGCACCAGTCGCCGCTGCGGAGTAAAATCATGACAAAGGAGCATGTCAATGAATCATATAGCTGATTTCGCCACAACCAGGAAGCCATTGCCTGACGACCTGATTGCAACCCTCAAAACCTTGTTTGGTGAACGTTTCTCGACCACCATGGCGATGCGCGAGCACCATGGTCGCGATGCTTCTTCCTACGATCCGATGCCACCCGATGCGGTGGTGTTTGCCGAGTCGACCGAAGATGTCGCGGCGCTGGTCAAGCTGTGCAGCGAGTATCAGGTGCCGGTGATTCCGTTCGGCAGCGGCACTTCGCTGGAAGGTCATGTGCTGGCACTGCAAGGCGGCATTTCGATCGACTTGTCGCGCATGAACCGGATGCTGGCGATCCATGCTGAAGACCTGACGGCAACTGTGCAAACCGGTGTCACTCGCAAGCAGTTGAATCACGAAATCAAGGACAGCGGCCTGTTCTTTCCCATCGATCCCGGCGCCGATGCCTCGATCGGCGGCATGGCCGCCACCCGTGCCTCAGGAACCAATGCCGTGCGTTATGGCAGCATGCGCGAGAACACACTGGCGCTGACGGTGGTGACTGCCGATGGCCGCGTCATCAAGACCGGCACACGCGCCAAAAAATCTTCGGCAGGCTACGATCTGACCCGTATCTTTGTCGGCAGCGAAGGCACGCTCGGCATCATTACTGAAGTCACCGTTAAGCTGTATCCCCAACCAGAAGCGATTTCTGCTGCAGTCTGTTCGTTTGAAACGATAGCCGATGCTGTCAACGCCGTGATCCAGGCGATCCAGCTTGGCGTGCCGCTGGCCCGGGTTGAACTGTTGGATGAAAACGGCGTGCGTGCGATCAACGCGCACTCCAAACTGGCACTGCCCGAGCAACCGCTGTTGCTGTTTGAATTCCATGGCAGCGAGAATGGCGTCAAGGAGCAGGCCGAGCTGGTGCAGGAAGTGGTGGCAGAGCATCGTGCTATCGGCTTCGAATGGGCAACCCGGCCGGAAGATCGTTCGCGCTTGTGGGCAGCGCGTCACGATGCATATTTCGCTTTGCTGCAGTTGCGTCCAGGCAGCCGCGCCATTTCTACCGATTGCTGCGTGCCGATTTCGCGGCTGGCGGAATGCATTCTCGACACCAAGGCAGATTGTGAAGCGAACGGCCTCGTGTATTCGATCATTGGCCATGTCGGCGACGGAAATTTCCATACGCAGATGCTGGTCGATCCCGATAGTCCAGCCGACATTGCCCGCGCCGAAGGCGTCAATGCGCGCATGGTCAGCCGCGCCATCGCCATGGACGGCACCTGCACCGGCGAACATGGGGTCGGGTTGCACAAGATCGATTTCCTGGTGGAGGAGCACGGGAGGAAGCGATTGCCACCATGCGCGTGCTCAAGCATGCATTCGATCCGAAGAACATCATGAATCCTGGAAAAATAATCCGCTGGTAAACTGCCCGAGCCTGATCAACCCGCCAAGAAAAAATGTCGAATAAAACTCCCTTGGTCAATCGCCTGCCGCCAGTGCATGCCTTGTCGGCATTCGAAGCCGCTGCGCGCCATCACTCGTTTGCGCTGGCGGCGGACGAACTTTGCATCACACCGTCGGCGCTGTCGCACCGCATCCGCCTGCTGGAGGATTTTGTTGGCGAGCGTTTGTTTTCACGCGAGGGGCGCACGGTGGCCCTGTCGGAATTCGGCCATCGCTATCTGGATGTGGTGCGCAGTGCCTTGCGCACCCTGACTGAATTCCCACTGCCGCAACGCAACGCCCAGGTGCAGCCGCGCGTCAAGCTGACCGCGCCGCCGACATTCGCACGCAATTTACTGATTCCACGTCTGGACGATTTCGTCCATCGCTATCCTGACATCGTGGTCGAGATTTTCCTGTCGGTGCCGCTGTACGACCTGAGCCTGACCGAGAGCGATCTGGAAGTACGTTTCGGCGCTGGCAACTATCCCAACACCACTACCGAAAAATTATTCGAAGAACCGACCTTTGCTGTCACCAGTCCGCAATACCTGAAGAAAATCGGCCCCCTCGACAAGCCTGCCGACCTGCGCAAGGCGACCTTGCTGCGCTCGGCGCTGGAGCCTTGGCAGCCGTGGTTCCAGGCCGCCGGACTGGATTGGCCGGAACCGTCCTCCGGCCTGCGCGCGGACGACCTTGGTTTGTTGCTGGAACTGGTGCGACACGGTCACGGCGTCGGCCTGACTCGCAAGCATTTCGCCCAGCAGATGATTGAGCAGGGAGAATTGGTGCAGTTGTTCGATATCAGCCTGACGTCGCCGCCGCACGCCTATTACCTGGTGTACCAGCAAAAGCCGCAGGAACGGCCGGAAGTGACGACGTTCATCGATTGGATGAAGCAGACCTTCAGCCGTATCTGACTTTCTTGGGCGGGCGCTGCCAACTGCCTGAAAACATTTCACCTGCAGGGTGCAAGTTTTTCAGCAGCTGAGGTGGCGGAAAACATCCTGTAAAAAACGCAAAATCGTTATACTCATTGGCGGAGATATAGATCGCTCTGAAGAGCGTCAACAAATAGGAAAACAGCATGAACTCGCTCGCTTCAGCAGCTGAAACCACTTTCAGTCCTGCTCGTCAACAACAGGTAGTCGCCGCGTTGCGGGCGCTGTTGCCGGAACATGCCTTGTTGTCAAATAGCGAAGACACCCGGCCCTACGAATGCGACGGCCTGGCCGCCTACCGGCAAATGCCTATGGTCGTGGCGCTGCCGGAAAACGAAGCGCAAGTGATTGCTATCCTCAAAACCTGCCGCGACCTGAAGGTGCCGCTGGTGCCGCGCGGCGCCGGCACCGGCCTGTCGGGCGGCGCCTTGCCGATCGCCGATGGCGTGGTGCTGTCGACCGCCAAATTTACTCGCATCGTCAAGCTCGATCCGTATGCACGGACTGCCGTGGTGCAGCCTGGTGTGCGCAATCTTGCCATTTCCGAAGCGGCTGCAGCGCATGGCTTGTATTACGCGCCGGACCCGTCGTCGCAGATCGCCTGCACCATCGGCGGCAACGTCGCCGAGAATTCCGGCGGCGTGCATTGCCTGAAGTACGGATTGACTGTGCATAACGTGCTGCGCGTAAGGATGGTGACCATCGATGGCGAGGTCGTCGAACTCGGCAGTGAAGCGCTGGATGCACCCGGCCTGGATCTGCTGGCCGTGTTCATCGGATCGGAAGGGATGCTGGGTGTGGTCACCGAAGTGACGGTCAAATTGATTCCGAAACCGCAGGCGGCAAGAGTCATCATGGCGTCGTTCGATGATGTCGTGAAGAGTGGCAATGCGGTCGCCAACGTTATCGCCGCCGGCATTATTCCGGCTGGACTGGAGATGATGGACCGCACCAGTTCTCGCATGGTCGAACCTTTCGTCAAGGCCGGCTACGACATCGATGCCGCCGCCATCCTGTTGTGTGAATCGGATGGCACCACGGAAGAGGTCGAAGAAGAAATCGGCCGCATGAGCGCGGTGTTGAACGCCAGCGGTGCCACCCGTATCGAAGTCTCCACGTCGGAAGCGGAGCGGCTACGGTTCTGGTCCGGTCGCAAGAATGCGTTTCCAGCTGCCGGCCGTATCTCTCCCGACTATTACTGCATGGATGGCACCATTCCGCGCAAGAACCTGGCGCAAGTGCTGCTCGGTATCGAGCAGATGGAAGCCAAGTACGGCTTGCGTTGCGCTAATGTATTTCACGCTGGTGACGGTAACCTGCATCCGTTGATCCTGTTCGATGCCAACCTGCCGGGGGAATTTCATCGTGCCGAGGAATTCGGCGCCGAAATTCTGGAATTATGCGTCGCTGTTGGCGGCACCATTACCGGCGAACACGGCGTCGGCATCGAAAAAATCAATTCGATGTGCGTGCAGTTCTCGCCGCTCGAGCGCGAGGCGTTCTTCAACGTCAAGCGCGCTTTCGATACGGCGTTCCTGCTCAATCCCGACAAGGCGATTCCGACTTTGCAGCGCTGCGCAGAGTACGGCAAGATGCACGTACAGCGTGGGCAGTTGAAGTTTGCAGAGCTGCCTCGCTTCTAACCGACAGACACAGAATAATGACTATGGACGCACAGCTTTTCAGGGAACAGGCTAAGGCGCAAATTCTTGCGGCCGGCGCTGCGCATCGTCCGCTGGAAATTCGCGGCAGCGGTAGCAAGGCTTGGTATGGCCAGCAGGTACAAGGCGAACTGCTCGATACGCGCGATTATAACGGCATCATCGATTACGAGCCGACCGAGTTGGTGATTACTGCGCGTTGCGGCACACCGCTGGCCGAGATCGAGGCCCTGCTGGCGCAGCGCAACCAGATGCTGCCGTTCGAGCCGCCGCATTTCGGTAGCGGCGCCACGCTCGGCGGCATGCTGGCCAGCGGGTTATCCGGCCCTTCGCGGCAAGCGGTCGGCGCGCTGCGCGACTTCGTGCTCGGCGCCGTGCTGATGGATGGCAAGGGCGACGTCCTGCACTTCGGCGGCCAGGTCATGAAGAATGTCGCCGGCTACGATGTGTCGCGCTTGTTGGCGGGTTCGCTTGGCACATTGGGTTTGATCCTTGAGATGTCGGTGAAAGTATTGCCGCGGCCGATCGCCAGCAGCAGCCGGCGCTTTGAGCTTTCCCAAGCCGATGCGATCCGTTGCCTGAATCAATGGGGTGGCTTGCCGTTGCCGATTGCTGCCAGCTGCTGGCAGGATGCATGCTGACAGTGCGTTTGTCGGGTGCGCAAGCCGCGGTCAGCGCAGCGGGGAAAAATCTGGGCGGTGAGGCGGTTGTCGACGCCGATGAATTTTGGCATGCCGTGCGCGAACAAACGCACTGCTTCTTTGCGACATCCAGCGCAAACAAGGCACTGTGGCGCCTGGCGTTGCCATCGACCGCCGAGCCGCTGGCCCTGTCGGGTGACACCTTACTTGAATGGGGTGGGGCACAGCGCTGGCTGTTTGCCGATGACGATGCAGAGTTGATTCGGACGACGGCTGCCGCCGCAGGCGGTCATGCAACCCTGTACCGCGGCGGCGATAAAAATGTCGGCGTGTTTCACCCGCTTGCTCCTGCGGTAGAACAGATTCATCGACGCCTGAAAGCCAGTTTCGATCCGGCGGCAATCTTTAATATCGGTCGCATGTATCCGGACTTCTAGCCATTTCATCACGCAGCCATCCATGCAAACCAATCTAGCCGATTTCATCAAGAACACCCGTCAGGGCAAGGAAGCCGACGCGATTCTGCGCGCCTGCGTGCATTGCGGATTCTGCACTGCCACCTGCCCGACCTACCAGTTGCTGGGCGATGAGCTGGACGGTCCACGCGGGCGCATTTACCTGATCAAGCAAGTGTTGGAGGGGACTGCGGCGACCGCCAAGACTCAGTTGCATCTCGATCGCTGCCTCACTTGCCGCAATTGTGAATCGACTTGCCCATCCGGTGTTGAATATGGCCGGTTGCTCGATATC
This sequence comes from Collimonas arenae, assembly GCF_001584165.1. Taxonomy (NCBI): domain Bacteria; kingdom Pseudomonadati; phylum Pseudomonadota; class Betaproteobacteria; order Burkholderiales; family Oxalobacteraceae; genus Collimonas; species Collimonas arenae. Next base: position 698,732 of record NZ_CP013233.1, read on the forward strand.
GGCCGTCAAGTTGTGGACGATCAAGTGCCGCGTCCGGTCATGCAACAAGTGGCTCGCAAGGTGCTGAAAGAATTCCTGCCGCGTCCATGGCTGTTCAAGCCCGCGATGGCGGCCGGCCAATTGTTGCGTCCGCTGTTACCGCAGAAGCTAAAGAACAAGATTCCCGAAAAACAGGATACCGGCGTACTGCCGCAGAACCAGCATGCGCGCAAGATGTTGGTGCTTGACGGCTGCGTGCAACCGGCGATGTCGCCCAACATCAATCGCGCTGCGGCGCGGGTGTTTGATGCACTCGGCGTGCAATTGCTGGTGGCGCCCAAGGCCGGCTGCTGCGGTGCGATTCGCTATCACCTGAACGATCAGGACGGCGGCTTGGACGACATGCGGCGCAATATCGACGCTTGGTGGCCGTATGTCATCGGCAGCAACGGCCAGGGTGTGGAAGCAATCGTCATGACAGCCTCCGGTTGCGGCGCCACGGTCAAGGAGTACGGCCATCTGTTGGCACGCGATCCGGTTTATGCGGTGAAGGCCAAGGCCATTTCTGCCTTGACCAAGGATCTGTGTGAAATCCTGCCGGCATTCGAGAGCGAGTTGCAGCAAAATTGAAGGGGAAATTTCCTGAACGGGTGGCTTATCATCCTCCTTGCACCCTGCAGCACGGCCAGCAGATTCGCGGCAAGGTAGAAGGTCTGCTGCGCAGCGTCGGCATTGATGTGCAGACTTGTGCGGATAGTCATTTGTGCTGCGGTTCGGCTGGCACCTATTCGGTATTGCAGCCGGAATTATCGTATCGTCTGCGCGATAATAAGCTCGACAAACTACAGGCGACCAAGCCGGACATGATCGTCTCGGCGAATATCGGTTGCCTGACGCATTTGCAGTCAGGCACCCAGACGCCGGTCTGGCATTGGATAGAGTTGCTGGATCAGGGGCTTTCATCCTGACAAGCGGCCTGATCCCGTATTCGACTAGAACTGATGACGGATACCAACGGCGGCAACAAATTGTTTGCCGTTGGACGACGGCGAACCGTTTTGCGAATCGCCCACCACAGCGACCGCATTGACCGGCGTCACGCCGTTGGCGCCCAGGGTCTGGCCGCGCGCCTTTTGATAGGCCTCCAGGAAATACAGTGCGGTCCGCTTGGAGAAGTCGTAAGTCTGCTCCAGGGAAATCTGCTGGTAACGTGCCGGATCGCTGATGCCGTTTGCCGCCGATTCGCGCGTGTAGCTATAGCCGGCCGCAAGAGTTACCGCCGACGTCAGCTTGTAGGTCGAAATCACGCCTGCGGTGTTGAAGGTGGCCTGATGCGTGAACAGCGACAGGGCTCCCGGTGCCATCTGCACATTGGAAAAATTCAAGCCCAACATCAGATTCGCCGTGGCGTTGTAGCGTGCCGCGGCGGCGATCATCTGCACTGATTTTGCCGAAGCATAGCCGGCATTCACTGGCGATTGCGCATAGCTGCCCGAGGTGACGTTCGGATCCCATTGGGCAAAGCCTTGAGATTGTTGTTGTTCAGTTTTACATAGCCGATGGCCATGCTCATGGCATTGTAGTCATAGCGCAGCGCTGCGCTGGTGGAATTACCGGCGCTGACGGCGCCGGCATTTTCGCCGAAACCGTACAGGGCGCTAGCCTGGAAGCCGCCGATTACCGGCGTCGCATACACCAGCGAATTGTTGATGCGAATGGTGGTGTCGAGTCCATCGAGATCGCCAGGATGTGCGCCGGTGGCGCCAGTCAGCACGCCGGTTGGGCCGAGGCCGCCGACATAGCGCCAGTACGGCGTGTACTGGCGACCGAGTGTAAATGTGCCGTAGCGAGCATCGCTCAAGCCGACAAAGGCTTGGCGATTAAAGGCTTTGGTGGCGTCGCTCTGGGCGCCATTGTTGAGGCTGAAACCTTGCTCCAACGTGAAAATCGCCTTGCTGCCGCCACCCAGATCTTCGCCGCCGGTGAAGCCAAGCTTGCTGGCATTCAGATTGCCGCTGTTCATATAGGTGTTTGAATTGCCGCGTTGATTGCTTGAGTAAACAATCGCTGCATCGGCGGTACCGTAAATCGTGACGCTGGTTTGCGCCTGGCTATATGCGGCGCCAGTCAGCGAGGTGGTTGCCAGTAATAATTTGAGTGTTGTGTTTTTCATGTCTCCCCCTTGGGTTTTATTGATTAAAACGCTTAAGAATGCTGACGATCTTTTGCTTGATGGATGGCTTCGGATCGGCTTGCAGCTTGATTTTCAACTGGATTTCACGGCGTTGATTGACGATGGCGTCGCCCAGGATGGCGGCAACGCTGAGTACGACCTGGCGTGTTTCATGTTGCGGCAGCAGCAACGTCACCAGGTCGGATGCCGGCTGGATGCCGGTGCATTCCAGATCGATGTCCAACGTTTCAGCATTGCTCTGGACCTGGATTTTCCACATGCTGCTCTTGCCGTCCAGGTAGGCATTGCTGTCGCCGTCATCGTCGAAGAATTCTGTTTCAAAAGCGCCATCCTGCTGATGCGGGAACACCATGAAGCCTTGTTGATGCGCCGCCTGGTTGAAGTGCTGTTCAGCGACGTTGATGGCGATGGCGCTGCCTGCGCGTGCCAGCAACGGCGGTTGCTCGCCCACTGCAGGCAATACGATCTCCTGCCCGCCCCGGTGATGGGCACCGCTCCAGAAGTCGTACCAGTCGGCGCCGGCGGGAAGATAGACGTTGCGACTGGTCTGGTTTGGTTCAACCACCGCTGCCAACAGAAGACTTGTGCCGACCAGCATGTCGTCGTTTTCGACAAAGCATTTCGGATCGTTTGGAAAGGCCAGGAAAGTTGGCCTGATCATCGGCTCGTAATGCTGGTGATAGCGCCACAACAGATCGTAGAAGTAGGGCGTCAGGCAAGCGCGCAACTTGAGCAGGTTGCGGATTGCGCCGGTAATTTCGGGATACATCCAAGCTTCGTTGACGGTCTTGTCGTCGTTCCAGGAATGGATCGAAAAGCGCGGCATGAAGATGCCGAACTGCACCCAGCGCAACAGCAACTCCGGGCTCGGCGCCGGACCGCTGAAGCCGCCGACATCGTGCCCGGTGTTGGAGATGCCGGACATGGCCAGGCCCAATCCCATCTTGATGTTGTATTTGAGCGTCTGCCACGAGGTGTAGTTGTCGCCTGACCAGGTTTGCACATAGCGTTGCATGCCTGCGGCGCCCGAGCGCGATACCAGATAAGGCCGTTTTTCAGGGGTAAACTCGGTCTGCGCTTCCTGCGAGGCCGCCATCATCAGCAGGGTTTGCAAGCCCTTGGCTTCGACCGCCTTGAAGCGCTGGCCGAAGCCGTTGGCGGTGGCTTGCGGATTCAATACCTGGAATTCATTGTTGTCGTTCCAGGTGCTGGTGATGCCGTATTCCAGCAGCGAAGTAGTGACGGCGCGCTTCCACCAGACGATGGTGTCGGGGTTGGTGAAATCCAGATACGCGCCAACCTCATCCCAGAACTGCACCATTTCCGGTTTGCCATCCTGGTTCTTGATGAACAGGTTCAGGCTTTCGGCTTCGCTGAAGCGTGGGTGATCCTGCAACAGGCAGGGTTTGATGTTGGCACACAGGCGTATGCCGTGATCCAGGTAGTGTTGGGCAAAGGCCTTGGGGTCGGGAAACTTATCGCGGTTCCAGTTGAAGACGTAGCGCTTGCTGCCAATCGAGGTGTAGCCGGACGACAGGTGAAATGATTCACAAAGCATGTCGTGCTGCTCGCAGTTGGCCAGGAATTCATTCATCTTTTCCTGTGCGTTCGGCTCGTCGGTATACGTCATGGTCGAACCGGAATAGCCGAGGCCCCATCTCGGCGTGAATGCTGGCTTGCCAGTCATCCAGGTATAGCGTCGCACCACCTGTTCCATGCTGTCGCCGGCGATGAAGTAGTAGTCCAGGTCGCCATGTTCGGCGACGAAGTAACGGTAATGGCCGTGATAGTTGTCCAGTTCGCAGCCCATGTCGAGCTTGCCTTCAGACAGGGTGTCGTAAAACAGGCCGAAGGCGGCTTGCTGGCGCTTGCTCCAGGTGACATAGAACGGAATGTGCTTGTACAGGGCATCGGTGCTGCTGGCGTTGTACCCCATCGCGTCGATGGTTTTCAGCGAGTAGCTGCGACCATGGCGGTTGGTGTCGCCACTGCGTTCGCCGAGGCCGAAATACATCTCATCCTGAGCGTCGCGTTTCAGATAGTGATAGACCTTGTCATCCCAGTAGCCGAAGTTGACGGCTTGTGTGCTGCGGTCTCGCGCCAGCTCCTTCCATTCGTCGACGGGGCGAGTTTCCCAGGCGCAGAACAAGCCTTTCAACTGCACCGTCAGGCGGATTTTCTCGGTTTGTATCTGCAGGCGCCGGACAGGTTCCTGAGGGTGTAGTCGGGCAGAGAAAAGCCCGCAAGCGACAGGCGCTCACGGCCTTCCAGCGGTAGCTGCTGGGTGCCGGGAGCGATTGCCCAGGTGCGCGGAAAATGCAGCTGCGCGTCTGGCAGCACCATGACGCGGATGATGTCCTGTTCAAGCACGAAGATATGGGCGACATGGCCCTCTTCGCTCTTCAACGTCAGCGTTGCACCGTTCTTTTCTGCCAGGTGGAATGCGGGAATATGGTTAACTGACATGCAAATCTCCAAGATGCTTGGTTCAGGTTCTGGCCACTGTGGCGCTGTTGTCCTTGTAGCCGCGATACAGCAGAAACAGGATGGTGGCTCCCACCACGTCAAACATGCCCAGAGCCGCAAACAGCGGGGTGTAGCCGATCGATTCGGCCAATTGTCCGATCAACAGTGAAAACGAGAGGCCGCCAATCCAGCTGATCATGCCCGTCAGACCGTTGGCCGTGCCGACTTCACGGGTGTTGAAGACATCGGTAGTCATGGTGTTGACCAGGCCGGAAATCATTTGATGGGCGAAGCCGCCAATGCAGAACAGGGCGATTGCCGTGTACGGACTCTGCACGTAGCCGACGAAGCCGACGCTGGTCATCAGCAACGCACCGGTAGCGATGCCGGCGATGCGCGAGTTGACCAGTTTGAGCTTGAAATGCTTCATCATGAATGGCGACAGGTAGCCACCCAGGATACCGCCCATGTCAGCGGCAAAGAATGGCATCCAGCCGAATATCGCGAACTCTTTCAGATTCATGCCGCGCACCGAAATGAAGTACAGAGGAATCCAGAAATTGAAGGTTTGCCAGGCTGGTTCCGCCAGGAAGCGGGTGATTGCAATGCCCCAGAAGCGGCGCGTGCTGACGATGGTCTTGATGGATGGCTTGGCGTGCGCCTGGCTCTCGGCGATGCTTTCCTGGCCGGAGAGAATGTAGTCGCGTTCTGTCTCAGACAGGTTGGGGTGGTCTTTCGGTGCTCGGTAGAAGAAGAACCACAGGCCGGCGAAGATGAAGCCCATTGCCCCGGTGACGATAAACGCTGCCTGCCAACTGTGCTTGTACAGCAACCAGGCCACAAGTACCGGTGCAATCACTGCGCCCATCGAGGTGCCAGCGTTGAAATAGCCTACCGCAACAGAACGTTCCTGTTTTGGAAACCACTCCGACACGGCCTTGATCCCTGCCGGAATCGCGGCGGCCTCGGTCAGGCCGAGCAAGCCGCGGAAGAACGCCAGCGACATCCAGCCGGTGGCAAAGCCATGCAACATGCCGACCACCGACCAGGCGGCGGCAAACAGGGCAAAACCAACTTTCAAACCGAGAAAGTCGATGATATAGCCGCACACCGGTTGCATGATGGTGTAGGCGACCTGGAAGGCCGCCACCACATACGAGTATTCCTTGGTGGTGAAATCCAGATCGTGCTTCAGCGTGTCGGCCAGCACGCCCAGTGAATTGCGCGATATGTAGTTCAGAATGGTGCCAAAACAGACGAGGGCAATAATCCACCAGCGCAAACCTTTGATACGTTTCATATTTTTGTCTCGGTTAGTTTTTATAAGCAACGCCAATCTGGCGCCACGGTTATTCCGGAATTGCAGTTACATCGAAAAAATCCAGCCTGACGTCGCAGCTGAATGTGTGGCCGTGGGCAAGGCATTGAAGGCCGGTGTTTGACAATCCGGCTTGCGCCAGGTTGAAGGCGTCGGCGACATGCGTTACCGGTTCAATACAAAAATAATCGCGCATTGCCGGAGCATGCAGTACCAAATGCGATACGGACGGCGATGCCGAGATATCAATGCGATTACCCTGTTTGTCTGCGACGCTGGCTTGTCGCTGCCAGCCGCCGTAGTAGTGAGTCAACTCGTCGTCGGCTGCGATCGCGCGCGCGGAACGATAGTCGTGTTGCGCCGTTATCTCATCAACTCCGGTTGCCACATGTTCGGCGTCGGCATGCCACAGCTGCAGGGCGTCAAAGGCAACATGCTGCGCGAAGCGGCGTGGAAAGTAAGGATGGAAACCGGCGCCGAGCGGCATTGGCGGCAATGCGTCGTCGCTGAGATTGCGGAATTCGAGTTTCATGCTGAGCGCGCCAGCATCCAGTACGATTTTTTGTCTCGCCTCGAATGCCCATGGCCAGCCGTGTTCGCCAGCATGGTGGCTGTACAGCATCTCCGCGCTGCTGTCGTCGCAATCCAATAGTTTCCATTCTGCGGTGTGGCCAAAGCCGTGCATAGCGTGGTGTTCACCGGGGTGCAGCGGCAACGCAAGTTGCAGGCCTTCCCAGGAAAATTTTCCGGCGCGGATGCGGTTGGAAAACGGCAGCAAGGGATAGATGCCGGCTTTGGCCATACGGTAGCTGGGAAGCCATCCTGGCGACATTGCTCCGCCATCGGCACGATCCAGTCCATCGCCTTGCCGTCGTGCGACGAGCTCAATGAGGTGACTCGTCCGCCGGCAGACGGCGAGAGCGTTAGCCGCCAGCCGTCTTTGCTCAGCACGATTTCCGGCGCGAGATGAAGTGTCTTCATTTATTGTTGGAGTAATCCACGGCAGCGAAGCCGCCGCCCTGAAACCGTTCCGCTAACGGTCCTCCCCTGCTTGGAATATCTGCGATTCGCGCGGCAAAGTCTTCTGCGTTGCTTTGCGGTTGATAGCCGATGGGATTGTCAGTCTGCTGCCACCAGCGGCGCGTATTGGCCGACACGCCGTACATGATCTGGAATCCGACTTGCGGCGCTTCTATGCAGCATTCGACCAGGTGCTGCATGTCGGGATGCGATAGCCAGGTATGCAGATGGCGCCGTTCGAATGGTTCGGTCTCGAACGAACCGATACGCAGGCAAACCGATTCGACGCCGTGCTTGTCGTAATACAGCCGAGCGATGCCTTCGCCCCAGACCTTGCTGATGCCGTACAGGCTGTCCGGTCTTACTGCAGCGTATTCGTCGATTTCGGTTTCCACCGGATACATGCCGATGGCGTGATTGGAGCTTGGATAGACGACGCGCACTGTATGGGAACGGGCAGCCTGATACACGCTGAGCAGGGCTTTCAGGTTGTGCTCGATCAGCAGATCAAGTTCAAGATCGGTGCCGATGCCTGCCATGTGCACCACCGCGTCTGCCCCTGCCAGCAGCTCTGAACAAAAGGCCGCATCTCGCAGATCACCGGCATGCAGGGTTTCGTGTGCGGCCATCGGGCCGAGCGGTTTTATGTCATTGAGCCGCAACTGATAACGGCCATCCGACCATTGCTGTCTGAGGACTTTGCCGATATTGCCGGCGGCGCCGGTAAGCACGATGGTTTTCATATGCCGAACTCCGCGACAGGTGTACCCGCCACCGGCATGCTCACTGCAAACAGTGCGCCGGCCAATGGTTCCTGCGCCAGTTCATCGGCGCTCATGTTTTCGGTAAGTGATGTGACGTACAGCGTTTTCAGGTCGCTGCCGCCGAAGGCGCACATGGTTGGGCGCGTTACCGGCAGTGGCAGATAACCCAGCAATTCGCCTTGCGGTGAAAATTTGTTGATGCGTCCGGCGGTAATGCCGCAACCCCAATAGCAGCCGTCGACGTCGACTGCGCCGCCGTCGGGGCGGCCCCATTCCGCTTGCATCTGCACGAATATTTCGCGCGGCCGAGCGTGCCGCTGGCGACATCGAAGTCATAGCGATAGATCACTGCCCGGCGCGAATCGGAGTGATACATGGTGCGGCCGTCAGGGCTCCATGCCAGACCATTGGACACCACCAGTCCGTTGCCGTGGGCGCTGACGCTGCCGTCCGGCGCCAACCGATAGAGCGAGGCGCAGGCTTGCTTGTCGGCGCGGTCGTCCATGGTGCCGGCCCAGAACGCACCGTCCGGCCCGGTCTTGCCGTCGTTGAGACGATTGTGCGAAATATGCGGTTCCGGATGGGCAATCAGGGTCCAGCTGGCGTCAGCCGGATCAAACCAATGAAAGCCGCTGCGCAATGCGGCGACAATCTTGCCGTTCTTTGCCAGGCTGATCGAGCCGATTGCGGCAGGCGCCGGCCAGCTGCGTTGCTGTCCGGAGAGCGGATCAAAGCGATACAGCGCCGGTTTCAGAATGTCCACCCAATACAAGACTTGTTCACGTTGCGACCACACCGGCGACTCGCCGACGATTGCACCCTCGTCGCAGATCACGCGGACTGGATAATCAAATTGCTGAATCATGGTGCTACCTCATTGCGGGTCATGCGATGGTTGGGTATACAGGTCTATATGATGCTGGCTTCTTGAAAACTTGGTCGCCGCGCGCGCTGTTCTAGCGCAGCAGGCAAGGCTTCTTGTTGTCGAATTTCCAGCCTGGGATCAGGTATTGCATAGCAATGGCATCGTCACGCGCACCCAGTCCCATATTGCGATACAGCTGATGCGCGGCCTCCAGTTCTGCCAGGTCGAGTTCGATGCCGAGACCGGGTGCTTTGGGCACCTCAACCATGCCGCCGACGATCTGCAGCGGTTCCTTGGTCAGGCGCTGGCCGTCCTGCCAGATCCAATGGGTATCGATGGCGGTGATGCTGCCGGGCGCAGCCGCAGCCACGTGCGTAAACATCGCCAGCGAGATATCGAAATGATTGTTGGAATGTGAGCCCCAGGTCAGGCCCCATTCATGGCACATCTGCGCCACTCGGACCGAACCTTGCATGGTCCAGAAATGCGGGTCGGCCAGCGGGATGTCGACCGATTGCAGCTGGATTGCGTGGCCCATTTCGCGCCAATCGGTGGCGATCATGTTGGTCGCGGTTTGCAGGCCGGTCGCGCGACGGAACTCGGCCATGACTTCGCGTCCGGAAAAACCGTTCTCGGCGCCGCAGGGGTCTTCTGCATAGGCCAGCACGTAATGCTGGTCGCGGCACAGGCGGATCGCGTCCTTGAGCAGCCAGCCGCCATTTGGATCGAGTGTGATGCGCGCTTGCGGAAAGCGTTCCGCCAATGCGGTCACAGCTTCCATTTCATCTTCGCCGCGCAGCACGCCGCCCTTGAGCTTGAAATCGTTGAAGCCGTAACGTTGATAGGCTGCTTCCGCCAGCGCGACTACCGCTTGCGCGTCGAGCGCCGGTTGGTGGCGCAGGCGCAGCCAGTCGTCTTCGGCATCAAGTTCGTTGGCGTAAGGCAGGTCGGTGGCGCTGCGGTCGCCGATGTAGAACAGGTAGCCGAGCATTTTCACCGCCTCGCGCTGCTGGCCTTCGCCTAGCAAGGCGGCCACTGGCACGCCGAGGAATTTTCCCAGCAGGTCGAGCAGGGCGGCTTCCAGCGCCGTCACAGCGTGGATGGCGATGCGCAGGTCAAAGGTTTGCAGCCCGCGGCCGCCGGCATCGCGGTCGCTGAAAGCGGTGCGGGCGCTGTTCAGGATGGCCTGGTAGTTGCCGATGGCTTTGCCCAGCAGCAGCGGGCGCGCATCTTCCAGCGTTTGCCGGATGCGTTCGCCGCCCGGCACTTCGCCGACGCCAGTATTGCCGGCGCTGTCGGTAAGGATCACGATGTTGCGGGTGAAGTAGGGGCCGTGTGCACCGCTCAGGTTGAGCAACATGCTGTCGCGTCCGGCGACCGGCACCACGCGCATGTCGACGATGAGGGGAGTGCTCGATAGCGGAAATTGCGTGCTCGATGATGTCATGTAAGGTTGCCTGTGGCTAAGTGGATATCGAATCGGGTGCTGCTGCCGGTACTCGCCTCGGGTTGCCGTAGAGCGGTTGCGCCTGGCGTGCCTGGCATGGTTCTAGTTGCTTTATTTTCACAAAATGGGACCGCTACCAAAACAAATGGTAGCGGTCCCATTTTTAGGTGTCAATGCTTATTTTTGTAAAAGGAATGTTTAAACGCTAGCGCGCTCTATGATGGTGAAGCCGATATCGCAGACTGGTTCGGCGATGCTTTTTCCTTCGGACCGTGCGATGATGAAGCGGGCTGCAGTGCTGCCGATAATGGTGCCGTCGATGCGCACGGTTGTGAGCGGTGGATGCAGGTCGCGCGAAAAAGCCAGGTCGCCCAAGCCGATCACCGCCAGCTGTTTTGGAATGGAAATGCCGCTGGCTTGGGCTTCAATCATGACGCCAAGCGCCAGCATGTCGGAGCTGCAAAACACGGCGTCGATATCCGGTGCACGCGCCAGCAATCCTTGCAATGCGCTACGGCCATGGCCAAGCGTGGTTGGTGCGGCCACTTCGCAGGATGGGATATCGTTGGCTTGTGCCGGCGCCATGCCGAGCCGCACCGCTTCCTTTGAAAAGGCACTGACGCGGCGGCGGCTACGATCGTCGCTAGCGCCGATGGCAGCGACCCGGCGGCGACCTGCGGCGTGCAGATACTGGGCCACTGCAATGCCGATCTTTTCATGGGAGAAACCGACCAGCATGTCGACCGGCGTCGGCGTCAGATCCCAGGTTTCGACCACGGGAATGCCGCTCGCCAGCAAGCGCCGTCGGGCTTGCGCGGATCGGTTGATCCCGGTCAGCACGATGCCGTCGGGCCGACGGCCGATGATGGCGTCGAGCAAGGCGTCCTCGCGTGAATTTTCGTAGCCGCTCTGACCCAGCATGACCTGGTAGCCGGCGGCAGCCAAGGTATCTGTCAGCGATTCCACGGTCTCCAGAAACATCGGCCCAGACAGGGTAGGTACAACCGCTGCCACGAGGCGGCTTTTCTGCGACGCCAGCGCGCCGGCCAGCAGGTTTGGCACGTAGCCTGTTTGCTGCACGGCAGCCTGGACTTTCTGCAGCACCTTGGCGGAAACTGCATCGGGCGTGTTCAATGCGCGCGAAGCGGTGATCGGCGCCACACCAGCCAGCTTGGCGACGTCGCGCAAGGTAAAACCGCCGGTTTTGCGGCCGCCCTTGCGGCGCGCGGTGACATCGGCGACGACTGCATCCAGTAATGTTTCTTTTGTTTCTTTTTCCATGGTGAAATTCTAACATCAATAAAAATGATACCGTTACCATCCTGTGGTTCGTGATGCAAATTTGTCGCATTGCGCGAGGCCAGTCCGCTACAATCCAGCCTGAATTCCCCCATGCTGAGGAATTCGAATCATAATAAAAAACTTTAAAAATACCCACGGGACAGGTTTCATGCCAGAGATATCAACGCAACAGCTTAATGCGCGCCAACAGGAATTATTGAGTTATGTGCAGCGCGACGGCTTCGTCACGGTTGAGCATCTGGCTACGCGTTTCCAGATGACGCAGCAGACGATTCGGCGCGATATCAACTTGCTGGCAGAAATGAACCTGCTACAACGTTATCACGGCGGCGTTGGCTTGCCATCCAGCGCCGAGAATATCGCGTACGGTGCGCGCCAAGGCTTGTATTCGGAAGAGAAGCGTCGCATCGCTGCGCTGGTGGTCGAGCATATTCCAGACCAGGCAACGCTTTTCATCAATCTCGGCACTACCAACGAAGAAGTTGCCAAGGCCCTGAGTCGTCGCCGCAACTTGCGCGTCATCACCAACAACCTCAACGTGGCCGCCATCATGAGCGGCTATCCGGGCTGTGAAGTGATCATCACCGGTGGCGTAGTGCGCGCGCGCGACCTCGGCATCACCGGCGAGGAAACCATCGATTTCATCCGTCGTTTCAAGGTCGATTTCGGCATCATCGGCATTTCCAGCATCGAGGCAGATGGCACTTTGCGTGATTTTGATTATCGTGAAGTGCGCGTGTCGGAGGCAATCATCGAACATTCGCGCACGGTATTCCTGGTCGCCGATCATTCGAAATTCTGGCGGCCGGCGCTGGTGCGGCTGGGCGACATTTCGAAGATCAATGCGCTGTTTACCGACCGGCCCGTGCCGGAAGAAATGAGTGGAATTTTCGAAGAGGCGAAGATCGATGTGTTTGTTGCGGATGGCAATAAACCAGTTTGATGTCCGGAATTTCCTTCCTTCATTGAAGTAAATAAGCGGCAACAGGCGCTATCGCGCTGCGTCTATCAGACACTGAGCCAAGTCGGCAGTGTTGTTTTTACCCATATGGCCCATCGCGGCCAACGACTCCTTCCCCGCACTGACTACATGATCTCGGCACGCATTGGCCTGATTCCGGCCGCTGCTTTCCACGGCCGATTGCGCACGAGGGCAGTATAGAAATCGTCTATACATATTTAAGATTATTCCTATCAGTCAGTTGCTTCTAATAAATATAAATGATTATCAATGTTCGAATTCGAACAATATACTTTCGAATATAAATATTTTATGATGTCTGGTGACATTGCGAACATGCTTTTTTGCCAATTGGCAGCGGCGCGTTTGCCCGATGAGCGAGTTACCGACACAAGGAGATGGCTGTGGCATCAGGTGAAATTGTTGATTTATTGGTGGTAGGCGGCGGCATCAATGGCGCCGGAATTGCGCGCGATGCAGCTGGGCGCGGCCTGAGCGTGTTGCTTTGCGAACAGGATGACCTGGCTTCGCACACGTCGTCGGCCAGCACCAAACTGATCCACGGCGGCTTGCGCTACCTGGAACACTACGAATTCAGCCTGGTCCGCAAGGCGCTGCAGGAACGTGAACGCTTGCTGCGCCTGGCGCCGCATATCATCGTGCCGCTGCGTTTCGTGATGCCGCACGTATCGAGCCTGCGGCCGGCCTGGATGATCCGCGCCGGCATGTTCTTGTACGACAATCTGGCCAAGCGTGAGTTGTTGCCAGGTTCACGCTCCATCGATTTCCGCAAGCATGTGGCCGGCAAACCATTGAAGAAAACTTTGATCAAGGGCTTTGTCTATTCCGACGCGGCGGTGCAGGATGCACGCCTGGTGGTGCTCAATGCGATGGATGCCAAGGAGCGCGGCGCCACGATTCTTACCAAGACACGCTTGATCGAAGCCAAGCAAGGCGAGCAATATTGGGACGCCACCTTGCAATCGACCCAGAGCGGCGAGATCACCGAAGTCAAGGCGCGTTGCGTAGTCAACGCCGCCGGTCCCTGGGTCGCCAGCTTGCTGAGCGGCGCTTTGCATACGTCGGCTCAGCATCACATTCGCTTGGTCAAGGGCAGTCACATCGTCACCAAGCGCTTGTTCGACCACGACCATGCCTACATTTTCCAGAATCCCGACAAGCGCATCGTCTTCGCAATTCCATATGAAACCGATTTCACCCTGATCGGCACCACCGATGTCGAATACAGCGGTGATCCGAGCAAGGTCACGATTTCGGAAGAGGAAACCGCTTACCTGTGCGAATCGGTCAGCCGCTATTTCGAAGTCCCGGTAACGCCGGCGCAGGTGGTCTGGTCGTATGCCGGCGTGCGCCCGCTGCTGGAAGAAGAAATCGCCAACCCGTCCGCCGTCACACGCGATTACCGCCTGGAGTTGAAAGCCGAGCAGGCTTGGCGCCGGTGCTGTCGGTCTTCGGCGGCAAGATCACCACTTACCGCCGTCTGGCGGAAGAGGCGATGGAACATCTGCAGCCGTTGTTCGGCTACATGAAAGCGCACTGGACCGCAGACGAGGCGCTGCCTGGTGGCGATATGCCGAACGCCGATCTCGCAGAGTTCCATCGCATTTTCCAGCAACGACACGCTTGGTTGCCGGTCGCACTGGCTGCGCGCTATGCACGCACTTACGGCACTCGCAGCGCGCGCCTGCTGGACGGCATTCACGATGTTGCCGGCCTGGGCCAATTGTTTGGCGCCGATTTGTACGAAGCCGAAGTGCGCTACCTGATGCGCAACGAATGGGCGCTGACTGCAGACGATATCCTGTGGCGCCGTTCCAAGTTGGGGCTGCGTCTTGACGCGTCGGAAGTGGCGCGCCTGACAGCGTGGCTGGAGTCGCAGCAAGCGCAAGCGGCGCCGCAGCCGGCCACCATGCTCGCCTGAAATTCTGCTCCGGTGCAAATGCTTGCACCGGAAGAAAAAAGAGACTGATCCGGAATTGCTACGGATCAAAGTCGACAACCGGTCCGCGCAAGCGGATTCACAAACCTTGGAGTAGACAAGTTGAAAGATAAATACATTTTAGCCCTGGATCAAGGGACTACCAGCTCGCGCGCCATTCTGTTCGATCGCCAGGGCAATATCGTGTCTTCAGCGCAAAAGGAATTCCGCCAGATCTATCCACAGCCGGGCTGGGTCGAGCATGATCCGCAGGAAATCTGGTCGACTCAGGCAGGCGTTGCCGCCGAAGCGATGACCAAGGTTGGTTTGAACGGCACGGCGGTTGCGGCTATCGGCATCACCAACCAACGTGAAACCACCATCGTCTGGGACCGCGAAACCGGCAAGGCAATCTACAACGCCATCGTTTGGCAAGACCGCCGCACTGCTGCATTCTGCGACGAACTGAAGAAGCGTGGCCTGGCCGAAACCATCCGTCAAAAGACCGGCTTGCTGGTGGACTCCTATTTTTCCGCCACCAAGATCCGCTGGATACTGGAAAACGTCGAAGGCGCGCGCCAGCTGGCTAACCAAGGACGCCTGGCGTTCGGTACTGTCGACACCTGGCTGGTGTGGAACATGACACGCGGCCAACGTTATGTGACCGATGTCTCGAATGCATCGCGCACCATGCTGTTCAATATCCACACGATGCAATGGGATGACGAACTGCTCGATATCATGGGCGTCCCGCGCAGCATGTTACCGGAGGTGCACTCGTCGAGCGAGGTTTACGGCCATACCGAAATTTCCGGCTTTGGTTCGGAAATTCCAATTGCCGGCATCGCCGGCGACCAGCAGGCGGCATTGTTCGGTCAGATGTGCACGCAGCCGGGCATGGTCAAGAATACCTACGGCACAGGTTGCTTCATGATGATGAACACCGGCGCCAAGCCGATCATCTCGAAGAACAATCTGCTGACGACTGTCGCCTGGAAGATTGGCGACCAGGTCAGTTATGCGCTGGAAGGCAGTATTTTCATCGGCGGCGCGGTGGTGCAATGGCTGCGCGACGGCCTCGGCATCATCAAATCTTCTACCGAAGTCGAGGCGTTGGCGCGCAGTGTCAATAGCACCGACGGCGTGTATCTGGTGCCAGCGTTTGCCGGCCTTGGCGCACCGCACTGGAATCCGCATGCGCGCGGCACCGTCTTTGGCGTCACCCGCGGCACGACAGCGGCGCATTACGCGCGCGCCGCGCTCGACAGCATCGCCTACCAGACCATGGATGTATTGAAGGCGATGGAAGCCGATGCCGGCATCGTGATTCCGGAACTGCGCGTCGATGGCGGCGCCACCGCGAACAATCTGCTGATGCAATTCCAGTCGGACATTCTCGGGGTCGACGTGGTGCGTCCAAAAATCACGGAAACCACAGCCCTCGGCGCAGCCTACCTGGCCGGCCTGGCCGTCGGATACTGGAGCAGCACCGACGATGTGCAAGGACAGTGGCAACTCGACCAGCGCTTCAAGCCAGCACTGCCGGCTGAAGAAGTGCAGGCCAACATCAAGGGCTGGCAGCGGGCGATCGCCGCCGCCACGGTGTGGGCAAACGCCTGATTCGACTTGAACTGACCTGAATTGGCATGGAGCCAATACATGGGAAGCGGATCGACATCTGCTTCCCGGGTCTTCCTATATCCTATTTCCGAAAGAGTTTGTCATGACTCCCTATTTGGCTGAATTCGTGGGCACCGCCCTGATTGTTCTGCTTGGCAACGGCGTGGTTGCCAATGTTCTCTTGAGTAAAACCCACGGCAATGGCAGTGGCTTGATCGTGATCACCGTAGGTTGGGCGATGGCGGTATTTGTCGGCGTGTTCGTCGCGGCGTCGTCCAGCGGCGCGCACCTCAACCCGGCGGTCACCTTGGCGCTGGCAGTAGCTGGCAAGTTTGCCTGGGGCAGCGTACCGGCCTACATCGTGTCGCAGATGCTGGGCGGCATGGCGGGCGCATTCCTGGTGTGGTTGGTGTATCGCAATCACTTTGCAGAAACCAGCGATGGCAATCTGAAACTGGCCGCGTTCTGTACTGCGCCGGCGATCCGCAACAAATTCGGCAACATCGTGTCAGAAGTGGTGGGTACCTTCGTGTTGGTTTATTGTGTGCTGAACATCGCATCGCCGAAGATGGGACTGGGAGCGCTGGATGCATTGCCGGTGGCATTGCTGGTGATGAGCATCGGTGTTTCGCTGGGCGGGACAACAGGCTATGCGATCAATCCGGCGCGTGATCTTGGCCCTCGCCTGATGCATGCGTTGCTGCCGATTCCTGGCAAGCGCGACAGCGACTGGGGTTACGCATTGGTGCCGGTAGTGGGTTCGATTTGCGGCGGCGTGCTGGCAGCGCTGGTGTACGGCCTGCAGATGGCGCATTGATTACGCTCTTAGCCAGCAATAACTGAAGTAGCGGACCGTCTAGTGTGCTATCGCAGCCGCCAGTCGGTCCGTTTTGTTTTTTACTTTATTTCGCCAGCAATTTCTCAATATCCGCAGTCAGCGATTCTGGCTTGGTTTGCGGTGCAAAACGGTCCACCACGCTGCCATCCTTGGCCACCAGGAATTTGGTGAAATTCCATTTGATGCCTTCGCTGCCGAGCAAGCCCGGTGCTGCATTCTTCAGAAACTGGTAGAGCGGGGCGGCGTGATCGCCATTGACATCGATTTTCTCGAACAGCGGAAAAGTGACGCCGTAGTTCTTTTCGCAAAAAGCCCCGATTTCATCGGCAGTCCCCGGCTCCTGAGCACCAAATTGGTTGCACGGGAAACCAAGCACTTCTAGACCTTGTGCGTGATACTTCTGATAAATCTCTTCCAGCCCTTTGTACTGCGGCGTGAAGCCACAATTGCTGGCGGTGTTGACGATCAGCAGCACCTTGCCGCGAAACGCTGCCAGCGGTCCCGGCGTGCCATCCAGTTGATTGACGGTGAAGTCATAAATG
The DNA here is from genome assembly GCF_001584165.1 of Collimonas arenae. Taxonomy (NCBI): domain Bacteria; kingdom Pseudomonadati; phylum Pseudomonadota; class Betaproteobacteria; order Burkholderiales; family Oxalobacteraceae; genus Collimonas; species Collimonas arenae. The sequence goes on from NZ_CP013233.1 coordinate 715,987, forward strand.
CTGCCAGTATTGGTACTCATACAATCCCCAGATGTTCAGTGCCGGCGGCAAGGTCGCGATCCTTGGCTTCTTTGCCGCGCAGCTTGATGGACAGGCGCAAATCGTTGATCGAATCGGCGTTGCGCAACGCGTCTTCGTAAGTGATTTTATCGTCTTCGTACAAATCGAACAGCGCCTGGTCGAAAGTCTGCATGCCGAGTTCGCGCGACTTCTTCATGATTTCCTTGATTTCATGGACGTCGCCCTTGAAGATCAGGTCGGAAATCAGCGGCGAATTGAGCAAGATCTCGACCGCGGCGCAGCGGCCCTTGACGGTTTTCAACGGAATCAGCCGCTGCGAGACGATCCCTTTCAGGTTCAGCGACAAGTCCATCAGCAATTGCGGCCGACGCTCTTCCGGGAAGAAGTTGATGATACGGTCAAGCGCCTGGTTGGCGCTGTTGGCATGCAGAGTAGCCAGGCACAGGTGACCTGTTTCGGCGAAGGCGATGGCGTAGTCCATGGTTTCGCGATCGCGGATTTCGCCGATCAGGATCACGTCCGGCGCCTGGCGCAGGGTATTTTTCAAGGCCACGCTCCAGCTTTCCGTATCGACGCCGACTTCGCGCTGGGTAACGATGCAGTTCTTGTGCGGGTGGATATATTCGACCGGGTCCTCGATAGTGATGATGTGGCCGTAACTGTTTTCGTTACGGTAGCCAACCATAGCCGCCAGCGTAGTCGATTTGCCAGAGCCTGTGGCGCCGACCATGATCACCAGGCCGCGCTTGGTCATGGCGACATCTTTCAACGTCGGCGGCAAGCCCAGGTCTTCAAATTTCGGGATGTCGGTGGTGATGACCCGCAGCACCATGCCGACCCGGCCCTGCTGGATGAATGCCGAAGCGCGGAAACGGCCCAGTCCGTTGGGGCTGATCGCAAAATTGCACTCTTTGGTTTCTTCAAAGTCGGCAGCTTGCTTGTCACTCATGATGGCGCGCGCCAGCTCCAGCGTATGCACTGCGGTCAGTGCCTGGTTGGACACCGGCGTGATCTTGCCGTCGATCTTGAAGGCCGGCGGGAAGTCGGCGGTGATGAACAGATCGGAGCCGCGCTTGCTGACCATCAGGCGCAGCAAGTCGTGCATGAATTTGGTCGCTTGATCTCTTTCCATGACTATCCTATTTCGATGTATGTAAACGCAATTGCGGACAGGAGCAACGATTGCCTCTTCCGCAGTTGATTATGTTATCCAGGGAAGTTATCCGGCGATTTGGCCGCAGCGCGCGCGGCGGCCATTGAAATGACATTGCGTTTGACCAGTTCGGTCAGGTTGCTGTCGAGCGTCTGCATTCCCATGTTGCTGCCGGTCTGAATCGCCGAATACATCTGGGCGATCTTGCTTTCGCGGATCAGGTTACGGATCGCCGGCGTGCCCAGCATGATTTCATGGGCAGCGACACGGCCCGAACCATCCTTGGTCTTGAGCAGACTTTGTGAAATCACTGCCTGGAGTGATTCGGACAACATCGCCCGCACCATTTCCTTTTCTTCTGCCGGGAACACGTCGACGATACGATCGATGGTCTTGGCGGCCGAGGAAGTGTGCAGCGTGCCGAACACCAGATGGCCGGTTTCGGCGGCGGTCAGCGCCAGACGAATGGTTTCCAGATCGCGCAATTCGCCGACCAGAATCACGTCCGGATCTTCGCGCAATGCGGAGCGCAGCGCATTATTGAATGAGTGCGTGTGCGGCCCGACTTCACGCTGGTTGATCAGGCATTTGTTGGATTGGTGGACGAATTCGATCGGATCTTCGATGGTCAGGATGTGCGCGTATTCGTTTTCGTTGACGTGATTGACCATCGCCGCCAGCGTGGTCGATTTGCCGGAGCCAGTTGGACCGGTAACCAACACCAGGCCGCGCGGCTTCAGTGACAGTTCGGCAAAAATGCGCGGCGCGTTGAGTTGTTCCAGCGTCAGCACGGTCGACGGAATGGTCCGCAGCACGGCAGCGGCGCCGCGGTCCTGGTTGAATGCGTTGACACGGAAGCGCGCCAGTCCGGGGATCTCGAACGAAAAATCGACTTCCAGGTGTTCTTCGTAGGCCTTGCGCTGGCCGTCGTTCATGATGTCATAGATCATCGCATGCACTTCTTGATGCTCAAGCGCCGGCAGGTTGATGCGGCGTACATCTCCATGAACCCGGATCATCGGCGGCAAGCCTGCGGATAAATGCAAATCGGATGCCTTATTCTTTACCGAAAAAGCCAGAAGTTCGGAAATGTCCATTTATAATCCTCGTGCTGTGTTTTGTTTGTTGAGCGATATTCCTGGATGCCCGTTGCTGGATGGAGCGCGCGCTCATGAAGATGTCGCCGGCGGCAAAATCTGGATAAGGCAGCGATAAATCAAGCTCGGTAGCATGTTCCAGAAATTTCCTTGCGGTAATCTTTCCGAAGTCCCCGATTATGTCCTTAATTTCGCAGAAGTTGCAAGCCGTCCACACGAGTATTCAGGCTGCAGCCGGTGCGGTGTCGCGCCGACCTGACAGTGTTGCATTGCTGGCGGTATCCAAGACTTTTGGCGCCGATGCAGTCATGCAGGCGATTGCCGCCGGCCAGCGCGCCTTCGGCGAAAACTATTTGCAGGAAGCCATCGACAAAATGGCCGCGGTGAAGGTCGCGCTGACTGGTACTCAGTATTCAGGCGTATTGCTGGAATGGCATTTTATCGGCCCGATCCAAAGCAACAAGACCAAGCCGATCGCCGAACATTTCGACTGGGTGCATACGGTCGACCGTGAAAAGATCGCGCAACGGCTGTCCGCACAACGCCCTCCACACCTGCCGCCGCTCAACGTCTGCCTGCAAGTCAATATCAGCGGCGAGGCCAGTAAAAGCGGCCTAGCGCCGTCGGCGGTGCTGGACGCGGCACGCGCGATCATCGGTTTGCCGCAGCTGACCTTGCGCGGCCTGATGACCATTCCGGAGCCAACCGAGGATGAGCAGAAACAGCGTGCAGCGTTTCGTCAGACCAGGGAACTGCTGCAGCAATTGCAGTCCGAGCTGCCGCTGCATGCGGCGCAACTGGATACGCTGTCGATGGGGATGTCCGCCGATATGGCGGCGGCGATCGCAGAGGGAGCCACCATTGTCCGGGTCGGCAGCGCCATTTTCGGCCATCGGGCCAAGCCGGAATCACAGATAGAATAATCAGGGGAAAATTATGAACATTCAGCTCAATATCAGTTTCATCGGTGGTGGCAACATGGCTGCGGCCTTGATCGGCGGCCTGGCCGGAAAAGTCACCGATGGCGCCAATCTGCACGTGGTCGATCTGAATCCGGACGCGCTGCACAACCTGGCGCAGCGCTTTGGCGTCAGCACTTCAACCGAGATCGATGCTGCAATCGGACGCAGTGAAGTGATCGTGCTGGCGGTCAAGCCCCAGCAGATGAAGGAAGTGGTGGCCAAATTACGGCCGCATGTAACGACCCAACTGGTGCTGTCGATCGCCGCCGGTATACGTGCGGTCGACCTGGCGCGTTGGCTGGGCGGCCACGACGCCATCGTGCGTTGTATGCCGAATACGCCGGCGCTGATCGGCCAGGGCATTACAGGCATGGTGGCCACCGCAGGCGTATCGGCGCAGCAACGCGAAACTGCCGATGTCATCCTGCGTGCGGTAGGCAGTACCGTGTGGCTCGACGATGAGAGCAAGATCGATGCAGTGACGGCGGTATCCGGCAGCGGCCCTGCCTACGTGTTCTATTTCATTGAAGCCATGCAGCAGGCGGCGCAAGAACTGGGTTTGACGGCGCAGCAGGGCATCGAGCTGGCCAAGGCCACCTTCGTTGGCGCAGCGCAGCTGGCAGCGCAGTCGTCGGAGCCGGTTTCCCTGTTGCGCGAGCGCGTGACCTCGAAAGGCGGCACTACCTATGCGGCACTGAGCAGCATGGAAACCAGCGGCGTGAAGGCATCCATCGTCAGCGCCATCAAGGCCGCAGCGGACCGTGGGCGGGAGCTGGGCGACGAGTTCGGGCGCGATTAGCCGCAAGCCCTTGCAAAAATCCAGATAGTGTCTGGCTGAAAATAAAAACAGCGGCAATCGCATCGCGACAGCCGCTGTTTTTTTGAAGAGCATCAGGGCTCGGCGATCAAGCCTGAGCCGATATTTCTGTTGCGGGCTTTATTTGCTACGGCCGATCACCAAGCCTGCCAGCAAGCCGATGGCGGCCGCCACGCCGACTGCTTTCCATGGATTGTCGCCGACATAGTCATCGGTCACATGCGCAGCGTGCTTGGTATGTGCGACAGCTTTCTTGGTGGCTTTCGGCAGTTCAGTCTTGGCGGTATCCAGCGCAGCTCTCAGCTTGGCGCGCGCCGAATTGTATTTTTTTTCCGCATGGTCATGTGTATCGTCGAGCAAGGTTTCCGCTTCCTTGATGACCGATTTCAGTTCGCCAGCCAAATTGTCGCGCATCTCTTTTACGTTGTCGGTAGTGGTCATGTTTGCCTCTTCAAAGTAGTTTGCCGGGGTTAAGATGTTGCCTAATGTACCATGAAAATCGTATTAATTTGTTATCGTAGCGCGTAGTCCAGAGCAATCCCGCCGAAGATTGCGGCGCCAAGCCAGTTATTGTGGCGAAAGGCGGCAAAGCAACCGACCCGGTCGCGGGCGCGGATCAATGTGTAGTGATACAGGGCACAGCCAAGCGCTAGAAGCATGCCGGCGCCGAACCAGCCGCGCAGGCCGAACTGCCAGCCTACAGCAAATACTAATCCCAAACTGAATAGATAACAAAGCATGACCGCCAGCACATCATAGCGGCCGAAGGTAATTGCCGAGGTCTGGATACCGATCTTCAGGTCGTCGTCGCGATCAACCATTGCATACTCGGTATCGTAGGCGATGGCCCAGAACACATTGGCAATCAACAGCAGCCACGCTGCCGGTGGCACCGTTCCCTGTACCGCAGCAAAGCCCATCGGAATACCAAAGCCGAAGGCGATCCCCAGGTAAGCTTGCGGAATGGCGAAGAAGCGTTTGAAGTAAGGATAGCTGCCGGCGACGATCACCGCAACCACCGACAACTGTTTGGTCAACGCATTCAGCGGCAGGATCAGCAGGAATGACAACAGTGTCAGCACCAGCGCCACAACCACGGCTTCCCAGGCGGCGATCTTGCCGCTGGTCAGCGGCCGTTCGGCGGTGCGTTTGACATGTTTGTCGAAATCGCGGTCGGCAAAGTCGTTGATTGCACAGCCGGCTGAACGCATCAGCGCCGTGCCGATGCAGAAAATTGCGACCAATGTCCAGGCCGGTTTGCCGTTTGAAGCCAGCCATAGCGCGGCCAGCGTCGGCCATAGCAGCAGCAGGATGCCAATCGGCTTGTCCATGCGGATCAGACGGAAATAGAGTTTAAGGCGGTTCATGCTGTTTGGAAGATGAGAAAAAGGGCGACGGTAAATGCTTCAGGACCGGGCCTGGGCATGGATGCGTTCTGGCTTTGATGGAAAGACGGCAGGCGTTGCCGCCTGCCGTCAGCTTGACGTTGCGTTACTGGATTCTAGCCTTCGACAGCTTTCGCGTCATGCAGCAAGGTGACGCCTTTCAGGCCACATGCCAGCACCGCCTTTTGCACCGCTTCGATGGCGGCGTGGCGGGTAAAACTCTTGCGCCAGACGATGACGACGCGGCGCGACGGACCAGGTGCAGTGAACGGCACATAACGCAGCATGCCGTCCTTGGCATCCAGGTCGGGCACAGAAGCTTGCGGCAGTACGGTAATGCCGATACCCGATGCCACCATATGCCGGATGGTCTCCAGCGACGACCCTCGAAAGTGCGGGCGATACCGTCGCCGGCGGTCGAGTAGCGCGACATTTCGGGGCAAACTTCCAGCACCTGATCGCGGAAGCAATGGCCATTACCGAGCAACAGCATGGTTTCCGATTTGAGATCCTCGGCGCTGATGCTTTCACGATTGGCCCAGGCATGGTGCTTGGGCAGCGCCACCACGAACGGTTCGTCGTACAACGGCTGCACCATCAGTCCATGCTCGGGAAACGGCAGGGCGATGATGGCGGCATCCAGTTCGCCTTGACGCAACAACTCCAGCAGGCGCACGGTGAAATTTTCCTGCAGCACCAGCGGCATTTGCGGGACCTGCTCGATCATGGTTTTCACCAGCGGCGGCAGCAGGTAAGGGCCGACCGTGTAGATGATGCCCAGCCGCAGCGGTCCGGCCAGCGGATCCTTGTTCTGATTGGCGATTTCGCGGATGGTAGCGGTCTGCTCCAGCACGCGTTCGGCTTGCGCCACGATCTGCGCGCCGAGCGGCGTCACAGAGATTTCCGTGCCGCCTCTTTCGAAGATCACGACGCCCAGTTCATCTTCCAGCTTCTTGATCGCTACCGACAGCGTCGGCTGCGCCACGAAACAGGCTTCGGCCGCGTGGCCGAAATGCTTGACGCGGGCTACCGCGACGATATATTTGAGTTCGGTTAGAGTCATGTCGTTATCTTCTCATAATTTTTACTGGACATTGTATCCCCATGTTTCAGTGCAGCTTTTGCAATATCCGACGCCTCTGCTATAGCACAAGCTGCCGCTTCAGCGTAGGGTGGGCGCAATGTGCCCACGCGTCACACCTTCAAAAAATCTTCCTTGCCTCCCAGCCAACGCGCCAGATGGACGTTAACCGTGGCGACGTTTTCCGGCGTCGGTTCCTGCAACAGCGTTTGCGCAAGGTCCCGCGCGCGGTCAACCAGCCACTGGTCGGTCGTCAAATCGGCAAAGCGCAGCATGGCTTGGCCCGACTGGCGCGCACCCAGGAATTCACCTGGCCCTCGGATTTCCAGGTCGCGCCGGGCTATCTCGAAACCGTCAGTGGTCTCGCGCATCGTCATCAGGCGCTGTTTTGCGATCTGGCCCAGCGGGCTTTGATATAGCAGCAAGCATACGCTGGCCGCCGAACCGCGTCCAACTCGCCCGCGCAGCTGGTGCAATTGCGACAGGCCGAACCGTTCTGCGTGCTCGATCACCATCAGCGAGGCGTTCGGCACATCGACGCCGACTTCAATCACCGTGGTGGCGACCAGCACGTGGCACTCGCCAGCGCTGAAGGCGTCCATCACCTCCTGTTTCTCGGCTGGCTTGAGGCGGCCATGGACCAGGCCGATGCGCAGGTCAGGCAGGGCTTCCGCCAGCGTCGCATAGGTTTCGGTCGCAGTCTGCAGCTGCAATGCCTCCGATTCCTCGATCAGCGGGCAGACCCAATAGGCCTGGCGGCCATCCTGTACGGCAGCGTGTACCCGGCCGATCACCTCGTCACGCCGGTTCTGGTCGACCGCGCGCGTGACGATCGGCGTGCGGCCCGGCGGTAATTCGTCAATCACCGAAATTTCCAGGTCGGCGTAGTAGGTCATCGCCAGCGTGCGCGGGATCGGCGTGGCGCTCATCATGAGTTGATGTGGCACTACTGCCACCGTATTGGTATCGTCCGGCGCGGCGTCGCTGCCGCCGCTCTCGGAAATGGTCTTGTTGCGCAGCGCCAGCCGCTGGCCGACACCGAAGCGATGCTGCTCGTCGACGATCACCAGCCCCAGTTTGGCAAACTGCACCGTGTCCTGGATCAGGGCATGGGTGCCGATCACCAGTTGCGCCTCGCCGGATTCGATCTTGGCCAGGGCCGCCAGCTTTTCTTTCTTTTTCAGGCTGCCGGTGAGCCAGGCGACGCCGACGCCGAGCGGTTCCATCCAGGCGGCGATCTTGCGGAAATGCTGGTCGGCCAGGATTTCAGTCGGCGCCATCAGCACCGCCTGGTAGCCGCTGTCGATCGCCTGCGCAGCGGCCAGTGCGGCGACCACGGTCTTGCCGCTGCCGACATCGCCCTGCAGCAGGCGTTGCATCGGGAACGAGGCGCGCAAGTCGGTGCTGATTTCGGCCACGACCCGCTGTTGTGCGCCGGTCAGCGTGAACGGCAGGGCGGCCAGGAAGGCGGCTGACAACTCGCCGACCGTCGGTAGCGCTCGGGCATTCTTGGCGCGGCGCGCGACCTGAGCGCGCTTCAATGACAATTGCTGGGCCAGCAGCTCGTCGAATTTCATGCGTACCCAGGCCGGATGCGAGCGATCTTCCAGCGCATGTTCGTCGACTTCCGGCGGCGGATTGTGCAGCAGGCGCACCGCCGTTTCAAACGGCATCAGCTGCTGGGCTGCAAGTTGTGTCGGTGACAAGGTGTCGCGCCATTCGATGTGCTGCATGGCGTCGGCAATCGACTTGCGCAGGAATACCTGCGACAGGCCTTCGCCGGACGGATAGACCGGCGTCAGGACCTCCGGCAGTGGAGCGCCTTCCAGCACCACCTTATAATTGGGATGGACCACTTCGGCGCCGAAAAAGCCGTGGCGGATTTCGCCGCGTGCGCGCACCCGGGTGCCAACCGCCAGTTGTTTGGTCTGGCTACCGTAGAAATTCAGGAAGCGCATCACCAGTTGACCTGTATCGTCGGCAATGGTGACCACCAGTTGCCGGCGCGGCCGATACTGGATGTCACAGCTTGTGACGACGCCTTCGACTTGCGCTACGCTGGTGCCCATCATGCCGGCGCGCTGGATGCTGACGATTTCGGTCTCGTCTTCGTAGCGCATTGGCAGGTGTAGGACCAGATCCATGTCCGAGCGCAGTCCGAGTTTTTCCAGCTTGCTGGCGCGGGTATTCGCGACTGGTGTGGAAGGGGGCTTGGTGGCGGTTTTTCGCTTCGGAGCAGACATATCGGGCCGTTATTGGTCGGCAGGGCGTAAAATAGAGGGTTTGCTCATCAAAAAGCATCGAGTGCCGCATCCTCCACTAGGTGGATTTCAGCGCTTGCCATTGTAAAGCCTATAGCCGTATTGGCAACCCGGCTTGGTGTTTTCTGTGGAGCACCCTGACTGTTATTTCATTATTTATTCGAGCATGCATTCTCTTTCCGATTACGATTTCGACTTGCCGCCAGAACTGATCGCGCAAACGCCGCTGTCCGAGCGCAGCGCTTCGCGCCTGCTGCACGTTGATGGCGAACAATTAATTGATCGGCAATTTACCGATATTGTCGACTTGCTCAATGCCGGCGATTTGCTGGTGTTTAACGATACCCGCGTGCTCAAGGCGCGCTTCTTTGGCATCAAGGAGACCGGAGGCAAGGTCGAGGTGCTGGTCGAGCGGGTGGTCGACGACCGTACCGTGCATGCACAGGTGCGGGCTTCGAAGTCGCCGCCGCCAGGCACCCGTATCCGGCTTGCTGAGGCGTTTGATGTGGTGGTCGGTGAGCGCGTCGGCGAATTCTATACGCTGGTATTCCCGGGCGATGTGTTCGAGTTGATCGAAGCCCACGGCCGCCTGCCGTTGCCGCCGTATATCGAGCACGATGCCGATGCGTTCGACGAAACCCGTTATCAAACGGTCTACGCCAAACATGCCGGTGCGGTCGCCGCTCCAACCGCGGGCCTGCACTTTGACCAAGCCCTGCTGGAGCGCCTGCGCCAGAAAGGTATCGGTTTCGCCTATGTCACGCTGCATGTCGGCGCCGGTACTTTCCAGCCGGTGCGCAGCGAAAACCTGGCGGAACACAAGATGCACAGCGAGTGGTACACCATCAGCGAAGCGACGGTCGACGCCGTGCAGGCGGCCAAGGCGGCCGGCGGCAAGGTGGTGGCAGTCGGCACCACCAGTTTGCGGGCGCTGGAATCGGCTTCGCAATCGGGCGTGTTGCAGTCCGGTAGCGCCGATACCGCCTTGTTCATCACGCCCGGCTATGCATTCAAGACCGTGGACCGGCTGGTGACCAATTTCCATTTGCCGAAATCGACCTTGCTGATGCTGGTCTCGGCGTTCGTCGGTTATGAGCGCATTCGCTCGGCCTACGCCCATGCCATCGCGCAGCGTTATCGCTTCTTCAGCTACGGCGATGCGATGCTGCTTACCTATAACGTTTGATCCTGATTATCGAAGATTGCCACTACCCATGCTTGAATTCACGCTGCTGAAAACCGAAGGAAAGGCCCGCCGCGGCCGTCTGAAACTGAACCACGGCTACGTCGAAACGCCGATCTTCATGCCGGTTGGCACATACGGCTCGGTGAAGGCGATGTCGCCGCTGGAGCTGGTCGAGATCGAAGCCCAGATCATCCTCGGCAATACCTTCCACCTGTGGCTGCGGCCCGGCATGGAAGTGATCGAGAAGTTCGGCGGTCTGCATAAATTCATGGGCTGGGACAAGCCGATCCTGACAGATTCCGGTGGCTTCCAGGTGTTTTCGCTGGGCGCGATGCGCAAAATCACCGAGGAGGGCGTCAAGTTCGCCTCGCCGATCAATGGCGACAAGCTGTTCCTCTCGCCCGAGGTCTCGATGCAGATCCAGAAGGCGCTCAATTCCGATATCGTGATGCAGTTCGATGAGTGCACGCCGTATGAAATCGATGGCCGTCCGGCCACCAGCGAAGAAGCCGCGCAGTCGATGCGCATGTCGCTGCGCTGGGCCAAGCGCTCGAAGAATGAATTCGACCAGCTGGAAAACCCGAATGCGCTGTTCGGCATCGTCCAGGGCGGCATGTATGAGAATTTGCGCGATGAATCGCTGGCTGGCCTGCAGGAGATCGATTTCCACGGCATTGCCATCGGCGGCCTGTCGGTCGGTGAGCCGAAGGAAGAAATGATGCGGGTGCTGGAGCACATCGGGCCGCGCCTGCCGGCTGACAAACCGCATTATCTGATGGGGGTCGGCACCCCGGAAGACCTGGTGGCCGGCGTTGAGAACGGCGTCGACATGTTCGATTGCGTGATGCCGACCCGGAACGCCCGCAATGGCTGGTTGTTCACCCGCTTCGGCGACCTGAAGATCAAGAATGCCCGTTACAAGGAAGATACCCAGCCACTCGATGAAACCTGTGGTTGCTACGCCTGCCGTAATTTTTCCCGTGCATACCTGCATCATTTGCACCGGACCGGCGAGATTCTTGGCGCGCGGCTGAATACGATTCACAATCTGCATTATTACCTGGACCTGATGAAGAATATCCGGGCCGCGCTGGATGCGGGCAGTTCGCGGCATTTGTCCTGAAATTCCACGCGGATCGGGCGCGCGGCGTCTGATTGCGTCGAGGAAAATAAGTAATAAAATGTAATTTTGCAACTATTCACTGGCAATTTGATCTATGCCAGCGGGTTTCTCGCGCCGCAGCAAAGCATCCGCTGCAGCGTGCCGTCCCGGTTTTCCCGGCAATAAATGGCGACGGGCGACATGGCGGGCGGTTGTATGCCGCTACCCAATGCTAGAATGCTGGGCTATTTTCAAACTACTACTTGGAGCAACTCGTGTTCATTATTTCCAATGCATATGCGCAAGCTGCGCCTGCGGCCACTGCTGCAACCGGTCCACTGGGGCTGGGCGGCAACTTGACCAGCTTCCTGCCGATCATCTTGATGTTCGTGGTTCTGTATTTCCTGATGATTCGTCCGCAAATGAAGCGTCAGAAAGAACAAAAGGCCATGATGGATGCGCTCGGCAAGGGCGACGAAGTGGTGACAGCCGGCGGCATGCTGGGCAGGATCACCAAGGTTGCCGACGGTTACATCACACTGGAAATCGCCAGTGGCACTGAAGTCCTGGTGCAAAAGGGTTCGGTCACCACGCTGTTGCCAAAGGGTACGATCAAGACGGTGCTGTAAGAGCCCGCTTGATGAAAAGAGAGCATCCACTTCGGATGCTCTCTTCCAATGTACCTGCCCGGTACGGACAAGAGCCCCGTAGCGCCCCGCGCCCAGGGTTTCGGCAGCATCAACACTGCAAGCAAGAGACTCACTTGATATCGAGACTCACACAGAACGCTGAATCAATATGAATCGCTATCCTCTCTGGAAATATATTCTGATCGTCATCGCGCTGCTGTTTGGCGTGCTGTACACCATACCGAACTTCTTTGGCGAATCGCCTGCGGTACAGGTGAGCAGCGGCAAATCGACGCTGAAGATCGACAGCTCACTGGCTGACCGGGTCTCGCAAGTGCTGCAGCAAGGTAATTTGCAGGCTGACGGCGTCGCGTTTGAAAACACCGGCGCCCAAGGCACGGTACGCGCCCGTTTTCACGATACCGACACACAATTCAAGGCCAAGGCGCTGCTTGAGCAAAGTCTGAATACCGATCCGACCGATCCGACTTACGTAGTCGCCTTCAACCTGATGCCGAATACGCCGCATTGGCTGCAAGCCTTGCACGCGTTCCCGATGTACCTGGGTCTCGATTTGCGCGGCGGTGTGCACTTCTTGATGCAGGTCGATACCAAGGCGGTCATCAACAAGCGCTTGCAAGGCTTGCAAGCCAGCGCCCGCGGCGCCTTGCGCGACAAGGATATCCGCTACAGCGGCATCAACCGCAACGGCGACGCGATCGAAATCAGTTTCCGCGACCAGGACACCCTCAACAAGGCGCGCGACCTGCTGGCACCGCAATTGACGGAAATGCAGATACAGGTTGCGCCGCCAGTGGCCGGCACCGATCCGACGCTGGTTGCGACGCTGAAACCGGAAGCGCTGAAGCAGATCGTCGATAACGGTGTTACGCAAAATATCACCACGTTGTCGAAACGTGTCAATGAACTGGGCGTTGCCGAGCCGATCATCCAGCGCCAGGGCGCGGACCGCATTGTGGTGCAGTTGCCTGGTGTGCAGGATGTCTCGCGCGCCAAGGACATCATCGGCCGTACCGCTACGCTGGAAGTGCGGATGGTAGATGAGTCGGTGACTCGCGGTACTGAAGCAACAGCTGCTGTACCGTTCGGCTCCGAACTGTTCAAGGTTGGCAAGAATGCGCCGGTAGTGCTGTACAAAGACCCGGTCCTGACTGGTGACTACATCTCCAACGCCGCCGTCAGCTTCGACCAGAATCAGCAGCCTGCGGTCAGTATCGATCTTAACGGCGATGGCGGCCGCAAGATGCGCGACGCCACCCGTGGCAAGGTTGGCAAGGCCATGGCAATCGTGCTGTTCGAAAAAGGCAAGGGCGAAGTCCTGACGGTAGCGACCATCCAGAGCGAGTTGGGCTCACGCTTCCAGATCACCGGCATGGGTTCGCCGGAAGCGGCAGCCGATCTGGCGCTGCTGTTGCGTGCCGGTTCGCTGGCGGCGCCGATGGAAATCATCGAAGAACGCACCATCGGCCCGCAACTGGGTGCTGAGAACATCAAGAAGGGCTTCGATTCGACCATGTACGGCTTTGCCGTGATCGCCGTCTTCATGATCATCTATTACATGCTGTTCGGCGTGTTCAGCGTTCTGGCCCTGTCGGTCAACCTGCTGCTGCTGATCGCGGTGCTGTCGACATTGCAGGCGACCTTGACCTTGCCTGGTATCGCCGCGATTGCGCTGACGCTGGGTATTGCGATCGATTCCAACGTTCTGGTCAACGAACGTATCCGCGAAGAGCTGCGTAACGGTAATTCGCCGCAAGCTGCGATTGCCATCGGTTTTGATCGCGCCTGGGCCACCATCCTGGACTCCAACGTGACGACGCTGATTGCCGGCTTGGCGCTGCTGATTTTCGGTTCCGGCGCGATTCGCGGTTTCGCGGTGGTGCACTGCCTCGGCATCCTGACCTCGATTTTCTCGGCGGTCTTCGTGTCGCGCGGTTTCGCTAATCTGTGGTACGGCCGCAAGAAGAAATTGACCAGCTTGTCGATTGGTCAAATCTGGAAGCCGAACGCTTGAATCGAACAGAAAAATCGTCGTCTCCGCGAATGTGGGGATGACGCGACAGAAGTTATTTGAGGTCGTTTTACATAGCGGCCACAGTGAACAAAAAGGAATGTGATGGAACTTTTCCGCATCAAAAAAGATATTCCGTTCATGCGCCATGCATTGATTTTCAATGTAATTTCGGCGCTGACGTTCGTAGCTGCAGTGTTCTTTCTGTTTTCGAAAGGCCTGCATCTGTCGATCGAATTTACCGGCGGCACGGTCATCGAAGTAGCGTATACCAAGCCAGCGAATATCGACGGCATCCGCAAGACTGTCGAGGGTCTCGGTTATAGCGATAACCAGGTAACCAATTTCGGCACAGCGCAGGACGTGATGATTCGTCTGCCGGCGCAGAAGGGTGTGAACTCCGGTCAGCAAAGCGCGACCGTGCTGGCTGCACTGAAGCAACAGGATGCCGATGTCGAGCTGAAACGCACCGAATTCGTCGGACCACAAGTTGGCGACGAACTGGCGCATGACGGTTTGATGGCGCTGTTGTTCGTGGTGATCGGTATCGTGATCTACCTGGCGATTCGTTTCGAATGGAAATACGCGGTGGCGGCGATCATCGCCAACTTGCATGACGTGGTCATCATCCTTGGCTTCTTCGCATTCTTCCAATGGGAATTCTCGCTGACGGTGCTGGCGGCGATCCTGGCGGTGCTGGGTTATTCCGTGAATGAATCGGTAGTGGTGTTCGACCGCGTCCGCGAAACATTCCGCGATCGCCGCTTCGGCAAGCTGGCAGTGCCTGACGTCATGAATCATGCGATCACCAGCACGATCTCGCGTACCATCATCACTCATGGCAGCACGGAAATCATGGTGTTGTCGATGTTCGTCTTCGGCGGCCCGGCATTGCACTACTTTGCTCTGGCGCTGACTATCGGTATTCTGTTCGGTATCTATTCTTCAGTGTTTGTTGCTGCCGCCGTGGCGATGTGGCTGGGCGTCAAACGTGAAGACATGATCAAGCCGATCAAGGAAAAGGACGAGACAGATGGCGCCGTAGTCTGACGGGGCATCGATAAACCTACTGCGCGCTACAATCTCGACACTGCGATGCTCGCCGTACCTGCGTACGGCTGCGCTTCTCCTGCCGACCTTGCAGCGCAGGTTACGGTTTCCCGAGGCCCCTACGACATCTCAATAAAAAACCAGCCTTCGGGCTGGTTTTTTATTGCCTGAAAAACGTAGCGTGGGCGCTGGTGCCCACGTACGTTCTCTCAAAGTGTGGCTTAGATTTTCTTCGCCAGCGCCGCTGCCCGTCCGATGTAGTTGGACGGCGTCATCGCCAGCAAGTGATCCTTGGCTTCCTGAGGAATTTCCAGCTTGAGGATGAATTCGCGTAGTGCATCCTTGGAAATGCCCTTGCCGCGGGTCAGTTCTTTCAACTGTTCGTACGGATTTTCAATACCGTAGCGGCGCATCACGGTCTGTACCGGCTCGGCCAGCACTTCCCAGGTTGCGTCCAGGTCTTCACCCAGGCGCGCCGGATTGACTTCCAGTTTGTTGAGGCCACGCAGGCAGCTGTCGTAAGCCAGGATCGCATAACCGAGGCCGACGCCGATATTGCGCAGTACAGTCGAATCGGTCAGGTCGCGCTGCCAGCGTGACAGCGGCAGTTTTTCCGACATGTGCTTGAGTACGGCATTGGCCATGCCCAGATTGCCTTCGGAATTTTCGAAGTCGATTGGGTTGACCTTATGCGGCATGGTCGACGAACCGATTTCGCCGGCCTTGGTGCGTTGCTTAAAGTAGCCGAGCGAGATGTAACCCCAGATATCGCGGTTCAAATCCAGCAGGATGGTGTTGCTGCGGCTGATCGCATCGAACAGTTCGGCCATGTAGTCGTGCGGCTCGATCTGGATCGTGTATGGATTGAAGACCAGGCCGAGGCGTTGTTCGATGACGTTCTTGGAGAAGTTTTCCCAATCGAAGTCTGGATAAGCCGACAGGTGAGCATTGTAGTTGCCGACGGCACCGTTCATCTTGCCGAGAATTTCCACTGCGGCGATGCGTTTGGTCGCACGTTGCAGGCGCGCCACGACGTTGGCAATTTCCTTGCCGAGCGTGGTCGGGCTGGCCGGTTGACCATGGGTGCGCGACATCATCGGCAGGTCGGCGTTGGCGTGCGCCAGTTCGGTCAGCTTGGCGATCACTTGTTGCAGAGCCGGCAGCAACACGGTGTCGCGCGCCGCTTTCAGCATCATGCCGTGCGAGGTATTGTTGATGTCTTCCGAAGTGCAGGCGAAATGGATGAACTCCGACGCCGCAACCAGTTCCGGCACGTCCTTGACTTGCTCTTTCAGCCAGTATTCGACTGCTTTCACGTCATGGTTGGTGACTGCTTCGATGGCCTTGATGCGTTCTGCATCGGTTTCGCTGAAATCGCTGGCCAGTTTGTCGAGCAACGCGGTAGCGCTGGCCGAGAACGGTTTGATTTCAGTGAAGCCGGCTTGCGACAGAGCCTGCAGCCAAGCGATTTCAACCTTGACCCGGTGGTGCATGAAGCCTGCTTCGGACAGGATCGGGCGCAGTTTGTCGGTTTTGGCGGCGTAGCGGCCATCCAGCGGGGACAGGGCGGAAAGCGTGGAAAGAGACATGATAGTGATGACTATAGAGGTGAATGAAGATAAGGTCGAAGCGTCAACAATTCCTGAGCTGCAATTGTGCACCGCTGTTGCTTATCCGTAAGAAAACAGGGCAATAACAACTGAAGCCGAATTTTACCATTGTGATCGTGGTAAATATGTCGCTTTCCGTACCGAGAGGGCTGCGGATCAACAAAGTGGCTTATGTCGAATGTTATAATCGGTCATAATTTTTTGCTATAAGTGACATATGAAGCTGATCGGTTCCCTGGGTAGTCCTTTTGTTCGCAAGGTCCGTGTTGTGATGGCGGAGAAGAAGCTCGATTACGACTTCGTACTGGAAGATGTCTGGTCTGCGGAAACCAAGATCCAGGCGTCCAATCCATTGGGCAAGGTGCCTTGCCTGGTGATGGAAGACGGCGGCGCGATGTTCGATTCGCATGTGATCGTCGAATATCTCGATACCCTGACCCCGGTTGGCAAACTGATTCCGATCAACAGTCGCGAGCGTTCCGAAGTCAAATGCTGGGAAGCGCTGGCTGACGGTGTCCTCGAAGCCGGGGTTCTGATTCGCCTGGAAGGTTTGCAGCGTCCTGCGGAACTGCGCAGCCAGGCCTGGATCGATCGTCAGCAGCGCAAGATCGATGCCGGTCTGAAGGCGATGGCGACCGGTTTAGCGGAAAAACCATTCTGTTCCGGTACACACTATTCGCTGGCCGACGTTGCAGTCGGTTGCGCACTCGGCTGGCTCAGTTTCCGTTTCCCGGAAATCACTTGGCGCGAAGATTATCCGACATTGGCAAAATTGTTCGAGAAATTGTCCGAGCGCCAGTCGTTCAAGGACACCGTCCCGCAGTAAGCCTAATGCGCCAACTGTCGCGGACAATCGATTCGAAGTAACAACAGACGCGCATCTCACCGACGCTGGCTGTTTCGTCAACGAAAAGGCGGAGCAGCGAGTGTCCAGATATCTATTCCCTCTGCATAAGCTCTCACGCATTTCCAGGCCGTTCGCCCAACGGCAATCCACCCAGAATTTGTCATCCCGCGTTTTCGACGACGTTGCTGTCCTTCAACTGATGGCGCGCTAGTTTTTCTTGGGCGCGAAGAATGTCGATGGCGATTGGCCAAAGGTTTTTCGGAACATCGCGGAAAACGCCGACTGGCTAGCATAGCCCAATTCTGTCGCGACCAGCGACAGCGGCATGCCGCGCGCGATCATCGGCGCGGCATGCGCCAGCCTGATCTGCTGCCGCCATTGGCCGAAAGTCATGCCCAGATCGCGTTCGAACAGGCGCGCCAGGGTGCGTTCCGAGGCGCCGACTTGCTGCGCCCAATCGGCCAGCGTGGTATTCGAATCGGGCGTCTCGATCAAGGCCTGGCAGATTGCGTGCAGGCGTTTCTCTGTCGGCAGCGCAATGCGTATCGCCTGGGTTTTGGCTTCGGCCAGTTCGTTCAGGATCAACTGGCTGATCAGTGTCTCGCGCTGACTATCTTCATTGACCTGCGACAGTGCGGCGATCAATTCGCGCAGCAAAGTGGAGACTTCCAGCACGATGCATTGACGGCCGTCAAACGGCGCCAAGTCGCTATGCACATACAGCGCGCGCAACTGTGATTTTTCCATGGTGGCGATTTCATGTTCCACCAGCGGCGGAATCCAGATCGCCCTGAGCGGAGGCACGATCCAGGTGCTGTTGCCGACGCTGACGCGCAACACGCCTTCTGCCGCATAGGTAACCTGTCCCCATGGATGTGAGTGAGCGTGCAGCAGTTCGGCCGCCTCCAGATTTCGAGCCCGCACCCGCACCGGATGCGCAGCATCCGGTACAACGTCGAGCAGGTCGATGCGGGTATGGGTGAGTATTTGCGCGGGCATAGGTTTTCTCTGAAATACAGCGATGCTTTTCAGCCATCCAGGCCTTGTCGTTGCAAGCCAGGATGGCCAGCAGTGGGTGAAAGGTCAAATTGGCAGAAAATCGACAAATTATGTCGTTCTATCTTAAAACAGTCTCTAAGTTTTTGCTTACACTTCTAACTCGCCCATGACCATAGTCCGCTGCAACGTGATACAAAAGGCGGCGGCGTCATCTGGGCCACCTGATTACCCACTTTTATTCGATGACCATGCAAACCGCCACCAAGCAGCTTTCCCCCGCGCTGGATTCGCACGATGCCGAAAAGACCGGCTTCCGTGTATTGGGCGCCATCAGTTTTGCGCACTTTCTCAATGACATGATCCAGTCCCTGATCCTGTCGATCTATCCGTTGCTAAAAGGAAATTTCAACCTCAGTTTCGCGCAGATCGGCCTGATCACGCTGACTTACCAGATCACCGCGTCAATCCTGCAGCCGCTGGTCGGGCTGTACACCGACAAGCATCCGAAGCCGTATTCGCTGGCGCTGGGGATGGGCTTTACGTTGATCGGCCTGTTGCTGCTGTCGGTTGCGCCCAACTACGGCATCCTGCTGTTGGCGGCGGCGTTGGTCGGTACCGGTTCGTCGATCTTCCATC
Organism: Collimonas arenae; assembly: GCF_001584165.1. Classification (NCBI taxonomy): domain Bacteria; kingdom Pseudomonadati; phylum Pseudomonadota; class Betaproteobacteria; order Burkholderiales; family Oxalobacteraceae; genus Collimonas; species Collimonas arenae. The sequence goes on from NZ_CP013233.1 coordinate 734,855, forward strand.
CAGAGTCGTCCCGGGTTGCCCGCATGGCTTCCGGCGGCCGCCACGGCTTGGCGCAGTCGATCTTCCAGGTCGGCGGCAATGCCGGCAGCTCGATGGGGCCGTTGCTGGCGGCATGGATCGTGATTCCGCACGGACAAAGCAGCATCGCCTGGTTCTCGGCAGCGGCGCTGCTGGCGATCGTGGTGCTGTGGCAGATCGGCAATTGGTACAAGCGCAAGCGCCAGGAGGCCAAGAGCCGTCCAGCCAAGGCTCACCAACATCATTTCGTGTTGCCGCGCAAGAAGGTCATGTTTTCGATCGGCATCCTGCTGATGCTGATTTTTTCCAAGTATTTTTACATGGCTAGCTTGAGCAGCTATTTCACGTTCTACCTGATTGATAAATTCCATCTGTCGGTGCAGTCGGCACAGTTGCACCTGTTCGTGTTCCTGTTTTCAGTCGCCGCCGGCACAGTGCTGGGCGGACCGATCGGCGACAAGGTCGGCGCAAGCTGGTGATCTGGGTATCGATCCTGGGCGTGGCCCCGTTCACACTGATGCTGCCGTATGCCAACCTGTTCTGGACCGGCATCCTGACCGTGGTGATCGGCGTGATCCTGGCTTCGGCATTCTCGGCGATCCTGGTATTTGCCCAAGAACTGGTGCCAGGCAAGGTGGGCACCGTATCCGGCCTGTTCTTCGGTTTTGCCTTCGGCATGGGTGGCATCGGCGCCGCGGCTCTGGGCAAATTGGCTGACATGACCAGCATCAGTTTCGTCTATCAGGTTTGCTCGTTCTTGCCGCTGATCGGCTTGCTGGCGATGTTCCTGCCGAATCTTGATGCATATCGACGCAAGGCAGCGGGCTGACGTCGCAGGCAAGATACCCATAAAAAAAGCGCGCTTGCCACATGCAAGCGCGCTTTTTTATGTTGGAAAGAGGTACCGATTATTTCTTTTGCTTGGCGACCCATTGTTCCAGCGCCTGTAGCGTATTGCTGACATGCTTGTCCGGATCCATGCTGCTGTATTCGTAGATGATGCTGCCGTTCGGCGCGATGACATAGGACACGCGGTCGGCATAGCCCGTTTTGTAGAGCAGCACTGAATCATATGATTTCATGATGCTCTGGTCCTGGTCGGCGGCAACCGGAAACTTGCTGCGGCATTCGCTCACCGAAAATTTGTTGAGGGTGTCGATGTTGTCTGCAGACACTCCGATTACGGTGGCCCCAAGCGCTTTGTATTTGTCGACTGCATCGGCAAATAGGTGCGCTTCGATGGTACAGCCCTTGGTGAAGGCCGCCGGATAGAAGTACAGCACGACCGGGCCTTTTTTCAGTTCGTCGGCCAGCGAATAGGTAAACACCTGGCCGCCCATCGACGCTTGCGTCGTGAAGGATGGTGCTTTGTCGCCTGCTTTAAGGGCGGCAAAAGCCGGCGCGGTAATGGCGCCACAAATCAGCAATGCTGCAATCAGTCGTTTCATGGGGACTCCTGGTCAAAGATATCCGCCATCATGCTTCGAGACATGGGAGTTGTCCAATGACTTGTTCGGTCATTCGGCAAATATGTGATCAATGAGACGCATCGACGTCATCCGGTGCTTGCGGCACCTTGCATCAACGACCGTGCCAGCCGCCACCCCAACCGCGTCCACCCCAGCCACGTCCGCCGTAGTAGCCAAAGCCGATACCGATGGCAGGCGCCGCATACACCGGCGCTGGCGCATAGTAGCCGCCATCGTAATAGCCGCCGTAGCCGCCGCCATAATACTGGTTGCCGTTGTAAGGCACGGCAACGCAGCCCCCTAGCAGTATGGTTGCACCTAGCAAGCCCGCTGTCATGAGAAGTCGTTTTTTCATTTGGCCCTCCATCCATTGATCTAATGGAAATTGGATATAAGCCTAGCAGATAAGTTCAGGTTGGGAAGGGCGGGATGTATCACGCTTGAATCAGTGATAGAGGGGAGTATATCTAATGAGGTGGCTAAAATAACTCTGCGGAGAGGCTAATCTTTTCCCATACTCCGTACAGTATCAATACGGAGCATGGAAATGGATGTGCTACTTTTACAATCGGTAACCAAATTCACGCTGGAATTGGTCGTCGATTTCCGCGCGACTGGGCGCGTGGTTCTGTGGCCCCTGATGCGCAATCTTGATGCTGCCCAACAAACTGGACAGACGGCCGGTAGTGGCCCAGTCCATGCCATTGGTCAGGCCGTACAGCATGCCGGCACGGAAAGCATCACCGCAACCGGTCGGATCGAGTACGCGTTCGGCCTTGACGCAAGGAATATCGATCTTGCTGTTGGAGGTAAAGATTTCTGCGCCAGCTCGCCACGCGTTACGACCAGCGCCGATACGCGTTCGGCAATCTGCGACAGCGATAAGCGGTACGCGCCGCCAGCATTTCCGCTTCATAGTCGTTGACCGCGATGTAGGTAGCCAGTTCGATGAAATGCTTCAGCTCCTCACCATTGAACATCGGCATGCCTTGGCCCGGATCGAAGATCAGCGGGATGCCCTGGGCGACGCAATCTTCAGCATGTTGCAGCATGCCGTCACGGCCGTCCGGCGCGACGATCGCCAATTTGACCGGGCCGGCTTCGGCCACTTTGTTTTCATGCGAATAAGTCATCGCGCCCGGATGGAAGGCGGTGATCTGGTTGTTGTCGGCATCGGTGGTGATGAAGCATTGCGCAGTGTAGATCGACTCGATGGTGCGCACCGAGCGGCGCGAAATGCCTTGCTGTTCCAGGCGCTCAAGGTAGTCACCGGCATCGTGGCCGACAGTCGCCATGATCTGCGGGTCGCCGCCCAGCAGTTTCAGGTTGTACCCGATATTGCCGGCGCAGCCGCCAAATTCGCGACGCATGGTCGGCACCAGGAATGAAACGCTGATTTTGTGTAGCTGGTCGGCCAGCAGCGATTCCGAGAAACGCCCTGGAAATTGCATGATGACGTCGTACGCCAATGAACCGCAGATGAGTGATGTCATGTTGTCTGGTTTGCGGGGAAGGGCTCGTGCGCCGCAATGTTTCGGCGTGTTAGCTGGTCCCGCCTCAATGAGATAAAACGGTTAAATTGCAAAGAGAAATAACTGTGCGGAGTTTATCATCCGCGCAACAAACCTTGCAGCGGTCACGGATAAAACAGATAGACCCGATAGCCGGAGGCTTTCAGCTGCTGTAGTTCGAACGTCAACTTGATGGGCTGCTCCTGGTCGCTGCCAAAGCCGAGGCTGGCATTGGTTGCCGCGCTAAGGTAATCGCGCGGCGTAAAGACGCGACGCACGATAGCCTTTTCGTTGGCGTCGTTCAAGGTCAGTTCAATGTTCGGCCATGCTTGCACGGTGTCGCTGCGATTGCGCAGCAGCAGGTTCAGCGAAAGATATTGCGGGCTGGGTCGAGCGCCTGCAATTCATTGGCATCGATCGAAATCGTATCGATTTTCATCGGCAGGTCAACGCGACAGCCGATTTTGGCGCAGGCGCCGGTCAGCAGTGGTTTGAGCTGCGGCACGCGCACCGCCAGCTGGTCGCGGAACAGGTACGCCGATTGGCCGATGGCGCCGACTAGCAACAACGCGCCGACACCCACATGATGCCGCGCAATGCGCCGCCGATGCGTTGCTTGCGCCGGGCGCTGAGGACGAAATCGGGTTCGTCGGAAATTTCCTGTTCCGGCTCGGCAGATCTGTCGCGCCCCTTCCTGCGGTTATTGCTTTCGCTGCCTTCGGCCGTGTTCTGCGCCATAGAGGCATTTTTTTCGCCGCGCCAGGGTTTGCGCTGTAATTCGTCGATGATGCGGTCCAGCTCGTCATCATCGGATGATGCTGCATTGTCTCTTGCTGCGGCTTTGCCTTCGGCATCGACCGTATAGTCGTTTTCGCCGGCGACATGCATCAAGGTCATGCGCGCCATCTGTTTGTCGCTGTCGTTTTCGTCGTCGACATGGGGATCGACATCAATATGGCGGTGCCAGACATTAGGCTGGGGGGCTTCACCAGATTCTTCGTCATGTTCTGCCGGCGCCGAAGGTTTGACCAGGCCAAACGGCGTGTGGTGGACATCGGCCGGAGCGGACTGGCTGGTTTCTTCAGCGATGCGCAAATCTTCTTCCAGGCCGTCGATAGCTGCTTCTACGCGGTCCGACACCGAGGTCGACATCTTTTCGGCCGGCGCCGGGCTATGCGCAGCTGCCTCGCTGTGGGCAACTGTCGGCAGCGGATGATCTGTAGCGACCACCACCGCGGCATCGGTTGCCAATACTCGCTCGGGTTCCGGCGCGGCAGCGGGTTCATCCTGGTGAGGATGCGACGAGGGTGGAGTCTGCTGCTCTGTTGTTGCTGCGATTTCGGTGGCAGCCGGGCTGGCTGTTTGCGTTGCGGCAGGAGCCGGTTCAGGAGCGGCGACCCGCGCGGCCACGGGTGTTGAGACAGGAGTTGCAACTTCTGGCCGCACCAGATGCTCGATGCCGTTGAATACTTCACGGCAGCTACCGCAGCGGACCAGGCCGCCGCGCAGCTTCAACTGGTCATTGGCGACCCGGAAGGTGGTTTGACAATGCGGACATTGGGTCGCTAGCGCCATGGTGTGTCGCTTATGCCTTCAGTTTTCCGGAGAGGGCAACCCAGCCGTCGTGCTCGGCCCATACTGTCAGTGGAATCCACTGTGCATAGGCGGCAATGACGTCGTCAGCCTGCGTCGCGAGTACGCCGGACAGGGTGAGGCTGCCGCCAGCAGCGATGCGACTGCACAGCATTGGCGCCATCAGCTTGAGCGGGCCGGACAGAATGTTGGCTACCACGGCATCGAATACCTGCACACTGGTACTTGTGCTGAAATCTTCCGGCAGATAATAGTCGACACTGCAGTGATTGCGTTCGCTGTTGTAGCGAGCGGCATCGATCGCATGCGGATCAATGTCGACGCCAATCACGGTTGGGCAGTCGAGTTTCTTGGCAACCATGGCAAGGATGCCGGAACCGCAGCCGTAATCGAGCAGCGATTGCGGCTGTTGCGCCGGTACGTTGATTTCCAGCCATTCCATGCACAGGCGGGTGGTTGGATGGCTGCCGGTGCCAAACGCCAGGCCCGGATCGAGTTCCAGGATCAGGCCGTTGGCATCCGGTGCGTCGTGCCAGCTCGGCACGACCCAGATATTCTTGCCGATGTGAATCGGATCAAATTGGGATTGGGTCAATCGCACCCAGTCCTGTGCTGCGACCGGACGCAAGGAATAAGGTGGAACAGGCACGCCGCAGGCTTCGGCCGCAGCGCTGACGATGGCCGCATGATCGGCATCGACTTCGGCCAGGACCACCACACGGCTGCGTTGCCATGCTGCTTCCTTTGGCTCCATGCCGGGTTCGCCAAACAGCGGTTGTTCGGACGGCGTGCCTTCGTCGGCGTCTTCCACCGATACCGACAGTGCGCCAGCCTCCATCAACGCATCGGACAGATTCTCGGCGTCGGTTAGTGGCACTTCAATAACAATTTCGGTCCAGCTCATCTGATGCCTTAATTACTGTTCGTGTGCTTGTTGGAGCGTCGGCGCGGCATGAAAGCCCGCCGCCGCTTTTATTTCTTGACTGCTTTATCCGTTTCCTTGGCCACAACCGGACGTTCCGCCAGTTTATGCTCAAGATAATGGATGTTGGTGCCGCTTCAATGAAACGGGCGTCGATCATCAGTTCGCGGTGCAGCTGGATGTTGGTCTGGATACCCTCGACCACCATTTCCGACAGCGCGATCTGCATGCGCTTGATTGCTTGTTCGCGATTGGCACCGTAGGAAATCACCTTGCCGACCATCGAATCGTAATGCGGCGGCACGAAGTACCCGGCGTAGGCATGCGAATCAACCCGGATGCCAGGGCCGCCAGGGGCATGCCACGACAGGATTTTGCCGGGAGATGGCGTAAATTTGAATGGATCTTCGGCGTTGATACGGCATTCGATGGCGTGGCCGGAGAGCTGGATATCGCGTTGACGGAAGCGCAGTTTTTCGCCAGCCGCGATGCGGATCTGCTCCTGCACGATGTCGATGCCGGTGATCATCTCGGTGATCGGGTGCTCAACCTGAACCCGGGTGTTCATTTCGATGAAGTAAAACTCGCCGTTTTCATACAGGAATTCAAACGTGCCGGCGCCGCGATAATCCATCTTGCGGCAGGCTTCGGCGCAACGATCGCCGATCTTCTCGATGATCTTGCGCGGAATGCCCGGCGCTGGCGCTTCTTCAATCACTTTCTGGTGGCGGCGTTGCATCGAGCAATCACGTTCGCCCAGCCAGACAGCGTTCTTGAATTGGTCGGCGAGGATCTGGATTTCCACGTGACGCGGATTTTCCAGGTACTTCTCCATATAGACTTCCGGATTGCCGAATGCAGCGCCGGCTTCCGTTTTTGTCATGGTCACGGCATTGGCCAGCGCAGCTTCAGTGTGCACCACACGCATACCACGCCCGCCGCCACCGCCGGCAGCCTTGATGATGACCGGATAGCCGATCTTGCGGGCGATCTTGACGATTTCCTTCGGATCATCCGGCAATGCGCCTTCCGAACCGGGGACGCATGGCACGCCGGCGCGAATCATGGCTTGCTTAGCCGAAACCTTATCGCCCATCAGACGGATGTTGGCCGGACGCGGGCCGATGAAGACGAAGCCGGATTGCTCGACGCGCTCGGCGAAGTCGGCATTCTCGGACAGGAATCCATAACCGGGATGGATCGCCTCGGCGTCAGTCACTTCTGCCGCGCTGATGATGGCCGGCATGTTGAGGTAGCTCAGGCTGGATGGCGCCGGTCCGATACAAACCGATTCGTCAGCCAGTTTCACGTATTTGGCGTCGCGATCGGCTTCGGAATGGACCATCACGGTTTTGATGCCCATTTCACGGCAGGCGCGTTGAATGCGCAAGGCAATTTCGCCGCGATTGGCAATAAGGATTTTTTCAAACATAGTAAATGGTATGTGCGTCGCTAAGAGTCAAGCGTTATCAAGCATTGGGCTGGCAATACGGGCGAGCTGCGGTGCGCTGCGTGAGACGTTGCAAGCGAACCGGATGGCCCTGCATTGGCAACCAGAATGGCGCCACCGGGGAAGCCCGATGACGCCGGATAAATATTAGCCAATGATAAACAGTGGTTGGCCGAATTCGACCGGCTGGCCATTTTCCACCAGGATCTTCTTCACAACGCCCGAAGCGTCGGCTTCGATTTCATTGAGCAGTTTCATTGCTTCGATGATGCACAATGTGCCGCCTTCCTTGATTTCCGAACCGACTTCGACAAACGGTGGCGTGCCGGGAGCCGACGAACGGTAGAAGGTGCCGACCATCGGCGATTTGACGATGTGGCCTTCCGGTACCGCTGCCGCTTCAACCGGTGCTGCGACTGGAGCTGCCGCGGCAGCTGGTGCTACCTGGAACTGTGCTGGCTGCTGTTGCGCCTGCGGTTGCATCATGACAACCTGGTTCTGCGGGGATGCAGATGATTTGACGATACGGACCTTGCTTTCGCCTTCGGTCACTTCCAGCTCTTCGATGTCCGATTCAGCGACCAGGTCGATCAGCGTCTTGAGTTTTCTCAAATCCATATGCAATCCTTCAGAGAATATGTGTGTTCTATAAATAGTGAAAATTTAAAGCAATTTTCGTTTTTTAGCAGTCGGATCTGCGAAGTTGCAAGCTGCTTGCAAGCACGCAAGATCCGCCGCGGCAAAGCATCAATAACAACGAGAGTTCAACTAGAGTTTCTTAATCGCAAAATCAACGGCGGCGCGATAACCGTCCACGCCCAAACCGCAAATGACTCCAACAGCCACATCCGACAGATAGGAGTGATGCCGGAAAGCTTCTCGCTGGTGGATATTCGAGATATGGATTTCCACAAAACGGATAGCGACTCCCGCCAGTGCGTCGCGCAAGGCTACACTGGTATGCGTGAGACCGCCAGGGTTGATCACAATCGCGTCGACGCCTTCTGCCTTGGCCGCGTGGATGCGGTCTATCAGCGCGCCTTCGTGATTGCTTTGGAAGCACTCCAGCCGGGCGCCGGTTGCTGCCGCCTGGGCTTGTGCTGCCTGCTCGACATCGGCCAGCGAAGTCGAACCGTAGACTTCTGGCTCACGTGTACCCAGCAGATTCAGGTTGGGTCCATTGAGTAGAAGTATATTTTTTGCCATGGAGATAGTGCTCCGTTTGACGACGATGGGCGCATTTTGCCGTCAAATGACGTTGACTGGCAAGGGAAAAATTGTTTCTGTGAAATTTCGGTGTGGATTTGTTAAATTTCTTTTTGCGAAATTAATGCTTAATAATACTTAAAGCAATGCCAAGTCCTTGCGTATTTCATCGAATTTAATACTGCCCAAATATACCTTTTTCACCGCCCCATCACGGCCAATCAAGACCGTGAACGGCAGCCCGCCCGCCTGGTTGCCGAACTGGCGCAATAACGCCGTGGCACCGCTGCCGGCCACATATAGAGGATAGGAAATCTTGTATTTCTCGGCAAATTGGGCGATGTTGTCTTGGGAATCGATGCCAATCCCGATAATTTGAATGTTCTTGGAAGCTATTTCCGCTTGCAAGGCATTCAATTCCGGCATCTCTTCAACACAAGGTGCACACCAGGTTGCCCAAAAATTAACAATCAGCGGTTTGCCTTGCCATTGTGCGAGCGAGCTCGCTTTGCCGCTCGCATCGGGCATCGATTGCGTAAACAAACTGGCGACGGCGGCGTTTTCCGGCGCCGCGGGCGTATGGCGTTGTGCGCCAAAATAAATGCCGATAGCGCAAAATAGAATCGCAATCGGCACAAATATCAAAATATTTCGTTTCATTAATCTTCTTCTTGATTGATTAACAGGCGTACGGCATTCAGGTCGGCACGTTCTGCCCGCTTGCCTGACGCGGCCCTGATACTACCTCGCAAATCATCAGTTTCATATAGGGTTAAATGTATACCTTCCTTTTTATACATAAAACTCACCGTTTCTACCGGGTCGTTATTACCGCCGCTTTTAAGGGGGGGCTGGTTGACAGTTCAAACTGTACATTCTTGTTAAAAAGGAAAATTTCGACATCTTTCGGGCTATCGACAAACAAATGCAGATGAATGTCCGAATGCTGGCTAGCTGTGCCGTTGAGGACGGCGCCAGTAAGGTAGGGATTAAATTGTGCCAGTTCGCCCATCATTTCGACAGCGAGTTGCCGCAAATGCAATAGTCGTCCAGGTTGGGTGTCGCCGAAGAATAAATCATTATAGATGCGCACTTCTTCTTCGATCTGGGCGTTATCGGGCAGGAATTCACCGCGAACCCGTTTGTTGCCCAGGCACATTTTGACGGCTTTGCGTTTTGCGGTGCCGTAATCGGCGCCGTCTTCCGCGATCATGCGTGCCGCCGTTGCGGCAATTTCCGCGCGCAGTTGTTCTAGTTCAGGAGAGAGATTGGATGCCATGAGCGGGATCATAAAGCGATTTTGAGTTAACGTGCCATTCCGTCGTAATCGAGGGGCCGAAGTCGCCCGGAAAAAATCTAGGCGTCAGTTTATCGGTCAAACCGGCCGCTCAGGTAAAATCACGGTATTCCTCTTAGTAGAATAGTGAAACTCAAGAATGCATATTCATATCCTTGGTATTTGCGGCACCTTTATGGGCGGTTTGGCGGTGTTGGCTAAACGGGCCGGACATAAAGTGACCGGCTGCGATGCCAATGTGTACCCGCCGATGAGCACCCAGCTTGAGGCCCAAGGCATCGAACTGATCCAGGGTTTCGGCCCGGAACAGATAAACCTGCAGCCGGACTTGTTCGTGATCGGCAATGTCGTCTCGCGCGGTAATCCCTTGATGGAAGAGATACTGAACCGCGGTTTGCCGTATGTCTCGGGGCCGCAATGGATCGGCGAGCATATCCTGCGCGATAAATGGGTCCTGGCGGTGGCTGGCACACATGGCAAGACCACGACTTCTGCGATGCTGGCCTGGATTCTGGAAGACGCCGGTTACGATCCGGGTTTCCTGATCGGCGGCGTACCGATGAATTTCGGCATATCGGCCAGACTGTCGGGCAAGGCTGATGCTGCGGCATCGTCGTTCTTCGTGATCGAAGCCGATGAATACGACACCGCATTCTTCGACAAGCGCAGCAAGTTTGTCCACTATCACGCCAAGACAGCGATTCTGAATAACCTGGAATACGATCACGCCGATATCTTTCCTGAGCTGGCGGCGATCGAAACGCAGTTCCATCATCTGGTCCGCACCGTCCCCGGTGTCGGCCGCCTGGTTGTGAATGCCCGCGAGCCGGCGTTGCAACGGGTGTTGCAACGCGGTTGCTGGAGCGAAAAGGAAATGTTTGGCGGCGATCAGCAAGGCTGGTCGCTCCATACCCTGGATAATGACGACTTTGAAGTGAGCTTCAATGGCGAGTTGCAGGGCGTCGTGCAATGGCAGTTGAGTGGAGAGCACAATCGCATGAATGCGCTGGCGGCCATTGCCGCTGCCCGTCATGTTGGTGTGCCCACGGCGCAGGCGATTGCTGCACTGGGCAAGTTTGAAAACGTCAAGCGCCGCATGGAGTTGCGCGGCACGGTGCGCGATATCGCGGTGTATGACGATTTTGCCCACCATCCGACCGCCATTGCCACGACGGTGGCGGGCTTGCGCAAGAAGGTGGGCAAGGCGCGCATCCTGGCGGTGCTGGAGCCGCGTTCAAATACGATGAAGCTGGGCGCCATGAAAGATGCGCTGCCTGGTAGTTTGGGCGAAGCCGACCTGGTGTTCGGCTACGGCGCCAAAGGCACAGGCAAGGAAGCGCTCGATTGGAACCTGGGTGAGGCGTTGCAGCCGCTTGGCGACAAAGCGAGTGCTTACGATGATCTCGAACAATTGGTGGTGGCGATTGCCAAGGCCGCCAAGCCGGGTGACCAGGTGCTGGTAATGAGCAATGGCGGTTTCGGTGGCGTCCATCAGAAAATCCTGGCGGCCTTGTCTGGATTGCAATGATTCTATATCTGCACGGCTTCCGCTCATCGCCGCAATCTTTCAAGGCGCGCCTGCTGGCCGAACGCATGCAACAGCTGGGACGTGCGGATAACTATCTGTGTCCACAGTTACCGGCGTCGCCGGCCGCTGCGATCGGCCTGGCGCAAGACTGCATCAAGGATTGCAAGCCGGCCGACCTGACCCTGATCGGTTCGTCGCTGGGCGGTTACTATGCCACCTGGCTGGCCGAGCAGATCGGTTGTCGCGCGGTCCTGCTGAATCCGGCGGTTAAGCCGCCGCGCGATCTGGAAAAATATGTCGGCGTCAGCACCCAATATCACTCCGACGAGCCGTTTGAATTCAAACGCGAGTACATCGCAGAATTGCAGGCCTTGCAAATTGACCACATTACACGGCCTGAGCGCTATTTCCTGATCGCCGCAACCGGCGACGAAGTGCTCGATTGGCGAGAGATGGTCGGCCATTATCCGCAGGCCAGGCAAGTGGTGATCGAGGGGAGTGACCACGGCATTAGCGAATTCGCCGATTATGCTGATGCGGTGCTGGCATTTTGTGGCATCCCGCTGACTGCCGGCGCGGCCGGATCGGGCCTCTGATGCCGCGTTCCCATACCTTTGCCAAATGGCATGAGCACGCGAATGGCGTTCATCCATCGGACAATATGCGCGACTGGCTGACCGATCGGGCTTCGCTGACCTACAAGCTGATGGCGCATTGCCAGCAATTCCGGGTACAGCGCCTGCGTCAGCAGCGCGCCATGTGCCTGGCTGATGAATGGCGGGAAATTGCGCTGCCGCGCCGTCTGCAGGTACAGGAACGGGATGTCCTGCTGCGTTGCGACGGCCGCCCGATGGTACTGGGACATACCGTGGTGGCGCTCGATGCGACGACGACAGAATGGCCGTTTTTCAGCACCTTGGGTGAGCGCTCACTCGGTACGACGCTATTCGGCGATCCGCTGGTGGCGCGCGGCCAGTTGCAATTTGCCCGTTTGTACAGCAGCCATCCTTTGGTGCGGCGCATGTGTACTGCGGTCGGGGTAGACCGTTTCGCCTTTCCCTTATGGGCCAGGCGTTCGGCCTTTCGCCGTAAAACCGGCGTGATGTTGGTGACGGAGGTGTTTTTTCCAGAAATCGACGAACTGCGACGGGTGCGGCCCGACCTGAAAATGGTGTTTTCCGCAGCAGCCGTTGCCGGTGATTCATCCCGGCACGTTCCTCCGGCCTTCCATCCACTATCATTTGGCGCTGTTAAGTAATCAGTAAGTAATTCTGCAAGCAGTGAGATAAACAAGTAAGCACACTGCGCTGACAGCGGTATCATCAGAAATCCACACGTAAAGCATGCAATGAATCTATTTTTCGAAGAGTCCGGCGACTTTAAAGCAGGTGTCGTACTGTCGCAGCAAGGCGAGGCCTATCAGGTAGAACTGCCAACGGGCAAGCGCAGCAAGGTCAAATCCAAGGACGTGCTGCTGCAATACAGTGCACCGTCACCGCAGGAATTGCTGGAAGAGGCGCAACGCATCGCGCAGGAGATTGAGCTGGATTTCCTGTGGGAAGTCGCTGGCCAGGAAGAGTTCGGATTTACCGAACTGGGCGCAGAATATTTCGGCCATGCGCCGCTGCCTGCGGAAGCCGCCGGTTTGTTGCTGAGCTTGCACACGGCGCCGATTTATTTCTATAAAAAGGGCCGGGGGCGCTACAAGGCAGCGCCGGAAGCGTCGCTCAGGGCAGCGCAGGCCGGGATTGAGAAAAAGAAACAGCAGGGCTTGATCCAGGCGCAATACGTGGAGCAGCTCAAGGCTGGCGAGTTGCCGGACGTGATGAAGCCGCTGGTGCTGCAATTGCTATTCAAGCCGGATAAGAACAGCATTGAATATAAGGCGCTGGACGCCGCTTGCAATGAATTGCAGACGTCGCCGCAACGCCTGATGCTGAAGGTTGGCGGGATTGCGTCGGCGAAGCAATTGCATCTGTCGAAATTCCTGCTGGAGTTTTTCCCCAAGGGCGCCGGTTTCCCCAAGATCACTATCCCGACAGTAGCAGAGTTGCCGCTGGCGGCGGTGCAGGCCTTCTCCATCGACGATGTGACCACTACCGAAATCGACGATGCGTTGTCGGTACAGACGCTGGCCGATGGCAATATCCGGGTCGGCATTCACATCGCGGCGCCGGGCCTGGGCATCAAGCGCGGCGATGCGCTGGATGCTATTGCGCGCCAGCGCATGTCGACCGTGTATATGCCGGGAGACAAGATCACCATGTTACCGGATGAACTGGTCGAGGCCTTCACGCTGGCGGAAGGCAAGAACTGTCCGGCGCTGTCGCTGTACGCCACTCTCAATCCGCAGGACTGGAGCGTGATCAGCACGGAAAGCCGCGCCGAACTGGTGCCGATTTCGGCCAACCTGCGCCACAACACGCTCGACGAACTGGTGACCGAAGAGAACCTCGCCAACGATGCCGGTGACTATCCGCACAAGGCCGATATCGCAGTGTTGTGGAAATGGATACAAGTGCTGGAGCAAGGCCGTATGGCCAAGCGCGAAAGTTTCGGTCTGCGGCCAGAGCAAAACAACCGGGTCGATTTCAATTTCTATGTGGAAGACGATGTCGTCACCATCGCTCGCCGCAAGCGCGGCGCGCCACTCGACAAGATCGTCGCCGAGCTGATGATTTTTGCCAACAGCAGCTGGGGCAAGTTGATGTCGGATCATGGCGTACCGGGCATTTATCGGGCGCAGGGCGGTGGTAGCGGTGGCTGGGCTGCCAAGATGCAGGTGCGCATGGTCACGCATGCAGCGCCGCACCAAGGCCTGGGTGTGGATCAATATGCGTGGAGCACTTCGCCATTGCGCCGCTATACCGACCTGGTCAACCAATGGCAGATCCTGGCATGCATCGAAGGTGGTGTTGCGGCGCCGCTGGTAGCACCGTTCAAGCCGCGCGATGCCGATCTGTTTGCGATCGTCTCCGGCTTTGACGCGGCTTATTCGGGCTACGGCGATTTCCAGTCGAACATGGAGCGCTACTGGTGTTTGCGCTGGTTGGAACAGGAGCAGGCACGTCAGGTCGAGGCAGCGGTGCTGAAAGACGAGATACTGCGATTGGCGGCGATCCCGCTGATTATCAAATTGCCAGGCATGCAACAGCTGGCACGCGGCACCCAGGTCAAGCTGGATATCCTGCGGTGGGACGAAGTTGACCTGACGGTTGAGGCGCGTCTGCTGGAAGTGTGCGCGGCGCCGAGCGCCGATGCGCAGCAGCTGGATGAGGCAGAGGATGAAGAGATTGCTGAGGAGTTGGATGCGGCAATGGACATGCCGCACGAAACAGTGGAAGTGCCGACGCCAGATCAGGCGGGCGAGGTGGGCGCATCTGCAGAAGCCCGGCAGTCAGTTGATGACGAGAGCATTGTTCAAGAAGCCAAGCCACAGGCTGATTGAATCCGCGACAAGCGATGAAGCGACTGTAAATTTCCCGTTGGAATGTCGCTTTGTCGTAGAATCCCTTTCTTCCTTATAGCGACTTGTGGCTCACGCGTGAAATCCATTTTTCAAAATCGAATCCTGGTCGGCGCCATTGTGGCGTCAGTCGTCGCGCACGCCGCGTTGCTGGCGGTGCGCTTTACCGGCGCCGACGCGTTCAAACTGAAGCCGACCGATCCCCTGCTGGAAGTGATTCTGGTCAACGCCAAACACAGCACCAGGCCGGTCAAGCCGGAGGCGCTGGCGCAAGCCAACCTGGACGGCGGTGGCAATGCCGATGCCGGGCGCGCCAAGTCGCCGCTACCGGATCTGCGCAAATCGGAGGATGGCGACAACGTGATGGCCGCCAAGCGCCGCATTGAACAGCTGGAGCAGCAGCAGCAACAGATGTTGGCGCAGATGCGCAAGGAAACGCCGCTGAAGTTGCCGGCCATGAGCGTGCAAGACAAGGCCAGCGACAATACGCCGCAGCCGAACGGCAGCGACCTGGTTGAAAGCGCCAAGGCGATCGCCCGCAAGGAAGCGGAGATCGCCAAGAACATCGACGATTACAACAAGCGGCCGAAGAAGACACAGATCACGCCGAGCACGCGTGCAGTTGGTTATGCGGCTTACTACAAGGCGTTCCAGGACCGCGTCGAAAAACTGGGCACGCTGAATTTTCCGAAAAAGAATGGCCGCAACCTGTACGGGAAGCTGGTGGTGTACATCCCGATCTACCAGGACGGTTCGATTTACACCAAGGAAGGCGGAGCCCGTATCGAACGTGGTTCGGGCAATCCCGATCTGGATAGCGCAACCTTGAAGATCATCGAACGCTCGGCGCCGTTTGGTCGCTTTCCTGAGAACATGCGCAGCAGCGGCAAGGACGACGTATGGGAAGTGATCTCGACTTTTGAATTTACCCGCGACGGCTTGCTCGAGGCGCAGCTGATGGGAGGAAGCAACCAATGACCGATGCAACGTCATTCGCTGAGTATGTGGTGATCGGTAATCCGATTGCACACAGCAAATCTCCCGATATCCACACCCGTTTTGCCGCCGACACCGCGCAAGACCTGCGCTACGGACGTTTGCTGGCGCCGCTGGATGGCTTCGTCGCGGCGGTGCAGGAATTCGTCGCACAGGGAGGAAAGGGGGCCAACGTTACCGTGCCATTCAAACTGGAAGCCTATGCGCTGGCGACCACCTTGACTACCAGGGCCAAGGCTGCGGGCGCTGTCAATACGCTGAAGTTCGATGGCGGCGGCATGCTTGGAGATAACACTGACGGCATCGGCCTGGTCACTGATATTGCGCGTAACGCGGGCTTCGATCTGGAGGGGAAGAAAATTCTTTTGCTGGGCGCCGGCGGCGCTGCGCGCGGCGTCATTTTGCCGTTGCTGGAATCGCACCCGGCACAACTGGTGATTGCCAACCGCACGCCGGCCAAAGCACTCGAACTGGTGCAACAATTCCAGCCTTTCGCCGAACAGTGTGCGCTGAGCGCCTGCGGTTTTGCCGATGTGCAGCAACAGTTCGACCTGGTAATCAATGCGACATCGGCCAGCCTGCAGGCTGACGTGCCGCCGATTGCGCCGCAGGTGTTCGGTGTGGCAACGCTGGCCTACGACATGATGTACGGCAAGCAGCCGACGGTGTTCATGCAATTTGCCGCGGCGCATGGTGCGCAGGTGCGTGACGGCCTCGGCATGCTGGTGGAGCAGGCGGCAGAATCCTTCTTCGTCTGGCGTGGCGTGCGTCCGCGAACGGATGCCGTATTTGTGTCATTGCGCACGCAGTTGTCGTAGCGGCGACGCATCAGAGAGCAGCCGTAGAACGGCCAGTTAGGCAATCCGAGTGACCTTGTCCTCAATCGATCAAGCAGGAAACAAGAATGAAATCAGTGGGCAAAATAATATTGCGTTTGTGCATGCTGCTGGTCGCCGCAATCTTGCTGTTGCAAGTCTATTTTTTCGTACAGATCTGGTGGTGGGTGGACCACAATCCGAGTTCCACCAGCTTCATGCGAGCGCGCCTTTCTGAGTTGCGCGAGACGGTGCCGGATGCGCAGCTGCAATTCAAATGGGTGCCTTATGCGCGCATCTCTACCAACCTGAAACGCGCGATCATTGCCTCTGAAGACGCCAATTTCTCCGAACATGACGGAGTCGATTGGGACGCCTTGCAGAAGGCCTACGAAAAAAATGAAAAGAAAGGCAAGGTGGTACGCGGCGGTTCCACCATCACGCAGCAATTGGCGAAAAATCTGTTCCTGTCCGGCGAGCGCAGTTATTTGCGCAAGGGGCAAGAATTGATCATTACCTACATGCTTGAATTCTGGATGGATAAAGAGCGCATCTTCGAGATCTATCTGAACGTGGTGGAGTGGGGCAATGGGGTTTTCGGCGCCGAAGCCGCAGCTCAGCACTACTATAAAACTTCCGCCGCCAACCTCGGCGCCAGCCAGGCTGCGCGGCTCGCGGTGATGTTGCCGAAGCCGCGCTTCTACGACAAGAATCGCGGCTCTGCGTACCTGTCGCAACGCACTGGGCTGATTTTGCGGCGTATGGGATCAGCTGAATTGCCTTAGAATGCGGACTTGCCAGAAGTTGTTTAAATTGCAGTGAATGTGAATTTCCCCGACGCAAAAACTGAAGAGCAACTTCTCTGAAAAATCTGTCTGCGAGATAAGCATGATCAATGTATTCGTATTGCAAAACGGTCGCCTGAACCAGGTCAACATCGAGAGTCACAGTGATCTTGAAAAAGTGCAGCCGGTATGGGTCGACCTGACCGAGCCGAACGATCAGGAACGAGCCTGGGTCAAGAGCATCTATGGCGTGACCTTGCCGGGTGAAGACGAGGTCAAGGACATCGAAGCGTCGGCCCGCTATTACGAGGCAGAAAACGGTGATCTGCATCTGCGTACCGACTTCCTGTTTGAAGAAGACGATGGTCCTTCGTCAACCGTTACCGTGGCCTTTATCCTGGCGCGCAATATCCTGTTTTCAGTGCATGGCGAGGATTTGCCGGTGTTTCGTCTAGTGCGGATGCGGGCGCGTTCGAGGCCAGGGTCGATCGGCGATTACAAGGATGTGCTGCTCGATCTGTACCAGACCGACGCCGAGTATTCGGCCGACGCGCTGGAAGGCGTGTACAAGACACTGGATGAGGTGAGCCAGCGCGTACTGCAAAAGAAGTTGACCGATCAGGCCGCCGCTGAAGCGTTGAATGCCATGGCGCACGAGGAAGATTTGAACGGCCGGATTCGCCGCAACATGATGGATACGCGCGCGCTGTCAGTTTCCTGATGCGCGGCCGCCTGCTGAGCGTGGACCAGTTCGAAGATGCGCGGCAGATTCTGCGCGACATCGAATCGCTAGACGGTCACACTGCTTTTCTGTTCGATAAAATCAACTTCCTGATGGATGCCACGGTCGGTTTCATCAACATCAACCAGAACAAGATCATCAAGATTTTCTCGGTGGCCTCGGTGGCGTTCTTGCCGCCGACACTGATCGCCAGCATCTACGGCATGAACTTCCGCTTCATGCCAGAGTTTGAATGGCATCTGGGCTATCCGCTGGCATTGGTGCTGATGGTGTGCTCGGCGATCACGCCGTTCTGGTATTTCCGTCGACGTGGCTGGTTGAACTGAAAACCGAATAGACGAGCCCGTCCTTCCGATTACGTCATTCCCGCATACGCGGGAATCCAAGTTGCAGAAGATGGCCGTGAAAATGGATTCCGGCGTTCGCGGGAATGACAGCTTCGCCTAGACCGGCATGTAGCGAGCGGATTTTAAGCCAGTTGCCCAAACGCGCTGCGCGCTGCGGCGATGGTAGCCTCAATCACGGCGTCGTCATGCTGCGCCGAGACAAAGCCCGCTTCGAATGCCGATGGCGCCAGGTAGACGCCGGCATCCAGCATCGCATGGAAGAATTTGTTGAACAAATCCTTGTTGGATTTCATCACGGCTGCGTAAGTGCCTGGCACTGCGTCCGCGAAATACAAACCAAACATGCCGCCGATTGCATCGCCGATGAACGTGACGCCGGCATCTTTTGCTGCCTGGTTCAAGCCGCCGACCAGCTTCTCGGTTTGCGCTCCCAATCTGTCGTAGAAACCCGGCTCCTGAATCAGTTTGAGCGTGCTCATGCCCGCCGCTACCGCCACCGGATTGCCGGACAGGGTGCCGGCCTGGTACACCGAACCGAGTGGCGCCATGTGCGCCATCAAGTCGGCACGCCCGCCGAAGGCCGCTACCGGCAAGCCGCCGCCGATGACCTTGCCCAGCGCCGTGATGTCGGGAGCAATGCCGTACAGTGATTGCGCGCCGCCAAGGGCGACACGGAAGCCGCACATGACTTCATCGAAAATCAGCACGGCGCCGTACTGCGTGCACAGGCGGCGCATGGTTTGCAGGAATTCCGGCGTTGCGCGTACCAGGTTCATGTTGCCGGCCACCGGCTCGACGATCACGCAGGCGATCTGGTCGCCCATGTTCTTGAACGCATCCTCAAGCTGCTCGGTGTTGTTGTAGTCCAGCACCAGCGTGTGCTTGACGAAATCTTCCGGTACGCCGGCCGAAGTCGGGTTGCCGAACGTAAGCAGGCCGCTGCCAGCCTTAACCAGCAGCGAATCGGCGTGGCCGTGATAGCAGCCTTCAAACTTGACGATCTTGTCGCGGCCGGTGGCACCGCGCGCCAGGCGCAGTGCGCTCATGGTCGCTTCAGTGCCGCTGGATACCAGGCGCACTTGCTCGATTGATGGCACCAGCTTGCAGATTTCTTCGGCGATCTCAATTTCGCCTTGGGTCGGTGCGCCGAAGCTGAGGCCGCGTGCCGCCGCGTCCTGTACTGCCTTGATCACGGTCGGATGCGCATGGCCGACAATTGCCGGTCCCCAGGAGCCGATGTAATCGATGTAGCGGCGATCGTCGGCATCCCAGAAATACGGGCCTTCGGCGCGCGTGATGAAGCGTGGCGTGCCGCCGACTGAGCGGAAAGCGCGCACCGGGGAATTGACGCCGCCAGGGGTAGTCAGTTGTGCGCGGGCGAAGAGGGTATCGTTGTTGGATTTCATAAGATTCTAATTTCTTGTTTCATGTTCATTACAGTATTTAACAGGCGCTAGGCCAAGCTGGTGCAGAAGAGCCTCGACACATCAAGGCGAATTTTCCGCATCCGCATCATCCGCACGCAGTCCTTCTTCACGCGCCCAGAAATAGCGATCCGGAATCAGTTTTCCCATCCCCAGCCGTTGCGCAGCCGTGACTGCCGCCAGCGTGAATTCCTGCGCTTCAGAGACTGCTTCCGGCACGTCCAGTCCATTCGCCAGCATCGCCGCGATGGCTGCTGACAAGGTGCTGCCGGCGCCGATGAACGAGCCGGAAACGCGCGGCCACTGGTCTTCGCGCACTACGCCGGTGTCGTTGAACAAGGTGTTGCCGATTTCAGCAGCAGAAGTTGGGGTGCCGGTGACGAACAGGTATTCGCAGCCGAGTTCGATGATGCGCATCGCATCCACGCTCAGCATGTCCTCGGTCGACGGTTCGCGCCAGGTTTCCGCCAGGCGCGCCAATTCCACTGCAGACAGCAGCATGACGGTGGTTTGCGGGATCAGCAATTCGCGGATGGCGGTCATCAGGTCTTCGCTATCCTGGCCCTGATCAGGCATGGCCGACAGAAAAGGGTCTAGAATCAGCGGAATTTCCGGATAGTCAGAGACGATTTCGGCGATCACCGACACGCTCTCGATACTACCGACGGCACCAACCTTGAACGCGGCGACAGGCATGTCTTCCAACAGCACGCGGGCCTGGTCGGCGACCCAATCAGCGTCAATCTGCTGGGTGTCTTCGATGCGGGCGGTGTCGCCGATCAGAATCGACGTGATGACTGACAGGCCGTGGCAGCCCATCGACGAAAAAGTGGCCAGATCGGCCTGAATTCCGGCGGCGCCGACGGGGTCGGCAACGCCGAATGTCAATATGAGTGGAGAAGTTTGGTTTGCACGGCGGGTAGATTAAGATATCTGACTTTGCATTTTACTTGATTGAAGGGTCACCGCTGTGAGCAATAACGAAACTACCAAGACAGAGTTCAAAACCTGGATGTGTCTGATTTGCGGCTGGGTCTATGACGAAGAAGCGGGCTGCCGGAAGAGGGCATTGCGCCGGGCACGCGATGGGACGATGTGCCGATGAACTGGACCTGCCCTGAATGCGGCGCCCGCAAGGAAGATTTTGAAATGGTTGCCATTTAATCCAAAATACCAATTTATTTCTTATGGGAATGTTAACTTAACGTTCAAAGTTACAAAAAAAATTGAACTTTAAGCTCCCCCTGCAAGAAACATTGTTCTAAGGAATGTCTTTCTTTGTTACAGTGACGCCGTAGATTTATTTGGATTGAATGAGACGATTTCATGACAACATCACTTGGCGGCGTCAACCTGAAGGTAATGGTGATCGACGATAGCAGCACAATTCGGCGTTCCGCGGAGATTTTCCTGAGTCAGGCCGGCTATCAGGTTGTACTTGCCGAGGATGGTTTCGACGCCTTGGCGAAAGTTAACGATCATAAGCCGGCGCTGATTTTTGCGACATCCTGATGCCTCGTCTCGACGGTTATCAAACCTGTGCGCTGATCAAGAAAAGCGCCAAATTCCATGCTACACCGGTAATCATGCTGTCGTCCAAGGACGGCTTGTTCGACCGCGCACGTGGCGCCATGGTCGGTTCCGACGAATATCTTACCAAGCCGTTTACCAAGGACAGTCTGCTCAAGGCGGTGCGTCAGCACACCCAGGCAGCCGACGGCGCGATTGCAGTCAATGCCTGATGGTGTTGACTGATTTGAAATAATTTGACGTAACTGTGAAGTAACTAGAGGTTGAAAAATGGCCATACAAAAGATTCTTATTGTTGACGACTCTCCAACTGAGCGTTATTTCCTGACCGATATCCTGGCGAAGGCCGGCTATTCCGTGTCGACTTCAGAAAACGGCGAGGGTCTGCTTGACAAGATTAAGGCGGACAAGCCGCAGCTGATCCTGATGGATGTGGTCATGCCAGGCCAGAACGGATTCCAGGTGACGCGTTCGATTACCCGCGATGACGACACCAAGGACATTCCTATCATCATCTGCAGCAGCAAGGGCCTGGAAACCGACCGCATCTGGGGTTTGCGCCAAGGTGCGCGCGACTACCTGGTCAAGCCGATCGATCCCAAGGAATTGCTGGCAAAAATCGCCGCGCTTGGTTAATTGCGCGCTGGATTCGAGGCCTCTCAAGACCCGAATCCAGCCAGATTCACGTCACATGAGCGCTCAATCAATATGACTCAATCAACCTCGCACCTGACCGCCGAATTGTCGCCGTCGTCGCTGCTGCCAGTCAATAAGGCTGCTGCCGATGCCGACTCGCGTCGCACCCGCCTGCGCGAATTCCAGTCACACTTGCTGGAGCGGATGCAAGCCGCCCGCAGTGGCGCTGAGGCGCAGGAAAGCCAGCTAGGTTTGTTGATCGGACAGACCCGCTGGTTGTTGAATTTGCAAGAGGCTGGCGAAATTGTCGCGGTCGACAAGATTTCCCGTGTGCCGCTGACCCACGATTGGTTTCTGGGATTGAGCAATGTGCGGGGTAGCCTGATCAGCGTGATCGATTTGCCCGGTACCAGGGGCAAGGTTTGACGCAAATTGACAAGGAATGTCGGATTGTGGCGTTTGCCCCGACGTTTTCGTTTAGCAGCGGTTTGCTGGTGTCGCGCGTGCTGGGTTTGCGGAACGTGGCCCAGATGACCTTGCAGCCCGCTGAATCCATAGACAGCAGCGGTGCCAAGCGCTATGTCGATAGCGAGTCACAGGTCTGGACCGAACTGAGTATGGCCCGGATCTTGCAAGACCCTCGTTTTTACAAGTAGGTTTATGAGTCCCAGGTACTGCTGCAATTGCGGCAGTATCCGGTGGCAGCGAATTTGCAATTAGGAGATTCTGTAATGGCATTCAAACTACCGTCTTTATCGAAGGCGGCCAAGGAAGAGCAGGGAGAAGCTGGTGATCGCTTCGCGCTGGAAGCATTGATGCACGATCCTGAACAGACTGTCATGGAGGAGCGCTTCATTCCAGAACTGCCTACGCCGACAATCGTGCCGATGGCTGCTCCGGCGCCGGCTCCAGCTCCAGCTCCAGCCTCAGCTCCTCGGGAAGCTGTCAGAGAATCTGTCGCCGATGTTGCCAGTGCGGGCGTTGCCGCCGCTGCTGCAGCTGCAACTGGCGCCGGTGCCGGCGCTGCAATCGCCAGCCCGGACGCGGTGCCGCTGCCGCTGATTGGCAAGTTGCCGCAACAAAAGCAGATTCGCCTGTTGCTGATCGTACTTGGCACTGGCCTGCTGCTGACCATCCTGTTCTTGTGGCTGAGCGCCAAGAGCTCGGCGATGAGCTCGACCCAGACTCAGATCGCCGGTGACGCGCTGATGCACTCGCAGCGTATCGGTAAGGCGACGCCGAATGCGATTCAGGGTAATCCTGAAGCGTTTAAGCAGCTGGCTGATAGCCGCAAGGAATTCAACCAGGATCTGAGCATCCTGATGAAAGGCGGCGACTACAAGGGCCATAACGTCGGCGCGCCTAGTGCGCAAATGGATTCCAAGCTGGCCGAGGTCAGCAAGGTCTGGTCGAATACCGACAAGGCCGCGGAGACTATCCTGAAGCTGCAAAAGGAATTGACCAGCTTCGGTGTGACACTGCAAAAACTGAACGGCATTTCGCCGAATTTGCTGGACCTGTCGGAACAGATCTCGACACTGAAAACCCAGACCGGCGCGACACCGCGTGAAATCGCAGCATCCTCGCAGCTGGTCATGCTGACCCAGCGTCTTGGCCGTAGCGCGAATGAATTCCTGACATCCGAAGGTGTGAACCCGGAAACCGCGTTCCTGCTCGGTAAGGATACCAATACGTTCCGTGACATTGTTAGCGGCTTCCTGAACGGCAGCGATGTACTGCGGCTGTCGGCCAGCAAGAGCGAAGAAGAGCGCAGCAAACTGACTGAACTGGAAAGAGCTTTGCCGATTACCAGGAATCGGTCGCGTCGATTCTGGGCAACATGCAGAACTTCGTCTCTGCCAAGCAATCGGAACAGCTGATCTTTACCGAGAACGAAACCCTGAAGCAGCGCCTGAGTGCTCTGCAGGACACCTATCGCGACGCGCAGGATACGCAAAGCATCTGGTTCTGGCTGATGTTGTTGGCCGCGCTGGTTACCCTGCTGGCAGCAGCCGGCATCGCCTGGGTACAGGTGCAGGACGGCCGTCGTCGTACCCACGAAGCTGATGTACGTCGTATGGAAGCGGAAGAACAGCGCTTGCAGGCGATCAAGCAGGAAGAGGACGCCAGTAACGCCAATGACCAGAACCAGGCTGCGATTTTGCGTCTGATGAACGAATTGCAGGAAGTGGCGGATGGTGACTTGACGGTGCAGGCAACGGTGTCGGAAGACATTACCGGCGCGATTGCCGACTCGGTTAACTATACGGTGGAAGAGTTGCGTGGACTGGTCGGACGGGTTACCGCAACGGCGCAGCAGGTTACTGTGGCGTCGGACCAAGCGCAAAGCATTTCGATCGAACTGCTGGCGGCGTCGCAACGGCAATCGCGCGATATTCAGGAAACCACGCAAGCGGTTCTCGACATGGCGACCCAGATTACCGACGTATCCAAGTCAGCCAGTGAATCGGCTGAGGTGGCACGGCAGTCGGTTAGTGCGGCGGAAGAGGGTTCCAAGGCGGTGGAAAACGCGATTTCAGGCATGAACGAAATCCGCGAACACATCCAGGAAACCTCCAAGCGCATCAAGCGGCTGGGTGAGTCGTCGCAGGAAATTGGCGAAATTACCGAACTGATTTCCGACATTACCGAACAGACCAACGTGCTGGCGCTGAATGCGGCGATCCAGGCGGCATCGGCAGGTGAAGCTGGCCGCGGATTCTCGGTGGTTGCGGAAGAAGTTCAGCGCCTGGCGGAACGTTCAGGTGCGGCGACCAAGCAGATTGGTGCGCTGGTGCGTACCATTCAGACTGACACCCACGATGCGGTGGTGGCGATGGAGCGTTCGACCCAGGGTGTGGTCGAAGGTGCCAAGCTGTCAGATGCCGCCGGTGCGGCGTTGTCGGATATCCGACGCGTTTCGAACCGATTGGCGGAACTGATTCAAAGCATTTCCTCCACTACCGAGCAGCAGGCCAACTCGGCAAACGGCGTGGCTACCAACATTCAAAACATTCTTTCGGTGACGGAAAAGACGCGGGAAGGTACACGCCAGACGGCGCTGTCGATTCGCGAACTGTCCAAGCTGGCAGAAGATTTGAAGAGTTCGGTATCGCGTTTCCGCGTGACCAACTAATGTGTACCACCGTCCCGGCTGGCCTTCGTTTTCCGAAGCCCGGCTGGGACGGCATTGGCCGGAGCTTGCCGCAGTCGTTGCGGCATCTGTGATGCTGCGCTGCTGCAATGTTGTGCGGCGCTTTGGCCGATATGCATGTGGTCAATCCAGATTGGCCACTCCCTGAATCCATGAGGCAGTCATGACCACCGATTTTTCCAGTACCGCTGCGCATTTGCAAGATTCGACGCGGACGCACCTTGATACCGGACCATTGTCATGGGTGATGAGCGAAATTCGCGAGGCACTGAGCCAATCCGGCAATGCCTTGTCGAAAGCCGCTGACTCTGCAGCCGGCGACGATCAGTCGACCGCCATTCGTCATGCCAAGACCTATCTGCACCAGGCGCACGGCGCATTGCAGATGGTTGACATCGACGGCGTCACCATCATTACCGAAACCGTTGAAGATATTTTAGAGCGTGCCGAGTCGGGACAAGCCGAACTGACGGCTCAGCACGTGGAAATCGTCCGCAACGCGTATCAGGCGTTGATTGAATACCTGGACGAATTGCTGGCAGGCGGTGCTCATCAGCCGGTGCGGCTGTTCCCGTACTACCAGTCGCTGCTGGAAATCCGCGGCGCCGAGAGAATCCATCCGGCCGATCTGTTTTTCCCGGACCTGACCATTCGTCCTCATTTCCCGGAGGCCGAGCAGGTTCTGCCGGTTGAAGCCGCAGCCTATCTGCCGTTGCGCAAGCGGTTTGAGCGCGCCTTGTTGCCATTCCTGAAAAGCGCCGACAAAGCTGTAGAGCTGGAGAATGCCGGCGCCATGCAGGGCGTGGTCGGCGAAGTCGAACAGATGCAGCGCAACCAGCAGTCCCGGTCGTTCTGGTGGGTGATGCATGGTTTTTCCGAAGCAGTTGCGGCGGCGCAGATTTCAAACGAACTGTATGTCAAGCAGCTGTTCGCTCGCATCAACCTGCAGTTGCGGCGCTTGAGCCAAGGTTCGTCGAGCATTTCCGAACGCCTGTTGCGCGATGCGCTGTTTTTCATCGCCGGCGTTGAACAGAGCTCCAAGTTGGGTGCGCAGATTCGCGCTGCCTATCGCTTGAACGGCCTGGTGCCATCCGATTACGGCACGCGTCATTATGGGCAAATCAGCCCTGAAGCGTTGAGCGCGGCGAAGGAGCGCCTGACGCAGGCGAAGAATATGTGGGATCGCCTCGCCAGCGGCGACGCCGGCCCTGCTGCGGCATTTGAACAGGAAATGCTCGGTTTGAGCGAAGCCGGCAGCAGTCTGAATGCCCCATCGCTGTCGAAACTGTTGCGCGAATTGAATGGCATTGCGCGCCACGCCGCGCATTCGCGGCCGGGCGATGCGATTTGCATGGAAATCGCTACCAGCCTGTTGTTCATTGAAAATACGCTGAACCACATCAGCCGTTTGCCGGAGAATTTCTCGGAACGTGCGGATGCGATGACAGCACGCCTGTTGTCGGTCGTGTCAGGTGAAACATTGGGCAAGCCGGCGCAATGGATCGACGATATCTATCGTGAAGCGCAGCAGCGCCAGACCGTCAAGATGCTGGCCTCGGAAATGCTGTCGAGCTTGCGTCAGGTCGAGAAGATGCTGGACGAATTTTTCAATGATCCGGAACGGCGCGATGTGCTGACACAGATCGGCCAGGTGCTGTATCAGATTCAGGGCGCGCTGGCGATTCAGGACCAGACCGATGCGTTGCGCGTGGTTGAGCATACGCGCAATACCCTGCAGCGCTTTGCTGCAGAAGGCAGCGAGGTGGTGCCGGACCAGAAGGAATTTGAAAGGATCGCGCAAAACATCGGCGCGCTGAGCTTCTTTATCGAAACCCTGCAGCATCAGTCGGATACGCAAAACAATCACTTCACATTCGATGAAGAGGCAGGTGTGTTCCGCGTCAATTTGCTGGAGCGCCGTACGGTGGTTGCCGCGCCGCAGCCGGACCCTGTGGTACAGCCGCTTGACACGGATGTACACGCTGCGACGGAAAGTTTGCCGTCGTTGCCGCAATTGGCAACTGTAGAGGACGAGCTGTTGCAGCATCAGAACAAGTCTGCGGAATTGGCGCTGTCGTTGACAGCACAACCGCACGACGCGGCGCTGCAGGAACAGCTGAAGGAATCGCTGGTGCAGATGCGTGTTGACGCCACATTGAGCGACAACCCCGAGGCTAATGAGCGCGCCCAGGCGGCGATCGATATCCTCGATCATCCGGATTTCTCGGCATCGCAGCAATCGCTGGCTGAGATTGTCACCACCATCGTACCGCTTCATGCCGTGGAAGCAGTTACACCTGCAGCCGTCTCGGTAACCGACGAGGAGGCCGATGCCGAACTGCGTGAGATTTTTTTATCGGAAGCGGACGAGGTCCTGACGAATGCCAGGCAAACCTTGCCGCAACTCCGCGATAGTGCGCATTCGCAGGAACCCCTGACGGTATTGCGCCGCGCCTTTCATACATTGAAGGGCAGCAGCCGCATGATCGGCCTGAATGCTTTCGGTGAAGCTGCGTGGAGCATTGAGCAGGTGTTGAACGTGTGGTTGTCGGAATCGCGTCCTGTGACCGCCGATCTGCAGGCCTTGCTGGATCATGCCGTGAAGCTGCTGGACGGCTGGGTCAAGGAAATCCTTGAGCATGGACAGTCGCAGCAAACGCCGCAGGCATTGACTGAAATTGCCGAGCGGGTCCGTCATGGCGGTGCATTTGTCGAACCTTTAACAGCCGCCCCGGTCGCGCACGCCGATGTCGATGCTGTAGCTGATGTGGTCGCCGATGCAGTACTTGAATCGACGGAGACGCTGGAACTGACCGATCTGCCGGAGCTTCCGGCTCAGGCAGAAGAAATTCAACTGACCGACGAAGATCTCGCCTTGTTCGGTGAAGGCCACGGTTTGCCATCCTTTGCCGAGGAAGAGAAAACTCCGGTTGCGGCCGAATTCGAAGCCAAGCCCAGCGATGTACCTGATGTTGAAACATTCGTCGCCGACGTGCCGGCCGAAGAGCCGGCGAGCGCTGAGGTAATTGCCTTTCCTGGCATGCAGGAAATTCGTCACGACGACAGCACCAAGCAAATCGGCGACCTGATGATCAGCTTGCCGTTGTATAACATCTATCTGGCCGAAACCGATCAGCTGGTGCGGCATTTGGCGCAGGATTTTGCCGAATGGCGGCATGAGCCGGAGCGTCCGGTAATGACCCAATCGGTACATGCCGCCCATTCGCTCGCGGGTAGCTCGGCCACAGTAGGTTTCAAGCCGCTGCAGGAAGTTGCACATGCCTTGGAAATGGCGTTGCAGCGGATGGCGTTGCAACCGGGCGGCTTGCACGGGCACGATTACGATACGTTGCAACTGAGTGTTGAACGTATCAAATGGATGTTGCAGCAATTCACGCAGGGTGACATGCCATACTATGAGCCGGCGCTGGTGAGCAGCCTGGACAGCCTGTGGCAGCGGCAAGAGCCGCGTGCGCCGGAGGCGGTGCCGGAACCGGTTCATGTTGAAGCGGCCGCCGGATCGCTTGATGCGCCGCAAGCAGTGGCTGAGCCTGAGCCGGCTGGTGAGAACGTCGTCGAACATACCAACTCCCACGTGGAGTCTGCACATGCGCAACCGCTGTCGATAGTGCCGACAACACCGGCGGAAGCTCCGGTTCCCGATGCATTGCATCTGTTCGCGTCTGGCAAGGAAGACATCGATCCATCTCTGGTGGTCCGGGATGAGCTGGATGCCGACCTGTTGCCGGTGTTCCTGGAAGAAGGCAGCGACATGCTGCCGCAAATCGGCAGCGCGCTGCGGACCTGGCAGCAGAACCCTGCTGACAACGGCGCATCGCAATCCATTCTGCGTCATCTGCATACGATCAAGGGCAGCGCCCGCATGGCCGGAGCGATGGTTCTCGGCCAGCATATGCACGAGATGGAAAGCCATATCGAAGTCGTGCTGCATTCGGGTACGCCCTCGCGCCACACGATTGACGAGCTGCTGGCGCATTACGACCGTGGCGTGCAGATGTTCGACAATCTGCGTAATCCGCAGGCGGTGATCGCTGTGGCGCCTTCCCCTGCTGTTGCAGTTGCGACAGAGGTTGCAGCGACAGAACCGGGCGCTGAGCAAGCGCTGGTTAACGTGCCGAGCGTGATGCCATCACTGACACCAGGCTTGACGCCGGCAGCGGCAGTTGCGGCCACCGCCAGCGGACTGGTCTCGCAGGTGCGTGTCAATGCCGAGATTCTGGATCGTCTGGTCAACCAGGCCGGTGAAGTGTCGATCACTCGTTCGCGTCTGGAGTCTGGCATCGGGACCTTGCAATTGTCGCTTTCCGAATTGACGGAAAACGTCGATCGTCTGCGCAGCCAGTTGCGGGAAATTGAAATTCAGGCTGAAGCGCAGATCAGTTCACGCATGACACAAGCCGGCGAACGTGAGTTCGATCCACTCGAATTCGACCGTTTCACCCGCTTGCAGGAATTGACGCGGATGATGGCGGAGAGCGTCAACGACGTCGCCTCGCTGCAAAAAAACCTGACCAATACGGTTGAAGGTGCCAACGCCGACTTGTTGACGCAAGGGCGGTTGACGCGTGAGCTGCAGCAAGACCTGATGCATGTGCGCATGGTGCAGTTTGCCAGTATCGCGGAGCGTTTGTATCGGCTGACACGCCAGGTTTCCAAGGAACTCGACAAACGCGTCAATCTGGACATTCGCGGCAGCCATGTCGAAATCGATCGCAGCGTGCTGGAAAAGATGGTCGGTCCGTTCGAGCATCTGTTGCGTAACGCCATCGTGCACGGCATCGAATCGCGTGAGGCGCGGCGTGCTGCCGGCAAGAACGAAACTGGCGAGCTGAAGATCGAAATCCGGCAGGACGGCAATGAAATTCTGATCAAGATGTCGGATGACGGCCAGGGTTTGAACCTGGGACGGATTCGCGACAAGGCCCGCACGATCGGCCTGCTGGAAAATGATCAGGAACTATCTGATCTGGAAACCACCGACCTGATTTTCCGGCCCGGTTTTTCCACGGCATCGGATGTCACCGAGCTGGCCGGCCGCGGTGTCGGCATGGACGTGGTGCGCTCTGAAGCGGCTTCGTTGGGCGGCCGGGTTGAGGTGAGCAGTGATGCTGGCGCCGGCACACAGTTCACCATCCACTTGCCGTTGACGCTGGCAGTGACGCAGGTGGTGATTCTGACCACCGGCGGCAATACCTATGCGGTGCCGTCTGCGCTGGTTGAACAGGTGCAGCAGTTGAAGGCGGTGGCGCTGGCTGCTGCTTACAATGACGGCATGCTGATGTGGCAAGGGCATCGCGTGCCGCTGCAATATCTGTCGGCGTTGCTGGGCGATGCGGATACGATTCCTGTCGCACAGCAGTATTCGCCGGTAATCATTTTGCGTACCGGTAATGACCGGGTCGCGATCCACGTCGATGAAATCATCGGCAACCGAGAAGTGGTGGTCAAGAATATCGGACCACAATTGTCGCGGATGATCGGGATTGCCGGCGCGACCGTGCTGGGTTCTGGGGATATCGTGCTGATCCTGAATCCGGTGCCGCTGGCCCAGCGTTTTGCGCATGAACAGCGTGCTCCACGTATTTCGCATCTGGCGACACATGATGCATTGGGGGCCGTCGCTGAGATGGCTGCTGGTGCCGATGTCAAATCGCCGCAGGCAGCCCAGGCTGTGCAAGGCTTGCGTAGCCAGAACGTGGTGATGGTGGTCGACGATTCACTGACCGTGCGCCGCGTCACCCAGCGTTTGTTGTCGCGTGAAGGCTACCAGGTGGTGCTGGCGAAAGATGGCGTCGATGCGCTGGAGCAGTTGCAGGCGATTACACCGGACGTGATGCTGGTTGATATCGAAATGCCGCGTATGGATGGTTTCGACCTTACCAGGAATATTCGCAACGATGACCGGACCCGCCATATTCCGATCATCATGATCACCTCGCGCACTGCGTCGAAGCATCGTAGCTATGCGATGGAGTTGGGTGTGAATGAATATCTGGGCAAGCCGTATCAGGAAGATGAACTGATGAGCACCATCAAGTCGTTCATCAAGACTGAAGACAAAACGCTGCACTAACAGTTTGTGCGCCGATTGCGGAGGATTGTCTCCCGCGTAATCGGCGCACAAATTCTCTCCTTATTCGTCCGTCACTCTTTTCACCACCGAGTAGCGCTGCAAGGTCAGCTTTCGGGCTTCATCGTGCTGCACCAGTGGCAACGGATAGTTTTCCCCCAGTTTTATTCCCGCTTTTCCTAATTCATTCGTTGGCGCCAGCCATGGTGCATGAATATGCTTGTTGCTGAGGCCTGCCAATTGCGGCAGGTAACGGCGTATGAACTTGCCGTCAGCATCGAATTTCTCGGATTGTGTGATCGGGTTGAAAATCCGGAAATAGGGTTGCGCATCGCATCCTGATGATGCCGCCCATTGCCAGCCGCCGTTGTTTGCCGCCAGGTCGAAGTCGTTCAATTTGAGCGAAAAATAATGCTCGCCCCAACGCCAGTCGATGCCCAGGTCCTTCATCAGAAACGAAGCAACCACCATGCGCAGGCGATTATGCATGTACCCGCTTTGATTGAGCTGCAGCATGGCCGCATCAACCAACGGATAACCGGTGCGACCATTGCACCATGCCCGGAACAGGGAATCGGCATGTGCGCCGGACTCCCATTGGATCGCATCATAGTCTGGCTTGAAGGCGCGTTGCGCGACGTGCGGATGATGGTGCAGGATCATGAAATAGAAATCGCGCCAGGTGAGTTCCGACAGCCACACGGCTGCACCGGTGGCAGCGGCGTCCTGATGCAGCGTCTGATATGCCATGCGCGCCAGCGTGCGGATGGATATCGTACCGAAGCGCAGGTGCACCGATAGGTAAGAGGGGCCTTTGATCGCCGGAAAGTCGCGGGTCTGGCCATACTGGCCGATGCGAGGCATGAAATCTTCCAGCAGGGCAGCGGCGCCCGACATACCCGGCGCGATCTTCAGGTCGAGTAGATTGGTCTTTTCAAAGCCGAGCGCAGCAAGACTCGGGATCCCTGCTGCGGACAAAGTCGGAGGCGGAGCCAAGTGTGACGCATGGGTTTCAATCGGATAGGGCTTCAGGAAGAAGGCGCCGTCTGCGGCGGCCAGTCTTTTCATCCAGGCGTTCTTGTAAGGCGTAAATACCGAGAACGGCTGATTCGCCAACGTAAGGATTTCATCGCGTTCAAAGATGACATGGTCCTTGAAGCTGCGCCACTGGCGTCCGTCCACTGCAAGTGCGCTGGCGACTTCGGCATCGCGCTGTTTCGCCTGCGGTTCGTAATCGTGGTTGCTGAACACCGCGTCGACGCCGAGTTGTGCGGCAAGCCGAGGAATTTCATGGCGCGCCGCACTGTGGCGCACGATCAATCCACCGCCGAGTCGGCGCAGCTCCCGCTCCAGTTCGATTATGCTGGCGTGGATGAATTCAACCCGGCGATCGGCGTTCAATCCTGCATCGAGTAAAGGCTGCAGGATGTCGGTGTCGAACACGAACACGCAAAACACCTGCTGGCTAGCCTTTAAAGCATAGTGCAAGGCGGCATGATCAAACACACGTAGATCGCGGCGAAACCAGAGCAGTGATTTTTCAAATTGCGGCATGAAGGCGACGATCGATGGAATGGATGGACGGAAGAGGCAGCGCCGGGGCAGGCTTGCGAGCGACTTTACCGGAGAAGCAAGAGGATGCAAAGCGGCTTTAGCCCATTTAAAACTGATAAAATGCGGCCATGGCCAAGCTCGATACATCTCCGGACGATTCATCTACGCGCAAGAGTGCAGCGAAGGCGTCTGGCAGCCCGGATTCTCCCTCATTGAATCTGACAAATCATTTCCTTATTGCAATGCCGTCCATGCTGGATCCTGTTTTCGGCGGGACCGTGGTCTATTTGTGTGAGCATAATGCTAACGGTGCGCTCGGCGTGGTGATCAACAAACCGACCGACATGACGATGCAAGTGTTGTTTGACCGTATCGATCTGAAACTGGAAATCAGCCCGGCCTGGAGTTCGATGATTCGATTGCCGAGCGGCCGGTCATGTTTGGCGGGCCCGTCCAGGTTGAGCGCGGTTTCGTGCTGCATGCGCCAATCAAGAATTACTCTTCGACGCTCAAAGTGACCGAGCAGATTGCGATGACGACCTCCAAGGATGTACTTGAAGAGGTCGCTCACGGCACCGGACCGCAGCGGCTGCTGGTCAGCCTGGGCTGCTCCGGTTGGAGCGCCGGTCAGCTGGAATCGGAAATCGTGCGTAACGGCTGGCTGACTGTCGCCGCCGATCCGGCCATCATTTTTGAGCTGCCGATTGCCGAGCGCTTCGCCGCTGCGGTTAATCTGCTGGGGATCTCCCCGTTCATGTTGACCGGAGAATCCGGGCGTGCGTGATCTGTTTTCCAATGTCGTATTTTGTCGGGCGTTAGCAGGCTGATGGGTACCGTACTCGGTTTCGATTTCGGCCTCAAACGCATCGGCGTTGCCGTCGGTAATACCTTGCTGAAGCAGGCACAGCCGCTGCAGGTGATCAGCGCGGCCACCAACGATGAAAAATTTGCCGAAATATCGACACTGGTGAGAGAGTGGCAGCCGGATCTATGTGTGGTTGGCCTGCCTTTGCATCCGGATGGCGCGGAACATGAAATGACGATCCGTTGCCAGCGTTTTGCGAACCAGCTGCATGGCCGTTATGGCGTCGCCACGGTGCTGGTGGATGAGCGCTATTCGTCGGCCGTGATCAAGCAGCAGCGCGGTGAGGTAATCGACGATCGCGCTGCTGCCATTATTTTGCAACAGTACTTTGACGATCTATCTGAATGAATGATGTTGTCCTGAACCAGCGATGAAGATGCAATGACTACAATCACCCCCCAATTCGATGCCGAAGCGCTGTATCAAGTGCTTGAGGCAAAAGTAAAGGCAGGCCTGGCGCAGGCCAACAATGTCGCCGTGATCGGCATCTACTCGGGCGGCGCATGGCTGGCTGAGCGTCTGGTCGCCGCCTTGCAATTGAACCCGGGCGAGCGGCTTGGATTTATTGATGTCTCGTTCTATCGCGACGATTTTTCAGAAAAGGGCTTGCGCCCGGATATCAAGCCGACGCAGATTCCCTTCGACGTCAGCGGTGCAACGATTCTGCTGGTCGACGATGTGCTGTACACCGGGCGCACCACGCGCGCGGCAATCAATGAACTGTTCGATTACGGCCGCCCCGCCAAGATCATGCTGGCGGCGCTGATCGATCGTGGCGAGCGGGATCTGCCGGTAGCTGCAGATTTTGTCGCCCAGGCAGTGACCTTGCAGCCGGGCGAGTCCCTACAACTTCAACGTGCCGATGACGGCGGATTTACCCTGATGGTGCAATCTAATGCTTAACCCCCAACTCAATAAAAACGGCGAACTGCAACACCTGCTGACCATCGAAGGATTACCGACTTCGGTGGTGACGCACATCCTCGATACCGCGTCCTCGTTTGTCGGCGTCAGCGATCGCGATGTCAAGAAAGTGCCGCTGATGCGCGGCAAAAGCGTGTTCAACCTGTTCTTTGAAAATTCGACGCGTACGCGCACCACTTTTGAAATTGCTTCAAAGCGTTTGTCGGCAGACGTCATCAACCTGAATATTTCTGCTTCGAGCGCCAGCAAAGGCGAGTCGCTGCTAGACACGATCGACAACCTGTCGGCGATGCATGCCGACATGTTTGTGGTGCGTCACGCGCAATCCGGTGCGCCTTACCTGATCGCCAAGCATCTGACCGACACCCGTCAGGATCATGTGCACGTGGTCAACGCCGGCGACGGCCGCCATGCACACCCGACCCAGGGTTTGCTCGACATGTACACGATCCGTCATTACAAGAAGGATTTCAGTAACCTGACGGTGGCAATTGTCGGCGACATCCTGCACAGCCGCGTGGCGCGCTCGGACATTCACGGATTGACTACGCTTGGCGTGCCTGAAGTGCGCGCCATCGGCCCACGCACTTTGTTGCCTGGCGGCCTGGAGCAAATGGGCGTGCGGGTCTTCACTGACATGAACGAAGGCCTGAAAGGCGTGGACGTGATCATCATGTTGCGCTTGCAGAATGAACGCATGAGCGGCGCATTGCTGCCGTCGGCGCAGGAATTCTTCAAGAGCTACGGACTGACGCCGGAACGCCTGGCGCTGGCCAAGCCTGACGCCATCGTGATGCACCCAGGGCCGATGAACCGCGGTGTGGAAATCGATTCGGCAGTAGCCGACGGCTCGCAGGCGGTGATTTTGCCGCAGGTGACGTTTGGCATCGCGGTGCGGATGGCGGTGATGAGTATCTTGGCTGGGAATTAAAATAAATTCGTATATGCCATGTCGCGTCATTCCCGCGAACGCGGGAATCCATTTTACTCAGCAATTTGGATCCCCGCGTTCGCGAGGATGACAGCGATTCCTAGGAGGCGCGTGCTTTAGGTGTTGCCGATTGACCGGCTTGTACTCAAAAAATCATTTATAGAATTGCAATTTATTTTACGATGAAACTTCACATCAAAAACGGCCGTCTGATCGACCCCGCAAACAACATCGATGCGCAGCAGGATCTGTTCATTGCAGCCGGCAAGATAGTCGGCGTCGGCACGCCGCCAGCCGACTTCTCGGCCAATAAGACGATCGACGCCAAGGGCCTGGTGGTGACGCCGGGGCTGGTCGACTTGAGTGCACGTCTGCGTGAGCCAGGCTATGAATACAAGGCGACGCTGGAATCGGAAATGCAGGCCGCAATGCAGGGCGGCGTGACCAGCCTGGTTTGTCCGCCGGATACCGATCCGGTGCTGGACGAGCCGGGCCTGGTGGAAATGTTGAAGCATCGCGCCAAGGGCTTGAACCAGGCCCATGTCTATCCGTTGGGGGCGTTGACGGTGGGCCTCAAAGGCAAGGAGCTGACGGAGATGGCGGAGCTGACCGATGCCGGTTGCATCGGTTTTGCCCAGGCCGAAGAACCGATCCTCGACACCACCGTATTGCTGCGCGCGCTGCAATATGCGCGTACCTTCGACTACACCGTCTGGTTGCGTCCACAAGATCCTTACCTCGGTAACGGCGGTATCGCGCATAGCGGCCCGGTCGCCTCCCGGCTTGGCCTGTCCGGCGTGCCTACGATGGCCGAAACGATACGCCTGCACACCATTTTTGAATTGATCCGCGCCACTGGCGCCCGCGTCCACCTGTGTCGGATTTCTTCTGCGCCGGGCCTGGAACTGATCCGTGAAGCGAAGAAGGAAGGTTTGCCGATCACTTGCGACGTCGGCGCCCATCACATCCACATGACCGATGTCGATATCGGCTTCTTCGATTCGAATGCGCGCATGACGCCGCCGTTCCGCTCGCAGCGCGATCGCGATGCCATTCGGCAGGCGCTGCTGGACGGCACCATCGATGCGATCTGTTCCGATCATACCCCGGTGGACGACGACGAAAAACTGTTGCCGTTTGGCGAAGCGACTCCGGGCGCCACTGGCCTGGAACTGCTGTTGTCGCTGGCATTGAAATGGGGCGACGAATGCGTCGATCCGGCACAGCATGGCCTCAGCCGCGCTCTGGCAAAAATCACTACCGATGCGGCACGCGTAGCCGGTTTGCCGGCCGGCCAACTAGCGATCGGTAGTCCGGCCGATATCTGCATTTTCGATCCGGCCGTACGCTGGAAAGTTGAAGCCAAGGAGTTGGCGAGCCAAGGCAAGCACACGCCATTTCTCGGCTATGAGCTGAGCGGGCGGGTCAAAGCCACCATTGTTGCCGGCCATATCGCCTTTGAACGCGCATGAACGGGTTGCAGGTGTTGCGTTTGCTGCGGGTGTTGTTGCACCTGATGGTTGGTTTGTGGACTTGCGCTGTCGTGTTCCCGTTTACCGATGCTGCAGGGCGGCAGTGGCGCATCAAGCATTGGTCGATCAAGCTCCTGGCGATCTGCAGGGTGCGGGTTGCATTAAGCAATCCGCAAAACAGCGTGGCGCCGTCGCGCGCCTTGATTGTCGCCAATCACGTCTCGTGGCTGGACATCTTCGTCATCAATTCGATTCAAACCTGCCAGTTTGTCGGCAAGTCGGATATCCGCGATTGGCCGTTGATCGGTTGGTTGTGCGAAAAGGGCGGAACGATTTTTATCGCACGCGGCAAGCAGCGCGACGTGCGGCGGATATTTCAGGGTCTGGTCACCAGCATTCAAGCCGGCGACCGCGTTGCTTTTTTCCCCGAAGGAACCACGGCGGCCCAGGGGGCGGTGCTGCCCTTCCACGCCAATTTGTTTGAGGCGGCATTGGACGCAAAGGTGCCGGTGCAGCCGTATGCGCTGCGTTACCTGGATGAACAGGGGAATCTGCATCCCGCCGCGGACTTTATCGGCGACATGACTTTCGCGCAAAGCATGCTGGCAATTTTGAAAGCGCCGCCGATGAAAGCTGAGTTGATCCAATTGGCGCCGGTCGATACCACCGGATCGCATCGCCGTGAATTGGCCGCTGCCACGCGCGTCCTGATCGCGGAAGCATTGGGACAAACCGAAAGCGTCGCGGCCTAGTTTTTATCTCAGCCCGGCCGTTGCGCCTGTGGGCAGCTCACCTGCAGCAGCAGGCGATCCGCCAATCGGACGGCGGTCAGTTTGCCGCCCCAGACGCAGCCGGTGTCCAGTCCGATCAGATTCGGCCTGAGTACCAATCCCATGGTTGACCAATGCCCACACACTACGGTGACATCCTGCGTTTGTCGTTGTGGGACGTCGAACCAGGGCAGATAGCCGGGCAGGGCGGTCCCGGTACTTTCCTTGGCATTGAATTCCATCGTTCCGTCGGCAGTGCAGAAACGTAGGCGAGTCAAGGCGTTGACGATACAGCGCAAGCGATCATTGCCTTGCAATGCATCGTCCCAACGTGCCGGTTGATTGCCATACATTTCACGCAAGAAATCGACCCAATTGGGGCCGCGTAACACGTTTTCCACTTCCTGCGCTAATGCCAGCGTTTGGGATGCGGACCATTGCGGCAGTACGCCCGCATGCAAAAACAGATGATCCTGCTGCAACAGCGCCAGCGGACGATGACGCAGCCAGTCGAGCAACTCGTCCCGATCGGGAGCGTTGAGAATCTCATCCAGAGTGTCGCTTTTGTGCAATTTGCGAATCCCGTGCGCGGCGGCCAGTAAATGCAAATCGTGATTGCCCAGCAGTGCCTGTGCGCGATCGCCGAGTGAACGTATCAATCGCAATGTCGCCAGCGATTGCGGGCCACGGTTGACCAGGTCGCCGACGAAAATGAAATGCGCATCCGGCGTTGTCGCATTGATGCGTTTTAGCAGATCCAGCAGGCTTTGATGACAGCCTTGCAAGTCGCCAATGGCAAACAGGTTGGAACTGATGAGGGTCATGTATTTTTGCGATTGACGTAGTTGCGGTTCGCTATTGTAGATCGGCAGTCGGGTTTTCGAGTTGCTCGTGGTTTTACCAGGTATTCGACAGATAGATAATTGGCAAGGAAATTGAAGAGATGTGCTCGTATGTGGCACTTCCTGCATTTCTGATGGTCGGATATCAACCGGCATTGAACTGATTTGTTGTTCAGTTGTTATTTAGCAACAAAATGTTACATTGCTTACCCGATTACATAGGGTTAAAGATAGTTAAATGTTATTTAGGTAATTTATATTGGCCGCCAATAGTGGATAATTCGGGGTTACGCTCGGATTTCGTGAATTCGAAGGGCGCGGAGCTTGTATAGCTCGTCAAGCACGGTTCTTCGAAATTCTATTTTTAGGACATATATATGATTTTTGTTACTGGCGGAGCCGGCTTTATTGGTTCCAATTTTGTACTCGACTGGTTGGCGCAAAACGACGAGCCGGTAGTTAATTTCGATAAGCTGACTTACGCTGGCAACATGAATAACCTGGCGAGCGTACGCCAGGATCCGCGTCATATTTTCGTGCAGGGTGATATCGGCAATACCGCGCAGGTTGCCGCCTTGCTGGCGCAGCATAAGCCGCGCGCCATCGTCCACTTTGCAGCGGAGAGTCACGTGGATCGCTCGATTCACGGTCCGGCGGCGTTTGTGGAAACCAACGTCAACGGCACTTTCGGCTTGCTTGAAGCCTCGCGTGCTTATTGGAACGCGCTGCCTGACGATGAGAAGGCGGCATTCCGCTTCCTGCACGTCTCCACCGATGAAGTATATGGCACGCTGGGTCCGAATGATGCGCCGTTTACCGAAACCACGCAGTACGCTCCCAACAGCCCTTACTCGGCATCGAAAGCAGCCTCGGACCATCTGGTCAGGTCCTATCACCATACCTATGGCTTACCGACCCTAACCACCAACTGCTCGAATAACTACGGCTCCTATCATTTCCCGGAAAAACTGATTCCGCTGATCATCACGAATGCCCGCGCCGGCAAACCACTGCCGATATACGGCGACGGCCAGCAAGTGCGCGATTGGCTCTATGTAAGTGATCACTGCGCAGCAATCCGTCGGGTGCTGGAAGCGGGGAAACCCGGTGAGGTCTATAACGTCGGCGGCTGGAATGAGAAAGCCAACCTGGACGTAGTCCATACACTGTGCGACATCCTGGACGAACTCGATCCGAAAGCCGGTGGCAGCTACCGTGACCAGATCACCTACGTCACCGACCGTCCCGGCCATGATCGCCGCTACGCCATTGATGCGCGGAAGATTGAGCGTGAGCTGGGCTGGAAGCCGGTTGAAACATTCGATACCGGTATCCGTAAGACTATCCAGTGGTATCTGGCGAATCAGGAATGGGTCAAAGATGTGCAGTCCGGCGATTACCTGAAATGGGTCGAAAAAAACTACGAGCAGCGTCAGAATCCGGTGGAGACCAAGTAATGACAACGTCAACATCCCCAAGCCGCAAGGGCATTATTCTTGCTGGCGGTTCGGGTACACGCTTGTACCCTGTCACCATGGCAGTTTCAAAACAGCTGCTGCCGGTATACGACAAGCCAATGATCTACTACCCGCTGACCACGCTGATGCTGGCCGGGATACGGGAAATCCTGATCATTTCAACACCGCAGGATACGCCGCGTTTCAAGGAACTGTTGGGCGACGGGCGGCAGTGGGGCATTGAATTGAGCTACGCGGTGCAGCCAACTCCCGACGGCCTGGCGCAGGCATTCATTATCGGCCGCGATTTTGTTGGCGACTCGCCTTCAGCGCTGATCCTCGGCGACAACATCTATTACGGACATGATTTCGAAAACCAGCTGCGTGCAGCCTCTGCGCGTACCGAGGGCTCCACGGTCTTTGCCTATCATGTGCACGATCCGGAGCGGTATGGTGTGGTCGAATTTGATGACCAGCGCTGCGCAGTGAGTCTTGAAGAGAAGCCGGCATTACCCAAGTCGAACTACGCGGTCACCGGCTTGTATTTCTATGATCGTCAGGTATGCGACATCGCAGCTGGCATCAAGCCATCGCAGCGGGGCGAGCTCGAAATTACTGACGTCAATCGCGTCTATCTGGAAAACAATCAGTTGAATGTCGAACTGATGGGACGCGGTATGGCATGGCTGGACACCGGCACCCATGAATCATTGTTGGAGGCGGGGCAGTTCATTGCGACCATTGAGAACAGGCAGGGGCTGAAAGTCGCTTGTCCGGAAGAGATTGCATATCGCAAAGGTTATATCAACGCAGCGCAACTCGATGCGCTAGCGCAGCCACTGAAAAAGAACGGCTATGGCCAGTATTTGATGCGGTTATTAAAAGACAAGGTGTATTAAAGATGCAAGTACAAACAACGCATATTCCTGACGTATTGATTTTTGAACCCAAAGTATTTGGCGACGACCGCGGCTTTTTCTACGAAAGCTTCAACGAGCGTCGTTTCACCGAGTTGACCGGGGTAAGTACCAATTTTGTTCAGGATAATCACTCGAAATCGGCTCGCAACGTGCTGCGTGGCCTGCATTATCAGATCCAGCAACCTCAGGGAAAATTGGTTCGTGTTGTTGCCGGCGAGGTGTTCGATGTTGCTGTCGATATCAGGAAAAGCTCCGCTACCTTCGGACAATGGGTCGGTGTGGTCTTGTCCGCAGAAAACAAGCGGCAGCTCTGGGTGCCGCCTGGATTTGCCCATGGCTTCGTGGTGACCAGCGAGTCAGCCGAGTTCCTGTACAAAACCACCGATTACTGGGCGCCAGAACATGAGCGCAGCATTCTCTGGAACGATCCAGCAATTGGGATCAAATGGCCAATCCAAGGAGAGCCGTTATTGTCGGGCAAGGATCAGATTGGCAAACTGCTTGCTAACGCCGAGGTATTTGCATGAGGATTCTGCTCACAGGGAGGACCGGCCAGGTTGGCCATGAATTAGAGTGCAGCCTGCGCGGCTCGGGCGATATTATTGCGATGGATCGTAGCCAGATGGATCTGTCCGATCTTGCTCAAGTGCGCGATGTCGTCCGCAGTGTCAAGCCGGACCTGATCATTAATCCTGCCGCGTATACCGCGGTCGACAAGGCGGAGAGTGAGCCGGAGCTTGCGATGCGCATTAATGGAGAGGCCCTGGAGTGATGGCAGAAGAGGCCAAAAAAATCGGTGCGGCGATGATCCATTACTCCACCGATTATGTGTTTGACGGCAGCAAAGATACGCCTTACCTGGAAACCGATCGGACTTGTCCGATCAATGTTTACGGCAAAACCAAACTGGCTGGCGAGCAAGCTGTTCAAGCTGCGGGTATTCCGCATTTGATTCTGCGCACCAGTTGGGTATATGGCATGCATGGAAAGAATTTTCTTTTAACCATGTTGCGTCTGGCGCAAGAGCGCGACGAGTTGCGCATTGTGGCAGATCAGCATGGCTCACCGACTTGGTGTCGCACGATTGCCGAAGGTACCGCCGCCATTGTGGCCCAAATCAATGATGCGCAAGACGGCCGCGATTGGCTGCGGCAGCATTCAGGCATTTATAACCTGACTAGTCAGGGACAAACCACGTGGTACGGATTTACCAAGGCGATTCTTGAGCATGCCAACATCGACAAGAAACCACGTCTAACGCCTATTTCAACGCAAGAGTATCCTTTGCCAGCCACGCGGCCAGCCTATTCGGTCATGTCCGGGGAAAAATTCATTAACAACTTTTTGAATTTACCTACTTGGGAAGACGCTTTAGTTTCCTGTCTTCAAAACAAGACATTTTCGGATAACGTATGAACCCTCATGCAACACAATCGGCCTCTCTACGGGCCCTTGCCAAGAGCGTTTGGCAAAATCGGCTGCTTATTTTTCAAATGAGTCGCCGCGAGGTTGTCGGTCGCTATAAAGGGTCTGTATTGGGGTTGGCATGGTCCTTCTTCAATCCGGTATTCATGCTGACCGTGTATACCTTTGTTTTCTCGGAAATTTTTAAATCGCGTTGGGCCGGCGGCGACGAAAGCAAAACCCAGTTCGCAGTGCTGTTATTTGTCGGCATGATTGTGCAGGGTTTATTTGCTGAGGTGCTCAATCGCGCTCCTAGCTTGATAGTTTACAACGTAAATTATGTCAAGAAAGTGGTCTTTCCGATCGAGATATTGCCGATCGTTGCGATGGGGGCTGCACTGTTTCACAGCCTGATCAGCATGAGCGTTCTGCTGATTGCCTTTGTGCTTTTTAACGGCTATCTGCACTGGACGGCTGTGTTTATCCCGCTGGTTCTGCTACCGCTGATTGTCCTCATTATCGGTTTCGCCTGGATGCTGGCATCTCTGGGAGTGTTCCTGCGCGATGTTGGCCAAACTATCACCATCATCACGACCGTACTGATGTTTTTGTCCCCAGTCTTTTATCCGGTCAGTGCGGTACCGGAGAAGTTTCGCGTATGGATTATGGCAAATCCACTGACCTTTATCATTGAGCAATCCCGTGAAGTGCTTATCTGGGGACGATTGCCAGACTGGACTGGTTTGAGCATTTATATGGTTGCAGCCGTACTGGTTGCTTGGGCGGGCTTTGCCTGGTTCCAGAAGACCAAGAAGGGATTTGCAGATGTCCTCTAATGAACTTGGCATGCCTGTTGTGCAGACGACGGGGGATAGTGAGAGCAAGCAAGCTGAACTCGTCGCGATCCGCGTTAATAGCCTCAGTAAGTGCTATCAGATCTATGACAACCCGCGTGATCGACTCAAGCAATTTGTCGTCCCTCGCCTGCAACGTCTAGCGAGAAAATCATCAAAGCATTACTTTCGCGAATTTTGGGCGTTAAAGGACGTTTCGTTCGAAATAAAAAAAGGCGAAAGCGTTGGCATTATCGGACGCAACGGGTCGGGTAAATCGACAATGCTGCAAATTATCTGCGGGACGCTTCATCCCAGTGCTGGTGATATCGAGGTCAACGGCCGGGTTGCCGCCTTACTGGAGCTCGGTTCTGGTTTTAACCCTGAGTTCACCGGGCGTGAAAATGTTTACATGAACGCAGGTGTTCTAGGTTTGACACTGCAGCAGACTAAGGACAGATTTGCTGAAATCGAGGCCTTTGCCGACATCGGTGACTTTATTGATCAGCCAGTAAAGACCTATTCAAGCGGGATGATGGTGCGCTTGGCATTCGCAGTTATCGCTCACGTGGACGCGGATATTCTGGTTATTGATGAAGCCTTGGCTGTTGGCGATGCTTTTTTCACGCAAAAATGCATGCGATTTTTGCGTCACTTTATGAAAACCGGCACAGTCCTTTTTGTCAGTCACGATACTGGCGCCATCAAGAATTTGTGCAATCGCGCAATCTGGATAGAAAAAGGGAAAGTCTTGCAGGAAGGTAGTCCCAAGGACGTCTGTGAGTCGTATCTGGAAGCATTTTATGAAGCACAGCAGGGTAAAAGCAGTACCACCAAGCTCAAGATACTTAAAAAGCACGATGGTGTCCGTGTTCAAAAGGATCAACGCATGGCATTCATCAATGCCAGCAATTTGCGTAATGATTTGCAAATTTTCAAATTTGACCCGGAGTCTGCTTCATTTGGCGACGGCGGGGCGCAAATTACGGCGGTTGAATTTTTGGATAGTGATGGCTCGTCACTGTCATGGGTTGTCGGGGGGGAACTGGTAACTCTTGTGGTTCAGGCAACCGTGAATCAACCCTTGGAAGGTCCAATTATCGGCTTTACAGTCAAAGATCGTTTAGGTCAGGCGTTATTTGGAGAGAATACTTACCTGACGAATATGGATAACCCATTGTCCGGTTCTATAGGTGATGAAGTACAGGCTGAATTTACATTTTTGATGCCGATACTCCCT
The DNA here is from genome assembly GCF_001584165.1 of Collimonas arenae. Lineage (NCBI taxonomy): Bacteria > Pseudomonadati > Pseudomonadota > Betaproteobacteria > Burkholderiales > Oxalobacteraceae > Collimonas > Collimonas arenae. The sequence continues at coordinate 779,047 of NZ_CP013233.1, forward strand.
CCAGGCGACTATAGCGTAAACGTGGCAATTGCTAGCGGAACTCAGGTACAACATATTCAACATCATTGGATTTCTGATGCAGTGATGTTCAAATCTCAATCAAGTAGCTCGTCTACCGGACTGATTGGCATACCGATGCACCAGATAAAACTTGATGTAGCAAGGAATTTAACGTGAAGAAAGAATTGGACTCTTTGGAATTTACCGGTGAGCGCTTTGTGCCGGGGGCTGTACACGGAAGTATTGAACTTGAGCATTTGCATCGATATTTGCAAGCTAGCGAAATTGCGGCTGGAAAAGTGGTTCTGGATCTTGCCAGTGGGGAAGGTTATGGCTCTGAACTGATAGCGCATAAGGCGCTTAAAGTTATAGGTGTTGATATTTCGGCTGAAGCGGTTGCGCATGCGCGCAAGCGTTATGCGGCGGAGAATCTCGAATATATGGTGGGGAGTTGTGCTGAAATTCCTTTGCCTGATGCCAGCATTGATATGGTCGTAAGTTTTGAGACAATCGAGCACCATGATCAACACGAAAAAATGATGCAGGAAATTAAGCGCGTCTTGCGTAAAGACGGCGTGTTGCTGATTTCAAGTCCAGATAAATACTACTATTCCATTGAGCCTGCCAACATAAACCCTCATCATGTAAAAGAGTTGTATGAGCACGAGTTCAAGCAGCTTCTTGAGGGCTACTATAAAAACATCACGTATTTCGGTCAACGTGTCGTTTACGGATCTGGCATATTTTCCGAGTCGACCCCGACAGCAGCAACTGGATATTTACTCGAGAATGAAAAGCTCGAAAAAGCATCGGGCATTTTAAAGCCGGTTTATTGGATCGCACTTGCCTCGGATGTTCAGCTTCCCGAACTTCCTTCTGGAGTACTTGAACAACCGATAGCGGACTCTGAAATTACCCAATTTTGGCGTGGATTGATGGCCGAGCGTGACGAAAAAATTGCTCATCTTCACAATACAATTGCGTCTCTTCGCGACACAATTACTGGTCATGACGGGAAAATTGCGGAGCAACAAGCGAATTTGAAGCAGATGCTGGATGACCAAAACAAGGTGCACCAAAATCACGCCATCGAACTCGAGAAAGCAGTTGGAGACGAGCAGAAACGTAATCTGGCATTAGCGTCGGAAGTTTCAAACCTTCGCATTCAACTACAAGGCATCAAGGACTCACGCTCATGGAGGATGACTGCTCCTCTCCGTCGTATTATGTCGATGACTCGCGTTGTGTTGCTGTCTGTGTCGAGAAGAATACTCAGTGTGTACCGCCGACTACCAATTGGACACGCCGCAAAACAAGGGATAAAGAACGCTATTTTCCCAGTGTTTGGTTTTGGACTCCAGCGCTGGGAGCCATATAGACAATGGAAAGTGCGCCAAGAAGGTCAGCATAATTGGCCCAATAACAACAATTCGAGACAGTCAGTATCGACTTCCTATGTCCCCTCGCAACTCCTTGCCGCCGCTGATGGCGTGTGGGAATGGGCAGACTATGGAGTTGTCAAATCACGTATTGCTCAGGCCAAAGCGTCGCGGCTTGCACAGGTATCGCCCAAACCATTGGATTTGATCGACATTGCTCAGGAGTCTTTATCATCCGCTGCTTCAAGAGTGCAATTGCCACCCCTCGTCTCTACCCCGGACGTGTCGATCATTCTTCCGGTGTTCAATAATCTCAAGCTGACGCTCGAGTGCTTACTGTCGATTGCAAAATATTCTTGCTCTGATGTTTCATACGAGATTATCGTCGCAGACGATGCTTCCACGGATGAAACAGCACAAATCATCAACTCCATTCCGAATGTGCGGCTTGTTCGAAATGAGCAGAATTTAGGATTCTTGCTAAATTGCAATCGTGCTCTCGAACACGTAAAGGGTAATTACGTTTTATACCTGAATAATGATGTTCAGGTCACGGCTGGCTGGCTGAGTGCTCTATTGAATACTTTTGTGACGCATCCTAATGTTGGCGCAGTGGGGCCACGCTTCGTTTACCCGAGTGGTCATTTGCAAGAAGCCGGTGTGGCATTCCGACCAGATGGAACCGCAGACATGATTGGCCTTAATGACGATCCTGCGAAGGAGCGCTTTTCGTACGTTCGACGTGTGGACTATGTCTCAGGTGCGTGTTTATTGTTGCCGACAAAATTGGCCAAGCAGATTGGTGGATTCTCTGAAGAATATCTCCCCTGTTATTGTGAAGACAGCGATTTATGTTTAAGTGTGCAACAGGCCGGATACTACGTTTATTACAATCCCGCTGCCACGATTGTGCATCATCTGTCCAAGACAACTGGCGCAGTTGACGACAGTTTCAAGATGCGTTGTATTTATAAGAATCTAAACACCCTGCAAAATAAATGGCATGACCGACTGGAAAAATCGATTGATCCTAAACTGATCGCGTTCTATTTGCCGCAATTTCATCCAATGCCGGAAAATGACAAATGGTGGGGCACAGGTTTCACTGAGTGGACAAATGTCAGCAAGGCGCACCCGAATTTTGTGGGTCATTATCAACCACGCTTGCCCGCGGATTTGGGCTATTACGATTTAAGACTTTCCGAGGTCATGGAGCAGCAGGCTGAGTTGGCGCGTCGTTATGGTGTGGAAGGATTCTGTTTTTATTATTATTGGTTTGACGGAAAGCGACTACTTGACCGCCCAATCGAGCAGATGCTGGAGTCTGGTAAGCCTGATTTCCCATTTTGCCTGTGCTGGGCAAACGAAAATTGGACTCGGAGATGGGATGGTCAAGATCACGAAGTTCTGATGGCGCAATCCCATTCAGTTGAAGATGATACAGCGGTAATTTTGGACTTAATCCGCTTCTTCCGGGACCAACGTTATATCAAGATTGACGGACGTCCTTTGCTATTGGCCTATCGCGTTACCTTGTTCCCAGATTTTGCACAAACAGCTGCGAGATGGAGGACTATTTGCAGAGAACAGGGCATTGGCGAAATTTATATTGCTATGGTTGAGTCATTCGAGTTGGTACACGCAAATACACATCCTAGTGAATTTGGGTGCGATGCCGCGGTAGAGTTTCCACCACAAGGCCTTGCTGAGCAGAAGAAGCCATCGGGTGCTGTTATCAATCCGAATTTTGCGGGAGGTGTTGCAGACTATCGTGATTTGGCCGTGCGTTATTCGGCACGAGAAGCACCAGCTTATACAAGATTCAAGGGTGTGATTCCTGGTTGGGACAACTCAGCGCGTCGACAAAACAATAGTTTTTGTTTTGAACACGCTACGCCTGGCGCATTTCAGGCATGGTTAGAGGATGCGATAGAGGAAACCCGACTCCAACAATATGGCGATGAGAGATTAATATTTGTTAACGCTTGGAATGAGTGGGCCGAAGGGGCTTATCTAGAGCCCGATCGCCGTTTCGGACACACTTATCTGGAAGCGGTAAAAAACGCATTTGATGCAGCAAGAGTGCTGAAGAAAAACTAGACGGAACCGAAGGTTAAGGACGCATGAGTACTTTGATAAAAAAAGCAGCTTTGGTAGGACACCCCTACGCTCCGATTGGCATGGGAGAGCATATTCGCACCACTTATCGCGCTCTTCGCAGTATCGGTGAGTCACCAGCCATCACAGACGTTTACAAACTGCAGCATCCGGATGCATCGGAAACACTGGAATTTTCTGGGGCGTGCACGGACGAGCCCGCTGGCATCAATGTTTTCCATATCAATGGGGATGAGGTTGAGCAAGCGCTAAAGCATTTATCGGCCGTAAGGGAGATGAGCGGCTATAACATTATTTACCCACTCTGGGAGCTGGCGAAATATCCGGAAGGATGGGCGAAGCAATTGGATCGCTTCGACGAAATCTGGGCGCCATCGAAATTTATCCAGAGCAGCTTGGAAGCAGCCTGCGATAAACCCGTTGTTCACATGCCATTGGCATGCGAAGTAGGGCTGAGTTCTTTTTTGGGCAGACGTTATTTTTCGATCCCAGAAACAGATTACACATTCCTGTTTTTTTATGATCTGCGTTCATATTCGACCCGAAAAAATCCCGAGGCAGTAGTAAATGCCTTCCGGAATCTGTTGTCAAAACGCCCTTATTCCAAGATACATCTGGTTATCAAGGTTAATGGTGTGGAGACGAATCCGGAGGCGTTTAATGATCTATGCAAGACATTGGGCGATCTGAAACAGCATGTCACCCTCTTTCAGAAGATGATGACCAGCAATGAAGTGAAGAATCTTGTGCGTTGCTGCGATTGCTTTGTCTCGCTTCATAGGTCCGAAGGATTCGGATTCGGTATCGCAGAGGCAATGGCGCTCGGCAAGCCGGTTATTGCAACTGCTTACTCCGGCAACATGGATTTCATGGCGCCGCAAACGGCATACGATATCGACTATAAGTTGATTCCGCTAAACGAAGGCGATTATCCACACCATGACGGCCAAGTATGGGCTGATCCGGATTGGGAGCAAGCCAGCTTTCAGATGATTAATTTAGTTGACGATCCAAATCAAGGTCGTTTGCTAGGGAGGCGTGCTCAAAATCATATGAAATTGAATTTTAATTATCGTTCTACCGGCTTGCGATATACAAATCGCTTTGAAGGTATTTTACTGAATAAAGTAAGGCACAATTAATCTCATAATTATTGCTTTAGTAGAAAATTAGATGGACAACGTTTCAGATTGCCAAAAACTAAATGAAGTATATTTCTCAAAATAAGGCAACGCCTTCTATTTTTTATTGTTACTAATTGCATTTGCTATTTATATTTTTATTTCCAATTCAATTGGAAGTCCCATTTTTGGTTCGGATGAATATGCTTTTTAATCAGCGGGAAATATATTGATGATTTGAGGAGACTTTATGAATTAGATCCAGAATTGCAGCAAATTTCTAATTTGTTGTTTTTTCAAATTATTCACCATATAAGTAATTTTTCTGGAGATAATTTTGTTCATATTTTTCGAATTATGCACGCCGCAGAATATGTTTTTGCAGCATGGATACTATATAAAACTTTCATAGGAATAGTTGGACGAAATAACGCTTTACTGGCGCAAGCATTTTTTTGCTACTGCCAACTTCTATATATATTCAGGCAGTAATGCCTGAGATTGACTTGATTGTGGTTGCAGCGCTTCTCGGATATACAATGATCGTTGTTTATCCGATCCGTCCGTCCTTTGGCGCCATACTGGCAGGTTTTTTCATCGGTATTGCAATACTTATTAAACCGCACGGTATTGCTTTATTAGTTGCAACGATTGTTGCAATAATTTTCATATCGTATTTCAAACTAGTTGATGGGAAGTGGAGAACGTTAAAGTCTGTAGTCTTTCTACTGCTCAGTTGTTATTTCACTTTAATATGCATTTGGCGATTATGCAGCCATGAGTGGTCAATCGACCCATCCGTTGCACTAGGTTTGAAATTTTATGGAAATTATTTAAAGTCACCAGTTCCTACAATTACCTTATCAACAAAAATTTTAATCGCAATTCGTTATGCAGTTGCGCATATCTTAGTAATTGGCCTTGTTTTTTGTCCGGTATTTGTTTGGATGTATTCCATTTTAGAAATTAAATTCAAAAATGTAAATCGTAGCTATAGCGTAATATTTAATGCGGAATGTGTTGCGGCGATTTTCTTATTGGCCATGACGTTGTCGCATATAGCAATGGTGGCTTGGTTTACGGCAGGAGCCGTTACCGTTAACGCCGGAGAGATTGGTCGTTTGCATGGGAGGTATTTAGGGGCCGCTATATCTTTTTTCCATTTTTGTATTTTTTCGGAATAAGATCCCTTGGAGAAAAAGAAGTTAAAAAAATAGATTGTTTGGCGGATTAATAATAATTTCTTGTATATTTTTTGTCTTTGATAAATTTAAGATTTTTCCTTGGGACTATCCATTATTATTTACTTTTTTTAAGCCGGGAAATAATTATTCATGGGATTATCCAGGCAGCTTTAAGTATCTTGATGTATTTGTCTTGTCGGTAATAATGATGGGGTTGATTTTATCTTTATTTAATTTAAAGATTTTCAAAAAAGTTCTATTTTTACAGATTTTTGTTATTTGTATTATTGGCTGTGCTCAGACATATAATTGGGTGTCATTTCATACAAAAGATAAAAAAAATATCATGGATTATGCTGGAGCCATAAAGACAATGGTTTCAGGAAATGATGCTGGGAAAGGTATCTTTATTTCGAATGATCGTTTCGGCCTTGCTTCATACGCCCTATTCGGCTTGGCCAATTCCCCTAAAGTGCTTGAAAGGGCATTGGGTAGTACGATTACACAGACCGATATTGCCGGTGCAGAATGGGTGCTGTTATTTGGAAATTATTCTACTGATTTTAACTATCGAAATGCAATTGCATTAGGGTCATATAAATTTTTCCGCTTAAGAAACAAATTTCTGTTGAAAAAAAAGAGAAGCCAGAGCTTACGTTGAATCAGCCAATTCTGGTTTCGCTATCATCGATTAGCAACGACGTGGATTTGATCGGATTTAATGTCCCCGAGGAATGGGGAGCTTGGTCCGCCAGGTCAGATACGGTAATTGACCTTCCCGTTCAAGTACATGGTCGGCTCAAGTTAAGATTGTTTGCTTGGACTCTTCCTGAAAACCTGAATCAAGCACTTGGCATTACAATTGGTGGCGAGACCGAAAATATAAAACTAGCGGATGCCGGAAAAGAATATGAGGTTGTATTGAATGTGCAGCATGTAACAGATCGTATTTTATTAAAATCCGCTATCTTCCATCCATCCAATTCCAGTCGCGATATGGGAGTGGCCATTAGCCACATTTCAATTGAATGGATAGGAGGATAATTTTTTCTCGAAGATATATTAAACATTTGAGAAACTATTAAATTGAACATGATAAATTCATATAATACCCAATTCATAGCGGTGGTGATCCCGAGTTACAAGGTGACAAAGCATATTTTGGGAGTTATTTCTGCAATAGGACCCGAAGTATCTCGTATCTATATTGTGGACGATAAATGTCCAGATGAATCTGGTAATTATGTCGAAGCTCATTGTACAGATTCCCGGGTAATAGTAATACGGCACGAACAAAACCTGGGTGTTGGTGGAGCTGTGATGAGCGGTTATCGGCAGGCAATAAAGGATGGTGCCGAAGTTATAGTAAAGGTTGATGGCGATGGCCAAATGGATCCAGCTTTAATACCAAATTTTGTTGGTCCCATTCTTGCTGGTGAGGCAGATTACACGAAAGGAAATCGTTTTTTTGATCTAGAGGAAATTCGATCGATGCCTCCCGTTAGAATATTTGGAAATGCAGCTCTTTCTCTACTAACCAAGTTGTCTTCAGGATATTGGGATTTGTTTGATCCCACTAACGGGTACACAGCAATTCATGCCGACGTTGCGAGCCATTTGCCATTTGATAAAATCAGCAAGCGCTATTTTTTCGAAACTGATATGTTATTTCGTTTAAATATATTACGTGCTGTTGCGGTTGATGTTCCAATGGATGCGTCCTATGGCGAAGAAGTAAGTAATTTAAAAATATCAAAGATAGTTGGTGAATTTTTAATAAAACATTTACGAAATTTTTCTAAGCGAATTTTCTACAATTATTATTTACGCGATATATCGCTTGCCTCTATTGAATTGCCTATTGGTATTTTTATGTTTTTGGCAGGTGGTATTTTCGGCGGTTGGCATTGGGCGATCTCCGCGAAAGAGGGACTGGCAACGTCGGCTGGTACGGTCATGCTTTCTGCGTTGCCAATTCTGATGGGACTTCAATTAATACTCGCTTTTTTGGCTTATGATATTGCAACGGTCCCGACAAGGCCGAAGCATAAAAAATTTTTAAATAGAAAAATATTGAAAAAAAATAATGATTAATCGGCAATTTGCTATATTTGTTATGGGAGGTGTGATTTCTGCATTGATAGATATTGGCTCAATGCAGATTTTGATTGTGTTGGGAGCTGATAAAATATTGGCGACATCAATAGGCTTTTTTTCGGGACTATTATTTAATTATATTTTTCATGCTCGGATGACGTTCAAATCAAAATCATCTATTTTGGTTTTATGTCGATTTTTAATTGTTGTTAGTGCGAATTATTTGATTACAATCATATTGGTTTATTGTTCTTATTCCATTTTTCATCAAAATGCCTTACTTGGGAAGATTGTGTCTTTGCCGATTGTGGCTATTAATGGGTTTTTACTTAGCAAATATTGGGTTTTTAAATGATAACTTTTGCAATGATTGATTTCGATAAGGAATCGCTGAATAAATATTCGAATCTTTTTTCGGAATGTTTTCCCGATGCCTCCAAATTCAGTTTTGAGTATTTAAAATGGCTGTATTGCGATAATCCAAATGGTAGGGCGATAGGTTTTGATGCCTGGGATGATGATCAATTGGCAGCTCACTATGTGTGCGTGCCGACCAGAGTGAAAATTAGAGGGAGAGAATGTAATGTTTTACTTTCTCTTAATACCGCGACACATCCCAAATACCAGGGTAAAGGGTTGTTTACGAAATTGGCCGAGATGACCTACGATGCAGGAGCGAGTAAGGGGTTTGATGGTATATATGGTGTTGCAAATGCCAATAGCACCCCGGGTTTTGTAAGAAAACTTGGATTTCAATTAATAGAACCTTTAGAGGCCAGGGTGGGTTTTGGTGCGCTCAATATCAACATGAGCAATGCTTCTGATATTCAGTTTGAGCGTATATGGTCTGAGTCAAGCATTTCGTGGCGGTGTAATAACCCCAATAATTCCGTATATAGCCACGAAGATGAAAAATCGATAAAATTTTCTGCCTCTGCAATGGGTAATGGATTGCCCGTCTATGCGGAATTACCCAAAGATTGTGCTCAATATAAACGAAATATAAAAAAAAATAACATTTTGTCGCCGATAAGATTGTTTATTGGATTGACTCCAACTGGAACATGCAGTTTCGGAAGTTATTTCAATATTCCTCAGCGTTTTCGTCCTTCGCCGTTAAATTTTATCTATCGATCGCTGTTGCAAGATGTTGCTCCGTTGGAGCAAGGGACAATTAGTTTTTCATTTTTGGATTTTGATGCTTACTGATATAGAAGATCCTGCCGCTCTATTTTTCTTTGCTCACCAAGATGACGAGTTTGGAATTTTTCAAAAAATCATTGATGAGTCAGTAAAGGGGAACCGCATCTTCTGTGTATATCTTACCGATGGCGTGGTCACTGGTATGGACACAACTTCAGAGCGCCGAAACCGAGAAACATCGAGGGTATTGAGTAGCTTCGACGTGCAGCAAAGCGATATTTATTTTGCTGGGGACACATTATCAATTTCTGATGGCACTTTAATTGATAATCTGGAGAAGGCTGCTGATTGGATACGACGCTGGTTACCAAGATTTTCGCAGGCTAATGTGGTTTACGTACCGGCTTGGGAAGGCGGACATCACGATCACGACGCGTTGCACGCATTGGTCATAAGTATCATAAGAGATGCAAAATTGCAGTGTGAGGTCAAACAATTTCCACTTTACAATCGGTATGGGTGTAGAGGCCCTTTTTTTAGAGTGTTCTTTCCACTTCTACGTAATGGAAAAGTTGAGGCTGCTAAAATTTCTTGGCTAAATCGCCTTCGTTTTTTGAAACATTGCCTGAGTTACCCATCTCAAATGAAAACATGGGTGGGGCTATTTCCATTTGTTTTCCTGCACTATTTGATCAGCGGTAGACAGATTCTTCAATCTACCTCGTATCAACGGATATTTCAGAAGCCGCACGATGGGGTGCTTTATTATGAGAAGCGTGGTTTTTCCTCATGGGAAAAAATGTCTCAACGCATCGAGAAGTGGCGGCACGATTTTGGTTGCGATGTTTTGTGACCAACTTTTGAATTTTTAAATAACTGAATAAATTAACTAATGACTCGCACAGCAATCATTACCGGTATCACCGGCCAAGACGGTGCTTATTTGGCACAGCTTCTGCTCGAAAAAAAATACACCGTCTATGGCACCTATCGCCGCACAAGTTCGGTCAATTTCTGGCGCATGGATGAGTTGGGTGTGTCAACGCATCCCAATTTGCACTTGGTCGAATACGATCTGACAGATCTGGGTTCTACGCTGGCGCTGGTGCAGAAAGTGCAACCTGACGAAATCTATAATCTTGCCGCGCAGAGTTTTGTTGGCGTCAGTTTTGATCAGCCGACTACTACCGCACAAATTACCGGATTGGGAGCGTTGAATCTGCTGGAAGCCATTCGTCTGGTCAATCGGAAGATCAAGTTCTATCAGGCTTCAACCTCGGAAATGTTTGGTAAGGTCCAGGCTATCCCGCAAGTTGAGGACACTCCTTTTTATCCGCGCAGCCCATATGGTGTGGCCAAGCTTTATGCGCACTGGATGACGGTCAATTATCGTGAGAGTTACGATATCTTCGGTTCCAGCGGTATCCTGTTCAATCATGAGAGTCCGTTGCGCGGACGTGAGTTCGTTACGCGCAAAATCACCGATTCGGTAGCCAAGATCAAGTTGGGCCAGCTGGATTGCGTAGAGCTGGGTAATCTTGATGCGAAGCGCGATTGGGGTTTTGCAAAAGAATATGTCGAAGGCATGTGGCGCATGCTGCAAGCCGATCAGCCGGATACTTTCGTGCTGGCGACCAATCGCACCGAGACTGTGCGAGACTTTGTGAGCATGGCTTTCAAGGGCGCTGGAATCGCAGTCGAATTCAAAGGTTCTGCCGAGAATGAAACGGCTGTTGATGTGGCTACGGGAAAAACGGTCATGCGCATCAATCCCAAGTTTTACCGACCTGCCGAAGTGGAGCTGCTGATCGGTGATCCGGCGAAGGCCAAGACCAAGCTTGGTTGGGCGCCAAGCACCACATTGGAAGAATTGTGCGCGATGATGGTCGAGGCTGACTTGCGCCGCAATCAGAAGGGGTTCTCGTTTTGAGAATATTGCTTACCGGGGCGGACGGTTTTACCGGCCGCCACTTTGTTAATGGCGCCACAGCCGCTGGACATACCGTAATTGCCATCAAATCGGATTTGAAAGATCGCGACGGCTTAAAGCAAGAGATCTTGGAAGCGGCGCCGGATGCCGTGGTGCATTTGGCCGCGATCAGCTTTGTCGGTCACGCCGATACGAGTGCGTTCTATGATGTCAATGTCATTGGCACCTTGAATCTCCTTGATGGATTAGCTGCTCTGCCGCGGATTCCCCAGAAGATTTTGCTGGCGAGCAGCGCCAACGTGTATGGTAATTGCGAGCAATCTCCTATTGCCGAGGAACAGGCGCCAGCGCCGGTTAATCATTACGCGATGAGCAAATTGGCCATGGAGTACATGGCGAGAAACTACCTGGATCGATTACCGTTGTTTTTTGTGCGGCCTTTTAACTATACGGGGCTTGGGCAGGCAGAATCGTTTTTGATCCCCAAGCTGGTGGCGCATTTTGCGCGCCGCGCTGCAGTTGTCGAGCTGGGCAATCTGGATGTCGAGCGCGAGTTCAATGACGTGCGATTTGTTTGCGACGCCTATTTGAAATTGTTGGACAAGGGCGTGTCTGGAGAGGTTTACAATGTTTGTTCTGGTAAGCCCGTGACGCTCAAGTCTGTGATTGAGTTGTTACGAAAAATTTCCGGGCATGAATTGGAAGTTAGAGTCAATCCAGCTTTCGTCCGTGCGAATGAAGTGCATCGCTTGTGCGGCGTGTCGACGAAACTGGAAAAATGCATCGGTGCATTGTCACACCCGTCGCTGGAAGAAACTTTGCGATGGATGTTGAAAAACCCAATTTGAAATAGAAATCATGCTTATTCCTGTCATCTTATGCGGCGGTGCCGGTTCCCGCCTTTGGCCAGTCTCCCGAGAAATGCATCCAAAGCCATTTATCCGTCTGGAAAATGGCCAAAGTCTGTTGCAAAGTGCTTGGCTGCGCGGTGCAAATCTGCCGGGCGTGAAGGAAGTTCTCACCGTAACGAACCATGAACTTTTCTTCAAGACGGAAAGTGAATATCGTGAAGTGGCGGGCAAGGCGCCGAAAAACCTGGCGAACAGTTTCATTCTGGAGCCGTTCGGACGTAATACTGCGCCTGCAGTTGCTGCGGCTGCGTTGCAGATCGCTGCGATGCATGGCGAAGATACGCTTATGCTGGTATTGGCCGCAGATCATCTGATCGCCGATCGCGAGGCATTCTCGTTGGCGGTATCCAAGGCAATGGAGCTGGCTCAAGGCGGTAAGCTGGTGACTTTCGGCATCACGCCGGAAGCACCGGAGACTGGTTTTGGTTATATCGAGGCGGCCGGCAACTCCGTATTGCGCTTCGTCGAAAAGCCGACGCTTGAAAAGGCGCAGGAGTATGTGGCTTCCGGTTCCTATTTGTGGAATTCCGGCATCTTCTGTTTCTCTGCCGGGACGTTGTTGCGGGAAATGGCGTTGCACTGTCCGGCCATTCTTGAAGCGACGCGTACATGCATTGCGCAAGCCGACAAATCCGAAGGCAATGGCTACATCAAAACTGAATTGGCGGCGGATGACTTCAGTCAGGTGCCCGACGATTCGATTGACTATGCTGTCATGGAGAGATCCAAAAATGTCGCGGTGGTACCGTGCAGCATCGGCTGGAGCGATATCGGTTCATGGTGCGCGCTTGGCGATCTGATCAGCCCTGACGATGGCGGCAACCGGATTGAAGGCGATGTCATGATTCACGATGTGACCAATAGCCACATCAAGAGCCATGAGCGCATGATCGGTGTTGTCGGCGTCGATAACCTGATCATCGTCGATACGCCGGATGCCCTGCTGGTAGCTGATCGCAGCCGCGCGCAGGATGTCAAACACCTCTATTCGCAACTCAAGTCGCAGGGTCATGACACGCACAAGATCCACCGCACCGTGCATCGTCCGTGGGGCACTTACACGATCCTGGAAGAAGGGCCGCGTTTCAAGATCAAACGCATTGTGGTGAAACCGGGAGGGCATCTTAGTTTGCAGATGCACCATCATCGCAGCGAACACTGGATCGTCGTAAGCGGCATGGCGCGGGTGATCAATGGCGACAGGGAGTTGTTCGTCAATTCAAACGAGTCAACTTATATTCCTGCTGGGAACAAGCATCGCCTGGAAAATCCCGGCGTGGTTGATCTCGTGATGATCGAGGTGCAAAGCGGCGATTATCTGGGCGAAGATGATATCGTGCGCTTCGACGATATTTACGGCCGGAAGTAAGTCTCGTTGTGTTTCTGATGCCTCAATGCGTTTTGAGGCATCTTTTCCTTAAACTGGGCCTTCAGCCCGGTGTCACCACATTTTAGTATATTTATTTCTGTCGTCGCCGTCCTGACGATGTATTGTGTCGCCTCTTGCAGGAATTAACGATTCGTTGATCAATTATGGCAAAAGTTGTCTCAGTCACCGTGGCGTATCAGCCGGATCCAGATCTGCTGGCGCTACAGTTGCGAGCATTGGCATCGCAGGTGAGCGTTAGTGTGGTGGTGGATAACGGTAGCGACAACGCCGCCGACTGGCATTTACGCCTGGCTGAAGAAACCGGTGCGCGCGTCCTGCCGCTGCCAGGTAATCTTGGCATCGCTGCGGCACAGAATGTTGGCATTCGCTTGGCACGCGAGGTTGGCGCTAGCCACGTGTTATTGATGGATCATGACAGTATTCCAGAGCCGGGCATGGTTGATGCTTTGCTGACTGCCGAAATCCAGCTTGTGTCAAAGGGTGTCAGTGTTGCCGCGCTTGGCCCCGTGTGCATTGATCGCCGGACCGGATCGTTGTCCGGATTCGTCAGGTTGCAGGGCGCAAAGGTGGGTAAGGTGGGTTGTTCCGACGCCATTGAAGGTTTGGTCGAAGCCGATTTTTTGATTGCTTCGGGGAGCTTGATACCTGTCGCGGCACTTGACGTGGTTGGGTTGATGAATGAGGGGTATTTCATCGACCACGTCGACACCGAGTGGTGTCTCCGAGCGCGCGACAAGGCGCTCAGGATTGTCGGTGTGTGTGCGGCGAGATTAAATCATCGCCTCGGGGACAGTGTGGTGCGTGTTTGGGTGGGGTATTGGCGCGAAGTACCTCTAAACTCGCCAATACGCAATTATTATATGTTTCGTAATACCGTGCTGATGATGCGGTTTACGCCCATGTCATGGGTTTGGCGGCGAAGTCATTTGTTTCGTTTGCTGCAGTATGTTGTCTTTTCTTCTATTGCTGTTGCCCCGCGATGGAAAAGGATCGGCCTGATGGCCAAGGGCGTTTGGCACGGGCTGCAGGGGCGTAGCGGTCCGTTGAGTACAGTGATTGATCGAACAAGCGATGGTGGCGCAGGATGACGACGAGTAACAAACAGACGCTGACATGCGGAGTGGCGCTCTGTACTTTTAATGGCCGCGCTTATCTGGGCGAGCAGTTGGCGAGTCTCCTAGCTCAGGAGCGCCGCCCGGATCAAATTGCAATCTATGACGATGGCTCGGTGGATGGCAGCTGGGAGTTTGTGCAGGAGTGGGCGCAGAACGCGCCATTGCCCGTTTCGGTGCATCGACATGCGGAGCGTATGGGGTATGTCAAAAATTTTGAAGCGGCGGTGCAGGCGCTTGATACTGACCTGATTTTTTTATGTGATCAAGATGATATCTGGCTGCCGAACAAGATCTCGTTAATGGCGCAGGAATTCGAGGAGCATCAGGATCTGCTTTTGTTGCATACCGACGCCAGGCTGGTTGACGCAGCTGCCCAAGACTTGGGTGTTTCATTATTTGAGGCGCTACGGTTGTCGGACAATGAGCGCCAGGCCGTACTGGCGGGGAATGCACTTGAAATATTATGCCGGCGTAATCTGGTCACTGGCGCTACTGCGGCTTTTCGTCGATGTTTGCTGGAGATTGCGTTGCCATTTCCTACCGCATTGGTGCATGACGAATGGCTCGCTATTGCTTCAGCCACATGTGGAAGGATGAGTTTGCTGGATACACCCACGATTCTTTATCGGCAGCATGCGAATAATGCACTCGGAATGCCTTTGTCGAAATGGCGGATCCGGCAATTGCTGGGCGCACCGTCTGGCCAGTTCCATAAACGATATGCAGCCCGGCAAGGTGAGTTGATGAAACAGATATCAAAATTATCATCAATGCACGCAGTCGAGCCGCCCCCGTTCTTGCCTGAAATGAAAAAGCATGTCGCGTTTCGTTCAAATCTCCCCACCGGTAATTTGAAACGAATTGCAAGCATCTTCTCTGAATGGAAAAGCGGCCGCTATCATGTGTTCTCGAACGGGATTCGCAGCGTGGCAAGAGATATTCTTAATCGTTGAAATGTGTTTTAGGCAATTTCAACTGTGGGAACTATAATTCAAGGATTGAGGATGGCGATGCCTCTTTCTATTCGCACATACAACTATATTAATGATGACTCCCAGATTTTCAATTTCGATCGTCAGCCATGGTCATGGAAAATACATCGAAAGATTGATTGAGGATCTGATTCGTTTGAACCGGTCTGATATTGAGGTAATTCTTACACTGAACTTGCCGGAATCTTTTTCGTTTGATTTTCCTGCGTTGCCATTTGATCTGAGAGTCATTAAAAATAATCGTATTAAAGGCTTTGCTCGTAACCATAATTCGGCTTTCGCCCTTAGCCGCGGAGAAAATTTCGTTATTCTGAATCCTGACATCAAATTGTGCAGTGATCCATTTGATGTCATGTTGACTACGCTTAACGAAAACCCGGGCAGCATTTGTGCACCTCTAATCGTAAATAAACAAAATAAAGTTGAAGATAGTGCGCGTAATTTCCCCAGCCCAATTTTGCTGGTAAAAAGATTATTGAGCCGGATATTCCATTTTTCTTTGCCATTGGAGGAACTTGCGGTCAGGGGGGATGTTATCGTGCCAGACTGGGTGGCAGGCATGTTCATGGTTGTTCCGCGCGAGATTTATAGTCGCCTGCAAGGCCTCAGCGAACGCTACCACATGTATTTCGAGGATGTGGACTTGTGTGCGAGAGCACGTCTGGCGGGTTATCAGGTATTGGTCAATCAGCGCGTTAGCGTGGTTCATGAGGCGCAGCGAGATAGCCATCGCAAGCTGCGCTACTTGTCCTGGCATATTCAAAGTGCGGTGAAATTCTTTACATCCAGTGCCTATCTGAAGATTAGCGCAAATCGCTTGCGAGCTAATATGCTAAAAAAATAAAAGCTATTTACCGGCTGTTTCATCGGGTATTCATATTGCCTGAATAAAATGCTTGCGTTTCATATGAGGCCCACGTGTTAGCGTCGTTGGCATCATGAAAGGTTTCTGAATTATATAGTTGGTAGGGTGCCATCACGGCTCTCGCTGTACTTTATTGGCACTCACTGAAATGACTTCTTTTCTCATCAGTTTCGTTATCTCGTTCCTGGCCACAATGATCGTATTGCGGCTGGCTCACCATGGACACGTCCCGCTTGACCACGACGTTACCGGAGTCCAGAAATTTCACGCTCGCATCGTGCCGCGCATCGGCGGCTTGCCGCTTTTCATTGCTTCGATTTCGGCTGGCGTCATTACCTATTATCGCGATGCCTCGGTCGGGACACTGCTGTTGCTTTTGATGGCTTCTTCCGCGGTAGCCTTCCTGGCCGGGCTGACTGAGGATTTGACCGGCAAAGTGCGGGCGTTGCACCGCTTGCTGCTGACGATGGTGTCGGCGGCTGTCGGTATCTACCTGTTGAACGCGGTCGTTGTGAGAGTCGACATGGGGGGGCTCGATGTGCTCATGCAGTATCGCTGGATTGCCATCCCGCTCACCGTTGTGCTGGTGGCAGGCATCGCCAACGCGGTCAACCTGATCGATGGCTTCAATGGGCTGGCAAGCGTTGTCACGATGTTCATGCTGTTTTCGCTTGGCTATGTCGCCTGGCAGGTCAACGACATTTTTGTAATGACCGCCGCGCTGGTGATTGGCGGGGCGATTGCTGGCTTTTTGTTATGGAATTATCCTTTTGGGCTCATCTTCCTCGGTGACGGTGGCGCTTATTTTGTTGGATTCATGCTTGCGGAATTGGCGATCCTGCTCGTAGCACGCAATCCCCAGGTGTCTGCGTGGTATCCAGCCTTGCTTCTGGTGTATCCCGCATTCGAAACGATGTTTTCCATTTATCGCCGCTTGCTCGTCAGGCGGACCTCACCTGGCATGCCGGATGGCATTCACCTGCACAGCCTCATATTTCGCCGCATCGTGCGCTGGGCTGTGGGGTATCGTGACGCTCGCATGATTACTCGCAGCAACTCATTGACTTCTCCCTATTTGTGGGCGCTGTCGCTGTTGGCGGTTGTACCGGCGACGTTGTTCTGGCGCCATCCCTGGATGCTGCTGGGATTTTTCCTGATATTCGTATTTTCATATGTCTGGCTGTACCTCCGCATTGTGCGTTTTAAGGTGCCTGGTTGGATGGCAATCAAGCGGCGCAACAAATAGTAAATGCTCTTTGCCATTGGCTCTGCAAACATTGATTTTTGTTTGACGATGCGCGGCAAGAACTGTGTAGCAACAATCCTGTTTTCAATGCAGTGGCGCTCAAGGCCGCTGCACGGCTGAAGATATCCGCTCTCGAACATGTGCTTTTAAAGAGATTGCCATGCTGCGATTTTTCTTTTTCAACCTGCTGGGAAATATCATTCCGATGCCGATTGCACTGATCTGCGTCCCGGTGATTTCCCGCCTTGCTGGCGTGGATCGCTTGGGTGCGTTGGGTATTGTGTGGGCACTGGTTGGTTATTTCAGCTTCCTCGATTTCGGCTTGAGTCGGGTGGTGACGCGCCGAGTCGCCCACGCGATTGAAAAAGACAGGTTGCAGGATGAGCTGTCCGAACTGCGTGGCTTCTTCCTTTGGTGGGCAATACCGCTCATGCTGGTGATTGCTCTTGTACTACTGATAGCTGGTTCATGGCTTAGCCATATTTGGTCCGAAGGCCCAATTGCGATGGAAATCGAGAGCGCGTGGGTCTGGATTGCGTGGTGCGTACCGGTCACTCTGGCGACAAACTGGTTTCGTGGCATGCTTGAAGGCATGCAGCAATTTGGCCGTTTGAATGTATTGCGAGTCATCTTCGGCAGCTGGAATTACGCAGCACCCGCGATTATCGTGTTCTGGCAACCAAATCTGGAAGCAATGATCATCGCCATTGTGCTGGGACGCTTCCTTGCCCTGATCGCCCACGTGTTTGCCTGTTTGCAGGTCGATCGCCAAATTGTTTTCGGCGCCGCTCCCAGGAAGATCGACTCATTAGGCCATTTTTTCCGTGAAGGCGGCTGGATGACGGTGTCGAACGTCATCAGCCCGTTGATGGTGTATTTCGATCGATTTTTGCTGGCAACCATGCTGCCGGCCAGGGCCATCGCATGGTATGTGGTTTCGCTTGAGCTAATGATGCGCACTACCGTGATTCCCGCAGCACTTGCGAGCGTACTGTTCCCTAAGTTTTCGGGGCGAATCAAGCTTCGGAGGGCGGCGTCGAGGCGCATTTATATGAGCGCGGCATTCGCATAATCGCCTCCATCATGCTGCCGGTATGCGCCATCGCTGTGGTGTTGTCGTATGAAGGCATGAAGATTTGGATGGGCGAATCGTTCGCAATAAACAGCTACCGGATAGTCGAGATTATTGCTGTTGGCATATTTGTCAACTCGGTGGCACAGCTACCATTTGCCTGGGTGCAGGGAACCGGACGCTCGCATTTGACTGCGCGCCTGCATTTCGCAGAACTACCTATGTACATGGTTGGTCTATATTTTGCTGCGATTAATTGGGCATTCTTGGTGCCGCATGGATGTGGACTATACGCGTATCTCTGGATTGTATTGTTCTTTTATGGATGGGGCCATCGGCGGTACGGCGCAAAATTTTCCCCTTTGTTTGTCTGGGCGGGGTATTTCTGCTTGCCATTAGTTCTTGATGGATGCGGATCTGTCTATATCCGGGAAGGAAACATTAGGAATCCTGTCGATACTGATTTCTTGCTGTATTTCTTGGTTTATATTTCTTCCTCAAAATGATCGTAAGGAATTGGTAAAATTAAGTTGGTCGATTACAAAAATATTCGGTTAGTCCTAAATTTATCTTTACTGGCTTATCAAGACTCTCTATTGAATGAACGTTGTTGCAGGTTTTGATTGTGTATTTTTCTATGTATGCCGTACAATTTTCAGAAATATAAATTAATACTGAAGGAGTTTTCATGAATTTATCCAATTTGTCGGTAACCGAATTACGCGCCTTGCAGGAACAAATAGCGCAGGAAATAAAAGCCAAGACACAGGCGGAATTGGTAAAGGCCCGTGAAGAAATTCTGGCTATTGCCCAAAATGCCGGTATTTCTCTAAAGGATTTATTGGATTCCCAATCGAGCGCTAAAAATCGTGCTCCGAAAGCGAAAGTGGCAGTGCGCTATCGCCATCCTGCCGACAGTTCGCTGCAATGGACAGGCCGCGGTCGCCAGCCAAAATGGGTGCAGGAATGGGTTGCCAGCGGCAAATCATTGGATGATTTGAGGGTTTAAATCCTGTATGGATTATCCGGTTATTTTTCGATATACACCGAAAAATGCCATCGGAAAATATGACGGGATATATTCATTTCCGAGTTGGTGCTCATTACTCAAGCGTGATGAATTACAGGCACTGGTTGCCGATAATTACGAATCTGCCGCCGACTATTAAATTCAATTGGTTGTCCAACAGAATTGCTTAACCGTGCCGTGTTGGGCAACCTCCCCCTTTATTTAGAAATCATGCTTCCAATCTCAAAATCGATATTCAAGGCCTATGACATCCGCGGGATCGTTGGCAAAACCCTAGATGCCGGCATTGCGCGCCAGATCGGTCAGGCTTTTGGCGCCGCCGCGCTCGCTAAAGGCGAGAAGGTGGTCGTTATCGGCCGGGACGGTCGTTTGTCCGGACCGGAACTCGCTGCGGCCTTGGCTGCCGGATTGCAGAGCGCTGGCGTTGATGTGGTGGATCTGGGCCTGGTGGCGACGCCGATGGTGTATTTTGCGACGCATGTTCTCGGCGCGCAGTCTGGCATCATGGTCACCGGCAGTCATAATCCGCCGGATTACAACGGTTTCAAGATGGTGCTCGCGGGCGAGGCAATTTACGGCGACACGATTCAGCAGTTGTATCAGGCGATCGCCAGCGACAGTATTAGCGCCGCAGCGTCGCCAATCTCCGGCAGCTATCGCCAGCATGACATCAAGGATGCCTATTTGCAGCGCATTATCGGTGATACCAAGCTGGCGCGGCCGATGAAAATCGTGGTCGATTGCGGAAACGGCGTTGCTGGCGCTTTTGCTGGCGAATTGTATCGTGCGCTCGGTTGCGAAGTGCAGGAGCTGTTCTGCGAAGTGGACGGTACTTTTCCTAATCATCATCCAGATCCCGCTCATCCAGAAAATCTGCAGGATGTCATTCGCGCCTTGCAAAATTCGGATGCCGAATTGGGCTTGGCGTTTGACGGTGACGGTGATCGCCTGGGCGTGGTCACCAAGGATGGACAGATCATTTATCCCGATCGTCAACTGATGTTGTTTGCTGCCGATGTCCTGACGCGTAATCCTGGCCGCGAGATTTTGTATGACGTCAAATGCACCCGGCATCTGGCGCCCTGGATAGCCGAGCGCGGCGGCAAGCCATTGATGTGGAAGACTGGCCACTCGCTGGTCAAAGCCAAGATGCGCGAAACCGGCGCACCGCTTGGTGGTGAAATGAGCGGGCACGTTTTCTTCAAGGATCGTTGGTACGGTTTCGACGACGGCATGTACGCGGGTGCACGATTGCTCGAATTGTTGAGCCGCGAAAGCGATCCTTCAGCTGTCCTGAATGCCTTGCCGCAATCAACCAGCACGCCTGAGTTGCATCTGACCCTGAACGAAGGGGAGAATTTCGTCTTGATCGAGAAACTCCAGAGCGATGCGGATTTTGTCGGCGCCGAGAACATCATCAAGATCGATGGCCTGCGGGTTGAATATGCTGATGGTTTCGGTCTGGTCCGTTCGTCCAACACCACACCGGTGGTGGTCATGCGTTTCGAGGCTGAGTCTGAGCTGGCCCTGGCGCGCATCCAGGCGGAATTCAAGCGCGTGATCTTGGCTGCCAAGCCGGACGCCGTCTTGCCCTTCTAATCCTCTGTCGAAGCGAAGCTGGTTTGAACATTCTCATTGTCCGCGTCTCCTCACTGGGAGATGTGGTCCACAACATGCCGATGGTGTCCGACATTTGGCGCCATTATCCCGAAGCGAATATAGACTGGGTCGTCGAGGAGGGCTACACCAGCCTGGTGCGCATGAATCCGGACGTACGCCGGATTATCCCGATTGCTTTGCGGCGCTGGCGCAAAAGCCTGTTTTCCGCGGCAACGCGCGCGGAGATCGCCAATTTCCGCAGACAGCTCAAACAGGATGCCTATGACGTCATCTTCGATACCCAGGGCTTGTTGAAAACCAGCGTGGTGATGCGCATGGCACGCCTTGCCCCCGGTGGACAGCGCGTCGGTTTGGGGAATGCAACCGAGGGGTCAGGTTATGAACCGCTGTCGCGCTTGTTTCATACAAAGAGCGTGACGGTCGGCCTGCACACGCACGCTGTGCTGCGGGCGCGCCAAGTTGCGGCGCAAGCACTTGGGTACTCTGTTGATGGTGTCGCTGACTTCAATATGCACATGCCGTCGATAAGCGTGCCAGATCTGCCAGTCTGGGTACCGGATCGGCCGTATGCCGTTTTTTTCCACGGCACCGCGCGCGCAGAAAAGCAATGGGCGGCATCGAATTGGGTACAGATCGCGGGTTTGCTGGCCGAACGCGGCCTGCTGGTGCTGCTGCCGTGGGGCAGCGATGAGGAAAAGCACGTTGCAGAGCAATTGGCGAGCCAGATGAGTAATGCGCGTGTATTGCCTCGGCTACCCTTGATGGAGGCCGTATTGCTGGCTCAGCGCGCTGCATTGGTAATTGGGGTCGACACAGGCTTGACGCATATTGCTGCAGCCTTCAACCGCCCAACCATTGAGTTGTATTGCGATTCTCCTCGTTGGAAAACTGAGGGCAATTGGTCGTCGCAAATCATTAACCTGGGTGATATCGGCAAGCCGCCGACTGTGGCGGACGTTGTACTGGCACTGGATAGTCTGAACGGCTAAATTCAATGGCGGAAGGCAGCAGGAGTCGAACCTACCCGGGAGTGACTGGCACCCCCCTCCGGGTTTGAAGCCCGGCCGTATCACCGGATACGTATGCCTTCCTTGTTCTGATTTCCATCTGACGGCCGCGTTCAATATCTGTCGCGCAGCCACCATCTGCTCCAGGCCGCTTCCCCAGCTTGGGTGCCACGGGCTGGGAAAGCGGTATTGTACATTCCGTTGCGATTTTCTGAGTTGCTTTGATCCCGATTGATTGCATATCGACACGGTCAGAACGAAACTGCATCGCCTCCGCGCAACATGTGTGTATCGCGAACGCGACGGGTATAGCCGACGCGGTCGAAAAATTCCAGTATCTGTATTGCGCGCTTGCGGCCCAGCCCTGTTTCGTCGCGCCAGTCGGCCGCATTTACTCCCGCATGAATGGTCGCGCCATGTTCCAGCTCTTTCGCGGCGACCAGTTTGCTGAGCAGCTGCGCCAATTCGCGCACACAGTCGCGGTGGTAAAACAGATCGCGTTCAATCTGGTACACCATTCCTTGTCTTACCATCTTGCGCAATATCTGTCGTATCTGCTCTTCGGGAACGGCCAGGGTTTGCGCCAATTCACGCACCCACGGAGGATCGAAGCGCGCGGCCGCCAGCTTTGGCAACAATCGCTGCGCCAGTATCTGTTCACTCTCCGATAGTGTCACCACATGTTCCGCAAGATGCAGCCACGGCCCACTACGCAAGATTGCGCCTTCGTTCAGCAGCGATGTGATGACTGCTTGCCACAGCGTCATGTCAAGTGCAGGCAGCGTCATGCGGCGCAACCTAGCGGCATCCACTCCCTGTTCGTCCGGGAAGCGCGTATGAAATTCGGCCAGTGCAGCTATGGCGCGGATTCGCAGCGACTGCCATTGGCTCGACAGCATGACGAAATGATCTTGCTCTTGCGAGCTGGCTGCAACGAGTTGCACATTGTCTGGCAATGCGAGTGCAGCCGGAGGTAAGCCGCTCAATTGCACCAACGTCGACAAACGCAACCCGTCGGGCGCCGCAGTTTCCAGCAATGCCGTCGTGCCTGCGCCGTCGATCATCTGTGCCAGCGCATCGAGCCATGCGCGACGTTCCAAAGTTCGGCGCTTGCGCGCGGGGGCGAACGGATCGAGTACGCGGCCGCCGCCGACCGTCATGTTGGCCTGCGCGTTGCGGACGATGAAGTGATCGCCAGGCGTCGCGCAAAGCGGATGCTCAAATTGCAGCTGCACCCTGGCGCGATTACCGGGGACTAGCGAATTTCCTTCCAGCAGCGTCACATGCGCGACTTGATGCGAGGTGCCTAGATGTACATGGAGTGGAGAGCGGTTGCGTATTGTCACGCCGGCGTTGGCCGATAGCTGTAACTCGACATCAACGCGGGTCACTGCCGTCATTGCACGCGAATCTGCTGCCCAGTCGCCGCGCTTGATCGCCTCTTTATCGATGCCGGTGAGGTTGAGTGCACAACGCTGTCCGGCATGGCCGCTAGTTGCTGCGCGGTTCTGCACATGCAGACTGCGCACGCGTGCGGTTTCTCCGGACGGCATCAACGCGATGTGAGCACCGGCTTCGATGCTGCCTGAAAATATGGTGCCAGTGACCACGGTGCCGTGCCCGGCGAGCGTAAATACGCGGTCAATCGCGAGGCGGAATAAACCGTCGTCGCGCCGCGGTTGCAAACGCTGTGCGACATCATTCAGATGGCGCCGCAGTGCTGCGGTTCCGGCATCTTGTTGAAGATGTGCGGCAACCGGAAAGATCGGGATTCCTGCGAGCGTCGAAGAGGCCAGGAACTGCCGGATTTCTTCGCTGACTTCGGCAACGCGTGCCTGGTCGACACGGTCAGTCTTGGTTAACGCAACCGCGCCGACGCTAATGCCTAGCCATTGCAGGATTTCGACATGCTCGCGCGTTTGCGGCATGACGCCGTCGTCTGCCGCGATCACCAACAATGCGAAATCGATACCGGATGCGCCAGCCACCATCGTATGCACCAGGCGTTCGTGGCCTGGGACATCGATGAATCCCAGCACGTCGCCATTCTCCAGAGGGGTATAGGCGTATCCAAGTTCAATCGAAATGCCGCGCGCCTGTTCTTCCTTGAGACGATCGGTATTGACGCCGGTCAGTGCCTTGATCAGCGTGGTCTTGCCGTGATCGATATGTCCGGCGGTGCCGACGATCATAAGGCGATGGCGCGCAGTTGCGTGCTGAACAGGCTTTCGTCGCGTTCTTCCAGGCAGCGGCAATCCAGCCACAGCGTGTCGTTGCCGATGCGCCCTATGACCGGGCGCGGTAACTGGCGCAAGGATTTTTCCAGCTTGTCGAGCGCACGACCATGGCGCTTGCCGCCGTTGGCGGCATTGCCGGCGCGTACCGCCAGGCCGAAGCTGGGTAACTGATCAACCGGTAGGGCACCGCTGCCAATCTGGCTGAACATGGCTTCTGCCGTGACGGTGTAATGCGTTCCCAGCATCTCTTGCAATACGGGCAACAGGCGCTCCGCCTGGGCTCGTATCGCCAGTTGGTGGCGGGTGAGCAAGCGTAATGTCGTCAGGCGCTCGGTCAGGAATTCCGGCGCCAAGTAAAGTCGCAACACAGGCTCCAGTGCTGCTAATGTGAGTTTACCGACGCGCAGCGCGCGTTTCAGCGGATTCTTCTTGATGCGGCGGATCAGGTCGGCGCTGCCGACGATCAGGCCGGCTTGCGGTCCGCCCAGCAGCTTGTCGCCGCTGAAGGTGACCAGGTCGGCGCCTTGCCGGATGGTCTGGCGTACCGTGGTTTCGCTGGGCAAACCCCACTGCGCCAGATCAACCAGCGTGCCGCTGCCAAGATCGACGGTGACGGGAATGCCGTGCGGCCGCGCCAGTTGTGCCAATGCGTCGACTTCGACGCTGTGCGTGAAGCCGCTGATGGCGTAATTGCTGCAGTGGACTTTCATCAGCATCGCACTGCGCGCGGTGATGGCATTGGCATAGTCCGCGGGATGAGTGCGGTTGGTGGTGCCGACTTCGATCAGCTTGGCGCCGGCTCGCTGCATGATGTCGGGAATGCGGAAGGCGCCGCCGATTTCGACCAGTTCGCCGCGCGAGACAATCACTTCCTTTTTCTGCGCTAGCGCATTCAGCATCAGCAGCACGGCGGCAGCGTTGTTGTTGACCACTGTCGCCGCTTCGGCGCCGGTCAGTTCGCACAGCACATCTTCGACCAGGCTGTCGCGATCGCCGCGACCGCCGCTGTCAAGGTTGAATTCGAGATTGCCTGGCGTAGTCAATGCGCTGATCACGGCCTGCACGGCTTCATCCGGCAGCAAGGCGCGGCCGAGATTGGTGTGCAATACGGTGCCGGTGAGATTGAACAGGGCGCGCAGGCGCGGCTGGTTGACTGTCGCCAATTGCTTTTCAAGTGCAGAAACCAGTTGGGTAGTATCGACATCGGCAGGTGTTAGCCTGTCGGACAGAGCAGCGGCTCTGAGTTGGTCGAGATGCTTGCGCAGCACACTGGTCAGCTGGGTGCGACCGTATTGGGCTAGCAACGGCTGGACTTCAGCCAGGTTCAGGATGCGATCGACAGAGGGCAGGTCGCTGGCGGCGGCTTTGAGGACGATCGGAGTGACGGCCTGCGTGCTTGCTGCTGTCATTCAATTCTCCATGGATTGCCAGAGCAAGGGATTGCCGTGGCGACGTTCATAGTTGGTTTCACCCATCAGCAGATCCAGAGTCACGCTGGCCAGGTCGTCCGCCAGCGGCTCGAGGTACGGATCCTTTTCCTGGTAGAAGATTTTCAGCCAACTATGGCACTCGTCGCAGGTTTCGGCTTTGACGGCCGGTGAACCATCTTCTATGGCCTGGTAAGCAATGCCTTTGGTCGAATCGCAATACGTGCATTTGATACGGACCATATGCCATTCGGCGGCGCACATGCCGCATTGCAGGTAACGATGCCCCTGCGATTCGCCATCCATCCGCACCACGCTGGCCACAGGCAGCGAACCACAGCATGGGCAAACGCCGGGCGTATCGAGCAATGGCACATCACGTACTTTGAAGCGGCTTACCAGGTCGACGCAGATGACCTGCAAGGCGGCAGCAATGAAGGGAGCAGCGATCGGGTCGACGGCGGCGTTGCTGCGCTGGAGAATCGCCTCGGCTTGATTGTCCCGTTCATTTTGGTCGCCGTGACGGATACGCGCCAGCAATTCTTGCAGTGGTGCCGGCATGCCCTCCGATGTGGCGACCTGCATGACATGGTCCAGCAATTGTTCCAGCACACCTTGCCAGTGCGGACTGCGCACCTGGTCGCTGGCCAGGATTAGCGGCATCAGATGGGCATGCGCAAGATTGACGCGCGCCTGGTCGATGGCATTGCTGTCAGGCTCGGCTGACAAGCGATCCAGCGCCTGTTGTTGTGCTTCCACCAATATCGCCATCAGACGCAGATAATCGCCGATGGGATTATCGGATGCGAGCTGTTTCAGGCGCTGGGAACGGGTTTTGAATACAGTGGCACGCTCCGGCATGCGTATGCGCGGGATGCTGTTATGGTCGAGCGCTTCAATTTCGCCCGGTTCGAGGATGCGTTGCAAGGCAGTTCCTTCATCTTGTTACGGCAATACCTAGCCGTTCTTTATTTTCGTGAATTACCTTGGGAAATTCAAGACGATTGTACGGCGAGTGGACAGGATAGCCCGAAAAACCAATATCGGTTTCCCGGGCCAGCCTTCATTCGCCCGTCATTTTGCGATACCAGGCCGGATGGTGCTTGCGGGCCCAGGCGCGCGGCACGGTGCCGCGCGTCATGGCGCGCACGGTCCCTTTGATCCAGATCGCGGCATAAATATGCACGACGATGCCGGCGATGAGCAGGAATGCACAAACTGCATGCAGAACAGCCGCAGCACGAATCACGAAGATCGGGAACATCCACGAAAACCAGGCGCGCCAGATGACGACACCGGACAGCAGAAGACCGATCATGCAGCCAATCATCATCCAGAACAGCAGCTTCTGGCCGCCGTTGTAGCGGCCAACAGGCGGCAGGTTTTCCTCGCGATTGTTGACCACGTCGCGAATCCCCTTCAGCCATTCGACATCATTCTTTTCGATCAGGTTATGGCGCCAGAATCCAATCGCCAGCACGGCAAAGCAGATGAACATCACCAGGCCGATGAATGGGTGCAGGATGCGAGTCCAGGGACCGCCGCCCAGCACGAAGCTGAGCCAGAACATCGATGGATGAAACAGCGCCAGTCCGGACAGCGCCAGCAGCACGAAGGTGATGGCGACGATCCAGTGATTGATGCGTTCCTTGGCGTTGTAACGTTCGATCGTGTCGTTTTTTACATCTTGTTCGGAATGGTTCATGGCGGCAGATCCTGCGAATTAACGTTGCTGTCGGATGGCGCGGTCGGTAGCTTGGCGCGCCGCTTGGCATCGGCTTCCTCTCTTTCTGCTGCCTCGTCTTCCGGCGTGACTTCGTTCGGACCGACCTTGATGTAATGGAAGAATCCCGCCAGTGCAGTCAGTGCAATGCCAGCCAGCGCCAGCGGCTTGGCGGCGCCTTTCCACAAGCCGACCATCGGGCTGATGCGCGGGTTGTCAGGCAATCCGTGATACAGCGACGGCTTGTCGGCATGATGCAGTACATACATGACGTGGGTGCCGCCGACGCCCTGTGGATCGTACAGCCCGGCCTTGTCGAAGCCGCGTTCCTTGAGATCGACGATGCGTTCTTCCGCATGCGCCTTCATGTCTTCCTTGGTGCCGAAGACGATGGCGCCGGTAGGGCAGGTCTTGACGCAGGCGGTTCCTGACCGACTGCCACGCGATCCGAGCACAGCGTGCATTTGTAGGCCTTGTTGTCCTTCTTCGAAATGCGCGGCACGTCGAATGGACAACCGGTCACACAATAGCCGCAACCGATGCAGTTTTCTTCATGGAAGTCGACGATGCCGTTGTTGTACTGGACAATTGCGCCCGGCGACGGGCAGGCCTTGAGACAGCCTGGATCTTCGCAGTGCATGCAGCCGTCCTTGCGGATCAGCCATTCAAGATTGCCGTCCGGATTTTCATATTCCGAGAAGCGCATGACGGTCCACGAGTGTTCTGTCATGTTCGGCGGATTATCCAGTACGCCGACATTGACACCAACTTCATCGCGCAGATCGTTCCACTCCATGCAGGCGGTCTGGCAAGCCTTGCAGCCGATGCATTTGGTGACGTCGATCAGCTTGGCGACGGTGCCGGTCACCGGCTCACGCACACCGGGTGGCGGCGTGGTGGTGGCGGACACCCGCTTGATATCTAATGATTGCATTGACATGGTTTCTCCTATGCTTTCTCGACCTTGACCAGGAACGACTTGAATTCCGGCGTTTGCGAATTCCCGTCGCCCACACCAGGCGTCAGTGTGTTGGCAAGGTAGCCCGGTTTTGCCACGCCCTTGAATCCCCAGTGGATCGGGATGCCGACGTGGTGCACAGGTTTACCCTCAATCATCATTTTCTTGATGCGTTTGGTCACCACCGCGACGGCCACGATATGGCCTCGCTTGGAACTGACCTTGACGCGCTCGCCGGCAACCACGCCGACTTCCTTCGCCAGATCCTCGCCGATTTCAACAAACTGCTGCGGCTGCAGAATGGCATTCAGGCGCGCATGCTTGGTCCAGTAGTGGAAGTGCTCGGTGAGCCGGTAGGTGGTGCCGACATGCGGGAACGCATCGACCTTGCCGAACATGGCGCGGTCATCGGGGAACACCCGCGCTCCGGGATTGCTGGTCGCCGCTGCATTTTTCGGATACAGCGGGTTGTAGCCGACCGGCGTTTCGAACGGTTCGTAATGCACCGGGAACGGCCCTTCGGCCATGCCGGCGCGGGCAAAGAAGCGGGCAACGCCTTCCGGATTCATGATGAACGGCCCCATGCCGCCGGCCGGCGCTTCGTCCACCTTGAAGTCTGGGACGTCGACGCCGCCCCATTTCTGCCCGTTCCATCCGATCAGTTTGCGCTTTGCATCGAACGGCTTGCCGCTGACGTCGCAAGATGCGCGGTTGTACAGGATACGGCGATTGGCCGGCCAGGCCCATGACCAATTCAAGGTCTGGCCGATGCCGGTTGGGTCAGAGTTATCGCGACGCGCCATCTGATTGCCGGCTTCGGTCCAGCAGCCGGCGAAAATCCAGCAGCCGCACGCAGTGGCGCCGTCGTCACGCAACTCGGCAAAACCCGCCACCTGTTCGTTTTTCTTGCGGACGATCTTGGTCGCATCCTTCGGATCGGCCAGGTCGACCAGGGCGCGGCCGTTATATTCCTTGGCCAACTCCTCTGGAGTCGGGCTTTCCGGATCGGCGTAAGGCCAGGCCAGGTTGACGATCGGATCAGGGAACTTGCCGCCGTCCTTGATGTACATCTTGCGCATCTTCTGGAACAGCGTCGACATAATTTCCAGATCGCTACGCGCTTCGCCTGGCGCGTCCGCGCCTTTCCAGTGCCATTGCAGCCAGCGGCCGGAATTGACTAGCGAGCCATTTTCTTCCGCAAAGCAGGTGGTCGGCAGACGGAAAACTTCGGTCTGTATCTGGCTCGAATCGACGTCGTTGAACTCGCCGAAGTTTTTCCAGAACTCGGATGTTTCGGTGGCCAATGGATCCATGACGACCAGGAATTTCAGCTTGGCCAGGCTGGCGCCGATCTTGCCCTTGTCCGGCGCTGCCGCCAGCGGGTTGAAGCCCTGCGCGATGTAGCCGTTGACCTTGCCTTGCTTCATCAGCTCGAACACCTGCAGCATGTCGTACGGCTTGTCCAGCTTGGGCAGGTAATCGTAGGCCCAGTTGTTCTCCGCCTTGGCGGCATCGCCCCACCATGATTTCATCAGGCTGACATGGAATTTGCCGTAGTTCTGCCAGTAACTCAGCTGGTTCGGCCGTAACGGCTTGCTGGCGCGTGTGGCAATGTACTTGCTGAAATCCTGTTCGGATTCGGACGGCAACGTCATGTAGCCGGGCAGCAGGTTGGTCATCAAGCCGAGGTCGGTCAGGCCCTGGATGTTGGAGTGACCGCGCAGCGCATTCATGCCGCCACCGGCGATGCCGATATTGCCAAGCAGCAGCTGCACCATGGCGCCGGTACGGATGATTTGCGAGCCGATCGAGTGCTGGGTCCAGCCGAGTGCATACAGGATGGTGCCGGCACGCGTCGGCGATGCCGTCGAAGCCAGCATCTCGCACACTTTCAGGAATTTTTCCTTGGGCGTGCCGCACACGCTTTCCACCATTTCTGGCGTATAGCGCTCATAGTGCTTCTTCATCAGGTTGAACACGCAACGCGGATGGGCCAGGGTCGGATCGGTTTTTACAAAGCCGTCGTCGCCCAGTTCATAGTCCCAGGTGGTCTTGGTGTAGTTGTGCTTGTCCGCGTTGTAGCCCGAAAAAATCCCGTCGTCAAAGGTGAAATCCTCTCGCACGATGAACGTGAAATCGGTGTAATTCTTGACGTATTCATGCTGGATCTGATCTTTTTCCAGCAGGTAGCGAATCACGCCGCCGAGGAAAATGATGTCGGTGCCGGTACGGATAGGCGCGTAGAAATCCGCCACCGAGGCCGAACGCGTAAAGCGCGGATCGACCACGATCAGCTTTGCCTTGTTATGCGCTTTGGCTTCCGTTACCCATTTGAAGCCGCACGGGTGCGCTTCAGCGGCGTTGCCGCCCATGATCAGTACTACGTCCGCGTTCTTGATGTCGACCCAATGGTTCGTCATCGCTCCACGGCCAAACGTCGGGGCAAGACCTGCCACCGTCGGGCCATGTCAGACACGGGCTTGATTGTCGAACGCCAGCAGTCCGAGACTGCGCATGGTTTTGTGGGTCAGGTAGCCGACCTCATTGCTGCTTGCCGAGGCTGCCAGCATACCGGTCGTCAGCCAGCGGTTGACGGTCAGGCCTTCCGGTGTCTTCTCGACAAAATTGGCATCGCGATCCTGTTTCATCAGGGTTGCAATGCGGGTCAGCGCATCATCCCACGACATCCGTTTCCATTCCTTGGAACCGGGCGCGCGGTATTCCGGGTATTGCAGGCGATTGGGGCTGTGGATGAAATCCAGAAGACTGGCGCCTTTCGGGCACAGTGTGCCGCGATTGACCGGGTGATCCGGATCGCCTTCGATGTGAAAGACGCTGGCTTTGGCGTTTTTTGCGCCGTCGCCGAGGCTATACATCAGGATACCGCAACTGACTGAGCAGTAGGGGCATGTGTTACGGGTTTCGGTGCTGCGCGTCAGTTTATAGGTGCGCACCTCAGCCAATGCAGGCGCCGGTGAAAACCCCATCAGCGCCAGACTCGAACCTGCCAGGGTAGCGCCAGTCGTTTTAAGAAACTGGCGTCTTGACATGTGAACCATGGGTAGACCTCTCTTTGTGCAGTAGTGCCAAATCGCGTCGGAACGTGCTGTTTTATTATAGGATGGATTACTGTTTGCCAATAGAGGGAAATGCTGCTGTTCCGCTGTCATGGCGATCATCCAGGCCCGTGTTGACAGGATGTTCCGATAGTTAATAAATTGATAATTATAGCGCAAACTGTTGGCGACTGCGGGTTCACGCCGTCATTGCAACGCGGCATAATACGGGCATGGAACAACAAATTCTCGACATTGATACTGCCGATTGGCAGATCAGCACACCGAACTCCGCCTGGATTTCCGCGCTTGAAGCAGGAAAAGTCTTATATTTTCCTCGCCTGAGCTTTACTTTCCTTGACGACGAACGACGTTTCCTGACGCCCGCGATTCGAGATCCGAAGAGCCGCAATATCAGCCTCGATGCCAATGGCCAGTTGAAAGGCGCGCTGGGCGATGCGGCGGACCAGGCCGCGTTGGCGAGCATGATCGGGCGCTTCCGGACACAGGCGCAGCAACTGATTTACTCCCTGCTTCCAGCATATGCCGATACACGTAGCGGATTGCGGCTGGCGCCGACCAGCTATCGGCCAATGCAGGTGGAAACACGCGCGCAATCCTGGCGCGCCGATGATCGGCGCATGCATGTCGACGCATTCCCGTCACGACCGAATTATGGCGAGCGCATCCTGCGCGTCTTCGCCAATGTCAATCCGGATGGCGTGCCGCGCGTATGGCGCGTCGGTGAGCCGTTTGAAGATGTGGCGCGGCGCTTCCTGCCTAGAGTAAAGAAGTATTCGCGTTGGCAGGCGCAGGCATTGAATGCCTTGCACGTAACCAAGTCATTTCGCAGCGAATACGATCACCTGATGCTGCAATTGCATGATGCGATGAAATCGGATCTGCAATATCAGAAAGAGGGGCCGCAAGTGACGCAACCATTTGCTGCCGGATCGGTGTGGGTATGTTTTTCCGACCAGACGCCGCACGCGGTGATGTCGGGCCAGTACATGATGGAGCAGACCTTGCATCTTCCCGCCGCCAGGCAATATGACCCGGATGCGAGTCCGCTGGCGATCCTGCGCCGTATCACCGGCCGTGCGCTGACCGAATGAAATCGGCAGTGGGGTTTGATGCAGGGCGGCTTGGCGTATTCGCTTGTTGTATTCAGCAGTGTGGTGGCTGGCAATGCCCATGGTATTGCTGCGCCTGTGGCGGCGCGGTAGCAAGGAGCCCGGCTACCGGCAGCATGTGTTGGAGCGTATCGGCTTTTACCCGCGTCTGGTGCCGGAACTGGCGTCGCGCAAATTCTTGTGGGTTCATGCCGTGTCGGTTGGCGAAACGCGTGCTGCGGAGCCGCTGATTGCCGCGCTGCTCGACGCCTATCCGCAACATGCAATCCTGCTGACGCATATGACGGCGACGGGACGCGCCACCGGGCAAGCCTTGTTTGGTGCATCGTCACGCGTGCAGCAGTGCTTTCTGCCATACGATACCGGCTGGATGGTCGGGCGCTTTCTGCGTCATTTCAAGCCTTCTCTGTGCGTCCTGATGGAAACCGAGGTATGGCCTAATCTGATTGTCCAATGCGGACGTTATCGGGTACCGGTGGCGCTGGTCAACGCGCGCTTGTCGGAGCGTTCGTTGCGGCGCGGCAAGCGTTTTTCCACATTGATGACCGAAGCCGCCAGCGGCATGTCGTGTGTCGGCGCACAAACCGAGGCCGACGCAGGGCGCTTGCGTCAGCTTGGCGGCCGCAATGTGCATGTGACCGGCAGTGTCAAGTTCGATGTCACTCCAACGCCGGCATTGCTGGCTGTCGGCGCTGCGTTGCGAGCACAGATCGGCGATCGCCGGGTTCTATTGTGCGCCAGCACGCGTGAAGGCGAGGAAGAATTGATTCTCGATGCTTTGTCGCGTCGTCGCCAGAATCCGGCATATGCCGATTTGCTCACCGTGATCGTGCCGCGCCACCCGCAACGCTTTGATGAAGTGGTCGATATGGCGGCGGGAAAAGGTTTGCCGCCGCTGCGCCGGACACGAATGGGGGGCTCTGCAGTGTCGCCGGAAGTGAGAGTGCTGGTGGGCGATTCGATGGGCGAAATGTTCGCCTATTACGCGTTGTGCGACGTTGCCTTCATCGGTGGCAGTTTGTTGCCCATGGGCGGACAAAACCTGATCGAGGCTTTTGCTGTGAGCAAACCGGTATTGATCGGGCCGCATACATTCAATTTTTCTGCGATTACCGAACAGGCCATCGTTGCAGGCGCTGCGCAACGAGTGTCGGATGTCGACAATATGCTGGATGCAGCCGAGCGTTTGCTGCAAAACGATCGGGAGCGCCAGGACATGGGAGAAAAGGCCAGCAATTTCGCCTGTCAGCATCGAGGGGCCACTGCTCGCACGATGGCGTTGCTGCAGCCCTTAATTACCACCGTCTGAACATGCATGCGACGGTGATAGCAACCAAGGTGCTCAGCGCGTTCTTGCTGTTGCCGACCAATCTCATACTGGCATGTCTTGCAGGCCTGTTCTTGCGGCGCATTTATCCGCGCCTTGGCGTCGCAGTCAGTATTGCGTCGTTGCTGCTGTTGGCCGTATTGAGCAGCAAAGCGGGCGCGTTGATGCTGGCGGCGCCGTTGGAGGAACGCGTCTTATCGTTGACTGCGGCGAATACTGGCGGCGCGCAAGCGATCGTAATTCTCGGCGGAGGGCGCCTAGCGAATGCTCCGGAATATGCGAACAGCGATGTGCCAAATTACTGGACGCTGGCTCGCTTGCGATACGGCGCCAGGCTGCAGCGGCAGACTGGTTTGCCGATCCTGGTGTCGGGCGGGATGCCCGAAGGCAGCAAAGACTCCGAAGCGGCGCTGATGGCCAAATGCTTGCGAGATGATTTTGCAGTCCCGGTAAAGTGGCTGGAAGGTGCATCTGATAACACCGAACAGAATGCTGTATTTTCGGCGGAGATACTCAAGCGTGCGGGGGTAAACAAAATCCTGCTGGTAACCGACGCCGTGCATATGCCGCGAGCCCAAGCCATGTTCGTCAACGCTGGCTTCGACGTGGTGGCGGCGCCGACCATATATCTCAGTCGGGATCGGCTGACGTTGTTGAGTTTCTTGCCTTCGGGGGAGGGGATGCAGCGTAGCGCCTATGCCTTGCATGAGTGGCTCGGATTGTTGTGGTATCGCTTGCGCAGTGGCCGTTCATAACGCTCAGGAACTGTAAGACAGACGCTTGAATCAAATATAGTTCACGAGCTGACCAATTCATTTTTTACCTGGAGCCCGTGGGTGATTTAGCAACACGAGACGCTTTATAGTGACGTGCGGAATTTAAATTTGCTATCCTTCGTTTCTTAAAAAGTACAAACTGGTATTAATGTATTG
Organism: Collimonas arenae; assembly: GCF_001584165.1. Classification (NCBI taxonomy): domain Bacteria; kingdom Pseudomonadati; phylum Pseudomonadota; class Betaproteobacteria; order Burkholderiales; family Oxalobacteraceae; genus Collimonas; species Collimonas arenae. The sequence continues at coordinate 814,060 of NZ_CP013233.1, forward strand.
CTTGTCAAGCGGCATTTTTACAAATTATTTCAATTAAGTTTATCCGTGAATTTCAGGGATATTTATAATACGAGCCGGTAAGGACTGCAATTGGGCACCAATTTATCCAGTAATTCAACTTCCAGTATCTCTTCGAGTTCAGACGTTGTGCATATCGCTTTCGGTGTCGATACCAATTATTTTCGGGGTATGGCGGTAAATATTACTTCCATATTGAGAAATAATCCCGGCATGGTTTTTATTTTCCATGTATTCGCCTTTTCCATTACTGATGATAGCCGCCGCAGGTTGGAAGAATTGGAGCGAAAATATGATATTTCCATCAATATTCATATCCTTCATAAAGACATACTTTCCGATTTTAATCAATTTCCATGTTTTTCCCAGCATCCACTAGGGACTTTTATTCGTATATTAATTCCCAATTTGTTGCAGGGAATAACGAATAAAGTTCTCTATCTTGATGCTGATATCTTGTGCATGGGGGAATTAAGGGGGGTGCAGTCTATTAATATTGATGACTGTATTGCCGCCGTCGTGCATGATGAAGTTGAAACGACCGCAAAAACGCAGATTGCGGCACTGAATCTTTCACATGCTGAGTATTTCAATGCCGGTGTCATGTACATCAACGTTGGGAATTGGGTAGCGAATGATTCTCAGAGCAAGGCTCTTACTGTTCTATCAACGCAGCAATTGCTTTTTGCCGACCAGGATGCATTAAATGCCGTACTGAACGGGCATGTAAAGTACATCGATGAGAAATGGAATTTTCGCTACCATTTGGTGGATTTTCTCAGTAAAGGCGGCAATTCTTTGGATGTTGTTGCACCGGTAGTCTTCATGCATTTTACCGGGCCGGTAAAGCCTTGGCATGACTGGTGTTTGCATGAAGCGAAAGATATCTTTATTCGCTATCAATCAGAATCCTCTTGGGCCGATGTGCCATTGGATCAGCCTAAAAGCGTGAGAGAGTTGAAGTTATTCTCGAAATTTCTTGTCAAGCAGGGGCGAGTGGCCGAAGGTATCTGTTGGCATGCTAAATATTTATGGCTGAGGTCATCAAAGAATGTGAAGCCTCATTCGAAGTAATTTTGAGTGCAATATATTCAAGAGCGATATTTATCTCGACGATAAAAATACTAATTAAATAAAAATATCTACTTCTGAAAAAATATCAGAAGAAATTTTATTTCTGACGCGAAAATATTTTCAGATTGGAGAAGTACTTGCGTTACATGAAATTATTGATTACTGCCGCAATTGTCATATTCTACATGTTGGCATTAATCGTGGATCGCTCGGCTGGAGCGATTTTTGGCGTGCTGGTATTGTTGAGCCTGATTTTTCTTGCCTCTAAAAACAGGTCGGATAATAAATCTTTCGGCGAGTTTTTTAGAGAATATTGGCCACTTAATCTGGCCATGTGCGGACCGATAATCGCAGTCTTTGCCAATCAAATCGGAACTGCTCATTTCGTCGGAAGAACCTACGATTCGCCATTTCGGCTTGCGTTGTTTTGCCTGATTTTCTGGGCATTTTCGTTCCTGCCTACCCGATGGATGAAGCATATCCAGTGGGGCTTGGTGATCGGAGCGCTGCTGGCCGCGGTCAAGATTCATGTCCTCACACATGGTGGCGAGATGCGTTACGGAACCGATTTCATTCCCATTATCATTTTTGCGGAATTGACCTTATTACTCGGCATGTTCGCTGCGTTGTCGATCGCGTGGAATGAACATGGCAACAAGATTGCTATTTTTTTTAAGATTGCCGCATTATGCGCAGGCCTGTATGCCGCCTATTTATCGCAATCACGGGGTGTCTGGCTGACTATCCCTGTTTTTCTTGTTATCGCAGGTATGGTGGCAAAGAATATTCGATTACGGTACAAACTGACTGCAGTCGTGGCTTTTGTTATCTTGCTGGGTTCGGTTTCTTATTTTGGCAACATTGTAAAAGAACGGATGTCGATTGCGGAAAGCGATATCAGTCAATATTCCGAAGGCGCAAATGTGGATACCTCCCTTGGTATTCGTCTGCAATTGTGGCGTGGATCGCTGGTATTGTTCAAGGAGCATCCAGTCTTTGGCGTTGGTGTTGAGAATTTCCCAAAAGCGTTGGAGGAGCTGGCCGAAAGGAAGATCATCACTCCTGTTTCGGCAACTTTCCCTCATTCGCATAATGAAATACTATTCATGATGGCTAGGCTGGGTACGTTCGGTTTATTCGCGATATTGGCGCTGTACTTTATCCCTGCGTATTATTTCTTTCGTGAGATTCGTGATGGCGATTCAGAGACCCGTTATACGGCAGCAATGGGCCTCGCATTGTGTCTTGGGTTCTTTACCTTGGGATTGGTCGATGTGGTGTTCTTGTGGTGGGAAATCTTCCCTTATTACGTGATAAGCATTGCTTTCTTTCTTGCCTACATAATAAGGCGCAAGAAAGAAATGGCATTATCCGTAAAATAAAAATGCCGCTTGAAGCGGCATTTTTATTTAAATGGTGATCATCTATCCATATTACCGATCAATGAACTAAGTATCAATAATGCCATCGGGGTTCATGCTTTGCCAGCGCCAGGAATCGGCACAAATAGCGTCAATCCCCCGCGTCGCATGCCAAGCCAATATTGTTGCAGCCAAGGATGGGTCCGCAAAATATGCCGGAACGTCGCCCGGACGTCTGGCAACAATTTCATATGGGATCGGGCGTCCGCTTGCTTTTTCGTAGGCATGGATCACCTCCAGAACACTAATCCCTTGGCCAGATCCGAGATTGATCGTGAACGAAGAGCTATTGGATGCGTTGCGATTGAGCAAATGCGACAGTGCGGACACGTGGCCCTCCGCCAGATCCATGACATGGATATAGTCGCGCACCCCTGTGCCGTCTCGGGTGGGGTAGTCACCGCCGTATACACGGAGTTTTTCAAGTTTTCCGACGGCCACTTGCGCCACGTAAGGCATCAGATGTTGGGAATACCTAATGGGCTTTCTCCGATCAATCCGCTTTCATGAGCGCCGACCGGATTGAAATAGCGCAGGTAAGCAACGCGCCATTCGTTATCCGCGTGTTCCAGATCACGCAGCATTTGCTCGCTCATCAGTTTTGTCTGGCCGTACGGATTCGTTGCCTTTAACGGAGCATTCTCTTTAATCGGGATAGATTCAGGCTCACCATAGACAGTTGCCGAGGAGCTGAAGACAAGCGTTTTTACTGCGTGGCTGGCCATAGTGCTGCAGATGTTCAATAGGCCGTTCAGATTGGTGTCGTAGTAAGCCAGTGGTGTTGCAACCGAGTCGCCAACGGCTTTCAATGCGGCGAAATGGATGACGGCATCAATCTTGTTCCGCGAGAAAATGGCGTCGACAAGGATTTTATCCCGTACATCGCCTTCAATGAAGTTCAGGCTGCTCCCGGTGATTTGAGAAATCCTGTCGACAACGCCAACGGCGCTGTTGCACAAGTTATCCAGGCCGATAACATTGTATCCAGCTTCAATCAGGGTACACCAAGTGTGGGAACCAATATACCCGGTCGCACCGGTCAGGAGGATGGTTTTCTTCATACAGAAATGTTCAATTTATATTGGCAATCGAGGAAATTTCTCGCTGCCGTATCGACGATAGAAGCAGACTGTAACAAAAAAAACGCCGCACATGTGCGGCGTTTTTGTTGGCATGACGACCTGAGGTCGGTGGAAATTACGATTTTGGCGTTACCGTATTTTCATTCAGACCGCCGCCCAATGAGCGGTACAGATCGATCGCATTGTTCAAGCGTAGCTGGCGCGTCTGGATCAGCGATTGCTGTGCCGAGAACAGATCACGCTGCGCGTTCAGACGGTCAGTTGAACTGGCGATGCCGTTCTTGTAGCGCAGATCCGTCAGTTTCACGCGCTCTTCCTGCGCCTTGAGAAAGGCATCCTGCGCTGCAAGTTGCTCATCTAGCGTGCCGCGGGCGACCAGAGCGTCAGATACTTCCCTGAATGCGCTCTGGATGGTCTTTTCGTAATTGGCGATCGCCAGGTTTTTACGAATCTCGCTCAACGACAGATTGGCGCGATTGCGTCCACCCTCGAAGATCGGCAGCGTCAATTGCGGCACGAACGACCAGGTGCGGCTGCCAGCCGAGAAAAGGCTGCCCAGTGACGTGCTGGAATTGCCGATTCCGGCGGTCAGCGAAATGGTCGGGAAGAACGCCGCGCGCGCAGCACCGATGTTCGCGTTGGCGGAGCGCAGTTGCTGCTCTGCCTGACGGATGTCGGGACGGCGGTTCAGCAGGTCGGACGGCAGGCCGGCCGGGATCTCGCTGACGATTTTTTCATCCGACAATGCTTGCGGCGCCGGCAGATCACCTAAGGGCTTGCCAACCAGAAGCACCAGCGCATTGGTAGCCTGGCCGCGCTGGCGCGCGAGCGTCGCCAGCGATACGCGTGCCGATTGCACCAGCGTTTCCGAGTTGCGCAGGTCGAGCGCCGAGGAGGCGCCGACTTCGAAGCGCATCTTGTCCAGCTTGTAATCGTCCAGGCGGCTATCCAATGTCTGTTGCGCCAGTCGCTGCTGCTCCGCATACGACTGCTCCGTCAGATAGGCTTGGGCGACTTGCGAAATCAAGCTGATTTGCGCCGATTGCCTTGCTTCTTCGGTGGCCAGATAGCTCGCCAGGGCAGCATCTTTCAGACTGCGTACACGGCCGAAGAAATCCAGCTCGAAAGCCGTCATGTTCAAGCCGACCTGATAGGCGGTACCGACCGCCGGCTGTCCAGGAAAAAGCTGGTCCGATGCTGTACGGCCGCGGGTACGGCTGAAGTTGCCGTTGAAGTTAGGCAGCGCATCGGCGGCGGTGATGTCGTACTGCGCCCGTGCTTCCTCGATGTTCAAGGCGGCTGTACGCAGGTCACGGTTGTTTTCCAGCGCGGACGAGATCAGCGCTTGCAGGCGCTGATCAGGGAAAAAGTCGCGCCAGCCAAGTTCCGCCGCATCGTATTGTGCCTTGCCGTCGGCCGCAGCCGGATAGCTGCCGGCCACCGGCGCTTCCGGCCGCACATAGGTCGGCGCCATGGTGCAACCCGAGAGGACGCCTACCAGCAACAGCGCGCCAGTCAGGTTCTTGGGTAAGAACGCCGTAGTTGCCATATTAAACATGCTGATTCTCCACATCTATTTTTTTGTTGGCCGCATACATCTTCCGTTGGCGTTCGCTGCCTTTGAAGATCTTGCGCACCACCACGAAGAACACAGGCACCAGGAAGACTGCCAGCACTGTCGCTGTAATCATGCCGCCCATGACGCCGGTACCGATCGCACGTTGGCTACCTGAGCCGGCGCCGGTCTTGATCACCAGCGGCAAGACGCCGAGGATAAATGCGAACGAAGTCATCAGGATCGGACGGAAACGCAGATGCACTGCTTCCAGCGTCGCTTCGATCAAGCCCTTGCCTTGTGCTTGCAAATCTTTGGCGAACTCGATAATCAGAATCGCATTTTTCGCCGACAAGCCAACCACGGTAATCATCCCGACCTTGAAGTAGACGTCGTTAGGCATGCCGCGCAAGGTAACACCAAGCAGCGCACCGAGAATCCCTAGCGGCACCACCAGCATCACTGCCACCGGAATCGACGTGCTTTCATACAAGGCTGCCAGCACCAGGAATACAGCGATCAGCGACAGCAGGTACAGCATCGGCGCCTGTGAACCGGAAGTCTTTTCTTCCAGCGACTGGCCGGTCCATTCAAAGCCGAAGCCAGGAGGAAGCTTGGCGGTCAATGCTTCCATTTCATCCATCGCTTCGCCAGTGCTATGGCCAGGGGAGGCGCCGCCGGAAATCTTCATCGCCGGATAGCCGTTGTAGCGGCTCAGCTGCACAGGGCCTTTGGTCCATTCGGAAGTCGTGAAGGACGAGAACGGCACCATGGTGCCCGCTGTGTTTTTGACATACAGCTTGGCCAGATCTTCCGGTTGCAGACGTTGCGGTGCGTCGGCTTGCACGATCACGCGTTGTTGACGACCCTGGTTCGGGAAGTCATTGACGTAGGAAGAACCGAGTGCGGTCGACAACGTGCTGTTGATGGCGCTGAACGATACGCCCTGGGCATTCGCCTTGTCGCGGTCAATATTGAGCTGCAGTTGCGGCGAGTCTTCCAGGCCTTCAGGCCGTACCCCAGCCAGGATCTTGCTTTGTGAAGCCATGCCGAGCAACTGGTTACGGGCAGCAGTCAATGCTGCGTGTCCTTGTCCCGAACGGTCTTGCAAACGGAAGGTAAAGCCGGTGGCATTACCCAGTTCCGGGATCGGCGGCGGGTTCAGCGGATACACGATGGCGTCCTTGATTTGCGAGAACACCCCGAATGCCTTGCCTGCGATCGCGTCGGCGGACTGATCCGGACCACGTTCGCTCCAGTCCTTCAGTGGCGTGAACACCAGGCCGGCATTCTGGCCGTTACCGGAGAAGCTGAAGCCTGTAATGGCTACGACATTGGCGACGCCAGGCAGTTTGCCGTAATACGCTTCGATCTGCTTGATGACTTCCAATGTGCGGTTGCTGCTGGCGCCTGCCGGCAATTGCACGTTGGTAACGATGTAGCCTTGGTCTTCCGACGGCAGGAACGATGCAGGCAAGCGGGTGTACAGCAGGCCTACGCCTACCAGGATCGCGCCATAGATGAACAGATAGCGGCCGGTCTTGGTCAGCATCTTGGCAACAACGCCTTGATAGCTGTTGGTGGTGGCGTTGAACTTGCGGTTGAACCAGCCGAAGAATCCCGACTTCTCATGGTGATGTCCTGCTTCCACCGGCTTCAGGATGGTGGCGCACAGCGCTGGCGTCAGTGTGAAGGCCATCAATACCGAGAACACCATCGAAGCAACCATCGACAGCGAGAACTGGCGATAAATCGCACCCACTGCGCCACTGAAGAACGCCATCGGGATGAACACGGCGATCAGCACCAGCGTAATACCGATCAGTGCGCCGGTAATCTGGCCCATCGCCTTGCGGGTTGCATCGCGTGGCGACAAACCTTCTTCGCTCATGATGCGCTCGACGTTTTCCACCACCACGATCGCATCGTCAATCAGGATACCGATCGCCAGCACCATGCCGAACATGGTCAGCACGTTGATCGAGAAGCCAAACAGCAGCAGTGTGGCAAAAGTACCCATCAGCGCCACCGGTACGACGATGGTTGGAATAAGCGTGTAGCGGATGTTTTGCAGGAACAGATACATCACCAGGAACACCAGGACGATTGCTTCGACCAGGGTCTTGACCACTTCTTCAATCGAGATCTTGACGAATTTCGAGGTGTCGTAAGGAATTTCGTACTTGACGCCAGCCGGGAAGTACTGGGACAGCTCTTTCATTTTGGCCTTGACTGCTGTCGCCGTACCTAAGGCGTTTGCAGTTGGCGACAATTGCACGCCGACGAAAGAGGTTGGCTTGCCGTCGAGTCGACCTGCAGTCGCGTAAGACTGACCGCCGATTTCGATGCGAGCAACATCGCGCAGGCGCACGATCGAACCATCCGAATTGGCACGCAACTGGATATTGCCGAACTGTTCAACGGTAGTCAGCTGGCCCGTTGCCACCACGGTAGCGGAAATTTGCTGCGTGCCGGGGCTCGGCAAATCGCCAAGCGTACCGCCGGCGACCAGCGCATTTTGTGCGGTGATTGCGGCAGTGACATCAGCAGGCGTCAGGTTGTATCCGACCAGCTTGGCCGGATCAATCCAGATCCGCATCGCACGCTCGGTACCGAACAGCTGTGCCTGGCCGACGCCTGGCACCCGTTTGATTTCATTGACCACGTTGCGCGACAAATAATCGCCCAGCGCGATCGGATCGAGCTTGCCGTCGGTCGATGAGAGACCGATGAACATCAGGAAGTTGCTGCGCGACTTGGTAACCTGCACGCCGTTCTGCGTGACCACAGCCGGCAGACGCGCTTCCACACGCTTGAGGCGGTTTTGCACGTCAACCGCTGCCAGGTCGGCATTGGTTTCAGGAGTAAACGTCACGGTGATGGATACGGAACCGTCAGCCTGGCTTTGCGATTCGATGTATTGCAAGCCATCAGCGCCGTTCATTTCCTGTTCGATCAGGCTGGTAACGCTATCGTCGATGGTTTGTGCGGTAGCGCCTGGGTAGGCTGCGCTAACGACAATCGTTGGTGGTGCAATCGAAGGATACTGGGCCACCGGTAATTGCGTGATCGCCAAGGCACCCCCGAGCAGGATGAATATGGCGAGCACCCACGCAAATACGGGGCGGTCGATGAAAAACTTGCCCATTAATAGGCTCCTTATTTAGCAGTTGAGGCAGCTGCGGCGGCGCTGGCGCCGGTCCCTGCAGCGGGTGCGGCTGCAGCGGCCGGATTCCATGGCGATGGATTGACCACCGCGCCTGGCTTGACCTTTTGCAAACCATCGACGATCACTTTGTCGCCGCTCTTCAAACCTTCACTGACGATCCATTTGTCGCCCTGCGCTTTGTCGGCGACCACCGGCCGTACCGAGACCTTATTGTCGGCGCCGACTACAAACACGGATGCGCCGTTCAGGTCACGCTGGACCGCTTGTTGCGGAACAGTGAGGGCCGAGTCATTAACCGCCTGTTCCAGCTTGGCGCGAACGTACATGCCGGGCAGCAGGTTGTGGTCAGGATTAGGAAATTCGGCGCGCAAGGTCACCGAGCCGGTGTTGGGGTCAACAGTCAAGTCGGAGAACAGCAACTTGCCGGATTGTGGGTAAACGCGGCCATCTTCGGTCTTCAGCGTAACCTTGGCTTGTCCCTGGCCAGCGCTTTGCAACTGACCGTTCCGCATTGCATCCTGCAGCTTCAGGATGTCGGTGCTGGATTGGGTCAGGTTGACGTAGATCGGATCGATCTGCTGCACGGTTGCCAGTTGGGTCACTTCACCTTGGCCGACCAGCGCGCCTTCAGTTACCAGGGCTTTGCCGATGCGGCCGGAGATTGGCGAAGTCACAGTGGCGTAGCCGAGATTGAGGCTGGCGGTCTGGCGTGCGGCCTTGGCTGATGCTACGTCTGCCGCGGCCTGCTTTTGTGCGGCGACGGTGTCGTCGTAATCCTGTTTGCTAACTGCGTTCACGTCCACCAGCGGTTTATAGCGCTGTGCTTTCAAGGTCGCAGTTGTCAGGTTGGCTTCGGCTTTGGCCAAGGTTGCTTGCGCATTGTCGTAGGCCGCTTGCAGCGGCGCCGGATCGATCAGGTACAACACCTGGCCTGCCTTGACGTCGCTGCCTTCGCGGAAGCTGCGCTTGAGCACGATACCGGCCGCGCGGGCGCCGATCTGGGCGACGCGAGTCGCTTCCAGGCGGCCTGGCAACTCGGTTGTCAGCGACAGGCGTTCCGGCGCGATGGTGATAACGGAAACACCCGGTGGCGGTGGTACTTGAGCTTCAGGTTTTTTACCGCAGGCGGCAACAGCGGTGAGGACCGCAACGGCCAGGGTGATACGCGTGAGACGACTGATAGAGCTAACTGAATTCATAAAATTCTCGCACGGTAATTGAGGAAGGACTGCAAATCTGACGGGGGACTCTGTTTCTTGAAAGGACATAGGATATCTAAGTAATTGCCGGACTGCATGAACAGGCCAACGGGAAACGGGTAAAGCGGCCAGAATCCTGCTATTATACATACATGCATGAATGTATGTGCTGTTGCTAATATTCTTATTCATTATTGCTGCGAATGCACAAAGCGTCGGAACAGCTGGAGGTTGACTCAAAATGGCTAGAAGTACAAAAGAAGAAGCACTGGAAACCCGTGGCCGCATCCTTGATGCGGCAGCGGAGGTGTTTCATCAGCGCGGCGTATCCCGTACCACATTGGCGGATGTCGCCACTGCGGCCGACGTGACGCGCGGCGCTATCTATTGGCACTTCAAAAACAAAGGCGATTTATTCGACGCCATGTGCGAACGAGTACGTTTGCCGCTGGAAGCGATGTTCGAAAAAACCGCCGACGAAAATGCCCAGGATCCGCTGACCCAGTTTCGCAACAAATGCCTGTTTGCGCTGCAAGAGGCAACGCTGAATCCAGAGTCGCGCAAAATCTTTGAAATCGTCATGCACAAGTGCGAACTGGTGGACCCCGAGGATCCAATCCTGGTACGTCAGCACGAATGTTTTTTGCAAGGACGTACCGACATAGAACGCCTGTTACGGTTCGCAATCGCGAAAGGTCAATTGCCGCGTGATCTTGATCCAACCCTGGCTGCGGTCATGGCGCAAGGACTGTTGTTTGGTATTCTGAGCAACTGGACGTTCAGTCCCAACAGTTTCGATCTGGCAGAGAATGTGTCGAAAGTGGTCGACAATTGCATTCATATGTTCAAGACTTCGCCGTTCATGCTGAAAAATAATGGCAACTGACTGGAAATCGATTCTAAGAGTGAACCGAGGGCTTTGGCAAGCAGCCAATCCCGTGTTGATCCGATCTGTTGACGCCTGACGACACCGGGGCTGGAAAAACCTGCGGCAAGCTATACTCGATGCTGACGCGCGCGCCCGTATCCTCGTACAGTTGGGTTTCTCCGGCTCGCATTGCAACGTTCTCTACGGCTTTCCGAGACCCCTGATAATCGTCTTTTTCCTTCAACCCTTAATAGGGTGCCGGCACCAGCAACGCATTGATCTGCTGCAGATCTTCTTCTTTCAGCGCGCCCGCCGCCGACTTCAATTTCAAGCCGTTCATCAAAGTGTCGTAGCGTGCCTTGGCCAGATCCCTGCGAGTTGAATACAGCTGCTGCTGGGCGTTCAGCACATCGATGTTGATGCGCACGCCGACCTGGTAACCGAGGCGGTTAGAGTCCAGCGACGACTGGCTGGAGATTTCCGCCGCTTCATAGGCCTTGACCTGAGCCAGGCCGTTGCTCACGCCGAGATAGGCTTGCTTGGCGTTGAGGATGGCGGTCCTACGCGCATTTTCCAGATCCGAACGGGCCTTGTCTTCCAAGGCCACCGCCTGACGTACGCTGCTGTTGACGGCGCCGCCGGAATACAGCGGGATATTCCACTGCACGCCAATCGAGTTGGTCATCTGCGATATGTTATAGAAAGGGATGTCGCTGCCGCTGACATCCGAGTGTGCGCGACTGACCACCAAGTCAAGCGTCGGCAGGTGACCTGCGCGGCTCTTCTTGATGTCGCGCTTGGCGATGTCTAATGTAATTTCCTGGCCCAGCACGCCGAAATTCTGCTGTTCCGCGCTGGTCACCCAGGCTTCAATGGCCGCCGGTTCGGGGCGCTCAGCTTGACGCCCGGGCGCAAGGTGGCCAATGGCGCCGGCGCCTTGCCGATGATCTGCTGCAGCGCATTGCGCGCGACTTCCAGGTTGTTGCTGGCGGCGATTTCCTGTGCGATCACCAGATCGTGGCTGGCCTGCGCTTCATTAGTGTCGGTGATGGTGGCCGTACCCACTTCGAAATTGCGCTTGGCTGACGCCAGTTGCTCGGCAATCGCGCTTTTCTGGGCTTGCAGCGATGCCAGCACGTCCTGCGCGGTCAGGATGTCGAAATAGGCCTGACTGACGCGTAAGATCAAATCCTGCTGGGCCTGCGCAAACTGGACTTCACCAGCGGCTACCGACAGCTTGCTTTCCTGGTACTGCTGCCAATACGCCGGACGGAACAGCGGCTGGGTCAACTGCAGGCTGTAGTTGTTGGTAATGGTTTTCCAGGACTGGCCGGACTTACTGTAATTGCCGCCGAAACCGACGCTTGGCAGTAGTGCGGCACGGCCCTGTACGCTGGCTTCGTTATTGGCGTTGAGTGCGTAGCGTGCGCTGGTGTAGACCGGATCGTTGGCGAGTGCCAACTGATAGGTTTGCATCAGGTCAATGGCCTGAGCATTCGCTGCCGTCAGGGCGGTTGCGATCAACGAAGCAATAAGGGTAATGCGCATTACGTTCTCCGGGACATCATGTGTCGGGGCAGGCGTTGCGGGCCGGATTGGCCGCGACGTCAAACAAATACAGCAACGCTTTTCAATAATTTCTTTTACTTCTTGCAACGCACTCCAGGCGCGCGGCGCAACCGGCCCCGGTCTGCGGAGGATGTCGCCGCAGACGCAAGGAAACGACAACTGGCTGGCCAGCGCCCGCTAAAACGGACGCTAATTAATACGTCGGCATCGCCGGATCGACCTGTTGGGCCCATGCGTGGATGCCGCCGGTCAGGTTGCTCACCGCGGAAAAACCGTGGCGTTCGAGAAAGGCCGCAACCTGCATGCTGCGTGCGCCGTGATGGCAGATGCAGACGATAGCCTGGTCTTCTTCAAGGTCATTCAGATGCGCCGGCACTGTCTGCATCGGCATCAGCCGCGCTGCGTCGATGTGACAGGTTTCGTATTCCCAAGGTTCGCGCACATCCAGCAACAGCGGCGCGGGGCGTTGCGGGTCGGCGATCCAGGCTGCAAGTTCAGAGGCGGTCAGATGTTGCATACGCTGTCTCAGAACTTGAAGTGGGAATGCACCGCAGCTTCGCGCAACGGTTTGACATTGGTTTCAAACAAATGCACCGTGCTGTAGCTGTCATCCGCGTTGCGGGTGATGATTTGCGCCGACATTACCGGTGCATCGCCAATGATTGCGACGATGCGGCCGCCGACATTGAGCTGTTTCAGGAAGGCGTCCGGCAGGGTTGGCAGTGAACCCGAGATGAAGATTACGTCGTAGGTCTTCGACGCGCCTTGATCCCAGCCTTGGGCGCCATTGCCGAGTGCGACGTCGACATTGGTGATGCCGTAGGCAGCCAGGTTCTGTTCGGCAAGGGCCTTCAGTTCCGGATCGATTTCGACTGTGGTGACGTGGCGCGCCTTGTAGCACAGCAGGGCAGCCATGTAACCGGAGCCGGCGCCGATTTCCAATACCTGCTCATGCTTCTTGACCTGCGCTTGCTGCAGCAGGCGCGCTTCGATCTTCGGCGCCAGCATGTTTTCGCCGCCAGGCAGCGGGATTTCAGTGTCGGAGAATGCCAGGCTCTTATAGGCCGCCGGTACGAATTCTTCGCGGCGCACCACCGACAGCAATTCCAGGATGTCCAGTTCCAGCACGTTCCAAGGGCGAATTTGCTGTTCGATCATATTGAAGCGGGCTTGTTCGATATTCATGTCAAAGGCTCATGGTGAAGAAATTAAAGGGCTCATTCTATCAAGGGCATCCCCAAAAACCTACAGTACGGCGCAATCTGCGGTCGGTAATGCCTTTGCATAAATGTTACGTTACGGCATTGTTTTCGGTATCTGTTTCATTTTCCGCCTCAGGATCGGTCGCTGCGGCATTGCCTCGCCACTTGCGCTTGACCCAGCTGCTGAAGTCATCCAGGTAGGTATAGACCACGGGCACCACTACCAGCGTCAATAGTGACGAAGTGATAATTCCGCCGATAACCGCTTGGCCCATCGGCGCGCGCTGCTCGGAACCTTCTGATACGCCGAAGGCCAGCGGCACCATGCCGAATACCATCGCCAGCGTGGTCATCAGGATCGGCCGCAGCCGCACGTGCGCCGCTTCCAGCAGGGCGGCGCTGCGCTCCGCGCCGGCCTTGCGGGCCTGGTTGGCGAAATCGACTAGCAGGATCGCATTCTTGGTGACTAGCCCCATCAGCATGATGAAGCCGATGATGGAAAACATGTTCAGCGTCGAACGCGACAGCATCAAGGCCAGGAATACCCCGATCAAGGTCAGCGGCAGCGCTGACATGATCGCCAGCGGCTGCAGGAAACTGGCGAACTGGGAAGCCAGGATCATGTAGATGAAGATGATCGCCAGGCCGAGTGCGCCAACTGCGTAGCCGAACGATTCCTGCATGCTCTTGGTCGAGCCGCCGACCTGATAACGGTAGCCGGCTGGCCAGCGCATGTTGTCCAGTGCGGTCTTGACGTCGGCATTGACCTGGCCGGCGGAGCGGCCGAGGGTGTCTGCCGAGAGTTCGATTTCGCGGTTCAGGTCACGCCGGTTGATCTGGTTGGCGCCGGTTGATGCTTCGATGGTGGCGACCTGGCGCAACGGCACCATCTTGGCCGAACCGTCGTTGTTGAGCTGTGTGCTGGCCAGCATCAGGCGCGACAAGTCTTCGCTGGCGTTGCGGTCAGAGGGCGCCAAACGCACATTGACGTCATAGTTTTCATCGTCGGGGCCGCGCCAGGTGCTAACTGCTTCGCCGGCCAGCAACGGCCGCAGGGCGTTACCGATTTGCGCCACGCCGATGCCGAGGTCGGCGCCAATGTCGCGTTTCGGCGTTACCGCGATGTTGGGCTTGTTGTCCTTCAGGCTGGAATCGAGATCGACCAGGCCCGGCACCGCGCGCATCCGGCGCTGCGCTTCAGCCGACAGCCGCTCCAGTTCTTTCAGGTCATGTCCGAGCAAACTCAGGCGTACCTGCTTGCTGTCGCCGCCAGCCGCCGCCAGCGCGCCGACCTGGGTCACCGTAATGCCGGCCACCTGCGACAGGCGCTGGCGCAGCAGCGGCGTCAGCTCGGAATTGTTGCGCTTGCGCTGGTCGCGCGGCGTCAGGCGGATGAATACCGAGGCGTAGTTCTTGCCCTGCGAGTTGCCGGTGTTGACGGTGGAGTAGATGTCCTGCACCTCCGGGAATTCACGCAGGATGCTTTCGACCTGGTGCACCTTGGCCTCAGTCAGTTCCAGCGAGGAGCCGACCGGCGTGAAGAAAGTGACGCCGCTTTCCGAATAATCGGCGTTCGGGATGAATTCGCTACCGACCAGTCCCGAAGCCGGCAGCGCCAGGCCGGCGACGAAGGCCAGAATGGCGATCCCGACCGTCATCAGGCGGTGCTTGAGCGACCATTTCAGCAAGACCTGGTAACTGTCGGAAATCCATTGCACCAGACGCTCGAATTGCTCCAGCACGCGGCCGATGGTGTTGGCATAAATACCGCGCCGCTGCTTTTTGCCATCGGGATTGGTATCGTTATGCAGCGCCGGATCTGGCCAGATCGACGATAGCATCGGATCTAGCGTGAACGAGACGAACATCGAGATCAGCACCGCGGCTGTCACGGTGATGCCGAACTGGTGAAAGAAACGTCCAATGATGCCGCCCATGAAGCCGACCGGCAGAAACACGGCGACGATGGAAAAGGTGGTGGCCAGCACTGCCAGGCCGATTTCGGCGGTACCGTCGAGGGCAGCCAGGCGATGGCTCTTGAAGCGGCCATTTATCTTCATGCCGCTGTGGCGCACGATGTTTTCGCGCACCACGATGGCATCGTCGATCAACAGGCCGACGCACAGCGACAGCGCCATCAAGGTGATCATGTTAATGGTGAAGCCGAACATGTTCATGAACAGGAAAGTGCCGATCAGCGCCACCGGCAAGGTCAGGCCGGTGATGATGGTCGAGCGCCACGAGTTGAGGAACAGGAATACGATCAGGATCGTCAGCGCCGCGCCTTCCAGCAAGGTCTGGCGGACATTGTGGACGCCGACCCGGATCTGGGTCGAGCTGTCCTTGATGGCTTCGATCCGGACGCCGGGATGCAAGGTTTCCATGTTGGTTTGCAGTTCTTGAATCGCCTTGGTCAGGCCATCGGCCACTTCGATAGTGTTCTGTCCCTGCGCTTTCAGCACATCGAGCGCCAGTGTGCGACGGCCGTTGTAGAGCGCCAGGTTTTCCTGTTCTTCCTGGCCGTCGACCACGGTTGCGACTTGCGACAGCTTGACCGGCTGGCCGCCGCGGATCGTCACCACGATATCGTTGAAGTGATTCGGGTCCTTGAACTTGCCCAGCACTTGCACCACTTTTTCACTATCGGCAGTACGAATGGCGCCGGTCGGCAATTCCTGGTTTTCATTGCGGATGGCATCTTCGACCTGATTGATGCCGATCCCGAGCGATTCCATTTCGACTGGCTTGACGTAGATATTGATCTGCCGCTTAACGCCGCCGACCAGCGTTACCGAGCCAACCCCGCGCACGTTTTCCAGGCGCTTCTTGACAACCTGATCAGCGATGGTGGTCAGCTCGCGCAGATCGCGCGGCTTGCCTTTTGGATCATTGGTGACCGAGATCGAGAAGATCGGTGCGTCGGCCGGATCGTAACGAGTGATCAGCGGTTCTTTGATTTCCTTGCGAAAGCCGGCTTTGACCGCGGCCACTTTTTCACGCACGTCCTGTGCGCCTTGGGTCGGATCGACATTCAGGTCGAACTGGACTATGACTACCGATTGTCCCTCGTAGGAGCGCGAGGTCAGGCTGTCGATGCCGTTGATGGTATTGACCGCTTCCTCGATCGGGCGGCTGATATCCGACTCGACCGTCTCCGGTGAAGCGCCCGGATACAGGGTCTGCACCACTACTACCGGGAAGGTGATATCAGGGAATTGATCGACCCGCAAACGCTCGTACGAAAATAACCCAAGCACCACGAACGCCATCATCATCATGGTCGCCAGTACCGGGTTGCCGATGCTTATGCGCGTAAACCACATGGTCTTAGCCCTTGACCGCGGTTGGTTGGGCGGCAAGCACCCGGACGCTGGCGCCATTCGGCAGGCTGCCGAGGTTGACCTTGACGATGCTGGCGCCGCTGCCGATGCCGCTCAGGATTTCGACAGCGTCGCCATTGCCACTGCCGTCGTTACCGCGCATGCCCAGAGTCACTGCGTGGCGTACGATCTTGCCGTTTTCAATGGCGTAGACATAACTGTCGCCGGCGTCATTTTGGATCGCCGATTGCGGCACGGTCAGCACCGCGCTTTTCTTCGCCAGCGTCAACTGCGCCTCGCCGAACATGCCGGCGCGCAGCAGACCCTGCGGATTGTCGATCTGGATGTAGACCAGGATCGAACGCGAGCCGGCTTCGATCGACGGGTTGATGCGCACGACCTTGCCAATCACTGGCTTGGGCATGCCATCCAGCGCCAGCGTGACCTCCTGGTTTAGCGCCACGTCGAGGATGTTCGAAGTGGGTACCGCAGCCGCCATTTCCATCTGCCGCAGATCAACGATTTCCAGCAGGTTGTTGTCCGGAGAGACCTTTTCGCCAGGTTCTACCGAACGGCGGCTGATCAGGCCGCTGATCGGCGCACGAATCACGGTATCGGACAGCGCCTTGCGCGCAACGTCGACGGCGCCGCGGGCGGAATCGACATTGGCCTTGGCGATGTCGTACTGGCTGGCGGCATTGTCGAAGGCGTTCTTGGAGATGAAGCCCTTTTCAACCAGCACCTTGTTGTTGTCGCGTGTCTTGGTGGCGATGTCGAGCTGGCCCTGCGCGGCCAGCAGCGAGCCCTGCGCCTGGTCAAGGCGGGCCTGGTAGTCGCTGCTGTCCATCCTGACGATGACCTGGCCGGCGCTGACGGCGGCGCCTTCGCGCAACAGCACTTCACGCACTTCACCGCTGACTCGCGCCTTGACTTGCGCCTGGTTGACCGCGCGCAATGCGCCCGACAGCGGCATCACCTGGCGCAAGTCGCGTGGCGTCACTTGCATCACATCGGTACTGAGGAACTCCAGGCGCGGCGTAGCGGCCGCCGTTGGCGGGATTGCGGTCTGGTTAGGGCCCGGACTGGATTTGCGGGTCGCCAGGAAAGTGATGATCAGCAGTGCCGCAACGCAGATGAAAACGATGGCTTTCCAGGGTTTTAGGCGTTTCAGCATATTCCGTGATCAGGTTGGGGTAGGGCTCGGCTGGCTCAGCAAGCCATTCAGGCACAGGTCGATGAAGCTGTTCAGATAGTCTTCCGCCGAAATGGTTTCAACATGGCAAGTATTAAAAGGCTGCTGCCACATCATCAGCATGATCACCGGCGCGATCACGACGTTGGCCACCTGGCGCACATTGATGGCTCGGAAGTCGCCGCGATCGACGCCACGTTGCAGCATCCGCACGATCATGGCGTCGCCGCGCATGCTGACTTCCTCACGGTAAAAGTCACCAGATCAGGAAAATTGCCCGATTCGGCCATCATCAACTTGGTGATGCCGGCCAGTTTTGTTGCGCCGATGCGTTCCCACCAGCCGAAGATGATTTCACGGAACAGGTCTGCGCTATGTCCGTTGTGGCCGTCGATGATATCTTCGGCTTCATCCAGCACCGGCAGCAGGTTTTCACGCACTACGGCCTTGAACAACTCTTCCTTGTTTTCGAAATACAGGTAAAGCGTGCCCTTGGAAACACCTGCCAGGGCTGCAACGTCGCCTAACCGGGTAGCCGCAAATCCGCGTTCGACGAACACATCCAGCGCGGCGGCCAGCAACTCCTGCGGACGCGCTTCCTTGCGTCGCTCCCAACGGGGTTTGGATCTGAAAGGGCAATTCATGAATGCTAGTTTGTCTTTGTTACTGACTTGGGAGTCAGTAATGTAAGCGGCAACTGTGGGGGTGTCAAGGAAGCCGATGGTGAGCTGTCAGTTTGCACAGTTTCGCGGTGCGCTGGGTAGCAGGTAAGAACAAACTTTGGCGCCGGACACAGTGAATGCAAGTAGAATCTGGCCTTCGCATGAATCACGGCCCGTTGTTTGAAGAATTACATGTTTGTCGAAATGATATTAATCTACGAGGCCGGCGCGTGAGTTTGCCGGTTCCTTCCTGTCGTCCGGATTGCGGCGCGTGCTGCACGGCGCCTTCGATTTCGTCGCCAATTCCCGGTATGCCGAACGGCAAGCCGGCCGGCATCCGCTGTATTCAACTCGATCAGGCCAACCTGTGCAGGATCTTCGGCAGCCCGAGCGGCCTGCGGTATGCGCCAGCCTGCAACCGGCGCTGGACATGTGCGGCAGCTCACAGGCCCATGCAATGCATTATCTGACCAGGCTTGAGCAATTGACCGCCGTGTAGAATCGGTCTTTTGCAAGCTGGCAAAACAAGGAAGAATCCGAATGGAATCAAAACGATTGAGTCAAGGCACGACGCTGTCTGTGTTCTTTATGTTGTTGGCGGCGCTGTTGTTATCGTCTTGCGCAGCGCTGATCGGTCCGCGTGACGTTGAGTTTCCGCTCGCCAAACTGCAGCAATCGATGGACAAGCGGTTGCCGTTTTCTCAGCGCTACATGGGTTTGTTCGAGGTGACGGCCGACAAGGCGCAACTGGCGTTGCCTGCCGGTCAGGGTCGTTTGTCGATCGATACCGACGTGACTGTGGCGTTGCCGATGCTGGGCAAGTCGTGGAGTGGCAAGATGGCAATCTCGGGCGTGCTGTCGCTGGATAATCCGCATAATGCCGTAACGCTGACTGAACCCCGGCTGGACCAGTTGACATTGAACGGCGTCGATAAAACCTACGCGGCGCAAGTGACGCAGATCGGCAATCTGCTGGCCAGCCAGTTGCTCAACCAGGTTCCGCTGTATACCTTCAAGCCGGAAGACCTGCACTATGCGGGCGTCGCTTTCATGCCGACAAGAATCGGCACGAAGCCGGAACGCCTTGTGGTAACGTTCGAGCCGGTAAAATAACGGGTCTATTTCAAGGAAACATCGGATGCGGTTGCTGATCATGTAGCCGTATCATGCGTTCCAGTCCTGATTTTCTTTGTTTCTCTCTCTTCCTTATTGCCCAGACGACATGGATATAGTTCTCGCGTTAAAAGTTCTCATCATGGGCCTGGTCGAGGGCTTTACCGAGTTCCTGCCGATTTCTTCGACCGGTCATTTGATCCTTGCCGGTAGCCTGCTCGATTTTACCGCCGACATCACCCGCGAGAAAGCCGAAGTCTTCGAAATTGCGATTCAGGCCGGCGCCATCCTCGCCGTCTGCTGGGAATATCGCGCCCGCATCGCTGCGGTGTTACGCGGCCTGCCGAGCGATCCGAAAGCGCGCAAGCTGGTCATCAACCTGGCGATTGCCTTCATGCCGGCGGCAATATTGGGGCTGGCATTCAACCGGATGATCAAGGACAAGCTGTTCGCGCCGTTGCCGGTAGCGATTGCGCTGATCGTCGGCGGTTTCATCATCCTCTGGGTCGAGCGCCGCAACAAGAATCGCGCTAGCGTGGCCCGGATTGAAACGGTCGACGACATGAACGCGCTTGATGCATTGAAGATCGGTTTTGCCCAGGCCTTTGCGCTGATTCCGGGCACCAGCCGCTCCGGTGCGACGATCATTGGCGGCATGCTGTTCGGCTTGTCGCGCAAGGCAGCGACCGAGTTTTCCTTTTTCCTGGCGATTCCGACGCTGTTTGCCGCCACCATCTATTCGCTGTACAAGGATCGCGCGCTGCTGTCGGCTGCCGATATTCCACTGTTCTCGATCGGTATCGTGGCGGCGTTTGTTTCGGCATTCCTGTGTGTGCGCTGGTTGCTGCGCTACATCAGCAGCCATGATTTCACCGCGTTCGCCTGGTATCGGATCGTGTTCGGCCTGGTGGTGGTGGTCACCGGCTATATGGGCTGGGTGAACTGGGCACATTGAGCGCCGTGTACGAACAGTAAGCTGGATTGGTTTTTATTTTTGATTATCTATTCCTGAACAGGAGAACGTTGTGGCAAGTGTATGTTCCGCTGGTACCGATATCGGGTTTGCATCGCTCGATTATCTGCAGGTCGCGATTCTCGGCGTGATTCAGGGGATTTCTGAGCTATTGCCGATTTCCTCCACCGCGCATATGCGCATCGTGCCGGCGGTGCTCGGCTGGCATGATCCAGGCTCGGCGTTTTCGGCGGCGATGCAGCTGGCGGCGCTGGCTGCCGTGGTCAGTTATTTCTGGCGCGATGTGCGTGAAGTGACGGTTGGCAGCATTGCCGCAGTACGCCAGCGCGATTTCAGTAGCCCGCAGTTTCGTCTCGGCGTAGCGATCATCCTGGCGACGATTCCCATCGGGATTGCCGGCCTGGCGCTGTCGCACGTGTTGAACGCCTGCGGCTCGCCGCTACGCAGCCTGAGCGTGATCGGCTATGCATGTATCGCGATGGGCGTGCTGCTGGCGCTGGCCGAAGTCAGTTGCAAGCATCGCCGCACGGTCGGCGAAATGCGTTTGCGCGATGCGCTGATTGTCGGTCTTGCGCAGGTCGGGGCATTGATCCCGGGCGTATCGCGTTCCGGCTCCACGCTGACTGCAGCCTTGTTCCTCAATTTCAAGCGTGAAGAAGCGGCGCGCTTTTCTTTCCTGCTGGGTTTGCCGGCGATTGCGCTGGCTGGCTTGAAAGAGTTGCTGGTGCTGTTCCATCTGCACATGCCGCTGGAAACCTGGATGCTGCTGATTTTCGGTTTGGTGGTCGCCAGTATTTCGGCGTTCGCGGCGATCTGGGGCTTGATGAAATTCCTTGAGAAATTTTCAACCTGGCCGTTCATCGTGTACCGCATCGCACTGGGTATTTTCCTGCTGGTCGCAGTCAACAATGGTTTCTTAAGTTAATTAATTAAGCTCATTCAAGCCAAGCAAAGCAAAGTAAAGTAAGCGTATTTAATGCCAAATTCAGCACAAGCAACATCGGCAATATCGGCCGATCAGCAAGCCTTGCATATCTTGCAGACGGTCTTCGGTTATCCGTCTTTTCGTGGCCAGCAGGCTGAGATTGTCAGCCATGTCGCCAACGGCGGAGATGCGCTGGTGCTGATGCCGACCGGTGGCGGCAAATCGCTGTGCTACCAGATCCCGGCTTTGCTACGCGACGGTGTCGGCGTGGTGGTGTCGCCGCTGATCGCGCTGATGCAGGATCAGGTCGATGCGCTCGCCGAGGTCGGCGTGCGCGCCGCATTCCTGAACTCGACCCAGACTTATGAAGAAGCATCGCGGATCGAACGTCAGGTGCGCAATGGCGATCTCGATCTGGTCTATGTGGCGCCGGAGCGCTTGCTGACGCCGCGTTGCCTGGAGTTGCTGGAGTCGTCGAAGATCGCGTTGTTTGCGATTGACGAGGCGCACTGTGTTTCGCAGTGGGGCCATGATTTCCGACCTGAATACATCAAGCTTTCGATCTTGCATGAACGCTTCCCGCAGGTTCCGCGCATTGCGTTGACGGCTACCGCCGACCAGCAGACCCGCGAAGAAATCGCCGAGCGCCTGCAATTGGAGCAGGGCGCACGTTTCGTATCGTCATTTGATCGCCCCAACATCCGCTATCAGATTGTCGAAAAGGCCAATGGTCGCAAGCAGCTGCTGGATTTTATTCAGAGCGAGCATGTCGGCGATGCCGGCATCGTCTACTGCCTGTCGCGCAAGAAAGTCGAGGAAACTGCGGAATTCCTGGCGCAGCAAGGCATCGTTGCCTTGCCTTACCACGCCGGCATGGATTACGCGCTGCGCACCAAGAACCAGGGGCGCTTCCTGCGCGAAGACGGCATCGTGATGGTAGCGACCATTGCCTTCGGCATGGGCATCGATAAGCCGGATGTGCGCTTCGTTGCCCATCTGGACTTGCCGAAAAGCATAGAGGGCTATTACCAGGAAACCGGCCGCGCCGGCCGCGACGGCGGTCCCGCCAATGCGTGGATGGCCTACGGTTTGCAGGACGTGGTGCAGCAGCGCCGCATGATCGACGAATCGGAGGCAGGAGAAGTATTCAAGCGGGTGCAGGGCGTCAAGCTGGACGCGATGCTGGGCCTGTGCGAAACGCTGCATTGTCGGCGCGTGCGCCTGCTGGATTATTTCGGTCAGGCTTCCGAGCGTTGCGATAATTGCGACACTTGCATGAGCCCGCCGGTTTCGTTTGACGCCACGGTGGTGGTGCAAAAACTGCTCTCAACAATCTATCGTGTTGACCAGCGCTTCGGTGCGATGCATGTGATGGATGTCCTGCGTGGCATCGATTCTGACAAGATCAAGCAATGGCGGCATGATCAGCTCTCGACCTTCGGTATCGGGAGCGACCGCAGCGAGGCCGAGTGGCGCGCGATCCTGCGGCAGTCGATTGCACTCGGCCTGATCACGGTCGATCACGAAGCCTACAGCGCGCTCAAGCTGACCGATGCGGCGCGGCCGGTGCTGAAGGGCGAACAGCCGGTGCAGTTGCGGCAATACCAGAAGCCGGTCAAGCAGAAGCGCAGCAGCGGCAAATCCAAGGGTTACGTGGAAACCGATCTGTCGACGCTGGAACAGGCCATCTTCGAGAAGTTGCGCTGGTGGCGGGTCGAGACCGCGCGCAAGCACAATGTGCCGGCGTATGTCATTTTCCACGACGCCACCATGCGCGAAATCGCTAAGGCGCAGCCGGCTTCGCTGGATGATTTGCGTGGCGTCAGCGGTGTCGGGGAAAAGAAGCTGGAGACTTATGGGGCTGAGATCGTTGAGTTGATCGCCGAGTTTGCATAGGGTGGGCGCGCCTTTGTGCGCACCCTGCAACTAGGCGCTCCGTCATTCCCGCGAACGCGGGAATCCATTTTCTTCATCATGCTCAGTAAATTGGATCCCCGCGTTCGCGGGGATGACGGAGATGGTGCATCGGAGCTTGGACTTAGACCGTCGTCCCCAACGCCGCCATCAATGCCTGCCTGATTTTCGCTTCTTGCGGCGCCACGCCAAATCCAACCATCACGCCTTGTGCATCGAAGAAACGGCAGACAGTTCTGTCGCCGTCGACTTCAGTTTCCCAGCGGCCCGTGGCGATGGCATGTTGTGGTGGTGGAACCAGCGCCAGCGGATAGCTTGGTGTCTTGACGATGACTGGCGAGTGCTTCAGATCGATTTCGGTATCTTCGCCGGTCAAGGTTTTGGCAATCGCGCGGGCGGCGGTGAGGATCGGTGCGATGTACGGCAGCGGGCTGGTGCGGCCTTCATTATCTATCCGGTATTCGGCGCAATCGCCAAGCGCATACACGTCGGCGGCGCTGGTGCGACCGTGGCTGTCGACGATGATGCCGCGCCCGGTGGCCAACTGCGCAGATTGCGCCAATGCCAGATCGGGGCGTAAGCCGACTGCAGACAAGACCACATCCGCCGCCAGCACATCGCCGTTGGCGAGCGTAACCTTGAAGGCGCCATCGGCGTGGTCAACGCTTGTTGCGGTCGTGCCGAGTCGCAGATCGATGCCGCGGGCGCTGAGCGCCGCTTGCAAGCCCTGCGACAGCGCCGGCGCCGCCAGTGCCGCCAGCGGCAACACGTTGGGATCGATCAGCGTGACATGGTGCCCGTGCGCCGCCAGGTCGTCGGCGAATTCGCAGCCGATCAGGCCGGCGCCGAGGATCGTCACGCGCGCCGATGCTTTTTGATCCGGCAGCAACTTGTCGCGGAAGGTGGCGTAGTCGTCGATGTGATTGACTGACAGTACATGATCGCTGGCGTCGCCCGCCAGGCCCAGTCGTATCGCCTGTGCGCCGACGGCAATCACCAGTTGCGCGTAGTCGAAAGCACCGCTGCTGGTGTCGACCACTTTGTTGTTGGTGTCGATATGCTTGACGCGGGTCTTGGTCATGATATGGGCGCCGATCTGTTCGGCCATTTGCACCGCGCTTTGCGAGATCAACTGGGCCGCCAGTTTCTTTTGCGCGAACGCATTGGACAGCATCGGCTTCGAGTAAAAACCACCATCGTCGGCGGTGATGATGAGCAGCGCGGCGGCCTTGTCCAGCTTGCGCACTTCACGTGCCAGCGAATAGGCAGCCATGCCGGCGCCGATGATGATAATGGGTTTCATGGGATGTCCTGAGGGATGATTGGCAGTGATGATAAGGCGCTATGGCTGTTTGGCCGGTTTCTGATGCTCTGTTGCACCGCACCGCCGGAAGGGCCGGTGGCGCGATAGCTGCCGCATGCTTGAAGCGGCGTCAGATTTTACAACAGGCCCTAGATTTCAACCATTTCAAAATCTGCCTTGGCCACGCCGCAGTCCGGGCATTCCCAATCGGCAGGAACGTCTTCCCACTTGGTGCCGGCAGCGATGCCGTCTGCCGGCCAGCCTGTCGCTTCGTCATAAATCAGTCCGCATACGATGCATTGATAAGTCTTCATTGTGTTTCCTTTGTGTGTCGATGGTAAAAGTGTATCGCCTGCCGTTGCTTTGCCCAGCCGGCAGGTTTGATCGTTTGTCGCGCGAATCCCGATAGCCTTACGCAACCTTCAAGGAATTCAATGCATTTTGGTAGTGATTGGCGTGGCGTTCCTCCACTTTGGCCAGCGCCGCGAAGCGCTTGGCGGCCTTTTCCAGGGTACGTTTGAAATTCTCGGCATGCTCCCTGGATTCGGCAATTTGCTCGTCGTACTCGGCGACTGCGGCATGGTTGCCTTCTTCGATCGCCAGGTGGCGGAATTTCGGGTACATCTCGGTGTATTCGTAAGTTTCGCCTTCGATCGCGATTTCCAGCGACTTGGCCGGGGTCAGTTGTGTCTTCGGATACAACAGGTCGAGATGGCCGAACGCATGCATGACTTCCTGGTCGGCGGTATCTTCAAATATCTTGGCGACGTCGTCGGCACCGGCTTCACGCGCCAGCTTGGCGAAATAGCGGTATTTGATGTGCGCCATCGATTCGCCGGCAAATGCGGCTTCCAGATTTTCGATGGTGATCGATTTGCGGCTGTTATCTTGGTTGGCCATGGTGTTCTCTCTCTTGATGATTGTCGGGAATGGAATGTTTTTGCGATTGAATTTTCGCTAATGATAGTTTTTATTAATTGAAATGGGAAATTGAATATCTTCATCATGTCGATAGTTTTTTAATTGTTATTCTTTAATTTGAATAGTTTTTTCAAATGAGAAAATACGTGAAATCGCTCTTCACCATGCGAAATTCACATAATCGGGCGCAACCAGTCTGATAAAATCAAGGACTTTCACTTGTTACACTGGGGACAGACGCATATGGATTCGATGATCGATAAAAAAGAAGAGCTCCGCCAACAATTGCGTCAAGCTGCGCTTGAATATCACGAGTTTCCGACCCCCGGAAAAATCAGCGTAACGCCAACCAAATTATTGACAAACCAGCGCGATCTGGCGCTGGCTTACTCTCCGGGCGTAGCCGCCGCCTGCGAAGAAATCGTGGCCGATCCGGCCAACGCATTCCGTTACACCGCACGCGGCAACCTGGTCGCGGTCATCACCAACGGTACAGCCGTGCTGGGCCTGGGCAACATCGGGCCGCTGGCATCGAAGCCGGTGATGGAAGGCAAGGGCGTGCTGTTCAAGAAATTCGCCGGTATCGACGTCTTCGATATCGAAATCAACGAACGCGATCCGGAAAAGCTGTGCGATATCATCGCCTCGCTGGAACCGACCTTCGGCGGCATCAACCTGGAAGACATCAAGGCGCCGGAGTGCTTCGAGATTGAACGCAAGCTGCGCGATCGCATGAAGATCCCAGTCTTTCACGATGATCAGCACGGCACCGCGATCATTGTCGGCGCAGCGATCCTGAACGGCCTCAAAGTGGTCGGCAAAGACATCAAGAATTGCAAGCTGGTGGTATCCGGCGCCGGCGCTGCTGCGCTGGCGTGTCTGGATCTGATCGTCGATCTCGGCTTCCCGATTGAAAACATTTTCGTCACCGACCTGGCCGGCGTGGTCTACAAGGGCCGCGTCGAACTGATGGATCCGGACAAGGAGCGCTTCGCTCGTGAAACGGATGCACGCACCTTGGCCGAACTGATCCCTGGCGCCGATATTTTCCTCGGCCTGTCGGCCGGCGGCGTGCTCATGCAAGACATGGTCAAGGCGATGGCGGCGCGGCCGCTGGTGCTGGCGCTGGCCAACCCGACGCCGGAAATCCTGCCGGAAGAAGTCAAGGCAGTGCGCGACGACGCCGTCATGGCGACCGGTCGTTCGGATTATCCGAACCAGGTTAACAACGTGCTGTGCTTCCCTTACATTTTCCGCGGCGCCCTCGATTGCGGCGCCACCACGATTACCCGTGAAATGGAAATCGCTGTGGTGCACGCGATTGCCGAACTGGCGCAAGCCGAGCAGTCGGATATCGTGGCCACCACCTACGGCATCACCAACCTGTCGTTTGGCCCTGAATACATTATTCCAAAGCCGTTCGATCCGCGCCTGATGATCAAGATTGCACCGGCAGTCGCCAAGGCCGCGGTTGCCTCCGGCGTCGCCAGCCGTCCGATCCAGGATATGGAAGCTTACATCGACAAGCTGCAGCAATTCGTTTATCGCAGCGGCACTTTCATGCGTCCCTTGTTCCAGATCGCCAAGAAGACGCCGGCCGAGAAGAAGCGCATCGTCTACGCCGAAGGCGAAGAAGAGCGCGTCCTGCGCGCGGTGCAGGTGGTGGTTGATGAAAACCTGGCGCGTCCGATCCTGGTCGGCCGTCCGGCGGTGCTGCAGCAGCGCATCGAACGTTTCGGCCTGCGCCTGAAGGCGGACGTCGATTTCGAAGTCATCAATCCGGATTTCGACGAACGCTATCGCGATTACTGGCAGACATTCCTGGCGATGACCAAGCGCCAGGGCGTAACCGAGCAATACGCCAAGCTGGAAATGCGTCGCCGTCACACGTTGATCGGTTCGATGGCGATTCACAAGGGCCATGCCGACGGCATGATCTGCGGCACCTACGGCACCACCAGCCTGCATTTGAACTACATCGACAAGGTGCTCGGCCGTCGCGAAGGCGTCAATGTCTATGCCGCGATGAATGCGCTGATCCTGGCGGATCGCCAGCTGGTCCTGGTTGACACCCACGTCAACGAAGAGCCGACTGCTGAGCAACTGGCTGAGATCACGATCCTGGCTGCGGAAGAAATGCTGCGCTTCGGCATCAAACCGCGTGCAGCGTTGCTGTCGCATTCCAATTACGGTTCCAGCAACAGCGCGTCGGCGCTGAAAATGCGTAACGCGCTGGCGATCATCAAGGAGACGGCGCCGGACCTGGAAGTCGACGGCGAAATGCACGGCGACACCGCGCTCAACATTGAGCTGCGTCGTCAATTGATGCCGGATTCGCCGCTGAAGGGCGATGCCAACCTGTTGGTAATGCCGAACATCGATGCTGCCAATATCGCCTACAACCTGCTCAAGAACACCTGCGGCAACGGTGTGGCGGTTGGCCCGATCCTGCTGGGTTGCGCCAAGCCGGTGCATATCCTGACACCGTCAGCCACTGTGCGCCGGATTGTCAACATGACCGCCTTGTGCGTGGTGGATGCCATTTCCGCCCGCTAAATATCAACGCGAAGTACCCGTAGCAAGAAGCAAATAAGGAGGGCCCGGTTTCAGCGACAGATGATCGTCGTTGGAACCGGGCCTTTTTTGTTTTTGAGGGAGGGCTGGTCATAGCAACGATAAAGCGTGTAAATTGCAATGAAAAATAATACGTTGACTGAAAGCGGTTGAAAAAATCCGCATCCATTACAACAGGAGACACGATGTCACAGTATCCGAAGAGTCCGTTGATGGGCCAGATGATGGATCAGCCGTTGCTGATTTCAAGCATTATCCAGCACGCAGATCGTCATTTCGGCAGTAATGAAATCGTCTCGCGCCGGGTTGAAGGCGATATCCACCGATACACTTACCGTGATTGCCACCGGCGCGCGCGGCAACTGGCTAATGCACTGGTCGGGTTGGGCGTCGGCATGGGCGAACGGGTGGCGACACTGGCCTGGAACGGTTACCGGCACATGGAAGCCTACTATGCCGTATCGGGCTCGGGGGCCGTGCTGCACACCATCAATCCGCGCTTGCATCCAGAGTTGATCGGCTACATCGCCAACCACGCTGAAGATCAATATCTGCTGTTCGATGTCTGCTTCCTGCCGCTGGTCGAGGCAGTGGCGCCACTGGCCAAGAGCATCAAGGGTTACATCGCCATGTGTGGGCGCGAACACATGCCGCCGGATAGCAAACTGCCCAATCTGCTGTGCTATGAAGAGTTGCTGGCCGCCAGTTCCGACGACTATGCGTGGCCCTTGTTCGACGAGAATTCTGCTTCCAGCCTGTGCTACACCTCGGGCACCACCGGCAACCCCAAAGGCGCGCTGTATTCGCATCGTTCGACGCTGCTGCATTCCTATGCGTCGACCATGCCGGACAGCATGAATGTCTCGGGCCGCGACGCCGTGCTGCCGGTGGTGCCGATGTTCCATGTCAATGCCTGGGGTTTGCCGTATGCTGTGCCGCTGACCGGCGCCAAGATGGTGTTTCCGGGACCGGGCCTAGATGGCAAATCGCTGTACGAATTGTTCGAGCAGGAACAGGTCACGGTGTCGGCCGGCGTGCCGACTGTCTGGCTCGGCCTGCTGACCTACATGGCGCAAAACAATCTCAGCTTTTCTAGTTTCAAGCGCACCATCATCGGAGGTTCCGCTTGTCCGCCGGCGATGATGAACACTTTGCGGCATCGCTATGGTGTCGAGGTGGTACATGCATGGGGCATGACCGAGATGTCACCGCTTGGCACCACCGGCACCCTGCAAACCAAACATTTGAGCTTGTCGATGGAGCAGCAGGAATTGCTGCTACAAAAACAGGGGCACGTGATCTTTGGTGTCGACATGAAGATTGTCGACGATGCCGGCGTCGAACTGCCGTGGGATGGTGAGACCTATGGCAATTTGCTGGTCAAGGGGCCGTGGATAATTGATGCCTACTTCAAGAACGAAGGCGGCCAGGTGCTGCGCGATGGCTGGTTTCCGACTGGTGATGTAGCCACCATCGATGCCGACGGCTACATGCAGATCACCGATCGCAGCAAGGACGTGATCAAGTCCGGTGGCGAATGGATCAGCAGCATCGATCTGGAAAATATCGTGATGGGGCACCCGGCGGTGCAGATGGCGGCCTGCATCGGTATTTTCCATCCCAAGTGGGATGAGCGGCCGCTGCTGGTGGTGGTCAGGAAGCCGGGGATGGAAGTAGAGGGGGCCGAGCTGTTGAAATTTTTCGAAGGAAAGATCGCAAAATGGTGGACCCCCGACGACGTAGCGTTTGTCGATGCCCTGCCGATCGGCGCCACTGGCAAGCTGTTGAAGAACAAGTTGCGCGAGCAGTTCAAAGGCTACACTTTGCCGACTGCCTGAGGCTGCAACTCGGCCGTTCTATGCCGGTTCGTCCAGTTGCCTGATCGGCACGCGGCCGGTTTGTACGCGGCTGGCGGCACGGTCGCAATGGCCATGCTGGTCGTCGAAAAACATGTGTGGCTTGAAAGCCGCAAGCACATCCGATTTGGTGACGCCGCCCATGAAGAAGGTTTCGTCGATGGTGACGTTCCATGCGCGCAGGGTACGGATCACCCGTTCATGGGCCGGCGACGAACGCGCCGTGACTAGGGCGGTGCGGATTGGCGCAGCGCGGCCGTCGGGATTCTTGAAATTGTTCTGGATGTATGACAGGGCAATCAGCAGGTGCGCGAACGGACCTTGAGGCAATGGCAGCATGGCGTTTTCGCGCTCGTGTTTTTCAAAGGCCTCGATGCCTTCGGTCTGATAGATCCGTTCCGATTCATCCGAAAAAATCACTGCATCGCCATCGAAGGCGATGCGGATCTGATCCAACTCTTCCATCACATTATCCGGTTTCTGGTACAGCAATGCCGCCGCCGCGCCGGCATTCACGGCCGCTTGTACGTCGTCTTCATGGAGTGACAGGAACAGGCTGACGTTGAATGCCTGCAGATATGGTGCCAACGGGGCGCCGCCAGACAGCACCGCACGCGTGATGTCGAGATCATAGTGTTTGATCGAATTGAAGATACGCATCGAGGTTTCGCTCGAATTGCGCGACATGATCACGACTTCGACGAAACGCTGGCCCGGTGTCAGGCGGTTCAATTTCAGCAATGCCCTTACCAGGGCGAAGCCTGCGCCGGGCTTGAGAATCTGGTTTTCATTGATCAACTGGTGACGTCGATATTCTTCCAACCCCTGTCCACGAAAGATCGCCTCTTCGGCTTCCAGGTCGAACAGCGCGCGCGACGATATGCCGACGACCAGCAGATTATCTAGAGACTGGGGCATGGTTGTTGCTCTTCGGGTAATTACGGGAGCGCTCATTATAGGCGTTTGCCTGGTTCGCGCAGAGCAGCCGGGTGGGTTTCAAATTGATATCTTTTTGGTAATTTTCATCAAATTTCGAGGACGGTTTGTTCCTTGCGTTACGTTACATGTTACGTGTCACGGGTGGACATGGCATCCGCCGATTTTCTTTGATGGATTTTTGGTTGTTTCTGTTACCTGTTGATTTATAAGACTTTTTTAAAATTTTCATGAGCCTGGACGACGCTCCGCCCAAGCGGTTCCCGAGGCATTTTCGGCTGGCACACTCTTTGCGGAATGACAGTAGGCATAGCAGTTATCCGATTCATCAAAAAGGGAGATAGATCATGAAAGCATCGAAAAAAAGCGGAATCATTGCAGTATCCATGTTACTGACCACATTGCTGACAGGATGCGGCAGCAGCGACGGGCTGCTCAGCCATGTCGGCACCGGCGGTTCATCAACCGGCACGACCCCTGGCACCACGCAACGCCGCCCACCACTCCAGTTACGCCGACTCCGCCAACTGCTTCATCGAGCAACCTGATTTCCAATGTCGGCACCACCGTTTCCAGCGTCGGCACCGCAGTGAGCGGCGTCGGCAGTACGGTCATCAGCCAGCTGCCGCTATTGAATCCTGAAACCAAAGCCGGCCTGACGGGAGTCGTGAATAATGCGAGCGGCATCGTCACGACGCTGGGTGGTGGTTTAACCAACGGCCTGGGTCAAATTGGTACTGCGCAGAATCCGGTTGGTATCACGGTTGGCAGCGCCGGCGGCGTAGTGGCGCAAGTTGGCGCGACCGTACAAAGTGCCGGCCAGACGGTAACCGGCCTGGGTGCCAGCGGCCCGCTCAGCGCCCTGGCTCCTGTGACAACACCTGTCGGCGGTGTGGTCAGCACGCTAGGCGGCGCAATCTCCGGCACAGTCGCACCGATCGTGACATCCGCACTAACCACGGGCCCGGTGCAGCAACTCACGCAAACCGCGAGTACCGCGATCGTGCCGTTGACCAATACCGCCGGTACCCTGCTGCAAACCGTTGGCAATGCTACCGCGCTTAATCAGCCGGCCAATCTTCTGTTGGGCGTGGTCGGCGGCACGGTTGCCAATGTCGGCAATGGCCTGACTAACTCCGGCGTGCCCGTCATCAGCAATGTCGGTCCGGTAGTGACCAATGGCGGCAACCTGGTCGGCGGTCTGGCAGTCAACGGCGTGACCGGCACAGGGCAGCCGCTTCTCGGCAATCAGACCGGCGGCGTGTTGCAGCCTCTCGACAATGCCCTGGTTGGGGCACTTGCCGGCCCATTGGCGCCTGTGGTTGGCGTTGTCAACGGCTTGACGGGTAGTTTGAGCGGTGCAGCCGGTAGCGGTGCGCTGGCTCCGGTGACTGGCTTGCTGGGCGGTTTGACCGGCGCTGTCGGCGGCACTGGCGGTAGCAGCCCACTGGCTCCTATAACCGGCTTGCTGAGTAGCGTCACAGGTGCGGTCGGCGGTGCATCCGGAGGCAGCAGCAATCCGCTGGCCCCTGTGACGGGCCTGCTGAGCGGCCTGACAGGAAGTGTGGGCGGTACGGCCGGCAGTGGCCCATTGGCTCCGGTAACCGGTTTGCTGGGTAGCGTAACAGGTACGGTTGGCGGTGCATCCGGTGGCAGCAGCAATCCACTTGCACCGGTGACCAACCTGGTAGCCGGCTTGACCAGCACTGTGACTTCCGGCACTGGTTCCGCAGGAACCGGTCAAGTGGGCGGATTGCTTACCGGGCTGCTTGGCAGCGTTACCAAAAAATAATCGCTGGCGAGGTGTACAAAAAAGCCTTGGCACTTCTTGCCAAGGCTTTTTTCTTTGATGGCAGGAATCCGCCAGGTTGAACAGAGGCGGAATGGCAACGTAATGCACAATAATATAGTTGCATTAAGTTAATTATTGCCGTAATTTAATAGCGACTTATGGTCCCTGGCAACAGACCTGTTCCGTTGTCGATAACAAACGAGAGCCGTAGCCGCATGCAATTATTCAAATCGAATTGGTGTATCCAGAGGCCGTCCAGAATAAACCGTCGCATCGCTTTGGGCCTGGCAAGCGGCGCATATCTGATTGTTGCGATGCATCCGGCGCCGGCCAATGCCGATTCGCGCAGCCCGTTACAAGGCAATCCGGCCGATACCTTGCCTAAGGCGGAGGCGCCGGCCAGTCCGCCGGTGACGATCAATATCCAGACCCAGGCCGTCGATCCGGCTCTGCAAAAATTGCTGACCAGTCATTTGACGCCATCCAGTTTCAAGATTGCCGGCGTACAGGCCTTGCCGTTCGACGAGGTCGCCGCATTGTTTGCACCGATGGCTAACCGCGACACTACCGTGGCCGAGTTGCTGCAGGCGGCCAACAAGGTCACGGCGATGTATCAGGAACGTGGCTATCCATTGTCCTTTGCCTTCATTCCGGCGCAGACGTTTGAAAACAATGTCGTGGTTGTGTCTGTAGTGGAAGGTTACGTCAAGACGGTCAAGGTAGAAGGCAATCCCGGTGGGAGTGAAGAACGCCTGAAGCAGATTGCCGAACAGCTGCAGCAGGAGCGCCCGCTGCGCCGCGCAACATTCGAGAGGGTTGCCGGAATTCTCAGCTTGCAGCCCGGGGTCAAGATTGTCGCCAATGTGGCGCCGCCAACCACCACCGATGGCGCTACCGAAATGGTGCTGACGGTGAAGCGCAAGCCGATTACGGTAGGTGTCGGCGCCGATTATCGGCAGCCGGGAATACGCGGTTTGCTGACCGCCAGCAGCAATGGCCTGACGCCGCTGGGTGAACAGCTCACCGTCAGCACGTTGCAGCCAAGCGGCCCGCAGGATGAAAAATATTATGCGGTCAATTACGTCCAGCCGGTCGGCAATGACGGCATGCTGGCCAGATTGAACTGGTCGGATTATCGTGCCGAGCCACAGAACGATGCGCTGGAAAACGTGCAATACCAGGCGCGCTACCAGACCAAGACAGTGCGTGCCGGTGGCTCCCTCAGCTACCCGGTGATCCTCGACAATACGCACAGCCTGACCGTGACCGGCGGCGCCTATGCCGCTGAAAACACGCAGGAATACACACGTTCGGTGCCAACCACGCCGATGTCGATCAAGCTCAGTTCGCAAGTGCGCGTATTGAGCGCTGAAGCGGCCTGGACCGACGTCACTCAAGGCACGGATAAATTGCAGCAGACGCGCCAGTTGAGTGTCGGCGTATATAAAGCCATCGACGCGCTTGGCGCCAAGCGTGAGAACAGCAATGTCGATCTGGGTTTCACTCGGGTCACGTTGCAGATGGCGCAGTCGAACCAGCTGCCGGGCGGTTTTGGCGTTGCGGTTGCGGCCAGTACACAGTACAGCAGCAATATCCTGCCGACCTCGGAGCAGATTGGTTTTGGCGGCAAACTGTTCGGCCTTGCCTATCCGGCGGGCGAGCTGGCTGGCGACAAAGGCTGGGGCGTTTCGGCTGAAATCAATCGCCTGTTCCCAATGAGTTATACCTACCTCAAGAGCGTCCAGCCATACTTCCTGGTTGATCACTCGCGCGTGTATTCGAACGCCGGCCCGTTGACCCACGATACCTTGGGATCGATTGCTTTTGGCGTGCGGTTTTCGGATGGACGCTACTACACCCTGGACCTGTCGCTGGCAAAACCGGTGGCGGATGTTCCTGCCAACTCAACATCGCGCTCACCGCGTGTAAATGCGATGTATTCGTATCAGATGGATTGATTAACGCTGTCGCGCCATTGTATTTTTTTATCGATGGCGTGACAGCCGATTGTCCATTGCCTGGCGAATTCAGAATATTTGGTTGATGCTGCATTTCCGACGAAGAAATTCGGCGTCATATCAGTGTTGGGGTTTGTTAAAACACGTGTAGGGAAGTGTAAAAATGGCTCCCGATATTTGCGATGCGCGAAGTACAAAAAAAACATTCAAACGGCTGCTGCAAGGCGCTGGCAGCCTGTCTAGGTACATGTTGATGCAGACAAATATTTTCACAATGCAAAACGTGATTGCATATCTAAAGTAGGTTTTCCCTATGAAGAAACGACTAGAGCGGATACTCTAACAACGTGTTGCTTTTATGGAAAATTTATCTTGAGGTAATTTTTAATCGGGGCTATGCTGATACCGCGTAGTCCAAATTAACTGATCGTTATTTGCGAAAAAAAGCGCGCGATTTGCCAGTTGATTGTTACGTAATGTTGGATTTTTGTGCACTGGTTTCTTCTTCTTCGGGAGCTCGCTATGAACGCCAAACTACTCAAATTTCTTCGGGATGAAGACGGTATTACTGCTATCGAATATGGATTGATTGCGGGGCTTGTGGCTGTGGCGTTAATTGCAGCAGTTGGGTACGTGACCGGCGCCAATGGTACGGGAGGTCTAAGTGGGATATTTAAAGCGATCGGCGATAAGTTGACCAGTCTTGGCACTACGATCGGCACGTAATCATTTACGTCCGCTTTCATTGAATGCGACGCCGCCCAGATGTCATCAACGGCTAGCTGGGCGAACAGAAAAAATGCCGGATACCAGTATTTTCTTGCTGTTGTTGTTCCTGATACTTTGCATCTCGATATTTTTGTCGGATTGTCTGTTCCGTCGAGTGCCGAATATGTGGCTAATGATTGCGCTTCTCATGCAAAGCGGATGCTTGCTGCTGTTGGGTAAAGGCTTTAACGGAATTGGCTGGGTCAGCGCCGTGTCTGGATTGACTGTGGGACTGGTTTTTTTTCTGCCGTTGTACGCACTCCGTGCAATGGCTGGTGGCGACGTCAAGTTTTTTGCCGTACTGGGTTTTTTGCTTGGCTTATCGGCGCTGCTGCCAGTCTTTTTGATTGCTTCACTGATTGCCGGTATTCACGCTGCGGCGATTTACTTATCGCGATATGGATTGGCGCCGAGTTTGCAACTGCTCGTGATGCGCATGACGCGCTGGCCGCCATACCAGTGGATGTTGGAAAAGCGTGGCAACCGAGTCGGCATTCCTTATGCAGCCTACTTGGCGTTGGCTGCCGGTTGGATCGGTGTAAGCGGTGCGGGAGCGTGGAAGTACTTTACTTGACGGTTGACTGAATCTGCGTGGTTGTGCATCGCTCGTCGGCGATGCACTGATCGTATCCACTGTCGAGATTGGGAGCAGGGATGTATAAAAAATATAAATGCATGGCTCATCCCGACGTTGCTGCGGCATCCGGCTGCAGAAAGCAACGCGGTGTTGCGGCCATAGAATTCGCGTTGATCTTCCCGGTATTTTTCATGCTGTTGTATGGAATCATTACCTATGTACTGATTTTCCTGGCGCAGCAATCTCTTGCGCTGGCAGCTGAAGAAGGGGCGCGCGCTGCGCTGCGCTATACCTCCGCTACCGATCCTAATCAGCGCGGTGTGGTCGGCTGCAATGTGGCAAAAGGTCTCGTGAGCTGGCTGGGCAAGGATTCCAAGAATAATTCAATCGCCACCTGCAGCTTCCCTACGCCAGCGCCATGCACGCTTCCGGGAGGAGCGAGTGCGTTTCCTGCGGGCGTCACATCGCAATGCATCACGATCAAGGTTTTCTACCCATATAGCAGCAATCCATTGGTGCCGCGGTTGCTTGGGCCAGTAATGAATGTGGCGTTGCCGACGACGTTAGCGAGTGCCGCCACGGTACAAATTGATTGAGCCGACTCAAGCGGTACTCGTTTTCGATTGCGACTAAATACCTGCCAGCTGTAGCTCTGTAATGGCCGATCACGAACCGGTGATCGAATGAACTGTAGCCCTGTGATGATTTGCGTTTGACATGGAAGCAACCTTGAACAATTTCCGCGTTCGGATAGACATCGAGTACATGCTATGAACAACCTGACAAAAATTGTTGCTGCGCTACTGGTCATGGCGGCCCTGTGCCTGGCGTTTGTTGCCTGGTGGCTGGGCAGCAGGCCGCCACCGACCATCTCCTCGGCACCTGCGGCAACCGCAGACACTTCCAGGCAATATGATGTCGTCGTGGCGGCGCGCATACTGGAAGCCGGAAAGGCCATCACTACCGACGATATCCGTCTGGTGAGCCTGCCGATCAATCCGGCTGGCGCCTACGATCAAACCAGCTCTGTAGTCGGCAAGGTGCCGCTGATTGAAATCGGTACCGGCACGCCAATCACCGAAAGTGGCCTGGCCAGTGGCCTTGCAATCAAGCTTGCCGACGGCGAACGGGCCATTGCGATACCTGTCGATGAAATCGTCGGGGCCGGCAATCGTATCCAGCCGGGCGATTTCGTCGATGTGTTTTTCACCCTCAAGCAAGGCCAGGATGTCGACCGTACGCAGTCGCGTCTGCTGATGTCGCGCTTGCGCGTGCTGTCTTATGGCGCCGCCGTGATCGGTTCTGCAACCGCAGGCGGCAGCGCAGGTGCGATTCCCGCAAAACAGACGCAGCAGTCTTCGGTGCCGCAAATGCAGTCGTCGCAGCAAACGCAACAAGGCCAACAGGTTCCTCGCACCGCGGTGCTGGCGACACCAGTGGCCGATGTCAATCGCCTGCTGCTGGCGACGCAGAATGGCAAGTTGACGTTGGCGCTACGTAATCCAACCGATGAAACCGTGCCGGACGTGGCATTGTTCCCGCCGCCTGCGTCAGCGCTGAGCGGGAAAAAGGACCTGACCCGCAATGAGATCGAGGCGCTCAAGATCCCCGATAACCAGGCCTTCGCCGGCATCGAACTGACCGGCTTGGCAGGCGATGCAAAGCCGCCTGTGCGCAAGCCAGGCAGTCCGACGCCGCAAACAAAGGCGCCGCATACCGGTGGAACGGTTGAAGTGATTCGCGGAACGCAACGGGAGTCGGTACCGTTCTGACGAAAATGGCTTTGCAATGATTTGTTTCTGTCGCCTATATCGCTTGATTGCTTGTATTCATAACAGGATTGACCGCAACTCATGAAAATACACGACTTATTCTTGCCGCTGATAGTGAGTGTAGCCGCCGTTCCCGCCATGTCGATGGCTGCCGGAAAAGATGTCACGATCGGCGTGCGCGAGCAGCAAAGCCTGGCTGTTGCGGGAACGCTGGAACGGATCGCGGTTGCCGATCCGGAGGTAGCCGATGTTTTGATGGTGCGTGGGGCCGATGGCAAGAGCGGTAGCGTGATCCTGGTCGGTAAAAAAGCCGGATCGACTACCGTGACCGCCTGGTCGAAAGGCCTGCCGGCTACCACCTGGCGGGTGACGGTACAGGGCGATTTGCAAGCGACGCTGGCCGGCAAGGGGGGAGCCGAGGTGCATGTGCATGGTGCGCTGGGCGTCGTCAGCGGCCAATCGCCTTCATTAATGGCTCACGCGAACAGCGTTGCCGCTGCCGTCGATGCGGTGGGCAAAGACAAGGTTGCCGACATGTCGACCATCGACAGTAGCGGCGTGGTGCAGATTGACGTCAAGATCGTCGAGTTCAGCAAATCGGTCTTGAAGGAGATTGGCTTTGATTTTGGCTTTGGCCTGAATCGGGGAAATTTCAGTTTCAACTTGGCCAGCAATCTGGCGTCCAACGGCGGTTTGTCAACCACCTCATCGGCATTTAACCTACTGACCAAATTCAGCCGCGGCAGCTACAACCTGAGCAACAACCTGCGCCTGATCGAGGGCAATGGCATGGCACGCGTGCTGGCCGAACCGTCTCTGACTGCATTGTCAGGGCAGAGCGCCAGTTTCCTGGCCGGCGGCGAATTGCCGATCCCGCAATCGGGTGGTCTGGGCACTACCACCATTACCTATAAACCATTCGGCATCGGCCTGACGGTTTCACCGACCATCTTGTCGAAGGGACGGATCGCCTTGAAGGTGGCGCCGGAAGCCAGCGATGTCGATTACAGCAAGGCGATCGTTACCGACGGTGTGTCGGTGCCGGCGATCACTACGCGGCGCGCCGACACCACGGTTGAGCTGGGTGATGGCGAAAGCTTCATCATCGGTGGCCTGGTCTCGCGCACCACCCAATCCAACGTCAATAAAATCCCGCTGCTGGGCGACTTGCCGATCATCGGCACCTTCTTCCGCAACCTGAGTTACAGCCAGGATGACAAGGAACTGGTGATTGTGGTCACGCCACATGTGGTGCAGGCGATCGCCAAGAATGTGCCGCTGCCGTTGCCCGGTGAGAGCCAGGAGCGCAGCAATACTGCATCGACTGCGTG
The DNA here is from genome assembly GCF_001584165.1 of Collimonas arenae. Classification (NCBI taxonomy): domain Bacteria; kingdom Pseudomonadati; phylum Pseudomonadota; class Betaproteobacteria; order Burkholderiales; family Oxalobacteraceae; genus Collimonas; species Collimonas arenae. Next base: position 853,104 of record NZ_CP013233.1, read on the forward strand.
GGGCAGCTATCTGTTGGGCAAGGCTGGCCGAGACGAATTGCCGGGATTTTCAAAATAAGCGAAACCATTTTTGGACCACATGATGAATGCTCGCAACAAGGCTCTGAATGAATTGACGGCGCTCAGCCGCTTCGTATTCTGTTCTCGCAACAGTACGCAGGCAGAATGGCTGGGCGCTGCGCTCGGCAAGTGGGGAACGCTATTGCAGGAAAAGGCCGAGGTGGCCGAACTGCTGCCGCGCATAGTTGAGCTCAATCCGTTGCTGGTGCTGCTGGATTTTTCCGGCGTCGAGCATGCACACGATAGTGCTAGCGTCATCACGGCCGATTTTCTCGGCACCACGGCGCATGCGATTGAACTGGCGCAGGCGCTGGCCAAGAAGGCCCCGGGTTTGCCGTTGGTGGCGGTCGGATCGATGACGTTTCCGGAAGGAGCGATTGCGGCTTTGCGTGCCGGTGTCAGTGATTTTATCGATGTCAGCGCTTCTGAAGAGGAGGCGCGCGATGTCGTCCAGCGAGTATTGGCCAAGGCAGCGGCGCGTGCGCCGGCGCAGGTCAAGCGTGGCCAACTGGTGACCTTGCTGGGTGTACGTCCCGGCATTGGAACCAGCACGCTGGCAGTCCACCTGGCCGACATGATCCAGCAACGCGGCGCAACCGCAGCAGGCAGCAAGCGGCTGCCAACAGATAGTCGCGTGGCCCTGCTGGATCTCGGCCTGCCTGCCGGCGATGGCAAGCTTTATCTGAGTGCGGCCGGCAATTTCGATTTTGCCGAGGCGGTGCGCAACCTGCGCCGTTTCGATGAAACGCTGGTGCACACCGCATTGCCACGCAGCCCCGGCGGCGTTACCGTCATTTCATTGCCGCATAGCCTGAGCGAAATGCGCACCGTATCGCATCATGACGCGCTGGCTCTGCTGGATCGGCTGCGTCTGTATTTCGATGTGCTGATCGCCGATCTCGGCGGCTTCTCCAACCATGAATTCATCGCCAACCTGGCCGGCGCTGCCGACCAGGTCTGGCTGGTGACAGACCAAAGTGTCGGCGCTCTGGTATCGCTGGCGGGCACCTTGCAGGAATTGAACGGCCGTCATCCGGACGACGGCAAGAGGCGCCTGGTGGTGAATCGCTACGATGACCGTTTTGGCATGGCGGCTGCGCAGATTGCTGAACGCTTCAAATTGCCATTGCTGGCGACCTTGCCGGAGCGCACGCTGAAGCTGACCTCCAGCGCCAATCGCGGCAAGTTGCTGCATGAAGTCGCCCCGCACGATCACTACGTGCGGGCGATCGATGGCCTTATCGATGGCTTGCTTGAGCACGATGAGGTGGTGCCCCATAAGACGAAGATGGGGCATTGGCTGCCGAAGATTATGTTGCGAAAGTAAGATCGACTTGCGCCGCTGCCATGGGATCGACATGCAACGGCCTCTGATGAAAGACGGGAGAGCCACGTGAGTAACCAGATTGAATTTGCCGACGACGATCAAACGTTCTCGAATACGCAGGAATTCCAGGACATCAAGACCGCGGCCTATGATCACCTCTTGACCCGGATCGAAGAACTGGGTGCGGAGTTCGGGCGTTGGTCACGCAGCGCGATCCAGCAATTCGTCAATCTGGATGTCGACGGCTTCGTGCGGCTGCAGCGGATCCCGTTGAATGAAGCTGAGGTGCGTCAGATTGCAGATGCCCTGACCAAGGAGCTGGCCGGTCTCGGGCCGCTGGAAGACCTGCTGGCTGATGTGACAGTCGAAGATATTCTGATCAACGGCTATAACGATGTATTCGTGTCGCGCCACGGCGTGCTGCAGCGCGAGACATTACGGTTTACCGACAACGCCCATTTGCTGCGCATCGTGCGCCGTATCCTGGCACCTCTGGGGCGTCGCCTCGACGAATCGAATCCGATGGTCGATGCGCGCCTGCCGGACGGCGGCCGTCTCAACGTGGTGATCGAACCGTTGTCGGTGGATGGACCGATGGTATCGATCCGGAAGTTCCGCAAGGAACCGCTGAAGCCAACTGACCTGCTCAATCTCGGCACCATGAATCAGGAGATTTATTCTTTGCTGGATAATGCGGTCAAGGCGCGCTGCAATATCCTGGTCTCAGGCGGCACCAGCTCCGGCAAGACGTCGCTGCTGAATGCGCTGGCTTTCTTTATCCCGGAAAACGAACGCGTGGTGACGGTCGAGGATACTGCCGAACTGTCACTCAACCACCCGCACGTGGTTCGGCTGGAATCGCGTCTGGGTGGTTTCGAGGGCAGTGGCGCGGTCAGTATCCGCGACTTGATCCGCAACAGCCTGCGCATGCGGCCGGACCGCATTATCGTCGGCGAAGTGCGCGGCGCCGAAGTGTTGGAAATGCTGCAAGCGATGAATACCGGTCATGATGGATCGATGGGCACGATCCACGCCAATACGCCGCGCGAATGCCTGTACCGGATCGAAATGCTGGCGGGCTTCGCCGGTTTCCAGGGTAGCGAAAGCAGCCTGCGTCGGCAAATCGCCGGCGCACTCGATTTCATCGTACAAATTGGGCGGCTGTCCAACGGTCGCCGGCGGATCGTCTCGATTACCGAGGTAACCGGCATGGGCGACAACATCATCACCTTGCAGGAACTGTACAAGCACGAAAGTTATATCGCGCCGGATGGCGAGGAAGCCGACCGCTGGGTGTCGCTCGGGATATTTCCTCATGCGCCGAAACTGCAACGCCAGCGCCAGCTCGGGCAACAGAGTACCGGAAGTCCGCATACCGGCAGCTTTGGCGCCAGCACCGGCGGCCAGACCGGGAGACGCTAGCCATGCGGATTGCATTATGGCTACTGGCGGCAGCCTTGTTATTGGGCGGCATCGCGCTATGGCTCTGGCAGCGAGCGCAGAGACGCTCGCGGCAGGACGTCAGCGCGGCGTTCGTCGACCGCCAGTTGCAGGGCATGCAGCCGATGCAGCCGCAAACTCAGGAAGCAATCGGCCAGCAACCCCAGCTGCATGTGCAGATCGAAGCGGTGCGTCATTTTTTCCTGCGCGCCGGCATCCAGCAACCGGATGGCCGTCTATATGCCAATTTGCTGGTGCCTGGAATGGTGCTGGTCCTGCTGGCGCTCGTGTTCGGCGGGTGGCTATCTGCACTAGGGACGCTGATTCTTTACGTGATGTTGGTGGCCTTCTACTTCTGGCTGAAAACATCCCGCCTGCAGCGAACCATGGTGCGGCAACTGCCTGGCTTTCTGGATACGCTGGTGCGCCTGGTCACCATCGGCAACAGTATCGGCTCTGCGTTCCAGACCGGTATTGTCGGCACCGAAGGACCATTGCGGGTGGTGCTGGATCGTGCCAATCGCCAGGTCCAGGCCGGCGTCGAACTGGAGCAGGCGCTGCGCCAGCAGGCGGCGATCTTTCATTTCAAGGAGTTGGACCTGGTCGCGGCGGTGATCGGTGTTTCATCCCGCTTCGGCGGGCGCTCGGATCTGGTGCTGGAGCGCATGGCGGCTTTCATGCGCGACCTGGAGCATGCGCAGAACGAATTGGTATCGTTGTCGGCGGAAATCCGGCTGTCGGCCTGGGTCATGGGCGTATTGCCGATTGCCATCGTCATGTTTCTGATCATTTTCAACAACAGCATGTTTGTCAATATGTGGCTTGACCCGATCGGCCGCAAGATGATGATAGGCGCGGCGCTGCTGGAAGTGATCGGCAGCTACAGCCTGTACCGGCTGGCGAAGACGGTATAGCCGGCGCGGACATAGATGAGGTGGAGTTAAGGTGAGCACAACACAACATACGCTGATCGTACTGGCGATCCTGCTGCTGGCTTCGGCTCTGTTGCTGGTTGGCGGTGCGCTGCTGGGGCGGGCATGGCGCCTCAAGCGCAACCTCGACACCGTCGAACAGAAGATTGCCGCGCACGATCATCCGACCGGCGCCGCTGCGATGCCGGCGCAGTTGCCCTGGAAAGAGCGTCTGGTGGCGCTCAGTGCTGATTGGCTGGATACGCCGTTGGGGCGGCAATTGGTGGCCGAAGAGGATCGCCATCTGCTGGACCAGTGCGGCGTCAATGACAGGCACGGCAAGGCCTGGTTCTTTTTTGCGCGGGTGGTGCTGGCAATCTGTTTGCCGTTGATCGGCCTGTTCCTGTTCGGGTCAGGAGTCGGACTCAAGTTGTTGCTGATTCTGTTTTTTGGCATGGCACTTGGCTACATGCTGCCGAAATGGGTCATGCAACGCGTTGCCAAGAAGCGTCAGAAATTGGCTGCGGAGGAACTGCCGTTGCTGATCGATTTGCTGCGCTTGCTGCAAGGCGTGGGATTGTCGGTCGACCAGAGCCTGCACGTGATTGAAAACGAGTTCAGCAACGTGCTCAAGGTACTGGGCCAGGAGCTGGCCATTGCCGGACGCCAGTACAGCACCGGACGCAGCCGGGAGCAATCGATGCGGCGGTTCTCAACCATATTCGATAACGAAGATCTGCATGCCGTATCGCGTTTGCTGGTGCAGGTCGAGCATCACGGTGGCGCCGTGCAGGAGCCGCTGAAGCAATTCAGCGAGCGCATTCGCGAGCAACGCAAACTGGACATGAAAGAAAAGATAGGGAAGCTGACTGTGAAGATGACGGGAGTCATGGTGGTGACCCTGCTTCCTGGTCTGTTGGTGATTACCGGAGGCGTTGGTTTTCTGGCTGTGATCCGGGCCTTGTCGAAAATGGGAGCAAATATATGAGTGATAGGAAATCGTTACGCTCCGTGCGAGCCCAAAGGCGCTCCGGACCGTTCCTGGCGGTCATCTTTGGAATCGCATTGCTCGCGCTCGGCGGTTGCGCCAGCAATTCGGCCCGCGTGTATGCACAACAAAATGAAGCGGCGCAATTGCGCCAGCAGGCGGAAGAGAAGGCGCCGACACCGGACAACAAAGGCATGTATCTGGGGCTGATACGGCAGATGCAGGAGCGGGGCATGTATTTTGCCTCGCTGGCACATATCGATGCCTATGAGCAGCAGAACGGCAGCACCCCGGAGGTACAGCGCTTGCGTGCCGATGCATTGCGTGAAACCAGGCAGGGCGCGGCGGCGGAGGCAGCCTATCGCAAGTTGCTGAGTACCACCGAAGCAGGTGCGGCCTGGCATGGTCTCGGTTTGCTGGCGGCGCAGAACAGCGATTATAAAGGGGCCGCGATAGCGTTGCGGGAGGCGGTCAAGCGTGAGCCGACCAATCCCGTCATGTTGAGTGACCTGGGCTTTGCATTGTTGCGAAGCGGCGATGTCGCCAGCGCCCGGGTGCCATTGGCGCAGGCTGCTGAACTGGCGCCGGACAATCGCAAGATGATCGGCAATCTGGCGCTCTTGTTGCTGGTTTCGGGTGATGGCGAGAAAGCACGCGCAGTCATGGATAAGGCAGCGTTATCCGCTGACAGCCGCGCCACGGTATACCGACTGGCGGCCGAAATCGGCCAGGCGCCGCAGCCGGTAGTGATGGCGATACCAAGCGCGGCTGCCGCCAAAGCCACCAGTTCCGTACCGGTGCTGCCGACGGCGACGCCGTTCCAGTCGATGCTGGACCGTTTTGGCAATGGCGGCTAATGGCGACAGGTTGCGATACTGCTTCTTTTCTTTTTCACGAGGTAGCAAATGAAAATGCAAATACCGTTACATCGTTATTTCCAGTTGACCGGCTGTGCGTTGTTGGCGACAGCCTTGATCCCGACTGTGTTTGCACAGGACATGACGTCGCGCAACGGCAGGTTGACGCAACCGGTTGTGAACGCTACTGCAAATGCGCCGGTGCAGGAAGCTGCGCAGGTGGCGGGAGCCGTGCCAGAAGGGCCGGCTGCGGCGGCCAGCCAGGCGGAAACGCCAACGCCAACGCCACGCGAAAGGGAAAGCACGGTACGCGTCGGTGACGTGACCCGCTTGCTGCTGCAGGCGCAGGTCGATGGCCGTGTCGCGGGACCGCGTCAGCCGATGCTGGGAGTGACAGCCACCGCCAGCTGGCAGCGTTACCTGGACAGCTTCAAGCACCCGTTGCCGGAAAATTTTGAAAAGAAAGTGACGAGCAACAATTAACAATCCGGAATTTCTCCAAGCAACCTTGAACCGAATCGAATGCCCTCCATGACCTCATCGCGCATCCAGTCGCCATGCCATCTTCCTGTCCGCCGCATACGGCGCGACAGGCTGCGGCAGCATGGTTCGGTTGCGGTGATGGCAGCCATTTTCCTCTCGGTGATCGTGATCTTGCTGTCGTCGATTGATATCGGCTACATGTTTTATATGCGGCGGGATTTGCAGAAGACGGCTGATCTGGCGGCGCTGGCTGGTGCGCAGATGTTGGCCAGTTCGCAAACCTTTACCAGCACTGCCACCACATGCGGATCAGGTGACCCGCCGGTGCTAGCGGCCAGGGCCAATGCCCAGACCAATGGCTTTGCCACGGGTACACCCAGCACTGCTGCCAATACACTGACCGTAACGTGCGGCCGCTGGGACCCGGTCGCCAACGCGGCGATGGCGCCAAACTATTTTTCCACTCCGACTGCACCCAACACCAGGTTGAACGCGGTCAAGGTGATCTTGTCCCAGTCCGTTCCGACTTTTTTCGGCTGGGGGACACATACCATCAATGGCCAGGCGATAGCATCGATCAGCGATCCTTATGCTGCGTTTTCGGTTGGATCCAAATTATTGGCGCTCAACGGAGGCGTGGTACCGGGCTTGCTATCAGCGATCGGGCTCAACCTGAACGGCACATCGCTGGTGTCCTATAACGGCTTGGCGAATGTTTCGGTAACGCCAAATGGACTGCTGCAGGCATTGGGTTTTCAAATTCCGCTGCATGCCGATGTCGGCACGGTAACGCAAATACTGCAGGCAAGTACCGCCGGTTGCAGTAACGGCATGTGTACGTTGCAGGCGTTGCTGGGAGCAATCACCACAGTCGGTGGCCAGCAGGATCTGATCAGCGCGCTGGGCGGGCTGACGGTGGGCCAACTCAATCTAATGATTCCGTTATTGTCCGACGCTAGCGGGCAGGGTGGGCTGTTTGTCTTGGCCAACATAGCCGATGCGCAATCTGCGTTGAACGCGAACGTGAACGCTCTGAATGTATTGAATACTGCTATCGGCATCGCGAACAGTCACCGCTTCGGTAGTGTGAATCTTGGCGCGTCTTTGCCTGGCGTTGCCACGGTGACGACCCAGGTTGGAATTGTGGAACCGCCGTCGATCGGGATTGGGGGTATTGGCACCACCGCTTTTACCGCGCAAGTTAGGTTGTACACACGCATTCAAAGCAACCTGTTGAATCTGGGATTATTGAATATTGATTTGCCGTTGATTATCGATGTCGTCAATGGACTAGGTACCCTGACCGACATGTGCACAGCAAAAGATGCCAGCGGCAACGATCTTGCCACGATCCAGGTTCAGGCTCCGGTGCTGAGTCTCTGTGCTGGCAGCGTCAATAATGTGGTGGATGGCAGCACGGTTTTTTCTACCAAAGGTGCTTGCAAGCAGAATTTGACAAATTGGCCGATGGTTAATGTGCTTGGCGGCGTACTCACAGTCAATAAGGCCATTGCGATAGATGCGTTGGCGAATAACAGCAGCGTGACCTTGAGTAAGGGACAAACCGTTACAACCGGCAATAACAGTCTGCAGATTGGGACAACATTATCAAATTTGTTCAGCGCTTTAACAGGTGCCCTGGCAGGTAGTCTGTTCGGAGGTGGCGGCGTGAATAACAATAATTTGGCTGCTGGCTTGTTGAATGGACAGGGGTTGGGTGCGGCGCAGACGATGGTCACCAATGCACTTAGTAGCTTGAACAGTTTTGTGAGCGGGTTGAGTACCAGTGTCACTGGAATTTTGGGAAGCCTTTTGACAGTCAACGTGCTGGGTATCCTGACGAATGTGGGGGGGCTAGTAAACAATTTGCTCAATACAATTGGGCAGGTAGTTAGTGGTTTGCTCTGTTTGGGAAATAGTCAATGCATCCTGTCGAATCAATTGGCCGGTAGCCAGACTAGCGGCGGTGCTACGATTTCGAATGCGCTGATCACGACAGTGGGCCTTCTCATCAATCTGTTGCAGCCGATCTTGAATGTACTGGGCGGTGCCCTATCGACGATATTGAATGGCCTGCTCGGTATCCAGTTGGGACTAGTCGACGTCAACCTGATGGATTTGAATTGCGGTGGCACCAGCGTCAAACTGGTTTATTAATCAAATGGACATGCACAATAATTTCAACATGACGAACAATCAAACCAGACTCGGTAAGCTGTTTTATTTTTTTGGATTTGAAAAATTGATCGCACCAGTGCTGATCAAGCTGATCTACTGGATCGGCATGGTGGTGATCCTGGTAGCCGGTGTCGCCAGTTTTTTTAACACTGGCGGCGGAGTGGGGCGCATGTTGTTGACGCTGGTCGCATTGTTGTTGTCCTTGTTGATCTGGCGCCTGGTAAGCGAGCTGTGGATCCTGGCATTCAATATTTACCAACGGTTGGTTGAAATTCGTGATTTGCTGTCGCGCCAGGGCCAGGCCGCGGCTGTGATCCAGCCGGTTTTGCGCGACGGCGACTGAGAAGAGATAACCATGCAGAACAAGCCTTTGCAAGAAAGTCTCGACATATACGTATGGGAAGGCAAATCGGATATCGCAGACCGGATTTCTCAGTGTCTGGCGAGTTTCGATATCGAGGTGATCCGTGCCGACGAAATGCCGGTGACGCGCGATCAGGTATCGGCGCGGCCGTCGATTGCAGTGATTTCCGTCACCGTGATTGAACAGGCCCAGTTCTCTGCCGACGCCTGGCAAAAATCGCATGGCATGCCGGTGATCTGGGTGGCGGAAGTGGGGCGTGCAGCCAATCCACGTGTGTATCCGGTCGAGTATTCACACATCCTGATGCTCGATTTCACCTGCGCCGAATTGCGCAAACTGGTATTCCGGCTGGCTTCCGAGCTGCATGCCAGCGCCAGCGCTGATCGCATGCCGCAGCCATTGATTGCGCAATCCGAATGCATGCAGATGCTGGTCTCCGAGGCGGAAGCCTTCGCCGATTGTGAGTCCAGCGTGCTGATCGTCGGTGAGACCGGTGTCGGCAAGGAGCGCATCGCGCAACTGCTGCACCAGCGCCATGGTCGTTATCGGCATGGACCGTTTGTCGCCGTCAACTGCGGCGCGATTCCGGACGGCTTGTTCGAGTCGCTGTTCTTCGGTCATGCCAAGGGCGCGTTTACCGGCGCCTTGCTGGCACATAAAGGCTATTTCGAACAGGCCGATGGCGGTACTCTTTTCCTCGACGAGATCGGCGATCTGCCGCTGTACCAGCAGGTCAAGCTGCTGCGCGTGCTGGAGCAAAGCAGCGTGACCCGTCTCGGCTCGCAAACTGAGGTCAAGCTGGATTTCAGGCTGGTGGCAGCGACCAACCGCAACCTGCGCGAGCAGGTGCAGCAGGACATGTTCCGCGCTGACCTGTATTACCGCCTGGCGGTGATCGAGTTACGGGTGCCGAACCTTGAAGAGCGCGGCAGCGTCGACAAGATCGCGATTTTCAATACCTTGCTGACCCAGACCTACAGCGACCTTCCGACGCCTCCGGAGTGGTTATTGGAACAAGTTGCAACGGCAAAGTTCGCGGGGAATGTGCGCGAGTTGCGCAATGTAGCGGAGCGGGTCGGCATCATCTACCGGCAGTTAGGAAGTTGGGATCGCGCACGCATCAACCGCGTATTTGAAACGTTGGGAACGATGGAGAGGGCGGCGGAAGGCAATGACTTGAATGCGGTCCGTAAAAAATGGGATATGACCGAACGCAATCGCATCCTGTCAGTGCTGGATGCCAATGGTTGGCGGCGTCAGGATACTGCCCATGCGTTAGGAATCAGCCGCAAGGTGCTGTGGGAAAAAATGCGTAAATTCCAGATCGCCGATACCGAGGCGGTTGGCGAGCCGGAATAGAATTGTGCACGGGGTTGGCCCAGCGGCATCGATAGCGTTGAAAAATATTGAGAAAATATCATTTTTATAAAAACAGTGCTCAACAACAACAAGTTTACCGCTAGAATTGACTACAATAACGCGGCTTGTATCGACAAAAATCATTGTTAGCGAAGGAATCAGGGGATGAATGTAAATGTACGCAATGTGGTCAATGGATTCGGCCTGGGATTGTTACTTGCCGGTTTGTCGATCAACGCAATGGCACAATCCACCTCGACCGGGGCTGCGGCTACCGCAACTTCGCCTAGCGCTACCGTTTCTCCCGCTGCAGCGTCTGCCGCCAAGCCAGTTGTCAGCAATGCCAATAGCACCATCAGTGAATTGCAGCAATTAATGCAAGGTCAAGGCATCAGTGAGCTGCGCACTACCTACAATGGCAACTACGGTTCCAGCCTGCTGTTCAAGCCGGATAGCCGGACTTATTACGTGGCACTGTTCCAGCAAAAGAATTTCTGGCGCGTCGTCAAAACCACATCGGATGCGCAAGCTGAACAGACTTACAAGAGTTTCGTCGGTCAGACCGAAAAGCTGGCCGAGGTGGATATCCGACGTATCAAGCTGGAAGCGGAAAAGCAATACACAGAACAGTTGATATCGACCCAGGAAGCGCGTCTGAGCGCTTTGCAAAACGATCTGGCGGTACAGCAGCAACAGGAGCAGAGCGTCGCCGTCCAGCAGGACCAGGCGCGTCAGCAAACACAGTTGTTGAGCAACAAGCAGCAAGCTGCGCGTAGTCAGCTGACGGCGTTACAAAGTCGTATTCGGACGCTGGAGGCGCAGCAGACGACTTTGGAAAATATCAACCTGACCGGCGGCAAGTCTTCCGTGACGAAATAATTCGGTAACTGTATAAACAGTTTGCCAGTTCCTAGAGACCAGTATATTTACGAAAATATACTGGTCTTTTTTATCGACAGTTCTCGCAGGAGCGACGGCGAACGGGGTTGATAACAAGGCCGTCCTTGTAGAGGCTGTCGTTGCAATACGCGAAGCGGGCTTTGAAAAGAAACGGTATGGCGGAAACGAAAAAAGCACTGAGCAAGTCAGTGCTTTTTTGTAAAATCTGGTGCCCGGGGCCGGACTCGAACCGGCACGCCTTGCGGCGGGGATTTTGAGTCCCCTACGTCTACCAATTTCATCACCCGGGCAGAGTGAACTACATTAACAACTACATCAGTGCGATCAGATCGCCGTGAATTTGTCTCGCATGCCTTGCTATACAGCCTTGCTCGGCAACGCGTCCGCTATTATGACTGATTTCCACAGCCCGATCAATAGGTACCTCGAAAAACCTGCTGCGCGCTGCAATCTCGGTACCTCGTCAAATACGTCTAGTTGCCGACACGCTGGTACAGGCGGAAACGTTCATCGCGGTCGGATGGTCGGCGGCCGGTCCACAGCAGCTTCCAGTTGCCTTTGAACTGGCGCCATAGCGCATCATCCGATTTGACTGAGACATTGTCCTGGTACAGCAAGTAATCGCAATGCTGCTGGCCGAATTCGCCAAACGGGATGTCGCCAAAATAGGCGAACGAGGCGCGCTGGGCCGGGCCGACGTTGGTGTCGACGCATTGTTTGACGGCCGGCAGGTGTTCATCGATTTGGGCGGCAACGCCGGCGTAGCTCTTGCTGTAGTTGATCCAGGGCATCCACAGCGTGGTCAGCAGTAGCCAGCACAGGATCACGCCGCCAGAGGACAGCACCACGGCGCGCCACAGGACCGACGGCCGGCGCGACAACCGCCAGTTGACCAGCAGGATCCAGAACACTGAACCGAGCAAGGCGATGATCAGCGCCACAAGGTTGAATTCAGGCTTGAAGCCTGGCGCCAGCTTGTAGACATTCTTGGCAATCTGCGCCGGCCAGCCGCTTTCCTTGGCTATCCAAGCCAGCCAGATAAATGCGGCGCAAGCAGTCAGCGTCATGACCGAGAACCAGTCGACCGCGTTAATCGCGCCGCGCTTCATGGTCGGCAGGCCGAATGCAGCAAGGATCACCAATGCCGGCAGCAACGGCAGCAGGATACCTTCTTCCGGGTGTGGATTCAGCAGTATCACAGCCGTCAGGCTGATGAAGAATGCCAGCGGCAATGCAATGTGCAATGTCGATCGTTGCTGGCGCCATGCATAGACGGCCCAGCCGGCGAAAGGCCAGGCCGGCCACGCAAACCAGATGCCGTATTTGAAGTAGTACGAGAGCGCTGTCCAGCTTGGCCAGCTCAATTGCTGCAGGTTGACGTTCTCCCAGATGGCGAAGTAGCCGATGCCGCGCGGCAGCAGCGTGCAGCCCGCAACGAACCAGATCCCGGCGACAATCGCAGCCACAGGCAGGCTGATCAGCAACAGGTCGCGTGCGATCTTTTTTTCGCGCATGAATGCCAACACCACCAAACCGAGCAGCAAGCCCAGCGGGATCGTCCAGCCGCGCGTCAGGATCATCAGGCCAAGGGTAAGCCCGAGCAAGGCGGCACTGCGAATATTACGCTCCGCGTTGGGGGTGTCGAACATGCGTACTGCAACATAAATCGAGAAAGCCACCAGAGAAATTTGCAGGCTCTTCGCCGTCGGTTCATGGCTGTGAGAAATCAGTCCGAGGCAACCAAGGTAGATCAGGAAAGCGCCGTCGGCCAGCGTGCGGCCAAAATCCCTTGGCTCGGGCTGGCCGCCGAATGCCAGCCGCAGCGGCTGGGCTTCGTTGCGTCGCCCCAGTAGGTAAGTGGCATACCAGACCGAGAGCGAGCCGATCAGGAAAAAGACGACAGTCGACAGGCGCGCGGCGAACGGGTCGCCCACTAGCCATCCGAACAGCTTGATGAAGAGGGCGCCGACCCAGTAGGTCAGAGGGCTTTCACCTGGCATTGGCAAGCCGGCGATGTTGGGCATCAGCCAGTCGTTAATGCCGCCGTGGGCCATGGTCCAGGCGATACCGAAACTTGATGCGTCCTCATTTTTCCACGGATCGCGTCCGATCAGCCCGGGCAGGATATAGAGTAATCCAAGTGCCCATAGGCCCCAGCGTGGCAGTGCGCTGGTGGCGGAAGCAGGGAGGCGGACGGGCTTCATCACAATGTTGTTTGACCGATTATTTGAATTGCTGGATATTGTGCCGGATAGCAGTGTACTGCGCTATCGTCAGCTACGTTTTTCGTGACCTGGACAAACCTGCTGCGCGCTGCAATCTCGACACTGCGATGCTCGCCGTACTCTCATACGGCTGTGCTTCTTCTGCCGACCTTGCAACGTTCGCTACGGTTTTTCGAGTTCTCTTTTGTTCTGGATATCTTTTCCCGGCATCATTTTCCGCAATCCATCAAGGATTGGCTCTCCAGCTGAATCAATCTGCGCGGACGGTTGGAGCGGCGAGCCGGGCCGGCAGTTCTCGATCATGCCGATAAAACAAAAAAGGCAGCCGCAGCTGCCTTTTTGAAACGACGATCGAATTAAGTATTGGCGATCGAAGTCTTGGAACCGACAGTGCCGAATTTCTTGCGGAACTTGTCAACGCGACCGGCGGTGTCGACGATCTTGTGCTGGCCGGTGTAGAACGGATGCGATTCCGACGAAACTTCAATTTTCACCAGAGGGTATTCTTTACCTTCGTGGGTGATGTTTTCGCGAGTCTGGATAGTCGAACGTGTGACGAACTTGAAATCGTTCGATACGTCGTGGAACAGGACTTCGCGGTAATTTGGGTGAATGCCGTCTTTCATAATTGCCTCAATTGAGTGGTAGCCAATCAATCACTTCGTCGGTCGTCCTGCTTCTTGACCCGATTGTCGATCACTTGCCGGGGTGGAAAACCGCAAATTATACAATAAATCCCGCAATGTATCGGAAAAAATGAATGAAATCAGTGCCTTGGCGGCCATCGGGCACTGATTTTCATTTTCTTGCTACGGCTGCAATCCCGCTTGAATCCGTCCCTCAGTCAAGCCGGATATCAGCTTTTTGCCTGGACAGGGCTTTGATTGCCGCTCTTGCGGTACAAATACAATGTTGCAAACAAGCCACAGATAGCTGCCGCGGTCATCCACATGCCTGGTGCGCCTTTGTCGCCGGTGTATTCGATCAGACCGGTGGCAATCGCCGGCGTGAAGCCGCCGAAAATGGCTGTCGCCAGGCTGTAGGCCAATGAAAAACCGGCTGTTCGCACTTCAACTGGCATGACTTCGGTCAGCGCGACCACCATCGCACCGTTATAACTTGCATACAGGAAAGAAAGCCACAGTTCGACAACCAGCATCTTCTGGAAGCTCGGATCGACCACCAGCCACGACAGCGCGGGATACGCGGTCAGGATAGTCAGGATCGTGAATGCCAGCAGCAGCGGCTTGCGACCGACGCGGTCGGAAAGGGCGCCCATCACCGGCAGCCAGATGAAGTTCGAGATGCCGACGCAGAAGGTGACAACCAGCGCATCGATAGTGCTCAGCTTCAAGACGCTCTTGCCGAATGTCGGCGTGTAGACGGTGATCAGGTAGAACGAGACTGTCGTCATCGACACCAGCATCATGCCGGCAATCACCAAGCCCCAGTTATCAACCATCGAGCGCAGGATTTCGCGTACTGGCGGCTTGTGTTTGCGCGCCATGAATTCTTCGGTTTCCTGCAGCGAACGGCGGATCACGAACAGCACCGGCACGATCATGCAGCCGATGAAGAATGGAATGCGCCAGCCCCAGTCGGCGATTTGCGCCGGCTGCAGCCATACCTGCAAACCGAATCCCAAAGCAGCGGCGACGATGATGGCCACTTGCTGGCTGGCGGATTGCCAGCTGACATAGAAGCCCTTGTGCCCTGGTGTCGCCATTTCGGACAAGTACACCGAAACGCCGCCCAGTTCCACGCCGGCCGAGAATCCCTGCAGCAGCCGACCAATCAGCACCAGCAGCGGCGCCGCATAGCCGATGGTGGCGTAACCCGGTACGAATGCGATCAGCATGGTGCCGGCGGCCATCAGCGCCAGTGTCGTGATCAGGCCCTTGCGGCGGCCGACCCGGTCGACGTAGGCACCGAGAATGATAGCGCCAAGCGGCCGCATCAGAAAGCCGGCGCCGAATGTCATGAAGGTCAGCATCAGCGAGGCGAATTCGTCGCCCGCCGGGAAGAATGTCTTGGAAATGTAGGTCGCGTAAAAGCCGAACAGGAAGAAATCGAACATCTCCATAAAGTTACCGCTGGTAACTCGCAGAACTGTGCCGAATTTCGATTGCCTGGATGGGGTAGTTGCCATGATGTGTTGTTGCCAGAATGAAGGTTCGCAAGGATAGCATTTAACCGACCCGCTTGTAGCAGCGAGGCCGGAAGTTGCAAGGCGCAGCAAAGGCGTAGGAATAATGCCCTTGCCGCCGCCGAAAATTACCCCGCCATTTTGCGCCTGTTTTTTTATGGTGTGCAAAAAAAAGTCCGACATACTCATGCATGACGGACTTTTCCGCGTTACGGTTGACATATTTTTCAACCGTAACAATCAACCTTGATTAACCGCCGCGACGCATCATGTCGAAGAACTCGGCGTTATTCTTGGTCGACTTCATCTTGTCGAGAATGAACTCCATCGCTTCAATTTCATCCATGCTGTACAGCAGTTTGCGCAGTACCCAGATCTTTTGCAGCTGGTCTGGCTTGATCAGCAATTCTTCGCGGCGGGTGCCGGACTTGTTGAGGTTGATCGCTG
This sequence comes from Collimonas arenae, assembly GCF_001584165.1. Lineage (NCBI taxonomy): Bacteria > Pseudomonadati > Pseudomonadota > Betaproteobacteria > Burkholderiales > Oxalobacteraceae > Collimonas > Collimonas arenae. Next base: position 868,789 of record NZ_CP013233.1, read on the forward strand.
GATAAACGCGCTTCTCGGCGAGGCGGCGTTCCAGGTGGACTTCCATGTTGCCGGTACCCTTGAATTCTTCGTAGATCACGTCATCCATGCGGCTGCCGGTTTCGATCAGTGCGGTAGCGATGATGGTCAGCGAACCGCCTTCTTCGATGTTACGGGCAGCGCCGAAGAAACGCTTCGGACGTTGCAGCGCGTTGGCGTCGACACCACCGGTCAGCACCTTGCCGGAGGCAGGGATCACGGTGTTGTAGGCGCGCGCCAGACGGGTGATCGAATCCAGCAGGATCACTACGTCTTTTTTCATTTCGACCAGGCGCTTGGCTTTTTCCAGCACCATTTCAGCAACCTGCACGTGGCGTGTGGCTGGTTCATCGAAAGTCGACGCCACCACTTCGCCGCGCACCGAGCGCTGCATTTCGGTCACTTCTTCCGGGCGTTCGTCGATCAGCAGGACGATCATCACGGTGTCTGGGTGGTTGGTGGTGATCGCATGCGCAATGTGTTGCAGCATGACCGATTTACCGGACTTCGGCGACGCCACCAGCAGGCCGCGCTGGCCCTTGCCGATCGGCGCGATCATGTCGATGATGCGGCCGGTGATGTTTTCTTCGCCGCGCATGTCGCGTTCCAGCGGCAGCGGTTTGTTCGGATGCAGTGGCGTCAGGTTTTCAAACAGGATGCGGTGCTTCGACGCTTCCGGCGATTCGCCGTTGACCTTGTCGACCTTGACCAGTGCGAAATAGCGCTCGCCGTCTTTCGGCGTACGCACTTCACCTTCGATCGAATCGCCGGTGTGCAGGTTGAAGCGGCGGATTTGCGAAGGCGAAATATAAATGTCGTCGGTGGACGCCATGTAGCTGGCGTCGGGCGAGCGCAGGAAGCCAAAGCCGTCAGGCAGGACTTCGAGGGCGCCATCGCCAAAAATTTGTTCTCCTGATTTCGCGCGCTTTTTCAGGATCGCGAACATCAGTTCTTGTTTGCGCAAACGCGCTGCGTTATCGATGTCCAGGCCGATTGCCATTTCTAGCAGGGCGGAGACGTGTAACGCCTTCAATTCAGATAAATGCATAGGTATGAGTGTCCCGGGATGGGAAATATTGGGTGGGGGAGGGAACTGCGTGGTGTAGTCAGTAAATCACAAGCGGCGATGCGGGCGCACCGCCGCGGTTCTTATTATATATTCGAATCAATGAATGCCGTCAGCTGGCCCTTGGCCAATGCGCCGACTTTTTGCGCAGCAGGAACACCGTTCTTGAACAGGATCAGTGTCGGGATGCCGCGGATGCCGTGCTTGGCAGGCACTGCCTGGTTGGAGTCCACGTCCAGCTTGACGATCTGCAGCTTGTCGCCGTATTCCTTGGCCACTTCTTCCAGGATCGGGGCGATCATTTTGCAAGGGCCGCACCACTCAGCCCAGAAATCAACCAGGACCGGTTTGTCGGATTTGAGTACGTCTGCTTCAAAAGCTGCGTCGGATGTGTGTTTAATATGTTCGCTCATGGTTTCCTCAGTGTGAGGGAAAAAGAATCAATGTATGCCAAGGACGACTTACCATTCCTGCTTGGTGGTTGCCATCGGCGGCCCTTATTCTATTGAAAATGTGGGGATGCCGTGCGCGAATTCAAGTATCTGTGGGTGCGGTAAGAGGTGTTGCGGCGGGATATTCGCTAAATCATAACCGATTTTAATAAAAAGTGTGAGGCGCGCGCTTATTTTCGCTTGTTTTTTAAGGGCTCGCATAAAATGACAGGTAATTGTTGCAAAAAAGAGCCTCCGGCCCGGGCGTCGATTTCTGAAGCAGTTTCCCCCGCGTCGGCGTTACAGTGAGCTACATGTCCTTAAAATCCATATTAATTGCCCCTTCCGCCGGTTTCTGGCCTGGCGCGGCGCGCGCGCTGCTGGCGGCTTGCCGCGAGCGTAGTGGCAATGCCAATCAGCGCGACTTCGCCGACTGGCGCGTAGTGCTGCCAACCTTTGCCCACGCTCAGCAATTGAAAGCGGCACTCAACGCCGAATTGGGCGGGACTTTCGTGCCGCCGCAGTTCTTCACGCTGTCCGGCTGGCTGATGACGCTGCCGCCGCAGCAGAACGTGATGCCTGCCAGCGAGCGCCTGATGCGTCTCTACGCAGAGTTGCGTCAGCACGGCTGGCTCAAAAAATTATTCACGGCACGCCGCAACACCGATTTGCTGCCGCTGGCGCAGACACTGTTAGCGCTATCGGACGAATTGACGCAGGCTATGTTGCCTTCGTTGCACGCCGCCGACGGTGACACCGCAGATCTGGAGCAGCGCTGGCAGCATGCGCTGGAACAACTATCGCCGGATGCGCGCAAAATATTGTCGGATGAAACCCAGCTGGTTTGGTCGATCTGGAAAAGCCAGCTCGATGCCGACGATGCGATTGCTTCGCGTTTCGCGCAAACCTTGCAGATGGCGGAACAGGCGAGCCAACCGATGGCCTGGATCAGTTCTGTGGCGCCGGAGCCGCTGGAGCAGGCTTTTCTTGATGCCTATGCCGCACGCCAGCCGGTGCTGACGATTACGCTTGATTGGCGTGCGCCGGCGCTGCTACCGACCTACGCTGTGGCTTGGCCGGAAATGGTGGAAACTGCTGTCGACGACGGTAGTTACGCTGGCGCACCCAGCGACAGGCAGATCGATGATTGGACGCTGTCGACTGAACTAACCTTGTGCGCTGCACAGAGCGTTGAGGACGAAGCAGTGCAGGGCGCGCAAATGGTGATCGACTGGCTGCAGGCAGGCAAGAGCAGCCTGGCGATCGTGGCGCAGGATCGCGTGGTGGCGCGCCGCATTCGTGCTTTGCTGGAACGGGCGCAAATCCATGTTGCGGATGAAACCGGCTGGAAACTCTCGACCACGCGCGCGGCGTCGGCAATCTCTGCCTGGTTCGACGTGGTCACCGCGCGCGGCGAAACCACCGCCTTGCTTGATTTGCTGAAGTCGCCGTTCGTCTTGAACGAAGCGCCCAGCGATCTGTTGCATGATGCGCAGGACAGCGTCGCCAACAAATCGGCGCTGGTGATGAAGATCGAATTGTTGCTGCGGCGTGCCAACGTGCTGGGCGAGTGGCGTAACGTGATCAACGCATTGAGTGCGGCGCCGGCGGAACAAAACACAGTCAGCCTGCTCGCGCAGCAGGCGGCGCAATTTGGCGGCCGCAAGACTTTGCGCGACTGGATTGCCACCACCAGCGGCACCTTGGATGCGCTCGGTATCAGCTCGGCACTGGGCGCAGATTCGGCCGGCCAGCAGATCCTGCAACTGTTGCAGAATATTGCCCCGTCCGGGAATCACTCGGGCCAGGATTATGCAGCGTTGTTTTCATTTCCGGAATGGCGCGCGCTGGTCAACCTGCAGCTTGACGACACCAGTTTCATCAGCGCCATCAATGACCGGCGCGTGGTGATGTTGCCGCTGAACGGCGCGCGCCTGCGTACCTTCGATGCCGTGCTTGTGGTGGGCGCCGATGCCGATCACTTGCCGTCGCAGCCGCAGGAAACCCTGTTCTTTGCCAATACCGTGCGACGCGAACTGGGGCTGGCAACCCGTGAAAGCCGGCAACGCCAGCAATTGCGCGACGTGGTGGAACTGCTGGCAATGAATCCGCAGGTAGTGTTGTCCTGGCAGGCGCATAAGGACGGCGAACCGAACCCGGTCAGCCCTTGGATCCAGCGGCTGCAACTGACCCTGGCGCGCCATGGTGCGGCGGCGCTGCCGGAAATGCGGGCGACGATTGCAGCGCAAAGCCTGCAGCCGACACCGTCGGTCATGCCAGTGCCGGCCGCCGCGCAACTGACGCCGACGCGCCTGACGGCCAGCGCCTACAACAGCTTTATCGCTTGCCCATATCAATTCTTTGCGCGGCGCATGCTGGGCTTGGCATCGCTGGATGAATTGTCCGACTTGCCCGAAAAGCGCGACTACGGCGGCTGGCTGCATGAAATTCTTGAGACATATCATGAGACCTTGCGCGATCAGCCCTGTCCGCCTGAACGGCGTGAAGCATTGTTGGTGGATATTTCAAAAAAACTGTTCGACAGCGTCATCGCCAGGAATCCTGCTGCATTGGGTTATTACGCGCGCTGGCAGAAGGTGATCGCCGCCTATGTGGTGTGGGCCAATGAACATGAGGCGCTGGGTTGGCGCTTTGTATTTGGCGAACAAGCGTATGAAAAGCCACTGCCTTTGCCGGATCGGGAATTGACGCTGCATGGCCGTATCGACCGCATCGATGAGAACGATGCCGGCGAACGTGCTGTTCTGGACTACAAGACCAACAACCTGGTTGCGCTCAACAAAAAACTGAAGGACCACGAAGATCATCAACTGGCGTTCTACGGTTTGCTGTCGGATCGCCCGGTTGCCGCTGCCCATTACGTCGCACTGGAAACCACCAAGGACAAGGTGGGCGATGTGAGTGCGCCCGACTATGACGAAGCGCAGCGCGCATTGGCTACGCAAATCACAATTAATGTGCAAGCGATTGCCAGCGGCGTCGGGTTGCCTGCCAACGGCACCGAATCGGTTTGCCAGTATTGCGATGTACGCGGCTTGTGCCGCAAGGGAGCGTGGTAATGAGCGAATTGATGCAAACGCCTTTGCCGAGCGCTTACCGGATGAACGGCAATGTGGTCGAAGCGCAGGATTTCACCAACGCCGCCTGTGATCCGCAACACTCTGTGGTGGTGGAAGCGTGCGCCGGGAGCGGCAAGACCTGGCTGCTGGTGGCGCGCATGTTACGGCTGCTGCTGGCGGGCGCCGCGCCGTCCGAACTATTGGCGATTACCTTTACGCGCAAGGCGGCGCAGGAAATGCGCGAACGCCTGCTGGAACTGCTGCACGACCTGGCGCTGCAGCCTGACGAAAAGGTCCGCACCTTGCTACTGGAGCGCGGCATTCCGCGGCAGCAGCTGGCGCAAGTGCTGCCGGCGGCACGCAACCTGTATGAGCGCGTGCTGGCCAGTCCGCAGAGCTTGTCGATCGATACCTTCCATAGCTGGTTTGCCAGGTTGCTGCAAATTGCGCCACTGGCCTCTGGCGTGCCGCATGGCTATGCGCTCACGGAGAAAACCGGGGAGCTGCTGGCCGACGCCTATCTGCGTTTCATGCAATCACTGAACGATGAAGACAACGGCCAGGTCAAGCAGGATCTGCTGGCCTTGTATCAGCTGGTGGGTGATTTCAGCACACGTAAATTGCTGACAGCCTTTATCGATAAACGCGCCGAATGGTGGGCCGTGATCCAGCAGGGCGTCGACGTGCCGCTGGAGTGGCTGCGCGAGCTGTGTGGAGAGGATGCCGAGGCCGATGCTCGCCTGTCGCTGTGGGACGACGAGAAATTGCTGTCGCAGATTAAGCAGATCGCCTGGCTGCTGGGGCAGGGCTCGGCCACCAACCAGAAGCGCGCGACCGCCATCGAAATGGCGCTGACCGCAGGCCCGGCCACGGAAAACTTCGACGCCCTGTGCCATCAGTTCTTCGATGATGCCGGCAAGCCGCGCAGCAACGCCAAGACCAAGGATTTGGTAAAGGCGCTGGAAAACAGCCTGGGTGGCAACGCGCTGGATGCCTTCGATGCGCAATTCATCGTCACCGGCGACGCTCTCAAGCTGCTGCGCAAACGTAGCCATGAGCGTACCGTGTTGAGCCTGAATCAGCACCTGTTCAGTGTCGGCAATGCCTATCTCGAATGCTATCAAGGCCTGAAAGCGGAACAGCGCGTGTTCGATTTCGCTGATCTGGAATGGCAAGCCTATCGGCTGTTGACCAATCCCGAAAGCGCCGCTTATTTGCAAAGCCGGCTGGATACGCGCTACAAACATATTTTGTTGGACGAGTTCCAGGACACCAACCCGCTGCAATGGAGCATCGTGCGCGCCTGGCTCAGCGCTTATGGCGAAGATGCCGGGCAGCCCAGCGTATTCGTGGTCGGCGATCCCAAGCAATCGATCTACCGTTTCCGGCGCGCCGAACCGCGCGTGTTTGAAGCCGCGCGCACTTTATTGCAGGAGCAGGGCGCGACGGTGCTGCAGGCAAACCAGACGCGCCGCAATGCTAGTGCCATCGTCGCCGTATTGAACGAGAGTTTCGTCGCCAACCCGCTGTTTTCCGCGCAAACCACGTTGGGTGAAGTCGGCGGCGCGGTCTGGCGCTTGCCGTTGATCCGCCAGCCGGATGACGATGGTGATGCCGAAGCTGCGCCACAGGGTTTGCGCAATCCGCTGACCACGCCGCGCGAAGAGTCGGAAGACGCCCGCCGGCGCGATGAGGGAAAGCAGATTGCGCAGGCGCTATGGCGCGCCAGGGCGGAACTGAAGATTCGCCGGGAAAGCGGTAGTCGCACGCTGGCGTGGTCGGACGTGATGCTGTTGGTGAAAAAGCGCAGCCATCTGGGCGCTTACGAAAGTGCGTTGCGCGCAACCGGCATTCCATTCATGTCGGACAAGCGCGGCGGCCTGCTGGAGTCGCTGGAAATTTCCGACCTGATCGCCTTGCTGACTTTCCTGATCACGCCGGACGACGCGCGTGCGCTCGGCCACGTATTGAAATCGCCGATCTTCGGCGCCAGCGATGATGACCTGATTACCCTGGCGCAGCGCGGCGAACGCGGCTGGTGGGCGCGCTTGCGCGCTGCCAGCGCTATGGCTGAAGCATCGGCGCCGTTGCAGCGCGCCTCGGCATTGCTCGCGGAATGGCTGCAAGCCGCGCCGCGATTGCCGGTGCACGATCTGCTCGACCTGATTCTGCATCAGGGACAATTGTTGGCGCGCTATGCACAAGCCGCAGCGCCACTGGTGCGCAGCCAGGCCATCGGCAATATCGAGGCTTTCGTCGAACTTGCCTTGAACATGGATGCCGGCCGTTATCCCAGCCTGCCGAAATTCATCGATGCCTTGCGCGGCCTGCAAAACGCCGCCGGTGGCGATGCGCCTGACGAAGCCAGCATTGATGCCGCCACCGACGCGGTGCGCATCCTGACCGTGCACAGCGCCAAGGGCCTGGAAGCGCCGGTGGTGGTGCTGCTGGACGCCAATCACAGCAAGCCGGCGCGCGACGATTACGGCATCCTCTGCGATTGGCCGCAGGACGCCGAGGCGCCATTGCACTTTTCTGCTTTTGGCAGCAGCGCCGAACGCGGCGCCGCCCGTGATCGCCTGTTCGACGCGGAAGAAGGATTCAAGACGCAGGAAGACTGGAATTTGCTGTACGTGGCGACCACCCGCGCCAAGCAGTTGCTGATCGTCAGCGGCGTCGCCGGCAGAAGCGGCGGCGTGACCGAGGATAGCTGGTACGCGCGCCTGCAGCATGTGGATGAACTCGAACTGGAAGCAACGGCCGGGCACGCCGCTGATGCCGATGCCAGCATTGCGCAGCGGTTCGAGCAGGAGATTTTTGATCCGCCACACATGCCGCCGGCCGTTACCGCCAGTGCGCCGACTTTCAGCAATCAGGCAATTGATGAAGGCGTCGCCCTGCACGGCCTGCTGGAGAGGGTCACGCAGCACGGCAACTGGCCGGTGGCGTTGCCGCAAGCAGAGACAATTGCACGCTGGTTGCCGTGCCCGTTGCCGATGGCGAAACTGGTCAGCCGCCAGGCGCAGACCATTCTCGATCAGGCCGAGTTGGCGCATTTCTTCAATCCGGCGCTACATGTACATGCTCGCAACGAAATGGAAATCATCGCCGATGGCGTCGTGCTGCGCTTCGACCGTGTGGTGATCTTTGAGGAAGAGGTGTGGATACTGGATTACAAACGTAATCTGCTTGATAGCGAGCGCGCGGCCTACACGGCGCAATTGCGTGGCTATCGTTCTGCGGCGCAGGCGGTGTTTGCCGACAAGCGGCTGCGCACGGCGCTGCTGACGGTGGACGGCGTTTGTGGGAAATTGACTGAGGGAAGTTGTCAGGCCCTGATTTATTTTGCGTGAAATAAATCAGCGAATAAGTCAGGGCGGGCGCAAATGCGCTGTGGATTAACGCGTGACTTGATCAGCGATGATGCGGCGCTGCGTACTTCTTTTCCAGACGGCCAACCAGCATCGCCAGCACCATGGTCATGGAGAAGTAGACGACGGAGATCGTGATGTACGGTTCCCAATAGCGGGAATAGGCGCCGGCCACAGTCCTGGCAGCATAGGCCAGCTCAGCCAGGCCGATGGCCGATACTAGCGACGAGTCCTTGAGCAGGGTGATCGCTTCGTTACCCAGCGGCGGCAGCATGCGGCGGAATGCTTGCGGCAGCACCACATAGCGCATCGTCAATTTGTAGCCCATGCCAAGGCTGGAGGCGGCGTAAGTCTGGCCGCGATCGATGGATTGGATGCCGGCGCGGAAAATTTCGGAGATATAAGCGCCGGCGTTCAACGACAATGCGACGATGCCGGAGATGAAGGCGCCGTAGTCCTGCTTGATGGTGCGTGCCAGCTCGCCGGAGATCAGCAGGCCGTTATCTTGGTGGATCAGCACCGGCATCACCGCAAAGTGAATCAACAGGATTTGCACGAACAACGGTGTGCCGCGGAAGAACGCCACGTAGAAACTGGCCAGGCCTTTGACCAGACGGAACGGCCATTTCCATGGGCCGTGCTTGACGTCCGCCAGGCGCAGCATGCCAAGCAGCAAGCCAATGATGGTGCCGATGATGATACTGATCACGGCCACCTGGAGCGTCATGAAGAAGCCCTTGACGAATAGCGGCGCGTAGCCTTGTATGATGCTCCAGCGAAAATCCATAAATATTATTGAGAAGAAACTGTGTGACTGGCTGAAGGGATGCGCGACCCGCAATGTTGACTTTGTTGCAGGTCCGGGTCGCGCCTGAAGATAATAAAAATTAGCGCAAAATTATACCGTAGTCGCCGCAGACCGCCAAAAACAGCGGGTCTGCGCGGGATCATTTGCCGTTGCCGAAGTACTTTTCATTGATCTTGGCGAAGCTGCCGTCTGCCTTGATATCAGCCAGGCCCTGGTTGATCTTCGCCAGCAGTTCGGTGTTGCCCTTGCGAACGGCGATGCCGTAATACTCTTTCGGGAAGCCGGCGTCGGAGACGACGCGGAAACTGGCGGAGGGGTTATTGGTGATGTAGTTCTTGACTACCGCATCGTCGGCCACCACGGCATCGACGCCGCCGCTTTCCAGTTCCTTCAGCGCCAGCGGCGTCGAATCGAAGCGCTTGATGCTCGGATTGTTCTTGCCGACCAGGTTCTGTACTACTTCATCACCGGTAGTCGCGCTTTGCACGCCGATCTTCAGGTTTTTCAGGTCGTTGAATTGCTTCACCGTGGTGTTGCTCTGCGGGACGGCAATCAGCTGGCTGGCTTCGAAATAAGGCTCAGAGAAGTCGACTGTCTGCTTGCGTTCGTCGGTGATGGTGATGGCGGAAATCAGCAAGTCGCGGTCGCCTTGCGCCAGGAAGTTGAAGAAGCCTTCGAACGGTGTCGGGATGAATTTGACTTCGATGCCGGTCTTGGCGGCAATGGCCTTCATGACGTCGATATCGAAACCGACCACTTCCTTCTTTTCGTTTTCGGCGGAAAACGGTGCATAGGCCGATTCGACGCCAACCACATACAGGCTCTGTTTGGCGGCCGCTGCCGGTGCTTCTTCTTTCTTGCTGCAGGCGCCGACAGCGATCAGGCTCACGGTCAGCACGCACAGCGGCAGGTAGCGGGTTAAGATTTTCTTCATGGTGCTCTCACAAAAAAGGGGCGTTCAACATGTCGGCAGCGCTTGCTGCCGACATACGGTCCCGGTCGGATTGATGGTGTTCTACTGCGGACTACTGTTTATTGTCCGCGAAGTATTTCTTATAGATCCGGTCCTGGGTACCGTCGGCCTTGATCTGTTCCAGGGCGTGGTTGAGTTTCGCCAGCAACTCCGTATTGCCCTTCTTGACTGCGATGCCGTAATACTCTTTAGGGAAGCTGGGATCGTCGACGATGCGGAAGTTCTTGCCGGGATTGTTCTTGACGAAATTGGTGACGACGCCATTGTCGCCGACCACGGCATCGACGCCGCCGCCTTCCAGTTCCTGGAATGCCAACGGCATCGATTCGAAACGCTTGACGCTGGCGCTGTTCTTGCCGTTCAGGACCTGTGCCGCGTCATCGCCGGTCGTGCCACTCTGGACACCGATCTTCTGCGATTTCAAGTCTTCGAACTTGGTGACCTTCGAGTTGGCAGGCAGCACGATCAATTGCTTGGCCACGAAGTAAGGCTCGGAGAAATCCATGCTTTGCTTACGCTGGTCGTTGATCGTGATGGTGGAAATCAGGATGTCGCGGTCGCCCTGGGCCAGCGCATTGAACAGGCCATCGAACGGCGTATTGACGATCTTGATCTTGATGCCGGCCTTGTCGGCCACGGCTTTCATGGTGTCGATATCAAAGCCGACCAGTTCCTTCTGCTCGTTCTCGGAGGCGAACGGGGCATAGGCGCCGTCGGCGCCGACCACATATTCAGTGCGGCTGGCATCGGCCGCTGTCGTGCCGCCTTCTTTTTTGCTGCATGCGGCCAGTACGGCCAGCGAACAGACCAGCATCAGGGCCGGCAGGTATCGTGATCTCATGTTTGCTCCCGGCTTATTTGGACGTGTCGGCAAAATACTTGGCGTAGATCTTGTCATAGCTGCCGTCAGCCTTGATTGCCGCCAGTCCCTTGTTCACCTTGGCCAGCAATTCGGCGTTGCCCTTCTTCACGGCAATACCGTAGTACTCTTTCGGGAAGGCCGGATCGGAGATGAAGCGGAACCCTTCGGAGGGATTGTTCTTGATGTAGTTCTTGATGACGCCGTTGTCGGACACCACTGCCTCGACGCCGCCGCCTTCCAGTTCCTTCATCACCAGCGTCGCCGATTCCAGGCGTTTGATGTTAGGGTTGCTCTTGCCTAACTCCTTCTGCACGATATCGTCGCCGGTAGTGGCGCTTTGCACGCCGACCTTCATATTCTTCAGGTCTGCGAACTTGGTGACCTTGGAATCCTTCGGCACCACGATCAACTGGTTGGCTTCGAAATAGGGCTCGGAGAAATCGACGGTCTGTTTGCGCTCGTCGGTGATGGTGATGGCAGACGCCAGCAGGTCGCGGTCGCCCTGGGCCAGGAAGTTGAAGATGCCCTCGAACGGTGTGTTGACGAACTTGATCTTGAAACCGCCCTTGTCGGCGATCGCGTTCATGACGTCAACGTCGAAGCCGACGATTTCCTTCTGTTCATTCTGATACTCGAACGGTGCAAACGTGGCTTCGGCACCGACCAGGTAAACGGTCTGTTCCGGGGCTGCTGCCGTTTTCGGTTCTTGCTTGCCGCAAGCTGTCAGCAACAGCGCAGCGGAGAGTGCGCACAGGCCAAGATTGAAAAATCGCTTCATTGAGTATCTCCAAAAAATTCTGCATCGGATCGGTCGGATGCTCCATTCCTCTATCTTGTCGGCAAAGACGTCGGCTTTGAATGAGGTTATCTTTTTGATAATAGCGTTTGGAGCAAGCCGCTATTTTAGATTCATCCAAGCAAATGACAATGATTTATATAAATTGATTGATGCTAAAACGACATCTGGGAGCGGCGCCGACCCTAGTACAGACCCTTGAATGCCTTTGACAGCGATAGGATATCGCCAGTGGCGCTGCCGTCGTAGCCGGCCAGCTGGTTGACGATGTCGCGGAATGTCTCGGACTGCAGGATGCCGATTACTTGCTGCATCAGCGGATCTTTCATGGCATCGGCCGACACGGCGAAGAAATAGCGCTCGCGGATCAGTGGGATGAAGTCTAGGCCAAAGCGTTCGGCTGCGGTTTGTACGCCGAAGCCGACATCGGCCATGCCGCTGGCAATGAAGGCGGCGATCGCGGAATGGGTGAATTCGGCGCTCTCGAAGCCGTCGATCGCGCTCGGTGACAACTCTTCCTTGGCCAGCATCAGTTCCAGCAACATGCGGGTGCCAGAGCCGGTCTGGCGATTGACGAATTGCACGCCGGGGCGGACCAGGTCGTGCAGGCTGCGGATCTGTTTCGGATTGCTTGGCGCGACCATCAAGCCCTGGTTACGCACCGCCAGGTGGATCAGGCAATGTTTGTGCTTATCCAGCCAATGGCTGTAGCTGGCAGCCGCGGCGGCTTCGAACTCGCCCAGCGGCACATGAAACCCGGCCAGGTCGCATTCGTGGTGCGACAGCGCAGCAACTGCATCGGCGCTGTTGCGATAGCGCAGCTCGACCGGCAAATGCCTTTCGTTCAGCTGGTTCAGCAACGCCGCCACCGCAAAGCCGTGGCTGGCATTCAGGCGGATTACCTGTGGTTGCCCGGACACCGCTTTGCTCAACTCGCCTTCCAGTTCCGACGCCAGGCTTTCCAGGGTGGGGGACAAGCGCGCTGCAACGCGCAGATCGGCCCAGATCAGCTTCTCCGCCAGCGGCATCAAATGGCTGCCGCGCCCACGCCCGGTCTGGATCAACGCATGGCCGAACATCTTCTCGGCATCGCGCAGGATGCCCCAGGCGTGCCGGTATGAACTGCCGATCTGCCTCGCGGCGTTGGCGATCGAGCCGGTTTCCTGGATCGCGGTCAGCAAGGCCAGCAGCACAGCAGTATCCAGCGGCGCATTGCCGTCGCGCGAGATTTCCCAATGCGGCTTGATCTTTACTTTATACATATATGCAAAATATAGCCTATTGAGTCAGGTGGAGGGTAGTGATATTTTTCTAATTATTAGAGGAAAATTAGGGATATAAGGAATATTTCGCACATAAAACTATATGTAATCTATTACATATGGTACATATAAGACTTTTTATTTCCGGGGGGGAAGATGGGGTTTTTAGACAAAGAGCGCACCATTGCGGGGCCAGGATTTAATCGCTGGCTGGTGCCGCCGGCGGCGTTGGCAATTCACTTGTGTATCGGCATGGCTTACGGCTTTTCGGTGTTCTGGTTGCCGTTATCGAAAGCGATCGGGATCAAGGAGTCGCTGGCTTGCTCCAAGGATATGAGTTTCTTTGCCGAAATTTTCGCAAGCACTTGCGACTGGAAGATTTCGATGCTTGGCTGGATCTACACGATGTTCTTCGTGCTTCTGGGTACCTCCGCCGCGATCTGGGGCGGTTGGCTGGAACACGTTGGCCCGCGCAAAGCCGGCTTTGTGGCTGCGCTGTGCTGGTGCGGCGGCTTGCTGATTTCAGCATTGGGCGTATATCACCACCAGATCTGGCTGATGTGGATAGGTTCCGGCCTGATTGGCGGCATTGGTCTTGGCCTAGGCTACATCTCGCCGGTCTCGACCCTGATCAAATGGTTTCCTGATCGGCGCGGCATGGCGACCGGCATGGCGATCATGGGCTTCGGTGGCGGTGCGCTGATCGGCAGCCCGCTGGCGGACAAGTTGATGAAGCATTTCGCATCCGATGTCTCGGTTGGCGTCTGGCAGACCTTTGTCGTCATGGCCCTGATTTATTTCGTGTTCATGATGGCCGGTGCTTTCGGTTACCGGATTCCGCCAAGCGGCTGGAAGCCAGCAGGCTGGACACCGCCGGCAACTAACGGCAACGCGATGATCACTCAGCACCACGTGCACGTCAGCAAGGTCTGGGGCATTCCGCAGTTCTGGCTGGTGTGGCTGGTACTGTGCCTGAACGTTTCGGCCGGCATCGGCGTGATCGGCATGGCTTCGCCGATGCTGCAGGAAGTATTCGGCGGCCATCTACTCGGCGTCAGCACAAAATTCACCGAACTGTCGCTGGAACAAAAGGGCGCCATTGCAGCGATTGCCGCCGGCTTTACCGGCCTGATCAGCCTGTTCAATATCGGCGGCCGCTTTGTCTGGGCTTCCTGTTCCGACTACATCGGCCGTAAGATGACTTACGTGGTGTTTTTCGTGCTTGGCTTCGTGTTGTATGTCAGCCTCCCTTGGTCCGGCGCTTCCGGCAGCGTGGCCCTGTTCGTGGCGGCGGTCTGCCTGATCCTGTCGATGTATGGTGGCGGCTTTGCAACTGTTCCAGCGTATCTGGCAGACCTGTTCGGCACTCAGATGGTTGGTGCGATCCACGGCCGTCTGCTGACCGCGTGGGCCACGGCGGGCATCCTCGGACCGGTGGTGGTGAACTACATGCGGGAATATCAGATTTCGCTCGGCATGCCGCGTGAATCGGTCTATAACACCACGATGTACATCCTGGCCGGCATGCTGGTGGTTGGCCTGCTGTGCAACCTGATGATCAAGCCGATCGCCGAAAAGCATTTCATGACGCCGGAAGAACTGGCGCGTGAAAAGAAATTGGCACATGAGCAAGCTTCCGCCAATCCGGATGTCACCGTGTCGGCAGAAGACATGGCGCGCATCGGCAGCGGCGGCAATCCACTGGTATTGTGGGTATCGTGGGCAGCAGTCATTATTCCGCTGGTTTGGGGGATTGCGATCACGTTGCAGAAATCGGCAGTGCTGTTCAAATAATCGCGGACAGTGTTTGACACGTAGGGTGGGCCGGAAGATTTGTTCACCCTACGGTTATCAAGATGGCCAAGTAGAAGACAAAGAACAAAAAAATAACGAGAAAAAGCAGACGCTAGACATTTTTTGCAACACCGAAGAATACTGGTAGGAGACTGTCGTGAAGATGCAAGCCGTGCAACATTCGCAAGTTCCAAAAGTAATACCGGAGCAAGCTGTCGACCTCGATCTGGTCAGATCGATCATCCAACAATACAAAACGCTGCCTGGCGCCATGCTGCCGGTCCTGCATGCTATCCAGGACGCGATCGGATATGTCCCAGCCTCTGCGGTGCCTCTGATCGCCGACGAACTGAATTTGTCGCGTGCCGAAGTCCATGGCGTGATCAGCTTCTATCATCATTTTCGCCAGCAACCCGCAGGACGGCACATCGTCCAGATTTGTCGCGCCGAAGCCTGCCAGGCGGTTGGCTCGGAAGTATTGGCGGCGCATGCCAAAGCGGCGCTGGGTTGCGATTTTCACGGTACCAGCAGCGACGGCCAGTTCACATTGGAACCGGTGTATTGCCTGGGGCTGTGCGCCAGCGGTCCCAACATGCAGATCGACGATGATTTGCACGCGCGCGTCAGCAGTGAAAAATTCAATCGGCTGGTGCAAGCCAAGCGAGGTGCGCGATGAACGCCGCCAGCTCAGTGGACGCCGCCGTTGGCGCCATCACGATTTATGTCCCGCGCGACTCGACTGCACTGGCGCTGGGCGCCAATGAGGTGGTGGCCGCAATCGTCGCCGAAGCGGAAAAGCGCAGCCAGCCGATCAAGCTGGTACGCAACGGTTCGCGCGGCATGTTCTGGCTGGAGCCGCTGGTCGAAGTTGCGACGGCCGCTGGACGCATCGGATACGGCCCGGTTGAGCCGGAAGATGTCGCCGGATTGTTCGATGCGGGTTTTCTGGGCGGTGGCGCACATCGGCTGGCGTTGGGCCTGGTCGCAGAAATTCCATATCTTAAAAAGCAGGAGCGCCTGACCTTCGCGCGTGTCGGCGTCACGGACCCTCTGTCGCTCGATGATTATCTCGCGCACGAAGGCTACGCCGGCTTGCAGCGCGCGTTGGCCATGGCTGGCGCTGAGATCGTGCAGGAAGTGCTTGACTCCGGCCTGCGTGGGCGCGGCGGTGCGGCTTTCCCGACCGGCATCAAATGGAAGACAGTAGCTGCCACCAGTGCCGCGCAAAAGTACATCGTCTGCAATGCCGATGAAGGCGATTCCGGCACCTTCTCTGATCGCATGGTGATGGAAGACGATCCGTTCATGCTGATCGAAGGCATGACGATTGCGGCGCTGGCGGTTGGTGCTACCCAAGGTTATATCTACGTTCGCTCGGAATATCCGCATGCAATTGCGGCGCTGGATCAGGCGGTCAGCACGGCAAACCGCCGCCAGTATCTGGGTGAGAACATCCTCGGCTCCGGTCACAGCTTCCATCTGGAAGTGCGCAAAGGTGCGGGCGCATACATCTGCGGTGAGGAAACTGCGCTGCTCGAAAGTCTGGAAGGAAAACGCGGTGTGGTGCGCGCCAAGCCGCCGTTGCCGGCGATCGAAGGATTGTTCGGAAAACCGACAGTGATCAACAATGTGATCTCGCTGGCCTCGGTGCCGATCATCCTGGCGCGCGGCGCTGCGTTCTACAAGAATTACGGCATGGGCCGTTCGCTGGGCACCTTGCCGATGCAACTGGCCGGCAATATCAAATATGGCGGTTTGGTCGAGAAAGCGTTTGGCGTGACCTTGCGCGAGCTGTTGTTGGATTTTGGTGGCGGCACTGTCAGCGGCAGGCCGATACGCGCGGTACAGGTGGGCGGGCCGTTGGGGCCGTACCTGCCGGAATCGTTGTTGGACACCAAACTCGATTATGAAGCCATGGCCGCTGTCGGCGGCATGCTTGGCCACGGTGGTATTGTGGTGTTCGACGACAGCGTCGATATGGCTAGCCAGGCCCGCTACGCGATGCACTTTTGCGCGATCGAATCGTGCGGCAAGTGCACGCCTTGCCGGATCGGCTCGACGCGCGGCGTCGAAGTGATCGACAAGATCGTTGCCGGGCAGGTACAGCAAATCCATTTGTTACGCGACCTGTGCGACACCATGATCAACGGTTCCCTGTGTGCGATGGGCAGCATGACGCCATTGCCGGTGTTGTCGGCACTCGATCATTTTCCGGAAGATTTTGGTGATGGCGCGGCCGATCGGGCCGCCTGATATCGGACCAGACGAAACAATCAACGCAGCTAACCCACGTTCCCTCGGAACCAGGAGTATGTGATGAACCAGCTTAATGAACTCGACTACGGCACTCCCGCCAAGCAGTCCGAAAAAATGATTTCGCTCGACATTGATGGCGTCCAGGTCGAAGTCGCCGTCGGAACATCTGTCATGCGTGCCGCAGTGGAAGCAGGGATCAATGTTCCCAAGCTTTGCGCGACGGACAGCCTCGAACCGTTCGGTTCCTGCCGCTTGTGCCTGGTGGAGATCGACGGCAGAAAGGGGTATCCAGCCTCTTGCACCACGCCATGCGAACCCGGCATGAAGGTGCGCACGCAGACGCCAAAACTGGCCGATATTCGCCGTGGGGTGATGGAGCTGTATATCTCCGATCACCCGCTCGATTGCCTGACTTGTCCGACCAACGGCAACTGCGAGTTGCAGGATATGGCCGGCGTCACCGGCTTGCGCGAGGTGCGCTACGGTTACGAAGGAGAGAATCACCTGAAGATGACGAAGGATGAATCGAATCCTTACTTCACTTACGATCCGTCCAAATGCATCGTTTGCAACCGTTGTGTGCGCGCCTGCGAAGAAACCCAGGGCACCTTCGCGCTGACAATCGATGGCCGCGGCTTCGCGTCGCGCGTATCGGCAGGGCAGATGGATAGCTTCATGGAATCGGAATGCGTTTCCTGCGGCGCTTGCGTGCAGGCTTGCCCGACCGCGACGCTGACAGAAAAGACCGTCATCATGCTGGGCCAGGCCGAGCACAGCAAGATCACCACCTGCGCCTATTGCGGCGTCGGCTGTTCGTTCAAGGTCGAGATGAAGGGCAACGAAGTGGTGCGCATGGTGCCGCACAAGGATGGCCAGGCAAACCACGGACATTCTTGCGTCAAGGGGCGCTTTGCCTGGGGCTATGCGACGCACAAGGATCGCATCACCAAGCCAATGATCCGCAGCAAAATCACCGATCCGTGGCGCGAAGTGTCATGGGACGAAGCGCTGACGTATGCTGCCAGTGAATTCCGCCGCATCCAGGCCAAGCACGGCAAGGATTCCATCGGTGGGATTACTTCTTCACGTTGCACCAATGAAGAAACCTACCTGGTGCAGAAACTGGTGCGGGCGGCATTTGGTAACAACAACGTCGATACCTGCGCCCGTGTCTGCCATTCGCCGACCGGCTACGGACTCAAGCAAACCTTGGGTGAGTCGGCCGGCACGCAGACTTTCGATTCGGTGATGAAATCGGATGTCATCATGGTCATCGGCGCCAATCCGGCGGCTGCACATCCAGTGTTCGCCTCGCAAATGAAGCGCCGCCTGCGGCAGGGCGCCAGGCTGATCGTGGTCGATCCGCGCACTACCGAGATGGTAAAGTCGCCGCATGTGCAGGCTGATTATCACTTGAAGCTGCGGCCTGGCACCAACGTCGCGTTGATCACTGCACTGGCGCATGTCATCCTGTCCGAAGGCTTGCAGAAGGAAGATTTCGTTGCAGAGCGTTGCGATCAGAAATCGTACGCCGACTGGAAAGAATTCGTGCTGCGTCCCGAAAACTCACCTGAAATGATGGCCGAGATTACTGGCGTATCCGCGGCAGAATTGCGCGGTGCGGCGCGCCTGTATGCCAGCGCCGGCAATGGCGCCATCTATTACGGCCTCGGCGTAACTGAACATGCGCAAGGTTCAACCATGGTGATCGGCATCGCCAACCTGGCGATGGCCACTGGTAATGTTGGCCGCGAAGGCGTCGGCGTCAATCCTTTGCGTGGACAGAACAATGTGCAGGGCTCCTGCGACATGGGTTCGTTCCCGCATGAACTACCGGGTTACCGGCATGTCTCGGACAGCACGGTGCGCGGCGATTTTGAGCAAGCGTGGGGTGTCACCTTGAGCCCTGAACCTGGTTTAAGGATCCCGAACATGTTCGATGCCGCGATGGACGGCAGCTTCATGGGTTTGTATTGCGAAGGCGAGGATATTGTTCAATCCGATCCAAACACGCAGCATGTGACTGCCGCATTGGCGGCGATGGAATGTATCGTGGTGCAGGATCTGTTTCTTAACGAGACGGCCAAGTACGCGCATGTTTTCCTGCCGGGCTCCTCATTTCTGGAAAAGGATGGCACCTTCACCAACGCCGAGCGACGCATCTCACGCGTGCGCAAGGTAATGCCGGCCAAGGCTGGCAAGGCGGATTGGGAAGTCACGGTGGCGTTATCCAACGCGCTCGGCTATCCGATGCACTACACGCATCCATCGCAGATCATGGATGAGATCGCAGCGTTGACGCCGACTTTCCACGGCGTCAGTTACGCCAAGCTGGAACAGGCGGGCAGCTTGCAGTGGCCATGCAATGACGCCGCGCCGGAGGGCACGCCGATCATGCACATCAACCAGTTCGTGCGCGGCAAAGGCAAATTCATCAACACGCAATATTTCGCTACCGATGAAAAGGTCACGCAAAGATATCCGCTGATCCTGACTACCGGCCGCATCCTGTCGCAATACAATGTCGGCGCCCAGACCCGCCGTACCGACAACGTGCAGTGGCACAGCGAAGACCGATTGGAGATTCATCCACACGATGCCGAAGACCGCGGCATCAAGCACGATGACTGGGTCGGCATCGAATCGCGGGCAGGGCAGACGGTATTGCGCGCAACTGTGACCGAGCGGGTGCAGCCGGGAGTGGTTTACACTACCTTCCATTTCCCGGAATCGGGCGCCAATGTGATTACCACCGATAATTCGGACTGGGCTACCAACTGTCCGGAATACAAGGTCACTGCAGTGCAAGTGATGCCGGTCAGCCAGCCGTCGGCGTGGCAGACACAATACAGCCGTTTCACCGAGCAGCAGTTGAAATTATTGCAGGGGCAGTCGGAGGCGGCGGTGACCAAGTGACGACGCAGAGCAGAAGCAGAAAGTAGAGATGAGCGATATGGTCATACCAGAATTCACCACCAGCGTTGATGTCGACGTCGAGCGTTGGAACGATGCAGGCGTCAGCAGCAGGCGCGATGTGGTCGCAGAAGAAGTGCCTGTGGCGCTGGAGTACAACGGCATCTCGCATGCGGTGATGATGGCCACGCCGGCCAACCTGGAAGATTTTGCGCTGGGGTTTTCGCTGACGGAAGGCATTCTGCAGGACCGCAGCGAGTTGTTCGATTGCGAGATTGTCGAAGCCATCGATGGTATCCAGGTACAGATGCGGATCGCTACGGAACGCTTCGTTTCCCTCAAGGAGAAGCGACGCAACCTGACGGGCCGTACCGGTTGCGGCTTATGCGGCGCGGAAACCCTGCAGCAGGCGGTGCGCAAACCGGCGGCGGTGGTGTGTAATGTGCGGTTTTCGGCGTCGACCATTTATGCGGGGATGGCCGCCATGCACAAGCAGCAGCAATTGCAACAGGTCACCGGCGCCACGCATGCCGCTGCCTGGTTGCATGCGGACGGCAGTATTTCGGTGGTGCGCGAAGATGTCGGCCGGCACAATGCTCTCGACAAGCTGATCGGCGCCCTGGCGCAAAAAAATCCGCAGCATGATTTTGCCAACGGGGCAGTGCTGATCACCAGCCGTGCCAGTTATGAAATGGTGCAGAAATCGGCGACGATGGGTATCGGCTTTATCGTCGCCGTATCGGCGCCGACGGCGCTGGCGATCCGCCTGGCTGAGCAGGCCAACGTGACTTTGCTGGGTTTTGTGCGACAGACGGGCCATGTGGCGTATGCCCATTCCCAGCGTTTGGAAAGGGCAATCTGATGAATGTGCAGCACCTGGTGACAATGGCGAACC
Organism: Collimonas arenae; assembly: GCF_001584165.1. Lineage (NCBI taxonomy): Bacteria > Pseudomonadati > Pseudomonadota > Betaproteobacteria > Burkholderiales > Oxalobacteraceae > Collimonas > Collimonas arenae. The sequence continues at coordinate 889,314 of NZ_CP013233.1, forward strand.
AGATCGGCTCTTTTTTTGAAACCATGCCAGACCGGCCGCAAGCGATGTCGGATTTCGCCAATCACCTTAAACGTAATTGGGAGCCGCGCATGCGACGCGAATTGCTGCAGCATATCGAGCAGCAGGGCGGTAGCGATCTGAACGGCCTGGTGCTTGAGGCGCTGCGGCTGCACGGCAGCATGCTCAAATAATCACGTAGTTGATTGATCAGCCGGTGCCGGCCAATCAGCGCGCAAACACCATCTGCGACGGACTGCCTACGGCGGTATAGCGATCGATGAATTCCAGCTTGCCGCTGGCCTTGTCGATCGCGAACTGGGTGATATTGTCGCTACGCTGGTTCAACGCATACATGAAACGTCCTTGCGGCTCAATCGCTATGGTGCGCGGATAATCGCCGCGGGTCCAGGTTTCCCCCACCCATTCAAGCTTGCCTTCGGCACCCACCGCGAACTGCGCAATGCTGTTGTGCAGGCGGTTGGCGACATACACGAAGCGGCCATCATCGCTGATGACTAGCCCCGATGCAAAACTGGTTCCCTTGAAATTTTTCGGCAGCGTCGAGACGTTTTGTTTTTCCTGCAAGGTGCCGTCCGCCTGGTCGAAGTGATACAGCGTCAGGGTCGAAGCCTCTTCGTTGATCAGGTAGACGTATCGTCCGTTCGGATGAAATGCGAAATGGCGCGGTCCGGCGCCGGCCGACGAGGCATTGATGAAGGCCGGTGTATTCGGTTGCAAACTGCCGTTGGCCGGATCGAAGCGCCATTGATAGATGCGATCAAGCCCAGGTCTGTGGAAAAGGCAAAGCGGCCGCTTGGGTCGCTGGCGATCATGTGTGCATGCGGACCATCATGGCCGCTGACGGCAAAACTTCCTTCAACCGCAGCTCCGGTCTGGCGCGCGCCGGCTGGACCTGTGCTTTGCTGCGTTGTTACGGCAGCTTGCAAGCTGCCGTCGGCGCCGAGCGGGAATACTGCGACCGAGCCGCTGCCGTAGTTGGCCGTGAACAGATATTTCCCCTGTGTCGCCGGTGAGACATAAACCGGCGTCGCGCCTTGCGAATCCTGCTGGCTCAGCAAGGTCAGCGAACCATCCGTACGATCGACTGCATAAGCTGCCACGGCGCCGTGCTTGCTATCTTTGTAATTGGCGATTTCGCTGGCTACATACAAGGTCTTGCCTGTTGCATCCACGGTCAGTTGCGCCGCATTCGGCAGTTGACTGACCAGCTTGACACGCTGCAATGCACCTGATTGAGGATCAACATGAAACAGATACACCCCTTCACCGTTAGGGTTGTACGTGCCGACGTAGGCGAACGGCGCTGGGGAGGGAGGTGTGGCATTCTCGGCGTGTAGCGGCATGCTGGTCATGGTTGTCAGTGCGATGGAAAGTGGGGCCATCCTTGCGGACAGGCGGATGACGAATAACGTGTTTTGCATGTGGTCTCCGATGGCGGGCGGCGTGTTGCGGGACCGCGCCGGATTCTTGTTAGCCACGAATATAGGGCGATCCATGCAGAATAGCAACGCGCATCATTTGCACGAATCAGCAGTCTAGCGGCGACGAGCGTTGTTATATCGTCGGCAACTGAAATCTCGGGCAAACCGCGTTCTCGGCTAAAATGGCTGCCGCGGCGTGTTGCATGTTGCATTATGCTGCGGTGCAATTCATTGTTACTTGCGGTATGCAAGCTCCGTCACAGGCTCCCGATTTCATGGAATTTCAATTCATCAGTCCCAGGAAAAATGCGCTGGTTTATCTGATCAAGATTCTTACCGGATCGTTGATCGCCTGGTACGGACTGCGTGCGCTGGGTTTGCATGAGCCGTACTGGGCCATGATCTCGTTGATTATTGTGACCGAGCCGGATGTCACCCAGGCCAAGGCGAACTTTCGGGCACGGCTCATCAATACGTTGAACGGCTGTGTCGTCGCCTGCCTGGCGCTGGTGCTGCTGGGGCCGGGATTTTATCGATGCTGGTTGCTTTGGCAATATCGGTGCTGGTGGCGATGTTGTTGCACAACTATCCAAGCAACTGGCGCTTGGGGCCGGCGACTGTTGTCATTTTGATGTCGGCAGCGATCGGCGGCAAAGGCTTGCATCAGGAATTGCAGTATGCACTGCTGCGGTCGGCGAAGTGATTGCCGGCAGCACCATCGCGTTATTGCAGTCGCTGGCATACTCGTATGCGCTCAAGCGGCTGGGAATGCCGCATTAGCCGATGGCCGGACGAGATATTCATTGACCGAATCTATTGACGTAAATTCCTTAGCAACACTATAGTGACAAAATGATTTCAGACTTCCACCAATTATCAGAAAAAATCCGCCAACTGGCCGAATTGACGCACGCATTGCGGCGTGAAAACGCCGATTTGCGTCATCGTACGGTCGCATTGCAGGATGAAAATGCAGAACTGGCGCGTCGTATCGACGAAGCGCACTTGCGCGTCGCTGCTTTACTCGAAAAAATGCCGGCATTGCCGCAAGATCAGGAGGTTGCATGAGCCAGTTAAGCGTCAATATCATGGGCCAACCCTACACGCTGTCGTGCAAGGAAGGCGAAGAGGCTGCGCTGCAGGAGGCTGTAAAATACCTTGACGGAAAAATGAGCAGCATTCGCGACGCCGGAAAAATCCGCGGCAACGATCGCATCGCAGTCATTGCTGCACTGGGCATTGCTGCGGAGCTATTGGCGACAAAGTCGCCGGTCGGTCCGTTGGCGGACCTGACCGTTTCCGAGGTGAATCAACAAATCGCAGCCATGCATGACGTTCTTGACGAAGCGCTGGCGGCCCAGGAGGCGCTGTTCTGAAATAACTCGGCATCCTCCCAGGGCGCGGCTTGTTGCGGGTGGTTGCGAACGACGCACAATAAAACTTTTGCCAAAAGCATTTGACTTGGGAATCGTTTGGGGTACACTAATCACTCCTGCCGTGTTCGCGATTGCCATAAATCCTTGAACCATTTATACGCAACGGCTGCGGAATTTTGTTCGATAGGTGTGAGCGTCGCTAGTCCGATGAGCCCGAAGTTGAACTAACTGCGGCCAACTTGAATCGCTTTGGTTCAGGATGCCGGCAAAGCGGCACAGGCGGGACTGTATTCAGAGGCGGTTGCACAAAAGTGCAACCGCCTTTTTTATTTTCTGGAATTTCTAGTATTTCTTTTCTACCTCGTAGCGGATCGACGAAATGAATTATTGGCTAATGAAATCCGAGCCGGACGACGCCAGCATTGATGACGTGCTGGCCTTGCCCAAGCAAACGATTGCCTGGTATGGCGTACGCAATTATCAAGCGCGCAATTTCATGCGCGATGCGATGCAGGTTGGCGATGGCGTACTGTTCTATCATTCCGGCTGTGCGGTGCCCGGTATCGCCGGACTGGCGGAAGTGGCCAGTACGCCTTATCCGGACGATACCCAATTTGATCACAAGAGTAAGTACTTCGATCCCAAGGCGAATCGCGAAGAGCCGCGCTGGATGCTGGTCGATGTGCGCGCGCTGAAGAAAACCAGGTTGATTAGCCTGGCTGAATTGCGCGAGCAAGAGCCACTTGCCGACATGCGTATCCTGCAACGCGGCAACCGGCTCTCGATCACGCCGGTCAGCGCCGCCGAATGGCGGCACATCACCAACAAGCTTATGAAGGCGTGACGCCGGCGCCTCAGCTGGCGCTGCAGGCATCGCATAAAGCTCGCGCAGCACATTTTTCTGTACTTTGCCCATCGTATTGCGCGGCAGTTCTTCGGCGAAGAAGACTTGCTTGGGCACCTTGAAATTGGCAATCGTCGATTTCAGCAATTCGATTACGCCGCCGGTGGTCAGCTTGGCATTCGGGCGTTTCACGATCACGGCGGTCACCGCTTCGCCGAAATCGGCGTGCGGCACGCCGATCACCGCCGATTCCAGCACGCCGTCAATATCGTCCAGCACCGTTTCGATTTCTTTCGGATAGACGTTGTAACCGCCGGAAATGATCAGATCCTTGCTGCGGCCGACGATCGCCAGATAACCGTCGCGGTCGAACTTGCCGACGTCGCCGGTCTTGAAATAGCCGTCGGCGGTAAATTCTTCCGCCGTCTTTTCCGGCATGCGCCAATAGCCCTGGAACACATTCGGTCCCTTGACCTGGATATCGCCGATTTCATCGGGACCGCAAAGCGAGCTGTGGCCTGCTTCGTCGCTGCGCATCAGGCGCAGTGATACGCCGGGCAGCGGCATGCCGACAGTGCAGCCGCGCCGTTCCCCGTCATATGGATTGGAGGTCAGCATCGCAGTTTCGCTCATGCCGTAACGTTCCAGTATGGTGTGGCCGGTGCGTGCCGAGAATTCTGTGAAGGTATCGGCCAGTAACGGCGCCGAACCAGAGATGAACAGGCGCACATTGCGACAGGTGTCGCGACCGAAAGCGCTATCTGCCAGCAGGCGCACGTAGTACGTCGGTACGCCCATGAAGACACTGCTGCGCGGTAGATGACGGCATACTTCGGCGGCGTCGAACTTCGGCAGGAAAATCATCTTGCTGCCGTTCAGTAGCGCGCCGTTGGCGGCCACCAGCAAGCCGTGGATGTGGAACAGCGGCAGCGCATGCAGCAGCACGTCGTCGGCTTGCCAATGCCAGTATTGCTGTAGCACCTTGGCGTTCGAGCCGATATTGCCGTGCGAGAGCATGGCGCCTTTGCTGCGCCCGGTCGTGCCTGAGGTGTACAGGATGACGGCCAGGTCGTCGGCCTGTTTTTCAACGGTCTCAAACTGATCGGAATAGTGCATCGCGCGGGCCAGCAGCGATCCGGAATTCCTGCCATAACCTGCGCTGCCGATCTCGTCCAGCGTGAACAGGTGTTGGGTGCCAGCCTTGAACGCGATTTGCGCCACCCAGCCGAAATTTTTCGGCGAGCAGACGAACACCGCCGGCTCGGCATCGCCGATGAAGTACTCGATTTCGGCGGAGCGATAAGCGGTATTCAGCGGCAGGTAGACGAACCCGGCGCGCAATGTCGCGAGGTACAGGATCAATGCCTCTGGCGACTTTTCTACCTGCACCGCAATCCGTGCGCCGCTCGGCAGATTCAGGCTGCTGAGCAGGTTGGCGATCCTGGCCGAGGCGCGCTCGACATCGCCCCAGGTATAGTACTGGCCATCGTGGGTTTCGATGCAACAGGCGGATTGATCGGCGGGAAAGCGCGATGCGAACAGGGCGTAGAGGTTGGCGTTCATGAGTGGGAGTGGTAAAGCGTCAAGAGGATGCAGCTTGCCGATCCGCAAAGCAGGCCGGCAAGCGCAATTGATGCAATGTCAGCTTGCGGAATGTTTCGGGACTTCGGCCGGCCCGCTGTAGACAAGGGGTTTTCTGTAGGCGATAACCAGCAATATGATGCCCAGTATGATCATCGGCACCGATAACATCTGGCCGGCGGAAATCGTGATACCGCCGAAGGTGACGTTGTAGTCCGGCACACGGAAATATTCGGTGAAGAAGCGGGCACAGCCATACAGCAGAGAGAACATGCCGGCCACCGCCATGCGCGGCCGTGGCTTGCGCGAGAAGAACCAGAGGATGATGAACAGCAGTATGCCATCGACCAGCATCTGGTAGATCGGCGAAGGATGGCGCGGCAGGTTGTCGACGTTTGGCCAGATCATGGCCCATGGCAGCGACGGATCGGATACGACACGGCCCGGCAATTCGCCATTGATGAAATTGCCGAGGCGGCCAGCAGCATAGCCGAGCGGCACCATTGGCGCGATGAAATCCATGATGTCCATCAGCTTGCGGCCGGATTTGCGACCCCACCAGGCCATCGCAATCAGGACCCCAATAAAGCCGCCGTGGAACGACATGCCGCCTTTCCACACCGCGATGATTTCCGCCGGGTTGGAAAAATAATAGACCGGATCATAGAAGAAAACCTGTCCCAGGCGGCCGCCGATGACTACCCCCAGCACGCCATAGAACAACATGTCGTCGATGTCCTCTTTTTTCCAGCCAGCGGCTGCGATATGCGGTTGCTTGATCCGGATGCGGCCAACCCAGATGAACTGGATGAAGGCCAGCAGGTACATCAGGCCGTACCAGCGCACATGGAGCGGGCCGAGGGAGAAGGCAATCGGATCGGGCAAGGGATGAATCAACATGTTTTATTTCTTCCTTAATAATTCCAAAAAAGCTTGCAATACCGGTGAAACATTATCGCGACGCCAGGCCAGGCCGGTCTCGACCAGCGGAGTGGTGTCCTGCAATTCGCGATAGTCGACCCCCGGACGTTGCAGGTTCGACACCGATTGTGGCACAAGCGCGATCCCCATGCCAGCCGACACCAGGCCGACGATGGTTTGCATCTGGATTGCTTCCTGACCGATATCGGGGTCAGGCCCGCGGCGCGGAAGCAGCCGAGGATGGTGTCGTGGAAGCCCGGCGAGATGCGGCGCGGGAAAATGATCAAAGGCATGTCGGCCACCGAACTCAGCGCGATCGGGCCCTTGTTGCGCAACGCCTTGAGTCCGGTCGGGGCGGCCAGCACCAGCGGCTCGGATAATACCGGCAGATAATCGAGCGCCAGCTTTTCCTTGTCCGGCAGCGGTGGGATCAGCAGGCCAGCGTCGATGCGTCCGGCCATCAACTGCGCCAGCTGGAGGTCGCTGGTGGCTTCCTGCAGGTCGATCTGGACGCTTGGGTAGGTTTCCCTGAACGCGCGCAGCAACGGCGGCAGGATGCTGTAATCGGCGGTGGAGACAAAGGACAGCGTGAGCAGGCCGGATTCGCCGGAAGCGGCGCGCCGCACCAGATCAGGCAGGGCGCCGGCTTGTTGCAGCAGGCGCTGCGCTTCCGGCAGCAGCGCCAGGCCGGCCGGCGTCAGGGCGACGCTGCGTTTGGTGCGAGCAAACAGCGGCGTGCCAAGATTGGCCTCGAGCGCCTGGATTGCCTGCGACAACGGCGGCTGGGTCATGTGCAAGCGCAAGGCGGCACGGCCGAAATGTCGCTCTTCGGCAACGGCGACGAAATAGCGCAATTGCCGCAGTTCTATGTTCATATCAATACCGCAAAACAAAAAGCCGGAAGAGAACCGGCTTTTGTGTTTGGCGCGATAGTGGAAATTCCGATCAACTCAGCGGCCAGGGCGTTTATGGTTTTCAAAGGTTTTCTTGACCCGTTCCTGCCGGGTTTTCTCGATGGCTTCATGTGCCTTGCGTTTATCCCGGCCAAGTATGCGTTCCAGAAATTCGAACCAGATAAAGGCGACCGCCATCAGGGCTGCAATCCACCACCACGATATGCCAGCAAATGGCCCAACCTCAAAGTATTTGAGTGCAGATAGCAAAACGATAATAATTATCAGTGGCATGGTATTCCCTTTTCTTTGCCGAAAGGATAGAAGGAAAGGCAGCAGCGGTCAACGTATGTCGATCTGGAACGCATCTCGTGGATATGGATGAAATGACTTTTAATATGTCGAAATCAAGATGTAGGTGAGTGATTACCGAATATGAGACAATGCTCCCCGGCAGGTAAGATGGGAACACATTTTTTTGACGGAGATAAGCATGAAACGTTTTTTGTTGATCTGTGCGTTGCTCGGTGCAACGGTGTCGGGTTCTGCGCTGGCTGATGCCGGCCTCGATCTGGCAAAGGCGAAGAACTGCCTGGCCTGTCACTCGGTGCAAAACAAGGTGGTCGGTCCGGCATACAAGGATGTCGCTGCGAAATTTGCCGGTCAAAAAGGCGCTGAAGACATGCTGGTGCAAAAAGTCTTGAAGGGCAGCACAGGCACCTGGGGCGCAATCCCGATGCCGGCCAATCCGCAAGTGAGCGAAGCTGAAGCCCATACCTTGGTCAAATGGATTTTGTCGCTGAAGTAATAGGTAAGACGGCAGTCCAAGTTGTGAATAAAAAAGCGCTCGAACGAGCGCTTTTTTATTGCCGGCGGATTTCCGATTTGTGGCGCAGCATCGATTCGCCGTTTGGTCGATAGGTCGATCGGCAGCGTCATTGACCCAAATAAAAAGAGCGTCCCGGCAAGGCCGGAACGCTTTCGCAGGGGAAATGCAGCGGGACGCTTACTTGGTCACGGCGAGCTGGGTGCGCTGACCATCGCGGTACGTGTACAAGGTGATTGTGCCGTCCTTGATATCGCCCTTGGGATCAAACGAAATCATGCCTGTCACGCCTTTGTGGTGGATCTTGGCCAGTTCGGGCAGGTATTTCTTCGGATCGGCCGACTTGGCTTTTTGCATCGCATCGGCCATGGTCATCAGTGCATCGTAGGTGTACGGTGCATAGATCACGACATCCTGGCCGTATTTTTTCTTGTAGGCCACCTTGAAATCGTCGAGTCCCTTGCGTGCTGATTCTTCGACGCCGCCGGCTTCCGCGCAGATTACCTGGTCGTTGCTCATGCCGTCACCCGCCAGCTTGGGCAGGTCGGAAGTGCAGATGGCGTCGCCGCCCATGTACTTGGCCTTGATGCCGAGTTGTTTCATCTGGCGCAGCATCGGGCCGCCGCCGGCATCTAGCCCGCCAAAGAACACGACATCAGGCTTCTTGGTCTTGAACGAAGTCAGGATCGCGTTGAAGTCGGTCGCTTTGTCGTTGGTGTATTGCGTGGCGATAATCGTCATGCCGGAGGCCTTGGCCGCCTTGGTAAATTCCTCCGCCAGACCTTGGCCGTAGGCCGTGCGGTCGTCAATCACTGCTGCGGTCTTGGCATGCAGTGTCTTGGCGGCGTAGCGACCCAATGCGCCACCCAGTTGGCTGTCGTTGGCGACGACACGGAAAGTCGTGTTGTAGCCTTGCTGCGTGTATTTGGCGCTGGTGGTCGACGGCGAAATTTGCGGGATGCCGGCGTCGTAGTAAATCTTTGATGCAGGAATCGAAGTGCCGGAATTGACGTGGCCGATAACGCCTGCAACCTTGGCATCAACCAGTTTCTGCGCGACTGCGGTGGCCTGTTTCGGATCGGATGCGTCATCTTCCGACATCAGCACGAACTTGGTTTTTTTTCCGTCCAGTGTAATGCCCTGGGAGTTCAATTCATCGATCGCCATCTTGGCGCCGTTTTCATTGTCCTTGCCGATATGGCCGATCGGACCGGTGATCGGGCCGACATGGGCGATCTTGACCACTTGTTCCTGAGCGAAAGCGGAACCCGCGAAAGAGAGGGCGATGGCTGCGGCCAATGGAATCAATTTACTGTTGCGCACTAGATTTCCTCCTAAGGATTTTGACTTTATGAATAATGGTAAGCGGCCTTTGGACAGCCGACTTCTATACTGGTTCGGTAAGAAACCGAGGACTTAAACGTTACAACATAAGAATCGCTTCGCAAAGCGCTTTTATATGTTTTTTTATTAATTTTGCCGATTGATATGCGTAATTCATCCACGCCGGTAGTTGTGGCGTCGACCTGATGCAGTATGTGCCTGCCATGGCACGTCTTACCAAAATAAAAAAGCGTCCCGACCCACGGGCCGGAACGCTTTTTGCAGAACGGTGCGACGCTTTCCGATCTTACTTGGTAACGGTCAGCAACGTGCGCTTGCCATCCTTGTAGGTGTACAAGGTCAGCGTACCGTCCTTGATGTCGCCCTTGGCATCGAAGGCGATCATTCCGGTCACGCCCTTGTGATGGATCTTAGCCAGTTCCGGCAGGTACTTTTTCGGATCGGCCGAATTGGCCTTTTGCATCGCCTCGACCATGGCCATCACCGAGTCGTACGAATACGGGGCATACAGTTTGACTTCAGCATTGAATTTCTTCTGATAGGCTGCCTTGAAATCGTCCAGGCCTTTCTTTCCGGACTCCTCCACACCGCCGGCTTCAGCGCAAACCACCTGATCGTTGATCAGGCCGTCGCCGGCCAGCTTGCCCAGTTCCGCAGTGCACATGCCGTCGCCGCCCATGAATTTGGCCTTGATGCCGAGTGCTTTCATCTGGCGCAACATCGGGCCAGCAACCGCATCCATGCCGCCGAAGAAAATCACGTCCGGGTTCTTGGCTTTGATCGATGTCAGGATGGCGTTGAAATCGGTTGCCTTGTCGTTGGTGAACTGGGTGGCGACGATGTTGACGCCGGCGGCTTTCGCCCCTTTGGCAAATTCTTGCGCCACGCCTTGGCCGTAGGCGGTGCGGTCGTCGATAACCGCGATATTTTTTGCATGCAGGGAGTTTGCCGCATAGCGTCCCAGCGTACCGCCCAACTGGCCGTCATTGGCAACCACGCGGAACACGCTGTTGAAGCCTTGCTGCGTGTATTTCGGGCTAGTGGCAGCAGGCGAGATTTGCGGGATGCCGGCGTCGTAATAGATCTTGGAGGCGGGGATCGTGGTGCCGGAATTCAGGTGGCCAATCACGCCGTCGATTTTTGCGTCGACCAGTTTTTGTGCTGCCGCAGTGCCTTGCTTTGGATCGGAAGCGTCATCTTCCGCCAGCAGGACGAATTTGACTTTCTTGCCGCCGAGCGTGACGCCCTTGGCGTTCAATTCCTCGATCGCCATCTTGGCGCCGTTTTCCATATCCTTGCCAAGATGTGCGGAAGGGCCGGTGACCGGGCCGACGTGGCCGATCTTGATGATTTGTTCTTGCGCGTACGCCGAGGCGGATGCGGCCAGGGCCAATGCGATTGCTGCAGTTAGCGGTAACATTTTGTTCTTGATCTGCACTGATTGATTCTCCTAAGGATAAATTTCTGAAGCTGTTGGCATTGCTGTTCCACCTGTTCGATGGGCGGAACATGCAGACGTTACAACAAAAAAAAATGTTCGGAAAGAATTTTCCTGTGTATTTGGCAATACCCGTGCATATCGTATGGATAATCGACGGCTGAGGGAGGTTGGGGGGACGGAGGACGAAGGACGAAGGAACTGATACGTACGCACCATTGCGGCGCTCCGTCATTGCGAGGCCACGACTTCATTTGATTGCATGGCGCGTGGGAAAAAACTTGCGGACCCCATCAGTTGACGGAAATAAAAAAGCGTTCCGGCAATCAAGCCGGAACGCTTCTGGTGTGCTGCTACGTATTGCTACGTATTGCGCGAGACGATTATTTTGTCACGGTCAGCAGTGTGCGTTTGCCATCCTTGTAGGTGTACAAGGTCAGCGAACCGTCCTTGATGTCGCCCTTTGGGTCAAACGAAATCATGCCGGTCACGCCCTTGTGGTGAATCTTGGCGAGTTCTGGCAGATATTTCTTCGGATCGGACGAGCCGGCTTTTTGCATGGCGTCAACCATGGTCATCAGCGCATCGTATTCATACGGTGCGTAGATCACGACTTCCTGGTTGAATCTCTTTTGGTAAGCCGCCTTGAAGGCTTCCAGTTCGGCCTTGCCTGCATCAGGTACGCCGCCAGCTTCGGCGCAGACTACCTGATCGTCTTTCAAGCCGGCGCCAGCCAGCTTGGCCAGCTCGGTGGTGCACAGGCCGTCGCCGCCCATGAACTTGGCTTTGATGCCCAACTGATCCATCTGACGCAGCATCGGACCGCCGACAGCATCCATGCCGCCGAAGAAGATCACGTCAGGATTCTTTGCCTTGATTGAGGTCAGGATGGCGTTGAAGTCGGTCGCCTTGTCGTTGGTGAACTGAGTCGCCACGATGTTGGCGCCGGCTTTCTTGGCGCTCTTGGTGAACTCTTCAGCAACCCCTTGGCCATAAGCGGTACGGTCATCGATCACGGCAATATTCTTGCCCTTCAGCGTATTGACTGCATAGCGACCCAGTGTGCCGCCGAGCTGGCCGTCGTTGGCAACCACGCGGAAGGCTGTGTTGAAGCCTTGCTGGGTGTATTTTGGATTGGTGGCGGAAGGCGAAATTTGTGGAATGCCGGCATCAAAATAAATCTTGGATGCAGGAATCGTGGTGCCGGAGTTCATGTGGCCGATAATGCCCTTGATCTTGGCGTCTACCAGTTTCTGCGCGGCTGCAGTGCCTTGTTTCGGATCGGAAGCGTCGTCCTCTGAAGCCAGTACGAATTTCACCAGCTTGCCACCGATCTTGGTGCCCTTGGCATTCAATTCCTCGATCGCCATCGTCGCGCCGTTCTCATTGTCCTTGCCGATATGGGCGTTAGGGCCTGTGAGCGGGCTGACTTGGCCGATGGTGACAACTTCTTGTGCCGAAGCCGAGCCTGCAAAGGCGAAAGCCATGGCAATTGCACCAGCCAACGGAATCATTTTGATCTTGTTCTGCATGAATGTCCTCCTGAGGATTTAAAATAAAACAAAGCTATAACAGTTTTACTATCCGCTGCTTATTAACTACGCATTCAGTGCCCTGAATAAAGCAACGTTACAACATAAAAAACGCTTCGCATAGCGGTTTTTTGCGAATTATTGAAACAGTCGGATCACACCTCAAAAAGATGGTATGAGCAAACATCACACGCTAGACAAAGTCGACCGGAAACTCCTCAACTTGCTGCAGCGCGACAATCAAATGCCGACCCGGACGCTGGCCGATAAAGCACACATTTCCCAACCAACCTGCCTGCGTCGCCTGCGCGATTTGCGTGAGGCCGGCATCATCAGCGCAGACGTCTCGCTGGTTGATCCCTTTGCCCTCGGCTACGGCATGCTGGCTTTCCTGGAAATCTCGCTGAATAACCAGTCCGACGAGCATATGCAGGAATTTGAGCTACGCATGAACAAGGAAGCCGAGGTCATGCAGTGCTATTTCGTTTCCGGCGATTACGATTATTTCCTGGTCGTGCATGTGATCGATATGGATGCCTATTATCAATTCGTGCGGCGAGTCATTTCCGGTTCAGGCAATGTGCGTCATTTCCAGTCCCGTTTTCCGATGAAGCGCGCCAAATTCGTTACCCGGGTTGCATTTGATGAAAAGCCGGCGACGGTTCAAGTGCGTGTCGCCAAATGATGCACTCGAACAGTGCGCCTATTTGCCAAAAAATGCGCTCCGACTGATTCCCTGTCACCTATACGCAAAAAGCGCGCCATGCCGTTGGCGCTGGAAATTTTGCCAGTGCAGGTGCGAAAAAAAAGACCGATGCTGGCAACAGCATCGGTCTTTTTTCATTCACGCAGCAACGGTTGCGCTGCTCATGCTTCTACAGGACGCGGCAGAATCAATGGACCCGGCGTTTGTCGCGGCATGCCGGTAAAGGCGAAATCGACTTCCGGCCGGCGGCCGGAAACAATCTCGGCGATTGCGCGGCCCGAGCCGCAGCCCATGGTCCAGCCGAGGGTGCCGTGGCCGGTGTTGAGGAACAGGTTGCTGATCCTGGTCTTGCCGATGTATGGCACGTTGGATGGCGTCAATGGACGCAAACCGGTCCAGTAAACCGGATTATCGTAATCGCAGCCGTCGGGGAACAGTTCGCGGGTGCGGCGCGTAATCGCTTCGCAGCGGGTGGTATTGAGTTCGCGTGTGTAGCCGTTCAGTTCGCAGGTGCCAGCAACGCGCAGGCGGTCGCCCAGGCGCGATACCACCAGCTTGTAGCCATCGTCGGTCAGCGATACGGTTGGTGCGGCATCCGGATTGGTGATCTTGTAGGTGGCCGAATAACCCTTGCCCGGATAGATCATCAGCTCGATGCCGAGCGGTTGCAGAAGTTGCGTCGAGAAGCTGCCCATGGCGACCACGAAAGCGTCGGCGTGCAAGACTTCATGGCGGCCGTCCGGATTAATGATTTCGACGCCGGTGATTTTGGCGGCGGCGCCGCTACCTTCGGTGATCAGGCGCGTGATGCTGGTGTTGTAGCGGAAGTTGACACCGGCTTCGGCAGCCTTGCCGGCCAAGCCGGAGGTGAACTTGTAGACATCGCCGGATTCATCGGTGGCAGTGAAATCGCCGCCGACGATCTTGTCGCGGATGCGCGCCAGCGCCGGCTCGATCTTGACCACTTCATCGGCGCTGATGGAATCGCGCTGGCAGCCCAGGTCGCGCATCAGTTGTGCGGCCGGTAGCGAGATGTCGAATTCTTTTTGGTCGGTGTAGAAATGCAGGATACCGCTGGTCAGGCAATCGTAGTCGATATTGGTTTCAGCGCGCACCGCTTGCAGCGTTTGGCGACTGTATTCGCAGATGGCGACGATTTGGCGGATGTTGTCGTTGGTGCGTTTTGGCGTACATTCGCGCAGGAAATTCACGGCCCATTTCCATTGCAGCCACTCCGGACGGAAGCGATACAGCAGTGGCGCATCTTCCTGCCCCAGCCACTTCAAGACCTTCATCGGCGCTTGCGGATTAGCCCAAGGTTCGGCATGCGATACCGAAATCTGGCAACCGTTGGCAAAACTGGTTTCCTGTGCTGCGCCGGGCTGGCGTTCGATCACGGTGACATCATGACCTTCCTTGTTCAGGAACCATGCGGATGTGGTCCCGATAATGCCAGCGCCCAATACAATTACTTTCATCTCATCTCCAAGTACCACCATTTACGATAGCGCTATTGTAAGAAAATCGAGATTTTTTAGGCGATCAAAATCTGGCTCAAAAATTTTACTTTGAACTATAGATCTGTAATTTATGACTGAAAATCAAAAAAATAGTCTTACAAATTTTGTTTTTGCAATTTCACCAATTCCAGCGATACCGCTCGGCAAATAACTTCGTCCAAGGTCTGGTGCAAGCCTTCCCGGATTTGCGCCGCCATGCCTTCGACTGCGGTCTGCAACACGTCGGCCAGGCCGTCGCGTACTCGTTGTTCAATCACGAAATCGATGCGGTCCTGCAACTGCTTCAACACCTTTTCCTGGACTTCGGTCGCCAGGCGCTCCCAGTCCTGCCGGCTCAGCGTCGGCTCCTGCCGGGTTTGCGGCAGTTCAAAATGATCGGACTCGATGACCGGCAATACCGGCGCCGTCGGCGGGGTATCGATAATGTCGGTCAAAGTCGGTAACGGCTCAATGACCTCGGTCAACAAAGGGATATTGGCGTCAAGTTTGCCGTTGTTCATGGGGCGTTCCTCATACATTGTCGGCAACAAAATGCGTCAGCGGATAACCTCGCTGCTGATAAAAACGGTAACGCTCGCGACCGTCGGCCACGTCGGCGGCATCGAGCGAGATGATTTCAAACATTCTTTCGAAGCGGGCAAAATGCTGCGGCGTCTTGCCGGACAGGTTGACCAGAATCTGGTGATGCGGCAGCTCGGTTGCCTCGTCGACGGCGAGGATGATCGGGGTTTGCGCCGCCAGCGGATCGCCGGCCGCGACGTGCGGCAGGAAATCGTGTTCGGAAAAGGTCCACAAGGCGCGGTCCAGTGCGGCCTGGTCTTCGGCGCTATTGCACAATATGACGATCTGACGCTGGGCCGAACGGGCTTTACGCACCAGTCGGCATGTGTACAGGAATTTGTCCGAAATATTGGTGTGGAAGTCGATTTGCGTCATGAATAGAGGTGTCTGGCTGTGGCGTAACAGCCGGCGCGGCGCCCGGCAAGGATCGTTTCATCCTACGCCAGGCGCCGCGCCAAGCTTAAAATCGGAAGCCGGGCGGCGCATTGCCGGCGGCTGGTGGCGCATCGGTGCTGACAGTTTCGGCGGCAGTGCCGGCAGCTTTCTCTGCCGGCTTGGCGCTTGGCGCTGCAGCGACCGGCGCTGCATTGCGATAGCCTTTCGGCAAGCGATTGCTTTGCGGATAGCCGGCTGAAGTCAGCGTTGTGTTCCAGGAGCTGCTATCGAAACCGTTTTGCTTGTCGCGGCCGACAATCAGCACGGGCAGCTGGTCTTCACTGGTGATTCTGCGTAGAGCTGCGATGTCCTCATTGCTTTTTATGGTCTTTTCGGTGAACGGAATGCCGCGCCCGGTCAACAGTTTGCGGCCATCGTCGCACGGAATGCATTTATCTGAACTATATAAGGTAACCGGGCTGTTTTTCACCGCCTGCGCCAGTTCATACGGCAGAGGGTCGGTGTCGCCGCCGATGCTGCCGGTCTTTTTCTGCACCACGTTGCCGGTTGCCGGCGGCGTGTCGCTATAGGTCACTTTGCCGTCGGGACCGGTGGATTTGTACAGTTGCGCCTGCGCGCTGGTCGCCAGCAGCAGAAACGCTAGTGAAAAAAACGGTGCAGCAAATTTCATCCTCTTCCCCTCATAGATAGATTCATGGAATCGCCGCCATCTGGCGGATCAGCTGTCAGATAAATAACTGGTGCTTCAGGTGGCCGTGGCCATGCCGCTATGCCGCAGCAAGGCATCGATGCTCGGTTCGCGTCCGCGGAATGCCCTGAACGATTCCAGCGCCGGCCGCGAACCGCCGACCGCCAGGATTTCGTCGCGGAACTTGCTGCCGGTGGCGGCCGAAACGACATTGCCGCTGCTGGTTGCGGCTTCTTCAAACGCACCATAGGCATCTGCCGACAGCACTTCAGCCCACTTGTAGCTATAGTAGCCGGCCGCATAGCCGCCGGCGAAGATATGGCCGAACGAATGCTGGAAGCGGTTGAATGCCGGCGGCGTGACGACCGCGATCCGGGCGCGCACCTGGTCGATCACTTCCTGCACGCTTTGCTTGCCGTACGGATCATAGTCGTCATGCAGGCGCATGTCGAACAGTGAAAATTCGACCTGGCGCAAGGTTTGCAGGCCGGACTGGAAATTCTTGGCGGCGATCATCTTGTCATACAGCGCACGCGGCAGCGGCTGGCCGCTTTCCGCTTCGGACGTCATGTGTTGCAGCACATCCCACTCCCAGCAGAAATTTTCCATGAATTGCGATGGCAATTCGACCGCATCCCATTCGACGCCGGAAATCCCGGATACGCCGATCTCGTCGACCTGGGTCAGCATGTGATGCAGGCCGTGACCGAATTCGTGGAACAGCGTGATCACTTCGTCGTGCGTGAACAGGGCCGGCTTGGTCTTGCCGTCAATGACGGCGGGCGCGGTGAAGTTGCAGGTCAGGTAGGCGATCGGGGTCTGGATATCGTTGCCTATCCGGCGCCGGGCACGAGCGTCGTCCATCCAGGCGCCGCCACGTTTGCCGTTACGAGCGTACAGGTCAAGGTAGAACTGGCCGATCAGTTTGCCGTCTTTTTCAATCCGGAAAAATTTGACGTCGGGGTGCCACACTGAAGCCTGGTCGGCGCTGATGTCGACCGAAAACAGTTTTTGCACCAGGTGGAACAAGCCTTCGATCACGGTCGGTTCCGGGAAGTATTGCTTGACCTCCTGTTCGGAGAACGCATAGCGCTGCTCACGCAGTTTTTCGGCGGCGTAGGTCAGGTCCCAGGCTTCCAGCGTTTCCAGCCCGAGTTGCTGCTGGGCGAAGGCGCGCAGCTCGACCAGATCCTGCTCGGCGAATGGGCGGGCGCGGCTGCCCAGGTCTTCGAGGAAGTGGATCACTTCTTCGGAAGTCTTGGCCATCTTGCGCACCAGCGACAGTTCGGCGTAATTCTTGTAGCCCAGCAGCTTCGCTTCTTCGTTGCGCAGGCGCAGGATCTCGACGATATTGGCGCTGTTGTCCCACTCCGGCTTTTCGCCCAGCTCGGAAGCCTTGGTGGCGTTGGCGCGGTAGACGGTTTCGCGCAGCGCGCGGCTATCGGCGTATTGCAGGATCGGGAAGAAGGAGGGGAAGTGCAGCGTGAATTTGTAGCCGTCCTTGCCGTCCTGTTCGGCGGCGCTGCGCGCGGCTTGCCGCACATCGTCGGGCAGGCCGGCCAGTTCGGCTTCGTCGGTGACGAACAAGCCGTAGGCGTTGGTGGCGTCGAGGATGTTTTCCGAGAAGCGGGTGGTCAGCGCCGCGTGTTTTTCCTGGATGGCGGCGAAACGGGCTTTCTTGTCGGCCGGCAGTTCGGCGCCGCCCAGGCGGAAATCGCGCAAGGCGTTGTTGACGATCTTGCGCCGTGCCGTCGACAACGAGGCGAAATCGAGATGGTTCTTGATTGCCTTGTATTTATCGAACAAGGCCAGGTTCTGCGCCAGCGCGGTCCAGAATTCGATCAGTTTCGGCTGGTTTTCGTTGTACGCAGCGCGCAGTTCCGGTGTGTCGGCTACCGCATTCAAGTGACTGACAATGCCCCAGGCACGGCTCAATTTCTCGGTCACGTGTTCCAGTGGCGCAACGAAGTTGTCCCAGGTGGCGGCGTCGGTCGAGGCTTCCAGCAGGGTAACGACGGTATGCGCTTGCTGCAGCAGGGCGCTAATTGCCGGCGTGATGTCGGCCGGCGTGATGCGGTCGAATTGCGCCAGGCCGGTGAAGTCGAGCAGGGGATTGCTGGCGTTGATTGCGGTAGAGGTCATTACAGTTAGATTCTTTCTGCAGCTTCGATGGTGTTGACGAGCAGCATGGTGATGGTCATCGGCCCGACGCCGCCCGGCACCGGGGTGATATAGCCCGCGACCTCCTTGGCGTTAGCGAAATCGACATCGCCGCACAGCTTGCCGTTGTCGTCGCGGTTCATGCCGACGTCGATGACGACGGCGCCCGGTTTGACCATGTCGGCGGTGACAATGTTGCGCTTGCCGGTGGCGACCACCAGGATGTCTGCCATGCGCGTATGCAGGCCGAGGTCGCGAGTCTTCGAATTACAAATGGTGACGGTGGCGCCTGCTTGCAAGAGCAGCATCGCCTGCGGCTTGCCGACGATATTCGAGGCGCCGACGACGACAGCGTGCGCGCCGCGTACCGGATAGTCGATCGATTCCAGCATTTTCATCACGCCATATGGCGTACATGGGCGGAATAGCGGCTGGCCGGTCATCAACAGCCCGGCGTTGCTGATATGAAAACCGTCAACATCCTTTTCCGGCGCGATCGCTTCGATCACCTTGTGCGAATCGATATGCGCCGGCAGCGGCAACTGCACCAGGATGCCGTTGATCTTCGGATCGGCATTCAGGGCGTCGATACGCGCCAGCAGTGCTGCTTCGGTCAGGTCGGCTTCGTATTTTTCCAGCACCGAATACAGGCCGTTGTCTTCGCAGGCCTTGACCTTGTTGCGCACATACACTTGCGAGGCCGGGCTGTCGCCGACCAGGATCACCGCCAGGCCAGGTTGCTTGCCTTGGGCGGTCAGTGCGGCGGCGCGCTTGGCGACGTCAGCGCGCAGTTGTTGGGAGAGGAGGTTTCCGTCGATCAGTTGGGCTGGCATAGTAGGAGCAATCGAAAAATATGAGCAAAGCAGGATTATAAGGGGTGAGCGCCCTATAAATTTGCGCCGTTGGGGCTTCGTTGCGGATTTATTGAATATTGTTTATTTGGCATGCATGAGGTGCTGGCTGGCGTGGCGCCTGATTGTCAATTGCGCGTCGGGCGGCATCCAACGCGTTCTTTCATTTTCGGCTATTCTCGCCTTCTACGACCCGGTTACGGGCAGCAATAAAGTCAGAAAGAGGCCCTAAGGGCGACACGACAAATTTGAAAAAAAGGATGCTGAATTGACTGATCATTACACACGCCGGCTGGCGCTGCTCGGGCAGGAGCAGCACCGCGGCTTGCTGGAACAGGGCTTGCGCGGCATCGAACGGGAAACCTTGCGCGTTGACGCCAACGGCCGTCTGGCGCTGACGCCGCACCCGCGCGCGCTCGGTTCGGCGCTGACGCAGCCGCAGATCACCACCGACTATTCGGAATCGCTGCTGGAGTTCATCACGCCGGCCGAGCATGACATCAGCACTGCATTGAATGAACTGGATGCGATCCATCGCTTCGTCTATTCCAAGCTAGGCGACGAATTGCTGTGGAGCCAATCGATGCCGGCGTCGCTGCCGGCTGAGGAACAGATCCCGATCGCCTGGTACGGCACATCGCACATCGGCATGCTGAAGCATGTGTACCGGCGCGGCCTGGCGCTGCGCTACGGTAAGCGCATGCAGTGTATCGCCGGCATCCATTACAACTACTCGCTGGCCGAAGGCGTGTGGCAGGCTTTGCAACAGGCTGAAGGCGCTGTCGGCACGGCGATGCATTTTCAGTCTGAAAGTTATATCGCGCTGGTGCGCAACTTCCGCCGCTACAGCTGGTTGCTGATGTATCTGTTCGGCGCGTCGCCGGCCTTGTCCAAATGTTTCCTGGACGGTCGCAACCACCGCCTGGAAGAACTGGATAAAGATACGCTCTATCTGCCGTATGCCACCAGCTTGCGCATGAGTGATCTCGGCTACACCAGCGAAGCCCAGGCGCGCCTGACACCGCAATTCAACAGCCTCGACAGCTATATCAAGAGCCTGGCACGGGCGGTCAGCCAGCCTTATCCGCCGTATGCGGAGATCGGCACCCACCGCAACGGCGAATGGGTGCAGATCAACACCAATATCCTGCAGATTGAAAATGAGTATTACTCGACCATCCGTCCGAAACGCGTGATCAACACCGGCGAGCGACCAATTCAGGCGCTCTCGGCACGCGGCGTGCAATACATTGAAGTGCGCTGCATGGATATCGATCCGTTCGAGCCGATGGGCATCAATCTGGAGACTTCACGCTTTCTGGACGCCTTCCTGCTGTTCTGCGCGCTGGACGACAGCCCGCTTACCAGCGACGAGGAAAGCCTGGAGAATGTCGAGAATTTCTCGCGTGCGGTCAAGGAAGGGCGTCGTCCCGGCTTGCAATTGCGGCGTGACGGCAATCCGGTTTCCCTGCAAGCCTGGGGCCAGGAACTGCTGCAGCGGATCGCTCCGGCGGCGGCCTTGCTGGATGCCCAGCGTAGCGATGGCGTACATGCGGCGTCGCTGGCGCAGCAGGCCGTCAAGCTGGAATCGCCGGAACTGACGCCGTCGGCACGCGTGCTGGCAATCCTGCACGAGAACCAGGAGTCGTTCGCCAGCTTCGCGCTGCGCCAGAGCAAGGCGCACGCTGCCTATTTCCTGGCGCATCCGCCCAGCCCGGAAGAGCGCAATTATTTCGACACCATGGCAGCCACATCGTTGTCCGAACAGGAGAGCCTGGAGCGTACCCAGACCGGCGATTTCGATACCTTCGTGGCGGCGTATCGGGCCAGCACGCTGGGAAACATGAGCGTCTGATTCAAGACAAGGCTGCGGTGGAATTGCCGATCCGCATTGGGGCTGTTGACAGGCCCAATAGGGATTGGCAATTCCATCGATAGTTTTAAATGTGGATTAGATTGCTTGCAATCTAATTTTGAGCTATGTATTATTCAGGACATGGAAACGAACAAACTTCAGCAGCCGGGCGAGAAACTTCCTTCCGATACGTTCGGAGCGGAAAGTCTGTTGCTGGATAATCAGCTGTGTTTTGCACTGTATTCGGCGTCGCTGACCATGACCAAGATATACAAGCCGCTACTGCAGGAGCTGGGGCTGACCTATCCGCAGTATCTGGTGCTGTTGACCTTGTGGGAGCGAGACGATGTGACCGTATCTACCTTGGGGGAACGTCTGTTTCTCGATTCGGGTACGTTGACGCCGTTGCTCAAACGGCTGGAAGCCGGCGGATTGCTGCGACGCCAGCGGGCTGTGAAGGATGAGCGGCAGGTGATTGTCAGCCTGACCGACGCCGGCAGGAAGTTGCGTCAGCAGGCGCAGGCGATACCGCAGGAAATCAGTTGCAGTGTCGGCTGTTCGCTTGATGAGGTAAGGGCGCTGACCAAGGAGTTGCACCGGCTGCGTGCCGCGATGGCGAGCAATATTGGGTAGGGCTGTCATGCCCTTGTTTTGCGATGTTACATATATTGTGAGCAATGTAATTGTGCAATCTATTTTTTGCATTGCCTTGTTTTACCAATTTATCGATTTACTGATGTTTAAAGCTGTATTGCTGTATTGCTGTATTCATTGTTGCGTCATTTAAGTGTTGTACCTTTTTATCCGGATCATCAGTACGGCCGACTGAATTGATCCAAAGGATTTCTCAAGCGGCCATTAAAGGAAATAATCATGTCGATCGAAAAAGTTCTGTATCAAGCCCAAGCTACCGCAACCGGCGGGCGCGATGGCCGTGCCATCTCCTCCGACAAGGTGCTGGACGTTCAGTTGGCGACACCGAAGGAACTGGGCGGCGCCGGCGGCGTGGGCACCAATCCTGAGCAATTGTTTGCAGCCGGTTACTCCGCATGCTTTATCGGCGCAATGAAATTCGTAGCATCGCAAGAAAAAATCACGTTGCCTGCAGATTTGTCGATCACTGGCCTGGTTGGCATCGGCGTGATCCCTGGCGGTTTCGGCATCGAAGTCGAACTGCAGATCTCGTTGCCAGGCATGGATGCCGGCGCTGCAGAAGCGTTGGTCAACAAGGCGCACAAGGTTTGCCCTTACTCCAACGCCACGCGCGGCAATATCGACGTTACGCTGACCTTGGTGTAACTGGGTCAGTGAATTGCGACGGCACTGCTGCCGTCGCAGTTTATCGTGGCGGATGATGACGGCAGCAATTACGCCAGCTTGAATACGCTGGCCGTTTGCGCCAGTTGTGCCGCCTGATCCTGCAGGCTTGCCGCTGCCGCTGCAGCTTGCTCGACCAGCGCAGCATTCTGTTGGGTGATGTCGTCGATGTGACCCATCGCCAGGTTGATCTCTTCAATGCCGCTGCTTTGCTCGTTGGTGGCGACCGTGATTTCGTGCATGATGTCGGCAACCCGTTTGACTGCGGCTACGATCTCTTGCATGGTTTGTCCGGCTTCATCCACCAGTTGGCCGCCCGAGTCGACTTTCTCTACCGAATCGTCTATCAATCCTTTGATTTCCTTTGCTGCGGCTGCCGAGCGTTGCGCCAGGTTGCGCACCTCCGTCGCCACGACCGCAAAGCCACGACCTTGTTCTCCAGCGCGCGCCGCTTCGACCGCCGCATTGAGGGCCAGGATATTGGTCTGGAAGGCGATGCCGTCGATGACGCCGATGATGTCGACAATCTTGCGTGAGCTGTCCTTGATCGCACCCATGGTGCCGACCACCTGATTGACCACCCGGCCGCCGGCAAGCGCCTGATCCGATGCGCTCACCACCAGTTTATTGGCGTGTTGGGCGCTGTCGGCGCTTTGCTTGACCGCAGAGGTGAGTTGTTCCAGGGAGCTGCTGGTTTGTTCCAGCGAACTGGCTTGCGATTCGGTGCGCGCCGAAAGATTGGCGTTGCCTTCAGCGATTTCCTGCGAGGCGCGCGCCATCTCGTCTGTGCCGTGGCGAACATTGCCAATCACGCCAGCCAAGCCCTTGCCAATACCGTTGATGGCTTGCTCCAGTCGGCCGATTTCATCGCTGCGATCTGTCTCCAGAATTGCTGTCAGATCGCCGCTCGCCAGCCGCTGGGCGGCTTGCTCGACGCGTTCAAGCGGACGGCTGACATTATTGCGTATTAGCCAGTACAGCGCTGTCACCATGATGAAAACTGCTGCTAGCCCGAAGAGGGCGTTGCGATTCCGCAGCGTGGTGATGTCCTGGGTCAGTTCTGTCACATCCTCGCTGCCAGCAATCACCCAGTTCCAGTTCTTGTAGAAGGCAAATGCGGTGATTTTCTCAGCACCGGCAGATTTGCCGTTGGCATCGGCCAGGGTATAACGCATATTGCCTTGCTTGCGTTCCAGGATATCCTTGATGAATTCACGGCCATCGCTATCCTTGAGCGCCAGCACATTCTGTCCTTCGCGTTCTGGATCGACGACCAGCTTGCCGAAGTCCTTGCCTGGATTCGCATTGAGGACGTGGAAATAACCTGTCTTTCCCAGCTTGACCGAGCGGATGCGCGCCTTCAGCGCGTCGATGTCCTGGCTGATGTCGACGCCGACGAACAGCGCACCGACTACCTTGCCGGCTTCATCCCTGATCGGATCATAAGCAGTCATGTATTCCTTGCCGAACAGCGCGGCGCGTCCGATATACGATTGTCCTCCCTGCAGGCTGGCATAGCCCGGATGCGCGTGATCAAGCACGGTGCCGATCGCGCGTTCGCCGTTCTCCTTCTTGAGAGATGTTGATATGCGAATGAAATCCTCGCCGGTCTTCAGGAAAATCGTGGCGACCGCGCCGCTGGCTGCGGTAAAGCGATCGGCAATGGAGAAATTCATGTTGATCATCTCATTGCCGCTCTTTAATGCGGGCGTGGCTTTGCCTGCTACCTCCACGCTGCTACCTGGATCGACAGAGAATTTGCCAGGGAAATAACTGGCCAGCAGCGATCCGAAGCGATTGGCTTCGCTCTTGTGGCTGCTGTCAAAGGTATCCAGCATTTCGACCATCGTTTCGGTGCGGCCGGCAATATCGAGTGCTCCTCTCTGTTCCATCAGCTTTGCGGTGGAGCTGGCGCTGGCCCAGCCATAGGCAACAAAAATTGCAGCAACCAGCAAAAAGGTCAGCAGGCAAAGCTTCACGCCTACGCTGAGATGACGGATGTTGAAGACATTGTTATTCATTTACCACCCTTTATTTTTGTTTGATAGATAAACCTCGCTTATCACGAGCGTTCCACGCCGTCGCTACAGAACAAGTCGTTCCCATTCATGACGACACGCGAACGGCGTCCTGCCGAAATGCCGGCAATCAGACTTATTAACGACAAATTTTTCCAGTATTGAAGGTCTGGCAAGACCGGGATCGATGCGAATTGCACCTTTTTCACCCTCAAGAAACGGTTGTAGATGCCGTTAACACGTGCAGGATCGGGAACATGAAGAGAGACTTCGGCCCAGATCTTGCCGTTGGGCGAAGCGTCTTTGCGCGTCACTAAAACTTCTAATCTGAAAAGAAAATCATGACCTGGTTCTACAACTTGAAAATCGCGACCAAGCTGCTACTGTCGTTTTCCCTGATATTGATCCTGACCATCGTGCTCGGCGTGACCTCGATTGGGCAGCTTGGGCAAGTCAACGCCACCACTAAAGATATCAGCAGCAACTGGCTGCCCAGCGTGCGGGTACTGCTGACCCTGAAGAGCAACCTGGCGTTGTTGCGCAATATCGAAATGCAGCATGTCATGTCGAATGACGTGGCGGACATGGACGGCAGCGCGAAATTCATCAGTGACATCAAGGTGAATCTGCAAAAGAACATGACCGACTATGCGCCAATGGTTACTGAACAGGAACGGCCAGGATATGAAAAGTTAAAGGAACATTTTCCGGCATATCTGGAATTGGACAAGAAGGTGATTGAAGAGTCGCGCATGTTCAAGAAGGACGATGCGTTGAAAGACATTCGTGGCGACTCCCTGGCGGCCATCGTCGAGCTGGACAAGGAAGTCGAGGCATTGGTAAAGATCAATTCCGACGGTAGCGATCAGGCAGCCAGGCAGGGCGAAACCATCTATACATCAGGGCGTAACTGGATCATCGGCTTGATGATGGTCATGGTAGTGATCGGCTTTGGCCTGGCGCTTTGGATTGCGCGGGTCGTTTCACGACCGCTGGGGTTTGCGGTGGAAGTTGCGCGTCGCGTCGCCGACGGCGACCTGACTGCCGACATCGAAGTCAGATCCAGCGATGAGACCGGCCAGTTGATGCAAGCCTTGAAGGACATGAACGAGAGCCTGCAAAAAATCGTCGGCGAGGTGCGTGGCGGTACCGACAGGATCGCCACCGCCTCCGGCCAGATTGCCGCCGGCAACCAGAACCTGTCGCAACGGACTGAGGAACAGGCCAGTTCGCTGGAAGAAACTGCAGCTTCGATGGAGCAGCTCACATCAACTGTCAAACAGAATGCCGACAATGCCAGCCAGGCCAACCAGCTTGCGGTGTCGGCCTCAGAAGTGGCGATCCATGGCGGCAGCGTGGTGACCCAGGTGGTCAGCACGATGGGTTCGATCAACGCCTCTTCGAAGAAGATCGTCGACATCATCGGTGTGATTGACGGTATTGCCTTCCAGACCAATATTCTGGCCCTGAACGCGGCAGTCGAGGCGGCGCGTGCCGGAGAACAGGGCCGCGGGTTTGCGGTGGTAGCGGCGGAAGTGCGCAACCTGGCACAACGTTCGGCCGCCGCCGCCAAGGAAATAAAGGCGTTGATTGACGATTCTGTGGAAAAAGTCGGGGTCGGCACCAAGCTGGTTGACCAAGCCGGCACTACGATGGATGAAATTGTCGCCAGCGTACGGCGCGTGACAGACATCATGGGTGAGATCACGGCTGCCAGCCAGGAGCAAACCGCAGGCATTGAGCAGATCAACCAGGCCATCAGCCAGATGGATCAGGTAACCCAGCAGAATGCAGCGCTGGTGGAAGAGGCTGCAGCGGCCGCCGGCAGCTTGCAGGAACAGGCCAGCACGCTGGCCAGCGTGGTGAGCGCTTTCAAGCTGGAACGGACACAGATGACGGCGCAGGCTAAACGCGTGATAGATATCACGCCGCATGCGCAGATGCTGCAGAGCAGGGCGGCGTAAGCGTTGCGATTGATCGCAGTGACTTTGCAGTTGAACGCCTGAGGTTCCGTCAACACCGGCTGATGGCGTAAAGAAGCGGCTCTTTGGTCCGCTTTTCAAGGCATCGGAATGCTGTCTGAGTACATATATTGCACTGTGGACAGCTGCCGCCAAACCAAGTTAATCGAGGACTGTCGTCATGAGTTGCAGTTTAGCCATTGTTGAAGGCAGGTGGAAATGAACAAGTTGAGCTTGAGAAAAAAATTGCTGGCGGTGCTGGCAATCATGTGGGTCGGCCTACTTGTGCTGAGCGGCTGGTCGGCTCTGAATATGCGCGACACCATGCTTGCGGAACGCAAGGACGGTTTGAAGAACCTGGTGGAAACGGCAAGCGGAATCGTCAAGAGCTACGCTGCCGATGTTGCCGCCGGCAAGATGGATAAAGAGCAGGCGCAGGAAGAAGCGTTGAAGCGCATCCTGGCGATGCGTTACGGCAAATCCAATTATGTCTTCGTGGTGGATTCGCGGCCGGTGGTGCTGGCACATCCCACCTTGCCGGAATTGGTTGGCAAGAGTGTCGGGGAGCGCAAGGATACTCGCGGAAAATTGTTTTTCCGTGAGATGACCAGTTCCAGTAAGGAAAAGGGTGAAGCATTTGTCGACTACGTGGCGCAGGTGTCGCCCGACAAATACGGCTCAAAAATCAGCTATGCCAAATATTTTCAGCCATGGGATTGGCATCTGGCTTCAGGTGTCATGCTGGACGACGTCGACGTTGCATTTTATGCCAATGTCAGGATGCAGTTGGCGATCCTGTTCGTCATAGGACTGGGTGTTTCTGCACTGATGCTGCTCGTCATCCGCAGTGTCACCAACAGCTTGGGCGGCGAACCGGTTTATGCCGCGGATATTGCCAGCCGTATTGCCGATGGCGAACTGGACGTGCATGTCGAAGTGGATGACAAGCACGGGCATAGCTTGTTGAACGCGATGCGCAAGATGCAGCAGCAACTGGCGACAACGGTGCGGGAAATCAGGGACGGTAGCTTCGCAATTAGCGGTGCCTCCCGTGAAATTGCGGCGGGTAATGCGGATTTATCGGCGCGTACGGAGCAGCAGGCCGCATCGCTGGAGGAAACCGCCGCCAGCATGGAGCAATTGACCGCGACGGTAAAACAGAACGCCGACAATGCCCGCCAGGCCGGTCAGTTGGCTCAAACTGCCTCCGATATAGCGGCCAAGGGCGGTGCGGTGGTCAGCCAAGTGGTTGACACCATGTACGGGATTACCAGCAGTTCGCGCAAGATTGCCGACATCATCGGCGTGATCGACGGCATTGCCTTCCAGACGAATATTCTGGCCTTGAATGCCGCGGTGGAGGCAGCCAGGGCAGGAGAGCAGGGACGCGGCTTTGCCGTCGTTGCCGGCGAGGTGCGAACGCTGGCGCAACGCAGCGCCCAAGCAGCCAAAGAAATCAAGGAGCTGATCGATGACTCGGTGAGTCGGGTCGATTCCGGTTCGCAACTGGTCGACCGCGCCGGCGAGACCATGGACGAAGTGGTGCAGGCGGTCAAGCGGGTCACCGACATCATGGGCGAAATCTCCGAGGCATCAGCTGAACAAAGCAGCGGTATCGATCAGATCAACCAGGCGGTGATCCAGATGGATCACGTCACGCAACAGAATGCTGCGCTGGTCGAGCAGGCCTCTGCCGCCGCCACCTCTCTCGAAGAGCAGGCGTTGCGCTTGCAGCAGGCCGTGTCGGTATTCCGCCTGCGGGATAACGCGGCAGGGGGCGAAGCGCGGCCCGCGTCGCGTCATGCGGCTGTGCTGCACGTGGTGCGGTCTGGCAGTGTGAACCATGCGGCTGCGCAGGAAAAATCCGAAGGCCACAAGATAGTCCTCGCCAAGCATTCCAAACCAAAGCACAAGACAGGTGTAAAGCCTGTTTCCAAACTGGCGCCGATCAAGCATGCGGCAGCAGCCAAATTGCCCGTTCAGTCGACATCTTCGCCGGCATCGCGCAAGGCCGCCGCTGATGACGACTGGCAGACATTTTGAGGTCGGCAATATTGCGAATCATGTAAAGGCGCATTGAATGACAATCAAATCGAATACCCGTCCCGTCGCATCAGCGGCACGCGATTTCCTGCTGACGGATAGCGATTTTTCCAGGGTGCGCGCGCTGATATATCAACGCGCCGGCATTGCCTTGGGTGAACAGAAGCGGGAGATGGTCTACAGCCGTTTGTCTCGTCGCTTGCGCGAACTTGGCATGAGCGATTTCACGTCTTACCTGGCGCAGCTGGAAGCGCAACACGATAGTGCGGAGTGGCAATCGTTCACCAATGCGTTGACGACCAACCTGACCGCTTTCTTTCGTGAAGCGCACCATTTTCCATTATTGGCGGAGCACGTCAAAACCTGCGCGCAACCTGTCACGATCTGGTGTTCTGCGGCCTCCACCGGCGAGGAGCCTTACTCAATTGCGATGACGCTGATCGAGGCGCTTGGCAATCGTGCCGGCAATGCCAGCGTGATCGCTACCGATATCGATACCCAGGTGTTGGAAAAGGCTGCGACCGGGATCTACACCATGGAGCAGGTCAGCAAACTGCCGCAGGAAAGGCTCAAGCGATTTTTTCTGAAAGGCAGTGGCGCCCGCGCCGGGCAGGTCAGAATCAGGCCGGAAGTCGCGGCCATGGTGAAGTTCGGGCAATTGAACCTGCTGGCGCCGCAATGGGGATTGAAGGAGCCGTTCGACGCCATCTTTTGCCGCAACGTCATGATCTATTTCGACAAGCCGACACAGAACAGGATACTGCAGCGTTTCGAGCCATTGATGAAGCCACATGGCTTGCTGTTTGCCGGACATTCCGAGAATTTCTCCTATGCCAGCCAGCCATTCCGGTTGCGCGGCCAGACCGTCTATGAACTTGACGCCAAGCGCGGGAAGGGCGTCGCATGATGTCGATGGCAGAAGAGTCGGTGGCAACACATCACTATTACGACCGTGAATTCGACAGTGTCGCGGTGAAGCTGCTGCCCAACGAATATTTCGTTACCTCCGACGACATGGTGCTGAGCACCGTGCTCGGATCTTGTGTCGCGGCTTGCGTACGCGACAGCACGGCCGGCGTAGGCGGCATGAATCATTTCATGCTGCCCGACGATGGCAGCAGCGGTGGCAAGGAAGCTTCCGCTTCGATGCGTTATGGCGCCTACGCAATGGAAATGCTGCTCAATGAATTGCTGAAGGCAGGCGCCCGACGCGATCGACTGGAAGCCAAGGTGTTTGGCGGCGGGCAGTGTTGGCGAACATGACAATGCTCAATATCGGCGATCGCAATGCCGAGTTCGTGTTGCGCTATCTACAGATGGAACAGGTACGGGTCGCTGCCCAGGATTTGCGCGGCAGCCTGCCGCGTCGCGTCAGCTACTTTCCGCGCAGCGGCAAGGTGATGGTGCGCAAGCTGCATCGCATGAATGAAGCGGTGCAGGTACAGCAAGATGAACAGAAACTGGTGACGGCGCTGACGCAGCAGCCGGTGCGCAATAAAGTGGAATTGTTCGATACGGCATTCGACAAGGCGGCACGCAGGAAAATTGCCAATCAAAGCAGGGGAAGTGTATGAGCCAGAACAAAATTAAGGTGCTGTGCGTGGACGATTCGGCGCTGATACGGAGCCTGATGACGGAAATCATCAATAGCCAGCCGGACATGACCGTGATTGCAACTGCGCCCGACCCATTGGTAGCGCGCGATCTGATCAAACAGACCAATCCGGATGTGTTGACGCTGGATGTCGAAATGCCGCGCATGGACGGTCTCGATTTCCTGGAGAAATTGATGCGGCTGCGGCCGATGCCGGTGCTGATGGTGTCGTCGCTGACTGAGCGCGGATCGGAAATTACCCTGCGCGCGTTGGAGTTGGGGGCCGTCGATTTGTTACCAAGCCGCGCCTTGGGATACGCGAAGGCCTGCTCGAATATACCGATCTGATTGCTGACAAGATCCGCGCCGCCGCGCGTGCACGTCTGCAGCCCGCGCGCCGCCCAGCAGGCGGCGTAACTGCCGCCGGTGCGGTGGATTCGGCACCGATGCTGCGCAGCCCTTTGCTGAGTACCGAGAAACTGATCATCATCGGCGCCTCCACCGGTGGCACCGAAGCGATCCGCGAGGTGCTGCAGCCGCTGCCGCCCGACAGCCCAGGAATCATGATCGCGCAGCATATGCCACCTGGTTTTACCCGTTCCTTTGCGCAGCGCCTTGACGGTTTGTGCCGCATCACGGTCAAGGAAGCGCAGCATGGCGAGCGGGTGTTGCCTGGTCATGCCTACATTGCGCCGGGCGGTTTTCACCTGTCGCTGGCGCGCAGCGGCGCCAACTACGTTGCCCACCTGGATGAGGAGCCGCCGGTCAACCGGCATCGGCCGTCGATCGACGTATTGTTTGATTCGGTCGCCAAGCACGCGGGCAAGAATGCGATTGGTGTGATATTGACCGGCATGGGGCGCGATGGCGCCGCCGGCTTGTTGCGCATGCGCCAGGCCGGCGCTTACACGCTGGCGCAGGACGAAGCCAGTTGTGTCGTGTTCGGCATGCCGCGCGAGGCGATTGCGATGGGGGCGGCTAGCGAAGTGGCAGCCATCGGCGAGATGAGCCAACGGGTGATGACTCGCCTGATGTCCTTCGGCGAGCGTTCGAATCGCGTGTAATTCGTTTCTTACCCTGCGTTTTTCATTTGTTCTGCCGTTATATACGACAGAGATGCAGGTTTTTGAAACTTCAAGTTGGCCAATTAGCAACGATAGCGAATGGCCGCTAATCATAGTGTGGAGTAATCATGGTTGATAAAAGCATCAAAATTCTGGTCGTGGACGACTTTCCTACCATGCGGCGAATCGTCCGGAATCTGCTGAAGGAACTGGATTTCGTCAACGTCGATGAAGCCGAGGATGGCGCTGCGGGTTTGAGCAAGCTCAAGGATGGGAATTTCGGGTTTGTCGTCTCCGACTGGAACATGCCGAATATGGATGGCTTGACGATGTTGCAATCGATCCGCGCCGATCCGGCTCTGGCCAAACTGCCAGTGTTGATGGTGACCGCTGAAGCCAAGAAGGAAAATATTATCGCCGCTGCCCAGGCTGGCGCCAATGGCTATGTCGTCAAGCCGTTCACTGCCGCTACGCTGGAGGAAAAGATCGCCAAGATCTTCGAAAAAATCGCGAAAGAGAGTGCCTGATATGAGTGCGCACGCTGTACAGATGCCAGCCGCGGGCGATTCTGCCGAGCAGCTGGTCAACCGGATTGGACATTTGACGCGCCTGCTGCGCGAAAGCATGCGTGAGCTGGGCCTGGATCAGGAGATCGCCAAGGCGGCGCAAGCAATTCCCGATGCCCGGGATCGATTGAATTACGTCGCGACCATGACAGAACGCGCTGCGGAACGCGCTTTGAATGCGATTGATGTGGCGCAGCCGATCCAGGAAAAACTGAGCAAGCAAGCCAAGACCCTCAATCAGCGCTGGGACGAATGGTTTGTCAGTCCGGTCGAACTGGACGACGCGCGGGTACTGGTGCTGGAGACCCGCAACTATCTGAAGGATGTCCCGAAACAGGCGTCGGCGATCAACGAACAACTGATCGAAATCATGATGGCGCAAGACTTCCAGGACCTGACCGGGCAGGTCATCAAGAAGATGATGGAAGTCGTGCATGAAATGGAAAAGCAGTTGCTGCAAGTATTGATAGACAACACCCCAATCGAAAAACGTCACGATAATGGCCTGTTGAACGGGCCGCAGATGAAAGCGGAAGAGAATCCCGACGCAGTGTCCGATCAGGAGCAGGTGGATGATTTGTTGTCTAGCCTTGGATTCTAGATATTCGACAGATCAAATAGAAAATTGGTGTGACTGACGAGAGAAAATAGAAAGCATTGAATGCATTGGGTAGGTTAAAGCAACTAGGCTTTTGTAGCTGTAGCTGTAGCTGTAGCTGTAGCTGTAGCTGTAGCTGTAGCTGTAGCTGTAGTTGTAGTTGTAGTTGTAGTTGTAGTTGTAGTTGTAGTTGTAGTTGTAGTTGTAGTTGTAGTTGTAGTTGTAGTTGTAGTTGCGGTTGACGTTGCAGCTGTTTTTGACTTTTCGCATGCTGACGTTGCCAAATGGGACGGGTGACAGTCGGGAATGATGGGACACATGTTTGAGCGAAGCGAGTTTGTGTCCCATCCGACTGGCGCACGGCTCATTTGGGGACCCGCCGTAGGCGGGCAACGGCTGTGCGATCGCATTTCTTTGCTTACTTTCGGGCGCCCGGCTAGGGGCGAAGCAAAGAAAGTGAGTAGCTGCCGGGCTACCCCGGCTAGCTTCCACGGAGTAGCAACCGTTTTAACTAGCGCCGGACGAACACTACTAATGCACCACCGCGCGTACTCCGTAGCCCGTTAAATGGGGTCAGAGTAATTTTCGCAAAGAGCTGCGAAAAAAAACTCCGACCCCATTTAACTCGCGAAGTGGTAACCGTTTTGGGTAGCGCCGGAGAAATACGACTGATGCACCATCGCACTTACTCCGTAGCCCGTTAAATGGGGTCAGAGTAATTTTCGCAAAGAGCTGCGAAAAAAAACTCCGACCCCATTTAACTCGCCAAGTGGTAACCGTTTTGGGTAGCGCCGGAGAAATACGACTGATGCACCATCGCACTTACTCCGTGGCCCGTTAAATGGGGTCAGAGTAATTTTCGCAAAAGGCCGCGAAAAAAAACTCCGACCCCATTTAACTCGCGAAGTGGTAACCGTTTTAAGTAGCGCCGGAGAAATACGACTGATGCACCACCGCACTTACTCCGTAGCCCGTTAAATGGGGTCAGAGTAATTTTCGCAAAGAGCTGCGAAAAAAAACTCCGACCCCATTTAACTCCGCTGTATGTGATTTGCAGCTGTTTTAACAGTTTTACTTGTTGCATTGCCATATTGATAAATGGGCGATTTGCACTGATTGCCCAAGCAACACTCCGATCCCGGCCTTGTTTGGCCGATTGCATCTCCGCACTTGCCTCAATAATCCGTATTGATAGGACGATGTTCGTCCCTGCCGGTTCGGAGCATGCATGTCGGAAGAAAGCGATCTTGAAAAAACGGAACCCGGGTCCCCCCGGCGCCTGGAAAAGGCGCGCGAAGAGGGGCAGGTTGCGCGATCTCGCGAGCTAAGCACTTTCGTCATGCTGACCACTGGCATTGGCGGTCTATGGCTGACCGCCATGCCACTGGCCGACCATATCGGCCATGCGCTGCGCAACGGCTTGCGCTTCGATCGCGCAGCAGGCTTCGACACGTCGTACATGCTGACCCAGGCCGGAATGGCAGGCAAGGAAGCGCTTATTGCCATGCTGCCGCTGTTCGCCATGCTTTCGCTGGCGGCGCTGGCGGCGCCATTACTGCTCGGCGGCTGGCTGTTTTCAACGCAATCGCTGGCGCCAAAATTCTCCAAACTCAATCCGATCAGCGGTATCGCCCGTCTGTTCTCCAGTCAATCGCTGGCAGAGTTGTTCAAGGCCGTCGCCAAATCGTTGCTGGTCGGCGGCATCGCCTACTGGGTCATCTCGGGCAACATCGATACCATCATGGGATTGATGATCGAGCCGGTACATGGCGCCATGGCGCATACGGTGCGGTTGGTTGCCAACTGTTGCGCGTTGATTATCTGCTCGCTGCTGCTGATTGCCGCCATCGACGTGCCTTACCAGCTGTGGAGCTACTACCGCAAGCTGCGCATGACGCGCGAAGAACTCAAACAGGAACACAAGGAAAGCGAAGGCGATCCGCACATCAAAGGAATGATCCGGCGCCAGCAGCAACAGATGGCGCGGCGTCGCATGATGTCAGAGGTTGCCGGCGCCGATGTGGTGGTCACCAATCCGACCCATTTTGCGGTTGCGCTCAAATACCGCGACAAAGAAATGCGTGCGCCGCGGGTCGTTGCCAAAGGCACCGACCTGATCGCCATGCGTATCCGTGCCATCGGCGCCGAACACAATATTCCGATCCTGGAAGCACCGCCTTTGACGCGGGCGTTGTACCGCCATACGAATCTAGGCGATGAAATTCCGGCTGCACTGTATACCGCAGTGGCTGAAGTGCTGGCCTGGGTTTACCAGTTGCAGCGCTGGCGCAGCGAAGGCGGCATTGCACCACGCGCGCCGGAAGAATTGCCGGTTCCAGATTCACTCGACCCGTTAGGGAGCCCGGCATGAAGCCGTCAAGTTCAAATACCGCGTTTTCCTTCAGTTCCCTGCTACGCCTGATGGAGACGATCCTGGCCGGGAATAGCGTCAAGGGCATGGCCGGCCCGGTGCTGATCATCATGATCCTCGGCATGATGATTCTGCCGCTGCCACCGTTTTTGCTGGACTTGCTGTTTACGTTCAATATCGCGCTGTCGGTGATGGTGCTGCTGGTCAGCATGTACACGATGAAAGCGCTGGATTTTGCTGCCTTCCCGGCGGTGCTACTGTTCTCGACGTTGTTGCGGCTGTCGCTCAACGTCGCTTCGACCCGAGTGGTGCTGCTGGAGGGCCATACCGGCCCGGATGCCGCCGGCAAGGTGATCGAGGCTTTCGGTCACTTCCTGGTCGGCGGTAATTTCGCAGTCGGTATCGTGGTGTTCGTGATCCTGGTCGTCATCAATTTCATGGTGATCACCAAAGGTGCGGGCCGGATTGCCGAAGTCGGCGCGCGCTTTACACTGGATGCGATGCCGGGCAAGCAGATGGCAATCGACGCCGATCTCAACGCCGGCTTGATCGGCGAGGATGTGGCGCGCAAGCGGCGCGCCGAAGTGGCGCAGGAAGCCGATTTCTACGGTTCCATGGATGGCGCCAGCAAGTTCGTGCGCGGTGATGCGGTGGCCGGCCTGCTGATCATGGCGATCAACGTGGTCGGCGGCCTGATCGTCGGCGTCGCCCAGCATGGGCTGGATATTTCGGTGGCTGCCAAAAACTACACACTGTTGACCATCGGCGATGGCTTGGTAGCCCAGATTCCGGCGCTGGTGATTTCCACCGCCGCCGGTGTGATCGTTTCGCGCGTGACCACCGACGAAGATGTCGGCCAGCAGTTGATGGGCCAGCTGTTTTCCAATCCACAGGTGCTGTTCCTGACGGCTGGCATCATCGGCTTGATGGGACTGGTGCCGGGCATGCCGCATATTGCTTTCCTGATCATCGCTGGCGGACTCACGTATCTGGGGCGCCGTTTGCTGCAGCGTACGGCAGCTGCAGCTTACGCGGCGAAGGAGCAGCCGGTGGCCGTCTCGCAGGAGCCGGCGGAGGCGAGCTGGGACGATGTGGCGCTGGTGGATCCGCTCGGACTGGAGGTTGGCTATCGCCTGATCTCGCTGGTCGACCGTAGCCAGAATGGCGAACTGCTGGGCCGTATCAAGAGTATCCGCAAGAAGTTTGCGCAGGATATCGGTTTCCTGGTGCCGGTGGTGCACATCCGCGACAATCTCGAACTGAAGCCGAACACGTATGTCATTACGCTAAAAGGTGTGGAAATTGCCCAAGGTGAAGCCTGGCCAGGCCAATGGATGGCGATCAATCCTGGACAGGTCAGCGCCACGTTGCCTGGCACACAAACCGTCGATCCTGCCTTTGGATTGCCGGCGGTCTGGATTGAAGGCCATATGCGCGAACAGGCGCAAATCTACGGTTATACCGTGGTCGACGCCAGCACCGTAATTGCCACTCACCTGAATCATTTGATCCATGCGCACTCGGCGGAATTGCTGGGTCGAACAGAAGTGCAGCAATTGCTGGATCGCGTCGGCAAGGAATCGCCGAAACTGATTGAAGACGTAGTGCCGAAACTGTTGTCGCTGACAAATCTGCAGAAAGTATTGCAAAACCTGCTCGACGAAGGCGTATCGATTCGCGACATGCGCACCATTCTGGATGTGCTGGTCGAACACGGCGCAACGGTCAGCGATGCCAACGAACTGACTTCGCTGGTGCGACTGGCGCTGGGACGCGCCATCACCCAGCAATTGTTCCCCGGTACCGGGGAGCTGCAGGTGATCGGCCTCGACAGCTCGCTTGATCGCGTATTGCTGCAGGCGTTGACCAACGGCAGCGGCCTGGAACCGGGCCTTGCAGATAGCCTGCTGACACAGACTCAGGTGGCCATCAGCCGCCAGGAGCAGTTCGGCTTGTCGCCAGTGCTGGTTGTGCAGCATCCGCTACGTGTCCTGCTGGCGCGATTCCTGCGGCGCAGTTTGCCGCAGCTGAGAGTGCTGTCGCACGCCGAGATCCCTGATACCCGCACCATTAAAGTAACCGCCACCATTGGAGGCAAGGCTTGAGCATGCACACTAACACCGTCACCATCGTTGCTCCCTCCAGCCGCGAGGCGTTGCGCCTGGTGCGCGAACAGTTGGGGCCGGACGCGATTATTCTTTCGAATCGGGCCACCGCAACCGGCACCGAAATCGTGGCGATGGTCGATGCCGCGGACGGAAATGCCGAGCAGCCTGCACCGTCAGCGCAAGCATCCGCTGCAGCGGAATCGCCCGCGATAACGGCTGCCGATATGTCGTCATCGGCGCCGGTACCGCAGTTTGCCACCGCAACGGCGCCTGTAACTGAGCCTGTAACTGAGCCGGTACCGGTGGCGTCGATGCCGGATCATTCTACCCAAGCACCGGTTGCGGCGCGCATGTCTGCCGTCAAGGACAGCCATGAGAGCGTCATCAGCGAAATTCATTCGATGCGCGGCATGATCGAGGAACAATTGGCGGGCCTGGTGTGGAACGACAAGCAACGGCGCGATCCGGTGCGCGGTCATTTGCTGCGCACTTTGCTTGGCGCGGGCTTCAGCGCCAGTTTGGCAAAAGCCATGCTGGATCATCTGCCGACCGGAATGAATTTCGCTTCGGGCCTGGCTTGGGTCAAGGCCGAACTGGCGCGCAACCTGCCGTTGCTGGAGAACGAAGATGCCATGATGGATAGCGGCGGTGTCTATGCTTTGATGGGACCAACAGGAGTCGGCAAGACGACTACTACGGCCAAATTGGCGGCACGCTGCGTCATGCGTTTCGGTGCAGACAAGCTGGCGCTGCTGACCACCGATAGTTACCGTATCGGCGCCTTTGAGCAGTTACGCATCTACGGCCGCATCCTGGGAGTATCGGTACATGCGGTAAAAGACGCAGCAGACTTGCGGCTGGCGCTGGATGATTTGCGCGACAAGCACATGGTGCTGATCGACACCGTCGGCAAGAGCCAGCGCGATCGCAGCGTTTCTGAACAGGTGGCGATGCTGTGCGGCGCAGGACGTCCGGTCAAACGTCTGTTGCTGCTGAACGCGGCCAGCCATGGCGATACGCTCAATGAAGTGGTGCATGCATACAAGGACAGCGCCGCTGGCAACGAATTGGCGGGCTGCATTTTTACCAAAACAGACGAGGCGACCCATCCTGGTGCATTGCTGGATACGGTGATCCGTCACCGGTTGCCTGTGCATTATGTGTCGACAGGGCAGAAAGTGCCAGAAAACCTGTTGCTCGCCGATCGCTTGCAACTGGTCGATAGCGTGTTCCAGTCGGCCAGCCGCAGCGCGCTGTTTGTACCGGGTGAAGCCGATCTGGGAGAGTTGCCGGCGGCGCTTAACAACGACGCTGAACTGGCGGCTGCGGCTGCACAAGTTGCCAGTCAGGCAGAAGTCGCAGAGCGCTTGCGCGCCCAATGCAAGAAGTTGATACGGGTGTTGGCGCACGATGCAGAAGAATTGGCGATCAATGCCGCCGCGCTGGCCGGCGGTGACATCGGCTTTGACGCGGCGCGCGAGCTATGGCGCGATTTGGGCGACGAACGGATCGATAGCAAGGCGGTCGGGCAGAAATTATTGATGCAGGCACGTGCGGCCACCGCTGGATCCTGCGTCAGCCACATATTGGCGGTCAGTGGTAAAGCCGATCTTCTCGCCAGTCGCAGCGGCGACGCCTATTCGTTGCAAACCAGCCTGCTGCTGTCGGACGTTGACGGGGAGCCGCTGGCGGCACCGCATCAATTGCTGAGCACCGCCGGCGCAGTTGAGCATGCCGGTAACCACATCGCCACGCCGGCACTACGTCAGATTGAATGGCTGCAGCAGCAGAATTTCGACAGGCCGTTGGTACATTTGCTGGAGCGTCCGCCACAAATGCCGCAGATGCTGATGTGGCAAGGCCATCATTTATCGTGGCTGGCGCGCGGCCGTGGCTCCCTGCGTGTCATGGACGGCGCGGATGGGAGTACGACGCTGGCCAGGCTGGCTGCGCAGCTGGAATTCGGCGCACCGAAAACAATTATCTACAAGGGAAAGACAGCGCACCAATCGGCGACGGAAACGATTGTCCGCCTGCGTATCAAAGGTAATGACGGCGCCGTCGGTACTACTCCGGCCTTGCGCTGCGTGGTCACCAGGATTGTCGATCCGCACAACGGAAAACAGTTGGCACAGTGGTATTTGCTGAGCAATGTCACAGGCGCTGTCAGCGCCGACCAGCTGGCCGCGTGGGCATGCTGGAAGCAGGCGGTGGATCCTTTCTACAGATTTTTGCGGCAAGCCGTCCAGCAATTGGGTGGCTGCACCGAACCTGGCGACGCCGACATGCTGAAACGCCTGTCGGTTGCCGGCCAGGCCAGCACCACCATCTGGCGCCTGGCGCACAAGCGGGCCGAGTGGGCCGGCGCCGCGCGCACGCTGCTGGCGCAACTGGCCGGCCATCGGATTCGTTCCGCCGCGGTGACGGCCGCTTCGGCTGCGGCATTGTTTGAAGGCTTCGGAAAACTGATTGCGCTGCTGCAGGCACTGGAGCTTGATGCCGATGCCGTGCACTGTGCAGCTGAAGTGCCTGGATTGGCAGTGCTGCCGGGATGAGGAGGCGCATTTGAGCAAGGTGGTGAACGATCAAGCCGACGGCTTGCGCAACCTGATGGCGCAGCATGCGGGCAATCGTGCGGCGCAGATGATTGCCGTAGTTGGCAGCGGACGTCAGGTTGGCGCCAGCAGTGTGACGCTCAATTTGGCGGCGGCGCTGGCGCAGCTTGGACAGGAAGTGTTGTTGCTAGATGAGAGCGGCGGCTTGCCGCCACCGGCTGCAGGCGGCGGGACAGGCCGCTGGTCTGATGTCGTTGGCGGCGGCTTTCCGCTGGAAGACGCCGCGGTAAAGCTTGCTTGCGGCGCGTGGTGGTTGTCGCTGTCGAAGGCGGATGCTGCGGCGGAAAGCGACGTGCGCAGCATGTTTCGCGGCCAGGTAATTCTGATCGATGCCAGCCTGGATGGCAATGGCGCCTTGTCGCCGCTGGCATTGCAAGCGGACGATGTGGTTGTGGTGTTGCGACCGCAGGCTGCCTCGATTACTGCGGCCTACGCTTGCATCAAGCAGTTGCATTACGCCCATGCGTTGCAACAGTTGAGGATAGTGATCAATGGCGCCGCTGACTGCAGTGAGGCGCAGCGCGTGGCGGGCAACCTGGCTGCTACCGGCAGCCGCTATCTGGGCCTGGCGCTGCAAGCGACTGGTTGCGTCAGTCTGGATCCCCGACTGGTGCAGGCGCAGCGGTTGAAGTTGAGTGTGGTCGAGGCGTTCCAGACGAGTGCCGCAGCTGTCGATTTTCGTCGTATCGCGGTGCAGTTGCAACAGTGGCCGCGCCGCGTAGCGGCCTTGCCGGCGGCCCCGGCATCGATACCGGCAAGCTCGTGGGCTGCGCAGCTGCAGCCCGCGCACTGACAGCAGCGCCATGTCATTTATTGAAATCCGATCGCTTATTTGAAGAAGGCAGGAAGAGGGACCCGTCATGTATACAGCGCAGGGAAGAATCGATAAGTCCGATACGCTGGCAAAGTATGCGCCACTGGTGCGGCGGCTGGCCTTGCAGTTGATTGCCAAGCTTCCGGCCAGTGTCGAACTGGACGACATGATCCAGGCCGGCATGCTGGGCTTGCTGGATGCTGCCAACCGCTATCAAGAGAACCAGGGCGCGCAGTTTGAAACCTATGCCAGCCAGCGAATTCGTGGCGCGATGCTGGACGAACTGCGTGCCAACGACTGGTTGTCGCGTGGTTTGCGCCAGTCTTCGCGCAATGTCGACGCCGCGGTGCAGGCGTTGGAGCAAAAGCTGGCACGGGCGCCGAGCGAGCGCGAGATTGCGCAGGCGATGAAATTGTCGCTGGAGGAATACCAGCATCTATTGCAGGAAATTCACGGGTCGCAGTTGGTGTATTACGAAGACCAGGAGGGCGGCAGTAATGAAAATTCATTCCTTGACCGACAAAGTTCTTCCGCCGAACGCGCCAACCATAACGACCCTCTGGAGCGCATGCTGGAAAGCGGCATGCGCCACATGCTGGTCGAGGCGATTGCGCAGATGCCGGAACGCGAGCGTCTGTTGCTGAGCCTGTATTACGAGCAAGAGATGAATTTGCGAGAAATCGGCGCTGTGCTGGAAGTTAGCCAATCGCGAGTGTGTCAATTGCACAGCCAGGCCATCAGCCGCCTGCGGGTGCGATTGAGTGAAAGTCGTTGCATCGAGGTGGCCTGAGGTGGGCTTGCGATCTCGTACGACGCTGGCTGTGCTGGTCATGCAAATCATGTTGCCATGTGCGGTACGTGCCGGTTCGCAGGCGCCGGCAGCGCTTGAACTTGATACCTATCTGGGACGCAGCAACAATCCGCCGTCTGGCCAGGGAGCGTTGCAGTTGAATAGTGCTGCCGCGAAGGTCAGCGGAACGTGGAGCGGCAGTGGCTCGACGCCGGCGATTATTCATCGTGGAGCCGTCTATCAAGCGGCGTCGATCGCGCCGGTCGGCAGCGGCGTCACGCCCAGTTCGAAGACGCGTCGGGTCAGCTGGCAATACAGTTTCCTGAGCGCGCCGCCGGCTGGTGTCCATGCTTACCTATGCAATTACGCCAGGTGTGTTGGTCTAAGTGGAAGTAGCGGCAGTACCACGGCATTTGCCGGCGACAGCGGATTTTCGTACTTTTCGTTCGCATTTTTTATCGATGGAAAAGGTGCGATGACTCCGACCTTGCAAGGTTCTTCCAGTCGGGTGATGGTGGACTATGAGTAGTATGCAACTCGCTGATGCTTCGATCGCGTCATTGCATAACCCCGATATAGTCTAGTCCGCGCGTCAAACAGCCGATTTCCTGACGAACTGCCAGTACACCGGCTCGTATTCGGTATGACCGGTTTTGGGGTTGTGCCAAGGAAAAGACTGAAACGGATAACCGGCAGCCATGCCGTATTCTTGATTTTTCCATGTAGCCTGTTTTACCCATGCGAATTTTTCTTCATTGGGAAAAACCGGCACGTATATGCCACTCATCTGGCATGTGTCGCCTGTCTTTGGCAGATCGCCAAAAAACAGCTTGTCGCGTGTCTTGCGCTCTTCGTCTGTGAGACGACTCCGGCTTATTTGGATGGTTTTTAATCTGGTAGAACTACTTACTTCCTCTATGCTATAGGCGGCGTAGTCGATGGTCACGGTGAGATTAAAGTCGCCACATCGCAAATATTTCACATAGCTGCTGTAAGAGTCTGTTAACTTCCCAGTCTCAGGATTTCCTGGTATCTGGATTTTCGCTTCACTTTCTGGCTCACGATTAAGGCCTAATGTGGATTCAAGTTGAGTAAGCGAGACGCCGTTAAGGTATGGCCCGAATTGAAAATAAAAGCTTTTGGGCTCCACACCATTCGGATAGGCCGCATTGGGTTTATAACGCAAAGTGAACTCGCCCCACTTACTTAAAAAATCGCCGGTATAGTAAGTTCGTCCGTTTCCCTTAACGGCAATCGTTAATTTCTTTTCCAGAGCTGCGACTGGTTGCTTCCCCGACATCACCTCTTCGACGAGTCGAAGCATATCCAATATTTGGACGCGCATTTCATCGGTATATTGAAACGCGGCGTACTCTCGGCGAAATTGTGCTTCATGTTCTGTCATGGGTTTCATCGTGGAGCTATTCTCATTTTTTGGCGCGGATAACTTGTTGAGAGTAGGCGTTTGTGCATGCGGTTGGAGCGGGAATGCCACTGTCGCGGCCATACCAATAGTGCTCAACAATTTTTTCCAATGCAAAGCTGTCTTCTTCAGTGGAGCGGATACGATAGCCACCATCTCTTTCGTGGCCGATTTTTTGGATAGGGACGTTTTGATACAGGCGTTCCAGCTCGGCGCGTACTTTGTAGACTTCAGAGTTCGGGTCATCTTCTTTTCCAATAAATGGATTTTCGGCGCGCGGGTAATTAACAAAAAGACCACCCGCAGGCGGTCCATCGTATAACGCTGGCAGTGGCGGCTTGTGTATCAAACAGCGGATTTCCTGACGAATTGCCAGTACACCGGCTCGTATTCGGTATGACCGGTTTTGGGGTTGTGCCAAGGAAAAGACTGGAACGGATAACCGGCAGCCATGCCGTATTCTTGATTTTTCCATGTAGCCTGTTTTACCCATGCGAATTTTTCTTCATTGGGAAAAACCGGCACGTATATGCCACTCATCTGGCATGTGTCGCCTGTCTTTGGCAGATCGCCAAAAAACAGCTTGTCGCGTGTCTTGCGTCTTTCGCTGGATAGTGGGATACGATCGATAATGATAGTTTTGAGCAAAGTTGGATGGGCGACCTCCTCCATACTGTCAGCGTTGTAAGAAATAGTAATGCCAAGATAGAAATC
This sequence comes from Collimonas arenae, assembly GCF_001584165.1. Taxonomy (NCBI): domain Bacteria; kingdom Pseudomonadati; phylum Pseudomonadota; class Betaproteobacteria; order Burkholderiales; family Oxalobacteraceae; genus Collimonas; species Collimonas arenae. Next base: position 932,244 of record NZ_CP013233.1, read on the forward strand.
ACCGCATCGCAAAAATTTCTGATACGTGCTGGTCGAGTCAGTTGTTTTCCCAGTATGCATATTGAAATTTGGCCAATTGATTACCGCTTCGCTTTCAGGTTCGCGATTGAGGCCTAGAGCAGATTCAAGCTGCGTAAGTGACACACCGTTAAGGTATGGGCCGAACTGAAAATAAAAGCTTTTTGGTTCTATCCCGTGCGGATAAGCGGTATTCGGTTTGTAACGCAAAGTGAACTCGCCCCATTTGCTCAAGAAATCAGCACCGTAGGAAATCTCATCCTCTCCCTTGATGCGAGCATTTAACTCATTTTCCAGCGCTGCGACTGGTCGAGTTCCCGCCATCACATTTTCAACGAGCCGGAGCATATCCAGTATTTTGGCGCGCATTTCGTCGGTATACTGAAACGCGGCGTACTCTCGGCGAAATTGTGCTTCATGTTCTGTCATGGGTTTCATCGTGGAGCTATTCTCATTTTTTGGCGCGGATAATTTGTTGAGAGTAGGCGTTTGTGCATGCGGTTGGAGCGGGAATGCCACTATCGCGGCCATACCAATAGTGTTCAACAATTTTTTCCAATGCAAAGCTATCTTCTTCAGTGGGGCGGATGCGATAGCCACCATCTCTGTCGTGGCCGATTTTTTGGATAGGGACGTTTTGATAGAGGCGTTCCAGCTCTGTGCGTACTTTGTAGACTTCAGAGTTCGGGTCATCTTCTTTTCCAATTAAATGCGTTTGGTAATTGTTATCAATGAAAAAGCATAGATTGCGGTAGTACTGCGACAACGTCATGCGCTTGATGGATACTTTGGCAAAAGGCTCGTCTGGTATTTTTTGAGACTGAACTACTTCTAAAACCTGTTTTCTCTTAGACGTTGTAAATAGCGTATTGATGTGAACATAGTCAGCATAATCTTCTGGATACGCAAACACCGAGGCAAACATCCAATAATATTGCTGTGTATGGCGCCCTTCATGGAAAAGAGTAGATGCAAGTATTAACGCATTTACGTGATTTCTTTTATCTAGTAGGAGATCAAAATCGAATTTTCCCAGGCAAATATCCCAGTCCCCGGGAGAAAAAGCGCCATGCTGATTGGGGTCGGTCACCGCATCTTTTTTTTCATCAGGAAAAGTAATTGCTGCAAAAGCCGCTTCCGGAATTCCAAATGCTGTATCTGCCCAAGCTTTGTGCAAATGGATTTTTAGAATCGCAGCGATTTTCTTTTTCTGCTCCAGATCAAACGGCCACGTCATCTCCGCCCAAGGAAATTTCTCCAACGCAGGCTTGATCCCTTTCACATATTCTTTAACAACTGGATACTCCCAATTATCCTGGCCGTTCTTCGGCACCATATTGGATTTACGCATCCCCCAATTGTTGGCGTCGCAGGTAATGACAGCGTGCGTCTTGGCAGTTTCTTCGGTAATCTCACGATGAACGACGCCGCCAATCTTGATACCTTTCTTCTCATTAGCCGTTGCAGGCATTGTCTGTTTCATGCTTATCCTTTGCTTTGCGGCTTGATGACGGTCCAGAGGAACGATGACCATACCTCGTTGCTTTCGGCGCGCAGCAGCTCAACGCGCGTGTCTTGTACGATTTCCGAAGCGGCAACGTTGGTCTTTCCCTGTGCATCGGTGATGCCTGCGACCGTGCGCCCACCGGCGAACAGAATGCGGTATTTTTGATTCGCCAACGGCAAGTGGCTGGTGGGCTCAACGATGGTGAATTTCTCCGCATATTTGGCTTCTGCGATGTCCATTACTGGATAGGCTTGATCGATACTTTTCGGTCCGCCCACATTTTTGCCCGCCGAATGCACCAGCCAATTACCACTGGTGCCGGTCTCGACACCACCGGCCTGCCACTTGGTATAACTACCGCCACCATTGATCGCCACCTCTTCCTTGGCGGTGATCGTGATGCGGTTGGCGATGTAGGTGATGTTCAACTTGGCCAGCATGTTGATGCTGTCCTTGAGCGCTTTGATATCGATGTCACCCTGTGCCGCCATGGCTTTGATACCTCCAAAATTGGTAAACAGGCGCATGCCTCTCCTTATACTGGCAAGTAAACGCTGCCCCACCGATAAACTCAGATGGCCACCACTGGTCAGTGCGGTATGTTTACCGCTGGCGATGTGCGTCGATTGCGGCGTGGTCGTTTCAATACCGGCCGGACTGGCGAGCACGAGATGCGGCTCGGCCAGTTCCGGGAAGCTGCCTTGCTCGCCGCCGCTGCCTTTGATTGCATCGTTCTGTGCCTTGATGGCATCAGCGACATCACTCTGGTCGCCGCCGGCATCCTGCGCCTGGTTCTGCTGCGCCACGCCGGCCAGGTTGTCGTGCTGATCGTACGCCTGGTTCAAACGCTGCACTGTCTCGCCCATGTCCTTGATGTGGCCTTGGGCGTTGCCGCGTGCTTCGGTCGTGATCAGCAAGCCATCCTTGGCCCGTATTGCACCGTGGCCGTCGGTGCGCAGCTCGAAGCCTTCGCCGCGCGCATCCTTGCGGCCGGCGTTGTCGTCGATGCGGGTGATATTGCCCAGGCTCAGTTGACTGTGCTGGTGATCGCTCTTGAGTTGGGCCTGGATCTTCTGTTCGGTATCGTCCAGGATCAGGTGGTTGCTGCGCCCGCCAACACTGTTGCCGCCGCCTGCAGTCAGCTCGCGCGAACGGATGCCGGACAGTGCGCTTTGATCGGGCAGCGACCAGGGCGGCAAGTTCGACTGATTGTGCACCCGGCCCGTGCACAGCGGCAGATCGGGATCGCCGTCGATGAAGCTGACTGTTACCTCTTGCCCGATGCGCGGCAGATACATGCTACCCAGCTGATTGCCGGCCCAGGGGCTGGAGACGCGGATCCAGCAACTGCTGTTTTGGTCGGTGGCGCCGAGACGATCCCAAGGAAACTGCACCTTGATGCGGCCGAGTTTATCGGTCCAGAGATTCCGGTCCGGCGGCCCCACCACCAGCGCGGTGGCGACGCCGGGAATCACCGGCTTCGGCGTGACACGCTCCGGGCGGTACTCCTGGCCACGAGCGGGATGCACTGTAAAGTCGACATCGATCCAATACTGCTGATTGGCCACGCCGCCGACGCGCTGGCTTTCCTGCGCCACTTCTTCAATGGTCAAATTGGCCGACAACACGATGTAGTCAATATTGGCGGCTTGTTGCGGATGCCGCGACAGCTTGAAGCGGCAACCCGGCACCAGCCCACGCACGTGCCCCGCGCCTTGTGCACGGTGGCCTTGGCTACGCAGCATTTCCATACGCCGCCGCGCCACGGCGTCGCCCTCGGCCAGCGGATCGTTGCCGGCCTGTTGCGGGCCGGCCTGCGGCTGCACGTAATTGTCTGCGTGCCACTCGTAGATTTCCCGGTCGTTATGCGCGGTCGGGCGCGGTTCGCTGCGCTGCGAGGTTAGGTCGGCGCGCGGTCGTGTGTAGTCGTAATCGCGTGCTGTATAAGTACCAGACACCAGCTTGCGCGCAGGCGTGAAGGCGTAGATGGTTTCTTCATCGATACGCGTGCCTTCAGGGTAATACTTCAGCTCGCGATAGGCGCTGCTGCTGAAAGGTTGATAGGCGCCGTTGGCGTCGGCCAGCACCAGCCGGTGCGCACCGTCGCTATGCGAGAAGTGAAATGAAATCCCCCATTCCTGGGTCAGCCGGCACAGGAATGCATAGTCGGTTTCGTTGTACTGGTTTTGGTAATCGCGTTTGGGATAGGTATCGTAGAGACGCTTCTCTACCGGAAAGGTGTAGTCAGCCAGCAGACTGTCCAGCACCTCGATGACGGTTTTATCTTGAAAGGTTTTTGAATTCTTGCGCAGTGTCGCCAGGTGCAACCAGGGCTGCAGCGTCAGTTCATAAAACACATGTCGCCCCTGCTCGCGCAGCAGTTTGGCATCAGTCACCAGGCCGGAGATTTCGCGCGTACCGGCACCAACGTTTGCCAGGCCGCTGTCGCCGGCCATGCCAGCAACAAAACTACCCATGCCTTCCAGCTCAATTTGCACCGTCAATTCATGGCCGATGAAATCGTCGAGATTGAAATTGGCAGCTTGCTCGACCAGATGATTCAAGTCATCCGGTGTTTTTAAGATCAGACGGTAGGTAAATAAATCATTGACGGTCTCAACGCCCTTGAGGCTCACCGGAATCAGCGCTGGCTGGCCGAGTATGTCGGGAATCGCTGCGGTGGATTTCAGGCTGAGAGTACGGGGCGCATTGAACATAAGACTTTCCCAAAAAACAAGCTGGAGAAAGATGATAATACGTTAACAATTGCCTTAAAGTCATCATTTAATTTATGAGTTAAATGACAAACTACAGATGAGAGAATAGTTAGAGAGAAAAAATGACGCCGACTTTGCAGCAGATTTGCCAGTCGGGTAGTGGTGGATTCCGAATAGAACTTAGCTTCTGCGTAGTGCGGCCATGCGTTCCCTACGACAGCCGCCCAGATTGGACGACAAGATGAATCGCCTAAGTAGTGTTTAGCCCGATGCCAGAGTATGGCCGTTCCCGAGTCCAACTCTGTGTTTGCCATCCGGTCCGTATAGCGACTGGCCGTGGGCGCGCAAGAAATTGATGGATTGCCGTACGAAATCCAGGTGGGTATGAATCATGATGCCGTTGCGGTGATTGCTATCACGGGCTTGGGCGGCGCGCGCCAGCAAATCTTGCCATACCTGTTGCAACTCGCTGTCGCCGGCGGCCGCTGCAGCGTCGCCGCCTTCGCGCGCCGTCGGAAATCCCGCGGCTAGCTGGCGCTGTTCGCGTTCGTGTTCAAGAACGTTGATACGGTCCGCGAGTTGCGCCTTTTGTTCGGTAATCATCGGCAATTCGTCGAAGCGACTCTGAATCAGCGCTTCGGCCTCACGATCGAGGAGTTCGAGAAAGGCATCCATCACTGCACGCTCCTGCTGCAGATGGTCGAGCATGTGGCTCATGACGGCCTCTTCCCGAGCAAGTCGCGTACCGTATCGAGCAGGCCATCGGCGATTTTTTCCGGGTTGACCTGGTAACGACCCTCGCTGATAGCCTGGCGGATGTCCGCCACGCGCGCTGCATCAAAATCTCCCTCGCCGGGCTGCAGCAATTGGCTTTGCAGTTGGCGCACCTGCGCCGCCAGCGAACTCTGGGCGGCCGGTTGAGGGAGGCTGGCATTGCTGACGGCGCCGGTGGCTGCGGCGTCGGTGGATGCGGCGCGAGGCACGCTATCCTTGTTGGGCGCCACATTAGCTTGGTTCGACACACTATTCAGCGACTTTGCGGGTTGATCGATTTTCAAGATATTTCCTCTGAAGGAGCTATTCGGTATAACGGCCGTCGATCCTGAAACTTTAGGGTTCGGGCTGAAAAATGTCGAAATTGTTAATGAGTTTCCGTGTGGAATTAAATTGGTTTTGTACTATCTGCTAGTTCGGCAAGTCGACTGAGCCGTCGGCACGGGCTATGCCGCTTACCATCTGGCCGGCTTGCGTCTTGACCTGGATTGTCGCACCTGCGGCGGCATTCGTCATCGCCCGTCCTTCAGTGCTGACGACAAAACCCGCTCCTTGGGCCAGTACCCTGACGTTCTGCCCTTGCAGTATCACGGTCGCATTGCGTAGCAATTCCTGCCGCAGCGGTGCGCCTGGCGCGATGCGATTGGCGATGATCATTCCGCTGGCCTGCTGCGGATTGGTAATTACGCCACGCGGCAATGCACAGAGGTCGCCTTGCCGCACTTCAAAGTCGGCCGCGCTTAACGTTTCGCCTGCATTGAGAGGGCGGCTGGCGACATAGTAATTGGCCACTACCGCAACATAGGCCGGCACATAACGGGTCCACGAAGACGCGCCGGATCCGTCGCCGCTGCAACGCACACCGACCGAAACCCGTCCCCACAGCCGCGCGCCGTTGGGCAGGAACGGCTCAGGATTGTCGCAAGCTGGCAGGGCGCCCGACATCGGGGTATCGATACGGATGCTGACCTTGCCCGGCAAGCCGTTGGCCTGGTTCATCAGGAATTGCTCGATTACCGATTTGGCGCTACCGCTCAATTCAGCCGGCCGCGCCATCGCGGCCGGTCCGCCGGCGATCAGCGCCAAGCTTGACAAGAAGCGTAGCAGGACGCTGGAAAACCGGCGGAACTGATGGCTGATGTTTGCATGCATATGAAGTCTTCCGTACGAGAACGCATCTCATGGGTATGGATGACATGCGTTCTGGATGAATCGGTGTCGCGGACTATCCGCACATAACAGATTCTAGACAATCGATCGACTTTCGCATGCCTGGAACTGGGTTGTGATTGGCTTGCTGTTTGGGTGATTGGTGTTGGCGGCGCTATCTATAATGATTTTCGGCAACTTGTCGCGTAGATGCAGGACGTCAGTCGACAATCCGGAAAACAAGCAAGCAAGGACTTTCAATGATGAATGTAAGCGAATTCAAAGAAGAACTGCCGGCCACGCTGGCTGTCTTTTTGAGGCAGAGGCGTTTGACGCAAAGAACTGAAAGCGGAAAAAGAATATCGCTGACGGCGATGCATCGTCGTTGCGGTTTATCTGTGCCGGTATTGAGCAAATTGGAGACCGGCCGGGTCGTCGATCCATGCGGATCGACCATCAAGCGCGTGCTGGCCGGTTACGAACTGACCTTTGATGATTTTGCAAAATATCTGCCCGATGTCAATTCCGGAATGGGCAAGTGAAGAACATCGCCGTCGAGTTGCGTATCTTGAACTGAGGCTGAAAATCCCGCCTGTTCCGGCGATTGCCACTTGTCTCGGCTACCTATAATCGCTTCCATCAGAAGGTCTGTTGCAAGACGGCCGGATTACTTTACATGGTGGGTACAGCATGGTTGATAAACTGGATGCAGCATTGCGCTTTCAGCAGGAAGCGCTGAATTTGCGGGCGCGGCGGCAGGAAGTCTTGTCGGCGAATATCGCCCATTCCGACACGCCGAATTACAAGGCGCGCGATTTCGATTTCAGCAGTAGCCTGACCCAGGCGATGGCGCAGGGCCGGCAGTCGCAATCGGTATCGATGGCGACCACCTCCGCGCGCCACATTCAGGCTGAGTCGACAATCGCCAACGATCCGGATCTTCTGTATCGCGTGCCGACCCAATCCAGCATCGATGGCAATACGGTTGAAATGGATGTCGAGCGCGTCAACTTCACCGATAACGCGATCCACTACGAATCAGGGCTGACCATCATCGGCGCTCAGATAAAAACAATGCTGTCGGCGGTGCAGCAATGAATTTTTCATCATAGCCCGCGAGGATTAACGCATGCCATCCAATGTATCCATGAATATTTTCGACGTTGCCGGTTCCGCCATGAGCGCGCAATCGCAACGCATGAATGTCACCGCCAGCAACCTGGCGAATGCTGACAGCGTGGCCGGGCCGGACGGTCAGGCATATCGCGCCAAGCAGGTGGTGTTCGCGGTAGCGTCATCAGGCGACCCGCAGGATCCGTCGGCGACCATCGGCGGCGTCCAGGTGGCAGGCGTGGTCGAGGATCAGTCTCCATTGCGGATGGTCTACGACCCCAAGCATCCGATGGCCAACGCTGACGGTTACGTCACCATGCCCAACGTCAATGCAGTCGAGGAGATGGTCAACATGATTTCCGCTTCGCGCTCGTACCAGGCGAACGTCGAAGTACTGAATACCGCCAAGACCATGATGCTGAAGACGCTTAGCATCGGTCAGTAAGTTTTGCCATAGCAGGCAAGATAATTTGAGATTTCGAATCGCATCATCAATCCGCGGTCGCCGTACCGTATCAGGAGAAAACCAACATGGCAGTATCTGGCGTTTCATCAACCGACAATAGTGCAGCGAACGCGCTGGCGGGCGCAGCGTCGAGCAGCTCCGATCAGGAACAGCGCTTTCTCAAATTGCTGGTTACCCAATTGAACAACCAGGATCCGCTGAATCCGATGGATAACGCGCAACTGACTTCGCAGCTGGCGCAGATGAGCACCGTCAGCGGTATTGAAAACCTGAACAGCACGCTGACCTCTCTGGTAGCGCAAACCGGCGCCAGCCAGACTCTGCAAGCCGCCTCGCTGATCGGCCATACAGTACTGACGCCTGGCAGCAGCGTAACGGCCAAGAGCGGTACGAACACTTCCTTTGGGCTTGACATGCAAGGCGCCGCGGACACAGTCAAGGTAACCATTACCGATTCCGCCGGAAATACCGTGCGCACCATTGATGTCGGCGCACTGCCGCAGGGCACCAAGACTTTGACGTGGGACGGCAAGAACGATACCGGTTCCGCAATGCCGGATGGCGCCTACAAGATCAGCGTGGCGGCATCCGTCAATGGCGGCGCAGTAGCGGCCAACACGCTGACGTATTCGCAGGTGGCGAGTGTGGCGCAGACAGCGAACGGCGTCACCTTGAATCTGGGTGCAGCTGGTACGGCGGCGTTGAGCGACGTTAAACAGTTTTTATAAATTCGCAGTTTCTACAAATTCGGCTGATTTCCCTCTTGTTTGCCGTCATGCAGGCAAGAGCAGATCGCCACTGCTAGATTTCCAAAGGAGAGCATCATGGGTTTTCAACAAGGCGTAAGCGGATTGAACGCAAGTTCCAGCAATCTCGATGTGATCGGCAATAACGTTGCCAACTCGGGCACGGTCGGTTTCAAGGCCGGCAGCGTATTGTTTGCAGACGTGTATGCCGGATCGCGAGTCGGCCTCGGTACCCAGGTGGCAGGCGTGTCGCAAAACTTTACCCAAGGCGCAGTGCAAACCAGCTCTCGCGCGTTGGATGTGGCAATCACCAACGGCGATGGCTTTTTCCGCTTGGCTAGCCCATCGGGCGAGGTATCGTATTCGCGCAATGGGCAGTTCACCGTCGACAAGGACAATTTCATCATCAATTCCGGCGGCCTGCGCCTGACCGGTTATCAGGTTGGCGCCAATGGCAGCATCGCTGGCGGGACTCCGGCTCCACTGCAACTGCCGGCCACTGCGATGGCGCCGAACGCGACCACAAAGATCAACGCTCAATACAATATCGATTCGCGCAGCACAGTGCCGACGACGACGCCATTTAACTCCACCGATTCAACCAGCTTCAACTACCAGAATGCGGTGACCGGCTACGACTCGCTCGGCAATCCGCATGAGATCACCAATTTCTTCGTCAAGACCGGAGCCAATGCCTGGGATGTCTATCAAACCGTCGACGGCGGCGCCAGCAGCAATATCGGTTCGCTGGCCTTCGATGCGTCCGGCAAGATGACTGCACCTGCTAGCGGCAGCTTGGCGCCAACGACTGTTCCGATGACGAACGGTGCGAACCCGATGGTTTTCAGCGTCAACCTGACCGGCACTACACAGTTCGGCAACGACAATGCGGTTGCCAAACAAACTCAAGACGGTTACACCTCGGGCAGCCTGACCGCGTTTGCCATCAACCCGGACGGCACTGTCACCGGCAAGTACTCGAACGAGCAGACCAAGACACTCGGCCAGATCGTGCTGACATCGTTTGCCAATCCCGACGGACTGCAATCGAAGGGGGGCAATGTCTGGGCCGAAACCGCGGCATCCGGGCAGCCGCTGGTCGGCACGCCAGGTGCGGGTACCAAGGTCGGGGCATTGACTTCCGGTGCGCTGGAATCTTCCAACGTCGACCTCACAGCCGAACTGGTGAACATGATCATTGCGCAACGCACGTACCAGGCCAACGCCCAAACCGTCAAGACGCAAGATCAGGTCATGCAGACTCTGGTGAGCATGCGTTGATGAAATCCGTTCTCGCAAGCGTCGCGATGGCCGTGGCAGAAAAAATCGGGGAGCCGGCATGGACCGCATGATCTATGTCGCCATGAGCGGCGCCAAGCAAGCGATGGAGCAGCAGGCTTCGGTGGCGAACAACATGGCCAACGTGTCGACGCCGGGCTTTCGCGCGCAGCTGAACAATTTCCGCGCAGTGCCGGTGGTTGGGGCCGAGGCGCCAACCCGGGCCTTTGTGGTGGCAACCACACCCGGAGCTGACATGCGCAACGGCCCATTGACCGAAACTGGACGCCCGATGGATGTCGCCGTGCGCGGCGACGGTTGGCTGACAGTACAGACCGCAAACGGTAATGAAGCCTATACCCGTGTCGGTAACCTGCAGGTAGGCGCCGACGGCCAGTTGATGACCATGGATAAATTGCCGGTGATCGGTGATGCCGGACCGATGGCGGTACCGCCCGGCGCTGCCGTGATGATTTCGACCGACGGTCTGGTCAGCGCGATTGGAGCGGGAGATCCGGCCACCAACGTCGCGCAGATCGGCCGTTTGAAACTGGTCAATCCGGCGAGCTCGGATCTGGTGCGTGGCGACGACGGCTTGTTCCGCATGCGTCCAGGAGCGGCATCGCCTGACGCCGATCCAGCGGTCACGCTGCAGACCGGCGCGATAGAGGGCAGCAATGTCAATCCGGTATCGGCCATGGTTGACATGATTGCCAATGCGCGCAGTTTCGAAATGCAGATGAAGACGCTCAAGAGCGCCGACGAGAACGATCAGCGCGCCAACCAGCTGCTGAGCATGACCAGCTGATCGCACTGCTGGCACTTTGTACTTGTGACACTTATCGGCTGACTTTTTCCACCACATTGCCAAGCAATACTAACTTGCGGGAGTTCCCACCATGATGCGTTCCCTTTCCATCGCCAAGAGCGGCCTCGATGCGCAACAGCAGCAGCTCGACGTAATCTCGAATAACCTGGCCAACGTCAGCACCACCGGCTTCAAGCGCAGCCGCGCGGTATTCGAAGATCTGATGTACCAGAACCTGCGCCAGGTAGGCGGCCAGACCTCGGACCAGACCAACTTGCCATCCGGCCTGCAGATCGGCACCGGAACGCGCATGGTGGCGACCGAGCGTATTCATACGCAGGGTAATCCGACCAAAACCGACAATACTAAAGACATCGCGATCAACGGCGACGGTTTTTTCCAGGTGCAGATGCCGGATGGCACTACCGCCTACACCCGCGATGGTTCGTTCCAGTCCGACTCGACCGGTCAGTTGGTGACGGCCAGCGGTTATCCGGTGCAACCAGCGATCACGATTCCGCAAAACGCCACCAGCATGACCGTTGCCAAGGATGGCACGGTGTCGGTAACGCAGGCCGGCAGCACCGCCAGTGTCCAGGTCGGTCAGATCCAGCTGGCGACTTTCCTGAATTCGACCGGCTTGCAAAGCAACGGCGAAAACCTGTACACCGAAACCAATGCCTCCGGCACCGCCAATCAGACCACGCCGGGACAGAATGGCGCCGGCACGTTGAGCCAGGGCTATGTCGAATCGTCGAACGTGAACGTGGTAGAAGAACTGGTCAACATGATCCAGACCCAGCGCTCGTATGAAATCAACAGCAAGGCGGTCACGACTTCAGACCAGATGCTGCAACGCCTGACGCAGATGTAATGATGGAGCCGATGTTGAAACAGTGGATCAACTATGTGTTGCTCGCGGTTGTGCTGCTCAGCGGGTGCGCACAATTGCCGCGCGAGCCGCTGGTGCAGCAGCCGATGACCGCGCGCGCCGAAGTACGGCCGACGGCACCGGTGAATGGCGCCATCTATCAATCCGGTTTCAGCAGCCAGGCTTTGTTTGAAGACCGGCGGCCACGTAGCGTGGGCGATATCCTGACCATCATCGTCAGCGAAAACGTCAACGCCAGCAAGAACTCCGCCGCCAACGCCAGCCGCAGCAGCAGTGCGACCAGCGGGCTGGCGGCAATTCCGAAAATTTTCGGTGGACTGTTCGGCAATCTCGATACTGATGCCAAAGCAGCCAATGCGCTGACCGCCAAGGGCGGCGCCAATGCCGCCAATACCTTTAACGGTGTCATTACGGTGACTGTGACCGAGGTGCTGGGTAACGGTAATCTGATCGTCAGCGGCGAAAAGCAGATGATGATCAATCAGGGTACCGAATTTATCCGTTTCTCCGGCGTGGTCAATCCGCGTACGGTGAGCGGCAACAACAGCGTGGCGTCGACGCAGGTGGCCGACGCCCGCATTGAATATAGCGCCAAAGGCTATATCGACGAGGCGCAGACCATGGGCTGGCTGCAGCGCTTCTTCCTCAACGTCTTACCGTTCTGACCATGCGATCAATATTCCACAAGTTTTTGCAGCACGCCGATCGCAGCCGCGGCGGCATCGCCATGTTGTGCGGCCTGCTGCTTTGCGCAGTGCAGCTGGCGCCGGCAGCGCACGCAGAGCGACTCAAGGAGCTCGCCAGCATCCAGGGCGTACGCGACAATCCATTGATAGGTTATGGCCTGATGGTCGGTCTGGACGGCAGCGGCGACCAGACCATGCAGACGCCATTCACGACCCAGACCTTGAACAACATGTTGTCGCAACTGGGCATCTCAATGGCGCCTGGCACCAACATGCAATTGAAGAATGTGGCGGCAGTCATGGTGACGGCGACCTTGCCGTCCTTTGCGCGGCCCGGACAAAATATCGACGTTACCGTGTCGTCAATGGGTAATGCCAAGAGCCTGCGCGGCGGGACCTTGCTGATGACGCCGCTGAAGGGGCTGACGGCATGGTGTATGCGATTGCCCAGGGCAATATGGTGGTCGGCGGCGCTGGCGCTTCGGCCAACGGCAGCAAGGTGCAGATCAACCAGCTCAGTTCCGGCCGTATTCCTGCTGGCGCCATTGTCGAGCGCGCCGTGAGTTCACCGCTTGGCGATGCGAATACACTAACCCTGGAATTGAATACATCGGATTTCGGCACAGCGCAAAAGGCGGTCGATGCCATCAATCGCAGCTTCGGGCCTGGCACCGCCAACGCACTTGATGCGCGCGTGATCCAGGTCAACGCGCCAAGCCAGCCGGAGGCGCGGGTCGGTTTCCTGGCGCGCATGGAAAATCTCGATATTACGCCGGCGCAGGCGGTGGCGCGCGTGGTCATTAACGCCCGTACCGGCTCGGTGGTGATGAATCAGACCGTGCGCATTCTCGATTGCGCGGTAGCGCATGGCAACCTGTCGGTGGTGATCAATACCCAGCCGGTGATCAGCCAGCCGGGACCGCTGTCTGGCGGCAGCACCGTGGTCGCGCAGACTTCACAGATCCAGCTGAACCAGGCCGGCGGCGCGCTGCAGGTGGTCAAGAACGGCGCATCGCTGGCGGATGTGGTCAAGGGCCTGAACACGCTGGGCGCCAATCCGCAGGATCTGGTATCGATCCTGCAGGCGATGAAGGCGGCCGGCGCCTTGCGCGCCGAGCTGGAAATTATCTGAGGCCGGTATGAGCGTATCCGGACCGGTCACCAGCAACCGCACAGGCGATCTTGACCAGCGATTTGCACTTGACGTGCAAGGCGTCGATGCCTTGCGCCGCACCACCAGGGCGGCACCGCAGGAAGGATTGAAACAGGTTTCACGTCAGTTTGAAGCAATGTTCATGCAGATGGTGCTGAAAAGCATGCGCGAAGCGACGCCATCGGACGGCATGTTCGACAGCCAGCAGGAAAAGATGTACACCTCGATGCTGGATCAGCAGCTGGCGCAAAGCCTGTCCGGGCGCGGCCTTGGACTGGCCGAGGCCATGCAGGCGCAACTCAGCCGTGCGGTTGATCCGGCGCAGGCTCAGCCTTCGCCGCTGCAAAAGATGCCGGCTTCCGGCCTGCAGCCGCTGCAGGCTGCTCCACCTCCGCCACAGAATGCCGGCAATGTGCAAAACCTGACGCTATATGACGCCGCCGACTACCGTTCCGGCCGCGCCGATGGACCTCAACCGCATGTCGACCAGTTCCTGGCGCGCATGGGCGCTTCTGCGCAGGTTGCCAGTCAGGCCAGTGGCGTGCCGTCGCAACTGATCCTGGCGCAAGCGGCGCTGGAGTCCGGCTGGGGCAAACGCGAAATCAAAGGTGAGGATGGCAGCCGTAGTCATAATCTGTTCGGCATCAAGGCGGGCAAAGGGTGGAAGGGACCGGTGGTGGAAGCGGTTACCACCGAGTACGTCGACGGCGTGGCACGCCAGACTCGCGCCACATTCCGCGCCTACGCATCGTATGACGAAGCGTTTTGCGACTACGCCCATTTCTTGTCCAGTAACCCGCGCTACGCCCAGGTGCTGGCCACGCGCGATCCATCCGAAGCGGCCTACGGCCTGCAACGTGCGGGATATGCGACCGATCCGCAATATGGCAACAAGCTGGTGCGCATTCTCAGGCAGATCATCTGAATTTGGATCTGCCGCCAGATACGGCGCGTTATTTCCGACGCAGGAAAAAACATGCACAGCGCACCGAAAATTAATCGCAACACCAGATCGAATTTCCCTCAAATTTCCGGCGCGCCTGCCGTTATATCCTAGGAGAGCGCGGCAGTGAAGCCGGGCGTTGCCCTTCTAAAGGACGAATGTATATGTCGAACAGCATGTTTTTCACTGGCCTGAGTGGCCTCAACGCAGCGCAGGCAGCGTTGGTGACAACCGGTCACAATACCGCCAACGTGAATACACCGGGATATAGCCGACAAATGGCACAGATTGTTTCCGCCGGCGGCACCAATGTGCCGAGCGTGGGGTTTTTCGGTAACGGCGCACAGGTAACCAACGTCACCCGCAGCTATGATCAATTCCTCACTTCGCAGCTGAACCAGGCGCAAGCGACCAACAACGCGCTGACCACCTATTCGACACAGATTAACCAGATCAACAACTTGCTGGCGAACCAGACCACCGGGTTGGCGCCGATGCTGCAGACGTTGTTCAAGGGCGTGCAGGCGGTTGCCAATACACCAGCCGATCCGGCTGCGCGGCAGCAGATGATCAGTTCCGCGCAGGCGCTGTCGAATCAGTTCCGCACCATGGACCAGGTCTTGACTGGCCTGAATGCAAATGCCAATGCGCAGATTTCCGGCTCGGTCGATCAGATCAATACTTATGCGACGCAGATCGCCAGCATTAATAAGCAGATCGCCTTGCTGAGCAACGCTTCTGGCGGCCAGGCGCCGAATGATTTGCTGGACCAGCGCGACACGCTGGTCAACAATCTCAGTCAACTGGTGGCGACCAAGGTGGTAGTGCAGGATGGCGGCCAGTACAACGTGTTTATCGGCACCGGCCAGACCCTGGTCCTGGGCGACAAGGCGTCGACCCTGAAGGCGGTGACTTCGGCGGCCGATCCGAGCAAGACTTCGGTGGCGCTGGTCAATGCCGCCGGGGTGCCGGTCGAGCTGCAGGATAGCGTGCTTAGCGGCGGTTCGCTGGGCGGCCTGATGCAGTTCCGCAACGAGACGCTGGGCGACGCCCAGAACGCGTTGGGGCGCATGGCGATTGTTTTGTCAGACACATTCAACGCCCAGCACAAGCTGGGGATCGATCTGAATGGCGCTGCAGGCCAGGATTTCTTTTCGCAAGCCAGTCCGGGCGTCATTCCCAATTCACGCAACACCGGCACGCTGGCCCTGACGCCTTCGTTTAGCGATACCAGTCAATTGACCACCAGCGACTATCGGATCGACGTCGTGAATGTCGCCGGCAGCCCGCAATACTCGGTGACGCGCCTGGCGGACAACAAGGTGCTGGGCAGCTATCCAAGCCTGCCGGTCACCTTCGACGGCGTTTCCGTACAAGCTGCCAGCGGTACGCCGCAGGTCGGCGATTCGTTCCTGGTGCAGCCGACCCGTACCGGCGCCCGCGATTTGACGGTACAGGTGATCGATCCTGCCAAGGTGGCGGCGGCATCGCCGATCATCACCAACAAGACTGTCGGCAACCAGGGCACGGCGACGATCAGCGCCGGCAAGGTTGATTCGACCTACCTGGCGGCACCGCTGACAACGCCGGTCAGCCTCAAGTACGACAGCACCACGACGCCACCCAGCCTGTCTGGCTTTCCGGCAGCGGCTGCGGTCAAGGTCACCAATCCTGATGGCACGGTAGTCAACTACGCAGCCGGTGCTGCCGTGACATACACGGCCGGCGCCACCTATTCGTTCAGCGGCATCAGCACCACGATTAGCGGCACCCCCGTCAATGGCGACACGTTCACCATCGCCAAAAACACGGGCGGCGTATCCGATGGCAGCAATGCCTTGCTGTTGGGCAGCTTGCAGAATCAGAAAACCATGGCCGGCGGCACCGCCAGCTATACCGATGCCTACGGCCAGCTGGTCAGCACCATCGGCAACAAGGCTAGTCAGTTGACCATTGCCAATACCGCTCAGACCAGCCTGGCCGCACAAATCAAATCGGCTCAGCAATCGGTTTCCGGCGTCAACCAGGATGAGGAAACCTCGAATCTGCTGATGTATCAGCAAATGTATCAGGCCAATGCCAAAGTGATCCAGACCGCATCGACCATGTTCGACGCGATCCTGGGCATTGCTTCCTGATCCTGCGACATCGTCGCGGAGGCAGTCGGACTGCCTCCGCTACAAACCTAACAATAGTTGAGGAGTATGAGATGCGTATCAGCACCCAATCTTTTTATGATCAAAGCCTGGCATCGATGGGATCGCAGCAAACCAGCCTGCTGCGCATACAGCAGCAAATAGGTTCGATGACAAAAATCCTGACGCCATCCGACGATCCGCTTGGCGCTACACGGGCGTTGGCTGCATCGCAGTCGATCTCGCTGAATGATCAGTATTCGACCAGCCGCGCGCAGGCAACACGTTCACTCGGCCTGGAAGACAACGCCTTGCAAAGCGTGACCACGCTGTTGCAAAACATCAAGGGATTGATTGTGCAGGCAGGTAACGGCACTTCGACCGACGTCGATCGCGGTTCGATTGCCACCTCCCTGCAAAGCAACTACGATCAATTGCTGAGTCTGGCGAATTCCGATGATGGCAACGGCCAGTTCCTGTTCGCCGGTTTCAAGAGCGGCAGTGCGCCGTTCGTGCAGCAGGCCGGCGGCGGTGTCCAGTATGTCGGCGATCAGGGACAGCAGTTGCTGCAGGTTGATGTCTCGCGGCAGATGGCCGGCAGCGACGACGGCCGCAGCATTTTCCAAAGTGCGCAGGGTGGAGCCGGTTATGTGACCACATCAGCAGCGACCAACACCGGTACCGGCGTGTACGGTGCAACCTCGGTGATCGATGCTACCAATCCGGATTTCGGCAAGAGCTTCGCGATCAATTTCACATCGGCGACGACCTATACCATCACTAACTCCGATACGCCACCGGTGGTCACGCCAGGAACATACACCGCGGGCACGCCGATCCAGTTCGGCGGCCTGCAAATCACGCTGACCGGCGCGCCGGCCGCAGGCGACAGTTTCAACTCCAGCACTGCGCAAAATGCCAATCCCGACATGTTCGGCGCGCTCAAGGATCTGATCGGCGCACTCAAGACGCCGGTCGACAACGGTACGCCGGCCGCCAAAGCGCAATTGCTGAACTCCTTGAGCACCGCTAACGTCAAGTTGTCGAACTCGCTCGACAATGTGCTGACTGTGCGTTCCTCCGTCGGCTCGCGCATGCAGGAACTGGATACGCTCAACACCAACGGCGACACGCGCAACCTGTCCGATAAAAGTTATCTGTCCGATATTCAGGATCTCGACTACACCAGCGCCATCACCCAGTTATACCAGCGCCAGATGGCGCTGCAGGCGACGCAGCAGACTTTTGTTCAGATCCGCAAAATATCTCTGTTGAACTACCTGTGACTTCTGTGCTGCACTGCGCTTTTGGAAAAACGCAGCGCAGCATTTTTACGCATCCGGTTTATGGCCGCAATGCTTGTACCAGATGCAACATGTTGGCCAGACCTAGTGCGAATTCCTGCTCCAGAAACGGCGCCAGGTGCGGCATCAGCTGTTGCAGGATAAGAATGCCGCCGAGCAGGGTCAGCGGAAATCCGACCGCGAAGATACTGAGTTGCGGCGAGGCGCGGTTGAGAATCCCCATCGCCAGGTTCAATGTCAGTACGGCAGCGATCAGCGGCAGCGCCAGCATCAGACCAGCGGAAAATACGTTGCCGCCGGCCAGTACCAGGAAATGCCAGCCGCTGGCGGCCAGCGGCGCCTCTGAGACCGGCAGTGCGTGGAAACTTTCAGCAAGCGTGCTGATGACCATCAAGTGGCCGTCGACAGCGAGGAAGATCAGCATCGCCAGCATATTCAGCAAGCTCGATAACACCATCGTGTTGCCGCCGCTGTTGGCGTCGAAGAATGAGGCGAACGACAAGCCCATCTGCAGGCCGGCATAATCGCCCGCCGCTTGTACTGCGGCAAAAACCAGGCGCATGGAAAACCCCATGGCGGCGCCGATCAGGATTTGCTGGATCAGGATCCAGACGCCGGCAGCGGATACCAGCGGTACGTTTGGCATGGTTCCCAGAGTGGGGCCAATGGCGATCGCCAGCAATGCCGCCAGGCCGACCTTGACCTGCCGCATGACCAGTTTTTCACCGAATACCGGGCTGGTGCTGATCAGCGCCAGCATGCGCACGAACGGCCACATGAATGCCACGATCCAGGCACTCAGTTGCGTCGACGTGACGGACAGTACCGGCGACATCAGCCGACCAGCTGCGGGATACTGGAAAACAGCTGGCGCATGTAGTCGAGGATGGAGTTGAGCATCCATGGCCCGGCAATCACCATGGTTGCGCATACAGCCAGCAGCTTGGGAATGAATGACAAGGTCATTTCATTGATCTGGGTAGCGGCCTGGAACAGGCTGATGATCAAGCCGGTGACTAGCGCCACCAGCAGCAACGGCGCGCCCAGCAGGAGCGTCACCTTCATGGCCTGGTAGCCGAGTTGCATTACCGATTCAGGAGTCATGGCGTTCTCTGGTATACGTCAGGTGTAGAAACTTTGAGCAAGCGCACCGATCAGCAGTTGCCAGCCGTCCACCAGCACGAACAGCATCAGCTTGAACGGCAACGAAATGGTAGCCGGCGGTACCATCATCATCCCCATCGACATCAAGACGCTGGCAACCACCAGGTCGATGATCAGGAAGGGGATGAAGATGGTGAAGCCGATCTGGAACGCCGTCTTGAGTTCGCTGATGACGAATGCCGGCACCAGGATACGCAGCGGTACTTCCTCCGGACCTTGCATCTGCGGGGTCTGCGCCAATTTGGCGAATAGCGCCAGGTCGCGCTCACGGGTCTGCTTCAGCATGAATTGTTTAAATGGCTGGATGCCGCGTTCGAGCGCTTGTTCCGCGCTGATCTTGTTGTCGGAAAATGGCTTGTAAGCGTCGCTATAGGCTTTATCGAGCACCGGCGACATGACGAAGAAGGAAAGGAATAGCGCAAGTCCCACCAGGATCTGGTTGGGCGGCGAACTCTGGGCGCCGATGGCGGTGCGCAGCAGGCCCAGCACGATGATGATGCGGGTGAAGCTGGTCATCGTCAGCAGCAGCGCCGGCAGGAACGACAGCGAAGTCAGCAGCAGCATGGTCTGCACGCTGAGCGACCAGGTTTGGGCGCCTCCCGGGCCAGGTGTGCTGGTAATCCCCGGTATGGCCTGTGCGGCAGCTATCGCCGGCAATATGCTCAAGGCCAGGAAAGCGGCCGATAACAGGCTGTGACCTTGTTTGCGCTGCGTAAGGATGGATGGAAGACGCATTCTGCCAATCAATATCGGTGAGTATCGTAAAACGACGGTGAGGAATTGCGGAATTGCGCTTTAACCAAATATGCTTACTTGCGGCCGAGCGACTCGCGCAATTTTTGCGCAAAGGCGCCGGCGGCATTGCCTACTGCAACCGCGGTCTGCTTGAACTGCGGTTCTGCGGTTGCCGGCAGTTCCTGAGCCGGCATTGCATGCAGCGACTGTATCTGTCCCGGCGTGACGCCCAGCGCCAGCCAGGTACCGCCGATATCCACGACGACGACGCGCTCGCGTTGGCCGATGGCGGTACTCGCAACGATTTTGATCAGTTGGCCGCTGCTCGCTTTCTGCAAGCCGAGGCGGCGAGCAGCCCAGGCGCACAGGAAAATCAATCCGATCACAAGCGCCAGACCAAGCACCGCCTGCAACAGGCCGGCGGCGCCCCAACCAGGGGCGGGGGAAACCGCCGCGGTTGCGGCCACGGTTTGTGGTCCAGCATCGATGGCAAGCGCCGGTAGCGCCGGATACGTCAACGCAAACCATGCCAGGCATAGCGAGCGAATGGTTTTCATCGATTCAGCTTGTGGATGCGTTCGGACGGCGTGATGATGTCGGTCAGTCGAATACCGAATTTGTCATTGACCACCACCACTTCGCCTTGGGCGATCAGGTAGCCGTTGATCAACACATCCATCGGTTCGCCAGCCAGCCCATCCAGTTCAACCACGGAGCCTTGTGCCAATTGCAGCAGGTTCTTGATCGTAATTCTGGTGCGTCCCAGTTCGGCCGTCATCTGCACCGGGATATCGAGGATCATGTCGATATCGGTCTTGGCTACTTCAGCATTCTCGCCGCTGAGTGGCTGGAAAACCTTGGCGGCATTTTCGACTGCTGCCGGGGCAGGCTGTGATGCCGCGGTCTGCGCCGCGAGCGCACTGGCCCAATCGTCGGCAGCATCAGTTGATTGATCTGGCGTGTTGTCGTCACTCATGTTCGCTTCCCTTTAACTCACCATCACGGTGATTGATCATTTTTTCTACACGCAAGGCGTAACGGCCGTTCGACGTGCCATATCCGCATTCCATCACCGGCACGCCATCTACCTTGGCGGTTATCGATTCCGGCATGTCGATCGGCAGCACGTCGCCAATCTTCAGTTTCAGCAGCTGGCCGATAGTCGACGGCAACGTCAGGAAATCGACCTTCAGTTCGACATCGGCGCTTTGCACCTGTTGCGACAACTGTTTGACCCATCGCTTGTCGACTTCCACCTCGTCCTGAACCGGATTCGACAGCAGGTCGCGAATCGGTTCGATCATCGAGTACGGGATGCAGATGTGCAGGGCGCCGCCGATCGGGCCGAATTCGATATGAAAGGTAGTGTTGACCACGACTTCGTTGGGCGTGGCGATGTTGGCGAATTTGGTATGCATTTCTGCCCGCACGTATTCGAATTCGAGCGGATAGATTGGATTCCAGGCGCTGCCATAACTGTCCAGCGCCAGGTTCAGTAGACGCTTGATGATGCGCTGTTCGGTCAGGGTGAAGTCACGGCCCTCAACCCGCATGTGAAATCGGCCGTCGCCGCCGAACAGGTTGTCGACCACCAGGAACACCAGATTCGGATCGAACACGAACAGGGCCGTGCCGCGCAGCGGCTTCATGTGGAGCAGATTGATATTGGCTGGCACCGGCAGGTGGCGGATGAATTCGCTGTACTTCTGGATATGTACCGAACCTACCGATATGTCGGGGCTGCGGCGCATGAAGTTGAACAGCGAGCTGCGCAGCAGGCGGGCAAAGCGCTCGTTGATGATTTCGAGCGTATGCATGCGCCCGCGCACAATGCGTTCCTGAGTGCCAAGATTGTAGGCTTGCACACCTTCGGGATTCGGCAGCGGCGCGGCGGCGGCATCGGTTTCGCCGGTGACGCCTTGCAGCAGTGCATCTACTTCGTCCTGAGACAGTAGCTGTTCATAAGCCATTGATGGATCTCATTGATTTTTACTGCACCACGAAGGCGGTAAACAGCACATTGGTGACGTGCTGCGGTGGCTGGCTGATCGCCAGAGGCTTATTGACGACCTTGAGAATTTCGGCAGCCAGCTTGTTCTTGTCGTCCGCAGTAACCAGCGAGTTCGGATCGCGGTTCGACAGCAGGCCAAGGATGCGGCTGCGCGTCTCTGGCAGGTACTGCACTATCTGCGCCTGGGTCTTGGCGTCCGCCACTTTTAGCGTGACGCCAATATGCAGGAAACGATCGCGGTCTTCCGCCTGCAGGTTGACCGTGAACGGGTCCAATGCAACGAAGATCGGCGTTTCCGGCACCGATACCGGCGCCGCGGCGGCTTTCGCTGTTCGCATGCTGGTGAAGTAATAGGCGGCACCGGCTGCGGCGAGGGCAGCTGTCAGTACGATCAATATCAGTCCAAGCTTGTTTTTCTTGGGAGGTGCCGCTGCGTCATTGGTGATGGTAGCCATGGTTTTCCTGCATCAAAATCCAGTGCTCATTCTTGGCCAAAAGGGCGTCGAACTATCTGGTGATATAAAGGGATAAAGCGCTTCAGATCCGTCATTTGTTGCGCCGGGAAGTCCTGATTTTTTTCTCTTAGGCAAAAGTGTCGACGTTGCCATTGCTGCTGCGCCGGCTGACCGGGGCATGGCTGCGTTCGGCGACGGTTTGCGAGCCGGCCGGTCCGCCGCCGCTGCCGTTGCGCTGGAGATGACTACGCGAGCCGTCCTGCGCCCCCTGCTGCTGGGCAAACGCGCTTTGCTGTTGTTGGGTGTCGGCACTGACCGACGTGTTGCCGAGGCTGATGCCGTTATCGGCCAGGCTGTTCCTGAGTTGCGGCAGTGCAGCTTCCACTGCTGAACGCACCGCTTGATGGGCCGATACAAACATGGCCTGGGCCTGATTGTCATTGATGGTCAATGTGACCTTCAGTGGACCGAGGTCAGGCGGGTTGAGATGCAATTCCGCCGTCTGGTTGCCGCTGTTGCTCAACCATACCACCTGCTTGCCGAGTGCAGCGCCCCAACCGTCGCTGCCTACCGGCGGCGCCAGCGGCAGCTTGAGCGCGGCGGCTGTCGGTGCAGTCGTATTGGTTACGGGCGGGGTGATCTGATTGGCTGCAACCGAGGTATGTGCCGGGACGCTTGTGTCCAAAGTGAATTGTGCGGAACCGGTGGCGCCGGATTTGGTTGCGGCGACGTCGTGACCGGTCGTCGCAACGGTGGCGGCGGTATCGGCGTGGCGGACATCCGCATCGGCATTGGCCTGGCTTGCCTGACGATCTTGCTTGCCCAGCTTTTCGAGTTTGCCATTGCGTTCGCTACGGCCGTCGTCGCGGGTTGCCTGCTGACCGGCAGTATCACCTGTCGCGGCCTTGGCGATCAGTTGCTCGGGGCCTTGCATCAGGGAGCTGTGCTCGCCGGTAGCGCCCTGTTTGGCGATCTCGACGTGCTGGCCATGAGGTGTTCCGGCGGCGTTGATTGCCGTGATATCGAATTGCACTTGCAGAGGAGAGGCGGCATCCTCTTTTGCCGCAGGCGCATCTGCAGTGGGCGGAGTGGCGATAGTGGTGAGTGGGGCGGTCTTGCCGCCGGCTGCGGCGAGTGCGGCGTTGAGCTGGTTCTCGGCGGTCGATTGCGGCTGGCCCTGGCCGCCGAAGTGGTTAGTCGCATCAGCCGTTTTGACGGCAACCTGCGGCAATGTCATGAACGCCCATTCAGGGGTGGGCGTCGCGTCTTGCTTGTTATCGTCATCGGCCGGTCTTTTGATGCCGGTGCGACCGGTTGTTTTTAGCGTTTGTTCCGGCGGTGCTGCCGCGCTCTTGTCTTGGCTAACCAGGGAGCGATTCAGGACCTGGCCGAAATTGCCGGCCTCGCCTGGCTGCGGATTGACATTGTTGCCCGCCAGGCTGATGGCGGGCGACGATGATGATGTAGCTTGCAGGCTGGCAGTATTGGATGACACAAGTAAAGACATGGCGTTTCCTTGATAAATTATTCTGCGGCCGCAATCATGCGAAGCCGGAATTGCCGGGCGGCGTGTTCGTCGCTGGCGCGTTGTTCTCGTTTGTTGACAATCTGCGCCTGTTGCAGCTTGACCCGTTCGGCCAGCGTGTCGAAGGAATTCAGGCGACGCTTGTGGTCCTGCCAATCGCTGCGTCCACGCGCCAGGCGGGTGTCCGCCTGTGCTGCAATCGCGCGCTGCTGTTCGATGGCGCCGTCGAGTGTGCCGATGAAATGCTGGAAGTTGCGCCAACGCGAGGAAGAAAGCCCATTCTGCATCTGGCTTTGCAACTGATCGTAGTATTCCTGTCGGTACTGCACCAGCATGTCGAGCTTTTCCGCTGCACTGAGCTTGGCCCGTTGCAACTGTCCCAGGCGGCGCGTCGCTTCGTCGGTCTTGTTCTGGGCCAGTTCAATCAGCATGGCGAGTGGTAATTTAGACATGACTTCCTCAAATCTTGAAGGTTGCAATGAATGAGTCCAGGCTTATCTTCGGGTTAACGGTTGCCAATAGAAAAACTGTAGGAGCCACTGCCAGAGGCTTTACTCCACCTGAAACAATTGCCCCAGTTCGGTCACAGCCTCTGCATAACCGGCGCGCTCTTCCATGCCTTGTTGCAAAAATGCCTCTATCTTTGGATACAGCGCGATAGCCTGGTCCAGCTGCAGGTCGTGACCGGCGGCATAAGCGCCGACGCTGATCAGGTCCCGGTTGCGTTGGTAGCGCGACAGCATCTGCTTGAAGCGTCGTACCGAATCGAACTGTTCAGGATCGATCAGTGCGGTCATGGCGCGGCTGATTGAGGCTTCAATATCGATCGCCGGGTAATGTCCGGATTCCGCCAGGCTGCGCGACAGCACCACGTGACCGTCCAGGATCGCGCGCGCGGCGTCGGCAATCGGATCCTGCTGGTCGTCGCCTTCGGTCAGCACGGTATAGAAGGCGGTGATGGCGCCGCCCTTGCCATTGGCGTCGCGGGCGCCGTTGCCGGCGCGTTCCACCAGCGCCGGCAATTTGGCGAATACCGATGGCGGATAGCCTTTGGTCGCCGGAGGTTCGCCGACCGCCAGGGCTATTTCACGCTGCGCCATCGCATAGCGTGTCAGCGAATCCATGATCAGCAGTACATCCTTGCCCTGGTCGCGGAAATATTCGGCTAGTGAGGTTGCATAGGCAGCGCCTTGCAGGCGCAATAGCGGCGAAGTGTCGGCCGGCGCAGCAACCACCACGGCGCGTGCCAGGCCTTCCTCGCCCAGCGTGTTCTCGATGAAATCCTTGACTTCGCGGCCGCGTTCGCCGATCAGGCCGACGACGATCACTTCGGCGCTGGTATAGCGCGCCATCATTCCCAGCAGCACGCTCTTGCCGACGCCGGAACCGGCGAACAGCCCCATGCGCTGGCCGCGGCCGACTGTGAGCAGAGCATTGATCGCGCGCACGCCGACATCCAGCACACTGTCGATCGGCGCACGCGCCAGCGGATTGATCGGTGGCGCCGAGAGCGGCACTTCGCGGCTGAAATCTAGCGGCCCCAAACTGTCCAGTGGCCGACCGGCGGCGTCGACCACTCGCCCCAGCATGCCGAACCCGGCCGGCAGTCTTTTGTTGCCCGGCTCGGCAGGTGGCGCACCATTGCTGGCAGCAGGTGTCTCTAGCGGATACACGCGGGCGCCCGGCAGTAATCCGGCGACTTCGTTTTGCGGCATCAGGAACAACCGATCGCCGGCGAAGCCGACTACTTCCGCTTCGGTCGTGCGTTGCGCATAGCCGGGCGGTAGTTCGATCAGACAATCGCTGCCAACTGGCAGCCGCAGGCCGACTGCTTCCAGCACAAGGCCGACCACGCGCGTCAGGCGGCCGTAGGTGCGAATCGGAATGCTGCGGCCGACGCCGATGCGGGCATTGGCAAGCGTGCTGCGCCAAGCCAGCAGATGCGGGTTGGCTTGCGGCTGGCCAGCGGCGACGGGTGGGATGACGTCAGGCATGTGGTGTCGCCGCTATCTCGGTTGATTGGCGGCCAAGCGCTGCGGTGACTCGCTGCCAGCGGGTTTCCAGTGTGGCGTCGAGTTCGCCGCTGCTGGCCTGGACCCGGCAACCGCCGCGACTGATGGCCGGATCGCTGCGCAGCAGCCAGCCAGCAGCTTGCAAATCTTCAGACAGGTATTGCTGCACTAACGGCATGTCGTCCGCGTGCAGCAGCAGGCGCGGCGTGCCGCTCAGGGCCGGTTCGGTTTGCAGCAGTTCGCGCACGGCGGCCAGGATCAGTTGAGGTTCAACCAGCAGTTCCTGACGCACTACTTGCCGCGCAATATCCAGGGCCAAGGCAAGCAAGTCATCTGCCAGTTCCCGCTCGGCGCTGCGCAAGGCGACGGGCAACGACTGCGCCAGCGCTTGCAGGACCGCGACTTCCTGGCGAGCGATTTCCTGCCCAGCCGCATAGCCTTCCTGCCATCCGGCAGCGTAGCCTTTCTGCTGGCCTTCCATGGCGCCGGTCTGCTGCGCCTGCTGGCGCAGTCGTTCGAGTTCGGCTTCGTCTATCAGCAGCTTCGGTTCGAGATGGGTCAGACTGCTATCCACGGCAGGCGCCGGCGGCTGTTCATCCAGCGCCGAAGGCTGCTCGACCGCTGCCATTTCCCAGCGTTGCCATGCCGTCATCGGCGGCTTGGGCGCACCATCGCGTCGGGTGATCCGGCCTCCATGGCCGTAGCTGTCCGGTTTAGACATAAGCGTCGTTGCCTTGTCCGCCGATCACGATTTCGCCAGAATCTGCCAGTCGCCGTACGATCTGCAGGATGCTCTTCTGCTCGGCCTCGACTTGCGAGACGCGCACCGGACCACGCACTTCCAGATCTTCGCGCAGCATTTCGGCAGCACGTTGCGACATGTTGCGCAGGAACTTCTCGCGCAGCTCCGGTGCGGCACCCTTGAGCGCGATAATGAGCGATTCCGATTCGACTTCCTTGAGCAGCAACTGGATGCCGCGATCTTCGATTTCCAGCAGGTTCTCGAACAGGAACATTTCGTCGATGATGCGTTGCGCCAGGTCGCCGTCGTGCTCGCGTACGTGCTGGATCACGCTTTCTTCCTGCGTACTGCTCATCAGGTTCAAGATTTCCGCGGCCGCGCGCACGCCGCCCAGGCGGCTGCGTTTGACGCCTTGTCCAGACAACAATCCGGACAGCACGTCGGTGAGTTCGGTCAGTGCTGCCGGCTGTACGCCGCCAAAGGTGGCGACGCGCAGGATGACGTCATGCCGCAAACGTTCGGTAAACAACTCCAGCACCTCGGATGCCTTGCTGCGGTCCAGATGTACCAGCAAGGTGGCAATGATCTGTGGATGTTCATCGCGGATGAGTTCGGCCACTTCGTTGGCTTCCAGCCAGTTCAGCGTATCGATACCGCTGGCGGAATTGTTGCCGGATTCGAGTATGTCTTCAATCAGGCTGGCGGCACGGTCGTTGCCAAGCGCCTTGTTGAGCACTGCTCGTATGTAGCCGCTGGAATCCAGGTTAAGTGCGGAAAATTGCTCGGTTTCCAGGCGGAACTCCTCCATCACTTCACCGATCTGGTCGCGTGTGACCTGGCGCAGTTTGGACATGGCCATGCCAAGTTTCTGCACTTCCTTTGGCTGCAGGTGCTGGAATACGGCGGCGGCGCCGTCTTCACCGAGCGACATCAGCAGGATGGCGCTCTTTCTGATTCCATCGTCATTCATCGTTGCCCATCCAGTTCTTGATTACCATGGCGACCAGGCGCGGATCATTCTCGGCCAGGGTTTGTGCATGCAGCAGGTTTTCCTGATGGCGGTCGGCCAGGCGTTGCCGTGTTTCTTCGCTGAGTTTGGTTTGCTCCGGCGTCGGCGCGGCGATGTTGCCGCTACCTTCGCTGGCTGCTATGGCGGCTTCTTGCGGCGCTTGCAGATGCTTGCGCAGCAACGGCCGCACAATGCCGAACCAGACCCAGAACCCTAGCAAGGCGAACAACAAGTACTTGCCGACGGTCTTGGCCAGGTCGATATTGTCTGGCTGGCGCCACACCGGCAGTTCCGGCTCCGGCGCTTCGCCAGCAAACTGACTGTTGACGACATTCAC
This sequence comes from Collimonas arenae, assembly GCF_001584165.1. Taxonomy (NCBI): domain Bacteria; kingdom Pseudomonadati; phylum Pseudomonadota; class Betaproteobacteria; order Burkholderiales; family Oxalobacteraceae; genus Collimonas; species Collimonas arenae. Next base: position 959,923 of record NZ_CP013233.1, read on the forward strand.
GGAATCGCCGCGCTCGGCGCTAAATCCCATTGCCTGCTTGACCAGATTCTTGACCTGCTCCAGTTCGGCCGCCGGCAATGCCTGGGCGACAGTCTTGCCCTGAGCGTTGGGCGCACCGCGATAATTCACCACCACCGCCACTGACAAGCGTTTGACACCGCCGGCCGCCTGCTGCACATGGCTGATCGAACGATCCACTTCGTAGTTGGTGGTGACGTCGCGTCGCACGTTGCTGGCGCCACCGCTGCGCGGCGCAGTGCTGGCGACATTGCTCGCGTTGGCAGCGCCGGGCTGGCCGTTCGCCGCGGCGCCTTGATTCGGCTGGGCTGTGGTGATCGGCGCGCTTGGCGTGAGTGGCGGCTGGTTCGACAAGGCGCCAGGTACGCCGCCCGGCGGGGTGGCGCCTTGCTGGTTAGCGTCGCTCGATTGCTGGCTGCGGATCGCGGCCTTGCTTGGGTCCTGATTCGGCGCGTATTTTTCGTCAGTGTGTTCAACTGTCGAGAAATCGATGTCCGCGGCTACTTGCGCCTTGACGTTGCTGGCGCCGACGATCGGTTGCAGGATCGCTTCGATGCGGCGGATATAGCTTTGCTCGATTTCCTGGGTATATTTCAGTTGCGTCGCATCGAGGCCGCGATTGCCGGTACTTGGCGTAGACAATAGATTGCCGCTCTGGTCGACGATGGTGACGTTCTTGGCGGTCAGTTCCGGCACACTGCTTGAAATCAGGTGGGCGATGGCGCTGACCTGGCCTTCGTCGATCGAGCGGCCACGATGCAGCGTCAGGATGACCGATGCGCTCGGCTTTTGCTGATCACGCACGAACAACGAAGGTTTCGGCAGCGCCAGGTGGACGCGCGCCGCTTCAACCGCCGAGATCGATTCGATCGAGCGCGTTAGTTCGCCTTCCAACGCACGCTGGTAATTGACCTGTTCGGTAAACTGGCTGACGCCGAATTTCTGGTTGTCCATCAGCTCAAAGCCGACCGAACCTCCCTTGGGCAATCCCTGTGAAGCCAGTTTCAGCCGCGCCTCGTGCACCTGGTCGGCAGCAACCAGCACCGCGCCGCCGCCTTCGGCGAACTTGTAGGGGATATTCATCTGTTGCAACGAACTGATGATGGCGCCACCATCGCGATCCGAAAGATTGCTATACAAGACTCGGTAATCGGGCGCTCGGCTCCAGAGCCAGAAGGCAGCGATCGCGGCTACCGCCAGCGAAGCGCCGACCATCATTGGCAACTTGGGATTGGCGCGTAGTTGTTCCAGGATCGGCAGTTTCTTGCCGTCTGTGGCATTGGCGCCTGCTACGGCAGCATTCATGCAGCCACCCCCGTGGAGAACAGGCGGACAAGGCTATTGACATTCACTTCGCGCTTCTGTGCATATGACATACAGCAAGCTTTCCTTAGAATTGGGTGACAGATGCCGACCAGGCAAGCCTCCCGGGGAGACAGCCTGTGCCGACCGTAATGATTGTCAACGGAGCGCCACCGTTTTGATCGCTTGAACAGCCCATGTTTTTGCCATCATTTGCCGCTATGCAAAAAAAACATTGCTGTTACGCTTTGAAGCCTGAATAAAAGTAATCCGTCAGGCGTTGACAAACCAGTGAACCGGTGACAGTCCGCGGGCGGGATTGATAGGGAAATCAAGCAGAGAGGATGCAACATGGCGATATCGGCTATTGAATCGGTTTTACAGCAATTGACCGCTACGGCGCAGGTCGCCGGGAATGGTGCAAGTGCGGCCAATGGCATCGCCGGCGGCGGCTTTGCCGACGAGATGAAAAAAACGCTGCAACGTATCAGTGATGGGCAGCAGCATGCAGCAGGCCAGGCGGAGGCATTTGAACTTGGCAAGCCCGGCGTGTCGCTGAACGACGTGATGATTGATTTGCAAAAGGCAAACGTCGGCTTCCAGATGGGATTGCAAGTGCGTAATCGAGTGGTTGCCGCCTACCAGGAAATCATGAACATGTCCGCTTGATGCGACGCATTGACATCCGGAATTGGCATGGAACGGAGGCGGTTGATGCGCAGTAGCGGGGTAGTAGAGATAGTGCGGTATGGTCGTGTAACCAGTGCTTTCGGTGGCAAAGGCGGCGACCCGACATGAGCGTTTCAGATAGAGCGGAAGTCGACTCGAACGCAGCCATGATGGAAGACGTCGCTACCTCGTTGCTGCAGGATCCGGCAGATGTCGAAAGCATATTGCGCGAACTGGAACGCCAGAACAGCGCCATGACCATACGCTTGCTCGGTGGCGGCGAGATGGTGGCAACGCGGCTGGTGGCGGTGGCGCTGGCGCACGGACTTTTCATTCATGCCGGCGATGCCGACCGCAATGCTGCGCAATACCGGCCCGGTGACCTCGTTTGTTTTGATGGCGCGATTGACGGGGCGGGAGTCAATTTCGTTAGCACCGTCGCCAGCAACCGAGTCAGTCCGTGGCCGATGGCGCTGGCGGCCGAATTACCGGCATGCGTTGACTATCGGCTACATCGAAAGTTCGTCCGGATCGGCATGCAGCCGGTTGAAGCGTGTTTGGTGCGCGCCAAACGACGCGACGGCAATGATTTTGTGCTGACTGTGCATGATTTGACTGCGCGCGGCATCGGTTTGCGTTCGGTGCATGTGCCGCTACACGCGTTGCCGGTTGGCACTGTATTACCTGCCGCAGTTCTGGATTTTCGCTCGTCGGGGCGTTTGCTGGTGGATTTGCGAGTGGTGTTTTGCCGCAGCGTGCAGGGGGCGCACGGTATTGTCAATCATTTTGGCTGTTATTACGTGGATCTGGACCAGGCTCGGCAGAGCCTCGGCGGGCTGTTGACAGCCTGAATGCGGCGCACAGTTTTTTTATGACAGACCCTAAATGTTTTCCAGGCAACTGCCGATAACCTGAATAACGGTGGCTTGCTCAACCAGGTTTTCTGCCAGGAAGCGAGTCCAGCGTTACGGCGGCTTAGCCGGAACCCATAAACTTTAGCAACAGGAGTTATGCCATGTCTGTCATCAATACAAACATTCTTTCACTGGTAGCACAAAACAATCTCACCAAGTCGGCATCCTCGCTGAGCTCGGCAATCCAGCGTTTGTCTTCCGGCCTGCGCATCAACAGCGCCAAGGACGACGCCGCCGGTCAAGCTATCGCCAACCGTTTCACAGCCAACATCACCGGCCTGACACAAGCATCGCGCAACGCCAACGACGGCATCTCGCTGGCGCAAACTACTGAAGGCGCGTTGACTGAAGTCAACAACAACCTGCAACGTATCCGTGAACTGTCGGTTCAAGCCGGCAACGGTACCAACTCCGCCAGCGATCTGCAATCGATCCAGGATGAAATCACACAACGCCTGAACGAAATCGACCGTACATCGGCACAAACCGACTTCAACGGCGTCAAGGTACTGGCATCGACACAAACCCTGAACATCCAGGTTGGCGCCAACGACGGCCAAACCATTGGCATCGGCTTGCAAAAGATCGATTCGACTGCACTGAAGCTGAACACATTAAACCTGGCCGGTCCATCGGCACCACCACCACCCTGACTCCAACAGGCAAGGACAATACTGGCACGGCCACTGCAGTTTCCGCAGGCGGCTTTACTGCTGTCAACCGCGATCCAGCTGCTGCTTTCACTGCAACTACCGCTAGCCTGGTAACCGATTCGCGCGGTAATACATACGTCAAGAACGGCGCCAATTACTATGCGGCTACCGTGACCGTTGCTGACGCTACCCAAGGCGCGACAGCCGGCTCGCCGACTGCCACCGTGACCTATGACTCGTCCAAGTCGTTGACAGCCGCCAGCGCCAGCCCGCTGACAGCAATCGACAGCGCCCTGTCGCAAGTCGACAGCCTGCGCAGCTCGCTGGGTGCGGTACAAAACCGTTTTGCATCGACTATCGCCAACCTCGGCACAACAGTCACCAACCTGTCGGCTTCCCGTTCCGGTATTCAGGACGCGGATTACTCGACAGAAGTGTCGAACATGACCCGCGCGCAGATCCTGCAACAAGCTGGTACTTCGGTGTTGGCGAAAGCGAACCAATCGACACAAAGCGTCCTGACACTGCTGCAATAAGCGTCTTGACGACGTTGCCGGCATCCTTTGGATGTTGGCGACGCGGGCGGGCAGCCTGCAAGAGGGGCGCCCGCTGTTTCAACATGCGTTGTCCAGTCAGGTTTGATCGGCCAGACCTGAGCGGACAGGGACATGACGGGAGAGGGAACGATGGCAATGCCAATCGATGCAGGTTCTGCAAGCAAATTGCCGCTGGTGGACGGCGCTTCTGCGTCGGCCGAAAAGCAGATTTCGACGCCAGGTTCCGCCTCGACCGCAATGGCTGTCGACGCCGTCGGGAAACGTGAACCGACGGATGCTGTGGAACGCGCTCAGATCAAGCAAAAGGTCGACGACATCAACCGGCAGCTGCAGCTCAAATCGGTGAGCGTGCAATTCCAGATCGAACCCGGCTACAAGGATGTGGTGTTGAAAGTGGTCGATCAGCAGGATGGCAAGGTGGTCTTGCAAATTCCAAGCGAGGAAGTGGTGCGCATCGCCAAGGTCATGGACCAGTTGAAAGGCGTACTGCTCGAGAAAACTGCATGACCGGCCTCGGTCGGCGGTGTGATTGAACATCCGATTGAACAGAAAGGAAAAGACATGGCATTAGTGACATCCCTGGGTTCCGCGTCCGGGCTTCCGTTGGCGACTCTGCTGAGCAGCATTACGGCATCTGAAAATGCGCCGCTGACCGCGATGACGCAACAGCAGACAGCCTACAACACCAAGCTATCGGCGTATGGCACCGTGCAAAGCGCATTGAGCACCTTGCAGACGGCAGCGGCGCAGCTGGGCAATCCGACCTTGTTCCAGAACATCACCAGCACATCGAGCGCCACCAACGTGCTGAGCGCGACCGCTTCAACCAGCGCCTCCGCTGGCAGCTTCGCGGTGAACGTTGGCCAACTGGCACAGGCGCAATCGTTGGCCAGCGCCGGCGTCGCCAGCACCACCGCCGGTATCGGCAGCGGTACCGTAACGATCAATTTCGGAAGTATTACTGGCGGTACGCTGGATCCTGTCACCGGTAAATACACCGGCGCGACCTTCACCGCCGACAGCAGCCGTCAGCCGACTACGATCACCATTGATTCCAGCAACAACACGCTGTCCGGAATCCGCGATGCGATCAACAAGAATAGCGCACTGGGCGTGACCGCGACGATTGTCAACGATGGCAGCAGCACCCCCAATCGACTGGTGCTGACCTCCAATCAGACTGGCGCCAGCTCGACCATGCGGATTTCGGTCAGCGGCGACGCCGCCTTGTCGAACCTGCTGTCAAACGATCCGGCCGGCACACAAAACCTGCAACAGACCGTAGTGGGCCAGGATGCCAAGCTGACAGTGAACGGCATCGCCGTTACCAGCAGCAGCAACACCGTCAAGGAAGCGGTACAAGGCGTCACCATGACCCTGACCGGCACCGGAGCCAGCACCTTGTCTCTGCAAAGCAATACCGCGACGGTGCAAGCTGCCATCACCAATTTTGTCACTGCCTATAACAGCCTGCAGAGCCTGTCGAAGCAGCTGACCGCATTCGACACTACCGCGCAGACCCAGGCACCGCTGACCGGTGATTCGACCTTGCGCAACATCCAGACTCGTATTCGCGACGCTCTGAACACGCCGCAGCCGGCCAGTGGCACCGGTGCACCGCTGACAATGCTGGCGCAGATCGGCGTCGCATTTCAGGCCGACGGCACTATGGCTGTCGATGCAACCAAGCTGAGCGCGGCCTTGAGCAGCAACCTGAGCGGTGTGCAAAATCTGTTCTCCAGCGCGAGCGGCACGACCGGTTTCGGTTCGCAGATGTCGACCCTGATTACCAGCTTCACGGCAACCAACGGTCCGCTGAAAGCAGCCACCGATGGTTTGAACACCACGTTGAAGACCTTGGCGACACAGATGACAAGTACGCAAGCCTTGATCAGTACCACGATTGCCCGTTACACGACGCAGTTCACCCAGCTCGATACGCTGATCGCCGGCATGAATCAAACCAGCAGTTATCTGACTCAGCAATTTGCTGCAATCAACGGCACGTCTTCCAAGTAAGGTAGGGATCCATGTATACCTCCTCCGCACCTGCTCCAATGTTGAATCCAGGCGCTCGCGCTTATGCGCGGGTCGGCGTGGAAAGCGCGGTCATGAGCGCCTCGCCGCAGCAACTGGTGACAATGTTGTTCGATGGCGCCAAGGCGGCCATCGGTATGGCGCGTCATCACATGGCCAATGGCGATATTTCCGCAAAGGGAAACGCCATTTCCAAGGCAGTCAGCATCATCGACAGCGGCCTCAAGGCCAGCCTCGATCCCGATAGCGGTGGGCGGCTGGCGCCGAACTGGCAGCAAATCTGTCGGCGCTATACGACTACATCAGCCAGCGCTTGATGTATGCCCATCTGCGCAATGACCCGTCCTTGCTGGAAGAAGCCGATCGGCTCCTGGAAAATATCGCTTCAGCCTGGCGCGAACTTGAAGGCCGGACAAAGCAGTCTGCTGCGGCCGTAAATTCGCCCGGCAACCTTTCGTTAAGGGGATGATATTGACTCCTCAAAATGAAATGATCCATTGCTACGAGCAGATCGCGCCACTGAGCGGCCGCATGCTGGAACTGGCGCGCAGCGGCGACTGGAGCGGGCTGCTGCAACTGGGGCAGCAAATTCGTAGCCAAGTCGATCGTCTTCGTGAAATCCAGCTGGAAGCTCCGCTGGAGCCATCGCAACTGGCGCGCAAGCATGATTTGCTGAGCCGAATCCTGGCTGACGATGCTGCTATTCGCGACATTGTCACGCCGGAGTTGGCGCAACTGAGCAGCCTGCTGGGAAATATGCATCGGCAACAGCATCTTAATCACGCCTACGGCCAGTAGCCGCACTTCCGATGAATGGCGGCACCCCCCTGATCGACAAATTGCTGGCGACGCCGTCAATGCAGCGTTCCGACCTGGTGCCGTTGAAGGGACAGTTGGCGTTGCTCCAGCCGGATGCAGTCACCGATATGGAAGCTGTCGCCAACGATACGCGTTTGCCTTCGCGGTCAGCGGTCGACCGCCAGCTGGGTATCGACGCCGCGAATCCCGCACAGCCTGGCAGCGTGCGGTCAGTCACCTTCGCCGAACGGGGGCAACGCTAAGCCCTGCTGCGCGCGTCATCAGTGAAATTCTTGGCGCCGCTCCGGCGCGCATCGACGCTGTTCGCGGCAGCACGCCATTGTGGACAGCCGCTACGCCACCATTGCCACTTCAATTGGCCGCGGCCCTGTCGCGCGCAGTGAGCGACAGTGGCCTGTTTTATGAAGCGCATTTATTGCAATTCGCCACCGGCATGCGTTCGCTGGCGCAATTGGCGCAGGAGCCCCAAGCCAGCCTCGGGAAGCTCTTGCAGCAATACGGCATCGATGGCACTGAAATCTCCCAGCAGCGGGGCGGTGCGAAGCAGCCGGCCGAGATGCACGCGACGGCGGCCGATGCACCTGTCGCCGCGCAGGGGAAAATAGCGTCACTGCAGGCTGGGTTGCCGTCGACAGCAGAGATAGTGCCGACTTCGGGCACAACGCAAGGAACCAGAGCGCCTGCTCCCGAAGCATCGCCATCACACTCGCCAGCCAATTCAGAGCCAACGGATAACGGCGGCCAGGCAGCACCCGCCAATCCGCGTATGCAGGCAGTCACCGTCGATATCGCTGCGGCATATCGGGCAGGCGCTGCCGCTGCGATAGAAGTCGTACACAGTCGACAGGAGAGGGGAGCTTCGCCGTCGTTGCCTGCCGATGCAGATCCCGTGCCAACAGGCCCGACGGGGCCGACGGTCACCGGCATGGTGCATCCCGACGCCGTCCCGCTGGTGCGTCAGCAACTGGAAATGCTGGCGTTGTCGCAATTCCGATGGGCTGGCGAGGCGTGGCCCGGAGCCAAGGCCGAATGGGAGATCCAGGAGCATGATCGGCGGCAGGATGGTTCTGATAACGCCGATACCGCATCACGTCGCTGGAGCACCCGCCTTGCCATGACTCTGCCCCGGTTAGGGCAAATCGAATTGCGCCTCACGATGCTGGGCGCCAGCTGGCATGCTCAGCTCGCGGCCGTGGACGAAGCCAGTCTTGTATCCATGCGTGCTGATAGCGACCAATTGCGGCGTCGCTTCCAGGCCGCTGGCATGCATTTAACTGAATTGCAACTGCAACAATTGTCAGTGTCTACAGTCGACAACACGGCATCTGGAAAAAATGATGACATTAATTAATAATTATATTAGGGTAATATTTATTGTCGTGACGATAAAGTCGTCTAGTGGCCTGTCGCCTTTTCGAGGCGCATAGAGATGCCGCAAGATGAGTAGCGACAAGAACGAGCGTCCATTCGCAATGGCGTGGTAGCGTTATCCCACGCCGATAAGGAAAAGGCGCCATTGGTTGTGGCAAAAGGCTATGGAGTGGTTGCCGATGCCATTATCCAGCGGGCGCGTGAAAACGGCTTGTATGTGCATGCATCTCCAGATCTGGTGAACCTGCTGATGCACGTTGACCTGGATCAGCAGATTCCGCCGCAGCTATATGTGGCTGTCGCAGAATTGCTGGCCTGGATATATCGCCTGGAACAGGGACTGGAGCAATCTGCGCCAGCCTGAAGCCGGGATGTAGTAGTTTGATATTATTAATTTACTGTCATCTACCGACATCGTAGCAAAATGTGTGCATTTTATAGATATAGTTTGTTTTTCATATTGTGCTGACTTGGTCGCGGATCGATAATGCACAACCCTGAGTTGTGAATTGAGATTGTTCAAAGAGTCATGGATATGAAAGCTGCATCACCGATTCGGGTATTGATCGCTGATGATCATCGTATTGTCAGGCGAGGGCTTCAGCATATTCTGAATGCTAGCCCGGGCATTACCGTCATTGGCGAGGCCAGTGATTACGGCGGCATTACCGAAATATTGAGAGAGCAGCCGTGCGACGTACTGCTGTTGGATATTTCGATGCCGGGCAAGGATGGCATTGAAATTCTGCACCTGCTCAAGAAACGCGAACCGATGTTGAGGATCATGGTGCTCAGCAGCCACGGTCCCGAACAATTTGCGGTGCGCGCTTTGAAGGCCGGCGCGGCCTCTTACCTGACCAAGGACGGCGCCCCGGATGAGCTTGTCGAAGCAGTGCGGGTAGTCGCTCGCGGTCGCAAATACATCAGCAAAGGCTTGGCGGAGTCGCTGGCCAACCATGTCATCGAAGAAGATGATCAGATGCCGCATGAGCAACTCTCCAACCGTGAATTTCAGACAGTCCGGATGATTGCTTCTGGCCAGACTCGTACCGAGATCGCCAAGAGCCTGTCCATCAGCCCGAAAACCGTCAGCGTCTACCGCTCGCGGGTGTTCGAAAAAATGGGTGTGCGCACCAACGCCGAACTAACCCACTACGCCATCAAACACGGCCTACTCGAATGAAGGATTCTCCAAACCTACTGCGCGACTCACTGTCAGGCCTGCGATGCTCGCTGTACTTCAGTACAGCTGCGCTTCTCGACCAGACAGTAAACCGCTCGCTACGGTTTTGAGAACCCCTCGGGACTTTTGTGGGACACCTCCTTTCTGTTTATTTGTATCATGATGCTCGCTGCGCTTTCGCGCAGCTTAGCCTGTCAGTCACTCTTTGCGTGACGATTTGCACTGCGCTGTTTTCATGCGCTGAATAGAAGGGTGTTTCATGCCCTTTTTGCGTCATCGCTTGAACCTGCTTCTGTTTATATTGATTTCCTTCACATGCTTCTTCTGAGGCCAGAATATGGGGTGATCCCGATGTTTGGCGCGCGAGCAGGTGCACTTCAATTTTTCAAGGAACAAGTTCATGACGCTTGCCGCTCAAACAGCCACCCAAATGCATCGCCCACCTGCCCATAACGACGTTGCGGGGCACGAATTTCTGACTTTTACGCTTGGCAACGAAGAATACGGGATCGATATTCTCAAGGTGCAGGAATTGCGCGGCTACGACAGTGTGACGCAGATCGCCAACGCGCCCGATTTCCTGAAAGGCGTGGTCAACCTGCGCGGTGTGATTACACCCATCATCGACATGCGCATCAAGTTCAAGCTGGAAGCCGCCAGCTACGATCAGTTTACCGTTGTCATCATCCTTCATCTCGGCCAGCGCACCGTCGGCATGGTTGTCGATGGCGTCTCCGATGTGATCACACTGTCGACAGAGCAAATCAAACCGGCGCCGGAAATGGGTACGGTCCTCAATACCGACTATCTGATCGGTCTGGGAACGCTTGACGACCGCATGCTGATCCTGCTCGATATCGACAAGCTGATGTCAAGCGATGAAATCGGGCTGATCGACAAGCTGGCGGCCTGACGACGCGATGCGTGGCCACGCCGCGCATGCTAACGAATGACCGGGACGGAGTGCTCGGCGGAATCATTGGGATGGGGAACAGGATGGCGTTGGCAAACACAAGAATAGGTGTACGGCTTGCAATCGGCTTTACGTTGATTTTGCTGTTGGTGGTGGTGATTACCGGTGTCGGTATCTGGCGTTTGCAGCAAACCGGCGCTGCGGTCAACGCCATGGTGTCGCAATTTCTGGTGCGTGAAAGACTGGCTGCAGAATGGCAGGACGCGGTGACCATCAATGCGGTACGGACGATGGCGGTGGTGCGCAGCAACGACAGCAAGACGCAACAGGCATTCCAGTCGGAAATGAGCGCCACCTCCGAGCGTGCATCGGAATTGCAGACCAAACTGCACGGATTGTCCAGCGAAGAAGGACGCCAGGCGCTGGGTGAAATCGCGGCAGCTCGCGCTGCCTATACCGAATTGCGGGAAAGCGTGCTGACTACGCGCCAGCATGGCAGTGCCGAAACTGTCAACGCGATGATCGAGAAGGAACTGGATCCGGCGCGCAAGGAATACATGGCAAAGCTACAGAAATTTGTCGATGTTCAGCGCAAGGCGATCGACGATGAAGCGCTGAAAATTGATGCCAACTATCGGTCCGGCAGAATTCTGCTGATCGCATTTGGCAGCCTGGCGATCATTCTTGGGGCCCTGCTGTCCTGGCGCCTTACTGCCGGTATCGTCAACCCCTTGCAAGCAGCGGTCGCCGTGGCGCGTCGAGTGGCCGCAGGCGATTTGACCTCCACCATTGAAGTTAAATCGCGCGATGAAACCGGACAGCTGTTGCAGGGCATCAAAGAGATGAACAGGGCATTGCAAGACACTGTCAGCCGGGTGCGCAATGGTACCGATAACATCGTGACAGCCTCTCGCCAGATTGCAGCCGGAAATCTCGAATTATCCAGCCGCACAGAACAGCAGGCCGCCAGTCTTGAGCAAACCGCAGCCTCGATGGAGCAATTGACCTCCACAGTTAAGCAAAATGCCGATAATGCGCGGCAGGCCAATCAACTGGCTGAAAATGCATCGTCAGTGGCACTCGGCGGTGGGCGCATGGTGTCGGAGGTGGTAGCGACCATGAGCCAGATTAAGGAGAGTTCACACAAGATCAACGATATCATCGGCGTCATCGATGGGATTGCTTTTCAGACAAATATCCTGGCGCTGAACGCTGCAGTGGAAGCTGCTCGCGCGGGCGAACAAGGGCGCGGTTTTGCGGTGGTGGCGGCCGAGGTGCGCAATCTTGCGCAGCGTTCCGCCGTCGCCGCGAAGGATATCAAGCTGTTGATTGGTGATTCGGTTGACAAGGTTGATGCCGGCAACAGGCAAGTCGATGCCGCCGGCAAGACCATGAGCGAGATTGTCGATTCGATCCGGCGTGTGGTTGACATCATGGCGGAAATCGCGGCAGCCAGTACCGAGCAGAGCAGTGGGATCGAGCAAGTCAACCAGGCCGTGGTGCAAATGGACCAGGCCACGCAACAAAACGCTGCCTTGGTCGAAGAGGCCGCTGCAGCTGCGCACAGCTTGCAGGAGCAAGCCGACGAATTGCTTCAGGCAGTGCACATTTTCAATCTGGCGGACGAGGAGGAAATGCATCCTCCAGGCGGCTCGGGAAAGGAAACGGTTGTATCGTTGCCAACCCGTCAAGAGTCGTCGGAAGTGCAATTTAATGATGTTAATAAGGTACCGTTTCTGGCCGCTGCAAATTGACATCCCTTCCAGAGGAGCGATGCGGGATAATAGCAAACACGCTTATGCTTTGTTGGCGACAAGACACATGTCGCTGACCGGCACAAAGTATTGTGGCGGTAACATCCGCCACGGTTTTCAATAGACTGTATACCCATCGTAATGCAAAGATTTACTTCTGCCTGGCGTTTCCTGATAGCCGCTTCAAAGACGGAAAATATCTTCTGTGGCTCGCGCTTCATGCGTCTTGTATATGCCATGGTTCTGACCGCAATCCTTGTCATTGCCTATATCTGGCTCTACGCAGGTTATCAAATCGGTTCCGACTACGATCGCGATGTCAGGGCTATCCAGCTCAGCCATACGGTTGCCGTGCGCGATTTCGCACAGCGCCTGGTGCGTTCGGTTGACGAGCGAGATCGGCTGCTGAAATTGATGCGCGACGATTACCAGGATAATGGCGGCAAGATTGACCTGCAACGCTACACGAAAATATTCGGAGGCTTGTATAGCCAGTTGAGTGTTGTCGACAGCTTCGGGCGGGTGGTTGCCTCTACCAGCCAGGCCGCACCGGCGGGTTCGGACTGGCATGCGAACGATCTGTATATCTCTCACCGCGACCATCTTGACGATGGCCTGCGGATTGCGCAGCCGCACAAATTGCCGGGCACCGACCAGTGGGTGATACGCATGGCGCGCCGCATTTTTTCTGCATCGGGCGACTTTGCCGGGATAGTGGAGCTAGTGTTTGCGGTTGACCAAATGCCGGCGATGTATGCATCGGTCGGCCTGATCCAGGCTGGAGAGAAATTGTCGGCCGGTGGCGATGGCATCGCCAGCGGCGCACCATCGGCAAACGGGCGCATGATCCTGCGCCGCATCGACGAGACGATCATGGAGCTCGACGATAACGAACTCAGCACAAGCCATCTGTTCGCCGACTCGCAAGTGATTGACGAACGCCACTTGTGGGTGTCGCGCAAGCTGGAACCTTATCCGCTCCTGCTGTCCGTGAAACTGCCTGATCCGGAACCGTTGCCGGTCCAGGAGAGACCTAATCTGCTGGGTTACATCATGTATGCCGGTGTGCCGTCGCTGCTGATCCTGCTGTTGATTACGCTGACTTATCGCACCATTCGCCGCCAATATGAGGTGGTCCGTAAATATGACTCACTGCGGCGTCGCGCCAGTGATTCAAACAAGCGCAAATCGCGTTTCCTTGCCACGGTCGTGCATGAGTTGCGCACCCCCCTGAGCGGTGTCCACGGCTATTCCGAGCTGGTGCGCGATACCAGCAACGATCCGCAAAGTCGCGAATTCGGCGACTTGATCCATCAAAGCGCGATCTATCTGCACGGCCTGTTGAATACCTTGTTCGACCTGGCGCGCATAGAAGCCGGGCGCGTGGTGATATTCCATGAAAATATTGATACGCTGCACTATTTCGAATATATCGGGTCAATGCACAGGATCAACGCTGACAGGAAGGGATTAACCTTCCAGATGCGATTGGCTCCCGACCTGCCGAGCAATTTCCTGTGTGACCGCGTCAGGTTGTCGCAGATTCTCAATAATATGCTCGATAACGCCATCAAGTTCACGGTGACCGGCGGCGTCATCATGGAGGTTACGACTGCACGCGAAAGACTCAAGATCAGGGTGCTGGATACCGGCCCAGGGATCTCCAAGAATGAATTGCAGCACTTGTTCGAATATTCTACCAGACTGAATCGGTACGGGCCGGACGTGGACGCGGCTTGGGCTTGGGGTTATCGCTAGCCAAGGAGTTTACCGACCTGATTCGCGGCAGTATCCGTATCGATTCCGAGGTTGGGGTCGGTACGGTGGTCAATTTGAGCATACCTTTGAACGCCCGCTAAATGCGTCAAATCCAGATTTCAAGACAGCTGACGCCAGATCCGGCTACACTGGATCTGCGTCATGTTACTGTGACGCTTGAACAGGTGACTAGACCTGACGGACCGAACAGCGATCGACGTTGAAGCCGACACATTTTGTCCTGCGGGTTCTTGTCTCTTCCCCGTGTTTTACCATTCTGCAACGACTGATGCCAGGGCAGCCTATCTTCTCCTCGCTTGGGAGGTGGTAATGCGTTCCGCGTTAATTCTTGTGGTCGAGGACCATCCGATCAATCGACGCCTGTTACAGGCGCAACTGGCGGCCGAAGGCTGGCAGAGCGAGCTGGTCGCCACCGGCGCCGAGGCTTTGCTGTGGCTGGAGCATACGAGGCCGATCGCAGTGATTACCGACTATGTGTTGGAGGACATGACGGGTGTCGAACTGCTGCACCGCGTCAGGCGTTGGGAAACCGGCTCGCCGGGATTGCCAGCGATCCCGATGATCCTGTACAGCGGCATGCCGCTCGACTATCTGCAAAACGAATCGCGCGGCTTGGATTGTCGCGCCATCATCACCAAGCCGGTTGGGCGCGCGCAGTTGCGGCAGGCGCTGGCTCCTCTGCTCAGTGTTCCAGAAACCCCACCATCCACCTCATCGGTACCCGATGATTTATTGATCGAGTTGCTGCAATTCGGCAATCAGCAGCTTCCAGGTCTCCGGCTGAGCCTTGAAAGCCGGCAATTTCAGGAAGCGGCCGGCATTGCGCACAGCCTGCATGGTGCGGCCGCAGTGTTGAAGCAGACGGAAATTGCGCAATATGCCGCCGATATTGAAAACCAGGCGCGACAAAATCCGATCACGTCACTGGATGCCGCCTTCGGTAACCTGCAAACCGCTTTGGATCAGTTGGACCGGCAAATCAAGGCGCGCCAAGGAATATTGTCGACCTGATCTTCCTTCCTTCCTTCCTTCCTTCCTTCCTTCCTTCCTTCCTTCCTTCCTTCCTTCCTTCCTTCCTTCCTTCCTTCCTTCCTTCCTTCCTTCCTTCCTTCCTTCTCCCCCTTTATCTGCATGATTTCTGCCAAGTTTGCAGCGTGGGTTGCGCGTAGGAATAGTTCCTACACTCGAAGCACCAAATATTTCATTCATATCGAGAAGATTACCGACTTATTTCTTTTTGGAAATATTTGATAATTGTTTTGCAGTAACACAAAAGACAAATATTAAAAGATTACTCGCCAGTTGCCGTAAACACTCATAAGTAGTTTCAGTTCAGGGAGAAATGCATGAACAGTAATGGATTTGTTAACGAGATAAGCGAAGTAAACCTGTCTTATCTTCTGCTTGCGCAACGCTTGCTGCGTGAGGATCGGGCAACCGCGATGTTCCGCATGGGGCTCAGCAAGGAACTCGCCGAATTGCTGGGAAACCTGTCGTTGTCGCAAGTGGTGAAACTCGCTGCGTCAAGCCTTCTCCTGTGTCGTTTCAGGTTCGACGACCATGCCATTCTGTCCTCACTGACCCATAGCGACAAAGACCATGCATTGCAACAGGCGCATGCGTCGATATTGCTGGCCGGCCAGCCGCTTGAGGAGCTCAGCTAATGCATCCCGTCCTGGCTCTTGCCAACATCAGCGTCTTGTTTGCTGGCGCTGCACATCATGGCCGCTAGCAAAAGCGTGATCCTGGAAGCCCAGGAAATCCAGCTGGCGATCGAACTCATCAATCTCGGCGCGCGTTTGCAATTTCTGGAGGCCGAAACTTCATTGAGTCGTGATCGCCTGATCAGGTTGTACAAGGAAATCAAAGGAATTTCTCCGCCCAAGGGTTTGCTGCCATTTTCGACAGATTGGTTCATGACCTGGTTGTCGAATATCCATTCGTCGATGTTCTACAACATTTATCGCTTCATGTTGACGCATGGCGACGGCGAAAAAATCGCCGCGGTGGTCAAGAGCTATCGCTTGTACCTGGAGCAGGTCGAACGCCAAGATGGCAAGCCGGTGCTCGATTTCACGCGGGCCTGGACCCTGACCCGCTTCTTCGACAGCGGCATGCTGCAGCTCAGCACCTGCGGCCGTTGCAGCGGCCAATTCGTCGCGCATGCGCATGATCCGCAAGGAGGCTTCGTTTGTGTGCTGTGCCGGCCGCCGTCGCGCGCCGGTAAAACCCGCAAGCTGGTGAATGTGGAAGATGCGGATCAGTTGCCACGGGTCGGTTCGCACAACACCTATCTGAGGCTGCCGAAGCGGAGCGCAGGAATCGCCAAGGACAGCGTAGCCTGAGGGCAGCTAAATTTGTGGCGCACATCGTGTGCCGCCGTTGTGAGCATTTCGTGCACTTGCACAGGATTTATTTCAAGGGGAATTACAAGTGCTAGTTTTTGTTGGCTATATCGTCGTGGTTGCTTCCGTTTTCGGTGGCTATGCCCTGATGGGTGGGCATCTCGGTGTGCTGTTTCAACCGATCGAACTGCTGATGATCGGCGGCGCCGGCGTTGGTGCTTTCGTGGTCGGCAACGATGGCAAGGCCATTATGGCCACGCTCAAGGAATTGCCGAAACTGCTGCGTAGTTCCAAGCACAACAAGGCGCTCTACATGGAACTGATGGCGTTGCTCTATGTGTTGCTGGCAAAAGCACGCAAGGACGGCATGCTGGCGCTGGAAGCTGATATCGACGATCCGACCAACAGTCCAATTTTCGCGCAGTACCCACTGATTCAGCACGATCCGCGCGTGATTGAATTCCTGACCGATTATCTGCGTCTGATCGTCAGCGGCAACATGGATGCCTTCGAAATCGAGGCATTGATGGATCACGAAATCGAGACCTACAAGCACGAGGCCGAAGTGCCGGCGCATAGCTTGGCCAAGGTTGGCGACGCGCTGCCTGCGTTCGGCATCGTGGCAGCGGTGATGGGAGTGGTGCATGCGCTGGCCAACGCCAATCTGCCGCCAGCGGAAATGGGTGAGTTGATCGCACATGCGATGGTTGGCACCTTTCTCGGCATCTTGCTGGCATACGGATTCGTATCGCCGCTGGCGACGTTGATTGAACACCAGGTGGCGGAATCGGCCAAGGTATATCAATGCATCAAGGTGACCTTGTTGGCCAATCTCAATGGCTATGCACCGCAACTGGCGGTGGAGTTCGGTCGCAAGGTGTTGTTTTCGACGGAGCGACCTTCGTTTACTGAATTGGATGAACATGTACGTCAAGTCAAGGCTCGTTGATGTCCGGGGTTGCGAGACGGAGGCGGCATGAGCAAGGAAAAATCTCGCATCATCGTCAAGCGCGTCGTCGGCGGCAAGCATCAGGCGCACGGCGGCAGCTGGAAGATCGCCTATGCCGATTTCATGACCGCGATGATGGCGTTCTTCCTGGTGATGTGGTTGCTGTCGATTGCTTCACCGAAGCAGCGGGAAGGCATCGCCGAGTATTTCAACATGCCGCTCAAGGTAGCGCTCACCGGCGGCCAGAAAACCAGCACCAGCAGTAGCGTGATTCCAGGCGGCGGAATCGATCACATGGAAGTCGATGGTGAAGTCAAGCGCGCCAACGCCGATGCGGCCGACACCGAACGCTTGCGTGAGTTGAAGCGGCGGCTGGAGCAGGTGATCGACGCCAATCCGGTACTCAAGCAGTTCCGGCCACAGCTGTTGATAGACATCACCAGCGAGGGATTGCGGATCCAGATCGTCGACAGCCGCAACCGGCCGATGTTCGACCTGGCCAGCGCCAAGGTGGAACCCTACATGAGCGTAATCCTGCGTGAGATCGGTCCGGTGCTGAATGAGCTGCCGAACAAGATCACGCTGGCAGGGCATACCGACGCCACGCCCTATGTGCTCGGCGCCAAGTCCTACAGCAATTGGGAATTGTCAGCCGACCGCGCCAATGCCTCACGGCGCGAACTGATCTCCGGCGGCATGAATGAGGACAAGACGTTGCGTGTGATGGGAGTGGCCTCAACCATGAACCTGAACAAGGCTGATCCACTGGATCCGGTCAATCGCCGTATCAGCATCATTGTGCTGAATCGGCGTGCGCAGGCGCAGATCGAGCAGGAAAACGCCACCGGCGGCAACGCTGGACTAAAGATCGACAATCAGAAGGATGCTGCCAGCCAGATACGCGAGGGTGCGCCAGGTACTGTCGACGGCAGCAAAGTGGGAACCGAGAAACCGTAGGCGGGAAACTGATATGACGACAAAGACGATTCTGGTGGTGGACGACTCGGCCGTGATGCGCAAACTGATTTCGACGGCTTTGGCCGAGGAGAATTATCAGGTGCTGCTGGCAGCGGACGGCAAGGCGGCACTGGAGCAGGCAGCCAACGCTGATGCCGACCTGGTGCTGACCGATTGGAACATGCCGACCATGGATGGCCACCAGCTGATTCGCGCCTTGCGTCAATTGGAAAGATACACCACAACGCCGATCCTGGTGCTCACCACCGAGGCCAGCGATGTCGGAAAGGCCGATGCGCGCTCGGCAGGAGCCAGCGGCTGGCTGAGAAAGCCGGTGGAACCGGCGATGCTGCTTGAAGTGGTAGCCAGTTTATTAGACGTGGAATAGCGATGTCCAGGTAGCGGACGCCGTTGAAAGCAAGCGATGTGCGAATCGGCCGCACATCCGACAATGCAGCAAGGAGATGACAAACGATATGGATATTACCGAGTTTTACCAGACTTTTTTTGAAGAAGCCGACGAATTGCTGGCGGAGATGGAGCAACTGTTGCTGGGCCTGGATATTGAGGCGCCGGACAGCGAACATCTGAATGCGATATTTCGCGCAGCACATTCGATCAAAGGTGGCGCAGCCACATTCGGCTTTGTCGCCCTGACCGATACCACGCATCTCCTGGAAAATTTACTGGACCGTGCCCGTCACAATGAAATACGACTGCGCAAGGAAATGATCGATGCCTTTTTGGAAACCAAAGACGTGCTACAAGAACAGTTAAGTGCTTATCGGGCAGGCGGTGAGCCGGATCCCGACATGGTCGCCCGCATTTGCGCGGTGTTGCAACAGCTGGCGCAGGAGGAAAGCGCAGGCCAGGCCGCGCCGACCCCAGCGGCAGCACCAGCACCAGCGGTTGCTGCGGTGCCGGCAGCAGTTGCCGTTGCTGCTGCCGCCAACCCGCGCTTGCGGGTACATTTTTCGAAGGTCTCCGAAAGCGATCGCAAGCTGCTAGGCGCCGAACTGGAAAACCTTGGCGAAGTGGTGGCGCAGACGCAAGGGGAAGATAGCCTGACCTTGTGGCTGGAAACCGGCTGCCAGGCTGACGATATCATCGCCGTGTGCTGCTTCATCATTGATATCGACCAGATCGACATTGTCTCGGAAGCAGGTGCGACAGACCAGCCTGGCGCGACGGCTGAGGTGGATGTTCCTCTCCCGAAGACCGAGGCATTGCCCTCTGTCGGCAACGTCGTTCCGATCGTCGCAGCGCAGACGGCGCAGAAGAGCGCTCCCGTCGCAGCCAATGCATCGGCAACTGCTGCTGCTGCGGCGGCGGCGCCGAAGGAGTCGAGTTCGATCCGCGTCGATGTCGAGAAGGTCGATCAGATCATCAACCTGGTAGGCGAGCTAGTCATTACCCAATCGATGCTGGCGCAGACCGCATCGATGCTCGATCCGGTGCTGCATGATCGCTTGCTGAACGGCATGGGGCAGTTGGAGCGCAACGCCCGCGACTTGCAGGAATCGGTGATGTCGATTCGCATGATGCAAATGGATTATGTGTTCAGCCGCTTCCCGCGCCTGGTGCGCGACCTCACCGACAAGCTCGGCAAACAGGTGCAGCTGGTGACCTTCGGCAAGGCTACGGAACTGGACAAGAGCCTGATCGAAAGGATCGTCGATCCGCTCACGCACTTGGTGCGAAACAGCCTCGATCATGGCATCGAAAAGGCCGAGCAGCGTATCGCCGCCGGCAAGGATCCGGTCGGTCAGCTGCTACTGTCGGCGCAGCATCAGGGCGGTAATATCGTGATCGAGGTCAGCGACGACGGCGCAGGCTTGAATCGCGAGAGGATCCTTGCCAAGGCGATCCAGCAAGGAATGGCCATCAGCGACACGATTACCGATGACGAAGTCTGGCAACTGATTTTCGCACCTGGATTCTCGACTGCCGAGAAAATCACCGATGTCTCAGGCCGCGGCGTCGGCATGGATGTGGTCAAGCGCAACATCCAGGAGATGGGCGGGCATGTCGAAATTTCCTCGCGCCAAGGCAACGGCACCACCACCAAGATCGTGTTGCCGCTGACGCTGGCGATCCTTGACGGCATGTCTGTCAAGGTCGGCAACGAGGTCTACATCCTGCCCCTCAACTATGTGATCGAATCCCTGCAGCCACGTGCCGAGGATATCCATTCGGTGACCAATGAAGAGCAGGTGCTGCATGTGCGTGGCGAATATTTGCCGCTGACTGAACTGCATCGCGTTTTCAATGTCACAGATGCTCGCACCGATCCGACCCAAGGCATTGTGGTGATCTTGCATGGCGAAGGAAAACGTTTTGCATTACTGGTAGATCAGCTAGTTGGCCAGCATCAGGTAGTAGTGAAAAATCTGGAAACCAATTATCGCAAGGTGCCAGGCATTTCCGCTGCGACTATTCTCGGCGATGGCAGCGTCGCCCTGATTGTTGACGTCGCGGCGCTGCAACGCGCAAACCGCGACAAGGCGCCATTGCTGGCGGCGGCCTGATCGTCGGAAATACATAAATTTTTGTCAAAGCACTCCCGGGCGGCATCGCTGACGCCAGTCAATCGCGCAGCGGTCGCCGGGCAGTTTCTTCATAGAGAGAATCAAATGTCGAATGACCACAACAAGATGCTGGCAGGGCAAGACGAATCCGAGGGACAAAAATTCCTGGTATTCACGCTTGGCAGCGAAGAATACGGGATCGATATCCTGAAAGTGCAGGAAATCCGCGATTACGAGGCGGTAACGCGGATAGCGCATGCGCCGGACTTCATCAAAGGCGTTACCAATCTGCGCGGCATCATCGTGCCGATTGTTGATTTACGCATCAAGTTCCGGCTCGACAATATCCAGTACAACCATCAAACCGTGGTGATTATTCTCAATATCGCTGACCGCGTGGTGGGGATATTGGTCGATGGCGTTTCCGACGTACTGACCTTGAACCGCGATGAAATCAAGCCTGCGCCCGAATTCGGTTCTGCGTTGTCGGCGGAATATTTGAGTGGCCTTGGAACGGTCGAAGAACGCATGCTGATATTGATCGATATAGAGAAACTCATGTGCAGCGAAGACATGGCTTTGTTTGAGACCGCCGCCGCGTAATGATGTTGCTTGATTCAGTTTGCTGCGATTTGGTCGGCATGCCGCAGGTGCGATGGCGGCACTGTGCAAGGCGATGAATTAAAAATACAGGAACTCAAGATGAAACTTACAGATAGTCAATGGCAAACGCTGGAGCCTCTATTGCTCGGCAAGCAGGGAGATCCTGGCGCGAGAGGCCGGGACAATCGCATGTTTATCGACGCCGTGCTGTGGATCATCAGCAACAAGGCGATCTGGCGTAGCCTGCCGACCGAATTCGGCAAATGGAACACCACCTATATGCGTTTCAGACGATGGAACGAATGCGATATCTGGCGGCAGGTGCAGCAAAGCCTGTATGGCGATCCCGAATTGCTGGCGATGTTTGGTGAAATCGTGGTTCATGGAGATCAGCAGACAGGCCGTATCCGGGAGCGAATAGCCAGGCGCGCGCAGAAACTGGTTTACAACGCGTCGCTGGGAAAGATGGATAGCCGCGGCAAAAAATCGCAGCACTCTGACGACTCCACTTCGCACTGGGTCGGATTAGTGATGCGGGGTGCTACGGTGTAGCGGAGTGTCGGAAAACGTCCGCGATTTTCAATAGACAATGCAGTAAAACAGTTCGACAAACTCGTCATTTGCGCTTTAAGAAAACTCGACAGCATCCGTTAATACAGTAAACGGGTGGCCTAGTCGGGCCAAAGATAGATGCAAATATTCTGAGGATGTCATGAACAAGGAACTGTCTGCAAGATACTCGCTGTCAGCGATTGCTGCCGCAGTAATGCTCTTGGTTGCCGGGTGTGGTGGCGGTGGTGGTGGCAGCAGCAGTAATCCGGGCCCGACCGCTCCGGCGGTGCCCGCTACGCCACCTACACCACCGAATACCGACAATGGCAACGCCGCACCGGCTACGCCGGTGGTGAAGCCGCCGGTCGCGCCGTCGATGTTGAACGTGTCCGATCCGAGTAATGTCAATGCCGCGCGTGCGCAAGGCTACACCGGCGCTGGCGTCACCGTCGGCGTGATCGACACAGACTTCCAGGTTGATAGCACGCAGCTGGCCGGGCGCATCGTCAAGACGGTGTACAGTCCAAACGGTGCCAACGGCAATACCCACGGCACTGAAGTGGCGGAAATATTAGCTGGCAGTACGCTTGGTGTTGCCCCGGGAGTTACGATACAGGGCGCTGCTGCCGGGATTGGCAGCAGCAGTGTGATGCTTAACAGCCAGATGTATCAGGATCTGTTCACCAAGGGTGTGCGCATATTCAATCAGTCGAGTGGCATCAGTGCCAACGGCGCCACGATATCGCAAGCACAAGGGCTGTACAACCTGTACCAGCCGTATGTCGCTCAGAAGGGCTTGTTCATCTGGTCGACCGGCAATGACGGCAGCAGTCAGCCCACTCTGAACGCCAACCTGCCGACGCTCTTTGCCGACTTGCAAACCGGCTGGATCGCCGTCACCGCCGTCAATGGTGCCGGCGGCAGCAGCGGTTATGCAGCCAGCGACACCGTACCTGGTGTGATCTCCAGCTACGCCAACCGTTGCGGCCTGGCCGCCAACTGGTGTCTGGCCGCAGCAGGTGATTTCGTCTCCAATGTCGCCGGCGGCCGCGTCTATGGCACTTCGTTCGCCGCGCCGGCCGTCACCGCCGCCGCTGCCATGGTGCAGCAAGCTTACCCCTGGATGAATGCGGACCTGATCCGCCAGACCATCCTGTCGACCGCCACCGACATGCACGATACGGCCACCTACGGCTGGGGCCTGCTCAATGCCAGCAAGGCCGTCAACGGTCCGGCGCTGTTTGATCGGCGGCTGGCGTTGGGGCCGACGGTTACCATCAATTTCGACAACGCCGCGTCGACATTCAAGAACGATATCGGCGGCGATGCCGGCCTTAGCAAGGGCGGCAGCGGCCAACTGACGCTGGCCGGCAACAACACCTATTCGGGCGACAGCACGATCCAGGGCGGCAGCCTGAACATCACCGGTTCGGTGGCCTCCAATGTCAACGTCAGCGCACTCGGTAACCTGGCCGGCGCCGGTGGCCGCATCCACGGCAACGTCCTCAACAGCGGCCGGGTCAGCAACAGCGGCGCCGGCTTGAACATCGACGGCAATTACGTCGCAACGCCCAATGCGGTGCTGGCCAATCAACTGAACAGCACCTTGACAGTGGGCGGCAATGCCGTGCTCGGCAATTCACATCTGGTCGCCACCACGCCCGGCGGTACGACCGATCCGTCTGGCTATGTCACCCAGCAGGTGGGGGTGACCGGCAAAGTGATCACGGCGGCGGGCGGTGTCAGCGGCCAATTCGCCGACCTCAGCTTCGAGGCCGATGGCGTCAGCTTTGCGCCAGGCGTGTTCATCGCCGCGACATTGCAATATCAACCCAAGGAAGTCGACCTGCACATCGCCCGCACCAATGTCGCGGCGCTGGCCACCGCCAGCTTTGGCGCAGACGCCACCCGCAACAACGCCGGGCAGAATCTGGAGGCGGCATTGCAGGCGGCTGACCAGATGGTCGCCAGCGGCAATACCGGCGGCGCCAACGGCCAGTTCCTGGCCAGTGCTTCGGCCTTGCAGAAGACCGCCAGCATCGCTGCCGCCGCACAGACCCTCGATAGCCTGTCAGGCCAGGTGCATGCCTCGGCGCAGGCACTGACGTTCCAGCAATCGCAGGCGATCAACCGCGATCTGGGCAACCGCTTGTCGGCGCTGGGCAGCCAGGCCGACAGTCATGATGGCACGGGGCTGTGGGTCAGCGCGCTGGGGGCATCCGGCAAGCTCAGCGAGGACGGTTTTGCCACTGGCGACACCGCGCTGTGGGGCGGGCAGTTCGGTGTCGACACCCATCTCGGCAGCAACACCATCGTCGGTGCCGCGCTGGCGTATTCGGATGGTCGGGCCAGTTTCGACCGCCTGGGCGGCCAATCGAAGAGCCACAATACCGGCGTCTCGCTGTACGGCCGGCAAGCCCTCGGCACCAACGGCTGGTATTTGTCCGGCCGTGCTGGTGTCGCCAGCGTCGACAGTACGGTGACGCGCGATGCGCTGATCGGCAATACGGTCCAGAGCCTGAATGCCGGACACACCGATCAGATCTGGTCGTTCTATGGCGAAAGCGGCTATGTGCTGCCGTTATCGGACAGCACCCGCTTGACGCCTTACGCAGGGCTGTCATACGACCGTCTCAAGCGCGGCGGCTTCACCGAGAACGGCGGCGCATTCGGTTTGACGGCGGACAGCCAGGCGTACCGGCAGACTGCGGCGCTGCTGGGATTGCGTGGCGATGCGGCATTTCAATGGTCGGGCGGACGCAGCGTGTTGCAGGGCTACGCAGCGTGGCAACATGCGTTCACCGATGGCAGCCTGGATTTCAAGGCGGCCTTTGTAGGCGCGCCGGCGGCTGGCTTCACGGTGCAGGGGATTGGTTTGGCGCGCAATTCCGGCTGGGTCGGACTGGGTTTGAGCACCGATGTCGACAAGCGCTGGGGCTGGTATCTCAACTACGACCTGCAGTTCGGCAGGGGCGGGATGGGGAACAATGTGGTGGCGCTGGGGTTGCGCTTCAAGCTGGATTAACCGGTTGCGGACAGAGCAGAGCGCCATGTTTCAGTGGCGTTTGAACTCTGCCCCGCCATGTCGTCGGCTTTACTCGATTTGCGGCGGCGCCAGCACATCGCGGCTGCCGTTGGTTGCCACCGACGACACGATGCCGGCAGTTTCCATCTGTTCCACCAGCCGCGCGGCGCGATTGTAGCCGACCCGGAATTGCCGCTGTACCGATGAAATCGAGGCGCGCCGGGTCCGCACCACGAAGGCCACCGCTTCATCGTAGAGCGGGTCCGCTTCGACATCCTGGCTGTCCCCGAGCAGATCGGTGGTAGCGCCCTCGGCCGGCACGCCTGCCAGGATTGCCTCCTCATATTCCGGCTCGCCAAACTGTTTCAAATGCTCGACCACCCGATGCACTTCAGCGTCCGAGACAAACGCGCCATGCACCCGTTGCGGGTAACCGGAGCCGGGCGGCAGGAACAGCATGTCGCCGTGGCCAAGCAAGGCTTCAGCGCCATCTGATCGAGGATGGTCCGCGAATCGATTTTCGACGAGACCTGGAATGCCACCCGAGTTGGGATATTGGCCTTGATCAGTCCGGTGATCACATCGACCGAAGGCCGCTGTGTCGCCAGGATCAGGTGGATACCGGCGGCGCGCGCTTTTTGTGCCAGGCGCGCAATCAATTCTTCGATCTTTTTACCGGTCACCATCATCAGGTCGGCCAACTCGTCGATGATCACGACGATCATCGGCAAGGTGGTGAGCGGCTCGGGTGCATCGGGCGTGAGAGAGAATGGATTGCTGACTTTCTTCTCGCGCTTTTCGGCATCGCGGATCTTCTGGTTGAAGCCGGCCAGATTACGCACACCCAGCGCCGACATCAGGCGATAACGTTTGTCCATCTCGGCCACGCACCAGGTGAGCGCATTGGCAGCCAGTTTCATATCGGTGACTACCGGCGCCAGCAGGTGCGGAATACCTTCGTAGACCGACAGCTCCAGCATCTTCGGATCGATCATGATCAGCCGCACTTCTTCCGGCGTCGCCTTATACAGCAGCGACAGGATCATGGCATTGATCGCCACCGATTTGCCGGAACCGGTCGTGCCGGCTACCAGCATGTGCGGTGCGCGCGCCAGGTCTGCTACGACGGGCTTGCCGGTGATGTCCTTGCCCAGCGCCAGCGTCAAGTGCGATGACGAATCCTGATAGGCCGGGGCTTCCAGTATCTCCGACAGCTTGATCATCTGTCGTTTCGGGTTTGGCAATTCCAGTCCCATGCAGGTTTTGCCTGGGATGGTTTCGACCACGCGGATCGACGTCAATCCCAGTGCCCGCGACAAATCTTTCATCAAACCGACGATCTGGCTGCCGCGTACGCCGAGCGCGGGTTCAACTTCGAAGCGCGTGATCACCGGTCCGGCATCGGCGCCGAGCACCGTCACCGGTACTTTGAATTCGCGCAGGCGTTGTTCGATCAGCAAACCGGTTTCCGCCAGACGTTCGACCGAAATCTCGATTGATTCGTTGACTGCAGGATCGAGTAAATCCAGTCCGGGCAATTCGACCCGCGATTCATGGCGCAACTGGAATGGCGCTTCGTCGTCATCTTCGAAAATCAACGTTGGTGGAGATGCCGCTACAGCGGGCTGCGCTGCGGCGCTCGTCTGAGGCGCGACGACAGCGTCAATTCTGTCGACGGCGGTATGGGAAGGTAAGGTCGCGGCGGACATGGCGGCGGTAGGATACTGCGTCGCCGCCGTACCGACCCGCGCGATGTCATCCCGGGCAGTCTGCGTTGCAATCGCTTGCGCGGGTGGGGGCTGGAATACTGATGGTGCGTTAGCTAATGGAGCAGAGTAACTATTCGCTGCTTGCGCGACTGCTCCTTGCAGGTCATGAACCAGTGCTTCCGTCACCGGCACGGCGGACGCTGCAATTGTTGTCGCCGTTGCGACAGCGGCGGTGCTTGAGTGCGCGCCGACGGGGCGCGTGCTGATGGTTCTGATCTGGGGACGCTGCTGCGCACGCTCGACAGTACCTCTGTTGATGGCATCTCCGCGCGCGGCGCTGGAAGTCTGGGCCAGCTGTGCGGTATTGGCGCGGGCGCGCATGGCGGGAGTAGGAATGATGCGCTCGAAACTGGCCCATTCGGACATTGCTCTGCCGCCGCTCTTCTGTTCTTGCTGCTTAGCTGGCGCCTGACGTGGCGTGCCGGGCATTTTTTTGACAGGTCGGGCAGATCGGAACGTGACGGTAATTGCCAGGATTTTCGTGTACGCGGTGGCGCGGCAATACTTTCGCGCTGTCGTGCTGGTAGAGGCCTTGTTACTGCTGCTGTTGCTACGGCGCTGGGTGTGGCTCGCGTGACTCGGGCGATACGCGGTTCGCGTGCCGTCTCAGTCGTTTCGATTTTTCCTGGCGCGCTGCGTGGAGCCTCGCCGGAGCGAGTAGTGGATTTGGCGCGTTCGCGGCCGAACAGCCACGACAGCGCAATCGTGCAGATCGCCATCAGCGCCAGTATTCCCAATATGTTGCCAAGCACGCCGGTGAATCCGCGCGCCAGGGCTTGTCCGGCAAAGTCGCCGTTGGGCGGCGTCGATCCAGAACCGCGTAGCAGTGCTTCGAGCGCGCTGCTGCCGCACAGTATGAACAAGGTGCCTAGCCATAAACGGATGGACCCCGGACCGCGCAGTGCAGTCGTCCCGGCCCGGCGCGCTTTGACTTCGCGTACAACCAGGGGAATCAGCCACAGTAAGGACCATCCGAACCAATCGAAAACTGCTATATGCATACTCAAATTCAACGAAAAATCGACGTCCGGAAATCGCAAGACATGCACCGGTCCGCTCCGGGGCCGGCAGACTCCGCTTGACAGTTGCAGTGCTTCGGCCGCCGCGGATGGCTGGCAGAAGGTTGTTGGACGCCTTGTAATGAAAGTAGGTGATATTAACCGAAAAAGCGGCGACCGTTCCCGGTGGAATGTGTTGTTGCCTTTCCTGTTTGCCAGCGATGAATGTCAAGTATTGTGCACGCGATAGCAAGATGGCATTCAATATCATTCAATCGACAAGCCCTTCAATCAATTGCGTTTGAAGTGTACGGACAAAAAAAATGCCTGGAATCCAGGCATTCTGTGAGGTATGTCGTACAACGCTGAAAATCGGCCGGGCGCATCGCGCATCCCGGCCGGTCTGGCCTTTGGGTCAATGTGGGAAGCTGACCAGGCGTGCCTGCATTGCCGACGACAAGCTCAGGTCGAAGCGGCCGCCGCTAGGCAAGCCGCCGATGTCGAGCGTGGCGCTGCCATTTTGCAAGCGGTTGCCGAGCACGGTCTTGTCGCCATTTGGCGCCACGTACATCAGCGACAGGAATGGTTCCTGCACTGCATTCCAAGTCAGGTTCAAGCGACCGTTCTGCACCGTCCAGCCGACCGACGACGCCATCCCTTGTGCTGCGCCGCTGGGCTGGCTGACTGCCTTGAAGCGTTGTACCTGACTTGGCTGCCGCATGGCCAGTACCTGACCGTTGTGCAGCACTTCCACTGTTGCGATATCGCCTGGATTCGGCATGCTGACCCAGAAGTGGCTGGTTTCGTCCTTGGCGTCGGCCACGCTGACCGGATCGAAAGGCAGCTTGTAGGTCTGGCCCGCCACACTGTGTACCCGCAGTTCATAGGTCGACTTGGCGCCGGCGGTATCGTTGCGTAATCTGGCTGCTGAGGCGGTGGCGGGGTGCAGCAGCACACCTTGCGCCGTGAGTTCGCCGGAAATGGTCAGGTAGCCATCTGCAGCCACGATGTCAGCGCCGGTCGCGGCTAGCACCAGTGGCTGCGGGATGGCGAGAGTCCGCGATTCAGCAAACTGCTGCGCACGCACGTAGCTGAAATCCGAGAACCAGGTGCCGCCGCAATAACCCATGACATCCTTCATTTGCGTATTGCTTGGCGTCAGCGGCGCACTCAGCGTCCCGATCTGGGTGTCGTTGTCGTACAGGCTGTTATAGATCGGCAGCGCACTCAGGTCGGCGTTGGTGTTTGGGAACGCCGGATCCGGGCTGGCGGCGCCGCCGCATGGTGCGTGGCTTAACGAATGGTTGTGGCCCATCTCGTGCACCATGATGGCCTGCCATTGCGGCCACTTGTTGTCGAACGGATCGCCCTGACCGGCGCCGGAAGTCCAGTCCAGGCCAATGGCGGCAACCGGCGAACTACCGCCTTGGGTCCGGTTGCCGACATAGCCCAGGCCGGCGACGAACGAGCCGGGAATCGGGTTATACATCGGTACGAAACCATAATAGAAAGTATTCGGACTTTCGACTTCACGCGCAGCTTCCAGCTGGTTGAGGGCGCTGCCCCAGTTCATCGTGGTGGTGTCGGTGGCGCCGCTGATGACCAACGGGGCGCGTTTTTGTACGACGATATTGCCGTTCGCATAGGGATAGACCCGCGCCAGTGCTTTCTGGACATCGCTCAAGGAGGTCGGTAATACTCCGGTCGCGCTGCCGACTGTCAGCGGCACCAGTATCACGCGCATGGCAGTCGCTGTGCCGACGGTCGGAGTTACATCCTGGCTTGCTGGGCTGCTGCCGTTGCCAGCCAATACCCGGATGCCGACCTTGACGCCCGGCTGCACCCAGGCTGCAGGCAACACGGCATTGAAGCTGCTGTTCAGGCTGTAGTCATCCTTGGCGGTTGGCAAGTTGGCCGGCCCGCTCATCGACAGCGTGCCGAGCGATGCGCCAGAAGAAGAACTGGCCACGAGGTTGACCACCGGACTTTTGGTGCCGGCAACTGGCGCCAGGACGGTCGCGCGGACCAGCGCAGGGCGCCCGGGAGTCAGGCGCAGCGTAGGATCGGTTGCGCTCTTGTCGAACACGTGCACGAAATCGACATTGCTGATCCACAGTCCGACATTGCCGGTGCTGTCGATCGAACCTGCATTGACGTTGGTCTGCCCTGGTGCACTCAACGTCACGATGCCGCTGGTTCCCAGGCTGACGTTTAGGACCAGTTGCGTATTGCTGCTGCTGACGATGGTGGCGTTTGAGGAACCAACCTTGGCCGAAGTGACGATATTGAGGTTGCTGCCGGCGATGGTCAGCACGACTGTGCTGCCGCTGGTGGCGCTGAGCAGCGAAGTCGGGACGACCGATGGCTCCACGGTAAATGTGCTGGCGCTCTGCACTTCCTGGTAAGGATCGCGCACCGTGAGCGGCCCAGACATGGCGCCGGGCGGCACGCTGAACGCGACCGTGTTGTTCGATGCGGCGGTAGCCGATGCAAGCGTGCCGTTAGCGAAGCGGATCGTCGTCACTGCCGCCAGGCCGTTGCCGTTGATGGTCACGTTGCTGCCGACGATGCCGATCTGCGGCAGCATGGCAGCAATAGTCGCCGGCACGTAACCATTGATCTGATATGCACTGCTGATTGCGGCGCTGCCAACATTCAATGTCAGCAGGCCCGAAATCGCCTGTGCTGGCATGGTCAAGGTTGCCGATGTAGCGGAACTGCTGACCACCGCCAGATTGACGCCGCCTATGCTGTAGCCGCTGACTTTATCCAGGTTGCTGCCCTGGATGGTGAAGTTGCCGCCTGCGGGGATGTTGCTGGCCGAAACGCCGGTGATCAGTGGTGCCGGCTGGCTCGACGAGAAGCTGGTCGCCGACTGCACAGAAAATCCGGGACCTGACAGCGTGATCGATCCGCTGACCGGATTGACCGGAACCGTGATGGCGATTTGCGTATCGCTGACGATACTGAATGTCACTGCCGTGCCGCCAATGGTGATCGCGGTGACATTTTTGAACCCGCTGCCGGTGATCGTGACCGTGGCGCCGGGCGCGGCGCTTGATGTCGACAGCGCCATGATGTTGACTGTGGCTGCTGGCGCGGTTGCCGTAGGTGTGCTGCTGGAGCCGCCACCGCCGCCGCAGCCTGCCAGGCCTAACACGGCACAGGTAAAAACGAGAATCAGAGGGTTTCTGATGTGATTCATTCCAAAGCACTGTTTTTGCATAATCGGGGTGGGTTGGGGTGAGCAAGTACGCCGGCCTGCAACGACATGGATGCAGTGTCGACGAATATTTCCATTTGGAAATTTCAGGCGGAATTGTAGTTGCTAAGCGTTAGTTCCGTAAAGCAATAGATGGCTTTTCATGCTTATGGGATGGTCAAACATGTGTTGTAACAATCAGAATGGAGCAGAAAAAAGACCTCATCAGCTTGTCAAGTTTTCTCATTGGGAATACTCTGCCTCAACAACAGCTGTTGATGTTGGTCCACTTAATGAACGAGCTTGTGTGAAATTGCAATTCAAATATCCTACCGCGCGGGTTAGCAAAATATTGCTGCTGGCTCTTGGCACATTCACTGTGCTGCGACTAATTGTGATTTGGAGCGCGGTACGTGAACATTCAGGGGATATGGAGCGCGTGACAATCCGTGCTGCGCAAACAAACATGGACAACCTGGTGCGTAGCTATGCGGCAAACACGCTGCGCATGGTGCAGCGTTTTGACCAGGCGACAAAATCGATCAAATTCCAATATGAAAGCAATGGCGGCATTTCTGATCTGCCTGATTTTGTTGGCAGGAGCGTCCTGAATAATGACGATATTCCTTTGCTGGCGTCCATCGCCAACGATCAAGGCGATGTCGTCGCCAGCACCCAGCGGGGCCCGATCGGCGTCGCCAGCGTCAAGGACCTGGAGTTTTTCAAGATTCATGTGCAGCAGGATTCCGGACAGCTGTATATCGGCAAACCGTTGGTCGCCCCCGTCTCCGAAACCGAGAGTATCAATTTCAGCCGCCGCTTGAATCGCCCGGATGGCAGTTTTGCCGGCATTGTGTTTGTCAGTATCGACCCAGCCTATCTCAGCAATTTTTATACGAGCACGGATTTCGGTGCCAATGGCATGGTGAGCTTGTTGGGGAACGACGGGGTCTATCGTGCGCTGCGTATCGGCAGCACGAATAAGAGTGGTGTGGCAGTCGATTTTACCGATACCCTGCAGCGCTTCAATGCTGTGCACGCGACAGCTGATGGCGCACTGGTGCTGCCCGCGATAGACCAGGTGCCACGCTATGCCGCATATCGACAGCTCGACAACTATCCGTTGCTGGCTAGTGTCGGCATTGCACGGATCGACGCGCTGCACGCCCTGAACAGCGACAAGAATAGCTATTATTTGCTGGCCATCGGCGCTTCCCTGACCGCCATCGGATTTTTCTGCTTTACTGCATTCCTCGTGATGATGTTGAAATCACGCGAATCGTTGATGGAATACCTGGCTTCGCATGACACGCTGACCGGTCTTCCCAATCGCCTGTTTTTTCAGCAGCGCCTGCAGGAAGAGATGGGGCGCTGTATCCAACACGGCAGTGCACTTGGCGTGCTGTTCATCGATCTGAACGATTTCAAGGCGATCAACGACAAATACGGCCACGAAGCTGGCGATGCCTTGTTGTGCGCAGCCGCCAAACGCATCCAGGCGGCGGTACGTAATATCGATATCGTATGTCGCTTGGGAGGCGACGAGTTCACGGTCGTGCTGCCCAATCTGACCGATGCCGAAATCGCCGCAACAGTCAGCCATCGCATCCGCCAGACCATTGCGCAGCCGTTTTCGATCAATGGCGTCGATATGTCGATCGGCGCCAGCATTGGTATCAGCCGCTATCCGGAGGACGGCGGCAATATCTCGGCCTTGCTTGAACGTGCCGACAGCGCCATGTATCACGCCAAGGCCGGCGGCTAAATCTGGTTTGCGTCGCGCGCAACGCACGCAACTAACGTGGACAGTCAAATTAAACTGCACACAGTTAAGTGGAGTCAGAGTTTTTTTTCGGCGGGGGCTTGCCGAAAATTACTCTGCCCCCTTTTTAACGGACCATGGAGTAAGTGCGGTGGTGCATCGGAAATGGACGGGCGTCGTTACCTAATGCGGTTGCTACTCCGTGGAAGCTCGCCGGGGGTGGCCCAGCAGCTAGTCACTTAAATTACTGCACGCAGATGACTCGTCTTTCAGATTAATCTAGGATTTCCCCGGCTGCTCGGCTGGCAATGCAATCTCTGCCTTGTTTTGCCAGCCACCACCCAACGTCGCAAACGGCGTGACGCAATCCTGCAGGCGTTGTCCCTGTACCCGAACGAAATTCGTGCTTGCTTGCGCGTAGGCGTTTTCGGCGGTGATCCGCTGTAGCACAGATTTGCCTGCACTGTAGCTGGCGCGCTGCAGGCGCAGCGATTTACTGGAAATGTCTAATGCGTTGATGCGAGTTGCTGTGAATCAGGGAGCGGCTTCCTTATCGAAGTGCTGTTTCAAGGCCATGATCTCGCGCGATACTTCCACCGGAAAACCCGTGCGCGCCCCCCGTTGATCCAGCAGCAGTTCTGAAAATAATGCCTCACAACTGGAACGCTGCCGCCAGACCTCTGCAAAATGGTTGGCGATACGCGGATAGTGTTTAATTAGCCATAACGGCCAAATCTCTGTCGGTAATGCTATCAGCCAATCGTAAGTTTGCTTCTGCAAATTCAGGTCGGCAGGGCTTAGCAAGCGACGCAGACTCTCCCAGTTATTCTCCTGCTTGGCTTGTAGTTCTTTGTCAAGAATCGATTTTGCTTCCGAGACTGAGACTTTTTCGAATGGAATTGAGTCCATGATGTCCCCAAAAAAGGAATTGCCAAGTCGAAGCTGCCAACCCGGGGCTGCACGCGCCAATAGATTTACCGGACGGTAACTAGATTGTATTGCCATTTGGCATTTATTTTTAATCTATTTACGATCGCGCAGCGACGCGGCCCCCATCAATCCCCGGATCTTTCTTGTGTCGGGATTGTTTCGGTGGCCTAACGATACGCTATGGCGGTGAATAGATGGGGGAGCGCTGCTTCCTGCCGTAAATACACGCGGCGCGGCGCCGATTGCAGAGAAAATCCGGCGGATGCAGGGCGATAATCTGCCACCCTGCATTCTCAAGAATCCCCGTCATTGAACCGAAAATGACTCCAGCACTTCAGTCGTTCGTTTATGCAGCGCGCCGTTGCCATTCGAATCTTCTGAAATAATTTTGACGTCGCGTTTGATCTCCGGGACATACCAAAAGGCTTTATACAATCGTCCGCTTACTGGAGGTGGCGTATAAGCGGTATGCGTTTGAACGATAGCGGTTGCTCCGGATGCTGCCGTTCCCACCGCGCTATTCGCCGACGGGCCACGTGGTTCGAATTCTTTTGTCCATTCACCTTCGGCTTCAATCTTGAGCGCCTTGAAAGTCCCCGCAGGTACTTTCACTTCTTCCCACCCCACGACAGTGTATTGCTGCGAGATTTTTTGTGTTTTGGTCAATGCATCAGGCTTGTCTTCTACAGTTTCCAATTTCCAGGTCTTACCCGGCTGCATCGGGAAATCATAGGGGCGGGTGGTCACGATATTTTTCCCATTAACGCTACGAGTAACGCTCCAGTCCGTATTCAGGGTGGATTCTTTTGGTGGCAAATTGCTGTCAACTGGTTTGTTGGCAAGAACGACGGTATGTGAACCAGCACGGCTGATCGATGCCTCCCATTTGCGCGTAGTGGAACTCATGGTGTCCGACTTGCTTTCGTCCTCGCGTACGCTGTAGACCCATTTATCCCCTTCTTTCAGGGCGGGACGATCAACGGTTTGCGCATGCAGGGTGCCTATTGTCATACAGAACAACCCAATCACTGTAGTGCGAGGAGCTATTATCATTTTTATCTCTACAAGAATTTTTGACGAAATGATTATAGCTTTCAAATATTGCCGAAACACATGTAGACACGGATTGTCACAATTTTCTGATTTTCATCGTCGCAAGTGAGGTGTATGTGCATGAGGTGTTGATTTGCGTCTAAAACTGACCCACTTAGCTGGATAATTTGCATCGAAAATTGACCCACGTATAGAACACAATCCTACTCAATATAGTGAGTGGGAGATTGGAGTGATCGACGTGGCATTATTCGACGCTGGCACCTTCGTGACCAAGTCTCATTGAGGGAGATCGCCAGACGTTTGGGTATCTCCAGAAACACCGTCAGACGCTATCTACGCTCTGAGGTTATAGAGCCATCTTATCCAGATAGACGTACTCCTAGCGCTCTTGATCAGTACGCCTTCAAGCTTTCATCTTGGCTTAAAACTGAAGCTACCAAAACTCGAAAGCAACGCCGCAGCTTGAGACAGCTCCATGCGGAACTATGTGCGTTGGGCTTTGAGGGGTCGTATGACCGGGTTGCGGCCTTTGCGCGGCAGTGGCGACTGGATCAACAGGATAGGGTCAATTTCGCGAGCAAAGGAACACTCTGTTGACCCTTCGTTGAACCTTTAGAAATGACAAAGGGTTACGTGTGAACGTAACCCTTTGTTTTATATGGTGGGCCCCCCAGAGTCGAACTGGGCACCAACGGATTATGAGTCCGCTGCTCTAACCAAGCATGAGCTAGGGGCCCAATTCCTCAGGGCTGTTGCGCGACAATCGCGGCGACTTACCGGACTAGCGCACAACGACATCTTAAAATGCAGGCAATTTTCGTATTATAGAAAAATACTGCTGTGAAAGGTAGCGGAAGTTACAGTGAATCAGCCAAAAATACTGAATGATTCACTGATTACTTTGCTTAATTACCTTCCAGGAAGCTCTTCAGCTTGTCGGAACGCGATGGGTGGCGCAGCTTGCGCAGCGCTTTAGCCTCTATTTGACGGATCCGCTCACGTGTCACGTCGAACTGCTTGCCGACTTCTTCCAAGGTATGGTCGGTCGACATTTCGATACCGAAACGCATGCGCAAGACTTTCGCTTCGCGTGGGGTCAGCGAATCGAGGATATCCTTCACGACGCCGCGCATCGATGCGTGCAATGCTGCATCGGCTGGCGCCAGGGTGTTGTTGTCCTCGATGAAATCGCCCAGATGCGAATCGTCATCGTCGCCGATCGGTGTTTCCATCGAAATCGGTTCTTTGGCGATCTTCATGATCTTGCGAATCTTGTCTTCCGGCATTTCCATCTTGATTGCCAATGTTGCCGGATCCGGCTCAGCGCCGGTTTCCTGCAGGATCTGACGCGAGATGCGGTTCATCTTGTTGATCGTTTCGATCATGTGCACCGGAATACGAATGGTGCGAGCCTGATCGGCGATCGAACGGGTGATGGCCTGACGGATCCACCAAGTCGCATAGGTCGAGAATTTGTAGCCGCGGCGGTATTCAAACTTGTCGACAGCTTTCATCAAGCCGATGTTGCCTTCCTGGATCAGATCCAGGAATTGCAAACCGCGGTTGGTGTACTTCTTCGCAATCGAGATCACCAAACGCAAGTTGGCTTCTGTCATTTCGCGCTTGGCCATGCGCGCCTTCTTCTCGCCGGCGCCCATCTTCTTGTTGATGCCGCGCAGATCAGGCAAAGGCAGCACGACGCGCGCCTGTAGATCGATCAGGCGTTGCTGCAGTTCTTTCACCGCAGGCACGTTCCGGCTCAAGACTGTGCTGTATGCATGGTTGCCGTTGACTTCACCGTCAACCCAGTCAAGATTGGTTTCATTGCCTGGGAAAACCTTGATGAAGTGCGGGCGCGGCATGCCGCATTTGTTGACCGCAACGTCGAGGATCTGGCGTTCGATCTGACGCACTTCGTCAACCTGGCCGCGCAGTGTGTCGCACAGTTTTTCAACAACCTTGGCGGTAAAGCGAATGCCCAGCAGCTCGTTCGAAATGATTTCTTGCGCTTTGACATACGGCTTCGAGTTGTAGCCTTCTTTTTCGAAAGCCTTGCGCATCTTGTCGAATTGCGTGGAAATGGTTTCGAATTTGCTCAGCGCTTCGCGCTTCAATTGCTCCAGCTGTTCAGCCGAGAAGCCGGCAGCGCCCGACGACGAACTGGCGTCATCTTCTTCTTCGTCTTCTTCTTCCTCTTCTTCGTCTTCGTCGCTTTCGTCGTCCGTCGCAGGGGCGGCTGCGCTTACCGCTGCCGCTTCATCTGTCTGGTTGGGGTCGACCAGGCCGTCAACGATTTCGTCGATCTTGATTTCGTCTTTTGAGATTTTGTCGGCGGCCAGCAGGATTTCGGCGATCGTAGTCGGGCAAGCCGAAATCGCCTGGATCATGTCCTTCAAGCCGTCTTCGATACGCTTGGCGATTTCAATTTCGCCTTCGCGGGTCAGCAGTTCGACCGAACCCATTTCACGCATGTACATGCGGACTGGATCGGTGGTGCGACCGAAATCGGAATCGACAGTCGACAGCGCTGCTTCGGCAGCTGCCTCGGCATCGTCATCGCTGGCGACGGTGGCAACGTTGTCGGACAGCAGCAATGTTTCTGCGTCGGGCGCCTGTTCGTAGACCGCAATCCCCATGTCGCTGAACGTACCGATGATGCCTTCAATGGCTTCCGGATCGATAATGTTTTCAGGCAGGTGGTCGTTGATTTCCGAGAAGGTCAGGAAGCCGCGCTCCTTGCCCATCTTGATCAGGGTCTTGAGCTTTTGACGACGGGCTTCGAGTTCTTCTTCGCTGGCTTCGGTATCGGACGAGAATGCGTCTTTCAGCAAAGCCTTTTCCTTGGCTTTGCGATCCTTGGCCTTGGCTTTGTCGACCGCTTTCAGTTCAGCACGTTCGACCGCGTTCAGCGCCGCGACTTCGTCGTTTTCCGGTTGGAATTCTTTCGGCTTGCGACCACGACGCCCTGGTACCTTGACCGACGGCAGAATGTAGCCGGAAGTATCAATCGCCGCCAGTGTCGCGGCATCCGTGGTTTGACTTACGCCTGATCCAATCATCACGCTAACGTCGGCCTTGACCGGAGCCGCGGCTGCATTTTTGGATGATTTGACGACTTTGAGTTGAGGTTTCTTGTTTGTCACAGGGGCTTTCGATTTCACAGATACTGGTTTTGCAACAGTTCTTGATGCACTTTTTTTCGTGGTCGTCGCAGTTGCTTTAGAAACGACTTTCTTGCTAACGGTTTTTGTCGGCGTTTTCGATGAAACTGCCGTTTTCTTTACAGAGGATTTCGGTGTTGAGGAAGAGGCGCCTGGTTTGGCCGCTGCCGGCTTCGCATTTTTAACAGAAAGTGTCAGGGATTTCGCGGGTCTCTTCATTGCGTTCGCCATGGAATCAAATACCAATTTGGTTACACTGATTTGCGCTATGGTTACTACAGCCTGCAGTCCGTCCGTTTAAATTTTGCCAAGTTTAAATCGCCGACAAAGCCGCCTGCGCACCACATCTCTCTACGTTCCTATCTCACTCAAACAAAACTGGTGTTACTATCAATTCAGCACCCAAATCGGCTGCTTCTAAGGTGTTGAATCTAAAGCCTTTAATTATAGCATATGGAGGGCTTTCCTCCAATCCAAGCGCCCCGGATCAGCCGGAGCGGCGCTAATCTCAATCTCGGCCTGCTCATATTTTGAGCCATTTTCTAGCGCAAACTGGTTTCAGCTTCCGCTTCGCGCCGCAATTGCTCCTGTTTTTGCATCAAATCCCGATAACGCTGGCGTGCATCTTCGCTGCCGAGGCCGGATGCGGCGAGCTGGTCCAGTTCATCTTTCAATATCTTCATTTTAGTCTGGCGAATTGCGCCCGCCAGTTCTAATCGCGCGGCCTCTGTTTCTGATTCAGATTCCGCTGCAATTTCTGCGATCAATGACTCAAAATCCTCGCCGCCTTCACGCAAATGCTCTGCCAGCGTTGCAAAATTGGCCTGGTCGCCCATTTCGTGGCTGGCGGTAATCAGCCGTGCCAGCATTTCTGCCCGATCCGGCGCAAAATGCGCCACTGCATCTA
Source organism: Collimonas arenae (assembly GCF_001584165.1). Classification (NCBI taxonomy): domain Bacteria; kingdom Pseudomonadati; phylum Pseudomonadota; class Betaproteobacteria; order Burkholderiales; family Oxalobacteraceae; genus Collimonas; species Collimonas arenae. The sequence continues at coordinate 998,636 of NZ_CP013233.1, forward strand.
GCGCCGCGTCGTCCAGTTCGGAGGCAAATGCCGGGTGTGCCACCAGCAGGCGAATGATTTGTCGTTCCAGCCCGACCGGGGCAGGGCGGTTGCTGCGCGGCGGTGCGCGGCGCGCGGCGGCGATTGGCTTGACCAGTTCAAACAATGACTCGATTTCAGTCGGCGTCGATTGCGTCAACTGCGCCAGGCCACGGACGATTTGCAGCCGCAACGACGAAGGCGGCATTAATTGCAGCAGCGGCTTGGCGTCGAATTGCGCCCGCGCCCGTCCTTCGGAGGTGTTCAAATCGGCTTCGGCCGTCACCTCGTTGAGCAGAAATTGTGACAATGGCATGGCGTCATGGATTTGCCGCTCGAATGCCTCTGCCCCCATTTCTCTGACAAAACTGTCCGGATCGTGTTCCTGTGGCAGAAACAGGAATTTGATGACTTTGTTATCGGTAGCGTGCGGCAGGCAGGCATCCAGTGCCCGCCGCGCCGCCTTGCGGCCGGCGCGATCACCATCGAAACTGAAGACCACATGGTCGGTCTGGCGCAACAGCTTATGTACATGGGTCGGCGTGCAGGCGGTTCCCAATGTGGCGACTGCCTGCGGGAAGCCCAACTGAGCCAAGGCCACTACGTCCATATAACCTTCCGTCACCAGCACGTAGCCGGCGTCGCGGATTGCCTGGCGCGCCTCAAACAAGCCATACAACTCGCTTCCCTTCTGAAATAGGGGTGTTTCCGGCGAATTCAAGTACTTCGGCTCGCCGCCATCCAGCACCCGGCCGCCAAAGCCGATGACTTGGCCCTTGGTATTGCGAATGGGAAACATGATGCGATCGCGAAAACGATCATAGCGTTTGCGGTTGTTGCCTTCTTCGTCGGTGCGGTCGATCACCAAGCCGGCTTCGACCAGCGCTGTGACTTCATAATCGGGAAACACCTGGCGCAAGCTGTCCCAGTTGTCCGGGGAATAGCCCAACCCAAATTTGGCGGCGACTTCGCCGGTCAGGCCGCGCCGCTTCAAGTAATCGACCGCATGCGCAGCGCTGCGTAATTGCTGCCGATAGAAGTCGCAGGCGCTGCTCATTGCATCGGACAGCGCCAGGCTCTTGGCTTGGTATTCGGCGCGCTGGGCTGGTGGAATCTTGTCATCGTTGTCCGGAACAGTCATGCCGACACCTTGCGCCAGATCCTTGACCGCTTCCACGAAACCTAGTCCGGAGTATTCAATCAGGAAGCCGATCGCGGTGCCATGTGCACCGCAGCCGAAGCAGTGATAGAACTGCTTGGTCGGGCTGACCGTGAAACTTGGCGATTTTTCGTTGTGGAAGGGGCATAAACCCATCAGGTTCGCGCCACCTTTTTTCAACTGGACGTATTTACCCACCACGTCAACGATGTCGACGCGGTTGAGCAGGTCTTGGATGAAGGATTGCGGGATCACGTAGACTCGACGGCAACGGCTGCGATATCGGGTATTTTACGTGTTCAGGCTTTGGTCAGCGCTGCTTTGACCAGTCCGGATACCGCCGTCATGTCGGCGCGGCCGGCGAGCTTTGGTTTTAAGATTGCCATTACCTTGCCCATGTCTTGCGGTCCGGCGGCGCCACTGGTGGTCACCGCTGCGGCGACTTCAGCCTGGATTTCCGCTTCCGACAGGCCGGCAGGCATGTAAGCCGACAGAATGACGAGTTCGGCTTTTTCGATGTCTGCCAGATCCTGGCGGCCACCGGCTTCAAACTGGGTGATCGAATCCTTGCGTTGCTTGATCATTTTTTCGATGATAGCCAGAACGTGGGTGTCGTTCAGCTCAATGCGCTCATCCACTTCCTTTTGTTTCATCGCAGCCGTAATCAGCCGGATTGCGCTCAGTTTTGCCGTGTCCTTGGCGCGCATCGCCGCCTTCATGTCTTCAGTAATCTGTTCTTTCAAGCCCATGCAGTTCTCCAAGTAGTGGTGTTTTCCATATTTGCCGGAAAATCAAAGTGCTGGAATTTTGTGTCTGATGCGCGTTTTGCCGTTGGTTTTTATCGCAAGAAAATACAAGTGATATCGAAAACCTGCTATACGCAGCAATAAACGGCAAAACCCGCTGCGGAGCAACACCGGAGCGGGTTTGTAACGCTATTCAATCAACCGCACCAAGTGCGATGAAGAATTAGTGCAAATATTAGTACAGTTTTTTCGGCAATTGCTGGCTGCGAATGCGCTTGTAATGGCGCTTCACAGCGGCTGCCAGCTTACGCTTACGCTCAGCCGTTGGCTTTTCGTAGAATTCACGTGCACGCAACTCAGTCAGCAAACCTGTTTTTTCAATGGTGCGCTTGAAGCGACGCATAGCGACTTCGAACGGCTCGTTTTCTTTAAGACGAATTGTGGTCATGTAAATTAAAACCAAGTTTGTATAGGGAAGAGCGAGATTATAGCGGGGAAAACCAATAAATGGAAGTCTTATCCCACCCTGAATCAATCTTGCCGCAAATTTGCAACATCTTTCTCTATCGCTTCAGGGAGGCTAGGGAGGAAGTTGCTTTGCATTATTTTTTTGTTGCTAAATAGATAGCCCAGCCGCAGTTGCCGAAGCCCAGGCCCACTGGAAATTATAGCCCCCCAACCAGCCGGTGACGTCGACCGCCTCGCCGACAAAATACAGGCCGGGTACTTGATTGGACATCATGCTCTGCTGTGATAGTTCCCGTGTGTCAACCCCGCCCAGCGTGACTTCGGCTTTGCGATAACCTTCGGAGCCGCTTGGCTGAATGGACCAGCGATTGATGGCGTCGCCCAGGCTGCGCAGGAGGCGGTCAGGTGTGTCGGCCAGGCGGGCTGTGGGGTCAAGCTTGTTGGCTTCAATGATGCCTTGCGCCAACCGTGCCGGCAGCCATTGCGCGAATACGTTGCCAAGATTTTTCTTGATGGTGGTTTTGCCATCGATCAATGTTGTGGCGACATCGATTTCAGGCAAGAGGTTCAGGCGCAAGGGTGTTCCCAGCTTCCAGAAACTGGAAATTTGTAGGATTGCCGGCCCCGACAGGCCGCGGTGGGTGAACAGCAGGTCTTCCCTGAATTCCCCGCGGGCTTTTTTGTCGCCGGTTTCCACTTCTACTGGCAAAGCAATTCCCGCTAGCGGTAAAAACGGTTGCCACGCTGCCGAATCGAAAGTCAGCGGCACCAGCCCCGGCTGCGGCTCAACCATCCGCAAGCCGAACTGGCGCGCGATCCGATAGGCAAAATCGGTGGCGCCGATTTTTGGAATCGACAGGCCGCCGGTGGCGATGACGACATTGCTCGCGAGGATTGCGCCGGCATCGGTGTCGATGCGGAACACCTCGCCGCTCTTGCCAATACTGGCAATGCTGCATGGCATGCGCCATTCGACGTTACCGAGGCCGCACTCGGCCTTGAGCATGTCGATGATCTGCTCTGATGAGTCATCGCAAAACAATTGCCCCTTGTGCTTCTCGTGATAGCTGATCCGATGGCGCTTCATCAGACTGAGGAAATCTTGTGGAGTGTAGCGGGACAGGGCGCTTTTGCAAAAATGCGGATTCTGCGACAGGAAATTCTGCGGACCGGCGTTGATGTTGGTGAAGTTGCAGCGACCACCGCCCGAGATGCGGATTTTTTCTGCCAGCTTGCTGGCATGATCGATCAGTACTACTTTCTTCCCGCGTTGACCGGCAACTGCGGCACACATCATGCCGGCAGCGCCAGCGCCGATTACGGCGACATCAAATTGTTTTTGCATCGATCAATTATTAAATATCTTAAATACAAGCTATTGGAAATACGGCGGCGGCTTCTGCCCCATCCAGAGTTCCGACGACAGCCGCATCATATCGTTGAGCGAGCCGCGTTCGGTAAACGTCTGGCGCAGCCAGGCGGCGTCGCTGAGGCGTCCTTCGGCCATATGGCGCAAGCGCTTCAGGGTCAATTGCTCGGCGTCGTTCTGAGTATACCGCTGTAAGTCCTGCAGATGGCCTAGCAAATGCTCGTGGATCGGCAGTTTTGACGAATCGGCCGGATTGTTGCCATGGAGAGCAATTGAACCGTTCAGTCCGTAGCGGCTGGCTTCGAAGCGGTTGTACTGGTACAGCAGGTAGAAATCGTTGGCGATGACGAATGGCCTCTCTGTCAGGATCCAGCGCGCCAGCAGTTGCGCGTAGCAACCCAGGTGGGCGGCGTGCTCGATGGTCAGCGGCGTATCGCACACCCGGATTTCGACCGTGCCGTACTCGGGCTTGGGACGGATGTCCCAGTAGAAGTCCTTCATGCTGCCGATGATGCCCATGCGCAGCAACTCATCGTAATACGCTTCAAAGTCGCTCCAACGGGTTAATGTCGGCGCTGTTCCGGACAAAGGGAAGGCACGCACCACGTTGCTGCGCGAGGAATCGAATTTGGTGTCGGCGCCCTGGTAAAACGGCGAGGCGGCCGACAGGGCGATGAAATGCGGCACGAAACGCGAGAACGCGTGGGTCAGGTACAAGGCGTCGTCGCCGTTCGGCACGCCAACATGGATGTGCTGGCCGAACACGGTGAACGTCTTCGCCAGGTAGCCGTACTTCTCGTGCAGATGATGGAAGCGTTCGCTTGGCGTGATCCGTTGTTCATTCCAGTGCTGGAATGGGTGGGCGCCGCCGCCGGAGACGTCGATATTCAGGTATTGCGCACCGCGGTTGAGTGCGGCGCGCAAGCCTTTCAACTCCTCGATCAGATGGTCAACGCGGGTGTGCACATCCGAGTTCAACTCGATCATGCCTTGTGTCATCTCCAGCTTGATCTGCTTTTGCAGGTCGCGCGGTTCGATCCAGGTCAGCAGATCGACTGCGTCGCTGGCCAGGTTGTAATTTCGGCGATTGACCAACTGCAGTTCGAGTTCAATGCCCATGGTGAACGGACTGGAACTGGTGAATGGCAGAATTTCTTGCGGCGCCGCAGCGGCCGTGGCGCTATCGATTTGGGTATCTTCGATCATGGTCTCATCCTTCATTCGCGTCCGCTTTCGCCTGATTTGATCAAGGCGAATTGCGTGGCTATCGGTCCCAGCAGTTCCAGCACGATCAGGCAGCCGGCCAGCAACGGCAATATATCGGCCGTGGTATTGGGATAGAGATAGGCGGTGGTTTGAATCAACCCTAGTCCAGCTTCCGTCATCGGTAGCGTTCCCAAGGTGATGAGTGCAGCCTGCTTCCATTTCATCTTGGCAAAGTGCGCGAATGAGAAAACGCCGCAAGCCATGGCGAGGAAGCGCGCCGCGATCAGCACGGCAACCGAGGCGCCTACCATCGACAGGTCTGACAAGCGGATTGAAGCGCCGATGGTAACGAACAGCATCACGATGAACAACTCGTTGGCGACGCCGAACTCAAGTTCCATCAAGTCGTACTGATGATCCAGATTCTTCGACATGATGGCGAAGATCAGCATGGTCAACAGTATTGGTAGCTGCAACGCATGTGCGGCGCCGATGGCTAAGGTGATGACCGCGATGACTAGTACGAACTGGCGGCTTGGCTGGCGGCCGAGCAGGCGCGCCAGCGGCATCATCAACCGGTAAGTCAGGTATGCCAGCACCAGCGATCCGCACAATGAGTACAGCGTGTGAGCGACCAGCGTGCTGAACGGGGTGGCGCTTTCGTGCGCGACCACCGGCAATAATGCATACGCGGCCAGTATCGCGACAAAGTTATTCAATGCCGTCATGGCAGCCAGACGGCGCGTCACCTGGCCTTCAGCCTTGAGATCGCGCACTACCACCATCACTACTGCCGGCGCAGTAGCAATCGCCAGCACGCCGCCGAGCAGGGCCAGCACCCGCGAGGTGCCAAGCCAGATCAATGCCCCGCTGACAAACGTGAAGCACAGCACGGCGCTGAGGATGACGGTAGCCAGAAGCCACTTTTCGCGACGCAGCCAGCCAATGTCGACATAGCGCCCAAGTTGATACACCACCAGGGCCATTGCCATGTCGGCGAAAATATTGGCCAGCTTGAGTACATCTCCTGAAAGCAGATCAAGGCCGCCGACGCCGAGGATGAAGCCGACTATCAGATAACCGGTAATGCGCGGAAACCAGGGGTTTTTTGTCACGATGTGGCCGCCCACCAGCCCGAATAGCAGCAAGCTGCCAAACAGTAACAGCGCATTCCATTGGATTGGCTGTGCTAGTGCAAAGGGCGGAAGAGTCCAATCCATGGATCCTCCAGAAAGTTAGTCTTGCGGCACTGAAGCTACGCCGCGCAAGATGCCGTATGGGCAGATGAATGGTTTGTTGCTGAACTACTTGTACAACATGTTGTTAAGCCCGGTCTCCTTGATTTGATCGCATTGCGCTATCGACGCTACCGAGTTGGTGCAGCATTTTACACAACGATATGATTTTCCAATTTGCTAAGGACAGGTCCTTGGCGGTAATTTACGGTTTGTTGGAATGCCAGATCATACATGCCTCGGTTTTTTGCGCTACCGAACAGTTTGTCAGTCTTTGCTTAGATTAGTTCCTGCCAGCAATCGCGGCTAATGTCAGTTTGCGTCTGTGTGGTGTTGTGCGTGCAGGGCCTTGGAAACCATCAGGCATTGCTCGACTTGCTCTTCAATCGGTTTCGGTACCAGATCCTGTTGCGCCAAGGCTTGCTTGATCCAGGCGGAAGTGGTTTGTGCGTCGGCGTGTTCCGGCAACATCGGCGGTTCTTCCGCGATGAGCTGTTTTTCCACCAGCGTGGTTTGCGTAGCCGCATGAAACCAGTCGATTTTCTGCGCCTTCCTGGCATTGGCGACGGTTTCGCCCTCGGTACCACGCATCAAGAACACATCCCCGCGTTCTGCGGCAGCGGTAGTCATGAAATAGGCGCTCAACATCTCCAGGTATTCGGGATGCGTGTAGGAGGTCAGGCGCAACGCCGGAACAGCAAACGGTTGAATGATTTTGACCAAGGTGTGGGTCGAATTACGGACGCCGAGAGTGCGTCGCATGGCAAGCAGCCGGGCCATTTTCGGTGCAAGCGCATCAATCGGCATGAATGCCGGAACCTGCTGTTTGAAACATGTTTGCACTTGTTCGACGCTGCTGCAGGGAGCGTGCCCCAAGGCCTGAAAAATTTCGGCGCTGGTGACGCGGCCCGGATCGGTCGATACACCGTGCAGCAGCACCGGCACGCCTTCGCGCGCCAGCAGCAGCGCCAGCAATGGCGTCAGGTTTGCCATATGGCGCGAACCGTTATAGCTGGGGATGACGATCGGCGCGTACTGCTGTCGATTTTCTGATGGAATGGATATGGATGTGAACGATGCCTCGGCGGCATCGAGGAAGCCGGCGATTTCTGCAACCGATTCGCCCTTGATGCGCATCGCCAGCAATATGCCTCCCATCTCCAGGTCTGAGACCCGGCCGTCCAGCATGGCAGCGTACAAGTCGCAAGCATCGCCGCGCGACAGGCTGCGTGCGCCATTCTTGCCACGTCCGATTTCCTTGATGAAGCGGGCTGCCGGGAACGGTGCCGTCGACTGAGTATTGTTCATGTGTGGATTGTTGAGTTGAAGGTGGCGTGCTGCAGGCGTTTGCATCGATTTTACTTGAACGGGCTGCAGGCTGAAGGCCATCTGGTAGAATTCCCGGCAAACGATGCGGCAGGAAAGCAAGTCGGGCGTTTGTTCTTGTTTTTTTATTCAGGTTTATATGGCATTTGATCCCCGTCAACTTGATGCATTGCGGCCGCAGCTTCTGCGTTTTGCCGTGCTGCAGTTGCGCAACGAAACCTTGGCCGAAGATGCAGTATCGGAAACCATATTGGCAGTGATGGAACATCCCGATCGCTTTCAGGAGCAGTCATCGTTCAAAACCTACGTCATCGGGATACTCAAACATAAGTTACTGGACCAGTTGCGACGCAGCAAGCGCGAAGTGCAACTGAATCCCGATGAAGACGCAGACCGCAGTGACGCCGACATGATCGACGCCTTGTTCACTTCCTCAGGGCATGCAGTGGAAGCCGCACCCAGCTGGGGCAATCCGGACCAGACACTGGAACGTAAGGAATTCTTCGATATTCTGCAATTGTGCGTCGACAAGCTCCCCGCCAAGACTGGCCGCATTTTCATGATGCGCGAGTGGCTGGAACTGGATACCGATGCGATCTGCAAGGAACTCGACATCACCGCCGCCAATGCCTGGGTCTTGCTGTACCGGGCGCGTACCCGGTTGCGCGAATGTCTGCAGTTGAACTGGTTCGGGGCACAGGCCTGACGGATCGATAGCCATGTGCGATGCATGCTAAGTTCAACATTTATTTTGTAAGTATTGAATCGGTCGCGCGACCAATCAGCGTCACCACAATTTTCACGAGCAAGTAATTTTATCCCTATGCCATATAAACGCCTGATTCCGCACTGCCGCGATACCCAGCTGCTCTTGTCGCAAGCGCAAGATACCAGCCTGTCGCTCCTGACGCGCGCGCGCATCAGGATGCATCTATGGACTTGCACCGCTTGCACCAGGTTTTCGCAGCAACTGTCCTTTATCCGCCAAGCCATGCAGCGCTTCGACAAGGAATAGCGTCGGTAATGAGTGCCGCCCGTGCTTTCCTTTACAATGCGGCATTGTGAAAAAAATGTTCCCCCAATGATTGTTCTCGGCGTTGAATCTTCCTGTGACGAAACCGGCTTGGCGTTGTACGACACGCAGCGCGGTTTGCTGGCCCATGCCCTGTACTCCCAGGTTGCGATGCATGAGCAGTATGGTGGCGTGGTGCCGGAGCTGGCTTCACGCGACCACATCCGGCGTGCCATTCCCTTGCTGCAACAAGTGCTGGTGGAAAGCGGCATTGATCGCCACGACATCGATGCGATTGCCTATACGCAAGGGCCGGGCTTGGCCGGGGCGTTGCTGGTCGGCGCCTCGGTTGCCTGCGGCCTAGGTTTGGCGCTGGATAAACCAATGTTGGGCGTGCATCATCTGGAAGGGCATTTGCTGTCGCCGTTGCTGGCCAGCGATCCGCCGGAATTTCCATTTGTTTCGTTGTTGGTGTCGGGCGGCCATACTCAATTGATGCGGGTCGATGGCGTCGGGCAATACACATTGTTGGGCGAAACCCTGGACGATGCCGCAGGCGAAGCGTTCGACAAATCGGCCAAGCTGCTTGGCCTCGGCTATCCAGGCGGCCCGGCCATTTCCCGGCTGGCGGAGTTCGGCGATCCTTCCGCCTACCAGTTGCCGCGGCCGATGCTGCATTCGAAGAACCTGGATTTCAGTTTCTCCGGCCTCAAGACGGCGGTGCTGACCTTGGTCAAAAACCATCCGGCAAATATCTGTGAACAGGACAAAGCCAATATTGCACGTTGCTTTGTCGATGCGCTGGTGGATGTGCTGGTCGCCAAATGCCTGAGCGCGCTGAAACATACCGGTCTCAAGCGGCTGGTGATTGCCGGTGGCGTCGGCGCCAACCAGCAATTGCGCAGTGCGCTGAATGCTGCCGCAGTGAAACGCCGGTTTCGGGTGTACTACCCGGAGTTGGAGTTTTGTACCGACAATGGCGCGATGATTGCATTCGCCGGCGCCATGCGGTTGCAAATCAAACCGGAAGCGGCACAGCGCGATTATGCGTTCAACGTGCGGCCACGCTGGCCGCTCAATGAGCTCGGAATCTGAGCAAATTCCCGGCAAGGCGTATAATGCCCGACTGTGGTATAAAACGCGCCGGCAATTGATGGCTAAGTGACAACTTGGCTGGCAGTCGCTGATACGACGTTTCCACATTCATTTGGCTCGGATGCCGTCGCGCTTGCTTACTGTTTGCAAGCGCGGGCGTTGATGGGCCGACACGAAATCCACGAATACAATTGAGAGCAAATAGTGCCTTTTTACGAATGCAGATTCGTTATTTGAGTGCATCTTGCACCGAAGGCCGCCAACTACCATGTCCGACATCAAGTCCGAGATTCAACCTGATCCAGCAGTGGCTACTGCACCCTCCGTCCGTTTCGAAGACTTCGGGCTGTCCCCGGATATCCTGCGCGCGTTGAGCGATCAGGGCTATGTCAACCCGACGCCGATCCAGGCGCAAGCGATCCCTGTGGTACTGCAAGGACGCGATGTGATGGGTGCGGCACAAACGGGAACCGGCAAAACTGCCGGTTTTTCGTTGCCGATCATTCAGCTGCTGCTGGCGCACGCCAACACCAGCGCCTCGCCGGCGCGGCATCCGGTACGTGCCCTGATCTTGACGCCGACCCGCGAACTGGCTGATCAGGTGGCAGACAACGTCAAGGCCTATAGCCGGCATACGCCGCTGCGTGCGACCGTTGTGTTCGGTGGCGTCGATATCGCACCGCAAACCGCCGCACTGCGCTCCGGCATCGAAATCGTGATTGCTACGCCGGGACGTCTGCTGGACCACGTCCAGCAAAAGACGGTGAATCTGTCGCAGACGCAAATCCTGGTCATGGACGAAGCCGATCGCATGCTGGACATGGGCTTCCTGCCGGATCTGCAGCGCATCATCAACCTGCTGCCAAAAGAACGCCAGAACCTGATGTTCTCCGCCACGTTCTCGGGCGAGATTAAAAAGCTGGCATCGAGTTTTCTCAAGAATCCGGTGACGATCGAAGTGGCGCGCAGCAATGCCACCGCCGACAACGTCACGCAGACCATGTATCGCGTCGACGAGCAGACCAAGGCCGAGGCTGTGTCGTTCATTATTCGTGAGCGCAAGCTGAAACAGGTAATTGTTTTCTCGAATACCAAAATCGGCGCATCGCGCCTGTCGCGTCACCTGGAGAGCGAAGGCGTCAAGGCTTCCGCGATTCATGGCGACAAGACTCAGAATGAGCGGATGGCCGCGCTAGAAGCATTCAAGCAAGGCGAGATCGAAGTGCTGGTGGCAACCGACGTTGCTGCGCGCGGCCTGGATATCGCCGAACTGCCTTGCGTGATCAATTTCGATTTGCCGTATAACGCCGAAGATTATGTGCATCGGATCGGTCGTACCGGCCGCGCCGGCGCCTCCGGCGACGCGATTTCGCTGTACGCCGACAAGGATGAACGTCTGCTGGTCGATATTGAAAAGATGATCAAGCACAAGTTTGTGCGGGCCGAGCTGACCGGTTTCGTCGCCAAGCCGGCTGCCGCCGAACGCGAGCGTTCCGGACGCCGCGATTCTGCCGATCGCAGCGATGGCCGCAACGCCGCATCCAGCCGCAGCACGCAGCACACCCGTAGCGCTTATACTTCGACGCCTACCTCTCGCAAGGAAAAGATCGACCCCTGGTTTCTTAAACCCTACGAGCCGACGGCCACTCCTGATGCGGCGCCGTCCAGCGTTGCCCCGGTGGGCGGCTCGATCAAGCCGAAGGTCAAGCTGGCAGCTTTGCTGGGCGGTTTGCCGAAGCGTTAGTCCGGTTTCAGCCTTGGCGAGTCAATTCCAGATTCGCCCAGGCAGCAGTCGCCAGCGGCCAGAATGCGGCCACGCTGTCGACCTGTCCGATATCCAGCCCCAGGAACCACGCAGCCTTGTTCAATACGAGCAATGGCTGTGTCACATCGATGGCCTGGGCACCATTCTGTTTGGATAATTTTTCCCCATCGGCGTTGGTGATGACCGGTACGTGGAGGTATTGTGGCGTTGCAAGTTTCAACTGGCGCTGCAGATAAATCTGGCGTCCGGTGGAATCGAGCAAATCGGCGCCGCGCACTACGTGCGTAACGTTTTGATCCGCATCGTCAACCACCACGGCGAGCTGGTAAGCCCAGAAGCCGTCGGCACGTTTCAATACAAAGTCACCGACTTCAAGCGCTAGGTGCTGCTGCACGCGACCGAGCCAGCGATCGTCAAAAATAATCAGTTCATCAATATGTCCCGGATCAGGGACGCGCAGGCGATATGCGCGGGCCGGCTTGCCAACCGGCAACCCGCTGCGGCAGGTGCCGGGATAGACCGCCGCACCGTCGGCCGCTACGCAAATGCGGGAATCGACGATTTCACGGCGGGTGCAGCCGCATGGGTACGCCAGGCGGCCAAGACGGTCGAACGCCGCTTCATACAGCGCTGTGCGCTGGCTTTGATATACCACTTCGCCATCCCACTGCATCCCGAGTGCGATCAGGTCCGCCAGGATCGACTCGGCGGCGCCTGCTGCGGTGCGCGCCTCGTCCACATCTTCCATGCGCAACAGCCAGCGGCCGTGGTGGGCCTTGGCGTCGAGGTAGCTGGCCATCGCTGCTACCAGCGAACCCGCGTGCAGCGGGCCGGTGGGTGAGGGCGCGAAGCGGCCAATATAGTTTTGTTGATTAGACATTGCTGGTCGATTCATGATGAGCTGTTGTCGGCATTGTCGCCGACGCTACAGCCGGCGACCCTAGCAGCGCACGCTGCGTTGCGGGGTCGCTGAGCCGTGCAATAAACCATTTAAGAGATTTTCCCACGACCGGGGTACGCCAGGCTATCTGTGTCTTGTCGCTGGGCTTGGCTTCGATGGTCTGTTTCTCGATCAATGCACCTGATGCAAAATGCGGCGCAGCCAGCCAACGCGGCAGGTGGCCGCAGCCAAGCCCACTGAGCTGGGCCTGCAGTTTTGCCGGGATCGACGGAACGGTAAGGATATCTTGTCCGCTCAACAGGCCAGAGGTCATGCTGGGCAAGGTGCGGCCGGTGTCGCCGACGGCAACTGCGCGGTATTGCTGGATCAGATTGGCGGTGAGCGGCTCCGGCGCATGCTCCAGCGGATGGCCGGGGCAACCGCAAAGGCCCAGTCGATCGTGCCCAGTTGCCGTGTCTGGAACCCGCCGCTCATACGGATGCTGTCGGGGCCGTTGTGCGGCGCGCCGATTGCCAGGTCGGCTCGGTCAGCCAGCAGGGCTTCCCACACGCCCGACAAGGCTTCATGCGAAATGCGCAGGCGCGTGCCGGCATTGTCCCGGTCAAAGGCTTGGATGATTGGCAACAGGCTATCAAACGGGATGATGCTGTCGAGGACGATACGCAGTTCGACCTCCCAGCCGGTCGCCGCGCGCTTGACGCGTCGTTCGAGCTCTTGCGCCGCCAGCAGCAGGTGGCGCCCTTCAGTCAGCAGTTCGAGACCGGCGGTGGTCAGTTTGGCGCGATGCCCGCGCCGGTCGAACAACAGCAAGTCCAGGTCGTCTTCCAACTTGCGGACGCTGTAGGTAAGGGCTGACGGCACGCGATTCAGTTCGACGGCGGCAGCGGCGAAGCTGCCTTTGCGGTCAATCGTATCGAGGATTTGCAATGCTTCCAAGGTCAGATTCATCATTGCTTCGTAGGTAATAATATTGCAAGAAAGTCATTCAAATAAATTGAATGATATATCGAAATTTTGATCCTGTGCAAAGCCGCGCCATGTCTCTATAGTGCCAAATAATTGAATCGATTTATGTAAATTATTTCTATATCGACATAATTTTTGACGTATACCCTGATCGAATCCGGTAATGTTGTGCGTACAGCCATGCAGACACTGTTTGGCTTGACTCTCATCCCGGCGATTCGTTCTCGGAATCCGATGCTGCGCGGCAGCAGAAATTCATTTCCTGGTGCATGATGGCGACTGGCATTCCGTTTGATTGGCAGCTGCTGTTATTTATTTTTTTACTGAGTTCTCTCTGAAAGGGCATTGTCATGACTAAAGTCGCTATCGTTTATCATTCCGGCTACGGCCACACCAAAAAACAGGCTGAAGCAGTGCATGCTGGCGTGCTGCGCGCGCCAGGCGCAGTGCCTGAGCTGATTGCCATCGATGCCGAAGGCAATCTGAGCGACGCTGCCTGGGCCTCGCTGGAAGCCGCCGATGCCATCATCTTTGGCACGCCGACCTACATGGGCACGGTATCCTGGCAGTTCAAGAAATTTGCAGACACGTCGTCGAAGCAGTGGTTTGGCCAGAAATGGAAAGACAAGGTCGCAGCCGGTTTTACCAATTCAGCGACCATGAACGGCGACAAGGGCACCACCATGAGTTACCTGATCACCTTTGCAATGCAGCACAGCATGGTGTGGGTCGGTACCGGTCTGATGCCTGCCAACAGCAAGGCGGCGCAACGCAATGACGTCAATTTTGTCGGCGGTTTCTCCGGCGCTTTGGCGCAAAGTCCGTCCGACTCTTCGCCGGAAGAGGGCCCGGCGGCAGGCGACCTGGAAACCGCAAAGCAATTCGGCAAGCGGGTTGCCGAAACTGCACAGAAATTCAAGCAATAAGAAATATGTCTGGGGTGGCGGCATAGCCGGGTTTGCGTCAGCCCCGGCATGCCATCGTTCCAGAATGCAAAAAGCCCGCAGGCAATCGCCTGCGGGCTTTTTGCATTTTGCGCTACGGCTCCGCTTAGAGGGTAGCTGTATGGACAGTAGTGGCTTGCGCCGGGGTTGCAATTTCTTCCGGCACACAATGTGGGCAGGATTTGCCCGCCACATAGCGCGGTGACAATTGCTCACGCGGCGTCACTACGGCGCGGCAAGCGTAGCACTGTACGGTCGCGGTTTCCTGCAACTGTGGATTGAGGGCGGTGCGATAGTCGAATACAAAGCAGTCGCCGTCATAGTGGGCGCCACCGCATTCTTCGAAATACTTGAGAATGCCGCCTTCCAGCTGGTAGACGCTGTCGTAGCCGATATTCTGCATGTGAATCGCGGCCTTCTCGCAGCGGATGCCGCCGGTGCAGAAGGTGACCACAGTCTTGTCAGCCAGCTCGTCCTTGTGTTCCGCCACGACTGCCGGGAATTCGCTGAATTTCTCGATACGCCAGTCGATCGTGTTTTCAAAGGTGCCGACATCGACTTCAAATGCGTTACGGGTATCCAGCATGACCACCGGTTTGCCGTTGTCGTCATGGCCCTGATCCAGCCAGCGCTTCAAGGTTTTGGCTTCCACAGCCGGTGCACGGCCCAGTTCGGGCTTGATCAACGGATGCTTCATCGTGATGATTTCAGCCTTCAACTTGACCAGCATGCGCGTGAACGGCTGCTTTTCCGAATAGCTTTCCTTCACTTCCAGATCGGCAAAGCGCTCATCGGCGCGCAGCCAAGCCAGGAATTGATCAATCTGCTCGCGCAAACCGGCCAAAAACAGGTTGATGCCTTCCGGAGTGAGTAAGATCGTACCTTTTAGCTGCAATTGCTTGCAAATTGCGAGAAATTCTGGGCGTTTCTCTGCTGTATCGTCGAAAGTAACGAATTTGTAGGCGGCAATGTTGACGTAAGAATTGCTGGACTGCATGGCTTGTTTCTCGGTAAGTCGTTGATTTATCAGTATTATAAACGTGGCTGACGGGATTGCCCAATTTTGCCGATGGCACATGGGGCGTCAGGGTAAAATACCGCCCATGACGACACCGCAATTTATCCACCTCCGCCTGCACTCCGAGTATTCCATCGTCGATGGCTTGGTCCGCATTGATGACGTAGTCAAAGCCGCTGCCAAGGATAGCCAGGCAGCGCTTGGCATTTCCGACCTGGCCAATCTGTTTGGCATGGTCAAGTTTTACAAGGCTGCGCGCGGCAAAGGTATCAAACCGATCATCGGTTGTGATGTCTGGATTACCAACGACGACGATCGCGACAAGCCGTCGCGCCTGCTGTTGCTGGTCAAGAACCGTAACGGCTACCTGCAATTGTGTGAATTGCTGTCGCGGGCGTGGCTGGAAAACCTGCATCGCGGTCGCGCAGAAATTCGCGCTGAATGGCTGGCCGATCTGAAGGGGCACGGTGACGGCAACGGCCTGATTGCGCTGTCCGGCGCTCATTTCGGCGATATCGGCATGGCCATCGATAACGGCAATGTCGAGGCGGCGGAACGCTGCCTGCAACGTTGGACTAAGATTTTCCCCGACAATTTCTATATCGAGATCCAGCGCGCCGACCAGCCGAATATGGAGGCACATATACGACAGGCGGTGGCTCTGGCGGCCAAGGCCGGCGTGCCGGTGGTGGCGACCCATCCTATCCAGTTCCTGGATAAGGAAGAATTCATCGCGCATGAAGCGCGTACCTGTATCGCCGAAGGCGAGATGCTGGCCAACGCGCGCCGCGTGCGTCGCTTCAACGACCAGCAATCGTTCAAGACACAGGCCGAAATGGCCGAACTGTTCGCCGATATGCCGGCAGCGCTGCAGAATTCGATCGAGATCGCCAAGCGTTGCAACCTGACCCTGCAGCTGGGCAAGCCAAATTGCCTGATTTCCCGACACCGGACGGCATGACGATCGGCGAGTTCCTGGTGCAACAGTCGCAGGAAGGGCTGGAGCTGCGCCTGGCGCATCTGTATCCGGACGAAGCCAAGCGCGAACAGCAGCGCCAGCGTTACCAGGATCGGTTGAAGTTTGAAACCGACACCATCATCAAGATGGGTTTCCCCGGCTACTTCCTGATCGTTGCGGAATTTATCCGCTGGGCCAAGCAGAATGGCGTGCCGGTCGGGCCGGGACGAGGATCGGGGGCTGGTTCGCTGGTGGCGTATTCGCTGCAGATTACCGATCTTGAT
This sequence comes from Collimonas arenae, assembly GCF_001584165.1. NCBI lineage: Bacteria > Pseudomonadati > Pseudomonadota > Betaproteobacteria > Burkholderiales > Oxalobacteraceae > Collimonas > Collimonas arenae. The sequence goes on from NZ_CP013233.1 coordinate 1,015,106, forward strand.
CCGCTCAAATACAACCTGCTGTTCGAGCGCTTCCTCAATCCTGAGCGGGTATCGATGCCCGACTTCGATATCGACTTTTGCCAGGAAGGCCGCGACCGTGTGATTCAACACGTCAAGGACCTGTACGGCAAGGACGCGGTATCGCAAATCGCCACTTTCGGTACGATGGCGGCGAAGGGCGCGATTCGCGACGTTGGCCGCGTGCTCGATTTCGGTTACAACTTTTGCGACGGCATCTCCAAACTGATCCCGTTCAAACCGGGCAAGCACGTGACCATCGCCGATGCGATCCAGGAAGAGCCGATGTTGGCCGAGCGCCTGGAGAACGAGGAAGAGGTCAAGCAACTGCTCAACCTGGCGCAGCAGGTCGAAGGCATCGCCCGTAACATCGGTATGCACGCCGGTGGTGTGTTGATTGCGCCCGGCAAGTTGACCGATTTCTGTCCGCTGTATACGCAGGGCGGCGACGCTGGCGTGGTCTCGCAATACGATAAGGACGATGTCGAGGCCGTCGGCCTGGTGAAGTTCGACTTCTTGGGTTTGACCACGCTGACGATCCTCGATCGCGCGGTGCGCTACATCAAGCAGCTCGATCCGGCCATGGCCGATTTCAGTTTGGAGAAGTTGCCGCTCAACGACCGCGCTTCCTACGAACTGCTGACCGCCGCCAAAACAGTCGCGGTATTCCAGCTGGAAAGCCGCGGCATGCAAGGCATGCTGAAAGACGCGCGGCCTGACCGTTTTGAAGACATTATCGCGCTGGTGGCCTTGTATCGTCCGGGCCCGATGGATCTGATCCCGGATTTCTGCAAACGTAAACACGGCGAGCGCTTCGATTATCCCGATCCGCGCACTGAAGGGATTCTGTCTGAAACCTACGGCATCATGGTGTATCAGGAGCAGGTGATGCAGATGGCGCAGGTGGTCGGCGGCTATTCACTCGGCGGCGCTGACTTGCTGCGGCGGGCCATGGGTAAGAAGAAGGCAGAAGAGATGGCCGAGCATCGCCAGATTTTCCGCGACGGTGCAGCCAAGGACGGCTTGTCCGAAGCCAAGGCCGACGAGATTTTCGACTTGATGGAAAAGTTCGCTGGCTACGGCTTCAACAAGTCGCACGCCGCAGCTTACGCGTTGCTGTCGTATCACACTGCCTACCTGAAAGCCCATCACCCTGCCGCGTTCATGGCAGCCAACTTGTCGCTGGCAATGGACGATACGGAGAAGGTCAAGATCCTGGTGGAAGATGCACTGGACGTTTGCAAGCTGACTTTGCTGCCGCCGGACATCAACCTTTCAGACTATCGTTTACGCCGGAAGGCGAGCCAGGCAAGAAAGCGACTTTCATTCGCTACGGCCTCGGTGCGGTCAAAGGTTCCGGTCAAAATGCGATCGAAGCCATCATCGCCGCGCGCAAGGAAAAGCCGTTCGTCGACCTGTTCGATTTCTGCCTCCGGGTCGACAAGCGGCAGATCAATCGGCGCACCATTGAATCGCTGATCCGCTCCGGCGCTTTCGATTGCTTCAAGGTCGATCGCGCGATCCTGCTGGCCTCGGTTGGCCGCGCGATGGAAGCTGCCGATCAGAAACTGGCCTCGGCCAACCAGGTCAGCCTGTTCGGCGGTGACGATAGCGACCTCGAAGCTCCGATCGAATACGTACAGGTCACGCCGTGGACCGACAAGCAGAAACTGACCGAAGAGAAGACTGCGCTTGGTTTCTATCTATCCGGCCATCTGTTCAACGCTTACGCCGCCGAAGCACGCCGTTTTGCGCGCACGCCGCTGGGCAGCCTGGAACCGTCGCGCGAACCGCGTACCCTGGCCGGGATCATCTCCGGTTTGCGGGCGCAGATGACGCAGCGTGGCAAGATGATGATCGTCACGCTGGACGACGGCAGCGCCACGGTCGACGTTACCGTGTATAACGAACAGTTCGAGCCGAACAAGGCTTTCTTCAAGGAAGATGAGTTCCTTGTCGTGCAGGGCAAGGTGTCGGAGGACAGATTCAACGGCGGCTTGCGGGTGTCGGCTGAAAAAGTGATGGATATTGCCACCGCACGGACGCAATACGGACGGCAGATTGTGCTGTCCCTGTCGTCGCCGTCACAGAAAATTGATGCCGCACAGTTGCGGGATGTGTTGTCGTCGCATCGGGCGGGTAATGGCTTGCCGATGACGCTTCGCTACACTGGCGAAGGGGTGGCTTGTGAAATAGTGCTCGGCGACGAATGGCGCGTGTCTCCTAGTGATGGTTTGCAGACGGCTCTGGTGGAAAAAATAGGGAAGGAAGCGGTCGCGGTGGAGTATTAAGGCATCGTCTGGTACGCCTTGTATTTGCCAATCGGCCGTGCTTTCTCCTCCCATTTTGCTCTACTGTCGGGGAAGAATTTTTCCATCACAGCAGAGTGTAAAAAAGAACTTAAAACAAACTGACTTATGAGCGCATTTTCCTACACAACAATTTTCAAGCGCCTTGCAGGATTGCATCGGCCATACACAAGGCGATTGGTCCTAGGTCTCCTCGGCATGGTTGTGACTGCCGCAACGGAACCGCTAGTGGCCTACATTTTCAAGATTTTGCTGGATAACGGCTTTGTGGAAAAACCCACGTTTCCTCTGTGGCTGGTACCGGTAGCCGTAATTGGCGCATTTGTCGCCCGCGGCGCCTCGACATTTTTGACAACCTACATGACCAACTGGGTGTCGACCCGTGTGTTGACGACACTGCGGCAGCAAATGTTCGATCGCATTTTGGGCGTGTCGATTGATTTTCATGCGACCCACACGGTTGGGCGCGTGATCAATTCGATCATGTTTGAGGTACAGCAAATCATCGAAATGATCAGCAAACTGTTTACCTCGATTGTGCGTTGCGTGCTGACGGTCGCGGGTTTGCTGGGCTACATGTTGTTCATCAGTTGGAAGTTGACGATTGTCGCCTTGGTGTTGATGCCGCTGATGGTCCTGGTGGTGCGCACTACCGCCAAGCGCCTGAAAAAGCTGAACAAGGATTCCCTCGACGTCAATGCGCAGTTGACCCAGGTAATCGAAGAAACCACGCGCGCGCAACAGGTCGTCAAGGTGTTTGGCGGCGAGACGTATGAGCGGAAGCGATTTGCAGAATCGGCTGAGCACATCCGCCACTACAGCATGCGCATGACCAGCACTTTTGCCGCTACCGTACCGGTCACGCAAATCATGATGGCTTGCGCGATGTCGGTGATGATCACGATGGGGCTGGTGCAAGCAAGTCACGGGCAACTTACAGCAGGCGATTTCGTCTCATTTCTGGCTGCAATGATCGCTTTGCAAGTGCCTCTCAAACAGCTGGCGGAAGTGAACGGCCCGCTGCAGCGCGGCATGGCGGCGGCGGAAGCGGTCTTCAAGTTGATCGACAGCCCGATTGAACGCACCGGCGGCAAGCAGTTGCAGCAGCGTGCTAAGGGCAAGATCGAATTCTCTAACGTTGGATTTTCTTATCCAGGCCAGGAAAAGCCCGCGTTAAAGGGTATCAACTTGAGCGTTGAGCCAGGAGAAACCATCGCCTTCGTGGGCATGTCCGGCGGCGGCAAGTCAACGCTGGTGAACCTGATCCCGGGATTTTATTCCGTGACTGAAGGCCGTATCCTGCTTGATGACGTGCCGATTGAAGAGATCGCACTCAGCAGCTTGCGCAAACAGATCGCCATGGTGAGCCAGAACGTGGTGTTGTTCAACGATACGGTTGCCGCCAATATCGCCTATGGCGATGATGCGCCGGATCGTCAACGCATCGAGGCAGCTGCCAAGGCTGCGTATCTGACGGAGATGATTGCCGCTTTGCCGCAGGGTTACGAAACACAGATCGGGGATAACGGTTCGCGTCTGTCCGGCGGCCAGCGTCAGCGCCTGGCGATGGCGCGCGCCATCTACAAGGATGCGCCGATCCTGATCCTGGACGAAGCGACATCGGCGCTGGATAGCGAATCGGAACGTGCAGTGCAGGGCGCATTGGATCAATTGATGGAAGGACGCACCACCTTCGTGATTGCGCACCGCCTGTCGACCATCGAACGCGCCAGCCGCATCGTCGTGCTCTCCAACGGCAGCATCGTTGAAATCGGCACGCATAACGAACTGCTCGACAAGCAAGGTGCTTACGCCAACCTGCATCGCCTGCAGTTTTCCGGCGAGGCGGTGAACGTAGAAATGTAACCCTGAGAATCTTGAGCTCCATTGCTAGAGATCGCGGATCCAGGGATCTTGGCCAACACCAAGCGACACCAGAAAACCACAAAAAATCATGACAGCACAACTTGTTCCGAGCGAAACGCTGAATAAAGCCGACAAGATATTGTTCATCGCGCACCTTGCGCTCGGCGATTTCACCTATCTGCAGAATTGTTTCCAGGCCTTTGCGCAAGCTTTTCCGCATCTGAAGATCCACATCTGGGTGGATGAAGTGCGGCGCACCGATAATGCAGCGGCATGGCCTTACCTGAAGAAATATGCGCTGTATGACTGGCTGGCGGAATGCCCGTTTGTCGCCAAGATTTATCAGCAGACATATAGCCCGGCATTGTTTGAACAGTCGATTGCCGAAGCGCAGCAGCAGGATTATCCGCTGGTGGTCTCGCTGTCGACCTTGCGGCCGCCGATGTATGCCACGCTGGCGCGGCAAATCAGCCCGCGCGGTTTCGTCGCCGGCATGAAGAAGCCTGCCGGTATTCTTGCTTTCAACAAGCGGCGTGCTTATCGCAAGCTGGATGTTGCGCTTGATCCGGATGGCGGAGTGCGCGCAGGCATGCATATCAGCGACGTTTATGCCGGATGGTTCCAGCAATTGTTTGGTATCGTCACTACGCCTGCTTCGCGTTTCCCATTTGTGACTATTCCTGCGCAATGGCAGCAATATGCCAGGGATCAGTTGAAGGAGTGGGGCTTCAAGTACCAGGACCAGCCGTCATCGACTGAAGGCAAGCTGCTGTTCATCAATCCCTACGCCAAGACCAAGAAACGCTGCTGGCCGCTGGAGCGCGTAGTTGAATTAGTGGCTGCGCTGAACAGCATGGAAGCATGGCGCGGCGCGCATTTCATCGTCAACGTCGTGCCCGAAGAAATGGCGAATGCCAAGGCATTCTTCGAGCAGCATGCGCCGGGCCAGATTCGCTTGTTCAGTGCGCAGGAGAACTTCTTCCAGCTACCGGCAATGCTGCTGGAATGCGACCTGATCGTCTCGGTTGAAACGGCGGTGATGCATCTCGCTAATGCGGTTCACGTTCCGGTGGTGGCCCTGATGCGCCAGAAAAATCCTGAATGGGTGCCGGTTGACCGTGAGCACAGCGTCGTGATCACGGCGGCGAACCGCCGTGATTGGGTAAAGGCGATTACCGTAACGCAGGTGACTGAAGTCTTGAATCGGCAATAGACAAGTCTTCGGCGTTTTCCGTTTTTTCTGCCATTGCTTCCTGACGCCATTGCAGGACGATATCGGCGACCGTTTCCGGCTTGATATTCTCCATGCAGGCGCAGCTGTCGGCTTTGCTATCTACGCAGCCGGCACAACTTACCGGCAGCGCTAATGCCTGCGCACGACGCCCTAGCGGCGCCCAGCGGCCCGGGTGCATCGGCCGGGTAGGCGGAAACAGGCCAAGTGTGCGCTGGCCTATCGCGGCTGACACATGCAGCGGACCGGTGCCGCTAGCAATCAGGCCATCGGCTCCCTTGATGAACGAACTCAACTGATCCAGCGTGAAACGGCCGCATACATTGCTGACATTTGGTTGTTGCAATAATTCAGCGGCATGTTCTTCCAGCCACTTTCCTTCCGCCGGACTGCCTGTCAGCCATACGCGGACATCCGGATATTGACCCAACTGTTTGGCTAGCGCCGTGAAATGACTGATCGGCCATTCGCGTCCGTGACCGTTCGACTTGGTGTGCAGTATCAGGTTGAACGGATGCGCCTTGAACAACTGGTCAATTTCAGGAACGTGGGGAATATCGAAGTCGTAGAGCTTGATGATTTCCGGCAGGTCGGGAATGGTATTGAGACCGAAAGGGCGCAGGAATTCGAAGTTGAACTGGGCTTCGTGATGCTCCGAATTACCCTTCTTGAAACGTACCCGGCGATTGCAGTACAGCATTTGATACAGCTTGTGGCGTGCATTACCGATGCGGTTGCGGATGCGTGCCTTGAACGCGATGACTGCCATGCGCTTGAGCGGTTGCGCCAGGATGATGGTATCTACGTTGGCCTTGGCAAAATAGGCGGACGGATCCTCCAGGAAGCCTTCAAGCTCCACCACTTCGTCGATGCTACGGCAATGCCTGACTATCGGCGCCGCATAGCCGCGGCACAGGAAGCTGATTTTGAGCGCCGGAAAATGCTGCTTCAGGTAAGCCGCAATCGGCAGCGTAAGGATAACGTCGCCGATATTGTCGGTACGGGATATCAAGACATGCGAACTGTTTATTGCCATTTTTAGATCGGTGGAAGCTGTATAGGGACAATGCGTTGCTGAAATTGTAACCGGACGCCAGGGCGGCCGGTGCAATTCTCACTTCCGGTTACCCGTTTGGGCGATTATCTTGCCGCAAGGTATTTCATGTACCACTTGAAACTGTCGAATACTTGCCCACGTTTCATCAGGAAACGGGAGAACATCCGCATCTCCTTGTAGTTGCGCGGCGCTTCGTCGAGCGGCAGGTCGGCCCAGGGCGACAGCGCGTGGTATTTGGCGAACAGGTCGCGCGATGCGTGCAGGCACCAGTTGTTCCAGGGTTTGACGGCGCCGGCAAAGTGGATAAAGACGACCGGGCCGATATCGCGCATCTGGCGCTTGTCTTTTTCCAGGTCGTGGATCAGGTCGTAGAGGAAATTCCACTTGCGGTCGATGTACTTGACCTGGCCTTCCAGCACCACATTGAGTGCGTCCTGATCCGGGAAGCGGTAATCCTTGCCGTTTTCCAGGATCGAGTGGATGGTCTTCTCGGTAATTTCCCTGGATAGCCAGGTATCGACGTTCATGTACATGACGCCGGAATTGAAATATTTCTGCGATGACAGCTGCAAGGCTGCACAACGGCGCCGGGTGGTCTCGTCGGCGTCCGGCACGACGATCGCCGCGTTGTCGCCAAAATCCATCTGCAGCAGCTCCGCCATGCTGCCGACGCACAGGATATCCGCATCCAGATACAGGACCTTGTCGGTCATGCCTTTCAGTGTCGACGGAATCAGCAGTCGCGTGAAGATCGTCGGTGAATAGTAGGAGAACTGCGAGATGTGCGCAAACGGCTGGAACACTGCTGGATCGATAATGTGAATGTGCGTCTTCAGATCGTAAATGTCTTCCAGCTTCTTGAAGCGCTTGCGGTTGTCGTCGGACAATGCAAAGGCGAATACATGGAAAGTGAACGTGACACCCGGGCTGTTATCGATGATCGAGGTGATCGTTGCACCCATGCTGCGGCAATAGTGGTCGTCGACGCAGAAAGCGATATGGAAAGACGCGTCTTTTGCCGGTGTTGCGGGAACTTGATCTGAAGAGCTGTTCATTTGTCTATTCAAAACCTTACATGAGAATGATGTCGTATTGCTCTTGCGGGTAGGTTGTTTCCACCTGCAGCGAAATCGGCTTGCAGATGAAGTCGCCCAGCATGGCTAGATGCTGCGATTCTTCTTCCAGGAACATGTCGACCACCACTTGCGAAGCCAGGATGCGGAACTCGCGCGGATTGAACTGTTTGGCTTCACGCAGCACTTCGCGCAATATCTCGTAGCAGATGGTGCGCGCGGTCTTGACCTGGCCCTTGCCATTGCAGGCAGGGCAGGGTTCGCACAGGATATGCGCCAGCGATTCGCGGGTGCGCTTGCGGGTCATTTCCACCAGGCCCAGCGCGGAAAATTCCGATACCGATTTCTTGGTGCGGTCGCGCAGCAGGGCCTTGTTCAGTTCCGCCAGTACGGCGCTCTTGTGTTCGGCATTCTCCATGTCGATGAAATCGAGGATGATGATGCCGCCCAGGTTGCGCAAGCGCAGCTGGCGCGCAATGGCATGCGCCGCTTCCAGGTTGGTCTTGAAGATGGTGTCGTCGAAATTGCGGCCGTTGACGAAGCTGCCGGTGTTGACATCGATCGTCGTCATGGCCTCGGTCTGATCGACGATCAGGTAGCCGCCGGATTTGAGCGGCACGCGGCGACTCAGGGCTTCCAGTATTTCTTCTTCGACGCCATACAGGTCGAACAGCGGACGTTCGCCGGTATAGTGCATCAGCCGCGCGGTGACCGACGGCGTGTAGCTGGCAGCGAATTCCTGCAGCTTCACAAAATTTTCGCGCGAATCGACCTGGATCGTGGTGGTCTCATCGTTGACGAAATCACGCAGCACGCGTTGCGCCAGGCTCAGGTCCTGGTGCAGCAGCGTCGGAGCCGGCTTGGATTTGGCCAGCTGGGTGATTGACGACCAGGTCTTGCGCAGATATTCGATATCCATTTGCAGATCGGCGTCCGGCGCATCTTCCGCCATGGTGCGGATGATGAAGCCGCCTTTTTCCTCGGGCGGCAGCAGCTTCTGCACCTTGCTCTTCAACAGCTCGCGCTCGGCTTCGTTTTCAATCCGCTGTGAGATCCCGATATGCCGGTCTTGCGGCAGATATACCAGCATGCGGCCGGCGATCGAGATTTGCGTCGATAGGCGCGCGCCTTTGGTGCCGATCGGGTCCTTGACCACTTGCACGGTGAGCGACTGGCCGTCGTACAGCAGTTTTTCAATCGGCGTCTGCTGCGCTGCCTGGCCATCGTGTGAGCGGGTTTCCCATATATCGGCGACGTGCAGGAACGCGGCACGCTCTAGCCCGATATCGATAAAAGCCGACTGCATGCCCGGTAGCACGCGCACCACCTTGCCCAGGTAGATGTTGCCGGCCAGACCACGCGACAAGGTGCGCTCGATGTGCAATTCCTGTACGGCGCCCTGGAAGATCAGCGCAACGCGGGTTTCCTGGGGAGTGATGTTGATGAGGATGTCTTCGCTCATAGAATGCGGATGCCTGCCTGTTGTAATAGTTGCGCGGTTTCGAAAAGGGGCAAGCCCATGATGCCGGAATGGCTGCCACGGATGCTTTCAATGAAAATCGCTGCCAGTCCCTGGATGCCATAACCGCCCGCCTTGTCGTAAGGCTCGGAGGTCTCGCAGTAAGCGTTGATCATGGCGTCGCTCAATTCCTTGAATAGGACATCGGAAACCTGCGTGAGTTGCCAGGATTGTTCGTGGTGGATGACCGCAACGCTGGTCAGGACCTGGTGCGTGCGGCCCGACAGCAAGCGCAGCATCTCGACCGCTTCCTGTTTGTTGGCCGGTTTGCCAAGGATCTTGCCGTCAATGGTGACAGTGGTGTCGGCCGCGAGGATCGGCCTTGCCGGCAGGCTGCGCCAGATCATCATCTGGTGCGCCGAGCGGGCTTTTTCCATCGTGACGCGAGTGACATATGCCTGTGGCGCTTCGTCCGGCAATACCTCTTCGCTGACATCGGGGCCGCGCGGCGTCTGGTCGCGCAGCAGCAGTAGTTCAAACGCTACGTCGATCTGTCGCAGCAGCTCGCGCCGACGTGGACTTTTCGAAGCAAGATAGATTTTCTGGAAAGGATTTTTCATTGCTGGCTTTACGGCAGATATGTCGTCGAATGTTTCCAGCGATTATTACAGAGATACGGGGCTACCGGGGCGGTATTACCTGCTGAGAACCACCAATTTAAACGCGATGATAAGGGTGGTTCTGGGTAATCGACCAAGCCCGGTACAACTGTTCCGCCAGCAACACCCGCACCATGCCGTGCGGTAAAGTCAGGCTGGAGATGCGCAGCAGGCTGTCGGCCTTGGCTTTGAACTCGGGATCGAGACCATCGGCGCCGCCGATAATGAAGGCGACATCGCGGCCGTCGCGCTGCCATTGGGTCAGTTGCTGCGACAGCTGGACGCTGGTGAGGTCCTTGCCGCGCTCGTCAAGGGCGACGATGCGCACGCCTTTCGGCAGGACAGCCTCAATCCGGCTGCGTTCCAGCGCCATGGCGGAAGCGGCCGAGTTGCTGCCGGAGCGTTCTACGGGTTTGATTTCCTTGAGGATGATGCGGCAGTCCGGCGGCATGCGTTTCGCATACTCGCCGAACCCGTTTTCGATCCAGGTCGGCATTTTGTGGCCGACCGCAGCGATGATGAGCTGCATTGCAGAAGCTGTTTCTGCAGCAGCTTATTCAGCTGCCTTGGTTTTTGCCGGGGCGCGCTTAACGGCCGGTTTCTTGGCCGGAGCCTTCTTTGGCGCAGCAGTCTTCTTCGGTGGTACCGAGCTCTTCGCTGGCGCAACCTTGATGGTTTTGCCGACTGCTTTTTTGACGCCGTCGGTCTTGACCGGCTTCTTGCGCGCAGGCGCTTTCTTCGGGGTGTCGTCTTCCGGCTTCAAGGCTTGCGAAGTCGTCAGGTGGCGCGAAATCTTCTTCGGCGCTTCTTCTTCCGCGGCCGTGCGGGTCGAGATGCGTTTGGCGGCGCCGAACTTGACTTCCTTGTCGCCCCAGATTTCTTCCAGGCGATAGTAGGCGCGGATTGCCGGCTGCATGATGTGGACGACCATGTCGCCCATGTCGACCAGCACCCATTCGCCGGTGTCTTCGCCCTCGATACTGAGGATATTGCCGCCGTTTTCCTTGACTTTGTCGCGCACCGACGAAGCCAGCGCCTTGGTCTGGCGATTGGAGGTACCCGAAGCAATCGCGATGCGGTCGAACAAACCGGTCAGGTGAGTCGTGTCGTAGACGCGAATGTCTTGAGCTTTGACGTCTTCGAGAGCATCGATGACGAGACTTTGTAGTTTTTTGATATCCATTTAATTCTTATAGAGATGATGTTGTTCAATATAGTCCAGTACAGCCGCCGGGACCAGCGTGTCGGGTCTTTTTGCATTGTGCAGCGCGGCACGAATTTCTGTTGCTGAAATGTCTACAGCCAGATTCCTTGCCAGATAGGTCAAGCCATGCGCGCTCTGGCGAATCTGTTCCGGGGTGGCGGCGCGGCGTGTAAATTCGCGCGTGACCTCGGCCGGCACTTTCGATTCATCCATGGCGAAACCGGGGCGCGAGGCCACGCCCAGATGGGCATAGTCAAACAGCCGGTCCCAGCCTTGCCAGGTGTTCAAGTGCTGCAACTGGTCCGCACCCATCAGGAATACGATCGAAGCCTGCGGTCCCAGCTCGTTGCGTAGCGACTGCAACGTATCTATCGTATACGTTGCGGTCCGGCGTCGGATTTCCTGCTGGTCGATGACCACCGGCGCGCTCTGCAGGCTGAACGCAAGCCGGACCATCTCGACCCGCTGTTCCGCAGTGGCTTCCAGCCCGTGCTTTTGCCAAGGATTGCCGGCCGGGATGACGCGTAATTCATCTGGGGTCAGCAAGGTTACAAAATATTTCGCCAATGCAACATGGCCATTGTGCACCGGATCGAAACTGCCACCGAGAACGGCGATGCATGGCCGGGAAGTAGGATTGGATGTCATTGCGAACTGCCCATCAAATCCACTCGCGATGGACCAGGAAATCGGAATAAAGCCTGGCTTCCTGACTTCCTGCCGCCGGTCGCCAGTCGTAGCGCCACTTGACCACAGGCGGCATCGACATCAGGATGGATTCGGTGCGTCCCCCCGATTGCAGACCGAACAAAGTGCCGCGATCATACACTAAATTGAATTCGACATAGCGTCCGCGGCGATATGCCTGGAAATCCCGTTCGGTTTCGCCGTAGGGAATATCCTTGCGACCTGCCAGGATTGGCGTGTAGGCGGGGATGAACGCATTGCCGACACTTTGCATCATGGCGAAGCTCTGCTCAAAGCCCAATTCATTGAAATCGTCGAAGAAAATGCCGCCGACGCCACGCGGTTCCTGGCGATGCTTCAGATAGAAATAATCGTCGCACCATTTTTTAAAACGCGGGTAGAGCGCGCCTTTGCCATGTTCGATAGCTGCGCTGTCGAATGGTGTCAGCGCATCGCGGCAAGTACGATGGAAGTGTTCGACATCTTCGGTAAAACCGTAATACGGCGTCAGATCGATGCCACCGCCGAACCACCACACCGGCGCCTGGCCTTCTGCTGAAGCGATGAAGAAACGCACGTTCATGTGCACCGTCGGCGCGAACGGATTACGCGGATGCATCACCAGCGATACGCCCATGGCTTCCCACTGGCGGCCGGCGATTTCCGGACGGTTGGCTGCTGCCGAAGGCGGCAGGCTTTTGCCCATCACATGCGAGAAACCGACGCCGCCGCGTTCCAGCACATGGCCTTCTTCGATGATGCGCGAGATACCGCCGCCGCCTTCCGCGCGCTGCCATTGATCGCTGCTGAACGATTTTCCGTCGATCTGTTCGAGGGCGACGACGATACGTGCCTGCAAGTCGAGCAGGTAAGACTTGACGGCGTTGGCCGGGCTATCGGGAGTGACGTTTGCGCTCATCGTGCTGAAAAAAGAAGAAATAGGATGCCGGCTTGTTTGGCGTTAAAAACACGGACATGCTGACAAAAAGCCCGATAACGTCCAGGCGACTCCGTCATTCCCGCGAATGCGAGAATCCAATTTAGGCTGCAAATTGCCCCCCCGCGCTCGCGGGGGGACAGAGAAACAATTCAATTCAGCCAGACTGATTCAGGCATGCTTCTTCAATGCGCGCCAGCCGATGTCGCGGCGGAATTGGGCGCCGCTGAAATGGATCTGGTCGACCACGTTATAGGCCTGCTTTTGCGCCATCTTGACGCTGTCGCCCAGGCCAACCACGCATAGTACACGGCCGCCGGAAGTCGTCAGACGCTCGCCGGTGAGAGTGGTGCCGGCATGGAAAGTCACGCTGTCGGCGGTTTCCTCGGGAATCCCGGAGATCAAATCGTCCTTGCGCGGTGCGTCCGGATAGCCGGCTGCGGCCATCACTACGCCCAGCGCTGTGCGACGGTCCCATTCCAGTTCGATCGTATCAAGCGTGCCGTTGACGGCATGTTCCATCACCACCAGCAGGTCGGTTTTCAGGCGCGCCATGATCGGCTGGGTTTCCGGATCACCCATGCGGCAATTGAATTCCAGCGTCTTAGGATTGCCCTTGTCGTCGATCATCAGGCCGGCATAGAGGAAACCGCTGAACGGGATACCGTCCTTGGCCATGCCTTGCACGGTAGGCGTAATGATTTCACGCATCACGCGGGCGTGCAGTGCCGGAGTAACGATCGGCGCCGGCGAATACGCGCCCATGCCACCGGTGTTCGGTCCCTGGTCGTCATCCTTGAGACGCTTGTGATCCTGGCTGGTGGCCAACGGCAGGATGTTCTTGCCATCCACCATGACGATGAAGCTGGCTTCCTCGCCGGCCAGGAATTCCTCGATCACCACACGTGCGCCGGCATCGCCGAGGCGATTGTCGGACAGCATCATGTCGACGGCGGCATGCGCTTCTTCCAGGTTCATGGCCACGACCACGCCCTTGCCGGCAGCCAGGCCGTCGGCCTTGATGACAATCGGCGCACCTTTCTGGTCGATGTACTGGTGCGCAGCGCCGACATCGGAGAAGGTCTGGTATTCGGCGGTCGGGATGTGGTGCCGCTGCATGAACGACTTGGCGAAATCCTTCGAGCTTTCCAGCTGCGCCGCTTCACGCGTCGGGCCGAAGATTTTCAGGCCGCGGTCGCGGAAAATATTCACGATGCCAGCCGCCAGCGGCACTTCCGGGCCGACCACGGTCAGCGCGACATGTTCACGCTCGACAAAATCCGCCAGCGCGGCCGGATCGGTGATGTTGATGTTTTCCAGCCGTTGATCCAGTGCCGTGCCGCCGTTGCCGGGCGCCACGAAGACGGTTTGAATGCGCGGGGATTGGGCGATTTTCCACGCCAGGGCGTGCTCGCGGCCGCCAGAGCCCACTACCAGAATTTTCATATGAACCTGTATCAGTCTTCGATTACTGCGTTGCTGTAAATTTCTTGTACGTCGTCCAGATTTTCCAGGGCGTCGAGCAGTTTTTGCATCTTGATTGCATCTTCGCCTGTAAATACGGTTTCGGTGGCCGGTTTCATGATGATTTCCGCTACTTCAGCCTTGAAGCCGGCCTTTTCCAGGGCTTGCTTCAGCGCTGCAAAATCGTGCGGGCCGCAAATGACCTCGATGCCGCCTTCTTCGTCGGTGATGACGTCTTCAGCACCGGCTTCCAGCGCTGCTTCCATCAAGGCGTCTTCGTTGGTGCCGGGAGCGAACAGCAACTGGCCGCAATGCTTGAACATGAATGCCACTGAACCTTCGGTGCCCATGTTGCCGCCGAACTTGGAAAACGCATGGCGCACTTCGGCCACGGTGCGAATTCTGTTGTCAGTCATGCAATCGACAATGATGGCGGCGCCGCTGATGCCGTAGCCTTCATAGCGCACTTCTTCATAGTTGACGCCGTCCAGGCTGCCGCTGCCACGCTGGATTGCGCGCGTGACGTTATCCTTCGGCATATTGGCGTCGGACGCCTTGTCGACCGCCAGCCGTAGGCGCGGATTGGCGTCAATATCGCCGCCGCCCATGCGGGCGGCAACCGTGATTTCCTTGATCAGTCGAGTCCAGATCTTGCCGCGTTTGGCGTCGGTGGCGGCCTTCTTGTGCTTAATATTGGCCCATTTGCTGTGTCCAGCCATGATGGTTCTTTCTTGCTCTAGTTAGCTATAATCAAAGCGCAATTTTACCATATTGCCCTTTCTTGAAATCCTCTGAAATCGACCTTTACACCGGCCAAAACATGTCAAATCCTCTCCTGATAGCCAAAAATGACCGGCATGAGCTTGCGCTCCTGCCGGCCTTGGTGAACCGCCACGGCTGCATTACCGGCGCCACCGGCACCGGCAAGACCGTTACCTTGCAGGTGATCGCACAAGCCCTGTCGGACAGCGGCGTGCCGGTCTTCATGGCGGACGTCAAGGGAGATTTGTCCGGGATGGCCAAGGCCGGCGCCGCTTCGGCCAAGCTCAAGCAGCGCCTCGATTCGCTTGGTATCGCCGAGCCGCAATGGGCAGCAACGCCGGTGACCTTCTGGGATGTATACGGCGTGCAAGGACATCCGGTGCGGGCCACCATCTCCGATATGGGGCCGTTGCTGCTGGCGCGCATGCTCAATCTGAACGATACGCAGCAAGGCGTATTGCAGCTGGTGTTCAAGATTGCTGACGATAACGGCTTGCTGTTGCTGGACCTGAAGGACCTGCGGGCGATGCTGCAGCACGTGGGCGACAACGCCGCCAGTTTCCAGACCGAGTACGGCAACATCTCGGCCGCCAGCATCGGCGCCATCCAGCGTGGCCTGATCGGTATCGGAGAGCAGGGCGGTGAACAGTTCTTCGGTGAGCCGATGCTGAATATCGACGATCTGATCCAGACCGACGGCAGCGGCAAAGGCGTGGTGAACATTCTGGCAGCCGATAAATTGATGAATGCGCCGCGCCTGTATTCGACGTTCCTGTTGTGGATGCTGTCGGAATTGTTTGAGCGCCTGCCGGAAGTCGGCGACCTGGACAAGCCGAAGCTGGTGTTCTTCTTCGACGAAGCCCATCTGCTGTTCAGTGAAGCACCAAAGCCGCTCCTGCAAAAGATCGAGCAAGTGGTGCGCCTGATCCGCTCCAAGGGCGTAGGTGTGTTTTTCGTCACGCAAAATCCGTTGGACATCCCCGATACGGTCCTCGGCCAGCTGGGCAATCGCGTGCAGCACGCATTGCGTGCCTACACGCCGCGTGACCAGAAGGCGGTGCAAGCCGCCGCCGACACCTTCCGCGCCAATCCTGAGCTGAATACCGCGCAAGTCATCAGCGAACTCGGCGTCGGCGAAGCGCTGGTGTCTTTTCTGGATGAGAAGGGTCGCCCCAATATCGTCGAGCGTGCATTCATTCTGCCGCCGGCGTCGCAGATCGGTCCGATTACCGAGGATGAACGCAATCGGCTGATCGCTGCATCGATCGTTGCTGGCGTCTATGAGGCTGCGATTGATCGTGAGTCGGCCTATGAAATACTCAAAGGGCGGGCAGCTGCAGCGCCTGCAGCCAAGGGCGGCGCCGATGCCGGTGTCGATTCTTCAAGCGCCACCAGCACTGGTTCCTGGGGCAGCGTGCTGGGCGGTTTGCTCGGTGGTGGCGGTTCGGGCCGCAAGGACACGGTGGTCCAGGCCGTCGTCAAATCGGCGGCGCGCACCATCGGTTCGCAGGTTGGACGCGAACTGATCCGCGGCGTGTTGGGATCGCTGCTGAAGAAAAAATGAGCGATGACTTTAATCCGACAACCAAACGTTTCCAAAAATGCGGGCAGATTTCTTCATTGCGTTTCTCATGGATGAATAATTTCTGCAAGGTCTCACATCGCAGGCCGCACAGGCAGTATCCTCGCGCCACATCGTGATTGCCAAATCGATTGCCACATGATCAGCCGGCAGGAATTCTTATCATTCTGCCGGTTGCCGACGCGATCTTCGCATACCCATTACAATTCCATCATGAGTAATAAATGAGCAGCAAGCACCACCCGACCGGCCGCCAGATTTTTCTTGGTGGCTTGGCAATTGCCGTTACGGGCGCAATTTTGTTTTCCGCCAAGGCGATCGTAGCCAAGCTGATATATCGCTATCCGGTCGATGCGGTATTGCTGATTACGTTTCGCATGTTGTTTGCGTTGCCGGTGTTTGCCGCGCTGGCGCTATGGAAAGCGCGTACCGAAGCGCCGTTGTCGAATGCAGACCGGGTGCGAATCGTGGTGCTGGGATTGATAGGCTATTACCTGTCGAGCTTCCTTGATTTCCTTGGCCTGCAATACATTTCGGCCGGACTGGAACGCCTGATATTGTTTTTGACGCCGTCGTTTGTGCTGCTGATGTCGTTCCTGTTTTATCGACGCCGGGTGACCTGGCTGGAGTGGGCAGCGCTACTGATTTCGTATCTCGGTACGGTGCTGGTGTTCTTGCATGATGTGCGCCTGGGCGGCGCGAATATCGGCCTCGGCAGCGCGCTGGTGTTGGGTGCGGCAGTGAGCTACGCGTTGTACCTGATGTTGTCGGGCGAGCTGGTGAGCAGGGTGGGAGCGATGCGGCTGGTGGCGTATGCGATGTGCGTATCGTGCGTGGCCTGCATCCTGCAGTTCATGGTGCTGCGGCCGTTGCCGACATTGCTGCAGCAAGCGCCGCAAGTGTATGGCCTGTCGATCGTCAATGCCGTGTTTTGCACGGTGCTGCCGGTGTACCTGACGATGGTTGCGGTGGCGCGTATCGGCCCTGCAACGTCGGCCCAGGCCGGCATGGTGGGGCCCGTATCCACCTTGTTTTTGGGAGCGTTGATTTTGGATGAGCCGATTACCGCGATTCAATTGACCGGTACCGGTTTGGTGTTGGTAGGTATTTACTTGATCTCAAAAAAGAAGCAATAAAAATTCGAAAACCTGTACAAGGTTTCGCGGCAATCTGTCTTAATCATTAGGAGCGGGAGTAATCATGGCAAAAGCAATCAGGATGTTCAAAACCGGCGGTCCCGAGGTAATGGAGTATGTCGATGTGGAAGTGGGTGATCCAGGTCCGGGTGAAGTGCGGATCAGACATGTCGCCTGCGGTTTGAATTTTATCGACGTCTACTTTCGCAGCGGCTTATATCCGCAGCCGCTGCCGGCCGGCCTCGGGCAGGAAGCAGCCGGGGTGATCGATGCGGTGGGCCCTGACGTGCGCCACGTGCAAGTCGGTGATCGCGTGTCCTATGCCACTCGTCCGAACGGCGCCTATTCCGAGTTACGCGTTATGCCCGCTGCTTTCCTGGTCAAGCTGCCTGACTCCATCAGTTTTGAAACAGCTGCTGCGATGACCCTGCAGGGTTTGACAGTGCAGTATCTGTTCCGCCGCACCTTCCCGTTGCGTGGTGGCGAGACCATTCTGTTTCATGCCGCGGCAGGCGGCGTTGGCCTGATTGCCAGCCAGTGGGCCAAGGCGCTGGGTGTGACGATGATCGGCACCGTCAGTTCGGATGAAAAAGCAGCTTTGGCGACTGCCGCCGGTTGCGCGCATGTCATCAATTACAAGACCGAGAATTTTGTCGAGCGTGTACGTGAAATCACCGGCGGCAAGGGCGTGCCGGTTGTGTATGACTCGATCGGCAAGGATACCTTCATCGGCTCGCTGGACAGCCTGGCACCGCTCGGCACCATGGTCAGTTTCGGCAATGCGTCAGGCGCGGTGCCGCCGTTCAGCCTGAATGAACTGGCGTCGCGCGGTTCGTTGACCATCACGCGGCCGTCGCTGCCCAGCTATATTTCCACCCGCGCCGACCTCGATGCCGCCGCAGCGGATTTATTTCATATGGTCGATAGCAAGCAAATCAAGATCGATATCAATCAGCGTTACGCGTTGAAAGATGTGGCGCAGGCGCATGCCGATCTGGAAGCCCGAAAAACCACCGGCTCCACAATCCTGATTCCTTGAGGCAGCGATGAGCGACCCTTTGAAAGACCGGCCAGACGCCCATCTGGACAATCCGATGAATCATCCGGAAGAGCCGCCGACCGGCAGCGACGGTTCGCCCAAGTTCGGGCGTTTGCTGATCGTGCTGGTGCTGGTGGTGATCCTGATCGGGTTCATTACCTTTGCCAGCGAGTGGCTATACAGCTGAAGCCTGTAGCGAACCCAAGAACGGCACAATAAAGCGTCCAATAAAAACGGCCCGCGTTCTCACTTTGGTGAGGCCGCAGGCCGTTTGGGTAGTTAGGCTGAAGTTACAGCTTGTCGTCGACCTTCAGTTCAACCGTGTGCGGCACGCCACTTTTCCCAGGGAAATCGGTGAATGCGCTACGCACCAGATACGGCATCACCGCAGGCAGCGAATTGATCTTGCCTTCGCTGGTGACCGTGACGTCATACAATTTCTTGCCGTTGACGGCGCTGGTGATGGTGATGTTCAGGCGGCGCTGGAACAACTGGTAGTTGAAAGTGCGCTGGCCGACCACCTGCGGGCCATACCAGAACGGATCGTAGAACGGGCTATAGAAGCCAGGACGTCCCCAGCCGTAAGGGCCATAGGGGCCCCACATCGGATCGGCGACCACCGGTTCCGTTGCAAAGACCTCGCGTGAGGCAATATCGTATTTGAGCGCAACTTTCAATTGGGGCACAGCACTACCGGCCGACTGCGCGAATCCCAAGCGTTGCAATTCGCTGCCCACCAGGTTTTCATAATTCTTGTATTCCAGGTCATTTTCCTGTGCCGGGTGTGTTCGAATACGTACGACTTGTTCGGCAGGTCGGCAGGCCACTCGTTGAAGGCGGTAACGTCGCTGCGGATAACGGTAGCGCAACCGCCCAGCAACAGCATGAGTGCAGCGAAACAGAGACTGATAATGCGTTTCATTGTGATTCCTCTTCGTGGGGGGATGTGCAGAGCAATTCCGCGGTTTGCCTGGTCGGCATTGGCAGCTTCTGGCACATGTTTGGAGCATTGATTCTGTCTGGCTGCCGAGGTCAATCGACATTGCGGCTGGCCAAGAACTATTCTAGCCAAGTCTCCATGGTGTTGCTTTATGGCTTTGTCACTTTCTGTAACTGTGAGTGACGAGGGTGGCTGACAGATTGAAAGATCGTAATTTTATGATAATTTTCGGTGCTTGTGCCGATTCATCCCGCCGGACTCCTGTTTACCGTCAGATAATGGCCAAATCCTGTGAACGCGGCATTTCCATCTCAAATTGCATGAAGCTTCCGATTTTGATTGGTAGAATCACTGTCTGCCCGAATTTTTGAGACTGACCAGCCACATTTGAGCGAGTCGCCGAGCGATCACTTGGCGGGCCAGCTCAGTTGCCGACTGTAGTTACCAACCATAGTTATCAACCTTAACCGTCACCCTAACGATTACCCCTATGCGCACCGATACCTCTGTCACGCCAACCACCATACATCGTAAGGACTACACCGTTCCCGCCTTCCTGGTCGACACCGTCGACATGGGCTTCGATCTTGATCCCGCAGCGACTCACATTGCCACCCGCATCACCATGCGCCGCAATCCGGCCAGCGCGAGCAAGGAGATCGTGTTGTTCGGCGAGGAACTGGAACTGCTGCAACTGCGCCTCAACGGCAAGCAACTGAAGCCCAGCCAATACAAGCTGGAAGACGGCAAGCTGCGCATTCCATCGGCGCCGGCTAAGGTCGTGTTGGAGATTGAAACCCTGACCAAGCCAGAGAACAACACTTCGCTGATGGGCTTGTATGTATCCAACGGCAATTTCTTCACGCAATGCGAAGCCGAAGGCTTCCGCAAGATCACATATTTCCCGGATCGTCCCGATGTGATGGCCAAATACACCGTGATGCTGCGCGCCGACAAGAAGAAATATCCGGTGCTGCTGTCGAACGGTAATCTGATTGAAGAGGGCGACCTGCCGAACGGCCGTCATTACGCCAAATGGGAAGATCCGTTCAAGAAGCCGTCTTACCTGTTCGCGCTGGTGGCCGGCCAACTGGTCTGCCAGGAAGAAAAGTACACCTTGCAATCCGGCCGTGAAGTGCTGTTGCAGGTATGGGTCGAAGAGGGCAACCTGGACAAGACCCAGCATGCGATGGATTCGCTGAAGAACAGCATCCGCTGGGACGAAGAGCGTTTTGGCCTGGAACTCGACCTGGATCGCTTCATGATCGTGGCGGTCGGCGATTTCAACATGGGCGCGATGGAAAACAAGGGCCTGAACATTTTTAACACCAAGTACGTATTGGCCAATTCGCGCATCGCCACCGACGTTGACTACGCCAATATCGAGGCAGTGGTCGGCCACGAATATTTTCACAACTGGACCGGTAACCGCGTCACCTGCCGTGACTGGTTCCAGCTGTCGCTGAAGGAAGGCCTGACGGTGTTCCGCGACCAGGAATTCTCGGCCGATATGGTCGGCACCGATAGCGGCCGTGCGGTCAAGCGTATCGACGATGTGCGCGTCTTGCGTCAGGCCCAGTTCCCGGAGGATGCCGGCCCGATGGCGCACTCGGTGCGTCCTGACTCATATGTCGAGATCAACAATTTCTATACCGTCACGATTTATGAAAAGGGTGCGGAAGTGGTCCGTATGTACCAGACCCTGTTCGGCCGCGACGGTTTCCGCAAGGGCATGGATCTGTACTTCGAACGCCACGACGGCCAAGCGGTCGAGTGCGACGATTTCCGCGCCGCGATGGTCGACGCCAACGGCCGTGACCTGAGCCAATTCGAGCGCTGGTACAGCCAGGCCGGCACCCCACGGGTTCAGGTGCAGGCCAAGTATGACGCCGCCAAGAAGACGTATGAACTGACCTTGTCGCAAACCTGCGCACCGACGCCGGGACAAGCCAAGAAGCTGCCATTCCATATCCCGGTTGCGGTCGGTCTGCTCGATAGCGCCGGCAAGGACATGCCGCTGCGCTTGAGCACTGACGCCAAGGGTAAAGCGACCGCCGAGACCACCCGCGTGCTTGAACTGACCAAGGCGCAACAGACTTTCCGTTTTGTCGATGTTGCCGAACAACCGGTGCCGTCGATCCTGCGTAATTTTTCGGCGCCGGTAGTGCTGGACGTTGAGTACACGGATGCCGAACTGGCGTTCTTGCTGGCACACGACAGCGATCCGTTCAATCGTTGGGAAGCCGGCCAGCGCCTGGCGACGCGCAGCTTGCTGTCGCTGACTGCAGCAGTGCAGGATGCATCGCAGGCTGGTCACGTAGTGGCGCTGGAAGAAGTTTTGAACAATGCGGCTTCGAACAGCGATGCCTTGGGCAAGGCCTTCGGTTTGATCCTCAACGATACGACGCTCGACGCTGCATTCCGCGAGCAAGCACTGACATTGCCGTCGGAAGCGCTGTTGGCCGAACAAACCGAAGTAATCGATCCGCAAGCCATCCATCGTTCGCGTCAATACCTGCGCGGCAAATTGGGACAGGCATTGAAGGACGATCTGCTGGCGGCGTATCACGCCAACCAGACACCAGGCGCGTATAGCCGGACGCTGATGCATCCGGCAAGCGCGCGCTGAAAAATGTCGCGCTGGCATACCTGATCCAGGCCGACGATGCGGCCGCACATGAATTGGCGCAGCAGCAATACGACCACGCCAACAACATGACCGACCGCCTGGCGGCGCTGGTGGCGTTGACCAATAGCAGCGCGCCCGGCAAGGCTGCTGCATTGGAAAGTTCTACAAGGACTTCGAACAGGAAGCGCTGGTGATCGACAAGTGGTTCGCACTGCAAGCGACCGCGTATACTGCCGATATCGCCGCCATTCGCGCCTTGCTGGAACATCCGGCCTTCACGCTGAAAAACCCGAACCGCGCACGCAGCCTGATCTTCAGTTTCTGCAGCGGCAATCCAGCCAATTTCCATGCGGCCGACGGCAGCGGTTATGAATTCTGGGCAGACCAGGTGATCGCGCTCAACGGCGTCAACCCGCAAGTCGCGGCGCGCCTGGCGCGCAGCCTGGATCGCTGGCGCAAATACGCGCCGGCGCTGCAGGAAAAAATGCGCAGCGCCCTGCAACGGGTGGCGGCAGCGCCAAACTTATCGAAGGATGTACTGGAAGTGATTGGCAAAGCACTCGCCAATTGATTTTGGTTGCTTCGCCGTCATCGTGGCATACCATGCCGGCGGCGAACAGCTACAACAAAGAAAGAGCAATATGAAACGTGTCAGTCTTACGCAGCACCTGATCGAGCAACAGCGCTTGCACAACAGCATCCCGGCCGAATTGCGCCTGTTGATCGAAGTCGTGGGCCGTGCCTGCAAAACCATCAGCCATGCCGTCGGCAAGGGCGCACTGGGTGAAGTGCTGGGCAGCGCCGACAGCGAAAACGTGCAAGGCGAAGTGCAGAAGAAACTGGATATCATTTCCAATGAAATCCTGCTCGAAGCCAATGAATGGGGCGGTCACCTGGCGGCGATGGCGTCGGAAGAAATGGAGTCGATCCATCCGATTCCAAATCGCTATCCGCAAGGCGAATACATGCTGTTGTTCGATCCGCTCGACGGCTCCAGCAACATCGACGTGAACGTCTCGATCGGCACCATTTTCTCGGTGCTGAAGGCGCCGGACGGCATGAAGACGCCGACCGAGCAGGATTTCATGCAAGCCGGACGCAAGCAGGTCGCCGCCGGTTATGCAGTGTATGGCCCGCAGACCATGCTAGTGCTGACTACCGGCAATGGCGTGCATTGCTTCACGCTGGATCGTGAAATGGGTTCGTGGGTCCTGACCCAGCGGGACATGCAGATCCCGGCCGAGACCAAGGAATTTGCGATCAACGCATCCAATGCACGCCACTGGCATCCGCCGGTCACGCGCTACGTCAATGAGATGCTGGCCGGCACCACCGGTCCGCGTCAAAAGGATTTCAACATGCGCTGGATCGCCTCGATGGTGGCCGATGTCCATCGCATTTTGAATCGTGGCGGCATTTTCATGTATCCGGCCGATGCGCGTGAACCGGATAAGCCAGGCAAGCTGCGCCTGATGTATGAAGCCAATCCGATGGCCTTTATCGTCGAGCAGGCCGGTGGCGCTGCGACCGACGGCAAACAGGCGATCCTGGATATCCAGCCGGAGAAGCTGCACCAGCGCGTGCCGGTGTTCCTTGGTTCCAAGAGTGAAGTCGAACTGGTGACGCGCTACCACCAGGAGTAATGGGATGGGGCGTACACGTGCGGCCTTGGTTGCGGATCGACCGGGCCGGCGCGGGGCGTCAAGGCAGTGAGCGCCCAGTCGATGTAAAATTGCACGCCGTCGGCATCAGCTGCTTGCAGTAACGATTATTTATATACAAGAGGAACAGATTGAAAACAGCACTAATCGGAGAGAAAGACGTCCCCGAATTTGATCACGATATCATGACCAATTTGCTGGTCACGACGGTGGAATTGAACATCGTCCGGCAAGAAGAGATGTTGATCGGCATCCGCAATGCAAAACAGGAAATCTATCGCGTTATCGGCGCTTCCAGCAGCAAGCAATACAACAATGCCTCGGAAGAACTGGAAGACCTGGGTTTGAACAATGAACTGGAAGAAGCCGATCGCGCCAAGAATGGCTACGACGCAATTTTCGGTTTGACCAAGTAAGCAGGAGTTCACATCCTGCTGATGCTGTCGGCTCGATGAGCCGGCAGTGTTCATTATGACAACAAGGATTGCGTATGTCTGATCCTTGTTTCAATTCCGATCCTGTCCGAGCTCAACCGATTCCGCCGTTTTTTCAATCATCAGCAACGCTCTGGCGCCCCGCGAGTCCTCCTCATCGTTTGAATTTCCCATCTATAACAATATTCGGTAAGGCGGTCCTGTCCCTGTCCGATTAAATACGCAGAAATTGCCATTTCTGGTATTCATTATATTTCCATATGGAAATATAATGGCGGCTGTCTTCATCCAGGGAAAAGAACAATGAAAGCAATCATCGCATTGGCGGTGCTCACGATCATCATGATGGCCGTGATTGCCGTGCTGACCAGAGAGAAGCAGGCGACTGTGCAGAAGCGCCGCGAATACGTCAAGAAAAAGCCGTTATCGAACAACGAACAAGTCATGTACTGGCGCTTGATCGGGGCGCTGCCGGACCACATGGTGCTGACGCAAGTCAGTTTGGGCCGCTGCCTGGGTACCAAGGACAGCGTGGGTCTCGATACCTTGACGTCGAAGAGTCTGGATTTCGTGATTTGCGATAAAGCTAGCGATGTGGTTGCCGTGGTTGAGCTGGATAACAAGACGCACAACCACAAGACATTCAGCAAGGAAGACGAGAAAAAATACAAGGCATTGAAAAACGCCGGCATCGATATCATCCGGTGGCGCGCCAGTTCGCTGCCAAGCGAAGCCGATATCCGTGAGCGCTTCACCTTGATGGATCCCACCAAGAAATTGCGGGCGGTAAAAGCCAAAACCCATCAGACCAGCATTTTCGGAATCGGCATCGGCAAATACAGGAATACTGGCGCCGGCTGACCAGGAATTTTACGATCGCAAGGGCTGCCCGCGTAGTTGCTTTAAGCAGTGATCACACAATTGCGTCCCATATCCTTGGCTCGGTAAAGCCGTTCATCTGCTGCGCGGAATATCGTATCTATGCTAGTGCCGTCGTGGCCGAACTGCGAGACGCCGATGCTGACGGTGAGCGCCAGTTTGGGTATCAGGATGCTCTCGAACACGGCGTTTTCGGTTGCCGACCTGACCCGTTCGCCGATCGTCACGGCGACATCCATGGTGGTTTGCGGCAGCAGGATCATGAATTCCTCGCCGCCCATGCGGGCGATGCTGTCATAGGGGCGGATTGCATCTAGGCTCTGCTGCACGAATCCTTGCAGGACTTCATCGCCGATCTGGTGGCCATAATGGTCATTGATCGATTTAAAATTATCCAGGTCGAGGGCCAGCAGAGAAAAGGGCAGGTTGTCACGCTTGGCCCGTGCTATTTCAGCATCGACCCGATCAATGAAATGGCGGCGATTGGCTGCGCCGGTCAGCGGATCGGTTGATGCCAGGTGTGCCAGCATCTGATTGCTGCGTTGCAGTTCCTGGATCGCGCTTTCCGTTTTTACCATCGCCATCGCCAGGCGATTCACCATTTCTTCCTGGCTGTAGACTTTGGCGAAGGAGCGCGTTGTGTGGAAGGCCTGGATAATGCCGTAGCTGAGGAAGAAAAATCCGCCGGCAAAGATGGCATGCGCCAGCCACCACATATGATTCCAGGGCGGCCAAGGATGAAGGCTAGCGAGGATAGGCCGAACATGGTGATCGAGATTCCGAACACAGTCATCAGCGGCGAACGAATCCTGCCTATCAGCATCAGTGTGACATTTATCGCGGAAAAGGCCAGCGCGCCGCCCTCCATCGTCAACCGCACCACCGGATTGCCGGCAATCGGCGAGTAAGCCAGGATGGCAACCAGGATATTGACCAGCAGGAAGGCCGCTATCCATATCAGCCATCTGCGTGGAGCGGCGCGTTGTCCCGGGCTATCGGCTTCCTGGTTGAACGACAGCAGGCCAATCAGCAGCAGGATCGCCATCGCAAGGCGGGATGCCGGTCCGTACAGCAGGAACAGCCAGATATTGTGGTGGGCCATGCCGGTGAAGGCGCCATGCAGCGCATAGATCGCGGTAAATCCCAGAAAGGCCAGTGTCAGCCAGCGCAACAGCGGTTCACCTGACGATTGGTAGCATCGCCAGCTCACATATGTGACAAACACTCCCTCCAACGTAGCTGCGGCGATCGCCATTTCGTGGAACAGGTGGTTCTCGAATTTGAGGGCCGGGTCCTGGAAGAAGTACAGGTAGGCGATCAGGACGATGGGAGACAGGGCAAATCCTGCAATCAGCAATTTCGCGTACAGCTTGGTCACACGACGGATTGCTTCTGGCTGTTCTCCGATTTTTGTGCTCATGTCCATATGCATCCTTCGAAGCGATGATGGCTTGCTCACTGATGTGCCCAATTTGCGACAGGTTGTCAACACAGAGCATTGCTGTGGAAAACAAATTCTTACAAGCAAGGTAACAAACATTCGGGCCCGCGGGTAGGGGGGGCGAAGAATATTTCTCGGCGCAACGGCAATGGCCTTCAATCATTAATAAAACGACATGATTGCGCAGCTGTGCCCGTTGACGATTTTTCGGTTGGCGGAATGGAGTGTCTGGGTTGTTAATCAGGAATGATCACGCGTCATCGTTCAATTGCGATCTCAATATAGGCTTGCCTGGACCCGAGCGGGCAATTCGCTATCGTAAGCGTCGGCATCGAATGCACCATCCGTCAGCCGCTCGTGCATGGCCCCGGGACTGGGCAGGCGGCTGCGTTCCAGTTGCTGCGATGGGTCCCAGAGTTTTGAGCGGACCAACGCCTTCGAACAATGAAAATAAGCCGCCTCGATGTTCACGATGGTGACTGTGCGCGGCAGTTTGCCATTTACCGCAAAATTGCCCAGCATGGCCGGATCGGTGGAGATTTCCGCGCGGCCGTTGACGCGCAGCGTTTCACCGATACCAGGCACGATGAAGAGCACTGAAATGCGCGAGTCGACGACGATGTTGCGCAGTGTGTCGATGCGGTTATTGCCTGGACGGTCCGGGATCGCCAGCGTACGCTCATCCAGAATCTTGACGAATCCTGGCGCATCTCCTTTTGGGGAGCAATCGGTGCCTTCGGGGCCGGCAGAAGAAATGACGATAAATGGCGAGGCGGTGACAAACGCTTGGTAATCCTCGTTCAGGAAATCAATTTCCTTCCAGATCGCGCGTTCATGCGGTTTGCCATAAATCTCTTCCAACTGCGCGATGCTGGTAAGCATATGGATTCTCCGAATTGGTATGCGGCAATTTTACCAATGAATCACTGTCTTTCCCGGATTGCGGCGGTAGCGGCCTGTCTCTGGCGCCGGAAATGAAGCAATCATGATGAACGCAGAAAATGGCTACAGCGTAATGTTCCCGCGACCGATCTCGATGACCTTGCCGCCAACCTGGATGGTGCGCTCGGTCGTCACTGCTAGACGCAGCAGGCAAGGGCGCTGCACCGCCGCCCCTTGTTCGACCTGATATTTGAGCGGTAACGTGTAGTCGTGAGCGAGCAGCCAGCCGCCCAGGTTGGCGCAGGCCGAGCCGGTGCCCGGATCTTCTACTACGCCGCCGCCTGGCTTGGCGTAGAAATAGCGGGACAGGATCCGCCCCGGATTTTCGGTGTCGAAAGCAAACACATAAACCGTCTTGCGATCGATGCTGTTTTGCGGCCAGGCATCCAGGCGGCTACTGTCGGGGCGCGTCCGCCGCACCGCATCGAGGCTACGCAGCGCCACCAGCATTTGATCGGTGCCGGTGTCGACCCATAGCGGCGCGGCCAGCAAATCATTTTCGTTCAATCCGAGCAATGCCGCCATGTCCACTTGCGTCAGATCGGCCGCAGCGGTTTTCGGTTGGCCGGGCGCAGTCAGGGTCCAGATGTCGCCTTCGGCGCTTACCGGGACTACTCCGGCGTTGAGTTCCAGCGACAGCGTAGGACCGGTGCGAGCGAGATCACGCACCACATGTGCGGTCCCAAGCGTCGGGTGGCCGGCAAAGCGCATTTCATGGCCGGGAGTGAAGATGCGCACGCGTGCGTCGGCGCGATCTGAAGGCAGGATGAAAGTGGTTTCCGATAAATTGAATTGCAGCGCCAGGGCTTGCATGGTGGGGGCATCCAGGCCGCGTGCGTCTTCGAATACGCACAACTGGTTGCCGCTGAAAGTCGATTCGGCAAACACGTTGAGGAGGCGGTAAGCGTAGCTGGCCATGGGAATCCCGTCGTTCTGAAAGTGAGCAATTCTAGCAGGTTGACTGGGTTGCTTTCAGAGTGGATAGCATCATCTGTTTATCGACAATGCGGCGTCGAATCCCGCCGGCAAGTGGTTTTTTGTGGCGTGCGCTTGACATTGTCGCCAACTAGGCGCAAAAGTTGTCCTTGTCCCGACCCATCCACCCAACGGGACAGCGGGGGCGCCAGAATGGACTGCGATTTGCCGGAATTGATCGAGCTGGAACGCATCATGCAGGAAGGAAAACCCTACCTGGAAAGCAAGACCGTATGCGAAATTCAGATGAAAGGGCATCGTTTTCCTGTCTATGCGCTGACGATCGGCAGCAAGAGTCCGGAAGCGTCGGCGGTCGGATTCTTTGGCGGCGTCCACGGCCTCGAACGGATTGGCACCCGTGTACTGCTTTCCTTTTTGCGTAGCCTGTTGAGCCGCTTGAAGTGGGACGCGGCGCTGCATCAGCAATTGGCTTCAGTACGATTGGTCTTCATGCCGCTGGTTAATCCGGCCGGCATGTGGGACAGTACCCGCTGCAACCCGCGAGGTGTCGACCTGATGCGCAATGCACCTGTCGACGCCAGCGAGAAGGTCGCCTTCATGCTCGGCGGCCAGCGCTTCAGTTCGCGTCTGCCTTGGTATCGCGGTGTCTCCGACGCACCGATGGAGGCGGAGGCCCAGGCCTTGTGCAGCGTTGTACGGCAGGAGCTGATGAGCCGCGAATTCAGTATTGCGCTGGATTGCCATTCCGGTTTCGGCCTGAAGGACCGCATCTGGTTCCCCTACGCCCACAGCCGCACACCGATTCCGCATCTGCCACAAGTCCTCGCCCTCAAGGAGCTATTCAATCAAACTTATCGCGAACATAACTATCTGTTCGAAGCGCAGAACAAACAGTATCTGACACATGGCGATTTGTGGGATTACCTGTATCTGCAGGCGCAAGCCAGAAGCGACCGGGTTTTCTTGCCGCTGACGCTGGAGATGGGTTCCTGGCTCTGGGTGCGGGAAAATCCGCGCCAGCTGTTTTCTCGTCTGGGCATGTTCAATCCGAAATCGCCCAACCGGCTGCAGCGTGTGTTGCGCAGCCATCTGGTGTGGTTCGAGTTTCTCACCCGTGCGGCCGGCGCTCACCGCTATTGGACGCCCGATAGTCCCGGCTTTCAGCAAGAGCATGGAATGCATCATGAGTAGGTGGGTGTTCCTGCGTGGTTTGATGCGAGAGTCCCGTCATTGGGGGAAATTTCCAGACGTGTTTCGTTCGCTGGTGCCCGACGCCGACATCACACTGCTAGACCTGCCCGGCAACGGTAGCCTGCATACATTGAGAAGTCCGATGCGGGTGGAGGAAATGACCGAAGCCTGCCGTAGCCAGCTCAAGAGCCGCGCTATTGAGCCGCCTTATCATTTGTTTGCCTTGTCGCTGGGCGGCATGGTCGCTACCGATTGGGCCGCGCGCTATCCGGAGGAGGTCGATGGTTGCGTGTTGCTCAATACCAGCCTGCGCCCCGTCAGTCCGTTCTATCGGCGTTTGCGGCCGCGCAATTACCCGGCGCTGCTTTCTCTCGGCTTGCTGGGCTTGAGTCGACGCCGCGTCGAACGGCAGGAAAGCCTGTTGCTGGACTTGACCAGTAATCAACATCCGCAGCAAACAGAAGTGCTCGCTGCCTGGATCAGCTACCAGCACGACCAACCGGTCAGCCATCGCAACGCGTTGCGCCAGTTGTGCGCGGCAATTCGCTATCGTGCACCGGCAAGCGTACCGCAAACGCCGATACTGATTCTCGCCGGCGGCGCTGACCGGCTGATCGATCCTCGCTGTTCGCAGCGTCTGGCGCAGCAGTGGCAAGCGCCATTGGTGGTGCAAGAAGCAGCTGGTCACGATCTGACCCTGGATGCGGGGCATTGGGTGGCGGAACAGGTGCGCGATTGGCTGGCGTGACAGCGGTTCGTGGGCCGTAATACAAGTGATCCGAAAGAGCGCAGAATATCCCTATTGCATTGGCCGATTCCTCATGTTGGAGCGGCAATGTGAGGAGACTGCCATGTACATGAAGATTCTGGTGGCGTACGACGGCACGCCGGAAAGCAAGTCCGCCTTGCACGAATGTATCCGCATCGAACCGAATCCCTCGGCAGAAATTCACCTGCTGGCGGTGGTCCAGCTATCACCGTATGGCATGGCCGGCGGTTACGCGCCGGAAATTGCATTCACTACCAAGACGCAAATGATGCAGCAGGAGCTGGAACGAGGCCGCGAGCAACTGGCGTCCGCTGGACTGAAGGTGATCACGCACTTCAAGATTGGCGAGCCGGTCGATGTGATCGGCGCCCTGGCCGACCAACTGGGAATAGAGCTCATCATCGTTGGCCATTCGCGCCGCAAGACATTTGCTATGCGGTGGTGGCGAGGGGCGATGGATGCGTTGCTGGTGGAGAGGGTCAAGAGCAGCATTCTTGTCGCGGTTCACGCCTAGTCGTCCGGACCGTTGCTCATCGGTGACCTCCCTTAGCAGTACTTCATTTGACGAAGATAAAGTCGCAATATAGTTTTGCTATACTCCCGCTTGCTTAAAAGACAAGAGGAAGATACATGATCGCTTTAGATACCCTGGAAACGCTGGTTGCGGCGTCATTGGTATTGCTGCTGGGACGCAAGTTGGTGTCGTCTTCGACTTTCCTGAAAACATACAGTATTCCTGAGCCGGTGGTCGGTGGTCTGCTGGTGGCGCTGGTGTTGTTTGCGCTGCGCGGACTTGGCGATGTGCAGGTGCAGTTTGATGGCGGTTTGCAGGGGCCGTTGATGCTGGCGTTTTTTGCCACCATCGGGCTGAATGCCAATCTTGCCAGTTTGAAGGCAGGTGGCCGTACCCTGATGCTGTTTCTGGTTGTGGTGCTGGGTCTGTTGATATTGCAGGATACGATTGGTATCGGCATGGCCAAGATGTTGGGACTGGATCCTTTGATCGGTTTGCTGGGAGCATCGATTTCTCTTTCCGGCGGACATGGCACTGGTGCAGCTTGGGGCCGAGTGTTTGCCGAGCGCCACGGACTAGCGGCGGCGACTGAGATTGCGATAGCATGCGCGACATTCGGCTTGGTTCTAGGTGGTTTGATTGGCGGCCCGGTAGCCGGATTCCTGGTGAAACGGGTGAAATTGCCTATGGTGAAAAACGCTCAGGAAGAGCAGCAGGATGCGCCGCTGAGCTTTGAACAACCAAAGGCGGTGCAACTGATTACTGCGCAATCATTCATCGAAGCATTGGCCTTGATTGCCGTCAGTCTTACGGTCGGCACCATGATCGCCAATCGACTGAACGGCACGGTATTTGAATTACCGACGTTTGTCAGCGTGCTGTTCGTTGGCGTCTTGTTGAGCAACGGTTTGTCGCTGGTGGTCGGCTACAAGATTTTTGAACGCGCAATCCTGGTCATTGGTAACGTCAGCCTGTCGCTATTTCTGGCGATGGCATTGATGAGCCTGCGTCTGTGGGACCTGGCGTCGCTGGCCTTGCCGGTGCTGTTGATCCTGGCCGTACAGACGGTTGCGATGGCGCTGTATGCAGCCTTTGTGACTTTCCGCGTGATGGGATCGAACTACGACGCGGCGGTCCTGGCAGCCGGACATTGCGGTTTCGGGTTGGGTGCAACACCAACCGCGATTGCCAACATGCAGGCGGTGACAGACCGTTTCGGACCGTCGCGGCTGGCGTTCCTGGTCGTACCGATGGTCAGCGCCTTCTTCATCGACATTGCGAATGCGATCGTGATCAAGCTGTTCCTCGCGCTGCCGATTTATAACTGACGCGCCCCTGCATCGAAGAAGCGCGCTTCGCACACTCGTGTGTATGCGCTTCCTCGATGCGGCATCGATCGACATTTCTGTCGATATTCTGGAATGCTGGCGCGTTGCCGTCATCTTGCGCTTTGTACTATACAATTCGCTGTTCCCGACATTTCCCCGCCGTTTCGACGTGCCCACTCCGCAATGACCGATATTTCCCCGCAAGCCCCCGATTTGCCCGTTGAAACCGAAGCCGCTGATAGTTACGTTATTCAGGAGCCGCGTTTGTGGCGCGATGACGGCTGGACCGCGCGCATTATCAAGAACGACGATGACGACGGCTGGGCGGTGGCGATGATCAAGGATGGCGAGCCGGAACCGGCGCTGGTCGGCCCATGGACCATGGGGCGCGACAAGAAAAATCCGAAGCCATTGGATGCGCCGGCGTTCATTACGCTGGTCAAGACGGCAACTGAATTCGTGCGCCGCCACGAACAGCAATTGCACGCGATATTACACAAGAACATGACTGTGAGTGATGGTTCTGCGAGTTACAACGTGACACTGGATATCGTTCCTGATGACGATTTTCCATATGCATTGCTGAGCGCTCGCGATGAGGACGGCGAGCAGGTCGCCCAGGTACGTGTTGCGCCCACCTTCAAGCTGAGCCAGAGCAGCGCCAGTACCTGGGTCGAGAATGGTTTCCGCAAACCGGGGTGACGTGTTGCCGTCACTGAGCGTTGGTGCCGGATTATTCGGGCGCACGGATTGAGAAGAAAAATTAGGATTGTGCTTGGAGCGGTTTGAGTAAAACCTTATACTGTGTATTTATACAGTTTTTGGTGAGCAATGCCGCACAAGTTTCGTTTGTTTCTCGTTTCTCTGTTTCTTCTCAGTTCCAATGCTTTTGCCACAGATTGCTCATCTCATTATGCCGGTGGCCAGGCTCCAAGGATTCTCAACGACAAGTTGGCGCGCCAGACCCAGGAGCTTTGCTACCAGGCATTTGTCGTCATGCATTCCGGCATCACGCGCACGCCGCTCTGGTCGGCCGAGCATTTAACGCGCAATAACGTTGATGCGGCGCGGACCCTGTCACGTGAAAATTCCTTCCATCCCGAGCCGGCGCTGCTGATCAATGATCGGGCGGAACTGAAGGACTATGCGCGCTCCGGCTTTGACCGCGGCCACATGAGTCCGAACGGCGACATGGCGAACCGGACTTCGCAGTACGAAAGTTTCAGCCTGGCCAACATGATCCCGCAGAATCCGCAGAACAACCGGCATGTCTGGGCCGCGATCGAAAGCGCTGTGCGCAACATGGCGGTGAATGACGGCGAACTGTATGTGATCACCGGACCGGCATTTCTGGGGCAGGAGCTGCAGAAGGTCGGTAACGTATTGGTGCCAACTTATATCTATAAAGTCGTCTATAGTCCGAAGAGGCAACAAGCTGCGGCATATTTCATCAAGAACGAAGATACTTCGCACTACGAACAGATGTCGATCACGCAACTCGAAAATACCTTGCGCATCAACCTGCTTCCCGGCGTGCCGAAGCACGTCAAGGATGTGGCGATGAAATTGCCCGGGGCAAGCATGCGCGGCGAGCGAACCAGTCCGGAAAAACGGGCAGAGCCGGCGGCGCAACAGGTCCAGAAAATGGAAACGGATTTGCTGACGAGATTGCTGAACGATTTCTTGAAAATGTTGATGAATTTTTTAACCAGCCTGATTCAGAAAGGGATGTCCCATGTCTAAATTTACGCCATTCGCGGACGAAAGTGCGACCTTCGCCATCGGTAAATTGAACGTTGAAAACCGCCTGGATCGTGTCAGCCTGTTTGGCGATCTCGATCTGACCTTGGACGCGCGCGGACTGGAGCAAGCCAAGGCGCTGCAGGTGCTGGTCAATCAGGTGATCGGCGAGATGGAAGCGCGGACGTTGCCTGATGTGTTGCCGACAGCGCCTGTGGTGAAGGTCAGCAATCCGTTTTAACCAAGGTATCAATGAGTCAATGAGGCGGCAAGATGGATGAAGCAACGGGTAACGAAACTGAATTGAGTGCGGTAGGCATGCTGGGGAACGGTGCTCCGGTGACCATGGCATTGGAAGCCGTCGCGATTCGCAAGCATGGTGTGGGCGGTTGGGAGCCTTTTCATTATGAGAAGATTTCCGAGAGCGAATATGAGGTCACCGGCGGCACGTGCGAACTCATTGGCGGTGTAAAAAAATGGCCGGGAGAGCACACTACGGTGATCGTGTCGGTGGAGGAACTGGCGGCTGAAGCGCGGACAGATGTGCCTGTGGAAATGGTGCAGAAATTGCCCCGGGTCGAGTCATTGAGTCCAGTCGGCAAGCAGGCTTCACAAAGGGCTCTGCCGCAGAACGATGATGCAGGCGGCGCACCAACCTATCTCACGGTCGTGTTGCAATTGCCGCAGGACGAACAAGGTCGCAAGCGTATATATAACGCACTTAGCCTCGATACGAATTTTTTTGGCGCGGTGGTGACGGCAACTTCCCTGGCCGACGAAATTGCCGTCAACCAGTTGCTGGAAATGCGTTGCGAACCGGGAGATGTCAAGGACGCGCGCGAACGGGCGACGGCGCGCAATAGCAAGGCGTGAGCGCTTTGTGCTGCTGGTCTTGCCAATCTCTCAGAGAGAGGTCCTCAGCGAGAACAGTTCCGGAAACAGCACTACATCCAGCATCTTCTTCAGATAGCTCGCGCCCTCGGTGCCGCCGGTGCCTTTCTTGAACCCGATCACGCGTTCCACCGTGGTCAAGTGACGGAAGCGCCAGAAGCGGAACGAGGTTTCGAGGTCGACCAGTTTCTCGGCCAGTTCATATAACTCCCAGTGTTTGTCCGGCGTCTTGTAGACCGTGAGCCAGGCGTTTTCCACGGATTGGTCGGCGACGGTGGGGCGGCTCCAATCCAGCGCCAGCCGGGCGTCGTCGACTGCCAATCCGGCACGCGCCATGAGCATCACTGCCTCATCGTAAATCGACGGCTGCTTCAGCGCGTCGTCCAACCGCGCAAACGATTCCGGCGAGTCTCGATGCATTTGCAGTAGCGTTGCATTCTTGTTCCCGAGCAGGAATTCGATCTCGCGATACTGATACGACTGGAAGCCGGAGGAGTGGCCCAGATAGGGACGGATCGCTGTATATTCGGGCGGCGTCATGGTCGCCAGAACATCCCAGGCATGCACCAGTTGATCCATGATGCGGGCGACGCGCGCCATCATCTTGAAGGCTGGCGACAGCATATTCATGCGCAGCTGCGCGCGCACCGCATGCAGTTCGTGCAGCATCAATTTCATCCACAACTCGCTGGTCTGGTGCTGGACGATGAACAGCATCTCGTTGTGATTCGGCGACAGCGGCCGCTGGGCCGACAACACCTGGTCGAGCGCCAGGTAATCGCCGTAGCTCATGTCTTCCTTGAATTCCATCTTGGCGCCGTGCCAGGCACCTTTTTCGTTGTACGGGCATTCCATTCTTGTCTCCTGGTGCTAATTAGGTCACGGCTTCTTGTTGCGCGCTGATTTCGTAGTCTGTATCGACCAGGATTTGGCGCAGCGATTCGACCGCGTCCCAGACGTCGATAAATCGCGTGTAAAGCGGCGTGAAACCGAAGCGCATCACTTGCGGTTCGCGGTAATCGCCGATCACACCGCGTGCGATCAGTGCGCGCATGATGCCGTAGCCGTGCGCGTGCGCGAAGCTGACGTGGCTACCGCGCTGCGCATGATCACGCGGCGTGACCAGTGTCAATTGCTGACCGGCGCATCGGCTTTCCACCAAGGCGATGAACAGGTCGGTCAACGCCAGCGATTTGGTGCGCAACGCCTGCATGTCGGTCTGCGCGAAGATGTCCAGGCCGGATTCCACCATCGCCAGCGACACGATCGGCTGGGTGCCGCACAAGGCGCGGCGGATGCCGTCGGTTGGCGCAAAATCGGGCTGCATCGTGAATGGCGCGCGATGTCCCCACCAGCCCGACAAAGGCTGGCGGAATTGCGCGTGATGGCGTGGAGCGATCCAGGCAAAGGCCGGCGCACCGGGGCCGCCGTTCATGTACTTGTAGGTGCAACCGACGGCGAAATCGGCATTGGCTGCATGCAGGTCGATCGGCAGTGCGCCGGCGGAATGCGCCAGATCCCACAACACCAATGCGCCATGTGCCTGTGCGGCGGCCGTCACTGCCTGCATGTCATGCAGGTGACCGCTGCGGTAATTCACGTGAGTCAGCATCAGCACAGCGGTTTCCGCATTCACTGCGGAGGAAAGTTCTTGCGGCGAATCGACCAGGCGGATGCGGTAGCCGCGATCCAGCCATTCCGCCAGGCCCTGGGCCATGTAGATGTCGGTCGGGAAGTTGTCGCGTTCGGTAACGATCACCTTGCGCGTCGCGCTGTCCGGCTGCGAAGCTTGCATCTGCAGCGCGGCGGCTAGCATCTTGAACAGGTTGATCGACGTCGAATCGGTGATGACCACTTCGTTGTCGCCGGCCCAATTAATGGCGCCAGCTTGTTACCCAGCCGTGCGGGCAGATCGAACCAGCCGGCCTTGTTCCAGCTGCGTATCAGGTCGTTGCCCCATTCCTCTTCGATCACTTTCTGGGCGCGTTGCAGTGCCGCTTTCGGGCGTGCGCCCAGCGAATTGCCGTCGAGGTAAACGACGCCGGGCGGCAGCGCGAATTGCGCGCGCAGCGGCGCCAGTGGATCGTTCGCATCAAGTGTTTCACAAGCTGCGCGAGTGTTGATGTGCTTGATCATTGCCATGTTCCAGAAGAGTTAAAGAGGCCGCAATATCGCCCTGACCGGGCTGGCATCGAGGCCGGCCAGGCGCAGGGGCAGGGCAATCAGTTCGTAATCGCCGGCGCCAATCGCATCGAGCACGATACCTTCGAGTATCGCCATGCCGTGGCGGCGTACTGCGTGGTGCGCCAGCATGTTTTTTGATTCCTGCGGGTCGAGCGATGGCGTATCGACGCCGATCAGACGCACGCCATGCTGCGCCAGCAGATCGATGGTCTCTGGCGCAACGGCCGCAAATGCCGGATCCCATTCGGCTTGCGGTGCGCTGGCATAAGTACGCAACAGCACGCGCGGCGGCACATCATTCAGTGCATGCGCAATGTCTTGCGGCTTGACCGGCGAAGCGCCGATGCAATGGATCACGCGGCAGGGGCCGATGTAGGCATCAAGCGCGACCTGGTCAATGGACAAGCCTTGCGGATCGTAATGGGAAGGTGCATCGCAATGTGCGCCGGTATGCGTGGAGAGGGTTATCCGACTGACATGCACGGGGCAACCTTCGGCGATTTCCCAAGTGGTTTGCGCACTGAAGGTGGTGTCGCCCGGCCAGACTGGAATACGTGGGGAAAGAATGGGGCTGATGTCCCAGATGGGTTTGGAGGCACTGTGGGCATTGTTCGTCATTGGCGTGGCACGATAGTCGATTCGACGAAATATTTTAGGCGAGCTGATTAGAATTTTTCTACGAAATTACTATACAATTTTGGCTAAATTTAGAATAAATTCAATATTTATTGAATATTGTTGAAAGATAATTTCAATGCAGCTCGATGCCATCGATTTAAGCATTCTGACGTTGTTGCAGCAGAATGGCCGGATCAGCAACCAAGATCTGGCGGAAAAGGTTTTCCTGTCGCCGTCTTCGTGTCTGCGCCGGGTGCGCATTCTGGAGGAGGAAGGCATCATCAGCCGCTACAGTGCGTTGCTGAATCCGGAAAAACTTGGGCTGGAGCTGGATGTCTTCGTGCAGGTGACAATGCGCCGCGATGTGGAAAGCTGGCATGAGAATTTCATGGAGGCGCTACAGAAATATCCGGAGGTGGTCGGTTCCTATATCATCACCGGCGATGCCAATTACCTGTTGCGCGTCAAGGCGCGCAACCTGAAACATTATTCCGCTTTCGTGCTGGAAAAACTCTATAAGATACCGGGCGTGCTCGATATCCGTTCCAACATCGTGCTGCAGGCGATCAAGGAAACCTACGAATTGCCGCGCGAGCTGTTGCGTGACGGCTGATCAATTACCACTAATAGAATTATCAACATCATGGCAAAGACAGTACAAGAAGTTCTGGACCGGCAAAAAGACGGCGCGCAATTCGTGTTGTCGGCGCCCATGCTCGGTCTCGAAGTCGAGGAATTTGATACCGTTGCGAAGATATGGGTGAAGGAAGGTGGCCCAGGATTTCAGCTGGCCGGCGTACCGCACCGGAAATGCATCGACGGCGAATTTTTCATCGACCGGATAACAGTCGTCAAGACCGCGGCGGCTTAACCGGTTCGCCGCGTGCGCAGCCGATCCGTTTTTCGGACTTGACGGGATGACGCCAAGCCCGGCAGATAGAAGGTGAAACGGGTGAGGGAAATCACCCGTTTGTGATACGTCGGTTTGTCACACTTCTTTTTCGCAGTTGATCATCCACGAGATGCCGAACTGATCCTGGACCATGCCGAAGCGTTCGGCCCAGAAGGTTTTGTCGAGAGGCATTGTTATGTTGCCGTTCTTGACCAGCGCATGATAGAAGCGTTCTGCATCAGCGATCTTGTCGACGTTGATTGATAGCGAAACGCCCTGCGGCTTCTGGTAATACCCCGGGGGACAGTCGGATCCCATCACCGCCATGCCGTTGAATTCCAGATGGATGTGCATGATTTTGTCGCGCCATTCAGGTGCGGTTTGCTCCGCCATCGGTGAATTCCCGTGCGTCAGCATGAAGACGATTTTGCCGCCAAGTGCCTGTTCATAGAACTTGAATGCGGCTTCGCATTGACCGTCGAAATTAAGATAGGGAATCAATTTCATGATGCAATCCTTTAATGAGTGATTGAATATGCCGCTCGTATGGGAATCAGTGCACTTATTTTTCCGCGACGGCTTTCAGGTTGGCCAGACCGGCTTCAAAATCCTTGCCGATCATATGGTCCATATCAAAAAACAGGCCCATCACTTTCGAAATGAAAGGCGAAGGGCCATACATGGCCCAAGTGACAATGTTGCCGTCGCCTTGGGGTTCTACGGTAAATTCGGCAGTGTTATGAGCTTCAAACGGCTTGAAGAAATCCAGTTTGATCGCGACTTTGGAGGAGGGGGATGCTTCCGTGATTTCCATGCGCCCGGAACCCACGTCACTCGAACCGTCCCATGCGTACACGGCACCCACGCCGTTGTCGGCGCCACTGTAGCTTCTCTTCATCGCCGGATCGCGTTTCTCATAAGGCGACCATGCAGTCCAGTTGTGGAAATTGTCGATCTGGGCAATGATCTTTTCCGGTGCGGCCTTGATGGAGATGGTCCGTTGCACACGGAAAGTGTCGGGCTTGGTGGCCGCATAGCCCAACACGGCGGCAAGTACGACGACGATGAGAATGGCGATGGTCTTGATCATGGTTTTCCTTGTTGGGGTGCTGGGATGAAGGGGGAGTTGCGTTTATAGTTTTGCACTCGCAGCGCGCAAGCGTTCCTCTGTTTCCCTGAGTTCGGGGGTGAGCGCATCGCCGAAATCTTCCGCTTCGAATACCTGGCGCAGCTCAAGTTCGACACCACCGTCGGCGTCGAGGGCAGGCCAGCGTTTGACCCAGGCAATCGCTTCTTCCTTCGATTTCACCTGGATCATCGTGAAGCCGGCGATCAACTCCTTGGTTTCGGCAAACGGGCCATCGGTTACAGTTGGTTTGCCGCCTGTGAATTTGATGCGCGCTCCCTTGGAGCTAGGTTGCAGTCCTTCGCCGGCCTGCATGACGCCAGCCTGTATCATTTCTTCGTTGTACTTAATCATTGCTGCAAGCAATTCGCCACTGGGTAGTACGCCCGCTTCGGTCGCCTGGTCTGCCTTGCGTATGATCATGAATCGCATCTTAAATCTCCATTTGGTTTGAGGTGGTGGGCCGGTGCCACTTTAGTATGGCCGATAAATCCGGCCTTACTTGTCAGTCGAATTGGTAATCGTTGAATCGACATGTGGCCGACATTTTTTCATGAATATTTTTTCTAGCCTGCTTTTTATTGTTAAAAACAAAACCATCTGATCTACGGAAGTGCGGGGGATCTGATGTGTTGGCGCCGGTCTATCGGGCCGTCTGAGTATTACAGATTAGGCAAGCTCAAAATGGATTGCAATTCAAATTGTGCTGCAGGGGGAGGAAGTTCGATTGAGTCGTGATGATGTAGCTTGGCCCGGCGTGTGTACGGGCCGCATGCAATGGGAGTGAGCGTACGCTCAAATAATTGAATGGCGATTGCGCGGCAACGTGCCGGTGCATCAGGACGGCATTCCCGGAGCAAACATTCAAAGCCAATATTGCCCAAATTGTAGGCATTGACGATTAACGTAGCGT
This sequence comes from Collimonas arenae, assembly GCF_001584165.1. Lineage (NCBI taxonomy): Bacteria > Pseudomonadati > Pseudomonadota > Betaproteobacteria > Burkholderiales > Oxalobacteraceae > Collimonas > Collimonas arenae. The sequence goes on from NZ_CP013233.1 coordinate 1,055,617, forward strand.
CAACAATGTGCAGCTATAAAAAATTCATATAGATCAAGCACATAACAAAGTCGCAATGAGGTTATCAACAGGACTATCCACAGATTCTGTGGGTAACTTTGGCCGGATTGAGAGTTCAATCCGGGAGCGGTCACTCAATCACTACAGCCATGAACACGGTCGACAGGCTGAGTAGTGTCAGTCCGAAAATGAAGGCAATGTCGGCATACTGCTCCAGGCGAATGCTTTGCGTGGAGCGCATTGCTGCGTAGGAAAGCATGCCGCTGCTCAGGAACACCAGGCTGTTGAGAGCCAGCAGGTGCCCGAGCCAGATTGCCAGTCCGCTGAATCTTGCGAGCTTGATGATCGACAGCGCAGTGATGCAGACACCGATCATCGTGGCGGAGGAGGGCAGGATGTGTTGCGACAGATTATTGAATTTCATGCGCGGCTATCCTTTTTGTCATCCCGCCATCCCTCAATCGATCATTCAACCCAAGGTCAGCGGTACAAAGATCTTGTCCTTGTCGCGTTGCACCAGTAGTGCCACATTCTTGCCGGCTTTGCCTACCAGCTGGCGCAACTGTTCGACGCTGCTGACTGGCGTGCCGTTGAGCGAAAGGATAACATCGCCGCGCTGGATACCGGCCACTGCGGACGGTCCGGAGGCATCTTCCACCACCAGGCCGCCGCGGGTGCCGATCTGTTGCTGCTCATTCGGACTGAGTTCGCGCAGCGCTAACCCCAGCCTGCCTTGCGAACCGGCGCCGTTGTCGTTGCGGGCCGACTTGGCAGTTTCTGCTTCGGTCAGTTTGACGACCAGCGTCTTTTCCTGGCCGTTGCGGATCACGTCGATCTTGCTGGACGTGCCGGGCACAGTGTCGGCCACCAGGCTTGGCAGATCAGCCGAGTGATTGATCGATTGGCCGTTGAAGCGCAAGATCACATCGCCGGTCTGCATGCCGCCCTTGTCAGCCGGGCTGCCTTTGTCAACTGAACTGACCAGCGCGCCTGTAGTATTTTTCAAACCGAACGATTCAGCCAGCGACTGATTAACTTCCTGCACGCTGACGCCGAGATGGCTACGGGTGACCTTGCCGCTTTTCACCAACTGTTGTTCGACCTTGGTGGCGACGTCGATCGGAATGGCAAACGATAAGCCCTGATAACCACCGGTCTGGCTGTAAATCTGCGAATTGATGCCGATCACTTCGCCGCGGATGTTGAACAGCGGGCCACCCGAGTTGCCGGGATTGACGGCAACGTCGGTCTGGATGAACGGTACGTAGGTATCGTCTGGCAACGAGCGCGATTTGGCGCTGACGATGCCGGCGGTGGCGGTATTTTCAAAGCCGTATGGCGAGCCGATGGCCAATACCGGTTCGCCGACCTTGGTCAGCGTCGGATTACCGATCTGCACCGTCGGCAGATTCTTGGCGTCGATACGGATCACCGCGATGTCGCTTTGCTTGTCGGAGCCGAGCACCTTGGCCCTGAATTCGCGGCGGTCGGTCAACTTGACGGTGACTTCCTGTGCGGCATCGACAACGTGGGCGTTGGTGAGTATCAAGCCGTCCGGGCTGATGATGAAGCCTGAGCCTTCACCGCGCATGATTTGTGGATGGCGCGGGATTTGCAGCTGCGGGCCGAAGCGTTTGAAAAATTGCGAGAATGGGTCGTTAGGATCGAGGTCAGCAGAGTCTTCGTCCTGGTCTGAGACCGCGCTCTGCTTTGGTTTGCTGGTCACACTGATGTTGACCACGGCCGGTCCGAAACGGTCGACAATGCCGGAAAAATCGGTTGCTACGGCTACCGCCGGCGCGGCATTCGCAACCGGCGCCACTGGTGCTGCACTGGCAACCTGCGTCGCTGCATTGGCGTCGGGGATGCCGATTTCTCCACCCTTGGAATGCAGGTAAGCGCCACCGGCGACAACCAGTACGGCGACGGCAATGGTGCTACGGGTAAAATTCAGGCGATTCATGCTGTGCTCCTTTGCAGATGGATGAACCGATGTCGTTTCCAATCCGTTTCAGCACCCGAACGAAGCTGAAAATCTGAGCTTGAAATCAGAGACTAAAACGACTCGATAGCACACAGCATAAATAGTGAAAATTAAAACAAACTTAAAGGCCCGCAGATAAATTTCTTCAGCGTCGAGCTGCAATCAATTTGAGAAATGGACACTTGCAAGGAGGCCGTGGCCAGTGTTGTGTAACGTCACAGCGGCGCCGTGTGCATCGGCAATCTGCTTGACGATGGCCAGTCCCAGGCCGCTGCCTGGTGTTTGCGACTGGCTACCGGCGGCACGATAAAAGCGGTCGAACACGCGCTGCAAATCCGCCTCTGGAATACCAGAGCCGTGATCTTCCACGGACACGGTGACGCCGCTTTCTTCGGATGCGACGGCAATGTCGATGCTGCTGCCGGCCGGGCTGTGGCGCAATGCATTGTCGATCAGGTTGTTGAACAAGATGCGCAAGGCATCGGCATTGCCGACCACGGTAGCCGGTATTTCCTTGCTGATGCCGAGGTCGATTTGATGAGCATCCGCGGCGAGGGCGAAGTCGCTGATCACGCTATGCAGCAGCGCATTCAGGTCGAGTTCGGCATGGGCCTGTTCGAAAGCGCCCGGCTCCTGGCGCGCCAGCGTCAGCAGTTGCTGCAGCAAATGGGTGGCGCGCTCCAGGCCGTTCTTCAAGTCGCCAAACGCAGCCTGGCGTTCGCTGTCGTTGTTGGCGCGCTCGGCCAGTTGCACCTGCAGGCGCAACGCGGTCAACGGCGTACGCAATTCATGCGCGGCGTCGGCGACGAACGCGCGTTGCGCATTGATCGATTGCCCGAGCCGGCCCAGCAAGTCGTTCAGGGCTTGCGTCAACGGCTGGATTTCTTGCGGCAGCTTGGCATCCGGTATCGGCGACAACGCATGCATGTCGCGCGCCTGGACCTCCGCCGCCGCGCGCTTGATCGGCGCCAGCCCGCGGCCGACCGCGATCCAGATCAAGATGCCCAGCAACGGAAACAGCAGCAGCAACGGCGTGACAGTCTTGACGGCCATTTGCGCGGCAATCTGGTTGCGTGCGCTTTGCGGCTGCGCAATCTGCACCACGGTGTTGCCGATCTGCGCACTGTAGACGCGCCACACACCGTTGCTTTGGCGGACATTGGTGAAGCCCAATTCTGCTTGCAGCGGCAGACTGGACTGACCGTGAGAGTGGTATAGCACGACACCGGTGTTGTCCCAGATCTGGATCATGATGTCGTCCTCCAGTTCCGGCCCGCTGTCGGCTCTTGGATCGACCAGCGCAAATGCCTGGCGTGGCAGGGAGGCGGCGATCTGTTTCATCTGATAGTCGAATAGCTCGTTGGCTTCGCCGCGTGCCTGATAGTACAGAGCAATCCCGGCGAGCAAGATGGCGCCGCCCAGGCCGACTGCCAGCCACGACAGCAAACCGCGGCGTATCGACGTCATTTGGCCACCATATAGCCGATGCCGCGAACATTCTTGATGAAGCTGCTGCCAGCTTCTTGCGCAAGGCGTGGATATACACTTCTATCGCATTGCTTTCAATGCTGTCGTCCCAGCCGTACATTTTTTCTTCCAGTTGAGCGCGCGACAATACGGCGCCTGGGCGATCAAGGAACGCGCACAGTAATGCATATTCGCGGGCCGACAGGTTCACCTGCCGTCCTTGCAGCAAGACTTCATGCGTAGCTGGATTGAGAGTCAGCTCGCCGAGCGCAATCAACGGTTCGGCACGTCCCGACTGACGCCGCAGAAGGGCGCGGATGCGCGCTGCCAGTTCTTCCAGATCAAAGGGTTTGACCAGATAGTCGTCGGCACCGGCATCGAGTCCGGCGACGCGGTCAGATACTGCATCGCGCGCAGTCAGGATCAGTACTGGAATCTGCTTGCCGCTGCCACGCAGTGCCTTGAGTACTTCCAGCCCGCTCCTTTTCGGCAAGCCGAGATCCAGCAATATCAATTGATAGTCTTCCTGGACGGCCGCACTTTGCGCAGCGATGCCGTCCTGCACCCAGTCAATGACAAAACCGTCCTGCCGCAGTCCCTTGCGGACCGCTTCGCCCACCATCGGATCGTCTTCCACCAGCAACAAACGCATGAGCCCAGCTCCTTAGGCAACCGGCGATATGCCGGAAATGCTTCAGTTTAGCCGCATTGGATTAAACGATTCTTAAACCAATCCGGATGGCGCCCCGCCAACTTGTCGCGGCAACTGTGTGCAGTAGGAAAAAATCCATATAAATCAATCACATAGGAAAAGCGTTGGGCAGTTATCAACAGGACTGTCCACATTTTCTGTGGGTAAGTAGTGGACTGGAATTAGAGGAAAACATCTTTAGTGGTTTTACGTAACCATTAAGTAATTTCTTTGTGGCAATATCGCCGTGGGCATCAACGATAACGTTTTGTCATTGAAAGATGTGGTGTTCTGGATTTGTCGATGCCGCTTTTATTCGTCGGCAGTTGATCCCGCTGTCTGGCTGCCGGCCCATTCCTGTCGTCCAACTTGCCGTTCGCAGTAACTACAATAAGGAAACCAGCAATGAAAACACTCTTCGTACTTTGTACCCTGTGTTCCAGCATGGCTTTGGCACAAGTGTCTCCTGATGTAAAACCAGATGCCCGTTTCACTCATCAACTGTCTTCTTCCGGCCACTGTCCAAGGAGCAGTTGCTCAAACAGCAATCTACGCAGTCGGCTAAAAAAACTGGCGCTACCAGCTTGCGCACGGAGGCCGTTGCCAGCACGGCCAGCACCAGTACCTACACTTACTTGCGCTGTTTCTACCGCACCAACAACAATCCGACCAAACCGACCACCACCTATGTCTGGGGGCTGGACCGTCCAGCGGCGATTACTACCGCATCAACGGCTACTGGTGGGCGGGTGGACTGTTGAACTGGCAAAACATGTTCTATAGCGATGTGACGCAAAACACATTGCAATCGGTTTGCCAGAGCACGCTCACCGCTAAAGGCATCAGCCAGCCGGTAGCCATGGTCGCTGCAGCCGACAATGCGTTGTCGTTCAACTACACAGTCTGGACCACTGACAGCGTCGCCCAGAACGGCATCAACAAGATCGTCGCTTTCGGCGACAGCCTGTCCGATAATCAAAACATCTACAACGCATCGAACTGGACTCTGCCAAACTCCAATAGCTGGTTCCTGGGGCATTTCAGCAACGGTAATAACTGGGTGGAATACCTTGCCGGGAATCTGCAACTGCCGTTATATAACTGGGCCATCGGCGGCGCAGGTGTGACTACCCAGAATCTGGTGATTCCGGGCGTGATCCAGCAGGTGCAGTCGTACACGACGTACATGCAGAAGGCGCAGAACTACCAACCGCAGAACACCTTGTTTACGCTGCTGATCGGCGGCAACGATCTGGTCAATTACAACAGCACGGTCGATCAGGTCATCAGCGGCGAAACGCAGGCCTTGCAAAACCTGATCCAGTCGGGCGCCCGCAACATCCTGCTGCTCAAACTGCCCGACGTTTCGAAAGCGCCGGTGTTTACCATCAAAACCAATGGTGCAACGGTAGCGGCGCAGGTAACGGGCCTGAACAATCGCCTGGTTGCGCTGGTGGCTTCACTACGGGCACAGTACGGAAGCAGCCTGAATATCCAGTTGTATGATACCTACGCGCTGTTCAACGATCTGCTGACCAACCCAGCCAAGTATCAGGTCAGCAACACCACGCAGTCCTGCCTGAACATCAATACCGACTCCAGCACCAACTATCTGCAAACGCAGACAGCGCGTTCCCAGTGCAACAACCCCGATTCCTTCGTATTCTGGGATACGCTGCATCCGACCACGCATACACACAAGTTGTTGGCCGATGCAGTTACGGCCTTTGTCAGTGGCAGTTTTGCTAATTTGAGCAGCCCAGGCAAGTAGTGCCGGGTAGCTGCCGCCCGGCTCGGGGCGGCAGCCGGCTTGCTGTGTGTGTGACAAGACCGGCCTTACGATTCAGACGTAGAGATCCACGCTGCCGCCTGACGACAGCGTGGATTGTTTTTTGCGTGTTGCGTTCGTCGCCGCATCCTGAGTCGCTTCCTGCATGCTTTGCTGTGCGTCGCTTAGCGCAGGTGCTGCTGCCATTTGAGTTAGCCGGCTGATTTCGGATTCGATCGAGGTGATTTGCAATTGCAGCATCTTCACACGCATGTCGGTCAGTTTAGAGTCCGGTTCTGCTGCCGCATCCTTCAAAGTCGAAACAAGCTGCTTTTGCAGGCTGGAAAGTTGTTTTTGCAACGCGGTGATCTGCGATGCAATACTCGCCGTGGAGCGATCCGCGCTTTGTACTGCACTGGTTTTTGAAATCATGACGTTCCTTTGAATATTGCTGTCATTCAGTTAACGACAAATCTCGCGAAAACTGTAATTCTTTACTTAAGCCGGGGCAGTTTGCTAGCGCTAGCGCTCACAAGTGCGGGCCTAGCCGTAAAATGACAGCTTGAATGTTGATCGAGAAGCGCATGACACAAAACACACATCACCACCTGCATGGCGTCACCTTGGAAGCAATGCTGACCGAACTGGTGGAGCATTTTGGTTGGGAAGGCTTGGCGCAGCGTATCGATATCCGTTGTTTCAAGAGCGATCCAAGCATCAAGTCGAGCCTGACCTTCCTGCGCAAGACGCCTTGGGCGCGCGAGAAAGTCGAAGCGTTGTACGTCGGCATGCGGCGCGCACTCAAATAATTTTTTGTGGAATCAGGTAGAGTTTTGTCGCAAGCAGTTTAAGTATTGTTTGACCGCGCCATTATTGGACGAAGCAGGCTGATTGCTATGGCGCCTGAGTGATCCGGATAGCTCTCTCAATAGCACTGAAGGAAGAATCGCCATGCGCAATGTCATTTACAAGACGGTAGTCTTGAAAGCCTCAGCCGAAGCCCTGTTCGACATGTATGTTGATCCGGTCATGCATCAGGCCATTACTGGCCAGCCGGTCATGGTCGCAGCGGAAGCAGGGGCCGAGTTCGAGGCTTTTGACGGCGCACTGAGCGGTGTCATGCTACAGGTGGTCAAGCCTCGGCTGATTGTGCAGACCTGGCGTTCGAGTGCATTTGCCGAAGAAGACCCGGATTCGATACTGATCCTGTCGTTCCATACGCAAGGCGAGCAAGGGCGCATCGACCTGGTGCATCTCGATGTGCCCGACCAGGATTACGAAAACGTCAAGATCGGCTGGCGAGAAAAATACTTCGAGCCTTGGCGAGAATTTTTGGCAAACTAATCGTCGCTCATTTTCCTTGGCATTGCCGCCAGATTTTTATCGTAACTTGCGGCACCGGTCGATGCCGCAAGGATCTTCCTTATCGCTGCTCGAACAGCACAACCGTCGATTGCAGTCCCGCCATTTGCGCCGCATGATCGATTGCTGGCTTGAGTGCAGAAAATCCAAAAGTCTTCACGTCCACCGTATCCAGCGACAACAGACCGCTCCTGACTAGCGACAGCAGCGCCAGGTAGTCTTCCGGGGTGTACATGAAATGTCCAATCAATTCCCAGCTGTTGAGCAGCATGGCGCCATACGGCACCGGCAGCGGTACTTGCATGCTACCCATCAGGATCAGGCGGCCACGGCGGCGCAAGCTGTTCAGCATTGCGAGTGTGCTGTTCGGATCAATGGCCTGGCCTACCATGTCGAATGCCAGGTCAATACCGCCGGCAGCAGCATCCCGAATGGCCGCAGTGTCGGCTGCGACCTCTCCCGATAGCACTATCGGCAGCACGCGTCCCTGGCCGAGTTCGACCAGGCGCTGCAGCGATGCCGCACGGCGTCCAAGCGCCAATACTTTGCCGGCGCCCATGGCCAACGCCGCCATGACGGCCGCCGAGCCGAAATAGCCACTGGCGCCATTGATGGCGACGGTTTCGCCGGCAGCCAGCCGGCCACGGCGCAAGCCGCCGAACGGCACCACGAATTTAGCCAGTACCGCCAGGCGCTCGGCGGGCAGATGATCAAGCCCCTCCAATGGCAGCAGCGTCGAAGCCGGCATGTCGACGATTTCGCGCAGCGTGCCATGCGGGAACGCCGCCAGCATATTGCCACTGTCATGGCTGATGCCGGTCAGGCCAATCAGGATTTGCGCCGGTTCCTGGACCGCTTCATCGGTAATCCAGTAGGGATTCAACGCAACCCGCTGTCCTGGGTGGAAATGCTGCACACCGTCGCCAACTGCGACGATGCGTCCTATGCCATTGGTGCCGGGGGTGAAAGGGCCAGGCGGGTAAGCATAGGGCAACTTGCCTTGCAGGTAATCGCCGGTGTAGCTCAGCAGCGGCGCTGCCTCCATCCGTATCAGCGTGGCGCCGGGGCGTAGCGCAGGTTGTGCAACTTCCCGCATTGCTAACGAAAGTTCTGCCTGATTAAACATCCATGCTTTCATGCTCATCTCCTGGTTGCGGTGTCGATGATTGAACTTTACGGCGCGGCCACGTATATTTGAAATTAATTAATAGCATGGGACGTATCAATATGATTGATCTGCGTGGAGTCGATCTCAATTTGCTGGTATCGCTGGATGCATTGCTGGAGGAGTGCAACGTGACCAAGGCGGCAGCGCGTCTGCATCTGACGCAGCCGGCGGTGTCGACGCAACTGGCGCGCCTTCGCAAGATATTCGACGATCCATTGCTGATACCGGCCGACGGTGGGCGAGGCATGACCCCGAGCGCGCACGCGTTGGCGCTGGTCGAACCCTTGCACGCCGCATTACGCGACCTGGAGACCGTGATCAGGCAGCGTCCTGCATTCGACCCGTTTCGAGACAGCCGGCGTTTTGTCATCGCCGCTAATGATAATGCGACCGCAGTGCTCGGCTTGCGGTTGATGGAACAATTGCCGTCGCTGGCCGGGGAGGGGATCAGGATCGCCTTTGTAAATGCCGACCAACGCCAGGTCGCCACGCAGCTGGAAAGGGCCGAAATCGATCTGCTGATCGGATCGGAACGCATGGTGCCGCCATCGATGAAAGCGCGGAAACTGATGGACGAGCATTTTGTGATGGCGCAGCGCAAAGGGCATCCGCGCGGCCAAGGCGAGCTTGATCTGGAACAGTATTGCGCGCTCAAGCATGTGCTGGTTTCAACCAGCGGCGGCAGTTTTCATGGTTTTATGGACGAACATCTGGAACAGATGGACCGCCGGCGCGACGTCATGCTGTCAGTGCAGAATTTCACGCTGGTGCCGGATTTGTTGTGCAACAGCGATTATGTGGCGACGCTGCCGAGCCGCCTTGTGCATCGCTACCAGGATCGGCTCGACGCATTCGCATTGCCGTTCCAGGCACGCGGTTTTTCGCTGTTTGCCGCCTGGCATCCGCGTAACCAGGGTGACCCGGGTTTGCTGTGGTTGCGCGACACGATAGCGGCGGTGGATGCTGGAACAGTAATCGGGTAGTTTGTGCCAGATTCCAAGAGCCATCCTCATCGAGAGGTTATCTGACTGATTTACTGTAATTTACCTGCATAATCTTGTCACATATATATTTTTCCACACTTTTATATCTGCGGACCTGTCAAAACTGACAGGTGTGGCTACCGCAAATTCTCAATAGAATGAAAACCGTCTATCGGAGCCTATCCTCTCCTATGTTGATATTTAGCCCGCTGCCGCAAGGTGGTGGGCTTTTTTTGATCTCCCTCCAGTGCTCCCCGGCACCGGTTCGCCGCGATTCTTTGATGAAAGCGCGGCTTTTTTATGGCCGATACCAGCGTCGATAATGCGGCGATGGCGAGTAAAGGCGCGTTTCGTCCACAAGCGCGAAACCTGGTAGTCGTTTTCTTTCTGCAAATAAAAATATATAAAGAAAATGGCCGGTTTAAAATTGTGCCCGCTCAACATGTGAAAACATCGCTGCAATCAAGAAACGGCGGGGCAGCGGCAATTGGCCGCCATAGGGAAGAACAATGCAGAAAATCAAATCGGCCACATCCGTACTTTTACTCCTGGGGTGCATGCTCTTGCTGGCCGGTTGCGCCTCCTTGTCGACGTCGATCTCGCAATTCGAGAAGGGCGACTACGTCGCCAGCGTGAAGTCGACGCTCAGCTACCTCGATGAAAAATACAAGAAAACCGACTACGACGACAGCGATGACAGAAACGGTATCCGTGAACGCCTGCGCATCATTGTGGCCAGTTACGAAGCGACGATTCAGGGCGCCGGCGAGCGCGACTACGATCGCAAGATAGGCGCCTACCTGGCGTTGCTGGATATTCGCACGGCGCTCGCGGCGCGGAGTTATTACCCGAAGTACACCGACTTGCCGTTGCGTTACACGGACGCCACCTTGCGCGACACGCTCGCCTCCGAGTATTACCAGAAGGCTAGCGCGGCAGCGGCCTACAAGGATGAACGCCAGGCGGCGATCAGCTTTGCCGCCGCGGCCGATATCTATCGGCCCTACGGCGACTACAGGGACGCTCGCAAACAGGCCGACAAACACCGCTACGCCGCCGACAGCCTGGATGCAGCGGCCTATTACAAGCAGGGCACGGAACTGGCGGCGAATAATCCGCAGCGTCGGCGCTCGATATATCGCGATGCCGGCCAGGCGTTTTACAATGCCTACAACGTCTACCAGGAACACGGTTCCTACAAGGATGCGCAAGCGCTTTCCGACAAATACCGTACGCTTGGCACGGTGGTGCTGCAGGTCAGCAGCAACGATCCGGACGGCGACATCACTCGCAGCGTGATGGGGCTGTTCAATCTCGGTTTCACCCGTTTCCAATACCAAGGCGGCAATGCCGACCTCGGCATGTACATCAACACCTCCTATGTCTACTATCCGCCACGCGCCCGGGAGTACGTTGAAGCGCTGAGCGAGAATGTCGATACGAAAAATCCGGACGGCAGCACGTCAACCAAGACCTATCGTTTCAACCGCAGGGTTTTGGTGGAAGAGAACTCGTTCCAGATCGTGCTCGACCTGTCGGTGACGCGCGTGCCGAACCTGGATCTGCGCTATAACGAGGGCGCCGAAAGCCGCCGCACCACAATCAGCTATTTCGGCGACGTGCCGAGGAGCGGCAGATATGGGTATCGCACAGAAGGTTACCTGATGGACCGCAATCAGCTGTGGCAAAGCGTGCAGGCGCAATTGATCAATCGCCTCGGCAATGACAACAGGATTCGCATGATCCAGGACGATATCCGCAATTTCTGATGGCCGGATAGCGGCATCGGCGAGGAAAGGCAGGGCGCCAAAATTTCCCGGCACATCCTGCTAATATACTGGCTTTCCTGCCGGGTTACCGCTAGCGCACCGGCCGGTTCTCACTTGATTTTTCCTTCGATTTTTTCTTCGTTTTTTGTCCATGACTTCGATTCGCGGCCCATCCTTCCAATTAGTCGACCAGATCGACGCCGAGCAACTCAAGCGCGACGGTGGTTTCGGTGAGCGAACCCGGCCATTGCTGGTGAAGGGCGCGCTGCGCAACTGGCCGGCGCAGCAGGGCTGGTCGTTTGAACAGATGGCCGCGCTGCGCTACAAGGACGGCTCCGAGCCGAAAGTGAAGTTCCAGAATGGCCTGGTCGAGCAGGGGCAGACCAGGCATCGTCCGGTGATGCCGGTCGGTCCTTATCTGCAGGAGCTGGCGGCGATCGCACGGCAGCCTCTGGCTGACGATATTGGATTGCTGCCTAACCAGCGTCGCCATCAGTTGGCTGCGGGTGAACAGTTTTTCCTCGATTGGTCGTACATGCAATCGTTCCAGCCGGATCGCATGTACCTGGCGCAATGGAATATCCTCGATGAGTTTCCGGCGTTGCGCAACGATTTCTCGATCAAGGAATTGTGGCCTGGCTGGCGCTGGACCTGGGAGTATGTGTTCATGGGGCCGGCCCACACGGTAACCGGCCTGCATTACGATTTCCCGCACAACTGGTTTTGCCAGGTCCGCGGAACCAAGGAATTCATCCTGTTCCCGCCCGAGCAAACGCCGCACATGTGCATCTCGCAGAAGTACGACTGGGGAGCGATCCTGAGCGACATCAATATTTCTCGCCTCGATCAGCAGCCGGAGCAGTTGCGCGAATTTGAAAAAACGCAGGGGCTGTACGCACGGGTCGAACCCGGCGATGCGCTATTCATTCCCAAGCGCACCTGGCACGCCGTGGTATCGCTGGAGCCGTCGATTAGTCTCGGCGTGTTTGGCCTGACGGCGCCCGAAGTGCTGTTCGGCGGTGTGCCAAATGAGCTGAAAAACGTTTTCCACAAAATGCACCTGTACCGTTGGGGCAATTGCACCTGTCACAAATACTGACGGCGTTGGCGCAACGGTCCGTGCCACGAATTTTTTCAAGCGTAGGCAAAGTAGGGAATTGATGAATTCACAACGCTCTCATCTGTTTCTCTGGCGCGGCCGCGCGCTGGTGGTCGGTCCTGGTATCGATTCAAAATTCCATGCACATTTTGCGACGCAACTGACCTGGGGGCTGGATGCGCCATTCCAGGCGCGCCTGGCGCCGGACCAACCGTGGACTACCACACGCGCAGCAGTCTTTGCATCCAACCAGACCCATCAGATCCAGTGCGACGCGACACTGCTCGCGCATCTATTCATTGAGTTGCCGCAACGCTCACAGAGCATGCCGAGTGCGCTGCTGGCGGGCTTCGATCACGTTGTCGATTTTGCGCGGGTTCGCAACGCTCTCGATCATGGCAGGAGCGGCAGCTTGGAACTTGAAGATGCGGAACAGGCAATGCGGGACTGGCTGTCCTGTGCGGCGCTGGGCGATGCCGCACAACAGCAGATTGACCCGCGCATCAGTCAAGCACTGGCGTGGATCGATCACCGTCCCGGCGCCGCGGTTAGCGGCGCGTCGCTAGCCGCAGACGCGCATCTCTCACCCAGTCGCTTTACCCATTTGTTTCGCCAGCAGACCGGCTTGTCGCTGTCGCGCTATCTGCTGTGGTCGCGCCTGCTGGACGGCGTTGAGGCGGTCGCGCGCGGCGACAACATGACCAATGCCGCCCATCACGCCGGGTTTGCCGACCTGGCCCACATGAGCCGGACCTTTCGCCATACCTTCGGCGTAGTGCCATCGGAGCTGCAAAAGATGGCGATTGCGTTCAAGCGAGACTGAAAACGATGGTCTAAGATGGTCTTATATTAAAAACGGAGACCGTCATGAACACAGATTCGCAATCCCTGTCCGCGCGCGCCATCGATACCTTGCTCGCCAAGTATTCCGAAAGCCATCTCAATCCCGTCAATGAAATCATCCATTTCATTTGTGTGCCGGTGATCGTCTTTACCTTGCTGGGTTTGCTGTGGACGATTCATCCGCTGGTGGCTGTGGCGGCGGCGCTGGCGTCGTTGCTGTATTACTTCTCGCTGTCGGTACCGCTGGCGATCGGCATGCTGTTGATGTTCGGTTTCATGCTGGCGCTGCTGTATGTGCTGCCGCCACAGTGGATATTGCCGCTCTCGATCACGGTGTTCGTGCTGGCATGGATCGGTCAGTTCATCGGCCACAAGATCGAAGGCAAGAAACCATCGTTTTTCGACGACCTGCGTTTCCTGCTGATTGGCCCGCTGTTTGTGCTCGGCTTCCTGTACCGGCGTCTCAGCATTGCCTATTAATCGTTCGCACGCCGCAATGAAAATTGCCATCTTCGGCGCCGGATCGATCGGCGTCTACATCGGTGGATCGTTGCTGGCATCCGGCGCTGAGGTCGTGCTGGTAGGACGGGCGCGGATGCGTCAGCAGATTGCCCGCGAAGGCTTGTTGCTGACCGATCTGTCAGGACGCAGCATGCAGTTGGCAGCGGTTGACGTACCGTATGCTGAAACCGCTGCGGCACTGGCCGATGCCGACCTGATCCTGGTGACCGTAAAGAGCGCCGATACGCCAGCTGCAGCGACAGAAATTGCCGCGCACGCCAAACCGTCGGCGCTGATTGTCAGCCTGCAGAATGGCGTCGGCAATGCCGACACATTGCGGCAGGCCTTACCTGGCTGGACGATATTGGGCGGCATGGTGCCGTTCAATGTCGCGCAAATGGCGGGCAGCCGATTTCATCGTGCCACCGGCGGGGAGCTGGTGATCGAAGCCAGTCCTGCACTGCGAGGCTGGGAGACGGTGTTTCGCGCCGCACATTTGCCGCTGCAGGAAAGCGATGAATTTCCGTCCATGCAGTGGGGCAAGCTGTTGCTGAACTTGAATAATTCTGTGAATGCGCTGTCCGATCTGCCGCTCAAGGCGGAGTTGTCGCAACGTGCATACCGGCGCTGCCTGGCCCTGCTGATCGAAGAAGCGTTGCCGTTACTGCGCGCGGCCGGAATCCGGCCGGCAAAAATTGCCAGGGTGGGACCGCAATTGCTGCCGACATTGCTGCGTCTGCCGGACGCATTGTTCAAACGTCTGGCTGCGACCATGCTGCAAATCGATCCCGAGGCGCGTTCGTCGATGTGGGATGACTTGCACAACGGGCGTTTAAGCGAAGTCGATTATCTGAACGGGGCGATTGTCCGCTTGGCCGAGTCGCTGGGACGCGAAGCTGCGGCCAATCGCCGCATTACCGCACTGATCCATGCAGCAGAGGGAACAACGCTGAGACCACTGTCGGGTGAGGTGCTATACAGCGCCCTTGCCGGAGCATCGCAAAAAGAAATGGTCTGAATTGCACCGAGTATGGAACGTTAAACGCATGGACAGCTCGAAACAGAGTCATTGCATCAGATCGTCGTCATTCATCGTTGATCCATTGTGAAATGAAAGGCCGAATATGAAGAAACTGCCAAGAAAAGAACTGCTGGGCGCGCTGGCTCTTGTGCTGGCGACCATCCCTTTTGCTTACGCTCAAAATGAGCCGATCCAGCCACGTGAGCCAGGCGCCGCCCTTGAAGGCCATCCCGATGCACGCAACGATCGCAGTCCCGCATCTTTCTACGACGGTGCACATCGGATCAATACGCATAGTGTCATGCGTTGCAAGGACGGTACGTTGCAGAAAGCTCGTGCCGATGCTTGTCGCGGTCACGACGAAAAGCCGAAATGATCATGGACGTTACCGCTCCGTGTTGCAGACATCAATTGCAATCATGCTGATATATGAATGCGGAATATCTGTTATTGGTTAAATAAAGCAGACAAGCATGTTGCATCGCCATATAGTTACACCTGTCTCCTCCAACACCTCCTAAGGTTTGGATTCAGCCCGCAACCGCAAGGTGAGCGGGCTTTTTTTGTCCCCACGGCTTGCATCGCTGTTTTGCGCTGACGCCGATCAATGCAGCGCAAGTTTCCTGCCTTGTTGTGAGCAGAGCAAAAAAATCCATATGAATCAAATAGATAAGACGCCAGCTAAAAGGTTATCAACAGGCTTGCGCACAATTTTTGTGGGTAACTTGCGAGGGGTGGCATCGCCGGATTCTTTGCCGAGAATATCGAAGCGCGGCAGAATTGCCCTGCATTGCTGCGAGCATGGTAAAAAAATCGATATAAATCAAATAGATAGATTGCTAGTCAGAAGGTTATCAACAGGCTTGCTCACAATTTCTGTGGGTAACTCACTCGGTAATATCCGGCCTGATCCACTACGGATGATACGGATCGGCTATGAATGCCCAGTTGTGAGCAGCCCGATAAAGTCTATATGAATCAAGTAGATAGCATGCAGGCTAAAAGGTTATCAACAGGCTTGCTCACAATTTCTGTGGGTAACTCGATTGAAGGTGGCAGCGTTGCATTTCTTTGGGTAATAAAAAGCCCCGCAAGGTGCGAGGCTAGTGGATTCGATCAGCAAGCGCCCTATTAGAAGCGCAGGAAAGAACCGCTCAGGCGCTTGTATGGGGCTGTCCAGACTGTCAGGATCTTTTCGATCCAGCTTGGGCGCGCATTAACGGCGCTGCCGATAGCATGGAAAGAGTTGTCAGAATGTGCTTGTGCCTGCATCGAACGTGTCGACAGCGGAAGCGGAGGAGAGATACTGGCCATGATTTTGCCTTTCAATTAGTCGTCTTTGTTGCAGTGCAGTATAGGCAATCTCAGATAACGAAGCCAATTTCGGTTTTAGATATTCGCCATATGATTTATGAATATCAAGCCGGCAGCGTATATTCTTGGAGGCATGTGCTTGCGCACAGGGCATTGATTGATTGTGTTGTACATGGCGCATGAGCATGAATATGCGTGTGTCAATCGCTAAATTGCTGCTTTTATGCCAGAAGCGCATAAGCATATAGCTAACATATTGGCAGCTGACAATTTTCGTGCTGTAATGCAGCAAGCCACAGCATGGCTATATGGAGTCGGGCGCGGCGATGGATAGTGTCGCCACCGTCATTCTTGAAAGATGTAACTTCACTGCGTTCGAAACGGAGAAAACCATGAAAAAACTCTCAGGCTTGGCCTTGCTTGCTTGCTGCTTTATTTTTAATCCAGCATTTGCGGCAAATGAGCAGCAAAATAAAATGGCATCGTGCAACAAAGACGCCACTGGTAAAACCGGGGACGACCGCAAGGCTTTCATGAAAGATTGCTTGAGCAGCAAGCCTGCCGCAGCCGCACCCATGACCCAGCAAGAGAAAATGAAGTCGTGCAATGTCGAC
The DNA here is from genome assembly GCF_001584165.1 of Collimonas arenae. NCBI lineage: Bacteria > Pseudomonadati > Pseudomonadota > Betaproteobacteria > Burkholderiales > Oxalobacteraceae > Collimonas > Collimonas arenae. The sequence goes on from NZ_CP013233.1 coordinate 1,072,201, forward strand.
GCTACCGGCAAGAAGGGCGACGATCGCAAGGCGTTTATGAAGCAATGCTTGTCAAAACCAAAGGGCTAAGGCGTTTCGTCACAAGCGACGATTCAGTTGCAAGTAAAAGCCTCGCTCATGCGAGGCTTTTTTTTGATTTTCATTTTGTTACCAAAATGCCGTGTAGGCACGGGAATTAATGTTTATCATGCGAAGTCGAAACAAAGCTCGTATTTTTTAAGGAAAACCAGATGAAAAAATTAGCGCTCACCCTGACTCTCGGCCTGGCCTGCGTAGCGGCCCAAGCTGCCGACTGGCAATCCGTTGGATCCAGCGATGCATCCGAGCTCAAGCTGGACCAAGCATCGATCAAGGAGAACAAGGGTATCCGCGAAGCCTGGTCAATGTGGAATTTCAAGGATGCGCGTAAGAACGAAGGCGATCCAAAATTCCCTACCTTCCATTCTTATCAGGACTTCACACTGTACAACTGTAAGGCTAAGACATTGCGTCTGGCTGGCGAAGTTCTGTACGCTGAACTCGATGGTGCCGGCGCCAAGCTGGATCATAGCGATGCATTGAAGAATTCGCCGTTTACCAAACCGGCAGAAGGCTCCGTGGCCGAAGTCATGATGAATTTCGTCTGCGCGTTTCCTCTCGCAGGTAAATAATCAAGCTATCAAGTCGCAATATGCGTAGACCGACGTGGCCTGCGTGCCGCAACGCCGGGGAAGTGGCGAGTCGCCTGAACTCGCCGAAATAGCTTTGACAGGGCAGCCGTTGCACTTGCTATACGCTTGCCCAGATCGTCTGCTCTTCGCATGCATGTTCCAGTTACAGCCGTAATTCACGGCGAGAAATGAAGTCGAAATTCCCGCATCGGCTGTATATCCAATCCTTTACCGTAGCGAATCTGCAGCATTCGTATTCTGCTGTACCTGTATTCTCCAGAGATGTGCAAACTCGAAGGCAAACTCAATCATGAAAAAACAATTCATCGCTGTATTCGCACTGTTGGCCGCAACAATGATTTCAACCGCATCGGCGCAAGAAGGGACACCGCGAGTATCGTTGGATAACGCAAAGCCTCCGGCATCCGAAGAGTGCCGGAGGCTGCAGGACCGTATCGATGAACTCAACCGGATGGATGACGAGCGGCTTGCCCGCGGTGGCAAGAACGAGCGCCAACTCAGTCCGGTACAAACCAAGGAATGGATCAGCAAGGAACGCAAGGATGCACAGACCAAGATGTTTTTTGCCAAATGCTAATAGCGCCGACTTGGCATAGTTAGTTGCCATGTCCAAGGGCCTTGTTCGGACGGGTATGCTTGGCCAACGAAATCTGTCCCAGCATTCTTGCAGTCTTTGCTATACTCACGCCCAAGTCGTTGGGTACGTTAGTTCGACCTATCGAGTTTGATATGAAATGGTATGGGCGCTTGATGTGAAGTAAGCACTCTGCGCATTTCTGTTCCAGTCCTCGCCATAGTTCAAGGGGATATTCTCCATGTAATTACTGGCTCTGCGACCCGCTCGTATCAATTCTGTATCAACCACTTCCCAACAGACCCTAAATCAACAGCACGAGCGCCTCTTAAAAGTATCGTGTGGCAGCAAAGGCAGATTTATATAATCGCCATATTGCATTTCATGAGCAATCAACCGTTAGGAAGCAGCATAATGGGAGTCAATCCGTGATGCCCATTATTTTGCCGTAACCGCAAGCCTTAAGAATTGCAACGGAATAGCCATGGAAGGTGTAGTCATTTCCAGAAAAAGCATAAAAATCGTTTCGTGGCTCAGGGCGCAAAAGAGTGGCGAACAGATTCACGCAAAGATACAAATTTTGTAGCCTGGACTCAGCGAACGTCTTTTTATTGTCTTTTAGCTTAAGGTTACACAAAAGCTTATTGTGTCCAATGTTGGACTCTTTATTGCCATCGACAACGTGATTTTTGATGCATTCATTTACTGCTCCAGTTCCAAGCTGCATATCGAACAGTATTCCGTAGATTTCTCCAGAATCGGCAAACCTTTGTTTTATGTTTGGAGAGTCAACAATCAGTCTCTCACTCCATTTTTCATCTGCTAAATCGAACTCGGCTTGCGCTGTCGCAAGGGCTTCTGGTGATGCATTCGTTTTCATCAAATCGATGAGCTTATAAGCTTTGGACGAATAATGACTAAACGCGGTGGATAAATCATCAATCGAAGCCCTGAGATCATCCATGTTTTTCACAATGGCATCACGTTCCCGAAGCCTTACTTCATGGAGGTACGTAAGCCATCCACCGACAATGCCGGAAAGTGCAAAGCCAATGATGATCAGCGCCGCCGGATGCCGCACAAAGTGGTCCACATTATTCCAAAAACCTAGTTGCCCCTTCGGATTTTTTACAATAATGAAGCCCTTCAAGGTTAACCGGGGCGCGCTAAACGAAATTAATCTCTTTTTCACCATACGATCCTTAAGAAATTGCCTTAGAAGTATTTGTTGATGCTATCACCCATCACATTTGTTAAGGATCGACTGAACAACTCGTTCGGATTGCATGTAAATACCGAAATAATTTTAGCTTGCTAAAATAAAGTGCCCCTCGGGAAAACGGTAACATTGGTAACCTTTTTTGGAAATCGACTGCAAAGCCTTGTAGCATAAGACTTTGCGGATTTCGACAAAAGGTAACTTCGGGGTAACCTTGGGGTAACATGGTTACCCTAGTAGAAGGTAATATAGCTAAAAATAATAGTTATATATATCAAAGGCTTAGAGGGAAGTTACCTTTGAGGTTACTAAAGATTACCTTTCAAAGGTAACCACATGAACCTATATAAATCAGGTACTTACAAAGGGAAAATAGTGCAGGTTACCAATGTTACCTTTTCCCCGAGGTCAAACCTAAAATCAGCTTTTCATTGCTTACACCAGAGCTCAGTTTTACCCCTCCAGGTGCGTCATTTCGCGTCATTTTTTTTCGACATATTCTGGCCCTCAGACGGCAGGTTTCCCCTATGTGCGTCATTCCTGAAAATTTGAGTCGAAAGCGACCTATTTAGCGGGCAGGCGTGGTGGGGGGATGACTGCGCGCGCCAGGATAATTTTCGATGGATCGATAATCGACACAACAATTTGCGATCAGGTCGTGGCTGCCTACTATCAAACCGACAACCGATTGCATCATGTATTGGCCGACGCTCGCGCCCATCGACGCGGCTGGCTTGCTTGGACGGATACCCAGAACAAAGGCTGACGTTTTTATGAATACCGCGTGAATAATGTACGGGAAACTGTTCAAATATTTAGTATCCAACCACATTAAAGTTGGAGGCAGACCATGTCTAAAACAGCCATCGTTTCATTTGCGATCTTTGCTTTTTCTGGAAGTATTCATGCTCAAACCATGGATCACTCCAAGATGGATCATGCTACCCACACGGCAGCGATGGCTGACGCGCAGCGTCAAGCTGAGGTGGCCCGGCGTGGCAAAGACGTTATGCCTTTTAGTTTGCCAGCTACGACGCATGTTTTTACTAAAAATGCCGAAGGTGGTGTGCAAAGAGTGATTGCCAAGAATTCGGCAGATGCCGGCCAAGTCAGTTTGGTGCGGCAACATTTGAAAGAGATCCGTAGGCAGTTTCTGAAAGGAGATTTCTCAGGGCCATCCCATATTCACGGTCAGGATATGCCTGGTCTGGGTGATCTCAAGGCTGCACAGCCTGGACAGATTGTTATTACGTATAAAAATGTGACAGGCGGTGCGGAGCTGACTTACCAAACCTCGGATGCTATATTAGTTGCTGCCTTGCACAAGTGGTTTGACGCACAGCTTTCTGACCATGGTAAGGATGCAATGAGCGGTCATTAAATAAGGGCCGCAATATAGTCCCATCACCACGCGGCTCACGATTTCATTGCTTGGATTTTTCGTTGTATATTGAATTTATCTTACATCATGAACCGTGATGAATAAACACATCAATCCTGCCGGCAGGTCTCATTGCTTTTTTGTGTGTGAGTGCAGAGTGCGACTCCGATAACTCACCGCCAGCCCAAGCTTATGATTTTTTTTGGCGGTGAGCACGTGGATACGCGGGTATCGATTTTCTCCCTGATGCGAACGCTACTCTGAGAACTCTTCAAATGCTTTCAACGCATGGGTGGCATACATCATGGAGGGACCTCCTCCCATATATACGGCCGTTCCCAACACTTCTTCTATCTCTGCTCGTGTTGCCCCTAATTTGACCAGAGTCTGCATGTGAAAGCCGATGCAGTCATCGCAACGGCAGGCTACTGCAATGCCTAACGCCACCAATTCCCGCGTCTTCTTGCTCAGGGCTCCCTCTTGAGTGCCAGCTGCAGCTAGCTGGCTAAATGCCGCCATCAAGTCTGGCTGTGATTGCCGCAAGCCGCGCATCTTGGCTGCGACCTCTTTGGTCAGCTCTTTGTAGACTGGAATACCGCTCATGCCAGCTCCTTTGGTTGGTAAGTCAAAAATAGACGCCTGTTTGGATTGCACCCCTCGAGCTGGAGTCAGGTGTTTCATTTTCCTCTTTGAGGAAGTGTATTCCGTTTTTACCTGTCTATGCAGCAAGCACGACTTTCGCAGCCATGCCGACAGCAATGAGGGCGGCGACCAGGGCAAAGCCCTGTTGCAGCCTTGGTCCACTTAATCGGCTGGCGACAAGTCGTCCGCCCAGCATACCCATTACAGCGCCTGCGGCGAATGGCATGCCCACTTGCCAGTTCATGCGTCCCGCAATGGCGGTCGACATGACGCCGGAAGCCGACACCAGCGTAATCACCGCCAAGGATGTCGCCATGATGGCGTGGACAGGTGCGTTGGTTGCCCGTCTGAGTGCCGGCACAATGACAAAGCCGCCGCCAACGCCCAGCAGGCCCGAGAGAAAGCCGGCGCCGATACCTGAAAGTGCAAGCGCTCGAGTGCAGGAAGCGGTCCAGACAAAGCGCCCAGTGCCCGCGTCCAGCTGACATGGCGGCAATTGCTGGATTGGTTCAGCCTGGAGAGGTTTCGACGGGGTCGTTTGCTTGAACATTCGTAGCGCCACAAACGCCAGTACAGCAGAGAATAGCAAGGTCAGAAGACCATTTGGCATGCGATGAGCGAGCCATAGGCCTACGGGCGAGAACAACGTACCGGTCACGGCCATCAATGCGGCGGCCCGGTAACGCACGATACCCGCGCGTAATCCGATGACGGCACCGACAGCAGCGGACAGGCCAACTGCGAGCAGGGCAACAGGCGCAGCCTCTGCCACACTCAGATGCAAAATGAAGAGCAGCAAGGGGACGGCGAGGATGGCGCCACCGGCGCCGGTCAGCGCCAGGATCAGGCCGACCACGGCTCCAAGGGCTGCGCTACCAGAAGTTAAGCTTTCCATTTATTCACCATATACATGGACTCGCCAGTGACAAGTTTTCCAATGTGCCTTGCTCGGCGAGTTAAACCTGCTGCAGACTCGATTTCACCCGCTCAAGCAACTCGAATACAACCATGCGGCCACCATGGCGGCCACAAAGCCCCACGCCTTCGGATAACCCGCGCCCAAGGCAACTAGCGCAGGACCCGGACAGAAGCCTGCAAGGCCCCAGCCGATGCCGAATACGGCGCTTCCCAAAACCAGTCTCAGCGTTACCTTCGCATTGGCTGGTAGCTGCACGGGCAATCCCAGGAACGAGCGCTTGCGGCGTTTGGCAATGAAGAACGCGAGCGAACCGACGGCTATCGCACCGAGCATCACGAAGGCCAGCGACGGGTCCCAGCGTCCCGCTAGGTCTAGGAAGCCCAGGACTTTTGCCGGGTTGGCCATACCGGAAATCATCAGGCCGATGCCGAAGAGCAGGCCAGCCAGTAATGCAGTGACTGCGGTCATTTCAGCCTCCAATCAGATGTCGTTGCACGAAGACGGTCGCGAAGCCTGTCGCCATGAAGGTCGCCGTCGCGATCAGCGACCGAGTGGCGCCACGAGAGATGCCGCAGACGCCATGGCCGCTCGTACAGCCGCCGGCATAGCGGGTGCCGAGACCAACCACAAAGCCGGCGATGAGGATTTCACCCCAGCCGGCCTGAATGTCGGGAGTCGCCGGATTGCCGAACGCACTCGCGAGGATTGGAGCGCCGACCAGGCCCGTCAGGAAAGTTATACGCCATGCCATGTCATTGCGCGGCAAACTTAGCAATCCTCCGAGGATGCCGCTAATTCCGGCGATACGGCCATTGAAGAGAACGAGGACGGCTGCCGCCGCGCCAATAATCAATCCCCCAGCCAGCGATAAGCCGGGCGTGAAGTTTTCTAGATCCATCAACATGTTGTCTCCTGTTTGACATTGGCGCAAAACTGCTCGTATAGAACCCCCATCACGGCAAGCGCCTCCTCGCTTGCAATGGAATAGAAGATGCTCCTGCCGTCCCGCCGCGTTGCGACCAGGCCGTTTTCACGCAGCACGCCGAGTTGCTGGGAAAGAGTCGGCTGCCGTATGCCGAGTCGCTCATCCAGTTCATTCACGCATAGCTCGCCCTGAGATAACTGGCACATCAGCAGCAACCGGTCTGGATTTGCCAGCACCTTGAGCAGCGCGCAGGCTCGCGCCGCAGCGGCCTGCATGGTCCCAGGGTCAATGGGAGAAGGAATATTGTTCATATAGCTAGGGAATAATTAATTTGAATATATTATATACTTTGATATAATAATTGCGAGTAGTTTTTTTACCTTCACGGAGTCCTCTGATGCCAACCACCATACAATCGTTCTTCGATCCCGCGACTTGGACCGTGACCTACGTGGTTTACCAGGAAGGGCAGACGGAGTGCGCCATCATTGACTCTGTGCTGGACTACGATCCTAAAGCGGGACGGACCTCGACGGCGAGTGCCGACAAGGTCATCGCATTTGTACGTGAGCACAAATTGCGGGTGGAGTGGATACTGGAGACGCATGCCCACGCTGACCACTTGTCGGCTGCGCCTTATCTCCGAACCCATCTGGGTGGCAGGATTGCCATCGGGCAGAATATCCGCAGCGTGCAGGGCGTCTTCAAGAAGCTGTTTAACCTGGAGCCGGAATTCCGGCCCTACGGCTCACAGTTCGACCATTTGTTTGAAGAAAACGAAGAATTTGCCATTGGCGGCCTGAGCGCCAGAGCACTCCATGTGCCTGGCCATACGCCTGCCGATATGGCCTACCAGATTGGGGATACGGTCTTTGTCGGCGATACGCTCTTCATGCCCGACGTCGGCTCGGCCCGTTGCGACTTTCCGGCGGCGATGCGCACGCGTTGTATCGCTCCATTCGCAAACTGTTGGACCTGCCTGCCGCGACCAGGCTTTTTATGTGCCACGATTATCCACCTGCGGGCCGCGAGCCCGGGTGGGAAACCACCGTATATGCTCAGCGGAAATACAACATCCACGTGCACGACGGCGTAAGCGAAGAACAGTTTGTCGCCATGCGCCAGGCGCGCGATGCGACGCTGGAAATGCCGAACCTGATTTTGCCGTCGGTACAAGTCAATATCCGGGCCGGAGAATTGCCGCCCGCCGATTCGAACGGCGTTCGCTATCTCAAAATCCCGCTCAACGCTATTTGAATGTAATCGACCAGATTAAATTTGCTATTCTTGCCTCCAACTACCGATATGCCAATCGTTAGCTTTTCGCCCACGGCTTTCCAGCTGGCCTCATACGCATCACTGAACCATGCGCTGCAACAGCCGACTCCTCACGCAATGTGTTGCGCGCCTATGTTGCGGCCATCACTCGCGCCAGTCGCTCCCGCACCTCACTTGCGAGCTCGGCGACTTCCGGCCTATCGACCAATTGGAGCACTGCATCGGTGTTCATGAACTCGACCTGTATGTGGCCGGCCTCATCTTGACGCACCACCACGTTACAAGGAAGCAGCAATCCAATTGATGGCTCCATCGCGATGGCGCGGTCAGCCAATGCAGGATTGCATGCACCAAGGATGCGGTAGGGGGGAATGTCTTTGTTGAGTTTCTTCTTTAACGCTGCGGCAACGTCAATGTCACTCAAAATACCAAAGCCCTCCAGTTGCAGCGCTTGCGTAACACGGTCGATTGCATCTGAGAAAGGAACATTGACGGTTTTCCCGAAGCCGTATTTGATGGTCATGGCAGGTTCTCCATAGTGAAGTGTGTTGAGCAATGAAATTCAGGACGTCGCTTACAAGGTTGTGATTTGCTGTCTCTCGCATCATTTTTAGCGTAATCACTATGCGCAATTTATACAATTCTCGCGCTGAAAATTATGCGTTGAATCAAGACTTTATGATCAGAACAGGACGGTCCGAGATGCGCAGATACTGCTCAGCGACGCTACCTAGTGCAAATCTCAGGGCGCCATGCAGTCCGTGCGAGCCCATTACCACCAAACCAGCATCCCATTGCGCAGCGGCACTCTTGATAATTTCCGCGATTCTTGTTTCCCGTTCTTTGAGTTCAATTACTTGCATATCCCCCGCGACACCGGCGACATTGAAGATATGGATCGCCGCTTGCCTGATGTTTGCTGTTTGTTTGGCCGCCGCCTTAAGTATTTGGTCATGATGAAAATACTTAGCGCTAAGCATAAATAAATCGATGAACGGATCCACATTCACATACAAAGCACGAATTTCGCAGCCTTTTTCTTTGGCCAATTCTATCGCCTGGCGCAGGGCACTATTTGCGAGTTCACTGCCATCTATCGCTACCAAGATGCGTTGAGCCGGGACGTGATCGTTTTTCCGAGATAGTCCGGAAATCCGGCTATTTTGCTGTCTTGCGGGCGAATCGGAATGTACCAGCAGAATGGGGCGCTCTGAAATGCGTACAAAGTGTTCAGCCACACTTCCCAACATCAAGCGTCGCACCCCGCCTCGTCCGTGTGTTCCTAGCACTGTCAGGTCGATGTCGTGCTTGTCACCTTCGGCTTTGATTGCCTCCGGGATGCCACCCTCAAGATCACGCAATTCCAGCAAACTTGTCTGCACGTTAAAGCCTTGCAGCCGCAATTTAGATTCTGCTTCTGACAGCATTTCTTTGCTGTCAGAAAGAATCGCCTTGCGCATTGACTCAATGTACGAAAAGTCTCCGTCAATCGATGGGTAGTTTACGAGCCAGTCTTCGATGACATGGACAATGTGTATCGTTGAACCCGGCACAGAAAAATTGGTAATTTCCGTTAATGCTCTGTCGGACGTTTCGCTACCATCAATGCCGAACAGGATATTCTTGTACATAGCAATGGTGTCCTCTAAAAAAGAACATATATCTGACCATCAATCGAACATGATCGCTCCGGCCGTTCGATATTCATCAACGGGCCAAGGATCTACGTCGGCCAAAAGGGTGTTTCACGGCTTCGAACCATAACAAATTCATTGCGGCCACACCGACACCACCCAATAGCATCGAAGGCGTCGGCAGGACAAACGCGAATAACCGGCTGATGGCAGGAATCCCTAGTGTGGCGCCCAGCAAGACGAGTGTAGTCAGGGCAATCCATCCGAAGTAACGATTGGAGCTCCCGGAACGGCGCCAGGAGGCTTGCCTCCACGAGCGATTTGCATGGATTAATCCAAGATTAGATATCACCAGCACGGTGAAGGTCATGGCACGAGCCATACCGTCAGAGTTCGACATGAAACGAGTGCCTGCATACACAACGAGTAAGGTTATAAGCAATCCGCCTCCCTGCCATAAGCCGCGTATAAGTACCTGCTTGTCGAACAGATGTGCTTCCGGACGACGCGGCTTGGCTAGCATGGCTCCTGCCTCAAGCGGTTCAGCCTCAAAAACGATGGAACATGCGGGATCAATGATCAATTGCAAAAAAAGAATATGAACCGGCAACAGCAGAATTGGCCAGCCCAGCAGGACGGGTATGATCGACAGGCCGACAATAGGCACATGCACCGCTACCACAAAGACAATTGCTTTACGCAGGTTGGCAAATACCCGACGACCGTAGCGCACTGCAACGACGAGTGACGAAAAATCGTCATTTAATAGTACGAGTGCGGCGGCTTCGCGAGCAACATCGGTACCTCTCGCTCCCATGGCCACGCCGATACTGGCTGCTTTCAGCGCTGGCGCGTCATTGACGCCATCTCCGGTCATCGCCACAACATCCCCCCTCGCGCGGAAAGCCTGCACGATTCGCAGTTTCTGTTCCGGTCGAATGCGACTGAAAATGTGGGTGTTTGCGAGTCGCGTGCGCAACTCGTCATCGCTCAAATTAGTCAGTTCAGCACCAGTGATGACAGCGTCGTCTGCAGGAATCCCTGCCTGTCTGGCAATTGAAACTGCGGTTGCAGAATGATCACCGGTGATCATTACCACGCGAATTCCTGCCATATGACACTCTGCAATCGCTTGTGGAACATCGGATCGTACTGGATCCTCCAATGCTATTAATCCCAGAAATTCGAACTCGAAGTCATGTTGATTGCCAGGCAGAGTTTCGGCAGCGAAAATAGCGCGCGCAACGCCCAACACCCGCAATCCGTCAGCCGCCATGAGCCGCACCTGCTCGGCAACCACAGCGCAGCGCGTGGTGTCGAGATGGCATAGATCAACGATTGCTTCCGGCGCACCTTTAGCGGCAATCACCCGTTCGCGCTGATTAGGAGATTGCCAGACACGTGACATGGCCAGCATTTCGCGTGACAGAGGGTAGTCTTCTATTAAGGTCCAGTCGCCATGAAGGTGCTCGGTATTTGCTAGTAAGTGTTTCCCCGCCTCACCGATAGCTGACTCCATCGGGTCAAAAGCGCGGCGATGACTAGCCAATACCGCGAATTCCAAAATGCCGTGCAATTCCTCCGGGAGCGGAGCGGATCCAGCCACTGTCGTGTCGTAGATAGCTGAATCAATCCATAACCGTCTGACCGCCATTCGATTCGAGGTCAAAGTTCCTGTTTTGTCGACACAAAGTACGGTGGTCGCCCCAATAGCTCAATGGCTGGAATGCTTCTCGCCAATACTTGTTCACGCGCTAACCGCCAGGCGCCAAGGCCCAAAAAGAGCGTCAGCACGACCGGCAGTTCCTCCGGCAATATCGCCATCGCCAGTGTCAGCCCGTAAGCAAGCCGTTGATCCAATCTCCACGTGTCAACCAGTAGGTAACTGCAAGTCCACCCGCCAAGAGCAAACCGACGGTTGCTACATGTTTCACGACGCGCCGTGTTTCAAGTTGAATGGGGGTACTCTGTCCACCTAAGCCCGCCAGAGATTTTCCGATATGCCCAAGTGCGCTGCGTTCGCCGGTAGCAATGACACGACCACGTGCCGTGCCTTGCGTGACGAGAGTTCCAGAGAACAGTTGCACAGCATCGCTCACATCCGATGCGATAGCAGCGAGATTTGAAATAAGACCTGTTTCCTTAGCCACCGGGACAGACTCTCCCGTCAACATGGATTCGTCGACTGCAAGGTTTGATGAATCTACGATATATATATCAGCGGGAACGCGGTCACCTTCGGCCAACAATACAATGTCGCCGCGAACGAGGTCACTCCCCGCTATCTTGCGTGTCAGTCCGTCGCGTATGACTAGTGTTTGCGGGCTAGAGAGGTCGCGCAACGCCTCCAGTGAACGTTCTGTACGGCGCTGCTGGAAAAATGTGATCCCCATAACGACGAAGACAAAGCCCAGTAGCATCAACGCCTCGTTTCGATCGCCAAGGAACATATAGATAGCGCCACAAGCTACCAACAGCAAGAACATCGGTTCAGAGACAATCTCACGTAGCAAGCGCAATATGCCGCGTCGACTAGAGACCGGAAGCTCGTTCGGGCCGTCTTGAATGAGGCGCTCGCGCGCTTCTTTTTCGCTCAAGTCATCATCATGGGTGAAGGATGCTGACATTGATGACTCCCCCAGCGATATCGGTTATGTTTCGATGGTTTTATGATCTAGATCGGGACGCCGCCAAGGATCCACGTGCGTCATCAGATTTAGCACGCGATGACGCTGTAGCACCCGCTGTCGTGCTGCAACCGCTATGTCATGACCAGCCTCTACGCTAATTGCGGCATCAACCTCTATGTGGGCATCAACAACGATCATATCCCCCATCTTGCGTGTACGTACGTCGTGGACACCATTAACGCCGGGTGTTTCAATTAGTGTGCGGCGGATAGCCTGAACTTCTTGCTCATTGACGGAACGGTCCATGAGGTCATGGAGTGCATCCCAGCCAAAACTCCAACCCATCTTGGCGACCATGAATCCCACGATCAGCGCTGCGATGGGATCCAGTATAGGGTATCCAGCCAGATTGCCGATGATACCGACACCCACAACCAGCGAAGATGCCGCGTCGGAGCGCGCATGCCAAGCATTTGCTACCAACATACTGGATTTGACACGTTTGGCTACCGAAAGCATGTAGCGAAACAGCGTTTCTTTTGCAATGAGGGCGCCACCTGCAACCCAGAGGGCAACAATGTGCACCTTTTGCACCGTATCGGGATCTTCCAGTTTGCGAAAGGCGGACCACAACATACCAATACCGACGGCTAACAGCAGCAAGCCTAAAACTAGCGAGGCTGCAGTCTCGAAGCGCTGGTGACCATATGGATGGTCTTCGTCAGCATCCTTTTTTCCGTGATAGCTGGCAAACAGCACAACGAAGTCCGCAACAAGGTCTGATAGCGAGTGGATCCCATCGGCAACGAGACCTTGGGATTTGGCGAAAACACCTACAACCACCTGTGTAACGGTCAGTAGAAGATTGACACCGACGCTTACCCAGGTGCTCCGAGACGCAGCTGCCGCGCGCTCTTCTGGGCTGTGTCGGGTGTCTTCCGGATCATCGGCAATTTCGTCAAAATTCATGGAAAGGTAGTCCTATGTAAACATGCGCCGGGGATAGCATCGAGGCTACCACGCGATGATAATCCTTGATTACATGCATATCTGGATTGATTCAGGTCAAATTCATCGACAGTTTATAACTAGGTGCAGATCTATTATGGCACCCTCGTCGAGGAGCGTTCCATCCTGAGCAACTGGGTGATATCTGCGCGAAAGGCGCAAGACGAATGCGACGTATTGTCATACGCAAATTCAAGTCAAATGGAAGTTCGTTGTCGCAGCAATGTTGCGGGCTTCTCCGGGATGACCGGCCAAGTTTAGCGGTATGGAAAGGAACGTCACCGCAACAACAGGTAACAGCGTGGCGAATACGACGCCAAGATACTGGCGAATGAATAACTGTAGGGCAGGATGCATGGCAGATTTCCTTGATTGAAATGATTGATGCTGAATGCTAGCCGCCACACCTTAAGGAATGCTTAAGGCAAAGGCATGCTAAGAAAACCTTAAGAAAACAGCCTCATCATGAATTCCAGGAAATAACCATCAACCCGGAAGGTATTGCCATGAAGCTATCGCCGTTTGCGAAGTCCTTGATTCAATCCGTTGTGCTCTTGCTCATAGTGGCTGCTCTTGCGCTCACGTCCGTTGCCGTCCACGCAGCCACTCCGGCAGAACTCCTCTCGAATTATTCTGCACAAGCGGGATCGCCTGCCGTACCTGCCCGTGGGCAGCAACTTTTTATCACGCGCCACGGCCGCGAATGGAGTTGCGCCTCTTGTCACGGCGCCGTACCCACTCAGGCCGGTAAGCATGCATCAACAGGTAAGCCTATCAATGCGATGGCGCCTGCCTTTAATCCTGAGCGCTTCACCGACGCAGCCAAGAGCGAGAAATGGTTTCGTCGCAACTGCAACGACGTCGTCGGCCGTGAATGCACTGCTGCTGAGAAGGCGGATGTATTGAGCTGGCTACTGACACTCAAGCCTTGATCGCGACAATCCCTTAACGCTCGATGAGAATAAAATATGAAATCTCTCTTTTGTTCGAACGTCACTCGACTCATATTCAGTTTAATCGCTGCTATCGGAATGGCTGCCCCAGTCATGGCCGACAATGACAGACGCTCTCAGCAGGTTCCAATGTTGTCTAAGTACCAGCAGGAATGCGCCGCCTGTCACGTCGCCTATCCGCCCGGCATGCTTCCGGCTGCATCCTGGCAGCGGCTACTGAATAATCTGCCGCACCATTACGGCACGGATGCCTCACTGGATCCGGCAACGGTGAAGCAACTTGCGACCTGGCTCACGAATTATGCTGGCACCTATACGCGAGCTAATGAGACGCCGCCCGAAGATCGCATCACCCGCTCGCCATGGTTCATACGCCAGCACGATGAAGTATCTGCGGCTACCTGGAAATTGCCTGCAGTGAAGAGTGCAGCCAACTGTATTGCCTGCCACACCCAATCCGACAAAGGAGATTTCAATGAACGCCATATCCGAATCCCCCGTTAAGTCGCCAGCGTCCGATACGAACACGCGGAAAATCCTTGTCTGGGATATTCCCACTCGGGTCTTTCACTGGCTGTTAGTTCTGAGTTTTGGCGGGGCTTATCTCACCGCCGAAAGCGAAAGCTGGCGGCTACTGCATGTGACGCTCGGTTACACGATGGCCGCCTGGTAGGCTTTCGCCTCATGTGGGGATTAATAGGTACGCGATATGCGCGTTTCTCGACGTTTGTACGCGGCCCCAAGGCCGTTGCACGCTATCTCGGCGCATTGCTGCGCGGGCGTCCTGAACACTATACCGGACATAACCCGGCAGGCGCGTTAGCTATTGTGGCTTTGCTCACGCTGGCGTTAGCAGTCAGCGCATCAGGTTGGGCCACATATAACGATATCGCGGGTGATCGGGTTCAGGATATTCACGAAGCGGTGGCCAACGTAATGCTGGCCATCGTCGGCATCCATATTGCCGGCGTACTGGTAGCCAGCTGGCTGCATCGCGAGAACCTGGTCGGCGCGATGTTCACCGGACGTAAGTTGGGCAGACCGGAAGACGGCATTCGGAGCGCATGGCGCAGCGTGGGGGCACTGTTGCTGGTGGCGGTCCTGGCGATTTGGTGGACGCAATGGCAAAGTGCGCCAACGCCAGGTCATCTCGCTGACCGACCCATTGCATCGACCAAGGCTGGCGATCATGATCGTGATGGCGACTGAGGGCGCCTTCGTGCGACAATCCAACCCATGCACATCCTGCTTGTTGAAGATGACCTCCTACTAGGCGACGGCTTGAGAGCCGGATTGCGGCAGCTTGGCTTTCAGGTTGACTGGGTGCGGGATGGTCAGGCGGCGGAAAATGAGTTGCGCACGCAGCCTTATGCCGCTGCGGTACTCGATCTCGGCCTGCCGCTGAAAGATGGCATTGATGTGTTGACGGCCATTCGTCGTGCAGGCGTCTCGGTGCCAGTGCTGGTATTGACTGCGCGTGACGCTGTGCCTGACCGTATCAAGGGGCTCGACATTGGCGCTGATGATTATGTAATCAAGCCGGTCGACCTGCATGAACTGGCCGCACGGTTGCGCGCGCTTGTTCGGCGCGCGCACGGTCAGCCGCAGGAATGCCTCGCCGCGCAAGACGTCATACTTGATCCTGCTGCACATTCGGTGTTACAAAAAGGGGAAAACGTCATTCTGTCGACCCGAGAATTCGATCTGCTCCACGCGTTCATGCTTAACGTGGATCGCGTGCTATCACGTGAGCAGCTTGAACAGCATCTCTACAGTTGGGGGCAGGAGGTGGAAAGCAACGCCATCGAAGTACATATCCACAATCTACGCCGCAAGCTAGGAAACGCATTGATCCATACAGTGCGCGGCGTTGGCTATATTTTGTTGCGAGAATCACAGAAGCCATGATCAAACTACCCCGTTCATTGCAAGTGCGGCTGCTCCTATTGGTATTGGCGATGGTAACGGGTGTCTGGTTGATCTCAGCAACACTAATCTGGTTCGACGCACGCCGCGAACTGGATGAACTCCTGGATAGCCATCTGGCGCAAGCAGCAGCGTTGTTAGTGGTGCAGCAAGGGCAAGAGGCCGACGCCGACGACCGCAGCATTGACGCGCCTATATTGCATCGCTACGCCCCAAAAGTTGCTTTCCAAGTCTTCCACGATGGCCGCTTGACACTGCGTTCGGCCAATGCGCCGCTCCAGCCGATGGTCGAACCTGGCCAACGTCATGAAAATGGCTTCGAGACGGCGCAGATCAACGGCGTCATGTGGCGTGTTTTCAACGCCAATGGCGCCGAAAAAGACGTGCAAGTATATGTAGGTGAACAAACAGATTCAAGAGCTTTGATCATGTGGGCGATGCTACGCACCACGCTATGGCCGACAGTTGCCGCATTGCCTTTATTAGCATTGGCGATCTGGTGGGCGGTGTACCGGGGCGTCGCCCCTATGCGTAGACTCGGATGGGCTCTCGCTTCGCGGCAACCGCAAGCATTGCATCCAGTGGAAATACCCGATGCAAGCTCGGAAATGGAGCCAATGATCAATGCACTGAACGGACTATTCGAACGCATAGGGGGGCTATTGGAAGCAGAACGCCGCTTTACTGCAGATGCGGCCCATGAATTACGCACTCCGATTGCTGCAATTCGCGCTCAGGCTCAAGTGGCGCTAGGCGAAGCCGACGACACATTACGAAAACACGCGCTAGAAAATACACTGGCGGGCTGCGATCGCGCTACACGCCTGGCGGAACAATTATTAACTCTATCCAGACTGGAAGCCATCGCAGCACCGGCTATGGCTGACGTCGATTTGGTGACTTTGACAAAAAGGGTATTGGCTGAGCTAGCACCGAAAGCTGTCGGAAAAAACAAGTACTGGAATTTGAAGCAATAGGGTCGTATTCAATTCAAGGTGAAGAGACATTATTGGCAGTTTTGGTGCGCAATTTGGTGGACAATGCGGTGAGATACAGTCCGCCGTCGGGCCGGGTGGAAGTAAGAATAAAACGAGAGGGTGGTCGTGTTGTGCTAAGCGTGGACGATAGCGGCCCGGGCCTGTCCGAGACCGACATCGCTCGACTTGGCGAGCGATTCTTCAGGGTGCCGGGCAGTATTGAAAGCGGTAGTGGACTTGGCTGGTCAATCGTACAGCGCATCGCAACTGTGCATCGGCTAGAGCTAAAAGTTGAGCGATCGCATGAACTTGGAGGGCTCGTGGTTCGAGTCATCGGAGAGATGAGTGGTCCAAAAGTGCCTAGCTAGAGATATTTATGTCCTTAGATGACTATTCCAGTGCCTTCATGCTGCAGTGCATCTTTATGCTGCTCAGTTGCCTTTTATTGCGCTAAATCAAAGACGTCCGCCAATTGCCCGTTATTGTGAGCAACATGGACCCTAGATCGTTCACTCCATGGCTACAACACATACTGCCAGCCGTATTAGTTAGCGGTTTATTTGCGCTTGTTTATCTAGTGCTGGCGCCATTTCTGGCCTCTGTCGCGTGGGCGGGAGTGCTGGCGTATATCACCTGGCCTATATATCTGCGGATTCACGTTTGGATGGGTGGTCGACGCTCCTTCAGCGCGCTATTGGCGACGATATGCATGGGAGTTTCGTTGGTATTACCGCTGCTATGGCTGATTGTGATGGTTGAAAAGGATTTGGTTGTCGAGTACAACACTTTCCAGGCCTATTTAAAGCAAAGCGAGCATCCTATTCCAGGCGCCATTACCTATTTCCCATGGATCGGAGAATACCTGCAGAATTGGTTGGAAAAACATCTTGCCGATCCGGTGCAATTAGAGCAGTACCTGGCGCAATGGCTAGCACAAGGAGCACACCAATTGCTTATTCTGTTTGGAGGGATTGGACGAAACATTGCGAAGCTTGCATTTGCCATGATGACGCTATTTTTTTTCTATCGTGATGGCGAAACGGTCTTACATCAGATCCGAGGTGTTTTGCGAAGCTTAGTGGGCGAACGAGTCGATGCTTACATGAGTGCTG
This sequence comes from Collimonas arenae, assembly GCF_001584165.1. NCBI lineage: Bacteria > Pseudomonadati > Pseudomonadota > Betaproteobacteria > Burkholderiales > Oxalobacteraceae > Collimonas > Collimonas arenae. The sequence continues at coordinate 1,090,050 of NZ_CP013233.1, forward strand.
CTGGTCATATGTCTAGGGCCATTCTCTTGAGTGTGATTGTTGCCGCAATAGTACAAGGCGTCATTGCGGCGATCGGATATTGGGTGGTTGGTATTGAGGCGGCTGCCTTACTCGGTATTGCGACGGCGCTTGCTTCCGTTATTCCGCTCTTTGGAACGGCTTTGATCTGGATTCCACTCAGTATTGGATTATTGTTGAATGGCCACCTTTGGCCGGGACTCGGGTTAATCGCATGGGGTATCCTGCTGATCCATCCGGCCGATAATCTGATTCGTCCTCTGCTGATCAGCAACGCAACAAAAATTCCGATCTTATTCGTTATGTTCGGTGTTCTTGGCGGACTTGCAGCTTTTGGATTAGTCGGGTTATTTTTAGGACCAGTGATTTTAGCCGTCGCAATTGCAGTCTGGGGCGAGTGGATTAAATCAATTGATCCTGCCTGACCGCAGAAAGACAAAAAATGATTGCTACTAGCTAGTAATATGTGCTTTCCGCCGAAGTAGCCCCAGCCAAATATTCGAATGGAGTCCCTGCGTTGATTGTTCCGCGCAGTATCCTGTCACCTGCATGGCGCTCGACAAGCGCCGCTTCACCGGTCAATGCGGATGCGTCGAGCAAAGCAGTTGCTGACGCGATGGTGCCGTCGACCGGGATCACCTCGCCGCTGCGTACAGCCAGCCGGTCACCCGGTCTAATAGCGTGAATAGATATTCGAACCAGTTGCCCTTGTTCAATGCGATAGGCAAATTTTGGTGCGCATGGCAGTATTGTAGACCGTTCCTTGCGGGCGCGCCGCTGCGCATATGACTCTAAGGTCCGGGCACTTGCGAGCATGATACCCATCACGATAGCGATCAGAAATTGTCTCGCAGCAAGCGCACCAACTATCGAAAAAAGCGCCAATGCATTGATGCCCAGTTTCCCCCACGAAAAACCGCGTCGCATGCTCCGAATCAGGATTAACAAAGCGGGTACGGTACCAGCAGCCCATAGCAAATTTGCCAGATCGGACCTGTCACCCAAGCGAATGGCAAAACCGATCGCCAAGAAGATGGCGGAAGTAAGTAAAGCCATGAAATTGGGTGAGCAAAGAGCGTTCATATACAAAGCTTCAAATTTATTGGAATGCCTTCCGGTCGGCAATGTGCTAAGTTTCGGCTAAGTACGACCGGCCATGATGGTTGTCGCAAAGACCTGCGCAGGCAACGACGTAAGAATGGGGGATATTTTAAATATAATCAAACGTTTGCTATCTGATGTTCCAACAAAAAAATCTTCGTCCAGACGCTGTTTCAATCCAACAACAAGGACCCGCATCTTCGGCAAAGAAAAATGCAAACAATAACCGTTCCCAAATACTCTGCACCAGCGAAGTTTTTTCATTGGCTGACCGTACTTCTACTTGTGATTCAGTACGCCATCGGATGGCTGATGCCTGATATTGGGCGCGGTACGCAGCCAGTCGGATTGATTAGCTGGCACCTGTCCATCGGCGCGTTGATCGTATTGCTCGTGATAATAAGGTTGCTATGGCGCTGGACGCACCGTCCGCCGCCGGAACCACAAATAGTGTCGCCGTTGTTGAGTCGCATTGCGCAAGGCACCCACTGGCTACTTTATTTGCTGTTGATAGCTTTCCCGCTAATGGGCTGGGCCAACGCTTCGTCGCGCGGCTGGCCGGTATCGCTGTTCGGCGTGCTTCCCCTGCCAGCGCTATCATCCAAGGGCTCACAACTAGGCCATACGCTTGGCGACATGCACCAGTTGTTCGTCTGGGTACTTATCGCCGTCATCGGATTGCATGTTGCGGCTGCGCTGTACCACCATTTCATCGTCAAAGATGACACGTTGCGGCATATGTTGCCGAATCGTTAGCGATTCGCAGAGACGCACTCGTTGCGTCCAATCGGGCATTTTCACCAAGGGGAAATGATGAGTCAGACAATGAAGTTTTTCCGCACATTGAGCATGGGACGGACAGCAGCTTTCCTGATGCTTGCTGGAGGCGCTGGGGGCGCTGCTGCCGCGCCCGAAGAAATTCAAGTCTATATGGATGAAATGAACAAACCTGGTGAATTTGGTTTGGACATTCACAATAACTACGTGCTTTCCGGCTCGCGCGAGCCTGATCACAGCGGCGGCTTGGTGTCGCGCCATACATTCCGTGTCACACCCGAATTCTCATATGGACTGAGCAAAAGCTTCGAACTGGGGGCTTATGTCCTGAGTGCGCGAGGTCCAGATGGCGAAACAAGAATCGATGGCGAGAAACTCCGCGTGAAATTCATTGCACCAAAAGCTGAAGAGAACCCTTTCTTTTATGGCGCGAATCTAGAAATCGGACGCGTTGATCATCGGTTGGATGAAAATCCGTGGAATGGCGAGTTGAAAGGAATCTTTGGTTATAAGGGGGGCCGTTGGACCGCAGCCATGAACGCCAATATCGATTTCAAGATTTCAGGTCCGGCGGCAAATCCTACTAGCCTGGAAATTGATACCAAACTTGCATATAAAACCAATTGCGGTTATCAACTGGGCGTGGAAAGCTATAACGCGCTGGGACCATTCCGGCAGCTCGGTGCCCTCGGCCAGCAAAGTCAGACTTTGTATGCCGTAATCGACACGTCTATCCACGGCTGGGATCTCAATTTTGGGATAGGTCGAGGCTATGCTGGGGCAACCGACAGGTGGGTCCTGAAAGCGATAGTTGGGGTGCCATTTGGAACTTGACGATATTTTTGCCCCGCTTTGACTACGTCACCTACCAGCACTAGAAACTAGCACACAGTTGTGTCGACGAAGTATCTGATCTTGCTCCTCTGGCTCAGTAGTTTTCTGCTTTATATGACTGCCACTTCCAACGCGTCAAAATGCAATTTATCTTCTTTGAGCAATGACATTAAATCAGCAACCGCGTTTTCGATATCGCAAATTAGGTCAGTGTTCTTTGACAAACGCTCGATATTGCTTAGGTGACTAAAATGATGAAGCACCTTCAAAATTCTCTTGGCCTTCAAAGTGCCGAATAGAATTTCAGAGCGCATATCGACTGTGATATCAACATTAGATGGAAAGCTCAACGACGGACGGGTCATTGTCGTTGAACAAAAGAAGCGCGCCGACCGTGGAATCGCGCGAGAGGTTTGGCTGACGATCAATCTCCCTGAATTTAGTTCTCAGCCAATTGTATGGCACGAACACCTAGATCCTCTGGTAGTTAATATTCACGCGGGAAGGCTCTATGTTGTAGGTATGCCACCCACTCAGCGCGAGTTTGAGCTGCTTGGGAGACCTCAACCTTCATACCTTGCTTATATTTGGGAAAACGGTACTTGGAGACGAATACCGTTTTCGGAAATCCCGGAAGCAATTTTCGATGCCAATATGTTCTTGGAAGGGCTCCCGCTTGCGAATGAAAAACTTGTGACTTTGGCGCAAAAGGATCCTAGTTTATTGAACGAATATCCGAGGTGGTTGAGGCGAATTGACCCAAAATTTATAGGACCGTTCTACTAAATTTTTTAACGCAATGAGTTAGGTTTGAATCCTTGGGCGTGCGCACCTCATTGTAGTGCCCTATACGAATAGCGACTGTCCACAATGTAGAAACTCGAAAGGCCACTTCGGGGCGAAATCGGGCTACCGCAATCGGCTCAAAACGGCCAGTTGCGGACAGTCGAATGTGCTTACCGCACTGGACGACGTACTGCAATCATTAAAACTCGCTCGGCATTTCAATCAAGTTAATATATGACTATGAAAATACTTCGAATTCTCTTTTCTGCTTCGGTTTTTTTTGTTGCGGGTTCCGTCTTGGCTGGAGAAAGTGGAAGCCCATCCTTTGTCTCGGACAAAAATATTCAAAAAATAGCGGAGACATACGCACTGGATGCAATCCAGCTCGCGAAAACTCAATTGGGAATTAGTCTTGACTGGACCGACGATAGTATCGGCGAGGTAGAAAAGGCGATGACAAGTATTCACACCTCTTACATGACGACATCACCACGGCCAACGGATGAGCAGGTTATGTTGTTCGCAACGCGCTACGGGAGCTATGTAGGTGAAGTTTATCGTCGTAATCATGGAGCCGAATGGGGCATGGTCACACTCGGTGGTCAAAAATTTCCAGGGCTTCAAACCAAGTCCGGAATAAATTTTTGGCCGTGGGCACGAATATCGAATCGCATCGTAGATGGCGCTGAAAATAACGTTCTCGACTATTACAAGGTGCTGTTGAAAAAGTAGGTACGCTTATGTCAGTGCGTGGGATGGGGAATGGTTCCACCACTTCTATGGACACCACGAAGAGGATGAGTGGGTTGAGATTTCCGTGACATCCGCGGCCCAGCGTGAAGCTGTTCTGCGAGTGCTCCGCTCAGTGCATGTGCCTGGCGTCACGACAGAGACAGGATTCAAAATCTTCGGCTACGTGCCCCTTGGTATGCATGTCGAATATCTATAACCCACCATGGCACTCACCTATGATCGGCCGATAAAATTGGCCGCTATTCAACAACAATGATCACTTGGTGAATTGCTGCACATTTACCTTCATCTATGTGACATTATCTCTATTGGACAATATATAGAAAAATATGGACTGGGAACCAATTTCCGAAGCATCACTATTGGATAAAATCAGCGCGGCTGAGATTCGCATGAATCCTCAGCAAGCCAGGTTGTGGGAAGCTATACGTATCGTGCCACATAAGTGGGAAGAAAAATCCTACGGAAAGCTTGGCAACGGGTTCTGGATAGTCGCTATTATCGGCGCTACGGTGATTTGGTACAACGATATTGAAGACGGGTTCAATCGTTCTCATTACACCAGTTTTGGCACGATGGATGAATATTGGTGCAACCAAGATGAACTTGAGATGGCGCTGCAGCACGTACTTAATTTCGTCGAAACTGGCCAAGAAACGAGGACAACGATAGGCCCCTCAATGCCCGGCAAATGGTCGCGCTAATTAAGGCCGCAATCAGCCAGTAGTTATTGTTCGTTCTTTGTTTGGTCATTTATCGGGTATGACATTTTTGAATATGCCACCACGTTGAGAATGCATCGATGCTAAGAATTGAATTTGAGGAGCCGACTGAGTCAGTCTGTAATTGCTGCCAAAATACGACAGTCAGACTGACACGATTTGTATACAAAGGTGACGATGCGTTCGCCGTCTACTACGCACAATATACGCATGGGCACAGCGAGAAGCGTCTCAGCGGCATTATCAGCTTAGGCGAGTGGGGCTGCGACGAGGTCGGCCCTGAAGCCAGGTTGGCGTTCCCATTCCAGATTTGGGTGAATGGTGACAATTTCCAAGTTGGTTTGGTTGATGCGGTAGACTCCCCCTGGAGCCACGTGACCTTCTTAGGCCGGATACTTGACCGCAAAGAGGCGCTGGCACATGAGTGGATTAATGACGTATTCCACATCACTGACCACATGGTTCAGGATGATAAAGAAATCGTGGAGTACCTCAGTTAATATTGGCCAATTTTGGTCGTTATGAAGGCGACGCCGACTTGCTTGCTCGTAGAGCGTTGGATGTGAACCCGAGCTATGCGGCCGAATTCGGCCACAAACGGTCATTGAAGATGCTTCGCTCGTACGGTCCACGGTGGTCGTCCGGCCGTATGAATTACTGTCAACCAGCATAATAGGTCGGTAGTCTGTCCAATTAGGCAGCATTTTTTCTTACTCTAATTCAAATTAATCGCCTATATGCATTCTTTCTCTCTCGGCGGCTCTAGTCGCGAAAAGGTCATAGTCACAGTTCATGGATACGAACGTCCTCCCATTGGGGACTACCACGATGACAACTGGCTTGCCGTCGTTGTTCAGGTAAATGCCGGCGCGTTTTCGGGGAAATTTGACGCAGCTTTTCTTACCGAGGACTTCGTCAGCTTTTTTGCACAATTGCGTGACCTCTATGATTCTCTGAAGGGTGAGGCGATTTTTTCTACTCTCGAAGAGCAGCTGACTATTCGTGTTGCCAGTGATGGTCGCGGTGGTGTTTCTGTCGCGGGTGAAGCATTAGATCAGCCTGGTATCGGAAACAAACTTGTGTTTAAGCTCGCCATGGACCAAACAAACCTATTGCCAGCATTGAGAGAGCTAGACGAAATTGTTTCGCGGTTTCCGGTTCGCGGCGCTTAACATGACAGTAGATTGTGACGCCGCGATAATGTTCGTTCTTTGGACTGGCTAGGTCTAGTGGCGCGCATCACTTTTGCGTTTGAGTGTCTGCTTTCGCAAAGCACGGGTGACCGTTTAGGGTCGTTTACTGCCTGTCGCAACACATATCAGTTGGTCATGACGTGTCTCGTATCCTGATATAGTGTCAGGATGGAATATGGCTGTAACCCGCATGGATATTAGGTCTACGAAGAATATGTCTAATATCTATGCGGAATACGTTGATTTGTTTTCGGGGCATAGCGTTTTATCATCAAACGAATATTAGACACTTTTTCGTCAAAATTTTATTCTGAGAGTAACCTTTTTAAGGATCTCAATGTGATAAATACAACCGGAGCACATGTTGCGCGAATCTGATCAGGAATCGCCTCGTAACGGAGTGGACTTGAATTCGACAATTGAAACCCGGGAGGACGCCATTCAATGGTTCTGCGAAAAGGGATTTTCTGCGTTCAGGCGCGATTGGAACTACGGAGAGACTGTGTGCGTTTGTGCGTGTCAAGATGTAGCGGCTATGCGTGAAGTACCCGTATTCCAAGGCGTAATTTGTATTCACCCCTACCGTGGAGAATGGGCCTACTCCGATTTATCAAGTCCCGAAGCGATCATCTTATGTGGAACATTGCACAATGCCTCGCACAAAGCAGCGGAACTTTTGATTCAAAAATTGGCGAATGATGCTAAGGTGTCTCGTGATTCCAATTGGCGGAGCAAGTGAAGGCGACGGACCATAACAAGTCGCTCGAAAGCTTCCCAAGCTAATTAAGTTTTCCATATTTAGCGCGGCTTCGCGGCCGATTTCCGCTTCGCAAATATCTGATTTCTGCCACCTCGCATCCCAATAAACTGGCGGGACTATACATTTTTGCGGGGCGTTTTCTATGGGGACTTTCCCTCTAAAAAAATTGGGCTATTTGTGCGCGGATTCGTGATTGTTTCTGGACTTCTGCTGGTCCCACATTTCCAGTTGTAGATGGCTGACTTCTTGCAATATTCGTCTCAAACTAATTGCCATAGAAAATTCTCAGTATTACGCTTCTCGATATCTCCTTACTGGTGAAGCACCATGAGCGTTTTGTCCACAATCCTTAAATTTTCTGTCGTCATAGTCCTGCTGGCTTCAATCGTCGAAGCAATCGTACTATCGATTACGCTAGGGAAAGATGCTTATGACTGGAAGGCGGCTTGCGTATCAGTGGTCGACTTCCTAATCCGCGAATATCCATTGCACTGGTTGCTCCCATTGTTGTTTTGGATCGATTTGATGGATTGGTTCTGGCGACATCGGCTATGGACGTTGCCAATGTTCCATTGGAGTGGCTGGCTTGCATGCTTTGTCGGGCAAGAGTTCTTCTATTATTGGTATCACCGCATGGCGCACCGCGTGCGATGGTTCTGGTGTACCCACGCTGTTCACCATTCACCCAATCAGCTCAATTTGTCGGCAGCATACCGTTTTGGATGGACCGGGCGTCTTACGGGCTCGTTACTATTCTTCATGCTAGCCCCGTTTCTCGGCATGCCACCGCGTATTGTCTTGATGTTGTTGTCGCTGAATCTCTTATATCAGTTCTGGATTCACGCAACCTGGATTCCACGCCTTGGACCGTTGGAGTGGCTGCTGAACACACCATCGGCTCATCGCGTGCACCATGCGTCGAATCCAGAATATCTAGACGGAAATTACGGCGGAGTACTGATTATCTTTGACCGCCTCTTTGGCACGTACATCAGCGAGAGAGCCGATGTGCCATGTCGCTTCGGATTAGTAACGCCTGTCAAAACTTACAATCTGCTCGTCATCGAATTCGACGAGTGGAAAAAGCTAGCTCATGATCTGAAAATGGCGCGAACAGCGCGAGAAGCTCTGACCTACTTACTGAAGCCACCGGGTTGGCGACATGATGGAAATGGGGAAACAACCGAAGACCTTAAGCGGAGGTCTGTATTGAGAAATACGCTATAGAGTGAACATCGTTTGGCCGTAGACGCATGTTCGATTCGCACTCCCAACAAATCAGCTTGCGGACGCGGGTTCGATTCCCGCCGCCTCCACCATCACACACCGCCCCAAACCTCGCCAGACCGCGTAAATGCTAGATGTTACAAAAGCTACTCGGTCTGGCGTGGTCTGGAAAGGTCTACGTTTTCGCCCAAATTCCGCCCACGTTTTAACGCTAGATGAAAAACGGGTGCGGAACAAATGATAAAAAATCTACATCATCTCTGGGGAACGCAATTGTTCAAGCTGATTCAATTCTCGCGCCTTGACTTACCTAGGGCAAGGTATCTCTGAGTATGCCGCTCACACCTGACTAAATGACAATACAAAACTCATCATTTCTCATTTCTCCATTTTCTTATTGTTAATATTATTAGTAATAGGGAAAAAGAACTGACCACAGAACACATACATAAAACACATATTTAATTTTTCTGGCGATGCTTCGTAACCAAAATACTTCGACAGTCTCACTATCAAATACAGAAGCCACGGTGCGGCAATCGCTTGCAAATTTGCAAATAAAATTTTCATTTTTTACTCATTTCAACCGGCATCGATGGGACAAACGATCCGCCGCCCTGCACAACATTTCCAGCCGTAACACCACCAATAGCAGGAATAGGATTTATGCTCTGGAGAAGCGCGGGTAGCCCGGGCTTAAAAATCGGGAAATAATTCGATAGAGAATTTTGTACTTTTAAACCAGCAAATGCACCCGCGGCACCAGCAGCCCCACCTACCACCCCACTCCACACCAAACTATTATTGTCTCCATAAAAAAGATTCTGAAATAGCCCATTGGTTGATCCATTCATAATACCAAGAACACCATTTCCAAGAAGTCCCGTATTCATGCCAAGCGGCGTTAAAAGTGCTCCCGTCAATCCGGCCACCATACTTTGCCCTATTCTAATTTGCCCATTATTTTGCTTATACTGGCCTGCGGCGTCCGCTATCGTACTTAACCCGCCACCAATACCAGAAGCAATTGCACATGACCCAGGATTTATCATGCAATAGTTGATGGTATTAGTCGTAACCCCAGGGGCTGCTCCCACCACCCCTGGTAAGAGAACCAGTGTCCCCGCCGCAGCCGCCGCGTTAAGTGTTTGATTTAGCACTTGCAAACGCGCAGCTTGATCGCTATTAATACTGCTCCCAATACTCTGCCCTGAAGGCCAATTTTCAGTACCCTGCAATCCATAAATGGGCGAATACGCATACATATCAGGATTGGCCTTCTGAGCCGGCGTCGCATAGAACATGTAACCTGGGCCACTATTACCTTCGGCTGCCAACAAGCCATGTGCCTGACTTAAAAATGCTCGGGCATTCGGATCTTCAGCACCCGGCGAACCATTCTGGACTTGACGGTCTGCCTGTGCGGTCAATGCCTGCTGCGCCTGATCAAGAGAAATGCCTTGCTGCGATGCGTAACGTGCGGCGTTCGATTTGATCCACGCTTTCTCATCTTGGTGCAACTGCCGGTTATTTTGATCTGCAATCAACGCAGCGTTCGCGCCGGTCGTCGCGCCCTGGATTCCACCTCCAGCCAATGCGCCCGACGCAGCCCCGACCAAAGTCGCCCCCAGATTCATCATGTCATTAAAAGCTCGCGTCCCTGGCGTATAGCCTTGACTGACCAGATAGTCGCTCATAACCGGCACCATCGCTTCATGCGTCATACCCGCAACAGCACCAGCAGCAGCACTACCCCCTCCGATCTTGGCCTCGATCAATCCGACGATGCCGTGCAAAACGATCTTTTCCTGGGAGCCATCAGCCCAATTATTTTTAGTGCGATATCGCCAACCATACCGCTCAACGCTGCACCGGCCAGGTCTGCAGCACGCTGATTCTCTTGTGCTTTCTGCTGCTGCGCCTGCAAATCCTGCGCTTGTTGCAACGTCAATGTATTAGTCAGCGACTGATTCGCCGTGGCCGCATTACGACCGGTCAGGGTCGTTGCATTGGCCTGGCTTTGCGCATCCTTCGCGGCGTCACCAGTGCCAGTGATAGTGACATTGGCCGGACTGATCACGCTGTTAGTGTTACTGGTCTGATCGCCGCTTTTCGGCATACCGACACTGCCGTTCAGATTGCCCAAAACATTTGCGGTCAGATTACTAGCGACACTACCGGTCGAAGCGCTGGCGCTGACGCTCTGCGAATCGGTATGTTGCGTATTGGTCAGATCGCTATAAGTCAAACTAGCCGTCTGCAGACTGTTTTGATCAGGCGTGGCAGCACTGGTAATCGCCGCGCCTCTCAGGTCGGTGTTGCCCTTGACGTTGATATCGAATCCGCCGCTGCCGGCAGCAATGCCGCTTTGGCCGACCGCACTTTGATAGTTGTGGTCAACGGTTTGCTTGGCGTAGCTGACACTACCGCTAACCATCTGGCCAGTGCAAATCGGCGGAACGCAGATACTCAAACTAAAGCCGCCGCTTTCCTGCTTGCTGTCAAAATTGCTGGTGTTTTGCAAGGTCCAGATATTGAGATCCCCGCCTACATCGGCAATGACCTTATTGCCGGCCAGCTGCGCACCCTTCATATTCAGATCGCCACCGCTCTTGACACTGAGCTGATTGGTGGCACTGATCTGCGTATTGTCGTAGGTCACCTCGGAGCCGTTGGCATGCCCCTTGGACACCGATGCGCCGATCTGGAAACTTAAACCGGTCTGCTGCCCGTTGGAGCCAAGGGTCGCGCCGATACCTGCGCTGCTACCGCTGTTCGAGGATTGCAGATTCGTCGTGCTTTGGGCCGCACTCAGATTGATATTTTTGGCGGCATCCAGACTGATATCCTGTGCCTGCAACTTGGCGCCTTCCATGCTGATATCACCTTCCCGGCTGGTGATGGCAATCGAACTCGCTTGCGCAGTAGTGCCGCGCGCCTGGGTTGCGCTGTTGTTGCTGTCCTGCTTACTTTGGCTAGTACCGAGATTCACGCTAATGCCGAAGCCAGCACCACCAGTACTAGGAGGCGCATCCGAATTCGGTCCGGCCAGGGCATTCTGTGTAGCCGATATACTGCCCTTGGCTGCATCTACAGCGCCAGGCAAATCACTCCCAAGCTTGTAGGCATCGTATCCAGCCTTGAGCGCCAGCGCGCCCTTCAAGCGATCATTGCTGGTGTTTTGGCTTTCGGTAGCCATGTCACCGATCTTGGTGAGCGCGCCGCCGATAGCCCCGGTCAAGCTGCTGCCCAAGGTCACGCTGTGGGTCTCAGCATGGAACTGGCTACTGCTACTGTCCTGGATGGCCTGCAAATCGACCGCATTGCCGCCGATGCTCATCTGGTTATTGGCCAGCAATTCCGCGCCCTGCGTGGTGACGTTGCCATGACCGGTTCCCTTGTACTGATTATCCAGGCCCGCCTGCATACTCAAATTTCCGCCATTGGCTGAGATCAAGCTGGTACTTTGCACGGCACTGGTGCCAGTGCCGTTCTGCTCCGCGCTGGTCTGGCTGTAATTGGTGAAACGGAAATTGAGACCACCCATCACACCGATGCTAGTGCCGCTGCTGTGGCTATCGCTCTGTGAGGTTTGTGTATTTGCTGCGGCCAGTACATTGATGTCACGCCCGGCGTTAATGCCGATGTTCTGATCGGCGGTCACGGCACTGGCGGTAATCGTGGTATCGCGTCCGCTACTGGTGTTCACGTTGGCGCCGCTGATGTCACTACCGATCTGGTTGACGCTAGTACCGTTCTGATGCTGATCCTGCGCACTATGCCCGAAGCTGACGCCAGTCAAGACACTACCCGAGAACCCGGATTTCGTTTCCTCAGCAGAGAAACTGTCCTTGCTCGTTTGCTGCGCGCTGACGATATTTAAATCGCGTCCAGCATTGATATTCAGATCACCTTGCGCAATCACCTGGCTACCCTGCACGTTGGTGTCACGACCTGACTGCAGAGCGATCCCAGCACCACCGTTTAAGCTGCTGCCGATGGCGTCCGTCGTGTTCTGATTCATCTGGGAACGGCTGGTCGATGATGACAGCATGCCGTGCGACGTGGTGTAAATGGCCTGATCGACGCTGCCAGTTTGCTGCGCCGTTCCAATATTGATGTCGCGACCAGCTACCGCTGTGAGTTGTCCGCCGGCATTGGCCGTCGCCGCTGCAGTGTTGATATCCTGCCCAGCGACGAGCGTCAACTTTCCGCCCGTATTGATCGCCGTACCGTTGGCCTGCGTCTGATTCTCATACAGGTGATTGTCAGCGTTGTAGGTGACGTTATAGGTGTTTTGCGTATTGACCGCCGTCAGGTTCACATCGCGCCCTGCCGACAGCGCCGCGTCCCCCGTGGTATTGACGTTCACCGCCGCCAGATTGATATCGCGTCCGGCCTGAATCGACAATTGATCGGCATTGACACTGGCAACCGGTCCCAGCACCGTGTTCGTCCCTTGCACACTGGTCGCTGAGATCGCGTCGGTGCTCATTGTCACGTCACGCCCGGCCAGAATACCGACACGGTGACCGGAAATACTGCCGCCATTGTTCAACACGTCATTCTGTGCGACCAGAATGGTCGCACCATTGGCCCCGGTACTACGGATATCGCCGGTATTGGCAATGTCCGTTGCCTGGATGATCATGTTGTTCGATGCTTGCAGCGTACCGCCATTTTGCAACGTACCGTTCACCTTCAGATCGATATCTTTACCCGATATCAGTGCCCCAGTCGGCGAAATGTCGCTGGCGTCTGCTCGGGTCAGATACACCACCGGCGCCAGCACTTGCGTATGCGTGCCATCCGGTAACGTCACATCGGTCGACACCATCCAGACGATGTCAGAGGTCAATGCCGCCATCTGCGCATCGGTCAGCGCAATGCCGGGCGTGAGCTGAAACTGTTTTGCCGTTGCCACGCCAGAGTCCATCAGCGCCTTATATTCATCCTCATTGCTGGCATGGCCGTCCAGAAAGCGCTTACCGGTCAATTGGGCGATCTGGTTGGTAACGGTTTGTGCCTCATAGAAACCGTCGCCCAATCGCTTTTCTGTGGAGGCCGGATTAACGCCCAAGAGACCCAGCATGTAGTTGCTGGAGAGGAAATTGCCGTAATTGGTAAACTTCGGATCGGTCTCAATCAGATAGGGCTGATTCGGTTGCGTATGTATGGTGTAGAGCTGGTTATTCGGCAAGACCAGATTCGGCAACGGTGCTTGAGGTGTCCCGAGGGTCTGGTGACTGCCGGTCGTACTGGTGACTTTGCCGGCGCTGCCACTGGCGGTGCCAACCGTATTGGCATTGGCAGCCCCCGTTGTCAGACCTGACTGATTAGCGCCCAATTGGAGAGCACCCACACTCGGCAAGGCGCTGCCGCCCACGCCATTGCCGACCGCCTGGTTCGGGCCGGTCACCGGTTGCGTGTTCTGCTGCACGGTCCAGACCTGCAGGGCCAATGGGGTCGACGGCAGATTCACATCATAAGCCGCGCCGTTATTGTCATACGTGTAGTAATTCTGATGCGGATGGCCGCTCACCCAATGGTAGTAATTCTCGCCGGCGGTCATGTGGTCGACCGTATCGATGGAACCGGTCGCACCAATATTATTGATGCTACCCACCATGCCGCCCAAAGTCCCGCCGGCAATGATTGTGCTCTTGTCGTTGGTCACATTGCCCGACAAGGTCATGTTACCGGCTGAGCTGATCTGGCCGGGATCGCTGCTGGTGACCACAGTTTTAGAAACCGTCTGCGTATAGTCCTTCTTGTAGAATTTCTCGAAGCGGTTGCCATCCGGTATCACCAGCACAATCCCACCATCACCGCTGTCGCTCCAGGTGACTTGACTCGGCGTGTACCAGGTCGTGGGCGCGGCCCACTGCGCATATTCGGTCACGTGCGTGGTTTGGGTCGGGTCGACCTGCTGGATTGTCGTGAAGTGATTATTTTGATTCAACAGCGACGCCGTCTGCAGCGTCAACGCGCCACCGGAATTAATGGTCGCCGAACTGTTTACAATACTGGCGGCACTGCCGGTCACATTGTTGTTGGCGTCGAGCGCGCCACCCATGGCCATATCGCTCAGGCTCTCAATCAACGCATGTTCGCGGTTGGTGATCTGCTGCGCACCGATTTGCAGCGTATTGCGCGAAGCGATCACGCCGGCCTGATTGGTCGTCGTATCGACATCGTTGGTCAGCGTCTGCGCACCCAACGCAATATCGTTGCCGTAGATGCGGCCTGTGTTGATGATCGCATTGGACGAATGAATGACCGTCTCACCATTACCGGCATTCATTAAGCCACTGCTTTGATTATCGACATTGGCTGCATTTAAGGTCAGATTGCGCACTGCCTCCAGATTGCCGGTATTGGTCAGATTACCTGTGGTCGACAACGTCAGATCACGGTTGGCGGTAAGTAAGTTGCCGGCGGTGTTGGCATAATCTCCCTGCAGGCTGATGACGGCATCCTGTTGGGCCACAACTTGACCATTGCCGACCAGCGTCGGCGCCGTCAGCGTCAAATTATGAGCGCTGGCAATGGTCCCCGCTGTGTTATCGAGATTGCCGCTGGTGGCCAGCGCAATATCGCCGCCGGCATTGGTGGCAAGCAGACCAAAGATATTCGAGAAGCTGGCGACACTCACATTGACAGGGCCGCCGGCAGTGATACGACCGCCAACATTGGTCACTGCCGCGCCCGCTTGATTCAGTTGCAGGCTCTGGCCTGCGTACAGGTTACCGGCATTGTTGTTGACGTTGTTGCTGGTATTTAAGGTTAAATTTCCGGCGGCGATGACCTGCCCGTTGCTACTATTGTCCAGATTCGTACTGGTCAGCGTCAGGTCGCCATTGCCGCCGATGGTGCCCATATTGGGTGTATTGGCCGCATTGGTATTGGTGATCTGACTACCGCCGTTGATTTGCGTTAAACCTGTGCCGCTATTGGCAATCCGGCCCGACGTGTTATCCACACTGGCGCCAGAGACTGTCATCGTCGCCGTGCTGCCATTGGCCTCAATACGACCGTTGGCGTTGTCTACGGCCCCCGTAGCAATGGCCGATAGGTCTGTGCCGCTTTGGATCACGCCATAGGAATTGGTCAGCTGACCATTCGACTGCAGAGATAACGCATCTTTTGCGTACAATGTCCCGCCGGTGTTATCGACCGGGCCAGCGTTGATCGTTGCAGAACCGGCGCTACCGATAAAGCCACCGACACCATTGGCGATACCGTTGCTGATGCCTTGCGCTGCCGTAATCGAGAGCGGTGCGCCGCCCAGGCTTTGCACGGTTCCTGCGGCATTGGAGAGGCTGTTCGCGTTGACCATGAGGCCGGATTGCGTGCCTTCGATTTTACCGGCGGTATTGTTGACGACCCCTGCCGCATTCACAGTCAACTGACTGCCGCCCAGATAGCCGCCGGCGCTGTTGTCGATGTCGCCCTGGGTAGCTGCAATGGTCGTGGCCTTCTGACCGAACATGCTGCCGCCCTGATTATCTATAGATAACGCCTTAACATTGGTCACACCGTTGCCACCGATGCTACCTTGCTGATTCTGTAGCACGCCGCTACTAGCGCTAACCGTCAACGTTCCACTGCCTGCCAAGGCAATTTGCCCGCCGGCGTTGTTCAGCGTCTGCGGGGTCAAGGTCAGATCGGCGCTATTGGTCTGAATCACACCGCCGTTGCTGTTGTCGAGCGCATTGGCAACAGCAATGATGTTGGTGCCTGTACCGAATTGAGCGATTTGGCCCGCTTCATTGGTCAAGTCGGTAGCGTGGATCGTCAACTGATCCGCAGTGATTTTACCGTGCGAGTTATCGAGCTGCGGCACCGTCAATGCAACGGTCGACGCATTGATTATCCCGGCAGTGTTCCTGACACTGGCCGCATTGACTTGCAACGCCTGTCCTGCTGCCAGGTTACCGCCGCTGTTATCTAACGCGCCGCTGACGGTTGTTGTGAGATTGTTGCCGGCGCTGATCTGGCCGCTGTTGGACATGCTGGCAGCCGTCACAGAAACATCGCCATTGCCGCCGATGACGCCGCCTGCAGCACCGCCCGCGGTCGTTCCCGCTGTATTGGTCAATTGGCCAGTAGTCGTCAGCGTCAAACCGCTTGTATCGAGCGAGGTGATCCGGCCCGCGCTGTTGTCGATGGCGCCGGCTTGCAAGTTCAACGCCGACCCGGCTTGCAGCACGCCCTGGTTGTTCGACACGGCACCACTTGCAGCGATGTGTTCTGTACCGGCTGCAATCACCTGGCCGCGCTGATTATTCAGGCTCGATGCAGTGAGGGCCAACTGGCCACCAGTCGCGACATTACCAGCGACGTTGCTCACAGCACCGGCATTCACGGTCAATGTCCCCGATCCGGTATGGCTCAAACGGCCCGCGTCATTGGAAATGCTCCCCGCCTGCAGATTGACGTTTTGTCCGGCGGTCGTGATGACACCCGAGCTGTTATCCAATAGGCCGCTGGTGGCGATACTGGTCTCACCAGTACCCGACTGATTCAACGTCCCACCATGATTCGACAGCGTTGCGGAACTGGAGGTCAACTGCGCTGCACCGATGACGCCCTGATCATTGATCACGGCGCCGCTGGCGCTGAGGGTTGCAGCGCCAGTGGCTTGCAGATTGCCGCCGGTATGGTCAATGTCGCCGCTGCGGGCCGTGACTGCGACCGTGCCGCCAGCGCTGGTCTGTGCATGCGACAGATCCACGCTGGCGCCGTTGATACCAATATTGGTGCCTGCCGTGTTCTGCCCTGTCGAGCTCAGATTACCCGCCGCAATCAAGGATAGATTGCCGCTCTGTGTGGCTTTACCGCTGGCATCGATACCAGCGCCCAGCACGCCCGTGGAGGCAATACTGCCGGCATACAGTGTCAGGTAGCCTTGTGCGGCAACCGTGCCGGTATTGGCGATCTGATTGTCGCTCGATAACTGTGCTGTTTGTCCGCTGTAGACCGTGCCGCTATTGACGATGCCGTCATGGCTGTGTATCGTCACCTGACCCGTGGCGCTCACTGGACCGGCAAGCGTGATCTTGCCCTGGCTGTCCAGATTCAGATCGCCCGCACTGGAGGCGATATTGCCCAGGCTTCTCACGCCCACACCACTCTCATTGGCTAACAGGTAGATCTTATTGGCATACATACCGCCAAGAGAGGCAATGTCCACCCCCAAGGCCGGTTTGTTGTTATCGCCTTGCAGAACCTTGACGCCCAAACCGTTGTAATTGACCTCGTTTGTTCCCACGACCGCATTGAGCTGGTTAGCCCATACCGGACCGTTGACTGCAATACTGCGCGAAATGAGATCCAGGGTATCGGCACTGGCAGCGTTTAAACCGGCACTGCCGATCTGGATATCTCCGCCGGTCACGTGAAACGTGCTGAGGCTGCCATCGGCAGCCAACACCGGTGTGCCTGTCGTCAGAATGGCACGTGATACATTGATATAACTCGCCGCTGTTCCCGCGCCACCTACCGTAATACCGTTGGGATCGGCAATCACCACCACGGCACGCTGACCAGCCACCTCAATTGTGCCGCCGATGACGGCACGATTGGTGCTGGTGACCTCATTGAGAATTACCGATGCGCTGCCGTTCGTCAAATTCGGGTTGCCCGGCACATATCCTGCCAACTGTGAATTAACCACTGTCGGAGAATTTCCAAGCACCACGCCTTTCGAGTCAATCGCCAGTTGCGAAAATTGGTTGTGACTGAGGCCAGACGAATTAGGCTTAGTGATCTGAACGAGGGGCACCCCATTCGGCGCCGTTGTGACAGTGGGTCTGCGCGAACCGGCGTTCGGATCGGCGACGATCTGGGCTGAGACGATGCTGACACAATTAAAAAGCATCGCCACGGTCACCGCCATCTGTGCGAAGCGCAGCAGCGGTGTAGTCGCGGTCGTCGCAACGGCGCTACCGGCGCCCGATGCTTTGCCCTGACTGGAGACGTTCTCCGCGACCGCCATCAACATGCCGCGGCTCTTATTGAAAATCACGCGGAAATTTTGGGTATTCATATTCTGTCGTCCAGTTCAGGTGTATCGATGGTGATAAATGTCGAACGTATTACTCAGCGCCTGCGCGTCTACGGCAAGTTAAACAAACGACCCCGTTCGGCAGAAACTGGCCGATGCTACGGATACGTCCGCACGGCCCAGCACAGCGTTGCATGGAATGATTAATCGGTGCTTTACTCGCCTGCGTGGCACGATGAAATGCCTCTGTTGCCCGTGGATGAGTATTCATATCTTCACATTCCCTTGCTCGAACTAATATTGATAGGCCAAGTTGAAACCAACAGCCGGCATCGTCGTATTAAAACCTTGTGGCTTGTATAGCGCCCAGCTGGAAAACACGTCGTAGGTCAGCCCGAACAAACCACCGCGCAGACCGACAGTCGCACCGGCCAGCTTGTTGCCAAGGAGGTTTGCGACGCTGGGGCCATACACCTGCCCATAGTCGAGGCCGACATACGCGGACTGGCCGCTGTTGGTGATCGGCAGATTCAATTCATTGCGCAGATAAAAGCCGCGCTCAGCAGCCAGCGTCAGCTCACCATCAAAGCCGCGCACGGTGTACCGATTGCCAATGCTGAATTGATCTGCCAGGTAGAGCGCGGAACGCGTCGTCTGGCCACGGAAGGTGCCGATATAGGTCAGCGGTTGACTGGCGATGTGGAAAGGCACGCTCAAGGTCGCATCGACCGTCTGCAGGCTGTAGTGGAGATTATTGGTGCTCGGATCTTCTTGCCCCGATAAATTGCGGGCATACGTCTGCCCATTGAGCCAGTTGACACCCCACTTCTGAGCGACCGTCAGATCGAGCTGAGCGTTACCGATGTAATGCGTATGTACCCAGGCCAGTTCGGCAAATGTGGTGTTACGTTCCTGCACCGCGATTTCGCTGTCCTCGATGTAGGCATGGTTCCAGCGTTTGCCGACGCGGAACTGCCAGCTATTCTTTTGCGCCTGATCGCGCTGGAACAGCTGGGCGATTTTAAGTTCCAGATTGCGTGATTTCCCGCTCGACACAAAGGTCTGACTCGCCTGAGCCACCTCTTGGTGATAATCATAGGTGCTTCCCGATACCGCAAAATTCCAGTAACCAGCGGGCACAGCGTAATACACATTGTTGCCATTGGTGCCACGCTGACCCGCCTTGCGCTGTGCATCGGTATTGATGCCGACGTTGAACAGATCGTTCAGCCCCAAAGGATTATCGACCGCCAGATTCAACCCTGCCTGCAGCTTGCCGGTTCCCTTGGCGCCACTATCATCAAACGTCCCGGTCAGCTTCCACGGCTTGCTGCGTTTGACCTGAATCACGACGTCACTCTCGCCCGGCACGTCGCCGGCACGATCTGCATATCGACATCCTGGCTCGGCACGCGCTTCATCTGCTCCAATCCCTGCTCCAGGTCGCGCAAGTTGAGCAACTGCCCGGAACCAGTTGGAAATGCACTGCGCCAGGTACCGTACAAGGTTGGATCAGAAAAACGAATCTCCCGGATTACGCCAGGAACCAATACCAGTTTCAACACGCCGCCGGTCAAGTCCTGTTCCGGTATGCCAATCCGTGTCGTGCTATAGCCGCGTTGCAGAATCAGATTGGTCAGGCGCTTGACGATCAGATTCAGGCCGCCTTTGCCAATACAGGCGCCATCGTATTGGCGTAGGTAGTCTTGGGCAAAGCGGAAGTTATCGAACGGAAGATCGCTTGCGCCAAGTGCATGAACCGCAGGCGATAATTGAGAAGGAACGTCAAGGACAAACTGGTGGATCGTGAAGCAAGGGGATTCACTAGGAATACTCAAGCCTTCCAGCGCTTCAGCTGCGGCCTTGTCTTCCAGACTCACGTTAGGCGCTTGCAACTGCCGCTGACGTTCCTGCAGATCGGCCTGATTACGGCGCCGCTGCTCTTCGCTCGACGGCGTTTGCACACTGGGGTCACGACGCCGCAACTCTTCCAGATCCGGCAACGGCGCCGTCTGTGCACTGCTGCTGTGGGCGGTGCCAGCCAATAGCAAAGTCAGGCCAATGCGCTTGGCAAGGCCCGATGGATACTGCCGCTTACGTTGAACGAACTTCCCCATGTCTACAGCTTTCTTTCTTTTTATTGCACTGGAAGAAAGAGTGTAGTGAGGAATGATCTGTTAAATGTTGTTGATTTACCAAATTTTGCAATTGTTCACTATTTTGGACGGAAGAATAACGAAAATAGTTTCGATAAAACAACACCAACTAAGAAGAAACAGATAAAAGCAAGTTTATCGCACCCAAACCACCGCACAAAGTGCGTCATTTTGCGTCAACCCGTTGCAGCCGATTTCCCGGCGAACCCCGCGCAGCTTGGAGGGTTGGCGCTTTACCCGTTTGCGTTAAAAGCACACCATTTAACGGGGCGGGCAGGCGAGGGGGGAACTGCGCCGCGCAGGGTATGTCGTGTCATTTTCTTGTCGCGGTAGGCGATTGATCTCAGATACAAAAAAGCCGCTCACAGAGCGGCTTGGATTGATGCTGGCAGTACGTTAGTTGCCGACGGCATGTATGTATGCGCCAGGCGCGTACTTGGCATACATACTCTTATCGAGAATTTGTGCGCCCGGACACCGGCTCTTTAATGAAGTTATATTGCATGCCACCGGGTTCGGCATTCATGCCGTTGATCATCCCAGTACCCCAGCTTTGCCGCGTTGATCCAGATTGCGATAGCCGGCCAGTAAATCCTTCTCAAATTGCGTTAATGCAGACGCTGCCTGTTCTCCTGTCAGGACGTACTGCACGTCCACTCCGATTGCCGCCAGCGCCCGTAAATACACGGCATCTGGCGAGCGTTCGTTTTGCTCATAGAGCGTTTGCGCACGTCGCTTCAGGCCACCTACAGCCGCAAAATCGTCCTGATTCATTGCCAATCGTAACCGTTCTTCCTTGAGGATTTCGCCAATTGATCTCATTTGAACTCATTGCTGGTAATTTCGTGAGCGACCATTATGCGTCCATTCGCGTGAGATGTGTAGTAACTAAGGTTTCATAAGGTATCACTTGTAGTTATTTGTACTCACTTGTAGTCGTTTGTAATCTCTATATATTTAACATGATCTCAAATAAGAGCTATATAATTATGCAACTTAACAACCACACCGATTCTCCGTATGAAAATTTGTTCTCCCCGCCGTTCCCCTGAAGATTGTCTACAGGCACCAATTAGCATGCGACTGAGTGCGAAGGAACTCGCCACCATCGAGGAACTTGCCGATGCCATAGGGCGGTCACGCGCCTCATTTATCCGCCGCTTGATTGTTCGCGGACTGGAGGCTTATGAGCTTGATCCACGCCACACAGTTCTTGACCGGTTGTACATACGGGACATGGCTGAACAAAAGGCGGAGGCTGCTGCGTCAATTTCTGCCGCCATCGTGACGGATGGTAAAGGCTGAACAGGATTTGCAGGCAGCGATGGCGATCAAAGCTACAGGATCGCGTCTGCTCGCGAAAATGGCGTCAACGATACGCAAGAGTTCTGTAATAACGGACATTCATCTTCAAACAAAGAACATTCAATGAGAAATATTGGTTTGCGCTGTCCCCATTGCTCGATCTTGCCGCGTGCCGTTAAAAGCCGTCCGATGTCGGCTTTGATGAAAGAAATTACGTATATGTGCCAAAACCCGGAATGTGGTTTCTGCTTTGTCGCCAGACTGGAAATCGCCCGGA
Source organism: Collimonas arenae (assembly GCF_001584165.1). Classification (NCBI taxonomy): domain Bacteria; kingdom Pseudomonadati; phylum Pseudomonadota; class Betaproteobacteria; order Burkholderiales; family Oxalobacteraceae; genus Collimonas; species Collimonas arenae. Next base: position 1,111,968 of record NZ_CP013233.1, read on the forward strand.
CCTTGTCCTTGTCGTCTATCCCGAAACCTGGCGTCAACGTGCCGCTGTCGCAACATATCAATTGGTCGGCAATTCAACAACTGCCTTAGGTTCCAGGACGCCGATGATCCATCCCACCATCCTGGCGCCGCCGTAATCACAGCCTAAGCAATCCCACTAACGAGTAGTCATTTGTCATGCCTGTCAGCAGGCATGCCGGCTTCGCACATCCTGAATAAAACAAGTAACGTTTATGCCGCACTATTTTATGTACACCATCCTCCACGTCATATGCCGTCTTTCCAGCTTCCCCGTCCTTGGCAAGACGTGGTTGTGGCGCCATGCAATTGAGTCGTTGATATCCCGTGTATCTGAACCCAGGACGGTCCGTGATGTGGTCATGTTCACGCCATCCGTGGCGAATGTCGACGTCGGGTGATCGCCATGAACCCATCCTTACATGCCGACATCCATGCCCGTCTGGCTGAATTCAATTTCAAGCCGGAAAAACAGGGCTATCTGCGCAGTGGAACTTGTCCACAGTGCCAGAAGAAAGAGTTATACATTCATGCCGACCATCCCTGGGTATTGCGCTGTGGCCGCCTGAATAACTGCGGTTGGGAGAGCCACGTCAAAGAGCGTTATCCAGAATTGTTTGACGATTGGAGTAAGCGCTATCAGACGCCGGAGACGAGCAATCCACTGGCAGCTGCCGACGCCTATATGCAACATGGCCGAGGTTTTACTCTGGCACGGGTGCAAGGTTTATATAAGCAGGAGAGCTACTACGATCCAGAACTGAAGATTGGAAGCGCCACCGTGCGGTTCCCGGTCGCCGATGGCTATTGGGAGCGTTTGATCGACAAGCCGCAGCGCTTCGGCAAGAAGAAGGCCAGATTTAGCTTTGGTTCCCATTATCAGGGTAGATTCTGGTCGCATCCGTCGCACAGCCTACAAGCTGTTAAAGAGCTCTGGATTGTAGAGGGCATCTTCGATGCCATCGCCCTGGAGCATCATGGGATAGCGGCGGTATCGATCATGAGCTGCAACAATTATCCCGCCCAGTCGCTACAGGATCTGCGTGATGCACGTGGCAACCAGGGTTGTCGCCTGGTGTGGGCGCTCGATGGCGATGCCGCCGGCCGCAGCTTTACGACCAAACACATTGAGCGTGCACGTGAGGCAGGGTGGGAGTGCACCGCTGCGCAGATCCCGCAGAACGATAAAGTCAAACTGGACTGGAACGATTTACATCAGCGCGACAAATTGACCGCTAAGGATATCGAGAACTATCTGTATCACGGCGCCTTGCTGATTGCCGGCAGCGCCAGCGAAAAAGCCTTACTGATGTACGGCAGAGACAATAAGCTGGAATTTGACTTTAGTTTCCGCAATCGCCTGTTCTGGTTTGATCTGAATCTGGTCGAATACAACAAGGTCATGGAGCAATCGGATAAGGATGGTGCCGACTGTCGCCTGTCGGAGGCTGCCAAGCGAGAAAAGGCGCTGTTCGCCAGCCATAGCATCCGACCTATTGCCAATTGTAATCCGACGCCACTGTATTACCAGAAGAACGAATTGACCGATGAAGCCTGGTATTACTTCCGGGTAGATTTCCCGCACGATGGCGCGTCGATCAAGAACACGTTTACTAGTGCCCAGATTTCCAGCTCGGCCGAATTCAAGAAGCGCCTGCTCGGGATTGCTCCTGGTGCGATGTTCAGTGGCACCAGCGCGATGCTGGATCGCATGATGGAGCGTGACTTGTTTCACATCAAGCGGGTCGAAACCATCGACTATATTGGCTACAGCAAAGAATACGGCTGTTATGTGCTGGATGACGTCGCGATTAAGAATGGCGCGCTGCATGACATCAATGGCGAGGATTTTTACGACTTGGGGCGCATTTCCGTCAAATCGTTGAATCGCTCGGTGACCCTCAAAATCAATCGCGATCCGGATGGTTACACTACTGAGTGGGTGGATCTGCTTTGGAAAGCCTTTGGTGCGAAGGGAATGGTTGCCCTGACGTTCTGGTTTGGGGCGTTGTTCGCTGAGCAGATCCGGCAACGCAAAGCTCCTATCCCTTCCTGGAAGTGGTTGGCAAGGCCGGTGCCGGCAAGTCGACCTTGATCGAATTCCTGTGGAAGCTGTTTGGTCGCATTGGTTATGAGGCTTCGATCCGAGTAAATCCAGTCTGGCTGCACGTGCGCGGAACTTCTCGCAGGTCTCTGGCTTACCTGTTGTACTGATCGAGTCTGATCGCGAGCGCATGGATGGCGAGAAGAGTCACGTCAAATCATTTGATTGGGATGAGTTGAAGACAGCATATAACGGCCGTTCCACGCGTGCGCGCGGCATGAATACCGGCGGCAATGAGACTTATGAACCGCCGTTTCGCGGCGCGATCGTGATTTCGCAGAACAACCCGGTCAATGCCTCAGAGGCGATTCTGTCGCGGATCGTTCATCTGTATTTCGATTTGACTACGCAGACACCGGAGTCCGGTGAGGCTGCCGATGCGCTGAAGTTCATGCCTGGCGAGAATGTGTCCGGCTTCATTCTGGCTGCGACCAGAAAAGAGAAGGAAATCATGGCGACCGTGGCCGAACGCACGGCAGTCTATTTGAAAGAACTGCGAATGCGTCCAGAGATCAAGATGCCGCGCCTGGTGGAAACCCATGCGCAGATGCTGGCTTTGACGGATGCACTGGCTTTGGTGATCAAGCTGACATCGGAGCAACAGAAGGCTATACGGGAACAGATCATCATCATGGCTGGCGAACGGCAGCAGGTGATTAACGACGACCATGTGCTTGTGCAGGAATTCTGGGAGGCATTCGACTATCTGGATAGCAATGACATGCATCGCTTAAATCATTCTCGCGATCCGCAATTGATTGCGGTGAACTTGAATCACTTTGTACAGATCGCCGCAGAGCGTCGACAACAGATTCCTGTGATTGGCGATCTCAAGAAAGTGTTAAAAACTAGTCGCCGGCGCAAGTTCCTCGATGTGCGCGTGGTCAATAGCCAGATTCGCGCCAAAGAAAGCCTCAGAGCCAGCACAGCAATGAAGTGCTGGGTATTTCAGAACGATATTAGTAAGGGGCAGGTATGAGTTTAATGACACAGGCGTTTATCGTTGAGCGTTTCGGCCTGCGTTTGAATATCGAACAGCTATCAGGATTGCTAGGAATAACTAAGGGCGCGCTTTATAACCAATTAAGTGCGGGGACTTGTCCTGTAAGAACCTATATTGATGGCGGGAAGCGATGGCAGACTATCGAGATGTTGCTACACATCTCGACGAATGTCGCGAGTCGGCGGTTTAATGACGGCCGGGAAGGGCAGTATGAGTTACGAAAGTATTTCTGCTGCCTTTTCTGGTCTATGGAGGTCTTCAGGTTTCAAGTTTGTGTAGCGCCGCAAATGGCGCCAGTCCTTATGGCCGGTAACTAGCGACACTTGCTGTATTTCGTACCCCTCCTCAAATAGGCGCGATGTGCCTTCGTGCCGCAGATCATGAAAATGTAGATCCGGAATGCCGAGGGTGTCGCAGGCTTCTTTGAAATACTTCGACATCGTCTGTTCATGAACTGGGAAAATTCTGTCGTCATCACGAGATTGGCTTTGTACGATATCCCACGCCTCACCCAGCAGCGGCACCCACTGATCATTGCCTTGCTTTTTTCGAGGATCTTTCCGATCGCGCACTAGCGCCAATTTTTTATCGGGATCCAGATCTGACCATTGCAATTTAACTATTTCGCCACGCCGCATAGCCGTGGCAATAGCAAAGCGAACGATGTCGCTATATGGTTGTTTGAGTTGTTGAAGTAGGCCGGCAATCTCATCCTCCGTTGGTCGACGTTCTCGCTTACCACCCCCGCCAATTAAGCCTAAATGATTCAGAAGAGGTCGAGCTTGGCCTGTAACGTCTGGAAGTGCAATTTTTAGGAATGAGCCGGTATAGCGCATAACGGTACCGAGCTTGCTAATTTCCATATTGATCGTATATGGGCCAGCCCCTTCTTCTTTGCGCATTTTGCAATATGAGACCAGATCTTGGTTCGACAGTGCTCCCGCGCGCTTATCGCCCAGCCCCTCGGAGAGGCGGCGCAGCATGTAATGTTCGTTTGACGTGTCTGTTACGGGGCGGGAGTGATCGCGAAGATCGCGGTACGACTGTATCACTTCATTCATACGTAGTATGCCCGGCTCTGCTACAATTTCGCCGCGGTCAATCTCGGCTTCGCGTTGTCGTGCCCAAGCTTCGGCTTGTGCTTTGGTCTGGAAGGTTTTACACAATCCTTTGTGGCCTTTGCGACGTATCAGTGCGCGCCAAGAAGTGCCGATTTTTACTATGCTTGCCATGTATCACTCTCCGTATCACTTTGTATCACTGCTAATGTGAAGTGGGATTATATAGGATGAGCTCTTCATAGGAGAAGTCGGTTAGAAAGTGATGTAAATTTATCCAATCTCGCCATAGTTCAATGGATAGAACGAGTGCCTCCTAAGCGCTAGATACAGGTCCGATTCCTGTTGGCGGGACCAAGTCCTCTTTTTCCAATCTCGGCTAATTGACCGTAAGCTACGTATGTAAAGGCTTTCCGGCGTTTATCTCCCTTTCCGCCAGCCCGCAAAAAAGTAATTCTCCACGTTTTACCGGCACCGTTTGCGAAAATTCTACGAACGAATTACGAAATGGCATCATTCAAAAAAAAGATGGGAATGTCTAGCGCGTTCAGCTTTACGTCCAAGGACAACGAGATTCGGGTGCGTTCGTCACCAAGGCCCAGTCGACAGCTTGGGCGGCTAGACGCTTAATTGATGGCCTGACATTTCATGACTCCGCCATGAAGCGATCACTCGATTTGCAAAAAAACGCGATGACCTGAAGTTGGCGAGAATAGTCGGATATCGTGATCTTCGTATATTGCAGATTTCTTACGACGAAACTGCTGCCGAACTGAGCGAACGCTTGGGCTGATCGCAAATGCAGGCGGACGGCAGCAAATGACCCCAAGGACACGGTCACGGATGTCCGCTTTCGGGAAGTGAAATTCGCAACCGGACCAGGCAAGGGCGGCGCCGTGACCTGTCAGGGCTTCACGAACCGATAGGCGAAGCGATCGGTCCTGCCCTTGATCGACGGATCGAACGCCTTGATCGAGTGCAGATCGCCATTGTTCGCGAGCATGATGCTCTCCGCGTCCAGTACGAAACCGGCCGCCTCCACCTCCTCGCGAACGGATGCAGGCTCAATCCGATGCAGCGACTGGGCGTCGCTCGTGCCCGCCCCGAAGGCGGCAGCGTGGTCTACGATGACGTAGTATCCACCAGGCTTCAGCCGCTCGTAGACGGCTCGATTGAAGTGGGCCGCCGTTGCGCCCCGAGCCTGCATCAGTTCGGTGTGGAGATCGTGGTAGAACAGGTGCAACCATAGGACGTCCGCTGGTTGCGTGGCCTTCGGCATCGCCACGAGGTCCGCGGAGACGGCTTCGACGTTCTCTCGGCCCGGCTCCTTCGCGAGCGTCCGCATGCGGCCTAGCGGATCGTTCTTGAAGTTGGCGACTTCGGTTGGCACGAAGCTGTAGACCCGTCCTCCGGGTCCCACGATGTCGGAGAAGAGACGTGTCCAGTCGCCGTCGCCTGGGTAAACATCGATGACGGTAGAACCCGCAGCAACTCTTGCGAACTGGATCAACTCAGATAGTTTGGATTGTTCGTACATCGGGAATCTCCGTTACGGTTGAGTATAGGTAAACGCCTTAGCAAAAGCCTGGCTGATATTGCCGATTGCTACAATTGCATAGCCCATAATGTTTCTCCGACCTTATGTTCAAACTAAAGTGTGCGAAACGTGGTCCCACGACTGGCGGGGCTTGTGGGCCAGCCGCGGAGCACAACGGGGTCAGACCTGCGCCATGCCCCATCGACGGCGAGATCCACGCCGGTGATGTAAGAACTTTCATCGGAGGCGAGGAACGCGACCGCTGCCGCGATTTCCTCGGGCATGCCTCTGCGGCCCATTGGGATCTGCGTGGTGAACTGTGCGACTGCCTGCTCGGCCTGTTCAGCGGTAAGGCCCGTCGTCGTCGCCAAGGCCGGTGTGTCGATTGCTCCGGGACTCATCGAATTCACACGAATCTTGCGATCCTTTAGTTCCATCGTCCAGCCGCGCGCGAAGTTGCGCACTGCCGCCTTACTCGCGGCGTAAGCAGTGAATCCTGGAAGCCCGAGGACGTTGGAGACCGAAGAGTTCAGGATAATGGAACCGCCGTCTTTGAAGAGGGGAAGGGCCTTCTGTACCGTAAAGAACATTCCCTTCACGTTCACGTCGAAGGTCTGGTCAAAATGGGCCTCAGTAGCTAACGCGAGCGGTGCGATTGTCCCTGCGCCTGCGTTCGCGAAGAGAACGTCGATGTGACCATGTTTTTCTTTCACGACGGCATACAGCCGGTCCAGGTCTTCCAGGCGCGACACGTCGCCCACGACCGTCGTAACGTTTCTCTTGATGGCGGCGGCGGCCTCCTTCAACTCTTTCTCTCGTCGCCCAGTAATCACGACGTGCGCACCTTCTTCCACGAAGCGCTTGGCTGTGGCCAAGCCAATCCCGCTGCTCCCACCGGTGATAACTGCAACTTACCTTCTAATTTATTCACGACTTTCACCTTTCGTTTGCGCTGTAAGGCAGCGCCGCTGTTCCCATCGGTACAAAGGCGCTGTATCATTTGGATCAGAGATCCAGATCCTGATTCGCAGTATCTGAACCAGTGATCCGATTATATGGATCAGTGAACCGTTTGTCAAGGAGCACTCATGCGAGCCGACGCCAAAAAAAATTACAACCATCTACTTGCAGTCGCGCACGACGTTGTCGCCCAGCACGGTGTCGACGCCTCCATGCGAGATATCGCCCGCCGGGCTGAGGTTGGGTTGGCCACGCTGCTACGTCATTTCCCGACGCGAGAAGCCTTGTTTGAAGCCTTGTTGTGTACGAATCTAGACGAACTGACGCAGAAGGCAGGCGAACTTGAAACGTCGAATTCACCTGCCGAAGCGCTCGTGTCTTGGTTTCGTGAATGGATGGCATTCGCGCAAAGCTATAGGGGCGTCGTCGCCCTGATGGCGGCCGCCCACACGAACCCGGACTCCGCTCTTTATGCTTCATGCGCAGCGGTGCACTCAGCGAGCGCGCGACTACTGCTCCGTGCCCAGGCCGAGGGAACGGCGCGCACCGATATGAATGGGGACGACCTGTTCGGCCTGATGGCGGCGCTCGGCTGGCTTGTCGACCTACCGTCATTCGCGCCACGGGCCGATCATCTCGTCGACATTGTCACTAGCGCCATCCTGCCAAATCGGTCGAGCAATAATGCCAAAAAGGCAGCGTGTTGAACCAGTTCGACGTAGGATGGCCATTGCCGAGACGTTGAGCGAGTGTGCAATATAGGTTGATCAACGGGCCCGTTAGAGAATCGCAGAGACCAACAGCCCGTGCCACGTTTTGTCGCGCGCACGCGGCATTCAGGCGATTGGGGCCGTGTGAAAGACTGATCATGGCCGGTCACAGACGTTTGACAGGATGTATTAATCTAAATTGAAGGCGGCTGCCCATTGCTTATAGAGGATCGCAAGATTCGTGTGAATTCGATGAGTCCTGGACCAATCGAAACTCAGGCTTTGGAGAAGGCGGGGCTCACAGATGAACAGGCAGAACAGGCCGCAGCTCAGTTCGCCTCGCAAGTTCCGCTGGGCCGCAGAGGCAAGCCTGAGGAAATCGCTGCCGTCGTCGTGTTCCTTGCTTCCGATGAAAGTTCATATATCACCGGCGTGGATCTCGCCGTCGATGGGGCATGGCGCAGGTCTGACATGAAGATGTCTTCGACACATGACTGCGACCCATTCGGCGCCTGAGACAGGAGTCTGCTGATTGGCTGTTGAGAAAAATTCTATGGATCCAAAATGAAACGGCGGATGCTCCCACGAGCATCCGCCATTTTTTTCGCACGTCCATGACTTACAAGTCTGATGGTTGCCGCGTGAAGGAGCTTGCGGCCTATCGTGCCGATGTCCCTCGTGTTCGCGTGCATGAGGCCGTAATTGGCGGGCCGTCAATGGTAATGCGATAATAGTTTTCATTAGAATGTCTTTGAGCCCTAGAGCAAAGACTCAATATGCAACGTCGAATGTGTCGACAGAACAGTCTCTGATCCTAGTGGTGCAAGTAAAAAACGAGGAAATAAATCAATGGTTACGCAGACAAGCGTTTTTGGTGCGCAGTCAACGTCTGAAAAATTACCGCTGCTAGCGGCAGATGCGCTAAGAAAGATCGCACGCGACGAGGGACTCAAAGCGCAAATAGAAAACGATCCAGTGCTATTTGGAATTCTCAAACGCGCGGCCGACCGATACATTGGCGGCAGCACCTTAGCGCAATGCATTCAGACGATACAGAACGTTAATGCACTTGGCCACGCCGCCACTGCGGACTATATGGGGGAGAGCACGCGAAATGAAGCCAAGGCAGTGGCCGAGACGGAAAAGTTTTTGGAATTGAACACAGCAATACAAGCCCATGACTTGAACTGCACCATCTCACTCGATCTTTCTCATATCGGCCTTGCCGTTGATCCTGCCCTAGGCATTGCGAACGCCGCAAAAATTGCCTTGGCCGCGCGCGCGATTGGGCGCGAAGTCATTATCAGCATGGAAGGATCGGAGCGCACGGATGCAATTCTTGCCGCACATGCTGAGCTGTGCCGGGAATTCGATAATGTGGGCATTACCTTGCAAGCGCGCCTGTTGCGTACCGCAGCTGACATTCAAAGTGTGCTCCAGCGCCCCGGAAAAATCCGTTTGGTCAAAGGTGCCTATGACGAGCCTGAGTCGCTGGCCCATCCTCGGGTGAGCGACGGCTTGACCACCGCATTCCGTGAATACACGCAAACGCTACTGGCAAGCGAGCATGAGTGCTCGATTGGTACGCATGACAGCCAACAACTTGAATGGGCGCATGCCTTCATTCAATCACAAGACTTGTCGACAAAGCACTTTGAGTTCGAGACCCTTTTAGGCCTGGGTCCCGAACAGTCTGCCCGCATGCGAGAGCTGGGTTTACCGACGCGTCAATACATTGTGTACGGAAGCGAATGGTTTCTGTATGTTTGCCATCGCATTGCCGAGGATCCGCCAAGGTTGTTCCAGGCCTTGGCAGACGTTATCGGCTGACATCGCGGGTGAACCGAACTCGTTAATCTGTTGTACAGATTGAAGCGCGCGTGTCGCAACCGGTCAGCAAGAAAATCAAGACCGGTAGCGACTTCAAAAAATCGGCCTATTCTGTTCACGGGACCAAATCCATTCTCTCTAATTTCCGTTAATTGGCCGCGACCATACGCATGTAAAAAAGCGCACATGGCAGGCCATGCGCGCTTTTCGTGTTTCTGACGAGTTCCTATCTTCCGTGTGACACCGCGGAAGATCGGGATGCGTGAAAGTTAGAACTTGTGACGGATACCAACTGCAATCGAAGTCTGGCTGTCGTTGGTCGCTCCGGTACTGTCGCCATAGACACCAGGATTGATGGTGTCGTTAGCGCGCAGGTTCGAAACGAATGCATACAGATCAGTGCGCTTCGACAGGAAGTAATCCGTACCCAGGTTAAATTGGGTCAGGCGACCCTTTGGCGCGCCGGCATCTGCAAATGTCAGCTTGTCATACTGAACGCTGGCCAACAGGTGCAGAGGTGCTGTAACGGCGTAGTTCACGCCCAGTTCGAAGATATCGGTCTTGGTGTTGTTCAGGCCGCCAATGATGAAATTGCCCGGTGTGATCGAAGTGGAGACGCCTTGGATGTAGCCGGAATCGGCAGCCAATGGCTGCTTGACGCGCGACCAGTTGCCGTACAGACGTGCTGGACCAGCTTGGTAGCTAGCGCCCAACGAGAATGTCTTCAAAGCCGTATCGCCTGGGTTGCCGACGAATGCTGGAGCGCTGTTGGTCAGGGAAACGTCGCTAGGTGTAGTACCCAGTTTCGATTGGTAGTAAGCAGCGAACAGACCCAGTGGGCCGTTTGCGTACTGACCGCCGAGACCGAATGATTGACCGCTCGATGTTTGGCCAGCTGTTTCGCCGAAGCCGTAGATTGCGCTAGCTGTGAAGCCCGATACGTCTGGTGTGTTGTAACGGATCGAATTGTTGGTACGTGTACCTTCCAAACGGTCCAGGTTATGGCCAACTGCACCAGTCACGCCGCCGAAGTCTTGAACCGAAGTCCATTGGCTAACGTCGTCCAGGATGTCAGTTTGACGACCCAGCAGAACGGAACCGAAGTTGCCGCCCAGACCAACCACCGATTTACGACGGAACAGAGTTGTGGAACCCTTGTCGCCTTGCAGTGCGCCGGTGTCGTTCGAGAAACCGGCTTCCAACTGGAACAGCGCCTTCAGACCGCCGCCCAGATCTTCAACGCCCTTGAAACCCAGGCGCGAACCTTGGATGATGCCGGAGTTGACGCTGAATTTGCTGCCGGTGTTGCCGGTCGTGGTGTTCAACACTGGATTGCTATAAACAACACCGGTGTCAACGATGCCGTAGATGGTGACCGAACTTTGAGCTTGTGCAGCACCTGCGATTGCGCCGAGTACGGCCAGTGCGATGAGTGATTTCTTCATTTGACGTCCTTTATTTGAAAAACTGTCTTAAGGATCCGTACAGCGTGTCGGATAGGTGAACATTAGAGGCTATCGCATTAAATGTATGGTCTTTTGTCTGCTGTGTCGCCATGTCTGGGTGAAACGTTACTGACTTTGTTAAATACGTTGTATTTATTCGTGATATGGAGAAAAAAGATTCGATGCGTCGGTCGCAAACCTTGTTGTTCTGCGGCTGAGCGAGCGTTAAAAATAATCGTGGATATGGGCAGGCATGACGGTAACGGTCAAACGGCGGGTCATATATTTTCCTGTTTTAGAAAAATTGAATGAAAATTTTTAGTGTGGTTTTTTTTAATGGGTAGTGCGATACAAAACGAAATATGCGCACGGATTTATGCCAAGACGCAAGCGAAATGGCATTGGATCGGTTACAGGTTTGAATCAGCTCCGCTCAGTCGCAAAGTAGAAAATGGCAAGGCGTTTTGATGCGAGAAAATGAGCGGAGAATGGCGCGATATAAAAGCTATAGGCTGTTACAAATGACGGAAATTGTCTGTCGTGCTCATGCTTCAGCATCGCCTCGGAACAACTGTTCCAGCCGATAACCAAAATTGTAGATCGGCGTGATCTGATAGCCATTTTCTGGGCGCAGTTGCAACTTGCTTCGAACTTTGGCGACATGCGTGTCCATGCTGCGAGAGGAAATTTTGAAATTGCGCGGCCATACAGCCTCGAGAATGCAGGCTCGAGAAAGAGGTCGTCCGAGATTGCGGAAAAACAGTAGCGCCAAATCGAACTCCTTTTGCGTGGTCTCGATTTCTTTGCCGGCGCGCGTCAGGCGATGGGCCTCGGTTTCGAATACATAATCGCCAAATGCGATCTGCTCATTGGAGTTTTTTGCCGGATAGGCGCGTCGTAACAGGACCTGCACTCGCGCAATCAGTTCGCTGCGCCGGATCGGTTTGATCATGTAATCGTCTATGCCCATCATCAGGCTTTCGACGATTTTATCTTCGTCGAAGCGGCTGCTGATGAACAGGATGGGAAGATTTTTCGGCAGTCTGTCGCGTACCCAGTGGACCAGCTTGGGGCCGCTGATGTCCTGGCTCTGCCAGGCCAATACCAGCATATCGTAGCTCTCGCGATGCAACTGGCTCAATATGTCATTCCCATTTTGAAATGGGTGGCAAACATGTCCACCTGATACCAGTGTTCTGCAAACGGAATCAGTTTGTCCAAGGTGGTCGTCAAGAACGGCAATTTTCATATTTCGGGTGCTTGGTTAAGAGTACCGGAGCGATGCGATCAATGTATCCGGACTCCGTTTGCGTCACATTAAGTTACGCAAAATGGTTTCTTGATGCTGCGTGATTTGATACACGCTTGCTTCGCTGGCGAATCTGTTCGGAGAATTAGAAACGTTGAGTTACATTCGCTGAGCAGGGTAAATCACATTTTTTTCAAGCTCTAAATTAGCATTGAAAACTCAGATAAATAGGTCGAAATACGTTACTTATGTAATCAGTTGTTTCTGCCGCCGCGGCGCTTCCGGAAATAGGGAAAGGGCGAACAAGATAATATTTCAGGGATTCGGCAGCTGCCGCGAGTTCGTTGCTACATGCGGCTCGCCGGTGGTTGTGCGGTATGCAGGATGAGGCTTGCGAGGAAGTTTTTTGCTTGAGATGCCGGTTCCGATTTTGTCTTTTTGAAAAAATCAGAACCGGAGCAGCGGGTGAAGTCGAGTAATGCAATGCTGGCGACATGGCGTCGCCCGGCTGATTGCTATTTGCGGCTGCTCAAGTCCATCAGCATCCGAGTCAGCAAATAAAATCGCGGTACAACACTGTCGACTTCGGCGTACTCTTCCGGTGTGTGAATGCCACCGCCGACAATGCCGAAGCCGTCCAACGTCGGTGTGCCGACACCGGCGGAGAGACTTGCATCCGCTGCGCCGCCGCTGCCTTCCAGCGTCAGTGTGCGTCCCAATTCTGCATAGATAGCTTGTGCCTTGGCTGCCAGTGCGTCCGATTGCGGATTCTTCGGCATCGGCGGGAAGCCGCGGGTCAGTTTGGTGCTGACTTGCGTATCGGGAATCAGTTTTTTCTGCGCAATCTTGGCCAGGTCTTGTTCTACCCGATCGAATTCCTCCGGCACCGCGACCCGCACATCGGCGAAGGCCGTAGCGTGATCTGGAATCACGTTCTTGGAACCGCCGGCATTGATCACCGTGAAGTTGACGGTAGTGTGCTTGTTAGGGTTGCCCAACTGCCCTAATTGCAAGACTTGATGCGCCACTTCCATTGCCGCATTGCGTCCGCTTTCCGGCGCCACGCCCGCATGGGCGGCTTTGCCGATGACATCGACTTCGGCCGTACCGCTGCCTTTGCGCCAAATTACCAAGCCGTCGGCCGGACGACCGGGCTCCAGATTCAAGGTGACGTCATGTTGTTTGGCAATTTTCTCGATCAGTGTGCGCGAGCCGGCTGAGCCGGTCTCCTCATTGGTGTTGAGCAAGAAAGTGATCTGCCCGTAATCGGTAAAATGCAACTGCTGCAGGATTTTCAGCGCATACAGGCCGGCGACGACGCCGCCCTTGTCATCCATCACGCCGGGCCCGTAAGCCCGCTTGTCCTTAATGTAGAACGGCCTGGCTTTGGCTGCGCCAGCCTTGAATACCGTATCCATGTGCGCCATCAGCAAAATCTTGACCTGTCCGCTGCCACGCAATGTTGCAACAATGTTGTTGCCGACGGCGGGTGTGGCCGGATAGGTTTCGACTTGCGCCCCGAGCTTTTTCAATTCCTCGATCACGATCGCGCCGACTTGCTGCAGGCCTTGTTCATCGGCGGTGCCGGAGTCGATGTTGACCAGGCGCTCCAGCAACTTCAATGCATCATCCTTGGATTGCTCGGCCTTTTCATAGACCGGTTGATATGGTTCGGCCAGTGCTGCAGGGGCGGCGGCGCCAAGGAGAACGCCGAGACTCAGGCTTGAGATCAATGCGGGACGTGTAAAGCGAAACTTCATTGTGTTCTCCTTTTTTTCATGGGTATTGCTGCACAAAGACGGCAGGTGTTGTGAAATGAATCATGATGCTATTGGAGAATATTTTTAATAGGATAAATCAAACATGAACTATTCGATCGTTTTTCATATCAAAACGTAATTGCATATATGCTGCTGATATGGGAATCGCTATGAAAACAATAAAAGTCCGAAGCGTAGTCCTAGCTTGTGCATTGTTTGGTCTTGCGCATGTTCTGTGCCAGGCTGCAGACGTATCCCCAGCGACGGGCATCGACGGATTCAACGGCTATGCCGCTGCATCACTTGGCAACGGCATCATCTACGGTCTGGGCACGACCGGACAAAAGCCGATGCGCTGGCGTGCTGCAGAGATTCGCTTCGGGCAGGATGTTGACTTGTTCGGGCTGCGATCGAGCGGCTATCTGTCTCAGGGTGATACAACCCGGCTTGACGTGGTCTATTACAACGAGGGCCACCCAGATAACAACCACCGCGATGGTTACGCGCTGCAAATGGTCTTCCGCAAGAAGCTGCAGCCGCATCTTGATCTGGAACTAGGCGGTGGCCCGTATTTCAGCATGAACCGGTCCACCATCAATGGCACTGAACTGGATGACGGACGCATGGGCGCGCTGTTGTCGGTGGCGTTGCTGGCCCGCCTCGATCAGTATTCGCCAGGTTTGAGCATCCGCATCGGCTATAACCACGCGGTGGTGCCCGGCGCGCCATCATCGGATGCCTTACTGGTTGGGATAGGCAAGGAGTTCGGTGGCGGGCAGGCAAGCGCACCTGATTTGACGGAACGCTTACCGGTGTGGCTGTCAGCGTCGGGCGGCTTCGCCCAGACTAATCAATCCGGGCCGGGGAAACGATTCAGCTATGCATTGGATGCAAAGACTTATTTTGGACAATGGGCGGCATCAGTGTCGGGGATTGAGGAAGGAGATGACGGCGTGCGCGTGAATCGCCGGGGGATTGCCGCACAAGGCTGGTACGTACAGCCGATCACCGAGAACTGGTCGCTTAGCGCCGGCGCCGGGCCTTATCTGGCGACCAACAAGCGCCAGTCCGACAGCACGACGTTGAACGGTTTGTTCACGATCCAGCTTGACCGCAACCTCGGTAAAAACTGGAAGGTCTTCGGCAGCTTTGGCCGGGCGGTCACTTTCACGAACAAAAACGATGCTGACCTGATGACGGTCGGTTTGAGCAGGCGTTTTGATTTTTAACCGCAGTGTGCGGCGAATCCTGCCAGCTGCAGGCTGACGCAATAGTCATCCTGCAGCGAACCGCCAATCCTGCTTATCGCAAGCTGTCGGCAAGCTTGTTCTCGTCCATGCTGCGTCCCAAGACCACCCAAAAAATGCACAGCGATAGCATGCCAGCTACGGCGTACACCGAGACATCGAGATAATTGCCGCCGATTTTCAGTGGGATCAATGGCGCGTCGGCAGTGCAGATCATATTGGCAGAGTACATGCCGACATAATGCATGCTGGAAACCGCCAGTGCCATTACCAGGGCGGCGGCGACACGATGCAACAGTTGCGTCAAGTTGAAGGCCAGCCACAATGCGGCGGCAGCGGCGACTATTGCGATCACTGCAGAAATGAAGACGGTGGCAGGATTCAAGGACATGGTGGCACGCAGATTCATTGCATACATGCCCATGTAGTGCATCACGCAGGCGCCGAGGCCCGCCAGCAGACTGCCGGCCAACCAACCGGATGCCTTGAATTTGCCGTGCCCGCCTGCCAGGTATAGCGCAATACCGGAAATCGCAATGGCTGCGATCAGGGATGCTCCGGTCAGCACGGCATCATACGAAATCGGGACAGATAAACGATACGCCTGCATGGCAAGGAAGTGCATCGACCAGATGCCAATCCCACCCAGAGACGCTGCTGCGCAGATGGTCATTCCCCAGTCAAGGCTGCCATCTTTGCGGAACATCGATTTGGCACATTGCAGGGCTAGCAGCGCGCCCCAGAAAGAAATCAAATAAGACAACAGAACTAAGGCAGCATCGTATTTTGGTGTTAACAACTGTCCTAACAATGGTTCCATGACTTTCTCCCTGGTTAATCAAACTGAATGACAAGAGAGGCGTTGCCGCATCTCTTGTGTTTGTCTTTAGAACAATATTTTTCTAACTCAGTACAATTGAAATCCATACGGAAAATGCTGTTTAACCCCCTGATCTCTATAGTTTCCAAGTGGAAATAATATAAGACGGAAATTTCGTTGTGGCAACTTATTTTGGCGGCGGTTCGGGAGAGTGGATTTTTGTATAAGCGGTGACTGGCGTCGCTGCAGAATATTCCGTATCCGACGCCACTGGTCTTATCGACGGCCGGCTACGTGCATATGGCGGAGATGCAAATTAGTGTAGATAAGCGGGAATTTTGCGTAGTACAGGTAAGGTACAATATGCGGTTCATTCATCCTATATTGACTGCGCGTTGCCAGCGTCGTGTGCCGCCGAATGCGGACACGACGCTACCGCAGATCTTTCTTTTTCTGGTCTCATCCAAATTATGGCAGTCATTTCTATCACCAATGCGCAACTCGCATTCGGTCACGTCGCGTTGCTGGACCGCGCGGAATTCTCCCTGGAAACGGGAGAGCGAGTCGGCCTGATCGGTCGTAACGGCACCGGCAAATCTTCACTGCTCAAAACCATTGCAGGCGTCTCCAAGCTGGATGATGGCCTGATGGTCATGCAGCAAGGTATCAAGATCGCGTATGTCGACCAGGAGCCGCATTTTGATGAGTCGATGTCGGTATTCGACGCCGTGGCCTCGGGCATGGGCGAGATGCAGGCATTGCTGAACGAATATGACGCGCTGACCGGGCAGTTCGGCGGTGATAACGATGACGCCATCATGGAGCGTATGCATGAGATCCAGAGCAAGCTCGATGCTGCCGATGCCTGGAGCCTGACCAACAAGGTCGAGACCACGCTGGATCGCCTGAACCTGAATAAAGACCTGCTGATGGGCCAGCTCTCCGGTGGTATGCAAAAGCGGGTGGCACTGGCTTGCGCGCTGGTCAGTACGCCGGATGTGCTGCTGCTCGATGAGCCGACCAACCATCTGGATTTCAGCTCGATCATGTGGCTCGAAGGCCTGCTGCGCGACTACAAGGGAAGCGTGCTGTTCATCACCCATGATCGCAGCTTTCTCGACAATGTCGCTACCCGCATCATTGAACTCGATCGCGGCCGTCTGCTGTCTTTCCCTGGCAACTTCACGGCGTATCAGGTGCGCAAGGCCGAGCAGCTGGAGATCGAAGAAATCGAAAACGCCAAGTTCGACAAATTCCTGGCGCAGGAAGAGATCTGGATCCGCAAAGGCGTGCAAGCGCGTCGCACCCGCGACGAAGGACGCGTGCGCCGGCTGGAAGCGCTGCGTCTGGCGCGCAGTGCACGTCGCGACCAGCAGGGTCAGGTCAAGCTGGACGTATCGTCCGGCGAACGCTCCGGCAAGATCGTGGCCGAGCTGACCAACGTCAACAAGGCCTATGGCGACAGAGTCATCGTGCGCGATTTTACCGCCACCATCATGCGCGGCGACAAGGTCGGCTTGATCGGCCAGAACGGCGCCGGCAAGACCACGCTGTTGAAACTGATTCTTGGCGTCGACCAGCCTGACAGCGGCACTGTCAAGCAGGGCACCAAATTGCAGATCGCGTATTTCGATCAGATGCGCGCACAACTGAACGAAGACGCCAGCCTGGCCGACACCATTGCCCCGGGCAGCGACTGGGTCGAAATCAATGGCCAGCGCAAGCATGTGATGACTTATCTGAACGACTTCCTGTTTGCGCCGGAACGCGCGCGTTCGCCGGTCAAGTCGCTATCGGGTGGTGAGCGTAACCGCCTGCTGCTGGCGCGCCTGTTCGCCAAGCCGGCCAACGTGCTGGTGCTGGATGAGCCGACCAACGACCTCGACATCGATACGCTCGAACTGTTGGAAGAACTATTGGAAGACTACGAAGGCACAGTGTTCCTGGTTAGCCATGACCGTACCTTCCTCGACAATGTCGTGACGCAAGTGATTGCCGCCGAAGGTGATGGCATGTGGCGCGAATATGTCGGCGGCTATACCGACTGGGAACGTGTGCGCCCGAGCCAGGCAGCATTGATTGCCAAGGCCAAGAGCGAAGCCAAGGTCGAAGTAAAGGCGGAACCTGCGCCAGCGGCCGCGCCGAAGCAGAAGAAATTGAGCTACAAAGAGCAGCGCGAACTCGAAGAGTTGCCGGTGTTGATTGCCAAGCTGGAAGCGGAGCAGAAGGAAATTTCCAGCCAGTTGGAAGATCCGGACCTGTACAAGAAAAAGCCGGAAGAAGTGAAGCGTTTGAATGACCGTTTCGCGGAAATCGATGGCTTGCTGTTGGAAAGCCTGGAGAAGTGGGAAGTGATCGAGGCACGCAGCAAAGGTTGATCCAGGTCGGCAGCCGGCATCGCTGGCGATCAGGGAAGAAGGGCGCCAGTGTTGGCGCCTTTTTTATGATGCTTATCGTTCGCACAGATTTCCTGGAGTTTGCATGATGACGACCAATCCAACAGAATTTCCATCGATCCAGACCGATCGGTTGTTATTGCGCGAAATCGTCGCGACGGATGCCAATGATCTGTTTGCTATTCATGGCGATCCCGAGCTGATGCGCTGGTTCGGTACCGACCCGCTCAAGGATATCGCTGCTGCGCATGGTTTGATCAAGGCCTTTGCCGGATGGCGCCTGCAAGAAAATCCTGGTGTGCGCTGGGGCATCCAGATCAGGGGACAGCCGCGGCTGCTAGGCACATGTGGGTTGTTTCGCTGGGACCGCAACTGGCGCAAATCTATGCTCGGTTATGAACTGGCGGCACAAGCGCAAAAGCAGGGCGTGATGTTGGAAGCAGTAAGCGCCGCTCTGTCATGGGGCTTCGCGCACATGGAATTGAACCGGATTGAAGCACAAATCCATCCGGACAATCATGCTTCACTCAAATTGGCGCGACGTCTGGGATTTGTAGAGGAGGGGCGCTTGCGTCAGGCAGGATACTGGCGAGGCGAATATCACGACTTGCTGCAATTCTCGCTGCTACGTGGCGAGTGGTCGCCACGCTGACAAACACTCATCAATTCAGCCGCCGGCACGCCTCGCGCAATTCGGCGGCTTGCTGCTGCAGTTGCTCGGCATCCGCCGCCAGCGGCCGTTGCGCCAGATAATTTTCCAGATCTTCCAACGCTGCTTGCGGACAATCCAGCTGGGAGTAGGCTTGCCCGCGGTCGCGCCGTTCGACGGCGTCGCCAGGCAATAAGATCAGCAGTCGCTGCTGTACTTCCAACAGCCGCTGCCATTGTTTATTTTGCTGAAAGATTGCTTTCAGGTTGCGTAGCATGCGGACCAGGATGTCGTGCGGATGTGCCGCCTGCAGATAGGTGATCAGAGAAATGCGGCTGGCTGCGCGTTCCGCATCGCTACCGGTCGGCAGATAAGGTTCGAGCCGTTCTTCGAGTTCCTCGCGGGACAGGCTGGCGCCATTGGCAGGGTCGATCATGATGTCGCCCGACGGGATCGTCAGCTTCATCAGGAAATGGCCCGGGAATGACACCCCCTTGACCGGCAGGCCGATCTGCTGCGCCAGTTCCATATACACCAACGCCAGCGAAATCGGGATGCCGCGCCGCTTGGCAATTACGCGGTGTAGGTAACTGTTATCGACGTCATAGTAATGATTGACGTTGATCGCAAATCCCAGTTCCTGGAAGAAGAAGTGGTTCAACAAGCGCAGCTTCTGGATCGCCGACGCATCCGATGGCAGGCGTTGCCGCAAAGTATTCGCCAGACGGTCAAGCTCGTTTTGCGGCGCGTCGAAATCCAGCTTGGGATAGGCATCCTGCGCAATCGCCAGCGCCGCCTCAAACAAGGGTACATCGTTGGCTTGCTGCACCAGCGAGGTAAAGTAATCTAGAGATGTGATCGTCATGACTCTATCCTAGCAAATTAATTTCCCGCCGCGATTTACAGACCTTAAATTTCACTTAAGTCAACGACGCCGACTTATTTGCAACATTCTCTTGCCGCTTGCTCAACGTGCAATACGCTTGAAGTCGCGGAAGCGAAAACCCATTGCCAATAAGGCACCGAAGTAGGTGACACCGCAAACCGCCAGGACGGCCAGCAGCGCGCCAACCCGTACCAGTGAATTGGTATGCGGGCCGACCCAGTCGAACTGATTTGCGCTCCACAATGCAACTGCCGCCATCAACAGCAGTGCAGTGAACAGGCGGATCAGATATTGAATCCAGCCCTTTTCTGGTTTGTAGATGCCGCGCCGCATCAGGCTCCACAGCAAGAAGCCTGCATTCAGGCAGGCGCCGATACTGATCGACAACGCCAATCCTGCCACAGCGAAGATTGGCACGAAGATGTAATTCATCGCCTGGGTTGCGATCAGCACGCCGATGGCGATCTTGACCGGAGTCCGGATGTCCTGTTTGGCATAAAAGCCGGGGGCCAGAATCTTGACCACGATCAGTCCGATCAGGCCGACACCATAGGCGATCAACACCTGGCTGGTAACGGCGACCGAGGCGGCGTCGAATTTTCCGTGTTGGAACAAGGTTGCTGTCAGCGGAACCGATAATGTCGCCAGGCCAATGGCGGACGGCAGCGCCAGCAAGAATGTCAGGCGCAGGCCCAGTCCAGCAGCGACGAATATTCATGGCGGTCGTTGTCGGCGTTGGCCTTGGTCAGGCTGGGCAGCAGGATGGTGCCCAGCGCCACGCCCAGCAGGGCGGTCGGAAACTCCATCAGGCGATCGCCATAGGTCAGCAGCGAGACGCTGCCGTTGCCCAGGCGTGAAGCGATGTTGGTGTTGATCAGCAGGCTGAGCTGGGCAGCTGACACTGCAAATACCGCCGGCCCCATTTTTTTCAGGACCCGCTGGACGCCGGCATCGCGCAAGCCGGTCATCGGATTGAAGGCAATCCGCGGCAGCATGCCGATCTTGATCAGCGCCGGGATTTGAAGTGCCACTTGCAGCACGCCGCCGACCAGCACCGCAAACGCCATCGCGTAGATCGGGTGTTCCAGATACGGGGCAACAAATAGAGAGGCGACAATAAATGCCAAGTTGAGCAGCACAGACGTGAAAGCGGGAATCTTGAATTCGCGCCACGTATTGAGAATGCCGCCCGCCAACGCGACAAAGGACATGAAGCCGATATACGGAAACATGATTCGCGTCATGAATACCGAGGCATCGAATACCTGTTGATTGCCTTTCAAGCCCGAGGCAATGAAATAGACGAAAACTGGGGTGGCCAGGATGCCGATGATGCAGGTCAGGACCATGGCCCAGGTCAGGACGGTAGCGACATGGTCGACCAGATCTTTGGTCACCAGATCGCCTTTCTGGTTCTTGTATTCGCCCAGGATCGGCACGAAGGCTTGCGAGAAGGCACCCTCGGCGAACAGCCGGCGCAGCAGATTTGGAATACGGAAGGCGATGGCAAATGCATCTGTATAGCCGTCGGCGCCGAATGCACGCGCATACAGGATTTCGCGAATCAGTCCCGTCACACGCGACAACATGGTCATGCCAGACACGGTGGCAAGCGTTTTATGCAAGTTCATGGAGCGGCATTATAGCGGTAGCCGCAGAGCAGCCGCAGCTTCGTGGAATTTGCTTAGTATCACAGTAATGTTTCAGGCGTCTTCCCGTAGCGGGAGGCCTTGAGGGCGTCGTAAAAGGTTGCGAGAATGCGACAGTTGCTGCCCGTCATGTCTGCAAATGTGCATTCTTGCGACAGAATTGCTACGAAAGCAAGAGCAGTTTGCCTGTTTTTCAAAAGACGGTTATAATCCGTGGCTTTACAGAATTCTGCGTCGCGGTCTGGTTTGTTTATGCCGCGTAAGCATTCCCGACCTCGTTTTAGGAAATATAAATGGCAAATACCGCACAAGCACGTAAGCGTGCTCGTCAAGCAGTTCAGCAAAACCTGCACAACTCCAGCCAGCGTTCGACTCTGCGCACAGCAATCAAAGCTGCTCGCAAGGCAATCACTGGTGGCGACAAGGCTGCAGCAGCCGTGGTTCTGCAGAACTCCGTATCGGTTATCGACCGTATCGCTGACAAGAAAATCATCCACAAGAACAAGGCAGCACGCCATAAGAGCCGTCTGAACGCAGCTCTGAAAGCGCTGGCAGCTTAATAGTATTTGTCGGGCGGCCCTGGTCGCCTAGCATTGCTAGCTTGTTGTTGGATTAAGAAAAACCCTGCATGGCGCATGTCATGCAGGGTTTTTCTGTTTGGCTTGGCTTTTAGTCTTCAAAGTGGATGGCGCTCAAACTGCCTGATCCGCAAGCCATTCAAATGAAGCACTTGTCTTCGCCGGCCTCGCGTTGCGAGAGTGGCGATGGCAATCCAGTGGCCTGTATCCTTTGCCGGTCGATATCGATATTTGTTATTGTGGCAAGCCGTCAATGACGGTGCCTGGCTTGATGTTCTTTTCCTTGAACCAACCCTTGTTCATCTCCAATGCGTAAGATGCGGCGCCTGCGGCGCAATGTGAATCGAGCGTCTGCGCCTTCATTTCCTCAACATTCAGGATCACGCCCTTTTTGTCGATGAAAGCGACCGACAGCGGGATCAATGTGTTCTTCATCCACATGCAGATGCCCGCCGGCGCATCGAATACGAACACCATACCTTCGTTGGCCCCCATTTTTTTGCGGAACATCAGGCCTTGCTCGCGCTCTGCTTCGCTGCGCGCGACTTCTGCCTTGATGACATGGATACCGATATTGAGTGGCGCGGTCGGAAGTGTTTGATATTCCTGCGCTGCTGCCGGCAACGATGCAAAAGCGCAGGCAGCGAGGGATGCTGAAATGATTGCGGCGAACGGAATCAGGCGATTTTTTCTCATGTTATTTCAAGGCTCCTTTGGGGTATGGCGATTATACAGAGAGCAAAATCGGGAGGGAGTCTTTGGCGCGGGAGAATATTGTTTCAGGACGTAAAAAAAAGGCAGGACGCGCCTGCCTTTCTCTTGAAGCTGATGCTGGAATTACTTGGCAGCAGGAGCGGCTTCAGCTGCTGGAGCTTCAGCTTTTGCAGCCTTGGCTGCTTTCTTTGCTTTCTTGACTTTGTGTGTAGTCTTCTTGGCTGCAGGTGCCGACGCTTCAGCAGCGGCAGCAGCAGGAGCTGCTGGTGCAGCAGGAGCTGCGTCAGCAGCGAAAACGGAAGTAGCGAACAGGCCGGCAACCAGGGCAGCGATCAGTTTAGTCATTTTGTATTCCATTCAGTTAGCGAGTTAATCAATTCATGATTCACTTGAATCACTACGATTAACGACGCTCGAAAACAGATGGTTGACACTGTTCTCCAAAAAAATCATTTATATGTTTCTAAATGTATCTGCCGTGTGTGCAGACATCTATCGCATCTGCGTCAATGTCTGCATATGTAGATGTGGGTTGAATAGGGTTATCCGCTATTTCACCGGAGTGTTCAAATCGGAAGGATCGATTTCCATCGATTCACCGGGCCACAGCGGATGACTTTGCAACGACACTTGACCTATTGCTAGCCTGACCAAGCGCAGCGTGGGTAATCCGACGGCGGCAGTCATGCGTCGTACCTGGCGGTTTTTCCCTTCGGTGAGCGTCAGCGTCAACCAGCTGGTCGGCTTGTCGTGGCGCTCACGAATCGGTGGATCGCGCGGCCACAACCAATCCGGTGCTTCGACCTGGCTTACCCGGCACGGCATCGTCACGAAATCGCCAAGATCGACCCCATTGCGCAAGCGCGTCAGCATCGCCTGATCGGGAATGCCTTCGACCTGGCTCAAATATGTCTTTGGCTGTTTCAGCGCCGGGTGACTAATATTGTGTTGTAGCTGGCCGTCATCGGTCAGCAGTAGTAATCCCTCGCTATCGGCATCTAGGCGTCCCGCTGGATAGATATTGGGGATGTTGATGTAGTCAGCCAGTGTTTCGCGGCTGGGATGTGCCGAGAACTGGCACATGACTTGGAAGGGCTTATTGAATAGGATCAGAGGCATATACCCGTAGTGTCGCAAAAACATAGCGTCTAGTAAAATACTAGTGCATAATACAAAACGATGTCTTATGTCTTATATAAGACTTGATAGTTTTGAAACTTGACCCGCCGAGCCGACTTTATCGCCTCAACTCCGGAGATTCTGATGTCCCAACATATCAAAGTGCCTGCAGAAGGCAAAAAAATCACCGTCAACGCCGATTTCTCGATCAACGTCCCAGACAACCCGATCATTCCTTATATCGAAGGCGATGGCACCGGCCTGGATATCAGCCCGGTCATGATCAAGGTTGTCGATGCAGCTGTTGCCAAGGCATACGGCGGAAAACGCAAGATCAGCTGGATGGAAGTGTACGCCGGTGAGAAGTCGACTAAAGTTTACGGCCCGGACGTCTGGTTGCCGGAAGAAACCTTGGCTGCGGTGCGTGATTATGTTGTTTCGATCAAGGGACCATTGACGACGCCTGTTGGCGGTGGCATCCGTTCGCTGAACGTGGCTTTGCGTCAGGAGCTGGATCTGTACGTCTGTCTGCGCCCAGTGCGCTACTTCAAAGGCGTGCCGTCGCCTGTGCGTGAGCCGGAAAAGACCGACATGGTCATCTTCCGCGAAAACTCGGAAGACATCTATGCTGGCATCGAATGGCAGGAGGGTAGCGAGGGCGCCAAGAAGCTGATCGACTTCCTGATCAAGGAAATGGGCGTCAAGAAAATCCGTTTCCCCAACACGTCGGGCATTGGCATCAAGCCGGTTTCGCGTGAAGGCACAGAGCGCCTGGTACGCAAGGCAATCCAGTACGCGATCGACAATGACAAGCCATCCGTGACGATTGTCCACAAGGGCAATATCATGAAGTTTACCGAAGGCGGCTTCCGTGACTGGGCCTATGCACTGGCGCAAAAGGAATTCGGCGCCGAGCTGATCGACGGCGGCCCATGGGCGAAATTCAAGAATCCGAAGACCGGCCGCGATATCATCATCAAGGATTCGATCGCTGATGCGTTCCTGCAACAAATCCTGTTGCGTCCAAACGAATACAGCGTGATCGCAACCCTGAACCTGAACGGCGATTACATTTCCGACGCGCTGGCGGCACAAGTCGGTGGCATCGGCATCGCTCCGGGCGCCAACCTGTCGGATTCGGTAGCGATGTTTGAAGCTACCCACGGCACAGCGCCAAAATATGCCGGCAAGGACTACGTGAACCCAGGTTCGCTGATCCTGTCGGCGGAAATGATGCTGCGTCACATGGGCTGGCTGGAAGCGGCTGACCTGATCATCGAATCGATGCAAAAATCCATCACTTCGAAAAAGGTCACTTACGACTTCGCACGGCTGATGGAGGGGGCTACGCAGGTTTCATGTTCCGGTTTCGGGGACGTGATGATTTCGAATATGTAATTTATTGTTATTTTCGAAAAAGCCAGAACATGTTCTGGCTTTTTTTACGTCTGTACATTTTCGGTTTGCCCATAAAAAAACCTCACCGAAGTGAGGTTTTTCACAAAAGCTGCTTAATAGCGAAAATTAAGGAGCTTGGATGTTAGAAGCTTGCTTGCCTTTAGGGCCTTGCGTGACTTCGAACTGGACTTTTTGACCTTCTTTGAGAGTCTTGAAGCCGTTCATCTGGATTGCCGAAAAGTGAGCAAACAAATCTTCACCGCCGTCATCCGGAGTGATAAAGCCGAAGCCCTTAGAATCGTTGAACCACTTGACTGTACCTGTTGCCATAAAATAGCGTCTTTCAAATAATGACTAATCACACGAGCCGTAAAAGCAAGAAGCCTCGCGTAACGCTGCCCCTTCTAGAACTTGCTCACTTCTATTAACAAGCAAAAACACACTTATCAATGAATGTCATTGTTCTCGTTAAAAATAAAAAAGTCAAGTAATTTCCATTATGCAATTAAATTTGTTGTTTTGAAATGTTTTGTGCTCTTGATTTAATCTGTTTTAACGTCATCTGCATAGCATTCAGAAAACGCGTAATATCGATATACACATTAATTAATCAGCGTTGCGCGTTGCGCATTTGTCGGAAGGTTTTAGAATAGGCGCATGGTAACCAAGCATGAAGACGGGACAGTAGCGACGCGGCAAGAGCAAAAGCTCAAGCCGCCTCCCATGTATCAGGTGTTTCTGTTGAATGATGACTACACGCCAATGGAGTTCGTGGTTGCCATCCTCCAGGAATACTTCAACAAGGATCGTGAAGCCGCAACGCAGATAATGCTGAAGGTGCATCGCGATGGCAAAGGCATGTGTGGTGTATATCCCAAAGATATTGCATCCACAAAAGTTGAACTGGTATTAACGCACGCACGCAAAGCAGGGCATCCCCTGCAATGCATGATGGAGGAAGCATGATTGCGCAGGAATTGGAAGTAAGTTTGCACATGGCGTTTGTCGAAGCACGACAAGCACGGCATGAGTTCATCACGGTTGAACACTTGCTGCTGGCCTTGCTCGACAATCCGTCCGCGGCCGAAGTGCTGCGGGCGTGTGCCGTCAACATTGACGATATGCGCAAGACGCTGACGATCTTTATTGGCGACAATACGCCGACCGTTCCGGGTTCGAATGAGGTTGATACCCAGCCGACCCTCGGTTTTCAACGCGTGATCCAACGCGCCATCATGCATGTGCAATCGGCTTCCAACGGCAAGAAGGAAGTCACCGGCGCCAATGTGCTGGTGGCGATCTTCGGCGAGAAGGATTCGCATGCAGTGTACTACTTGCACCAGCAGGGCGTGACGCGTCTGGATGTGGTCAACTTCATTTCGCATGGCGTGCGCAAGGATCAGCAGACCGATGCGCAGAAATCTTCGGAAGGCGCGGAAGAAGTACAGGCCGAAGGCCAGGCCAAGGAAAGTCCGCTCGACCAGTTCACGCAAAACCTGAACAAGCTCGCTACCGAAGGCAAGATCGATCCGCTGATCGGTCGCGAGTACGAAGTCGAACGCGTGATCCAGACCTTGTGCCGCCGTCGCAAAAACAATCCGTTGCTGGTCGGCGAAGCAGGCGTCGGCAAGACCGCGATTGCGGAGGGATTGGCATGGCGCATCACTCAGGGCGAAGTGCCTGAGATTTTGCAGAATGCGATCGTGTATTCGCTCGACATGGGCGCACTGCTGGCCGGCACCAAATATCGCGGCGATTTCGAGCAGCGCCTGAAAGCGGTCCTCAAGCAATTGAAGGACAGCCCACATGGCATCCTGTTCATCGACGAAATTCATACCATCATTGGCGCCGGCTCGGCTTCGGGCGGTACGCTGGACGCATCCAACCTGCTCAAACCGGCATTGTCGAGCGGGCAGTTGAAGTGCATCGGCGCTACGACCTATACCGAGTTCCGCGGCGTGTTCGAGAAAGACCACGCGTTGTCGCGGCGCTTCCAGAAAATCGATGTCAACGAACCGACCGTCGAACAAACCGTGCAGATCCTGCGCGGCCTGAAGTCGCGCTTTGAAGAACATCACGGCGTCAAGTATTCCGCTTCGGCACTGACCAGTGCTGCGGAACTGGCGGCGCGTTTCATCAATGACCGTCATCTGCCGGACAAGGCCATCGATGTGATCGACGAAGCGGGTGCGGCACAACGTATCCTGCCGAAGTCGAAGCAGAAGAAGACCATCGGCAAGGGCGAGATTGAAGACATCATCGCCAAGATTGCGCGGATTCCGCCGCAGTCGGTCAACCAGGACGACCGCAGCAAACTGCAAACTATCGACCGTGACTTGCGCAATGTCGTGTTCGGTCAGGACCCGGCGATCGATGCCTTGGCGTCGGCCATCAAAATGGCGCGCGCCGGTTTGGGCAAGACGGACCGTCCGATCGGTTCTTTCCTGTTCTCCGGTCCGACCGGGGTCGGCAAGACCGAGGTAGCCAAGCAACTGGCGTTCATCTTGGGCATCGACCTGATTCGCTTCGACATGTCGGAGTACATGGAACGCCATGCGGTGAGCCGCTTGATCGGCGCGCCGCCAGGCTATGTCGGTTTCGACCAAGGCGGTTTGCTGACCGAGGCTGTCACCAAGAAGCCGCATGCGGTGTTGCTGCTTGATGAGATCGAAAAGGCGCATCCGGATATTTTCAATATCCTGCTGCAGGTGATGGACCATGGCGCATTGACCGACAACAACGGGCGCAAGGCGGATTTCCGCAACGTGATCATCATCATGACCACCAATGCCGGTGCGGAAAGCCTGCAGAAGCGTTCGATCGGCTTTACCGACAAGAAGGAAGCTGGCGACGAGATGGCGGATATCAAGCGTATGTTTACGCCGGAATTCCGCAATCGCATCGATTCCATCATCAGCTTCCGTGCACTGGATGAAGAAGTCATCCTGCGCGTGGTCGACAAATTCTTGATGCAGCTGGAAGAGCAACTGCACGAGAAGAAAGTGGAAGCGATCTTCACCGAGAACCTGCGCAAGTTCCTGGCGCGCAAGGGCTTCGATCCGTTGATGGGCGCACGGCCGATGTCGCGCCTGATCCAGGACATGATCCGCAAGGCGCTGGCCGACGAGCTGTTGTTCGGCAAGTTGGTGACTGGCGGCCGCGTGACAGTCGATCTCGACGACAAGGATCAGATCAGTCTCGACTTTGCCGAGAAAGATGCATCCTCGCCGTCGGCGCCGGAAGAAACGGTCGAAGTGGAGTAAATCCGCTTTTGGCTTTTGCTTCAGCCAAAACAAAAAGCCTGAATACACGAAAGTGATTCAGGCTTTTTTACGCTTGGATGTTTGAATCTACAACATTGTTTTGCTGCCAGCGTTTCACCGGCTGGCGAAGTGCTGGCAGCAACTTGTCGCTTAGGGCAGGACAGTGCTGCCGCTCGCTTGCTTGGCTTGGATATCCGAGACGGCTTGCTCGATGGCAGCGATGCGGTAGGTGGTGGCAGGATGGATCGCCGTGTACCCGTTGAGTACCGTAGCTGGATATTGCGTGGCCAGGCGTTGCCAGAATGCCGAGGCATCGTCGACCTTGTAGCCGGCGCGCGCTACCATGTACAAGGCCAGCTTGTCGGCTGCTGCATCAAGCTGCTGCGGATATGGCTTGACGCCGGCGGCGCCGCTTAATGGCGCGTTATCCGGACGCAGGCGGACCAGGTTGTCGATCACGCCGGACAGCGTGGCGGTGAGGCGTTGCCTGGCTGGATGGGTCAGCGTGTTATGCGCCATTTCCTTGGCGATCACGTAGGCCAGTTCATCGTCGCTACGCACGAATTTCATCATGCCCGCGCTGATCAGGACGCGACGACCGTCAGCATAGCTGATCACGTTGTCGGTGTTGCCCAGTTCGATGCCGAATGCGCAAGCGCGGGTCAGCGGGACGTTCAGGGTCTGGTTGCTGCCGTTGCGTGCGATCGTCACCTTGATGTTACTGCGGCCGTTAACCAACGGTCCGAGCATCAGTGCGGTTTGGCGCTCGGCATCGGCGCCGGTCGGCACCGGTTTGTCCTGGATCGCCACCAGCAGGTCGCCGCGTTGCAAGCCGACTTTGGCCGCGCCGCTGCCGGTCAGTACGCCGGTCACTTGCAATTGATCGGTCAGTCCGAGTGAAGTGGCGGCGTCGATGAATTCGGCGGTGTAAGAGAATTTTGTCTTGGCGGTGAAGCCGAGCAGGTTGCGCGCGTTGTTGCGGCACAGGACGGCGTTATTCACCAGCAGTGGAGCTGCTACGTCGTATAAGCGGTCTTGCAGTGCGACCAGGCTCTTCAACTCCGCCTGCTGTGGCGTTACCGCTGGCGCGGCTGGCTTTGGGGCCAGTATCGGCTTGCCGGTGCTAGCGGCATTTTGCGTGCCGGATGTAGTTGGTTCTTGCGTCGCGCAGGCCGCCAGGAACAGCACTGGTAATGTCACTGCTGCATAACGCTTGACTCCCTGCCATCGGGAGTGACGTGTCAATCTCATTAAGTTCTCCATCAATGTTTTCCGGTGCTGCCGAAGCCGCCTGCGCCGCGTTCGCTGCTCTCGAAATCTTGTACAACATTAAAACGGACCCGTGCGACCGGCACGATAATCAATTGCGCCAGCCGTTCCATCGGGTTGAGGGTGAATTCGGTTTGGCCGCGGTTCCAGGTGGAAACCATCAGCTGACCCTGGTAATCAGAGTCGATCAGGCCAACCAGGTTCCCCAGCACGATGCCATGTTTGTGGCCGAGGCCGCTGCGCGGCAAGATCATGGCGGCGTAGGCAGGGTCGCCAATATGAATTGCGAGCCCGGTCGGGATCAGGTGGGTTTCACCGGGTTTGAGCGTCACAGGCGCGTCCAGGCAGGCGCGCAGGTCGAGTCCTGCGCTGCCTTCGGTGGCGTAGGCCGGCAATTGATCTTGCATGCGTGGGTCGAGGATTTTGACGTCGATGATATTCATTGAATTTTGTAACAATCTATATAAATAAAATAATTCGGGTACGTGCGGCAAATGAACGGCATGACAAGCGCAGGCCTGTCTGGAATTCATGTAACCAATTCTGATTTCGATGCGGCTCGCTGGCCTTCAGGCCGACGCTGAACTATGCAGCAACTATGCACCAAGACGCGCAGCAATGGCAGCGATCAACTGCCGCGCCAGCTGCTGTTTGCCGGCACGCGGAAGATCGGTATGACCGTTCGCGTCGAACAACACCAATTGGTTGTCATCCTTGCCAAAGGTATCGTGGCCGATATTGCCGACCAACAGTGGTACATTTTTCCTGGCGCGTTTGGCCTCGCCATATTGCAACAGCTTTTCCGATTCGGCAGCAAAACCGACACAGTACGGTGGTTTGGGCAGCGCTGCAACTGTTGCCAAAATATCCGGGTTTTGTTCGAATACCAATTCCGGCGCGCTGCCGTCGGCATTCTTCTTCAGTTTCTGGGTGCTGGCATTGGCTACGCGCCAGTCGGCAACCGCAGCGACGGCGACGAATATGTCGGTGGCGCTGCTGGCGCTTTGGGCGGTGAGCTGGGCCATGACGATATCGTGCATCTGTTGTGCAGTCTGGACGCTGATGCGGCGCACGCCATATGGCGTGGCAAGTGCGGTTGGTCCCGACACCAGCGTCACTTCGGCGCCGGCTTCATAGGCGGCGCGGGCAACTGCATAGCCCATTTTTCCTGATGACAGATTGGTGATGCCGCGTACCGGATCGATTGGCTCGAAAGTCGGGCCGGCGGTCAACAGCACGCGTTTGCCTTTGAGTAGTTTGGGCTGGAACGCAGCAATCACTTCTGCCAGCAATTGATCGGCTTCCAGCATGCGTCCCATGCCGACTTCACCGCAGGCCTGCTCGCCGGCATCGGGGCCGAGCAGCTGGATGCCGTCCGCCAGTAACTGGTTGGCGTTGCGCTGGGTGGCGGGGTTTTGCCACATTTCGACGTTCATCGCCGGTGCGACCAACAGCGGCACCATCGCCGGCCGCGCTACGCACAAGGTCGACAACAAATCGTCGCAAGCGCCGTGCGCCAGCTTCGACATGAAATCGGCGGAGCAGGGCGCGATCACGATGGCATCGGCGTCGCGGGTGAGATCGATATGCGGCATGTTGTTGCCGATGCGCGCATCCCATTGATCGGTAAACACGGGCTTGCCGGACAAGCCCTGCATGGTCACCGGTGTAATGAAATGCATGGCCGCCGCAGTCATGACCACCTGCACCGAAGCGCCTGCCTTGATCAATGCGCGCGTGAATTCCGCTGCCTTGTAGCAGGCGATGCCGCCGGTTAGTCCCAGCACGATTTTTTACCCGCGAGATCCATGTCTGCTCCTGGAGGGGGAAGGGCGTGTGCTTCGTTTGTTGAAAGCAAGATTTAACGCAAAGTTAAAAGCAAGAACGCCAACATTTTTCAACTGTCGTCATTCCCGCGAATGCGGGAACGAGCCGGTTGGTGTTTTGCAAAAAAATGGCTTACTTATTTACGCGCCGCAACTCATCAATAATGAACAATACCGCACCGACGCAAATTGCGCTATCGGCGACATTGAATGCTGGCCAGTGCCAGTTGCCGACATAGAAATCGAGGAAATCGATGACGTGGCCGTAAGCGACGCGATCGACCACATTGCCGATGGCACCGCCGAGGATCAATGCCAGTGCGGCGCAGAACATGCGTTGTCCGGCATGCCGTTTCAACAGAAAAATGATGAACACGGCGGCGGCGATGCCGATAGCGGTGAACAAGTGGCGCTGCCAGCCGGATTCCGACGACAGGAAACTGAACGCAGCACCCTTGTTGTACACCAGCACGAGGTTGAAGAACGCGGTCACCGGATGCCATTCGCCGTAGCTGAACAGGCGCACGATCGTGATCTTGGTCAATTGGTCGATCAGCAATACCAGGGCGGCAATGCCAAGCCACGGCGCCAAGCCGTATTTGGAAGAGGAGGCTGCGGCGGAAGAGCGTTTTTTAGTGGCCATATGTGTGTCGTATCGGTTGTCAGCTCAGAATCGGTGCATCAATGTTCGAGGAGCGAACGCGGCATGCATATCGTCGTTAGACGATTTCAGGCCGCGTTCGGTTATTGCAGTTGCCGGTGCAGTTGCCCGCTTACGCAAAGTGACGATGTTCGCCGCTGCCGAACAGATTGGCGACGCAGCGTCCACACAGCCCCGGATGTTCCGGATGGCTGCCGACATCGGCACGGTAGTGCCAGCAGCGTTCGCATTTCTGTTGAGCCGACGGCGTTACCAGGATCGCTTCTTCAGCTTCCGTCGCCACTTGAGTGACGACAGCGCTGGAAGTGATCAGGACGAATTTCAAGTCATCGCCGAGGCTGTTGAGCAATGCGTACTTGGCAGCGCTGGCCTTGATTTCGACTTCGGCCTGCAGCGAGGATCCGATGCCGCCGCCCACTCGCACTTCTTCCAGTTGTTTGGTGACGTCGGCGCGCACAGCGCGTACAGCATTGAATTTCTCGATCAGTGCCGCGGCATCGCTGATTTCCGGCAGTACATAATAGGTTTGCGTGAAAATGGTTTCATCGCTGGCCGCATACGCTTCCGGGCTGGCAAAGAATGACCAGGCTTCTTCTGCGGTGAACGACAAGGTCGGTGCCATCACGCGCAACAGCGCTTGCGTGATATGCCAGATCGCGGTTTGTGCAGAACGACGCGCTTGCGAAGTGGCGCCGCTGGTGTACAGGCGATCCTTCAGGATGTCGAGATAGAAACCGCCCAGGTCTTCCGAGCAGTACATCTGCAGCTTCGAGATCACCGGGTGGAATTCATAGGTCTGGTAGTGCTGCAGGATGTCGGCTTGCAGCTGCGTCATGCTGGCGATCGCATAGCGGTCGATTTCCAGCAGGTCGGCGATCGGCACCGCATCTTTCAGCGGATCGAAATCCGAGGTATTCGCCAGCAGGAAGCGCAGCGTGTTGCGGATGCGGCGATACGACTCGGTGACACGTTTCAGGATTTCGTCGGAGATCGTGATTTCGCCGGAGTAATCGCTGGAAGCGACCCACAGGCGCAGGATTTCCGCGCCCAGCGAGTCCGCCACTTTTTGCGGTTCGACGCCGTTCTTCAACGACTTCGACATCTTGCGGCCTTCGCCATCGACTACGAAGCCGTGCGTCAGCAAGGCGTCGTAAGGCGCGCGGCCGTTCAACATGGCCGAGGTCAGCAGCGACGAATGGAACCAGCCGCGATGCTGGTCCGAGCCTTCCAGATAGAGGTCAGCCGGAAATTTCGATTGGGCCGCGTGCGAACCACGTAATACGGTCTGGTGCGTGCTGCCGGAATCGAACCAGACGTCCAGCGTGTCCTTGTTCTTGACGTAATTGTCGGCGTCGTCGCCCAGCAGTTCGCGTGGATCAAGGGCTTGCCAGGCTTCGATGCCGTGCTGCTCGATGCGCTTGGCGATCTGTTCCAGCAGTTCCGGTGTGCGTGGGTGCAACTGTCCGCTTTCCTTGTGCACGAAGAACGCCATCGGCACGCCCCATTGGCGTTGGCGCGACAGCGTCCAGTCCGGACGGTTGGCGATCATGCCGTGCAGGCGCGCCTTGCCCCAGCTAGGGAAGAATGCAGTGGCTTCGATCGCCTCCAGCGCGGTGGCGCGCAGGCTCGGATGGCCATCCTTCGGCAGGTTGTCCATGCTGGCGAACCACTGCGAGGTGGCGCGATAGATGATCGGGCTCTTGTGGCGCCAGCAATGCATGTAGCTGTGGTCGAACATGACCAGCTTGAACAGCGCGCCGACTTCTTCCAGCTTGCTGCAGATCGGCTTCGATGCTTCCCAGATGGTCATGCCGGCAAAGAACGGCAGCCACGATGCAAATTTGCCGTCGCCCATCACCGGGCTGATGATGTCGTCATCCTTCATGCCATGCGCCTTGCACGAGATAAAGTCTTCGATACCATAGGCTGGCGCCGAGTGGACGATACCGGTGCCGCTGTCGGTGGTGACATAGTCGCCAAGATAGATTGGCGACAGGCGGTCGTAGCCGGGATCGGTGTCGGCCAGCGGATGTTTGAAATTGATTAGCGACAGCGCCTCGCCCTTGCAGGTGGCGATGGTTTTGCCTTCAAGGCCGAAGCGTTGCAGGCTGCTCTCAACCAGTTCCTGCGCAAGGATCAGCAGCAACGGCACGCCGTTGCGTTCAGTCTGGACCAGCGCGTAGTCGACTTCCGGATGCACGTTGAGCGCCTGGTTGGACGGGATGGTCCACGGCGTGGTGGTCCAGATCACCACATAGCCTTGCTCGACCGGCAGCGATGTCAGGCCGAATGCTGCGGCGATCTTGGCCGGTTCGGCAAATGGGAAGCCGACATCGATCGACGGATCGCGCTTGTCCTGGTATTCGACTTCCGCTTCGGCCAGCGCCGAACCGCAATCGAAGCACCAGTTGACCGGCTTCAGGCCACGATACACATAACCTTTTTCCAGGATCGTGCCGAGCGCGCGCAATTCATCGGCTTCATTGCCGAAGGCCATGGTCTTGTACGGGTTGTCCCATTCGCCGAGGACGCCAAGGCGGATGAAGTCCTTGCGCTGCAGGTCGATCTGTTCGTTGGCGTAAGCACGCGCCTTGGCTTGCACTTCGGCCACCGGCAGGTTCTTGCCGTATTTCTTTTCGATCTGGATCTCGATCGGCATGCCGTGGCAATCCCAGCCCGGCACGTAAGGCGCATCGAAGCCGGCCATGTTGCGGGCTTTGACGATCATGTCCTTGAGGATCTTGTTGACGGCGTGACCCAGGTGGATTTCACCGTTGGCATACGGCGGGCCATCATGCAGGATGAATTTCGGGCGGCCTTTGGACGCCTTGCGGATCCGTTCGTAGACTTTCTTTTCCTGCCATTGCTTGACCCATTGCGGCTCGCGCTTGGCGAGATCGCCGCGCATCGGGAACGCAGTTTCGGTCATGTTGACCGGGTACTTGCTCTGCGGCTTGCTTTGCGGCTTGGCGGCTTTATTGTTTTCTGGTTTGCTTGGCTGATCGGACATAATTTTCTTCAATGGAATTCAGTGGAGCCTGCCCGTCGGCGGGCAGAGCGGAATGAGGTGCTGCCGAACAGCGTCAAATTCGATCTGTGGCCGAAGTCGGCGCACGCGTGGTGGGATTCATCGACTCGCCGGTGTGCTGACGGAAGTATGCGCGTGCATTGTCGACGTCGCGACTGATCGCGGCGGTCAGGGTTGGCAGGTCGACATATTTCTCTTCATCGCGCAGCTTTTGCAAGAATTCAACCTGTATAAGCTTGCCATAGCAGTCGCCGGCGAAGTCAAGGATATAGCTTTCCAGCAGCACCCGGCCGCTATCGTCGACTGTCGGGCGGATGCCGATGCTGGCGACGGCAGGCAGTGGTTGCTCACTCAAGCCATGGACATTGACCACGAAGATGCCCGACAGCGCCGGCAGCTTATGGTTGACGCGCAGGTTGAGGGTCGGGAAACCGATGGTGCGGCCGAGTTTCTTGCCGTGCACCACGCGTCCGGAAATTGAATAGGGGTGGCCGAGCAGGGCGCGCGCATGGTCGAAGTCGCCGGCTGCCAGCGCCGCGCGCACTGCGGACGACGAGACGCGGGCGCCTTCATTCATGACAGTCGGCAAGGTCTCGACGTGGAAGCCGTATTTCTTGCCGGCTTCGACCAAGGTTGCGATATTGCCGGCGCGGCGGGCACCGAAGCAAAAGTCCTCGCCGACCATCAGCCATTTGACATGCAGGCCTTCGACCAGCACCTTTTCGATAAAGTCTTGCGGCGACATGGCGGCAAAGCTGGCATTGAAGTGTTCGACGATCACGCGATCAATGCCTGCCTGCGACAGCGATTCCAGCTTGTCACGCAGGTTGGCGACGCGGGTCGGCATGTTGTCAGGCTGGCCGGCGCGGCGCGCAAAGAATTCGCGCGGGTGTGGCTCGAACGTCATCACGGCTGCATCCAGGCCGAGTTCCGTGGCTGCCTTGCGGACGTGCGCGAGCAGTACCTGATGGCCGCGATGCACGCCATCGAAGTTGCCGATAGTGAGCGCACACGGTGCGCGCGATTCGGCGTTGGGAAGTCCGCGAAATACCTTCATTGAAGTAACCGGAATATTTATCGCAAAAACCTTGGATTATAAATGCTTTCGGCGTCCAATCCCCGCGAAGAAGTCGATCGGCAGTGGTTTGCGTGCCTCGAAATTGCCGAATTTGTCATTTTGCCGGGAGAAATGCCGCAATTACAGGACGAAGCGGCCGCCAATTCGACGCATATTGTATTTTAGATATGGGCGAACGCTATCGCTGCAATCCGATTGCCCAAAAAAAATCGCCCCGAAGGGCGATATCAGACTATTGGCAGATTGCTATGTTGCCGCTTGTCTCGCCTTTTCAGGCTTTCTTGTCACCACCCAGCAGGCCGCCCAACAGGCCTGCCAGATCACCCATGCCGCCGGCCGGAGCTGCAACCTGGCCGTTAGGCGTCAGTTTGTCGACCAGGCCTGGCAGAATTTCCGACAGGTGGCTGGCTGCTTCGCTTGGGGAAATGCCGGC
This sequence comes from Collimonas arenae, assembly GCF_001584165.1. Classification (NCBI taxonomy): domain Bacteria; kingdom Pseudomonadati; phylum Pseudomonadota; class Betaproteobacteria; order Burkholderiales; family Oxalobacteraceae; genus Collimonas; species Collimonas arenae. The sequence goes on from NZ_CP013233.1 coordinate 1,148,655, forward strand.
CGCCTGAGCCAATTCCTGCAGATGGCCGCCACCCAGTGCCTGCTGCACCTGATCCGGCGAAATCGCCTGGTTCTGGCCGTTGCCGATCCAAGACTGCACAACCGAGCCCAGACCTGCACCTTCGAATGCGCTGAGAAGCCCGCCGCCAGCACCTTGGCCTGCGCCCGTGCCGCCGCTTTGCAGTGCCTTCAACAGCAAAGGTACAGCAGCTGCCATCAACATGGCTTTCGGATCATTCGATTGCTGCTGGCCGCCACCGCCGATTGCGCCAAGTACCGAATCCAGTAGTCCCATAATATTCTCCAGAGTAATAGTGCGATAAGCCGTCAAGGCAGAGGTTACTTCGTCGAAAAATACAAAGTAGTTCAGAAAATCGATATTACAACGCGGCAAGGGCTTTGAGTAGTTGCGAAAGTGAAAACGATTGTGTCATGGCGACGTTTATCATTTTAGTCAGGCTTGGAATAATTGCTTAGACCAAATTGTAAAAACCATAGAAAGAAGCCGACGTCATTCATCTGCCTGGCTACATCTCGCCCCAGATGGCATTGATGGCCGCCAGCGCCGCCAGGCCGGCGGTTTCGGTACGCAGGATGCGCGGGCCCATCGACAGCATCAGCGCACCATGCGCGCAGGCGGTATCTTCTTCCGCTTCGGTGAATCCGCCTTCCGGGCCGATCAGCAGTGCCAGCGCCTGCGGCGGATGGTGGCGCGCCCAATCCGAGAGTGATTGCTCGCCGCGCGGGGACAATAGGATGCGCTTGTGCAAATCCTGCTGTCGCACCCAGTCGTTAAATGGCGTCAGCGCGGCCAGGTTCGGCATGCGATTACGGCCACTTTGCTCGGCTGCGGCGACGATGACGGCTTGCCAATGGCTCTGTTTTTTCTCGGCCCGTTCGCTATTCAGGCGCACCACGCAGCGCTGTGCAGCCAAAGGCTGAATCGCTGCTGCGCCAAGCTCGACCGCCTTCTCGATGATCCAGTCCAGTTTCGACGACTCCGGCAGCGCTTGCGCCAGGGTGATCGCGTAGGGTAGCTCGACTTCGCGCGGTGAGAAGGTCTTGATTTCGGCGTTGACACGCTTTTTTTCAATGCTGCTGATGGTTGCCGTATATTCGCCGCCCTCACCGTTGAACAGGGTGATCGGCGTGCCGGCGGGCAGGCGCAGGACCTGCACGTGATGTGCAACCTGTTCCGGCAATGCCAGCTGCTGGCCGATTTCGAGAGGAGTGGAGACGTAGAAGCGCGGCATGAAGTAAGTCGATTCCTTGGGTTATTGGGGGGGGGGCGGAGTGGTTCTTGTCATCTGATTAATAAGTCATGCAGGCTGCGCTCAACAAGCCCAGGCCAAGACTGACTGTACCAAGAAAGATGCCGGATGCAATCTTGTTTTCTGGGATATCGGCAAGCAGCGTTGGCAACATCAGACGGACGATCCCGAAGGCCAGCAGCTGGACCACCAGTGCGACGATGCCCCAGATCAGCATATCCATCAGGTTGATGCTGTTGGAAATTGCCGAAGCCAGCGCCACGACATAACCCAGCAACGCACCGGCCAAGCTGGCGGTGGCGGCGTGGTTGCCGGCCCGGATCAATGCCAGCTCATGGTACGGCGTGATGAAAATGTAAATGAGAAGAAAGGCGCCGGTCAGCACCAGTGCCAATCCGAAGTGAGACAAGAACGCGGGGAGGCCGGCGGGCAACATTGAAAGATCCATGAATCGAAGCTCCTGAAGGTAAGGGCGAGCGCGTTGGAGGCGCTTGTCGCCAGCACTTAATTAACAAAATAAGTAACAAAATAAGTAACAAAATAAGTAACAAAATTAATCAACAAAATAATGCGGGACGAAACGGCTGGTGTCTTTGGTAATCAGCGATACATCTTCGCGAATGCCGATGCCGGCAGGTGCATCGCCGACGACCCATGAACCGACCGATGTATAAGCTGGCGTGATGCCGTCGTCGAATTTCGGCTGGGCGGCAAAGGCCTGATAAATGTAGCCTTCGGCGCCGTATTGGCCAGGTTGATGATGTACTTCGCCGCCGGCGTAGATCGTGATGTTTTCACCTTCGCGCGAATACAGCGGCTTCTTGACGAAATCGCCGCTGATACGCCAGGCGTCGAAAAATGCCGGCAGCAGGTTCGGATGGCCGGGGAACAATTCCCACAGTACCGGCAGGATCGCCTTGTTGGAGAGCACCATCTTCCAGGCCGGTTCGATCAGGCGCATCGGCCGCGCCAGCAGATGCGCGGCAAACTCATCGCGGCATAGCCATTCCCACGGATAGAGCTTGAACAGGTTGTCGATTTTCAGGTCGAAGTCGTCGACGAATTCGGCATGTTGTTCATCCCAGCCGATATGTTCGATGGCCATCTGTTTGGTGGCAAAGCCGGCCTGGATTGCAGTATCGCGCAGATAGGCGAGATTGCCCTCATCTTCTTCATGGCCGCCGATACAGGCAAAGTGCAGCAGGCCCTTGCTTTGATGCTGTGTCGCCAGGGTTTGCCATTGTGCGATCAGCTTTTCATGGATCGAATTGAACTGGTCTGCCTTGGGGAATACGTCCTGCAGCCAATACCATTGCGCCACGCTCGACTCGACCAGGCCGGTCGGCGTGTCGGCGTTGTATTCGAGCATCTTGGGAGGATTTTTTCCATCCCAGGAGAGATCGAAACGGCCGTACAGCGAGAACTCCTTGTCGCGCCAGCTTTCCTCTACCAGCGACCAGAACGGTTTTGGAATCGCAAATTGTTCCAGCCTTTCGTGGGCGATCACATGCTCGACCGCCTGCAGGGCCATCTGGTGCAGCTCAGCGGTGACATCCTCGACGACATCGATCTGCGCTGCCGTGAAGCGATAGGCATAGCGCTCGTCCCAGTACAAATCATCGATCGAATGGTAAGTGAAGCCGAGTGAATCGAACTGCGCCTGCCAGTTGGGTCGCGGGGTCAGGTTTTCGCGGATCATGCTCAGCCGCCGCCGGAGATATGGACGCCGCCGAAACCGCCGCGCGCCACACTACGGGCTACGGAGTGATTGCTGACTTCACCGCTTTGCAGGCCAAAGCTTCTGCCGCCGATACGTGCGCTGCGCTGTGCGTTGTCGCGGTCTCCTAGGTCGTAGCTCGGGCCGTAGTAGCGGTAGTGGCCATATCCACCTCCGCCTGAATTGGTGCTGTTGCCGCTGCTCGGCGCAGCTTGGCAAAGTTCGGGACGGCCCCAATCCTTCTGACAATCTTCCTGGCTCAGGTATTCATCACGCGCCTGCTTGGGGCCGCAACCGGCCAGCATGGCCGACGCTGCCAGCACCAGCGGCACGGCGTGGCTTTTGCGGCCCGGCCGTGCGATTGGTTCCAGCGTTTTTTTGTTTGATGCTGAGGACTGCGGGTTGGCACTAGGTTCTCCATGAATGTGATGAAACCTGGTTCTGACGGGCGATTTATGTTTTCGAACTGCCCGGCATGTGCAAGGCATCAAAACCACAAAAAGCGTAAATTTGCGACAACGGCTTAAGTTCCAAGATAAGTGCCAAGATGAGCGCCAAGATTCTGCACGAAATTGGGCAGTGCGAATAGTGCCGGATGCACATCAGCGTTGTAATACTGAAGCTCGCCGACAGCCCGGTCTTGCAAGCGGGCGGTCACGGTGTTGCGCTCCACATCACGCGGATCGATAGAATCGCTGGCCACGGCCATGCCCCACAGCGCGCCATACAGCGGTACATACGCGGTGTACGGCGCGACATGGCGGAAAGATGCGTTGAGGCGCTGGCGCAGCAGGCCGAATCGCTGCGGATGATGAAATGGGCTGCCCAGATGCATGACCAGTGCGCCACCCGGCGCCAACGCTGCCTTGCAGGCCTGCAGGAATTCCAGCGTGTAGCAGTCGGCAGCAAGGGCGCTGCCGTCGGCGGTTTGTGGATCGGTCAGGTCCAGCAGGATCAGGTCGTAGCGCGGGCCGGCGGCGTCACGTGCGGCTTGCTGTACAAAGGCAAAGCCGTCCTGCGCCACGTGGCGAACGCGCGGCTCGTCCAGTGCGCCGCGATGGATTTTTTGCAGATGGCGGCGCGCCAGTTCGATGACCTCGGGATCGATTTCGCACAGCGTGATTTCTTCGATCGAAGGGTGCTTGAGCAATTCTTCGCTGCTGCCGCCGTCGCCGCCGCCGACGATCAGTGCGCGGCGCGGTTGCGGGTGAGTGATGGCGGCCGGATGCACCAGACATTCGTGATAGAAGAACTCATCGCGTTCCGACGTCATATAGGCACCGTCCAGCCGCATCACTTTGCCGAACTCGGCGGAGTCGGCAATTTCTATACGCTGGAATGGCGATTGCGTTTGCACCAGCGGCGGCGCCAGTCGCGTGCCGTAGGCGGTGTGTGGGGTCAACTGCTCCAGCGCCAACGTGTGACCACTTGCGTCGCCGCCGCGCTGCAGGCGATGGGTTTGCCATTGCGCCGGTGCGAAAGCGGCGATCAGCGTGTCCAGCAAACCGCTGGCCTTGGCGCTGTTGTCTTCAGTGTAGTTGCACACATACACATCGAGCGTTACCGCCCGTCGTTCCGGCCAGGTATGGATCGCCAGATGCGATTCGGCCAGCAGTAGGGCGCAGGTGACGCCGGCGGCGCTGCCATCGGCAGCCTGGAATGGATGGAATTTTTCGCCGACGATGGTGAGGCCGGCGCCTATGGTTTGCGCAACGACCAGTTGCCGCAATTGCTCGGGATCGAGTAACAAGTCAGTGCTGCAACGGCAGTCATGGCAATCGGCCGTCAAGTGTAATCCTTGCATGGGGAAATGGATGAATGATGGTCCAAGGGAGCGAATCTGATGCGGAAATTGCAAAAAATATCAATTTCTGCTGCATTCGCCATTCATTGCGGTCTTATGTGGCGCGGCAGCATTTTACTGTCCCATTGTGCATAAGATGTGCGGATTTGACCCGGGGACGAGCGCATTTTGGTAAAATATCGGCCTTTGTGGCTGTTCTGATAACCGGTGCTGACACTGTCAGGCGCGGTTGCGGATTCGCCTCCGACCAATTCACAACCATTGCCTACCCGCCCACACCATGACATCCACACTCCCAACCACCAAGATGGCCAACGCAATTCGCGCACTGGCAATGGACGCAGTACAAAAAGCCAATTCCGGCCATCCCGGCATGCCGATGGGTATGGCGGAAATCGCAGTTGCCCTGTGGGCCAAGCATTACCGTCACAATCCGGCTAATCCGCACTGGTTCAACCGTGATCGCTTCGTCTTGTCAAATGGTCATGGTTCGATGCTGCAATATGCGTTGCTGCACCTGACCGGCTACGATCTGTCGATGGACGAGATCCGCAATTTCCGTCAAATGCATTCGAAGACTCCGGGTCATCCGGAAGTTGATGTCACGCCGGGAATCGAAACCACGACCGGTCCGCTGGGCCAGGGCCTGACCAATGCGGTCGGCATGGCGCTGGCGGAACGTTTGCTGGCAGCGGAATTCAACCGCGGCAATTTCCCGATCGTTGACCATTACACTTACACGTTCGTCGGCGACGGCTGCCTGATGGAAGGCATTTCGCACGAAGCCTGCTCGCTGGCCGGCACATTGCGCCTGTCGAAACTGATCGCGCTGTACGATGATAACGGTATCTCGATCGACGGCCACGTAGAAGGCTGGTTCAAGGACGATACCCCGAAACGCTTCGAAGCCTACGGCTGGAACGTGATCCGCGCCGTCGACGGTCACAATGTGGAAGCTGTCAGCGCCGCCATCCATCAAGCCAAGCTGTCCGACAAGCCAACCCTGATCTGCTGCAAGACCGTGATCGGCAAAGGCTCGCCAAACCTGGCCGGCACCGACAAGGTGCACGGCGCGGCACTGGGCGACAAGGAAATCGCTGCCGTGCGCGAAGCGCTGGGCTGGCCTTACGCGCCATTTGAAATTCCGGCAGATGTCTACGAAGCCTGGGACGCCAAGGCGCAGGGCAAGCATTTCGAAGGCGACTGGAATGCATTGTTCGCTGCTTATGCTGCTGAATTCCCGCAGCAAGCCAGCGAATTCACCCGCCGCATGAAGGGCGAGTTGCCAGGCAATTTCGAGCAGACCGTGAGCGCCTACATCGCTACCTGCGTCGAGAAGAAAGAAACCATCGCCACCCGCAAGGCCAGCCAGAACGCCATCCAGGCGCTGGCGCCGGTGCTGCCGGAATTCCTCGGCGGTTCGGCCGACCTGACCGGTTCCAACCTGACCAACTGGAAAGAATGCGTCGCCGTGCGCGCTGACCAGCCGGGCAATCACATCAACTATGGCGTGCGCGAGTTCGGCATGAGCGCAATGATGAACGGTATCGCCCTGCATGGCGGCTACATCCCGTTCGGCGCGACTTTCCTGACTTTCTCCGACTACAGCCGCAATGCCCTGCGCATGGCGGCACTGATGAAGATCCGTTCGATCTTCGTGTTCACCCATGACTCGATCGGCCTGGGCGAAGATGGTCCGACCCACCAATCGGTGGAGCACGTATCGAGCCTGCGCTTGATCCCGCAACTGGACAACTGGCGTCCATGCGACACAGTTGAATCGGCAGTGGCGTGGCAACAGGCCGTGTTGCGTCAGCATGGTCCAAGCACACTGATTTTCTCGCGTCAGAACTTGCAGTATCAGGAGCGCGATGCGGAACAGATCGCCAACATCCAGCGCGGCGCTTACATCCTCAAGGATGCACCTGATGCCAAGGCGATCCTGATCGCCACCGGTTCCGAAGTCGAACTGGCGATGCAATCGGCAGCGGCGCTGGAAAAAGAAGGCATCGCGGTACGCGTGGTGTCGATGCCTTGCGCCGACGTGTTCGATCGCCAGGAAGCATCCTACAAGGCGAGCGTGCTGCAACGCGGCTTGCCACGTGTGGCGATCGAAGCCGGCGTGACTGCTTTCTGGCACAAGTATGTGGGCCTGGAAGGCGCCGTGGTCGGTATCGATACCTTCGGCGAATCGGCTCCGGCTCCAGTGCTGTTCAAGCATTTCGGCTTCACTGTTGAAAACGTCGTGGCCAAGACCAAACTGGTACTGGCATGAATCTGAGAGCAGCACGGGCTATCGGCAAGATGGACATCACCAACATCGTTGGTGATGTCGTCATCCGTCGCGCCACCGTCGCCGATGCGGGAGTGATCGCGGCGGTGCGCATCGACAGCTGGCGCGCTACATACCGTGGCATCATTCCGGATGACTATCTGGATGGCATGAAGATCGAAGACAGCACCGCCATCTGGAGCCGTATCCTGGGTGCGACCTCGAATGCGGCTAACGTATTCGTGGCCGAAGTGGATGGCGAAGTGCTGGGTTTTGCAGCCGGCATGACGCTCAAGGAAGCCAAGCTCGGTTTCGATTCCGAGCTGACAGCGATCTATCTGGAACCGTCGGTGCAACGCGCCGGCATCGGCCGCAAGCTGGTGGCGCATGTGGCGGCAGCATTGGCCGCCGCCGGCGCTAACAACATGCTGGTCTGGGTGTTGGCTGAGAATCGTCCGGCGCGGCAGTTTTACGAGATGCTGGGGGCAGAGCTGCTGGCCGAACAGCCGTTCAGCTGGGATGGCCTGGATTTGCAAGAAGCCGGCTACGGCTGGCGTACTATCAGAGTAAATTGAAGCCGGATTGAATGGCGTTGATTGCAGCACAAGTTTATTGTTAATGTTAATACCTTAGGAGAAAACCATGACTATTCGCGTCGCCATCAATGGCTATGGCCGCATCGGCCGCAACATCCTTCGCGCCCATTACGAAGGCGGCAAAAGCATGACATCGAGATCGTTGCCATCAACGACCTCGGCGATCCAAAAACCAACGCCCACCTGACCCAGTACGATACTGCCCACGGCAAGTTCCCTGGCACCGTGACAGTTGATGGCGATTCGATCGTGGTCAATGGTGACCGTATCAAGGTATTGGCACAGCGCAATCCGGCAGAACTGCCATGGGGCGAATTGGGCGTTGACGTCGTGCTGGAATGCACCGGCTTCTTCACCACCAAGGAAAAGGCCAGCGCCCACATCAAGGGCGGCGCCAAGAAAGTCATCATCTCGGCACCAGGCGGCAAGGACGTTGACGCGACTGTCGTGTTCGGCGTCAACCACGGCGTGCTGAAGTCCAGCGACACAGTGATCTCCAACGCATCCTGCACCACCAACTGCCTGGCGCCGCTGGTCAAGCCGCTGAACGACAAGATCGGCGTGCTGAACGGCCTGATGACTACCGTTCACTCCTACACCAACGACCAGGTGCTGACTGACGTTTATCACGAAGACCTGCGCCGCGCCCGTTCCGCCACCATGAGCATGATTCCTGCCAAGACCGGCGCCGCCGCCGCTGTCGGCCTGGTGCTGCCAGAGCTGAACGGTAAGCTGGATGGTTTCGCGATCCGCGTGCCGACCATCAACGTTTCGCTGGTCGATCTGTCGTTCGTTGCTGCGCGCGACACCACTGTCGAAGAAGTCAACGCCATCATGAAAGAAGCGTCGGAAGCCGGCGCTCTGAAGGGCATCCTGACTTACAACGTCGAGCCGTTGGTATCGGTCGATTTCAACCACAACCCTGCATCGTCGAACTTCGACTCCACGCTGACCAAAGTTTCGGGTCGCCTGGTCAAGGTGTCGAGCTGGTACGACAACGAGTGGGGTTTCTCGAACCGCATGCTGGATACCACGATTGCATTGATGACGGCCAAGTAAGCTGTCTTTGCCACGCCAAAAAACGCTCTGCTTGTCGGGGCGTTTTTTTATTGATTCCGCGGTTTGTCGAACGAGCGGCGGTTTTCTAAAAACTGTTACTATTGAAGCAACTCGATTGGGGAGCGAATATGGCAAACACCGGATACTCTAGCAATCCAGGCGATTTCGAGACGATTGCCCGTTCGACTGTGCCGTCAGAATTGGCGGTGATGCAAGCGCTGTTGGAGTCCGAGCGGATACCGGCGTTTATCGTCGATGGCGGCATCCATCAGCTACATTTCCTGATTGCGGTAGCGACCGGCGGCGCGCGGCTGCAGGTAGCCTCTGAATATGCCGCCGCCGCGCGGCGTATCCTGGCGGATCTGGCGACGGGTCAGCTGATGCTGGAGGAAGACGATAAGACGTTGCACGAACCGTTGGAAGAGAAGGGCGCGGTGCCGGAAAACAAGCGCAGGGGCCGCGCGCTTGGCGCAGCCCTGCTATTTTTCCTGGGCGGCAGTTAACGACTCGCAACTCTAGTTAAAAATACCAACCCATAACTGCTTCACCACAGCGATCTCGTGTGCGATACGCGTCGCAGCGACGCGAGCCCGCTCTTCACCCTGCAAGCGGATCTGATGCTGCAGCTTGCGGAAGGTCCGATAGGCATCCGCGACTTCCACCGATAGAGCCGCATCGATCAGCCCCAATTCTCCACACAGTTTCAACAAGGCGATATTGCCGATGTCGGCCGTCAGCTGCGGGTACGCCGCGGCGTGACGCAGGATCAGGTACTGCACGATGAATTCGATATCGATCATGCCACCGGCGTCATGCTTGAGGTCGAAGCGATCGCTGCGGTTGGGATGGGCATCGCGCATCTTTTGCCGCATCTCCTGCACTTCGCGTTGCAGCACGACGGGATCGCGTTCTTGCCGCAGCACTTCCTCGCGCAAGGTTTCGAAACGTTCGCCGATGGCGGCATCGCCTGCGCAAAAGCGGGCCCGGGTTAGTGCCTGATGTTCCCACAACCACGCCGATTCGCGTTGGTATTTCTCGAACTTGGCAAACGACGACACCAGCAGGCCACTGGCGCCGTCGGGACGCAGGGCGATGTCGATGTCGAACAGGATGCCTGCCGAGGTATGGCTGGTCATCCAGGTAATGAAACGTTGCGCCAGCTTGGCGTAGAGCGCCGGACCGTCCTGGTCGTCGTCTTCATATAGGAACACCACATCGAGATCGGATACGTAGCCGAGTTCCTTGCCGCCGAGCTTGCCATAGGCGATGACTGTGAAGCGTGGCGTGTCGCGATGACGGCCCGGCATCATGTTCCAGATCGCCTGCACCGTGGCGGCGACCAGAATGTCGGCCAGGATCGACAAGTGGTCGGCCAGCGCCTCGACGCTCAGTACGCCTTCCAGGTCTTGCGCCAGCAGCCGGAATTGCTGGCATGGTGCATTTCACGCAACAGGTCCATCTGCCGTTCGGTGTCGCCTGGGGCGCTCTCCAGCTGACGCCGGCATTCCAATGCGAATTCAGGCCAGTCGGGAGCGGCATTCAGGCTACGCGGATCGAGCAGTTCATCCAGCAGGATTGGGTGCTGGGTCAGGTACTGAGCGGCCCAGCCGCTGGCACTGATCATACGGATCACGCGGTGCAGGGTGGCGGGATATTCAGTCAGTAGCGCCAGATAGGCGGCACGGCGCGCGATCGCTTCGAGGAAATCGAGCAAGCGGCTCAGGGTTGGCAGATGCCGCTCCGGTTCTGGGATCGCAGCGATGACCGGCAGCGCCGCATTGACTAGCGCCAGCAATCGGGTGCGGCTGGTCAGCGGCAGGTTTTGCACGCGCGTCGATTGCCAGGTCGTGACCAGCCGCTGCGCCGCCGCAGAGGCATCGGAGAAGCCGCAATGGGTGAGCACGATGGCAATCGTTTCGCGATTGTCGGTGTCGCTCAGTGTGTGTAGCACATTGTCTTCTTCGCTCCAGTCCTGCTGGCCGGTGCGACCACTCTGCTTGTCCTTGAATATGTCGTCGAACTGGGCATCGACCAGCGCCCGATGCCGGTCCAGCACCTGCATCAGCGAAGGCACGTCGGCAAACCCCATGGCTTGCGCGATGATCAGGCAATCGGCCGGATTAGTCGGGAAGGTATGGGTTTGCGCGTCGTCCAGGTATTGCAGCCGATGCTCCAGGTTGCGGAGGAAATCATAGGCCTGCAGTAACTTGTCGACCACTTCGGCATCGAGCAGATTCTTGCAAGCCAGGGTGCGGAGCGTAGCCCGAGTGGAGCGGTCGCGCAGGCCAGTGTCGCGGCCGCCGCGGATCAGCTGGAACACCTGTGCCAGGAATTCGATTTCGCGGATGCCGCCGCGTCCCAGCTTGACGTTGTTGCTACGCTCCGGATGCAGTGCTTCCAGCCGCTTTACTTCGGTGCGGATTTGCGCGTGCATCGAACGCATCGCATCGATCGAGCCGAAATCCAGGTAGCGGCGAAACACGAACGGGCGGCTAATGCTTTCTAACGTGGCAATGTCGTCGGCGCGGCCAGTCAGAGCGCGGGCCTTGCACCAGGCGTAACGCTCCCATTCACGGCCCTGCGTCACGAGGTAGGTTTCGACCATGTTGAAGTTGGCCACCAGTGGCCCCGACGCGCCGTTCGGCCGCAGCGCCATGTCGACCCGGAACGTGAAACCGTCTTCGGTGATTTCCGACAATGCGCCGATCAGTTTCTTGCCGAGCCGCGTAAAAAACTCCTGGTTCGACAGTGAGCGTTGCTCATCGTTTGCTGTACGGGTGTCGCCGTCTTCGGGGTAGGCGAAGATCAGATCGATGTCGGACGAAACGTTGAGTTCGCAACCGCCCAGCTTGCCCATGCCCAGGACGATCAACTCTTGCGGCTGGCCGGATTCCTCGCCGTAAGGCGTGCCGTGCAGCGCTTCCAGATCGGCGGTCAGTGCTGCCAGATGGGTCTGCACCGCGAATTCGGCAAACGATGTGATGGCGCTGACCACTTCGTCGAGATCGGCGCGGCCGCCCAGATCGCGCTCGATCAGCGTGCATACCAGCAGATTGCGCAGCCTGCGCATGGCGCGCGGTAACGGCATGCCGGAATCTGTTTCATTTTGTAACAGGCGGCTGAACTGCGTTGGCCCGAAGGTTAATCTTGTCAGTGGAGCGGCCAGTTCTGCAACCTGCGCGGCGCGACCGGCTTCGGCATTTACCCAGCGCTGGTAATAGCGGGAGGCGGCGGTACTGCTGATGAGCGATGGAGTCACGGATTGGGCGAGTAAATGAGGGAAAATTGATCGGAAATCAGCGGAGCGGCGACCGTCTGTTGGTTTTTTAGCTACGAGTACGTCGATCCATGCGAACATATGGGCTTGTGGCCTGTCGAACCCCAAGGTTTCCTGATTTGGAGCTTACCCCGGAATTTGACAGCTTGCCGCCCTGAAATCGATCAGATGCAGCCGATTTATTCTACCTTGAGTTTCTATCTCTAGTCAGTTGGGGGCAGTGTAATTCGCCACAGGGCTTGCCCGGCGACACTTGAACTCTGCTTCACAATGATTAATTTTACCGAATCTGATTGATGTTGGAAGAACAACCAAAATCTCTGCCGCCGACTACGCGACTTGCCCTTTGCTGGCGTGCCTGGATTGTCACCTATAACCACATCAACCTGGCGACGCACCATCTTGTCGGCGCAGTGCTGAAGCTGTTGATCGTCGCGTATTTCCTGTTTTGCGGATTGTTCCTGGGTTTGCGTTACGTGGTGCTGCCGAATGTCGGCCATTACAAGACCGAGATTGAACAAGTAGTGAGCAAGGAAATCGGCAATCCGATTTCGATTGGCAGCATCGCGGCTTCATGGCATGGCTTGCAGCCACACCTGACGCTGGGCAACGTCATTATCCATAACAAAAATGGCCAGGCGGCGCTGACTTTGCCGCAGGTGGCGACCACGGTGTCATGGCGCTCGCTGCTGGTAGGCAGTGTCCGACTGGCATCGCTGGAAATAGACAAGCCCGACCTGGAGATTCAACGCGATGCAGAGGGCCAACTGTTCATTGCCGGAATTCTGATCAACTCAAAAGAGCAGAATGATCGTTCTGGTTCCGAATGGCTGCTGGCGCAGCATCGGATTGTCATTCGCGATGGACGCCTGCACTGGCGCGACGATCTGCGCAAGGCGCCCGAATTGACGCTGACCAATATTGACCTGGTGCTGCAGAATCGCTGGCGCCGTCATCAATTGTCGCTGCGGGCAACACCGCCGGCATCGTTTGCCGGGCCGGTGGATGTACGGGCCAATTTCGTCCATCCGCCGTTCGCCCACAAGATCTCTGACGTCACTCGCTGGAAGGGCACCTTGTACGCCGATCTGCGCGATGCCGACCTGACCGCGTGGAAGGATTACGTCGACTACCCACTGGAACTGAACCAGGGCAAGGGCGCTGTACGAGCCTGGCTGGATCTGGATCAATCCAGGGTGCGCGATTTCACCGCCGACCTGCAATTAACCGATTTGTCGATGCGCCTGCGCAGCGATTTGCAACCGTTGCAGCTGGAGAATATCAGCGGCCGCATTTCCGCCCAGGAGGAACTGGGAGCAATACCGGCGGATGGCAAGCCGACCTTTGGCGGCAACGGCCATACATTGACGCTTACCAATTTTTCGCTGAAAACTGCCGATGGACTGAGCTTGCCGCGCACCACCATCAGTGAATCGTATTTGCCGGCCAAGGGCAAGCAACCGGAAAAATACAGCCTGCAGGCCAAGCAGCTGGATTTGCAGACCATGGCCAGCTTTGCCCAGCGGCTGCCGTTGACAACTGCTCAAATCAAGATGGTCGACGACTTTGCGCCGCGTGGCCAGCTGCGCGATTTTGCCGCCGAATGGCAGGGCGCTTATCCGGCGATCGTTTCTTACAGCGCCAAGGGCCAGTTCGATGGCCTTACCATCAACGCCCAGCCGCCGCGCGAAGCCAAGCCGAAGACCGCCACCCAGCCGGCGCAAGCGGCGGTGCCAGGCATTCCTGGTGTCGACAACCTGACCGGCAGCATCAATGCTAACCAGGACGGCGGTGTCTTGAGCCTGATGTCGGAAAAGATGCAGCTGGATTTGCCGGGTTATTTCAGTACGCCGGTGCTGCCGTTCGACAAGCTCAACCTGCAGGCACGCTGGCATTTTCAGGACAAGAACGTGCTGCTGCAGATCGATAGCATGAATTTCATCCAGGACGGTCTGGTGGGTTCGCTATCTGGCAGCCATTTGTTGCCATTGGCAGATCGTCACGGCGTGGCGCTGGGCGTGATGGACATGACCGGCAAGATCAGCGAATTCGATCTGAAAAAAATCGGCACTTACCTGCCGATCCATACTCCCGAGCATTTGCGCGACTGGCTGGTTGGCGCACTCAAGGATGGCAAAGCCAAGGATGTGGTGATCCGCGTCAAGGGCGACCTGGCCGATTTCCCGTTCCGGACCGAGCAGGCCAACGCCAAGCCGAAGGGTGAATTCAGCGTCAACGGCAAAATAGAGAACGGTACGTTGGAATACGAGCCGGGCCATTTCGGGCAGGACGGCAGGCAACCGCTGTGGCCGTTGCTGGAAAAGATCAACGGCACCATTGCGCTGGAAGGTAGCCGTTTGCAGATCAAGGCCGACAGTGCCCAGACTTCGTCGGTTGCCTTGAGCAATGTAACAGCGACCGTACCCGATCTGTCATCGCACGATGAGATGCTGCTGATTGATGGCAGCGCTGCCGGCGCGTTGCAGAATTTCGTGCAATTCACCAATAATAGTCCGGTCGCGCACTGGATTGACGGTTTCACCAGCGAATCCCAGGGCAAGGGCGACGCCAAGCTGCAGTTGAATCTGCAATTGCCTCTGACACATGGGGCGGATAGCAAAGTCACCGGCGTACTGCAATTCATGAATAACGACGTGCTGCTGCAAAAGGCCATTCCTCCGATTGCCAATGCCAGCGGCAAGCTTGAGTTCAATGAAAAAGGTTTCAATCTGAACGGCATCAGGGGAATCATGCTGGGCGGTCCGGTGCAGGCCAGTGGCGGTACGCAGGCCGATCACCAGACTGTGATCAAGATTGAAGGCACGGCAGCGATCGATGGCTTGCGCAGCGATTACCCGAATCCGGCGATGCAAAAGCTGCTGGCGCGTGCCAGCGGTAGTAGCCGTTACAGTGCGACGGTTACCGTGCGCGACCACCACGCGGAATTACTGATCGACTCCAGTTTGCAGGGAATCGGACTGGATTTTCCGGAACCGCTGCGCAAGAGTGCAAGTGAGGCGATGCCGCTCAAGTTTGAATGGGTTGGCGTTGCATCCGACGATGCATCGATTGCGCGCGACGAACTGCGTCTGGCGCTCGGCTCGACGATCGTTGCGCGTTATCAGCGGCAGAAGGCACTCACTAAAATATCGCCGGAAAATGGTGGAGGAAGCGGCGTGGCAGCCATCAAGCCCGCAGACTGGAAGCTGCTGCGCGGCGGCATCGGCATCAACGCATCCGCACCGGAGCCGGAAAGCGGACTGGCGATCAATCTGAACGCCAAGATCTTGAATGTAGATGCTTGGAACAATCTGACCGGTTCCATCAACGACGGCAGCGCGGGCAAAGGCACCGAAGAATCGCCATTGGCGGGACTGGCGCAATATGCTGAGCCGAACGTGGTGTCGGTGCGCGCCAACCAATTGGTGTTGTTGGGCAAGACATTAGATAACGTGGTGCTCGGCGCTTCCCATCAGAAGAATCAATGGCAAGTGAATATCGATTCGAAGCAAGCGTCCGGTTATGTGACCTGGAGCGAATCGCCATCGGGGCATGGCCTCGGCAAGGTGACTGCGCGGCTGTCGTCGCTGATCATTCCGCAGGGCGGTGAGTCGGATGTCGGCGACGTACTGGAAGGGAAAGGCGCTTCCACCCAGATTCCCGGCCTGGATATCATTGCCGACGATTTCCAGCTGCTGGGCAAGAAGCTGGGACAGCTTGAACTGACGGCGAATAATGTTCGCGCCAATGTCGGCAGCGAATGGCGGATCCACAAATTGTCGATCAAGAATCCGGACGCCGAATTGAAGGCGGCCGGCAAATGGACCACCGTCAACAACGACAACAGCACGAACCTGACCTATGCGTTGGATATCGTCGACGCCGGAAAATTGCTGGATCGCTTTGGGTTTGTGCATGTGCTGCGCGGCGCCAAGGGACGTATGGACGGTGATGTCAGCTGGAAGGGTTTGCCGTTCACGATGGATATTCCATCGTTGACCGGCCAGGTGAGCCTGGACATGGCATCCGGACAATTCCTGAAAGTCGATCCGGGCGCCGCCAAATTGCTGGGCGTGCTGAGCCTGCAATCGCTGCCGCGCCGTCTGACGCTGGATTTCCGCGATATCTTCTCCGAAGGCTTCGCCTTCGATAGCGTGGTCGGCACTGCCACGATTGCGCAGGGCAAGGCGCACACCGACAATTTCAAGATGCGTGGCGTCAGCGCCACCGTATTGATCGATGGCGTTGCCGACATCGCTCGCGAAACCCAGGACCTGCATGTGGCGGTGCTGCCGGAAATCAATGCCGGCACCGCTTCCGTGGTGGCGCTGGCAATCAATCCGGTGGTCGGCATCGGGACTTTCCTGGCGCAGCTGTTCCTGCGTGATCCGCTGATGAAGGCATTCACCTTTGAATATAATATCAGCGGTGGCTGGGCCGATCCGGTCGTGACCAAGCTGGATCACAAGAGCGAAGCACCGGCCAGCAATTCAGACCTGTCCTCCGGACGCTGATATGCTGTCGAGGTATACAACGTTGGCTTGAGCCTGATAACCGGCCCCAGGCCATCGTTGTTGAATGCTTTATTTTCCCAGCGCAGGAGTCCGCAAGCATGAGTCAAACCACATCGCAGCAAGGCAGTTCGGTCGGTTTCGGGATCGCCGCCATCCAGATGGTATCGACGCCGGTGATCGATGAAAATTTGAAGACGGCGCGGCGTCTGGTGTCGCAAGCGGCGGAGCAAGGCGCGCAACTGGTCTTGCTGCCGGAATACTGGCCGATCATGGGCATGAAGGAAACCGACAAGCTGGCCGTCGCAGAAACCCTCGATGAGGGCAAGATACAGGCTTTCATGGCGGAGTTGGCCGCAGAGCAGAAGATATGGCTGATCGGCGGCACCTTGCCGATGGTGGCCGGTGAGGCCGGTAAAGTGCTCAACACCACCCTGGTCTACGGTCCGGATGGCCAACGTGTCAGCCGTTACGACAAGATCCATTTATTCAGCTTTACCAAGGGTGAAGAATCCTACGACGAGGCGCGCACCATTGCCTACGGCAAGGAAATCGGGAGTTTCGAGGCGCCGTTCGGCAAGGTCGGCTTGTCGGTCTGCTACGATCTGCGCTTTCCCGAACTGTACCGGGCAATGGGCGATTGCGCGCTGATCGTGGTGCCAGCCGCATTTACTTACATTACCGGCAATGCCCATTGGGAAACATTGCTGCGCGCCCGCGCCATCGAAAATCAGTGCTATGTGCTGGCGGCGGCGCAGGGCGGCAAGCATCCGAATGGCCGTCGCACCTGGGGCCACAGCATGCTGATCGACCCTTGGGGTGAAATTAAATCGGTGCTGGCTGAAGGCGAAGGGCTTGTCAGCGGTGTGATTGATCCCCATTTCATTAAGGGAGTGCGGGATAGTTTGCCGGCGTTGCAGCATCGCAAACTATAGCCGGCCATTGACAGTCAAGCATGTTTTAATATTGCTGCAGATAATTGTTTTAACATTTTCCGATTGATGCAGCGCAACTCCTTGGCCCGGCCCATGCCGCCGCCGCTACACGATACCCGGGCGGATGCTCTACAATCCGCATTACTCCATTTGCAAAGCCGAATTACCATGAAGCCATTTGAACCAAACCTGGGCACCTTAGCCATTGCTCGCGATATCCTGTTGACCCCTTTCGGCCTGGACGAATCGAGCCTGCTGAAAGCGCTCGGGACCATGTTCACGCACAAGGTCGATTATGCCGACCTGTACTTCCAGTTCACCAAGAGCGAAGGCTGGAGCCTGGAAGAGGGCATCGTCAAGACCGGCAGCTTCTCGATCGACCAGGGCGTCGGCGTGCGCGCCATCTCCGGCGACAAGACTGCATTCTCGTATTCCGATGAAATCTCCGAGCGCGCATTGCACGATGCGGCGCTGGCGACGCGCACCATCGCTCGTCAAGGCGCCGGCAAGATCAAGATCGCCGCCGGCATGCAACAGAGCGGTGGTCGCTCGTTGTACATGCCGCATGATCCGTTGGTGTCGCTGGATGCGACCGAGAAGGTCAAACTGCTGGAGCGCGTCGAGCGCATGGCGCGGGCCAAGGATCCACGTGTGGTGCAAGTCATGGCCGGCCTGGCTGCAGAATACGATGTGGTGCTGGTGGCGCGCAGCGACGGTGTCATCGCCGCCGATATCCGGCCGCTGGTGCGCCTGTCGGTGACCGTCATTGCGGAACAGAATGGTCGTCGCGAAACCGGCAGCAGCGGCGGTGGTGGACGTTACAGCTACAACTATTTCAGCGATGCCTTGCTGGAGCAATATGCCGCCGATGCGGTTGCTTCTGCATTGGTCAACCTGGATGCGCGTCCCGCGCCGGCAGGTCCGATGACCGTGGTGCTCGGACCGGGCTGGCCCGGCATCCTGTTGCACGAAGCGATCGGCCATGGCCTCGAAGGCGACTTCAACCGCAAGGGATCCAGCACATTCTCCGGCCGTATCGGCGAACGGGTTGCCGCCAAGGGCGTGACCGTGGTCGACGATGGCACCATTGCCGATCGGCGCGGTTCGCTGAATATCGACGATGAAGGCAATCTGAGCCAGTGCACTACACTGATTGAAGACGGCATCCTGAAAGGCTACATTCAGGACACGATGAACGCGCGTTTGATGAAGATGCCGGTGACCGGCAATGCACGCCGCGAATCGTTCGCCCACCTGCCGATGCCGCGCATGACCAACACCTACATGCTGGCCGGCGACAAGGACCCGGCGGAAATCCTGGCATCGGTCAAGAACGGTTTGTATGCGGTGAATTTCGGCGGCGGCCAGGTCGATATCACCAACGGCAAGTTCGTGTTCTCGGCGAGCGAGGCCTACATGATCGAAAACGGCAAGGTCACTTATCCGGTCAAGGGTGCAACCCTGATCGGCAATGGCCCTGACGTGCTGAACCGGGTTTCGATGATCGGCAACGACATGAAACTCGATCCAGGTGTCGGCGTCTGCGGCAAGGAGGGCCAGAGCGTACCGGTCGGCGTCGGCCAGCCGACTTTGCGCATCGATGGCGTGACTGTTGGAGGTACGGCTTAAGATGACGGTGGAAGCATTGGTTGAAAAACAGCAGATGGCGTGGCAGTGGCTGTCATTCCAGGAATTGAATACCTTGCAGTTGTACCAGGCAATGCAATTGCGGCAGCGCGTTTTCGTGTTGGAGCAAACCTGCGTATTTCAGGATGCCGATGGCATTGATGTGGACTCCTGGCATGGCCTCGGCTATTTGCCGAATGGTGAGCTGGGCGCGTATGCGCGCATCGTGCCGCCTGGTAAAGCGTTTGAGTATCCATCGATCGGTCGTGTGGTGACGGCACCTGAACTGCGTGGCAAAAGAGCTGGTTACGAACTGATGCAGCAGGCCATGGCGCAAACCGCTGCGCTGTTTCCCGGTAACGCCATCAAGATCGGCGCCCAGGCGCATCTGCAGCGCTTTTACGGGAGCTTCGGTTTCGAACCGGTCGGCGAGTTGTATGACGAAGACGGCATCTCGCACATCCACATGATCGCGCCGCCATTGTCACAGCAGCCGTCACGCTGATTTATTAGTGGCTTTCCAGCGCACATAGGCCTCTGGCAAGCACACCGCGCAGGGCCGGTAGCCGGCGCTGCGCGCATCTTCTTCGTTCAGAAAAAACACTCGGTTCGCCACATAGCCGCCACGCGCAATAGCTTGCAGCGCCGCGCGGCAATCGAGGCGGCCGTATATCCGTCCACGACGATGACCGCCAAGGCTGCCGATCTTCTTGCTATCGTAGCTTTTGCCATCGGGACCGATAAGTTTCCACATCCGCGTCAATCCTGGCTTTCGCGTTCCAGCAGGGCGCGCTTGCGTTCCACTCCCCAGCGGTAGCCTGAGAGCGCGCCATCGCTGCGCACCACGCGGTGGCAGGGAATTGCCACTGCCAGCGAATTTGCGCCGCAAGCCTGGGCAACCGCGCGTACCGCTTTGGGCGCGCCGATGCGGGCGGCGATTTCCGCATAGCTTGCCGTACTGCCGATAGGAATTTCGCGCAGCGCCTGCCACACGCGCTCCTGGAACGCAGTGCCGCGCACATCCAGCGGCAGGTCCAGACCCAGCGCCGGCGCTTCGATGAAGCCGACCACTTGCGCCACCAATTGCTCGAAATGGCGGTCGCCTCCGATCAGACTGGCGCGCGGGAATTTATCCTGCAGGTCATGCGCCAGTTTGTCCGGATCTTCGCCCAGCAGGATGGCGCACACGCCGCGTTCGCTTTGCGCCACCAGGATCGCGCCCAGTGAACATTCGCCAATCGCAAAGCGGATCTCGGTGTTGGCGCCGCCGGCGCGGTAATCGCTCGGCGTCATCCCCAGTACCTTGCCTGAAGCTTCATAGAACCTGCTGTTGGAATTGAAGCCGGCGTCGTAGATGGCTTCGGTCACCGAATGATTGCGGTCGAGGCCGGCGCGGATTTTTTTTGCACGATGGGCGTCGGCGTAGCCTTTCGGCGTCAGTCCGGCGACGGCCTTGAATACGCGATGGAAATGGTACAGGCTCAGGCCGGCTTCGGCCGCCAGCATTTCCAGGCTGGGCAACTCCTCAGCGCTTTCGATGTGACGGCAGGCCTTGGCGACGAGCGTGGCATGCTGGGCGGCGATCGAGGTCTGGTCGGCCGCACGTTTGCTGGCCCGATAGCCGGCGGCTTCCGCTGCCGCCGGGGTATCGAAGAATTCGACATTTTCCGGACGCGGCAGGCGCGTCGGGCTGCTTGGCCGGCAGTACACGCCGGTGGTCTTGACCGCATATACGAATAGCTTGTCCGCAGCCGGATCGCGCGCCTGCACCATGGCCCAGCGCGGATCGCTTTGCGCCGCTTGCTTGTCGGTTTGCTGGTGTTGCGTCAGCGTTCGCATATCTGCTTCCAATGGTTATCTTGGTATCCACCTTACTGCGGCTTGCTGCGGTTGACACTCCGGCTCTTGCTTTCAAATTCCGATCATTTTCGATCATACCCGGTTTGTCGTTGCTTTCACTGCACTTGCTCTTTCGGCATACGCCACAAATACCAGGCCGCCACAGTGCGGTAGGGGCTCCAGGCCAGGCCGATTTGTTCCATCTGCTTCCTGGTTGGCGCCTGCTCTAGTTGTTTCAGGCGGCGATAGCCTTCGCGCACGCCAAAGTCGTCGGCAGGCAGGATGTCGGAACGCTCCAGGGTATAGATCAGCAGCATTTCCACAGTCCAGCGACCGACGCCGCGCAGCGTCACCAATCGTTCGATGAGTTCCGCATCGTACATTTTTAGTGCAGTGGCGCGTAATGGAACGATGCCATCCAGCGCAGCTTGCGCAATGCCGTGGATGGTGGCGATCTTGGTGGCCGAGAAACCGCAGGTGCGCAAGGTGGCGACTTCGGTATCCAGTAATTGCTGCGGGCTGGGGAAATCGGCATCGGCATAGAGCGCCAGCATGCGAGCCAGGATGGCGTCGCCGGCGCGCGCGTGCAACTGCTGGTAGGCGATCGCGCGCACTAACGCCTGATACGGTTCGCGCTCCGGCTTGGCGGTGTGGCGGCAAGGGCCGATGTTGGCGATATGGCGCGCCCAGTCGTTGTCCAGTGCGGACAGGAAAGCTTCGGCGCAGCGATAGGATTTTGCGGAAATATCCGCGGCGATCTTGCTTGATGTAGGCATTTAACCTGCCTTGCGAAATGTGAAATTGATGCGTTGCCGGCCCAGCAGCGGATGCTGGCCTTCCTTCAGTGGCAGCACGCCGTGGTAGCGCAGCCGGTCGACGCCGCCCACACCACCACGTCGCCGTGGAACAGCGGTACGCGCTCTGTCTTGTCGCTGCGCGCATGGCCGCCGAACTGGAACAGTGCGGGGATGCCGAGCGAGACAGAAACGATGGGCGCGTTGTAGTCCTGCTCATCCTTGTCCTGATGCAGCGACAGTTTGGTGCCGGGTTCATAGCGATTCACCAGGCAGGCATCGGGCATGAATGCGTCAAAGCCGGCTTGTGCCGCTGCCGCTTGCGCCAGGCGCAGGAACACCGCCGGCATGGCTGGCCACGGGCGGCCGCTGTCGGGATCGGTTGCGGTATAGCGATAGCCGTGGCGGTCGCTGGTCCAGCCGAGCCGGCCGCAATTGGTAAGTGCCACCGACATGCGCAAGCCGCCGGGTGTCACCAGATGCCGGAACGGTGCGGCTTGCTGGATGGCTGCCAGCGCCGGCAGCAGTTCAGGCACATACGGAATGGCGAAGCCGCGCAATACGAATGCATCTTGCGCCAGCTGCTGCTGACGATTGTCGCTTGGCTCCAGCGTATCGAACAAATCCAGGTTCATGCAGTACTCTTCATTGGGCATCGTGGAAAATCACGCCTAGCGTGTGCCGCGCCCCGGATCGGATGCGGCTGACGCCATGCCGTAAATTTACCCTATAAGTGCCGCGTTGGCCTTGCACTGGACGATGATGGACCGCGAACACCAGCGCGTCGCCCTGCGTCAGCGGCAACACTTCGGGACGCGATTGCATGCGTGGCCGCTGCTCGGTCATCACGAATTCGCCACCGCTGAAATCGCGGCCTGGTTCAGATAGCAGGATCGCCACCTGCAGCGGGAAAACGTGTTCGCCGTACAGGTCCTGGTGCAGGCAGTTGTAGTCGCCGACGCCGTACTGCAGCAGCAATGGCGTCGGTCGCAATTGGCCGGCGGCGTGGCAGCGGGCGATGAAATCGGCGTGCTGTGGCGGGAAGCGGGTAGCGATATTCATCATGTCGTGCCAGCGGTTGGCGAGCGGCGCCAGGCGCGGATAGAACGCGCTGCGCAAGTCGCCGATCAGATCTGGCAGCGGGTAGCTGAAGTATTTGTATTCGCCGCGACCGAAGCCGTGGCGTTCCATCACGACCCGGCTGCGGAAGATGTCGTTGCGCGGATACATGGCCGTCAGCGTGTCGCATTCATCCGGAGTGAGCAGCCTGGGCAGTATCGCACTGCCGTAGCTGTCCAGGTTTTCTTGCACATCAGGCCAGACGATATTCTGCAAGCGTTCCTCGATTGTTGCGGCAAGCTGCATATGCGTTCGCGCGTTCATGCCTGCGCCTCGCGTTGCAGTAGTGTCCGCTTGCGTTCTACGCCCCAGCGATAGCCGGACAGCGTGCCGTCGAGTTTGATCACGCGGTGGCAGGGGATCGCGAGCGCGAGGATGTTGGCGGCGCAGGCACCGGCTACTGCGCGCACGGCGTCGGGTTGGCCCAGGCGCTTGGCGATGTCGGTGTAGCTGGCGGTGCTGCCTGCGGGGATGGTGAGCAGGGCTTGCCATACTTGCTGTTGGAATGCGGTGCCGCCGAGGTCTAGCTTTTGATCGATGCCTTGTTGGGGCGAGTCGATCAGGGTGTTGACTTGTTCTAGTAATGCGCCAAGGGTGTCGGTGTTGTCGGCGAGTTTGGCTTGCGGGAAGTGTTGCTTCAGTTCTGCTTCCATGGTTTTCTGATCATCGCCGAACAGGATGGCGCAGATGCCGTGGGTGGTTTGGGCAACCAGGAAATTTCCTAGTGGGTTGTTGCCGATGGCGTATTCGATCGTGTCCGTTACTGTTGCATCGGATTGGCGCAGATGGAGTTTTGTGGTGCTTGTGTTGTGCGAGGTATTCATGAGTTCTCCGGAGAGGGGATGTTGACGGGTTCCAGTTTAGGTATCGTGCTGAGGTGCCGCACTCCGGGTCTTGCGGTCAAATTCAGATACAGTGTCACGCAGTAAAAAGGGGGGCAGTGGCTAAATGAGCGCAGTAGTTAAATGGAGCGGTAGTTAAATGGGATAGTAGTTAAATGGGACAGTAGTTAAATGGGGTCGGAGTTTTTTTTCGGCGGGGTTTTGCCGAAAATTACTCTGACCCTTTTAACGGGCCACGGAGTAAGTACGTTGGCGTATCTACAGTGAATGGTTGTCGTTACTTAATGCTGTTACTACTCCGTGGAAGCTTGCCGGGGGTAGCCCGGCAGCTACTCACTTTCTTTGCTTCGCCAAAGAAAGTGAGCAAAGAAAGGCGATCGCACAGCCGTTGCCCGCCGTTGGCGGGTTCCCAAATGAGACGCGCGCCAGTCGGATGGGACACAAACTCGCTGCGCTCAAACATGTGTCCCATAATTCCCGACTGTCACCCGTCTCATTTGGCAACGTCAGCATGCGAAAAGTCAAAAGCAACGGCAACTTCAAAAGCAACGGCAACTTCAAAAGCCAATTCAAAGCAACGTCAAAACCAACCCATCGGAGTTAAATGGGGTCGGAGTTTTTTTTCGCGGTTTTTTGCGAAAATTACTCTGACCCTTTTAACGGGCCACGGAGTGAGTGTGGTGGTGCATCAGCTTTGTTCGTCTGATTCTAATTAAAACGGTTGCTACTCCGTGGGAGCTTGCCGGGGGTAGCCCGGCAGCTAGTCACTTTTCTTGCTTCGCCCCTAGCCGGGCGCAAAAAAAGTAACCAAAAGAAGGCGATCGCACAGCCGTTGCCCGCCGTTGGCGGGTTCCCAAATGAGCCGTGCGCCAGTCGGATGGGACACAAACTCGCTGCGCTCAAACATGTGTCCCATAATTCCCGACTGTCGCGCGTCTCATTTGGCAACGTCAGCATGCGAGAAGTCAAAAGCAGCGGCAACGTCAAAAACCAGTTCAAAAGCAACATCAAAACCAACATCAAAACCAACATCAAAACCAACATCAAAACCAACATCAAAACCAACATCAAAACCAACATCAAAACCAACATCAAAACCAACATCAAAACCAACATCAAAACCAACATCAAAACCAACATCAAAACCAACATCAAAACCAACATCAAAACCAACATCAAAACCAACATCAAAACCAACATCAAAACCAACATCAAAACCAACAACAACGTCAAAACCAACCCCGCGCAGTTAAATGGGGTCGGAGTTTTTTTTCGCGGCTTTTCGCGAAAATTACTCTGACCCCATTTAACGGACCACGGAGCACACACAGGAACTAGAGTGTTTTTGTATGTTTCGTGCAAAATTCGTACCAAATTCTAAGTATTTATGATTTCAGGTCAAATATGTATTGTGGGCAGAGCGGTTTTTCTTTGGCGCCGGGGCGGTCAAACTGCATGGCGTTTAATTGAATAGGAAAACATCATGCCACTCGCACTTTGGGCGCTGACGCTCAGCGCTTTTGCTATCGGGACGACGGAATTCGTCATTGTCGGGCTGATCCCGACTATTGCTTCCAGCCTGGGAGTTTCGGTTCCTTCGGCTGGGCTGTTGGTTAGTCTTTATGCGCTGGGGGTTGCCGTTGCCGCGCCGGTGTTGACGGCGTTGACTGCGCGAGTGCCGCGCAAGGCCTTGCTGCTGGGGCTGATGGCGCTGTTCACGGTCGGTAACCTGGTGGCCTGGATGGCGCCGGGATACGAAGCCTTGATGGCGGCACGCGTGCTGACCGGATTGGCGCACGGCGTGTTCTTTTCGATCGGCTCCACCATTGCTACCAGCCTGGTGCCGAAGGAAAAGGCGGCTAGCGCGATTGCCATCATGTTTACCGGGCTCACCGTGGCGCTGGTGACCGGCGTGCCGCTGGGAACCTGGATCGGCCAGATGTGGGGCTGGCAGTCGACTTTCCTGGCGGTGTCGCTACTGGGCGTAGTTGCCTTTATCGGCAGCTGGGTGCTGGTGCCGCATGACATCGCGGGTAGCAAGCCTGCTTCGCTGCTGACGCAAGCTGCGGTGCTGAAGAAGCCTCGGCTGCTGCTGGTTTATGCGATCACGGCGCTCGGCTATGGCGGTTCGTTTATCGCGTTCACTTATCTGGCGCCGATCCTGCAGGAAATCACCGGCTTCTCTGCCTCCACTGTCAGTTTGGTGATGCTGGTATACGGCGTCTCGGTCGCCTTCGGCAATATCTGGGGTGGCAAGCTGGCCGACAAGAAGGGCCCGATTCGCGCCCTGCAGATCGTGTTTGCGTTGCTGGCGTTGGTATTATTTGCGTTGACCTTTACGGCTTCGAATCCATGGTTGGCTGTGTTGACCGTACTGGCCTGGGGCGCCTTCGCTTTCGGCAATGTACCGGGATTGCAGGTGTACGTGGTGCAACAGGCGGAACGGCATGCGCCGCAAGCAGTAGATGTGGCGTCCGGCTTGAATATCGCCGCTTTCAACGTCGGCATTGCGCTCGGCGCTTGGGGGGGCGGCCTGATCGTCAGCCATCTGGGCCTGATGGCGACACCGTGGATCGGCGCCATCGTGGTGCTGGCGGCACTGGGTTTGACATCGCTTGCGGGACGTTTGGACCGGCGCGACGGCATCTCGCCGCTGGCGCGTCCTCAACATGCGGTGGCCGGACATTGAATTTGCAAACGGGCAATGTTGATTTGTTGCATATGAATAATGTGGTAATACTGGCCTTGCCAAACCGCCGGAATTGCTGCACTATTGGCCTTGGTTTTAATCATACTTAGCTTAAATACATGACCTTCGCACGCGCTTACTTCTTTTTTTACTTTAGCTATTCCAGCCCCACGGCGGTGAAAAGCGGTAAGCGTTCGTAAGTAGAAACCAAACCGAAATTTTCTAAAAAACCGCCAGCGATGGCGGTTTTTTTATACCCAGTCACTTTTGAGCCAGGAGAAAAACATGCTACGCACCGACGATCTGCGCATACGAGAAATGAAAGAATTAGTCCCACCATCACATTTGATCCGCGAATTCGGCTGCTCCGAGAAAGTGGCTGATACCGCCGCCAATTCCCGGATTGCGCTGCATCGCATTCTGCACGGCCAGGATGACCGCTTGATGGTTGTCATCGGGCCTTGCTCGATCCACGACACCAAGGCCGCGATGGAATACGCGCGTCGCCTGGTCGGTGAACGCGATCGTTTCAAGGGCGAACTGGAAATCGTGATGCGGGTCTATTTCGAAAAGCCGCGCACCACGGTCGGCTGGAAGGGCCTGATCAACGATCCGTACATGGATAACAGCTTCCGCATCAACGACGGCCTGCGCATGGCGCGCGAACTGCTGCTCAACATCAATGAACTGGGCCTGCCGGCCGGCACCGAATTCCTCGACGTGATCAGCCCGCAATACATTGCCGACCTGATCAGCTGGGGTGCAATCGGCGCCCGCACCACCGAATCGCAGGTGCATCGCGAGTTGGCATCCGGTCTGTCGTGCCCGGTCGGTTTCAAGAACGGCACTGACGGCAATATCAAGATTGCAGTTGACGCGATCAAGGCCGCTTCGCAGCCGCATCATTTCCTGTCAGTGACCAAGGGTGGCCATTCCGCGATCGTCTCGACCAACGGCAATGAAGATTGCCATATCATCCTGCGCGGCGGCAAGGCGCCGAACTATGATGCGGCCAGCGTTGATGCGGCTTGCAAGGATATCGCCAGTAGCGGTCTGGCTTCGCGCCTGATGATCGACGCATCGCATGCCAACAGCTCGAAGAAGCCGGAAAACCAGATTCCTGTTTGCGCCGATATCGGCCGCCAGATTGCCGCCGGCGACGATCGCATCGTTGGCGTCATGGTGGAATCGCATTTGATCGGCGGACGCCAGGATCTGGTGCCGGGCAAAGAATTGACTTACGGCCAATCGGTGACTGACGGCTGCATCAATTGGGAAGAAAGCGTGGCAGTGCTGGAAGGATTGGCCGAGTCGGTCAAGCAGCGCCGTTTGCTGAACAGCAGCCCGGCTTAAGGCGAGTACTAAAAACTTCGTCATCCCCGCGCACGCGGGGATCCAAGTTACTACCTAAAATGGATTCCCGCGTGTGCGGGAATGACGCAATGGAAGTTATTCGAGGTGTCCTGCTCCAGTTGACCTAAAATCAGAAGCGTTTGGTCAGCACCATCATCTCGCCTTCACGACGCATCTCGGTGCGGTTCAGGAACGACATGCCTAGCAGTGCAAACGGCAGCCCGCCTTCCTGCACCAGCGCATCGACCTGATTCATTTCGATATCACCCAGCTTGACCGTATTGAGCTTGACTCGATACGCTGGCGCAGCGCCGTTGGCGGTGCTGACCATGGTCATCTGACCTTTTTTATAATCGACGCCTAGTCGAGACGCTTCCGACGCCGGCAGCGCGATCATGGTGGCGCCGGTATCGACCAGCATGGTGACCATGCTGCCGTTGATCTGGGCCTGCGCCACAAAGTGGCCTTGCGGATTGACTTTCAAGGTGACGCTGGATGCGGCTCCCGGCGCGCTGCGGCTGACGTAGTCGCCGATGCCGATGACTTGCCGCTTGCCTTTGACCTCCAGCGTGGCGCTCGAGCCGTTGGCCTCCACCAGTTTGACGTCGTCCGTCACTTTGCTGCCGACCGAGAATGTCTTCGGTGCGGAACCATCGATCACCAGCACCGCTTTGCCCGGAAACAGGCCGACCACGCCGATATCGGAAGCTTGGGCTGCAAGCGCAGCAAACAACAACAGGCTAGGGGTTAATGCAAGCAGGCGCATGGTTATCCGACTTTCGTGGCAGGAGTTGAAGAGGGCGCTGCTGGTTTGATGGGCCGCCGGCAACAGTGGCTGAATGATAACCCTACAGGTTGCCGCGGCACAATTTAATTGCGGGATTTAATCGCGGAAGTTATTGAATTCCAGTGGCAGGTCAGCGACTTCCTTGCGCAGCATCGCCATCGCAGCCTGCAGGTCGTCACGCTTGGCGCCGGTAATGCGCACAGCGTCGCCCTGGATGCTGGCCTGGACCTTCATCTTGCTGTCCTTGACGATACGCACGATCTTCTTGGCGGCTTCGGATTCGATGCCGTTCTTGATCTTGATGACTTGCTTGACCTTGTCGCCGCCGATCTTCTCGATCTTGCCAATGTCGAGGAAGCGCACATCGACGTTGCGTTTCACCAGTTTGGAGGTCAGTACATCGCGCACCTGGCCGAGCTGGAATTCGGAGTCGGCGTAGGCGGTCAGGTCGCGTTCCTTCAGTTCGATGCGGGCGTCGCTGCCCTTGAAGTCAAAGCGTGTCGTGATTTCCTTGTTGGCCTGGTCGTTGGCATTCTTGACTTCAACCAGATTGGCTTCCGATACGGTATCGAATGATGGCATGGTGCTATTCCTTTACTTTGTTCAATCAAATCCAGGCAGCAGCCCAATGTGGCGCTGCCCTCGGTTAATGCGCATTCTATCGGACAAAAAACTCGAGGTGTCGGTCACAACGGTCTATTTTCATGCAATCCGAATAATTTCCGTGTGCAGCAGTCGCCGCCATTGCAGGCCGCCGCGGACAGTTACGTCTATAATTCCGATGCTATGACCTCCACTATCCCCAAACTGCCGTTCCAATACGACTTTTCGCTGCGTTCACATAACACATTCGGTATCGATGCCAGCGCCCGTGCCTATCTGCCGGTGGCCACGCTGGCGACCTTGCAGGCACTTCGGGCCGATGCTGATGCCGTTAGCATGCCGCGCCTGGTGCTGGGCGGCGGTAGCAACCTGGTCCTGACCCAGGATTTCCCCGGGCTGGTGTTGCATATGTGTAATCGCGGACGGGAAATTGTCGGCGCCGATGAGCATGCGGTTTATGTGCGCGCCGCCGCCGGTGAAAACTGGCACGATTTTTTGCAATGGACCCTGGCGCAAGGATTCGGCGGACTGGAAAATCTGTCCTTGATTCCCGGCAGCGTCGGCGCTGCGCCGATCCAGAATATCGGCGCCTACGGCTGCGAGTTGCAGGATCGCTTCCATAGCCTGACCGCGCTCGATATGGATAGCGGTGAGATATTGCAATTGGACCGCGAGGCTTGTGCATTTGCCTATCGCGATAGTATCTTCAAGCAAAGCCTGCGCGATCGGGCGGTGGTGCTGGACGTGACGTTTGCCTTGCCCAAGGATTGGCAGCCGAATCTGCGCTACGCCGATGTCGCACAAGAATTGGCGGCGCGCGGCCTGGACAATCCGACTGCTCGCGATATCAGCGATGCCGTGATCGCGATCCGTACCCGCAAGCTGCCCGATCCTCTATTGCTGGGCAATGCCGGCAGTTTCTTCAAGAATCCGATTGTTCCTGCGGCTCAGCGTGACGCATTGCTGGCGCAGAATCCGCAACTGGTGAGTTATCTGCAGGCGGATGGCAGCTACAAGTTGGCAGCCGGCTGGCTGATCGACCAGTGTGGCTGGAAAGGAAAGAATCTAGGGAATGCCGGAGTCTATGAAAAACAGGCGCTGGTACTGGTCAATCGCGGCGGCGCCAGTGGGCAGGATGTGGTGCGCCTGGCGCAGGCAGTGCAAGATGATGTAATGGCAACATTCGGGGTGGCACTGGAGCCGGAACCGATGTTTATTTGAAGACGAAGGATTTTGTTGTAAGGAAGACGCTTGTCACAACCGGGTCACATGAACCGGCTATGCTTCGATCTGTCTCATCCTACACTCCCTAAGGTAAAGGATTTTGCCCCCGGCGCAACTGCTCCGGGGGCTTTTTTTTGCTTGCGCAGATGATTTCTCAGGCGTAATGGCAAACGTAATTGACGGTTTCCAGCGTCTCGATATCGAAACTGGAATTCGCCGGGATTTCAAAGCGTTCGCCGCCAGTGTACTGGACCCAGTCTTGCTGGTCCTTCTGGCGCACACGGCAAACGCCGCTGGTGATTTCCATGATTTCTGCTACGCCGGTACCGAAGTTCAGCGCCGACGGCAGGATGACGCCTAGCGTCTTCTTGCTGCCGTCGGCGAAAATGACGGTGTGGGAAACACATTTGCCGTCGAAATAGACATTCCCCTGCTTGAGGACGCTGACATTTTCGAATTGAGTCGTCATGTTAGTTCTTCTCGTCTTTGTCGAGCAGCGGCAGAGATACGGCGTTGCTGGATGCCAGCAGACCGGTGCTTTGATAGATCGCCAGTTTTTGGCGCGTATCGCTGATGTCGAGGTTGCGCATCGTCAGTTGGCCGATGCGGTCTTGTGGCGAGAACGCGCCTTCGCCCTTTTCCATGGTCAGGCGATCCGGATGGTAGGTCAGGTTGGCCGACTCGGTGTTGAGGATCGAGTAATCGTTGCCGCGACGCAGTTCGATGGTGACTTCGCCAGTGATGGCGCGCGCCACCCAGCGTTGCGCCGATTCGCGCAGCATGATCGCTTGCGAATCGAACCAGCGGCCTTGATACAGCAGGCGGCCCAGGCGACGGCCGCTCTCGCGGTATTGCTCGATGGTGTCTTCGTTATGGATGCCTGTGACCAGGCGTTCGTAGGCGATGAACAGCAGGGCCAGGCCCGGCGCTTCATAGATGCCGCGACTCTTGGCTTCGATGATGCGGTTCTCGATCTGGTCGCTCATGCCGAGGCCATGGCGGCCGCCGATGCGGTTGGCTTCCATCATCAGCTCGACCTGGTTGGCAAACACGATGCCGTTGAGGGCGACTGGACGGCCTTCTTCAAAGCGCACGGTGACTGTTTCGCGCTTGACTTCAACATCGTCGCGCCAGAAGGCGACGCCCATGATCGGTTCGACGATCTGCATGCCGGAGTTCAGGAATTCCAGGTCTTTCGCTTCATGGGTTGCGCCGAGCATGTTGGAATCGGTCGAGTAGGCTTTTTCCACCGACATCTTGTAATCGAAACCCGATGCGATCATGAATTCCGACATTTCCTTGCGGCCGCCCAATTCCTGGATGAACTTGTCATCGAGCCAAGGCTTGTAGATGCGCAGATTCGGATTGACCAGCAGGCCGTAGCGGTAGAAACGCTCGATATCGTTGCCCTTGAAGGTGCTGCCGTCGCCCCAGATATCGACCTTGTCTTCGCGCATCGCGGCCACCAGCATGGTGCCGGTGACGGCGCGTCCAAGCGGAGTGGTGTTGAAGTAGGTGACGCCTGCGGTGGAAATGTGGAAGGCGCCGCTCTGCAACGCTGCGATACCTTCGGCCACCAGCTGTTCGCGGCAATCGACCAGGCGCGCCAGTTCTGCGCCGTAGGCCTTGGCCTTCTTTGGAATAGCGTCATAGTCCGGCTCGTCTGGCTGGCCCAGGTTAGCAGTATAGGCATAAGGAATAGCGCCTTTCTGGCGCATCCAATGCAGCGCAGCGCTGGTGTCGAGGCCGCCTGAGAAAGCGATGCCAACTTTTTCGTTGACCGGAACGGATTGCAGGATATTGGACATGATATTTCTAAGTAGGTTGAAATGATTACTGAGGATCGTGGCAAACGGCTTCGATGTTGTGGCCATCGGGGTCTTTCACGAACGCACCATAATAATTTTGGTGATAGTGCGGTCGTGGACCGGGCGCGCCGTTGTCGGCACCGCCCGCGTTGAGTCCTGCTTGATAAAAGGCGTCGACCTGGGCCCGGCTGGCGGCCCGGAAGGCGAAATGGATGGATTGCTTGTGCGCTGGCTTTTCCGTAGTCGCCTGGGCGATCCAGAAATCGGGTTTGGGCGCTTCGCCGAAACCGGCGACATCAGTGCCAGCCACCGCTGCCGGGATTTCCAGCAGCAATTCATAGCCGATAGCGGCCAGCGTGGCGCTGTAAAAAGCCTTGCTCTTGTTGTAGTCGCTAACGGTAACGCCGGTATGGTCGATCATGGCTTACTCCGCAACTTTGCCCAGCACCAGATATTCGAGCAACGCTTTCTGCACATGCAGGCGGTTCTCGGCTTCATCCCAGACCACCGATTGCGGGCCGTCGATCACTTCGGCGGATACTTCTTCGCCGCGATGCGCCGGCAGACAGTGCATGAACAGGGCGTCCGGGTTGGCGCGCTGCATCTTGGCCTGGTCGACGATCCAGCCGTCAAAGGCTTTCAGGCGCGCGGTGTTTTCATCTTCGTAGCCCATGCTGGTCCAGACATCGGTCGTGACCAGGTCGACGCCTTCGCAGGCGTCGGATGGGTTGGCGAAGAAGGTATAGCGCTGATTGTCGGCAGCCACCTGGGTCGGGTCGATGTCATAACCTTTTGGCGTCGATACATTGACGTGGAAACCGAAGACCTGCGCCGCTTGCAGCCAGGAATACAGCATGTTGTTGGCATCGCCGATCCAGGCCACTTTCTTGCCGGCGATGGAACCGCGGTGCTCGATGTAGGTGAAGACGTCGGCCAATACCTGGCAGGGATGCTGCTCGTTGGTCAGGCCGTTGATCACCGGCACCCGCGAGTGGGAAGCGAAGCGTTCGATGATGTCCTGGCCGAAGGTGCGGATCATGATGACGTCGCACATGCGCGACATGACCTGCGCCGCATCTTCCACCGGCTCGCCGCGCCCCAGTTGGCTGTCGCGCGTGTTGAGGTAGATTGCGGCACCGCCCAGCTGATGCATGCCGGCTTCGAACGACAGGCGGGTGCGGGTCGAGTTTTTCTCGAACACCATCACCAGCGTGCGATCGAGCAGCGTGTAGTGCGGTTCGTAATTCTTGAATTTGCGTTTGATGAGACGGCTACGTTCAATCACGTATTCGTATTCGTCCAGCGAAAAATCAGAAAACTGCAGGTAATGTTTGATTGCCATAAATGAAAACGGCGGCCGCTGTGGCGACTGCCGCCGAAAGTTGGAATTCCATTTCTAAATCAACCGCTGCTACAACCGCCATTGCCGACTTTATTGGTCCATCCTGACGCTGTCGACGCTCCGGCTAGCGCCTCCGCGATTGGCTTAGAAATGAAATAAGTGCTTCAATTATAAGGGATTTCACTAGAAAAGATACCCGCCAAAATATTGCTTTTTAATTAATTTAATGCGGCGCGGCAGTTTTTTCAGGACTGCCGCGATCTGCTAGCGCTTAATACAGCTTCTGCGACGATTCATGCAGCAACTGCACGTAAAGCTGATGCCGCATCGGCGAGATATTGTTGTCCTTGACCGCCTCCAGCACCGCACAACTCGGCTCGATCAGGTGATGGCAGTTATAAAACTTGCACTTTCCCAGGTATGGCGTGAATTCGACGAAAGCACGTTCCAGCATGCCTTCGCTCAACTGGTACAAGCCGAATTCCTGGAATCCCGGCGAATCGATGATATTGGCCGGGTTGCCATCCAGGCTTTGGTC
This sequence comes from Collimonas arenae, assembly GCF_001584165.1. Classification (NCBI taxonomy): domain Bacteria; kingdom Pseudomonadati; phylum Pseudomonadota; class Betaproteobacteria; order Burkholderiales; family Oxalobacteraceae; genus Collimonas; species Collimonas arenae. The sequence continues at coordinate 1,182,660 of NZ_CP013233.1, forward strand.
GGCCGCATCCATTTCATACAAGCGCGTGAACGTGGTGGTGTGCTTGCCGGTATCGAGCGCGGCTGAAATTTCGCGTACGGCGATATCCGCGTCGGGCACGATCAGGTTGATCAGCGATGATTTTCCCATGCCCGACTGGCCGATCAGGATGGTCGATTGTCCTTCCAGTAACGGCTGCAGCGTGGCGCAGGTCTGTTCCGGAAAGGCACGCGCCGAGACTTCGTGCACCGGATAGCCAAGGCCGGCATACAACTGCAAGCGCTGCCTGGTCTTCTCCAGCGCATCGACAATATCGGTCTTGTTGAGCACGATATGGGCTTTGACGCCGGCGGCTTCGGCCGCTACCAGCGCACGCGAGATCAGATCGTCGGCAAAGCCCGGTTCGGTCGCTACCACGATGAACAACTGCGTGACGTTGGCGGCGAGCAGTTTGGCCTTGTATTGATCGGAGCGATACAGCAGGCTGTTGCGCTCGTCGATGGATTCGATCACGCCCTGGTTGGGCGAGGTCAGCTTCAGCTTGACGCGATCGCCGACCGCCACATCGCTTTTCTTGCCGCGGGTGACGCATTGCAATTTGAGTGATTCGTCGCCGATCCGCGCTTGCACCAGATAGTGCCGGCCATGGGCGGCAATCACCAGGCCGTTGCTGTCCTGCTGCTGGCCTTGCTTGGCGCCTTTGCTGTGGTCAACCATGAGCAGCCGTCAGCTTGTTGATGCGAACGGCGGCGGGCGGGTGCGAGTCGTAGAAGGCAGAGTGCAACGGATCCGGGGTCAGGGTCGAGGCATTGTCTTCATACAGCTTGACCAGCGCGGTCACAAGATCGCTGGCGTCGGTATGTTTGGCGGCAAATGCATCCGCTTCGAATTCGTGCTTGCGCGAGCTGATCGATGACAGCGGCGACAGCAGGAAAGTAAAGATCGGCAGTGCCAGCATGAACAGGATTAGCGCCATCGCGTCGTTGTTGCTGAGATCGGCCAGCAGTAGCGGATTGACACCCAGGCCGGTGTAGAACCAGAGTTGCTGTTTCAGGTAGCCGAGCAGTGCCATGAATGCCAGAGAAATGGCAAACATCACGACGATGCGCTTGACGATATGCTTGAGTTTGAAATGGCCGAGCTCGTGCGCCAGCACAGCTTCGATTTCCTGCGGCGCCAGGCGTGCCAGCAATGTATCGAAGAAAACGATGCGCTTGCCGGCGCCGAAGCCGGAGAAATAGGCATTGCCGTGAGCGCTGCGCTTGGAGCCGTCCATCACGAACAAGCCCTTGGAGGCGAAACCGACCCGCTTCATCAAGCCTTCGATGCGGTTGCGCAGGCTGTCGTCGGTCAGTGGCGTAAATTTGTTGAACAGCGGCGCAATCACTGTGGGGTAGAGCACCAGCATCAGCAACTGGAAGCCGCTGAATACCAGCCATGCGTAAAACCACCAGAGATCGCCCGATTTCGCCATCAACTGCAGCACCACCCACACCAGCGGCAAGCCGATGACGGCGCCGATCAAGGTGTTTTTCAGCATGTCGGTGAAGAACAGCTTGACCGTCATCTTGTTAAAGCCGAAACGCGCTTCCAGCACGAATTGCTTGTAATAATCGAGAGGCAGGTCGATCAGGCCCGAAATGGCGACGAATGCCACCAGCAAGCTCATTTGATAGATCATGCCTGGGCCAGCCCAGCTGAATATGATGTTGGAAAGCAACTGTAAGCCGCCCAACAGGGTGAAACCGATCAGGACAACGGTGCTGATCAGCATCGATAACATGCTGAATTTGGTCTTGGCGACGGTATAGTCGGCAGCGCGCTGGTGGGCCGCCAATGGGATCTTTTCGGCGAATTCGGCCGGTACTGCGCTACGGTGCGCCAGCACATGGCGAATCTGGCGCGAACCCAGCCAGAAGCGCACGGCCAGGGTGATTGCCAGGAAGATTACGAATAAAACTGAAAATGCAAATGAAGACATGAAGTCCCTATATGAGAAAATACTATCCATCGGCGCCTCAGATAACCTACTGCGCGTCCCAATCTCCGGCCTGTGATGCTCGCTGTACTTGAGTACAGCTGCGCTTCTCGACCAGACCTTGGGCCGCTCGCTACGGTTCCCTGAGGCGCTTTACGGCCAGTTTCAACTGAAATGCCGCAAAACTGCTTAAATAACTAAGAGAACAATTATGTCACAAGCCACCGATATCTCCGCTAATCCCGTAGCTGCTGCTCCTGCTGCGCCGGTGCGGCCCAATGAGTTCAACCTGATCTGGGTCGATATGGAAATGACTGGGCTGAATCCCGACAGCGACCGCATCATTGAGGTTGCGGTGGTGGTTACCGATCCACAGTTGAACATCCTGGCCGAAGGGCCGGTATTTGCGATTCATCAGCCGGACGAGATCATGGATGGCATGGACGCCTGGAACAAGGGCACCCATGGACGCTCGGGCTTGATTGAAAAAGTCAAAGCGTCGACCGTGACCGAAAGCGATGCCGAATTGGCATTGATCGAGTTTTTAAAAAAATACGTGCCGAACGGCAAATCGCCAATGTGCGGCAACACGATTTGCCAGGATCGCCGCTTTATGGCACGCGGCATGCCGAAGCTGGAAGCATTTTTCCACTACCGCAATCTGGACGTGTCGACGCTGAAGGAATTGTGCCGTCGCTGGAAGCCTGAACTGGCGAGCGGCTTCAAGAAGCACCAGAAACATACCGCGCTGGCCGACATCATTGAATCGATTGAAGAACTGCGCTACTACCGCGAGCACTTCATCAAGGAATGATGGCAGTGCAATGAAAAAAAAGACACGCTACATGGCGTGTCTTTTTTTTGATCAGTCTTCGGCTTTATTGAGGCCGCAGCACTTCTTGTATTTCTTGCCGCTGCCGCAGCTGCAATCATCATTACGACCAATCTTCGGCGTCTCGCGCTGGATCGTGGTCACCGCTGATTTGCGGTGCGGAAGCCAATAACGGTAAATTTCCGGAATTGCTGCCTCGACCTCTACCGCCAGCTTGTGACGCTGCATAGGATCTTCGCGCAGCGCCATTTCCTCTTCTTCCAGCTCTTCCGCGCCGAGCAGGTAAATCGGCCGCACAACCGTTGCCAGGTTCGAATGCCAGATCGGCTCCCAAGCCTTGGCGCGCAGGTTGATGCCTTCCCAGAAACCCCAGGCCCAGGCTTCGCCGTCGAGCAGGTTCTTGCCTTCGAACTCATGCTCACAGAACAATGGCTCATATTCTTTTGGGGCAACTTCCAGCGTGACCGCGATTTCATTCATGTAGCGGGCGATCAGGCCAACGATCTTTTCGTATTCCTTCTCTGACTTGAATTTCGGCGCGTCCTTCAGCGAAGGTCCCCATACATGCGGCAGCCATTCGCCCAGCAAGACTTGCTCTGGACCGACTACCAGCGCAGTCAGATAACCATGCAGGGTATCCATGGTCATGCTGTCTTCAGCGCAACGATCGGACAACAAAAAGTCGTCCAGTTCGTCAAATTCTTTGTCTGAGAGGGGTTCGTCGAGATTCATGGTGATAACCGCTTAAAAAATGGGGGATACGGATTTTATGATTGAAATAGCTTCAAGCTGCAAAATATTTCACCCAATCCAGCGATTCTACTGCTGATATTCCCGCATGAAGCTGGCGAATCGCGGTATTCCGCCTGGATTCAATCCCCTGAAGCGATAAGTCACCAGGCTGCCCAGCGCCGGCGGGTGGCGTCGTTGGTCGTCGCTGAAACCGGTGCCTAGCTTGAAACGCAAGCCGTCCGGTGTTTCCACCAGCAATGCGCCCATCATGCCCTGATATTTCCCCTTGCCGGGCAAATGGGCAATGACCCTGGCTTCCGCATCCTCATGGGTTTTCAGTTTGAGCAGGTCGTCGTTGCGCAGCGCCTGATAAAGCGAGGCGCCTCGATGCAGCATCAATCCTTCGCCACCTTGTCTGACTATGCGGTCCAGCATGCGTTGCAGCGTGGCGTGATCGCTGATCTTGATTTGTTCGACGGCCTGTACCCACGGCGTTTTAAGGCTGGGGATCAGCGTTTTTAGTGCTTGCAGTCGCTGATTGAAGTTGCCGCCATGCGCCGGCAGGTCGAATACCATGAAGCGCATGCTGCGCCAGGCGCTGTCGTCTGCTGTCTCGCGACGCACGGTGGAGACCGCGTGATTGAAGCGGCCGCGGCCGGCCCACAGCTCGCCATCCATCGCTATCGCGGGCCAGCCGGCGGTGAACCAGGGCGGGGCGATCACCGGCTGGCCACCGCGGGTCAGCAGCCGCTTGCCATCCCAGTAGCCGCGCACGCCATCGTATTTTTCACTGACCCAATACTCCGTAAGCGGGATGCCGGGGTGGTAGGAATTGGCCAGCATCAACGGTGGGGCGTTGTCGGCAGCGACAATCGGCGGCGTCAGCGCGAGCAGGAAGCTGAGCGCCAGCGCCGTGCAGAGACGTGGTTTGAATCGCGTTATCGATGGCTGTTTCATGGCGGTGGCCCAAGTCGAAAATGATGGTGTTCTGAAAACTATCATCTGTCCTTCGACGGCATCTATTGGCATTTCCACCTAATCGTGGAGAAAACATGGCGTGGGCGCTTACAATGCCGGGATGGCTACTTCACCTCCCGCATCATTCTCGACCCTGACTCCCGATACCGTACTGGACGCGCTCGATAGCATCGGGCTGCATGGCGACGGTCGTCTGCTGGCGCTCAACAGCTACGAAAATAGGGTGTATCAAATCGGCATGGAGGAAGGGCCACCGCTGGTTGCCAAGTTCTATCGGCCCGGGCGCTGGAGCGATGCGGCGATCCTGGAAGAGCACGGTTTCGTGCAGGAACTGGTGGAGCGCGAAATTCCAGTGGTTGCGGCTTGGACCGCACCGGATGGAAAAACGCTGCATCAGTTCGATGGCTTCCGTTTCGCGGTATTCCCGCGTCACGGCGGCCGCTCGCCGGAACTGGAGGACGATGCCACGCTGGAATGGCTGGGTCGCTTCCTTGGGCGTATCCACGCGGTTGGCGGTTTGCGCATTTACCAGCACCGGCCGACGCTCGACATCGCCAGCTTTGGCGAGGAGCCGAGCACGTTTTTGCTGGCTAACGGTTTTGTGCCGGAAGATTTGCTGGAAGCTTATCGCAGCACCGTCACGCAAGCGCTGCTGGGCGTGCGTCGTTGCTTCGAGCGCGCCGGCAGCGTCGGCGCCTTGCGTTTGCATGGCGACTGCCACGGCAGCAACGTGTTGTGGACCGACGCCGGCCCGCATTTCGTCGATTTCGACGATAGTCGCATGGGGCCTGCGGTACAGGATCTGTGGATGCTGTTGTCCGGTGAACGCAAGGACATGGTGCGGCAAATGGGATCGCTGCTGGCCGGTTACGAAGACTTCTGCGATTTCGATACGCGCGAGCTGTACTTGATCGAAGCGCTGCGCACCTTGCGCTTGATTCACTACGCGGCGTGGATCGCGCGCCGCTGGGACGACCCGGCTTTCGCCGTGGCCTTCCCGTGGTTCAATACGCAGCGCTACTGGCAGGACCGGGTGCTGGAATTGCGCGAACAAATCGCGCTGATGGACGAACCGCCGTTGTGGCAGGCATGAAGCGAGAGTTAGTGCGGCACTGACTTCGAAAAGATATTCATCACCAGCACACCTGAGACAATCAGGCCGATGCCGATCAATGCTGCGGTATCGAGACTTTGTTTCAACACCAGCCAGCCGACCAGGGCGATCAGCGCGATACCGATGCCGGACCACATCGCATACACGATGGCCACCGGCAAGGTGCGCAAGGTCAGTGACAGGAAATAGAACGCAATCAGATAGCCGCTCACCACCACAATCGACGGCACCAGCCGGGTGAATTCGGCGCTGGCTTTCAAGGCGCTGGTGGCGATCACTTCGGCGACGATGGCGATCAATAGATAGATCCAATGCATGACTTCTCCTGGCTGATAAAAAATAGAAATGCGCAAAAAATGCGCAAAAAATACGCATAGAAATGCGCGTAAAAACGAAACGCTAATCGATAGCAGCGAACAGCTCTGTGACGAAATCGACAAAAACCCTGACCTTGGCCGATAACTGGTGGCTCTGATGATAGACCACCGACACCGGCGGCCCTGGCGTGGCCCAGTCGGCCAGCACCGGCGTCAGCAGGCCGGCGTGGATCTGCGGATTGAGCGACAGCGTCAGCAACTGGACGATGCCGGCGCCGCTAGCGGCTGCGTGGATCAGGGTTTCCGCATGATTGATGGCGATATTGCCGGGCGGCGCCCAGTTGAATTCTTGCTTGCCTTTGCTGAAGGTCCACGGCACGTTCTGGCCACTGTTGGGATGGATGAACGCCAGGCAACGGAAGCTGCTTAGTTCCTGCGGCGTGCGCGGAGTTCCGTGCTGCGCCAGGAATTCCGGCGCGGCGCAGCACAGGTTGCGGGTCTGGTAGATGCGCCGCGCCACCATGCTGGAATCCTTCAGCTCGCCGATGCGGATCCAGACATCGCCACGGCCTTCCACCATATCGACCATGCGGTCGCCGACATTGAGCCGGATCGACAGATCGGGATACAGCGCACTGAAGCGCGCCAGCGCTGGCGCCAGGTAAATACGGGCGATCACGGTCGGCACATCGACCCGCAAAATGCCCTGCGGCGTGACGCGTCGGCCTTGCAGCCCGTCTTCCAGTTCGGTCATGTCGCCCAGCAGGCGCTGCGCCCGCTGGTAGCAGCTATGGCCATCATCTGTCAGGGAGATTTTGCGGGTGGTGCGGTTCAGCAGGCGCACGCCGAAATGCCGCTCCAGCGCGGCGATGTGGTTGGTGATGGTGGCGTTCGACATCTCCAGCTGCTCAGCGGCGCGGCTGAAACTGTTCAATTCCACCACTTGGCAAAATACCCGCAATGATTCCAGACGATCCATGATGGCAATTTTATATTATTCAAGATAATTAAAAAATGATTTTAATTATTGTCTATTTTTCTGATTCTTAAAAAGAATGATAATGCACGAAAACAGATCGTATCGATACGACGCCAATACCTGACAGGAGACATGCATGGCCATTGCGACAGATAGCACCCAGAGCAACGCGATAGACATTCCCGCCTTGATCGACTGCAGCCGCATCGGTGGTTTCCAGGTAGTCATGCTGACCTTATGTGCGCTGTGCCTGATCATCGACGGCTTCGATGTGCAGGCGATGGGCTATGTGGCGCCTGCCATCATCCAGGAATGGGGGATCGCCAAGGGCAACCTGGGGCCGGTGTTCGGCGCCGGATTGTTCGGCATGCTGCTCGGCTCCCTGACGTTCAGCATCTTGGCCGACCGCATAGGCCGCCGCCCGGTGCTGATTGCCGCTACCTTGTTCTTTGCCGCCTGCATGTTGCTGACGCCGCTGGCCGGTACGGTCGAACAGCTGATTGCGTTACGCTTTATCACCGGCCTTGGCCTGGGCGCGATCATGCCGAATGCGATGGCGCTGGCCGGCGAATACAGTCCGCTGCGCAAGCGCGTGACCCTGATGATGCTGGTGTCGTGCGGCTTCACGCTGGGCGCGGTGTTGGGCGGCTTGCTGTCGGCGGCGCTGATTCCGCGCTTCGGCTGGCAATCGGTGTTCCATGTCGGCGGCGCGGTGCCGCTGGTGATCGGCGTGCTGATGATTTTCCTGTTGCCGGAGTCGATGCAGTTCCTGGTCCTGCGCGGCAAACGGCTGGAACAGGTCGGCAAGTGGCTGCGCCGTATTGATCCTGCCGTCGTGGTCGATCAGCAGACCCGCTACGTCGTCAATGAAAAGGCCGGCAAGGGCGCACCTGTGATGCAACTGTTCCAGGACGGGCGGGCCAAGGTTACGATCCTGCTGTGGATCATCAATTTCATGAATCTGGTCAACCTGTATTTCCTGTCGAACTGGCTGCCGACGATAGCCAAGGATGCCGGCCTGTCGACTGCCACCGCAGTGATGGCCGGCACCACATTGCAGATCGGCGGCACGCTTGGCACCTTGATCATGGGCCAGTTGATCGATCGCTCCAGTTTCCGCCGCGTGCTGATTCCGGCTTTCCTGATTGCCGGCGTCTCGGTGGCGTTGATCGGCCGTCCCGAGCTCTCACTGCTGTTCCTGTTTGCCAGCATCTTCGTCGCCGGCTTTTGCATCGTCGGCGGCCAGCCTGCGGTGAATGCGCTGGCTGGCACCTATTATCCGACCACCTTGCGTTCGACCGGCATCGGCTGGAGCCTTGGGGTTGGTCGCATCGGTTCGATTGTCGGGCCGGTACTGGGTGGTGAACTGATTCGTTGGAATTGGCCGAACAGCACGATTTTCATCGTACTGGCGGTGCCGGCGCTGGTGTCGGCCGCGATGCTGGTGCTGATGCAGGAAACTTCACATCGCAAGAATACGCAAGCTGCGATTGTTTAAGATCAGAACTTGAACCAAGGATAAAAACCATGGAAAACACACTCCGCTACCAGACCGGATTTTGCAATGACTTTGCCAGCGAAGCCTTGTCCGGCGCGTTGCCGCTTGCACAGAATTCACCGCAGAAGGCGCCTTATGGCCTGTACGCAGAACAACTCTCCGGCACCGCATTCACCGCGCCGCGCGCGCACAACCGGCGCTCCTGGCTATACCGGATTCGTCCCGGCGCGATGCATCACGCCTTTGAGAAAATCGAACACGGCTTGCTAACCAGCGGACCGTTCACGGCGGTCGATACGCCGCCTAACCAGCTGCGCTGGAATTCGCTGCCGCTCCCGGCAGATGACCGGCCAACCGATTTCATCGATGGCATCGTCACCTTTGCCGGTAACGGCGATCCGGCGGCGCAAGCCGGCATTGCGATTCACCTGTACGTGGCGAATCGTTCGATGCATGATCGCTTCTTCTACAATGCCGACGGTGAACTGTTGATCGTGCCGCAGCAAGGGCGTTTGCTGGCCAGGACTGAAATGGGCCTGCTCGACGTCAAGCCGGGTGAAATTGTGGTGATTCCACGTGGCGTGCGCTTTCGCATTGAATTGCCGGACGGTGCGGCGCGTGGCTACATTTGCGAAAACTACGGCGCGGCTTTCCAACTGCCGGAACTGGGTCCGATCGGCGCCAACGGTTTGGCCAATGCTCGTGATTTCCAGGCCCCGGTCGCTGCCTATGAGGATCGTGAAGGTGAGTTCCAGTTGCTGGCGAAATTCGGCGGCAAGCTGTGGGCGGCGCGCATTGACCATTCGCCGCTGGACGTGGTGGCCTGGCACGGTAACTACGCACCCTATAAATACGACTTGAGTTTGTTCAATACCATCAACACGGTCAGCTACGATCATCCTGATCCGTCGATTTTCACGGTGCTGACTTCGCCGTCGGATACCGCCGGTACCGCCAACGTCGATTTCGTGATTTTCCCGTCGCGTTGGATGGTGGCCGAGCACACATTCCGCCCGCCATGGTTCCACCGCAACGTCATGAGCGAATACATGGGGCTGATTCACGGCGCCTACGATGCCAAGGCCGACGGTTTCACGCCCGGCGGCGGCAGCCTGCACAATTGCATGAGTGGCCACGGCCCCGATGCCGCTACTTTCGACAAGGCATCCAATGCCACATTGGCGCCGCATCGCATCGACAATACAATGGCCTTCATGTTCGAAAGCCGCTACCTGATTCATCCGACGCCATACGCGTTGGCGACGCCGCAATTGCAGCGTGATTACTTGCAATGCTGGCATGGCTTGCAAAAGCATTTCAACGGTCAACCTTAATGAAAAAAGACATCATGCAAACCAACGATCCAACATTGAAATCATTTATCCCGACGCCGCCGGAGTCGCATTTTCCAATCCAGAACCTGCCGTTCGGCGTGTTCAGCACGGCCGCCGATCCGGCGCCGCGCGTGGGCGTGGCAATCGGCGATCATATCCTCGATCTGGCTGCGATTGCCGAGGCCGGGCTGTTGAATGTCAAACCGGAAATTTTCCGTCAGGCCAGCCTCAACGCATTTATCGCACTCGGCCGCCCGACATGGCGCGGCACCCGTGCCGCCATCAGCGATCTACTGCGCGCCGACAACCTGCAACTGCGCGATAACCAGGCGTTGCGCGCCAAAGCATTGGTTGCACAAGATCAAGCAACGCTGCATCTGCCGGTAGAGATTCCAGGCTATACCGATTTCTATTCGTCGATGGAACATGCAACCAACGTCGGCTCGATGTTCCGCGATCCGGCCAATGCGCTGCTGCCGAACTGGTTGCACATCCCGATCGGCTACAACGGCCGCGCCAGTTCAGTGGTGGTCAGCGGCACGCCGGTGCAACGTCCGAACGGCCAGCTGAAATTGCCGGATGCCGAAGCGCCGGTATTTGGCGCTTGCCGCAAACTCGATTTCGAACTGGAAACCGGCTTCATCATCGGCCAGCCGAATGCGCTAGGTGAGCCGATTGATATCGCCAATGCCGAGCAGCATATTTTCGGCATGGTGCTGCTCAATGACTGGAGCGCGCGTGATTTGCAGCAATGGGAATACGTACCGCTCGGTCCGTTCAACAGCAAGTCGTTTGCGACTTCGATTTCGCCATGGGTGGTCAGCATGGATGCATTGGAGCCGTTCCGGGCCGAGAGCCCGGTGCAGCAACCAGAGCCGTTGCCATATTTGAAGCAGAGCGGAAAAAACGGTTACGACATCACACTGGAAGTCTCGCTCAAGGCAGGCCAAAGCGCAGCGCCGCAAACCATCTGCCGCACCAATTTCAAGGCGATGTATTGGACCATGGTGCAACAGCTGGCGCATCATACGGTATCGGGCTGCAATACGCGCATCGGTGACCTGATGGGTTCAGGTACGATCAGCGGCAGCACGCCAGGCGCCTACGGCAGCTTGCTGGAACTGACCTGGAACGGCAAGAATCCGCTGGTGCTGGCGGACGGCAGCCAGCGCACGTTTATTCAGGATGGCGATGAAGTGGCGATGACTGGCTGGTGTCAGGGCGACGGTTACCGGGTCGGCTTCGGCGCGGTCAGTGGCAAGGTATTGCCGGCGCGAGGGTGAGGAAAGCAGGAGCAAAATCCATGCGCAATGCAAAGAGAATTGCTCATGGTTGTGCCACCTGTTGCAAGACCTACTGAAAATCTGAAAAAAGACCGTCAGATGAAAAATTGCGTTGTTTACCAGGGCATGTGTCGGTGTACAAGATGTAAAAAAGCCGCCTCGAAGGCGGCTGAGAGCGGTGCAAACGCTATCGGCGCTGCGCCCGGCTCGCGCGCTTAATGCTGCCGGGGAGCGTGCCTCAAAGATAAATGATGGCGAGCACCGCGCCAATGATCAGTCCGAATTTGATGCAGAGGTACAGCGGCTTGCTGAACTTCTTCAGGCGGCGGCGATATTGGCCGGCAGCCCAGACGAAGCGGAACAGCTTGTTGATGCCGCCGGTTTCGTCGCCGGTTTCGTTCGGTGAGGCGGCGGCGCTCATCATGTGGCGCCCGAGCCAGCGGTTGATTGCTTGCGCCCAGCGGTAGCGCATTGGCCGTTCGATGTCACAGAAGATGATGATGCGGTTGACGTCGGTGCCGTTCTGCGCCCAGTGGATATAGGTTTCGTCGAATACCACGCCTTGGCCATCGCGCCAGCTGTAGCGTTGCTGATTGACTTCAATGAAGCAGCGGTCGTCGTTCGGCGTGACCAGGCCGAGGTGATAGCGTAGCGAACCGGCAAACGGGTCGCGGTGCGGATTGAGTGTGCCGCCCGGCGCCAGTTCAGCAAACATCGCGGCCTTGACGCTTGGGGTCTGGCGCAGCAGCGCCACGGTCTTCGGGCAGAACTGTTCTGCCGACGGATGGCTGGCGTCATACCATTTCAGATAAAAGCGTTTCCAGCCGGCCTTGAAGAAAGAGTTGAAGCCGGCGTCGTCGTTCTTTTCCGCCGCGCGGATTTTTTCCAGGCCGATCAGACCCTTGGCCTCATCGCGAATGGTTTCCCAGTTGTCTTCCAGTATTTTCAGGTCTTTGAAAGTGCTGGTCGGCAGGTAAGGCGTGTTGGTCGGCACCTTGGAAAACATGTACATGAAGATGTTCAGCGGCGCCATGATCGACGAGTGGTCGAACAGCTGGCGGAAGAACGGCAGACGTGCCTTGCCGCGGAAGTGCACATACAACACCGATAAAAGAAAAATACTGACTACTGCCCATTTCATAAAAATGTGCTCCGTTTCAAAAAAAGCTTGGCCGACGGCAAATGCGCGGCGTTCCTGTGGTGGGAAGGAGGAAGGAATACTGCCATAAATCAGGTCAGCCGCCATTTTATCCCTTTTGCTGCTCCTTATTGCCAACTTGTGTCGTTTGTTAACTGAACGAGTGGGCTGTCACAGCTCGCTAGTTGCATGGGAGAATGTTTGCGACGCGCCGGCTATCGTTGCCGCGACCGATATTTCGATGTTAAGATTGCGCCTCCTTAGGGGAGTAGCCGCCTTCGAAACTTTCGAAGAGCGCATGTCAACATACTTGGCGCTGTACCAAATTTACGCCATGGCATGCGCGACCGCACGGTTTGGCAAGACCTATGGTGCATTCCTTTTCCTGGCCGGGCGAAGGCATTGTGCCATTCGTCAGCGCCCGGCCCTCAGGATTTCCATATGTTTATCTATCGCCATCGGCATTGTCCACAGATTGCCGCAGCCAGCTTGAATACCTCGTTTTCCGTCTTGTCCGATGTCGCCATTGTCCCTGCAGGAGCACGCGCATGATGCTCGCTATCGCATTATTGCTGGGTTCCGCCGTCGTCATCTACTTATCGTGTGAATATTTTGTCAATAGCATCGAATGGGTCGGGCGTCGCCTCGGTATTGCGCAAAGCGCGGTAGGTACAGTGCTGGCAGCATTTGGTACGGCGCTGCCGGAAAGCGTGGTGACTTTCGTCGCCGTGGTGTTCGGACGCGATGCCGCGCATCGGGAAATCGGTGTTGGCGCTGCGCTGGGCGGCCCTCTTGTACTGGCGACCATCGCCTACGCGGTGGTCGGCCTGATGTTTGTCCTGAACCGCAAGAAGCTCGGCGGCATCCTGCTGTCGGCTAGCGCTGCCCAGCGCTTGAGCCGGGACCAGGCCTGGTTCATCGGCATCTTCCTGCTCAAGGTTGGGCTGGGGCTGGTTGCGTTCACGCTCAAGCCGTGGCTTGGCATTCTTTTCCTGCTGGCCTACGGCGTGTATATCTGGGGCGAGATGCGCAAGGAAGAAGACGCCGATGCCGAAGTGCATGACCTGGAGCCGCTGAAATTCCGGCCGCACAATCCGCAGCCTGGCATCGGCTGGGCCTTGCTCCAGACGCTGGTGGCGCTGGTGGTGATTTTCCTGAGTTCGCAGCTGTTCGTGCATCAACTGGGAGAAGTCTCGCCTTGGCTCGGTATTTCGCCGCAACTGACGGCACTGCTGCTCAGCCCGATCGCCACTGAGCTGCCGGAAATCCTCAACGCCGTGATCTGGGTGCGCCAAGGTAAGCAGACGCTGGCACTCAGCAACATCAGCGGCGCCATGATGATCCAGGCCACCATTCCGACCGCGCTGGTGCTGATCTTCACGCCCTGGATGCTGGGGCCGGCACTGTTATGGGCGGCGGCAGTCACCATGCTGTCGATGCTGGGGTTGTATGCGCTACTGCGCAAAGGCATGCTGACCGGTGGGCGGCTGGCGTTGTTCGGCGTGCTGTACCTGTTGTTTGCCGCCGGGTTAGGGACTATCGGCGTGCATTGAACCGGCTCAGGCGCGTGCGCCCAGGGCAATCACGGCAGCACCTGCCAACGCCAGTCCGGCGCCGAGCAGGTCGCTCCACCTGGGCGTAACGCCATCGACGCTCCAGAGCCAGAAGATGGCGGTGGCGATATACACCGCGCCATAGGCCGCATATACGCGGCCGCTGGCGATCGGATGCAACGTCAGCAGCCAGACGAACGCTAGCAGGCTGATCGTGGCTGGCAACAGCAGCCACGCCGAACCTTTGCCGGACAGCCAGAGCATAGGCAGGTAACAGCCGAGCAATTCGGCGATGGCGGTCAGCAGGAATAATCCAAAGGTCTTGGTGATGGTCAGCATGAAATTGATCGATTTGAAGTAGTCATTGTGTCAGCAATCTGTGGGCATTTCTTGCCGCATCGGTTGCGGCACGTGAAAATTACCTGCGTGCTATTCTTGGCTTTTACACCACGGTGTCTGGACGACCTGACACTGTATCTTATCCGGGGACGACCCCATTTTTTCAGGAGGTCGCATGGCCTGGGTGATTCTTTTTCTTGCCGGTATCGCTGAAGTGATCTGGGCGGTTGGTCTTAAATATTCAGAAGGTTTTACGCGCACCTGGCCATCGGTGATTACGGTGGTCGGCATGGCGATCAGTATCTGGTTGCTGGCCTTGGCGATGCGCACTTTACCGCTCGGTACGGCATATGCCGTCTGGACCGGCATTGGCGCGGTCGGCTCGTTCATCGCCGGTATTCTGTTGATGGGAGAGGCCGTCAACGCCGCGCGCATTGTCAGCGTGAGTTTGATCGTGCTGGGACTGATCGGGTTGAAGCTGTCTTCGGCGAGCTGAGCTGTCGCTTATACGGTTATGCGGCAGCCTTGTTTTTTTCGTTTGTGGTGGCGCTCTTGAGCTGTTGGCCGGCTTGGGTTTTCAAGGTTTGATAACGCAGGCAGGTGACGCGCAGGAAAGAAGAAAAATTGCTGGCTTCACCGAAATGCGCGGTGACTTCGCCATGCAGTTTTGCGATTAGCTGGCTGGTGGTCATGTCATTATCCGCGGCCAGTTCAGCCAGGGTTTGCCAGAACAGGTTCTCTAGCTTGATGGTGGTGATGACGCCCATGATGCGTACCGAGCGGGTACGCGATTCATACAAGATCGGATCGGCTTGCGCGTAGATTTGACACATCAAACACCTCTGAAATGTTGAAACATCTGGTGCAAGCGGCGTCGCAGCCGCTTGCATCATGCTACATCATAATTCGATGCGAGTCCCCAATGCCGCCAGGAACAGCGCCAGCCACGCCGGATGCGCAGGCCATGCCGGCGCGGTCACCAGGTTGCCGTCGCGGTGTGCGGCGGTGACATCGATTTCCGCATATTTTCCTCCGGCCAGTTTGACTTCCGGTGCGCACGCCGGGTAGGCTGAGCAGGTTTTTCCTTCCAGTACGCCGGCTGCAGCCAGCAGTTGCGGGCCGTGGCAGACGGCGGCGATTGGTTTGTCCGCGGCATGGAATTGCTGGACGATTTCGATCACGCGCGGATTCAGGCGCAGGTATTCGGGCGCGCGTCCGCCCGGAATGAGCAAGGCGTCGTAGCGGCTGACATCGACATCACTGAAGGCTGCATTCAATGTGAAGTTGTGACCAGGCTTTTCGCTGTAAGTCTGGTCGCCTTCGAAGTCGTGGATGGCTGTGCGGATCTGCGCGCCGGCGGGTTTGTCAGGGCATACCACATCGACCTGGTGGCCGACCATCTGTAGCGCCTGGAACGGCACCATCAGTTCATAATCTTCAACGTAATCGCCGGCGAGAAACAGGATTTTCTTGGCACTCATGATGAACCTCTCAATGAAATTGCTGGTGGGGTAGAGTGGCCTGAGTATGGAGCAGCGAGAATCTGTCAGGTAATAACCGGTTATTACTCAGTGGACTTTCGATGTTGCGGCGCAAAATCCTGGCCGTTGCCAGATGCAGAAGAATCCGCTGTTTGATGAATGCAATGCATCAATGCTGCAGCTGAATTAAACTGTCACCGTTAACTGCTACCTCAACTGTCGTGATCAATTGCTGCCATGCAGCGTTGCACCATCGTCATGATCCTACATATGTCGCGAATGACGACCGGCAAGTGAAATTTTTTTAGAAAAGGTAAATCCAGATGGCCTCAAAAGACGCATTACAAACCGTTGCGGCTAGCGCATTATCCGAACGTCCCAGCAGGGCAGAGGCAGAGTCCGCTATTCGCACCTTGCTGCGCTGGGCCGGGGATGATCCTGACCGCGAAGGCTTGCTCGACACACCGGCACGCGTGGCGCGCGCCTATGAAGAATTCTTTGCCGGCTACAGCAAGGATCCGGTTGAAATTCTTTCAACCACTTTTTCGGAAGTCGAAGGCTACGATGAAATGGTGGTGCTGACCGATATCCGTTTCGAGAGCCATTGCGAGCATCACATGGCGCCGATCATCGGCAAGGCGCATGTGGCGTATCTGCCGGACCGCCGCGTGGTGGGCATTTCCAAGCTGGCGCGCCTGGTGGATATTTTCGCCAAGCGTCTGCAGATTCAGGAAAAGATGACAGTCCAGATCGCCGATACCCTGCAGCAAGTGTTGCTGCCGAAGGGTGTTGCAGTCGTGATCGAAGCCTCGCACGGTTGCATGACCACGCGCGGCATCCACAAGCCGGGCACCAGCCTGGTGACCAGCCGCATGCTGGGCGCATTCCGCGACGATCCGTCGACTCGCCGCGAATTCATGAGCATCATTAGCCAGAAACGCAACGGCTGATTCCAGCGGACAGGATCGGCAGGCTTAGCGCGCCGATCCTTCCTTGTCGCCGTGACCCGTCACGCGAGCCAACATCGCACGTGCCACCACGCTGCGCGCCAGATACCAGTAGAGGCCGATCACCGCGGCCGAGAACAGCGCAAACCCCATCATTCCCGCGTGCAAGTAAAACACCTTGTACAGTTCGATGCCGACTCCGTACAGCGTCATGTTGATCATGCCCATGGTCGCCGCGACGGTAGCTTTGGAGACGGCGCTTTCAGTTAACGTGAAGCGGATCATGACGGCTGCCGACAAGCCTTCGCCGAATGCGATTATGCTGATGGCGGCGACCAGGAAGTAGGGTTTGTCGAAGAACGCCGCGCCGAGCAGCATGATGGCGATACCGACGCCAATCGGATACAGCGCCAGTTTGATCGAACTGCCGAGGCGCCAGCGGTCTACCTGGCGCGCCAACACCAGGTTGCCGGCGATCAGGCAGCCGAACACGGGAATCTGCCAGTAGCCGTACTCGACCACGGTCAAGTGGCCGTCTGTTACCAGGATCACCGGCGACATGGCGATCCAGCCGATCAGTGGAATCGCCAGCAATGGCATGCACATCGCCGCCTTGAGGAAGTGGACATTGCTGACCACTTCACGGTAGTCGTGCAGGATCTGCATCAGCGGCAGCTTTTCCTTGCGCGGCTTGACGGTTTCCGGCATGTGCCGGGCCAGTCCGACCAATGACAGTGAAGCGATCGCGGCGATGAAGACGAACACCATGCGCCACGGCAGTACTTCAATCATGAAGGCGCCTGCCACTGGCCCGATCAGCGGTGCAATCAGCGCCACATTCGCCATCAGCGCAGTGACTCGGATCGCCGCCTTTTCTTCAAACGCTTCCTGTACCACGGCATAACCGACCGAGGAAATGAAGCACAAGCCCATACCTTGCAACACGCGCAGCACGATGAAGCTCTCGATGCTGTTGGAGAACAGCGTGGCGAGGCAGGTCAGGATGAAAAACAGCGTACCACCCAACATCACAGGGCGCCGTCCAATGCGATCCGACAGCGGTCCGAACAGCCATTGAAATATGGCGCCGCCGACCAGGAACGCGGTCATCGCAGACGCCACCCAGGCCGCGCTGGCGCCGAATTCATGGGTGACCATCAGCATGCCTGGCTGGATCATGTCGTTGGCGATGTAGACCGAAAACTCGAACAAGACCAGAGCTAGCGGGAACATCAATGTGGCACGGCTGAGAGTAGAGATTTTTTGCATTGTTCTGTTATGGATGACACTGTCCTGTCAGCGGAAAGGCATTGAGCAACGCCGCGGCAGGATGTTGAATTTCTAAAAAAGAGGTGCTGGTTCGACGCCGCGTCTCGCGCAGTCAACGTCGGGTGTTATGCACGCATTTGCGTGACCAGGCTTGAGCGATTCGGTTTGCTTGATTCAGTGTGCTTGATTCAAACGACCGGTGTTTCCCAATCAGGATCTGCGCTGAACTCTTCGACCAGAAAGTCGAGCATGGCGCGCAGGATGGCTGGCATTTGGCGGCGCGAAGCATAGACGCCGTAAATGCTCATTTCGCGCGGTTGGTATGCCGTGAGCAGCGCACGTAGTTTACCACTACGCAGCAGTTTTGCCGCAGCATAGACCGGCTGCATGGTAATTCCAGCGCCGCTGACCGCTGCTTCCAGCAATACCGACGATTCGTTGGCGCTCATGTTGCCGCCAACCGGCACCGCTACCGGCACACCATCCTTTTCGAATTCCCATAGACTTTTGCCGAAATAAGAATAGGTCAGGCAGTTATGCAGCGCCAGGTCTTCGGCTTTTTTCGGCGTGCCGTGCTCTTGCAGATAATCCGGCGAGGCGCACACCACTGAACGACACACCGCCAGTTTGCGGGCGATCAGGTTAGGATCGAGCGAGTTGGTGATGCGGATCGCCAGGTCGACCCTTTCCTCAATCAGGTTGACGGCGCGATCGACTAGTAACATCGATACCGCAGTACCCGGATAGCGTTTCAGGAAGCGCGCCAGCAACGGCGCCAGATAGGCTTGTCCCAGAGACATGCTGCAGGTCAGGCGCAGCGTGCCGCGCGGCGCGTTCTCGGGTGTCGCCGCGGAGGATTGGATGTCGCCGGCCATATCCAGCAACTGGCGACAGCGTGGCAGGGTGTCGCTGCCGGCCGAGGTCAGGCTCAATTTGCGGGTGGTGCGGTGGAACAGGCGAGCGCCAACCCATTCTTCCAGCTCAGCAAGGTAGCGCGAGACCATCGCTCGCGACATGTCCAGATGATCCGCGGCCGCTGTCAGGCTGCCGCGATCCGCGACTTCGACAAACACCTGCATTGCGACCAGACGATCCATATTCTTAAATTCCTCAGTTATCTACTTACTTTTGTCTGAAAAGGCGGATAAGCGCGCGTAGATTTGGGTTTGAACGTCCTGTTCTCTTGAGGAATTCAGGATGATTTGCTCGATTTATGCAACTAACTGGTCACTATTATGGGGTTTTTTGCATCGTTTTTGGCAACTATGATGGTGGTTCTTTCACCACACTTGGAGATATGCATGAACAAACGCACTTTATTCCGCTCGTTCCTGGCAACTACCGTCGGCCTGATGCTAGCCGGCAGCGCGGTGGTTGCTGTCGCCGCCCCGCAGCCGCTCAAGCTGGAGGTTTACAATCCAGGCGCCAACGGTGTGTTCCCGGTATCTTCGGAGTTGGTTACCGGTAACAACGAGGCAATCCTGATCGATGCCCAATTCGATCGCGCCAATGCTGGCCAATTGGTGAAAAAGATTCAGGACAGCGGCAAGAAGCTGACCACGATCTACATCAGCCATGGTGATCCGGATTATTACTTTGGACTGGAGGTGCTGAAGGAAGCCTACCCGGACGCGAAGATCCTGGCGCCAGCGCCGGTGATCGCCCACATCAAGGCCACCATGCAGGACAAGCTGGCGTTCTGGGGCCCCAAACTGGGCGCCAACGCACCCAAGCAATTGATCGTGCCGGAGCCGATGCAGGGTAATACGTTGGCCCTGGAAGGCCGCAAGCTGGAAGTGATCGGCCTGGACGGTGCCAGCCCAGACCGCACCTTTGTCTGGATTCCATCGCTGAAGGCGGTGGTCGGTGGCGTGCTGGTGAACGGCAACGAGCATGTGTGGACCGCAGATACCCAGACCCTGGCGTCGCGCCAGCAATGGATCAGGATGCTCGACAAGATCGAAGCTCTGCATCCGAAGATTGTGGTGCCTGGGCACTTCAGCGCCGGTGCGCCGCAAAACATCGAATCGGTGCGTTTTACCAAAAATTATCTGAAGACGTATGAAGCGGAAACTGCCAAGGCCAAGGATTCCGGTGCTCTGATCGAGGCGATGAAAAAGCACTATCCGAACCTGGAAGGCGTGTCCTCGCTGGAATTGGGCGCCAAGGTCAGCAAAGGGGAAATGAAATGGTGAATGACATGGTAAATCAGGAGCTTGAATGCGGTGACGCCGTTTGCGCAGTTCCGGCTGCAGCAGCCACCAGTGAAACCGACAATGGCGCGGCGGCGGCAGTTGACGCCGGCAAGGTGCTGCACTACATCTACGATCCGATGTGCGGCTGGTGCTACGGCGCCGCGCCGTTGCTGCAAGCAGCGCGCCAGATCGATGGCCTCAGCATCGTGCTGCATGGAGGCGGCATGATGACCGGCAGCAATCGGCGGCAGGTCAGTGCGGCATTGCGCAATTATGTGATGCAGCACGACCATCGGATTGCAGCGATGACCGGCCAGGTATTCGGCGACGATTACTTCAACGGCCTGTTGCTCGATACGACGGCAACGTTTGATTCCGAGCCGCCGATTACTGCCATCCTGGCCGCGGATGCTGTATCCGGGCAGGGGCTGGAGTTGCTGGAACGGATTCAGCAGGCGCATTATGTGGAGGGACGGCGGGTCGCTGATCTGGCGGTGCTGCGCGATCTGGCGGTGGCGGTCGGAATGGAGCCGACGCAATTTGATCGCGCGTTCGCCGAACTGAGTGGCGCGACGACGCAAGCGCATATCGCCCGCAGCCGGTCTTTGCTGACGCAGGTTGGCGGCCAGGGTTTTCCCACTTTTGCATTGCAGCGTGGCGAGCGTATTGAGGTGCTGGATACGGGGCGATTCCTGGGGCAGACGGAAGCGTGGAAGGCTGTTCTGAGCAGATAATTGGATGTTGTTGTGAGATAGAAAAAACCTCCGCAAGTTGGTCTTGCGCAGGTTTTTTTGTTTCTGGATAGAACTGCCTGGAATTCACATTTTTACAATAATGTGGAATATTTCCAAAATACATTTAATTGTCAATTTGTAGTCATTTATTGATAATTAGTTGCTATTTTGCGTGAAAATTAGCGATTTTTCATGATGTTCGGCAACAACAAACACTCATTATTTAACGTTTCATGCCATCCGTGCATTGTATCGAATAGTGTCGAAAGGTATCTTTGCAGGCACTTTTTTGATTTTGTAATTTGACGTGAAGCACCAGGGCATTATCCGGCCCGGACGTGTGTTTGCTGCAAGTTAATACCCCGAGCAAATCTATGAATCGCCATCTCGCAGCACGCTTTCCTCTTTCTGTTGTTTCCATCGCAGTCATTACCATGTTGTCGGCTTGTGGCGGCGGAGGTGGTGGCTCTAGTCCTTCCTCTGGCACTCAGGCACCGGTCCCAACCACCACGCCAAGCCCGACCGGCAGTACGCCGGCAGCCACTGCATCGCTGCTTAATCCGGCCGATCCGAGCAATGCCGTTGCAGCACACGCACGTGGCATCGTCGGCGCTGGCGTCGTCGTTGGCATTATCGATACTGACTTCAATGTCGCTGACCCCGATCTCGGCGGTCGTCTTACCAAGACCGTGTACAACAGCGGCGGTGCCGGCAATCCCCATGGCACTGAGGTGGTGGAGGCGTTGGGCGGGAGCAGCTACGGTGTGGCGCCCGGGGTGACGATGCTTGGCGCAGCGGTCGGCACCGGTGGCGACAATGTGTCGTTCAGCAGTCCGGTGTATCAAGACCTGTTCAATAAGGGTGTGCGCATTTTCAATCAATCGAATGCTTTCGGTTCGATTGCAACGCCAGCCGGCAACGGCCCGGCTTTCTACAATATCTACCAGCCCTTCGTGGCGCAGGGCAGCCTGTTTATCTGGGCCGCCGGCAACGATGCCAGCGCCCATCCGTCGCTGACCGCAGGTTTGCCAGCGCTCTATCCTGATTTGCAAAAGGGTTGGCTGGCAGTGGTGGCGGTGAATGCCGCCGGCGGCTCGCAAGGTTATACCAGCAGCGACACTACGCCCGGCGTGATCTCCAGCTATTCGAACCGCTGCGGCGAGGCTGCCAACTGGTGCCTGGCTGCGCCTGGCGATTTTATTTCGCCGAGCACCGGCACCCGGGTTTACGGCACTTCGTTTGCGACACCGGCGGTGACCGGCGCTGCAGCGCTGGTGCAGCAAGTCTATCCGTGGATGAGCGCCGACCAGATCCGTCAGACGATCTTGTCAACCGCCACCAGCATGGGCGATACCGCCACTTACGGCTGGGGATTGCTGAACGCCAGCAAGGCCGCGAACGGTCCCGCTCTGTTCGACACGCGCCTCACGCTGAACGGTAATTTTATCGCCAAGTTCGACTCTGTCAGCTCTACTTTCGGCAACGATATCGGCGGTAACGCCGGCTTGCTCAAGGATGGCAGCGGTACTTTGACCTTGTCCGGCAATAACACCTACAGCGGCGCCAGCGAAGTGCTCAAAGGCACACTGAACGTCACTGGTTCGGTCGCTTCAGGCGTCACGATCGACAGCGCCGGCATCCTTTCCGGAGAT
This sequence comes from Collimonas arenae, assembly GCF_001584165.1. Taxonomy (NCBI): domain Bacteria; kingdom Pseudomonadati; phylum Pseudomonadota; class Betaproteobacteria; order Burkholderiales; family Oxalobacteraceae; genus Collimonas; species Collimonas arenae. The sequence continues at coordinate 1,204,992 of NZ_CP013233.1, forward strand.
GGCGGACGCATTGGCGGCAGCGTGGTCAACAGCGGTCGTTTGACCAATGCCGGAAACGGCATGAGCATTGCCGGTAACTACACAGCTTCGTCCAGCGCTGTGCTGGCGAATCAGTTCAATACGACACTCGCCGTCGGCGGCAGCGCGACGCTCGGCAGCTCGCATCTGGTGGCGATGACGCCGGCCGGCAGCAGTGATCCGTCCGGTTATGTGGCGCAGCAAGTCGGCGTCAAGGGCAAGGTGCTGACCGCGGCCAGCGGCGTGTCAGGGCAATTCAGCGATGTCTCGTTCGAGCATGACGGCACCGCCTTCAACCCAGGCACCTTCCTCAACGCGACGCTGGCTTACAGCGCCAATGAAGTCGATCTCACCATCAGCCGCAATAGCGCCAACGCTGTCGCCGCACAATCCTTCGCCGCCGATCCGACTCGCACCAGCAGCGCCGCCAATCTGGAGCAAGGCCTGAAGGCCGCCGACAATATGGTTGCCAGTGGCAACGCCAGCGGCAGCAACGCCGGTTTCGTGGCGAGCGCTGCAGCGATTGAGCGGACGGCAAGTATTGCCGCTGCGGCGCAGGTTCTGGATAGTTTGTCCGGGCAAATCTATGCGTCGTCACAGGCGCTGACTTTCCAGCAATCGCAAGCGATCAACCGCGATTTGTCGAATCGTTTGTCGCTGTTGGGCGGCAGTGCGGCAGGGCAGGCCAAGGCCGGTCTGTGGGCCAGCGTGATCGGCGCCAGCGGCAAGCTGGGACAGTCGGGTTATTCATCCGCCGATACGTCGACCTGGGGCGGCCAGTTCGGCTTCGATACACATCTGACTGACAAGGCCATCGTCGGCGTGGCGTTGTCCTATTCGGAAAGCAAGGCCAACTTCGATCGCTTCGGCGGTGCGTCCGATAGCCAGAACACCGGTTTGTCGTTGTATGGCCGCTATGCGCTGAGCAACGACGGCATCTATGTGTCGGGCCGTGCCGGCGCGGCCACGGTGACCAGCAAGATCAACCGCACGGCGATCCTCGGCAGCGAAGTCGACAGCCTGTCGGCCAGCCATACCGACAGCATGATATCGGCCTATGCCGAAACCGGTTACGTGCGCAACCTGTCGACCACTGCGGCGCTGACGCCATTCGCCGGCATCAGCTACGACCGCCTCAAGCGCGGCGGCTTTACCGAAGCCGGCAGCGCGTTTGGCCTGACCGCAGGCAGCAATTCGTATCAACAGACTGCGAGCGTATTGGGTTTGCGTGGCGATGCAAAAGTCGACTGGTTCGGCGGCAATACCAACCTGCAAGCGTACGCCGCGTGGCAGCATGCGTTCAATGACGGTAGCCTCGATTTCAACGCTGCCTTTGTCGGCGCGCCGGCCGCCGGGTTCACCGTGCAGGGTATCGGCCTGCCGCACAACAGCGGTTGGGCTGGCCTCGGATTCACCACTGTGGTCAATCGCAAATGGAGCTGGTACGGCAATTACGATGCGCAATTCGGCAAGGGCGGCTTGGTCAACAATGTGTTCTCTGCCGGCGTGCGGATGGCTTTTTAAATTCGTCGCTGCATAAAAAAACGGCCCGTATAACTCATGAGAGTTGTACGGGCCGTTTTGCTTGCAGTTGTGTTTTAGGCGACTGCTTTCAGCTTGTTGAAGTCGGTGTTGCTGGCTGGTGCAAAACCGGCGTGACCGCTGGAATGGCTGGCATAGAACTGGCCGAAACGGTTCGACAGGAAATCCGCCAGCGTCGCTTGTTCCTGACGCACGAAACCGCTTTGTGGCAGGACACCGGTGACGACCAGGTCAACCATCGCGCAAATGCCGGCGGCAGTAGTCAGCTGGATCGCCGACAGCAACTGGCCATTGACGTGCTGGCTGTAGATTTTCTTGGCGTAGGTTTCCTGCTCAAGACGACCGTCGCGCATGCCGCTGACGCTGACGAAGGTCAGCACCACGTCCTGCTTGGTGATCGGGATCGAATTTTCCAGCACTTCTTTCAGGATCGGACGACGTTCCAGTTTGCCCAGTTGCAGATCGCGCACCAGAATCTTGACGATGTCGCGATGGCCTGGATAGCGCACGGTTTTGTAATCCAGGTTCTGCACCCGGTCGCGCAGGCTTTCGCACAGCGTGCCCAGGCCGCCCGAAGTGTTGAAGGCTTCGTAGTCGATGCCGTCCAGCGAGAAGTGTTCCAGCTCTTCCAGCGGTGAGGTTTCGCGCAGGATGCCGTCGACAATCGCTTCACACGGATTGCAATACTCGTTGATCAGGCCATCGGTGCTCCAGGTCAGGTTGTACTTGAGCGCATTGCTTGGGAAAGTCGGCAGCGCGCCAACGCGCATCTTGACGTCATGCAACTGTTCGAAACGGCTTGCGACATCGTTGGCGACGATCGAAATGAAGCCAGGCGCCAGGCCGCATTGCGGCACGAAAGCAGTGTTCGAATCCTGTGCCAGCAGTTTCACGAAGCGGGTGCTTTCGACATCTTCGGTCAAGTCGAAATAATGCGAGTTGGCAGCCTTTGCCGCCGCCGCGATGACCGGTGTCAGGAAGTACGGGCAGGCCGATAACGTGACGTCATGGCCGGTGATCAGCTTGGTGACAGTCGGAGGATGCGAGATGTCGGCCAGGATCGTGGTGACGTTAGGAAAACCCGCTTGTTTCACATATTGCAGGCGTTCCGGATCGCGGTCCGCCACTGTCAAAATGTAATCGCCGGTGTGGGACAACAGGTTAAGGATGGCATCGCCGATTTTGCCGGCGCCCAGAAGGATCAGTTTGGTAGTCATGTCGTCACTCGCTTGTCGTTTTAGTCAATGTTGCTGCTGGGATCATTGTAAATTTGAGTGAAGTCAGATAATAGAGTGTAAATAGTCGTCAAAATGTATAATAACAATACATTTTGACGAACATTGGAGATGGATTGTCGCGATGAAAGAGAAACTCGACGAAGTCGACCACAAAATTCTGGCCTTGCTGATGGATGATGCACGCCTGTCGATGGCAACTATCGCCAAGCGTGTCGGCATCGCCCGCACCACGGCGATCGCCCGGTTGGCGGCGATGGAAAAGAAGGGCGTGATCGCCGGCTACGGCGTGCGGCTAGACCTTGAGCTGTACCAGCCGGCAGTGCGCGCCTACGTCGGTATTTCCATCGATTCGCGCAACGCGCCGCTGCTGGTGCAACAATTGCAGAAAATGTCGCAGGTGGAAACCTTGTGTGCGGTCAGCGGCGTCATCGATTACATGCTGACTTTGCGTTGCCAGTCCACCGACGAACTGGACCGTCTGCTGGACCAGATCGGCGCAATGGAAGGGGTACGGCATACGTCGACTTCAATCATCCTCAGCAAGCGGATTGATCGCGGGCCGATTTGAACGACTCTAGCGAGGAAGTCATGCCGCAATGCAGCAGATATGTGATTTATCTATAACAGGTATTCAAACAATAAAGCAGACACGAATGCTGCACTGCCATATAGTTAGACCTGTCTCCTCCAACACCTCCTAAGGTTTGGATTCAACCCGCTACCGCAAGGTCGGCGGGTTTTTTTTGCTTTGGACTTTCTTTCTTCTGAGTCAAACGCAGTTACCTTTCCATTTTCTTCTTCGCCTTTCCTCGTCAATCACAGAGAAATTGTCATTTAAATCATAAATTAAATGATGACTTTAAGGCAATTGTTAACGTATTATCATCTTTCTCCAGCTTGTTTTTTGGGAAAGTCTTATGTTCAATGCGCCCCGTACTCTCAGCCTGAAATCCACCGCAGCGATTCCCGACATACTCGGCCAGCCAGCGCTGATTCCGGTGAGCCTCAAGGGCGTTGAGACCGTCAATGATTTATTTACCTACCGTCTGATCTTAAAAACACCGGATGACTTGAATCATCTGGTCGAGCAAGCTGCCAATTTCAATCTCGACGATTTCATCGGCCATGAATTGACGGTGCAAATTGAGCTGGAAGGCATGGGTAGTTTTGTTGCTGGCATGGCCGGCGACAGCGGCCTGGCAAACGTTGGTGCCGGTACGCGCGAAATCTCCGGCCTGGTGACTGATGCCAAACTGCTGCGCGAGCAGGGGCGACATGTGTTTTATGAACTGACGCTGCAGCCCTGGTTGCACCTGGCGACACTGCGCAAGAATTCAAAAACCTTTCAAGATAAAACCGTCATCGAGGTGCTGGACAGTCTGCTGGCTGACTACACCTTTCCGGTAGAGAAGCGTCTCTACGATACCTATCCCAAACGCGATTACCAAAACCAGTACAACGAAACCGACTATGCATTCCTGTGCCGGCTGACCCAGGAATGGGGGATTTCATTTCACTTCTCGCATAGCGACGGTGCGCACCGGCTGGTGCTGGCCGACGCCAACGGCGCCTATCAACCTTTCAGCAGCAGCGCCTATCGCGAGCTGAAGTATTACCCTGAAGGCACGCGTATCGATGAAGAAACCATCTACGCCTTCACGCCTGCGCGCAAGCTGGTGTCTGGTACTTATACAGCACGCGATTACGACTACACACGACCGCGCGCCGACCTAACCTCGCAGCGCAGCGAACCGCGCCCGACCGCGCATAACGACCGGGAAATCTACGAGTGGCACGCAGACAATTACGTGCAGCCGCAGGCCGGCCCGCAACAGGCCGGCAACGATCCGCTGGCCGAGGGCGACGCCGTGGCGCGGCGGCGTATGGAAATGCTGCGTAGCCAAGGCCACCGTGCACAAGGCGCGGGGCACGTGCGTGGGCTGGTGCCGGGTTGCCGCTTCAAGCTGTCGCGGCATCCGCAACAAGCCGCCAATATTGACTACATCGTGTTGTCGGCCAATTTGACCATTGAAGAAGTGGCGCAGGAAAGCCAGCGCGTCGGCGGCGTGGCCAATCAGCAGTATTGGATCGATGTCGACTTTACAGTGCATCCCGCTCGTGGCCAGGAGTACCGCCCGGAGCGTGTCACGCCGAAGCCGGTGATTCCCGGCGTCGCCACCGCGCTGGTGGTGGGGCCGCCGGACCGGAATCTCTGGACCGATAAACTCGGCCGCATCAAGGTGCAGTTTCCTTGGGATCGTCTCGGCGCCACCGACCAAAACAGCAGTTGCTGGATCCGCGTCTCCAGCCCCTGGGCCGGCAATCAGCTGGGTAGCATGTATCTGCCGCGCATCGGGCAAGAGGTAACAGTCAGCTTCATCGACGGCGATCCCGATCTGCCGCTGTGCACGGGCCGGGTGCACAATCAGTCGAACTTGCCGCCCTGGTCGCTGCCCGATCAAAGCGCACTGTCCGGCATCCGTTCGCGCGAGCTGACTGCAGGCGGCGGCAACAGTGTTGGCGGGCGCAGCAACCACCTGATCCTGGACGATACCGAACAGAAGATCCAGGCCCAACTCAAGAGCGATCACCAGCACAGTCAACTGAGCCTGGGCAATATCACCCGCATCGACGACAACGCCGGCCGCAAGGATGCGCGCGGCGAAGGCTTCGAGCTGCGCACCGACGGCCACGGTGCAATACGGGCCAAGGATGGCTTGCTGATCACGACCGAAGCACGCGGCAACGCCCAAGGCCACATCAAGGACATGGGCGAGACAGTGCAGCGTTTGAACCAGGCGTACGATCAGCACGACAACCTGGCCGGCGTGGCGCAGCAGAACCAGGCGCAGGATGCCGGCGGCGACCAGAGTGATGTCGCTGATGCCATCAAGGCACAGAACGATGCAATCAAAGGCAGCGGCGGCGAGCAAGGCAGCTTCCCGGAACTGGCCGAGCCGCATCTCGTGCTCGCCAGTCCGGCCGGTATTGAAACGACCACGCCGCAATCGACGCACATCGCCAGCGGTAAACATACCGCACTGACCAGTGGTGGCCATCTGAGTTTATCGGTGGGGCAGAAATTCCTCGCCAGCGTCAAGAACGGCATACGCCTGTTCAGCCAGCAGCTTGGCATGAAGTTGATTGCAGCGGCTGGCGATATCGATATCAAGGCGCTCAAGGACAGCATCAACGTATTGGCCAAGCTGAACATCACCCATATCGCCAACCGTATCACGATCACCGCCAAGGAAGAGGTGGTGATCAATGGCGGCGGTAGTTATACCAAGTGGCAGGCCGGTGGTGTCGAGACCGGCACCAGTGGTAATTGGCTGGTGCATTCGGCGGGTAAGAGTGTGACTGGGCCTGCGAATTTACCGATTCCAGTGCTGGCGACCCCGATCACAACGCCTGAGCAGGGCAGTTTGCTGGTCAATTTGACGTCGCACGGCAAGCAAAGTCGTGCATTCGCCAATGAGCCGTATCAACTCTACAAATCGGGAGCGAAAGTGCAGAGTGGCATGACGGACGAGTATGGACAAATTCTGATCAAGGATCACCAAAGCGATACCACCGCCTATCAGGTCAAGCTCAGTGAGGGGACTGCGTTGGACATACAGGTTCACCAGAAATTATCCAACAGCAAAGAACATCAATTATCGAACCAAGGCTACCGCGAGCATTTTATTCAGAGCCGGGATACCTAATCGAAGGACGCATCATGAGCGATACCGTGCTAAAAACGCATAACAGCAATACGACCCACGTCGATTTGAACAGCCGCAACTGTACCGCAACGGTGCAATGGTTTTGTGAATTGGATAAAGCCAAGCATCCTATTACGCAGGACAATCAGTTGGATATTTATATGTGTGGCCAGCAGTCTTTTGCAGAAATTGCCAAAGATATCGCCGCCGCCAAAGAGACGCTCGATCTGATCTGCTGGGGTTTCGATCCCGGCATGGAATTGGAGCGCAAGGATAATAGCGCATGGCCGCGCGGGTGGGTATTTGGCAGCATGCTGACGGAAGCTGCAGGACGGGATGTCAAGGTACGCCTGCTGGTTTGGTACGATCGTTTGCCGAGCTATATACAGAACAATCTGGTTGGCTACACCGGTGACCAGCGCAAGGGCTACTTAATCGATTCACCCTCCACTAGCGCCGAAGATGCTATGGCAGTCGGACTCCAGCCGCCACTGCCGGTATTGGGCAACGATCCACGCAGCCCGGAGCAATTGCGCCAGGGTTTTTGTGTGCAGTGGTGGCGCGAAGCCTTGCATGGAAAAATAAAGAACCTGGAAGTCAAATTCCGCAAAGGCAATCCTGATGCGATTCTGAAAAGCCTGAAAAATCCGGCCAGCCCGGAAGACATGCCCAGTACCGTTGCGCCAAGCCATGGTGGCTTGATCAACGAGTACGACCTTATCGTCAAGAACGGCACGCATCACCAGAAGACGGTTCTGATCGACTATGCGCGTGAAGGAGGAGCGAAGGCGGTCGGTTACGTGATGGGCCTGAATTCCACCAGTGACTATTGGGACACTGCCGAGCATCTATTCGACACGCCATTGCGTGAAACTGACTGGGTGCTTAAGTCGGATACTGCCAAAGCCCTGGGCGCCACCCACCGGATCAGCCGCGATCCGCTGCATGACTATGTCAGTCGCATCCGGGGCGCTGCATTGCAGGATGTGCACAACAATTTTCTGACTGCATGGGTACGCGCCAAGGGGCAACCACACCCGGGAGAAAGTACGGCATTGCCACCGAGCTTGCCAAAGGTGGCGGGTGGATCGAGGATACAAATCGTGCGTACGCAACCGGAGGAGGGCGATAAAACCATCAAGAACGCCTACTTCCAGGCTAGCGGCCTGGCGCGCAATTACTTGTATATAGAAAACCAGTATTTCTTTTACGAGCGCTGGGTGCGCCATCTGAAAGAGAAGCGCGCCGAATTTACCAAATGGTCCTGCGCTGCCGGAGTAAAGCCGCGTGATGCCAAGCTTCTACACTTGTTTGTCGTGATGCCCTCGCCGGAAGATGACGGCATGGTGCCGCGCACTTACGATATGGTGAAGAGCCTGGGCGAAGGCCAGAGCATGACCGGTATCGATCCCCGCAAACCCGACGGCCAGAAAAGCGTCATCGAGGCTGCCCAGGAAAAATACAACAACGATGTCGTTGCCTGGAACAAGATGACGCCGCAGCAGCAGATGGAAGAGCCCGGCATGACACCCGTTAAAGGTTGGCTGCTGCAGACATCCGAGCGCGTGCAGGAGCCGGTAAAGAACCCAAAAACCGGCGAGATCAAAGCCCTCGGCCTCAAGGTGCTGATAGGGCGGCTGATTACCCACAACAAAGGCCGTCCTTTACCCAAGCAGGTGTCCAATTACCGGCAAATCTATATCCACAGCAAGCTGATGATTATCGACGATTCGTTCATCACGCTGGGCAGCGCCAACATGAACCTGCGCAGCATGGCCGGTGATAGTGAGATCAATATGGTGACGGATGATGCGGCCAAGGCTGCGGAATTGCGGAGGCGGGTTTGGGGCAGCATTCAGGGGGATTTGGGGAATGTCATGGCGACGATGGGGGTATCACGGCGATTGCTAATGCGTTTGAGGATTGGCAAGAGTTGATGAGAAAGAATGATGACAGCGTAACAGCCCATGGTTCCATCACTGGTTTCTTAATACCCTTCCACGATACTCGCGCCATCACATTTCGACATGGTTAAGGACAAATAATGCGCCGCCTAGCCCAACTAATTATCTGTCTTTTATTAGCCACTTTTACTTTGATTGCCTGCTCTATGAAACCAACCTTACCGCGCAACATGACCTTAAAAGCCTTTGATCCCCATCGTAAGGTTTTTGTTTGCCAATACGAAGTCAACAACGTACCGCCGATTGATGCACAGGCGGAGGCATGGTTTCAGGAAGGCTTACGCCTGACCAGCGCTGATTTGCCGCCGAATCAACGCAATTATCCAAAGGCGGTAGAACTGTGGCAGAAGGCCGCAGATAAAAACCACTGGAAGGCCATGATGAACCTTGCAGGGGTACTGATTGATGGCGATGGGTTTGCGCCCTATGAGGTCGCGGCTGAACCGGAGCGGGCGGTGCAAATTGTAGAGCGCGGCATGCAGCTTGGCATTCCAGCTGCCTTTGATTTGATGGGGAGTTTTCATCAAAACGGAGCTGGTGTGACAGGAGATGTCAGCCGTGCTTATGGTTTTTGGGAATTGGCAGCGGACAAGGGAAGTCCAAGTGCGCAGACTTTTCTGGGGAAAGCACTTAAAGCTGCATACGATAATCCGCGAGAAGGTTTCTGGGGGAACCGCAAGATAGGCTTAAAGATGCTGGAGTGCGCTTATGCGCAGGGTTATGGTAAAGCGGCTTTAGAACTTGGCGTTACATTGGGGAATACCGACAAGGATTATCCGCGCGCACTCAAAATTCTGCACGAGGGAGTCAAAATGGGATGCGAGGATTGTGCGAACTCTTTGTCTTCAAATTTCCGTAACATATCCGCTCTTACCAATAATTTCATCGACACGGCCCGCTCCGAACGCTACAGCGCTTTAGGCGATGCCCTCTACCAAAACCCCGATCTACGCTTCCCCAACCTCGATAAAATCCTGCCGCTACCACCAGCCAAACTCCCCCAATGGGACGGCAAAACAGAATCGTTGATCAACGCCGCCAAGCCGGTCGTCCCTGCACCGCCGCCGCCGGCTGTCACACCAGGAGCCAACCTGTCCGGCCGTGCGCACATTCCACAAGGCTGGGTGCTGCCGAAAAATCCCTGGCCGCCGGCCGATGAGGCGCGCGACTTGCCCCACGCGGGCTATCTCCGGCCGCAATACGAAACCACCGCTGCCGCTTACACCGGCTACTGGCTGGCGCAGCTGCTGCAGCCGGTCACTTCCCGTCACCATGCGTGGGATCAACATCAGGCGCCGCACTACTACGCCAAGGGCGAATTGTTTGACAGAACGCGCCCTGGCCTGATCTCTGATGACGGCCGCATTATGTGGCATTACATGGGCGTTCCGGAAAAGGTGCGGCCGAACGAATTGCCTGCTGAGGTACGCCGGGGTATCTGGCGCATGGCGGAAGCCAATCCCGCCTTGTCGTCATGCAGCGGGGACGAGCCGTGTTCGCGTAGCGGGGTGTGGCAACCAATCCTGCCGGATGGACATCCGCTCCGGTCTTTGGTGAACCGGCGCTGGAAGGAAACCTTTGCACTCCAGGGACAACCGTTCCCGGACCCGAAAAAGGACTGGCTGCTGGATGTGGAGAGCCACGAAATGAAATGGTATCTAGTCGAAGCGGCGTGATGAGAGGGGTGCATCATGTACGTTATCTGATCGCCGTTTCCTTGTTGGCCATGTTTGCCTTGAGCGCCTGTTCCGTGAAACCGGCGTTGCCGCGCAATATGGCCTTGAAAGCCTTTGATCCCTATCGTAATGATTTCGTTTGCCAATACGAAGTCAATAATGTGCCGCCGATAGACGCCCAGGCAGATGCGTGGTTTCAGGAAGGCTTGCGCCTGACCAGCCGCGACTTACCGCCGAATCAACGTAACTACCCAAAGGCGGTAGAACTGTGGCAGAAGGCTGCCGATAAGAATCACTGGAAGGCCATGATGAATCTAGCGGGTGTGCTGATTGATGGCGATGGCTTTGCGCCCTATGAGGTCGCCGCTGAGCCGGAACGGGCGGTGCAGATTGTAGAGCGCGGTATGCAACTCGGCATTCCGGCGGCCTTTGATTTGATGGGGAGTTTCCATCAAAACGGAGCGGGTGTAACCGGCGATATCAGTCGTGCATATGGTTTCTGGGAGTTGGCCGCCGACAAGGGAAGCCCGAGTGCACAAACTTTCTTAGGAAAGGCATTAAGTGCTACCTATGACAATCCGCGAGAAGGATTTTGGGGAAACCGCAAGGTAGGGCTAAAAATGCTGGAGTGTGCCTTTGCGCAGGGCTACGGCAAAGCGGCGTACGAACTTGGGATGACGATTAGAGGTACTCGCCCAGAATTAAATGAGGATAATAATCGCGCTCTTAAAGTGCTGCATGAAGGTGTCAAAATGGGATGCGAGGATTGCGCGAATTCTCTTTCTTCCAATTTTCGGAACATGTCTCCTCTAACCAATAATTTTATAGACACTGCACGCTCCGAACGCTACAGCGCTTTGGGTGACGCCCTGTACCACAATCCCGATCTACGCTTCCCCAATCTCGATAAAATCCTGCCACTACCTCCGGCCAAACTCCCCAATGGGACGGCAAAACAGAATCGTTGATCAACGCCGCCAAGCCGACCACCTAATGCACATTTTTCTAGCCCTAGTCGGTATGAAAGCAAGCCACGCTGGAAAATCCGCATCATGATGCGTCATTTGCGTGAGGCGGCCCGAGGTTGTCGCGCATTTCAACTATAACAACTGGAAAAGGAAACACATGACGGATCGTCCAATTTGCCGCGAAGGCGACGCCACCAGCCATGGTGGCCAGGTGATAACCGCAAGTGGCAGCATGATGATCGATGGCCGTCGCAATGCACGCGTCGGCGATGCGGTCAGTTGCCCGGAGCACGGCGACAACCAGATTGTCGAGGGCTGCAGCATGCTTGACGAAGGGGTTTCGGTGGTACTGCATGCATGCAAAACTGCGTGCGGCAGCACGGTGATTGCGACTGGTAGTTTTACTGTCGCATCGTAACACCGGGCTGGTGACCATAATCTGACGACGGATGGAGAGGTGTTGCTTAAATGATCATTTTTTTGCGGCGCTGTCACCGTAGAGAAGTAAATGCTTCGTCAGCATGAAGTGTCTCGATCGCACCGAATGAAACAGATGCTGCCGCCGTAGGAAAAGTCGTTATCGTTCGGTGCGCTTGGGAGTTGCGTTGGGTTATGATGCCTTGCATCTTCAACTATCAATTTACCCGCCATGAATACTCTTTCTCCTCCATCGCCAGCAAGAGGTCTATCGTTCTGGTGGAAGCCTGCCTTGTTTGTGCTGGTCGCCGTGATCGGCCTATACTACGTCAAATGGTCGCCTTACTACCTGAAATCATTCGTCGCCGCCGACAAGCACAGCATCGGCGCTTCGATTCTCAACGATAACCCGGGCGACCCGGTGAATGCCGCCTTGAGCTATGCCAAGGTGTATTTCCTGGCAATCTGGAAAGCTGCGGTGCTGGGGGTGATCCTCGGTTCCTTGCTGCAAGTGCTGATTCCGCGCGACTGGCTGTTGCGCATGTTCGGCGGCAGCGGTTTCAGCTCTGCCTTGCGTGGCGGCCTGTTCGCTTTGCCCGGCATGATGTGCACCTGCTGCGCAGCGCCGGTAGTGGCTGGGATGCGCCGCCAGCAGGTTTCGGTGGGCGCCGCGCTGGCCTTCTGGATTGCCAATCCTGTGCTCAATCCGGCGACGCTGGTATTCATGGGCTTTGTGTTGGGCTGGGGCTTCGTGGTGTTGCGCCTGGTCGCGGGCGTGGTGCTGGTGCTTGGCGTCGCTTTGATCGCCCAACGCATCTCGCGCCCTGAACAAATGCCTGAATCGGCTCTGGTAGCGGTGGTGGATGCCAGCACGCCTGACCAGAAAAAATTCTTGGTGCGCTGGGCGCGCAGCCTGTGGCAATTGTTCTGGAACACTATTCCGGTTTACATTTTGGCGGTATTGTTGATGGGCGCGGCGCGGGTCTGGCTGTTCCCGCATGTCGATGGCGCCATGAGTAACGGTTTGCTGTGGCTGCTGCCGATGGCGATTGTCGGCATGCTGTTCATGATCCCGACCGCCGCTGAAATTCCCATCGTGCAGACCATGCTGTCGCTGGGCATGGGTATGGCGCCTGCAGTGGCGTTGCTGATGACGTTGCCGAGCGTCAGCCTGCCTTCGCTGCTGATGCTGCGCAAGGATTTTGACGGCAAGGTGCTGGTGGTGGTGGCCTTGCTGACAGTGCTGGTTGGCGTGGTCAGCGGACTGGTGGGCGCGCTGCTGCTTTAGACCTTTAAAAAACCTTCATCTTCAACTGAAACGAGAGTGCGCCATACAGCCTGTCCTTGTAGCTTGGAATAATAGCCAGGTTCAAGCCGACTCGCTTGTATTCGATGCTGGCGACTGGAATGGCCGCCAGGAACCAGTCGCCATGGCGCATTTTCGGATAACCGTTGAATCCACCTGCAACTACGCCTAGACGTACCGGGCCGACATAGATGGGCTGGTAATAGACGCCGACATAATTCGAATATTCCCGATCGCTGTTGTAGAAGCGTCCTGCGGTGGCGGATGCGACAGTTGAAAACCGATATTCGACGCCCAGCCCCAGGTTGTTGCCGTTCAAGCCCTTGTCACGATCGAAATGATAGGAATAGAAGCCCGCATTGAGCCAGGTTTCGCTGATCGGCTGGTTCTCGATCATGCCGAACAGATTGCCTTGCTCTGCTTGTGAATGGGCTGATGCCAAAACAGAAAACGCGAAAAGAATAATGCTTCTCAAACTCTTGGGGAACGTCGACATCGGCTTCCTGTTGTGTGGGTTCGTCTTATACAGTCGTGGGTCAATTTGACGGTTTCTATCCTTTACATCGTTAGTTTAACTTGCCTCGCGGCAGCGTTTGCGGTTTTTGTCCTGCGTTATCTCAAAATTCGTATTGAACCGTTGAATTTAAGAATCTCAAGTGGCACGCGAACACGCCGGGTTTCTAAAAGGCCTGCTGCGGGCATGCGGTTGCGACTGGCGCTGGCTTAGGGAAAAACGCTAGCGCGATCAGTGCGCACAGGCTGCCCGCCAGCCATACGCCCGGCCAACTGCCGAAGGTCAGGATATGTGGGATGGCCAAGGGTGTCAGGAAGCACATCACGAATACGCTGGTGTTGGCCATGCCGAGTGCGGTGCCGGCATTGCGGGCGCCGGCGATAGTGGCCAGTTCGGTGTAGGCAACGCCGTGCCAGGCAGATACGCAGATCCCGGTCAGTGCCAGGGTGGCGACCAACAGCACTGTCATGAATGACGGCAACGTCGGCAGTTGTCCGGCGATGGCGACCAGTGCGGCCAGCGCAGCGAAGGCAATCGCGCTGGCGATGGTGCAGACGCGCAGGAACTCGCGTCGGTTGCGATGGCGATCGGTCCAGCGGCCGCTCCAGATGCGCATCACCATCGCGCCACATTGCAAGGTCGTCATGGCGAAGGTGATGGCGATGATGCCAGCGTGGCTGAAATCGTGCAGGAACACCGTGCCGAACGACAGTATCGCAAACTGCGGCGCGCAGAGGACGCCGATGGCGGCGACGATGCTCCACAATCGAAGATCCTTTAATGGGGCGGGTACAGCTGTGACGGAATGCGCCGCGCTTTTACCGTGAAGCTTGCTGGCTGGTTCGTGCAGCCACAGCCAGGTAAAAAACAGGGTAATCGTGCAGAATGCGGCAAGCACGCCGTACACCGCGGCAAAGCCGAGATGGGCGGCCAGCGCTGGCAGGATCAGTGCGCCGGTGGCACCACCCAGCGGCACTGCGGTCTGACGGATGCTCATGGCCAGGCCGCGTTCGCTTTCGTCAAACCAGGTCATCACTGCACGGCCGCTGGAACCGTTGACGCTGCCTCCTAGCAGGCCAACCAACAGCAAGCCGGCGGCCAGCAGCGGCAGGCCGGGCACGTGGCCGGGCGCTGGCGCAACGAACAATGCCATCAGCAACAATGCGACGGCGGTGGCGGCGAGGCCGGACAGCAGCACCGGACGATCGCCCCAGCGATCGGTAAGCAGGCCCCACGGCAGTTCACTCAGTGCAATACCAAGACCCATCAGGCCCAGCACCAATCCCAGTTCCGCATTGCCCAACTGGTAACTGGAACGGATGAGTACGGCGGTGATTGGAATGCCGCTGAATGCTGCTGAAAAACTGGCGTTGGCGGCGACGCCGACACCTAATACTTTCCAGCGATGACGGCGGTTGTTGGCGAAGGCGGCAGATCGGGACATTGTGATTCTCCGTGTCGGATAAAAATTGTCAGCACTGCAAGGGTGGCTTTCAGCGCTTGCAGCGAGTATGGCTTTACGCGATACTTTTGAATATCAGAAAGTTTCGAATTGATGGTTTTGAAAAACGGGATGAATTCATGCGCCAAATCAGCTTTGACCTGGACATCATGCGGACCTTCGTCGCCGGCATTGACCTCGGCAGTTACGCCAAGGCGGCCGACCGGCTGGGGCGATCCACTTCGGCCGTCAGCGCGCAGCTGAAAAAATTGGAGGAGCAGGCGGGTGCGCCGATTTTTCGCAAGGCCGGGCGTGGGCTGGCGCTGACCGACGCCGGTCAGACGCTGCTTGGCTATGCACGCCGCCTGCTCGAGCTGAATGATGAAACCGCCAGTGCCGTGCGTGGCATTGAATTGGAAGGAGAGGTGAAGCTGGGCTTGCAGGAGGATTTCGGCGAAGCGCTGCTGTCGGCGGTGCTGGGCCGTTTCATGCGTGCGCATCCGAAGGTGCGGGTGGAAGTGTGCGTGGCGCGCAGCTCGGAGTTGCGTGAGCGCGCCAGCTTGGGACGCATCGATCTGGCTCTGTTATGGGAAGGCACGCCGCCAGCGTTGAACGGCGAACGGGTGGCAGATTTGCCTTTGTGCTGGATCGGACCGGTGCAGGATAATTTGGACTGGCAGCGGCCAGTGGATGATCCGAATGCGGCGGCGAGCGCGCCGCTGTCGCTGGTCTTGCTGGATGCGCCTTGCCTGCTGCGCGACATTGCATCGACGGCGCTGGATACAGCCGGAATTCCGTGGCGCCATGCATTCACTAGCGCCAGCCTGTCGGCCCTGTGGGCGGCTTCTGCGGCCGGACTCGGACTGACGGTACGCACGCCGATCGGGCTGCCGGCCAGCTTGCGCATCCTCGATCCGCAGCAGGCCGGCTTGCCGTCGTTGCCGTCGATCGGCTTGTCGCTATACCGCGCGCAGGCGATGGCGGGGCCGGCGGTGACGCGGCTCGAAGAATTGCTGCTGCAAGCAGTTCAGGATGCAATCAGGAAGGTCGCGCCGGCCTGATAATCTATCTGCCTATTCGATCTGTTCCACGCTGCGCTGATCAATCCCAAGCTGGGCTTTTAATCCCGCCCATCCCTTTGGCGTGATTTGCACGACACGCGACGACGATGAGCGCCGCAGCCACCCGGCCTCGCTCAGTGCCGCCATCAAACGCACCCCGAGCGGACCGGCCAGATGATGCGCACGTTCTGTCCAGTCAAGGCATTGCCGTGCAAGTCCATACCGACCCGGCTTGATGAGACCGATATCCACGCCCATTGCTGCGAACCAGGCGATGCCGGCTTCCGATAGATCAAATCGTTTGCCGGCGCCGGCCACCAGCAGGCCACGCTCTTGCAGCGCTTGGGTCAAGGCAACGCCGACTTGTCCTGCCAGATGATCGTAGCAGCAGCGCGCCAGGCGCAAATCCTGTGCAGTGCGGCTCAAGGGTTTGCGCTTGAGCGCTGCAGTCGGATTGATGGCAGCGAGTTGTTCGAGCGCTTGCGCGACCTGGGAATTGGCTAGTCGGTAGTAGCGATGTCTGCCTTGCTGTTCGCACAGCAGCAGGCCACCGTCGAGCAGCTTGCCGAGATGGGCGCTGGCGGTTTGCGCGGTGACGCCTGCTGCATGCGCCAGTTCGCCGGCCGGCAGGGCGCGGCCATCGCATAACGTCATCAGCATGGCTGCGCGCGCCGGATCGGCGATAAGGAAAGCGACGGCAGAGATATTCGGTTGTGGATGCACCTGCGAGCCCCGGTTCTTCGAGTTTTCGCAGGCAGTATAGTCCCGAAAACAGGTTGCATGCTTCGACACGTATCGAAGCATCAGGCCGACCGTCGCTGCTACACTCAAACTCCAATCAATCGAGCTGAGACTAATGATGCGTGCACAAAACAGTAATGGCATTTCCTGCCTTGATGGCGGCTGGTCCAACGTTCCGGTACAGGCGTACTGAACCATGCTCAACCTCACTTCCGGACAGCGCCGCATTTTGGCGGCAACCAGTCTCAGCTATGTCGTTGTGATTCTGGATACCTCTATCGTCAATGTCGCACTGGAGCGCATCGCCGGCGCGTTGGCCACCGATATTGGCGGACTGCAATGGGTAGTGAACGCATATACCCTGAGTTTGGCCAGCTTGCTGTTGAGCGGTGGTACCTTGAGCGATCGTTGGGGCGCGCGGAATATGTATTTTGCCGGTCTCGCCGTGTTTACCTTGGCCTCGGCCTGGTGCGGCTTGAGTAACGGCTTGCATCTCCTTGTCATGGCCCGTGCTCTGCAAGGAGCCGGTGCGGCAATGCTGTTGCCGTCGTCTCTGACCCTGATCAAGCAGGCTTGCCCGAGCCTGTGCAACGGGCTGCCGTCATCGGCGTCTGGGCCGGGTTTGGCGGCGCGGCGATGGCGGCCGGGCCGCTGGTGGGCGGCATCTTGATCCAGCTGTTCGACTGGCGCAGCATCTTCCTTGCGAACCTACTGCTCGGCATGCTTGGCATGTGGCTGACCTGGGGGATCGCAAGCGAGCGCAGAAGAATGCCGGCGCGGTCGCTCGACCTGGCAGGGCAGGGCACGGCGATCGTGGCGCTCGGCACATTGATTGCGGTATTGATCGAAGCACCCGCATATGGATGGCGCAGCGCACCGATATTGACCGGCTGCGTCGTCAGCGCTGCCGCCGCCATCATGTTCCTGATGCTGGAGCGGCACCGGCTGCAACCGATGCTGCCGCTGTCTTTTTTCAGGAACGGAACATTCTCCGGCGCGACCCTTGTCTCACTGGCCTCGGCGCTGACTTTCTATGGATTGGTATTTGTTCTGAGCCTATATTTCCAGCAGCAGAAACATTATTCGCCGCTACGCACCGGCCTGGCATTTCTACCGTTGACCGCGTTGGTGGCTGCCGGCAGCATCGTCTCCAATCGCCTGGTCAGCCGTTATGGCGCGCGTCGACTGGTGTTCGCCGCGCTGGGCTTATACGCCGCTGGCTTTCTCGGTTTGCTGGTCGCCACCCTGGCATCGTCATACTGGTTGCTGGCATTGCCGATGCCGGCTGTCGGCTTTGCCGCAGGATTGATTACGCCGGCGGCGACGGCAGCATTGATGACAGCAATCGAGCAAGAGCGCGCCGGTATTGCGGCCGGTGTGCTCAACTCGGCGCGGCAAACCGGAGCGGCGCTGGGCGTCGCCATTTTTGGCGCGATGATCGCCTCGGTCCAGTCGTTTCAGGCTGGCATGCAACTGGCCTTATGGGTGGCTGCAGCCGCATCGTTGGCGGTGGCGTTAGCCTGGCGACTGGCCTTGGCTCAAGCGCCAGCGCCATCGCTGCTGTAAAGCGGCGCTGCCGGGAGGCATGCAGTTTTGGGCATATGCCGCAGAGTCAGCTTCCAAAATAGCAGTGCCAGCAAACTGATGCCTGCACCAAGCACGCAGACGCCGTTCCATCCTGCGGCAGCGTAGACGGCGGTCGACAAGATCGCACCGATGCCGCTGCCGACCGCGTAGAACAACATGTAGCAACCGACCAGCCGGCTATGTGCAGCAGGCTGGCTGGCGAAAATCATGCTCTGGTTGGTGACGTGCAGCGCTTGTCCACCCAGGTCCAGCAGCAGGATGCCGAGAATCAGGAGCCACAAGCTGTGTCCCATGAATCCAAGCGCCAGCCATGAAGCCAACAATAGCAGCAACGCCGCGCGGGTGGTCGATTGACCGTAACCGCGATCGGCCCATTCTCCGGCACGTGCCGCCGCCAAAGCGCCAGCCACGCCGACTAGCCCAAATGCGCCGATCGCGCTATGCGAGAACGAATAGGGCGGTGCGCTCAACGGCAGCACCAGCGCGCTCCAGAAAGCGCTGAATGCGGCAAACATCAACATGGCCAGTACACCGCGGATTTGCAGCACACGCTCGCGTGCCAGCAAGGTGAACATCGAGCCAAGCAATGTGGTGTAGGGAAGGCGCTCGGCTGGCGCCGATGATTGCGGCAGCAAGCGTCGCAGCGCAATCAGCATCAACAAGGAAATGACGGCCGAGACCAGGTAGACTGCGCGCCAGCCGGCCAGATCGGCGATCCATCCCGCCAAGCTGCGCGCCAGCAGCAGGCCGATCACGACGCCGCCTTGGGCCGCGCCGACCACGCGTCCGCGTTCGGCCGGGGCCGCTGAATTGGCGGCGTAGGCAATCAGTCCTTGCGTCATGGCGGTTCCCAGTAGCCCGACCGCGAGCATGCCGATCAGCAGCAGGAGTGCTGAAGACGCCGCGGCCACCGCCAGCAACGCCGTGCATAACAGCATCAGTTGCACCAGCGTCAGGCGCCGGCGGTCCAGCAGGTCGCCTAGTGGTACCACCAGCAGCAGCGCCAGCGCGCAGCCGACCTGGGTGGCCGTGATGACGATGCCGACCGCAGCGAGGCTCAGACCGAAGTCGTGAGCCAATGCATCCAGCAGAGGTTGTGCATAGTAGACATTGGCTACGCTCAATGCGCAGGCTGTCGCAAACAGCATTACCAGCAGTTTTGACATGGGCGGCGCCGAAACGCGCTCCTGGTTTGCCGCGTGCGATCGCGTGATGCGGGGCGGGGAGGCTACTTGAATTTTTGCCATATCTGGCATGATGGTTCCTTTTTAAAACTAGTTTCAAATTAAAACCAATTGAAGTTTAGGTGTTATGGTTTTAAAATGCAACTAGATAATGGATGGCGTTAGCGCAAGCCGGGGCGAAAGGAAAATCATGGCCAAGAGAAAAAGTTTGAAGGACGACAGTTGTCCGGTGGCGCGTTCGCTCGACATGATCGGCGATCGCTGGTCGCTGCTGATCATCCGTGACGCGTTTGACGGCATGCGCCGTTTTGGCGAATTCCAGAAGAGCCTGGGTGTGGCGCGCAATATCCTCGCCGATCGTCTGCACACGCTTGTCGATGACGGGATACTGGAAGTGGTGCCGGCTTCCGACGGCAGCGCGTATCAGGAATATGTGCTGACCGCCAAAGGTCTGGAGCTGTTCCCGGTGATGGTGGGGTTGCGGCAATGGGGAGAGAGCCACCTGTTTGCGAAAGGCGAAGCGCATTCCAGGCTGGTCGAGAGCCGTAGCGGCAAGGTAATCCAGAAAATGGCTTTGCAGTCGCGCGATGGCCGGGTGCTCGGGCCGGCCGATACGGTGGTGCAGAAACTCAAGCCAGGCCGCGATTAGGCTAGTATCCACCTCATCGCTTCTGCGCTACGTGGTCATCAGCCAACGAAGTCATCTGGGGTCAAGGTGCTAGGCGCGCCGAAAAATTGTGGTCATCAACCATCTGCGCGCGGCAGATGCCAGCCGTGCGTTGCCGCCACCACGCGCAAGCTGAAACAAGCGATGCCGCCGACCAGCGCTGCCGCGCCAGGCGACAAGCCGAAGCGGCGCCCCACGACGACCACGAAGGCACCGAAGAACGCCGCAGTGGCGTAGATGTCGACCTGCAGCACGGCTGGCACGCGTGCCAGCAGGATGTCGCGCACGACGCCGCCGCCGACGCCGGTGACGGTGCCCATTAACATCGCAACAAACGGCCGGATGCCGAACTGGGTCGCTTTCTCGACGCCTGCCACTGCAAATAATGCCAGGCCGGCGGCGTCAAGCACCAGGATCAGCATGGGCGGCAAGGCTTGAAAAGTGGAATGGAAAACAAAGGTCAGGATGCCGGCGCAGAATGTCAGCACCGGATAGCGCCAGTCGCGGATCGCGTTCGGCGGCGTGGCGCCGATCAGCAGATCACGGATCACGCCGCCGCCAAGCGCAGCGATGAATGAAATCACCATCACGCCGAGCAGGTCGAGATTGCTGCGCATCGCACTGAGCGCACCTTCTATTGCGAACACCAGGGTGCCGGCCAGATCGGCCGCCAGCACCACAGTTTCAGTTTTCAGTTTGATCCTGGTCATCGACGGCATCGCCTGATTATGTCTGGTGGTGGCACGCTATAACGAAATGGGGCAGGCGTCAACGCCAGGTAAACGGGAACGGGGCGTCAGACTCGCCGTGCAGCGGTTCCGACGCCCCGTTTGTCTGCGCCTTGAAGGGCGCTTTACGCCATCAGTTTTGCAGGCCGCGTGGAATGGCGCTCAGCAATTGACGTGTGTAAGGATGGGTCGGATTGTGGTACAGGTCATCCGAGTTGGCTAGTTCGACCACCTTCCCTTGATGCATCACCATCACCTGGTCGGCCAGGTATTTGACTACCGACAGATCATGCGAAATGAAGATGTAGCTCATGCCGAATTCTTCCTGCAGGTCTTGCAGCAGATTCAGCACCTGGGCTTGCACCGAGACGTCCAGCGCCGATACCGATTCATCACACACCAGCACTTCCGGACGTAAGGTCAGGCAGCGTGCAATCGCAATCCGTTGCCGCTGGCCGCCGGAAAATTCATGCGGATAACGGTGGTAGGCAGCAGTCGGCAGGCCAACCTTTTGCAACAACTGCATCGCCATTTCGGTGCGCTCGTTGTCGTCGCTGCCGATCTGGTGGATACGCATCGGTTCCAGCAGGATCTGGCCGATTGTGAAGCGCGGGTTGAGCGAGGCGTACGGGTTCTGGAAAATGATCTGGATGCGCCGCTTGTAGGACATGAACTCCTGGTTCGACATGCCGATGATGTCCTTGCCTTCGAACAGCGCCTGGCCAGCTGTGGCCTGGTGCAGACGCATCAGGGTCAGGCCGACGGTGGTCTTGCCGGAACCGGATTCGCCCACCACGCCGAGCGTCTTGCCACGCGCCAGCTTGAACGAGACATCCTTGACCGCCTGGAATTCCTTGCGGCCGAACAAGCCTTCGCGCGAGTAGAAGCTCTTGCCCAAGCCACGCACGTCGAGCAGGATATCTTCCTTGCCGCTGCAGCCGCGGGTGCGTTCGCGCAGATCGAGTTCGGTGCCGTTGTTGCCGTTCATGTAGTCACTGATAACCGGCAGGCGCCATGGACGGGTGTCGAGCGAAGGACGGCACATCAGCAGGGCCTTGGTGTACGGGTCCTGCGGGTTCTCGAAGATCTGGCGCACAGTGCCTTTCTCACGCACTTCGCCGTGACGCATGACGATCACTTGATCGGCAATTTCGCCGACCAGCGCCAGGTCATGGGTAATGAACAGGACCGACATCTTGTGACGCTTGCGCAGCGCCTCGATCAAATCGATGATCTGTTTCTGGATCGTGACGTCGAGCGCGGTGGTCGGCTCGTCGGCGATCAGCAGTTTCGGTTCGCAAGCAATCGCCATGGCGATCATCACGCGCTGCTGCTGGCCGCCCGACATCTGGCTCGGATAGGCATCTACTTTGGTCGCCGGCGATGGGATGCCGACTTCCTCCAGCAGCTCGATGGAACGCTTGCGGGCCTGCTTGGCGTCCATGCCCATATGCAGGCGAAGCACTTCGCCGATCTGGAAGCCAACCGTGAAGACTGGATTGAGCGAGGTCATCGGCTCCTGGAAAATCATCGAGATTTCCTTGCCGCACATGTCGCGCCGTTCATCAATCGACATGGCCAGCAGATTGCGGCCCTCGAATTCGATGACGCTGGTGGCGGCAATGCTGGAATTATCCGGTGGCAGCAGGCCCATTACGGCTAGCGAGCTGACCGATTTGCCGCTGCCCGATTCGCCGACCAGCGCGACGGTGGTGTCGCGTGGGATGTCAAAGGAAATGCCCTTGACGGTTTCGATCATGGTTTTCTTGTCGGCGCGGAAACTGACGCGCAGGTCGCGTACGCGCAACAGCGGTTGATCTGCCGCTTGCGGTGTGGTGTTGGTCGAATTCATGTTGTCTCCTATTTCAGCTTCGGATCAAGGGCGTCGCGCAATGCGTCGGTGAACAGCGAGAACGCCGTCACCAGGATTGCCATGGCGATACTGGCCGCGGCCAGTTGCCACCACTTGCCCAGGATCAGTTCGTTTTGTGCTTCGTTGAGCATGCTGCCCCAGGAAACGACGCCGACCGGCACGCCGAAACCAAGGAAGCTCAAGATCACTTCCGACTTGATGAAACCGACTACAGAGATCGATAACTGCACCAGCGATACGTGGCTGACGTTCGGGAAGATATGGCCGAACATCTTGCTCCAGTGGCTGGCGCCGATGGCGTCCGCCGCCATCACGTATTCACGCGTCTTGTGCTTCATGTACTCGGCACGGATCAGGCGGTAGGTGCCGGTCCAGCCGGTCAGGCCGAGGATCAGTACGATCGCCGTCACGCCCTTTTGCTGCAACACCGCCGCTACGGCGAGGATCAGCAGCAAGTAGGGGATGGACGTGAAGATGCTGTAGAACCAGTTAAAGGCATCGTCGATCCAACCGCCGAAGTAGCCCGAAATCGCGCCGAAAATGGTGCCCAGAACCACGGCCAGCAACGCCGATACAAGACCAACGATGATCGAGGTTTCGGCGCCCTTGATGGTTTTCTTGATGATGTCGTGGCCCCACTTGTCGGCGCCGAACGGCAGCGTCGGTTTGCGGATCAGTGTGGCGCTGGCGCCTTTCTTGGCCAGGTCTGCACGGATTTCGGTCATCTCGTCCGCGAGCGGATCGGCGATGCCGTAATCGTTGGCGACAACCGGCGGCGGTGGCGCCGCTGTAGCGCTCTTGCGCAAGTCGCGCAGGATGTCGCGCAACGGATCGACCGGATTTTCCGGTGGTGGCGCTTCCTTGATCGTATCGTTGCTGCTGAAGCCGCGTTCGGCGTCGGTCTGGGCGCCGATGAAAGTTGGCGGCGCGTAGTTGACGCCGACTTCCTTGGCCCAGTCCTTGGCCAGCAGGCCGCTGGCCGACAGCACAAGCATGATCAGGTACAGGCCGACTACGGCCATGGCCGCCATCGCGACGCGGTCGGCGCGCAAACGACGCCAGGCCAACGCCCACAGACCCGGCGAATGGGTGCCGCCGGGAGTGGCGGTGATTGCTACGGTATTGACTGCCGGCGCTGCTTGGACAGGGGCCGAGTTTACATTCTGAGTCATGGCGGCTCCTTACTTCAGCTGAACGCGTGGGTCAACGGCCTGGTACAACAGGTCGGTCAACAGGTTGAATATCATGGTGGCGGCGGCGACATAGATGGTGATCGCCTTGATCACCGGGAAGTCGCTGCGTTCCACGGCAAGAATCACCTCGCGGCCGATGCCTGGGATCGAGAAGAAGCGTTCGATCAGGAAGGCACCGATCAGCAGTGCCGGCAGGTTAGACATGACGTTGGTGATGATGGGAATGGCGGCATTGCGCAACACGTGCACCCACAGGATGCGGCGTTCCTTGACGCCCTTGGCGCGCGCGGTGCGGACGTAGTCCTGGTTGACTTCATCCAGCACGAAAGTACGGTACAGACGCAGGCTAGGCGCGATACTGACCGCCAGCATGATCAGGATCGGCAGGGCGGAATAGTGGAACAGGTTTTCGGCGAAGCTGTTGCCCCAGCCTTGCACCGGGAACATGCCGAGCTTGTAGGCGAACCAGTATTGGAACAGGATGATGTAGACCAGGATACTGATCGACATGCCGACGGTGCAAGCCACCATCACCATACGGTCAGTCATCGAGCCGCGCACGAATGCGACAGCCAATGCCAGTGCCACGGCGATCAGGGTTTCCAGGATGGTCAGCGGAATCAGCACGGTCATGGATGGCCCAAGGCGGGTCATGATGACGTTAGCCACCGATTCGCCGGTGCTCCAGCTGTTGCCGAAGTTGAAGGTGACGATCTGCTTGATGAAGATCCACAGCTGGATGTAATACGGCTGGTCAATCCCCAACTGGGTGCGGATGTTGGCGATCTGTTGCGGGTTCGACATCTTCCCGGCCAGGATGTACGCCGGGTCGCCACCGACCCAGTTGAACAGGAAAAACACCAGTACGATGACGCCGAGCATGGTCGGCAGCATTTGCCACAGTCGGCGCAGGATATAAGCGGTCATGATAATTCTCTCATTCCAGGTTAATGCAGGCGTTGGCCTGAGATTTCGGCAAAGAATGCCTTGTTGTTAGGCTCGCGTCCGAGGAAAGTGCTGACCATCTCGCCGGCCGGCTTTTCACCGCCGCGCGAGAGGATGTCCTGGCGATACAGATGGCCGACTTCCGGATTCATCAATTTGCCGTTATAACGCGACAGCATGTCCAGCGCCAGCACTTCCGACCACATGTAGCCGTAGTAGCCTGCTGCATAGCCGCCCATCAGGTGGCCGAACTGGCCGGGGAATTCAGTGCCCGGTACATAACCCAAAGGAGTTGCGCCTTCCATTTGCTGCCAGACGGCCAGCGGTTGCTCCTGGTCGGCCTTGTCGTTGTGGATGGTCATGTCGTAGCTCGCGTACAGCAGTTGGCGCGCATAGCGAATGCCGCGGCCGTAGTTGTGGGCAGCGGTCAGGCGTGCCAGCAGGGCGTCGTCGATGGTCGGGCAGGTAGTCTTGCAGAAGCCGGCCAGCAATGTAAGCGACTCTTTGCGGCGCGCCCATTCTTCATACATTTGCGAAGGCGCTTCGACGAAGTCGAGCTCGACATTGGTGCCGGCTTGGCTGACATACTTGGTGTGCGATAGCACGCCATGCAGTACGTGGCCGAATTCGTGCACCAGCGTTTCCAGCTCATCGCTGTTCAGGCCGCTGCGATCGAGGTTGGTGACCAGCGTCGAAATCGGTGTGCGGTTGGCGAGCGTGCTGACGCCGCGGGTGCCCCAGGCTGCGGCGTGGCCGTACTTGCCTTCACGCGGATAGAGATCGAGATAGATACCGGCGATGCGTTGCTTGCTCTTGCTATCGATGACGTCGTAGTACTGAACTTCAGGATCCCAGACCGGCACGTCGACGCGCTTGAACTCAACACCGTACAGGGTGCCGGAAATATGTAGCACCCAAGGCACTGCGGCGTCGGTAGGGAAGTATTTGCGCAATGCTTCCTGATCGACGTTGTAGCGTGCCTGCTTGATCTTCTGCTGCCAGTATTCGGCATCCCAGCGTTCCAGCTTGGTATCGACCAGCGGCGTCTTCAAGGTTTCCGATTTGAACACGCGCAGTTCTTCGATTTCCTTCAGTTCCAGCTGGGTCACTGCGGTCTGCACTTCCTTGAGGAAGGTGTCGACGGTTTGCGGATTCTTTACCATGCGGCGCTGCGTCACCAGGTCAGCGTAGCTAGGTAAGCCGAACAGAGCGGCCATTTCATGGCGCAGGTTCATTGCTTCCTTCAGCACTTCCAGGTTCTTTGGCGTGCCGTGGTTGGTGAAGGCGATCATGTAGCGGCGGCGGGCGTCGCTGTTGTCGGCCGATTCCATGAACGGCTTGTATTCAGGGTAGTCGAAGCCGAGCAGGTAGTTGCCCTTGTCGTCGCGCTTGGCGCGCGCCATGTAGGCGGCAGGCATGCCCTGCAGTTCGGCTGGCGTGAAGGTCAGTTTCTGGTTGTTGTCGCGGATGTTGCGCGCGAATTCCTGGCTCAGTTCACCCAGGCGGTCGAGGATTTCTTTCATCCGTGCGCGCTTCTCAGGCGGCAGCGAGACGCCGGTGTCGTCAAAGCTGTACAGGATGTCCTGGCGCAGTTTCTTTTCGATCGGATCGGTCGGCTGGATCGCCTTGAAGCGGGCGTACAGCTTTTCGCTTTGCAGCAGGTCGGTGGCGAACTTGTTGGTTTCGATCAGGCAGGCTTCAGTGGTGCTGCGTACCTTGGCGTCAGGGGAGACGTTGTTGAGGATGTCGACCGGGCCTTGCAGGTCTTCCAGCTTGATTTGCAGATCGTTCCAGTCGGCCAGGACTTTCTTGCTGTCGCCGGCATGCGCTGCAGGTAATTTCTCCAGGACTGACACACGCTTGCGCAACGCGCCCAACGTGCTGTCGCATAGCGCCGGGATCTGTTCTGCTTTGAGCAGGGGAATCAGCGGACGGTGCTTATCTTGGGCAACTGCCGGTTGCAGCATCAGCGTGAGTAACGCTGTCGTGACCGGCAAGAAAAATGATGATGGTTTCATGCATTTCCTCAAATAGGGACTTGGTGAAAATAAACAATTGTTGATGGGTTAAACACCGGCGGCAAGCGTTGTGCCTGCCGCCGGCGTGGTGTCTTTATTTGCGTTTTTCGATATCGAAGTACATCCATTCGGTAGGCATGACCGGATGCTTCTTGTAGCCGATGACGCGTGGCTGGGCGATCATGTTGCGATAGCGGGCATAGCCGATGCGGATTGGCGCATAGACTTCCAGCAGGCGCGTCATCTTGTGATACAGCAGATCACGTTCCGGGCCGGCCGGCAGCTTCTGCGAAGCGGCATACAGCTTGTCGTATTCAGGCATCTTGAAGCAGCCGTTGTTGTTCTGGCCGACATTCGGGCCATAGAACAGCTGCATGAAATTGTCGCCGTCCGGATAATCGGCAATCCAGGGCGCAGTACGAGTTTGCAGCTGGCATTCCTTTTCGGCCTTGAGCAGGTCCGGGAAGGTTTTCAGGTCGCCGACCATGCGGATATGGATGCTGTCGTAGGTCTTCTTCCACATTTCCGATTGCTGCTGGCCGTTCGAATCGGCGCGCGCGGAGTAGCGGACTGTCAGCGGCTGGCCGTTAGGCTGGGTGCGATAGCCGTCGGCACCGATCTTGTAGCCGAACTTGTCGAGCAGGGCGTTGGCCACTTCCGGTTCATACTGGATGCTGCTCTTGTAGTTGGCATCGTAGCCGACTACGCCTGGTGGGATCGGATACTCCAGAGGGATCGCCTCGTCGTTCCAGACCACCTTGATTTCCTCGCGGACGTTGTGCGCCATCGAGATCGCGCGGCGCAGAGCAATTTTTTCCTTGCTGAAGCCACCCAGTACCGGGTCTTGCATGTTCCAATAGAAATAGCTGATTTCAGGATCGACGATGCGCGACAGCTGCACGCCTTTCTTGACGAATTCCGGCTTCAACTTGCCGCCCGACATGACCTGCGGCGCCAGCGGGCCTTGCAGTTCGGTGATGTCGACTTCATCGCCTTCAAACGCCAGCAGGCGCGACTGGTCTTCCACCATCACGCTGATTTCGACGCGGCCGATCTGCGGCATACGCTTGCCCTTCATCTTGGCGACGATGGCGTCGTCACCCGGTTCGCTGGCCTTGAAGTCCCAGATGTAGCCACGATAGTCGGGATTGGCGGTGAGCACCATGCGCGAGCCGCGCACCCATTCGCTGAGGATGTAAGGGCCGGTGCCGACCGGATGGCCCATGACGGTGCCTTGGGCGTCGCGATACTTTTCGATCACTTCACGCGCGACGGCGCTGGTCGGCTGGTGGGCCAGAATCATGCCGAGATTGAAATCGGGTTGCTTCAGATGGATGCGCAGGGTGTAGCGATCCAACAGTTCAAAGCCAGGGACGTTGGCGTCGTAGTCGAAATGGCCGGTCTTCTTGGCTTGCGCGGCGACTTCGTCAAGGCCGACGACTTTACCTTCCAGCAGCCAGGTTTGCGGCGATGCCAGTTGGGGATCGAACAGCCGCTTGTATGAATACACGAAGTCGGCCATCGTCAGTTCGCGCTTCTTGCCGTTGAATACCGGATCATCGGCAAAGTAGATGCCTTTTTTGAGATGGATCGTGTAAGTCATGCCGTCGGCGCTGACTTCCGGTAGCGATTCTGCAGCCGAAGGCATCAGCTTGGCCGGGCGAGCCAGGTAATCGTAGGCATACAGGGTTTCGAATACCGATTGATTGACCAGCTGCGAATACAGATCGCGCGTGACGGCCGGATCGAAGCCGGTTTCCGGCGCCACGAACACGAAGCGCAACACTTTCCCGGGATCGGCAGGCGATGTTGGTGCAGCCGCAACCGATGCTTGCATCGGCAGCGCGCACGCTAAACAGGCAACCAATATCCCGCGTAACCAAAGCGAGTTCATACCATTTGTCTCCTTCTAAGATCTCTAGCTAAATTTGACCTGCGGCACACTGACAGCGGCGTGCCGGACCAGGGGGCGTATTACCGTATGTCCGGTGGGTTAATGTTTTTCGACGTCGACGTACTGCCAGTCCGAGTGCAGGATCGGGTGCTTCTTGAAGCCCTTGACCCATGGTCGCACCAACCAGCTGCGGATCCGGCCGGTATTCAATACCCATGCCGTGTCCGCTTCCATTTGTCGATTCATTTCCAGATAGATTTTGTTGCGCTCGTCGCCCAGCGGCAGCGACATGGCCTTGACGTAAAGTGCATCGAATGCCGGCGACTGGTAGCAACCATGGTTGCCGCGGCCAGAGTTCGGGCCGTACAGCAATTGCATGAAATTCTCGGCTTCCGGATAGTCAGCGTTCCATGCGGCGCCCCACATCATCAGTTCGCAGGAGGTGGCGGCTTTCAGGTTGTCGGCAAAGTTGCTGACCACGAACTGAGTGCGGATGCCGATCAGGTCCAGGCCGCGTTTCCAGAGTTCTGAAATCTCGGTATTGATGCCACCCTGGTTGCTGGTGGATTTGAGCAGCAGCGGTTTGCCGTCCGGCATGGTGCGGTAGCCGTCGGCGCCGCGCTTGTAACCGAAGTGATCGAGCAGCTTGTTGGCCAGTGCCGGGTTGTAATCGATGCTGCTGCGATATGCCGGATCGTAACCGCCGACTCCCGGTGCGATGATCGACTCAAGCTTGACCGCCTGACCGTTGCGCAGCAGCGTCGCTTCTTCCTTATTGTTATAGACCATCGCAATGGCGCGCCGCAGGGCAATCTTGTCATTGGTGTAACCGCCGATGACTGGGTCCTTCATGTTGAGGACGGTATAGGTGATGCCGGCCTCGACAATCCGCTGCAACTGGATGCCCTGTTCCGCATATTCCGGTTTGAGCTTGTCGCCATCCAGCACGCTCAATGCGGCCAGTTCAGGAATCTTGTCGAAATCGATCTGCTTACCCTGGAAAGCCAGCCAGCGTGACTGGTTTTCCTCGATGATGCTGATCTCGACACGGCCCACCTGCGGCATTCTCTTGCCTTGCATATCCTTGATGATCTGCTTGTCGATGGCGTCGCCAGATGGCTTGAAATCCCAGGTGAAGCCGCGGTACTCAGGATTGGCGACCAGGACGATTTTGCTGCGCGGGACGTATTTGTCCAGCATGTAGGGACCGGTGCCGACCGGATGCTGGGCGGTTTGCTGGCCATAGGCATCGATTGCCTCATGCGCCACGGCGCCAAATGCAGAGTAGGCGACCACGTTCAGGAAATTGTAGTCCTTGGCGTTCAACACCACTTTCAAGGTGTAGCGATCCGGCGCTTGCAGGCCGGCGATCGGTGTCTGGTAGTCGAAATGACCGGTTTTTTGCGCCTGCGCGGCCAACTCGTCCAGCCCGACAATTTTGCCATTCAAGAAATTCGCTGAAGGGGAGCGGTTTTTCGGGTCAAGTACCCGCTTGAGCGTGTAAATGTAGTCTTCTGCAGTTAATTCTCGGCGCACGCCCTTGAAAGCCGGGTCGGGTGAAAAGTAGATGCCTTTTTTGATATGGAAGGTGTAGGTCTTGCCGTCCTCACTGATTTCCGGCATTGCTTCAGCGGTTTCGGGGATTATTTTAGCGGGGCGCGCCAGATAGTCATAGGTCAGCAAGGTTTCAAAGATGACCTCGCTAACCCAGCCGGAATAGAAATTCTGGGTTTTTACCATATCGAAGCCGTCGTCCGCAGCCTCGAAGGCGGTGCGGATCACTTTCGATGGATCGGCCGGATTGGTGTTCGCATAGGCGCTGGCGCTGCCTGCCAATGCCGCGAACGCGAGCACTGGCGCTATCAATATTTTCTTGAATTTGACTGAGTTCGACGTTTTACGGTGCATTTTCTTTATGCCTTTTGAGCAAGTGGTTATTTTTCTATTTGTGATTAAGATCGTTGATCTGCATCTCAAAATAGTGTCATCTCCAATGACATCGCATTTGTCAGCCGGTAGGCGGACGCCTGCGCAATCTGTTTTTTTAGCTTGTCTTCTTGTTAATGCCGGGCAATTGCGTCGGCTGTGCCTAAGTAAAACCTGTGCATGTCGTTTGTCTCCTGTGTTGTAGTTAGTGGCTGTGCCTTTAATGGCCGCGCGATCCAGGTCAAGGCAGGCATACTACAGAATCCCCGCCAAAAAGATAGATAAGCGCTTAGTGTTTTTCGATATCCAGGTACTGCCAGTCGGCCCAAAGTATAGGGTGATGCTTGAAACCCTTGATCCAAGGCCTGATCATCCAGTTGCGTAGGCGCGACACTGATAGCATCCACGCTGTGTCGGCTTCCATCTGGCGTGTCATCTCTATATAGAGCTGGTTGCGCTCGGGGCCGGGCGGCAGCGCCTTGGCCTTGACGTAGAGCGCATCATAGGCCGGCGAGCTGTAGCAGCCGTTGTTGCCTTGGCCGACGTTGGGGCCATACAGCAGTTGCATGAAGTTGTCGCCTTCGGGGTAATCGGCAATCCAGGAGCCGTTCCACATCATCAGCTTGCATTCGGTTGCCGCTTTCAGGTTGTCGGCAAAATTGCTGACCTTGAAGTCGGTCCGGATGCCGATCTGGTCCAGTCCGCGTTTCCAGATTTCAGAGAACACGACGTTGATTGCATTTGCCTCGGTGGCTATCTTGAGTGTCAGCGGGCTGCCGTCAGGTAGGGTGCGGTAGCCGTCGGCGCCGCGTTTGTAGCCGAAATGATCAAGCAATTTGTTGGCCAGCACCGGATCGTAGGCGATGCTGCTGCGGTAATTGGGGTCGTGGCCGACTACGCCTTCGGGAATCGGCATTTCCGCCTTGACCGCCAACCCCATGCGGACTTGGGTAATTTCGTCCTGCACGTTATACGACATGGCGATGGCGCGCCGCAGTGCATTCTTGGCGAGGCTGGTGCCGCCAATCAAGGGGTCCTTGAAATTCAGGAAGGTATACACCACGCCCGGTTCCGTCACTGTATAGAGCTTGATGCCTTCGTCGACGAAGGAGGGTTTCAGCTTTTTTCCATTCAGGACGGTTGGTGCGGCCGTTTGGGGCAGGTAATCAAAATCGAGTTGCTTGCCCTGGAATGCCAGCCAGCGGGATTGTTCTTCCTCGATGATGTTGATCTCGACGCGCCCGATCTGCGGCATCCGCTTGCCTTTCATGTCGTGCACCAGCTGATCGTCCCAGGCGCTGCCGTCGGATTTGAAATCCCATGTATAGCCGCGGTATTCCGGATTGGCGACCAGCACGATTTTGCTACGCGGGACGTATTCCTGCAGCATGTAAGGGCCGGTGCCGACTGGATGCTGGCCGCTCTGGTCACCGTATGCGTCAATGACTTCATGAGCCTGCGCGCCCATGGCGACGAAGGCCATGATGTACATGAAGTTGTAGTCGGGCGCATTCAGGCCGATTTTCAGGGTGTAGCGGTCCGGCGTTTGCAGGCCAGCCACAGGAGCGTCGTAATCAAACCGGCCGCTTTTCTTCGCTTTGGCTACCAATTCGTCCATTCCGGCGATTTTGCCGTCTAGCACATTGGCCGATGGCGAACGGTTCTTCGGATCCAGGAAGCGCTTGAGCGTGTATGCGTAGTCCTGCGCGGT
Source organism: Collimonas arenae (assembly GCF_001584165.1). Classification (NCBI taxonomy): domain Bacteria; kingdom Pseudomonadati; phylum Pseudomonadota; class Betaproteobacteria; order Burkholderiales; family Oxalobacteraceae; genus Collimonas; species Collimonas arenae. The sequence continues at coordinate 1,237,311 of NZ_CP013233.1, forward strand.
CAGTTCACGCCGTACGCCCTTGAAGGCCGGATCGGGGGCAAAGTAAATCCCTTTTTTGATATGGAAGACGTAGGTCTTGCCGCCGTCCAGGACCTCGGGCATTGCCTCAGCCGTACCCGGCACCAGTTTGGATGGGCGGGCAAGGTAGTCATATGTCAACAAACGTTCAAAAATGGCTTCCGAGACCCAACTGGAAAAGGCGTTGTAAGTGCGCACCATGTCGAAGCCGTCGTCTGCAGATTCAAAAGCCACACGCACCATTTTGGACGGATCTGCCGGATTTGTTCCCGCATGGATAGGAAATGCTGCACCTGCAATAGCCCCAAACAGCAATATTGGTGCAATGCACGATCGTATCTTCAACTTAAAGTTCCACATTATTCGATATCTATTTTCTTGCCTTGCGGCAGTAAATTGCTTTGTATTTTTAAGAAAAATGGCTTAACTACGCCGTATAACAAGGGGTATGTATTTTTGCTATACCAGTATGTGTATTTGTTATTTGGCGTATATAAGCAACAGTATGACCGGCGTTGCTGAAAATAAATGCTGTTTTTATTTTTTTTAGGATACACTAATTTAGCTGCATTACTACATGTGGCATGTTTTTTGCTTGTATGTGTGAACGGAAATATTTCTGGAAAACAATCACAAATTGGCCCCAGAAAGACGAACGTTAAACATTGTTTTACACGCGAAAGAAAATCTGCTTTTTGGTCGTTGTGAATAGATTTTTGACGCATCGCCCAGAAGGCGATTAACAAATGTTGTTGTCTTATTACAAAACTTAAATTTCAACTCTAACTTTTACCCATAGGGAGTTTGGTTATGATGAAGGAACGGGGATTGCCACGTTCGCTGCGACTGATGTTTTCAGGCGGCGTAGCTGTTGGGCTAGGTCTGTTGGCCCATTCGGTGCAGGCGCAGGAGACGAAGACGGACGATGCTCCACAGCAGTTACAACGAGTCGAAATTACTGGCTCATCCATTAAACGTATTGCAGCAGAAGGCACTTCGCCGATCACGACCATCAAGGCGGATGATTTCGTCAAGCTGGGCGCGACGACAGCCGCTGAAGTGTTAGCCAGTGTTTCGGGCAACCAATCGCAATTCACCACAGCATCCAACGTTGGTGCCGGCAAGACAGTTGGCGCAGCCGCCGACTTGCGCAGCCTTGGCTCGAACAAGACACTGGTGCTGTTGAACGGCCGTCGTTTGGCCAACAGCGCGTTCGATGGCTCGGCCGTCGACCTGAACGTGATCCCAATTGCAGCGCTGGACCGCGTTGAAGTTCTGCGCGACGGTGCTTCCGCTATCTACGGTACCGACGCGATCGGTGGCGTAATCAACTTCATCACCAAACGTTCGTACACTGGTCTGAACCTGAGCGCAGAAGGCATTGCGCCGGAACAGTCCGGCGGTGCAGAGAAACGTTTCAACCTGTCGGGTGGTCATGGCGACCTGGACAAGGATGGCTACAACTTCTTTGGCGTGATCGATTATCACAACCAAAATGGCGTGAAAGCCAGCGACCGTAGCGTCTCCAAGTTGGGTGGTCAAAATCCGAATGTTGGCCTGAACGCCAGTAGCGGTAACTCCTATCCAGCGAACTACTATGACATCAATCCTGGCACATCGGGCAATCCGTATGCAGGCAACTGCAGCAGCTTGACTCCGTTTGCGTTTAACAGGGGTGGTATCTGCCGCTACAACAGCCAGGCAAACATCGGTATCGTTCCTAAGACAGAGGAAATCGCAGTCCTCGGCAAGGGTTCGTTCAAGCTGGATGCCGACAACACAGCATCGATCGAATACCTGCACTCGCAAAGCAAGGTTAAAACCTACGTTGCTGGTGACGTATTTGCCGGCGACGGCAGTGGCACCGCCACCGACTATTATATTAACAGCAGCAGCCCTTACTACCCAGGCAACGGCATCACTCCTGGCAGCGCCAGCGGTGGCCCATTGTCGCTCAACTGGCGTTCGGAATCGGCTGGCCAGCGTGTCACCGAATCTAAAAACAGCACCGATCGTCTGGTGCTGAGCCTCGAAGGCACCAAGTTCGGTTGGGATTACAAGACCGGCCTGTCGTATTCTGTCAGTAAGGCAAAAGATAACCTGGAAGGCGGGTATCTGAACAACGGCATGATTCAAGCTGGCTTGTTGAGCGGTGTCATCAATCCGTTTGGCCCGCAAAACGCAGCAGGTACAGCATACCTGCAAAGCGCTCAGCTCTACGGTACATATGAAGATGCACGTACTCAAACGACATCGATCGACTTTACTGCTAGCCGTGAACTGTTCAATTTGCCTGCAGGTCCTGTCGGCTTTGCGGTCGGCGGCGAATTCCGCAAGGAAAAGGCGAACTTCAACGTTGATCACGCTCTGGCAGACCTGGACGCAAGTACCGGTTCGCAAGATGCACAATCTTCGTCTGGTAGCCGTAATGTCAAGGCGTTGTTCACTGAGTTGAGCATTCCTGTCGTGAAAACGCTGGATCTGAGCTTGGCTGCTCGTTACGATAATTACAGCGACGTTGGTGGCACATTGAATCCTAAGGTTGGTATCCGCTTCCAGCCAGCCAAGCAAATCATGTTCCGCAGCACGTACAGCACAGGTTTCCGTGCACCGAGCCTGTATGAGTTGAACGATCCGACATCGAAGACTTATACCAACAGCGCTTACAACGATCCAGTCCTGTGCCCAGGTGGTAACGTTGCAGCCGGCGGTATTGAGGCTCGCGATTGCGGCCAGCAATTCTTCAAGCTGCAAGGCGGTAACAAGAATCTGCAACCGGAAAAATCGAACTCCTTCACGCTGGGCATGGTGATCGAGCCGATTCCATCGGTGACAGCTTCGGTCGATTACTTCAACATCAAGATCAAGAACCAGATCTCGACGATTTCCGAAGGCGACATTTTCAACGACCCAACCAAGTACGCAGCTGACTATGTGCGCAACCCCGATGGTTCATTGAACTACGTCCTGAACACCAACGTTAACCTGGGCAACGTTCATACCCAAGGTTTCGACCTGGGATTCAACTGGCGCTTGCCTAAGACTGCATGGGGTAACTTCGGTCTGTCCCTGGATGGTACTTATGTCACCCAGTATGACTATCAGTCGGAAGCCGGCGGTCCATACCTGAACAACCTGGCTGTATATGGTGGTGGCGTGGGCACAGCAGGCGGTGTGGTTTTCCGCTGGCGTCATACAGCCGGACTCAACTGGAACAATGGTCCATGGGCTGTTTCGCTGCAACAAATCTACACAACAGGCTATCGTGATCAAAACGGTGTCAACGTTGTCGCTGCGTATAAGAACCATGAAGTCAGTTCCTATACACGTTACAACCTGTCGGGCACCTACACTGGCTTCAAGAACATCACCTTGACTGCTGGTATCAAGAACCTGTTCAATACAAACCCACCGGCCTCCAACGTAACCGACAACTTCCAATATGGTTACGATGCCGTTACGGCGATGTCATTGGTCGTGCGTTCTTCGTCCGCGCCAATTATCAATTCTTCTAATAGCGGGATTTGATTGGCTTAAGCACTTTTCGTAAGTGGGCCACCTGGGAAGTTTTCCAGGTGGTTTTGGCTTTTCGGAATGCATAAGCTCATCACAATGTTTCTGCTGTTTTATAAGGCATTGATGTAGTATTTACGGACGCGCAAAAATTAAACGATAGCAAACTGAAGATTCTTTTATATAAGTTGCAATAAAAGGTTTCAGGGCAACTCATCCAGGTAGCAATCAGTCAGTAATAGCAGCAACTGCATGATTGGTACGTTTTTTGCGTAATCGTAGATCGGCAAGTAGTTCACTCATCAGATTGCAAGCAGTTTTAGCAATTGAATAATGTAGTATCGGAGGAAAGAGGCATGGATTTCACGCAGGATGGGAGGAACCCTTCCAAGAATGTAGTTGGCATCAGCGTGGTTGTTCTTTTGCATGCGGCTCTTGTTTATGCACTTGTTACAGGGCTAGCTCGTAAAGTTGTCGAAGTGATTCAGCAACCGGTCGAAACCAAGATCATCGAGGAGATCAAGCCACCGCCGCCGCCACCACCACCGAAACAGGTGATACCGCCGCCGCCAAAATCGGTTGCGCCACCACCACCGTTCGTACCTCCACCAGAGGTAAAAGTAACACCGCCGCCGCAAGACAACGTGATTGCAGCAGTAACCAATGTCAAACCACCGACCAACGAATTGCCTACTTCGGTAGCGCAACCTTCGACGACCGGCGAAGCCGGACCATCGCATACCAGCGCAAAAATTGCTGGCAATTGCGAGAAGCCAGAGTATCCAAGAACTTCTTTGCGTAATGAGGAAGAGGGTACTGTGAACGTCAAGCTGACCATCGGTGTAGACGGTAACGTGGTTGATGCTGTAGTTGAGAAGGGCAGTGGTTTCAAAGACCTGGACAGAGCCACATTGAAAGCGTGGAGCCTGTGCCATTTCACCCCTGCCATGGCCGATGGTAAACCTGTGCAATCTTCTACAAGAATGCAGTATGTTTGGAAGCTGGAATAAACAGAGCGTAGAACAACTACCTTGTACGTTATCTCAGCAATCTAATTTATCAAATTTGGAGTATTAGTATGTCTATCACTCGTAATCGCTTATCCGCTCTGGCTGCCGCCCTGATGATCTCCGCTGTGACGATCTCTCCGCTGGCCGCAATCGCCCAAACACCAGCGGCAGCATCTGCTACCGCTTCGGCTCCGGCTGCTGCCGATGCGCCTAAAGCTGCTGATGCAGCAGCGGCATCGCTGGCTGACACGCCAACTCCTCCGCCGCCACCTGCCGACCACGAAACCGTGAACAATCCATACGGCCTGGACGCGCTGTGGAAAGGCGGTGACTTCGTCGCCCGTGGCACTCTGATCATCCTGGTCCTGATGTCGATGGGCAGCTGGTACATCATCATCACCAAGCTCATCGAGCAAGTGAAACTGATGGGTCAAGCTAAAAACGCCAAGCAAACATTCTGGAAAGCTGCAACGGTTGAAGCGGGTATCGCCGGCCTGAAACCAAACAGCGCTTACCGCTTCATCGCCCAAAACGGTGCGACCTCGACTGAGCACCACGATGGTGCATTGTTGGAACAGATCGACCTGAACACCTGGGTCACCATGTCGATCCAGCGTTCGGTAGAAAAAGTGCAAAGCCGCCTGCAAGACGGCCTGGCATTCCTGGCAACCGTTGGTTCGACAGCACCGTTCGTCGGTCTGTTCGGTACGGTCTGGGGTATTTACCATGCGCTGACAGCAATCGGTATCGCCGGTCAGGCATCGATCGACAAGGTTGCCGGTCCAGTGGGTGAAGCGCTGATCATGACTGCAATCGGTCTGGCAGTGGCTGTTCCTGCGGTTCTGGGTTACAACTGGCTGGTTCGCCGCAACAAGAGCGCGATGGAAGAAATCCGTTCGTTCAGCGCCGACCTGCACTCGGTCCTGCTGAGCGGCGTGATGTCGTCGAGCCAGGCTGGTCAAGTGGCTAACATCAAGAAGAAGGTTGGCTAATCATGGCGATGTCACTCGGCTCTCCCGATGGGGATGAAGACGAAGTGATCGGTACGATCAACACGACGCCGCTGGTGGACGTCATGTTGGTGTTGCTGATCATCTTCCTGATCACGATTCCGGTGGTGACGCATACGATTCCAGTGAAGTTGCCGAACGAGTTCGACGAACCTTACAAGACCAAGCCAGAGAACATCAACCTGGCGGTGAATAAGCAAGGGGACATGTTCTGGAACGAGCAGCTGGTGCCGAATACGACGACCTTGTTGGCGAAGCTGAAGGAAGTGGCGGTCATCGTGCCACAACCGGAGCTGCATATCCGCGGCGACCAGCAGACCAAGTATGAGTATATCGGCAAGGTGATCCTGACTGCGCAGCGGGCAGGGATTGCCAAGATCGGCTTCATCACGGAACCGCCTGCAAGAAACTGACACACAGTGCCGCCACGCCGTCTAGGCGGTCTCGTCTAGGCGGCCCCGTCATTCCCGCGAACGCGGGAATCCATGTTGCGACATGGTATAAAAACATGGATCCCCGCGTTTGCAGGGATGACGCTGGTGGCGTATGAAAGGTCTGAAGAGGAGTAGTTTATGGGTATGAATGTAGGTTCATCAGGCGGCAACGCCAACGATCCGGAACCGATGATGGAAATGAATATGACGCCGTTGATCGACGTCATGCTGGTGCTGATCATCATGCTGATCATCACGATTCCGATCCAGAATCACGCGATCAAGCTGAACATGCCGACGGGTAATCCGCCACCGCCATTGGCGTTGCCGGTGGTCGACACGGTGGACATCGATCCGGCTGGCACAGTGATGTGGAACGGTACGCCGATGGCGAATCGTGCGGAACTGGAAAGCCGTTTGAAGGCCGTGGTTGCGGGTGGCAATATCGATGAAGTGCACCTGCGTCCGAACAAATTGGTGGAGTACAAGTCGGTCGCTGCCGTGATGGCATCGGCGCAGCGCTTGGGCGTCACCAAGATCGGTATCGTCGGTAACGAGCAGTTCATGGAGTAATAGATAGTATTTGTTTCCGCATGAGAAAATAGGCAGGTTTATACCTGCCTATTTTCGTTTTCGATTGAAAGAATAGTTATGTCCAAATTACGATTCGCTCCGATTTTCGTGCTGTTGACTGCAGTGGGACTGACTTCCACGCTTCCTGTTCTGGGACTGGCCCCGGCTGCCTATGCCGCCGATGAGGCGGAGCAGCCGAAGGGCGAGACCGTGCGCGCCGAAGTCGGTGTACCGTTGCAGGCCGCGCAGGAATTGATCAAGCAGCAAAAGTACAAAGAGGCCCTGGCAAAGATCGCCGAGACCGACGCCGTCCCGAACAAGACACCATGGGAAACCTTCACCATCGATCATATGCGCGGCGCCGCTGCGGCGCGTGCCGGTGATACCGAGCAGGCTGGAAAATCGTTTGAAGCAGTCATCGCTTCCGGCCGTCTTTCCCCGGCTGAGCAAGCCAAGGTTGTCCAGGCTCTCGGTAATATGTACTACGATGCCAAAAACTATCCAAAGGCAATCGCATGGCTGACGCGTTCGCTGAAAGAAGGTGGAGCCGATCCGCAAACCAGGACTTTGTTGATTCAGTCTTACTACCTGAGTAACGATATCCCGCGTGCCACCAGCGAACTGCAGTCAGCTATTGCTGCAGATGAAAGCGCCGGCCGGGCTCCCAGCGAAATCGAGTTGAAATTGCTGGCCAGTTGCGCACTCAAGAGCAATGACAAAGACGGATACCAGGTTGCACTCGAAAAACTCAATACTTACTATCCGAAAAAAGACTACTGGCTCGATCTGATCGGCCGTGTCCAGAACAAGCCGGGATTTTCCGATCGCCTGGTGCTTGACCTGTATCGTTTGAAGGCTGCTACGGTGCAGTTGCAAACCAGTTCGGAATTCACTGACATGGCGCAGTTGTCGCTGTTGGCCGGTTTCCCGGCGGAAGCCAAGAAAACCTTGGACCAGGGTTACCAATCCGGATTGCTGGGAAGTGGTCCGGACGCCGCCAAGCAGAAGCGTTTGCAAGATCAGGCCGGCAAGGCGGCAAGCGATGACTTGAAGTCGATGGCACAAAGCGAAACAGCAGCGGTCAATGCGAAAGAGGGGACCGGGCAGGTCAATCTGGGTTATGCGCTGGTTACCGCAGGTCAGTTCGACAAGGGACTGCGGTTGATGGAGGATGGCCTGAAAAAGGGCAACCTCAAGCGTAGCGACGACGCCAAACTGCATCTTGGTATTGCGTATCAGTTGGCTGGGCAAAAGGATAAGGCGATCGAGGCATTCAAGAGCGTTAAGGGTACCGATGGTGCGGCTGACCTGGCACGTCTGTGGGTGATGCAGGTGAATCATCCCCTGAATTAAACTTGACGGTTGAGCGGGAAACGCAGAAGCGGAGTCGTTTGCAGTGAGATGCAGCGGCTCCGTTTTTTTATGAGGAATCAGGCCTCAAAACGAAAGTTTTTTGAAAAGCAGCGCCGGCCAACCAAAAAAATGGCCCCATCTTTCGATGAGGCCAATTTCAGATCGGTAACAATCGTGCAGATGGCGACGATAATTTTGCGCCGTGCAGGTAACTAGGCGACAAATGCTAGCCCTTCGGCCCTCTAGGGGCGGTAGGCGGGATCATGTCCACGGCTTGCTCCGGAGTCAGCGTCTTCATGTTCTGCTTGGTTTGCCGGGTAGGCAGGTTACTGCCGGTAGCGTAAATGTTTTCCTGATTATTGGCCGAGGCGGTGCTGTTATCGGCTTCAGGAGCCGCACATGCAGCCAGGACAGGCAGCATAAATGCACAAATAAAAAGTGTTTTCATAGCGTTGTCTTCTTTGTCTCTCAAGGTTGGGAATAACACATGTTTAGTACAGACCGACACGCGATACATAGCGTTACATTGTAGAAATGCACGATAGCATATTTACTTTCAGGAAAGCAAGTTAAGCGCCAGGCGGTATGGCAGCACATGCAGCATAATGTTGTGTTTTTTTTACGCGACGCTTATCAGGCATCACAGTTTTAGCTTTGCTCAATTGATTTCACCCCAAATCACAACGGACAAAACATGTACCTCAAACACGCAATTGCCTTGTCGGCCATTCTTACCAGTGGCGGCGGTTTCGCCCAGCAATGCCAGCCCGGAGGCCAGTCGCTGGTATACCCGATCAGCAAGAAAATAGACCAGGTCGATGATTATCATGGCGTCAAGGTGGCGGATCCATACCGCTGGCTTGAGAACGGCAACAGCGACGACACCAAGGCGTGGATAGAGGCGCAAAACAAGCTGACGCAAGCGTTCCTTGAAAAAATCCCGGCACGCGAAGCGATTCGTGAACGGCTTACCAAGCTCTGGAATTATGAGCGTTTTAGCGTGCCGTTCAAAGAAGGCGGGCGCTACTTCTACAGCCGTAACGATGGCTTGCAAAATCAGGCGGTGCTCTATACCGTCAAGCAGATCAACGATGAACCGCAGCTGCTGCTTGATCCCAATACGCTGGCGGCCGATGGCACGATAGCGTTGGCCGGCATCGCGGTCAGCCCCAACGGCAAGTACCTGGCTTACGGTACCGCGGCTTCCGGTTCCGACTGGAACGAATGGAAGGTACGCGACATTGCCAGCGGCAAAGACACCGCCGATCATTTGCAATGGGTGAAATTCTCGGGTGCCTCTTGGGCCCACGACAGTTCTGGATTTTTCTACAGCCGCTATGATGCGCCGAAGGAAGCAACCAAGCTCGCTGACGTCAATTATTTTCAGAAACTCTACTTCCATAGAATCGGCACGCCACAAGCCGACGACGTGCTAGTCTACGACCGGCCGGACCAGAAGGAATGGGGTTTCGACGGCCATGTCACCGACGACGGCAAATACCTGATCATCAGCATTTCGCAAGGCACCGAGCAAAAGAACCGGGTCTATTACAAGGATCTGAGCAAGCAAGGCGCGCCGGTCCTGCCGCTGCTCGACAATTTCGATGCGTCCTATGCCTTCATCGACAATGACGGTCCGGTCTTCCTCTTCAACTCCAACAAGGACGCACCAAAGGGCCGCATTATTGCGATTGACACGCGTCACCCAGATGCGGCGAAATGGAAGGTGATCGTCCCTGAGTCGGAGCAGACACTGCAGGGCGCCAATGTGGTCAACCACCAACTGATCGTCGATTACCTGAAAGACGCACGCAGCCAGGTCAATATCTATGCGCTGGACGGCAAGCTGGTACGCGAAGTGACGCTGCCCGGCATCGGTTCGGCCGGCGGCTTCGGCGGCAAGCGCAATGACAAGGAAACCTTCTATTCCTTTACCGGCTTCACCACGCCGGCCAGTATCTATCGTTACGATCTGCAAACCGGCAAGAGCAGCTTGTACCGCCAGCCCAAGGTCGATTTCGATCCGAACGCCTTCGAGACGCGCCAGGTGTTCTACAGCAGCAAGGATGGCACCAAGGTGCCGATGTTCATCGTCTCGAAAAAGGGGTTGAAACTCGATGGCAATAATCCGACCTACCTGTATGGCTACGGCGGTTTCAACATCTCGCTGACGCCGGCGTTCTCGGTACCGAATCTGGCCTGGATGGAAATGGGTGGCGTGTATGCATCGCCGAACCTGCGCGGCGGCGGCGAGTACGGCAAGGCCTGGCACGAAGCCGGCACCAAGCTCAACAAGCAGAATGTATTCGATGATTTCATCGCCGCGGCGCAATGGCTGATCGCCAACAAATATACCTCGCCGCAGAAGCTGGCGATCGGCGGCGGCAGCAATGGCGGGCTGCTGGTCGGCGCGACGATGGTGCAGCGGCCAGAATTGTTCGCTGCGGCGATTCCGCAAGTCGGCGTGATGGACATGCTGCGTTTCCACAAATTCACGATCGGCTGGGGTTGGACTTCCGATTACGGTTCATCCGACAACGCCGACGAATTCAAGGCGCTATACGCCTATTCACCGCTGCATAACCTGAAGCCCGGCACTTGCTATCCAGCGACGCTGGTGACTACGGCCGATCATGACGATCGCGTGGTGCCGGCGCACAGCTTCAAATTTGTCGCCACCGAACAGGCCGACCAGGCCGGTGCTGCGCCGGTGTTGATCCGCATCGACACCAAGGCCGGTCATGGCGCCGGCAAACCGACTTCCAAGCAGATTGAGGAAGTGGCCGACCGGTGGGGTTTCCTGACTAAGGTGCTGGGAATGCAGGTTGGGGCAGACGGCGCAGAGGTCGCTGGCGAATCGATCAAATCGCGCGCCAACTGAGTGAGGTTGGCAACTGGAGCTGCCGCGGCAACTCCGTCATTCTGGCGAATTTAGGCGTCAAGGTGGGGAATCCAAATCGCCAAGCGGGATGATGAAAATGGATTCCCTCGTTCGCGGGAATGACGGAGCGGCTAGACGGGGAGTCGACACGAGCGCCAGTGACGGCACAAGAGGAATTTTTCTTTGATCTAACGGCATTAGCGCTGATAAGTAAGACTCTTGTGCCCGCGCGGAAATTTGGTGAGAAAATCCTAGAGTAGTGCGCGTATCGCGTCCGCGAATTCCTGAGGCGATTCTTGCGGCAGGTTGTGGCCGGAGATCGGAATGACGCGCCGCTGATACGGCCCGCTAAAAAAGCGTTGATGCTGTTCCGAACCGCCAATCAGGCTGACACCGTCGCCGGCGCCGTCCAGTGCAATGGTCGGTACTGAAATCACTGGTTGTGCGGCCAACAGGAGTTCACTGTCGGCGACCGCAGGATCGCCCGGCACCAGACCGTAGCGATGACGATACGAATGAATGACAACTTCGACAAAGTCGGGATTGTCGAAGGACGGCGCAGTACGCTCATAGGTCGCCTGATCGAAATGCCAATTTGGCGACCATAGTTTCCAAAGCAGTTTGCAGAAATCACGGCGGTTCTGTGTGAGACCTGCACGGCCGCGTTCACTGTGAAAATAATACTGATACCAGTAGCGCAACTCATTTTCCGGTGACTGCGGCTTGCTGGCTGCGGCAATATCCTGGATGTTGTAGCCGCCGACCGACACCAGTCCGCGGGCTCGCCCGGGCCACAATGCGGCGACGATACAGGCTGCGCGTCCGCCCCAGTCGTAACCCGCCAGTACCGCACTTGGAATCGCCAGCGCATCCATCAGCGCCAGTAAATCGTGCGCGAGCACCGCTTGTTGACCGGAGCGCGGCGTAACGGTGGACAGGAAACGGGTCGGTCCGAAGCCGCGCAAATAGGGGGCGATCACGCGGCAGCCTGCTGCTACCAGCAATGGAGTCAATCCGTCATAGGCATGGATATCGTATGGGAAGCCATGCAGGAGCAGTACCGGCTTGCCATCGGCAGCGCCGTTTTCTTCATAAGCGACGTCGAGAACGCCTGCTTCAATCTGTTTCAGCATGACTGTTCTTTCAAGTGCATCTAACCGGAGCGTGGCGTCGAGCAAGTTGCCAATCTGGCTAGCAAGACTGGGAGCGGAATTCTCATTCTAGTGCAAATGAAAAGCGGGGGGCTGTCGCCAGCCAGCAATTATTGCCAGTTGACCTATACTGATTGCATGACGTATCCATTGCAGGCCGGTTCAGGCAGATGTCGCCATGCAACAGGCGGAAAGTCATCCTCGACAAGGAAGGAGGCACAAAATGCCCTGGAATTTCGGTTGGATAGGTTTGGCTTTTGCCATCTTCGTGTTGGTGATTTTGCTGAACATGGCGATCTACATTTTCCGCGAATACGAACGTTGCGTGGTATTCACGCTGGGACGCTTTTCCGGCGTTCGCGGCCCGGGTCTGGTGCTGATCATTCCAGCCATCCAGCAACTGGTACGGGTTGATTTGCGCACCGTGGTGCTGGAGGTGCCGACGCAAGATGTGATCTCGCGCGACAACGTTTCCGTGCGGGTCAATGCAGTGGTTTATTTCCGTGTTATCGATCCCAGGAAAGCCATCGTCGAAGTGGCGAATTTCTTCAATGCGACCAGCCAGCTGTCGCAGACCATGCTGCGTTCTGTACTGGGCAAGCATCAGTTGGACGATATGTTGGCAGAGCGAGAAAGGCTGAATCTTGATATCCAGCAGGCGCTCGATGCGCAAACTGACTCATGGGGCATCAAGGTCTCCAATGTCGAGATCAAGCAGGTCGATCTGACTGAATCGATGATCCGCGCGATTGCAAGGCAGGCCGAGGCGGAACGCGAACGGCGCGCCAAGGTGATTCATGCGGAAGGCGAGTTGCAGGCCTCGGAAAAACTGTATCAGGCGGCCCATGTCCTGGCGCAGGAACCGCAGGCTATCCTGTTGCGTTATCTGGAGACATTGACGGTGATTGGCGCCGACAAGAACACCACGGTGGTGTTTCCGTTGCCGATGGATTTGCTGTCCAGTTTTTTAGGGGGCAAGAGCAAGACTTAGCGTTCGACAATATAATTACCTGATCGCAATTCCCGGTGCAGCTCCGACGTTGTGTTGCGTCGGCTTGCGATCCAGACACAGTCAGACTCGCCAAGTCTTCATCCCTTCCCAGGACCTGCATGAATCCCATTACCCTGCAAACGCTCGCCAATTTTCCGCAACAACTTGAAGCCCACTATGCGGCAATTCCTGCCGATTTCAAACATTGGGCGCCAGCCTCATGGGATGGCGTACCGAGCGAGCCGTTTACCGCAATAGAGCAAGCCTGTCATGTTCGCGATATTGAGATCGACGGTTATCATTTGCGCTTCCGGCGCACGCTCGACGAACAGCATCCGCTGCTGGTTTCCATCGACAGTGATGCGCTGGCCAGAGAGCGTAATTACGCCGCTGCCAACGTCGCGGAAGTGTTCGCCGATTTCCGTCGGGCGCGTGCGCAGACGGTTGAGCTTATCGGTGGATTGCATGCGGCGCAGTTCGATCGTACTGCAGAGTTTGAAGGCTACGGCCCGCTGACGCTGCGCAGCCTGGTGCACTACCTGTGCAGCCATGACCAGCAACATTTGGCGGGATTGCAGTGGTTGCTCGGCAAGATCGAGGCTGAACGCGGCCAATATGCCGGTTAGCGATGCAAGGCCGGTTCAGATTTCCAGTACCAGATAAGGGTTGAAGAAAGTATTTTCTTCCTTGCCGGCACGGGCATAGCCGCGCGGATTGCTGACCACGCGCGTTGCACCGATACGATAGTCGAAGCTGTCATGGACGTGACCATGCAACCACAACGATGGCTGCCATTTCAGGATGCTTGTTTCCAGGTCTGATATGAAGCAGGCATTCAATGGCGAACCGGCAAACCTTTCGTGGATGCTGCCTTTGCTTGGCGCGTGATGGCTGATCACCACGGTAGGGCCGTCGTGCGCTTGCGCGAATTCCCTGTCCAGCCAGGCGACCGTATCGTCGAACAGCATTTGCGACAGGGCGGGTGTGAAGGTCTCGGGAAAATCCGGCGCTACGCGTATCCGCGAAAAATCCCTGACCAGCTCAACCGCCTGCTTGAGGCCGCTGTCACGTTGTTCTTCGCTTTCAAAGAACCTGAAATCCGTCCACAGCGTGCAACCCAGGAAGCGCACGCCGTCGATCACTACCTTTTGCTGTTGCAGGACTTGTACCTGTGACCCTGTTGCAGCGGTGCGCAATTCCGACATCGTGCCGCTCAGGTCGCGCCCATAGAACTCATGATTGCCAGGCACATACAGCGTCGGCACCGGGAATTGCCTGGCCCATTCGATTGCTTCCGTCGGGCGCCAGATATCGCCGGCCAGCACCACCACATCCGCGTCGGTCTGCGGCGGCGGCATCGGGTGCACGGATAAATGCAAATCTGAGAGCAGTGAGATTTTCATGGTGTGGGCAATTGTATGGTTTTCATCGCGTTTAACACGCGTAGCTAACTGGGGTCAGAGTAATTTTCGCAAAAAACCGTGAAAAAACTCTGACCCCAGATGACTCTGCCTATTCTCTGTGCGATGAATTAGAAATTCCTAATAATCCAGCGGCACAGCACTTTATGCCGTGACGCGCAGAGCCTTCTTCAAAGCTTGCTCCAGCGTCAGGCAATGCTTGTGCAGCACCTTGGCGAAGGCATCCACAAGGTTTGACGACGGCCGATGCGTCGGCCTGACGAGGCTGACGGTGAACTGAACCGATTCGGTGAAGCGGCGCAGATGCAGGCCGCGCCTGGCTTCTTCCATTGCCGTCAACGGATTGACGATGGCGATGCCCAGGCCTTGCCTTACCATTGCACAGACCGAGGCAGCGCTCGCCGTCTCAATCGCCATACGACGTTCCACTTGCTGTCCTTCGAACACCTGGTCCAGTTGTTGCCGATAGATGTCGAGACTCGCGAGATTGATGAAATTCTGTCCGGAAAAATCCTTGGGCGAAAGTTTTTGCTTGGCCAGCAGTGGGTGTCCATCCGGCAGTATGCACACCATGTCCCCTGAAAACAGAAGGCTTTGCTCGGTGGCCGCTGGCGCCGCGACAGTTTCGGTAATACCGATGTCGTGGCGTTGCGAGGTCAGCCATTCCTCCAGCAGCGGCGATTCCTGCGGCGTGATGCTCAGGCCCACCGTCGGAAAGTCGTCGAGGAAGCGGCGGCAGGCCACCGGCAACAGTGTTTGCGCAAATGTCGGCAGGCAGATGATGGAGAGTTGTCCGTGTTCAAACTGGCGGATCGATCCGGCCATGCTGACGATGCGCTCCAGGCCCAGGTAGGAACGTCGCACCTCTTCATACAGCAGGAGGGCGGGAGCGGTCGGCAGCAGGCGGCCGCGTACCCGGTCGAACAATTTGATCCGCACCAGCGATTCGAAACGGGCCAGCTCGCGGCTGGCGGTCGGCTGCGAAGTGCGCAGCAATGCAGCTGCTCCGGTGACGCTGCCGGCGGTCATGACTGCGCGAAATACTTCGATGTGCCTGAGCGTGATGGACATCTGCAAATCTCCGGGTAAAACAGGATGATATCAAACCATATCGTATATGAATGAAGCTTGAAAGAAATGATATTTTATTGAATACTGTTTTTGGAGGAAGATACTGCAATATCCCTATTCATCCTGGAGAATCGCCATGACCCCGGCCCAGCTTGCCACCTTCCCCGACCTCGCACGCCAGCATGGCACGCCGCTCTGGATCTACGATGCGGAAACCATAGTCGCGCGCATAGAGCAACTGCGCGCTTTCGACGTCATCCGCTTTGCCCAGAAAGCTTGTTCAAATATTCACATTCTGCAGCTCATGCGTGAGCAAGGCGTCCAGGTTGACGCCGTGTCGCTGGGAGAAATCGAACGCGCATTGCTGGCCGGCTACAGCCCGCAGGGCGAACCGGCCGGCTTGGTGTTCACCGCCGATCTGCTGGATCAGGCGACATTGGCGCGCGTCACGCAACTGGATATCGAAGTCAATGCCGGCTCGATCGACATGCTGGAGCAGCTCGGCGCCGCCAAGCCTGGCCATCGGGTCTGGTTGCGCATCAATCCCGGTTTCGGCCACGGCCACAGTGCCAAGACCAATACTGGCGGCGAGAACAGCAAGCATGGCATCTGGCATACCGATCTGGAGCGCGCATTGCAGGTGATTCAGAAGCATGGCCTGACACTGGTGGGCTTGCACATGCACATTGGTTCCGGCGTTGATTACAGCCATCTGCAGCGGGTGTGCGCGGCGATGGTGGATACGGTCAAGCGCCTGAATTGCGATATCGAGGCGGTATCGGCCGGCGGCGGCCTGTCGATTCCTTACCAAGAGGGTGGGGCGCGGATCGATTGCGATCACTACTTTTCGTTGTGGGATGCAGCGCGTAAAGAGATCGAAGTCCATCTTGGACATGCGGTCCGCCTGGAAATCGAACCGGGTCGTTTCCTGGTGGCGGAAGCGGGTGCCTTGCTGTCCGAAGTGCGCGCTGTCAAGGACAACGGCAACAATCACTTCGTTCTGGTCGACACGGGTTTCAATGATCTGATGCGCCCAGCCATGTACGGCAGTTATCACCGCATTTCGTTGATCTATCAAGGCCAGCCGCCGGCCGATGTCACGCCCCGGCCGACCGTGGTGGCGGGACCGCTGTGCGAATCGGGCGACGTCTTCACCCAACTCGAAGGCGGTGTCGTCGAGCCGCGCGAACTACCGCCGGCTCGCGTTGGCGACTATCTGGTATTGCACGATACTGGCGCCTACGGCGCGTCGATGTCATCCAACTACAATAGTCGTCCCTTGCTGGCTGAAGTCTTGATCGAGAACGGTACGCATCGCGTAATCCGCCGCCGTCAGACCCTGGCTGAGCTGATTGCGCTGGAAACCTTCGAATAAGACAAGCAATTTTTCCTAGGTTGGGGACGGCTTCATGCTGTCCCCGATGACTTCGGCAGGTCTCTGTAAAGGGGCCGAAAAGGCCACCAGGCTTGTCATACTGAGCACCGGAGCCACCGGCTGCTATAAAAAATCCCCGCGTTTCCCCTTCAGGCACCACTGGTGCCTATGACTTGTTGCCCTCTGTTGCTTTTCAGCATCATGACAGGATCGTCACAGAATCTTCATATCCCTGACATATTTGCTCGTGATACTGCGCCCATTCCAAAAGCGTAATGGCGACATGTACATGGTTGAAAACGAATCCCCTCTGCACCCATTCATCGCCGCCATCCTGCCGCAATTCGATCCGGTCTCGCGCCTGTCGCGGCCAAGCTCCAGCCTTCCACCAAGTCCAACTGTCTGGCAGGCGCCGGTCAGTTCTGCCAAGTCACCTGAAGTCATTCCCCGTCCCAGCGACGCCACCCCTCACCAGGAAACAACAGGACCATCATGATCAAGAAAATCGCCGCCACTTTCTGCGCGCCGCAGGCGCCACGCTTGCAGCCACTACTTACTCGACAGCCGCCAATGCAGCTTTTCCTGAGGCCATCCGCAGGGCGTTGGCGATTCCCGCCAATAATCGTACAGGCACCATCCGCGACGTCGAACATGTAGTCATCCTGATGCAGGAAAACCGCTCCTTCGATCATTATTTCGGCACCCTGCATGGCGTACGCGGCTTCGGCGACCGTTTCCCGATTCCGCTGCTCAACCAGCGTAACGTCATGCAGCAAACCTATACCGACAAGACCACCGGCAAGTCGCGCCTCATCCTGCCGTATCACCTCGACAGCAAGTTGGGCAATGCGCAGCGCGTCAACGGCACCAACCATTTTTACGACAACGCGCAGGATGCCTGGGACCTGGGTCGCATGAATTCCTGGCCGACCCACAAGCAGACGCAGTCGATGGGCTATTACACCAAGGTCGAGCTGGATTTTCAGTTTGCGCTGGCGAATGCCTTTACCGTGTGCGATGCCTACCATTGCTCGTTCCACGGCGGCACCAATCCGAATCGCGTATTCCATTGGACCGGCACCAATGACCCCAAAGGTCTCCACGGCGGCCCGGCCATCGACAATTCGCAAGAACAGTTGGATGCTTCCTCTGCACCGACCAGCTATCGCTGGAAAACCTATCCGGAACGGCTGCAACAGGCAGGGGTGAGCTGGAAGGTTTACCAGAACATGCCAGACAATTTCACCGACAATCCGCTGGCCGGCTTCGCCACCTATCGCCAAGCCAACGAGAAGCGCGGCAACGTCGCCAATTCCGGTGCGCCATACCCGCCATACTTGCCGACTGACGACAGCGCCAATCCGCTGCTCAAGGGTATCGCCAACACCATGCCCGATGGCGGCTTCCTGGGATCGCTGCGCGAAGACATCGGCGCAGGCACGTTGCCGCAGGTGTCATGGATCGTGGTTCCGGCCACCTATAGCGAACACCCGGGGCCATCCAGCCCAGTGCAGGGCGCCTGGTACACGCAGGAAGTGCTGAACGCGCTGACTGCCAATCCGGACGTGTGGAGCAAGACCGTGCTGTTGATTAACTTCGACGAGAACGACGGCTTCTTCGACCATGTGCCGCCGCCATGCGCGCCAGGCTACGAAGGCAACGAGCTGGCCGGCTATTCTAGCGTCGATACCGACGGCGAATATTATTTGAGCACACCGCCTTACAACAAGCATCCGTTCGGCCCCGGCCCGCGCGTGCCGATGTATGTGATTTCGCCTTGGAGTCGCGGTGGCTGGGTCAATTCGCAAGTCTTCGATCACACCTCGGTTCTACGTTTCCTGGAGGCGCGTTTCAATGTGAAGGAAGAAAACATCAGCCCGTTCCGCCGTGCCGTCTGTGGCGATCTGCTGACAGCATTCAATTTCGTCAATCCGAACCATGAGCCATTGCCGACGCTGCCGAAGCGCTCGCGCCAGCAAGCTGACGCAGTACGCGCCCAGCAAGAGCGCTTGCAGCAAGTTGCGCTGCCGGCCGAAGGCACGCAAGTATTTCCGATGCAGGCTGCCGGGATTCGGCCATCGCGCGCATTGCCCTATGAATTGCACGTTGGCGGCCGCACTGACGAGCGCAGCAACAAGATCGTACTGAGTTTCCGCAACACTGGCCGCGCCGCGGCAGTATTCCATGTCTACGATCGCCTGCACCTGGATCGCGTGCCGCGCCGCTACGTGCTGGAAGCCGGCAAGAGCTGGCAGGACGCCTGGGACCTGAGCGTCGACCATGGCGCCTACGATTTGTGGGTATTGGGGCCGAACGGCTTCCATCGTGCATTCCAGGGAAATTTAGCGGCACTGTCCGAATCGGCCACAGCGACGCCGGAAGTCCGGCTCGGCTACGACACCTTCGGCAAGCGGATTCACCTGACAATGGTCAACACCGGAGCCAGGACTTGCGTCTTCACCGTTAAACTGAATGCCTATCGCCGGGAAGGCCCTTGGACTTTCGAGGTGCGCCCGGGCCGGCAGATTGAGCAGCATTGGGCAATCGCCAGCCAAGGCAACTGGTATGACTTTAGCGTGACAGTGCCGCTGGGCGGTTTCAGCCGCCGCTTTGCGGGGCGCATGGAAACCGGGGCACACGGGGTTAGCGATCCGGCGATGGCGGTGACCTGAAGCATCTAGTGTTGGATTTCTCGCCTTGGCAATCGATTCATATCATGTGAAATAGTTAAAGTGCAAATAGAAGGGGCCTACATTGATGTAGGCCCTTTGCTTTTGTTGAAAGTCCTTGCCGATTCACATGGTCCGCACTGATAATAATTTTGCTTCATCAATGACTGGTCCTAACCGCCGGCCAAGATCGCAAACGTTTGAATTCGGGGTGAATGAATGAAAATGACTTATTGGGTGGCTGAAAATCTGAAAGGCGACAAGGCCGAGTCGATCATTGCCAGGACCAAGCACGACTGCGAGCAAAAGGTCATCGCCTACGGATGTGCCGCGGATTACGGCCCGCCGCTGAAGAAATCGTTCCTGTATGGCGACGCTTTTGATTTGTTCGAAATGGCGACTGCCAAGGACGGTGGACGAGGCATGGGATAGCGCCTCAGATATCCCGCAGTGTGGTTCCCGGTTAAACCGCTATCAAGATGAAAACTGTCGTATGCCATCCATCATTCCCACTACGTTGTCAACGCCGCGCCTGATTTTGCGCCCGCTGCTGGAATCAGACGCCGCAGCTCTATTCACCATATTTTCCGATCCGGAAGTCATGCGCTACTGGAGCACAGTGCCGTGGGCTTCAATCGACGTGGCGCACGAGTTGATTGCGAATGACATTGCGGCTCATCAGGAAGGACGTTATCTCCGCCTCGGCATGCAAACGCAGGCAGACAATCATCTCATCGGGATGTGTTCGTTGTTCGCGATCGATTTGCAGAACTTGCGCGCCGATCTGGGATATGGAATGGGAAGTACGCATTGGGGCAACGGTTACATGCACGAAGCCCTGACAACCTTTGTCGAGCACGCGTTCGACGCTTTCAAACTACGACGGCTCGAAGCCGATATCGATCCGCGCAATGCCGCATCTGCCAAGACCCTGGAGCGCCTTGGCTTCATCAAGGAAGGACATTTGCGCGAGCGGTGGCTGGTCGATGGCGTGGTGTCGGATACCGACCTGTATGGATTGCTCCGGCGCGATTGGCTGGCCAGATAATCGCTTTACACACAAGGCAACGATGACGCTTGCATCTGAAGACCGCTTCAAATTTTCCACCATTGCGCACACCGATCATCGCTATTGCAGTCCGCTTTCTGCGGCCAAGGCAGAGGCTTGCTGCGTTCGCTGCGATTGACACCCGATGCACTGGTGCTGGATGCCGGATGCGGTAAGGCTGCTCTGTTGCGCGACCTGCTGACGCTGGCGCCGGTGCGCGGAGTGGGTGTTGATATCAATCCATCGTTCATCGCTGAAGCAAAGCAGGAATGGCTGGCGCAGCATCCCGCTGACACTCGGCTGACGTTGATAGATGAGCCGGTCGAGCAGCATGCATGTCCAGCCGACGGTTACGACACGATTCTCTGCATCGGTTCAAGTCATGCGTTCGGCGGCTTCGATGTTTGCCTTGAGACCAGCATGAAATGGCTGAAGCCTGGTGGCTTACTGTTGGTGGGCGAAGGTTACTGGAAGCAACCGCCATCCGCTGCCTATCTTGCAGTGCTCGGAGCAACCCAGGATGAGTTGCGCAGCCATGCGGAAAATGCCGCGCGTGGCGTTGCGCAGGGCTTTGCCGTGCTCCGCTCAGCAACTAGCAGCGATGATGAATGGGATGAATATGAAGGGATGTACTGCCACGCAGTCATGCGCTACGTCGCATCTCATCCTGGTGATCCCGATGTTGCCGGATTTCGCCAGCGCATCCAGCATTGGCATGCTGCCTACTTGCAGTGGGGCCGGGCGACGCTTGGCTTCGGTTATTACCTTTTCGAAAAACCTGATGACCGGGCATGAAGCTTGAAATGATGGCGTCGGCCAATTTGTAATGGATTGTAAGCACAGTCAACAGCATCCTTGCAGCAGTCGTTTATTGCTCAAGCCCTCGGAGATTATCTGAGGTAACCAAGACAACTGAAAGGTGCAAAAATGAACAAATTAATCGCTACTCTGATCGCCGGCTTGTTCGCTACTTCCGTATTCGCTCAAGGAACTGCACCAGCTGCACCGACAGCGCCAGCGGCTACCGCAACTGCAGCAGTAAGCGCGCCGGCCGCAAAGACCGAAGCGAAAACCGGTAAGGTAGAAGCCAAGACCGAAGGCAAGGCAGCCGGCGCCAAGGTCAAGGCAAAAACTGCAAAAACCAAGGTGGCGCACAAGGCTGTGGTCAAGGCACCCGCCGCCGAAGCCAAGGCTGATGTGAAAACCGCTGCAGCCAAGTAAGCAGCGCGTTTCGGAATAAAAAAGACAGGCAAGTCCTGTCTTTTTTATTTGCAGTTCGTGCAAAAAATTTGACGGCGAAACAGGTTTGCGTTCGAAGGAAGCTGATACTATCCTAAAAAATATTTTACTAAATAGCTGATTTGCAAAGCTGACTCAAGATACAACTCCAAGGCAATATCACCAAAGGGGATTCGTCGCATGAGCAATGCATCAAACAGCCGGGAAAACGCTACCGATTTCGATTTGAGCGCAGGTGCGCCGAAAATCATCAACCAGTTGTTTGAGCATGCCGGGATCCGTCTGAACGGCGATCAGCCGTGGGACATGAAAATCCATGACCAGGCCTTTTTCCGCAAGATGTTCGCGACATGGGAGCTGGGCATTGGCGAGTCGTACATGGATGGCGACTGGGATTGCGAACGGCTCGACGAATTCTTTTTCCGCGTCACCAGCCACGATCTTGAGCAGACGGTGGTCGGCCCAGCAAAAATCAAGTTCGCCCTGGAAATCCTGCGGCAGAAATTCTTCAATCTGCAAAGCAGGGGCCGCGCCTTCCAGGTCGGCGAGCAGCATTACGATATCGGCAACGATCTGTTTGCAAGCATGCTCGATTCGAGCATGATGTATTCCTGCGGTTACTGGTCGCGCGCCCATAATCTTGAAGAAGCGCAGCAGCACAAGCTCGACCTGATTTGCCGCAAGCTGGAACTGAAGCCGGGTGAGCGCCTGCTCGATATCGGTTGCGGCTGGGGTGGCCTGGCCCGCTATGCCGCGCAACATCATCAGGTCGAGGTTGTCGGCATCACGATTTCAAAGGAGCAGCAGAAACTGGCGCAGGAACGCTGTGCCGGTCTGCCGGTCAAGATCGAACTGACGGATTACCGCCAGCTCGCCGGGCAGTTCGATAAGGTGGTGTCGGTCGGCATGTTTGAGCACGTCGGCGCCAAGAATTATCCGGCCTACTTCGACGTGGTGGGCAAACTGCTGGCGCCGGACGGCTTGTTCCTGCTGCATACCATCGGCAATTACGTGACAGAGATGAAAAGGGATGTGTGGCTGGATAAATATATTTTCCCCAACGGCCACCTGCCTTCCGCCAAGGAAATTGCGAACGTCCTGGAAGGGCGCTTCCTGATTGAAGACTGGCACAATTTCGGCCGCGACTACGACCTGACCTTGATGGCCTGGTGGGAAAATTTCGAGCGCGCCTGGCCAGTCCTGAAAGACAACTACGACGAGCGCTTTTATCGGATGTGGAAGTATTTCATCCTCTCTTCTGCCGGCTTCTTCCGCTCAGGCCAGGGCCAGCTTTGGCAACTGGTGTTGAGCAAGCGCGGCCGCAGCAGCGGCTATCGTTCGGTGCGCTGATGGCGCGGAAGCACGGGGTGCGCTACCATTTCCTTTCTTGATTTGCATAAAACGCAGCGTCTTGATCCAGTCGCCGTGAGGCGTAGACCACAGTCTTGTCCTTTATCCCGACTGATTAAAGTCGAAAACATGTCCATTGCAGTCATTACGCTTTACCGATAATAGATAAATAAATATTGGTAAAAGCTGTCCACGCAACACTCACTGAGGCAGAGCAACTCCCCACGCAACGGTGACATTGCCGCCAAGACGCCATTCGTGGAACTGACGGCGCGGAGCAATCAGCCCAGGGAGACGCGAGTCGCGCGTGCGAGCGTAATACGGCTCCATCCACGACAGCTCGTCCTGGAATGTCCAAGGGAAGAGATTTTGTTTGACCGGCGTGATCTCGGCGAAACTGTCGGGATTCTGCACCGCCTTGATTACCAGATTTGCCAACCGGCCGATTGCGCCGTGATTCTCCTGATAGAGATTGACACCTTGCCTCTCGGCCAGTTCTGCCGTGAAGACCAGTGGAATAAGGGCGAACGTGTGGTAATGGAGAGCCCGATCTCCGCGCTTGATTTCCCGCTCCAATTCGCCGTGCAAACCTATGTCGTGAATACCCTCTCTGGCACGTGCGAGTCCGGCATCGATCAAATCCTGCCGGTGCGCAAGCGTGCCGATAGCGACAAGATTCAGCCCCGCCCAATAGACCAGATTGTTGTGCAAATGGTTGATCGCATCCGCGTCTCGCGTGGCGATGGCGATGCGGGTCAGCCACGGCGTAATGACGCGCAACTGATCCGCATTAGCCTCACCGACTTCCTTGGGCAGCCGCAGCAATACGAGCGCGAAATCTGTCCCGGCCCAGGAACGCTCGTAGTAACCTTGGTATCCGCTGATCGGACCCAGCAAGGAATCTGCGCGAGCCCAACCTTCCAAAAGCGTGAGAACACAGGTCCATTGATTCGATTCCGCAGCCTTGTTGAGCCGGTAGATATAGTCACGCATCGGCTTGACCGCCTGCGCATAAGCGGCCGGATCATCGTAAAACCCCACTGGATCGATTGATTTCAACGGCTCAGGTACAGCACACGCAGCGACGGCATGGTTAATGCCAAGCCCCATGAGCATCGTTACTGAAACAGCGCTCAGCAATTGAATGATTCGATTATGCATGACTACTCCTGTCAGGTTTCATCTTCATATGAATACTAGAGCGGCATGTGCCGGTGCCAACACTTCCCAGCTGAAAAAACGTATGAAGATGTAACAGCTCATTGCAATGGGCGAAAGCGGCGCGCTGTTTTCCGGTATCTATTGTCAATGATCTGGGCAACTGCGTCGACCGGCTGCAATGGCCATTTTGAACCGGGCGCGACAGGCTCAATTCAACCCGAGGTGGCCGTTCGGCGGGGCGGAAAGATCATACGTCATACGTAAGCTGGATCACTCGCGACTGGTGTCAAGTGATCTGGCAATCCGAAATCCAAGATCATCTATTGCAAATGTCGGATGACTACGGCGACGATTCGTAGCAAGGCAGCCTCTTTCTGCATCAGACCAACCACCGCCACGAAACACACGATACGAACCATAGACCTCGGGATCATATTGATCCGAACACCACTCCCAAACATTGCCGAGCGTGTCGTAAATTCCCCATTGGTTCGCTTGCTTTTGGCCGACGTCATGCGTGCGTCCCTCAGAGTTTTCCCGATACCAGGCAATGTCATCAAGATTGCCATATCTCGGACCATTGCTTCCCGCACGGCACGCATATTCCCATTCTGCTTCGGTGGGCAGACGATAGCCGCTACCAAGGGGGACAGGAGTGGCGCCCGTGCCGTCGTCATGCATGTCGTAACATGCTGAAAGACCCGCCGCCTTCGAAAGTAAATTGCAGAATTTGGCAGCATCATTCCAGGAGACGTTTTCAACCGGGCATTGTAATGTGGCTGATGACGATGGCTGTCGTCCAGTCAGCGCTGCATATTCTGCTTGAGTGACAGGATAGCGACCGATTGCAAAACGTTGGAGTTCGACGCTCCATGTACGACTGATTCTGTCGTCTCGCAATGCGATGAAGCCAGCAGGAACTTGCACCATTTGAACATCTGGAAATTCAGATTTCTGTTCCATTTTTCGACAAGGATGAAAGCGGACCCATCAGGAAAATTCGGATATTACTCTTATTTTTCGGAGCGACTGTCGATTGACAGCTATTGGCCGATAACTGACTATCGGCTTTGGTTGAGATCTCTTGCTCTCTCATAGCAAACACTACAAATCAGCGAAATGCCAGCTTTAGCTTCGGTTTCGTCATTCCATTCACCAGCAGCATTTAACATAGCTTCACACTCACTGCACCAAGAATCTGGGTGCAACTCGCCTGGCCCAACCTCCGCAGACCAAAAACCACGTGGCTTGCTGTCCTGCAGCGTTTGAAGAATGTGCTGGCAAACATAGGTGGCGGCTTGTCTGCCATGGGTGCAGCACTCTACGAAATGTTGATCGCTCATGCTGCCTTCCACTGAATCGCCATTACTTTGGTAGGCACTTTCAACCGTCCACAATTGGCCGAAATTGGTCATTTGCTAGTCCTGCGCCATTGTACGTCGACGCGTCCACTCGTCCACAACGTCGCCCATGTTCTTCTCAACACCGTTGCCTATCCATGCCATCAGATCGCGGTCAAATTTGAACTCCGGTCCACATTGATGCGACAGAAAGCGCCGAACGTTCTGCGTATTTTTGTAGGCAGAATCGACTAACGTTGTCCGCGAAATTACTCCGCCGTGCCAATCAAATTTCATGACTAAACTCCTCCAACATAGTCATCAGTTTAGCGGACGTCTTCGACCGTTCGATTTTGGCCGATTGCGACCCTCACCAGCAATCTGCTCTTTGTCTTCTCATCCACGACATAACGCCGTATTGAAACCATTCACTATCCAACAGATGTAGCGAGATATTCGTCGCCGAAAGCGCGCATCGATGTTTTCGACTTTAATTGTAGAGAAGATCCTTTTCTCCGGCTGTCGCATTTCTTGCCAGCAATCAAAAAGCAACGATTTTTTTAGTTGCAAAGCTAAAATTTAAGCACTATTATTGGTCCAGCCAATGGACCTCTGGGCCAGATCCAGCGAGCTACCTGCGGTCCTAGACAAAATACCAAGCATCCGGAGACAGTTTCATGAGACTACAAGGAAAGCGCATTCTGGTGACTGCCGCAGGCCAGGGCATTGGGCGCGCCAGCGCCTTGGCGTTTGCGCGTGAAGGTGCGCAAGTGCTGGCGACTGACATCAACCAGGCGGCACTCGACGAGACCGCCGCTGCCGCGCGCGATGGCGGCCATCCAATTACCACCAGGCTTCTCGATGTGACAGATGACCGGGCCGTTGCCGCGCTGGCGCAATCGGGCAGCGGCTTTGACGTGCTGTTCAACTGCGCCGGCTATGTCCATCATGGCAGCATCCTCGACTGCAGCGAAGAAGACTGGCGTTTCTCGTGGGATATCAACGTCTCTTCAATGTATCGCCTGATCCGCGCGCTATTACCCGGCATGGTGGCGCAGGGCGGCGGCTCGATCATCAACATGTCGTCGGCGGCTTCCAGCGTCAAAGGTGTGCCGAACCGCTTTGTCTACGGAACCACCAAGGCCGCGGTGATCGGCTTGACCAAGGCAGTGGCGGCAGACTTCGTTGCCAAAGGCATCCGCTGCAACGCGATCTGTCCCGGCACCGTCGAATCCCCTTCGCTGGAAGTGCGAATCCGCGAGCAGGCGCGCCAGCAAGGCGTCGATATCGCCGAAGTCCAGGCTGCTTTCGTTGCACGCCAGCCGATGGGGCGCATCGGCAAGACCGAGGAAATCGCTGCGCTGGCGCTATACCTGGCGTCCGACGAATCGTCGTTCACCACCGGCGCAATTCATCTGATCGATGGCGGCTGGTCAAACTGATCCACATTCAAACAACAGGATAAAGAAAGCGATTCATGAAGTTATTACGATATGGCGAGAAGGGCCGGGAAAAGCCTGGCGTGCTGGATAACCAAGGACGGGTGCGCGATCTGTCCGGTGTGGTGGCGGATATCGGCGGCCATTTTCTGACGCCGCCGGAGCTGGACAAATTACGCGCACTCGATCTGGATAGCTTGCCTCTGGTGGCCGGTACGCCACAGCAGGATTTGCGCCTCGGTCCGTGCGTCGGCGCTGTCGGCAAGTTCATCTGCATCGGCCTGAATTATTCCGACCACGCCGCTGAATCCGGCATGGACGTGCCGAAGGAGCCGGTGGTTTTCGGCAAATGGACTAGCGCCATTTGTGGTCCCGACGACGACGTCGAGATTCCACGCGGTTCGCTCAAGACAGATTGGGAAGTCGAACTGGGCGTGGTGATTGGCAAGGGCGGCCGCTATATCGATGAGGCCGATGCCATGTCGCATGTGGCCGGTTACTGCGTGATCAACGACGTCTCGGAGCGCGAATACCAACTCGAACTGGGCGGCACCTGGGACAAGGGCAAGGGCTGCGACACCTTCGGACCGTTGGGGCCGTGGCTGGTGACGGCTGACGAAATCGCAGACCCGCATTCCCTTGGCATGTGGCTCGAAGTGGACGGCCATCGCTACCAGAACGGTAATACCTCGACCATGGTGTTCCAGGTTCCGACACTGGTCAGCTACTTGAGCCGCTTCATGAGTTTGCAGCCGGGCGACGTGATTTCGACCGGTACGCCGCCGGGCGTCGGCCTCGGGCAAAAGCCGCCGCTTTATCTGCGCGCCGGCCAGGTGATGCGACTCGGCATCGACGGCTTGGGGCAGCAGCGCCAACGCACCATCTCACTATAAACCCAATAAAAGAGACATACGATGACGACCATTCGATCAGTACGCGTACTGGACGTGCGTTTCCCGACCTCGCAGATGCTGGACGGCTCGGACGCGATGAATCCGGATCCTGATTATTCCGCCGCATACGTCATCCTGGAAACCGACCGGCCCGGCCTGGAAGGCCACGGCCTGACTTTCACCATCGGCCGCGGCAACGAAATCTGCTGCGCCGCGATCCAGGCGATGGAACATTTGTTGGTCGGCCTGAAGCTGGACTGGATCAGCGAAGACATGGGCCGCTTCTGGCGCTACATCACCTCAGACAGCCAGTTGCGCTGGATCGGTCCCGACAAGGGCGCGATCCACCTGGCCACTGGCGCCGTCGTCAATGCGGTCTGGGATCTGTGGGCCAAGGCCGAAGGCAAGCCGCTGTGGAAACTGGTGACTGACATGACGCCGGAGGAACTGGTGCGCGCCATCGATTTCCGCTACCTGACCGATTGCATCACGCCGGAAGAGGCACTGGCCCTGTTGCGCGAACAAGAGCCCGGTAAGGCTGAACGGATTCGCCTGCTGGAGCAGGATGGCTACCCTTGCTATACCACATCCGCCGGCTGGCTCGGCTATGACGATGCCAAGTTGCGTCGCTTGTGCCAGGAAGCCATCGATAGCGGTTTCAATCACATCAAACTGAAAGTAGGGCGCGACCTCGCCGACGACATTCGTCGCGTCACCATTGCGCGCGAAGTGATCGGCCAGCAGCGGCATTTGATGATCGACGCCAACCAGGTGTGGGAAATCGACCAGGCGATCGAATGGGTCAACAAGCTGGCCTTTGCCAAGCCCTGGTTCATCGAAGAGCCGACCAGCCCGGACGATGTCGAAGGCCATCGCAAGATCCGCGAAGGCATCGGCGCGGTTCAGGTCGCTACCGGCGAGATGTGCCAGAACCGCATCGTCTTCAAGCAATTCATCATGCGCGGTGCGATCGACGTGGTGCAAATCGATTCCTGCCGGCTAGGTGGCGTCAACGAAATTCTGGGCGTGCTGCTGATGGCGGCAAAATACAAGTTGCCGGTCTGTCCACATGCGGGCGGCGTTGGCTTGTGCGAATACGTGCAGCATCTGTCGATGATCGACTACGTCTGCATCGCCGGCAGCAAGGCCGGGCGCGTGACGGAGTATGTCGACCACTTGCATGAGCACTTCGTTGATCCGTGCGTGATCCGTAATGCCGCGTACATGCCGCCGACAGCGCCGGGATTTTCGATTACGATGAAGCCTGAGTCGCTGCAGCAATACCAGTTCCGCGGCTAGCAACGTAGGCATCTTCCTTCGGCGTTGACGATTGGAAGATGCCTGCAGTTGGTCTATAAAGAACAAGTAGGAAAATATAAGAATAAATAAAATGGAGACAACAAGGTGGATTTACATCTGACAGGCAAGGTAGTGATTGTCACCGGCGGCGGCGCAGGCATCGGCGCAGCGATTTCGCTGCAGCTCGCAGCAGAAGGCGCGATCCCGGTGATCTTCGGCAAAAGCCAGCCCGATCTCACGTTCAGGGAGCGCTTGCTGGCGCTGCAACCGGAGGCGCGCATTTTTCAGCTCGACCTGATCGACGAGGATAAGTGCCGCCATGCAGTGGCGCAAACCGTGCAGGAATTCGGACGTCTGGACGGCCTGGTCAACAATGCCGGCATCAACGACGGCGTCGGCCTGGATGCCGGGCGCACGGCCTTTGTACAATCGCTGGAAAAAAACCTGATTCACTATTACGTGATGGCGCATTTCTGCGTGCCGCATCTGAAAACCAGCCGCGGCGCCATCGTCAATATCTCATCCAAAACAGCACTGACCGGCCAGGGCAACACTAGCGGCTATTGCGCCGCCAAGGGTGCGCAACTGGCGCTGACGCGCGAATGGGCGGCTGCACTCGCCAACGATGGTGTGCGGGTCAATGCCTTGATCCCCGCCGAAGTGATGACGCCGTTATATCGTCACTGGATTGCCAGTTTCGATAAGCCGGAAGAAAAGCTGGCCGCCATTACCAGCAAGATCCCGCTCGGCAAACGCCTCACGAGTGCGGAAGAAATTGCCGACACTGTGGTGTTCCTGCTATCCGATCGCGCCGCCCATACCACTGGGCAGTGGGTATCGGTGGATGGCGGTTATACCCATCTGGATCGCGCGTTGACCTGAGCGGGTTCCGTTGAGTTTGCAAGCTAGCAGCACAAGGAAACGAACACATGCGTTATTGCCTGGCACTGGACCTGAAAGACGATCCCGAACTGATCGCCCGCTACGAACAGCAGCACCGCCGGATCTGGCCGGAAATCGCCGAACACCTGCGGCGCCATGGCGTGCTGTCGATGGAGATTTACCGTCTGGGTACACGCCTGACGATGTTGATGGAAACCGACGATGCGACCTACGACGCCGCCAGGATGGCAGCAGCATCGCAGGGCAATCTTCGGGTGCAGGAATGGGAAACGCTGATGTGGAATTTCCAGGCGCCGACCCCGTGGACGCCGGAAGGTGAAAAATGGACACCGATGTCGAAGATTTTCGATCTGGCGCAGCAATGAACCAGCCTGGCTTTATGGCATCGAGGCGGCTTGCGCCTCGGCAGATTGGATTTAACGCGGTTGGCGATACAGCCGGCTGTGCATCATGAGAGCGGATATGCAGCAATCAGAAATTCCCGAGGGCGCAGCACCAGAATACCTCATCGCCCTGAAAAACGTGACCAAGCGCTTCCCCGGCGTGCTGGCGCTCGACAATTGCCAGTTCAATCTGCTGCGCGGTGAAGTGCATGCGCTGATGGGCGAGAACGGCGCCGGCAAGTCGACGCTGATGAAAGTGCTGTCTGGCGTCTACCCCAAGGACAGCGGCGAAATCCGCATGGATGGCCGCCCGGTGGAGATTCCCAATCCGCGCGCCGCGCAGGCACTGGGCATCGGCATCATCCATCAGGAACTGAACCTGATGAATCACCTGAGCGCAGCGCAAAACATCTTCATCGGCCGCGAGCCGCGCGGCCGTTACGGCGTGTTTCTCGACGAAGACGCGCTGAACCGGCAAGCCGCGCAGATCTTTGAGCGCATGCGCCTGCAACTCGATCCGCGCACGCTGGTCGGCGAGCTGACGGTGGCCAAGCAGCAGATGGTGGAGATTGCCAAGGCGCTATCGTTCGATTCGCGCGTGCTGATCATGGACGAGCCGACGGCGGCGCTCAACAATGCTGAAATCGACGACCTGTTCCGCATCATCCGGCAACTGCAGGAACACGGCGTCGGCATCATCTACATCTCGCACAAGATGGACGAACTGCGGCAAATTTCTAACCGCGTCACGGTCATGCGCGATGGCCAATACATCGCCACCGTGCCGACCGTAGGCACGCCGATCGACACCATCATCGGCATGATGGTCGGGAGGCAGCTTGATAACAGTGGGCCGGAAGTGCCCGATACCTCGGCCAATGATGTTGTGTTGGAGGTCAAGGGTTTGACACGCGGCGCGGCTATCAAGGATGTCAATTTTTCTTTGCGCAAGGGCGAGATACTTGGTTTTGCGGGCTTGATGGGCGCCGGCCGTACTGAAGTGGCGAGAGCGGTGTTTGGTGCCGACGCGATCGATGCCGGCGAAATCCTGGTGCATGGCGTCAAGGTGTCGATCAAGTCACCGAGAGATGCTGTCGCTCACGGTATCGGCTACCTATCGGAAGATCGCAAGCATTTCGGATTGGCGACCGGGCTCGACGTCAAGACCAACGTGGTGATGTCGAGCATGGACAAATTCCTGACCAAGGGTTTGTTTCTCGACCAGCCGGCCATCCGCGAAACAGCTCAAGGTTACGTGCGGCAGCTGAGCATCAAGACGCCGTCGATCGACCAGCCGGTGCGATTGCTGTCAGGCGGCAACCAGCAAAAGATCGTGATCGCCAAATGGCTGCTGCGCGATTGCGACATCCTGTTTTTCGACGAGCCGACGCGCGGCATCGACATCGGCGCCAAGAAT
Source organism: Collimonas arenae (assembly GCF_001584165.1). Classification (NCBI taxonomy): domain Bacteria; kingdom Pseudomonadati; phylum Pseudomonadota; class Betaproteobacteria; order Burkholderiales; family Oxalobacteraceae; genus Collimonas; species Collimonas arenae. Next base: position 1,269,253 of record NZ_CP013233.1, read on the forward strand.
GAAATCTACAAGTTGCTCAATGCGTTGGCGGCGCAGGGCAAGGCAATCGTCATGATTTCATCCGAACTGCCCGAGGTGCTACGGATGAGCCACCGGATACTGGTCATGTGCGAAGGCCGCATCACCGGCGAGCTTGCTGCCGCCGACGCCTCGCAGGAAAAAATCATGTACCTGGCCACGCAGCGTGAGCCGGCCCTTACCGAATAATTCAATCATTCACCGAAGACGATCATGGCAAATACCCCGAATTCCCCGAATCCCCTTTCGCATGCAAAATTGCCGCTAAGCGGCGGTGTGCTCGGCAGCGTCAAGGCCAGGATATTTCATCCCGCCACCCGGCAAAAGCTGTTGGCTTTCGCCAGTCTGCTGGCATTGCTGGTGTTCTTCAGCCTGGCTTCGCCGAATTTCCTGGAGATCGATAACCTGGTCAGCATCCTGCAGTCGACCGCCGTCAACGGTGTGTTGGCGATTGCCTGTACCTTTGTCATCATCACCGCGGGCATTGATTTATCGGTCGGCACGCTGATGACCTTCTGCGCCGTGATGGCCGGCGTGTTCCTGACCTACTGGGGTTTGCCAATCTATGTCGGCATCGCTGCAGCGATCCTGTTCGGTGCACTGTGCGGCTGGGTTTCCGGCGTACTGATCGCCAAGCTCAAGATTCCGCCATTCATCGCCACACTCGGCATGATGATGCTGCTCAAGGGTTTGTCTCTGGTGATCTCGGGCACCAAGCCGATCTATTTCAACGACACACCTGGCTTCTCCAGCATTTCGCAGGATTCGTTGATCGGAACTTTGATTCCGGCGTTGCCGATTCCGAATGCGGTGCTGATCCTGTTCCTGGTGGCGATTGCCGCCGGCATCGCGCTCAACAAAAGCATCTTCGGCCGCTACACCTTTGCCTTGGGCAGCAATGAAGAAGCGCTGCGCTTGTCGGGTGTGAATGTCGATTTCTGGAAGGTCACGGTATACAGCGTCAGCGGCGCCATCTGCGGCATCGCCGGCCTGCTGATCGCATCGCGTTTGAACTCGGCGCAGCCGGCGCTGGGGCAGGGTTATGAACTTGATGCCATCGCCGCGGTAGTGATCGGCGGCACTTCGCTGTCGGGCGGCACCGGCACCATCCTCGGCACCATCATCGGCGCGTTCATCATGAGCGTGCTGATCAACGGCCTGCGCATGATGTCGGTGGCGCAGGAATGGCAGACGGTGGTGACCGGCGTCATCATCATCCTGGCGGTCTACATGGATATCCTGCGTCGTCGCCGCCAGTGAGGAAATGAAATTTTGAACAGGTTTTGTACGTGCACATGAAGTTCGGACAATGCAATTGATGACTATTGTTTTATAACCACAACAGGAGACTAGAAATGATAAAGAGAAGAGCAGTGAACGTTGCCATTGGCCTGGCGCTTGCGCTTGGATTCAGCGCAACGGCGATCGCCGATGACGTGGTCTACATTCCGTTGATTTCGAAAGGTTTCCAGCATCAATTCTGGCAGGCCGTGAAAGCCGGCTCCGAGCAGGCGGCCAAGGACTTTAATGTCAAGGTGTCGTTCGAAGGTCCGGAAACCGAAGCCATGGTCGACAAGCAGATCGACATGCTGTCGGCAGCGCTGGCCAAGAAACCCAAGGCCATCGGCTTTGCCGCGCTCGACAGCAAGGCGGCTCTGCCGTTGCTGAAGAAGGCGCAAGCCGCGCACATTCCTGTCGTCGCCTTTGACTCGGGCGTCGACAGCGATATTCCGGTCACGACTGCCACTACCGATAACAAGGCTGCGGCCGGGTTGGCGGCTGACAAGATGGCCGAGCTGATCGGCAATGAAGGCGAAGTGGCCGTGGTGGCGCACGATCAGACCAGCCGTACCGGCATCGACCGCCGCGATGGTTTCGTCGATCGCATCAAGTCTGCCCATCCGAAGATCAAGATCGTCAGCATCCAGTACGGCGCCGGCGATCAGTTGAAATCGACTGAAATCATGAAGTCGATTCTGCAAGCCTATCCGCACCTGAAGGGCGCCTTTGGCACCAATGAAGGTTCGGCCATCGGCGTGCTTAACGGCGCCAAGGAAATGAAGCGCAAGCTGGTGATTATCGGCTACGACTCCGGCAAGCAGCAGAAAGATGCGATCCGCGACGGCAGCATGGCCGGCGCCATCACGCAGAATCCCGTCGGCATCGGCTACAAGACAGTTGAAGCCGCCGTCAAGGCGCTGAAAGGCGAGAAACTGCCGAAAGTGATCGACACCGGTTTCTACTGGTACGACAAGAGCAACATCAACGACCCTAAGATCGCCGCCGTACTTTACGACTGATCTTTCAACCAGCAGTTTTCAATAACGATCCGGCGGCGGCAGGCAACAAGCGCTGCTGTTGGATCGGCAATCCAGCATAACAGCAGTTGACCTCCGGGTACTGCCGACAGTGGGCGTTATGAGCGCTGCTGCCGGTTGATTCCTGCTGCGCGCTCGCAAGGCTTCTCACGAAGGTTCGACATCATCTCTACTGCTGAGAGGGATGTGCTCGGACAAAATTTAACTACAAAGGGGACCAACCATGAAAAAATGACATTGCAGTACATGCAAGCAGCAGCCGCCACGATGCTGATCGGCGTCGCCTGCAGCCAGGCACAGGCGCAAACCAGCGTCACCATTTACGGCCGGGTCGATGCCGGTGTCGACTACCAGACCAATGTTGCGCTGAAAGACGCCAACGGCAATCCGACCGGACAGACCGGCAGCAAGCTAGCTGCTTCCGGCAACCAGTGGGGCACCAGCATGATCGGCTTCAAGGGGACGGAAGACCTGGGCAGCGGACTGAGCGCCTTCTTCCTGCTGGAGTCCGGCTTCGACGCCACCAAGGGCGTCACCAACGGCAGCGCATTGTTCAATCGGCGTTCTTATGTCGGCTTGAACGGCGGTGCGGGTTCGATCAAGTTCGGCAAGAACCTGTTCATTGTCAACGATGTCTGGTTCCTCGATCCGACCGGCCAGCAATTCATGGGTACCGCCAGCCTGGTCAAGGGCCGCAACTGGCCTGGCGCCAACAACGTCATCGAATACCAGACCCCAACCTGGGGTGGCTTCAATGCTACCGCGCAAACCAGCCTCGGCGAACAGGCCGGCTCTACCACGAAGGGCCGCAGCGATGGCCTGTCACTGGTGTACACCAACGGTGGCCTGGAACTGCGCGGCATCTATGATGTGATCCGCGACGTGAATGGCAAATACAGCGATGTCTACACTGCTTCCAAGGATCTGATCGTCGGTGGCACCTATACCGTAGACAAGCTGAAGATGTTCGTCGGCTACGAGAATATCTCCGCCCCGGATACGGTCGCAGCAACCTCTCCCGACAAACTGAACCATTACTGGATCGGCGCCAACTATGCGCTGACGCCAGCCCTGACCCTGATCGGCGCCGCCTTCCATGCCAAGCTCAATCATGATGCGGGTAGCGCCAGCCTGTTCATGGCCGGCGCCAATTACAATCTGTCGAAGCGGACCTTGCTGTATGCGGCCGTCGGTACGGTGCGCAACAAGGGCAATGCCGATTTTGGAACAGAGTTTGACAATCCGTTGCCAGGACATGCGCAAAATGGCGGCTATGCTGGCATCAGCCATTCGTTCTGATAGAGGATAGGGGACGCGCGGTGGAATAGCCGCGTAGTGATGGATGAAGGGCAGCAGCTGCAAATTTGCGACTGCTGCCCTTTTATCATTTCAGGAGAGACCTGGGTCAAGCGCAACTGGCGCTGTAATTAATGCCAGCCGCGATGCCAGCCATATTGAGGATGGTGCCAGCCCCAACCGTAGTGCGGATGGTAAGCCCAGACGTAGCCAGGGCCAGGGATCGCATAGGTCGGCTCGACATATACGACGCCCGGCGGCGCGACGTAAGCAGGACGCACGACAGGCGGCGCCACTACGCAGCCCGCCAGGGAAAGCGCCAGGAGGGCGGCGGGGACGATAGTTGTGATCTTCGCTATTCTCATGATGTTCAAGGCCTCGTTAGTTGTGTGCTGTAATTTATCGTCTCAGGTTAAACATCAAATTCACCGTTTCCAATCCTCTTTCCCGATCTTGGCGATCAGATGGGGCACTTGGGTCCGCGTGGTGAATGCCATAACGATACGGATGTCCGCATGATTGTTAATGATGTCTGTTAAACGCAGAGGGGCAACGGAGTGATGACGGGAAAATTGTATTTTTCTGTAACCTGAGTAATTATTTCTGTCCCGGATACCACGCGTCCAGGCGCGGCCGATACCCTGGAAACGACGGCGCGGCGCGGGTTGGACAGAAAAATTCCTGGAATCGTCGACACTGCCGGTCTGGCGCATCCCCTTGGACATGGTTTCGCCACACAGAAAACTGTCTGCTATGATGGTCCGTGCTTTTCAGCGCGGGTTGTCATTCATTGTTTTGATTATTTTGAGGAGTAAATCATGGGTATCCTGGAAGAAGTGATTGGAGCCGTAGTCGCAGTTGAAGGCGTGAAAAAACTGGACCCAAATGCGTCCATACTGACTGAAGGCATCGCAGCAGTTGCCGGCTATAAAGGCGTGGAAGCCGTGACTGAACATCTGGAAGAGAAGGAAGCTGACAAAGACAACAGCGTCCCAGATCAGCCAGCATAAACTCCCAACAAAGAGGAAATCTTCCAGGTTGCGAAGGTTTCCTCATCCCCGCCAATCTCCCGGCCTGCACGACACCAGCCTGACTCCTGCGCCCGACAGTGCGCACGCACCCTACAAATTCCAGCGGCATATACACCTCGTTTCAAGAGCCATGCTTTGCTTATGGAAGAGTTCCCTTGCCTTTCGGGCCCTTGTTTTTCTAAAAACGTCAGGGCAAGTGGAAAAAATTAACATAAATTAACTTTCTGCCGGGCAAATTGGCGTTACATTGACGAGCGATTGGAAATCGACTGTCATTTTTGTCAGTTTCGCCGTCGCCATTATCGACTTATGACCTTTGGCTCATCCCGAACGAAAGATATGATTTCTCGAAAGATTTACACGTCTTTACGGATCACAGTCCTGGTGGCTTGCCTGTCGGCCGCTACAGGAGGCTTTTATGCCTTTGTGATTGCGGCAGCTTGCCGCTTCATCTTCAGAATGGAAGAGAGGACAGCACTGTTGTGGATCGGCGTTCCGCTCTTTGCCACGATGACCATTCTGCTATTCATTTTCCTGCCTAAGCATTTTCGCAAAGAGGGTTACATCAGATAAGCGTATGCCTTGAATACGCACGGCGTGCGACGGTGTAGGTGCTTGCGGGTTTTTGCTGTAAATTCCTCAGCATTGTCATTCATCATCAGATACTGCATGCGAGTCCAGATACGCAAGGAATTTTCATCAATTCAAGCTCTCGACGATCTGGAGCGAGAGCACATCGCGGATGCTCTGGCGTGGCTGGATTCAGGCGCCGAATTGTGTCGCCTGGCCAAGCCGGCGACGCCGCCCAAACACCTTGTGTCGTACTTTGTCGTGGTGGACGACGGGCATATGCTGCTGGTCGATCACCGCAATGCCCAGCTGTGGCTGCCGCCTGGCGGGCATGTTGAACAAGGCGAACACCCACGCACGACAGTGCAGCGCGAGATGGTGGAAGAGCTGGGGTTCGCGCCGTCGCATCCTGTCGGTGAACCTCTGCTGTTGACCGCGACGACAACCGTAGGGCTCACTGCCGGCCACACCGACGTTTCGCTCTGGTATGTCGTGCGCGCCAGCAAGGATCAGCCGATCAGGTTCGATGAACGGGAGTTCAACGAAGTACGCTGGTTCCCGTTTGCTGAAGTACCTATCGAGCGGACGGACCCGCATATGCAGCGTTTCCTGGCAAAGCTCAACGCCGCTGACGCCACACATCGATAGGCATCGTGCCAGTGCGATCAAGTGCAGCTGGCCAGCCAATCAATGCGGCTGGTTCAAGGGGACGGGGGATTGGGAGTCAAGTACTCCTGCCCCTCCAGGATCATGCGTGCGCCGGCCGGAGCGCCTACCGCGTATGGCAAGGAGTTGATCAACGAATGCGCAAAATCGCCCTGGTACAACTTGGAGCCTTGATGGCTCAGGTTCGAGTTGGCATCGATGTAGATCGATTCGCCCAGCCCCGACCACAAACGGCAAAAGCCATAGTCCTCGGATAAATAGCGGCGTGTCAGGGGATCGACCATGACGTCGAAAAAGCGGTAGTGCAGACCCATATCAGGCACGCCAATACCATCCGGCACGTAGTTGAGCTCGGGATAGCTGGCCATGAGCCGTTCAAATACCTGGCGCTTGATGACCATGAACCCGGTCGGCGCCTCGTCCATTTTCATGAAGCCGTCGGGCTGGACTTTCAGTCTGACCTCATCGCTGCTATCGCTTGCCTTTGCATTGACGGTATAGCGGGTGTAAGTGCCTTCGAATTGCTGCCGTGTAGTGCCAGCCGGTACGCCATCCAGCGGCCAGTTTTCGCGTTTAAGCGGATAGACGCCGGCAGCAATGTCATACCCTGAACGCAGCAGCCGGAAAGCAGCTTCAGGCGAAAACCCGATGTCGGCATCGATCCAGAACAGATGCGTCCACTCAGGAACACTCAGGAATTTGGCGACACAATCGTTGCGGGCCCTTGTCACCAGACTTTCGCCTTGGTGCATCAACACCTGCAGAGGCATGCCCGCACGTTCGGCATGTATCGTGAAATTCAAGAGCGACTGGACGTAGTTCTGGAAATATTTCCCGTCATGGCTGGGCGTTATTACGACGGGATATATTTTTTGCAGATCGTTGGTTTCAGGCATTTTCGATTTTCCATTTCTTATTAAATCCCTTTCGGCTAACCGGAAGGCCGACACGTCGCCCGGCTTGACGTAACAGCAGGCAGATTTGGCGTCGCAAGGCCGACAAGCACTCTTCGATAATAGAGGATATGGCGGGAAGCTGGCAATGAATTGAGCGATTGGCCGTTGATAAGTCTGAATTTATTGAGAGAATCCCGCTTGCTCACGGCAATGTCATCGTGGGAGGGCATGAAAAAGCGCGCTCAAGCGTGAGCCCAACGAACGGTTTCGGATTATCAGTGATAATGGAGATCCAGTTCACGCTTGAAGGAAAGAAGAAATGTCCGGTCACGGCCTGTCGCTACCTGACGGTAGATACGCTGCACTCCTGTTCGATATGGACGGAACCATCCTCAATTCCATCGCTGCGGCAGAACGTATCTGGAGCGCCTGGGCAACGCGCCATGGCCTTGATGTCGCGGCATTCTTGCCGACTATCCACGGCGCGCGCGCAGTTGACACCATTAGCCGATTGGCGCTTCCCGGAGTCGATCCTGAAATTGAAGCGCAGGGAATTACCGATGCGGAAATCGAGGACGTGGAGGGCATCGTTGAAGTACCCGGCGCAGAAAATTTCTTAAAGTCGCTGCCAGTGGCCAATTGGGCCGTCGTCACCTCCGCTCCCAAAGCCCTGGCGCTCCAGCGCATGAAAGCGGCGGGCATTCCGGTTCCTGCTGTGCTCGTCACCTCGGAGGATGTCGCGGCCGGCAAACCGAATCCTGACTGCTATCTCCTTGCGGCCAAGAGGCTGGAAGTCGACATTGCCGATTGCCTCATATTTGAAGATGCCGCAGTCGGTATTGCCGCCGGCGAGGCAGCGGGTGCGCCAGTGCTGGTCGTGACCTCAACCCATCTGCACCCGATGGAGACCGCGCATGCTACGATCAGGAGTTACGAAGGGATCGTTGCCAAAGCCGGCGAGGGCGGGTTCATTCAGCTTGAAGACGGAGGTATCTAGTTTTTTGCGTTGGCCATTGATGGCCAACCATTCGCTAGCCAATAAAGGTGAAGAGTAGCCATGGGATATTCCACAATTGAACGCTGGCATGAGATTGTCAAATCGCGCGACACCGCTTCCCTGAAAGCGCTGCTCGCCGATGACGTGGTGTTCGAATCACCGGTTGTTCACACGCCTCAACATGGCCGTGTAATCACTGCAAAATACCTTGCCGCCGCCTTGCACGTCTTGAATAACGGCACTTTTCGATACCTGAACGAATGGCTCGGTCCGCATTCTGCTGTGCTTGAGTTCGAAACAACCTGCGACGGCATCCTGGTCAACGGCGTGGATATCATCACATGGAACGACCAGGGTTTGATTACCCGCTTCAAGGTGATGATCCGCCCACTCAAGGCTATCAACAAGATTCACGAAATGATGGGCCGAATGCTTCAGGCAGAAGTCGCGCAACAACGATGAAATGGCTGGCGCGTATTGATGTGGTGCAGCTGCCACATGGCCTGTCCGCGGCGAGGAGCACAATCAGTTTCCAGGCGCGGTACACATCTCCCGATAGGTGTGAAGCATCTTGCACGATCACGTCAACGAGCACATCCCATGAATGATATTCAAGAACGAATCGCCGCCAGCTTCAATTCACAAGGCTTGATGACGACCCTCGGTGCGCGGCTGCTCTCAGTTGCAGACGGTGAAGTGCAAATAGAAATGCCGTTCTCGACGCAGCTTTCCCAGCAACACGGCTACGTGCACGCCGGTGCAATCACAAGTATCGTCGATAGCGCATGTGGGTACGCTGCACTGACCAAGGCGCCGCCCGATTGTGAGATTGTCTCAGCCGAATTCAAGATCAACTTCGCGCGTCCCGCAATCGGAGAACGATTCCTCGCAATCGGAAAGGTGCAGACGTCGGGGAAACTGCTTACTGTCTGCACAGGAGAAGTTCGGGCCTTGTCGGGAACGGCCTGGAAAGTGATTGCCCTCATGCAGGCGACGATGGTTAATGTCCGTGCCTGAGGCCTACGCACACATATCTGGCAGTCCTCCCTAAGCCCTTTCACAGTTGAGAGCCCACTTCCAGTGCATCGCCAAGCGCGTCTACATGGGCAAGGTCTCAGGCGACGGCGTCACCATTACGAATTCGAGTCAGGCCTAACCTCATAGTTGAAGGGCCAATGACAATAGGCAATAAATGGGGGAAACGGTGTAAACAGAAAAGGGGCCACATTTGCATGTGACCCCTTAGAATCTTGGCTCCCCGACCTGGACTCGAACCAGGGACCTGCGGATTAACAGTCCGTCGCTCTACCGACTGAGCTATCAGGGAATTGAAAGAAGCAGAATTATAGTCTTGAATTAGCTGCGTTGTCAAAGCTTTTTCTAAACTTTTCTACATCTCCCGAAGCGGTTGTTGCAACTGCTTCGGGACCCGAATATTACAGGACTTTTGCGATTGCGGCGACAACATTATCGATATTTTTTGTGTTGAGCGCGGCGACGCAGATGCGGCCGGTGTCAACAGCGTAGATCGAGAATTCGTCGCGCAGGCGTTCTACCTGGGCTTTGGTCAGGCCGGAGTAGGAGAACATGCCGCGTTGCTTGATGACGAAATCGAAGTCGTGGGCTGGCGCTTGTTCCTTCAGTTTCGAGACCAGCAGCTGGCGCATTTCGCGGATGCGGACGCGCATGCCTGCCAGTTCTTCTTCCCACAGCTTGCGCAGTTCCGGCGATGCCAGGGTGGTGGCAACGACTTGGCCGCCATGGATCGGTGGGTTGGAGTAGTTGGTGCGGACTACGCGCTTCAGTTGCGACAGCACGCGGCCGGCTTCTTCCTTGCTGGCGGCGACGATGCTCAGTGCGCCTACGCGTTCGCCGTACAGCGAGAACGACTTGGAGAACGAGTTCGAGACGAACAGCGGACCGCCGGCCTTGGCGAAACGGCGGACCACTTCGCCGTCGGCGTCGATGCCGTCGCCGAAACCTTGGTAGGCCATGTCGAGGAATGGAATCAGGCCGCGTTGGGTCACGACTTCGATGACTTGCGTCCATTGGTCGCTGGTCAGGTCGGCGCCGGTTGGGTTGTGGCAGCAGGCGTGCAGCACGACTACCGAGCCGCTGGCCATGGTTTTCAGGGCGTCGAGCATGCCGCTGAAATTCACGCCGCGGGTGGTCGCGTCGTAGTACGGATAATTGTTGACGGTGAAACCGGCCGATTCAAACAGCGCGCGGTGGTTTTCCCAGCTTGGATCGCTGATCCAGACTTGCGCATTGGCGGCGGCGAAGCGTTTCAGGAAATCGGCGCCCAGTTTCAATGCGCCGGTGCCGCCGATGGCTTGCACGGTGATTGCACGGTTCTCTTGTACTACGGCGCTATCGGCACCAAATACCAGTTCTTGCACAGCCTTGTCGTAGGAAGCCAGGCCTTCGATCGGCAGATAAGTGCGCGGCGACAGCTTTTCAATCAGCAACGCCTCAGCTTTTTGCACGCATTCCAGCAGCGGCACCTTGCCGTTGTCGTCGTAGTAGACGCCGACGCCGAGGTTGGTCTTGCCTGGATTTTTATCCGCATTGAAGCCTTCGGTAATGCCGAGGATCGGATCGCGTGGCGCCATTTCGATGGCGGTGAAGAGGGATGCTGAAAGAGGTGCGTTCATCGTGATAACATAAAAAGTTGGCTGCAAATTGAAGGTTGCAGTCGGGTTGAATGCTGTGCCGGGTCACGAGATAAATCGCTAATCGGCGCGGATTTACTGCCGTCTATTCTACCAAAGGTCGAAGCCCATGGCTGACATATCACAGGTTTCCAGTGCCGTCGACGAGTCAAAAATCGTCACTTTTCCCAATTCGCCGTTTAAATTGTTCCAGCCGTTCCTGCCGGCCGGCGACCAGCCAACGGCCATCGCCAAGCTGGCCGAAGGAGTCGAAGACGGCTTGTTTTACCAGACGTTGCTGGGAGTTACCGGTTCCGGCAAGACTTATACGATGGCTAACGTGATCGCCCGCATGGGACGGCCAGCCATTGTTTTCGCGCCGAACAAGACGCTGGCGGCCCAGCTGTATAGCGAGTTCCGCGAGTTTTTCCCGCACAACGCGGTGGAGTATTTCGTCAGTTACTACGACTATTACCAGCCGGAAGCCTACGTGCCGCAGCGCGACTTGTTCATTGAGAAAGATTCCTCGATCAACGAACACATCGAGCAGATGCGCTTGTCCTGCACCAAATCGTTGATGGAGCGGCGTGACGTGGTCATTGTGGCAACGGTGTCGGCGATTTACGGTATCGGTAACCCAAACGAATACCACCAGATGATCCTGACCTTGCGCGCCAAGGACAAGGTCAGCCAGCGCGACGTGATCGCGCGCCTGATCCAGATGCAATACACGCGCAACGAAATCGATTTCGGTCGCGGCACCTTCCGCGTGCGCGGCGATACGATCGACGTGTTTCCGGCCGAACATGCCGAGCTGGCGGTACGTATCGAGATGTTCGACGATGAAATCGATAGCCTGCAGTTGTTCGACCCGCTGACCGGCCGCGTGCGCCAGAAGATTCCGCGTTTTACGGTCTATCCCGGTTCGCACTATGTGACGCCGCGCGCTACCGTGTTGCGCGCTATCGACACCATCAAGGAAGAACTGCGCGATCGCCTGGAGTTTTTCCGTAAGGAAAATAAGTTGATCGAAGAGCAGCGCATTGAGCAGCGTACCCGCTTCGACCTGGAAATGATGCAGGAAATCGGCTTTACCAAGGGCATCGAAAACTATTCGCGCCACCTGAGCGGCGCGTTGCCGGGCGAACCGCCGCCGACATTGGTCGATTATTTGCCGCCGGATGCGCTGATGTTCCTGGATGAGTCGCATGTGCTGATCGGCCAGTTGAACGCCATGTACAACGGCGACCGTTCACGCAAGACCAATCTGGTGGATTACGGCTTTCGCTTGCCGTCGGCGCTGGATAACCGGCCGCTGCGTTTCGACGAATTCGAGGGCAAGATGCGGCAGACGATTTTCGTCTCGGCCACGCCGGCCGATTATGAAAACCAGCATGCCGACCAGGTGGTCGAGCAGGTGGTGCGGCCGACCGGCCTGATCGACCCTGCGATTGAAGTGCGGCCGGCCCTGAGCCAGGTGGACGACCTGATGTCGGAGGCGACCGCGCGCATCAAGAAGAACGAGCGCGTGCTGGTGACTACGCTCACCAAGCGCATGGCCGAGCAACTGACTGAATTCCTAAGCGACAACGGCATCAAGGTGCGCTACTTGCACAGCGATATCGAAACTGTGGAGCGGGTCGAGATCATCCGCGATCTGCGTCTGGGGACATTCGACGTGCTGGTCGGTATTAACTTGCTGCGCGAAGGCTTGGATATTCCTGAAGTCTCGTTGGTGGCGATCCTGGATGCAGACAAGGAAGGCTTCCTGCGTTCCGAACGCAGTCTGATCCAGACCATCGGCCGCGCCGCACGTAACCTGAACGGCACTGCGATCCTGTACGCCGACCGCATGACCGATTCGATGCGTCGCGCCATCGACGAAACCGAGCGCCGCCGCAACAAGCAGATTGCGTTCAATACCGCCAACGGCATCACGCCGGTCGGCATCAACAAGCAGATCAAGGAATTGATCGACGGCGTCTACAGTCCGCAGGAAGCGCGCGAAGAACTGAATGCGGCGCAGGACCAGGCCAAGTACGAATCGATGAGCGAGAAACAGGTCAGCAAGGAAATCAAGCGCCTGGAAAAATTGATGATCGATCATGCCAAGAACCTGGAATTTGAAAAGGCGGCGCAGGTGCGCGATCAGTTGCATGTGCTCAAGCAGCAGTTGTTTGGTGCGCCGGGGGCGGACAGTATCGCCTTGTAGGTGCGGAGGTTTCAGGCCGGTACATTTTCCTGTGCAAGCAAGCGAGGTATTGATAACGCGCACCGTGTCGTCCCCGCGAACGCGGGAATGACGACGACGTGAGCCATGCGTTGTGTGAGGCTGCCTGGCTACCTGTATTTTTTATTTATATGATTTACGTTTTTTGATGGCTTATGACTGATTTTCTTCCTGCTTCAATTCGCGCTGCTTTAGATGGCGTACATGCTTCCTGGTTACCGATCCTGGAGCGCGGCCTGCACGCCGTAGCGCAAGCCAATCCGGCCTATCTGTCGGACCTGGCGGCCAGCGATTACCTGCCCACCGAAGGCCGCCTGTTCGCCGCCTTCAGCCAGCCGCTGGGCGCGGTGCGATACGTGCTGGTAGGCGAAGGGCCTTATCCGCGTGCGGCCAGTGCCACCGGAGTGTGTTTCATGGATGGCGCGGTCGGGTCGCTGTGGTCGGAGAAGGGGCTGTCGAAGCAGGTCAACCGCGCTACGTCGTTGCGTAACTTCATGAAAATGCTGCTGGTGGCCGACGGCCAGTTGGCGGTCGATAGTACGACCGGTGACGCGATGTCGGGCGTGGCGCAACAGGCGCAAATGCAAGGTTCTGCGGCGATTCAGCAGCTTGCCGATTTGCAGGCCAATATGGTGGGGCAGGGTTTCCTGCTGTTGAATGCGTCACTGGTGTTTCGTGCCGACGTGCCGCCGGTCAAGGATGCGAAGGCATGGCAGCCGTTCATGCAGGCAGTCCTGACTGGTTTGGCCGAAGCTGCCGAAGATCGTGGACAGGCTTTGCCGACGTTGGTGCTGTGGGGGAAAATCGCCGAGCGGTTGAATGCTTATCCGATTACCGCGCGTTTCCCGAAGGCGGTGGCGGAACATCCGTACAACTTGAGCTTTATCGGCAATGCCGGCATGCAGGCATTGTTCGGGCCGATGCAGTTGCTGAAGCGCGCCGGCTAATCAGATTGCAGGGCGCTAGATCAGGCTCATCTGGCGCAGATCCATTTCTACCTGGGGAGTCATGTTGTCGACGACAGGCAAGGCCAGGGCGAGTTCAGGTTCGGGTTCCACCGGTTTTGCTTTTGGTTTTGCCTTGGGCGCCGGCGTCGCAACTGGTGACGGAGCAGCAGCAGGCGCCGGTTTGGCGCGCTTGAGGTTGGCCGGGGCCGAAGCTGCGCTCAACCAGCGTTTCAGCATGTCGTCGAATAATTCCAGCATCTCTGCCGGCAATGCCTGGGTGTAGGCTTGCCGGATCACCAGGCCATCCCACATCGCCGTCAGCAGCAGTGCAGCCTGTTGTGCGTCCAGCGACGGATTGATCTGGCCGCGTTCCTGGGCAGTGCTCAGCATCTCGGCCAGGCCATCCACCCATTCCGTTTCCGCCGTCTTGATTACCGCGCCAACACGTTTGTTGCGTAACCCCTCCGCATAGATTTCGGTCATCAGGCCGGCGTCGCTGATCGCTGCATAACGTGCGGCGAAGGCACGGGTGATGGCCGACAGCGCCTGCGGCAGGTCGTCGGTGTCATGGAATTCCGTCAGCATGGTGCGCGCCTGGCGCCGTTCATCCTCGGCCATTGCGGCAATAATCGCGTCCTTGCTGGTGAAGTAGCGATACACCGCGCCTGGCCCCAGGCCGACTTCGGTGCAGATTTCCTGCATGGAAGTCTGGTGAAAGCCCGTCTTGCGGAAACACTTTGCTGCCGATTTCAGGATGTCGACGCGTTTCTGGTCGGCTCTCTGGGTGGGTGACTGCGGTGTCTTTGATTTGCGGATGGCCATGCTGTGCTGCTCAAAAGAGGACTGTGCGGGAGGGTCGGTATTATAGGTTTAACCATCGCTTCCTTGAATAAATTTTTTGCCTTCCATGTCGTATTGTTGTGTGTATACAGCAATTTTTCGTCGAATCCATACCTCCTGCAAGTGTCCGTACAGTTTGTGGTTGAATAAAAATCAACAGCCCCTGGAGCCATAGCCGGCGCGGCAATCCGGGAATTGGGCAATACCTGACGGATTCACTCAAGTTTGGTATACTGTCACAAACTATTCAGATTTCGGAATAAGGGCTTAACGGATAGATAAAGGGGGCTTGGAAGGCCGTAGCGGTTTTTTTTGGCGTCCCTTAAAGCAAGTGGAGATTACATGCGTCTGACTACCAAAGGCCGGTTTGCGGTAACCGCGATGATCGATTTGGCATTGCGCCAGGGCAAGGGTCCTGTGACGTTGTCCGCCATCAGCGAGCGGCAAGAGATTTCCCTTTCCTATCTGGAACAGCTGTTCGGCAAATTGCGCCGTCACCAGATTGTTGAATCCGTGCGCGGGCCAGGCGGCGGATATAACCTGGCGCGCAAAGCGGAAGACGTGACCGTGGCTGACATCATCATTGCTGTCGATGAACCACTGGACGCGACCCAATGCGGTGGCAAGGAAAATTGCCACAGCCCGGACCACGAGGGCGGCGGTCGTTGCATGACGCATGATTTGTGGTCGACCTTGAACGCCAAGATGGTTGAATACCTGGATTCGGTGTCGCTGAAGGATTTGGTGGATCAACAACATGCGCAGCAGCACGCGCAGCAAAAGAAGACCCTGGAACAAAATGTGGTGGTGATGCACCGGTCCCACCTGGTTGCTTGATTGGAGCTCAAAATAGTATGAACGCACCCTTGGAAAAAAGCCTGATAGACACATTGAAGGCGCCTCACTTCCCGATTTATATGGATTACTCGGCAACTACGCCGATCGATCCGCGTGTTGCCGACAAAATGATTCCCTACCTGCGCGAGCAGTTCGGTAATCCGGCGTCGCGCAGCCACATGTATGGCTGGTCTGCTGAAAAGGCCGTCGAAGATGCGCGTGAGCAAGTCGCCAAGCTGGTCAACGCCGATTCGCGCGAGATCATCTGGACTTCCGGCGCCACCGAAGGCAACAATCTGGCCATCAAGGGCGCCGCCAATTTCTACAAGACCAAGGGCAAGCACATCATCACGGTCAAGACCGAGCACAAGGCTGTGCTGGACGTGGTGCGCGAGCTGGAGCGCCAGGGTTTTGAAGCGACTTATCTGCAACCGCAAGACAACGGCCTGATCACGCTGGAACAACTGGAGGCGGCGATCCGTCCTGACACCATTCTGGTGTCGGTGATGCTGGTCAACAATGAAATTGGCGTGATCCAGCCGATCCCGGAAATCGGCGAACTGTGTCGCCAAAAGGGCATCATTTTCCATTGCGACGCGGCGCAAGCGACCGGCAAGGTCGCGATCGACCTGGAAAAGTGGAAAGTCGACCTGATGACTTTTACTGCCCACAAGACTTACGGTCCAAAGGGCGTCGGCGCCTTGTACGTGCGTCGCAAACCGCGCGTCCGTATCGAAGCGCAGATGCACGGCGGCGGCCATGAGCGCGGCCTGCGTTCCGGCACTTTACCGACCCACCAGATCGTTGGCATGGGCGCCGCGTTTGAAATCGCCCGTGAAGAAATGGATACCGAGATCGTCCGCATCAAGGCTTTGCGTGATCGTCTGGCGACCGGCCTGCAGACTATCGAAGAAGTGTATGTCAATGGCGACATGGCGCATCGCGTACCGCATAACCTGAACGTCAGCTTCAATTATGTCGAAGGCGAATCGCTGATCATGGCAATCAAGGACATCGCGGTATCGTCCGGTTCGGCCTGCACCTCGGCCAGCCTGGAGCCTTCCTACGTATTGCGCGCGCTGGGTCGCAGCGACGAGCTGGCGCATAGTTCGATCCGCTTCACTATCGGCCGCTTCACGACCGAAGAAGATATCGATTTCACGATCGAACTGATCAAGACCAAGGTTGCGAAACTGCGTGAGCTGTCGCCGTTGTGGGATATGTACAAGGATGGCATCGACATCAGCACCATTCAGTGGGCCGCCCACTAGGTTGCAGATTGAGAGCGATACTGAGAAATTCTTCTGCGGCGTGACCGCAGCGTCAAATTAAGGAGCAGCAAAATGTCTTACTCGGCAAAAGTTTTGGACCACTACGAAAATCCACGCAACGTCGGCGCCTTTGAAAAAGGCGACGAAACCGTGGGTACCGGCATGGTCGGTGCGCCGGCTTGCGGCGACGTCATGAAGTTGCAGATCAAGGTTGGCGCCGACGGCGTCATCCAGGATGCCAAGTTCAAGACGTACGGCTGCGGCTCGGCGATTGCTTCGTCGTCGCTGGTGACCGAATGGGTCAAGGGCAAGACGTTGGATCAAGCCATGTCGATCAAGAACACCCAGATCGCTGAAGAACTGGCGTTGCCGCCAGTGAAGATTCACTGCTCGATCCTGGCTGAAGATGCGATCAAGGCTGCGGTTGAGGATTACAAAGCCAAGCATGGCGCTGGTGAACAGAAGCAAGCGGCGTAATTACTAGTGACCATCGACCTGCCGGTTGACGACAACATGTCGCTGTCGGCGGGGCGATAGAGCTACAGGAAAGAGATCGACGGTTTATGGCAATCACACTGACAGAAAAAGCGGCAAAGCACATCAACCGCTATATCGAGCGGCGCGGCAAGGGCATCGGCCTGCGCTTTGGCGTGCGCACGACCGGTTGCTCGGGCTTGGCTTACAAGCTGGAGTATGTGGATGAGAAGACTGACGAAGATGCCGTGTTCGAGTCGCATGGCATTCAGGTATTTGTCGATCCGAAGAGCTTGCCGTATATCGACGGTACCGAACTCGATTTCGCGCGCGAAGGCTTGAACGAAGGCTTCAAGTTTTACAACCCGAACGTCAAGGACGAGTGCGGCTGCGGCGAGAGCTTCCGGATTTGACGCCATCCTGGCCGGGCTTCGCGATTGTCTGATTGAACGTTGAACCTGTGTCACGATGGATGAGATGGACGACCCAAGCCTGTTGCATTTCAACAGGCTTTTGTTTTAATTCAATATGCAAAATCACTTCGAGTTATTCCAGTTGCCGCAACGTTTCACGCTCGATACATCTGCGTTGGAGCAGGCCTATCACGAGGTGCAGAACCAGACTCATCCGGATCGCTTCGTCAATGCCACCAGTGCCGAAAAGCGCGTGGCGATGCAATGGACGACGCGCGCCAACGAGGCTTACCAGACGCTCAAGAGCCCGTTCAAGCGTGCAGCCTATCTGTGCGAACTGAATGGCGTGGCGCTGGAAGTCGAATCGAATACGGCGATGCCGACAGCTTTCCTGATGCAGCAGATGGAATGGCGCGAAACGCTAGACGATGCCCGCGCGGAAAAGAACCTGGCCGCCCTGGAGCAACTGGACGAGGAATTACGCGCCGCGCGCAGGGCCGATCTGCAACGCATTGGCGTTTTGCTGGATGCCGGAGATTTCCAACAGGCTGCGCAATACGTGCGGCAGTTGATGTTCCTGGAAAAATTTGGGGAAGAGATCGGCAACGCATTCGCCGTTCTCGAATCGTAAATCACGATACGACAATTATTATTAGCCGAGTACGAACATGCCTGAAGTCTGGTTATTCCTGATCGCCGCAATGACGCTGACCCTGGCCCCGGGCCGGACAATATCTATGTGCTGACGCGCGGCATTGCGCAGGGCCGCAAGGCCGGCTTGGTGGCTGCACTTGGTTTCAGTTCTGGTCTGATTTTCCATACGATGCTGGCGGTACTCGGCTTTGCCGCGCTGATCAAGGCTTCGCCGCTGGCTTACTCGTTGTTGCGTTACGCCGGCGCTGCTTACCTGATCTATATCGGTGTGCGCACCCTGCGTTCGCACACCGCAGTACACCTGCAAGGCAATGCCGCACCGCAGAAGCTGTCGCGCATCTATTGGCAGAGCGTGATCGCGAATATGCTGAACCCGAAAGTGACGCTGTTCTTCATTGCGTTCCTGCCGCAGTTCGTCAACGCCAGCGCCGGTCATATCCCAGTGCAGATGTTGCTCCTGGCAGCCGTATTTATTATGCAGGCGCTGGCAATATTCAGTGCGGTTGCCCTGTTTTCCGGCATGGTCGGCGCGTTTTTCCAGCGCAAAAAAACGGCCGCCACCACTATGAACCGCTTGGCGGGCTGTGCATTTATCGGACTCGGCATTCGCATCGCTCTGCCGCAATAAAGCAATAAACGAAAAGCAAGATACCCCTATGGCACTTCTGCAAATCTCCGAACCAGGCATGTCCACCGCACCGCACCAGCATCGGCTGGCGGTGGGGATTGATCTGGGCACCACCAATTCGCTGGTCGCCACGGTGCGTAACAGCATTCCTGAGGTACTCAACGACGAGGCTGGCCGCCCATTGCTGCCGTCGATCGTGCGCTATCTGCCGAACGGCAACGCGCATATCGGCTACAAGGCGCAGGCGGCGCAAACGACTGATCCGAAGAACACCATTCTGTCGGTCAAGCGCTTCATGGGCCGTGGCCTGAAGGACATCGCCTACGCTGAGAACCTGCCTTACGATTTCCTCGATGCACCTGGCATGGTGCAGCTGAAGACGGTTGCCGGAGTCAAGAGCCCGGTTGAGATTTCCGCTGAAATCCTGGCAACGCTGCGTCAGCAAGCCGAAGATGCGCTGGGCGACGATCTGGTCGGCGCGGTGATTACCGTGCCCGCCTATTTCGATGATGCGCAGCGCCAGGCCACCAAGGATGCGGCCAAGCTGGCCGGCCTGAACGTGTTGCGCCTGCTGAATGAACCGACCGCGGCAGCGATCGCCTACGGCCTGGATAATGCTTCCGAAGGCGTCTACGTGGTCTATGATCTGGGCGGTGGCACCTTCGATATTTCGATCCTGAAGCTGACCAAAGGTGTGTTTGAAGTATTGGCTACCGGCGGCGACTCGGCGCTCGGCGGCGACGATTTCGATCACCGCTTGTTTTGCTGGATCAGCAAGGAGGCGCAACTGTCGCCGTTGTCCGATGAAGACACTCGCGTGCTGATGGTCAAGGCGCGCGAAGCCAAGGAATTGCTGTCGACCAAAGCCGAAGTCACCATCGATGCCGCCTTGAGTTCAGGTGAACGCGTGCATCTGCTGCTGACGTCGGAAATCTTTGACGAGATTACCAAGCATCTGGTGGCCAAGACCCTGACGCCAACCCGCAAGGCGCTACGCGATGCAGATCTGAGTGCCGACGATGTCGATGGCGTGGTGCTGGTTGGCGGCGCTACCCGCATGCCGAGCATTCGCAAGGCGGTCGGCGACTATTTTCATACGACGCCGCTGGCGAATATCGATCCGGATAAGGTGGTCGCATTGGGCGCCGCGATCCAGGCCAATCTGCTGGCCGGTAATCGCGCTCCCGGCGACGACTGGCTGTTGCTGGATGTGATCCCGCTGTCGCTCGGAATTGAAACCATGGGCGGCCTGGTGGAAAAGGTCATCCCACGCAATTCAACCATTCCTTGCGCGCGTGCGCAGGAATTCACCACCTTCAAGGATGGCCAGACCGCGATGGCGATCCAGGTCTTGCAGGGCGAGCGCGAGCTGGTCAGCGATTGCCGTTCCCTGGCCAAGTTCGAGCTGCGTGGCATTCCGCCAATGGCGGCCGGTGCGGCGCGCATTCGCGTCACTTATCAGGTCGATGCGGATGGCTTGCTGTCGGTGTCGGCGCGCGAGTTGCGTTCCGGTGTGGAAGCATCGATCAGTGTCAAGCCGTCTTATGGTTTGGCTGATGACGATATTGCCCGCATGTTGCAGGAATCGTTTGCTTCGGCCGACGTCGACATGCAGCAGCGTGCGTTGCGGGAAGAACAAGTGGAAGCTGAGCGGATCGTTCTTGCCACCGAATCTGCATTGCAGGCGGACGCTGCGTTGCTGTCTGAAGAGGAACGTATGTCGATTGCTGCGTTGATTGACGACGTGCGCACGAAAGCGCTGGGCAACGATCACCAGGCGATCAAAGCGGCGGTCGATGCGTTGGCGCATGGCACTGAAGAGTTTGCGGCGCGACGCATGGATCGCAGCGTGCACGATGCGCTGACCGGCAAGACGCTGGATCAGGTGTCCTGAAAACCCTATACATTCAAAAAGAATCAACCTATTCCCGAGGTAAACAAAGTGCCCCAAATCGTCGTACTGCCACATCCAACCTACTGCCCAGAGGGCGCCGTGATTGAAGCGCCACGCGGCCAATCGGTCTGCAATGCGTTGCTCGACCACGATATCGAAATCGAACACGCCTGCGAAAAATCCTGTGCCTGTACCACTTGCCACGTCGTGGTGCGTGAAGGCTTCGCCTCGCTTGGCGAACTGGATGAGAAAGAGGAAGATCTGCTGGATATGGCGTGGGGCCTGGAAGCCACATCGCGTCTGTCATGCCAGGCGATCGTCGGTGAAGAAGATCTGGTGGTCGAGATCCCGAAGTATACGATCAACCACGCCAGCGAAAACCATTAATCACTCGCTATCGTAGCAATTGCCAATAGGGGAGCAGCATAATGAAGTGGACCGACACATTGCTGATTGCAGAAACGTTGTACGACAAATTTCCGGATATCGATCCGGCGACGATTCGTTTCACCGACCTGCACAAATGGGTATTAGACCTGGAAGGTTTCGACGACGATCCAAAGCGTTCCGGCGAAAAAATCCTGGAGGCGATTCAAGCCGCCTGGATCGACGAAGCAAAGTAAGCGCAATATTGATTGCATAATGAAAAACCCGCTGTCGCTACACTTGAGCGACAGCGGGTTTTTTGTTGGCAGCGTTGTTGTACCTGATGTTGCTTAACCGCGTCCTTCCAGATGGCCGTTGACGACTCGCACCGGATCGCCTACACGCCAGCCCTCGCCCGATTGTGGGAAAGTGCGGGCCTTGCCGTCGTCCATACGCACCACGACCTGATAGGTGGTGTTGGTGCGGGTGCGTTTTTCCACCTCGTTGCCGGCAAAGCCGCCGCCAACCGCGCCGGCGACAGTCGCCAGGGTATTACCATTGCCATGGCCGACCTGGTGGCCGAGGATGCCGCCTAGTACGGCGCCCGCTGCAATGCCTACGCCGCTAGGCTTGGCTGCGTGCTGGATCGCCTGTATCGATTCAACCCGGCCGCAGCTGTGGCAGATCGCAGGTTGTGGAGCCGCTTCCGGCTGGCGTGGGGCAACTGCATAGGCTGGCTGGGGCGCTTGTTGCATCGGTGCAGCGGCCTGGTTCGGCGCTTGCTGGTAATCACCATTCTGGCCGTTTGGCGCGCCATTTTGATTTTGCGTCAGCTGGCCAGATTGTTGTTGCGGTTGCTGCTGCGAGTTGTAGTCGCCCGGCGCTGCGGACATCGCAGCCATTTGCTGTGGAGTGGAGCCTTGTGAACTAGGAAACAGGCCAGTCATCGCGGCTACGCCTACCAGGCTGGCCAGCGTAACTGCAACAGCCGCGGTAGCGACCAGCGGATGAATGCGATTGTTTGGTTTCGGATTGTCCATTATTACCTCCAGAAAATCTTTTGTTTGTTAAGTAAAGTAATTATCAAAGGTTTGTTGGCTGAGCACTAGATTGATAGTGTGTCAGATGTATCCTTATGTAACGAGTTCAATCTATCTGGAAATATTTTACTGAGGGGCAACGTATTTACGCCACAAACTCCCAATAATTGGGGTCAGAGTCGAATTAATTTCAGTTTGACGGGGGGTATTTACTCCGTGGGACGTCAAATGGAGTCAGAGTAATTTTCGCAAAAGGCCGCGAAAAAAAACTCCGACCCCATTTGACTGCGCCGTCGTTGATTTGTTGGAAATCAACGGCGGCGCATCATACTGTTATCAGTCCTCGCGGCGCAGGTGCGGGAACAAGAGTACGTCGCGGATGTTTGGCGAGTCGGTGATCAACATCATCAAACGGTCGATGCCGATGCCGCAACCGCCGGTCGGAGGCATGCCGTATTCCAGTGCGCGGATATAGTCGGCGTCGAAATACATGGCTTCTTCGTCGCCGGCGTCTTTGGCGGCTACCTGGGCCTGGAAGCGGGCGGCCTGGTCTTCCGAATCGTTCAATTCGGAGAAGCCGTTGGCGATTTCACGGCCGGTGACGAACAGTTCGAAACGTTCGGTGATGCCCGGTACGGTGTCGGATGCGCGTGCCAGCGGCGATACTTCGACCGGGTAATCAACGATGTAGGTCGGATCCCACAGTTGTGCTTCTGCGGTTTCTTCAAACAGCGCCAACTGCAGTGCGCCGAGACCGGCATGGGCGTGTGGCTTGACGCCAAACTTCTTCAGTTCGGCCTTGATGAATTCGGCATCCTGCAACTGTGCGTCCTGATATTGCGGCGCATATTTGTTGATGGCGCCGATGATCGTCAAGCGCTGGAATGGCTTGCTCAGATCCAGTTCGCGGCCCTGATAAGTCAGGACGGCGGTGCCATGAGCATCGATAGCGGCCTGACGGATCACTTGTTCAGTGAAATTCATTAGCCATTGATAGTCAACGTATGCCGCATAGAATTCCATCATCGTGAATTCCGGATTGTGGCGCGGTGACACGCCTTCATTGCGGAAGTTGCGATTGACTTCAAATACGCGTTCGAAACCGCCAACCACCAGACGCTTCAGATACAGCTCAGGCGCAATGCGCAGGAACATCTGCATGTCCAGCGCATTGTGGTGAGTGATGAATGGTTTGGCCGCGGCGCCGCCAGGGATGGCGTGCAGCATCGGCGTTTCGACTTCCATGAAGTCGTTCTTTTCCATGAAGCGGCGGATCGACGACATCGCAGCGGTACGTACCTTGAAGGTGCGGCGCGTATCTTCGCTCATGATCAGGTCGACGTAGCGCTGGCGGTACTTGGTTTCCTGATCGGCCAGGCCGTGGAATTTGTCCGGCAGCGGGCGCAGCGATTTGGTCAGCAGGCGCAGCGTGGTGACCTTGATCGACAGTTCGCCAGTCTTGGTCTTGAACAGCGTGCCTTCTGCGCCGAGGATGTCGCCGAGGTCGTAGTGCTTGAAGTTGTCGTAGTTGTCTTCACCGATGTTTTCCTTGGTGATGAACAGCTGGATACGGCCGTCGGCCTTGCTGCCAGACGCATCCTGCAAGGTCGCGAAAGAAGCTTTGCCCATCACGCGTTTCAGCATCATGCGGCCGGCGACGACCACCTTGACGGCGGCGGCGTCCAGCGCTTCGCCATCCTGGCCAGCGTACTCTGCCTGCACCGCGTCCGCCTTATGGGTCGGACGGAAGTCGTTAGGGAAGGCCACGCCCTGGCTGCGCAAGGCGCTGAGCTTGGTACGGCGTTCCGCGATGATCTTGTTTTCGTCTTGCGGGACAGGTTGCTGCTGATTGTCTGTCGTCATGTCGGTATCTTTATAAATGATGCGGTGAAACGTCTGTGGTGCGGCGGGAAAGACCGTGCCGCGGACATCGCCGGCGGCACGTTGAAATTACACGCCTTGCTTGAGTGAAGCCGCGATGAAGTCGTCAAGGTCGCCGTCGAGGATGGCCTTGGTGTTGCCGCTCTCGAAGTTGGTGCGCAAATCCTTGATGCGCGACTGGTCCAACACGTAAGAGCGGATCTGGTGGCCCCAGCCGACGTCGGTCTTGGAGTCTTCCAGCTTCTGTTGTTCGCTCATGCGCTTGCGCAGTTCCAGTTCATACAGTTTGGCTTTCAACATGTCCCACGCTTCGGCGCGGTTGCGGTGCTGGCTGCGGTCGTTCTGGCATTGCACGACGATACCGGACGGCATGTGCGTCAGACGCACCGCGGAGTCGGTCTTGTTGATGTGCTGACCACCGGCGCCGGACGCGCGATAGGTATCGACGCGGACATCGGCAGGATTGACTTCGATATCGATCGAGTCGTCCACTTCCGGGTACACGAACAAGCTGGAAAACGAAGTGTGGCGGCCGTTGGCGGAGTCGAAAGGCGATTTGCGGACCAGGCGATGCACGCCGGTTTCGGTGCGCAGGAAACCGTAGGCATAATCGCCCTCGACTTTCAGCGTAGCGGTCTTGATGCCGGCGACTTCACCGTCGGATTGTTCCAGAATATCGACCTTGAAACCCTTGCGTTCGCAATAGCGCAGATACTGGCGCAGCAGCATCGATGCCCAGTCTTGCGCCTCAGTGCCGCCGGCGCCGGCTTGAATATCGATGAAGCAATTGTTCGGGTCCATCGGATTGCTGAACATGCGGCGGAATTCCATGCCTTCCACCAGCTTGCGCAATTCCTCGGTATCGGCTTCGACAGCTTCTATCGTTTCTTCGTCCTGCTCTTCGCGGGCCATCTGGAACAGATCGGTGGTGTCGCGCAGATCGGCTTCGATCTTAGTCAACGTCAGCACGATGGCTTCCAGCGATTTCTTTTCTTTACCCAGGTCCTGGGCGCGCTTCTGATCGTTCCAGACTTCCGGATCTTCCAGTTCGCCATTGACCTGGTCGAGTTTCTCTAACTTCGTATCGAAGTCAAAGATACCTCCGTAGTTCAGCTTCGCGGCTGGTCAGGTCCGCGAGCAGGTTTTGCAGGGAATTTAAGCGTTCGGCTTCCATTTTCGGCTCTTTTGCAATCAAACCCTAAATTATACGCCAGCGCTATGGCAGATGGCGCCGCTGTTTGCGTTTTGCTACGGATTGGAGGCTGTTTTTTGGCAAATATGCACAAATGTCAGCCATAGGTGAACCATTACGACAGGACAGATATCGAACTCGCAATCTTCTACTCTACAATGGATTGCACGCTTGATCATTTTCCCGCAAGGCCTTGCCGCCCATGACGATTAAGGCAAAAAGCAGCCAATTTGGTATCGATTTGCCATCTTTCTTGCTGGTGATGCCATTATGCCTAAGCCTTGGCGCCTGCGGCTTGCTGGCGCCCACACCTGCGCCGCACGGCGAAGTCCAGGGCGCTTCCACCAGCGGTGGAGAACTGGCGCAGTCAGACGTCAACCGCATGGCGACGTTGGCCATGCACGACAATCTCGATAGCCTGTATCGCTTGCTGGACAAGTTGTACCGACGCAACCCGGCAGAGTGGAAAAAGACCGCCGCCAGCCGTGAGTTGGCAATCCAGCGCGTACGCGAGGCAGTCGAGGCACGCCAGCCGTGGCCCGAACTGCAAGGAAAGCATGACATACAGGCACTGTCGTTGGCGCTTGATCCGGCTTTCAGCGGCGATCGTGCGGCGGCGTTTATTTACGGCGCAGCGGACATGATCATCGTCGCCCACGGCGGCAAGACCAAGTTTTACCTGATTGACGGACTCAACGCCCAATACCTGTACAACGCCGCCCGCAACATGGAAATCGCCGCGTGGATTCTCGGCAGCCGCAAAAATCCTGCTGGCCAGCCGCTGCTACTGTCGAACGACATCTCAGAGAGCGAGCACAACATCAGTTTCGAGAGGGAGTTCGGCAAGGTGATTGCCCGCATCGATTTGCTGGCCGAGTTCACTACCGAGAAATACCGGCGGGCCGGCATAAGTTACGTGCAGAACCTGGTGGGCGGGACTTTCCTACAGTTTTTACCGGTGCGCTGATTATTTCCACGCATGTCCTGTTTTGTCCGCAATATGTCTAGCAGAGGTATTTCGCGACATCCCGCCGACGCATAACATGATCCTCAACGATGGCAACCCGATTCCGGGGTGTCCGTGCATTGAATGAGGTTAACAACATGTTGAGCGTCGGAATACTGGTTTTTGATGACGTGGAAATCCTGGATTTTTCAGGTCCTTATGAAGTGTTTTCCACAGCTTCCCGAGTGCATGGGCGCGGCAACGGCGGCATCGCCGCAGGCAGCCTGTTCCGCTGCTTTCTGGTT
The DNA here is from genome assembly GCF_001584165.1 of Collimonas arenae. Taxonomy (NCBI): domain Bacteria; kingdom Pseudomonadati; phylum Pseudomonadota; class Betaproteobacteria; order Burkholderiales; family Oxalobacteraceae; genus Collimonas; species Collimonas arenae. The sequence goes on from NZ_CP013233.1 coordinate 1,295,614, forward strand.
GCGCCGGACATGCGACCGGTGCGTGCACGCGGTGGCATGAAAGTGTTGCCGGATTGCGTGCTGTTGCCATCTTCGGAGTTGGATGTGCTGCTGGTGCCGGGCGGTGACGTTTCCGTTATCGTCAATAACGACGCCGTGATTGCCTGGATCGCAGCGCAATCTGGGAGTACCGTCATCACGGCATCGGTCTGTACCGGCGCCTTCCTGCTGGCCAAGGCCGGCTTGCTGGATGGTCTGGATGCCACGACGCACTGGGAAGATCAGGATGACTTGCAGGCAGCTTTTCCTGCGCTTGCAGTCAAGCGCGACGTAGCTTGGGTCGATTGCGGTAAAGTGGTGACTTCCGGCGGCATATCGGCGGGTGTCGACATGGGCTTGCATCTGGTCGAGCGATTGGCCGGCGCGGCTCTGGCGAACGCCACCGCCAAACAGATGGAGTACCGATGGCTGCAATAAACGACGGCATGTCAGGCGAGGAGATCACCATCCCGGTGTATTTCCTGTTGCGCGACGCTACGATGGCGCTTGACCTGATTGGTCCGGCGGAGGTGCTGCGTTACGCCAACAGGATAGCCGAGCGCGAGGGACGGGTGAATTTTTTCGACGTCCGCTATATCAGCGCAGCGTCCTCGATCAGCACATCAATTGGTCTTGGCCTGACAGGTTTCGGCGCGTTGCCGGACAGCTTGCCCGCCAACGCCATTATCGTGCTCAACGGTTGCACCGGCAGCGACGACGACTTCAGCAGCGCCGCCGATCAACGCGCAGTGGCGTGGCTGCGCACGCATTGGCTTGCCTCGCATCGTTTGCTGTGCATCTGCACCGGCGCCTTGCTGGCCGGTTATGCGGGTTTGCTCGATGGACGTCAATGCACCACGCATCACAGCCACTGCAACGATTTGCGGCGTCTCGCACCAACCGCGCATGTGCAGGAAAACCGGATTTTCGTTGAGGACGGCAACGTCTACACGAGTGCCGGCGTCACGACCGGGATCGACCTGGCATTACATGTGGTGGCGCAAATTACTGGCCATGCCCGTAGCGCATCGATTGCCCGCTCGCTGGTGGTGTACATGCGGCGCGCTGGCAGCGATCCGCAACTGTCGCCGTGGCTGGCTTGTCGTAATCATTTGCATCCGGCAGTGCATCGGGTGCAGGATGCGGTGATCGGCAACCCGGCCAACGATTGGGACCTGCAGCAACTGGCCGATATCGCTTGCACCAGCGAACGCCATTTGACGCGCCTGTTCCGCGAACATACCGGCAGCAGCCTGGTCGACTACATCCAGCGCATCCGGGTGGCCCTGGTGCGCGAGTTGCTGACGCAATCGAAGCTGGATATGGAGCAGGTGGCGCAGCAGGCCGGCTTCAATTCAACCCGCCAATTACGTCGCGTGTGGAGCAAATTCGAAAGCCTGCCGCCAAGCCAGCAACGTGTGGTCGGATGATTCGCAATAGTTAAATGGGGTCGGAGTTTTTTCGCGATTTTTGCGAAAGTTACTCTGCCCCCATTTGACGGTCTACAGAGCGCAAGCCATGACATCCGAGGGAAATTAAATAGGGTCAGAGTCGAATTTTTGGCGGTAACAATTCGACTCTGACCCCAATTAATGGTCTGCGGATTACAAGCTGTTAAGGCAGCCGTTTCACGCGGGTTCAGCGTGCTCAACCATCAATTGTACCTTGGTTACACCGTTATATTCATTGGCGTCCAGGCGGAATGCGACTTTGGCCTTGCTGCCCAATTCATCGGTGTGGCCGAACCAGATCGCATCGTAGCGGGTGCCATTGCGTTCCAGCAGCAGCTTCAGGTGTTTTTCCTTCAGGATGCGTTGGCTGACCACGCGGAATTCGTCGCAAAACAGTGGCGGCGCAAAGCCCTGACCCCACACCTGGCCGTCCATCAATTCAATGAACTGCGTGGTGTAGTAGGCATCTTCAAGAGGTCCGTCGGTTTCGATCACGCGCTCCAACTGACTTTGTCCTAGCCATTCGCGGCCGACTTTTTCGAAGGCAGCGGCAAAGGTATCGAACGCGTCGGCGCGGATGGTCAAACCGGCCGCCATCGCGTGGCCGCCAAATTTCTGGATCAGGTTGGGTGCGTGCTTGGACACCAGATCCAGCGCGTCGCGCAGATGGAAGCCCGGAATGGAACGGCCGGAACCCTTGATCAAGCCTTCTCCGCCCGGTGCGAACGTGATGGTGGGCCGATAAAACTTGTCCTTCAAGCGAGAAGCAACGATGCCGATCACGCCTTGGTGCCAGGACGCGTCGAACACGCTGATGGTGGTACTGTCTTGCGGCTTGAAATCGTCCAGCAATGCCAGCGCGGTGTCCTGCATGCCGGCTTCGATATCGCGCCGTTCGCGATTGATGGTGTCGAGCTGCTGGGCGATGGCCCAGGCGCGGCCTTCGTCATCGGTAGTCAGGCATTCGATGCCGAGCGCCATGTCTGCCAGGCGGCCGGCGGCGTTCAGACGCGGCCCCAGCGCAAAGCCGAGATCGAAGGGCGTCGCGCGGCGCGCTTCTCTGCCGGCGGCGCGGAACAGTGCAGCGACACCCGCATGCATGCGGCCGGAGCGCATGCGTTTCAAGCCTTGTGCCACCAGGATGCGGTTGTTGGCGTCGAGCTTGACGACGTCGGCGACGGTGCCGAGCGCTACCAGGTCGAGCAGCACGTCCAGTTTTGGTTGCGTCTTGGCATCGAATACGCCGCGCTTGCGCATTTCGGCGCGCAGCGCCAGCAACACATAGAACATGACGCCGACACCGGCCAGGTTCTTGCTCGGGAAGCCGCATTCGGGCTGGTTCGGGTTGACGATGACTGCCGCTGCCGGCAGCGTATCTGCCGGCAGGTGATGGTCGGTGACCACCACTTCGATGCCGCGCCGGTTGGCCTCTTCCACACCGTCGATGCTGGCGATGCCGTTATCGACCGTGACGATGATGTCGGGCGATTTTTCGCGCGCGGTCAGCTCGACGATTTCCGGCGTCAGGCCGTAGCCGTATTCAAAGCGGTTCGGCACGATGAAGTCAATGTTCGCGCCCAGCAATCGCAGACCGCGCAGGCCGACTGCGCAGGCGGTCGCGCCGTCGCAATCGTAGTCGGCGACGATTACCATTTTCTTTTTTGCGGCGATGGCGTCGGCCAGGAAGCTGGCCGCAGCGTCGATGTGCAGCAGCCCAGACGGCGGGATCAATGCGGTCAGCTCGCTTTCCAGTTCCTTGACATCAAGCAGGCCACGCGCGGTGTAGACGCGCGCAAGCACCGGATGGACACCGCTTTGGCGCAGCCGTTCGGAATCGCGGAAAGGGTAGGGGCGGGTAACGATACGAGTCATGATGAATGCGCTGGCAGTAAGCCGCTCAGTGATGGCTTGAGCCAGAATTTCTTGAGTGAGAGGCGGCTGGCGGTCCATTCAAGCAGGTGGGCATTGTCGGTGATATACAGCGACAGGCTATCCAGCCGGCCTTGCTGCATCGCTTGCAGCAGCGGTGCGAAGAATTCGTTTTCGAGCGCCTGCATCTGTTGCAGCCAGCCCGACCATTCGCCGGTCAGCGCCGGCTGGATCAACTGATCCAGCGTGAGCAGCGCGTGCTCGGGTTTGGTGGCGATGATATCGGCCGCGCTGGCGTCGACATAGGCTGTCTTGGCATATTGGCCGAGTCCTGAGAGACTATTCGGCAGATTGAACACGTCACGCCGTTCACCTGACGTGGCTGGCGCCGGCGCTGCCGTCGCTCCGCCCCATAACCACAAGGAATTGACGGCTTGCAGTCCTTGCATTGCCCGTTGTTCGTTCAACGGATGCGCAAACCACAGCATCTGCACTTCATTCTGCAATTTGCGCCATGCTGCGGCGCCGTCGCCTTGCGGCATCCAGATATCGATGTTGTGGCCGCAGGTGGCGTCGGGAGTGGCGGTTAGCAGCCCTTGCCAATCGTCGGCGCGCATGAACCAGGTGTTGGCGTTGCCGTAGCGCAGCGGTCGGCTCACTTCAGCGAACAAGGGTTCAGCGGCGTCAAACAGGGTGCGCGAATCGGCTTCGGACAGGTTGATCTGGCGAATATCGGTCAGCACTAGGTGGTCGCGGGCGATATGAATATGCGACGGATGTAGCATGAACCAGGCGCCATCGTCAGCAGCCAGGCCGAGTGAGCGCATGGTGGCGCAAGCTAGGGCAGGGCTGTTCTGATGCTCCTCGGTGGATGCGCCATCGGCCGCAGCGAACGGCGGTAACGCAAATTGCGATGCCAGCCACGCTTCATGCGGCAGAGCTCTTGCAAAATCATCAAACTGTTGACGATGACGGCCGGACTTGGCCCGCGCCATCAAGGTGGCCAGGGCAGGTAGTTTCAATTCACGCAATAAATCGCGTGCCAGTTCTGGCGGCGGCAGGCCGAATGGCAATAGGATATCTAAATGACTCATGCCGCGATTGTAGGGCATACCGGGATATGAGGCGAATTAGCGGGTTGAAGCGGCTCTGTACAATTGGCCTGCAAAAGAAGCGCGCTTCTCATAAAATGATTGGATTACTTTGGAATCGCACTTCCTCCATCACAAGCCAGCCGCCATGAACTCATCAAACCTGCTCGCTACTCTCTTTGAATACAAAGCCTGGGCCAACGACACGTTGTTCACGGCGCTGCTCGACTTGTCGCCGGAAACGCAACAGCGTGAACGGCATGACGCCACGCGCATCCTAAATCATGTCTATGTGGTGGACCGCATTTTCGAAGCCAATCTGCAGCGCCAAGCGCATCAATACAAGGGATTGAATACGCCTGAAACGCCGACGCTGGAAGACTTGCGCGCGGCAATGCGGGAAACCGATCGCTGGTTGCTCGCCTATGCCAAGAATGTATCGGAATCCGAGTTGGCCGAGATTATCGATTTCACCTTTGTCGATGGCAAGCCAGGCCGGATGTCGCGCAGTGAGATGCTGTTGCATGTCATCACGCACGGCAATTATCATCGCGGCGCGGTTGGACGCATCCTGGCGCAGCTGGGTTTGCCGCCGCAACGCGATACGCTGACGGTTTTCCTGCATCGGCCTGAAGCTGCTCGTGCGTAACGGGGACAAGTTGCTTGCCTCATGGCTTGTGACGCAATAATTGGAGCACCACCATGGCAGAGCAAACAGCGAGCGGCGATTTTGCCACGATCCGCGAAACGATCCGTACCTTCGTCGACGAGCGCGACTGGGATCAATTTCATACGCCGAAGAACCTGTCTTCCGCGTTGTGCGTCGAAGCCGCAGAGTTGCTAGAACACTTTCAATGGCTGCAAACCGGCAGCCGCGAGGAACTTGGCGCCGCCAAGCTGGAGCAGGTCAGGCACGAAATGGCCGACGTACTGGTTTATCTGGTGCGGCTGGCCGACAAGCTCGATGTCGATCTTAATGCGGCCGTGTCCGAGAAAATGGTGTTGAACCGCGCCAAATATCCGGCCGACAAGGTGCGCGGGGATGCGCGCAAATATGATGAGTACAAGGACTATAAGGGCACCTGACCTTGTTGTTGATTTCCTTGCCACGGACGGGGCAAGGAAATTGACCGAAGGATCGTCGGAGCCGGGACACGTGGCTCGGCAATTGGCGCGGTTCCCGGTCATCCTCAGAAATTCAGCTTGGCGCTGAGCGTCACTTCACGCGCTGCGCCGATACTGACGAACGGCGTGCCGCTGCAGCAGCTGGAGGTGTAGTAGGTCGAGTCGAACAGGTTCTTGACGTTGAGTTGCCAATCGATCGCCTGGCCTTCTATCAGCGTATTCCACGACATGAAGGCATCCATTACGCGGCCATATGGCAAGTGGTAGACCTTGCCGGTACCGTCGCCTACCGGCAGGCTGCTGAACACGCGGGCGCCGACGCCGGCGCGCACGCGGCCTTCGACCGGGCCGACGCGCGAGACGCCGAAATCACGAGTCAGATAAAGCGACGCAGCATGCTTGGGCGTGTTTGGCAACGGATTGCCGGCCAGCTTGGGATCGTCGGCGTAGCGTGCCTCGGTGTAGGCATAGCTGCCGACCAGGCTGAGGTCGCGCGTGATGCGGCCGCTGGCGTCCAGTTCCAGTCCGCGTGAACGTGCCTTGCCGGCGTTACGGGTGTAGTTGATGCCGCCGATGGTTTCGGTAGTCTGGATGTTGCGTTTCTGGATGTCGAACACGGCCACGGTCGCCGTCAATTGCTCGGTTTCCAGTTTCGAGCCGATTTCATAACCCTTGGCCAGTTCGGGCGGCAACGTGCCGATTGGTGTGGCGATCGATGTGTTGGGCTTGAACGATTCGCTGTAGCTGGCGTACATCGACCAGTCCGGCGCCAATTTGTAGACCAGTCCGGCGCGTGGCGTGGTGCGGCCGGCGGCGACCTGGCTGCCGACGATGAACGGTCGGCCCTTGCCGGTCAGTTCGTTGAAATATTCATAGCGCAGGCCGGCCAGCACGATCCAGCGTGAATCGAGGTGGATCGAATCCTGCAGGAAGATGCCGCGCGAGATCAGCTTGTCGGTTTGATCGCTGTCGGCCGGGCTGATTTTGCTGCCGGCCGGCGTCAAGACGCCATACACCGGGTTGTAGATATTGAACTGGGTATTGCTCGGGCCGCGGTACAGGTCGGCCAGCACCCGGTAGTTGCGCATGTAGTCAACGCCGCCGACGATGTCGTGCTGGATGCCGCCCCATTGCACTTTGCCTTCAGCGTTAAAGGTCAGCGTATGCGCCGACTGCACGCCGTTCTGGGTGGAATCGACACGGCGTGTGGCGACGCCGGTATTGTAGTTGACCGACAGCACGCGGGCTTGCCAGTCATTGTAGTAGCTGCGGCTGAAGCCGTAGCCGCCACGCAGCGTCCAGTCCTGGTTGAGGCGGTGCTCGAAGCGCAGGTTGACTGCGTCGGAACGCCCGGCAGAGACGTTGTAGGCTTCGTCGAAGCGGCGGTCCTTGGGCACCGCTACCGGATTGCCGGTGCGCGGGTCGATGATGGTGCCGCGATCGATCGGCACCGAATAGTTCATGTGCTCATAAGCGAATGACAGCGTGGTGTCGCGGCCGTACCAGGCCAGCGAAGGTGCAACCACCGATTGCGTGGTCTCGCCGAAATTGCGCCAGTAGTTGGTGCGCTGGTGATCGGCGATCAGGCGATATGCCAGCCCGGAATCGCCGATCGGCCCGGTCAGGTCAACCTGCTCGCTGATGCCGCCATAGCTGGAGCCGCTAACAGTGACTGAACGCTGGGTTTCCAGCAGCGGCTTTTTGCTGATGACGTTGATCACGCCGCCCGGATCCATGCTGCCGTACAGCATCGAGGATGGGCCTTTCAGCACTTCGACGCGCTCGGTGGTTGGCGTGAAGTTACGCGGCTGTACCGACAGCATGCCATCGCGCAGCATCGAGTTGTCACGGTTGTCGCCGAAGCCGCGTTTGATGATTGCATCCAGTGTGCCGCCCAGCGTATTACCCATGCGCACGCCGGATACTGTATCCAGCGATTCCGCCAGGCTGCTCGGCTGGCGGTCCTGGATGAATTGCGAAGTCACGACGGTGACCGCTTGCGGCACGTCGATCAGGGCTGCATCGCTGCGGCTGGCGACCGATGCGCGCTTTGCCTGGTAACCGTTTTCCGCTTTCGGATCGGCATCGCGGTTGGCCTTCACCGACACCGTTGGTAACACATTTTCATTGTTCCCTGCGCTGCCTGCCGCCACTGTAATTGGACTGCCGGATTGCCTGGATGTCTGGTCGTTCTGGATGTCGACCGCTATCGCGCCGTGCGTCAGCACGAGCGAACAGATTCCCACTATCTTCTTTTTCAAAACTTTATCCTCGCCTGGCTATTTGTTTTTTGTAATGCAGCGGAATTATAGCAAATGATAATCATTCGCAATTGACTTGTTGGTGATTGATGATGATTTTTCTGTGCAGGCCGGCGTTTAGCCTCCTCAGGATGTGATACGAAGACGGCGGCGAAGCGAGGCCCATGCGAAAAACGAACGCGCGGCATCTCAGCCGCTGCTTGCGCATTGCCCGATACAAGCCGAATGGGAGGGCGACGCAAAAACGCATCTCGGCATAAAATTCGGAAGCGCTCATGCGATTGCCGTGTGCTCGATCCTCGTCCGCGAGGAGTAGAATTAGGCGCAGTCGCTGCGTATCAATCCTGTGTCCTGGCGTCGACACGGGATTCGCTTTTCAAGATTTGACCCGTATTTTCCCTGAGGAACCTGCATGCATTTCCCTGTACGAAAAACTTTCGTTTCCCTCATTTTTCTCGCGGCTTCCCACCTCGCCTTTGCGCAAGCACCGAAAACAGTGTTCATCGAAGACTTGACCTGGACCGAACTGCGCGACCAGGTCCAGGCCGGCAAGACCACCATCATCATTCCCATCGGCGCCACCGAGCAGAGCGGCCCCGATGTCGCGCTCGGCAAGCACAATGTGCGCGTGAAGATACTGTCGCAACGCATTGCTGAAGGATTGGGCAATGCCTTTGTGGCGCCGGTCATCGCGTATGTCCCGGAAGGCAATACCGCGCCGCCGACATCGCATATGCGCTTCCCTGGCACCATCACGATTCCGGATGACGTCTTTGAAAAAATGCTGGAGTCGGCTGCCAATAGCTTCAAGGTTCACGGCTTCAAGAACATCGTTTTCTTGGGCGATCACGGCGGTTATCAGAACGACATCAAGAAAGTGGTGGCGAGCCTCAATAAAGCCTGGTCCGGCTCGCCGGCCCGCGCAATTGTGCCGCCGGAGTATTACGCCAGCAGCTCGGACGGCTTCGCGCAAATACTGCGCCAGCACGGTTTCCGCGATGATGAGATCGGCACCCACGCGGGGCTGGCAGATACCTCGCTGCTGCTTGCAGTAGCACCGCAGATGGTGCGCCAGGACCGATTGCGCAGCGGTCAGAAACTTGGGCTCGCTGATGGTGTCTATGGCGGTGATCCGCGCCGGTCGACCGCTGAACTCGGTCAGTTGGGTATCGATGCGATTGTGTCGCGGACCATTGCCGCCCTCAAGGCGGATACGGCAGCCCGCTAGTAAAGTCTCGGACTCTTTTTAATATTCTTACTTCCTAAATAACGGATTTCATTATGCATGTTAATTTTCGCCGCTGTCACGCCTCGCATTGTCTGTCAGCGGTGCGTTGGCCGTTTTGAGTATCGCCTGTAGCGCATCGGCTGCGCCGGCAATCACCACGGTGCCTGGCATGGCGCCTGTGGTGAATCCCGCCAACTTATACAGCGAAGCTGGCGCCGGCCATTTCAGCCCAGCGGTGGCGGGCGCGCTGCCGCGCATTTATGTACCTAACCTGCGTTCTAACGATGTCTACGTGATCGATCCGGCAACCTTCAAGGTAGTCGAGAAATTCAAGGTCGGCTATAGCCCGCAGCACGTGGTGCCGGCCTGGGACCTGAAGACATTGTGGGTGGCGAACAATGCGGAAGGTCGGCCTGATGGCAGCCTGACGCCGATTGATCCGACGACAGCCAAGCCTGGCAAGGAAATCCCGGTGGAGGATCCCTACAATATGTACTTCACGCCGGACGGCAAGGACGCCATCGTGGTGGTCGAGGCCCACGCTCAGCTCGATTTCCGCGATCCACATACGATGGCGCTGAAGTCCAGCCTATCGGTGCCGGAGTGTAAAGGCATCAATCACGCCGACTTCTCAATCGATGGCAAGTACGCATTGTTTACCTGCGAATTCGGCGGACGCCTGGCGAAGATCGACATGGTCAATCGCAAGGTAGTCGGCTACCTGCAATTGGACAAGAAGGGCATGCCGCAGGACATCCGTATCTCGCCGGACGGCAAGGTATTTTTCGTCGCCGACATGATGGCCGATGGCGTTTATGTGGTTGACGGTGAGAGTTTCACCAAGATCGGTTTCATTCAAACCGGAACCGGCACGCACGGTTTGTACCCAAGCCGCGACGGCAGCAAGCTGTATGTCGCCAATCGCGGTTCGAACAAGATCCACGGCCCACGCCATGGCAAGGGCAGCATTTCGGTGATCGATTTCGCCACGCGCAAGGTGGTGGCGAACTGGCCGATCCCTGGCGGCGGCAGCCCTGACATGGGCAATGTCAGCGCGGATGGCAAGATGCTGTGGCTGTCGGGTCGTTTTGATGATGTCGTCTATGCGATCGACACGACTACCGGCGCCGTCAAATCGATCCCTGTCGGCATGGAGCCGCATGGCCTGACAGTCTGGCCGCAACCTGGTCGTTATTCGCTGGGACACACCGGCAATATGCGCTGATAGCGGATGTAGTTGATTTAGCAGAAATCGAAAGCCCTGGATTGGTCGCATGCGTGGCATTTGCGCGCTGGCGCAGCAGGGCTTTCGACATATCTATCGTTAAAAGGAATTTCCAGTCATGAGTTATCACGCATCAAGCAAGCGTTACGAGAGCATGCAATTCCGTTTGTGCGGCCGCAGCGGACTCAAGTTGCCGTTGTTGTCGATGGGCCTTTGGCACAACTTCGGCGACACCACCTCGCTGGCGCGCCAGCGTGAGATGGTACACACCGCGTTCGACCTTGGCATCACCCATTTCGACCTGGCCAACAATTACGGGCCGCCATATGGCAGCGCCGAAACCAATTTCGGCCGCATCCTGAAAGAAGACCTGCGTCCTTACCGCGATGAACTGATCATCTCGACCAAGGCCGGTTGGGACATGTGGCCGGGCCATACGGGCAGGGCGGCGGTTCGCGCAAATATGTGCTGGCCAGCCTCGACCAGAGCTTGCAGCGCCTAGGCCTGGAGTACGTTGACATTTTCTATTCGCACCGCTTCGATCCGGAAACACCGCTGGAAGAAACCATGGGTGCATTGGCAACGGCCGTGCAGCAAGGCAAGGCGCTGTACGTCGGCGTTTCATCCTATTCACCGGCCAAGACTGCCGAAGCCGCCAAACTGCTGCGCGAGTGGAAAGTGCCTTGCCTGATTCATCAGCCATCCTACAACATGCTCAACCGCTGGATCGAGCAGGGTTTGCTGGATACGCTGGAGCAGGAAGGCATGGGTTGCATCACGTTTACTGCATTGGCGCAGGGGTTGTTGAGCGACAAATACCTGAATGGCATCCCGCAGGATTCTCGCGTCAATCGCGAAGGCGGCGGTTCGTTGCAGCAGGCTCACCTGAGCCCTGAGAACCTGGCGCGGGTGCGTGCGCTGAACGAGATCGCCAAGGCGCGTGGCCAGAGCCTGGCGCAGATGGCGTTGGCCTGGGTGCTGCGCGATCCACGTGTGACCACCACCTTGATCGGCGCCAGCAGCCCGGCCCAGATCCGCGAAAACGTGGCGGCTTTGGAGCGGCTGGATTTTTCGAAAGAGGAATTGGCGGCGATCGATGTCCAGGCGCAGGACGGCGGCATCAACCTGTGGGAGCGTTCCTCGAAAGGCGAATGAGCGGTAGGCACGCGCAGGGATGAAAACGGACGCCGCGGCGTCCGTTTTTTTTCGATTTTTCGCAATATTAAAATGCATAATTGCTAATGATCGACCACTTTCGCGAGCGAGGATGCTTCGCAGCGCGATACACGTGTGCAGAACAAGATTATGATGGCGCTATTGGCATTCTCGCGCATCCCGGTGGGTTATTTTGAGCCGCTGAAGATCGACAATGCCGCAACCCGTCAAGGAGCCGTCATGATCGGATTCATGTTGTTTTTGCAGTACACGCAATCGGGACACTAATGAACATCAGCGCATTTGATTTATTCAAGATCGGTATCGGCCCATCCAGTTCGCATACCGTGGGACCAATGATTGCCGCCAACCGGTTTGCTGCACATCTGCACGATACCGGCCTGCTGGACGCAGTGCATGCGGTGCGGGTCGAGTTGTATGGTTCGCTCGGCGCTACCGGAAAAGGACACGGCAGCGACAAGGCGGTGCTGCTGGGATTGGAAGGCAACCTGCCGGACAACATCGATCCCGACCATGTCGAGCCGCGCCTGGCGGAAATCCGCAGCAGCAGGAAATTGCTGTTGAACGGTACGCATCCGATTGGCTGCATCGAAAAGGAACACGTGCTGTTTTTCCGGCGCGAGGCGTTGCCGCAACATCCGAACGGCATGCGCTTCGTGGCGTTGGACGCGAGCGGCAATGAGATCGCCGTGAAGGAGTACTACTCGGTCGGCGGCGGGTTTGTGGTCAGCAAGGAAGGGCAACGCGTCAACCTGGTGCAGGCCGGTAGCGTCCAGGCGGAAGGCGAGTTGCCGTATCCATTCCATTCCGGTGCCGATCTGCTGCGCATGAGCGCGGCAAGCGGCCTGACGATTGCGGCCTGATGATGGAAAACGAAAAGCACTGGCGCACGGCGGAAGAGGTGCGCGAAAAAATGCTGGGCATCTGGGATGTGATGGCGGCGGCGGTACGACGTGGTTGCTCGATCAGCGGCGAATTGCCGGGACCGATGAAGGTCAAGCGCCGCGCTTCCGAACTGTACCGGCAGTTGAAGGAGCGCTCCGAGGAATCGCTGATCGATCCGTTGTCGATGCTCGACTGGGTCAATCTGTACGCGATGGCAGTCAATGAGGAAAATGCCGCCGGCGGACGGATCGTCACCGCACCGACCAACGGCGCCGCAGGCGTGCTGCCGGCAGTGCTGCACTATTACACCAAGTTCATTCCCGGCGCCAATCGTGATGGCGTCATGACCTTCATGCTGACGGCTGCGGCAATCGGCTTGATCTACAAGGAAAACGCTTCCATCTCGGGCGCCGAAGTCGGCTGCCAGGGCGAAGTCGGCGTTGCCTGTTCGATGGCAGCTGGCGCGTTGGCGGCGGTATTGGGCGGCAGTACCGAACAGATCGAGAATGCCGCCGAGATCGGCATGGAACACAATCTCGGCATGACGTGCGACCCGATCGGCGGATTGGTGCAGATCCCCTGCATCGAACGTAATGCGATGGGCGCGGTGAAGGCGATCAATGCCGCTCGCATCGCTTTGCGCGGCAACGGCAAGCACTATGTATCGCTCGACAATGTCATCAAGACCATGATGCAGACCGGCGCCGACATGAAAACCAAATACAAGGAAACCTCGCGTGGCGGTTTGGCGGTCAATGTAATCGAGTGCTGAAGCGTCTGTGGATATTTCGCTTTTGAATTGCCAATATCAGCCGGTACAGCAATCTGTGGCAGATTGGTCTACCATTTGGACAGAGCAGCGCCAGTGGCGGCAAGCCCGCCAGTCATCACTCTTTCCCCTAGGCATTTATCCAGGCAGAGATTCGCACGCCGATAACCCGAATTGATGGACATTGTGATAATGTCGCTGCCACCGATTTTTTTATTCGCGTATTCAGGAGACCATTAATGAGCACCCCCACAACCCTTTCTGCGGCCGAGCAGGCCCTGCGCGACGCTGCGCTGGAATATCATCGCAGCCCGACGCGCGGCAAGATCGCCGTGGTGCCGACCAAGCCATTGTCGAACCAGCGCGACCTGTCGCTGGCGTATTCTCCTGGCGTAGCGTATGCCTGCCTGGCGATTCATGAAGATCCGGAAACTGCGGTCGAGTACACCTCGCGCGCCAATCTGGTAGGCGTCATCACTAACGGCACCGCAGTGCTTGGCCTGGGCGATATCGGCCCGCTGGCAGGCAAGCCGGTGATGGAAGGCAAGGGCTGCCTGTTCCATAATTTTGCCGGCATCGACGTATTCGACATTGAACTGGCTGAACGTGATCCGGACAAGCTGGTAGAGATCATCGCTGCGCTGGAGCCGACGCTGGGCGGCATCAATCTGGAAGATATCAAGGCGCCGGAATGTTTCTACATCGAGAAGAAGCTGCGCGAGCGCATGAAGATCCCGGTTTTCCACGATGATCAGCACGGCACGGCCATCATTTCGTCAGCAGCGTTGTTGAACGGTCTGGAACTGGTCAACAAGAAAATCGGCGAAGTGAAATTGGTCGCCTCCGGTGCCGGCGCTGCGGCAATTGCCTGCCTCGACCTGATGGTGGAACTGGGTGTCAAACGCGAAAACATTTTCGTTTGCGATTCGCGCGGCGTGATCCACGACAAGCGCGAAGACAAGCTGGATGTATCGAAGCAACGCTATCAGCAAATCACCAATGCACGCACTCTAGCCGACGCGATTGTCGATGCCGACGTGTTCCTCGGCTGCTCGGCGCCAGGCGTACTGACGCAGGATATGGTCAAGACCATGGGCCGTCAGCCGATCATCCTGGCGCTGGCCAATCCGGAACCTGAAATCCGTCCGGAACTGGCGCTGGAAGCGCGGCCGGACTGTATCATCGCCACCGGCCGTTCCGACTATCCGAACCAGGTCAACAACGTTCTGTGTTTCCCGTACATTTTCCGTGGCGCGCTGGATTGCGGCGCCACCAGCATCACAGAAGCGATGAAGGTTGCCTGCGTGCGCGAAATCGCCGACCTGACCAAGGCCGAGATCAGCGAAGAAGTGGCATCCGCCTATGCCGGCCAGGAATTGCATTTCGGACCGGAATACATCATTCCAAAGCCTTTCGATTCGCGCCTGATCCTGCGCATCGCGCCGGCCGTGGCGCGTGCCGCCGAAGAATCCGGCGTGGCCACTCGTCCGATCAAGGACATGGATGCTTATCGCCAGTCGCTGATGCGCTTCGTCAGCCATACCGGCATGTTCATGCGCCCGGTATTCCTGGCTGCACGCGGCGAGCCGCAGCGCATCGTCTACGCCGAAGGCGAAGATGAACGCGTGTTGCGCGCGGTGCAGATCGCCCTGGAAGAAAAACTGGTGCAGCCGATCCTGATTGGCCGTCCGGCGGTGATCGAGGCGCGCATCAAACGCGCCGGCTTGCGCTTGCAGGCTGGACGCGATTTCGAACTGGTCAATCCGGAAGATGACTCCCGTTTCCGTCAGTACTGGGAAACCTATCACGAGATCAAGGCACGCGACGGCGTTACGCCCGAGATGGCGAAATCGACACTGCGCCGCTCAAACACCACCATTGCTTCGCTGCTGGTCAAGCTGGGCGATGCCGACGGCATGTTGTGCGGCCTGGTCGGACGTTTCGACAGCCACCTGGAGCATGTGAGCGACATCATCGGCCTGCGCGAAGGCGCCAAGTGCTTCGCCGCCATGAACGGCCTGGTGCTCGACAAGCACACCTTGTTCATTGCCGACACCTTCGTCAATGACGATCCAGACGCCGAGCAACTGGCCGACATCGCTGCCATGGCGGTGGAAGAAGTGCGCCGCTTTGGTGTGCCGCCCAAGGTGGCATTCCTGTCGCATTCGATGTTCGGCTCCAGCACCCGTCCTTCGGCCAAGAAGATGCGCGCCGCACGCGACTTGTTCGTCAAGCGCATGCCGGATGTCGAAGCCGATGGCGAGATGCACGGCGACGCCGCGCTGAGCGCTGAGGTGCGGGCGCAGTTCCTGCCGAAATCGACGCTGAGTGGCGATGCCAATGTCCTGATCACACCGAACCTGGATGCCGCAAACATCCTGTTCAACGTGTTGAAGATGACCGGTGGCCAGGGCGTGACGGTTGGTCCGGTATTGCTCGGCGCTGCTGCGCCGGTGCACATCCTGAACCCATCGGCAACGGTGCGACGGGTCGTCAACATGACCGCCCTGGTAGTGGCAAACGCGATTTCTGCCAAGCAGGGCGCGTAAGTAGTTTTCAGTAGTTAATTTTCAGTAGTTAAGCGAGTAGTTAAAAACAGTTAAGGGGCAGGACGATGCGCCGCGTTGCGGCTGCAAAGTCCTGCCCCTTTTCTCATTAAATACGGTTTTCTTTCGGGAGGCTGCGCCGTCAGTCAAACAGCTCCTGCCAGAAATTTTCCTTCTTCTTCGGCCTGCGATAATCGTCGTGATGCGATCCCTGCTGGCTCGACCAATACTCGGGCTGATGCCGCACTGGCGCCGGCGGCTGTGTGCGCGCCAGTTCTTGCGTCGACAGCTGGATGATCTTGTCCAGTTCGCCGCGATCCAGCCAGACACCGCGACAGCCCGGGCAATAATCGATTTCGACACTCTGACGCTCGCTCATCACAAGCTCCTTGTCTTTGCATACGGGGCAATACATAGTCATTCTCCAAAATATTGAATTGATGGCACGAGATAAATGCCTGGCGTGGTCCGCACGCACAGACACCGTGCTTAATCCTTGTTAGCAAATCCGAGTAACTGCAGCAGGCTGGTAAACAGGTTGAAGATCGACACGAACAGGCTGACGGTCGCCATCACATAATTGGTTTCGCCGCCGCGCACGATGTTGTTGGTTTCGAACAGGATCATGCCCGACATCAGCAGCACGAATACCGCGGATACGGTCAGCGACAGCGCAGGGATGCTGAAGAAGATCGCCGCCAGTCCAGCCACGAAAGCCACCAGTACGCCAACCGTCAGCATGCCGCCCATGAACGACAGATCACGCTTGGTGACCAACGCATAAGCCGACATGCCCAGGAAAATCACTGTGGTGCCAGCCAATGCCATCGCTACCGTGAGGCCGCCGTTCGGCATGCTCAGGTATTGGCTGACGATCGGCCCCAGGGTGTAGCCCATGAAGCCGGTCAGCGCGAATACCATGCCCACGCCGAGGCCGCGGTCACGGTACTTGGTCACCAAAAACAGCAAGCCGAAGTAGCCGGCCAGGGTGATGATGATTCCTGGGCTGGGCAGGCTCAGGGCGACCGAGGCGCCGGCAACGATGGCGCTGAAGCCGAGGCACAGCGACAGCAGCAGATAAGTGTTGCGCAAGACCTTGCGTGCAGCACCATCCATTACCGTGGAGGTCGAATACTTGGCGCTGCTGCTTCTCAATATATTGAAGCGGTTGTTCATGATGTCCTTTCTTAAAATTAGATAAGTGAAGTTTCAGTGACTGGCACCGTGTACTTCGTATGTCGCACCGCTTTCGCCTTCGACAGCAGGCGGTCAGTCGCCTGCGCGGCGCGATGTGCGGCCTGGTCGACCATGCTGGCGATATCGCTGCCTTTTTCCGTGACGACCACAGGCGGCAGGCCCGGCAGCGTCAAATGGATCTGGCAGTGTTTGTCGACGCCGCCTTTCGGACCGTTCTGATCGCTGATGCGAACCTTCACTGCCTGGATGCCATATTGCTTCCTGCCGAGCGCCAGGGACAGGCGACGGCTAACGTACTCGCGCAATCTGCGGCTGAGTTTTACGCCATTTGCAACGATGGTAGGTTTCATCTTTGGCTCCAATTCGTTTTAGGAGTAATCATCATATAGTCACGACATAACTTTAAAAAGCGAAGATAATCGAATCATTACTTCGAAAAAACGGAACAATGAAAACATCAGGATTGAATTTTCGACATCTGCATTACTTCTGGGTAGTCGCCAAGGAAGGCAGCGTCACGCGTGCTGCCGAGCGTCTGGGTTTGGCGGTGCAGACTGTCAGCGCGCAAATTTCCCTGTTGGAGCAATCGATAGGCAAGGCGTTACTGGCGCCGCAAGGACGGCGGTTGGTGCTGACCGAGGCGGGGCGCCTGGCCCTGGGCTACGCGGATCAGATTTTCCTGCTGGGCGAGCAGATGCAGGACGCATTGGCCGCCACCGAAGATGAACGCACGATGCGGCTGGCGGTCGGCATTTCCGACTCGTTGCCGAAACTGATTTCTTCGCGCCTGCTGGAAGCCGCACTGCGCCTGCCGCAGCGGGTAAAACTGGTGTGCTTTGAAGACAAGTTTGAATCGCTACTTGGTGACCTGACGCTGCACAAGCTCGATGTCGTGCTGACCGACAGGCCGGCACCTTCCGGCACGGCGCTGCGCGTCTTCAGCCACTTATTGGGAGAAAGCGATATCGCGCTATTCGGCAGCAAGGAACTGGCCAAGCGCTATCGGCCGACATTCCCGAACAGCCTGAGCGGCGCGCCGGTATTACTGCCGACCCGCAACAACCTGATCCGTGGCCGCATCGACCACTGGTTCGAAGCGCGCGAACTGCGGCCGGACGTGGTTGGCGAGTTCGACGACAATGCGCTGCTGAACACCTTTGGCCGCAGCGGCCTGGCTTGTTCCCAGCGCCGTCCGCGCTCGCCGCCGACGTCGAGGAACAGTTCGGCGCTGTGTTGATCGGCCAACTGGATCAGGTGCACGAGCAGTTCTATGCGGTGTCGAATGAACGCAAGATCAAGCATCCAGCGGTTGAAGCGATCTTGTCGGCGATACACGGCAGGGTGTTTACGCAGAACAGGCGCAAATGAATACGGCCGAAATTATTCCAATGCAGACAAAGTACGGCGATGCTCACCCGGACTGTTCCCGGTCCATTTTTTGAACGCGCGATGGAAGGCGCTCGGATCGGCGAAGCCGAGGCTGATTGCGATGTCTTCGATGCTGCGGCTTGAACCGCTCAGGTAATTGATCGCCAGGTCGCGCCGCAGATTGTCCTTGATCGCCTGGTAGGATTGTCCTTCCTGGCTAAGCTTGCGGCGCAGGGTCGATGCGGGGGTTTGCAGTTCTCGCGACAAGCTGTCGAAATCCGACCATTCGGTTAGCGGTACTTGCCGCAGGTGGCGCCGGATGGTGGCGGCCAGGCTGTCGTGGTTGCTGTATTTGACCAGCAGGTTGCCGGGGGCTTCACGGAGGAAGGTTTGCAGCGAACGTTGGGTCTGCACGATCGGCAGTGCCAGGCTGGCGGCGTCGAAGGTGATGCTGGTGTGGTCCTGGCCGAAACGAGCCTGGTCGCAAAAGCGGATCTTGTAGTCGAGGCTGGGCTGCGGCTCGGTGCAGCGAAAATCCGCCGACAGCAACTGGATGCGGCGGCCGATCAACCAACTGCCGACGCCGTGCACGAGCATCAGGAAAGTGGCGTAAGTGAACATGCGACGTGGGGCACCGGTTTCATTGATCGTGATGCGCGCCAGACCATCTTGCTGCGATAACGTCGCCGAGATGTCGTCCAGCACCAGCCGCAGGAAATCCAGCACGCGCTCCAGCGCTTTGCCCAGATTGGTACTGTGCAGGGCGCCGCGGCAAAGCAGGTTGAAGCTGCCGACCCGCATCGGATGCGCATCCATACCGAAGAATTCATCATCCATCGCATGGGCAATCAGATACCAGAGGCGACCGTAATTGGCTGCCGAGACGCGGGCTTGCGGCGCAGTCATCAGGCGCGGTGAAATGCCTGCCTGGATCAGCAGCGCGTCCGTATCCATGCCACGCTCGCGCATGCTTTTCAGCGCTTCGTCGACAAGGGCAATGGAGATCGTTCCCTTTTCCCACTCTTCCATAAATCCGTCTAGCAAAATATGTTGCAATTCCGATCAAATCCATTGATCGCTTTTAACATGGCTCCGATGCGACAAATACCCTAGACTGGGATGCGCCACATCCATTTCTCATAACAACATAAAAAGAGCCACCAGGCCTGCCATTTTAGGTTAGAGGAGAACATTCATGTCATCTGGTTTGCCAGCAGGCGCTACAGCCGCGTCCCATGTTTCCCCGGATTATGCGCAGTTTTATGCGGATTTCAACATCGACAGCGTTGCCGCCGAATTGGCCGGCAACCTGCAAACCGGCGTCAATGCCTGCGTCGAATGCTGCGACCGGCATGCCACACCGGGCAGCGTCGCCCTGGTGTGGGAAGGCAAGGATGGCCGCAGCGCCACCTATACTTTCGAGCAGCTCAAGGAGCTGTCTGGCCGTTTTGCTAATTTCCTCAAAGCACAGGGTGTGCAACCGGGCGACCGGATTGCCGGGCTGCTGCCGCGCACGCCGGAACTGCTGATCGTGATCCTCGGCACCTGGCGTGCTGGCGCAGTGTACCAGCCGCTGTTCACGGCATTCGGTTCGAAATCGATCGAATACCGGGTCGCGGCCAGCGCTGCCAAGCTGATCGTCACCGATCCGGATAATCGCCACAAGCTGCAGGATGTGCCGGATTGTCCGCCGACCATGACTGTCGCCGGCGCCGCCGAACTTGCTGCCGGCGATTTCAATTTCTGGAACGAGATGGATCGGCAGTCGACCGAGTTCGCACCGGTGATGCGGCAGGCGGATGACGCCTTCATCATGCTGTTCACTTCCGGCACGACCGGCCCGGCCAAGGGTGTTGCGGTGCCGCTCAGGGCCATGCTGTCGTTCTATGTCTACACGCGTTATGCGGTCGATCTGCGTCCGGAAGACAAATTCTGGAATATCGCCGATCCGGGCTGGGCTTATGGTCTCTACTATTGCGTGACCGGGCCCTTGATGATGGGGCACGCCATCACCTTCTACGAAGGCTCGTTCACGGTGGAGAGTACTTACCGGATCATCAAGAAGTACGGCATCACCAACCTGACCGGCTCGCCGACCGCCTACCGCATGCTGATCGCCGCCGGCGCAGAGGCCGCGGCGCCGGTCAAAGGCCAATTGCGCGCGGTCAGCAGCGCCGGCGAACCCTTGAACCCGGAAGTGATCCGCTGGTTCCGCGAACATCTGGACACGCTGATCAACGATCACTACGGCCAGACCGAAACAGGCATGGTGCTGTGTAATCACCACGGCTTGCAGCATGCGGTGCACATGGGCTCGGCCGGCCTTGCCATGCCGGGTTACCGGCTGGCGGTGATCGACGACGATGAGAATGAGCTGGGTGTCGGCCAACCGGGCGTGCTGGCGGTGGACCGTCCGCGTTCGCCTATCTACTGGTTCCAGGGATACTGGCAGCAGGACAACAGCCGCGACCAGAGCGCCTACTACATCACCGGCGATACGGTGGAGCTGAACCAGGACGGCAGCATCAGTTTTATCGGTCGCGGCGACGATATCATTACTTCGTCCGGCTATCGCATCGGTCCTTTCGATGTGGAAAGTGCGCTGCTGGAGCATCCGGCGGTGGTCGAGGCCGCGGTGGTCGGCAAACCGGATCCTGAGCGCACGGAACTGGTGAAGGCCTTCGTTGTGCTTAGCCAGGATTACGCGCCGAGTGCCGAACTGACGGAAGAATTGCAGCAGTACGTCAAGCGCCGCCTGGCCGCACATTCCTATCCGCGCGAGATCGAATTTTTGACAGAACTACCGAAAACCCTAGCGGCAAACTGCAGCGCTTCATTTTGCGCAACCAGGAAATTGCTAAAACCAAATGATAGAAAATCGTAAAGAAGAGAAATTATGCAAATCGAAAACAATGTATTCCTGATCAGCGGCGGCGGCTCCGGCCTTGGTGCGGCAACTGCCGCCATGTTGGTGGCGGCCGGCGGCAAGGTCGTGATCGCCGATGTGAACAAGGAAGCCGGCGCTGCGCTGGCAACACAGTTGGGGGCCAATGCGCGCTTTGTTGCCACCGATGTGTGCAATGAAGCCAGCGCCACGGAAGCCGTCAACACTGCGGTCACGGTGTTCGGCGGCTTGCATGGACTGATCAATTGTGCTGGCGTGGCGCCGGCCAAGCGCATCGTCGGCAAGGAAGGTCCACACGGGCTGGAAGACTTTACTCGCGTGGTGCAGATCAACCTGATCGGCACGTTCAACATGATGCGCCTGGCTGCCGATGCCATGAGCAAAGGCGAGCCGAATGCGGATGGCGAGCGTGGCGTGGTCATCAACACCGCTTCGGTGGCGGCGTTCGACGGCCAGATCGGCCAGGCTGCATATGCTTCCTCCAAAGGCGGGGTTGTGGCCCTGACACTGCCGGCGGCGCGCGAACTGGCACGTCACGGCATCCGCGTGATGACGATTGCGCCGGGCATCATGGAGACGCCGATGTTGATGGGAATGCCGCAGGAGGTCCAGGACGCGCTGGGAAAAATGGTGCCGTTCCCATCGCGCCTGGGCAAGCCGGCCGAATTTGCAGCGTTGGCGCGGACTATCATCGAGACTGCTTACCTGAACGGTGAAGTGATTCGCCTCGACGGCGCGATTCGGATGGCGCCAAAGTAATTCGCTAATTCGGGCAGTAGAAGGGTGTTGCAGGCCGGCGGATTGCCGGCCTTCTGCGTTCAGGGATAGGTTATTTAGGGGTAGTGACGACCTTGCTGAAGAAATCGTAGATGCCGTTTTCGCCCATGTGGCGCGCATCCGCCAGTTCGCCGGCCTTGGTCGAGTACAGGATCTTGTTGTCCGCGCCGAGCACGACGGCGGCCGGGATACCCTTCTTGATCGGGTTGCCGTAGGACTGGGCGACGTCGAGATTCTTGTCGAAATTGCCGACATCGACCTTAACCAGCACGAATTTGCCGTTGATCAGCGGCGCGCTGGTGCCGTGTAGTGCCTTGTCCAGTTCGCGGCAGTCCGGGCACCAGTTGGCGCCGAATACCAGCAGCACTTGCTTGTGGCTGGCCTTGGCCTGGCTGAGCGCCTGCTGCAGGTCGACCTTGGCGTCGGCCTTTTCATCGTAGGGAAGGTTGGCGGCAACCACAGCTTGTGCGAATAGCAGCCCCAGGCAAAGCGCAAAAAATTTTCTCATCATGTCAGCCTCAAATAGATGTCATTCCGGTCCAGTCGGCTCTAGCGCCGATCGCGACAGCTTGACTGGGAGTATATTTCGTTTTGGCAATGAATGATGCCCGCTGGTCGATTTCCGCTCCGGCCGGAATTGAACGTTCCCGTCTTGTTTCGATCTGAGTAGCGCGTCAAATAGTTGAATTGCTGGAAAGCGCCGTGAAATTTGCCAAATTATGGCAAACTGCGGGCTGATTTCGGGAGCCATGCATTGAGCATCATAAAAAATTTACCGTTTGAGTGGCTGGTCGGCATTCGCTATACCCGTGCGGGCAAGCGTAGCGGCCGTAACAGCTTTATTTCCTTCATCTCGTTGATTTCGATGGCCGGCATCGCCCTTGGTGTGGCGGCGCTGATCGTGGTGCTGTCGGTGATGAACGGTTTCCAGAAGGATGTGCGCGACCGCATGCTATCGGTGCTGGCGCATATCGAGGTGTTCGATGCTTCCGGATCGATGCAGAACTGGGAAGAGGTCGCCAAGGAAGCGTTCAAGAACAAGGAAGTGATCGGCGCGGCGCCGTATGTCGATGCCCAGGCGATGCTGGTGCGCGAAGGCGTCCTGCGCGGCGTGGCCATACGTGGTGTGCTGCCATCGGAAGAGCCGAAGGTGTCGGACGTGGCGAGCAAGGTCAAGCAAGGCAGCTTCAACGACCTGAAACCGGGTGAATTCAATATCGTGCTCGGCATTGAGCTGGCGCATGCATTGAGCGTCGGTATCGGCGACAAGGTGACGCTGATGGCTGCGCAAGGGCAGGTGACGCCGGCAGGCGTGATTCCGCGCTTGCGGCAATTCACCGTCGCCGGCATTTTCGAGGCCGGCCATTTTGAATACGACTCAACGCTTGCCTTCATCCAGCTGGAAGATGCGGAAAAGATGTTCCGCCAGGATTCGCCATCGGGTGTCCGCCTGAAGATTACCGACATGCTGCAGGCACCGCAGGTGGTGCAGCAACTGGCGACAACACTGCCTCCCAATTTGTATCTGCGCGACTGGACTCAGCAGAACAGCAACTGGTTCGCTGCCGTCAAGACCGAGAAGCGCATGATGTTCATCATTCTGACGCTGATCATTGCGGTGGCTGCCTTTAATCTGGTGTCGACGCTGGTGATGACGGTGACCGACAAGCAGGCCGACATTGCCATCCTGCGTACGCTGGGTGCATCGCCGGGATCGATCATGAAGATTTTCATGATCCAGGGCGCGCTGGTGGGGTTGATCGGCACCGCCATCGGGATTGGCCTCGGCGTGCTGGTAGCGCTGAATATCGACGTCATCGTGCCGTTCATCGAACGTATGCTGCATGTGCAGTTCTTGCCGAAGAGCGTTTACGTGATCACCGAATTGCCGTCAGACCTGCGCTGGCCGGATGTCTGGACCATCGGCGGCGTCGCCGTGGTGCTGGCTTTCCTGGCGACCCTGTATCCGAGCTGGTGGGCTGCCCGGGTGAAACCTGCTGAGGCTTTGCGTTATGAGTAATACCAACAATCAAACAAACAATGAAATCGTCCTGTCCTGTCGTAATCTGGGCAAGACGTTTACCCAGGGCAGTTATTCGGTCAAGGTGTTGAGCGGCATCGATATCGATGTCGCCAAAGGCGAGCAGGTGGCGATCGTCGGCGCCTCCGGATCGGGCAAGTCAACCTTGCTGCATCTGCTGGGCGGCCTGGATACGCCGACCACCGGCAACGTCAGTCTGCTCGGCAAGGACTTTACAACCCTGGGCGAAAAGGCGCGCGGCGACTTGCGCAATACCGCATTGGGTTTCGTTTACCAGTTCCATCACCTGCTGCCGGAATTCTCGGCGCTCGACAACGTCGCGATGCCGTTGATGATCCGCCGTCTCAAGCGTGCCGATGCGCAGGAGCAGGCGCGCACTATCTTGGCGCGGGTCAAGCTGGCGGAACGGGTTATCCACGTGCCGGGCGAATTGTCCGGCGGCGAACGCCAACGGGTTGCTCTGGCGCGCGCGCTGGTCACCAAGCCGGCTTGCGTGCTGGCCGACGAGCCGACCGGCAACCTGGACCGGGCGACTGCGCAATTGACTTTCGACCTGATGCTGGAGTTGTCGCAGACCTTAGGCACGGCTTTCGTGATCGTGACCCACGACATCGAGCTGGCGCGCCGCTGCGGCCGCATCCTGCGCCTTTCGGAGCGCGGGCTGGAGCCGTATCAGGATTGACGTTTGTCAAACTGAGGAGTCAGGAAGCCGGCGTCGCCAGATTGCCGGCTTTTTTATTTTGCTCTTGCAGGCTGCCGAAGAACAGCGCGTACTGGCGCGTGAATTGCGCGCCGAAAAAGAAAATCTGCGCAGAATAGTAAATCCACAGCAGCAGCGCAATCACCGAACCGGCGGCACCATAGCTTGAGGCGACACCGCTGTTGCCGAGGTAGATGCCGATCAGATACTTGCCTAGTACGAACAGGGCGGCAGTGCCGATCGAGCCGATCCAGACATCGCGCCACGGCAGCTTGGTCTGCGGCAGCATCTTGTAGATCGAGGCAAACAGACTGGCGATCACGGCAAATGCAAACAGCTGTGACAGCGGTGAGAAGATCGTCGTGACGCTGATCCACATGCCGCCCAGATACTTGGCCAGCAGGGCCAGTGCCGCACTCACCACCAGCGAAGTCAGCAGCAGGAAGGCCAGCACCAGGATCAGCCCGAACGACAGCAGGCGCGTCCGTATCAACGACATGAAGCCAGACTGGCGGGTGCGCTGCACGTACCAGATTTCATCCAGACTATCCTTCAATTCGGAAAAGACCGTTGTGGCGCCGATCAGCAGCACCGCTACCGCAATGATTGCCGCTAGCGGCCCCGACTGGTTCTTGTGCGCCGCCGCCAGCAACAGCTGGATGGCGTCAGCGCCGGTGGGGCCGATCAAGCCTGATAACTGGCCGAAGATTTCCCCGCGCGCAGCTTGTTCGCCGAATACCGCGCCGGCAATCGCTATCACCAGTATCAGCATCGGCGCCATTGAAAACAGGGTGTAGAAGGCGAGGGCGGCGCCCTTGCTGCCGGAGCGTTGCTTGAACCACTCCTGGACCGTGCTCGACAGCATCGCGTGGATGCGCTGGTAATCGGGAAGTTTGATCATCGTTGCAGGGTTCCTTGGTAGCGCTCCTTAAAAGCCGAAGCGGGTATGTTCAAAGCGTGGATCGGGGCCGTTTTCCAGTTTGCGGACTATTCCTTTATCGTCGAAATAGATCGTCATCATCGAATTCCAGACGCCGCTTTCCTTGAAGCCGTAGTTCCAGCCGTTCAGCTTGACGCGGTTGTAGTAAATCGTTTCGATCGGTTTGCCGACAGTGCGCAAGACGTCGGCTTCGGTAAATTGATTGACCTTGATGGTGGCGAATTTCTCCAATGTCAGAACTTGCTCATAAGAAATCAATTTTTGATCCGGGCCGATCCGTGCCATGTAGGTAGCCTGGCCAAAGTAGCCCCGTGAGTATTCTAGCAGGGTATCGTTGCCGTCCTGATAAGTTCCGGTCGGCTTGCCGAGGCGGGAGATCACCTGTGCCTCCGGTTCGCCGGGATTGACTGGGGGCGCCAGCAGCGAGGCGCAGCCAGTGAGCACCAGCAGCAGGCCGGTCAGCAGGAGAGAAAAAATGTGTTTCATGGCAATACCCCTAAAAGAATGTTATTGGCGTCACGCTAAGTATTTGAATCGGCAGGAGTTTTGCTATATACTGCGCGTCTGGTCAGATTCGACCGGATTTATTAATCGTTGTTCACGGTGCATAAGGTTCAGGGCTCTAGCCCATACTCTGTACACCGCTTGTGAAAGGTAAAGCATGACTATCGAAAAAACAGCTAAGGCCGCTATTATCACTGATAATGCGCGCGGTCAAAACGACACCGGCTCCCCAGAAGTGCAAGTTGCGCTGCTGACAGCCCGTATCAACGACCTGAACGGCCACTTCAAAGCCCACGCCAAGGATCACCATTCCCGCCGCGGCCTGATCATGATGGTTAACCGTCGTAAGAGCCTGCTGTCCTACCTCAAAGGTAAGGACCTGAACCGTTACCGTTCGCTGATCGAAAAACTCGGCCTGCGTAAGTAATCGTCAGTGCGCGACTCGTCGTCGGCCCCGGTTATTTTCTGCGACATCCTGTTTCGATATTTCGTGACGATGTCCTTGGTCCGTCGATAAGTTGAAAAAAATGCCTGTATCAGTCTCTGATGCGGGCATTTTTGCTTTTGGCAGCAGCTTTTTTGTAGCTTATCTACACAAGTTTCAAGAAGTAAGAAGAAGTTAGTACTAAGCAAGGAGACGGCAATTCATTGGCAGTAGCCAGCGATGAATCGTCTGTGGTGAGGTGAACGACAGCGCCTGAAAATCTGTCGGCAAATAAACAATTGCGGGAAAGAGTTTAAGAGTTGCAAGCGTCAGTTTGCAGCGAATTACTCTGTCCCCAACTGATGAGAAGGATATATCGTGTTTAATAAAGTTACTAAGACATTCCAGTACGGACAACATCAAGTCACACTGGAAACCGGCGAGATCGCTCGCCAAGCCTCCGGCGCAGTGATGGTATCGATCGAAGATACCGTTGTGCTGGCTACTGTTGTGGCGCGCAAAGATGCCAAGCCAGGTCAGGATTTTTTTCCGTTGACCGTTGATTACGTTGAAAAGACCTACGCGGCTGGTCGTATCCCAGGCGGTTTCTTCAAGCGCGAAGGCCGTCCTTCCGAAAAAGAAACCCTGACATCGCGCCTGATCGATCGTCCGATCCGTCCGTTGTTCCCAGAAGGTTACCTGAATGAAGTGCAAGTCATTATTCATGTGCTGTCGGTCAATCCGGAAATTGATCCAGACATCGCTGCAATGATCGGCGCCTCGGCCGCCCTGTCGGTTGCCGGCATTCCTTTCGCAGGCCCAGTTGGCGCCGCACGCGTTGGTTACATCGACGGTCAATACGTATTGAACCCAACTACATCGCAATTGACCAAGTCCGCCATGGATCTGGTGGTTGCCGGTACTGAAACCGCAGTGTTGATGGTTGAGTCCGAAGCGCAGCAGCTGTCGGAAGAAGTCATGCTGGGCGCGGTTGTATTCGGCCACGAGCAATCGAAGGCGGTTATCGACGCGATCCATGAGCTGGTGCGTGACGGCGGCAAGCCTGAAGTGGAATGGAGCCCAGCACCGAAGAATGACGCGCTGATCGCTCGCGTTGCGCATTTCGGTGAAACCAAGCTGCGCGCTGCTTATCAAATCAAAGACAAGCAAGCCCGTACTGCCAAGCTGAAAGACGCTACTGCTGAAGTCAACGCGGATTTGGCGGCGGAAGCTGCATCGATCGGCGCAACAGCGCCTGATTCGGCAGAAGTCAGCGGCATCCTGTTTGACCTGGAAGCCAAGATCGTCCGTTCGCAGATCCTCGAAGGCGAGCCACGTATCGACGGTCGCGATACACGCACTGTGCGTCCAATCACGATCCGTACTGGCGTGCTACCGCGTACCCACGGTTCGGCACTGTTCACCCGCGGCGAAACCCAAGCGCTGGTAGTTGCCACGCTGGGCACTGCACGCGACGAACAAAAGATCGACGCGCTGATGGGCGAGTACTCGGACCGCTTCATGCTGCATTACAACATGCCTCCGTTCGCTACTGGCGAAACCGGCCGCGTTGGTACGCCAAAGCGCCGCGAAATCGGTCACGGTCGTTTGGCCAAGCGTGCTCTGCAAGCAGCCTTGCCGGCACCGGAAGATTTCAGCTACTCGGTGCGCCTGGTATCGGAAATCACCGAATCCAACGGTTCGTCGTCGATGGCTTCGGTCTGCGGCGGCTGCCTGGCGTTGATGGATGCCGGCGTGCCGATGCAAGCGCACGTGGCTGGTATTGCCATGGGCCTGATCAAGGATGGCAGCAAGTTCGCCGTTCTGACAGACATCCTGGGCGACGAAGATCACCTCGGCGACATGGACTTCAAGGTAGCTGGTACAGCTAACGGTATCACTGCATTGCAGATGGATATCAAGATCCAGGGTATCACCAAGGAAATCATGCAAGTCGCTTTGGCGCAAGCTAAAGAAGGCCGTATCCATATCCTCGGCAAGATGCAAGAAGCCGTACCGCACGGTAAAACCGAGCTGTCCGATTTCGCTCCGCGCCTGATCACCATCAAGATCAATCCGGAAAAAATCCGTGACGTGATCGGCAAGGGCGGCGCAGTGATTCGCGCGCTGACCGAAGAAACCGGTACCCAGATCGACATCAGCGACGAAGGCGTGGTCACCATCGCTTCGGTCGACGCTGCTGCAGGCCAGGAAGCCAAGCGCCGTATCGAAGAACTGACTGCTTCGGTTGAAGTGGGCAAGGTCTACGAAGGCACCGTACTGAAGCTGCTGGACTTCGGCGCAATCGTACAGGTATTGCCGGGCAAAGACGGTCTGCTGCACATCAGCCAGATCGCCAATGAGCGCGTCAATGCCGTAGCCGATTACCTGAAAGAAGGCCAGCAAGTGCGCGTCAAGGTTCTCGAGACCGACGACCGCGGCCGTCTGAAACTGTCGATGAAGGCAGCGCAGGCTGACGAAGGCGGCGAAGCTGCTCCGGTAGCTGCACAGTAATTAAGCTGCAAGAAAAAGCCCGGGATGCAGATGCATCCCGGGCTTTTTTACGTTTGAAGCAGGGTGGCGCGATGTGTACAACCTAGGCGATAAAAAAGCCGCCGGAGGAAATGCTCGGGCGGCTTTTGTTGTTGAAGCTGAGATTTAATCGAACACAGGCGATTCCACACCCAGGATCTTGTGCAGCTTCGGTGATGTGGTGGTGTACTGCATGTGGATCTTCTTGTCCGGGAAGATATACGGCGCGGCGCCGAAGGCAGCCAATGCGGCTTCATGGAAGCCTGACAGGATCAGTTTCTTCTTGCCCGGATAGGTGTTGATGTCGCCGACGGCAAAAATGCCCGGGATGTTGGTTTCGAATTTCTCGGTGTCGACCACTTTCAACTGCTTGCGTTCGATGTCCAGGCTCCATTCGGCGATCGGGCCGAGTTTCGGCGACAGGCCGAAGAATACCAGCAGCGTATCCAGCGGCAGGCGGCGTGTCACGCCATCAGGGCCGGTGACCTTGATCTCGCTCAGTTTGCCGTCCTTGGCTTCGTGGCCGGTCACCTGGCCGACCAGGAATTGCATTTCGTAGGCTTCGCACAAGGCTTTCATCTTGGCGACCGAAGCCGGCGCGGCGCGGAATTCTTCCCGACGATGCAGCAGCACGACCGATTCCGCCTTGCCGACCAGGTCCAGCGCCCAGTCCAGCGCCGAATCGCCACCGCCGCAGATCACCAGGTTCTTGCCGTGGAACTGAACTGGATCCTTGACGCGGTAGAACAGCTGCGTGTTGTCGTACTGATCAATGCCGTCGACCTTGATGGTGCGCGGCTGGAACGAGCCGACGCCGGCTGCGATGAAGATGGTCTTGGTGATGAAGCGGGTGCCGGTCGAGGTTTCGACGTCGAAGCGGTTGTCTTCGCGGCGCGCCACCAGCGTGACTTCCTGGCCAAGATGGAAGGTCGGTTCAAATGGCTCGATCTGCTTGAGCAGGTTGTCGGTCAGTTCCTGGCCGGTGCAGACAGGCACTGCCGGGATGTCGTAGATCGGCTTGTCCGGATACAGTTCGACGCACTGGCCGCCGACTACCGGCAGCGAATCGATGACGTGTGCCTTGATCTCGAGCAGGCCGAGTTCAAAGACCTGGAACAGGCCGACCGGACCGGCGCCGATGATGACGGCATCCGTCTCGATCGGGGTGTTGTTGGCAGAAGTGGGTGCTGCATCAAGCTTGACGTTGGTATCCATGCGACGATCTGATTCCTGTTTCAGTTGGGTCCCCCAAAACGCCGCGGCCTTGAGTCTGAGCGCTGGCTGCAGCGGCGATTGGATTAAAGTTAAACGCGGCCCTGATGTCAAACCTGGCGACTCGCACCACGCGAGCATGCCAGGCTGGCGGCGAATATCGGTTGCGCTAATGGCTGGGGTAATGGCCGGGCTAAATGAATGAATTAGCGCTGTTGCTGCTTGGCCATCCTTTTGAGACGGCCGGTGCTTCAATTAACGTTGCAAAAATTCCAGTTTTTCTTTGACGTCTTTCCACGCGTCGGCATCCGCCAGCGGCGCAACCGTCTTGGTGATCGACGGCCAGTGGCGCGACAGGTCTTCGTTGAGCTTGATGAACTGCTGCTGGTCCGCAGGCACATCTTCCTCGGCGTAGATGGCGTTGACCGGACATTCGGCGACGCACACGGCACAATCGATGCATTCGTCCGGGTCGATCGAGAGGAAATTCGGGCCTTGGCGGAAGCAATCAACCGGGCATACATCCACGCAGTCGGTATAGCGGCAGCGAATGCAGGATTCGGTCACAACGTGGGTCATAACAACAGTCCTATCTGTAAATGGTCTTGAGGCGGCGTCGGGCGGTGTCGAGCAAGAGACGCTCATGTATTCACCCTGTCGCAAAGCCTTGTATTTAAGGTAATTCGGGTTTTCCCACAAATTGTGGTTATATAGAATCCATATAAGCAAATGTAAAAATCGCATTTGCTTCGAATGCGGTCATTTGCACGATTCCGTCCTGCGGTCATACCCGCTGCAGGGACCGTCCCGGCAACTTGCGGGAAATTGCCAAAGTGGCTATTGTTAGCCTATTTGTTGCCGCGAAATAATTATGTCATCTTCCTCAGAAAGTTCCACCAAAGCCATTTTCTATGCGTTAGGCGCCAACGGCGGGATCGCGCTGGCCAAATTTGCCGCGGCACTCTTCACTGGCTCCGGCGCCATGCTCGCAGAGGGTATCCATTCGCTGGCCGATTGCACCAACCAGGTGTTCTTGCTGATCGGTTTGAAGGAGGCCAAAAAGCCGGCCGATGTGTCGCATCCTATGGGTTATGCGCGCGTCGTCTACTTCTGGGCGATGATGGTGGCGCTACTGTTGTTTTTTGTCGGCGGCGCGTTTTCGGTGATGAAGGGCATTGAACATCTGAGTCATCCGGAGCCGATCAGCAATCCGCTGGTGGCGCTCGGTGTGCTTGGGTGTCGGTGGTGCTAGAGGCGTTTTCGCTACGCGGAGCGATGATTGAAATTCGCAAGATTTCGCATGGAAAATCCTTCATGCAATGGTTTCGCGAGACCCGGCAGTCTGAGTTGATGGTGGTGGCTGGCGAGGATATCGCCGCCTTGGCCGGGCTGGCCCTGGCCTTTGTTGCCGTGCTGCTGACCGTGATTACGGGTAATCCGTTATGGGACGCCTTCGGCACGATCGCAGTCGGTGCATTGCTGATGATCGTCGCGGTGCTGGTGATCCGCGAAGTCAAGGCGATGGTTACCGGTGAATCCGCTGCGCCCGAGGTGCACGCCGCCATCAAGGCGCAGATCGAGGCACATCCTGGTGTCGCCAGTGTCCGCAACCTGATCTCGCTGCAATGGGGTGAGCAGGTCATGATCGCGGTCCAGGCCGTAATGCAGCCGCAGCCTTCGGACGTGGCGCTGGTGGATACGATCAACCAGATCGAGGCGCAAATCCAGGAACGCTGGCCGCAGGTGCGCTGGTGTTTTTTTGAGCCTGATCATCCGCCGCGCGGACAAAATCCATGATTTTATGCGGCAGTAGCGCAAATCTGTTTGCCAATGTGCGTATGCTAATGCGCCAGACGCCGTGAATTGGAGATGCGCTACTACACTGCGTGCAACAAATAGAGCCGCAGTCAAATCCCTGCGGTAAGATGTGAAGCTGTTCGGGCCGTCCTCCTCCGGATTGCGTAAGCGGCTTCATCACTTCCCAGCATTCAAAGACCATGATTATTACCTCGCTGCTCGACACCGACTTGTATAAATTCACGATGATGCAGGTGGTCCTGCATCATTTTCCGGCGGCCGAAGTCGAATATCGCTACAAATGTCGCAATCAGGGCGTCGATTTGCGTCCTTACGTCGACGAGATCCGCGATGAAATTGCCGGCTTGTGCCGCTTGCGGTTCCAGGAGCCGGAACTGGCTTACCTGAGCAGCCTGCGTTTCATGAAGAGCGATTTCATCGATTTCCTAGGCCTGTTCCATCTGCAACAAAAGTACATCAGCGTACAGCCGTCGGCAGCCGATAACGGCGAGATCGATATCGTGGTCAAGGGACCCTGGCTGCACACGATCCTGTTTGAGGTGCCGGTACTGGCCATCGTCAACGAAGTGTATTTCCGCGCCACGCAAAGCGAGCCAGACCATATCGAGGGGCGCCGGCGCCTGCAGAACAAAATGGCGTTGATCCGCGACGATGCCGCCATGGCCGGTTGCAAGGTGGCAGACTACGGCACGCGGCGGCGATTTTCGCGTCGCTGGCATGAGGAAGTGGTGCAGACCCTGCAGAGTGATTTCGCCCGGCACCTGGTCGGCACATCGAATGTTTATTTCGCGATGAAATATGGCCTGACGCCGCTTGGCACGATGGCGCACGAATACCTGCAGGCTTGCCAGTCTCTTGGTCCGCGCTTGCGTGATTCGCAGATCTACGGTTTCGAAATGTGGGCCAAGGAATATCGCGGCGACCTCGGCATTGCATTGTCGGATGTCTACGGCATGGATGCGTTCCTGCGCGATTTCGACTTGTATTTCTGTAAGTTATTCGATGGCGCACGGCACGATTCCGGTGATCCTTTCGAATGGGGGGAGCGCCTGATCAAACATTACCAGGACAACCGAGTCGATCCTGCCACCAAGACGCTGGTGTTTTCCGACAGCCTCGATTTCGGCAAGGTCAACGAGCTGTACCTGCGCTTCAAGGATCGCACCCGCGTTGCCTTCGGCGTCGGCACCAACCTGACCAACGACCTCGGCTATACGCCGCTGCAAATCGTCATGAAGATGGTACGTTGCAATGGCCAGCCGGTGGCGAAGCTGTCGGATACGCCATCCAAGAACATGTGCGACGACAAAGCCTATCTGAACTATCTGCGGCAGGTTTTCGAGATTCCCGAACAGGCGGCGCCGCTCGCATAGCGTTGTTTTTTTTGCCACGGCTGCGATCGCGGCTAAAATACCGGTCATTCCTTTCCCCCTTTATTTGGAAGACTACATTGCATAAAAAATTCTTGTCGCTTTGAGTGCATTACTGCCGCTCGCAGCCCAGGCTGCAGAACTTGACGGTGCTCAGCTGGCTGCCTGGTGGGCGTACCTTTTATTGGCCTGCTTCTGTCGATTGCGCTCGGGCCATTGTTGGCGCCGGCATTTTGGCATGATCATTTTGGCAAGATTGCAGTGGTTTGGTCGCTGGCTTTCCTGATTCCATGCGCAATGGCATTTGGCGTACCGGTTGCTGCTGCCGGGGTAGTGCACGCGTTTCTTGCCGAGTATTTTCCGTTCATCATCCTGCTTACTGCCTTGTTCGTGGTCGCCGGCGGGATCTGTCTGCGCGGCCATTTGCGCGGCACACCTGCGATGAACACCGGCCTGCTGGCGTTGGGAACTGTGCTGGCCAGCCTGATGGGAACCACTGGCGCGGCGATGCTGTTGATCCGGCCTGTCATCAACGCCAACGAAAATCGCAAGCATACGGTGCACATCGTCGTCTTTTTCATTTTCCTGGTGGCCAATGCTGGCGGTGCGCTGACACCGCTTGGTGATCCGCCGTTGTTCCTGGGTTTCCTGAAAGGCGTCGACTTCTCCTGGACGTTCAAGAACATCTTCGGCCAGACCATGTTCATGTGGGGCGCGTTGCTGATTATTTTCTATTTGCTCGATAACTATTATTTTCATACCAAGGGCGAGGAGTTGCCGCCCAAGCCGGAGCCGGGTACCCCTGGCACGCACTTGCATTTCGAAGGGAAATTCAATTTCGTGCTGCTGGCGGTGGTGGTGGCGCTGGTGCTGATGAGCGGTTTCTGGAAGCCGGGCGTCACCTACAACATATACGGCACTGAGGTCGAATTGCAGAACCTGCTGCGCGACGGCCTGCTGGTCGTGGTGGTCCTGTTGTCGCTCTGGCTGACGCCGAAGGCGGCGCGTGAAGGCAACGATTTCACTTGGGGACCGATCCTGGAAGTGGCCAAGTTGTTCGCCGGGATTTTTGTCACCATTGCGCCGGTGATTGCTATGCTGCGTGCAGGCGAGCTTGGCGCTTTCGGCATGGTGGTACGCGCGGTCACGGGGGCTGACGGCCAGCCAGACAACGCCATGTATTTCTGGGCGACCGGTGTGCTGTCCTCGTTCCTCGACAATGCGCCGACTTACCTGGTCTTCTTCAACACGGCATCCGGCAATGCGGCAGAACTGATGACCACGCTGGCGGCGACGCTGGCGGCGATATCCTGCGGCGCGGTGTTCATGGGCGCCAATAGCTACATCGGCAACGCGCCGAACCTGATGGTCAAGGCTATTGCAGAAGAACGTGGCATCCGCATGCCATCATTCTTTGGCTACATGGCTTGGGCATGCGTGGTGTTGCTGCCGTTGTTTGTCGTGATGACTTTTATTTTCTTCCGTTGAAGGAACAGGCCCTAGTGATGAAACCAAAGATATTGATGGCGCGTGCCGTGTTTCCAGAAGTGATTGCCGGCTTGCAGCAGTATTTCGAAGTCGAGAGCAATCAGGAAGATCGTATTTTCAGCGCCGCCGAACTGGCGTCCCGGTTGCAGGACAAGGACGGTGTGATCGCCACCGCCAGCGAACGCATCTCGGCGGAATTGCTGGCTGCTAGTCCGCGCTTGAAGGCGGTTTGCAACCAGGCGGTCGGCTACAACAATATCGATGTCGTAGCGGCGACCAAGGCAGGCGTGATGGTCACCAACACGCCCGATGTGCTTAACGAAACCACTGCGGACTTCGGCTGGGCGTTGCTGATGGCGACCGCCCGGCGCGTGACGGAATCCGAACATTGGCTGCGTGCTGGGCATTGGAAGCAATGGCGCTACGACAGTTTTTTGGGCGCAGACGTGCATGGCGCCACGCTCGGTATCATCGGCATGGGCCGCATTGGCCAGGCGATTGCGCGGCGTTCGCTAGGCTTCGACATGCAGGTCCTGTATCACAACCGGTCGCGGCTATCGCCGGAACTGGAGGCGCGCGCCAACCAGGCGCGTTACGTTGGCAAGGAGGAATTGCTGCGGCAGGCCGACCATGTGATTCTGGTGCTGCCGTATTCGAAGGAGTCGCACCACACCATTGGTGCCGCTGAATTGGCGTTGATGAAGCCGGGGGCGACGTTGGTGAACCTGGCGCGCGGCGGCATTGTCGATGACCTTGCCTTGATTGCCGCCTTGCGCGACCACAAAATTGCAGCGGCTGGACTTGACGTGTTCGAGAACGAACCGGCCTTGCATCCGGATTTCCTGGACTTGTCGAATGTGGTGCTGACGCCGCATATCGCCAGTGCCTCAGAGCCAACGCGACGGGCCATGGCGGATTGCGCCGCGCGTAATTTGCTGGCGGCTTTGTTGCCGGATAAAGATCGGCCGTTTCCGCCCAATTTACTCAATCCGGAAGTGCTGGGCAAGGTCATGCTGGCTGATAAATAAAGTGGTTTAAAAAATACAGAAAGGCGCGACATGGCTACCCATGTCGCGCCTTTTTTTGTTTTTCGTAGGCCGGGATTTAGTCTTTCAAGCCTTCAACTAGATCGATGTACTGTTGTTGTGCCGCTTCCTGGCTTGTGCCTTTCAGCTCATTCCATGCATCCCATTTGGCGCGGCCGACAAAATCGGTCATGCCAGGGCGATCGCCCTGGACGTCGCCGCTGCTGCCCTGCTTGAATAGCGCGTACAGTTTCAGCATCGTCATGTTGTCCGGGCGCTCGCTTAGTGTCTTGGAGTCGGCCTGGGCTTGCTCGAATTGGGCTTGGAGGGTCATAAGAGTCTCGTCTCGTGTGGATGGATTGTCGGGAAAGGGGAGATCAGTCGGTGACTGCGCCGACCACGGCAGAACCTGCCTTGACGGTGCCTTCGACGACAGTCGAAGCAACACCGACCGCCGCACTGCCGACACTGACGCCGGCGCCGACCACGCTGCTGGTGACGCTGACCACGGTGCAGCCGCCAAGCAACAACGCGGCAAACAGCAGTGGCGTCGCCAGGCGGGAAAACGAGCAGACGTCAGGCAGGCTAGGATATTTCATCAGGCGGCTATCGGGTGATCGAATCGTCGTGCGGGGTTTATACGCCCAGCAGTTCAACTTCAAAAATCAGTGTTGCGTTCGGCGGGATCACGCCACCGGCGCCGCGTGGGCCATAGCCAAGCGCCGCAGGGATGGTCAGCTTGCGGATGCCGCCGATTTTCATGCCTTGCACGCCTTCATCCCAGCCTTTGATGACATGGCCGGCACCCAGCGGGAATTCGAACGGGTCGCCGCGATCCTTGCTGGAATCGAATTTCTTGCCGGCGCTGCCGTCTGGGTTTTGCAACCAGCCGGTGTAGTGCACGGTCACATGATTGCCTGCTTTGGCTTCAGCACCGTCACCGACGCTGACATCTTCATATTGCAGGCCTGAAACGGTAGTAATGGTCGACATTATGGTCCTTTATAGAGTGGTGGTAATTTGACTGCAAGTGGTCGCAGTGTAAACTAAAAAATGCTCGCTAGCCTGTGCCTGCATGCGATTGACACTGTGTTTTGGCGGGGCCGGGCAAGTCATTTAAATTCGTGGGCCTGAATCATGCGCGGTAAAATAGCCCTTTTCGCTTTTCAAAGTTTCGTTATGCCAGCTTTTGTTCGTCGTTCCATCGTCGCCGCCTGCGGTTTGCTGATCGCATTGTCCACATTTGCTGCCCCAGCTACTCCGGTAGCACCCGCCGCTTCGAC
This sequence comes from Collimonas arenae, assembly GCF_001584165.1. Lineage (NCBI taxonomy): Bacteria > Pseudomonadati > Pseudomonadota > Betaproteobacteria > Burkholderiales > Oxalobacteraceae > Collimonas > Collimonas arenae. The sequence continues at coordinate 1,332,842 of NZ_CP013233.1, forward strand.
CGCAGGCAATGTCGTGGTGGTGCTCAATTCCCGTGACGCAACCATCACCTTGCTGGATCAGTCAACTTATAAAGAAATCAATACCTTCCCGGTTGGCAAGGAGCCGCATCATCTGATGCCGACGCCTGATAACAAATCGCTGATCGTCGCTGCCGCCACCGGCAATTCGCTGTTGTTCCTGGATCCGACGAACGGCCAGATTCAAAGCCAGGTAAAAGATATTGTCGACCCATACCAGATCGGCTTCTCGCCAAACCAGAAGTGGTTCATCGCCAACGGCCTGCGGCTGGATCGGATCGACATCTATGGCTATGACGGCAAGAACTTGAAACTGGCCAAGCGCCTGCCGCTGCCATCGATGCCAAGCCATATGGCGTTTACCGCCGACAGTTCGCTGGCCTTCATCAGCCTGCAGGGCAGCGATGAGCTGGCAGCGGTCGACTTGGCCACGCAAAAGGTCAAGTGGACCATGCCGATCGGCAAGCAGCCGGCTGGCGTATACATGACGCCGGATAATAAATACTTGCTGGTGGGCGTGATGGGCAGCGATTATGTTGCGGTGGTCGACTGGCGCACCCAAAAAATCGTCAAGAAAATCAAGACCGGCGACGGCGCGCATAACTTCCGTCCACAAGGCGACAATCGCCACATATTTGTCTCGAACCGTGTCTCGGGTACGATCAACGTCCTCGATCTGAACACGCTGGAAAGCGTTGGCAGCATTGCTGTCCCCGGCGGTCCGGATTGTATGGAAATTACCGCCGACGGCAAGACCATGTGGGTTACGCAGCGCTGGGTCAAGAAGGTGTCGGTTGTCGACCTGGAAACCCGCAAGGTGATCAAGTCGATCCCGGTAGGCCGTTCGCCGCACGGCATCTACTTCAGCAACCGCGCTCCTGAGTTGTGATGCGTATGGTCTTCCCAGGAAAGCGTAGTGTGCTGGCCGCTGGCGTCATCGCGGCGCTGATTGCATCCATGCCGGCGGCATTGGCGGAGCAGGCCGCGACGGCATCGTCCAAGGCTTGCACCGGCACGATCTACCTGACTTTCGATACCGGCAGCCAGTCGCAGGCCGAGTACATCGCCCAAACCCTGCGCCGTCACCACATCAAGGCGACGTTTTTCATGGCCAATGAAAAACCATCAACGGCGATTACACGCTCGATCCGAGCTGGGCGCCTTTCTGGAAATCGCTGGTGGCCGACGGCCATGCTTTTGGTAGCCACACATTCGATCATGTCTACGCCAAGCGCGATCTGCCTGACGGCAAAATTGAAGTGAAGCCGCAGTTCGGCGCCAACGGCGGCAAGCTGCAGGCCTGGACGCCGCAGCAGTATTGCGACGAGCTGAACCGTGTCGATCAACGCTTCCAGAGCCTGACCGGAATCCATATCGACCACTTCTGGCGTACGCCTGGTGGTCATCTGACGCCGCGCACGCTGGCGGCGGGCGAAGCCTGCGGCTACAAGCACGTGGCATGGGCCGAGGCGGGATTTTCCGGCGACGAGCTGCAGAGCGATAAATGGCCGAACCAGATGTTGCTTGAGCGTAGCTTGAAAAACCTGAAGGATGGCGATATCGTGATGGCCCATCTGGGCATCTGGTCGCGCAAGGATCCTTGGGCGCCGGCAGTGCTTGAACCGTTGATCAGCGGCTTGGAAAAAAGGGTTTCTGTTTTGCTACGCTGCGCGACCATCCGGCCTACAAGGGCAACCTGAAAGGGCCGGTCGCAGCGCCTAAAGTAGGGAAGGGCGCATAGGGCATCATGATCGATACCTTGGTAAATTGGTTCGCGGGCACCCAGGCATGGCTATTCCAGTCGGTGGTGCAACCGCTCATGTTCCATGCCGGTTTCAGCGAATACCTGGAAGATGCGTTTGACGGTACCGAGTGGTTCTTGATCGGCGTCTGCGAGCTGGTCCTGTTGTTCCTCGTTCTGCGGCCGCTGGAGAGCATGATTCCGGTGCACGCGATCACCGATCGTCGCGCGCGCTGGATCGATTTCATCTATACCGTGCTGTATCGGCTTGGCGCATTCTCGTTGTTGGTGTTTTTCCTGATCGATCCGCTGGTGGCAAAAGTCACCGAGTTGTTACATCTGGAGGGAATCAATCCATTCAACCTGGAAAACCTGCTGCCGGGTCTTACCGACAAGCCGCTGGTGACTTTCCTGTTGTACCTGCTGGTGCTGGATTTCTGCGAGTACTGGTACCACCGCGCGCAGCATGGCTTCGGCTGGTTGTGGGGTTTGCATAGCTTGCACCATAGCCAGCAGAACATGAATTTGTGGAGCGATGATCGCAACCACTTGCTGGACGGCGTGATCCACGATGTCACGATGGCGCTGGTGGCGCTGGCAATCGGCGTTGAGCCGGCGCAATATGTGCTGCTGGTGTCGATCACGCGCATGTTGCAAAGTCTGCAGCATGCTAATGTACGGATACATTTCGGCCGGCTGGGCGACGCCATCGTGGTGTCGCCGCGGTTTCATCGCTGGCACCATGCGATCGGCATCGGCCATGAGAGCAAAGGAAAGGGCACCTTGGGCGGACATAATTTCGGCGTGTTGTTTTCATTCTGGGACAGTTTGTTCCGCACAGCCCATTTCGCCAAGACCTTCGAGCGTACCGGCGTGCGCGACCAGGTTGCTACGGCCGGCAAGCCCGCCCGCGATTACGGCCGGGGCTTTTGGTCGCAGCAGTGGCTGGGGCTGAAGCGCATGGTCGAATTTTCCAGAAAGTCGGCCCGCTGATGCGCCCCGTACTGGTTGCCTTCGGCAGGGCTTTATTGTCGCAGTTGCATTACCGCATGCTGATGCTGACTTTCCTGCCATTTTTCCTGTCAGTCCTGATTTGGGGGCTGGCGCTGTGGTGGGGTTTGCAACCGTTGATCGACTGGCTGCAAAAAAATTACTTTGCCGGCAATGATGGCATGGGCTTTTCCAATTACATTCCGGCCTGGCTCGGCCTGGGTGCGCTCAAGACCGTCATCGTGCCTTGGCTGGCATTGTGGGCCTTGTTGCCGTTGATGATCCTCACTGCGCTGCTGTTCGTCGGCGCGTTTGCCTTGCCGGCAACGGCGCGCCATATTGGCCGTCGCCATTTTGCCGAGCTTGAGTTGCGCAAGGGTGGCTCGCTGCTGGGGAGCATCTGGACGTCGTTTTCCGCTTTCCTCTTGTTTTGCGTGCTATGGCTGGTGACGTTGCCGTTGTGGTTGATTCCACCGTTTGCCTTCCTGATTCCTCTGGTGTTATGGGGTTGGCTGACTTACCGGGTGTTTGCCTACGAAGCGTTGGCGGCCCATGCCGACAAGGAAGAACTGCGGGCGATCCTGCGGATTCACCGTTGGCCGCTGCTGGTGATCGGCGTCATTACCGGCGCCATGGGCGCGGCGCCGACTGTCTTGTGGCTGGGCGGGGCGTTGTGGCTGGTGGTTTTCCCGTTGCTGGCTGCCGGTTCAATCTGGTTATATGTGCTGGTGTTTGTGTTTACCGGTTTGTGGTTTGAATATTATTGCCTGGAAGCGTTGGCCAAGTATCGTGCGGCTGGCCAGGCCGCTGTCATCATGGCCGAAAGCAAGGACAAGCAGGTAATTCATCAACTGTCGGATACTTCGATTCCAGAATAGAATCGGCTTTCATGCCGCCGTCAATATTCGGGGGTAAGATGGTCGACGAATGCTGTAGGGTTTGACAACGGAGCTATTTCTACTTCCGCCTTTCATCTTCAGCTAATCATCTTGAACTAAGTATCCTGAACTAAGCATCTTCAACTAAGCGGCGATCTTCATGGCAATCGGACTCATCATCATCGGCGACGAAATCCTGTCAGGCAGGAGAATCGACAAACACTTCCCCAAAATCCTGGAAATGCTTTCGGCACGCGGCTTGAGCCTCGACTGGGCGGAATATGTCGGCGACGATCCGGCACGCATCACGGCAACGCTGAAGCGGACGTTTGATAGCGGCGATATCGTGTTTTGCACCGGTGGCATCGGCGCTACGCCGGACGACCATACCCGCCAGTGCGCGGCAGCCGCGCTTGGCGTGCCGCTGGTGCTGCATCCGCAGGCACGCGAGAAAATCCGTGAACGGATTGCCGATACTGCGCGCGATGCCGGGCTTGCTGTCGACTACGATACGCCGGACAACCTGCATCGGCTGAAGATGGGCGAGTTCCCGCGAGGCGCCGACATCATCCCGAATCCCTACAACAAGATCCCTGGCTTCTCGATTCGTCACCAACACGGAGGAGGAGCACATTATTTTGCGCCAGGCTTCCCGGTGATGGCCTGGCCCATGTTTGAGTGGGTGCTGGACACCTACTACGCCGACCGTTTCCATCAAAATCCGCAGCTGGAACAATCGGTGTTGGTGTTCGAAGCGATGGAATCGTCGTTGACGCCGTTGATGGAGGCGATCGAAGCGGAATTCCCTTTGGTAAAGGTGTTCAGCCTGCCGCATGTGGGCGATGCGAATACCCGGCGTCATATCGATCTTGGCGTCAAGGGCGAGCCGGTGCAAAGTGCTGCGGCATTCAAGAAAATGTTGGCCGGGCTGGATCAACTGAAGGCCGAGTACCGGCCCGCATAAGCCCGGACAGCGATTCATTCCCAATCCACATTCATTTAACCAATTGCGCTTGCCGCCAGCGATGCCGACGGCAATGCGCTCTATCTGATTGACATCACATGTTCGGATTCCTCTTCAAACGCGCAGATCGTGCTGCGCCTCAACCCGTCGCCGAGTTGCAAGCCGCAGTACGCGCCGAAACCCGGCAAGCGTCAGATCAGGCAAAACAGCAGGCACTGAGTCAAGCCGAAGCCTTGGGCGATGAAACTGCAGCGGTCGAGTTCATTCTGCAATCAGGTTTTGCGGACGCCCGTCTGCGTGCAGCGCAACTGGTGCAAAGCCGCGAGGCGATGGAAAAGGTGCTGCAAGTCTGCCGCAACACCGATCGACGCGTCGCCAAATTGATGCAAGGCCGCCTCGACAGCGCGCGCCAACAGCAATTGCTCACCGACAAGGCGAGCGCCAGCGTGATGCAGGCACAGCGTTTGCTGCAGGAGCCGTTGCTGATGCCGAATCAGGTTGCCGAACTGGATCGCGGTTGGACCGCCAAGGACGCGCCGGCCGGATTGCTGCAGGAATTTGAACAAATACGGGGTGCGCTGGCCGGTCGCCTGGCCGCTCAGGCAGGTTTGCAACGCACGGCCATCGGCTTGCTGGCCAGCGTACGCGAGCTGCATCAGCAGACCCTGGTCGACGCACAGCACGAGTCGCAAACGGCAGCGCTGGATGCGTTGGAAGCGCAGATGTCAGCTTGTGCAAGCGATGCGGAAGCGGTGACATTGCCGCGCCACCTGATCATCGATTTTGGGCAGGAAGCACAAGCACTGCGCAAATTGCTGGCCGATCTGCAGCAACATGAAGCTGCGTTGCAAGCGCGCCGTGATTTGCTGACGGCATGGGAGGGGCGATGGAAGCGTTGAGCCCCGAGACATTGAAACGCGCCTGGTCGGCTTTGCCGGGATTGCCTGCGGCTGTGCTGGGCGGCGAGCTGGAGCAGCGTTATCAGGCACTGCTGAAGCAGCATACTGTTGTGGTCAGCAAGCCGGAGAAAATCCAGGCCGCGCCAAAGGCTGAGCAAGCGCTAGCAGACGATGGCGGGCGGCCAATATTGCAGAAGCCTTGGATGGCCTGGAGAAATCCCTGGAAGACGGCGCCTTGCAAGCCGCGACGGATTTCGACAAGACCTTGCGCGCCATTGATTTCAAGGCGCACAAACCAAGCGCGGCGCAATTAAGCCGTCTGACGCAGGCGCGAAGCGAATTGACCCGTTTGCAAGGCTGGGCACGCTGGGGCGGTAATGTCTCGCGTGAGGAATTGACCAAGGCGGCACAGGAGCTGCTCGGACAAGAACTGGCGCTGGCTGAGCTGGCCAAGAAAATCGGTAGCCTGCGAGCTCGCTGGAAGTCGCTAGACGGTAGTTCAGGATCGGCGCCGAAAGTGTTGTGGGAAAGTTTTGACGCCGCTTGCACGACTGCCTATGCGCCAGTCGCCGCGCATTTCCAGCAACAGGCCGAACAGCGCCAGGCGAATCTGGTCAATGCGCGTGCGTTGATCGACGACGTGCAGCAATACGCGCAAGCTGCTCTGCCGCTGGAGACGGTTGACGGAGTAGCACCTGACTGGAAAGCCATCGCGCAGTTTTGCCAGCAGAAACAGCAGGCCTGGAAGAGTCAAGGGCCAATCAATCGCAGCGAAAAGAAAGCACTCGATGGTGCGTTTGCCGCTGCGATGCAGGGCCTGTTGACACCGCTGGCGGCGCAGCAGCGAAGCGAAATTGCCCGGCGCGAAAGATTGATTGACGAAGCGGCGCAACTGCCGGCCAACCAGCGCGATACGGCGGATCGCGTGCGTGAGTTGCAGCAGCGTTGGCAGGAACAGGCCAAAGCCTTGCCGCTGCCGCGCCAGGATGAGCAGGAATTGTGGCTGCGTTTTCGTGCCGCCTGCGATGCCATTTTTGCACAGCGCAAGGAATCGGCCTCCAGCGCCGATGCGGAGCGGCGCGACAATCTGCGGCTGCGCGAAGAGCAATGCGCCTTGTTGGAAGCCGCGTCCGCCGAACCGGAAGCGGTGCTGCCCAAACTTCTGCAGCAGGCCCAGCAGGAATGGGCGCGCGCTGGCCAAGTGCCGCGTGCCGAACAGGCACAGATCGAGGCGCGTTTTCAGGAGGCGATCACTGCAATCCGGCGCGCCTGGAGCAAAGCCGCCATAAGGCCGCATTGGCGCAAGCCGACGCCTTGCGCGACAAGCTGATCCTGTGTCAAAAAGCCGAAGCCAATTTAGGCACTGCCGCGGATGAGGATGAATCCGACCGGCGGCAAAGCTGGGCGGCATTGCCGCCACTAGCGCCAAGCTTCGAGAAAATCATCGCTGCCCGCTTTGAACGTGCGTTGCAAAATAGCGACGGATACGCCGCGACATTGGAAGCCAATCGTCCATTGTTGCAACAGGAGTTGTTACGCGCCGAAATCCTCGCCAGCGCCGAAAGCCCGCCAGAGCTATCGCGCGAACGCTTGCAATTGCAGGTTGAAGTGCTCCAGGCATCATTGAAAGCCGGCGCCACTGCGAGAAATATCGAGCAACAACTGTTGCATATCTGCGACTTGCCGGCAGCGATGGACGAGCAGGCACTGGGGCGGTTATTGAAATTGGTGGCGTTGGCGAAGTTTTGAGATTAGGCAAACACGGATAGCGAAAGTATGTGCTCCGTGGTTCGTTAAGTGGAGGGGCCGCATTAAATGGGGGCAGAGTCGAATTTTTGAAAAGCAAAAATTCGACTCTGACCCCATTTAACTCCCATTTAACTATTTTCGGCGATAAAGTTGCCGAAAAAACTCCAACTCCATTTAACTCACTGCTTGGTGGATTATGGCCAGGCAAAAAAATACCCCGGATATCCGGGGTAAGTCGATACCGTGTTGCCGGATACCGAGGAGATTTCGTGCGGCGGGCATGCGCGCCCGCCAGCAAATGATTACTTCTTGGTGCGGGCTGCAGTAGCAGTCTTGGTAGCAGCTTGCGACAATTGATCGACAGCGCTATTGACATTGCTTTCGATGGTTTCAACGGCTTGCTTGGTGCTCTTGGCGAACTGCTCGTAACCGGCGTTGGCGCTGCCGATTGCCGATTTCACGAAAGCTACTGCGCCTTCTGCGCCCGGAGGTACGTTCTTCGAAGCCTGGTCGACGAACTCGATGACCTTGCGCTTGGTTTCAGCAACTTGTGCTTCAGCAGCCTTGGTCAGTTCAGCTTGGGTGCTGGACGCGATACTGGCGAAATGACGGCCATAAGCGATGGCTTTTTCAGTGTTCGGCTGGGCCAGCGACGCGCTCAGCGAAAAGAATTCTTGTGGATCCTTGGCGGCAAACAGCTTCTGGGTGGCAGCGTTCGACTCTTCCAGCGAAGCCTTGGCAGCGCTCAGGTTGAGGTCGATCAGTTTTTCCACACCGGAAAACGCTTTGGTAGTGAAATCGGTAAACAGCGCCAGGTTTGATTCGAAATTTGCTTTGGCGGCGGCCGAGAATTGTTCTGCAACGGTAGACATGGCTTCTCCTAGGGTTTGATGCTGTAAAAAATACGACATAAGTAAGGCGGCTAAGGTGGCTAAGAACTAGCCGTTGATTGCGACTGCCAGTGACTTCAAACGTGCATTGTGCGACGCAACAATTTGATTGTAAATTATTCTGAACCGCTGTCAAGAAGATTTTTGTGCGCCGCAATATAAATATGCAGAAATTTGCCTTAATTGCCAAATAAATATCTTTTTGTGCCAGGTGCAAGCCAAAAATCTATTGGCAATTTAGCTTGAAAGCAGCTCTCAAATTATTTGTTAAGAGCTTCTCGCTTCTCGTCAGGCTTAAATAGTAAAGCGGAAAAAAAGGATTAACATCCTGCTAATTTTGGCAGTTGCATTATCGAATTAGGCTATGGTGAGCAAACCGGGCATCCTGATGCAGATGTCGGATTGCCGGAGCCGCGCCGTTCGCCATCTACATCGGAAGGTGCTTGTCTCCGGTGTTAGACTGATATCTTTATCGATCCCGCCCAGTCTCTTGAAAGCCTTCTACAGCGACCATTTCGTGCTGCCTCTGCCGGCCGGTCATCGCTTTCCGATGCAAAATATCGCCTCATCCACGAGGGTGCGCAGGCGACCGTCGCCGGCATCGAATTCCAGGAGGCACCGACCACCAGCGATGGCGTTCTGGCATTGGCGCATCACCCGCGTTATATCGCCGATGTCAGCAACGGCACGCTGAGCGACAGCGTGCAGAAAGCGATCGGTTTCCCGTGGACACCCCAGATGGTTGAGCGCTCGCGGCGTTCTGCCGGCGCCACTATTGCTGCCTGTCGCGCTGCAATCACGACGCCGGACCGTATCGCCGTCAATCTCGCCGGTGGCACGCATCACGCATTTGCCGATCAGGGCGGCGGTTTTTGCGTATTCAATGATGCTGCGATCGCGGCGCGCCTGATGCAGGCCGAACGCCTTGTGCAGCGGGTGGCGATTGTCGATCTGGATGTCCACCAAGGCAACGGCACGGCATCGATCCTTGCCCATGACGATTCGGTATTCACTTTATCCTTGCACGGTGCGCACAATTATCCCTTCGATAAGGAACGCAGCGATCTCGATGTGGCGCTGCCAGATGGCACCGGCGACGACGCCTATCTGGATGCGCTGCAACAGGCGCTGCAGCAGATGATGCAGCTATTCTCGCCGCAACTGATCATTTTCCTGGCTGGCGCAGATCCGCACGAAGGCGACCGGCTGGGACGCTTGAAGCTGAGTTTCGACGGACTTGCGCGGCGAGACGCAATGGTGCTGGCCATCGCCAGCCGGCACGCGATACCGGTTGCTGTGGCGATGGCAGGCGGATATGGCAAGAACATACAAGACACGGTGGCGATTCATCTGCAAACTATCTCGCTTGCGGCGCATCACGCGCGCCTGCAGCGTGCGGCCCAGCCGCTTACCCAACCCGGATAAATCATGCGTCCAGCAGTTCCTGTTCCTCCTTCCGCGCTGGCCGCTCCTGCGCGGCCAGGCAATCGCCTGCTGGCTGCGATGCCGCTGGTGTTCGTGCTGATCTGGAGCACCGGGTTCGTGGTTGCCAAATTCGGCCTGCCGTACGCGCCGCCATTAACTTTCCTGTTGCTGCGATTCGTCGGCGTGTTGTTGGTGTTGTTGCCTTTGGTGTTGCTGATGCGCGCACCATGGCCGGTCGGGCAGATGCGTCACATAGCGTTTGCCGGGGTGTTGCTGCAGGCTGGCTATCTGGCGGGGGTGTGGTGTGCGATCAAGCTGGGCATGCCAGCCGGATTGTCGGCGCTGATCGTTGGCATGCAGCCGATTCTGACCGCGTTTGCGGCACCCCTGATCGGCGAATCGGTGCGGCCGCGTCAGTGGCTTGGATTGGTGCTTGGCCTTTGCGGTGTCGGCCTGGTGGTGGCAGCCAAGATTACGCTGGTCGGCTTGTCATGGCAAAGCATTGCGCTGTGCCTGATGGCGCTGTTGTCGATCACGCTTGGCACGCTGTACCAGAAACATAAATGCTCGCATTTCGATTTGCGCACTGGCACGCTGATCCAGTTTGCCGCCTCGATCGTGGTGCTGCTGCCGTTGGCGATTTTTTATGAACACCTGGGTCCGACGCTGGACACCGTGCAATGGACGCCGCGTTTCGTCGGTGCCTTGCTGTGGTCGATACTGGCGTTGTCGATTGGCGCGATCTTCCTGCTGTTTGCGCTGATACGCAAGAGCGCAGCGACACAGGTGACTAGCTTGCTCTATCTGACGCCGCCAACCACTGCGGTGATGGCTTGGCTGATGTTCGGCGAAGTGTTCAACCTGATGGGCATACTCGGCATGCTGGTCGCCGTATGTGGCGTAGCGTTCGTTGTCAGGAAATAGGGGCGTCAATCCGGCAGCAGCATTACCAGCTTCAGTTCTGGCCGGTTGGCGACCCGCAGATTAACTTGACGGTACGCCAGCTGACCGAGGGTCGGATGATTAAAGCGGCGCTCGCCGCCTTCCTTCTCAATCACGTCGTGCAGGCTCCAGGCGCGCTTGAACGTAGCGCTGTTGGCGCTCAGGCGCGTGACCAGGTCGGCAATTTGTGGCTCATCCAGATACATCCCGCAATCGGCGCGAAATTCCGCCACTAGACGGCGTGCCCGTTGCTCCCAATCACTGATCAAGATTGCTGCGGAAGGCGTGGAGTAGGTGTACTCCAGCAGATTCTTGCTGCCGGTCTTTTGATCGAGCCAGCCGACGAACAGGGTTTTGGCGGCGCGATTCCAGGCGACGGCATTCCAGTGGCGATCCAGCAAGTAGGCTGGTGTCTTGATGTTGGCGGTGATGGCGAGTATTTCATCTGGAATTTCCTGGCCGGCCGTATCTCGCGATTGCGGATCCTTTTTGCCCGACAGTTCAAATAAATAGGCGCGCTTGGCCCGCGACAGGTGCAACGCATCGGCAATGCGCGCCAGCGCAGCCGTAGATACTGAAACAGTGCGTCCTTGCTCGATCCAGGTGTACCAGGTCACGCTGATGCCGCACAATTGCGCAACTTCTTCGCGCCGCAGCCCCGGCGTGCGGCGGCGCGAGCTGCCGCTCAGGTTCAGTTCCGCCGACGCCAGCTGGGTACGCTGGGTCTTGATGAAGTCACCGAGGGCCTTGCGTTTGCCGGCATCGTCCATGTTGCTCCTGTAGGTATCCTGTTGTTCAAAGTAATAGTATAAACACTGGTCTTGTAACAGGATAAAAAATAACTACACTTGGAACCTGAATTTGATTTGCCAATCCATTCCGAGGAGAACCTGATGACCGCCGCACGCAACCACGACAAGGTGATTTCCGAGCAGTTCGGTAGCACCGCCGCAGCTTATCTGACCAGCACCGTCCACGCGCAGGGTGCCGACTTGCAGCAGTTGGCCGACTACGCTGCCCGGTTCCCGCAAGGCAGGGCGCTTGACGTCGGCTGCGGAGGTGGGCACGCCAGCTTTGCGATCGCGCCGCAAGTCGCTCAGGTGGTCGCGTACGATCTGGCGAGCGAAATGCTGGAAGTGGTGCGGCAAGCGGCCGTTGCGCGAGGCCTGGAAAATCTCTCTGTAAAGCGGGGGAGTGCGGATCAGTTGCCGTTCGAAGACAACTCCTTCGATCTTGTATGTACCCGCTACAGTGCGCATCATTGGAAAGACCTGCCGCATGCATTGTCGGAAATGGCGCGCGTGCTCAAGCCTGGCGGCAAATGCGTCGTCATCGATACGGCTTCGCCGGAAGACGTGTTGGCCGATACCTACCTGCAATCGATTGAGTTGTTGCGCGATACCTCGCATGTGCGCAATCGCAGCCTGTCGGCCTGGGTGGCTTTGCTGGCCCAGGCTGGGTTCAAGGTGACGGCGAATAATGGCTGGAAGCTGGCATTGCAGTTCGATACCTGGGTGGCACGGATGCGCACGCCATCCGAGCGGGTGGTTGCTATCAAATCATTGTGGGATGCGGCGCCGTCGGAAGTGTCGACTTACTTCGGCGTGCAAGCGGATTATTCTTTTTCCATCGATTCCGTGTTGATCGAGTGCGGCAAATAATGTGATTTCCTTTTTTCGTCGCTCGGCGAAGCGGCGGACAGTCCGACGCAAGGTGGTGGGAGCAGGTAGGCGGATGCAAAAAAAGAACATGGCAATTTGATCGGGCCCGCGAAGCATGCGGGCCATTTTTTATGTGGATGAAGGCGCGGTTTTTCTGTTTTCCGAAGCGAAAATAATTCAGTAATTTCAAGCAATTGAAATGATCCTGAAAATGCAAAAAAGATCATAATGACAATTATGTCAAGGTCGTTACAAATTTTTCGGTAAATCACGAAAAGGAATGTTTCCTAATTACGCTAAAATCTACGCGGCAAATCATCGTCCTTACATCGAAAGTTGTTTAATTTAGTGCGCTAACTATCTAATTCTCTTGCGATTTTTTAGGGATTTGCCTACACTGCCACAAAGTTATCGTTCGCCGAATATTGGAGCCGCAAATGGGCAAATCCGCGCTAGTTGTTTTTTTGTCACTCTTCCTGGTGCTCGCGATTGCGCCCGCTACTCCTGCTTTTGCCGAAACAAAACATGTTAGCGCTAAGAAGAACACAAAAAAAACTGCGGCTAAAACAACTTCCAAGACGGCTTCCAAAACATCCTCCAGCAAGAAAACTGCCGCTGCCGGTGGTTCCAGAAAACATCAGGTAATTGCAGCCCGCGGCCACAAGCAAGGCAGCATTGCATCGTTCGACAAAAACGAAAAGCTGGTCAAGAAAGTAGTGATGGTGCATGGCCGCCGCAAGGTGACTTATCAGCGCGTCGCTTTTGCGCCGGTAGTGCCTGCCTTGCCTCCGGTCCTGTCGGCCGGCGAGCAGGCTGGATTGAACCTGACACGCGATCCGCTGGAATTGAAATCCAGCGTCGCACTGGTACTGGACCAGAACAGCTCGGAAGTTTTGCTGGACAAGAATTCCCAGGTCGCCTTGCCGATCGCATCGCTGACCAAGCTGATGACCAGCATGGTGGTGGTCGAATCGAAGCAGGACATGAACGAAGTATTGAGCGTGACCGACGATGATATCGATCGCGAAAAACACAGCAGCTCGCGCTTGCGCATTGGTTCGCAACTGACCCGTGCCGACATGCTGCACATTGCCTTGATGAGTTCCGAGAATCGTGCAGCATCTGCGCTTGGCCGCAACTATCCAGGTGGCTTGCCGGCGTTCGTCGCCGCCATGAATGCCAAAGCCAAAGCGCTGGGCATGACAGAAACCCACTATGTCGATTCCACAGGGCTGTCGCACCTGAACGTCGCCAGCGCTCGCGATTTGTCGCGCTTGGTGATGGCGGCTTATCAGCATCCAATCATTCGTCAGTACTCGACGGATTCCAAGTATGTCGTCGAACCAGGCGGCCGTTCGCTGCAATATTCGACATCCAATCATCTGGTCGAAAATCCTGAATGGCAGATCGGCCTGCAAAAGACAGGCTACATCAACGAAGCAGGACGCTGCATGGTCATGCAGACGACTATCGATGGTCGTCAGATCGTGATGGTGTTCCTTGATTCGCGTGGCAAGTATTCGCGCCAGGCAGATGCTGATCGCGTACGCCGCTGGCTGGCTGAATCGCATCCATCGACCTTGACTGGAGTCAAGGTTGCAGACCGCCAAAGTTAATTCCTGCGATGTGCCGCCAATGCAATGCGGCCGGTAATGAACGAAAAAGAGCTTATTCGATCGACGAATAAGCTCTTTTTTATTGACAACCCGCGTATTGCAAAGCGGGCCAGGCGGGTCTGGTTGCCGTTGTAACCGGTTACTGCTGGGACGAGTAGCCGAGCACGGCGGAAATCTGGTTCGCGGTGCTGATCAAATCCTCGACCCATTCTTCCTGCAAGCGATCTGCCGGCGCCGAGATCGACAGTCCAGCCACCATCTTGCCGGAATCGTCGCGAATGCCGGCCGCCATGCAGCGCACGCCGAGTTCCAGTTCCTCGTTGTCGCGTGCATAGCCGAGTGCACGCACCAGGCTCAGTTCACGTTCCAGCTTGCTGAGGTCGGTGATGGAATTCTTGTTATGGCCGGCCAGGCCGGTGCGGGTGGCGTAGGCGCGCACCATTTTCGGATCGTCGATGGACAGGAACAGCTTGCCGGTCGAGGTCAGGTGCAACGGTGCGCGGCCGCCGATGGCGCGCACTACCTGCATGCCGGAGCGCTCGGAAAAGGCACGGTCGATGTAGACGATTTCATCGCTCTGGCGTACCGACAGGTTCACCGTCTGATTGGTCTTGCGATGTAGGCCGCGCATAAAATCGAGCGCAGCTTCACGCACATTAAGGCGACTCTTGACCACATTGCCCAGTTCAAGCAAGCGCATGCCAAGCCGATAGCTGCCAGGCTCGGAGCGGTCGACGAAGCGTTTCACCACCAGGTCGTTGAGAATGCGGTGCGCTGTGGAGGGATGCAGGCCGGTGACCGCCGAAAGTTCTTTCAGGCTGACCGGATCGGGGTAGAGCGCCAGCGTATCCAGCAGCGAAATCATGCGTTCGATGACCTGGATGGAAATTTTACCGGCGTCGTCAGTCGTGGCTGTTTTCATGGGGGTATTGGTGCATTGCAATGGAATCTTTATATCATAATGTGAAAAATTATGCTTTAGTATTGTCACCGATTAGAGTGGCGGCACAAGTTAATAACTATGATCAACGACGGTCAGCAGCGCAAGTGCATGGCTTGACTAAAAACAATCACAAGCATTTGGCGTGCACCGCAGCAAGACTGTTAAAATCTGTCGGCGCAACCCTGCGTTACCTTTGAACATCAGCACAGCATGAGCAAAAAACCGCAATCACCGCAGTCGCAAGAGCCTACGCAGCGCATCAGCGAATTCAAGAGCACCAGCGGTTTCAAACGAATTTTCTCGGCATTTTTCTATTCGATAGAGGGCTTCAAGTCGGCCTGGAAAAACGAGCATGCATTCCGCCAGGAGTTGATGCTGGTGATTCCCGGTATCATCGTTGCCTTGTTGTTGCCGGTTTCTGCGATCCAGAAACTGATGCTGATCGCGGTGCTGGTCTGGATCATCATCATCGAATTGATCAATTCGGCGATTGAAGCGGTGGTCGACCGGGTTTCCCTGGAGCGCAATCCGTTATCGAAGAACGCCAAGGATTTTGGCAGCGCCGCCGTGTTGCTGACCTGTATCCTGGCCGTCGCTACCTGGGCTGTCATTCTTTATCCCCTGTTGTTTTCCTGATTAACGCTGCGGCATCCTGAAGTAACTGGATGCCCACTCCGCCGTCTCCGCGCGGATCTTTTCGCATTCATTGATTCAATTTACTGATTCTTTTGGTCAGCACTAAAATATTGCCCTTGTTTGCACGTTTGTGTATATTTGTGCGTGTTTATGCATATTTTGGTTCGATTGGATAAAAATGGCCCTGACCCACCTCCTTCTGAAAGAGCGTCATGCGCTGATCCGGCAGTCTTTGCAGACGCAGGGACGGGTCCTGGCGCAGGATCTGGCGCAGCAATTGAATGTGTCGGAAGACACCATTCGTCGCGATTTGCGCGACCTGGCCGCAGCCGGACTGTGCCAGCGCGTGTATGGCGGCGCGCTGCCAATCTCGCACGCCAACGCGCCGCTGGCGGAACGGCGGATGGAAGCGATGGAGCGCAAGGCCCGGCTGGCACGCGCGGCGGTGCGGCTGGTTACTGCCGACAGTGTGCTGTTCATCGATGCCGGTTCGACCAACCTGGCTATCGCTGAGGCACTGCCGGAGTTGCCGTTGACTGTCATTACCAATGCGCCGACGATTGCTGTGGCGCTGCAGGAACGTGCGGCAATCGAACTGATCCTGATCGGCGGCCGGGTTGACCGGCGCAGCGGCGCCAGCCTCGGCGCTGCCGCATTGCGCGATGCCGAACGGTTGCGGCCGGATTTGTTTTTCCTGGGCGGCTGCGGCATCGATGCCGAGGCCGGCGTCACTTGCTTCAATTATGAAGAAGCCGAATTCAAGCGCAGCCTGGCGGTCGCCAGCCGGGCGGTAGCGGTGGCCGTCACCAGCGAGAAGGTAGGCACCGCGGCGCCGTATTCGGTGCTCACTGCGGGGCATCTTACGCACCTGGTGGTCGAGCAGGATGCCGACTCTGAGCAACTGGCGGCATTCGCCAGCCATGGCGTGCAATTGCTACGCGCCGACGCCGAATAATCGTCCTCCATTTTTCCGAAAGCCATGCCATGAACCAGATCGGCCCCAAGCAACGCCTTGCCACCCGTCTTGCTTTTCTTAGCGCCGGCCTGTGCATGTCCGCCTGGGCGCCGTTGGTGCCATATGCAAAGGCGCGGCTTGGACTGAATGAGGGATCGCTTGGATTGCTGCTGCTTTGCCTTGGCGTTGGTTCGTTGCTGGCGATGCCGCTGACAGGCGTACTGGCGGCGCGCCTCGGTTGCCGGCGCGTGATCCTGACTGCGGCGCGCTGACCTGTCTGCTGTTGCCTTGCTTGGCGCTGGCGGACAGTCCACTGCAGTTGGGCATTGCACTATTTGTATTCGGCGCCGCCATCGGCACACTGGATGTCGCCATGAATGTGCAGGCGGTGATGGTGGAAAAAGCCAGTGGCGGTGCGTTGATGTCGGGCTTCCACGGTTTGTTCAGCGTCGGTGGATTCGTCGGTGCCGGCGGTATGGCGTTGCTACTATGGGGCGGCTTGAGTCCATTCTGGTCGAGCGTCACGGCAGTGGCATTTGTTGCGCTCGTGCTGGTGGTAGCTGCGCCGCATTTGCTACGGGAGCCGGAGCAGTCCGATCGCGACGCACTGTTTGTGCTGCCGCATGGCGCGGTGATTTTTATCGGCGTATTGTGTTTCATTGTGTTCCTGGTCGAAGGCGCGATCCTTGACTGGAGTGCGCTGTTCCTGACAGCGGCGCGTGGCCTCAGTGCCAGCCAGGGCGGACTTGGTTATGCCGCCTTTGCTATCGCCATGACTGCCGGCCGGCTGACCGGCGATCGCATCGTTAAACGTTTCGGCGGCAAGCGCGTGTTGTTGCTGGGCGGCTTGTGCGCGGCTGGCGGCTTCTTTCTCGCCGTATCGGCAGCGACCGCAGCCATTGCCTTGCTTGGATTTGTCTTGATCGGCCTGGGCGCCTCCAACATCGTGCCTATTCTGTTCAGTGCGGCGGGCAATCAGGCGGCGATGCCAGCCGGGCTGGCGATTGCAGCCATCACCACCCTCGGCTACGCCGGCATCCTGGCCGGACCGGCGCTGATCGGCTTTGTTGCGCATGCGACCAGCCTCAATGTGGCGTTCGCCCTGCTAGGCTGCGCACTGTTGCTGGTGGCAGCCAGCGCTCATCTCGGAGCTGCGTCAAAGAACGCTGCCTGAAGCGCGCATCGGCTCAGCGAAATTTCGCCGCACTGATGAATTGAGAATAAGCCTCGCACCAGATAACAATGGTGTTGTAGCGCGACAGGTCGACGCCCGGCGGCAAATCGACGATAAAGCCGTCAAAGGTTTTTACTTCACCTACCCGCAGCGCTTGCTCCTTGATGTCGAGGAAGCCTTGCTTGTTGTCGACGAATTCAGACGTCAGGTACACCTTGTAGTCGGGACCGGGAGCGACACTGCCTTCGAAGGCAATTTGCTTGTCGCCGATGGAAACCGTGCCTTGCGCCCAGTGCACGAAATCGCTGCCCGGCAAATCCTTTTTGAACTCCCCTTTGTATTGGGCCTGGCTGGCCGCCTGCTTTAGTTCCGCAGCGGTCGGGCCTTCTCCCGCCGTCAGGATAGGGAGCATATAAATGCCAGCGGCAAAGCCGATGACGACAGCTAGCAGATGTGATGCGATGTAGGCGAAGATTTTTTTCATATGTGATCCTGGTGAAAATGGCGGTGAACGAAGTTGCAGCGAATTACCCCATCTAGTCGCACACATTCTTCGATCCTTACATTTTTAACAAGATTATCCAGCAGTTTTTTTTGGGTCGCCAGTCATTCATGGCCGGGCGCGTCCGTCGCAGATTTCCATGCAGCCAGCTTTATACCAATTCAGCTCGAATATGCGACGTCCTTATTCATTCGGCAGGTCCATGCATATCTGTTTTACGTATAACGAGAGAAGAAAGAATTCGTTCTGTTTTTAAAGGCGGCTCATTAATCTGTACTCCTCAAAACAAAACGTTCACGAGGGAAGAAGAATATGTTGAAGAAAATCGTTCGTTCGGTGATTGCCATTGCCTTGGTCGCGCAGAGTGCGCAGATCGTTCATGCGGCGGATTTTTCGCTGCTCAATGTTTCTTATGATCCGACACGTGAGCTGTATCAGGACTACAACAAGGCGTTTGCCAAATACTGGAAAGAAAAGAGCGGCGACAACGTCACGATCAAGGCATCGCATGGCGGTTCCGGCAAGCAGGGGCGTTCGGTGATCGACGGCCTGGAAGCCGATGTGGTGACCTTGGCGCTGGCTTACGACATTGACGAGATTTCGGAAAAGGCCAAGCTGCTTCCCGCCGATTGGCAAAAGCGCCTGCCGCATAACAGCACGCCATATACCTCGACCATCGTGCTGCTGGTGCGCAAGGGCAATCCGAAGGGCATCAAGGACTGGGACGACCTGGTCAAGCCGGGCGTATCGGTGGTGGTGGCCAATCCAAAGACTTCCGGCGGCGCACGCTGGGCTTACCTGGCAGCTTACGGCTATGCGTTGAAGAAGAATAATAACGATGATGCCAAGGCGCGCGATTTCATCACCAAGTTGTACAAAAATGTGCCGGTGCTGGATTCCGGCGCGCGCGGTTCGACCGTGACGTTCGCTGAACGCGGCGTTGGCGACGTGTTGCTGTCGTGGGAAAACGAGGCGTACCTGGTGGAAGCGGAATTTGGCAAAGGCAAGTTCGATACCGTGTTTCCGTCGCTGAGCATCCTGGCTGAACCGCCGGTTGCCGTGGTCGACAAGGTGGTCGACAAACGTGGAACGCGCAAGATTGCGCAAGCCTACCTGGAATACCTGTACTCGCCTGAAGGCCAGGAAATCGCGGCGCGCAATTACTACCGCCCTACCGATCCTAAGGTCGCAGCCAAGTATGCGTCGAAGTTTCCAAAGCTGAGTCTGTTCACCATTGACGACACATTCGGCGGCTGGACCAAGGCCCAGAAAACGCACTTCAGCGATGGCGGCGTATTCGACAAGATTTACCAGCCGGGCGCGAAATAATTCACGTCACTGTTTAACCGCGGCATCGCCAATAACGGTGATGCCGTTTCAAGTATCAAGATTGCCATAGATGACTATTTTGCTGTTGGCCGGCAGTCCGTCGGCGCCATCCCGTTCTACCCGGGTATTGCATCATGTAGGTGAAAAGCTGGCGCTGCTGGGCCATCGATACAGCAAACTGGATGTACGCGATTTGCCGGGCGATGCGTTGTTGCGGGCGGATTTCAAGCACCCTGAGATTCAGGCAGCATTGTCGCAAGTTGCAGAAGCCACTGCGGTAGTGGTGGCGACGCCAGTCTACAAGGCAGCGTACAGCGGCGTGCTGAAGGCCTTCCTGGATTTGTTGCCGCAATTTGGATTGACCGACAAGTTGGTGTTGCCGCTGGCGACCGGTGGCAGCCAGTCGCATATGCTGGCGCTGGATTATGCGTTGCGGCCGGTGTTGTCCTCGCTCGCCGCTAAACATGTGTTGCCGAGCATTTATGCCACAGAGGCGCAGGTAATGTGGTCGGAGCAAGACGGCCTGAGTCTTGATGAAAATATTGTCCAGCGCATCAATGAAGGTGTGCAGCAGCTGTCGGATAGTTTGCAGGCGTTGAACAAGATAGCCAGCAATGCATTCCATCCGATTCCGTTTTCGCAAGTGCGATGTAGCGTGTAATAACCCGACGCCCTATTAATTAATTTACCCCGCCCAGTCGTCATGAAAAAGCCATCTGTCAGGTGGCGGGGGATCGCTTTGTCCAAAAAAAACATCAGGAAGCATGCAATGACCGATTCGACCAGAAACAAACATACACGCCGCCATGTACTGGCACTGCTGTCGGCTGTGATCGCCGGCGCGTTCGTCGTCGGCGCGCCGCGGCTGGCGCAGGCGCAGGACAAGCAGGTGCTGCGTATCGGCTATCAGAAAGCGGCCAGCACACTGGTGCTGCTGAAAGCGCACGGCACATTGGAAAAGCGGCTGGCGGCGCAAGGCATTGAGGTCAAGTGGGCCGAGTTTGCGGCAGGGCCGCAATTGCTGGAAGCGCTGAATGTCGGATCGGTTGATTTCGGTTATGTCGGTGAAGCGCCGCCGATTGTGGCGCAAGCTGCCGGCGCAGATTTTGTCTACAGCGCCTATGAAATCTCGACACCGGAAGCGGAAAGCATCCTGGTGCCGAAGAATTCGCCGATCAAGACGTTGAACGAGCTGAAGGGCAAGAAGATCGCCTTCAACAAAGGCTCCGATGTGCACTGGCTGGTGATCAGCCTGCTGAAGAAAGGTGGCGTCGGCTATGGTGAATTCCGGCCGATTTACCTGGCGCCGGCCGATGCGCGTGCGGCGTTCGAGCGTGGCGCGGTCGATGGTTGGGCGATCTGGGACCCGTTCCAGAGCGCCGCCGTCAAACAGATCGATGCCCGTGTACTGGCTAGCGGCACGGGCGTGGTTAGCCATCATCAATTTTTCTTGAGCGCGCGCAAGTACGCTGAAAAGAATCAGGCGGTGATCAATACGATCCTGGAAGAAGTCGGCAAGGAAGGCCAATGGATCCGCGCCAATTACAAGGAAGCCGCTGCGCAGTTGGCGCCGATCCAGGGACTAGATGCGGACGTGATCGAAATCGGCCTCAGGCATTACGCCCATGTCTACAAGCCGATTGACAGCAAGGTGCTGGACGAGCAGCAAAGGATCGCCGATACCTTCTATGAATTGAAGTTGATTCCAAAGAAGATCTCGACGCATGACGCCGTATTGGCGAATAAAACCTGAGCGAGATCATCATGACACTCATCTTCCCAAGTGTGAAAAAAGCAGTCGGCGAATGGGGCGCGCGCATCGCACGCAATGCCGGCACGACCGCACTGTTGCTGCTGGCCGGGCTGGCGCCAATGGCAATGGTGCAGGCGCAAATACAAGCGGACAGGAAAGAGCCGGAGCAGATACGCATCGGTTTCCAGAAGAGTGCCGTCAACCTGGTGATCCTGAAGCAACGCAATACGCTGGAGCAACGCTTCAAGAACAGCAAGATCGTCTGGCTGGAATTTCCTGCAGGACCGCAACTGCTGGAGGCCTTGTCGGCCGGCAGCCTGGATTTCGGTTTGACCGGCGATAGTCCGCCCGTGTTTGCCCAGGCTGCCAACAAGGATCTATTGTACGTCGGCGCCGAACCGCCGAAGCCGAACAGTTCTGCGATCCTGGTGCAGGCGGCGTCGCAGATCCAAAAGCTGGCCGATTTGAAAGGCAAGCGGATCGCGGTGCAAAAGGGTTCCAGTGCTCACTTCCTGTTGGTGCAGGCCGTGAAAAAAGCTGGGCTAACCTGGGCCGACATCCAGCCGATCTATCTGGCGCCAGCCGATGCGCGCGCTGCGTTTGAGCGTGGCAGCGTTGATGCTTGGGCGATCTGGGATCCGTATTACGGTGCTGCTGAGTTGAGCTTCAAGCCGCGCGTGCTGACCAATGGCCGTGGCTTGTCGAACAACAATTCGTTTTACCTGGCGTCACGCGCTTTCGCCGAGAACTATCCGGGCACCGTGCTGACATTGTTGGATGAGCTGACCAAGGCCGACCAGTACCAGCTGCAAACCGCAAGGAAGTCGCGCAATTGATCTCCGATGTCAGTGGCTTGAATCTGGCCACTGTGGAACTGTTCCTGAACCGTCGCGCAGCGCCGTCGCCGACCACGGTGATCAGTACGGAGATGGTGGTGGATCAGCAACGAGTGGCTGACAGCTTTAAGGAAATCGGTTTGATTCCGCGCGCAATAAAGGTCGCCGATATTGTCTGGCAGCCGAAGCAGGCAGCGTTGGCGCGGCAGTAATTTTTACTTACTTACAACGAATACGGAAGCAGTCATGAACGTTTTCTGGTTTATCCCAACCCACGGCGACAGCCGTTATCTTGGCACTTCGCACGGTGCGCGCCCGGTCAACTTCGATTACATGAAGCAGATCGCGGTTGCCGCCGATACGCTTGGTTATGATGGCGTGCTGCTGCCGACTGGCCGCTCCTGCGAAGATGCCTGGGTGACCGCCTCGAGCCTGATCGGCTTTACCCAGCGCCTGAAATTCCTGGTGGCGATCCGCCCCGGCCTAAGTGCGCCGGGCTTGGCGATTCGCATGGCGTCGACTTTCGATCGCTTGTCGAACGGCCGCCTGCTGATCAATGTGGTGACCGGCGGCGATCAGGCCGAGCTGGAAGCAGACGGCTTGTTTGCTGAGCACGCCGAACGTTATGAAATCACATCCGAATTCCTGAAAGTCTGGCGCGCCGCATTGTCTGGAGAGGGCGGCGAAAGTGGCTATAACTTCATCGGCAAGCACATCAAGGTGAAGGGCGCCAAGACTTTGTATCCATCGGTGCAGAAGCCGTATCCACCGTTGTATTTCGGCGGTTCTTCGGAGCCGGCGCATGAACTGGCGGCAGAGCAGGTCGATGTTTACCTGACTTGGGGCGAGCCGCCGGCTGCAGTTGCCGAGAAGATTGCCGATATCCGCGCCCGCGCCGCCAAGCATGGCCGCACCGTGCGTTTCGGGATTCGCCTGCACGTGATTGTACGTGACACCAATCAAGCCGCCTGGGCTGCCGCCGAAGAGTTGATCAGCCACGTCGATGACGACGTGATTGCCCGTGCACAGGCAGCATTTTCCAAGATGGATTCGGAAGGCCAACGCCGCATGGCGGCATTGCATGGCGGTCGCCGCGACAAGCTGGAAGTTGCGCCGAACCTCTGGGCGGTGTCGGCCTGGTACGCGGTGGCGCAGGTACTGCGCTGGTCGGCGATGCTGAGACTGTGGCCGAACGCATGCGCGAATATGAAGAGCTGGGAATCGATACTTTTATCCTGTCCGGCTACCCGCATCTGGAAGAATCCTATCGCTTTGCCGAACTGGTGTTCCCGTTGCTGGGCAAGGGTCGCGAGGCATCCGGTGAACAGCCCCTGACTGGGCCGTTCGGTGAAGTGATTGCCAACGGCTTGCTGCCGAAGGCGTCGCAAAGTTGAGGGAGGCGGCATGAGCGCAATCAGTAGCACCATCACATCGGCAGCTTCAGCAACGCGGCCATCGCAAGCCCGCTCCAAGGAAAAAGGGCGAGCCGCCCGGATCTGGAAGGAAAGGCTGCTGCCATGGCTGCTGCCGGTGTTGCTGATCCTGGGCTGGGAATTCGCCGCCAAGGTTGGCTGGCTGTCGAGCCGCATCTTGCCGGAGCCATGGGCAGTGGCGCGTGCGGCCTGGTCATTGGCGGTGTCGGGCGAGTTGTGGACACATGTGCGCATCAGCGCCTGGCGCGCGATCTCCGGTTTTGCCGTTGGCGGCGGTCTTGGATTATTGCTGGGTTTGCTGACCGGGACCTTCAAGCAGGCCGAGACCTTGCTCGACACCAGCATCCAGATGATCCGCAATATTCCGGCGCTGGCACTGATTCCACTGGTGATCCTGTGGTTCGGCATCGACGAATCGTCGAAGCTGTTCCTGGTATCGATAGGGGTATTTTTCCCGGTCTACCTGAATACCTTTCATGGTATCCGATCAGTCGATAAAGGGTTGATCGAAATGGCCAAGAGCTACGGTTTGTCGGGCTGGCCGCTATATCGCGACGTCATCCTGCCGGGTGCGTTGCCGTCGATCCTGGTCGGCGTGCGCTTTGCGTTGGGGCTGGTGTGGGTGCTGTTGATCGTGGCCGAAACCATCTCGGCGCAGGCCGGGATCGGCTACATGACGATGAACGCCCGTGAATTCCTGCAGACCGATGTGGTGCTGGTTGGCATCCTGCTGTATGCGCTGCTGGGCAAGCTGGCCGACATGCTGGCGCGCGGGCTGGAGCGCTATTGGCTGCGCTGGCATCCTGGCTTTCAGTAAGCGCGACTTGCCACTCATGCGCTTAAAGGAAATTGGAACCGA
The DNA here is from genome assembly GCF_001584165.1 of Collimonas arenae. Taxonomy (NCBI): domain Bacteria; kingdom Pseudomonadati; phylum Pseudomonadota; class Betaproteobacteria; order Burkholderiales; family Oxalobacteraceae; genus Collimonas; species Collimonas arenae. Next base: position 1,357,035 of record NZ_CP013233.1, read on the forward strand.
ATATGCAAAATGATCCTGTTGAAATGCCGAAGTACAAGCGGTCGCGCAGCACGGCGCGAGCGGTAGCCGTGGCGTCGGTATCAGCGTGCGCGCAGTCTCGAAATCGTATGCCGATCGGGAGGTGCTGAAGACGCTCAATGTTGAGATTGGCGCCGGTGAATTCGTGGCCATCGTCGGTCGCAGCGGTTGCGGCAAGAGCACCTTGCTGCGCCTGATCGCCGGGTTGGAGCAGCAAAGCGCGGGGCGCATCGATTTCGACGGCGCTGCCGATTGCGCGGCGTGCGTCAGTCCTGCCAAGCAGCCGGAAATTCGCATCATGTTTCAGGATTCGCGCCTGCTGCCGTGGAAGCGCGTGCTGGCCAACGTCGGCCTCGGATTGCCGCGTACCTCGCAGGCTTCGGCCAAGGCACTGGCCCAGGTCGGCCTGGAGCAGCGCGCTAACGAATGGCCGGCAGTGTTGTCGGGCGGCCAGCGGCAACGCGTGGCGTTGGCGCGGGCGCTGGTCCACGATCCGGAATTGTTGTTGCTGGATGAACCGCTTGGCGCGTTGGATGCACTGACTCGCATTGAGATGCAGCAACTGATCGAATCGTTGTGGAAAGCGCGCGGCTTTACTGCAGTGCTGGTGACGCACGACGTGCAAGAGGCGATTGCGCTGGCGGACCGGGTGTTGCTGATCGAGGACGGTGAGATCACGCTCGACGAACGGGTTGATCTGCCGCGTCCCAGGGCGAGGGGCAACCTGGCGTTCGCGCAGCTGGAAGAACGGATTTTGGCGCGCGTGCTGAAACACCCGGCGCCGCAGCCGGATGCGACCCTCGGCGATCTGTCGCTGCAACGCACGTACAGCCAGGTCGGTTGGGCTGTTTGATTTTTTGAGGCAAGCGTTTTTGACATAACCGTATTACCAAAGGAGAAACCATGAGCATCCAGGCAATTAATGTCCGCAACCAGTTCCGCGGCAAGATCCAGAGCATTACCGAGGATGAAGTGTTGTCCGCGCTGGATATCGAAACTCCTTCCGGCATCGTGTCGTCGGTGATCACTACCCGTTCGGTGCGCGACCTGGGATTGGTGGTTGGTTCCGAAGTGGTGGCGCTGGTGAAGGCGACTGAAGTCTCAATCGCCAAGCTTTAAATTTTCATTTTTATAAATTTTTCATTTGCTATTCAATCGTATTCTCTCTGGAAAAAATCATGACTATCCAAGCTATCAACGTACGTAATCAATTCAAGGGCAAGATCAAGGCGATCATCGAAGGCACTGTGGTGTCGGAAGTCGATGTTGAAACGCCTGCCGGCATCGTCACTTCGGTGATCACCACGCGTTCCGTGAAGGATCTGGGTCTGGTGATCGGCACTGAAGTGGTGGCGCTGGTCAAGGCGACTGAAGTGTCGATCGCCAAGATCTGATCCTAAAGAGGCAGCCATGTCCTTTCCAGCTTTGGAGCAATATCTGGCCCGTTTGAACGGCGGCGCACACGACGAGACTCGCAGCGACTGCCGGGTCTGGCTGGATCAGGACGGGCGCGCCCAGGGACGCTATTTCAACACCACCCTGACTACCGCGTTCCAACCGGTGCGGCGCATCGATGGCGTGACTGGCAAGGGAGCGACCATCGGTCACGAAGGTTTTGCTCACAGTTACTCGGCCAACGACAACGGCCTGTACTTGTGGAAATTGCTGGACCACGCCGCCAGCGACGACGAGTCGATCGAACTCGACCGTCTGTGCCGCATGCTGCATTCGATCAATTTCTATCGCCAGCCGGAAGCGGCTGGCGCCGATTTGTACCTGAGCGTGCACGCGCGCCTGCTGGCTGCGGTCGACAGCAATCACGGCATGGCATTCCGGCGTATCCTGACACTGCTGGGCTTGCCGCAAGAACGGATCGTATTGCAACTGCCGACCATCACCGAAAACCAGGGTTGGCTGTTGAATTATGTGTTGGACAACTACCGGCGCAATCATTTCCGCCTGGCGGTGAATGCCGACGATGTGGCGCAGGCACAGGTTTTGCTAGAAAGAGTCAAGCCGGATGTGGTCAAGATTGACGCCCGTGGCGTTAATCAGGATCCACAGACCGTGGGTTTGCTGCAGGATTGTGCAGTGCGCGGCATCCAGGTGATTTTCAAGAGGCTGGAAAAGGCACGTGACCTGGAGGTGTTGCAGCAGCTAGCACAGGAAGTTGTCTGGCCGTTGCATGCCCAGGGATTCCTGTGGGATTTGCCGCAGGCTTCGTTGCATGCTTTCTCCGCGTTGACCGATACGCAGGGCGGTACCTCAGCTGAGGTGCTGGATACAGAAGGAGGCTGAAGATGCCGACATTGTCATCGTTTCGTGTGCTGGTAGCCCCCGGGCTGTATAACAGCGGCCCGCTGCATTGGCAATCGCGATGGCAACGTCTTTATCCGGCGTTCGAACGGGTTGAGCAAGAGCACTGGGATGCGCCGGTGCTGGAAGTCTGGTCGCAACGTTTGCAGCATCAGCTGCGGCAATCGGAGCAACCAGCATTGGTGATCGCCCACAGCTTCGGTTGCCTCACTACGGTGCATGCCGCCTTGACCGACATACCCAATTTGGCCGGGGCGCTGCTGGTGGCGCCGGCCGATCCCGATAAATTTGATGTCAGCCAGGCTGTGCGTGGCAAGCTGTCGGTGCCCGCGATCGTGGTCGGCAGCCTCAACGATCCGTGGATGGAAAGCGGCCGCGCCCGGCAGTGGGCGCAAACCTGGGGCGCCGACTACGTCGACGCCGGGGCATTGGGTCACATCAATGCCGAGTCCAATCTGGGCGATTGGCTGTACGGTCAATCGCTGCTGCAGCGCCTGGTGCAGCAGACATCCTCATTTCCCGGCGCTCGGCAGCAACGGGAGCCAGCCCGTCGCCCCACCGTGCAGCGCTGAAGCAGCGTTACGCTGCCTGGACAAACTCACCAATCTGCTTGACCACCGCATTGCGTACCGAACCACTGACCACGAACGATTGCGCCACCGCGATATCGTTGTGGAACCAGCGATCGCCTTCCAGGCAAGCTGGGATCTGCCGACGGATTTCCTGATACGCAGCTTGCGTGCCTTTACCCAGCACGAAGCCCGGCAACAAGTCTTCCGTCATGGTCAAGGCCTGCGCCGCCAGCAGCATTTCAACACCGATGATGTACTGCGTGTTGGCCACCACGGTGGCCGCCTTGCGCGCACACCAGGTCGAGTTCGACACGTGGTCTTCGCTGTTGCCCTTGGCAGGGATGCTGTCGACACTGCCCGGCATGCACAGCGTGCGGTTTTCCATCACCAATGAACTCAACGAACATTGCACTACCGGATAGCCGGTGTTGACGCCACGCACACCGCTCATCAGGTTGCGCGGCAAGCCCCACGAGAGTGTCGGATCGATCAGGCGCGCGACGCGGCGTTCGCAGATGCTGCCCAGATCGGTGATCGCCATCGCCAGCAAATCCATCGCCTGCGCCAGGTACTGGCCGTGGAAATTGCCGCCGGAGATGATCTCGAAACCGCCGCCTTCCTTGTCAAAGATCAGCGGATTGTCGGTGGCCGAATTGATTTCCTTGTCGACAATATTGTCGATGTAATCGAGCGCATCGAATACCGGGCCGTAGACTTGCGGCGAGCAGCGCAGCGAGTACACATCCTGGATGCGGGCGGTATAAGGGATGTCGGTGCGGCGGCTTTCTTCCGGAAACTGCACCGCGCGCGCTTCGTGCGTGGTGCGGGTGGAACCGGCCAGCAGCTTGCGGATGATGGCGGCGGTCTTGATCTGGCCGGCATGTGGACGGGCTTGCTGGATGCGATGATCGAATGCGGCCATCTCGGCGCGCATCGCTTCCAGCGTCAATCCCAGCGACAGGCAGGCATCGCTCAGCAGATTGCGCGCATCGTGCGCCACCAGTACCGCTACAGCCAGCGAAGCGGTACAACCGTTGATCAGGGCAGACGCATCTTTGGCCTTGAGGTCAAACTTGACCGGACCGACGCCGGACTTGGTGATGGCTTCAGGCGCGCTCATGCGCTGGCCCTGATACATCACTTCGGCTTCGTCAAAACCGGCGATTGCTGCCGCCAGGTAGGACAACGGCGCGAGGTCGCCGGAGGCGCCAACAGAGCCCTTTTGCGGCATGATCGGATGGATGCCGGCATTCAGGAAAGCCAGCAAGCGATCGACCACTTCCACCCGTGGCGCCGAATAATTGCTGGCGAAGGCATTGGCGCGCAACAGCATGGTGGCGCGGCTGACTTCTTCCGAGAACGGTTCGCCGATGCCGGCGCAGTGCGCCTTGATCAATTGGGTCTGGAACAACTCGATGTGCTCGACCTTGATGCGGGTGTCTTTCAGCAGGCCGACGCCGGTGTTGAAGCTGTACATCATCGGCGCTTCATCGTGCATCCAGGTCGATTCAATGTAGTCGCGGCTTTCCTTGAGCGCGGCGCGTGAAGAGTCGGCCAGCGTTACCGGCAGGTGCGGGGCGCGGGCGACGTCGACCACTTGTTGAGCGGTCAGGTTGAAGCCGTCGATGGTGATGGTGGTAGTAGTCATGTTCGATTCCAAAGGTAATCAGTGTTTAAAATTTTCGACAAAGCGGCTGAATACGCGTGCGCCGAGCGCGGCGTCGGCGGTACTCATGATTTCGTCAGGATGATGGCTGATGCCGCCGTTGCCGCAACGGACGAACAGCATGGCGACATCGGTAATGGCGGCCATCGCCATGGCGTCGTGGCCCGCGCCCGAGGGCAGGTGGCGTAACGCCAGACCGCTCTCTTCAATGGCGCCGGCCAGCTGTTGTTGCAGCCACGGCGCGCAAGGAACGCTGGCAGCTTCGTGCGTCTTGCGGGTCTGAATCACGACGTTGCGGCGCGCGGCGATCTGTTCGATCTTTGCCAAAACATCGCTTACCGCAGCCTGGCGTATCGCATCTTGTTCGGCGCGGATATCGATCGAGAAAATGGTTTTCCCGGCACCACGTTGGCGGCGCCATTCGGCACATTGAACTGACCGACGGTGCCGACCAGTCCGCGTGTGCCACTGCAACGCTGTTCTATATACAAGCCGATCTCGGCTGCGGCCATGGCGGCATCGCGCCGCATTTCCATCGGCACCGTGCCGGCATGGCCGGCCAGGCCTTCGACTTCCACCATGAAGCGCGAGGCGCCGGAGATGGCGGTCACTACGCCGAGCGGCAAATCATTATTGAGCAAGACCGGGCCTTGTTCGATATGCACTTCGACAAACGCCAGCACCGCATCCGGCGCATAAGCGGCCTTGCCCAAACCGCTGGCATGGAAGCCGGAAGCGGCCATCACGTCGCGCATGCGTTGACCACTGTCGTCGAGATTGTCCAGCACTGCCATGTCGAAGGTGCCGGCGGCGGCACGGCTGCCGAGCAGGGTGGCCTTGAAGCGCACGCCTTCTTCCTCGGCAAAGCCGATGATTTCGATGGCAAAGGGGAAGCGCTTGCCGGCCTCATGCCATTGCTGCACGCAGGCGATCGGCAGCAGGATGCCGAGATTGCCGTCGTATTTGCCGCCGTTACGCACCGTATCGAAATGCGAGCCGGTCAGCAGTGCCGGCGCATCGGCGGTCAGTCCTTCATAGCGGCCGATCACGTTGCCCGCCATGTCGCGCCGTACGCTCATGCCGGCGGCGCACATCCATTCGGCCAGTTGCGCCGCGGCGCCGTGGTGCGCCGACGTCAAGTAGGTGCGGGTGAGCATGTCGGGCGCTTCGCTGTGCTGCGCCAGCTCGTCGGACCAGGCCATGATCCGCTCGCCGCATCTGTCCCAGGGTTCTTGCATGGTTGTCTCCTAGATAATTAATCGACTTTTCGCTGCCCATTCGGCTGTTGTTATAGGTTTTTGCGATCATACACGCAAAATCAAGTTGAATTCAATTATTGCATACAATAAGTGAATGCATTATATTGAATCCGGGATGCGGCCTATTTCATCCGGGCCTGACAGACCAAAATTGGTATAAACCAAACAAAACAATCAGGAGACAGACGTGCGGCGCTTTTATAAATCACTGTTTGGCCAGGTGCTGATAGCACTTGTGATCGGTATTGCGGTTGGGGTGCTGTACCCCAAGTTCGGAGAGAGCTTGAAGCCGTTGGGGGATGGCTTTATCAAGCTGGTCAAGATGATCATTCCGATGATCGTGTTTTGCGTTGTGGTGAATGGCATTTACGGCGCTGGTGAGCTGAAGAAGGTGGGGCGGGTCGGCCTCAAGGCGCTGATCTATTTTGAAGTCGTGACGACCGTCGCCTTGGTGTTGGGGCTGCTGCTGGCATTTGTCTTCCATCCCGGGGTCGGCATGAACATCAATCCCGATACGCTGGATGCGAATGCACTGTCCAGTTACGTCGAGACTGCCAAGCAGGTGAAGGGTACCGGCTTTGCCGACTTCGTCATGAAGATCATTCCGAATACGGTGGTGAGCGCGTTTACTTCCGGCGATGTGCTGCAAGTGTTGCTGTTTTCCATCATCTTCGGTTCCGCACTGTCGCTGATCGGTGAGAAGGCCGCGCCGATTGTTACTGTTGTGCACAGCATGTCGGAAGCCTTCTTCAAGTGCATGTCCTTCATCATCCGCCTGGCGCCGCTGGGCGTGTTCGGCGCGATTGCCTTCACCGTCGGCAAGTACGGCGTCGGCTCGTTGCAGCAACTAGGTTTCCTGGTCATCCTGTATTTCTTTGCGGTCGTGATTTTCGTGTTTGCCATACTCGGCACGATCCTGCGCCTGGCCGGGTTCAGCATCTTCAAACTGATCAAGTACCTGCGTGCGGAATTGCTGGTGGTGCTGGCGACCGCGTCCTCGGACAGCGTGCTGCCGCAGATCATGCGCAAGCTGGAATACATGGGTATCAAGGGCTCCACCGTCGGCCTGGTGATCCCGACCGGCTATTCATTCAACCTCGATGCCTTTTCGATCTACCTGACACTGGCGGCGGTGTTCATCGCACAAGCAACCAACACGCCGCTGGCGATCACAGACTTGCTGGCGATCCTGGCCGTGGCGCTGATTACCTCAAAAGGAGCGCATGGCGTGCCGGGTTCCGCCATCGTGATTTTGGCGGCGACCTTGTCCGCGATCCCGGCGATTCCGGTGGTCGGCCTGGTGCTGGTGCTGTCGATCGACTGGTTCATGGGAATTGCCCGCGCACTCGGTAATTTGCTCGGCAATTGCGTGGCCACGGTTGTGGTGGCGGTGTGGGAAAAGGATATCGACCGCGCCCGTGCACATGCTGTCTTGAACGGCGCGCGTCCTCCGGTGGAGGAAGAAGGAGTTCCTGTAGTGCTGCACGTGGCAAGCGACACACGGCCCGCATAAGCAGAATAGGAGGTGGCTGGCGGCGCTTACCGCCAGCCGAATCGGATGCTTATTTTTCTATAAGGTGTCGCATTTACAAGTACAATTTTGGTCTTTAGAACCACGCATCAAGGAAATCGATAACATGAGCCTGTCTTCCAGCCCAGCCGGCGCCGACAGTTCTGACGATATCGCCGCCGACATCACGACAGCGATTGCCGAGCAGCGCCTGCCGCCCGGCACCAAGTTGCGGGAAGAAGCACTGGCGCGACTGTACTCCGTCAGCCGCACCAAGATCCGCGCTGCGCTGGTGATGCTGGCCAAAGACAAGCTGATCGATCTGGTGCCAGACAAGGGTGCCTTCGTCAGTCGTCCGACCGAGGAAGAGGCGCGCCAGATATTTTTCGTGCGGCGCGTGCTGGAAGCGGCGCTGGTGCGCGAATTTGTCGCCAAGGCTACCGCGGCCGATTACGAAACGCTGGAACGGCACCTGCAGCAGGAGCGCGAAGCACTGTCCAAGGAAAATCCGCAAATCCGCTCGCGCCTGTTGAGCGATTTCCACATCCTGCTGGCGCGCGCCGTCGGCAACCAGGTGCTGACTGATGTCCTCACCAAGCTGGCCGGCCGCAGTTCCCTGATCACCATGCTGTACCAATCCACCCGCGACGCCGCCTGTTCATCCGATGAACACGTCGAATTCCTGCAGGCCGCCAAGGCCGGCGATACCGAAAAAGCCGTCGAGCTGATGCTGCATCACCTGCATCACGTCGAGAAGGCGCTGCAGTTCGAAATTCCGCCGCCCGGCGCCAAGAAGGACTTTGTCAAGGCGTTGCTGGCTTAGGGGAAGCGGCCGGCATTTTTCTGCGCCGCTGGGTGGGCGCCTACATCTGCTTGAACAGATGAATGAAACTGCGGCTCACTTCCAGTTTTTCCGAATGTCCCTTGACCAGTACCTGATGACGGCCGCGCATGTCGCGCGTGATGCCGTCGATGGCATTGACGTTGACCAGCGTGGCGCGGTGGATTTGCCAGAACAGGTCAGGGTCGAGTTCCTCTGCCAGGTCGCGTACCGGCTTGCGGATCAGGGCTTCGTAAGTGGCGGTCTGGACGCTGGTGTATTTTTCGTCGGAACGGAAAAACAGGATCTCCTGCACCGGGATCAGCCGCAGCTGCTGACCGATGCTGGCCTGTATCCATTGCAGATAGACCGGCTTGGTAGCGATCCCCATCTGCTTGGCTAGCTGGGTCAGCATCGCGCTCATGTCTGCCGGGGCCGCACTTTTGCTCAAGCGGGCTTTGAGGCGCGTCACGGTCAGTCCCAGGCGCTCCGCTTCGGCCGGCTTCAGGATGTAATCGACGGCACCTTGCTCGAACGCTTCGATGGCGTATTCGTCGTAGGCGGTGATGAAAACGATGTGGCTCTTGGTGCCGATTTCGCGCGCGGCTTCCAGGCCGGTCTTGCCCGGCATGCGGATGTCGAGGAAGGTGAAATCGGGTTGCAGCTGGTCGACCAGTTCGATCGCTTCGTCGCCATTCTTGGCTTCACCCAAAATTTCCAGTTCGGGCCACGCCTGGCTCAGGCGCAACCGGATCTGGTCGCGCATCAGACGTTCATCATCGGCAATAACGGCAGTAGGCATAGGCTGAGAGGTAAGGGGAGAGGGTTATCGTTTATTGACCGATCCGGAGCCGACAATGCTGGTCTTGACCTGTGGATCGCCTTCATAGGTGACGTCGCCCGAGCCGGCGGTCGACACATTCAACTGCTTGCTGGCGTAGACGTTGGCATCGCCGCTGCCGACGATTGATACGCGCGTATTTTCCGAGAGCAGGCTGAAACCGTCGTAATCGCCACTGCCGGCAATCGATACGCGTAAATCGCGGGTCTTGCCTTTGACATTGATATTACCGGCGCCGGCAATGGAGGCGTTGATATTGGGCGCATTCAGCTCGCCGTCGACATCGCCGGAACCGGCAATGGATATCTTGATGGTGTCTTTACTGCTCAGTTTTCCCTTTACCTTGATATCGCCGGAACCATAGATCGACAGGGTATTCACGTCCGGGGCCGTCAGATAAACATTGATATCGTGATGCGTGCTGAAAAAACTGTTGCCCTTCAGGCTGACGCGCAGAGCCGAGCCGCTGACAGTCAGCTCAACCCGCGGCACGATGCTGGCTTCGGCTTCGATCACGGCCGGCTTGGCCGGACCCTGAGTCAAGTATACGTTGACGGCATCCATCAGTTCGATCTGCTGGAAATCGCCGAGAGGGCGCTCTGCCTTGATGACCTCGGCAGCCATGCTGCCGGTGCTGACCAGTGGAAGCACTGCGGCTGCGGCCAGTGCCAGAAAAAAGGTGCGGCGTGAGAGCGATTTCATATGCATGTTTCCTGTAACTTTTTGCGGCGAGCCCATGCGATAACTTTATTTAGGCTGCGCCTTGTTTTGTGCAACGACTTGATACGGTACTTCAATGGTGGAGCAGACGCCGCTCGGGGTATTCGGCGTAATCACCAGTTGTGCGGCGGTGCCGTGCAATAGTTTGAGGCGATCGCGGATACTTTGCAATCCCAATCCGGTGCCATTGCTGGGTACTGCCGCAAAACCGAGGCCGTCGTCAGTGACGCTGACCCGCAGCTGATTATCGGCCACCTCAGCGTGGATGCGCACGGTGCCGCCATCGGGCTTGGTTTCCAATCCATGTTTGATGGCATTTTCAACCAGCGATTGCAGCATCATCGGCGGGAAGGCGGCGCTACGCAAACCTTCCGAAATCTGCAGCTCGACGTGCAAGCGTTCTTCCATGCGCATTTTCAACAGATCCAGGTAAGCCTTGACGATATCAACTTCTCGTCCCAGCGTTGTGACGGTGGCGGTTTCCCGCATCTGCGGCAGTACTGCGCGCAGGTACTGGATCAAGCGCTTCTGCATGGCCGATGCGCGCGGCGGATCGGTTTCAATCAGGTACTCGACCGAGGCCAAGGTATTGAACAGGAAGTGCGGTTCCACCTGGGCCTGGATCATTTGCATCTTGGCTTCCGACACTTCGCGCTGCAGGTTGGCGTGTTCGGCGGCGGCGTTGGCGGCCTGTGCGCGCGCTTCCGCACGTTTCTTTCCGCCCATCAGGGCCTTGGTGCCAAACAAACCGATCAGCAGCAGCAATACAAAATTCACGAACCATTCCGACGATTTCTTCTGATAGCGGGCGACCTGCTGTTCGGCCTTGTCAGCTGCGGCTTCATGGATGGCGGCAACAGCATCGTTGATAGCCTGGTTGACGTCTTGCGTAGCATCCGGCGGCAGGGCCAGGCCCAGATTGGCGGCATTGGCCGGTGCGGGGGGCGCAGTCGGCACCCCTGGTACCGCGGGCTTGCTCGGCACACCTGGCGCCTCGGGTTTACCTGGCACTGTTGGCACAGCCGGGACTGGCGGAACCGTTGGAGCTTCCGGAGCGGCCTGGGCACTCGTGGCATCGCTCTCGTCGTCCGAGTAGGTGTATGTCTTGACATGCACGCCGCTGCCGTCAATCTGGATATCCGCATCCCCTTTGCCAGGTTTGCCGGATTTGCCGGCGGTGCTGATATGAAGGCCGTTGTCGTCTATCCGGATATCGGCGTCTCCCTTCCCGGATTGACTTGATTTGCCGCCATGCCTGCTGGTTTTCTCGATCACGACCACATTTTGATCGGAGGAAAACAGCGTTTCTTGCAAAATCCCGGCTGCGGCCATCACTAGCACTGCAAACAGGAAAAATTTCCACCACGAGAGCTGCGTGACCCAGGTTGCGGTTTTATCGAAACCTCGCGACAGATAGACCGAGGCTGTTTCTACCGCTTGCTTCCATGTGATCGAATCAGAATTCATAGTGTGAGAATCGGGTTGTATTCCGGGTTGTGCGGCGACTTGGCGACGACGCCTTCATTTTAGATGTTACGGACGCGGCAAGTATCGGCGTTTTTCCCGCTGGCATCAATGCATATTAGAGAGCGGTGAGTGCCGCCACGCGATTGGCGTCGGGTTTCTTGCGGGCGATTTTCTTTACATTGCGATTGTGGTCCTGCTGCGCCAGCATGGCTTTTTCTTCCGGTGTCAGGCGTTTGCCGATGATGATGATCGGCGGCAGCATCGGTATTTCCTCGCTTGCTGCAGCTGCTTTCTTGGCCGGCCCGGCAGCCATGGCGGGGGCAATCCCTGCACTTAATGCTGCGAATAACGTGACGGCGACGATGAGTTGACGGTTGGTGTTCATTGCAATCTCCTTGACTGGAACTGCCTTGGAACTGGTTTGGTATAAATGGCTTGCCTTATGCGACGGCGCGCAGTGTCGGGACAGGTTTGGCAACGGCCTTCTTGCGGCTTTCCTGTTGTGCCAATACGGTCTTTTGATCGCGGCTGAGGCGCTTGCCGACGATCGTGATGGTTGGCAGCATGCCGTCCTGTTGATCCATCGCCAGCTTTTCCTGCGCGGTCAAGCGCTTGGCAACGATGGTCACGGTTTGCATTGGCAGACGCTTGCCGATGACGGTGATGGTAGGCAGTGTCGAGATTTCAGCTTGCTGTGGAGCAGCGATGACTGGAGCGGCAGCGGCGAAAGTGGCGACGGACAGGATGGCGATCAGTGCTTGGCGTGCTGTGTTCATTTGTATTCTCCGTTAAGTGGGTGACGTTGTTGCATGTCGTCACTTTAGGGAGTCAAACGATAGGTCGCCATCTACTTGCGACAGCCTGCAGGAATGCCGGGACAAAATACAAAAAAACGGGACTGAAATGCAGCGGATTTGCGTCGCGCTGGATGATTCAGTGCCGTTTTGACGGTTCAGGCGACAGCTTCAAGGCTGCTATTGGGTGAAGTTTTGTGGTTTTTTTGATATTTGTTGTGCTGGTGGTGCTGACGAAATGTGTCCCGCCTAAACTGTTATATCTTTTTGCCACAAAAAAGCCTAATAGGGCTATTCCCATCGCGGTCGATCGGTGGCCGCCGAGTCATCTCACACGATTGATTGATAAACTCGCCACGGTCGTTATAGGCATACTCGGCGTCATGCCCATCGCAAAATTGTAGGACGTGGGTGGTCGTACCGAACGCCTTGTAAATGTTGTGCGCCATGATGTCGCAGATACATGAAGCGCACATGGCACGTTGGAGTCGCAGTGGCGCGATCCCCAGCGTGGACTGGACGTTCAAGTGGCCTTGCTGATGATCAAACTCAAAACCGAGATTGTGCATGACGACTTCAATGGTACGTCTGCGTTTTATCAGGGTACATCCCAGCAAACCGCCGCCCCTGAAAGTGAGCACATGTTCGGTGCGATCCCCGATCTGTTCAATTTCATGCGCTTCAACCTCGGCGACACTCTCTACCTGCACCCGCAGCACATTGGGTAATACACTGGTGCTGTCACCATTGGGCGTATGCATGGTTATATTGCCATCCGGGCTTGTCATTAATGCCCCTTCTTCTATATGAATAACCTGTGTTCCGTTGGATGAAACATATTGGACAATACCATTTTCGGGTGGCTTGGTGAGGTCGACGACCGTTTGCTCTTTTGTTTCTTGATTCGTTACGCTCGCTATACCGACGCGATAAGTCGTGCTCCACAAGCCGTCAAATCATCGTGATAGGCATAAGAACGACCTTCGTGTTTGGCTCCAGCACCATCAGGAGTAATGGCAAAATTGCCGTTGCATTGTGGGCAGTGCGTCATATCCTCTTCCAGCGTAGCCGGGAGACCCATGATCGTCGGCCCTGTCGCCGTGATGACAACGCCGCCGTGCGTGGTTCTATCGTTCAAGCGGCCTACGCCACGTCCTTCGTGTTTCATTTGGATACTGGCTCCGCCCAAGTCATATTATGTGGATGAGGATTCTGCGGCCTCGGCCAGTTCCGCCATTGCCTGCTTTGCCGAATGAAGTTTTTCCTCGCCTATGCGAAGGGCGAGTTCCGCCTTGGCACAATTCCAGACCGGGAACGCATCGACCACGAGTTGACGCCCAGATATCGTCAGAGCTAGCCGCTTTCCAGCACGGCCACGTCCGCCTTCAGCACGGACCAAATCTCTGCTCTCCAGATTCTGAACATTTCGGCTGAGGGTAGTCGGATCAACGCCGGCCCTATCAGCAAGATCGACGAGCGTCGCTCCCTCGGTCGCACCGATCCCGACCAAAAGGCTGAATTGCTCGGCCGTCAGCCCGAGCGGCTTGAAGCAGGCATTGTAATAACGAGTGAGTGCACGCGCCGTTGCACGAGCCTGGAAACCAGGACACTCCGCTGCGACACTCTTCAAAGATTCTGGATCAAAACCGTTCACGCTAACTCCCCCTTGACAAGCTCTTCTTCAGATTATAATGTATATGCATTATTAAGGAGGCAGAATGCCAGCATATGTACACGTCAATCTACGCGTCATTGACTCCGACAAGCAGGCGGCGCTCGCTCCACGCTTTCAGGCGGCGCTAAAAGAGGCCGGCGGGCAGATTCTGCATTTCGGTCCTGTTGCGCAGATTCTGGAGGGGGATGAGGCGCCGCTGCCGATGGCCGGCGTGTTCGAGTTTCCTACTCTTGCCCAAGCGCTTGCCTTCTACAATTCCGAGAGGTATGCACCGATCAAGGCCGAACGTCAGGAGGCCCAGCAAGCGCGGATGTTCGTAGTCGAAACCGTGTGAAGCGTACGTCCTGACCTGCATCGTCACATATATCTTCGATGCCTGCGCCCAAAACGTCCGTTCTTACTGTTCGAGTCCAAAGCGCTTTAACAGCAGATCGATAACGCTGCGTAACTTCGCCGTAGGCCGCGTATCCTGCGCGTAAATCAGATACATCGGCGTGGGTTTGTATGACCAGGCCGGCAATACCGGCAGCAAACGGCCTGCTGCGATGTCGTCAGCCAGCAGCGCTTCAGGTTGCAGCACAATGCCGGCGCCATGCAAGGCGGCGTTGCGTAGGGCGCTGCCTTGGTTTGAACTGAAGCGACCTTTTACCGCCACATCACACAATTGACCGTCAGGTCCAACCAAATGCCAGCGATCATGGTGGCGCCAGTACGACAAGCCCAGGCAACTGTGCGCCTCAAGTTGTTCCGGGTGTTCCGGCTGGCCATGCTGGGCAAGGTAGCCTGGCGCCGCGGCCAGTATCCGGCGATAGGGACGTAGCGGTCGCGCCACCAGCCCGACCGTGTCAATGTGGCCGATATGGAGGCCTAGCTCGTAGCCGTCGTTAATCAGGTCGGCTACGCGGTTGTCCAGTGTCAGTTCTACGTTAACTTCAGGATGGGCGGCCAAGTAGTCGGCCAATACGGGAGTTAGGCTCTGGCTGCCAAAGCTCACCGGCGCCACCAACCTGATCAGTCCGCGTGGGCTGGTCTGCAGTTCCGAGGCGCTGGCTTCGGCCAGATCCACTTCAGAAAGTACGCGTTTGCAACGCTCGTAATACAGCCTGCCCACTTCGGTTAACTGTTGTCGGCGCGTGGTGCGGTGGAGCAAACGTGCGCCGATCCGTTGTTCGATAGTCCGAATGTGTTTTGCAACCATGGTGGGAGAAACCCCGCTGGCTGAGGCCGCAGCAGTGAAGCTGCCGATTTCCACCACGCGCACAAACATTGCCATGCCAGCCAGCTTGTCCATGATTAAGAACCTGTTGGTTTTGAATGGATGAAATTATTGCATATTTATCTGCAGTCAGAACTGAGTGACACTGAAGTTACTGACATCCCATCCGGGGTGTCGCTTACCGAGGAATTGTCATGCCTATCTTACGTTTGGAAATGCACCCCGGCCGCACGTCGGAGCAAAAGCGCGCTTTCGTTCGCGAAGTGACCCGGGTTGTGGTTGAAACCCTGGTTTGTCCGCCGGAAAGCGTGGATATTGTGATCACTGAGGTGTCACGCGAAGATTGGGCAAAGGCGGGAAAGCTGGTCGCGGATAAGTAAAACAGTAGGCCTGGCCCCAGCTGGAACCGTCTGTACGCGTAGCGTTGGGGCCACATCAATCTATCTTTCAATACCGGTACGCCGCTCAATTCCGCAATAGCGCCTGCGGTTTCATTTGCCGTGGCAAATATCCCACTTTGTTTGGTAAGAGCCTCGTCTGCGGTGGCATTTCACGCATTGACGCGACTTTCTCTTATGCAAAATCATTCTATGCACATGCTAAAAAGTTCGTTCTCTTTATAACAAACCGGTGAGATTATCATCTCTCTTTAGCCGTATTTGTAATAAGAGGATCACGCATGACAGCAGCAGTGCTTCCAGT
Organism: Collimonas arenae; assembly: GCF_001584165.1. NCBI lineage: Bacteria > Pseudomonadati > Pseudomonadota > Betaproteobacteria > Burkholderiales > Oxalobacteraceae > Collimonas > Collimonas arenae. The sequence goes on from NZ_CP013233.1 coordinate 1,372,611, forward strand.
TAACGCCGCCAAGATCAAGCCCGCCAGCCCGTTCAGGGTGATGCCGGGTTTCCGGCTGTCGCTCGGGTTTACCCTGTTCTATCTGGCGCTGATCGTCCTGATTCCGTTGTCGGCGGTGTTCCTGAAAACCTTCACGATGACTTGGGGTGATTTTGTTGCTGCTGTGACATCGCCACGAGTGATGGCCTCGTATCGCCTGACTTTCGGCACTTCTTTATTGGCAGCATTGCTGAATGCCGTATTCGGCGGCATCGTGGCGTGGGTTCTGGTGCGCTACACATTTCCCGGCAAGAAGCTGATCGACGCGCTGGTCGACCTGCCTTTTGCGTTGCCGACAGCGGTGGCCGGCATTGCGCTGACCGCCCTGTATTCCAGCAACGGCTGGATCGGCCAGTATCTGGAACCGCTCGGCGTCAAGGTTGCATTTACCCCGCTTGGCATATTGGTGGCGCTGACCTTCATCGGCTTGCCGTTCGTGGTGCGCACCGTACAGCCGGTGCTGGAAGATGCCGAGAAAGAATTGGAAGAAGCCGCCGCCAGCCTTGGCGCCAACCATTGGCAGACCTTTACCCGGGTGATTTTTCCGACAGTGTTCCCGGCCTTGCTGACCGGCTTTGCGCTGTCCTTCGCGCGCGCTACCGGTGAATACGGCTCGGTGATTTTCATCGCCGGCAACATGCCGATGGTGTCGGAAATCACGCCCTTGTTCATCATTACCAAGCTGGAGCAGTACGACTATGCTGGCGCCACCGCAATCGCGGTAGTGATGCTGGTGGTCTCGTTCCTGCTGCTGTTGAGCATCAACGTATTGCAAGCCTGGACCCGCAAGCGCGGCCAGTCGGAAAAAGTGTAGGAGTCGGACTTGAGCGCAACTGCCAGCAGTTTGAACCAGCAACCCGCCGCAGAACATGTAGCACACGCGGCGGCGCCATCGGCCCAGCCGCAATTCCGAGGTGAGCCGATCCACGTACCTAACGCGACGCTGGAACCGTTCTGGGTGCGTGCATTATTAATGACGATCGCCTTGGCGTTCCTTGCACTGTTTCTGGTGGTGCCGCTGCTGGCGGTGTTTGCCGAAGCCTTCAAGAAGGGGGGGGAAGCGTATCTGGCGGCCATCATCGAGCCGGATGCGATCAGCGCCATCAAGTTGACCTTATTGACGGCTGCGATTGCCGTGCCACTCAACCTGGTGTTCGGCATCGCAGCGTCGTGGACCATCGCCAAATTCGAATTCCGTGGCAAGAATGTGTTGTTGACGCTGATCGATTTGCCGTTCTCGGTTTCCCCTGTGATTTCCGGCCTGATCTATGTGCTGCTGTTCGGCGCCCAGGGCTGGCTCGGTCCGTGGCTGCGCGATCATGACATCAAGATCCTGTTTGCGGTGCCGGGTATCGTGCTGGCGACGATTTTTGTGACCTTTCCGTTTGTTGCCCGTGAGTTGATTCCGCTGATGCAGGCGCAAGGCAGCGAAGAAGAAGAGGCCGCGCTGGTGCTGGGCGCTTCCGGCTGGAAGACATTCCGTCACGTGACCCTGCCGAATATCAAATGGGGTTTGCTGTACGGCGTGATCCTGTGTAACGCGCGCGCCATGGGTGAGTTCGGTGCGGTGTCGGTGGTGTCTGGCCATATCCGCGGCGAGACCAACACCATCCCGTTGCAGGTGGAGATTTTGTACAACGAATACAACTTCCAGGCAGCGTTTGCGGTGGCTTCGCTGCTGGCATTCCTGGCGCTGCTGACCCTGGCGCTGAAATCGTTCATCGAATGGCGCTTGCGTGAAGTGGTGCAGCCATACGGCTATATAGAAATTAAGGCAGGACAATCATGAGCATCCAGGTAAATAACATCAACAAGCGTTTCGGCGAATTCGTCGCCTTGAACAATGTGTCGCTGAATTTCCCGACCGGCGAACTGACTGCGCTGCTCGGTCCGTCCGGCTGCGGTAAAACGACTTTGCTGCGGATCATCGCCGGGCTCGAAGCGCAGGACAGCGGCCAGGTGCTGCTGGAAGGCGAGGATGCGTCGTCGCGCCATGTGCGTGAACGCCAGGTCGGTTTCGTGTTCCAGCACTATGCGCTGTTCAAGCACATGACGGTATTCGAGAACATCGCTTTCGGCCTGCGCGTCAAGCCACGCGCACAGCGTCCTAGCGAAAGCGCGATCCGCGAAAAAGTCACCAATCTGCTGCAACTGGTCCAGCTCGACTGGCTGGCCGACCGCTATCCGCCGCAATTGTCCGGCGGCCAGCGCCAACGGATCGCCCTGGCGCGTGCGCTGGCGGTGGAGCCGCGCGTGCTGTTGCTGGATGAACCGTTCGGCGCGCTCGACGCCAAGGTGCGCAAGGAATTGCGACGCTGGCTGCGGCGCTTGCACGACGAGTTGCACGTCACCAGTATTTTTGTCACGCACGATCAGGAAGAAGCGCTCGAAGTGGCGGACCAGATCGTGCTGATGAACAAAGGCAATGTCGAACAGATCGGCGCGCCGCAGCAAGTCTATGAGAATCCGGCTTCGCCGTTTGTCTACGGCTTCCTCGGCAACGTCAATCTGTTCCACGGACGTGTCCATGAAGGCGTACTCGACAGCAGCGGCATGCGCTTCGCTGCGCCCAATTACGCTGAAGCGCGGGATGCCAAGGGTGTCGGCTATGTACGGCCGCACGATCTGGAGATTGATCGCTACACCGCTGGCGCCGAAGGGATCGTGGTGCAACTGCGGCGCTCCCATGCGATCGGTCCGCTGGCGCAGCTCGAACTGGAGCGCAGCGATGACAGCGAAGCAGCTTTGATTGAAGCCGTGATTTCCAGCGAACGCTTCAAGCAACTTGATTTGAAAGACGGCGAAACCCTGGTGGTGCGTCCGCGCCGCTTGCACGTGTTCGTTGATCAACACGCACAGTAAGGAGAGAAGGCATGAATTTCCAGCAATTACGCTCTATCCGCGAAGCGGCCCGTTGCGGTTTCAACTTGACTGAAGTGGCGAATGTGCTGTTTACATCGCAGCCCGGCGTCAGCCGTCAGATTCGCGAGTTGGAAGAAGAACTCGGGGTCGATATATTCATTCGTAACGGCAAGCGTCTGATCGGCCTGACCGATCCTGGCAAGGGAATTTTGCAGATCGTCGAAAGACTGTTGCAAGAAGCGGAAAACCTGCGCCAGGCCAGCCAGGAGTATTCCGGTGAAACCAGCGGCACGCTGACCGTAGCGGCCACCCACACCCAGGCGCGCTATGCACTGCCGCGCGTGGTGCAGGGCTTCCGCGCCAGCTTTCCGGATGTCCGCATAGCGTTGCAGCAAAGCTCGCCGGAACACATCGCCGATTGGGTGATCTCCGGCAAGGCTGATGTTGGTATCGCCACCGAAGGTCTGACGCAATTCAAGGAATTGATCTCATTCCCTTGTTACGAATGGAGCCACGTACTGGTGGTGCCGGAAGGCCATCCATTGCTGGAGATTACCGCGCCGCTGACATTGGCCGACCTGGCGGCCTATCCGTTGATTACCTATGACGTCGGCTTTACCGGCCGCGGCCATATCGACGATGCGTTCAGGACGGCGGGTATTACACCCGACATCGTACTGACTGCGATGGATTCCGATGTGATCCAACAATACGTCTCGCTCGGCCTGGGTGTTGGCCTGGTGGCGTCGATGGCTACCGAGCACACGCGTCAGAACGGCTTGCGTTCGATCGAGGTATCGCATCTGCTGGCATCCAACGTGACACGGTTGGCGATACGGCGCGGTGCCTATCTGCGTTCTTATACGTTTGATTTCATCCTGCAGTTTGCGCCGCAGTTGAAGCGTGAAGATATTATTGAAGCATTGCAGGCTGAACCACACAGCGTTGGCGGTAACGGTTCGCACAAAGGTGAATATGAACAGCGTATTCTGAAAATCGCCTGATTTCGAGGATGGGCTCTAACTAACCCGTGTTCTGGTCACGCTGCTGTCATATATCGGTATTACGATTTCCTATGTCTCCTCCGATCCTCTAGGGTTCGGATTTAGCCCGCTGCCGCAAGGCCAGCGGGCTTTTTCTTTGCGCGAAATCTGTTGCGCGGCACTTGAGCGGGCAGGTTCAGGTTTTCTGTCGCAGCGCCGCTGCGCATTCGCGCACCAAGGCCGGGCCGCGATAGATGAGGCCGCTGTAGAGCTGGATCAGCGATGCGCCTGCGGCGAATTTGGATTGGGCATCGGCGCCGCTAAAGATGCCGCCGACACCTATGATGGGAATCTCATTGCCCAGTTCGCCATGCAGCTGGCGCACCACGCTGGTGGACAACGCCAAGACCGGAGCGCCGGACAGGCCGCCGGTTTCATTCTCATGCTGCAGGCCACGCACGGCGTCGCGGCTAATGGTGGTGTTGGTGGCGATGACGCCGTCGATGCGATGGCGCAACAGCGCGTCGGCGATTGTCTTGACCTGCTCGGCATCGATATCGGGCGCGATCTTCAATGTGATCGGCACGTAACGCTTATGTTGATCGGCGAGTTTTTGCTGGGCTTGCTTGAGCTGCGACAGCAGTGCGTCGAGTTCGGATGCGCCTTGCAGTTGTCGCAGATTCTTGGTGTTCGGCGACGAGATATTGACGGTCACATAGCTGGCGTACGGATAGACTTTTTCCAGGCAGTGCAGATAGTCTTCGGCGGCGCGTTCGATCGGGGTGTCGGCGTTCTTGCCGATATTGAGGCCGAGCACGCCCTGCCGTTCCTGGAAGAAACGCGAGGCCTGGACGTTGGCGACAAAGGCGTCGACGCCGCCGTTGTTGAAACCCATGCGATTGATGATGGCGTTGGCGGCCGGCAGGCGGAACATGCGTGGCTTTGGGTTGCCCGGTTGCGCCCGCGGCGTCACGGTGCCGATTTCGATCGAACCGAAACCGAGCGCCGCCAAACCATCAATGTAGGCGCCATCCTTGTCCAGGCCGGCGGCCAGGCCGACCGGATTGGGAAAGGTAATGCCCATCACCGTGCGTGGATCGGCCGGAATTTGCCCGAGCAGCGAAGTGAGTCCCAGTGCTGCGGCGCGGCGCAATGCCGGCAGGGTCAGATTATGGGCGGTTTCCGGATCGAGCGAGAACAGGGCGGGACGGGCGAAGGCGTACAGGATTTTGGCTGGCACGATGGTTTGGCGGCTGGGTAAGGTAATGCAATCAAGGGAACAACGCTATCGCTGCTTGAAGGCTTGGCAACACACGGTGTGCGAGCCAGCAGCGGCCGGCTATTCTAACGCACTCCATTGCCCTTGACGAAGCGCTTCAAGCGGCCGGAAGTTGATTTTATATGCCATTTTCTGGCTCTCCTTGATCCAGTAGCCGAGATACACGTAAGGCATGCCGAGCTGTTTGGCCTGACCGATCTGCCACAGGATATTGTAGGTGCCGTAGGAAGCGCCGGGCACGTCCGGATCGTAGAACGTGTATACCGATGACAAACCGTCATTGAGGACGTCAATGATACTGACCATGCGCAACGTGCCGTCCTCGTCGCGGAATTCGACCAGGCGCGTGTTGACCTTGCTCTGCAGCAGGAATTGCGCGTACTGGTCGCGGCTGTCCTGGTCCATGCCGCCACCGCTGTGGCGCGCGGTCTGGTAGCGCAGGTACAAGTCATAATGCTCGTGCACATAGGCCAGGTTGGTGACCAGCGTAGTCAGGTTGCTGTGGCGATCCCAGGCTCGGCGCTGGCTGCGGTTCGGCTGGAATGAGGCAACCAGCGTGCGCACCGGGGTGCATGCCTGGCAGCCGTCGCAATACGGCCGGTAGGTGAAGATGCCGCTGCGTCGGAAGCCGTTCTTGACCAGTTCTGAGTAAACATCGGCATTAATCAGGTGCGACGGCGTCGCCACCTGCGAACGCGCTTGACGATGGTCCAGGTAGCTGCACGGGTAGGGCGCAGTGGCATAAAACTGGAGAGTCGAAAAAGGCAGGTCTTTTAAGTGCGTCATGTGCATTCCGGATATTTAAGTCCTGTCGATATAGCAATCGACTGCGTCAATCCGCCGCGCGCGGCACGAAATTGATGCGGGCAACTCACATCGAACCAGACATTGATAATTTACACCGGAAATCCGATTTGCATAAGGAGCAAAGGCGGATGTTTCTTCGTGTTTCGCGTATTGTTTCATTGGGCGCAAATTGGCTCGGCTACCAGCGCGTTGCGGTTAATCTGCAAACAGCGGCAACGGACGCCAGTTATGGATTTGCGGATGGTCGATAGCCTGTCGCAAATGCGTCAGGAATTCACTGCGCGGGATCGGCGCAGCGCCCAGCGAGGCCAGGTGTTGGGTTTGCTGCTGGCAATCGATCATGGCTACACCGTGCCGGCGCAGGAAGTGCACCAGGTAGGCCAGCGCGATCTTGGAGGCGTCGCTGACTCGGGTAAACATCGATTCCCCATAAAACATTTGGCCGATGCTCACGCCATAAGCGCCGCCGACCAGCTTGCCGTCCAGCCAGACTTCCGACGAATGGGCGTAACCCAGTCGGTGCAGTGCACGGTAGCCGACCACGATATCTTCCGAAATCCAGGTACCGCCTTCATCACCGCGCGGCGCGGCGCATTCACGCATCACCTGTTCGAAGGCGAAGTCGAAGCGGACTTGCCAGCGGCGGTCGCTGGACATGCTGCGGTGCACTTTGCGCAAGGTCTTGTGCAGGCTGGCCGATATGGCGAATTGGTCGGTCCGCAGCACCATGCGCGGGTCGGTGCTCCACCAGAGGATCGGCTGGTTCTCCGAGAACCAGGGGAAGATGCCGTGCCGATAGGCATCCAGCAGGCGGCGCGGCGACAGATCGGCGCCGGCCGCGAGCAATCCGGCTGCGCCGTCCTCTTCGGTCAACGCTTCGCTGACATCGGGAAACGGGCTGTTCAGTTCAAGCCATGGAATCATTGCGCGTCTCGCTGGAAGGCAAGTCGGGGACGGCGCTTATCTGGAGCGCATGGGTTTGAACACGTCGTGCGTATGCAGGCGGAATTGACTGCCTTCCTGCTTGACTCTCTTGATGTCGGCAAAGAACGCGCGCAAGGTGATGTCGACGGTGGGAAAGGCTATTTCATCCCACGGGATTTCCGCTTCGCTGAACAGGCCGACTTCCAGGCTTTCGACGCCAGCCGCGTATTCGATGTCCTGCAAGGTGGCGCGATAGAACAAATGCACCTGATGCACGTGCGGCACGTTCAGCAGCGAAAACAATTCATGCAGTTCGATCCGCGCGCCGGCTTCTTCCAGCGTTTCGCGGCGTGCAGCGTCGCCGGTGGTTTCATCGTTTTCCATGAAGCCGGCCGGCAATGTCCAGTAGCCGTACTGTGGTTCAATTGCACGTTTGCACAGCAATACGCGCAATTCGCCGTCGTTTTCCCACACCGGGATCGAGCCGATCACCATCTTCGGATTCTGGTAATGAATGGCGCCGCAGTTGCTGCAGACATAGCGCATGCGATTGTCATCCGGCGGAATTTGCAGGGAGACGGGATGCGCGCATTCGGAACAAAATTTCATAGACACCGATAAGTAGTTGGAACAACCAGGAACCGGGTTCCTCGTCGCGTTGAATGGGAATATTGCTGACTATCCGATAGCAATCTTTTGGCAGTGTATCACTGCGTAATCTTAATGCCATCGCAGGGAATTGTTGCATTGCGTTGCAATACCGGATATACTTTCATTCTTCAGACGCGGGGTGGAGCAGTCTGGCAGCTCGTCGGGCTCATAACCCGAAGGTCGTAGGTTCAAATCCTGCCCCGCAACCAGATATAGTAAGAAATGTTTTGAAGAATCGTTTTCAAGAATGTTTCTTGCGAAAAAAGCCTTAAGTGTGCAAATCACTTAAGGCTTTTGTTTTCAGACAGGCGCGGGGTGGAGCAGTCTGGCAGCTCGTCGGGCTCATAACCCGAAGGTCGTAGGTTCAAATCCTGCCCCCGCAACCAATAGCGCAAGAGAATATTCTTGCCAGCAAAAGCCCCAAGCGCGAAACGCTTGGGGCTTTTTCTTTTCCGGCGCGATGTTGAGTTGCGTCTTGCCTTTGCCAACTGTGATATGCGCCGGGCGGAGTTCTGGGGCGTTCCAGGCATGCTGGGCCAGCTTGCGTACAGCCAGTCACTTTGTTACCTCCCTCCCAAAAAAACTGCAATTAATTCCTTGCGCCGCGTTGCCGCGACGCACCAATCTGGTCCATTGTCGGCCATTGATTCCGGATATATCTTGTTGTCTTTTCGATTTGGCTTGTTGTGTGTGCCGAACGATTTTTCCCTTCGGCGGATATCAAATCCCGCCTCTTCCTGTCGCCATTGGCAATGTTTACTGCGGTTTTTCGCGAGACTCTCATCACCGTTTTGGTGCCTTGCTTGCACCAAAGTGGTATTACTAAAAAACTACCAATTTGAACTGGACTGTATCGATTTCTGATGTCATTAAATAATGCTGCGTCGCAACTTAAATCATTCAATGCAGTGATGTCGATTAATGTAAATCTGCGTTGAAAAAAATCCTGAAAAAAATCGTGAGAAAAGGATAAGTGACCAACCGTGATTGGAAAATTTATATTTTTGTGGGTTTTTAGGCAGTTTTTTGGACGCCCATAAAAATGCCATTTTCATAGAGGAAATGCGGTGTAAATGGGCCCTTGCAGAGAGCGGTCGAATGGCGACTTGGTAAGTTTCGGGAAGTTCCGTCGAAAATTCGTGTGAATGTCAAATTTGATGAAAATCGATGGTCGAACTAGGCCCGAATCAAAAAAAAGCGACCAGTCCAGTCGACTAAACAACAGTCGTGTAGTTTCGAAAATAATCAATTAAAACAATAGTATATATAGATATATGAATTGTGAAATTTGATACCAATAATTTTTTTAGTAATACCACTTGAATGCCTATTGACAGCCACTTTTTCGATCCCTAGAGTGTCCCCAGCGCAACGTTTCCAAATGGAATATTTGGGCTTGGGCGCTTGGTGGTTGCGGAGGGTTGCTGTGGTGTGCGGGGCAGGAACGCACATTGTTTTTCCGGTTGATCTTTGGAGAGAGGTCGGCTGATAGCGCTTTTATCCGCTGCGACATGCCGGGTGGCGTCTTGTTGGGTTGGTCTTGTTGTATTGGCGACTGTATCGAAAAAAGGTTCTCCCTTTGCGGAGCTTGAAACCGCAGCGTGGAGAAGTAAATGAAAAAATGGCCCGCTTTGGATGTTGAGGCCGCAATCGATGGGGAGAACGGTAAGTGAATAGAAATTTGACACCAATAGCGTCTGCAGTCGCACTGCTGATCATGGCGACTACCATGAATGCACATGCGCAGCAGGCAGATGACGCAACTAAGCCGGTTCAATTGGCGCAGGCAGCCGCACCAACTGAACCAGTCGCAGCAACCAAGGCAAGCGACGGCAAGGCTGCGCCGCTTGAACAGATCACCGTTAGCGGCATTCGCGGTGCGTTGCAAAAATCCCTGACTCAAAAGCGTAATGCCGATTCGCACGTGGAGGTCATTACTGCCGAAGATATCGGCAAGATGCCGGACAAGAACGTTGCCGATTCGCTGTCGCGTGTTCCTGGCGTCACCATTGGTAATGCTGGCGCGACTGAAGGCGGTTTCGACGAAGCTGATCGCGTGAGCATGCGCGGCACCAGCCCAAGCCTGACCCAGACATTGATCAACGGCCATGGCGTTGCTTCCGGCGACTGGTTCGTGCTGGACCAGTCCGGCACGGTCGGCCGTAGTGTCAGCTATACGATGCTGCCATCCGAACTGGTCGGCTCGGTAGTTGTCCACAAGAGCTCCGAGGCCAGCCTGGTAGAGGGCGGCGTCGCCGGCTCGGTCGACATCATTACCCGCAAACCGCTGGAGTTCAAGAAACAATTTACAGCGGAAGCCACTCTCGGCGCGGTGTATGCCGATCTGCCGGGCAAGACCGATCCGCAAATGAGCGCTCTGGTGAACTGGAAAAACGATGCCAACACCTTCGGTATCCTGGTGCAGGCATTCTCGGAAGAACGTCATCTGGAACGCCAGGGGCAGGAAATCCTCGGTTACACTCAGATCGCTCCGGGCAGCAAAATCGCCAATGCACATCCCGACCTGGCTGGCGTGTATGCACCTAACCTGATCAACTCCGCCTTGTTTGAGCAGCAGCGCAAACGTACTGGCGGCCTGATTGATGCGCAGTTCAAGGTCAGCAACGATTTCTCGTTCGACATCAATGGCTTCACTTCAGAAATGAAGGCAGCCAACTACAACCGCAGTTATGAATTCTGGGGCGCGCAAGTCATCAACGCTGGCGCCGGTCAATCGCCGAATCCTGGTTACACGGTGAAAAACAATACGCTGACATCGGCAACCTTTTCTCCTGTAGCTGGCACTAACTATGGCGTCTACGACCAGATTTCACGCCCTGACGAAAGTGCAAGTTCAAACTTCGTCGAACTGGGCACCAAGTGGCGTGCATCCGATGCCCTGACTTTCACCACGAAACTGGGAACGTCGTCGGGCGAAGGCAAAACGCCGACGCAGAATGTCGCGGAATGGAATGTCGGCGTTGGCGCTGGCGCCGGTTATCAATTGAACGGTATCGGCACTGCCGCCAATTGGAATCTGGGCGCTACCAACAACAGCAGCCCAAATACCGGCACGACTGCTTTTGGCTGGATCTTTGGCGACCAGAACATCGACGTCAAGGATAAGGAAAACTGGGCTCAGATCGACGGTGAGTACTCTGCCGGTCTGGGTGCTTTGTCGACGATTCAATTCGGCTTGCGTTATAACGATCACAAGCGCAGTTCCGATGGCGTGATCGGCCAGGGGCCGCTGAATGCCGGTAATCCGTCGGCGCCGAATTCGGCTGCCAATCCAGCCAATTTCCCGCAAGGCTATCAAAATTTCCCATCCAATTTCGGCAGTGGCCTGGGCAGCGGTTTCCCTACGAATGTCTGGTACTACACACCAGGCCAGCTGGCAGCTTTCAATGCCTTCACCAACCGCGATCCAGTGACACGTGAGGACTGGAATTCGGAGTTCTCGGTCAAGGAAAAAAATACGGCCGGTTACCTGCAAGGCAATTTCGAGGGTGATCACTGGAGCGGTAATGTCGGTGTGCGCGTGGTCCAGACCAAGGAAAATGTCATTTCCAACGTCGCTGCGCCAGCAACTGCACCGGGAGCAATCACCACATCGGCTTTTGGTCCTTACGTCAAGCAGTACGACAACAATACCTATGTCGACGTGCTGCCTAGCCTGAACTTGAAGGTTGACCTGAGCAAAGACGTGGTTGCCCGTTTTGCAGCGTCCCAGACCATGACCCGTCCCGATTACTCTGCATTGGCAGGCCAGGTGACGTTGTCGCCGCCGGCCCAATTCGGTGCAGTGGGTTCGGGCAGCGGCGGTAATCCTAACCTGAAGCCTATTACGTCGAACAACTTCGATGCGTCGCTGGAATGGTATTTCGCTCCGCGTTCGCTGGTGTCGGCGAGTGTCTTCAATATGGATCTGACCAGTTACGTCGGCCTGGGCAGCGTCACTAGAAGCTATGTCACCAGCACACCAGATCATCCAGCGAATTACATGGCTGATTACGTGCTGACAGTGCCGGTCAACACAAGCGGTACAGTGAACGGCATCGAGCTGGCTTATGAAATGCCGTTGGGTAAAAACTTCGGTTTTGCCACCAACGCGACTTTCATCAACGCTTATGACGCTAACAACGGTCCGCTGGTCGGCGCCTCGAAACGCACCGCCAACCTGACTGCTTACTTTGAAAACGAACGTTTCAATGCGCGCATATCCTACAACTACCGTAGTGCCTTCTACAGTGGCTTGGATCGCAGCACGGCGTTCTATCAAGCCGGCGTCGGCACCTTGGCAATGTCGCTGGGCTACAAGTACAGCGAACAGCTGGCCTTCACGCTGGATGCACAGAACCTGAACAATCCGACCTTGAAGTACTACGCACTGAACGAAGATCAGCCGCGTGCGTTCTACAAGAACGGCCGGCAGTTCTATCTGAATGCACATCTGAAGTTCTAGTTGCTGGGGTCCGTCATGCCGCCGCCAAACGCGGCATGACGGCTGCAGTGTGAGGTGAAGTGAGAGTTGACGTTGACTTGCCGCGAGAGTGCAGCTGACCGGTTCATGCTGTTCCGTCTGGACTCTCCGGTTTTTTTACTGCCGGGATGAACCGGCAGCATGCAAGCGTTAGCCTGTCAGCAACATATCAGGACGCCGACGAACTGTATGTCGAAGTCCTCGCCGGGATTGCCAATAGCTGCTAATCGCCAGGCAAAAAACAGGAGTCGTTGAATGGATTTCACGCAGGATGGAAGAATCCCTCCAATAATGCAGTAGGTATCGGTGCCGTGATATTGCTGCATGTCCTCATCATATATGCGCTTCTTACCGGGTTGGCCCGTAAAGTTGTGGAAGTGATCCAGCAGCCGGTCGAAACCAAGATCATCGAAGAGATCAAACCGCCACCTCCGCCGCCGCCAGACAAACCGGTACCGCCGCCGCCAAAAACGGTTGCGCCACCACCGCCGTTCGTGCCTCCACCAGAGGTAAAAGTCACGCCGCCGCCGCAGGATAATGCGATTGCAGCAGTCACCAATGTCAAACCACCGAGCAATGAGCTGCCGACATCGGTCGCGCAGCCGTCGACGACTGGTCAGGCCGGACCGGCGCATACCAGCGCAAAGGTTGCCGGCAATTGCGAGAAGCCGGAGTATCCAAGGAGTTCTTTGCGTAACGAGGAGGAGGGTAGCGTCACAGTCAAGTTGACTATCGGCGTCGATGGCAATGTCATCGATTCCGCAGTCGAGAAGAGCAGTGGTTTCAAGGACCTTGACCGAGCCACATTGAAGGCCTGGAGCCTGTGCCATTTCACGCCTGCCATGGCCGATGGACAAGCTGTGCAATCTTCGACAAGAATGCAGTACGTCTGGAAACTCGATTGACTCAGATGCAGTACGAGTCGTTCACCACGCTGCCGATGTGGCAATCTCATTTATAAATTTGGAGTATTAGTATGTCTATCACTCGTAATCGCTTATCCGCTCTGGCTGCCGCCCTGATGATCTCCGCTGTGACGATCTCTCCGCTGGCCGCAATCGCCCAAACACCAGCGGCAGCATCTGCTACCGCTTCGGCTCCGGCTGCTGCCGATGCGCCTAAAGCTGCTGATGCAGCAGCGGCATCGCTGGCTGACACGCCAACTCCTCCGCCGCCACCTGCCGACCACGAAACCGTGAACAATCCATACGGCCTGGACGCGCTGTGGAAAGGCGGTGACTTCGTCGCCCGTGGCACTCTGATCATCCTGGTCCTGATGTCGATGGGCAGCTGGTACATCATCATCACCAAGCTCATCGAGCAAGTGAAACTGATGGGTCAAGCTAAAAACGCCAAGCAAACATTCTGGAAAGCTGCAACGGTTGAAGCGGGTATCGCCGGCCTGAAACCAAACAGCGCTTACCGCTTCATCGCCCAAAACGGTGCGACCTCGACTGAGCACCACGATGGTGCACTGCTGGAACAGATCGACCTGAACACCTGGGTCACCATGTCGATCCAGCGTTCGGTAGAAAAAGTGCAAAGCCGCCTGCAAGACGGCCTGGCATTCCTGGCGACGGTCGGTTCGACGGCACCGTTCGTCGGTCTGTTCGGTACGGTCTGGGGTATTTACCATGCGCTGACAGCAATCGGTATCGCCGGTCAGGCATCGATCGACAAGGTTGCCGGTCCAGTGGGTGAAGCGCTGATCATGACTGCAATCGGTCTGGCAGTGGCTGTTCCTGCGGTTCTGGGTTACAACTGGCTGGTTCGCCGCAACAAGAGCGCGATGGAAGAAATCCGTTCGTTCAGCGCCGACCTGCACTCGGTCCTGCTGAGCGGCGTGATGTCGTCGAGCCAGGCTGGTCAAGTGGCTAACATCAAGAAGAAGGTTGGCTAATCATGGCGATGTCACTCGGCTCTCCCGATGGGGATGAAGACGAAGTGATCGGTACGATCAACACGACGCCGCTGGTGGACGTCATGTTGGTGTTGCTGATCATCTTCCTGATCACGATTCCGGTGGTGACGCATACGATTCCAGTGAAGTTGCCGAACGAGTTCGACGAACCTTACAAGACCAAGCCAGAGAACATCAACCTGGCGGTGAATAAGCAAGGGGACATGTTCTGGAACGAGCAGCTGGTGCCGAATACGACGACCCTGTTGGCGAAGCTGAAGGAAGTGGCGGTCATCGTGCCACAACCGGAGCTGCATATCCGCGGCGACCAGCAGACCAAGTATGAGTATATCGGCAAGGTGATCCTGACTGCGCAGCGGGCAGGGATTGCCAAGATCGGCTTCATCACGGAACCGCCTGCAAGAAACTGACACACAGTGCCGCCACGCCGTCTAGGCGGTCTCGTCTAGGCGGCCCCGTCATTCCCGCGAACGCGGGAATCCATGTTGCGACATGGTATAAAAACATGGATCCCCGCGTTCGCGGGGATGACGCTGGTGGCGTATGAAAGGTCTGAAGAGGAGTAGTTTATGGGTATGAATGTAGGTTCATCAGGCGGCAACGCCAACGATCCGGAACCGATGATGGAAATGAATATGACGCCGTTGATCGACGTCATGCTGGTGCTGATCATCATGCTGATCATCACGATTCCGATCCAGAATCACGCGATCAAGCTGAACATGCCGACGGGTAATCCGCCACCGCCATTGGCGTTGCCGGTGGTCGACACGGTGGACATCGATCCGGCTGGCACAGTGATGTGGAACGGTACGCCGATGGCGAATCGTGCGGAACTGGAAAGCCGTTTGAAGGCCGTGGTTGCGGGTGGCAATATCGATGAAGTGCACCTGCGTCCGAACAAATTGGTGGAGTACAAGTCGGTCGCTGCCGTGATGGCATCGGCGCAGCGCTTGGGCGTCACTAAGATCGGTATCGTCGGTAACGAGCAGTTCATGGAAAACTGACTGATTGATCCGATAGATCGCTTTCCTTGTAATGGACACCCCTGAGTCGTACGCTGGGGCAGCGCAATGCTCTATGCTGTAACGGGTATTGACTCTGTTACATAAATAATTGTAATACCACTTAAAGACCGATTGACAGCCGCTCCCCGGCCTCATAAAGTAAATCCACCGCGTTTGTCATTAGTAGAATGGTGCCGGCGGCAGCCTAAATCAACGGAACATGAGCTCAATAGCATGATTGAATATCTGATCGGTGTCGATGGCGGTGGAACCGGCACGCGGGTGCGCATAGCGCGTAACGACAATGTCGGAACAGTGCTTGCGCTGGGCAGCAGCGGCCCCTCCGGATTGATGCACGGCGCCGAACAAGCCTGGTCGGCGATCATGCAGGCGCTCAATAGCGCCTTCGGTGCAGCAGGCGTGATGCGGCCGGCGCTGGAAAGAATGGCCATCGGACTCGGTCTGGCAGGCGTCAACAACAGGCAGTGGCCGCTGAATTCACCGCAAAGAATCCGGGCTTTGGCGACGCCGTGGTCGAGACCGATGCGTTTACCACTTTGGTTGGCGCGCATCAAGGCCGTCCCGGCGTCATCATCGCGATCGGTACCGGCAGCGTCGGAGAAGTGTTGACGGCGGATGGCCGGCGGCGCGAAGTCGGCGGCTGGGTTTTCCTGCCAGCGATGAGGCGGGCGGCGCCTGGCTCGGTATGCGCGCGATTACGCATGCCCAGCAAGTGCTGGACGGGCGCGCGCCGGGTAGCGATTTTGCGCGGGCCATCATGCATTTTTGCGGGGCGAATTGCGGTGGGCTTTTCGACAGCCATCGCGACAGTATGTTCGCCTGGTTGTCCACTGCCAGCCAGACCAGTTATGCGCAACTGGCGCCACTGGTGATCGCGCATGCCGAGAGCGATCCGACGGCGCGCCGCATGATGCGCGAGGCCGGCCAGGAAGTGGCCAGGATCGCCGCCGCGCTGGACCCATCCGGACAGCTTCCAATTGCCCTGTGCGGCGGGATTGCCGCACATTTATACGCGTACCTGCCTGAACCGTTGTCGACGCTTGTCATCAAGCCGCATGCTGATGCGGCAGCTGGCGCCCTGCGGCTGATCGATCAAAAAATAAAAGGGAAGCAAACATGCTAGTCCAGATAGAAAGCCTGAAACCGGATGGCGCCAGCGATACGCCGCTATACCTGCAACTGGTCAATAAACTTTCCGAGCAGATAAACAGTGGTGTCTGGCAGCCGGACGAAGCGCTGCCATCCGAACGCATCCTGGCCGATACGCTGGAGATATCGCGGGTGACAGCACGCAAGGCGATCGACGTGTTGTGCGAACGTGGCATGCTGATCCGCAAGCGCGGCTCCGGCACCTACATCACGCCCAAGCTGGAGCAGCCGCTATCGCGCCTGACCAATTTCAGCGAAGAACTGCGGCAACGCGGTTTCCGTCCAGGATCGCAATGGCTGTTGCGTGAAACCGGCATTGCGGTCGCCGAAGAAATCCTGGCGCTGGGACTCTCTCCCAATACCGTGGTGTCGCGCTTGAAACGCTTGCGTACAGCGGATGACGTGGTGATGGCCATCGAGACCACCACCATTCCGGCACATTACCTGCCCGATCCCAAAGCTGTCACCGATTCGTTGTACGTCCATCTGGAAACGCTTGGCGTGGCACCGGTGCGCGCGCTGCAGCATATTCGCGCTATCAACGCCACGGCCGACCAGGCCAAGCTGGCCGATATTAAAACCGGTGCTGCCATGCTGCACATCACGCGCGTCGGCTATATCGAGAACGGCACTGCAATTGAGCTGTCGCATTCGTATTGCCGCAGCGATTATTACGACTTTGTCGCGGAGTTGCGTCGATGACCGGCGGTGACCAAGCGAACAATCATCCAGCGCAACAAACCGGGGGAAAACTGCAGGGCAACGTGTTGACACCGCAAGGCTGGGTCCGCGGTGCGCTGATGTTCGAGCGGCACATCACTGCGATTGACGGTGTGACGGCCGATCCCGTCGACAACCAAGATGTCTACATCCTGCCTGGATTTATCGACCTGCATGTACACGGCGGCGGCAAGGACATCATGGACGCCGGCGACGCCGTCCACGTGATTGCCGCGATCCACGCCCGGCATGGGACCACCAGTATGCTGGCGACCACCATGACTTCCCCGCTGAGCGACCTGGAGCAGGCGCTGGAGGCCTGCGGCGATGCCTGCCGCAATCGTCGCCCTGGCGCGGCGCGGGTGCTGGGTGTGCATCTGGAGGGCCGTACATCAATCCCGGAAAACTCGGCGCGCAGCCGGATTTTGTACAGGAAGCAACGCTGGTTGAAGTGGCCAGGCTGAGTGCGATGGCGCCATTGAAATTGATCACCGTGGCGCCGGAAATTGCCGGCCATCTGGAAGTGGTGCGCACCTTGAGCGAATCGGGCATGCGGGTCCAGATCGGCCATACGTTGGGCACTTATGAAGACGGCGTGCAAGCACTGCAGCACGGAGCAAGCGGATTTACCCATCTGTTCAACGCCATGACCGGACTGCAATCGCGCGCGCCCGGCATGGTAGGGGCTGCGCTGGCGCATGCGCGTTATTCTGAACTGATTCCGGATCTGCTACATGTGCATCCCGGCGCCATCAAGGCAGCCCTGCGCGCAATCCCGCGCTTGTACTGCGTGACCGACTCAACCGCCGCCACCGGCATGCCGGACGGCGAATACATGCTGGGCCGCCAGCGGGTGCACAAATGCATGGGCGGCGTGCGCCTGGGCGATGGCACCCTTGCCGGCAGCACACTGACCATGGACCAAGCGCTGCGCAACCTGGTCGGACTGGGGCTGGACCTTGCCGATGCCTCGCAGCGGGTTTCGACTTACGCCGCCGATCACCTTGGACTTGAGGATCGTGGCCGCCTGGCGACAGGATGTTGCGCCGATCTGGTTGTGCTCGATCGGCAATTGAATTTAATCGCGGTTTATGTAGAGGGAGAGCAGATTGATCTCACAGCAGTTTAGTTCGACGATGTTACAAGAAGCCTGTTCTGCCGGTACCCATGTGGCGCAGCAGTTGGCGCGCGATGAGGAGCGCTATGCGGCATTGGCGGCGCGCCTGCGCTTTGCCCAGCCGGCGACCGTGCTGACCGTCGCCCGCGGCAGTTCCGACCATGCCGCCGCCTATTGCGCCTATCTGATCATGGCGCGCCTCGGTCGCGTGGTGGCGTCGCTGCCGATGTCGCTGGTGACGCTGTACAAATCGCCATTGCTGGCCCGCGACGCACTGGCTATCGCGATTTCGCAGTCCGGGCAAAGTCCGGATGTGATTGAGCCGATCCGCTATTTCCGCGAAGGCGGCGGCACGACGGTGGCGCTGGTCAACGATGCCGCTTCGCCGCTGGCCGCAAGTGCCGAGTTCGCGCTGCCGCTGCACGCCGGTCCGGAACTGAGCGTGGCTGCCACCAAGAGTTTCATCACCAGTCTGGTGGCAGCAGCACGCCTGGTTGCACACTGGCAGGGCGATGCCGCCTTCCTGGCGCAGATCGCCGAGTTGCCGGCGGCGCTGGAGCAGGCGGCACAGGCCGATTGGTCAGCGGCTATCGACGTGCTGGCGCCGGCTGAACGCATCATGGTCGTCGGTCGCGGCACCAGCTTCCCGGTAGCACTGGAAGCGGCGCTCAAGTTCAAGGAAACCTCGGTACTGCAAGCCGAGGCATTCAGCGGCGCTGAAATCAAGCACGGCCCGATGGCATTGATCAGCGAAGGCTATCCGTTGCTGATTTCGCTACCCGGGGACCGACGCAGGACGGTCTGGTCAAGCTCGCCGAAGAAATGCGCGGCCGCGGCGCGCGCGTACTGTTGGCGGCGCCGGCCGATGTCAGCGAACGCGATCTGACTTTGCCGCTTGGTCCGACGCCCGACCTCGATCCGATCACCGCGATCCAGGCGTTCTATGTGATGGCTGCCAATTTGTCGATCGCACGCGTCTTGATCCGGACCGGCCGCGTCATCTGAGCAAAGTGACCAAGACCAATTAATCCAATTAATCGACAAGCAGCCGGACCGATGGAGCAGAGCAGCATGGCAAGACCGACAGCAAGACTTACCGCAATCTCAGCATGGCGCGCCAGATCGCCGGGCAGCTGATCATGATCCGCATGCCTGGTACGGTGCTGGATGACGACACCGCCAAGTTCCTGCGCGACAATCACATCCGCGCAGTCTGCCTGTTCCGTCAAAATATGGTGAATGCCGAGCAATTGAGCAAACTGACTGCCGACCTGCGCGCCGTCATGGGGCCAAAGGCCCTGATCGGTATCGACCAAGAGGGTGGTGCCGTGGTGCGCGCCACTTGGCTGCCGTCGCCGCCCGCAGCGATGGCGCTCGGCGCCGCCGATGACCTGGCGTTGGCGCAAGCGGTTGGTGCGGCCGTGGCGCGCGCATCAAGTCGCTCGGCTTCAATTGGAATTTTGCACCGGTGCTGGACCTGAACAATAACCCCGCCAATCCGGTGATCGGTGAGCGTTCCTTCGGTTCCGATCCGAAACGCGCCACCGAACTGGCACTGGCCTGGATGGAAGGCAGCCTGGCCGAAGGTGTGGCTTGCTGCGTCAAGCATTTTCCTGGCCACGGCGATACCCATGTCGATTCACATCGCGACCTGCTACCGTCGACAAACCACGCTATGCGCTCGATGCATTGGAGCTGGCGCCGTTCAAGGCGGCGCGGCGCGCACCGGCGATGATGAGCGCGCATATTGTCTATCCGGCGCTGGATGCGGAACATCCGGCCACCTTGTCACGCAAGATACTGACCGATCTGTTACGTACCGAATGGGTTATCGCGGCGTCATCATCACCGACGGCATGGACATGCACGCAATTGCCGGTCGCTATGGCGTCGGCAATGCCGCCGTGCAGGCGCTGGCAGCCGGCGCCGACATGGTGATGGCGCTGGGGAATCGCACTACCCAGGAAGAAACACTGACGCGTTGTCCACCGCGCTGGCTTCGGCTTTCGACGATGACGAACTGGCTGCCGCCGGCATTGAAACCAGGCTGGATCGCCTGGACGGCCTGGCCGCAAAATATCCATGCGCACCCGGCCCTTATCTGACGCACGCCGCTGATCGCAGCCTGATGCTGGACGGCTGGCGCTGTGGCCTGACAACCGCCGGCAATCCACAGCCATTGGCAGATGGCGCCAAGGTGCGATTACTTGCCTGTGCCGACGCTGCCGGCGACGGTGTTGCCGAAGCCGGTTTGTCGGCCGCGGCGATCGCTGCGTTGCTGGCGCGTCGCTACGATGTCGACCTGGTGACTTTCGATGACGCCGAAAATGTTGATTGGGATGCGCTACCAGATGACGGCCGGATCGTGATCCTGGCTTCGACCACACGCCTGCGTTACGGCCGAAGGCAAGCCGCAACCTGCGTCCGGATCTGCATCTGGCGTTATGGAATCCGTTCCAGACGCTTGATATCGATGCGCCGGCCTTGATTTCGTATGGCTTTGCGCCGGAAGCGCTGGAGGCGGTCGCCGATTGGCTGGCTGGGCGCATCACGGCTAGCGGCAAGCTGCCGGTCGCCATTCTTGAACCGGCATTGACCTGAGACAGTCCCGGCTTGTCGTATAACAAAAATTCTACCAACGGTGACCGCTGACATGCGTATTGACGACAAACCTGAACACCATCCCGCGCTTTGGGTGCCAACCCTGTATTTTGCCGAGGGTTGCCTTACTTTGTGGTGGCGACCATCGCCGGCCTGATGTACAAGAGCATGGCATGGCCAACGACCAGATCGCGCTGTGGACCGGTATGCTTGGTTTCGTGTGGGTCTTCAAGCCCCTCTGGAGTCCGTTCCTGGAAGCGGCGCGCAGCAAGAAATCGATTGTGCTGCTGTTCCAGTTCCTGGGCGGCGCCAGCCTTGGGTTGGTAGCGCTGGCGCTGCACCTGCCGAATTATTTCGCCGTCAGTATCGCCTTGCTTGGCTTGGTGGCGATTGCTTCAGCGACCCACGATATCGCAGCCGATGGCCTCTACATCGCCAGTCTGAGCGCGACACAGCAAGCCACCTTCGCCGGCTGGCAGGGTGGTTTCTACAACGTTGCGCGGTTTTTCTCGCTGGGTGGCCTGGTGGTGCTGGCCGGTTATTTCGAGAAGCACATGGCGGTGGCGCAGGCGTGGAGCCTGATCTTCGGCCTGCTTGGCGTCAGCATGGTGTTGCTGGCGGCCTACCATTTCTGGGCATTGCCGATCGGTCGCAACCAGGCGCGCGCCGAAGGCGGCATGCGCGGCGTGTGGAATACATTGCGCGACGTGATCATTGATTTTTTCAAGAAGCCGGGCATCTGGCTGGCGATTGCTTTCATCATCCTGTTCCGCGCTGGCGAAGGACAAATCACTACCATCGGCCCGTTGTTCCTGCGCGCGGCGCGTTCCGAGGGCGGCCTCGGCCTGGCCACGGCGGAAGTTGGTGCAGTCTACGGCACGCTGGCCACGGTGGCGTTCATCGGCGGCAGTTTGCTGGGCGGTTACTTCACCGCCTGGCGCGGCCTGCGGCGCAGTATGTTCTTCCTGATCCTGGCCATGAACCTGCCGAACCTGGCCTACTTCTTCCTCAGCACCGCGATGCCAACCAACCTGGGCGTGGTGGCTGCGGCGCTGAGCCTGGAAATGTTCGGCTATGGCTTCGGTTTCGTCGGACTGATCCTGTTCATCATGCAGGAAGTCGCAGTCGGGAAATATCAGATGGCGCACTATGCGCTAGGCACCGGCATCATGCAGCTAGGCTACGTGCTGTTCAAGATCGTCAGCGGCGAGATCCAGGCTGCACTCGGCTACCAGCATTTCTTCCTGTGGGTGTTGGTGTCGGCGATCCCGGTGCTGGTGCTGTCGCGGATCGTGCCGATAGGCCGGCATGAAAAAAAATCCGATAGCACGCCGCACTCCGCCGCGATCCAGTTATAGCCATGCGACATTTTCAATGCGGTTTGCTGGCGCTGGCCTTGTTGCTGGATTTGCATGTGGCGAAGGCAGCTACCGACGGTGTATTCTTCGACGATTTCGATTATGCCGATACCGCTGCGTTGACGCGTGGCGGCTGGATCATTCGCGACAAGCAAGGGCATCCCGGTATAGAGAACGGGCATTGGGGAGCGCAGGCGATCAGCCTGGTCGATACGCCGCAATCCGGCAAGCGCCTGTTGCGCCTGAGCGCTCGCACCGATGGCACACCCGAAGGCACCTTGCAGGCTCAGCTCTGCCACCAGCGCAAATATTTCGAGGGAACCTACGCGGCGCGGATACGTTTTCCGATGCGCCGGTACAGGGCCCCAATGGCGACCTAGTGGTCGAAGCATTCTACACCTCCAGTCCACTGCAGCATGATTTCGATCCGCAATACAGCGAGCTCGACTGGGAATATCTGCCAAATGGCGGCTGGGGAAATCCGAACAGCCGTTTGTACAGCGTCTCGTGGCAGACGGTGCAGATGGAGCCCTGGCACGCCTTCAACCAGACTCACGAAGAACAGCGCGCACTGGGCGGCTGGCACATCCTGCTGATGCAGGTGAAGGACGGCAGCATCCGTTATTTTTTGGATGGCGTGCAAGTCGACCGGCATGGCGGTCGCAATTACCCGGCGCTGCCGATGTCGATCAATTTCAGTTTATGGTTTTCGCCAAGCGGCGTGTTGCCGGACACGACGGCGGAACGGCGATATGAACAGGACGTTGACTGGGTATTGCATGTCAGGGACCGGGTGCTGTCGCCGGCGCAAGTTGATGCCGCCGTTAGCGACTACCGCAAGAATGGCGTGCACCAGGTTGATACCGTAGCGCCAACGACGCCGCCATTACCCTCCAATTGTGATTTCTAGCAGCGGGATAGCAACGATGAAAATTTTCAGACTATCGATATTGGTAGCGGCCATGCTGCCTTTATATGGCATGGCAGCCTCGCCGTCGCAGGGCACAGTGACGCAGGAAAACGCGACAGATGCCGCCACCAAAGCGGCTTACAAGGTGGTTGCGTACTACTTGCCATCGGAACGCCGCTACTCGGCAGCCGACATCGACCCGGCCAAGCTGACGCATCTCAACTACGCATTTGCCGTGATCAAAAATGGCGAGGTGGCTATCGATCTGGCTCCTGGAACGAAACAAGGCGTGACGGACTTTGTTGTTCTGCGCGGATTGAAGAGCCGCAATCCGCGCTTGAAGACCTTGATCTCGGTCGGCGGCTGGGCTGGTTCGAAGGAATTTGCGGATGTCGCCTTGACGCCGCAATCGCGCGAGAAATTTGCCGCCAGCGCGCTGCGCTTCATCCGCCAACACGGCTTTGACGGCGTCGATATCGATTGGGAATTCCCTGTCGCCGGCGGCGATGCCGGCAACGTCATGCGCCCTGAAGATAAACAGAACTACACGTTATTGCTGCAGGCGCTGCGCGACAAGCTCGATAGCGGCACCAAGCGCGATGGCCATCGTTATTTGTTGACGGCCGCCATCGGCAACAACCAGGGATTTTTCCAGAATACCGAAATGGCCAAGGTCGCCGCGATCCTCGATTGGGCCAACATCATGACCTACGATTTCAGTGGGCCATGGAGCAAGTTTGCCGGCCATGTCGCGCCGTTGTATAACGACCCGGCAATCGCTCGTCCGGACGCCAATGACAAATTCAATGTCAGCAGCACCGTCGAGATGGCTTTACAGGCCGGCATTCCTGCCAAGAAAATGGTGCTCGGCATGCCGTTCTACGGCTACAGCTGGAAGCAGTGCGGCGCCGCCCGGCATGGTCAGCATCAGGACTGTGATGGCAAAGGACGCGGCAGCGTGGAGGAGGGCGAACTCGATTTTGCCGATATCGACGGTAAGCTGGTCAATCAGAACGGTTTCACCCGTTACTGGAACGACAGCGCCAAGGTGCCTTATCTGTTCAATCCGCAGACCGGTGAGTTTGTCAGTTACGACGACGTGCAGTCACTCGATTACAAGATCGCCTACCTGAAGAAAATGGGATTGGCGGGCGCGATGTTCTGGCAGCTGTCGGCGGATCGCAATGGGATTTTGCTGGATAAGGTAGCGCAGGAATTGTTGCCACGCTAGTTGTCTTGTGCGCTTTATTGCTTCCCTACAGTTTGCGGCGCATATCCTCTTCATCTGATTGCATCTCCAAATAGAAAGCCGACCCTTGCGGGCCGGCTTTCTATCTTGTCGCTACTTTACAGTCCCAACTTGGAAATGAAGGCATTGGTAAAGCCCAATGTGCCTGCCGTACCGTAAGTATTGCAGGTCGGCGACGCCGATCCCGGTGCGCAGTCATTGTCGCGATCGAACGACCAGAAGTGGATACCTGCCAGGCCGTTCTGCTTGGCGAAGCTGGTCAGCGTCGCGACGTCGGCGATCGAGAAAGTTTCGTTGGCCGAATCGTTGCCACCGATCATTGGAGTGACTTCAATCTGGCTGTACGGCACGCCATATTGGGTGTGCAGGTCGACCGCGGATTGCACTGCCGATGCACCCATGTCGCAAGCGCCGCTGCTGTTGGTCATGCAATTGCCGCCGGCCGGGCTGCCATAGTCCATCGCCATCAGGTTGATGTAGTACTTGGTCAAGCCGTAAGTCTTGATCGCCTGCATGACTTCAACACCGTAGTAACCCAGGCTAGGCGATACATTGCCGCCCAGTGTCGCCAGAGTGAAGCTGAAGCGCAGGTTCGGGTAGACCTTTTGCGCTGCGACCACGCGTTGCACCAGGTTGTTGATATCGTCCTGGGTCTGACCGGCTTCGATATCGAAATCGACGCCGATCATGTTCGCCGAATAATAGGTCTTGATGAAGTTCTGGAAGGCGGCATCGGTAGTGCAGGTGAAGGAACCTGCGGCGCCGCCGGTGGAGACGATGTATTTCTTGCCGGCGTTGACGAACGGCTGTACGTTGGCGGCGGCGAATTGCGAGCCCGATACGCCGCCCCAGGTTTCACTGCCGCAGGCGCCGGTGGCAAAGGCCCAGGTCAGGGTCGTGAGTTTGGCTGGCAGGGCACTCAATACTGGCTGCGCGCTGCCGGTTACAGCCGTGCTCATGACGTAGGTATTCCAGTTCAGATTGATATTGCCGTCCTTGTATGGACTGAAGACGAATCCGGCTGGGGTAGGCGTTGGCGTTGGTGTTGGAGTAGGCGTTGGTGTTGGGGTAGGTGTCGGGGTAGGAGTTGGCGTAGGCGTAGGCGTAGGCGTCGGAGTGGGTGTTGGAGTCGGTGTACCGCAGTTGGCCACAATGGTCCACGGCTGGCCGCTACCACTGCCGCCGTTGTTAGTAGATGGGTTATTCCCTTGGGTCCACCAGTTGGCCACGTAGTTGACGCCGTTGTAGCTGACGGTAGCGCCGCCTGTATAGGCGACCGAGGCGTCCCAGGCGGCGTAGCAGGCAACCGCTGCGGCCTTGGATACTGCCTGCTTGGCGCTGGCGTCAGCTGCGGAACCCGAACCTGATGCATCACCGCCACCGCATGCAGTCATGGCGCCGCATGAAAAGGTGATGAGAAGTCCCTTGGCAATTTTTGAATTCACTTTTTTCTCCTGAGTAGATTGGTTGAGCGACACGGGATGGAGCGCTGTCGATGCACTTGCTGTTGGATGCTGCTGTTTTGCTATATGGACCAACTTCCGGGGCGTGTTGCTGATCGACGGCCGCACGCCTTTCTCTTACTCGTCTTCATTATTTCCATATGGAAATATCGAATTAAGGGCACTTTAAGAGCGCAAAAAGTGGCTGTCAATCTGTATCTAACTGGTATTGCTATATTAAGTTTGTGGTCTCATTTTGGTGTTCTGAAAGAATTTATAACTTATTGTTTATATTGATTTTTATGGAAATTTGTCAGTGAATTTTCAATCAAGTGGACTGATCGCTTTTTTTGCGGTCCGGTACTGAATTTCCAGGTGATCCGGCAGAAAATTTTGAATCCTGAGCTGCGGCAGGGGAAGCGATCGGAGTGGGGCGGGGCAGGCGGACTTGGCCTGGCGACGGCCGATTTGCGAGATAGCAGGCGGCGGCAAGTATAATCCTTGCCTTTTTCGTCATTTTCCCGGCTCGGCAGGGGAAACGCCGCCTATGGCCCATTGGCCGGATCGCGGCGTCATTGCTTTCAAAGGAAGTTGCTTCATGAGTTTATTTCGTACCAAGGACCTGGATAAGATGATTTTGTCCAGCCGTACCAACACCGGCCTGCAACGTACGCTTGGCGCGATGGACCTGACCCTGCTGGGGTCGGCGCAATCGTCGGCACCGGCATCTTTGTTCTCACCGGCACCGGGCATTGCTGGCGGGACCGGGCTTGTCATTGTCGTTTGTGTTGGCGGCAATCGCTTGCGGATTCGCCGCGTTGTGCTATGCCGAGTTCTCGTCGACGGTACCTGTTTCCGGTTCGATTTACACATACAGCTACGCGACGATGGGTGAAATCGTCGCCTGGATCATCGGCTGGGACCTGATGCTGGAATATGGTTTGGCGACATCGGCAGTGTCAGTCGGTTGGTCGGGTTACATGCAATCGCTGCTGTCGGGTTTTGGCATCGCCTTGCCAGCTGTCCTGACCGCTGCACCTGGTGCGGTGCCCGGAGTGACTACCTGGTTCAACCTGCCGGCATTTTGCATCCTGCTGGTGATCACCGCGCTGCTGTCGATCGGTATCCGCGAATCGGCGCGTGCCAATAACATCATGGTCTTCATCAAGGTGGCGGTGGTGTTGTTGTTCATTGCCGTCGGCGTCGGCCATGTGCAACCGGCCAACTGGCAGCCTTACTTGCCATTCGGCTTTAACGGTGTCTTCAATGCCGCAGCGATCGTGTTCTTTGCCTTCATCGGTTTCGATGCGGTGACTTCCGCCGCCGAGGAGGTCAAGAATCCGGCGCGTGCACTGCCGATCGGGATCATCGCGTCGCTGGGAGTTTGCGCGTTGCTGTATGTGTCTGTCGCGGCGATCATGACCGGCATCGTGCCGTTCGAGAAATTTGCCGGGATCGATCATCCGGTGTCGCTTGCCTTGCAATACGCGGGTGAAAACTGGATTGCCGGTTTTGTCGACCTGGGTGCGATCATCGGCATGACGACGGTGATCCTGGTGATGACCTATGGCCAGACCCGTATCCTGTTTGCCATGTCGCGCGATGGTTTGTTGCCGAAGAAGCTGTCTAGCATTCATTCGCGTTTTGCCACGCCATTCTTTACCACCTGGCTGGTGGGTATCGTGTTTGCCTTTATTGCGGCGTTGATTCCATTGAATATCCTGGCGGAATTGATCAATATCGGTACCTTGATGGCGTTTTCGCTGATTGCGGTGGCGGTGCTGGTGTTGCGCAAAACGCGGCCCGATTTGCCGCGGGCGTTTCGTTGCCCGGGTGTGCCGTTTGTGCCGGTGGCGGCGATTGGGTTCTGTGTGTTCCTGATGTGCCATTTGCAGGCGGTGACGTGGATTGCGTTCTTGTGCTGGCTGGCGATTGGATTTGCGGTGTATTTTGGTTATGCACGGCGGCGTTCGCTGTTGCATCCAAAGAAATAGCGTGGGGTGGGCAATTTCGCGCACGTGCCGTTGAGGTGTTTGAGCGTTCAAACCTCAAAGGATGCGTTCGCCGCACATCGAATACGCAGTTAAATGGGGTCAGAGTTTTTTTTTCGCGGCCTTTTGCGAAAATTACTCTGAGCCCTTTTAACGGGCCACGGAGGAAGTGTGGTGGCAGATCTACGATGTACGATCGTCGTTACTTAATGCGGTCACAACTCCGTGGAAGCTTGCCGGGGTAGCCCGGCAGCTAGTCACTTTTCTTGCTTCGCCCCCTAGCCGGGCGCAAAAAAAGTAACCAAAAGAAGGCGATCGCACAGCCGTTGCCCGCCGTTGGCGGGTCCCCAAATGAGCCGCGCGCCAGTCGGATGGGACACAAACTCGCTGCGCTCAAACATGTGTCCCATAATTCCCGACTTGCGCGCGTCTCATTTGGCAACGTCAGCATGCGAAAAGTCAAAAGCAACGGCAAACGCCAATTCAAAAACAACATCAAAACCAACACCGAGAAGTTAAATGGGTCAGAGTTTTTTTTCGCGGTCTTTTGCGAAAATTACTCTGACCCCTTTTAACGGACTACGGAGTACGTGCGGTGCTGCATCTGCAATAAACAGTCCTCGTTACTTAATGCCGTTGTCAGTCCGATGGCTTCCTGCTGCTTGCAGATTCCAAAAGAAAAAGCCGCTGTCGTGTTCGCGAATTACATTGCGAACATGACAGCGGCTTTTTTGGTTTGCCCTGTTTTACGGCTTGGTCGTTGCTACTGCATTTGCTTTTGCCTTGGCTTCATCACGCACGATGACTACGCTTAGTTGGCTTGGATCGATGCGTTTGCGGAAGGCTTCGTTGACCTGGTTCAGCGTGAGGGCGCTGATCTTGTCTTCGATTTGCTTGCTCCAGGCGAATGTGCGGTCCAGGTCCAGCAGTCTGGCCCAGCCGGCGCTGAGGGCGCTGTCTTGCGAGCGGGAACTCTGGTTTTCCTGCAGGATACCGGATTTGGCACGGGCCAGTTCATCGGCGCTGAAACCGTCCTTGATTACCCGGGCCAGTTCTTCCTTGACCGCTTGGTCGACCTTGTTCAGGTTTTGCGGTGCGGAGATGGCTTGTATCGAGAAGCGGGCGGCGCGGCTGATGGCGCTGATGTCGAGCGACGAACCGATGCCGTACGACAGGCCTTCCTTCTGTCGAACCCGATCAACCAGACGCGATTTCAAGCCGCCTCCGCCGAACAGGTAGTTGGCAACCATCATGGCCGGATAATCGGCGTCGTCGTCGCGCATGTCGAGGTTCAGGCGTGCCACGTAAAAGCCGTTTTCCTTATCTGGTGAATTGATCACCTTCTGCATCGGCGCGACATCGAAGTTATGGCGGATCACGCGCGCGTAGGGCGCGGCGCTTTGCCATGTACCGAATTCATCCTGGATCACCTTGGTGACGGCGGCAACATCGAAATCACCGACGATTGCCAGCTCGCCCTGCGAGGCGCCGTAGAAATCATGATGGAAAGCGCTGACGTCAGCCAGCGAGGTCGCATTGATGCTGGCGATCTGCTGGTCTATGCTCTGCGCGCCAGCCAATGGCCTTGCGGGTATTGGTTGAAATGTGCGGCGATGGCTTCGGAGGCCAGCGTGCTCGGCTCATTGCGCGATGCTTCCAGTCCAACCAGGGCTTCCTTGCGCATCCGCTCGAATTCAGCCGGATCGAAACGCGGATGCTTGAGTACGCTGGCAACCAGTTGCAGCGCCGCGGGAAGATTGCTGCGGTGGTCTGGAATTGCGTCAGGCTGCCGCTGATCTTGAGCTTGGAAAACTCGTCGGCCAGTTGCTCGCGGGTCAGGGTGCTGCTGCCGCGCATCAGCATGGCATCGGCCAGTTCGGATGCGGTTTTCTTGCCGAACAGGCTTTTTTCATCGCCCCACAGCAGATCCAGCTTGACCGAGACGGTTTCACCGCGGGTCTTCTTCGGCAGCAATGCCAGTTTCAATCCACCCACCTTGGAACGCTGGGTGCGGGCATCGATATTCGCTTGCGACGGATCGAAGGCTTCGCCGTCGGCGATGGCTTGCTGCGGCTTGTACTCCTTCAGTACTTCAACCACGCTTGGCGCCGCCGGTACATCGGCGCGTTGCGGCTGGTCTTCCGGCAGGAACATGCCAACCGTGCGGTTATCCCGCGTGAAGTAGTGCGCAGCAGCTGCGGCGACTTGTTCTGAAGTGACCTTGTTCGAGCGATCACGGCCCAGGAACAGCAGGCGCCAGTCGCCCAGTGCGATGGTGCTGGACATGGCAACGCCGACTTTCTGGTGATCGTTCAGCAGCTTTTCGAAACCGTTGGCGTTGGCCAGGCGCACCCTTTCCATTTCTTCCGGGTAGGCGGGGTTTGGCAAATTGCTCGACGCCGTCGATCAGCGCTTGCCGCACAGGTTCAATCGGTTCGCCTTTCTTGACCACGGCGGCGATGATTTCCAAACCAGGCGCATAACCCGTCATTTCATAATTGAACACCGCTGTGGCCTTGCCGGTTTCAACCAGAGACTTATGCAGGCGGCCGTTAGGCGTATCTGCCAGGATGGTGCCGGCGTAGGATATCGCGTCGCTGTCGGGATGCAACTCGCTCGGGATCTTGTAGGCCACCGCAACAATCTGCACGTCGCCCTGGCGCCGCACGGTGATGCTGCGCTCGCCGTCCTGGGTCGGTTCGACAGTCCAGAAGTCGCGCATCTTGCGGGCCGGCTTCGGCATCTTGCCGAACGCCTGGTTGACCCAGGCCAGGGTCTTGGCCGGATCGAACTTGCCGGCGATCAGCAGCACGGCATTGTCCGGCTGGTAATAGGTTTTATAGAAGGCTTGCAGGTTCTCGATCTTGACGTTCTCGATATCGCTGCGGTTGCCGATGGTCGGCTTGCCGTAGTTGTGCCAATCATAGGCGACGCCTTGCAGGCGCTTGATCAGTACGCCGAATGGCGAGTTCTCGCCCTGTTCGTATTCGTTGCGGACCACTGTCATTTCACTATCCAGATCTTTCCTGGCGATGAACGAATGCAGCATGCGGTCGGCTTCCATGTCGATCGCCCATTTCAGGTTGTCGTCGCCGGCCTGGAAGATTTCGAAGTAGTTGGTGCGATCCATGTTGGTGGTGCCGTTGAACGACATGCCGCGCTGGCTGAAGTCCTTCGGAATCGACGGATGGCTCGGCGTACCCTTGAACATCAAGTGTTCCAGCAGATGCGCCATACCGGTTTCGCCGTAGTTCTCGAAACGTGAACCGACCAGATAGGTCATGTTGACCGTCACTGTGGGTTTCGACGAATCCGGAAACAGCAATACCTTGAAGCCGTTGGCGAACTGATATTCAGTAATGCCTTCAGCGGATGGACCTTGGGTGACGCCGGCGGGGAGCGTGGTGGCGGCTTCCGTAAAACTGGTGAAGCCGATGCTGCAGGTAGCTGCCAGCAGGCAGGACAGCAGCCGATTAGACCATTGACGACGGAATAAATGCATGTAATTTCCGATCTGTTGATGTTTGGATGAACGCAATCTATCGAACAATTTGCCGAACGATTACCAGTTACCACTTGTATCGAGAGGGACGTGCAGGGCTGAAGCTAGATGCTGCCGCCGGACAAGACAAGTATTGCTTATTTTGCCACAGCGGTAGCCGGGAAAGGAGAAGATGAAGGGAACTGCTTATTCGGTCGGCGGAACATAACCGGTGGCGGCATCGGCGCCATCGCCGAAGAAATGCTTTTCCATTTGCACCGCCAGGTATTTGCGCGCGCGCACGTCGGCCAGGTTCAGGCGGTTTTCGTTGACCAGCATGGTCTGGTGCTTGAGCCAGGCGGCCCAGGCTTCCTTGGAGACGCTTTCATAGATGCGCTTGCCCAACTCGCCTGGGTAAGGCGGGAAATCGAGACCTTCCGCTTCTTTGTCGAGTTTGATGCAGTGAATGATGCGTGCCATGGTTTTTCCTTGTAGATGTGCGAGTCCGAGCTATTGGTTGGACCCAGTTTTAAGATTGCAGTTGCCGCTAAAAGCGGCGCCGCAAATTCGTTATCCGGCCTGGTATGGATTACAGCGTCTTGATCAATACCAGCGATTTCCGTTGCCAGTTGTACATGTGCTGGCGATCCTTCGGCAAGTCGTCGACCGTGGCGTGGACGAAGCCGCGCCGCAGGAACCAGTGCGAGGTGCGGGTGGTCAGCACGAACAGCTTGGTGAAGCCGGCCGCGCGCGCCCGGCTTTCCATGTGCTTCAGGATACGTTCGCCGTCGCCTTGCGCCTGCACTTCCGGATTGACAGTCAGGCAGGCCATTTCGGCCATTTTTTCCGCCGGGAACGGATACAGCGCCGCGCAGCCGAAGATCACGCCATCATGCTCGATCACCGAGAAGTAATGGATCTCGCGCTCGATCAATTCGCGGCCGCGCTTGACCAAGGTACCATCGGCTTCCAGAGGTTCGATCAGCTTGAGGATGCCGCCGACGTCTTCAATCGTCGCTTCGCGCAGGCTTTCCAGGTTTTCGTACGAAATCATGGTGCCCACGCCATCGTGGGTGAACAATTCCAGCAGCACCGAGCCATCGGTGGCGAACGGCACCACGTGGGCGCGCGGCACACCGGCGTTACAGGCTTTGATCGCGTGCTGCAGGTAGAAGGCCGAATCGGCCGGCAGGCAGCCGCTGTCCAGCACGGCTTGCGCCTGGTGCGACGACAGTTCGCGAATTTCGGTATCGCCGGCATCTTTCATCAACGGTGTTTCGCTGATGAAGATCAGTTTTTCGGCGCGCAGCGAAATCGCCGCCGCCACCGCCACGTCTTCCATGGTCAGATTGAAGGCCTCGCCGGTTGGCGAGAAGCCCAGCGGCGACAGTAGCACCAGACCGCCAGCGTTCAGAATCGGGTGGATGGTGTCGTAGTCGATCTTGCGCACCACACCGGTCAGTTGCAGATCGGCGCCATCAATCACGCCCAGGGGACGAGCGGTGACAAAGTTGCCAGAAATGATACGAATCGCCGCATGCGCCATCGGCGTATTCGGCAAGCCCTGGCTGAATGCCGCCTCGATATCCAGGCGCAACTCACCGGCGGCTTCCTTGGCGCACTCAAGCGCCGCAGTATCGGTAATGCGCAAGCCATTGTGGAAGCGCGCTTCGACGTTACGCAGCGCCAGCTGCTCTTCTACCTGCGGTCGTGAGCCGTGCACAATCACGACCTTGATGCCGAGTGCATGCAGCAGCGACAAGTCCTGCGCCAGCACCGGCAGCGCGCCGGCGGTGACCAGTTCGCCCGGAAAGGCGACCACAAAGGTCTTGCCCCGGAAGGCATGGATATACGGTGCGACCGAGCGCAGCCATTCTACGAATTCATTGGGATTTTCCATGCCGCTCATTATATACAGGACACCATACCGGCTGCACGGATTCGCTGATTTGTAGGCAGTTTTATCGCCGGCGTCGCGAGTGGGCGACAAGTTGCAAGCGATTGCAACGTTTCGTGCAGTTTGCTGCCCGGCCCGTACTGCTATAGGGATGGCATTTCAGGCACGAAAAACGCCGTTAAATTGGAGCCAATAGGCCGACCGCAATGCGATAATCCGGCCATGATAAATACGATTACCATTGAATTCGAGCCTGCCGATGTACAGCAGCTGCTGCAACATGCAAACTCAGCGACCGAGCACCTGCCGTGCATGGGCGATCAATTCGTCGCCAAATACTACGAAGGCGGCAAGATCATCACCAAAAACGACTGGCCCGATGTCAGCCAGATCGATCTCACCAGGATTCCGCCGGCGCTGTTCCTAGTCAACGATTCATTCTTGATGAGCAACGGCATCAACCCGCAGGAAGCCGTCGCCTGCGTCTACAAGAACGGTCACGTTCCTTCGGAACAGCAGAACGAAAGCGACGCGTTTGCACTGGGCTCCGAGGAACTGCCGACCGTGACCCGGATACTGGCCCGCGATTTCGATGGCGTCGAGACCGCGCGCAAAGTGCGCATTACCTTCTTGCACGATCCGCGCAAGGGACCGGTGGTGTCGCTCGAACTGGTGGACGACCTGCGCGAGACGCCTGACATCCGGATCGTTAATCGACGACCCTAACGCCAATTCTTCAAACGCTTGCTTATTGCGCCTCAGCCAGTTCCAGGCTGACAATGGTCAGTTGACCATCGACCTTATCAATCGCAAACCGCACCTTGTCGCCGGCCTTGAACTGTTCCAGCATGCCGGGATCGCCGGCCTTGAACAGCATGGTCATGGCGGGAATCTCGAAGTTGGGATTTCTTCGTGCTTGATGGTGATCTTGCCGGTGCTCGCGTCGACTTTGCGGATTTCGCCGGAGACCATCGGCAGGGCATTCTGATCGGCCGGCGTGGTCTGCATGTCGGTGGCGTCGCTGGCGCGTGCCAGGTTGCTGAGTGGCAGACCGATGATCAATGTAGTGAGAATGACGATTATTTGCAGATACTGTTGCATGGTCAGGTCCTTTCGAGCTGCGCGCTTGCATTCGCGCTATTGAGATGACATGGGATTTTTCCAGGATATAAAGTTGAAGGTGCGGACGAACCGGCGCTAATCAAGCGCCGTTGCATGCTGTTGCCTAACGCGTCGCCTGCCGCCAGAAGTCGATAGTCGGTCACAGTGGAAAAAAAGTACCGGCTTTTTACAGCTCGTTACGAAATGCAAAAATGATATTTTTTTGAAATATTCGCCTGATTTCCGGTTCGCTTCGACGTCTGCCGCCGGCAAATCACGACCAGTCCACTTGCGGCAACCTGGTTTCAGAAGCGCGCAAATAAGTCCATATAAACAACGTGTTGGATGGAACGGGACAACCCCTTTGCCGATCGGGGAGCATACTCGGCAAGACCACTTTGATACTGATTGACATCCACTTTCGGCGCTCTTACAGTGCGCTTGATCGCGCATTTCCACTTGGCAATAAATTCAGCGGCACGCGGTCGCGTACGGTTTCTGCGCGCGCCCATGCAATTACGGAGACAACTCATGAAGCAGGTTGAACGTAGCCCCAGCATCATCAATGACGACTGGCGCCGTTGGATTGGCGAAAATCTGGTGTTGGGCGCAAGTCCGCAAAGCCTGTCCGATGTATTGGTCGCCAACGGCGTGAGGCGGGAAGAGGCGGAACGGGAAGTGCGGATGGCATTTTCCAGCCCCTACCTGCAAGGCGCAAGCCTGGCAGAAAAACGCCTCCAGAACCGCTTGAAAAAGCATGACTGGGTTCTTGATATCTACCGCACATTGAATCGTCAGACGCCCGACAGCAATCTGATTGAACGCCGCCATCAATTATCGCGCGACGATTTCTATCGCCAATATTATTTATTGAATAAACCGGTGATCATCACCGGCATGCTGGACGACTGGCCGGCCATGACGAAATGGAATTTCGATTTCTTTCGCACGCATTTCGGCGAGCGCGAAGTTGAAGTGCAAATGGGGCGCTCGCGGGATGCCAACTACGAGATCAATTGCACCCAGCATAAGCACAAGATGTGCTTGAGTGCTTATCTGGAAATGATCGAAAGTGCGCAGGAGAGCAATGATTTCTACATGACGGCCAACAATTCTTCAGCCAATCGACAAGCTTTGGCAGAGTTATGGCAAGACATCGGGCGCCTCCCAGAATACCTGAGGCCGGATTCGCCGGACGACGGTTTCCTGTGGCTGGGACCGAAGGGGACGCGAACGCCATTTCACCACGACCTGACCAATAACTTCATGGCACAGGTGATTGGCCGCAAGCATATCAAGTTGATCCCGGCTTGCGAAGTAGCGTATGTCTACAACCATCAACATTGCTACACGCCGCTCGATGGCCATGCCATCGATTACGAGCGCTTTCCACTGATGCGCAATGTGCAGGTGCTTGACTGCGAGCTGGCGCCCGGCGAACTGCTGTTTCTTCCGGTTGGGTGCTGGCACTACGTGGAAGGGTTGGACGCCAGCGTGACGGTGTCGCTGATTAACTTCCTGCCCGAGAATGACTACAGCAAGTTTTACTCAACCTATGCTGAGTTGTAGATCGTAGACCCGCGTCAAGCAGCATGCGCTGCCGCCGGTTTCTCTGAACTTTCAAAGTTAAAACGCCACAGTAGCGTTTTTCATATCTAAGACCACTTGATGAAAATAATATAAATGGTATTGCACCGGCCTGGTGCGGTGCTTTTTTATTTTGCGGGCAGCGCTGGATTTCATTTCAGCAGCCTGTGAAAAAAAAGAAATTTGAAGTCAATTTTTATTGCTACATGGAATTAATTTGGGCGTGAAAAATTTCTTCTAACTTTTAAGTTTCTGGCATTTTTGAGCCGAAATTTCTGACCTTTACGCAAGTGGTATTGCACCTCCGGAAAATTTTTTAAACCACTTGACGACCATATTTGCCCACCGCATTCTCAGCCCAGCTGAAGGTGCAATGAACGCATAAGAGATTCAGCTAGGAGTACGCAGACGCTTGCCGGATTTGCAGAAAATTGGCGCGGGTGCGACAGGGATCACAAGATGCAAACGTTCGCTAGTCTTGCGCGTCCTTGTGGGCGGCGGTTCCATATCTGCCCGGCATGCCTGTTTTCATCTTCATATCTCGACTTGTTTCGCGTACATCATTTTTTGTTTGAGGAGAATGGACGCATGAGAACAAAAGTATGTAGCGCCTTGTTGCTGGGATTGATGAGCAGCCTGCTGGCAGGTTGCGGCGACGGCGGTTCGCAAGATACCGGGAGCGCCAGCCAGAAGCAGTTTGTCCCTAGCGCGAAATCCAGCGTACCGACGTGCGCCGCCGCTTGGGACGCCACCATTGCATACACTGGCGGCCTTATCGCCAGTTACAACAGCGTGAACTACACCGCAAACTGGTGGACGCAGGGGAATAATCCGTCTACCAACAACGGCGGCAGCGGCAGCGGACAGCCATGGACTTCCGACGGCGCCTGCGGTGCTCCGACGCCAACGCCAACGCCAACGCCAACGCCAACGCCAACGCCAACGCCAACGCCAACGCCAACGCCAACGCCAACGCCAACGCCAACTCCGACACCAACTCCGACACCAACTCCGACACCAACTCCGACACCAACGCCTGGTTTTGTGTTCAGCCCATACAAGGATGTCACAGCCGACGCCAACTGGAACACCGGCGGCATGCAAAGCACTGCAACCGGCACGTCGCTGCCAGTGACCAGCGCCATGCCAGCGCACAATACGGTGCTGACCTGGGCGTTTGCAACCGGTGGATGCGGTTCCGAAATTGGGGCGGCATTACGCCGGCGCAGATTGCCACCAACGTGCAATCCTTCGTTGCGGCGGGCAAGAAATATATCGTCTCCACCGGCGGCGCGGCAGGGGCATTCACCTGTACGTCCGATGCCGGTTTCGCCACCTTCATCAACACGTATAACTCTGCCAATCTGATCGGTATCGATTTCGATATCGAAGACGGGCAGAGCCAATCCGACATCAACAATCTGGTTGCGCGTGTCCAGGCTGCCCAGGCGACCCATCCGAACCTGCGCTTCAGTTTCACCATTGCCACGCTGGCGACCAGCCAGAGCGGCTCTGCCACTGCGGTAGACATGGGCTCGAGTTCACCTAATCCATTGGGTGCGATGGGGATATCAGTAATGCAGGCGATTCAGGCAGCCGGCCTCAAAAACTACTACGTCAACCTGATGACGATGGATTACGGCGCAGCCACTACCGGCAACTGCGTGATCAGCGGCGGCGCCTGTCAAATGGGGCAGTCGGCGATTCAGGCGGCGATGGATTTCCATAACTATTACAAGATCCCTTACAGCCAGATCGAACTGACGCCAATGATCGGCGCCAACGATACGGCCGGCGAGACTTTCACACTGGCCGATACCGACACCTTGTCGGCATGGGCTAAAGCGAACGGACTCGCCGGTCTGCATCATTGGTCGTTCGATCGTGACACGAGCATGAGTTTTACCAATCAGTTCATCAAGGATCTCGGACTTTGATTGCCTTGGCAGTTGCATGAGTAAAAAGCCGGCTCCTGCGAGCCGGCTTTTTTTTATTGAATGTGGCAGGGTGCCTTTGATGACTGATGCAACATCACTTCACGACGTCCATTTTCATCACGGTCAAGGCGCCATTTTCTCTTTC
This sequence comes from Collimonas arenae, assembly GCF_001584165.1. Taxonomy (NCBI): domain Bacteria; kingdom Pseudomonadati; phylum Pseudomonadota; class Betaproteobacteria; order Burkholderiales; family Oxalobacteraceae; genus Collimonas; species Collimonas arenae. The sequence goes on from NZ_CP013233.1 coordinate 1,410,273, forward strand.
GGCGACAAATTTGATCTGGTCGCCGGCTTGTAGCTGATTCAGCATTGCCGGGTCGCTGACTCGAAATACCATCGTCATCGGTGGCATATCCAGATTCGCCAAAGGCCCGTGCTTGATCGTGATCTTGCCAGCTTCCTTATCAATTTTCTTTACTTCGCCGACAGACATGGCCGCGGCCTCAACGGATGCTGCCACGGCTTCAGAGGCGATTGCCGCGAGCGGCAGATGGAACGAAGCGGCTAATGCCAAGGTGATCGTCGCCGGCAGGATAGAACGTGTTTTCATGAAAATTCCTTTGCGATATATCAGGTGAAAAATATCATTTGACGATGATTTTCCCGCGCATCCCGGCCTCGAAATGTCCCGGTTGCAAACAGGCGAAATCGAAGATTCCGGCCTTGTCGAACTGCCAGATCAGTTCCCGGCTTTGCCGGGATCAAGCGATACCTGATTCGCGTCGGCATGTTCCATTTCTGGAAATTTCACCATCAAGGCCGCATGCTCTTTCAGTTCCTCGATGGAGCCGAGCACCATTTCGTGCTTGACCTTGCCGGAGTTCGTGACGATGAATTTGACAGTGTCACCGCGTTTGACCGAGATGTTCTCTGGCGCAAAGCGCATAGTGTCGCTCATGTCGATTTGCATCGTTTTCGATACGTTGGCTGCAACTCCGGGCCGGCCCGATGCCGCAGCGTGTCCACCTTGCTGTTCGGTAGAGGTGTCTTGGCCTTCCTCGCCGTGGGCAAAGGCATTGAGGGATAACAGAGAAAAAACCAGCGTGGATGCGATCAAAATGGATTTCATGAAAATGTTCCTTTGGTCAAGAGTGAAAAGCTGCAAATGGAAAAACGAAGTTGCCCCGATAGACTCAGTGGTCGCCATGTGAACCTCCCTTCACTGCATTCAGGATTGTCTCTCCCGGTTTGTTCGCCATGCGTCGAGTATCGGGCGCCTGGGCGGCTGCAGGCATGGCAGCCGCGCTGCCTTTCCATTCGTAGGCGACAGTGCCGGCCGGATGCCTGTACCAGCCGGGGTCTTTGTAGTCGTTGCTGGCAAGACCTTTGCGCACCTTCATCGTGGTGAACATGCCGCCCATTTCAATCCCGCCAAACGGCCCGTTGCCGGTCATCATCGGCAGGGTGTTGTCCGGCAGCGGCATTTCCATGTCGCCCATTGATCCCCCCTTGTCGCCCATGACCATATAGTCGGGAATCAGCTGGTTGATTTTCTTGAGTACGGATTTCTGGTCGACGCCGATCATGGTTGGCACATCGTGTCCCATCGCGTTCATCGTATGGTGCGACTTGTGGCAATGCAGCGCCCAGTCGCCGGGCTCGTCGGCATTGAATTCGATTGCCCGCATCTGACCCACCGCGATATCCGTTGTGACTTCCGGCCAGCGGCTGGCGGGGGGTGTCCAGCCGCCGTCCGTGCCTGTCACCACGAATTCGTGGCCGTGCAGGTGGATCGGATGATTGGTCATGGTCAGGTTGCCGACCCTGATCCGTACTCGGTCGTGTTGCCGCACCACCAGCGGATCGATACCAGGAAAGGCGCGACTGTTCCATGTCCAAAGGTTGAAGTCGGTCATCTCATTGACACGCGGCGTAGCGGCGCCCGGTTCGATGTCATAAGCATTCAGCAGGAACACGAAATCGCGGTCGACCCGCATCAGCGACGGATCTTTCGGATGAGTGATCCAGAAACCCATCATGCCCATCGCCATCTGCACCATTTCATCTGCGTGCGGGTGATACATGAAGGTACCGGCGCGTCTTGCCGTGAATTCATAGACAAAAGTTTTTCCGGGCGGGATGCCAGGCTGGGTCAGTCCGGTAACGCCATCCATGCCGTTTGGCAGGCGTTGGCCATGCCAGTGCACCGACGTGTGTTCCGGCAGTTTGTTGGTGACGAAGATCCGCACCCTGTCGCCCTCGACGACCTCGATGGTCGGCCCGGGCTTTGGCCGTTGTAGCCCCATAGATTGGCCTTCATGCCAGGGGCAATCTCGCGCACCACCGGTTCCGCCACCAGATGGAATTCCTTGATGCCATTGTTCATGCGCCAAGGCAGCGTCCAGCCATTCAATGTGACCACCGGCTGATAGGGCGGCCATTGGCTGGATTCAACGGAGGTTGGGTGGCGGCCTGGGTTTGCAGCACCGCTTCCGGCAGGCTGGCGGCGCCGATACGGCTGACGGCGGTGGCGCTGACCGCGAGTGCAGAGCCTTGCAGGAAGGCGCGTCGAGACAGGTTGCTCATGGTTGTTTTCCTTGTGTTTGTGGTGTGCCGGGTGCGCTGATCAACGGTTTCAGGGGCCGCCCAGCGCAAGTTGCATTTCGTTGTCGGCGATCCAGAAATCGCGGCTGGCATCGATCGTGGCGTTGACCGCATTGGCTTGTTCGCGGGCATCGGCCAGCAGTTCGAACACGCTCGACAGCATGCCGTTGTAACGCAGCAGATACTCATCCGAGATGCGTTTGCGGAGCGGTAGCACCTGGTCGCGGTAATGTCGCGCCAGATCGTAGGCGGTCAGGTAGTTCTGATAGGAAGCGCGTACCTGCGATTGCGCATCTGTCGCAGCTGCCGCCAGGCGATGCGCGGCCTGCATGTAGATCGCTTCGGATTTGGCGACGCGCGCGCTGCCCCAATCGAACAAGGGGATTTCCAGGCTGACCTGATAACCGGTTTCGCGCGAGGCGCCTGGCTCAGAGTTGTGCAGATAAGCCAGCTCCATCACATTGATGAAGCGGGTAGCCCGGTTCAATCCAAGTGTGGCTTGCAGACCGTCGACTTCCAGTTTCGCTGCGGCGATATCGAGGCGCTGCGACATAGCCTGCGTCTCCGCGTCCTGCAGCGACGGACGCGCATCCGGCAATTCCGGCAGTTGCTGTGGCAACTGGAACCCGCTTTGGGCGCGGCTCAAGCCGAGCAGGCGGATCAACTGCTCACGGGCCGCCACTGCCTGCTGCCGTGAGCGCGCCAATTGCACTATGGCGTCAGCGTGGAAAGCCTGTTCACGGGTCAGTTCCAACTGGTTGAAATTGCCGGCCTGCGCCATCTTGAGCGCCAGTTCGCTGCCAGCGGCTGCAGCGCTTTCGACTTGCTCCTGGTAGCGCACGCTCTGCGTTGCCGCCACGCTTTGGTAGTAGGCGGTACGGGTCGCAGCGGCGACCTGCAGGATGCGGCGGCAGCGCTTAGTTTGGCGATCTGAAACTGCCGGCGCTCGATTTTTGATGTTGCCGGCAGCGTCAGCAAGCCCATCACAGCCATCGAAAAACTGCGATCTATCTTGATGTCGTCGCCGCTGCGGGTGCGGCCGAAACTGAAGCCGGGATTCGGCAAGCGGCTGGCTTGCACCAGATTGGCTTCGACAATGCCGAGCTCTTCGTAATCGGCTTGCAAGCCCCGATTGCCGAGCAGGGCAATCTGTACGGCATCGTCAACCGACAACGGCTTTTGTAGCAATTTATCGATGAGTTGGCGAGTTTCGCCCAACTCTGCTTCGGAGCGCGGCCGCTCGGGCGTTTGCCGCAGTCGTTGCCCGGCGATCTCGCTGACGTCGCCAAAGCCCTGGTCGGCGCTCAGGCTGGCGCAACCGGCGAGGGCGGCCAGCAACGAGGCAGGCAGCACGCGCCTGCGCATGAAAATGAACATGGAATCCTCGTTAACGAGGCAGCGCATGGCCCTAGGACGATGCATTGCCAATCAATCAGGCTTGCCGTTCCCGTATGGGCGGCAAGATACTTGAATTGAAAAATTAAGCGAGGAGTGAGGGAGGTCGTTCGGGGTTTTCCGGCATGTAGCCGACAAAACCTGAAAGCGGGAAAGGAATCGCGTGTGTGATCGCCAGCGCTTGTGTTGCCGCCAGCGTCGATGGCATCGGAATCACGCCGATACAGCAAGCGGCGCAGGAACTGCAGGAGTGGGATACCTTGTCATGCGCGCCGTTGTGGTGATCGCCCTGCATCGATGTCGATGTCAAGCCGGCACTTTGCAGATCGGCACGATGATGCGAACTTGCGTGCATCGTTGCAGCGGCAGTACGTGCCGCCGTCACATTTTCCGAGCCGCAAAAAACCATCGCCGCCGCGGCATATCCCTGTAAAGGGATGGCCAGCGCCAGCAGCAGGATCAGCAGGTTCTTCAGGCGGATGATGGAAAACATGATGGGGGATTCTAGCATCGATTACAGCGTTTGCTGCGCCAGGCCTTCCAGAATCGGACAATCAGGCCGGGCATCGCCATGGCAATGGCAGGCCAGTTTCTCCAGCGTGGCTTTCATCGCCTGCAGCTCGCGGATCTTGTCGTCCAGCTCGCCGATATGCGTCAGCGCCAATTGCTTGACTTTGCTGCTGGGACGCGACTGGTCGAGCCAGAGCCCGATCAGTTCGGCAATCTGTTTCATCGAAAATCCCAGCAGCCGGCTCTGGCGGATGAAGCGCAGCAGATGGATGTCGCGCTCGTTGTAAGTGCGATAGCCGGCGTCGGTGCGACTGGCTTTCGGGATTAGGCCGATTTCTTCGTAGTGCCGGATCATCTTGGCTGAGACGCCCGAGGCTAGTGCGGCATCGCCTATATTCAGTGCATTAGAGGACATTTGCGATCTCCTTGGAGGTTGCCGGCGTAGACGAAACTGGCGATGCCGGTTGATCCGCAGCTGGCCGCCAACGCTTCAGCAACAGCGCGTTGCTGACCACGCTGACGCTGCTGAAAGCCATCGCCGCGCCGGCCAGCACCGGGTTCAGATAGCCGAGCGCGGCCAGCGGAATGCCAATCAGGTTGTAAATGAAGGCCCAGAACAGGTTCTGGCGGATCTTGTGATACGTGCGGCGCGAGATATCGATTGCGTCGGCCACCAGGCCCGGATCGCCGCGCATCAAGGTGATGCCGGCAGCTTGCATGGCGACGTCGGTGCCGGTCGACATGGCGATGCCGACATCGGCCGCAGCCAGCGCGGGCGCATCGTTGATGCCGTCGCCGACCATAGCGACCACGCTCCCGCCGGATTTCAACTCGGTGATTGTTCGGGCCTTGTCGGCAGGCAGGATTTCGGCATGGATCTCACTGATGCCCAACTGTTTGCCGACTGCGTTGGCGCTGCCGCGATTGTCGCCGCTCAGCATGGCGACACGGATCGACAGCTGTTGCAAGCGCTTGACGGCATAGGCAGCGCTCGGTTTGACCTGATCGCCGAAGGCCAACAGGCCAATGACGATCGGCTTGCCGTCTTGCGTTGCGGCCAGCCAGGAAATGGTGCGGCCTTCGGCTTCCAGTGTTTTGGCATCGCTTGCGAGGGCGCCGAGTTCGACGCCCAGTTCCTGCATCCAGCGTGAACTGCCCAGATAGCATTGCCGCTCGCCAACGCTGGCTTGCACGCCGCGTCCGGCAATTGACTTGACCTGGCTGGCATCGACTGCAGGCGCAATCTTTTGCAGCTTGGCGGCGGCCAGCACAGCCCGCGCCAATGGATGTTCGCTGTTGCGTTGCACGGCCGCGGCCAGCGCCAGCAGGGCGCTTTCTTGGCCTGGAGTGCTGGGCAATGCGGCCAGCAGCGTCGGCTGGCCGATGGTCAGCGTGCCGGTTTTATCGAAGGCGACCACGTCGATCTTGTGAGCGATTTCCAATGCCTCAGCATCCTTGATCAGGATGCCGTAACGCGCTGCGACGCCGGTGCCGGCCATGATCGCGGTCGGCGTTGCCAGTCCCAGCGCACATGGGCAGGCGATCACCAGCACGGCCACCGCATTCAACAGTGCTTGCTGCCAGTCGCCGGTGCTCAAGCCCCAGCCGAGCAAGGTAAGGGCGGCGATCAACAGCACTACCGGTACGAAAACTGCGCTGACCTTATCGACCAGACGCTGGATCGGCGCCTTCGCGGCTTGCGCATGTTCGACCATACGGATGATGCGCGCCAGCGTGGTTTCGGCGCCGATGGTCGTGGTGTTCACCAGCAGCAAACCTTCGCCATTGATGGCGCCCGCCGTGACGTGGTCTTGCGCTTGTTTCGCAATCGGCAAACTCTCGCCGGTCAGCAGCGATTCGTCGACATGGCTTTGTCCTTCTTGCACCACACCGTCTACCGCAATGCGTTCGCCGGCGCGCACCACGACCAGGTCGCCGACCTGCAGCGCTGCGATGGCAATCTCGCGATCAACACCATCGCGGCGCACCGTGGCGTGCTCCGGGCGCAGCGCGTTCAACGCACGGATGGCGTCGGCAGTCTGGCGCTTGGCGCGGGCTTCCAACCACTTGCCAAGCAACACCAGCGTGATCACCGCCGCCGATGCTTCGAAGTACAGGTGCACCATTGCTCCATGCTGTGATGACATCGACAACAACTGATACAGCGACAAACCATATGCGGCGCTGGTGCCGAGCGCTACCAGCAAATCCATGTTGCCGCTGCCTGCCTTCAACGCGCGCCAGCCGGCGCGGTAGAAGCGGGCGCCGAGCCAGAACTGCACCGGCGTCGCCAGCGCCAGTTGCCACCAGCCCGGCAAAGCCCAGTCGCTACCGAACGGCATCAGCAGCATCGGCAACACCAATGGCAGCGTAAACAGCGCTGCCAGAGCAACCGGCCACCAGCCTGGCAGCATAGTCTTGCTAACCGGCGATTCTGAGGTTGATGTTGCGGCGGGAACTGTAGCCTCATAGCCGGCGGCTTTGACCGCTGCGATCAGACTTTCAAGCGGCACTGCGCCGGCAGTTGTCAGCGTGGCTTTTTCCGTGGCCAGGTTGACCGCCACGCTTTGCACGCCTGCGACTTTATACAAAGCCTTCTCGACTCGGCTGACGCATGAAGCGCAGCTCATGTCCGCGATATCGAGCGTAATTTCCTGCTGCTTTACCTGGTAACCGGCCTGTTCCACCGCAACCACCAGAGGGCCAATAGTAGTGCCGGCATCGGCTTGTACGGTCGCCAGTTCAGTCGCCAGGTTGACGCTGACATCCTGCACCCCGGCAACCTTGCGTAGGGCTTTCTCGACATGCGATACGCAGGAAGCGCAGCTCATGCCGTCGATCGGCAAACGGAATTCGATCAATGGAGTTGTGCTGGTGCTGCTCATGATGGGCCGCCTGGTAAGTGGATATGTTTGCATGATCCACCTTCCCATGATGGGAAGGTCAAGCACAATTTTAACAGTCGATGGTTTTGTGCGTGGTTGGCAGCCAGTTCTGCGGCGAAAAGCTCTACCGGCTATACGCGTAGCGCTATATGAGCAGAGGGGGCGGCACGTTACGATTCCTGTCCATCGAATTTTTCAATTCAATCAACTTCTCAGGAATACATGATGTCCAAGCCGGCAAATTTCGAAAATTATCATATTCGCAAGTGGTACACCCAGATCGACGACACGCTGGCCAATGAGTCCGGCGTGTTGGCTGACGGCAATCCGCTGCGCAAGATCGTGATTGCCGCCGCCATTCATAATCCCTACGCCGGCCGCTTCAGTGAAAATCTCGACCTGATCCTGGCCAATTCGCCAGCGCTCGGCCATGAATTCGGCCGTCGCATCGTCGCCGCGCTGGGCAATGACCAGGTGGAAAGCTACGGCAAGGCTTGCATCGTCGGCATCGGCGGCGAATACGAGCACGGCAACGCGTTCCTGACACCAGCCATGGTCATGCCGATCCGTGAAGCTATCGGCGGCGGTAAAGCCTGGATCCCGTCATCCGGCAAACGCGGCGTGCCAGGCACTGAACTGGATATTCCGCTGGCGCACAAACATGCGCTGTACGTGCCGTCGCACTACGACACCGTCACCACCCAGTTCTTCGATGCACCGAATGCCGACGAAGTCGTGGTGGCGTTTGCAGTGGCTACCCGCGGCCGCCTGCATGCACGCCTGGGCGGCTTGAAAGCCAATGAAATTGAAGGAAAGAACGGCCTGAACTAAACAGTTCATCGCGACCGGCAATGATTTCGATCGTTGGGTATTGCATTTTTTCAGTTGCTGCTTGACCTTGCTACGATGGGAAGGTTTATAGTTGATCCAAGTGACCAACCAAGCGAGAACGGAGTAATAAAATGATCGAATTCAATGTGCAGGACATGACATGCGGCCATTGCGCCGGCCGCATCACCAAAGCTATCAATGGCGTTGACGAAAGCGCCAAGGTCGATATCAAGATCGAAGGACGGACTGTCTCGATCGAGAGCAAGGCGTCGGCCGACGAATTGGCTGAAGCCATCCGTGACGCAGGCTACACGCCGCTGGCACGATGATCTGCAATATCTCGTAAAAAGCCCGCTTGCAAGAGCGGGCTTTTTTATATCGAATTTATACCGGATTCATGTCGGCATTCACGCCAGCACGCGGCGCAGCCAATTCCCGATATCCGCCACTTCTTCCGCACACACTGAGTGCGGCATCATGTATTCATGCCATTCGACCTGATAGCCGAGTTCACGCAGCAGGTCGCGCGATTTTTCTGCACGGTCAATCACGACTACCGGATCGATGCGGCCGTGGGCCTGGAAAATCGGGGTGTGCTGGTTGGCTGCATGGCGCTCGGCGGCGATCTTGTCGCTGAGCGGCAGGTAGCCGGACAGGCACATCAGGCCGGCCAGTTTTTGTGGATGGCGCAAGCCGGTTTGCAGCGTCATCGCGCAGCCTTGCGAGAAGCCGGCGATCACGATTTTATCGGCGGCGATGCCCAGCGCGATCTGTTGCGCGATCAGGGCTTCGATTTCCAGCTGCGATTTGCGCAGGCCGGCTTCGTCTTCACGGCGGATCAGGTCGGTGGTCAGGATGTCGTACCAAGCTGGCATGACGTAACCGTTGTTGATGGTCACCGGCATGGTTGGCGCGCTCGGGAAGACGAAGCGGATGCCGGGGCAGCCGCTCAAATCCAGTTCCTTGACGATCGGTACGAAATCGGAGCCGTCGGCGCCGAGGCCGTGCATCCAGATGACGGCAGCGGTCGGATTTTCTGAGGTGGAGATTTCCAGGGTTTTGAGCGTGCTAGACATGAGGTATTCCGAATAGGAGATAAGTGGTTGATCGTTGGCGCGGTTTTATTGGGCGGCGCTGGCGCTCAGTTTTCCCTTGAGGCAAACGCCGACGATATCGGCGGCATTGGCCTTTTGCTGCCAGGCGGCGAGCTGGCTGCGCGCGGCGTTATGCAGGCTGTCCTGGATTGTTGCTGCCGGCGCCAGGTTGAGCGTCATCTTGTGCTCGCGCATGCGCGCGTAATTGGCTTCGATGCGATCCTTGACGTTGCTCCAGGAAGCATCGGCGGTGCGCTTGGCCGCTTCGGTCAGCGTTGCCTGCTGCTGCGGCGAGAGCTGCTGCCAGACGTCGCGGTTGATCACGGTGTAGCTGAGCGGGATCGAGTAATTGATGGCGCTGAAATTACCGAGATGATCCCACAGGTGGTTACCGGCGCCGCCGTCGCCCGACGACAGCACCGCATTCAATTCGCCCGCAGCCAGTTTGGGAGGGACCGCCGAAAACGGCAGGTTGACGCTGTGCGCACCGGCCAGCTCGAAGACGCCGCGGCTATTGTCGTCGTAGGTGCGGATCTGCAACGCCTGCAAGGATGCCAGGTCGGTCAGCGGCTTCGCCGACCAGATGCCGGATGGCGGCCACGGCGTGACATACAGCAGGTGCAGATTGAGCTGGTCGAGGTGCTGTTCGACGGCAGGCTGGGCGCAATTAGCAAGCCCCTTGGCGTCGTCGAAACTGTTGACCGTGAATGGCAGCGAGGACAGCAGGAAGAACGGATCGCTGGCGCCGACGATGCCGGCAAACAGCGTCGCCATCTCGACCTTGCGCTCGCTGACGGCGCTGACCTGCGCATTGCCCTTGAACGGATTGTTGGCTTCCTGTTCGGTCTCGATCGCCAGCGTATCTCCCGCCAGTTGCTTGACGGTCGCGGCGAACTGCAGGTCGGCAGCAGCGGTGACCGAGGTGGCTGGGTATTCGTTGATCAGGTGCAGGGTTTGCTGGGTTTGCACTGCCTGCTGTGCTGCGACGGGCAGTGGCGCGTTCAGCGCCAAGGTCAATGCAGGCAGGAGCAGGGCGACTGTCAGGCGAGACTGGGAACGGGCCGTTGGCAGCATGGATGCGATTCGCTAAAGTGGGTGGACCAAAAGAAAACTTACGCGTTGCTTGGCTTGATCGCTGATTTCGGCCGGAACGCCTTGCAGACAGCTTCGTTGGTTTCGATGTACGGACCGCCAATCAGGTCGATGCAATAAGGCACGGCGGCGAAGATGCCCGACACTTTCTGCTTGCCGTCGGCATCCTTCAAGCCTTCCAGGGTTTCCTTGATCGATTTCGGCTGGCCTGGCAGATTCAGGATCAGCGCTGCGTGATCGGTGCTTTCGCGGATCACGGCAACTTGCCGCGAGAGGATTGCGGTCGGTACGAATTGCAGGCTGATTTGCCGCATCTGTTCGCCGAAGCCGGGCATTTCCTTGGTGGCTACCGCCAGCGTAGCTTCCGGTGTCACGTCGCGCCGCGCCGGGCCGGTGCCGCCAGTGGTCAGCACCAGATGGCAATGCTCCTGGTCCACCAGTTCGATCAGGGTTTGCTCGATCACTGCGCGCTCGTCAGCGATCAGCCGGGTTTCGACTTGCCATTGGCTGCTGAGTGCGGCGCCGAACCATTCCTGCAGGGCCGGAATGCCTTGATCCTGATAAACGCCGGCACTGGCGCGATCAGAGATCGATACCAGGCCGATTTTCAGGCTAGTTGTGCTCATCGTGCTGGTCTTCGTCATCTTGATCGACGCCGTCGTCACTCTCTTGCGCGGATGATTTCTGCAATTCCTTCAGCAGCTGGAAAATTTCGCGATACGCTTTCGGCGGCTTGTTCTCGGCCTGTTCCTTGCGCGCATTGCGGATCATCGTGCGCACTTGCTGCACATCGAGTTCCGGGTGTTTCGCCAACAGTTCGGTCAGCGCGCCGTCGTCTTTCAACAGGCGATCGCGATGGCGTTCCAGCGCGTGCATGGCGGCGGTGTCGGCTTTCGACAGGCCACGCCAGCTATCCAGGGTCTTCTGGATTTCGGCGATTTCATGCGGCTCCAAAGTACGCATTTTCTTGCCGACGTACTGAGTCTGGCGGCGGCGTCCTTCGTGGTCCTTGATCTGCTGGCATTCGAGGATGGCGTCGCGCACATCTTCCGGCATCGGCACCCGCTTGACGCGGTCGCGCGATTCGGCAATCAGCTCTTCGCCGAGCTTCTGCAATGCAGTCATCTCGCGCTTGAGCTGGGACTTGGAGGGACGATCGTATTCTTGTTCGAACTCGCTGGACTGAAAGCCGCAGGAGCCCCGATTGGGATTTGGCATGATGTTAAGGGTACTTCCATACTGTAAACGACTGCTATGATAACCGTTTTATACCTTATTCAAAGAAAACCGACCCATGAGCGACTCCGTATTCATTCATAGCCAAGAGCAGTTGCAACAACTTGCGCAGGACGTTTTGCGTTATGCGCGGGAAAAAGGGGCCTCTGGCGCCTCTGTCGAGATCAGCGAAGGCAGCGGGCTGTCGGTAGGGGTGCGCAAGGGTAGCGTCGAGACCATCGAGCAAAATAAGGACAAGGGCATGGGCGTCACCGTGTACCTGGGAGAGGAAGGCCATACCCGGCGCGGCAATGCCAGCACCTCCGATTTCTCGGCCAAAGCGTTGCAGGACACGGTCGAAGCGGCATACAACATCGCCCGCTTCACCGCCGAAGACGATTGCGCCGGCCTGCCGGATGTTGATACTTTGGAAATGAATCCGTTGGATTTGAAGCTGTGCTCGCCGTGGCTGATCACTGCAGAAGAAGCTGTCGAATTGGCAAAACGTTGCGAAGCGGCAGCATTTGCCGTCGACAAGCGCATCACCAACAGCGAAGGCGCCGGCGTCTATGCCCAGCAATCGCACTTTGTCAGCGCCAATTCGCGCGGCTTCATGGGGGGCTATCCGTTTTCGCGGCACACCATTTCGGTAGCGCCGATTGCCGGCAAGGGCGCCCACATGCAGCGTGACGACTGGTACTCGTCGATGCGCGATCCGAAGCAGCTGGCCAAGCCGGAAGCGATCGGTCGCTACGCTGCAGAGCGTGCATTGGCGCGGCTTAACGCGCGTCAGCTGGATACGCGCAAGTGTCCGGTGCTGTTCGAGGCGCCTCTGGCGGCGGGCTTGCTGGGGGCATTCGTGCAGGCGGTGTCCGGCGGCGCGTTGTACCGCAAATCGACATTCCTGCTGGATACCTTGGGCAAATCGGTGTTTGCGCCGCATATCCAGATCCTGGAAGATCCGCATGTGGTTGGTGCGGTGGGTTCGGCGCCGTTCGATGAGGAGGGCGTCAAGACCCAGCGCCGCCAGGTGGTCAAGGATGGCGTGGTGCAGGGCTACTTCCTGTCGACCTATTCGGCGCGCAAGCTGGGCATGAAGACCACCGGCAACTCCGGCGGTTCGCATAACCTGAGCATGACGTCCTCGCTGACCAAATCCACGGATAACTTCAAGGCGATGCTGAAGAAACTCGATACTGGCTTGCTGGTCACTGAGTTGATGGGGCAGGGTGTCAACTACGTCACCGGCGATTACTCGCGTGGCGCTTCCGGTTATTGGGTGGAGAAGGGCATCATCCAGTACCCGGTCGAGGAAATCACGATCGCCGGCAACATGAAAGACATGCTGGCGCAAATCGTCGCCATCGGCGCCGATACGCTGATTCGCGGAACCAAGCAGACTGGTTCGGTGCTGATTGAAAGCATGACTGTGGCTGGGAACTGATTGAAATATTCTTGCTGAAGAGCCGCTTCGGGCGGTGCCGGCTGCATCCGAAAACACCTCCTTCGCGGAGGTGTTTTTTTGCCTAAACGTTTTTAATTATCCAAGTATCAATAAAAGCAAGCGCTTGCGCAAGCGCTTGCTTTCCTCTAATATTGATCGCAAATCAGGTCCTCAATACTGATCTGGAGCCTTTCCAGTGGTGTTGCGACTTAGCTAAAAAACAAAGAAACCAGGAGACAAATCCATGCATATCCCGCATCCGGGGAGGGCGTCGCCGCCCGTTCTCGTGTCACGTAAAAGTCCGGTATTGAGCGATCGCTCACGCGCAGATGCTTGCATATCGCTGCTGTCTTCTGATTGACCATCGGTCGATTTCCAATATTTTCGTTCAGTCGTGTAGCTGTTTCGGCGATTTGGTCATCCTTAAAAATGATTGATCGCTCCATCAAAACGAGGGCTTGTTGATGAAATCTGAATCAGGCGCAACACCAATTCTCGAGATGCGCGGCATCTCCAAGACGTTCAGCGGTTTACGGGTGTTGAAGGAAGTTGATCTGACCGTCTACGCTGGTGAAGTCCATGCCCTGATGGGCGAGAATGGCGCCGGCAAGTCGACGCTGATGAAAGTGCTGTCCGGCGCCCATCAGGCCGATACCGGCGGCGAAATCCGTATTGATGGCCGGCGGGTAGTCAATTACGGTCCGCGCGCTGCCAAAGAGCACGGGGTTGCGGTCATTTACCAGGAGTTGAGCCTGTGCCCGAACCTGAGTGTGGCGGAAAATATCTATCTGGGGCGTGAATTACGGCAAGGCTGGAGCGTTGACCGCAAGGCGATGGAAGCCGGCTGTGTCGATGTGTTGAAGCGCCTGGGCGCGGATTTCACGCCGCACACCAAGGTCAGTAGCCTGTCGATCGCCGAGCGCCAACTGGTTGAGATTGCGCGGGCGATCCATGCCCACGCCCGCATACTGGTAATGGACGAACCCACGACACCATTGTCTTCCCGTGAGACTGATCGTTTGTTCGCATTGATTCGCCAGTTGCGCGAGGAAGGCCTGGCGATCGTCTACATCAGCCATCGGATGGCGGAAATCTACGAATTGTCGGACCGGGTTTCGGTGCTGCGCGACGGCAAGCATGTCGGCATGTTGGAGCGTGATGAACTGTCGGCCGAGGTGCTGGTGAAGATGATGGTCGGGCGTGATTTGTCCGGCTTCTACAAGAAAGAGCATGCGCCTTACGATCCAGGCAATGTCGTGATGCGGGTGCGCGACATGGCCGATGGGCGGCGCGTGCGCGGCTGCAGTTTCGATTTGCATGCGGGCGAAGTGCTGGGCATTGCCGGCCTGGTCGGCGCCGGTCGTACCGAACTGGCGCGCCTGATCTTTGGCGCCGATCCGCGTATTGCCGGCACGCTCGAAGTGGCGGGGCAAGCCGTCAGCAATCTGCGCGGGCCGGCCGATGCCATCCGCGCCGGCGTGGTGTACCTGACCGAGGACCGCAAAGCGCAAGGCCTGTTCCTCGACATGAGCGTACGCGACAACATCAACGTTTGCGCCTGTGTGCCGGATGCCGGCTATGGTGGCGTGCTGGACCGGCGGCGCGGTGCGCAGCGTGCTGCCGAGGCCATCAAGTCGCTATCGATCCGGGTTGCTTCGCCCGGCGTCAATGTCGGTGCGCTCTCCGGCGGTAATCAACAGAAAGTGCTGCTGGCGCGCTTGCTGGAAATTAAGCCGCATGTGCTGATCCTCGACGAACCGACGCGCGGCGTCGATATCGGCGCCAAGTCCGAGATCTACCGAATCATCAACGAGCTGGCCAATGCCGGCATCGGCGTGGTGGTGATTTCGAGCGAACTGCCCGAAATCGTCGGCACCTCGGACCGCGTGCTGGTGATGCGCGAGGGCGAGCTGGTGGCCGAACTGGGCGGCCATTCGGGACGCGAGATCACCCAGGAAAACATCATCGAACTGGCCACCGGCGCACAGCAGGTGCAGCCGCAAGCCGCGTGAGCAGAATCGACACCATGAACCAGAACAGCCAGGAGACAACCATCATGAACCTTTCCGTACAAGGCGGCAGTGCCGCAACGGCGGTCGGCAATCCGGAAAAATTGCGCAACCTGATGCGCACAGTCGGCATGCTGCCGGTATTGCTGTTGCTGATACTCGGCTTCAGCTTGCTGAGCCAGAATTTCTTCACATTGCAGAACCTGTCGATCGTGACCCAGCAAGCGTCGGTAAATATCGTGCTGGCGGCCGGCATGACCTTCGTCATCCTGACTGCCGGCATTGACCTGTCGGTCGGCGCGATCCTGGCGGCGTCGGCCGTGGTGGCGATGCTGGCGTCGATGTCGCCGCAGTACGGCATGCTGGGCATTGCCGCCGGGCTCGGCTTCGGCTTGCTGCTGGGGCTGGTGAATGGCGTGCTGATTGCCTTCATGCGGCTGCCGCCGTTCATCGTCACGCTCGGCGCGCTGACCGCAATGCGCGGCCTGGCGCGGCTGCTGGCGGACGACAAGACTGTCTTCAATCCTGAATTGCCGTTCGCTTTCATCGGCAACGATTCGATATTGGGTGTGCCGTGGCTGGTCATCATCGCCCTGCTGGTGGTGGCGCTGGCCTGGTTCATCCTGCGCCGCACGGTGATCGGCGTGCAGATTTATGCAGTGGGCGGCAACGCTGAAGCGGCGCGTCTGTCCGGCATCAAGGTCTGGAAAGTGCTGCTGTTCGTGTATGCGGTGTCGGGTCTGTTGGCGGGCCTTGGCGCGGTGATGACGGCGTCGCGCTTGTCGGCGGCCAACGGTTTGCAACTGGGCCAATCCTACGAACTCGATGCGATTGCTGCGGTGATTTTGGGCGGCACCAGCTTTACCGGCGGTGTCGGTTCGATTGTCGGCACCCTGATCGGGGCGTTGATTATTGCCGTGCTGACCAACGGCCTGGTGCTGCTGGGCGTGTCCGATATCTGGCAATACATTATCAAGGGCATCGTCATCATTGGCGCGGTGGCGCTGGATCGCTATCGGCAATCGGGTGCACGTACCTGACCTAACGGATGGACACCGGGTGCGGCAAGCTGGTCGTGGCGCCCGGATTTTGATATGACCGGCAACAGGAGATCAAGCATGATGAAAAAAATCGTTTTAGCTGCGGTATTGCCGTTGACGCTGGCCATGAGCATGTCGGGAACCGTGCAGGCACGGGAATTGAAATCGGTCGGCATCACAGTCGGCTCACTCGGCAATCCCTACTTTGTGACCCTGGCCAACGGCGCCAAGGCCAAAGCATTGCAAATCAATCCCAACGTCAAGGTGACGGCAGTGTCGGCCGATTACGACCTGAGCAAGCAATTCACGCAGATCGACAATTTCATTTCGGCTGGCGTTGACCTGATCCTGCTGAATGCCACCGATCCGGTGGCGATCGAACCGGCCATCAAGAAGGCGCAGAAGGCCGGCATTGTGGTGGTGGCGGTGGACGTTGGCGCCAAAGGCGTGGATGCCACGGTGCAGACGGATAATGAACAGGCCGGTCGCCTGGCTTGCAAATTCCTGGTCGATAAACTTGGCGGCAAGGGCAATGTGATTATCCAGAACGGTCCGCAAGTGACTGCGGTGATCGATCGCGTCAAGGGTTGCAAGGCGGTGTTTGCGGCTGCGCCAGGCATCAAGCTGTTGTCCGACGACCAGGACGGCAAGGGGTCGCGTGAAGGCGGGCTGAATGCGATGCAAGGCTACCTGACGCGCTTCCCGAAAATCGATGGTCTGTTCACCATCAACGATCCGCAGGCAATCGGCAGCGATCTCGCGGCCAAGCAGCTCAAGCGCGGCGGCATCATCATCACTTCAGTCGACGGCGCACCGGATATCGAGGCCGCCCTGAAGTCGGGTACGTCGATCCAGGCTTCCTCCAGCCAGGATCCGTGGGCGCAGGCGCAGGATGCGGTTGCCATCGGTTATGACATCCTGAATGGCAAACGTCCGGCCAAACCTGTGGTTCTGCTGGCGCCGGTGCTGATTACTCACGATAATGTCGCAACATATAAAGGCTGGTCTAGCCAACGCTAAAGCGGCTGCGGCGGCTGTTGAGATGACAATATCAGCAGCTGCCGGCTGGCGCCGGCAAAAATAGAGGAGAGAGCACAATTGGCCACAATGGACGATGTCGCAAGAATTGCGCAGGTTTCCACGTCGACCGTATCGCATGTCTTGAACGGTACACGCAAGGTGCGGCCGGCGACTGTGCGCGCGGTGGAGGCGGCGATCCAGGCGACCGGCTACATCCCGAACACGCTGGCGCGCTCGCTGGCGCGTTCGACGTCGAACACCATCGGCGTTGCGATCTCGGCCTTGTCCAATCACTATTTCAGTGAAACCGTGCACGCCATCGAAACCGAATGCGCCAGGCACGGCATCATGATGTTGTATGTCGACACGCGCGACGATCCCGAACAGGAACTACGTGCGGTCAAAGCCTTACATCACCGCCGGGTCGATGGCATTTTGCTGGCGCCATCCCCCGATCCGCAGCATCTGGCGCTGGAGTATTTGCGCGCCAACCAGATTCCGGCAGTGCTGGTCGACCGCTTGATGCCGCAGGGCTTCGATCAGGTCGGCGTGGAAAACAAGCAATCGTCGCAGGAGTTGGTGCGGCATCTGATCCAGCATGGCCACAAACGCATCGCCTTTATTTCCGGTCGCGCCGGCCTGACTACCACCGACGAGCGGATTGCCGGCTATCGGGCGGCGCTGGATGCGGCCGGCTTACCATTTGACGAAGAGCTGCTGGTCTGTGGCGAATCCAGCAGCGAGCCGGCGCGCCTGGCGACCCGCAAGCTGCTGACGTTGGCCGCGCCGCCGACGGCGATCATGGCGGCCAACAACCTGATGACGATTGGTGCCATGCACGCGTTGCGCGACGCCAAGGTCGATGTGCCGGAGCAGATTGCGCTGGTCGGTTTCGATGATTTCGACTGGGCCGATTTCTTTGTGCCGCGCCTGACCGTGATGGCGCAGCCGGTCAAGGAGTTGGGCATGCGCGCGGTCAAGTTACTGATGAAACGAATAGAGACGCCGGACGGCAAGAAGCAGACGGTGCGGCTGGCGCCGACTTTGCGCGTCCGCAATTCATGCGGCTGTCTGTGACGCCAATCATGATGATGGAGATATATGCATAGTCCGATTGCACTCGGGATCGATCTCGGCACTTCGGAGCTGAAGGCGGTGTTACTGGATCAGAGCGGTGTGGTGCTGGCGCATGCCGGGGTCCGGCTGACGATTTCGCGGCCGCAGCCCGGCTGGTCCGAACAGGACCCGGAAGACTGGTGGCAGGCTTGCGCCGCTGGATTGCAGCAGCTCAGAGCAGCCAATCCGGATGCCTATGCCAGGGTTCGCTGCATCGGTTTATCTGGCCAGATGCATGGTGCAGTTTTGTTGGATGAGGGCGACCGCGTGCTGCGTCCGGCGATCTTGTGGGACGACTCGCGCGCGATGTTGGAGGCGGAGCAATTGGGCCGCGATCATCCCGATTTCGCCGAAGTCACCGGCAGCTTGCCGATGGCTGGCCTGACTGCACCCAAGCTGCTTTGGTTGCAGCATCATGAGCCACAAACGTTCAGCCGGATTGACTGTGTACTGTCGCCCAAAGACTATCTGCGGCTGCGCCTGACCGGTGAGCGCATCACTGACGTCTCTGATGCCGCTGCCACGCTCTGGCTGGATGTACGCCGGCGTGTATGGTTCGAGCCGATGGTCAATGCCACCGGGCTGACCTTGCGGCAGTTGCCGCCGCTGGTGGAAGGTTCTGCCGCATCGGCTGGTTTGGCTGCCGCCGCCGCAACTGAGTTGGGTTTGAGCGCCGGGCTGGTGGTGGCTGGCGGTGGCGGCGACAACCCGGTGTCGGCGGTCGGCATCGGCGCGATCGATGCCGGCCAAGCCTTCGTCACGCTCGGCACCAGTGCGGCACTGGTCGCGATTACCGATCACGCGGCAGGCAATCCGCCCAGCGCGGTGCATACTTTCTGCCACGCGCTGCCGCAGCGCTGGTACACGATGGGCGCGATGTTGTCCGGCGCCAGTTGCCTGCGCTGGGTGACCAATCTGTTGGGCAAGCCCAATGAACAGGCATTGCTGCAACTGGTGCAAGAAACGCTGCCGATCGCGCAAGTCGTTCCGGCAACAACGCCGTTGTTCCTGCCGTATCTGGCCGGCGAGCGCACTCCGCATAACGATCCGCTGGTGCGCGGCGGCTTCATGCAACTAGGGCACGATACGGTGCCGGCGATGCTTGGCTATGCAGTGCTGGAAGGAGTTGGTTTCGGCCTGCTGGATGCGATGCATGCGGTGCAGTCGGCCGGTGCTGCGGTGAGCAGTTGCGCACTGGTCGGCGGCGGCGCGCGCAGCGATTATTGGGCGCAGTTGTTGGCCAATATACTGGACCGCGAAATCCATACCCTGTCAGGTAGCGAACTCAGCGCCTGCATCGGCGCCGCCAAGCTGGGATTCCTGGCAATCGGCGGCGGCCAGGATTTGCTTGCCGCCGGCATGCCTATCAAAGCCCGCTTCACACCTGTGGCCGCACAACAGCCGGTATTGCAGGCGCGTTATCGACAATTCCGCGGCTTGTTCGCGGCGGCGCAAGCCTTGCATGATTGAATCGATTGATTGAACCGATTCGGATTTTTTAAACTCGATTTTTCCAAACCAGGAATACACAATGAACCAGCTGGAGCAACTCAAGCAATTCACTACCGTAGTAGCCGATACCGGCAACTTCAAGCAACTGGCGCAATTCAAGCCGCGCGATGCCACCACCAATCCGTCGTTGATCCTGAAAGCGGTGCAGCAGGCCGAGTACGCGCCGCTGTTGGCTGAAACCGTTGCCGCCCATGCCGCCGATGGCCTGGAGCTGATTGTCGATCAGGTGCTGGTGCGCTTTGGCCTGGAAATCCTGAAAGTGGTGCCAGGCCGCGTCTCGACCGAAGTCGACGCCCGTCTCAGTTTCGACACCGCCGCCACGGTGGCCCGCGCGCGCCGCATCATGGCCTTGTATGAAGCGGCCGGCATCGGCCGTGAGCGGGTGCTGATCAAGATCGCCTCAACCTGGGAAGGCATTCAGGCCGCGGCAATCCTCGAACGCGAAGGTATCCGTTGCAATCTGACCTTGCTGTTTGCGTTCTGCCAGGCGGTCGCCTGCGGCGCCGCCAAAGTGCGCCTGATCTCGCCGTTCGTCGGCCGCATTTACGATTGGTACAAGAAATCCGCAGGCAGCGCCTGGGATGAATCAGCGAACACGCTGTCGAACGATCCCGGCGTCAAATCGGTGGCGCAGATTTACAGCTACTACAAGCAACATGGCATCGAGACCGAAGTGATGGGCGCCAGCTTCCGCAACGTCGGCCAGATTGCGGCGCTGGCGGGTTGCGACCTGCTGACCATCAGCCCGGAATTGCTGGCGCAGTTGCAGGCTGGGGAGGGCGCGTTGCCGCGCATGCTGGGTAAGGACGCGCATGGCGTTGACATGCCCGCAATCAGTTACGACGAGGCAGGCTTCCGCTACGCGTTGAACGACGATGCAATGGCGACTGAGAAGCTGGCGGAAGGAATCCGTGGCTTTGCCGCCGATGCGATCAAGCTCGATAAGATCATCGAAGGCTTGATCGCCGCCGCATAGCTTGCTGGCGAGGCGTGTTTACTCAGCGCGCAATGCTTGCCGACGCCAGATCCACCCAAGCAGCACCAGCGCCAGCACGGTGTGTAGCGCCGCAATTGCTATCATGATCCAGCCGCTGTCGGCGTACAGCGGCATGAACAATGCGGCGAGTTCGCGCATTCCCATTGTCTTGCACAGGAATGGAAGCAAACCGTTGATAACCGCCAGGTACAGGATGGTGGTGGCGCCAACCCGCTTGCTGTTGCCGGAAAAGGCGAAAAACAGATAAACGCAGGCGTCGCGCAACAGCATCAGTGCAATCGTCACGGCCAGGAACGACGTGTCGATGATTGCCCGCGGCAGCTTGAACGGCAGCGAATCGCCGCCGCTGAGTGCTAATAGAATCGCAAAACAGAAACTCAACACCAGCGTGGTTGGCCAGATCGGCAGGTTATGGAACAGGCCGTTCCAGTTGCCGGCGCGGGCGCGGGTCACCACCCGCTGCCACAGCGCGATGTTGTTTTCTTCGGAGAACAGCGCCGCATAGGTCATCCCCGTGGCGAACAGCAAGCCGATCCACAGCAAGCCGCCGCCATCGGAAAAACCGGCAAAGTAGCCTGTCAGCAGGCAGCAACCTAGCGGCCATGCCCAGGAAATGGCGGTGATCTGCAATGCGCCGCCCATGGTGCGCCAGGCGGCGAACACGGCGATGACGGCAAAGAATACAGTGCTGGCCAGCAGGAAGGAACTGTAGGCGTAGGAACTGCCCCACCACAATATGGATGCATCGGCGTTGGCGCGGAACGGCGGCGCGAACATCACAGCGATCAGGACCACCGCCCAGGCGATACCGCCACGTTGCACCGCGCGGATGTCGCTGCGCATCAGGTGCAGGTTCAAGGCAATGGTCGCTGCATGCATCAGGATGCCTAGGGCCACCAGCGTCAGGCCGGCGCTCAGCATCAGTTCACGCTCGCGGATCATCGCGAAAACCGCAAACGCGGCCAGGCAAATAATGCCGCCGTACCAGTTAAAAGCGGTGGCGCCGAACAGTTTGCCCCAGGTCATGGTCCATGGATCGAGCGCGCTCATGCGCTGCTGGTCCCAGGTCTTGTCGCGGATTTCATCGATTACCGCATTGCTGGCATTGCGCGTACCCCACAGGCAGACAATGCCGCCGAACAGCATCAGAGCGATGCTGTCGATCGAGATACCGCCTGGGAAACTGCTGTCGGCAACCTTGAGAGTGAGGAATATCAGGCCGAGAATCGCCGGCATGGCGATGAACCGATGCAGGGAAAACTGCAGCCACAGGTTGCGTTTGAATTCAGGATTGATCATGTTGCGCTCCCGCCAGTGGCCGGTAAGTGTTGTTGTCCGTTTTCATAGGTGGCGACCGAGCGCAGATAGGATTGCTGCAAATTCTCTTTCTGGTCGGACAGGCTGGCAACTGCCAGGCCGTTGCCGATCAGGCGCGCCAGCAGCGCCGCCTGCGCATGTTCATCGCCGCTGAACAGGAAATCCGCGGTGCGTTCGTCGCCACCTTCAATCTGCACCGTCGGTTCGGCCGCCAGTTGCGCATGTAATCCGGCGTTGGCTTGCGCCAGCACGATCCGCAGCGACTTGCGCGCCGATGGATGACCGCTGTCGTGCTTCAGGGCACGATATTCGAGTACCCTGCCGTCGCGTAGCGCCAGCATGTGGGTCGAATACTCATCCAGTTCGGCCAGGATGTGCGACGACACCAGCAGCGTCATGCCGCTCGCCTGAAGTTGGCGGAACAGGCCGGCCAGGCTGCTGCGCGCTTCCGGATCAAGGCCGGAAGCCGGTTCGTCCAGCAGCAGCACTTTCGGCGCATGGATGATGGCCTGGCCGATGGCAACGCGCTGGCGCAGGCCGCGCGACAGTTTGTCGCAGGTCTGCTGCAATCGATCAGTCAGCGCCAGTTGTTGCGCCGTGGTCCGGATCGCCTGCGGAATTGCCACTGCCGGCAGGCCTTGCGCAGCCGCCGCATATTCCAGGCATTGGGAGACGGTCAGGGCTTGGTACAAGCCATAGAAGTCGGATAGATAGCCCATCAACCGATGCGCTTCGCGCGGGCGCTCCAGCACATCCATGCCGGCTACGCTGATGGCGCCTGCCAGCGGGGTTTCGAGGCCGGCGATACAGCGCATCAGCGTGGTTTTGCCGGCGCCGTTGGAGCCGACCAGCGCCGTCACGCTGCCTTGCTCAACCTGCAGGCTGACCTGGTGCAAGGCGCGATGGCCGGGGTAGTCGAAGGTGAGGCCAGAGATTTTTATCATGGGAGATGGGCAGTCGGTTGGCCCGCACAAGGGCACGATAGCAATAAGTTGCCAATAATATAGCAGGCCGCCGGCAATTGGCGAGAACCTTGCGCCCGGCAACAGCGTGTATCAATGCGGCGCCAGCTGTTACCAAATGATTCGATTGCATCGGCCATACGGCAACTCCGGTTAAATATGGCGTTTTAGATATGGAGAATGCCGTGCAACGTTCAAAGCTGAGTTTGACCTTGATATCGCCGGTGCTGGCAGGCTTGTTCAGCCTCGGGCTGGCGGCCAGTGCGCTGGCGACACCGGTGATGGATTTTCGTGCGGAAGACGTGTTGAGCGCTGCCGATGGCTTGAAAGACGATCTGCATCTGAATCCGAATCAGCAAACTTTGTGGGGGCAATTGGCTGCCAAGACCAAGGTCATCGTCAAGGAGCGTGAGCGTCGCCAGCAAGACCTGCAGGCCAACATGCGCAGTGGCCTCAACAATCCGAATATCGATCTGCGCCAGTTGTCGACCGCGATTGACGCCGAATCAAGCTTGTCGGCTCAGGACGGCCGTCAGTTGCGCGAGCTGTGGCTGACCATGAACGACGCGCTGGACGATCAGCAACGGCAAGCGGTGCGGCTCTATCTGGCGGATCGTCTGCAACGCGCCAGCGATGCCGCTTGCGAGCCGCGTAACTCGGATACAGTCAAGCCGGCCGGCAAAAGCCACGGAGGGCGCGGTATGGGAGGCATGGGTGGTGGTTCCGGTGGCATGGGCGGCGGCAACGGCATGTAAGTCGGCATGGAGTGAATGATCGCCACTGCTCTGGTGGCATTTTCCTCGGTGGAAATGATTTAACAAAAGTTTTCAATTTATTATTTATTGCCGAAGTTGAAACGGATTTTTCTCCTCTAGAATGTTTGCAGC
Source organism: Collimonas arenae (assembly GCF_001584165.1). Classification (NCBI taxonomy): domain Bacteria; kingdom Pseudomonadati; phylum Pseudomonadota; class Betaproteobacteria; order Burkholderiales; family Oxalobacteraceae; genus Collimonas; species Collimonas arenae. The sequence goes on from NZ_CP013233.1 coordinate 1,433,878, forward strand.
CGCTGCGGCCGGTGTCAATTCGTACATCGCCGCCGCGATTGATGCTTTCATTTTGGAATGGTAGATGCAGTTAAAACAGACAAGTGGTTTGCTGGTGTTGTGTAGCGTCATTGGATTGAGCGGCTGTAGTTCGGTCGTCACGGAAGGCAGTTCGGCCGCAGCCGGCGTGGCCGGCACGGCACTGGCCGGCAAAGTCACCAACAACGCGGCAGTGGCGACCGGCATCGGTCTTGGCGTACAGGCCGCGGCGCGTGCCGGCGTACAGTACGAGCAGCGCAAGATACATGGCGAGGAACAGGATGCAATCGCCAGCGTAGCCGGCAGCCTGGCTGCCGGCGCCGTCGCCAACTGGCAGATCCAGCATTCGCTGCCGCTCGAAGATAATGAGCGTGGCCGTGTCACGGTCAGTCGCATCATCAGCAGCCAGGGCATGAGCTGCAAAGAGATCGTGTTCTCGGTCGATGGCCTGGTTGGTCAGGCAGGCAAGCCGACCAGTGAGTTTTACGTCGCCACCATTTGCCAATCCGGCGCGAACTGGAAATGGGCTTCGGTCGAACCGGCGACCGAGCGCTGGGGAGCGTTGCAGTGATGCGGCGTGGTCGTTTCATACGCCGTGCCGCTGCCGGCGGCTTATTGATTGTCGCTGCGCTGGCTTTGAGCGGTTGCAACAGTATCGGCGGCTTCGCCGGCGCGGCGGCGGGTGTTGCCAGTGGCGCGGTCACTTCCAATCCGGCAGTCGGCTACGCTATCGGCATCGGTGTACAAGCTGCCACCGACGCCACCACCAAATACATTTTCCGCAATTGGCAGAAAGCCGAGCAGGACGAAATCGCCGCCATCATCGGCAATCTCGAAATAGGGCAGTCGCGGCGCTGGGCGATCGTGCATCAGGTTTCATATGGCAACGAACATGGAGAAGTGCGCGTCACGCGCCTGATCGATACGCCGCTGGTTTTGTGCAAGGAAGCAATCATGTCGGTCGATACCGGCGAGGGCGCGCAGTTGAAGCGTGCCTGGTACGTCACTAGCGCTTGCCGGAGCGATGATGTCTGGAAGTGGGCCGCTGCGGAACCGGCGGTGGAACGTTGGGGCAGTCTCCAGTAATTGACTTTGCAGCGCGTCTTGCAACAGGCTGCAATCTCTATTACCAACGATCGGCCAACATTAAAAAGCCGGGAATCCAGCAGGATGCAACGCCGATGATGACGGTGATGATGCCTAGCGACCGAATGTTTTTCTGAAGAGCCAAAGCCAGGAAAAACAGGAACCAGAGTAGTCCCCATGCCAGCCACATCACGGTCGAGCGCATGTCTTGCGCCATGGCCATCCAGGCCATCGGCAGCGTATTGATGGCGACAAACAGACAATACCAGCCTAGGCCTTTTCCGCTCATTCCTTTCCATTGCACCACCGCCAGATACAAGTAGGTGAAGGCAAACAGCAAACCGGCGGCAACACTGAGATAGCCGGCGTTATCAACGCTACGGATGATGCCCAACAGGCTGATGAACAGCGCCAGCATGCCGATCAAAAAATTGAAGACGGCGTTTTCGCGCGCCTCTATCCGGCCGGTCAATCCAACGCCATTGACGACCAGCACCGCGCCGATGAAAAGTAAAGCTATGCCCAACATGATGTAATTCCTTCTGCAAGACCGTCATGATTCTTGTCGGATTTTTCGAACTTGCGGCAAGGTACGCGATTCCTGAGCGCGCGGGTTCGCCGGAATCGTATAAGGCCAATATGCATATTTGTCTTGAAATTGATGACCACATAGGCCCAATGCCCTGAGGACGGAGCGTAGCGACTCAGACATTCGCCGTATGTTCAAGGAACTTACTTCCCTGACGCCTGCCGAATACCGCCAGACTTTTGCAACACTTATGGCATGATGGCAACCGTTTAATGTGATGTCAGAGTTATTGTTTATGATATTTCAAAGATATATCGCGGGAAGAACGCATCTACTGGCCTGTGCGGCGGCGTTGTTTGTCTGCGCCTGCGGGGAGAAGGCGGCTGAGACTGCACCGACGAGCGACGAAAAGAGGTTTCGTTCGGCCGTGGTTTTGCCTACACCGGTAGCGCCGGGTGAGGTAAGGGTTGTCTATTCGGACGCGCAGCGTAAAAGTGCAAAGTCGCAAGCGGCCGGCTTGTTGAAGGAAATGAGAAAAGCCGAACGGCTCTCGCACGATTTGCAGATCATGCACAACAAAACCCGCTACTATCGCGAATTCAACAACCCGCTGGAAAATTTGTTGCGGGATTGGCCGGGTGCGCACAACAAGGATCAACCTTTGTTTGCCGAACTGGGTGATTGTGCAGCTGCCGGTCACAAAATTCTGACCGTCGGTAAAGGCATTAAAAGGCACGAGTTTCAGAAGAAACATCTCACTCGTGAGCGCAATGCCTATCTCGAGTTGATGGAGAAATGCGAGCGGGCAATCGTCAGCTTCCAGTAAAATTCGGCTTGCCGTGTGGCCTAAAGCGGTCACCCTGCGTACACTAGCCGCGATTCCCTTATTTCTCCTGAACCATGACCATCAATGTCAACCCAGATCTCCGTGCCTATATTGATCCGCTAACCGAAGATGAATTCGCTGCATTGGAACGCAGCCTGCTGTCTGAAGGTTGTCGCGACGCGCTGGTGCTGTGGGGTGATCTGCTGGTAGATGGGCACAATCGCTACGGTATCTGCCAGAAACACGGCATCCCTTTCAATACCACGCAGAACAAGACGTTCCAGTCGATGGATGACGTGCACTTGTGGATGATCGATAACCACCTGGGACGACGCAGCGTTTCGGATTTTCAGCGCGGCGTGCTTGCTCTACGCAAGAAGGAGATCGTAGCGGCACGGGCGTCTCAGGCGCAAACCAGACAATCATCTGTGGAGTCGGCAGAGAGTGATGGTGCGGCCCAATCCGAGAGCGAGCCGCCGTTGACGCGGGAAGCGGTTGCGCGCGCTGCGCGCGTGAGCAGCGCAACCTTGGGGCAAATCGAAAAAATCCAGAAGACTGCGGCGCCTGAACTGGTGAGTGCAGTCAAGTCGGGCGTCATTTCCATCAATGCCGCCGCGGCGGTCGCTACCTTACCGAGCGAGGAGCAGGTTGCGGCTGTCGCTGGCGGCAAGAAGGAACTGCGCCAGGCCGCAAGGCAGGTGCGCGAGGCGCGTTTGCCGCCCAAGCCAGAACTGGAGCCGCCACCGAGCGATGCGACACCTGACCAGGTGGAAATTCATCGCTTGATGCAATTGCTCGCCGAGCTTACCGACGAGCGAGACCAGTTGAAAAAGAAGGTGCAGCACCTGACCATTGCACTAGCTGAGGCGCGTGGCGCGAAATAAATCAGGCGACGCGCCGATGACCGTACCGGCGTAAAAAATTAATATTTCAGCTTGTAACCGGTCTTGAAAATCCAGGCCACGATGGCCAGGAAGGCAACCAGGAAAACCAGTGTCATCGTCAGGCTGATGGTGATGCTGACATCGGCATTGCCATAAAAGCTCCAGCGGAATCCGCTGATCAGGTAGACCACCGGATTGAACAGGCTGATCGTGTGCCATACCGGCGGTAGCATCTTGATCGAATAAAAACTGCCGCCCAGGAAGGTCAGCGGCGTGATGATCAGCAGCGGCACCAGTTGCAGCTTCTCGAAGCTGTCGGCCCAGATGCCGATGATGAAACCGAACAGGCTGAAGGTCACGGCGGTCAGCACCAGGAACAGGATCATCCACAGCGGATGCTCTATCTGCAGCGGCACGAACAAGCCTGCCGTGGCCAGGATGATCAGCCCAAGGATGATCGATTTGGTGGCGGCGGCGCCGACATAGCTGACCACAATTTCGCGATACGAAACCGGCGCCGACAGCAGTTCATAAATGGTGCCGGTGAATTTCGGGAAATAGATGCCGAAGGAGGCATTCGAGACACTTTGCGTCAGCAGCGACAACATCACCAGCCCCGGCACGATGAAGGCACCGTAGCTGATGCCGTCGATCTGCGAGATGCGCGAACCGATTGCCGCGCCGAACACGACGAAATACAGCGATGTAGAAATCACCGGGGCGACGATGCTTTGCAATATGGTGCGCCCGGCGCGCGCCATCTCGAAGCGGTACATGGCGCGGATTGCGTGGAAATTCATTGTTCGTCCTTTATCAGGTTGACGAAAATATTTTCAAGAGAGCTCTGCGTGGTCTGGATATCCTTGAAGGCGATACCACCTTCGCTCAGGGCGTTGAGCAGCGAAATGATGGTGACGCGTTCGCCGTCGTTTTCGTAGGTGTAGATGAGTTGACTGCCATCGCTCGACAAGCTCAGGTTGTAGGCGGCAAGCTCGGCTGGAATGCTGTCGAGCGGCCGTTCCAACTGCAGCGTCAGCAGTTTCTTGCCGAGTTTGCGCATCAGCTCGCTCTTGTCCTCGATCAGGATGATCTCACCCTTGTTGATCACGCCGATGCGGTCGGCCATTTCTTCGGCTTCATCGATGTAGTGAGTGGTCAGGATGATGGTCACACCACTTTCGCGCAGCGAGCGCACCAGTTGCCACATGTCGTGCCGCAGATTCACATCGACGCCGGCGGTCGGTTCATCCAGAAACAGGATCTGTGGCTCATGCGACAAGGCCTTGGCAATCAGCACGCGGCGCTTCATGCCGCCGGACAGAGTGATCAGCTTGTTGTCCTTCTTGTCCCACAGCGACAGGTCCTTGAGCACTTTTTCGATATGGGCTGGATTGGCCGGCTTGCCGAACAGGCCGCGGCTGAAGGATACCGTCGCCCACACCGTTTCGAATGCATCGGTGGTCAGTTCCTGCGGCACCAATCCAATCAGGGACCGGGCCGCACGGAAATCCTTGACAATGTCGTGGCCGTCGACGAGGACTGTGCCCTCGGACAGGTTAAGAATGCCGCAGATGCAGCTGATGAGCGTCGTTTTGCCGGCACCGTTCGGCCCCAGCAACGCCAGGATTTCGCCTCGGCGGATATCCAGATCGACGTTTTTAAGCGCCCGATAGCCGGAGGCATAGTTCTTGGAAAGATTTGCTACCGATATGATATTTGGCATGAGCTGGTCGATCATGGTGAAAGCGGGTGGCGCATCTGCGCGATGGCAGGATGCGGCTCGTGATCTGATTGCAGGTGGCCGGTAATGCTGGCCGATTCTCCTGAATGTGCATGATCTTAGCGCATCTGCGGCGGAACGTAATTTCCCATGTTAAATTCACGTTTTGCGACACGTGTCGCGTTCGACAAAAAGGACGGCACCATGTGGACTCACGAAGAAAGCATTGAGACAACGGCCACTCCGGCGCGGATCTGGGAACTGTTTTCGAATGTTCCCGGCTGGGTAAAATGGAACAGTGGGATCGAGAGCATTCAGATCCACGGCCCATTTGCGCACGGCACGACATTCGCCATGCGGATTCCCGGAGATATCTCATTTACCAGCGTATTGACCGAGGTCCGGGAGAATGAAAGTTTTACCGACGAGACTGTCATTGAAGGAACGCGCGTGCTGGTGCACCACAAGATTGTGCCATTGGCGTCAGGGCGTACAAAAGTCATCTACAGCACGGAAGTTACCGGCCCTGCTGCTGCCGAATTCGGCCCGATGGTTACGGCGGATTTCCCGGATGTACTTGGTGCGTTGAAAAATATCGCTGAAAACCCGTAACGTTGGTAGTCGTCCTGCTCGCCGGCTTTTTTTGAAGCCCTGATACGTATATGGAAACACTCGTTGGTCAAAGAATAAGGCTGCGTCCGTTGCTGGCCTCGGACGCTCCAGCCTTGGTTGCTGCCGCTTCCGATGGCAAACTCTGGAACTTGCCTTTCACGGTGGTGCCGTCGTCAGAAACGGTGCAAAGCTACATCCGCACGGCGTTGGACGGCCAAGCTGCCGGAACCGTCATGCCATTTGTGACCGAGATTCTGGAAACCGGCCAGGTGATAGGTTCTACTCGCTTCTGGAAGATCGACCGGCAGCATCGCAAGCTCGAAATTGGTAGCACCTGGATCGCCGCAACATGGCAAGGAACCTATGTCAATACGGAAGCCAAATTCCTGATGCTGTGCTACGCGTTTGAGGTGCTCAACTGCGTGCGGGTGCAGTTCACCACGGATGAAATCAACGAAAAATCCCGGCGCGCCATACTCCGGCTTGGCGCAAAGCAGGAGGGGATTGTCCGTCATGAAAGAATCATGCCGGACGGCCGTAAAAGAAATTCCGTGCGCTTCAGTATTATCGACGACGAGTGGCCTCAGGTTCGTAAAACCTGGAGCAGAAGCTTCTGAACGTACGGCCTTAGGCGTGTGCAGTTTCCGCAGCAATCGCTGATGTCACTGCCGCGCGTGACCCGATGCGCTCCATGTAGCGGGCAATCGCCGGCCATCGATCAAGATCAATCCCAAAGAATTTGTTCCAGCGCATGACGGTGTCTGGATTGCCATATTTTGAGCGTCAACCAACGAACGCGCCGCAATCCTACTGGCATTGCCAGAGAGTCGTGAGGCCGTCAGGTAGGTTTCTTTTTTGTATGGCATCATGTTGCGATTATTTCTCTATCGCAATAGTTGAATTTTGCCGACAAGGATGTCCATGGTTACTTGCTACCTGCGCTATATCATCGATCCATACAAGCTCAACGAATTTGAACACTACGGAAAAATCTGGATTCCACTGGTCGAGAAATTCGGCGGTACCCATCATGGATACTTTCTGCCGTCGGAGGGAGTCAACAACGTGGCGCTGGCGATGTTCACGTTTCCATCGCTCGCTTCGTATGAAACGTACCGGGAAAAATCGCTGCTTGACCCTGAGTGCCAGGCCGCCTTCAAGTATGCTGAGGATACCCGATGCATCATCAGTTATGAACGCAGCTTTTTCCGTCCAATCTTCAAATAATCAATTCCATGAACGATATGCCGCAAAGCTTTTCCCGTCGTGACATTCTGCTGACCGCGTTATCTGGCGCGGCTGTCTCCCTGCTGCCAGGCATCGCCAGCGCGCAGCTTATGGAAAAGCCGTCAGCAGATGCAGAGGCACGGTTTTCTACCATGCTGGCCGATTTTTCAGAAGAAATCTTGCGCCTGTCGCCGATAACGGCAACCTCACTGGGGCTCGATTCCGGGGCGCGTTCTGCACTCAAGTCGCGCCTGCAGGATGGTTCACCTGCCGGTGAGGCCGAATGGGCCGCTCAAGTCAAATCGATGCTGGTTCGGATGGGAACCGTGGACCGTAATCAACTCAGCCCGGATGCGCAAATCCGTTACGACAGCGTGCGTTACGCGGCGGCAGAGGGCGTGAATGGCTTGCGCTTTTCCTACGGCGGTGCAGCCAGTGGTTTCAATGGTGGCACCAGCCCATTCCCGGTGACGCAACAGGACGGCGCACTGACCTTCGTTCCAGAGTTTCTGGATTCCCAGCACAAGATCGCCAACGCTGCCGATGCAGAAGCTTATCTTGAACGCGTGAAGGCGATGGCGCGCCTGATGGACCAGCAAAGCGCACGCATTGCCGAGCAGGCCGGGAAAGGCATCATGCCACCCGATTTCATTGCACACACGGCACTCGGCCAGTTGCGCGACTACCGCAAGACGCCGGCAGCGGCGCAGAAGCTGGTTACTTCGATCAGTGTGCGCACCGAGGAACTTGGCATTCCTGGCAATTGGCAAGGGCGCGCGACGGATCTGGTCAAAACGATGATCTATCCAGCGCTCGATCGCCAGATATCGACCCTTGCCAAAGCTACCGCGAAGGCCACTGACGTCGCCGGCGTGCATCGCTTGCCGGATGGTGCCGCGTATTACGAATGGGCATTGCAGCTGGGGACGACGACCACTCGCAACGCCGGTGAAATCCACGCGATCGGCCTGGAGCAGAACAAGATGCTGCAGGCACGCATCGATGTCATCCTGAAGGCGCAAGGGCTCACGCAAGGTACAGTCGGCGAGCGCCTGCTGGCGCTGTCAAAAGATCCCAAACGCTTCTATGCCGACAACGACCAGGGGCGCGAGCAACTGATCGCCTATTGCAATGAACGCGTCGCCGCGGTCAGGGCGCTGATGCCGAGGATTTCGCACCTCGACTTGAAGGCGCCGCTGGTGATCAAGCGCGTGCCGCCCGATATCGAAGCCGGCGCGCCGCTCGGTTACATGAACTTTCCCGCGCTGGACGGTTCGCGGCCGGCGATTTATTACATTAACCTGAAATCGACCACCTTGTGGCCGAAGGCCGAGATTGCGACGCTGACCGCCCATGAAGGCATCCCGGGCCACACCTGGCAGGGTGCGTATCTGGCGGAGCATCATGCAGAGACGCCGTTGATTACCTCGATGATGGGTTTCAACGCGTTTATCGAAGGCTGGGCACTTTACGCGGAACAACTGGTTGATGAGTTCGGCTTGTATGCCGATGATCCGTTCAGCCGGATCGGCTATCTGCAAGCACAGCAGTTCCGTGCCTGCCGCCTCGTGGTTGACACCGGCCTGCACGCGATGAAATGGACGCGCCAGCAGGCGATCCAGTTCCTGGTCGAGAACAGTGGTCGCGGAGTTGCCGCCATGACCAGCGAGGTCGACCGTTATTGCGTATCGCCGGGACAAGCCTGTGGCTACAAGATGGGTCACAATGAAATGCTGCGCCAGCGCGAACGGGCAAAATTGGCGCTCGGCGGAAAATTCGATTTGGCGGGCTTTAATGATGCATTGGTGAAAAGCGGTGGTGTGCCATTGACGGTGTTGCCGACAGTGATTGATCGCTATATTGCCGGTGTGCGGACTGCATAACGCAAAGCGGCAAGCGTATTCAATCCGATTAAGACCGCGCTCGCACCACCAATTCGCTGAAGCCGGAAACCGCATCCGGCTCACGCGAAAAGCGATGCTCAGGCAGCAGCGCCAGCAGCAACTCTGCTGTAGTGCGCACGATGCATCCGCGCGCCACATGCCCCCCTGATACACGGCCTTGGGCATCGGCCACAGAGATATGAAGATGTGCGCCATCCGGGGAGAGCGAACCGGCAAGTGTCAGGATTTCAATGTCGCCGCACAGCTCGGTGGATTGTGTGGCACCGGCAAACCGCAATTGTGCTACTGAGAGACTGCCTATGCCCTGCAGCACGAAGGCTGCGCTTACGCCATGTTCAACCAGGACGGACTCAAGAGAGGCGCGCAAGTCTTGTCCGGGAGCGAGGCGTAGAGCTAAGGTTTGCATGATAGCTGCAAGACTAATCCAGTTTTGGCGAAAGTCAATCAGCCGTCGGCTTTTATCGACCGGTTGATCAAAATGGTGTTGATTGTCACTCATGGCATGTTGAAAGGCGATCAACCCAACTCGGGATATCAACCGAAATCAATTTCATCGGCGTCAATGCCAAGCCAGGTTTGGACACTACAGGAGTCGGCTTTATTGGGTTTCTAATGTTGAAAAAGTGTTTTTGTTGCAACGTATTATTGTATAATTGGCAACTTCTTGGGGCTGTGACTTTCAGCGGTATTTCATGGAGGTTGAGGCGCTCGACAAACGTTCAATAAGGAGCTTGTGTGGCGGCGGCAATTCAACAGAAATCTGGTTTTGAAAAATGGCAAGACGGGCTTAGCAATGCGTCGAGTGATGCCAAGTGGAATTCTCACGACTGTGACATCAGGGCTGCGGTTAATGAATACAATTATCACTTGATGAAAACAAACGGATATTTTTCGTTGGATTGGCAACTGATTAAAGCGATGGTTTGGGTGGAGTCAGGGGCGGAGAGTCCAGAGTGGAAAACCAAACCTATGCAAATTGGCGTGCCAGGAGATCCGGGATTGTCGTCATTTCTCTCTGGTAAAGAAGGTGGCGATTTAATCATCCCGCCAAGTTATAAAAACTATTTCTCTCGCTCAGCGGTCGCAGTAAACCCGATCCAGAATATCCGCGCTGGAATAGGTTATGTGTTAATACGGATGGCTAGAATGGATTACGCAACTATCCTTGATTCAGACTCCAAGACCTATGACGTGATGGTGAAATCCGGCGATAGTTTAGACCGAATTGCAAAAGAAAAAGGAACGACGGTAGATCTACTAAGAAGGCTTAATCGGGATACGACTTTGCTTCGCCCAGGACAAAAGTTGATGTATCAGAAGGCGTCTGTTCAGCGCGTTATAACGGGGTGGCGAAGCATCACTCCCAGCACGATTGCGCAACGCTACAACGGTGGAGGTGATCCAAACTATGAGAAAAAACTCGACTACGCGCTAATGCTGATCAAGCAGGGGAAGGTGGCAGAATGCACCCAATGAATAAATGTTTGCTCGCCGTCACGCTTGCATTATTGGGGAGTGGCAGCGTGTTGGCCGATGGCGCGCAAAACAAACAATCAGCGCTGGAGGAATGCAGTGCCTATTCTGGCGCGGGCATGCGTGGCTGTCTCCAAAAGAAAGCAGATGCCAGCGGCATCGAACTGGCGCGAGCAGAAAGCAACGTACGCGGAGCGTTGAAAAAATGGGACGAAGATGCGCAGTACGTAAAGTTGGCCCAATCTAGGTTTGAGGTTTCAAACAAGGAGTTTTTACGCTATCGCGATGCATATTGCGGGTTTAATGCATCACTCGGCGGAGGGGCGATTGGTGGCGCGCTGGACACTCGGAAGCTGGCTTGTACTGCCGAGTTGAACGTGAATCGTTCGCAGCAAATCTTGGATGCTGTTTCACATCTTCCGTTGAAATGAATCTGTACCACCTGGATCGGACAGTTAGTCATCCCGGATTGTAGTCGCTGGATTCGTCGCGTTTAAACCGCCTGTCGCCGCAAGGTCAGCAGCATGGTACCAAAACCGATGAAGGCCGTACCAACCACGCGGCTGACCCATTTGGAAAATGAGGGCTTCTGCAGAAGATTCCTGGCGCGCGAGGCGATCAGGGCGTAGCTCATGTGAGTGGTATAGGACACCGCCATGAAGATTCCTGTCAGGATCAGGAATTGCGGCAGCAGCGACGAGTGGGCGTTGACGAATTGCGGAAACAGTGCCGTGAAAAACAGGATGGCCTTGGGATTGGTTGCGGCCGTGAGGAACGCTTCCCGGTAGAGTTTTTTTGGCTGCGGCGCAATGCTGCTTTCTTTATCGTCGGCTTCGCTTACCAATACTGTTGATGCGCCGAATAGCTGCCGCAGGCCGATGTAAAACAGGTAAAGGGCGCCGACGATCTTGACCGCGCCAAACAGCAGGGCCGACGATTTCAGCAGTACGCCCAGGCCAAGTATCGCCGCCACCGACAAGCAAAACACGCCGCAAATATTGCCGAGGGCCGACCACATGACCGAACGCACGCCGAAACTGGCGCCATTGCGCAAGGTCAGCAGGATCGACGGTCCGGGACTCATGATGGCGAGTGCCGCGAAGGCGGTGAAGGTGAGGAGTGTTTGCGTGTTCATCTGCTTGTGAAAATCCAAAAAGTGAAAGGTTGACCTGCAGCTCATTGCCGCTATGAGCCACACATGCATCTTGCGTCGTTACGGACTGCCGTTATTGCCGTGCAGGAGATAACCTTTGCGCTGGCTCAAGCGCTCAAAGTAGGCGCTCACCGCCGGTAACTCAGGGCGTTGCAGCGGTGTGCCGAACCAGCGATTTACCGACAGTCCGATTGGTATGTCGGCCAGTGTGAACTCCGCACCGGCAACGTATCCGCCGGTCGATGCGAGTTGGCGATCGAGGATTTGCATGTTCTTGGTCCAGCTTGCGCTGCCGGCCGCAATTTGCGCCGGGTCCTGGTGTGTCGGCGACTTCCTGACCAGGGCAGGGAATACATAGCTCCAGGAACGGTTCAGGTCGGTGGCTTGCCAATCGATCCATTGATCGATACGGGCGCGCCTTTGCGGTTCGGATGGATATAACCACTCGCCGCCGTAACGCGCCACAAGGTAACGGATGATCGAATTGGATTCCCACAGCACGAAGTCGCCGTCCTGGATGACAGGCACCATGCCGTTCGGATTGAGGGCGAGGTACTCCGGCGTGTCGGTCGCTCGGAAGCCGGAGCCCCAGTCTTCGCGTTCGAAAGGAAGCTCCAGTTCGGCGCAGGTCCAAAGGACTTTGCGGACATTGATCGATGATGCCTTGCCAAGTATTTTCAACATCGGTTTTCCAGGAATTGAGGGGCCAGACAAACGACGGGCCAGACAAACTATACCGGTTGTGCGCAAAGTTTGCCGGACGGCCATTCGGTAATCGGCCTGACGCTGCCCGAGAGGCGGATGGAGGCGCCGCGCTCAAGTGGGATTTGTGCGTGCAAGAGGCAGCGGATGCCCATGTCCTCACCTTGGACGATATCGATGGCGCCCCCGTGCGGCCAGTCGATGTCGCGCAGGTAGCCGGCCAGCGCGGCAGTGGAAGCACCGGTGGCGGGATCTTCGTAGACGCCGCCGGAGGCAAACGGATTGCGGGTATGGAATAGTTGCGCTGTCTCGGCATGCGCCAGCACGACGGTGGTCAAGCCGGCGCGCTGCATGAAGTTGCGGCCTTGATCCAGTTCGTAGCGCATGGCGCGCAATGTTTCCCGGCTGCGCAAGGCCAGCGCCAGGTGGTCGACACCGCCATGCGCGATGGCCGGTGGGATGCGCGGATCGAGGTCGTCGGCGCTATAGCCGAACAGCGCCAGCGCCTCGGCCACCAGTGCGGGATCGGCGGCCTTGCTACGGGTTGGCGGCGATTGCAGCGCGGCGTTGGTCAGTTTGCCTTGTTGCTTGCCTTCCACCGTGATGTGGGCGCCGCTCATATGCAGCGTGATGGCAAACGCGCCGTCGCCGTATTGTTGGGCGAGTGCTGCGCCCAACGCAATTGTTGCGTGCCCACAAAAGCCGATTTCGGATTCTGGCGAAAAATAGCGCACGTACCACCCACCCGGGATGGCGGCGGCGAACACGGTTTCGGAAAAGCCGACTTCCGCGGCCAACTGCTGCATTGCTGACGCGTCCGGCAGGGTAGAACCGATCCAGACGCCGGCTGGATTGCCGCCCTGTTCGCCGTCGGAAAATGCGGCGAGTTTGATTACGTTGTCGTTCATCTGTTTGTCCTAAGCTAGTTGTTGTTCGATGCTTTTTGTGAAAGGAGTATCGAGCTCGCCGGTGTGCTTGGTGGTCACCGGTTCGATCAGCACGATCCAGCATTCCTCTTCAGCCACCGGGTTGTGCGGTACGCCGCGCGGCACCACATGGATGGAGCCCGCTGTTAGTTCAACCGCCGGCCGGTCCTGGTATTCGATGCGCAACCGGCCGCGCAATACGTAGAACAATTCGTCCTCGGCGGCATGGCTGTGCCAGGTGAAATTGCCAAGTAGTTTGGCTACCTTGACATACTGGTCGTTGACCTGCGCCACCACTTTGGGCGACCAGTGCTCGGTGACGCTTTCACAGGCGCTCAGCAAGTCGACGGCTGGCGGTGTGGCGGAATTGATCATGCGATTCTCCGGGTTGGAATAAACGTTACGGATCATGCTAACCTAGCGCCACGGCATCAGTGAAGCAAATGTTTATTATGCCTAACATTAGCAATTGTAATACTTGAATGTGATCATCCATGCCCCGTAATCTCGACACCAACCTGCTGCGTACTTTCGTGACTGTTGCCGAACATGCCAGCATGACGGTCGCCGCCAATGCGCTGCACCTGAGTCAAGGCGCGGTCAGTCAACAAATCAAGCGCCTGGAAGAAGTGCTGGCTGGCAGCCTGTTTGAACGCGATCCGCGCGGCCTGCGCCTGACCGCAGCCGGCGAGCGTTTGTTTGGCAAGGCCAAGCGGTTGTTGAGCCTGAACGACGAAATCTGGGTCGACATGACTGCCACAGCGATCGAGGGACAAGTACGGCTCGGCGTGCCGCATGATTTGGTAGCGACCTGCCTGCCTCCAGTCATGAAGGCTTATGCTGAAGCGTTCCCACAAGTCGAAATCTCGCTGCTCTGCGGTTCTTCGCCGCAGTTGGCCGAAGCGCTGGCGCTTGGCTCGATCGACCTCGCGGTGATTGAGGAGCCGGTCGGCCCGACAGCCGGCGAATGCCTGAGTGTGGAGCGATTGGTCTGGGTTGGCGCGAAAGCCGGTGCCGCCCATCTGAAGCGGCCACTGCCGGTATCGATGGTGGTTGATACCTGTGCCTTCCGACCGGTGGTGGTGGCAGCCCTGCAGCAGAACGATCTGATGTGGCGCACCGTATTCGAAAACGGCAACATCGAAGCGACCACCGCGACAGTACGCACCGATCTCGCCATTACCGCCTGGCTGGCTTCCACCGTGCCGGTGGATCTCGATATCTTGAGCGGCGATTGCGGCTTGCCTGAGCTGCCGAATTTTGCGATCAACCTACATTTGTCGCGACACGCGGCCAGTCCGGCGACGCTGGAGCTGGCGCGCCATATCCGCGATCATCTGACCCGGCGGCGTCAGGTGGCTTGAGTCTGGACGATGCGTTCCAAATGCACACGAGCTCTCGGCCAGTGATGGCGAAGAGCTCGTTGATAAAGGCTGAAGCTGCCGGCCTCTACATCTCTGATTGTCGGTTCTCAGTCTTGGTCATGCGACGCGATGCAAATCAGCAGTTGCCTTTCTTGGCCTGTCCCGGAGGGCAATGGTAGCGATCGCCGTCGTCGTGTCGATCGTCATGGCGGTCATCGCGTCGGTCGTCGCGCCGGTTGTCGTATCGGCCATGATCGTCGCCCTGGCGCCAGCCGCCGCGTCGCAATTCCCAGCCGTTAGGCCCTTGTCGCCATTCAGGGCGATCGTACAGATAGCCGCTGCGTGCGCGTTCCCAGTGCCCGCCAGCCCAGACATGGCGACGCCCATCCCAGTTCCAGTATCCGGGCGCCCACACGTAGCCGACGCGTGGCGGCGGCACGACTTCGTAGCGTGGCGGAGGCGGCGGGGTGCCAATAGTAATATTGACACCGATTTGCGCCATGGCCTGGCTTGGCATAAAGGCGGCAGCACTGACTGCAATCAGCGCGGCTGCGCATAGAATACGTTTCATATTTATCTCCCGCAGTTGTTTGGTGTCCTGAACTATATCTTCTATTGTTTTGAATTCTATCGATGATGCAATAAATTACATTTTAGCGCGGTCTATTACATGCGTTAAAAAGTGTTAAGTGTTGGGCGAACGATTCCGGAATCCCGGGAGATCCCGCATGAAGCCGATCAAGAATGCCAATGTCGCCAAGATTTTTGATGGCTACCCGCCACGCGTGCGACGTAAGCTGCTTGTCCTGCGCCAACTGATTCTGGATACTGCTGCCGGTACTGCTGGCGTTGGCGAAATAGAGGAAATCCTCAAGTGGGGTGAGCCTGCCTATCTCACCACTAAAAGCAAAAGCGGGAGTACGATCAGGGTCGGCTGGAAAAAGAGCAATCCTTCGCAGTATGCGATGTATTTCAATTGCCAGACCAGTCTGATTGAAACGTTCCGAACGCTTTTCCCTGACGATTTCCGGTTCGTCGGCAATCGCAGCATTGTCTTTGAAGAAGGTGATGTGCTGCCTGTCGGTGCATTGGAGTTTTGTATTGCCGCTGCGCTGACCTATCATCTGGACAAGATGAAAAAGGGCCACGGCAGTTCGTGGACGGGAAATTCGGTTGTCGAATACGAACGCCAGGCATCTTCCATTTCTAAAGGCAAGCGATGAACACAGTAACGACACAGGCTGACACCGAGCTCGATCTGACACGCAAGGAAATATTGCGCGTGTTTGACGCGCAGCACGCTACGGCCCTGCGCTTGCGGCAATCGACCAAGGCCGAGCGGCTGCAGAAGATCCGTAAACTGAAGGCCGCCTTGCTGGCGCACCGGGATGCCGTGATCGCCGCTGGACAGGCAGATTTCGGCAAGCCGGCTGCCGAGGTTGAACTGACCGAAATCCTGCCGGTGATTGCCGAGGCCAACGACGCCATCCGCAAGCTGGGCCGCTGGATGAAGCCGAAGAAAGTCTGGCCTTCGCGCATGATGATCGGTACCTCGGGTTATACGCAGTACGAACCGAAGGGGCGGGTGCTGATCGTGGCGCCCTGGAATTATCCGGTCAATCTGAGCCTCGGACCGCTGGTATCGGCGCTAGCCGCCGGCAATACCGCAATCATCAAGCCGTCGGAAATGACGCCACATGCGTCGGCAGTGATTGGCCAGATCATTCGTGAAGTATTCAGCGAGGATGAAGTGGCGATGTTCGAGGGCGATGCGCCTGTCGCGCAAGCGCTGCTTGATCTGCCGTTCGACCATATTTTCTTCACCGGTTCTCCGGTGGTCGGCAAGATCGTGATGGCGGCAGCGGCCAAGCATCTGACCAGCGTTACGTTGGAGCTTGGCGGCAAATCGCCGACGATTGTCGATGAGACGGCGGACCTGAAAGCAGCGGCGCAAAATATCCTCTGGGCCAAGTACACCAACAATGGCCAGACCTGCATTGCACCCGACCATATTTATGTCCATGCCAGCGTCAAGGATGAGTTCCTGGAACACTGCCGTGCGGCCTTGGAGGCGGCTTATGGCAAGACGGCGCAGCAGGCCGACAGTCCCGACCTGGCGCGTATCGTCAACCAGCGCCATACCGCACGCATCAAAAACTTGCTGGACGATGCCACCAGCCGCGGCGCCCGGGTCGTCACCGGCGGATTGGTGGATGAATCACAACGCTATATTGCACCGACGCTGATCGACGGTATTCCGGACGATGCCAAGATCATGAGCGAGGAAATTTTTGGGCCGCTGCTGCCGATCATCGCTTATGAACAACTCGATTCGGTGATCGCCCGCATCAATGCCGATCCGAAGCCGCTGGCCCTGTATATCTGGAGCCGCAAGCAGGAACACATCGCCAGGGTGATGCAGCAGACCACTTCCGGCGGCGCCTGTATCAATCACTGCGTGGTGCAATTCCTGCACGGGAACCTGCCGTTCGGTGGCGTCAATAATTCCGGTATCGGCAGCGGCCACGGCCATCACGGTTTCCTGGCTTTTTCGCATGAACGGGCGGTGGTGCGCACCCGCATCATGCTCGCCAGCATGTTCTATCCGCCTTACAGCGGCTGGACGCGCAAGCTGGTTGCCTTGTTTATCAAAACGGTGTGACGTTGCGTCTTTGCCGCAACCGAATTAAGTGAAATCGGTTGCCGCGACAAAGATGGCAACCAAAGATTCCAGTCCTAGCTGGTCTTCGGACGGAAGCGGTTGAGGCTCGGACTGTCGATGTCGAATACGCCCAACACGCGGCCGTCCTTGATGACCGGAATGACGATTTCGGCGTTCGATGCCGAGTCGCAGGCAATATGCCCTGCGAAAGCATGTACGTCCGGTACGAGGATAGTACGGCGCTCCGCAGCCGCCGTGCCGCAGACGCCTTTGCCAAACGGGATACGGGCGCAAGCGACCTTGCCCTGGAATGGCCCAACCAGCAATTCCTCCGCATCGCTGCCAGCAACTGCCTTTTTGGCCGGCGCCGTCCAATAAAAGCCAGCCCAGTTCAGGTCCGCAAGGGATTGGTAAATGAATGCCGAAAATTGCGCTGCATTGGCGGTCTGGTTGCGCTCGCTTTCAAGAATGCTTGTGATCTGGCGTGCCAGGAGAGAGTAGTCGACGTTGATGTCGGCAGGCGCTGAGGTGAACATGCAAATCCCTAACAAATATGTGATCAAAATTGCCTGTAATGTGCCGCCCGTTGTTGATGGCGCACTTCTGGATATCATCTGAACTAGGCAGATGAATCGACGCAGCATTTTAGCCTACATGAATGAAAGGTCGCGCCGATATCGAATGCTCGATTTTCCTGATATCACACCGCTGTGCTCGATAGCGGGGAAGGGTGGCATTTATTTTCAATATATTCAACTAGATATAGCGATGGTTATTATGAATCGGCATAATCCATATTTTTTCATTCTTCCAAGGCGCAGTTCCATTCTTCAAATTAACCTATCCATGTATCAATATTCTTGCTTTTATTGCATCGCAAGACTGGCTGCATCAACAGAGTCAAATGTTGCAAGCAGATGACATATTGACGACAGAAAACACATAAATTAAGTCATAAATGTCATAAACAGCTGTCAAAAAACAACATAAATCCGCTTCATCAGTTAATCGACGAAAAAAATAAAGAAAAATCTGGAAAACCGATGCATTTTTTTTGTGAATTGGTAATATCCACTCCGTCCAGTTTGTAACAATTAGTAACTGTTGGTAATAGTTAGTAATAATTTGAGGCGCTCATGAAATGTCCTTATGGACAGCTTGGGCACTGCTTATCAAGCGGGATATCTGGATCGGATAATTTTGATATAACTAGAGGGAAGAAATGAAGAAAACTGCATTCGCACTGGCAGCACTCAGCCTGATCGGCGCCAGCGCCCAGGCGCAAACCAACGTCACTATTTATGGTGTGATCGACACCAGCCTGACCTACACCAGCAAAGTCGGTCCAAAAAACGATAGCCGTTTCAGTGTTGATTCTGGCGATCTGTCGACTTCCCGCATCGGTTTCAAGGGCACGGAAGATCTGGGCAATGGCTTGAAAGCGATATTCCAGCTGGAAAACGGCTTCAATGCGGACGATGGTTCCCTGGCAACTGCCAGCACATTGTTTGACCGCAAATCGGTAGTCGGTCTGTCGGGCTCGTTCGGCACTGTGACCCTCGGTCGTCAAACCGACTTCCTGGAAGACATCGGCAACAAGTACACATCGGTCCAGACATTCGGCGGCAACGGCGTCAAGGGCGGTCACTTCAACAACCTCGACCGCGTTTCCGGCACCCGCGCCAACAACTCGATCCGTTATGACAGCAGCAACCTGAGCGGTTTCACAGGCAGCTTGTTCTACGGCTTCGGCGAAGTGGCGGGTCAAACTTCGGCAGGTCAATCTTTCGGCCTGGGCGGTAACTACGCCAACGGTCCGTTCGGCATCGGCCTGGCATATTTCCAGACCAAACTGGCCGCTGACGCGTTGCCTACCAAGGCTGGCGACACCGACCTGAAAACCTTCACCCTGGGCGCCAGCTATCAAGCCGGCCCTGCGAAGATCTATGGCGCGTGGTCGCAGGCTAAGCGTCCGCTGGCGACAGCGGTTGCATCGACTGGTCTGGTTAACATCACGACAGCAACCAAAGCCAACATTTTTGACGTGGGTGTCGATTACGCGGTAGCCGCCAACCTGCATCTGCTGGGCAGCGTGATTTATGATCGCGCCGACATCAGCCGCAAGACAACTGGTTCGACCAAGGGTTCGACTACCCAGCTCAATCTGGGCGTCGACTACTTCCTGTCGAAGCGTACCGACGTCTATGCGTTGTACAGCAACCAGCGCGCCAGCGATGTCATCAACCCAGGTGTGATCAACGGTGCTTATTCCAACTCGCCGGCGGATGACAGCAGCCAGAACGTATTGCGCGTGGGCTTGCGCCACAAGTTCTAATGGCGTTGCGCGGTCAAGACCGTGTGTGTTGCATGCCGATCATGTAGCCTAAGCACCGGCATTGGCCGTGCACATCAAGAAGTGCATCAGCGGTGTCCTTGCCATGTCGGCAAGGGCGCAGCTTTTTTATGGCTGCTTGCTTTCAGATATATTTGTAGAAGATCGTCGTCGCGCACTTCCTTCCGTCCGGCCACATGGCGTAGTCGGGAATGGTTCCACTGACTTGCCAGCCGCGACGCCGGTATAGCCGTTCCGCATCTCCGCCGGTAGCGGTATCCAGAACCAGCAAGGTTTTTCCAGCTAGCGCGGCTGCTCGTTCAGCCGCTGCCATCAACGCTTCCCCTGTGCCGGAACGGCGTGCCCTGCGATGCACAAGAAGCTTGGCAACATCGGCGCGGTGCGGCTGATTTTCCGGCTGGCTGAGTACTATCTGGACAGTGCCGAGAATCGTAGAGTCGGCATCTTGCGCCACCAGCAGTATGCGTTCGCCGGCGGTGACCCCGGCGCTCAACTTGCGCCAGAACGCCTGTGCCTGCTCCGCAGAAAACGGCTGCATGAAGCTGACGGAGGCGCCACCATCGACGCAATCTGCAAGCACTTCGCCGAGGGCCGCAATGATCGTTGGGTCGTCGATGGAATGCAATTGGCGAATTTGCACCTGATCTGACATGATGGCTCCTTATGGGCGCAATGCATCGGTGGTAATCGCCACCATGTATCGTGCGGGTTTGCGATGAGGGTTGTGGAATGCGGTGGGGCGGTCGAGGCGGAAGGCCAGGCAATCACCCGGTTCGAGCGAGTAGGTCTCGGCGCCGACCGTGATGTCGATTTTTCCATCCAATATCCATATCTGCTGGTGCACGCTGCGATCCCGCTCGACGCTCTCATATGCCACCGTTGCGCCAGCCGGAAACGTGACATCGACGATCTGCATTGGCGATTGGGCATTCGGCGGCGACACATTGCGGCGTATATATCCGGATTGCGGATCGCGCCATTCCAGCTGCGCGCTGCGGCGAATCAACGGGCCGCCGTTGGCCGCGGATTCCTCGAACAGGCTGGCCAGCGTCACACCAAGACCGGCCGCCAGCTTCTCCAGGACGACTGCGGTGGCGTTGCTTTGGCCGCGCTCGATCAGTGAAATCATCGAACGGCTGACGTCGGACTTGTGCGCCAGTGCATCAAGGGATAAGTCGCGCTCTTTGCGCAGAGAACTGACGCGAGCTGCTATGCGGGCATTGATATCCATTTCGACGGCTTCCATTAAATCTAATATGTTGGAGTAATTATCCAATATGGTGGATTTGAAAGTCAATCGAAATTGCTGGCGCGAAAAACGAAAAATTGGATGTCGGAAGAGCGTACCCGGTATCGTGACTTACGCTATTCTTTTAATTAGTGTTAAGCAGGCGGGTAATATGGGCAAAGAGACTCGGAGGCACGACATGTGGCAAAGCGTGAAAAGAATGACAGTGACGGCATTCCTGTATGGAAGCGCGATGCTGGCCGTTGCTGCTGGTGTGCAGCCGGCACCGCCGTGGCAGCGTGTACATCTCATACATGATGGCCTGGCCTACGATTTTCCCGTTTATGCCAATCATCCGCTCGATGGCGACCTGAGCAAGATAGAGCAGATCGTCTTGATCCAGCACGGCATCCTGCGCAACGGCGACGCCTACTATGCGGCGGGTGCGTCTTTTCTGAAAGACAGCGGTGTCGATCCGGACAAGGTGCTTCTGCTGGCGCCGAATTTTCCAGCCAAAGCCGATCTCGCTAAAGGTTTTGACCACATGCCGCTGTGGCATGCCGGCGGCGAACACAATTGGGCCGGCGGAGACGATTCGGTGAACCCGCCTTACCGCATCAGTTCGCTGCAAGTGCTCGACGATCTGCTGCAAAAACTGACGGATAAGCGGCGTTTGCCGAAACTTGGCCGCGTCACACTGGCCGGCCATTCGGCGGGTGCGCAGATGATGCAGCGCTATGCCGCGTTGAACAATGTTGACGAAGCGATTCGGAGCCGTGGCATCGATGTACGTTACGTGATCGCTAACCCTTCGTCTTACCTGTATTTCACGCCAGATCGGCCGCAGGGCGTAACCTTCGCGCCCTACGATATCGCGCAATGCGCCGATTACAACCAGTATCGCTATGGCATGAAGGAGATGGTGCCGTATGGACGGGGGCGCAGCGGCATGGAATTGTTCGACCGTTATGCGCGGAGGCAGATCACTTACCTGCTCGGCGGTGACGACAATGATCCCAACCACCCCAAGCTAGACAAGCGCTGCGGCGCCGAAGCGCAAGGACCGAGCCGGCTTGAGCGAGGTCTGGCATACCAGCGCTACGAACGGCATCTGGCAGGCACGGCATTGCCGCTGGCGCGCTCCGAGTACGAAGTGATCGGCGTCGGTCACAACCAGACCGGGATGTTTGGTTCCCAATGCGGGCGGGTGGCCTTGTTCGGCAATGGCGGGGCGGGGAGCGGAAGTGGCGCGATCTGCCGGCCGGCGCCGACAGGCGATTGATCCACAGATGAAGTGGGCGGCACGCGTTGTGCCGCCTGGTGTTTCAGCCGCCCAGATAAGCTTCTAGCACCTTCGGATTATTGAGCAGGTTGCGGCCACTGTCGGCCAGCACGATCTTGCCGTTTTCCAGCACATAGCCGTGCTGCGCGATGCGCAATGCCTGGCGGACGTTTTGCTCGACCAGCAGGATTGTCAGCCCGGTGCGGTTGATTTCCTGGACGATGCGGAAAATCTCTTGCACCAGCAACGGCGCCAGTCCCATCGACGGCTCATCCAGCAGCAGCACGCGCGGCTTGGCCATCAACGCGCGGCCGATGGCCAGCATCTGCTGCTCGCCGCCCGACAGGTTGCCAGCCAGCCCATCCTTGCGCCGCTCCAGCACCGGGAATAGCGAGTACACCCAGTCCAGGTCCTTGCCGATGTTTTCCTTGTCCTTGCGGGTATAGGCGCCCAACGCCAGGTTTTCAGCGATGCTCAAGGTGGTGAGTGTGGCGCGGCCTTCCGCCACCTGTACTACGCCGCTCTGGACGATCTTGTGCGGCGACAGCTTGGTCAGGTCCTGTCCATTGAACAGCACTTGTCCGCGTTGCGGCTTGAGCAGGCCGGAAATTGCCAGCAGTGCGGTGCTCTTGCCAGCGCCGTTGGCGCCGACCAGCGCCGTGATCTCGCCTTCGTTGAGGACCAGATCGATGCCTTTGACTGCTTCGATATGGCCGTAGGAAACCGCCAGGTCCTGCACCTGCAAAATCGGTGCTGCATGCTTGTTCGTCTCGGCCATCATTCCGCCTCTTCCTTGCCCAGGTAAGCTTCGATCACTTCCTGGTTGTTCTTGATCTGATCGGGGCTGCCTTCGGCGATGATGCGGCCGAAGTTGAGCACCGCGATGCGGTCGCACAAGCCCATCACGAAGCGCATGTCATGCTCGATCATGAAGATGCTGAAACCGCGCTGCTTGATGTTCAGGATTTCCGCCATCAGTTCGGTTTTTTCCGCCGGATTCATGCCGGCCACCGGCTCGTCGAGCAGCAACAGCTTAGGCTTGGTCGCTAGCGCCCGGGCGAATTCCAGCTTGCGTTGTTCACCGTAGGAGAGACTATCGGCCAGCGTGTGCGCCTTGTGATCCAGGCGCACCCAGGACAGCAGCTCCAGCGCCCGTTCGCGTGCCTGCGCTTCCACCTTGCGGTAACCGCCGAGATTGAACAGCAAGCTACCGAAACCGTAATCCATGTGATCGTGCATGCCGACCACGACGTTTTCCAGCAGCGTCATTTCCTTGAACACGCGGATGTTCTGGAAAGTGCGGGCGATGCCGCGCTCGGTGATCTTGTGCGGCGCGACCTTGCCAATATCCTGGCCGTCGAATTCGATGGCGCCGCCGGAAGCGCGCAGCAAGCCGGTGATCAGGTTGAAGACAGTGGTTTTGCCAGCGCCGTTAGGACCGATCAAGCCGAAAATGCCGCCTTGCGGCACGTTGAAATTGACGTCCTGCAAAACCTGCAGGCCACCGAAATTCTTGCTTATATTTTTGAGTTGCAGCATCAGTTGGTTCCCCCAGCCTGGGTCTTGCGCCGAGAAAAAATTTTGACCCAGGCACGGATCCGACGTGGATCCCAGATTCCCTTGGGCAGATACAGGATTACCAGCACCAGGATCAGGCCATTGACCACCGAACGATAGCTGTCGAAATCGCGTAGCGCTTCCGGCAGCAACGTCAGGATCATGCCGCCGAGGGTCGGGCCAATCAGCGTGCTGGTGCCGCCGAACACCGCCATCGTCAATATCTCGACCGCATTTTCGAAAGCGTAATTGCCTGGGCCGATGGTGAACGTGTAGTGCGCATTGAGACCACCGGCAACGCCCGCGATAGCGGCGCCGATAACAAACGCCAGCAGCTTGTAGCCGGCCACATTGACGCCCATCAAACGTGCAGCGACTTCATCTTCCTTGATCGCCTCAAAGGCGCGACCGATTTTCGAGCGGCGAATGCGCGCCAGAATATACAGGGTAGCGGCTAACAGCAGCACGATGTGCCACCATTCGGTTTTCAGCGGAATACCGTTCAGGCCGAGCGGGCCGCCGGTGATGTCCATGTTCAGCACGATCACTCTTACCACTTCGCCGAAGCCGAGCGTAGCCATCGCCAGGTAGACGCCGGACAGGCGCAGGGTAGGGATGCCGATCATCAGCGCGACCAATGCCGGCAAGATGCCGCCGATAGCCAGCGCCACCGGGAACGGCAGGCCGGTTTGCATGCTGATCAGCGACGCGGCATAGGCGCCGATGCCCATGAAGGCCGCATTCGCCAGCGACAGCAGACCGCACGAGAGCGTCACGTAAATCGACAGCGCCAGCATGGCGTTGACGCCGAGACTGAAAATCACGGTGTTGTAGGTCGACCAGAAGCCATCCCACCAATCGAGGAAGCCGGTAGCGCCGAGCGTTGTAAGCAGTTCGGTCATCTCAAGCCTTCCTTTCCAGCACTTTGCCAAACATCCCGGAAGGCTTGACCAGCAAGATCAGGAACAGCAAACCGAAACCGACTGCATCGCGGAAGTCGCTCGAAATATACGCCACTGTCAGCACTTCGGCGAAGCCGAGGAACAAGCCGGCAATCATCGCGCCGCGGATGTCACCCATGCCGCCTAGGATAATCACGGCGATGCCCTTGTGCAGCATCGGCTGACCCATGAATGGCGTAATCGCGTTGAACGACAGTCCGACCAGCACGCCGGCAGCGCCGCCCAATGCGGCCGCAGCGAAAGAAGTCAGATAGAACAAACCTTCGACATTGATGCCGAGCAGATAAGCGGCTTTTGGCGATTCCGCAATCGCGCGCAGCGCACGGCCCAGTTGGGTGCGCCGCATCACGGCCAGTAGCACCAGCATCAGGATGAAGGAAATCACGACGATGCCGGTCTGTACCGCGGTGACGTGCAGGTTGCCCCAGTTGTAGCTTTCTTCCGGAATGGTGCCGACCGGGAAGCGCTTGCTTTCAGCGCCGAACAAGCCTTGCGCCAGGCTGGTGAGGATGGTGGCGACACCGATCGTCGCAATCATCGGCGCCAGATGCGGTGCATTGCGCGCACGTAGCGGCCTCAATACCAGATAGTCGACTGCCAGGCCGAGCAGGCCAGAAGCCAGCATCGCCGCCAGCATCGCCAGCCACAACGGCAGCGCCAGATGTTCGACCAGTAGCAACGCCGCGTAACTGCCGAGCATGAAGATGGCGCCGTGCGAAAGATTGATCACGCCCAGCACGCCGAAAACCAGCGTGAAGCCCAATGCAAACAGCGCATAGACGCTGCCCAGGGAAAGGGCGTTGATGAGTTGTTGTTCAAGCATGAGGGTTTTCTAAAAATCAGTGTAATTGCAGTCAATTGGGGTCAGAGTTTTTTTACGACGGCTCTATTGTCGTAAATTACTCTGACCCCAATTGACGGGCTACGGAGTACATCTCTTTGCAATTCGTGCAGTTTTCTTGTGCGATAACGGCATTCTCTCTCCGGACACCGTCAATAGGGGACAGAGTAGCTCGTCGCGCTGCGGCGACTTACAAACTCAGTCCCCTATTGACTCGATGACTACGTTACTTCAGCAATACGAACTTGCCACCCTTGGCAATATTCACGATCGCTTCCTGCTGCGCGTCGTAGCCGACTTCCTTGCCGGTCACCGGCGGCGCCTTGCGGAATGCGAATTTGCCGGTTGCGCCTTCAATCGTCACCGATGGCAATGCCTGTTGCAGGGCGATCCGGTCCTTGTCGATAGCGCCGGTCAGCTTGACGTTCTTCAACGCGGCTGCCACGACATGCAGGGCATCGTAGGCTTGCGCGGCGAACTGGTCTGGATCGCTGCCGAACTTGGCTTTGTATGCCGCGATAAACGCCTTGTTGGCTGGCGTCAGGTTTTCCGACGACCATGGGCTGCCCATGATGGTGTCGTCCCCTGCGCCTTTGGCGATGTCGAACAGCTTCGGCGAGTTGAGGCCGTTACCGCCGATGAACGGTTGTTTCATGCCCAGTGCGCGGGTTTGCAGGATGATGTTAGCGGCTTCTTCGGTCAGGCAGGAGCAGACGATGGCGTCCGGATTCGATGCCTTGATCTTGGTCAGCTGCGCCTTGAAGTCGACATCGCCCTTGGCATATGCTTCAGTGGTAGTGACGGGGATCTTCTGGTTGGCCAGGGTCGCCTTGAAAACGTCGTAGCCACTCTTGGTGAAGGCGTCGTCGTTACCGTAGATGATGGCGACTTTCTTGATGCCGAAATGCTTGACCGCAGCGCGCGTGGTGACTGGCAGCACGTCGGCTTCCATGACCGAGTTGCGGAAGGTGAACGGGCCCATTGCCGTGATGCCGTCGGCGGTGTTGCTGGTGCCGAACGCGACAACCTTGGCGGCGTTGGCGATCGGGTCGGCGGCGAATGCCGAGTTGGACAGGGTCGGGCCGAATACCAGCAGCGCCTTGTCCTTGAAAATCAGTTTCTTGAAGACGTTGATAGCTTCTTCTTTTTTGCCTTGTTCGTCTTCGATGATCAGTTGCAACTTGTTGCCGTTGACGCCGCCGGCGGCATTGACTTCATCGGCAGCCAGCGAAAAGCCGTTCTTGATGGCGACGCCGTATTTGGCGGCCGGGCCGGTGAGTGCTGCTGCCAGGCCGAGTTTGACATCGGCGGCATGCGCTGCGCTGCACAGGCCGGCGGCCAGCATCAGCAATGGAAGTGTTTTCAAGATGGTGTTGAGTTGCATTTATATATCCTCCAAGAGACCGTTTTTTTTGGCGTTCCTTACAACACGAGGCTGCGCGCAAGCAGGCAAGGCGCAACCGCAGCCAAAGGCATTATGAAGTAAGAAATCGGCAAGCGTTTTTATTTTGGTGCACGCTGGGTGGGCGCACCAAAGGTGAACAAAGTATAAGGGATTTTCGGTCTGAAAATTCCTGGCGCACTAACTACTCACGGGCCAGGTAAAGCGGATGTTTTACTCGGAGGGAATACGACTTTTGGTCGGTTTTGGAGAGATGTTGCGCAGTTTTACAGAATTATACCCGGCGTTTCGAAATCTTGCCGACGTCAGTTATGCCAAATCGGCATGATGGGAAGCATTGCGTCTCCCACCACGCCGGGGTTGTATCAGCTCTGCTATCAGGCCAATTGCTGGCGCAGGTGCTGGATCGCCAGGCGCACCTGGCGCGGAGCGGTGCCGCCGATATGATCGCGTGCCGCCACCGAACCTTCCAGTGTCAGCACGGCGAAGATGTCGTCGTCGATCAGCGGCGAGAACGCGCGCAACTGATCCAGCGACAAGTCGCTCAGGTCGCAACCTTGATCGACGCAGCTGCGCACCGCATGCGCCACGGCTTCGTGGGCATCGCGGAAAGGCAGACCTTTCTTGACCAGATAGTCCGCCAGGTCGGTGGCGGTAGCGTAGCCTTGCAGGGCGGCGGCGCGCATTGCTTCCGGCTTGACGGTGATGCCGCGCGCCATGTCGGCGAAGATGCGCAGCGTGTCGGTTAGCGTATCGACGGTGTCGAACAGCGGTTCCTTGTCTTCCTGGTTATCCTTGTTGTAGGCCAGCGGCTGGCCTTTCATCAGGGTCAGCAGGGCGATCAGGTGGCCGTTGACACGGCCGGTCTTGCCGCGCGCCAATTCTGGCACGTCCGGATTTTTCTTTTGCGGCATGATCGAGGAACCGGTGCAGAAGCGGTCGGCGATATCGATAAAGCCGATGCGTGGGCTCATCCAGATCACCAGTTCTTCCGACATGCGTGAGATATGTGTCATCACCAGTGCCGCTGCAGCGCAGAATTCAATAGCGAAGTCACGATCCGAGACTGCGTCCAGCGAATTGCGGCAGACGTCGTCGAAGCCGAGCGTCTTGGCCACGCGTTCGCGATCAATCGGGAACGTGGTGCCGGCCAGCGCGGCGGCGCCCAGCGGCAGGCGATTGACGCGCTTGCGGCAATCCAGCATGCGCTCTGCATCGCGGCCGAACATTTCGACGTAAGCCAGCACGTGATGGCCGAAAGTGATCGGCTGCGCCACTTGCATGTGGGTGAAGCCGGGCAGGATGGTGTCGGCATGTTGCTCGGCCAGGTCCAGCAGCGCCAGGCGCAGATCGCGCAGCAGGCCGCTGATGTCGTCGATGGCGCCACGCAGGTAGAGGCGAATGTCGGTGGCGACCTGGTCGTTGCGGGAACGTCCGGTGTGCAGGCGTTTGCCGGCATCGCCAACCAGTTCGGTCAGGCGCTTTTCAATGTTCAGGTGGACGTCTTCCAGATCCAGTAGCCATTCGAACTTGCCGCTGGCGATTTCGCCCTGGATCTGGGCCATGCCCTTCTGGATTGCAGCGTAGTCGTCGGCACTGATAATTTTTTGATATGCCAGCATCTCGGCGTGCGCGAGCGAACCTTGGATATCTACTGCTGCCAGGCGCTTGTCGAAGAATACCGATGCCGTATAACGTTTGACCAGATCGGAGACCGGTTCGGAAAAACGAGCCGACCAAGCTTCGCCTTTTTTGGAGAGTTGTGCTGTCATAATTGAGTGTTGGGGAGTGCAATGAATTATGCGATTATAAATCACCGCCCCCGAAAACCCACTTTATGCTTGCATCTCGAAGCGTTACGGCAGCGTCGAGCCGGATAAAAGCGTCAAATCAACCAATAATTGCCATTCAGTCAACCAATGTCCATGCCCACCCAGCCGATCAGATTGCCGATAGCGCTGCAACGCAGCAGCCCATTGCGTTGGTGATTCCGGATTGCTGCAATCTCGGCGTTGTGTTCCGGACCCTGATTGTGGTGAATGTGGCGGTGATGGTGGCAATCCTGTTGCGCACCGACAGCCTGATGGCGGCAGCCAGCAGTTTTGTGGAATCGTCGATGCTGATCGAGCCGGCTTGCTTCCTGTCTTTGTCGATCCTGTGCGGGTTGCATCGCATTGGTCATCGCATGTCGCTGATCGTGCAGCGTTCACTGTGCGCATTGGTGCCGGCGCTGGTGACGGTGGTTGTTATCCGGCTGCTGTTCGGGTTCGATTGGTTTCTCAATGGCTTTACTCACCTCAGCGCTGCCGGCGGGACGCCGCTGGCTGCGATGCTGGCTGCCTTGTTCGGGATCGTGTTGCAACACTATTTCGAATTGCGCGCCAAGGCTTTTTCGCCGGTGCTGGTGGAAGCGCGACTACAGGCGCTGCAGGCGCGCATTCGGCCGCACTTCCTGTTCAACAGCCTGAACGCGGTGCTGTCGCTGATCCGCACCGAGCCGCGGCGGGCCGAGGCGGCGCTGGAAGATCTGGCGGATCTGATCCGGGTCCTGATGCGCGACGGCCGCGCCATGACCACGCTGGAAAAGGAAATTCGACTGTGCCGGCAATATTTGTCGATAGAGAAAATACGCCTGGGCGACCGGCTGAAAGTGCAGTGGGAGCGTGAAGACATCAGCGACGAGGTAATTTATCGTGCGCAGATTCCAACCTTGCTGCTGCAGCCTTTGCTGGAAAACGCAGTCCACTATGGCGTCGAACCGAGCACCGAGCCGGCGCTGATCCGGATTCAGTTGGCCCATTCGCTGGAGCGGATTGAAATCACCATCACGAATCCTTACAATCCGTATGCCGGAAAAGGCGTCGCTGCGCTGCCCGAGGGCAATCAGATGGCGCTGGAAAATATTCGCGAGCGGCTGGCCTTGCTTTACGATGTGGAGGGACAGTTGACCACCTCCAATACGCACGGCCAGTTTGAGGTGCGCGCCAGTTTCCCTTACGTGAAGGTCGCCCTGGCCAGGCAGTAGAGCTAAATAAGAAATCAAACAAAGCAATGACATTTCCATGCCCATGATTCCCCGCATATTTATCGTCGACGATGAAGCGCCGGCACGCGCCAGGCTGATTACGCTGCTGTCCGATATCGTGACCGAATGCCCGCACTATCTGGTCGGCGAGGCGGCGCATGCGCAGGAAGCGCTGGAAGGGATCGCCGCTACCAGGCCCGACCTGGTATTGCTGGATGTGCAGATGCCCGGCATGAGCGGTTTGCAGCTGGCCGACCAGTTGGTCAATCAGCGCGCTGCGGATGCCGGCGAGCCGCCGTTGATCATTTTTGTGACTGCCTATGATGACTATGCGTTGAATGCATTCGACGTGCAGGCTTTCGATTACCTGGTCAAGCCGGTGCGGGCCAATAGGTTGGCGCAAGCTATCACGCGCGCCAGCCGCATGCGTCAGCCAGCTCCGGCAATCGCGACGGGTGTGGCGAATTCTGCCGGCACTGTGCCGCGTCAGCATTTCGCGGTACAGGAACGCGGCCGCATGTCGTTGGTGCCAATGGGGGAGGTGCTGTACCTGAAGGCGGAGTTGAAGTACGTTACGCTGCGCACCAAACACAAAGAGTATCTGATCGAAGATTCGCTGGTTTCAATCGAAGAGGAGTTGACCCGGCATTTTGTCCGCGTCCATCGCAATGCATTGGTGGCGCGCAATGCCATTACCGGTGTCGAACGTGTGACACAGATATCGGACAGCGATGGCGATGGCGACAAGCAGCAGGAAATCTGGCAGGTGATCCTGCGCGACACCGACCACCGGCTGCCGATTTCGCGACGTCAGTTGGCCGAGATCAAGGCGCTGGTGCGTTAGGAGAAACGGAGTAACGCAGCAATTTTCTACACCAGCAAATTCAAGCCACGCTGGTTGCCGGCGCCATATTGCGGAAATAATTTTTGCATCGCCGGATCGCCGATCCGCATGTGCTTTTCCGCCAATGTCGCCAGCACCGAACGGAAGTCGGTAGTGACCGCCAGGTCGCGGTTTTCATTCAACGACTTGTCGTCAATGCCGGGCCATTGGCCGTAGATGCTGCGGCCGCGGACATTCCCACCGAGCAGCCACATGGCGTTGCCGTGGCCGTGATCGGTGCCACCATTGCCGTTTTCACGGAAGGTGCGGCCAAACTCTGACATCACGACGATCACGGTATCGTTGAAGGCTGGCCCCAGTTCACGCACCAGCGTGGCCAAGCCATCGGCCAGCGGCCGCAGGCGGCCCGCCAGTTGGCCGGTCCCGTTGCCTTGGTTGGCGTGAGTATCCCAGCCGCCGACGGCGACGAAGCCGAGCCGGATATCTGGATTGCTGCGCATCAGGCGCCCAAGGCGTGCAGTATCGATGGATAAACCGTTCGGCAGCGGCGCGCCATTATTGGCCATTTTTTGTTCAGAGCTGCTGGCATCGGCCAGCAATTCTTTGCGCGCCGCAATGCCGTCGCGGTAGCTTTTTCCCAGTGCGGCATCTTGCGCGTAGAGCGCGGCGTAAGCCTGGCTGATTTCCGGTTTGTCGATCAGCGTTGGCCGGGTTGCGTCGCGTCCGGTCGGCATGTTGGCGACCACTGCCTTGCCGGTCAAAATGCGTGGTACCGCTTCGCCCAGAGTCAGCGCTTCCATCGGCGACTGCGACGGAGGCATCACGCCCAGCATGCGGTTCATCCAGCCATCGCGGGTGTTGTGCTCTCCCGGCGTGCCGGTTTCCATGTAATCCTGTGCTTCGAAATGCGAACGCGACATGTCGGGTGAGCCGGATGCGTGCACGAACGCCAATCGGCCATCATCCCAAAACGGCTGCAAGGGTTGCAGCGCCGGATGCAGGCCGAAATAACCAGTCAGGTCGATGGCGCCGTTCTGCATGCCTGGCTTGGCCACGGCAATCGTCGGACGAGCCTTGTAGTAATTGTGATCGCCATGCGGGACGACGACGTTCAAGCCGTCAACTGCGCCACGCAGGAATACCACGATCATGCGTGGCGTGCCGTCGCCGCTTGCATGCGGGCGTTGCAATGGATTGCCGTAGGACAGCGGGCTGTCGGCGCCGCTAACAATGGTGGGAGCCGCTGGCGCCTTGACTTTCGCCTGTTGCTTGACGGGTGGCGCCACTACGCAGCCGGACAGGCCGACTGGAATCAGGATCGCGCCGCTGGCGCCGAGGCCCAGGTGGCGGATGAAATCGCGACGTTTCATTGCATCACTCCTAACGGTATCAGTATCACTATCTCTTCATGAAGTCCGGACCGCCAAGTATGAGCCCGACTTGCAGATTCTGTGGCGCGGCGGCAATGGCGCTCAGGCTGTGCGGTTCCAGCGCCGGCGACAAGGTTTGTATCAGTTGCTGCGGATCGACCACTACGGCGGTGTTCGGCGGCGGAGTGGCTGGTGCCGATCCCGGCGCCGGGGGGGCGTTTCAGCGCGCGCGATCGGCGATTTGCCATTGCTCAGGCCGTTGACGAAATTGATCCGGCGCAGCAGCGCGTCCGGATTGAGCCACGCTTCTTCGGAAAATTTATAACCTTCCGGCGTCAGCCAGCCATACAGCGGTTGCCCCAGTTGGTTCAGTACGCCGTCAATCGGTTTGACGTTGAGCACCGGCGTCGCTGTCGCGCGCAGCGACGACACCACATATTGATACGGTGTCTTGAATTGCGTCTGGTAATTGCTGCGCGACCAGAATTCCGGGCTCTCGAACAGGGTATGCAGTACCGCTTTGATGTCGCCGTTGCTGCTTAGGAAGCGGCGTGAGAGCTTTTCGGTCAGCGCCGGTTGCGGTTTGTCGGAGACGAAATACTGGACCAACTTGGTGGCGATGAAATGTGCGGTGGCGGGGTGTCGTGCCAGAATGTCGAGCGCTTGCTCGCCTTCCTGCTCGCCACTGCCCTTGATGGTCTGGCCGAGAAATACCTTGTCGCCGAAATCATGGCGGCGTGGGTTGAAGATGTAAGCCGGCTGGCCCTCCTTCATGCCTTTTTCATTGATGGTCCAGCCGCTCAGGATCCGCGCCAGGGAGATCACGTCGGCCTGGGTGTAGCCGCTATCAACGCCCATCGTATGCAGTTCCAGCAACTCGCGCCCGTAATTTTCGTTGAGTCCCTTGAAGCGGCCTTTGGCTTCCGGCGTGTTGACGCCGCTGCTGAGCCAGTTGTCGAGGTAGTACAGCATCGCCGGATGATGGGCGACGGCGCCCAGCAGTTGGCGGAAATTGCCAAGCGCGTTGGGGCGCAGTACATCCTTTTCATATTCGCCGTCCCAGTAACGTACCCATTCCTTGCCTTCGAATACGTTGAAGTGATTGAACCAGAATTCGGTCATGACTTCCTGCAATTGCCGCGGACTTTCCGTTGCCAGCCACAGGCGGGAAAAATGCACTTGCGGCGTGATGTCCTTGTTCGCACGCTGTCGTGCCGTATTCTTTTCGTCTGGAGTGGCGTTGTTTGGCGGGAAGGAGGGCGGGCCGTATTGCTGGTATAGCTGGGTGGCGCTGAGCTGGTAGGTCGGCAGGGCTGATAATTTGTCGCTGAGATCGTTGGGGAGCGGCAGCTTGTCCGGATTCAATTGCTGCTCAATATAGCGTTTGACGCCGAGCTGTCGGACTGCCTCGACATCGCCCGGACGCGGTCCATAGGCCAGCCGGTTCAGCACATGCAGCGCTTTTTCCGAATCATTCAGTGGCGCCGGCGCGCTCTGTGCGTTGGCATCAAGCGCCGCGCCGCATGACAGAAGCAGCGCGATCGAAAGAAAACAACGGTTTTTCATGGTCGACATCATGTTCCGCCTTATGCAATTTTTTGCTTACACCCGAGATTAACGCCTTGTCTGCGAGGTGCGCATACAAGGTTGGTGTAACAGATTGTAAGACGGCAACATTGACAACTTGCAAAGCCCTAGATGACCTTGCCAGGATTCATCAGATTCAAGGGATCTAGCGCCTGCTTGATGGTTCTCATCAGCGCCATCTCAACCGGTGATTTGTAACGCAGGATTTCTTCGCGCTTGAGGGCGCCCAACCCGTGTTCGGCCGAGATAGAGCCGCCCATGCTGTCGACGCTGTCGTGCACCACGCGGTTGATCTCTGCCTGGCGGGCGATGAATTGCTCTTCGCCGACGCCGAGCGGGGGCGACACGTTGTAATGCAGGTTGCCATCGCCCAGGTGGCCGAACGTGACGTTGCGGCAGCCCGGGAAATGCTGTTGTAGCAAGGCGTCAGTGACAGCGATGAATTCGGCGATGCGCGAAATCGGCAGAGATACGTCATGCTTGATATTCTTGCCTTCCTTGGCTTGGGCCGAGGAGATGCTTTCGCGCAGTTGCCATAGTGCGCGCGATTGCGCTGTAGAAGTGGCTAATACGGCGTCCTGGCAGACTCCTTGCTCCAGTGCTTCGCCGATTACCGCTTCTAGTAGCGTACTTGCATGGGGTGCAAGTTCGCTATCAGACAGTTCCATTAAAACGTATTGCGGGTGGCGTTCTGGGAAAGGGAAGGGCAATTGCGGGAAGTGCTTGGCGACCAGTTGCAGGCACAAGTCGGACATCAGCTCGAAGCCGGTCAGGGTGGCGCCGCAGCGTTGTTGCGCCAGGCTGAGCAGGCGTAGCGCGTCGGCTGGAGTTTGCACTGCCGCCAGTGCGGTCAGCTGGACTTGCGGTCGCGGAAATATCTTCAGCACGGCGGCGGTGATGATGCCGAGCGTTCCTTCCGCGCCGATGAACAGGTCGCGCAGGTCGTATCCAGTGTTGTCCTTGCGCAGTCCGCGCAGGCCGTGCAGGATGTCGCCTTGCGCGGTGACCACTTCCAGCCCGAGGCAGAGTTCGCGGGTATTGCCGTAGCGTAGCACCGCCGTGCCGCCAGCATTGGTTGACAGGTTGCCGCCGATGGTGCAACTGCCTTCAGCGGCCAGCGAAAGCGGCAGCAGGCGTTGTTCGGCGGCGGCGGCTTCCTGGGCGTGTTGCAGGATGCAGCCGGCTTCGACGGTGATGGTGTGGTTGAGTGCGTCGACGGCGCGAATTCGGTTCAGGCGTTTGAGCGACAGTACGATGGCCTGGCCGCTTTGGTCGGGCACGCTACCGAGCACCAAGCCGGTGTTGCCGCCTTGGGGGACGATGGGGATATGGAATGTGTTGCAGAGTTTGACGATGGCGGCGACTTCGGCGGTGTCGGCTGGTTTGACTATGGCGAGTGCTTGGCCGGTGTAGCGTTGGCGCTGGTCGGTCAGGTAGGCGGCTTTGTCGGTGTCGTCGGTGAGGACGTGGGCGGTGCCGATGGCGTTGCGGCAGGCATCCAGGAATCCAATATTTTTCATGTCGTAATTTTCGGTATCGGAGTTAAACGGGGTCAGAGTTTTTTTTCGCGGGTTTTTGCGAAAATTACTCTGACCCCGTTTAGCGGGCCACGGAGTGAGTGCGATGGTGCATCTACAACTGGCGCTCATCGTTACTCAATACTGTCACTACTCCGTGGGTGCTTGCCGGGGGTAGCCCGGCAGCTAGTCACTTTTCTTGCTTCGCCCCCTAGCCGGGCGCAAAAAAAGTAACCAAAAGAAGGCGATCGCACAGCCGTTGCCCGCCTTCGGCGGGTCCCCAAATGAGCCGCGCGCCAGTCGGATGGGGCACAAACTCGCTGCGCTCAAACATGTGTCCCATCATTCCCGACTGTCACCCGACTCATTTGGCAACGTCAGCATGCGAAAAGTCAAAAGCAACGGCAACGTCAAAAGCCAATTCAAAAGCAACATCAAAACCAACAACATCAAAACCAACCCCGGGCAGTTAAATGGGGTCAGAGTTTTTTTTCGCGGCCTCTTGCGAAAATTACTCTGACCCCATTTAACGGACCACGGAGTACCCGCCCCAAATGCGACGACACCATCAAACCAATCAACAGCTTTTAACTATTGCGACGCCTTCTTGATTGCCTCTTGCGCAACTTCCTTGGCGGCTTTTTTATAAGGCCGCAAATACAGGATGGTGCATAGAAAGAAGATACAGCTGAGGGCCACTTCGAGCCAGCCCAGGCGGGCGGACATGATGTTACTGTCGCTGGTAGCGCGGACTATGCCTTCTGCGAGGTAGAGCAGGATCAGCATCGAAGCCCATTGCATCGTGTAGACATCGCGCTTCATGACGCCGCGTAACGGCAGTAGCAGCGGCAGGACTTTCAGCACCATCCAGGAGCCGCCCGGGCGCAGCGGCGCTAGCAGCAGTTCCCATGCCAGGCCCAGCGCGATCAGGGCCAGCAGGCTGCCGACCGCGCCGAAGTAGAAGAAGCGCGGCTGGCGGGCTGCGTGCGGCAGCGGGTGGGTCGGCGTGCTCGGTTTCAGTTTGGTGGTCATTATGCCCCCGTTGTCCTGTGTTGAGCGGTGCATTCAATTTTAGTGCAGTTTCGGCCAGGCGGCGTCCCTGGGCGATGGCCAAGGTGCGGCTTTCGGCGGAAATCGGCTGGTTGCCGTTCATGCCCGACCAGTGGCTGGCGCCATAGGGCGTGCCGCCGCTGGAGGTGGTCATCAGCTCAGGCAAGGTGTAGGGCAGGCCCATCACCAGCATGCCATGGTGCAAGAGCGGCGTCATCATCGACATCAGCGTCGATTCCTGGCCACCGTGCAGGCTGCCGGTGGAGGTGAACACGCAGGCCGGCTTACCGGCCAAGGTGCCAGCCAGCCAGTCGGTGCTGGTGCCATCCCAGAAATATTTCATGGCGGCGGCCATATTGCCGAAGCGGGTCGGCGATCCCAGCGCCAGGCCGGCGCATTGCACCAGGTCCGCCAGTTCGACATAGGGCGCACCTTCCAGCGGGATGTCAGGAGCGCTGGCTTCGACAACGGTCGATACGGCCGGCACCGTGCGCAGCCGAGCTTCGCAGCCTGTCACCGAGTCGATGCCCTGGCCGATCAGCTCGGCCAGCTTGCGGGTTGAGCCATGGCGCGAGTAATACAAAACCAGAATCGGTGTATTAACGATAATGTTGGATGAGTTCATAGTTGGTATTATAGGGCGCTTTAGTGTCGGCCCATGAGGCAAAACGTGCGTTTGCGCGACTGCGTCGGCCAGCAAAATTAGGTAAAGCATGAAGTTGATAAAATTTTCCGGATTACGCGGCCTGTCCTTGTCACAATTACGCGATCTGTTTCGTTTTGCGGCGCGCCGCCTGGACGAGGAACGCCTGCCGCAAGTGGCTGGCAGCCTGACTTTCACCACGATCCTGGCGCTGGTGCCAATGCTGACCATCGCCTTGGCGATCTTTACGGTCTTCCCCCTGTTCAGCACCTTCCGCGCTTCGCTGGAAGCGTATTTCGTGCATAACCTGATGCCCAAGGGCGTGGCCGACACCATCCTCAACTATCTCAATCAGTTTGCGACCAAATCGGCGCGCCTGTCGGCGGTTGGCGGTGTGGCGCTGATCGTGACATCGGTACTGACCATGTCGACAGTCGACCATGTGTTCAATCGCATTTGGCGCGTCAAGACCCAACGGCCCTGGATCCAGCGGGTATTGGTGTATTGGGCGATCATCACGCTGGGGCCATTGCTGATCGGTATTTCAATCACTGTCACTTCTTCACTGTCGGCCGCCGCCAACGGGCTGGTCGTCAGTTGGATCGGCGCCTGGTTTTATACGTTGGTGTCGGTGTCGTTGACCACGGGCGCTTTCACGTTGCTGTACGTGGCGGTGCCGAATCAGCGGGTCAACTGGCGCGATGCAGTGTGGGGCGGCTTGTTGGCCGGTATCGCGTTCGAGATCGCCAAGCGGGTCTTCGCCGCGTATGTCATCAAGTTCCCGACTTACACGATGGTCTATGGCGCACTGGCGGCCCTGCCGATTTTCCTGTTGTGGATCTACATGTTGTGGATGATCACGCTGTTTGGCGCGTTGCTGGTGGCGGCGTTGCCGGTAGTGAAATATGAGCGCTGGTGGCATGTGCCAACGCCGGGCAGTGCCTTCGTCGATGCCATGTCCGTGTTGCGGGTGTTATACCAGGCAAGGACCGGCAGCGACTCGGCTGCGGTCGATGCGGCGCAAATCCGACAGGCGACCCGGCTGGGTTTCGATGAGTCGGAGAGTTTGTTGCAGCAGATGCAGGAGGTCGGCTGGGTTGGATGTGTGCAGACCGAGATGCCGATGCGCAGCCAATGGGGACGCAAAGTGCGGGTCAGTGTTGACGGCTGGATTCTGCTGGTCAATCCGGATGCGTTGAAGCTGGCCGAGATCTATCGTCTGTTCGTCTGCAATCTGGTGGCCGGCAAGGTGGCGGAAACAGAATTGGCGCAACAGGTCGAAGTGGCAATCGAGCAGGGTCTGGAACAGACGCTGGCGTCGTATTTTACGCACGGCAGCAACTTGCCGGTTCGCCAGTGACGCTCACGACATGGGGACTTTGAGCAGCGCTCCGTACATGGAACGCAGGCTCCAGAAATAACTGATTTGCACTGTGCTGTTATAGGTTGGCCGTGAGTAGTTCATCGCGAACACTGTCGGCGCCGACGGCGGCGTAGGCGGCTCTGCCACCTGGTTTTGCTGCTCCACTCCCGGCGTAATGCCTGCTTTGGCTGTTTCCATGTAACTCCCCTGTTCGCATATCAGGATTGGCCGCTCGGGATTCGGCCGATCGCTGAAGTGATGTCTAAATATAAAGATATCGCTATTTTACGGGACAAACGGTTCACATTACTGCAAGTTATTAATACAAAGCTAATTAAAAAGAAACCTGGCCGGTCAGCATTTGCCAATACATGACCCAGTCGCCGAGGAAGGAATAGAGCGGCTGCTTGAACGTGGCCGGGCGATTCTTTTCGAACACGAAATGGCCGATCCAGGCAAAGCCGTAGCCGCAAAACAGCGCCACCAGCAGCCAATACAGGGCGCCGGTCACCATCAGCGCGACCAATGCCAGCAGCACCAGCGTCGAGCCGACAAAATGCAACTGGCGGCAGGTGCGATTGCTGTGCTGACTGAGATAGTTCGGGTAAAACTCGGCGAATGTCTCGTATTTCTTTTCAAGCACGGTAGGCATGGCGTCTCCTGGTTGTTGCGCGTTGTAGCTGATTGCTGCTGTTCTTTAAGCTTAGTCTCCCACGGCCACAGGTGCAACCGATGGTGCCGATTGCAGTGCGCTGATCGCGGCGGCAGTGGCGAACTGGAACAATTGGTCAAGCACCGCATCCGGCTGTTCCGCCATCAACGCATGGCCGCTGGCGGCAATCTGCACCACCTTGGCTTGCTTGATGGCGGCGATCAGCCCGGCTGCCGCTTTGGCCGGCGTCATCACATCGCGTTGGCCGAGCAGGAACAGGGTCGGGCAAGTCACCGTG
Source organism: Collimonas arenae (assembly GCF_001584165.1). Taxonomy (NCBI): domain Bacteria; kingdom Pseudomonadati; phylum Pseudomonadota; class Betaproteobacteria; order Burkholderiales; family Oxalobacteraceae; genus Collimonas; species Collimonas arenae. Next base: position 1,472,938 of record NZ_CP013233.1, read on the forward strand.
CGCGCTGACTGCTCGCCATTGGCATAGGCGTTGCATGCGGCAAAATCGGTATGGAACACGGTCGGCTTTTGTTCCGACTGCTGCGCAATGCGTTGCATCAGGCGCTGGCTGGCACCCTGCACGTAAAAGCCGGGGCCGGGCGCCGACGGTTTCGGCGAGATGGTCGAATGCGACCAGATGTTGACCATGTCGATGGCAGTTTGCTGGTCATTATTGGCGGCATCCAGCAGCGCATCGGCAACTTTCATCGGGTAGGCGGTGCCAACCAGCGCAATGCCGGCGATGCGCGCCGCGGCACCGCTGCGACCTGCGCTTTCCAGGGCGATCAGCGAACCCATGCTATGCCCGATCAGGATGGCAGTGCCGACGCCGGCGGCGTCCAGCAATGCCGACAGCCAGTCCGCCATGTCTTCAATCGACGCCAGCGCCGGCCCTTGGCTACGGCCGTGTCCCGGCAGATCGACTGCCAGTACGCCGAAGCCGTGGTGGGCGAAGTAGCGGGTCTGCAGGATCCAGACCGAGTGGTCGTTCTGGCCGCCGTGGAGGAACACCGCGGTCGGCAAGGCCGGATTGAATGGTTTGCCGCCGGTATAGCAATAGGTGTTGTAATCGCCGCCGCGGAAATGTGTTTTCAATAGCATCTCATTTCTCCTTGCGGCCAGCGTGTTCAGTGCGCTGCGACATCTTTAAACCATACGACAGGTCTTCGATCAGATCGTCGACGTTTTCCAGTCCGATCGATAGGCGCAGCGTTCCTTCGCTAATGCCGGCGGCAGCCAATTGTTCGCTTGGAACCCGGAAATGGGTGGTCGAAGCCGGATGGATCACCAGCGATTTGGCATCGCCGACATTGGCCAGGTGGGAGAATATCTTGAGCGATTCGACCATGCGTCGTCCGGCAGCGCGGTCGCCCTTCAGGTTGAATGAAAATACAGCACCGCAGCCCTTGGGAAGTAGCGTTTTACTCAGTGCGTAACCGGGGTGTGAAGGCAATTCAGGATAGGCGACCGATTCGACCGCCGCATGCGCCGCCAGGAATTCGACAACCTTGCGAGTGTTGGCGACATGCTTTTCCATGCGTAGGCCGAGCGTCTCGACGCCCTGCAGGATGGCGAATGCATTGTGCGGGCTCATCACCGCACCGAAGTCACGCAATCCCTCGCGCCGCGCACGCAGGGAAAACGGCGCAACGGTCGATTCTTCCGAAAACACCATGCCATGGAAACCTTCATACGGCTCGCACAGTTCGGCGAAGCGGCCGCTCTTGTCGTAGGCCTGCTGCCAATCGAAAGTGCCGCCGTCCACCAGCAGTCCGCCGACCGCTGTGCCGTGTCCGCACAGGAACTTGGTGGCGGAGTGGAATACCAGGTCGGCGCCGTGATCGAACGGGCGCAGCAGATAAGGCGTGGTAAACGTCGAATCCACCATCAACGGCAGATAGTGTTCATGCGCCAATGCCGCGATACGCGGAATATCCAGCACGTCCAGTCCCGGATTGCCGAGCGTTTCGCCGAACAGTACCTTGGTATTCGGCCGGATCGCGGCGCGCCAGGCATCCAGGTCGCTCGGATCGACGAAGGTGGTTTCGATGCCGAAGCGTTTCAAGGTGTAGGAGAGCAGGTTGTGTGAACCGCCATACAGTGCGCGCGAGGCCACGATATGTGAACCGGCGCCGGCGATGGTGGCCAGTCCAAGATGCATGGCAGCTTGTCCGCTGGCGACGGCGATCCCGGCAACGCCGCCTTCCAGCGCCGCGATACGTTCTTCCAGCACGGAGTTGGTCGGATTGGAAATGCGCGAATAGACGTGGCCGGCGCGCTCCATGTTGAATAGCGACGCGGCGTGGTCGGAATCCTTGAATACAAACGCCGAAGTCAGGTAAATCGGCGTGGCGCGTGCGCCGGTGGCCGGATCTGGGGCGCTGCCGGCATGTAGCGACAGGGTGTCGAAGCCGGGGTAGTGAGGGCTGCTCATGGCGCTTGGGTCTCCATCAATTTTTATAAAATATGAGAAATCACTCTAGTGATGCTGCGCTGCGCGGTAGATTTTTGGTCTCGCTTAGGCTACATTCCAGTACATAAGCATAACCCAAGCATAACCCAAGCAAAGGCAGGATGACCCCATGAAAGTTTCCGAAATCCTCAAAGTCAAAGGCAATATCCTTTACACGGTGACACCCGATACGCCGTTGATCGATGCCGTCAATACGATGGCGGAGAAAGATATCGGATCGCTGGTGGTGATGGAATTCGGTTCGCTGGTGGGCATGCTGACTTTCCGCGAAGTGCTGGTGGCGATCCATCAGAATGGCGGCGCGGTCGGCAGTAATACCGTGCGCAAGCACATGGATGACAGCCCGATTACCGTCACCCCCGACACCGAAGTCAACGAAGTACGCCGCATCATGCTGGAGCGCCACGCGCGCTATGTGCCGATCATGGACGCGCGCACGCTGCTCGGTGTGATGTCGTTTTATGACGTGGCAAAAGCCGTGCTGGATGCGCAGGGTTTTGAGAACAAGATGCTGAAAGCCTATATTCGCGACTGGCCGTCGACCACAGAAGAGTAGGACGTTCCTGAAGGCTTGGAAAACCGTTTGTGGCAGGATGATGCCGCAAGCGGTTTTTTTGTGTAAGTTACAGAAAAATAAAAATATCAAAAAAGAAATTAATTCGTCGCTGCCAATTACCCCCCATAGCGCGCAATCCTTTCCCATTTGCCTAATCCATGTCCAAATCCAGTCAATTTTCCCTACTTCGACAGCGACGCTTTGCACCATTCTTCTGGACTCAGTTTTTCGGTGCATTCAACGACAACGTGTTCAAAACTGCGTTGCTGACGATCCTGACTTACGAAGCGCTGAGCTGGACCAGCATGAACGTCAGCTTGCTGAACAACCTGATTCCCGGTTTGTTCATCCTGCCGTTCGTGGTGTTTTCGGCGACCGCTGGCCAACTGGCCGACAAGTTCGAGAAATCGCGTCTGGCGCGTTACGTCAAGGTGCTGGAAATCGTCATCATGTCGATTGCCGCGGTCGGCTGGATGACGCATACCTTGTGGCTGCTGATTCTCGCAATTGTCGGCATGGGCGTGCATTCGACGATCTTCGGGCCGGTCAAGTATGCATACCTGCCGCAGCAGTTGCGCCAGGATGAACTGGTTGGCGGCAATGGCATTATCGAAATGGGAACCTTCGTCGGTATCCTGCTGGGCGAAGTGTTGGGTGCGGTGCTGGTGGTCCACAAGCCGTGGGGCATTGAGCTGGTGGCCGGCGGCACGGTGACGATTGCGATTGTCGGCTGGTTGTTCAGCCGCGGCATACCGCTGACACCGGCGGCGGAGCCTGCACTGAAGATCAATTGGAATCCGATTACCGAAACGGCGCGCAATCTCAGTTTCTCGCGCAAGAACCGTCCGGTGTTCCTGGCGATGCTGGCCAACTCCTGGTTCTGGTTCTACGGCGCCATCGTGCTGGCACAATTCCCGTTGTACGCCAAGAACTACCTGCACGGCGACCATAGTGTGTTCGTATTGCTACTGACCGTATTTTCACTCGGTGTTGGTGCCGGTTCGCTATTGTGCGAGCGCCTGTCCGGCCATAAGGTCGAAATCGGCCTGGTGCCGTTCGGCGCGATCGGCTTGTCGGTATTCGGCCTGGATCTGTTCCTGGCCAGTCTCGGTTATACCAATACCGCCGCGGTCGACATGGGCGGCTTTGTGCAGCAGCATGGTAGCTGGCGCATCCTGTTCGACTGCGTGATGATCGGCCTGTTCGGTGGCTTGTACATCGTGCCGCTGTTCGCCGTGATCCAGACTCGCTGCGACCGTCGGCACCTCTCACGCACGATTGCCGGGATGAATATCATGAATGCCTTGTTCATGGTGGTGGCCGCCTTGGTGGCGATGGTGCTGCTGCAATCCGGTTTTACGATTCCGCAGATTTTCCTGGTTACGGCAATTCTCAATGCCATTGTCGCGATTTACATTTTCACGGTGGTGCCGGAATACCTGGTGCGTTTCATCGCCTGGATCTTGATCCACACTATCCATCGGGTGAAGACCATCAACCGCGACCTGATTCCCGACGAAGGCGCCGCGGTGCTGGTTTGTAACCACGTCAGTTATGTCGACGCCATCGTCATCATGGCAGCCAGCCCGCGCCCGATCCGTTTCGTGATGGATCACCGCATTTTCAAGATTCCGGTGTTGGCCTGGGTTTTCAAGACCGCCAAGGCGATCCCGATTGCGCCGGCCAAGGAAAACCCGCAGCTGATGGAGCGCGCTTTCGACCAGATCGCGGCAGCGTTGGCGGATGGCGACCTGGTCTGCATTTTCCCAGAGGGCAAGCTGACCAGCACCGGCGAAATGAATGAATTCCGCGGTGGCATCAAGAAGATAGTTGACCGCACTCCGGTGCCGGTCATTCCTATGGCGCTGAGCGGCCTGTGGGGCAGCATGTGGACCCGCAGCGCCGGCAATCCTTTCCATCGTTCTTTCAAGCGCGGTCCGTTGTCGGCGCTGCAACTGGCGGTGGGCGAACCGGTGGCGCCGGCGCAAGCCACGCCTGAGTATTTGCAACAGCAAGTGCAGGCCTTGCGCGGCGCTTGGCAGTAAACTGTCGTTTTTTCCAAAACACATTGCGAAAGAATCGACGATGAAGAACAAGACTACGGAGGACGCCGTTATGGCCCGGCGCAATTTTCTTACCCAGAGTGGCAAGCTGCTTGGCGGCAGCCTGCTGTTGAGCGCGATGCCGATGGGTTCGGCGCTGGCGGCAGACGCCGCACCGCTGCCGTTGATCATCGATACCGATCCTGGCGCCGATGATGTGATCGCCTTGTTGCTAGCCTTGTCGGCGCGCGATCAGCTCGACGTGCGGGCGCTGACTACAGTGGCCGGCAATGTCCAGTTGAGTTACACCTCGCGCAATGCGCGCATGGTGCGCGAGTGGGCCAATCGGCCTGACGTGCCGGTCTATGCTGGCAGCGCGCGGCCAATGTTGCGCACGCCGATCTATGCTGCCGAAGTGCATGGCGCCGAAGGCGTGACCGGGGTCAAGGTGTTCGAACCGAAGCAGCCGCTGGCCGAGGGCAATGCAGTGCAATACCTGATCGATACGCTGGCAAGCGCCAAGCCGAAAAGCATGACGATCGTGACGCTGGGCCCGCAAACCAACCTGGCCTTGGCGCTGATCCAGAATCCGCAAATCGGCCAGGGCATCCGTGAAGTAGTCATGATGGGCGGCGCCCATTTCAACGGCGGCAATATTACGCCGGTGGCGGAGTTCAACGTGTTCGCCGATCCGCATGCCAGCGATGTCGTATTCAAGAGTGGATTGCCGATCACGGTGATCCCGCTGGACGTCACCCACAAGATGCTGACCAGCCCCGAGCGCATCGCGCACTTACGTAAGATCGGCAACCAGGCCGGCAAGATCGCCGCCGACATCCTCGATGCCTATGTCGAGCACGATATCAAGCAATACGGCCTGCCGGGCGGCCCGGTGCACGATGCGACCACCATCGGCTATCTGTTGCGGCCGGAGATGTTCAAGGGGCGCATGGTCAATGTCGAGGTCGATACGCGCGAAGGGCCGACCTTCGGCCAGACCGTGGTTGACTACTACCACGTCACTCAGCGCCCGGCCAACGCGCGCTGGATCACCGAAGGGGATGCACAGGGTTTTTTCGATTTGCTTGCCACCCGGCTGGCCCGCCTGTCTTGAGGTTAGTCCTCTAACATCGACCACCGCGCTAATGCCGGGATGCAGATAGGCATGGTTGCCGATGAGAATGGATTCGTCATGGTTGAACGGTGTGATGGATGTCTGAAAGGCAATAATTTTGCCGTCCAGGTAGCTCCTTGGGGGCCGCGCTGGTAAAATCATTCTTTTCAGCCTCTTTATCTGGATCATCATGCCCGGCAATACTTTCGGCAGTCTGTTTAGCGTCACCAATTTCGGCGAATCTCACGGCCCGGCCATCGGCTGCGTGATCGATGGCTGTCCGCCGGGAATGGAATTGTCGGAAGCCGATATCCAGCCGGACCTGGACCGCCGCAAGCCCGGCACTTCGCGCCATGTGACCCAGCGCCAGGAGCCGGATACCGTCGAGATACTGTCCGGCGTCTACGAAGGCAAGACCACCGGCACGCCGATTGCGCTGCTGATCCGCAACCAGGACCAGCGCAGCAAGGACTACGGCAATATCATCGAGACCTTCCGTCCCGGCCATGCCGACTACACCTACTGGCAAAAATACGGCATCCGCGATCCACGCGGCGGCGGCCGTTCGTCGGCGCGGCTGACGGCGCCGATTGTTGGTGCCGCGGCAATCGCCAAGAAATGGCTGCTGCAGCAATACGGCACCACGTTCAAGGGCTGCATGAGCCAGTTGGGCGAATTGCCGATCACGTTTGAATCCTGGGAGCACGTACCCAACAACCCGTTTTTTGCCGCCAATATCAGTCAGATCGCCGAACTTGAAGCGTATATGGATGCGTTGCGCAAGGATGGCGATTCCTGCGGTGCACGCATCGATGTGGTGGCCTCCAACGTTCCGGTCGGCTTGGGCGAACCGCTGTACGACAAGCTCGATGCCGAGATCGGTTACGCGATGATGGGCATCAACGCCGTCAAGGGCGTGGAAATCGGCGCAGGCTTTGCCTCGGTGGCGCAAAAGGGGTCGCAGCATGGCGACGAAATCACCCGCCACGGTTTTCTGACCAACAACGCCGGCGGCATCCTGGGCGGCATTTCGAGCGGTCAGGACATCACCGTCTCGATCGCCATCAAGCCGACTTCCAGCATCCGTACGCCACGCCAGTCGATCGACAAGCAGGGCAATCCGGCCACCGTTGAGACCTTCGGCCGCCACGATCCTTGCGTCGGCATTCGCGCTACGCCGATTGCCGAAGCGATGCTGGCGCTGGTCTTGATGGACCATGCGTTGCGTAACCGCGCGCAATGCGGCGATGTCCGTGTCGCGCAACTGGTCGATTCCAAGTAATTCCCTTGGCGCCGTCACTACCTGGCGGCGTCTGTCTTCCTTTCTCCATCCCGGGCCTTTCCGTTCACTGGAAATGCCATCGCCAATCACCGGAATCCCATGCTTGACGGACTATTGCTATTTTGCGGCAACCTGCTTCTCGGTGGGGTGCTGGGCGGTGTCGGCGGCTTGTTTGGCATTGGCGGTGGGCTGATCGCGATCCCGGTGCTGGGCCTCTTGTACGGCATGGACCAGCAACTGGCGCAAGGCACAGCGCTGGTCATGGTGGCGCCCAATGTGATGCTCGGTTTCTGGCGCTACCGCCAGCGCAACGGCCTGGAGTTGCGCTCCGCTGCGGTGCTGGGTGGCTCGGCCATACTGGTGACCTATGCCGCAGCCTGGTACGCGACTGTCATCAGCTCGGCCAGATTGCACTTCGCCTTCGCGGTTTTCATGGGGGTGTTGGGACTGTATCTGTTCTGGAACGCCGCCCGCAAGAAGCCGTTACGGACCGGCCCGCCGTTGCTGGGCCACGCTACCTGCCGGTGGTGGGCGTCATCGGCGGCGCCATTTCCGGATTTTTCGGGGTCGGTGGCGGGGTAGTCGCACCACCGGCCCTGGTGGCGTTCTTCGGCATGACCCAAACCGCCGCACAGGGCATGGCGCTGGCTCTGGTCTCGCCGGGGGCGGTGATTGCCCTCGGCACCTTTGCCTATGCCGGTCATGTCGACTGGCATATCGGTATTCCGCTGGCTATCGGCGGCATCTTCAGCGTCTCCACAGGTGTCGCGCTGGCGCATCACCTGCCTGAGCGCAAGTTGCGCTTAAGCTTTAGCACGGCACTGATTTTACTGGCAGGATGGCTAATCTTGCGCGGCTGATGGTGGTTTACGTTACGCTAGTGCCAAGATTCAAATCGAGACCCAAATCAAGTCTCAACATCAGATCGAATCCGGAGAGAAGGGGACATCATGATTGATACACTTTCCAGTGCCGCCCTCGCAGGCGGTTTGTCCTGGGCCAGCGGCATTCGCCTGTACATGGCGCTCTTCATCGCTGGCTGGTTTGGCCGTGCCGGCTGGATCGATTTGCCGCAGGCCTTGCAGATATTGGAGTCGCCGTGGGTCATCGGTGTGACCGGATTGCTGACCGCCATCGAATTCCTGGTGGATAAGATTCCCGGCCTGGATTCGGTGTGGGATGCCATTCACACCTTTATTCGGATTCCGGCGGGCGCTATCCTGGCCGTAGCCGCGATGGGCCACATGGATCCGGCCTGGACCACGGTAGCGGCGCTGGTCGGCGGCACCTTTGCCTTGGGCGCGCATGCCACCAAGGCCGGCAGCCGGGCCATGATCAACACCTCGCCGGAGCCGCTGAGCAACTGGACCGCATCATTTTCCGAAGACGCAACGGTGCTAGGCGGCTTATGGGCGGCGTTTTTCCATCCCTGGTTATTGTTCGCATTCCTGATCCTGTTTTTCCTGTTTGCGATCTGGCTGCTGCCCAAATTATGGCGCGGCATACGCTGGGTATTTCAACGATTGGCTACTTGATTCTAGATTCGGCAGTTGACCGCTTAGTTATGTTTGGCAGGCTTTATGCGTATTGAATTTCTTTTTTTTAATGATGCTCACCTATCGGGGGAAGAGCGCTACAGGCGCGATTGAACACTTTTCCGGCCCTCTGCCGTCGTTGCTCCTTCTAGCGGAAGGCAGTCCGCGTCGTCGTCGCGCCCAGGGCCTGTTAATATTTAATTTAGGAGTGCGAACGCGCGGCAGGCGTTGCGTGCCTAGGCGCGACGACGCGACGTAGTGGTGCTACGGCAAGGAGAAGCAACAACGGCATGCGACGCCTGCAGCCGTTCCCGAAGGGTTCAAGTCAAAACGTGAGCTGGCCGCGTTGCATGGCTTGTTGGGGCACCAGCCCCAACTGCGCCACGCGCCTTGCCATCACACGTTTTGACTTGAACGCATCTCCCAAATTAAATGTTAACAGGCCCTAGCCAGAGAGCCGGAAAAATGCACACTCGCACCCGTTCAACTACCGAATCTAGAATGATTTTATTTCAATCCCTACGCATGACCCAGCGCGATTGGCGCGCCGGTGAATTACGCTTCCTGTTGATTGCCTTGATTGTGGCCGTTGCCTCGTTGTCGGCAGTCGGCTTTTTTGTCGATCGCATGCGCGCCGGCATGACGCGTGATGCACACCAGTTGCTTGGCGGCGATCTACTGATTTCGGCGGATCAGCGCATAACGCCAAGCTGGCGCGACGAAGCGGCACGTCGCCAGCTGACCTTGGCCGATACGGTCGTGTTTCCCAGCATGGCGATTGCCGGTGAAGATGATGCTACCCGCTCGCAGCTCGCTTCCCTGAAAGCAGTCAGTGCCGGTTATCCGTTGCGCGGCAATCTTGTCGTTTCCGACCGCGTGGGCGGCGCCGACGAGACTACCCACCAGATACCGGCGGCCGGCACGGTGTGGCTGGATTCCAATATGCTGATCGCGCTGAACCTGGCGGTCGGCGATCCGCTCAAGCTGGGCGATCGCACCTTCAAGATTGCCAAAGTGCTGGTGGTCGAACCGGACCGCGGCAGCGGCTTCATCAATTTCGCGCCGCGCGTGATGCTGTCGATGGCTGATCTGGCCTCCACCAATCTGATCCAGGATGGCTCGCGCGTGACTTACCGTTTGCTGTTGAGTGGCGCAGCGCGACAGATCCAGGACTTCCAGAAGTGGGTCGAAAGCGATATCAGTCGCGAGAACCTCAAGGGCGTGCGGATCGAGGGCCTGGAAAACGGCCGGCCCGAAATGCGCGCGACGCTGGATCGCGGTGAACAATTCCTGTCGCTGGTTGGATTGTTGTCGGCGTTGCTGGCTGCAGTAGCGGTGGCGATGGCGGCGCGCCGTTTCATGCTGCGCCATCTGGATGCTTGTGCGATGCTGCGCTGCCTGGGGCTGACCCAGGGCCAGGTGACGCAACTGTATCTGCTGGAATTCCTGCTGATCGGCGTGGCCGGCAGCGTGATCGGTGTACTGCTGGGCTTCGGCGCGCATTTCATGCTGCTGGAATTGCTTGGCAAGTTTGTCTCCAGCGACCTGCCGCCGGCCAGCGCGATGCCGGCGCTGCAAGGCTTGATTACCGGTCTGCTGCTGTTGATCGGCTTTGCCTTGCCGCCGATCCTGCAACTGCGCAATGTCCCGCATAACCGCGTGATTCGGCGCGAACAGGATGCACCGCAGACGATGGTGCTGGCCACCTATGCCCTCGGCACGCTGACGTTTATCGGCTTGCTGTTGTGGCAGGCCGGCGACTTGAAACTGGGTTTGCTGACCGCGCTCGGCTTCCTTGGCGGATTCGGTGTGTTTGCATTGCTGGGCTGGCTGGCGCTGAAGGCGTCGCGTCATGTACGTGGCTTGTCGCGCAACCCGAGCTGGCGTTTCGCACTGACCGCGCTGCAACGGCGCCCGGTCGCTACCGTCGTGCAGATCGTCGCCTTGTCGCTGGGCTTGATGGCCTTGCTGCTGCTGACGGTGATCCGCGGTGACCTGATCGGCGCCTGGCGCCAGGCCACACCGGTTGATGCGCCGAACCGTTTTGTGATCAATATCCAGGAAGATCAGCGCGCCGAGATCACGCATCGCCTGCAGGCAATCGGTATCGCCCAGCCGGAACTGTTCCCGATGATTCGCGGCCGTCTGACGCAGGTCAACGACAAGCCGATCACGGCCGACACCTATCCTGACGATCGCGCCAAGCGCCTGGTGGATCGCGAGTTCAACCTGTCCACCATGAACCAGTTGCCGGAGCAGAACACACTCACCGCCGGTCATTGGTTTACCGATCAGCAACCGGCGGCTTCGGTTGAAGAAGGCCTGGCTAAAACGCTGAACCTGAAGATTGGAGATCGCCTGCAATTTGACATCGCCGGCCAACTGGTCAGCGCGCCAATCACCAGCCTGCGCAAGCTGGAATGGGGTTCGATGCGAGTCAATTTCTTTGTCATCCTCAATCCCAAGCTGATGGCCGATATGCCGCAGACCTGGATCACCGCATTCAACCTGCCGGACACGCACCTCAATTTCGCCAACCAGTTGACGCGCGATTTCCCGAATTTGACCGTGGTCGATATCGGCAGCGTCATCAAGCAGATCCAGGGCGTGATCGACCAGGTGGTGGCGGCAGTCGAGTTTCTGTTCCTGTTTACGCTGGCGTCTGGCGCGCTGGTGCTGTATGCGGCGCTGGTCGGTTCACAGGACGAACGGACCCGTGAGGCGGGCCTGCTGCGGGCACTAGGCGCAACGCGCAAACAGTTGTCGCAGTCGCAATGGATCGAATTCGCGCTGGTCGGCAGCCTGGCCGGTTTCCTGGCTGCGACTGGCGCGGCGGCAATCGGCTGGGCGCTGGCGCATTACGTGTTCAACTTCACCTGGACCTTCAGCCCGCTGGTTTGGCTGGCCGGCATGGCGATAGGTGCGGCCTGCACGTTTGCCGGCGGCTGGGTCGGATTGCGGCACGTCTTGAACCAGCCGCCGTTGCAAACCTTGCGCGAAGCCTGATGTCAGCCTGGTTAGACCACCCGATAGCGTCATTTCGGGGATAATGCAGGCTTACGCCTTCATTATTTCCCCATGACTACAGAGCCAAGCACCTCCGCCGACACGGCCGAGCAATCCGAGAAACAATCGCAAGCCACCTTGTACGAGCTGATCGGCGGTGCCGACAAGCTGCGCGAACTGGTTGACCGCTTCTACGACCTGATGGACCTGGAGCCGCAGTTCGCGGTGATCCGCGCCTTGCATCCAACGACGCTGGACGGTTCGCGCGACAAGTTCTACTGGTTCTTGACCGGTTGGAGCGGCGGTCCCGATTTGTACATAGAACGCTTCGGCCATCCGCGCCTGCGTGCGCGTCATCTGCCTTATGCGATCGCAACGCCGGAACGCGACCAGTGGCTGCGTTGCATGGCCATGGCGATGCACGAAGTCGGCATGGAAGAATGGCTGCAGGAGCGCCTGCTGACTTCTTTCTTCCAGACTGCCGACTGGATGCGCAACAAGGCTGATGTCCAGCCTTGACGGTGCGTTGCTTTGCAATTTAATTTTATCTAGGAACACATGACCTCATCCGAATTGCTCATCCTGCTGGCAGTCGCCGCCGTCATCATCGTGCTGCAGATCATCGCCATCGTGCGCAGTGCGCGCGGTGCGGATCCGACGCAGCAGTTGGCGCAATTGCAAAACGACCTGCAGCGCCATCAGCAGGATCAACAAGATCGCGGCGATCGCCAGCAGCGCGAACTGCGCAGCGAAGTGCAGAGCAGCGCGCAAGGCATGAGACAGGAGCTGGGTAGCAGTTTCGGCCAGTTACAGCAAACGTTGGCCGCGCAAATGACTAGCGTTGCCACGTTGCAGAACAATCAAATCGATACCTTCGCCCAGCAACTGGTCAAGCTCAACGAAACCAACTCCCAGCAACTCGACAGCATGCGGCTGGCGATGAATCAGCAGGCGCAGACCAACCGCGAAGAGCAGGCGCAATCGCTTAAGCGTTTTGGCGATACCCTGAACCAGACGCTGGCGGCGCTGACCGAATCGAATGCGCAGCGCATGGCGGAAGTGCGCGCCACCTTGGAAGCCAAGATCAAGGATCTGCAAAACGACAACGGCCTGCGCCTGGAGGAAATGCGCAAGACCGTCGACGAAAAATTGCACGCGACACTGGAACAACGCCTGGGCGAGTCGTTCAAGATCGTTTCCGACCGCCTGGAAAAAGTGCATCAAGGTTTGGGTGAGATGCAGCAGTTGGCAATCGGCGTCGGCGATCTCAAGCGTGTGCTGACCAACGTCAAGACGCGCGGTACCTGGGGTGAAGTGCAGCTGGAAATGCTGCTGGAGCAGGTGCTGACGCCGGAGCAATACGCCAAGAATGTGGAAACCGTTCCGGGCAGTGGCGAGCGGGTCGAATTTGCCATCAAGTTGCCGGGCAACGACGATGGGGGCACACCGGTATGGATGCCGATTGATGCCAAATTCCCGAAGGAGCAATACGAGCGTTTGGCTGAAGCAGCCGATCGGGCGGACGTAGAAGGTGTTGCCCAGGCATCGAGGGAATTGGAGCGCGCAGTCCGCGGCGAAGCCAAGACGATCGCCGAGAAATACCTGTCGCCGCCGCTGACCACCGATTTTGCGATCCTGTTCCTGCCGACCGAAGGCTTGTATGCCGAAGTCATGCGGCGTCCGGGCTTGGCTGACGAGTTGCAGCGCGTGCATCGGATCAGCATTGCCGGGCCCTCGACTTTATCGGCGTTGCTGAACAGCCTGCAGATGGGCTTCCGCACGCTGGCGCTGGAGAAGCGCTCATCGGAAGTATGGCAGGTGCTGGGTGCGGTCAAGACCGAATTCGGCAAGTTCGGTGATGTCTTGGCCGCCACCAAACTGACACTGGAACGTGCCGCCAAGAATATTGATCAGGCAGAAGTACGCAGCCGCCAGATGGCGCGCAAGCTGAAATCGGTAGAGGCATTGCCGAGCGAGGCAGCCCAGCGTTTGCTGGGCAAGGAGCCGGATCTGTTATCCGATGAGGAGAGCTGAAACGCCACGGATGGATCCCGGAGCAATCCGATGCAGCGCGCATAGTCATGACATCATTATTTGAAGAGCGATATTGATAATTTGCCATGTGCTGATTCGTGCCAGGAACGAGATTTTATCTGTCGCAAGGTTCGAGTCATCCTGATGATCAACGGTGGTGCTGCATGGCAGAAATTCATGCCAGGTAGTTAAGCGCGATGCCCTGACCTATACTGTCTACGCAGTATCTACTGTGCTAGTACCCCTGCTTCGACGGCTTCGGCCGGCGAGCGAAATACGGGAGGAAACAATGGCGACTTCAATCCACCAGGTCCGTTTTCCGGAAGAGAGCGATGTGTATCGCACAGCACGCGACGACCTGCTGCAGGCAGAGCTGGAGCTGCGCCGGCAGCTGGAGTGGGTGGCGGCGTTGCGGCGCAATTTGCCGCTTGGCGGTGCACTGAAAGAGGACTATGTATTTGACGAAGGAGATCCCGATCTCGATTCCTTCGGCGTCGGCAAGAAAATCCGGCTGTCGGAACTGTTTCAGGATGGCAAGGACAGCCTGATCCTGTACAGCTTCATGTACGGCCCCGACATGGCGCGGCCATGCCGTCGTGCACCTCGATCCTGGATGGCCTGAACGGCGGCATGCATCATGCCTTGCAACGGGTGAATGTAGCCGTGGTCGCCAAATCACCGATCCAGCGGATCCTGATGTTCGCGCTGCAGCGCGGCTGGCACAATCTGCACCTGTTGTCGTCGGCACATAACAGCTTCAATGCCGATTACCATGGCGAAACTACAGATGGTCACCAGATTCCTGCACTCAACGTGTTCGTGCGCCGGGAAGGCCGGATTTATCATTTTTACAATACCGAATTGCTCTACACGCCACGCAGTCCCGGCGAAGAGCCGCGCCACGTTGACCTGATCTGGCCGCTGTGGAACCTGTTCGATCTCACGCCGGAAGGGCGTGGCGGCGATTGGCATCCAGCCTTGGCCTACCAGAAAGGTTAGGCTGACAATGCCAGCGCGGCACATTTACTTACAATGTTTGCCAAACTTGAAGCCGGTCTTGCGTATCTAACACGGATGCAAAAAGAAGGAGGCGATTATGCGTACCATCATGCTGTTGGCCTTGACGGCGTTGCTTGCCGGTTGTGCAACAGAAGCTGAGCGTGCTGCGCAGGCGCAGCGCGATGTCGATGAAATGGTTCGTGTCTATGGCCCTGCTTGCCAGCGACTGGGATATCAAAGCGATTCGAACCAGTGGCGCGATTGTGTGTTGCGCATGGACACGAAGAACAATACCGAACGCTATCCGGCAACGATGAGTTGCTTTGGTCATCCGGGCTTCACGCAGTGCACGGCATTCTGACACTGGTTGTGGAAATGGATGAAGCGATTGCAGGACATGAATAGCAATATTGATGTCCTGTTTTTACGTCTTGCTTCTACGTTGCGTTTTACGGAGCGTCGTGACAGCACACGCAGATTTTATTGCCGTCGGCGTCGCGGAAATATGCGCCGTAGTAGTTGGCGTGATAATGCGGCCGCAGCCCGGGAGGGCCTTCGCACAAACCGCCATGCTCCAGGGCGGTTGCATAAGCACGCTCGACAGCAGTACGCGAAGGTGCCAACAGCGCGGTCATCTGGCCGTTTCCGGGTGTGGCAATCTCGCCGTTGTACGGCAAGCCGATAACAAACAGCGGGCGCGATTTGTCGCGCGCCATCCAGCCGGCCCACGGATGTTCGCTCTCGCAGAATTTCAATGGCACATCCAGCTGCTCCATGATGGCCGAATAAAAGCGATATGCGCGCTCGAAATCTGTGATGCCAACAAATACATGAGAAATCATGGGGATTCCTTTCAATCGTTCATACCAGTGATGGATTCGCCAATGCTTGCGCGATAGAATCTCGCGCTGGTCCGCGCCACATAAAAATTTCCGGCCTATGCCAGCGCTGGGTTTCTAGGAGGAAGGTATGGAGGATCAATATGACCTGCAACGCTTTGTCGAAGCCCAGAAGCCGGTCTTCGATACTGTCTGCGCCGAATTGCGCAGCGGTCGCAAACGCGGTCATTGGATGTGGTTCATTTTCCCACAAGTTGCCGGACTAGGTTGCAGCGCCACGTCGCAAAAATTCGCTATTTCTTCACTTGAAGAAGCTGCTGCATACCTGACGCATCCTTTGCTCGGACCACGTCTGCGGGAATGCTGCCGATTGGTCGCTGCCCTTGACGGGCGCTCGATAGACGCGATCTTCAGCTATCCCGACGATTGCAAATTCCAGTAGTCGATGACTTTGTTCGCCAATGCCACGGCCGATAACCAGATCTTCAACGATTGTCTGCATAAATTTTTTGGTGATGTGGCAGATGCGGCGACACTTGAAAAATTGTGACAG
The DNA here is from genome assembly GCF_001584165.1 of Collimonas arenae. NCBI lineage: Bacteria > Pseudomonadati > Pseudomonadota > Betaproteobacteria > Burkholderiales > Oxalobacteraceae > Collimonas > Collimonas arenae. The sequence goes on from NZ_CP013233.1 coordinate 1,488,911, forward strand.
CGACGCTTTTGTCGTGTCGATGGCATCCGGCCAGAGTACAAGGCTGATTGCGGGTGCGCGGGCGATCATCGACTGATGTTCAACCTCAAAGATTCATTGGTCTACCCGCTCTGCCGGGAGGCGCAGACGTGCATACATCCAGAAATTTCCTGGGCGTCCGCGTACCATGCGAAAGCTGCGCAGCAGTCCTTCACGTTCAAAGCCGGATTTTTCCAGGACCCTGATCGAGCGATCGTTCGATTCAAGTACGGTGGCCTGGATGCGGACCGCGCCGAGCTGTTTGAAACCCCAAGCGATCACCGATTCGCACACGGCCGGTGCGATACCCTGGCCCCAGATGGCTGGCGATAGGTCATAAGCCAGTTCGGCGGTCTTGTTGACGGTCGATATCGTGTGAAATCCTACCGTTCCGACCAGATCGTCCGAGCTGCGCAGGGCAATCGCGAAACGGATCTCAGAAGACGGGCTTAAGGATTCAATTGCATCGAATTTCGGCGCCAGTCCGTCAATCGAGCGCAGATCCCAACTGGTGTGTTCGATAACGTGCGGCATGCACAGATAGCCGTACCAGGCGATGGCATCTGCCCGGGTCAGTGGGCGCAGGTAGACCAGATCGTGCGTTAATTGTGGCAGATCTCTATATTGCATGGTTGTAGGTGATGATGAAGATGCACCAGTTTGCCTTATTTTCGGCACACATTTCAACTGGCTCGAGCGGGATCAGGCGTCGGATGTCGTCTTGCTCGGGAAAGCCTCTGGATATTCCTTTCTATACCATCCTGTCACTGCATCGTGATCGAGGCCCAGGAATAGGTGAATTCGAGGAACCAGCGACAGACCCATCGTGCAGACAGCGATCAATATTCCAAACGCGATATAGCATTGCGCCACTGATGCGCCAAGCAAGGCCACGCCGGCAATCGCCGGGCCGAGTGTCGACGAGATCTGCCATGCCAGGATGTTGACTGAAGCATTTCGCGCGCGATACTCGGCAGGCATGGCAAGCAAACGATGCGTTACGCCGACAAACTGCGTAGTGGATTGTGAAATACCCAGCATGAAAAACGCCGCGACCATCGCTGCCGGCGTCGCCGTCAGACCGACTGCGAGCAGGGCTAACACGCGTAGCGCCGCGGCACTCATCAGGGCCCGAAAGCGCCCCAGTTTCCTGGATGCGAAGGACGCACAACCGAGGAAACCCAGGAACATGCCGGACATGATGCCCATGTTGGTGGCGCCGAGCCACGTCGCAGACAGGCCCAGATTGGTTATTCGCAAGGCTGCCATCATGCCGATCGCAGGTGCGTAAAACATGCCGACAACCAGATTGACCAAGGTCCAGTTGCGCTCAAGCGGCACATGCCATTTTATGCGCAGGCCTGCGCCCAACTCGCGCATCCATTGCCCCAGTCCCAAAGATGCACGGTTGCTGACGCTGACTGCTTTGGGCAATCTGGTTGCAGCAAACGCCGCCACCAACAGCAATGCCACATGCAGCCAGAGCGCGCTGGCGATGCCGCTCGCCGCAATCACGCCGCCGCCCAAGGCTGGGCCGAGAATGCCGCCGATGGAACCGCTGACCTTTTGCATGCTCATGGCGAGTGACACCTTGTCCGCCGCTACCAGTTCAGCAGCAATGGTTTGAACGCACGGCATGATGATCGCCATCGCGCACACACCGATCATTTCGCAGGCGATGATTGTGGTGAGATGGTAGTAATGCGCTTGCGCCAGCAAGGCCAGGACCACGCTTTCGGCGGCGATCGCGATGAAGCCGATGGCCATCAGGAGTTTCTTCGGATAACGATCGCCAAAAGGGGAGAGCAAAGGGATGGCGACCAGGCTTGCGGCAGCCACGACTACGCCAAAGGTAGCCAGGTCAGCGGCGCCGCCGCGTTGCGCGATCCACCACGATATGGTCATGTTGCCGAGCAGTAGTGCGCTGAGCGTCGCCATTTCACTGACGAGTACGAAGAAAAAAGGCTTACCAAGTTGGGCCAGGTCGCGCTTGAATTTCTCGATCATGCTTTTATCGCGGCGGTTGGCGTCGGTTCTAGATCAGGCCGTCAAACAGGATGACCTCGACCATGTCGCCGCTGGCTACATCGCCTTGATCGTGCCCCAGCACGATCATGCAATTGGCTTCTGCCATCGAACGCAGGATGCCGGAGCCCTGCGCTGCGGTGGGGCGCACCGACCATTGTCCATCGTTCATGGCGAGGATGCCGCGCTGGTATTCGGTGCGGCCCGGACGTTTGCGGATGTTGACGGCGGCTGTGACGCGCATCAGCGGCAACGCGGCGGCTTGCGCTCCCATCATCTGTAGCAATGCATCGCGTGCAAAGAAATAAAACGACACCATCACCGCAACCGGATTGCCGGGCAATCCGAAAAACAGCGCCTGCCTGTCGCCAGAAGCAATGCTGCCGAACGCCAGCGGACGTCCCGGACGCATGCCGATTTTCCAGAAGGCGACATCGCCCAGCTTCGCCATCATTTGCTTGGTGTGATCGGCATCGCCGACCGAGACGCCGCCCGAGGTAATGATGGCGTCGGCATTTTCACAGGCGCTGCGGAAGGCTTCTTCCAGAGCCTGGGGATCGTCGCCGATCACGCCCATGTCGATGATGTCGCAGCCGAGGCGCCGCAGCATGCCGTACAGCGTGTAGCGATTGGAGTCGTAGACGCAACCTGGATCGAGGATTTCGCCGACCGAGCGTAATTCATCGCCGGTAGAGAAAAAAGCCACGCGTAGGCGGCGTCGCACCGGCACTTCAGCTATGCCCAGCGACGCCAGCAAACCGAGATCGGCCGGACGCAGGATTCGGCCCTGACGCAACGCAGGCATCCCGGATTTCAGGTCTTCGCCAGCCAAGCGGCGATTGGCGCCGGGTTTGACGGCGTTAGTCGGGATGGTGACAGAATCGGTTGTCGCGCCGCCGACAAATTCCTGAGGAATCACGGTGTCGAGCGTGGCCGGCATCAGCGCCCCGGTCATGATGCGGATCGCCTGGCCTCCGGCGATTGAGCCTTCGTAGGCGCGGCCGGCATGGGCAGTGCCGATGACGTTCAGGACGGTATCGTTATTCTGGTGCAGGTCGGTAGAGCTGAAAGCGTAGCCATCCATGGCCGAGTTATCGTGCGCCGGAACGTCGATCGGCGAAATGATGTCGCTGGCCAGAACCCGATCCAGTGCGCTGCGCAACGCGACTTTTTCAATTGCCGTGACCGGCGTGATGAAGTCGCGGATGATGGCCTGCGCCTGATGTACTGGCATTGCATGCGGATCGTAGTCCGACAGGCAACTGGTCAGTTCTGTTAATGACGGCTTGGCCTGGCGGCTCGGATTGTTCAAATTGGTCATCTTTATGTGTTGTCGCTGCCGCGGTTGTTGGGCAATTATTACGTATTTATTGCTCTAGTTGCTGCCGGGTGTTGATGTTGCGGAACGCCTCAGTATCGCTGAACAGCGTTTCGCAGTAGTTCAGGCGTCGATACCAGGTTTCCATCTTACGCCCGCCACCCCGCAGATAGTCATTGAGGTCGGTCAATAAAGTGGTTTTCAGCAGCATGAATACAGGCTGCGGCTGGACCGCTTCGGTTTCAGGATCCAGCGTGGCTGCCACCGCCAGGTCGGCATCGGCGTCCTGCAACGATTGCGCCAGACGCGATACCAGATCCTGCGGCAGGAATGGTGAGTCGCAGGGCGCCGTCGCCAGATATGGTGTGGCGCAGTGCTGCAGGCCGGCCTGCAGCCCCGCCAACGGGCCGGCAAAGTCCGGCTGCTCATCCGGCCATACCGGCCAGCCAAACGCCGCGTAGGCGCCCTGGTTGCGGTTGGCGTTGATGAGTAGGGAGTTGACCTGCGGCGTCAGGCGCGCGATCACGTGTGCAGCCATCGGCTTGCCGTCGAGCAGGACCAGACCCTTGTCGACACCGCCCATGCGTGTGCCACGCCCGCCGGCCAGTATCAGGCCGGTGATATTTGATGAGGTGGGAGGAAGAGTGGCTGCCATGGCGAACATTGGTCAGCCGCCGATGTACGACATTTCCACTTTCTTCCGGGCCGGCGTCAACCCTTCGGTATTTTGCGTCCGCAGTTCAGAGTAGCGGTCATCGCGTGCGCGCCACAATTGGGCTATCACGCTGGAGATTTCGCGGTCGCTGCCTTCACTGCGCAACAATGCGCGCAAGTCGTGGCCGGCGGTGGCGAACAGGCAAGTGTACAGCTTGCCCTCGGTTGACAGGCGCGCGCGCGAACAGTCGTGGCAGAAGGCCTGGGTGACACTGGAAATCAACCCGATTTCGCCGCTGCCGTCGGCATAGCGCCAGCGCTGCGCGGTTTCGCCAGTGTAGTTGGCGGCGATGGGCTGTAGTGGCAATTCGCTGTGGATGCGCTGCGCTACCTCGGCCGACGACATGACTTCGTCCATCTTCCAACCGTTCGAGGCGCCGACATCCATGTATTCGATGAAGCGCAGGATATACGGCGTGTCCTTGAAGTGGCGCGCCATCGGCAGGATTTCCTGGTCATTGACGCCGCGTTTGACCACCATGTTGACCTTGATCGGGCCAAGTCCGACCTGATGCGCAACATCAAGCCCATGCAGCACGTCAGCAACCGGAAAGTCAGCATCGTTCATGCGTTTGAAGATGGCTTCGTCAAGCGCATCAAGCGAAACCGTCACGCGCTTGAGGCCGGCATCCTTCAGTGACTGGGCTTTTCTCGCCAGTAGCGAGCCGTTGGTGGTCAAGGTCAGGTCGAGATCCTTGCCGTCCGGCGTCTTCAGCGCACTCAGCATTTCGATCAAACGCTCAATGTTCTTGCGCAGCAGTGGCTCACCGCCGGTCAGGCGGATCTTGTGCACGCCGTGTGCCACAAACAGGCTGGCCAGGCGCGTAATTTCTTCAAACGACAGTAATGCGGTATGCGGCAGGAACGCATAATCCTTGTCGAACACTTCGCGCGGCATGCAATAGATGCAGCGGAAATTGCAGCGATCTGTGACTGAAATCCGTAAGTCGTGCAAAGGCCTGCCTAACTCATCGGCCAACAGCCCAGTCGGCGTTTCGAGTATGGACGGCAAGGTCGGCGGCAGGGCACTGCGGCTATCGATCAGCGGGATGACTTTTTTAGTCATGATGTGTTTCTGGGGAAATGCTCTGGCATTTCTCTACTGAGTTGTAACCTCTACAAGATACCATGGAGATCGATTTTTGGCTCTGTCGCGGCGCGTAATCAACGCGCCCCGGCTTCAGACGTGACAAAGGGAGTCTGGGACTCCCTTTGTTGTCTTGCCATCTTGCCTCGCCGTGTCATGCGCGACGAGGCAGATGTTACAGTGCTGCTTACCCTTGCGAACGCTGCGTTTCAACCTGCTGCAGCGGTTCGTTGGATTGTGGCGGTAACGGCTTGCGTTCACGCGGTACGCGTGGCGCCGCAACGACGCTTGCATTCGCTTCCTGGGCTGCGCGCAGTTTGTTCGGATCGGTCGCAGCCAGAGTCAGGCCGGCGGCTGCCAATACGCTTTGCAGGTCTTCGACCTTAGGCGATGCTGGCGCAGCAGCGGACTTCACTGGAGCAGGAGCCGCAGCAACAGGCATTACTTCAACTGGCGCGACGTAGACCGGAGCAGCTTCGACTGGAGCAACCTCGACCGGAGCAATCACTGGAGCGACGACAGGGGCCGGAGCTGCGACTGTTTCAACAACAGCGGCGACTACTGGCGCAGGTGCTGCAATCGGCGTTTCAACTTCAACCTGCGCTGCAGCTGCTACCGGTTCGTTGACCGCAACTGCGGCCACTTCCGGTGTTGTCACGACTGCGCTTGGCGCAAACGAAGCAGGTTCAACCTCGACCGCTGTCGGCGCTGCAACTGGAACCACCACCGCTGCCTGTGCCGGTTCGACTGCTGCTATCGGTGCTGTTTCCTGCTGCATTTCGACTAGTTGCGGCACCAGCGGTGCGGCAACTGCGTTCGATAGCGCTGTCGGTGCCGCAACTTCTTGCGATGCAGGAACCGAGGAGGCCATCATTGGTACGTTGCTGTCGACATGGGTCGGCGCTTCGGCTTTCACTGGCGCGCTGACTGGTTCGGCAGCGGGCGCTACTACTGGAGCAACCGTTTCAGCGGCTTCCGGCGCAGCTTCCACCGACGTTTCGCCATTTTCCAGTTCTTCTGTCGATCCTTCGGTTGCATCGCGATCACGGCGATTGCGGTTGCGGCCACCGCGACGACGACGACGACGTGGTTCTTCGTCTTGCTCGCCAGCCTTGACTTCAACGCGGCCGCCATCGATCTGATTCGGCTCGACTGCTTCGGCAACACCTGCTGCGGCAACACCAGCAGCTACTATGGCGCCGTTTTTCAGCAAGGTTTCATCGACTTTGACTTCGCCGACAACTTCCTTGCGCTCTTCGCGCGGCGGACGTGGAGGGCGCTCGCCGCGTTCGCGACGGTTTTCGTTGCGTGCTTCCGACTTGCTTTCGTTGTTGTCGCGCTGTTCCTTCGGTTCACGCGCTTCACGCGGTGGACGCGGTTGACGTTGTTGCGTCTTGGCTTCCGTTGCTTCAACTACCGGCTTCTTGGCGTTGTCGTCACGTGCTTCCTGGGTGTTGCCATCGCGCTCTTCGCTACGGTCGCGATTGCGGCCGTTACGATTGCGGCCGCGCTGGCCGCCACGATTGTTGCGATCACCACGGTCGTTACGCTGTTGCGGCCCCTTGGCTTCAGTCGTTGCGGCTGGAGCGACGACTGGCGCTGCAGGCTTGCTGAAGAAGAAACCGAAGATCTTGCTGAGGATGCCTGCTTCCGCCGGGTTGCTTGCGACTGGTGCTGTTGCCGCAGCACGGGCTTCGACCGGTTTGCGTTCGACGATAGGCGCCGGCTGGTCCGGTGTGATGCCCTTGACGACGGCTTCCTGGCGCGGACGGCCTTCTTCCTTCTGGGTCTTGCTGTAGCCGATATCGGTATCGGCTTGCTCTGCCATCGCATAGCTGGCCTGGGTTTCTTCCAGACGCGGATCGTCGTGCTTCAGACGTTCCAGCTTGTAGTGCGGGGTTTCCAGATGCTTGTTCGGGATCAGGATGATGCCGACGCGGTGCCGCGTCTCGATCTTCAGGATTTCGCCGCGCTTCTCGTTGAGCAGGAAAGCGGCGACGTCGACTGGCGCCTGGACGTGGATCGCTGCCGAGTTTTCCTTCATTGCTTCTTCCTGGATGATACGCAGGACTTGCAATGCGGACGATTCGGTATCGCGGATATGGCCAGTGCCATTGCAACGCGGGCAAGTCACGTGGCTGCCTTCTGACAGCGACGGACGCAGGCGCTGGCGCGACAATTCCATCAGGCCGAAGCGCGAGATCTTGCCCATCTGGACGCGGGCGCGGTCATAGCGCAGGGCGTCTTTCAGGCGGGTTTCGACTTCGCGCTGGTTCTTCGAATTCTCCATGTCGATGAAGTCGATCACGATCAAACCGCCCAGATCGCGCAAACGCAATTGACGCGCAACTTCTTCAGCTGCTTCGCAATTGGTGTTGAACGCGGTGGTTTCGATGTCGCTGCCGCGGGTAGCGCGAGCCGAGTTGACGTCGACAGAAACCAGTGCTTCGGTATGGTCGATCACGATGGCGCCGCCGGAAGGCAATGGCACGGTGCGCGAGTACGCAGTTTCGATCTGGTGTTCGATCTGGAAGCGGGAGAACAGCGGCACATCGTCGCGATAACGTTTTACGCGATGCACCATGTCGGGCATGACGTGGGCCATGAACTGCTGGGCCTGGTCGTGGATTTCATCGGTATCGATCAGGATTTCGCCGATATCCGGTTGGAAATAGTCGCGGATCGCGCGGATCACCAGCGACGATTCCTGATAAATCAGGAAGGCGCCTTTGCCTTCAGTACCGGCGCCTTCGATGGCGCGCCAGAGTTGCATCAGGTAGTTCAAATCCCATTGCAATTCGTCAACATTGCGACCGATGCCAGCAGTGCGGGCGATCACCGACATGCCGCTTGGCAGGTCCAGTTGATCCATGGTTTCGCGCAGTTCCTGGCGATCTTCGCCTTCCACCCGACGGGAAACACCACCGCCGCGAGGGTTGTTCGGCATCAGGACCAGATAACGGCCTGCCAGCGAAACGAAGGAGGTCAGGGCCGCGCCTTTATTGCCGCGCTCTTCCTTTTCGACCTGCACCATGATTTCCTGGCCTTCGCGCAATGCATCCTTGATCGATGCGTTGCGGACGTCGACACCTTCCTTGAAGTAGGTGCGGGCAACTTCCTTGAACGGCAAGAAGCCGTGGCGTTCTTCACCGTAGTTGACGAAGCAGGCTTCCAGCGACGGCTCGATACGGGTAATCACACCTTTGTAGATATTGGACTTGCGTTGTTCGCGTCCGGTGGTTTCGATATCGATGTCGATGAGCTTTTGCCCGTCAACAATTGCCACGCGCAGTTCTTCTTGCTGCGTAGCATTAAACAACATGCGTTTCATTTTTTCGCTCCGTGACCCTTGGGTCAGTTCAATGACGCTTCAGGATGCTGTTCTTCAGCATTTCTGTCAGCGACAAAAAGTACAAGGATGTACGCGAGAACGGAGTGTCAGGGGGGAGAGAATTGCCTTGGTGTGTCAGCGCCGATCTACCAGGTAGGGCGCAGTGCACAGGCGCGGATGCAGTACTGTCGTCTTACCGAATACCACCAGCGCGTACCGGTACAGCGTCGTGCAGTTCGCGGATCGCGAGCATGACGCCTGGCGGTGAGCAGCTTGGTAGAGCCAAATAAAGCATTGGTTTCAGTAATCTAATCGACAAATTTATAAGTACTGCATCTGCCGGCGAGCTCGTCGCAATCATAAATCGCATCGGGCTTGCCGGACGTTATCCTAATCATCCAGACATTCTTGTTCAGCATCCGTGCGCGCTATCCGATGACAACAACGGTGCGACCTTGACTCGCGCAGGGGTGATGCGTACACATTTCCCATCAAATTTGCAAATTGGCGAGGCTGATGGGGACGCCCCTGTGTAGAATGGTCTTTTTATTCTTACACCAGCAACTGTTTCTGAACAATTGCGGAACAATTATATATTCAAAATGAAGGACTTAGCGAGATTTTCTGGAGGGCGAGTCAAGTCTCGCCCGGAGCCGCGGACGCAAGCCGCGCTCAAGCACAAGGCTGAGCCCAAAATGGCCGTGGCGCAAGAGGTGACGCCGCCTCCCGCGCCCCTGCAAGTTCAACTGCTGACCATCGGCGAAGAGGATGCGGGGCAACGGATCGACAATTTTTTGTTGCGCATTTGTAAAGGTGTACCCAAAAGCCATATATACCGCGTGCTGCGTTCCGGCGAAGTGCGTGTCAATAAAGGACGTATCGATCAGACCTATCGCCTGCTGGAAGGTGATGTGATCCGGGTACCGCCGATTAGAATTGCCGAAAAGCAAGAGCAAGTGGTGCCGGGCGCGGAATTCAAGATATTGCTTGAAGATAACCATATGCTGGTGATCGACAAACCGGCAGGGGTCGCCGTGCACGGCGGCTCGGGCGTCAGTTATGGTGTCATTGAGCAATTGCGTGCGGCGCGCCCGCAAGCCAAGTTCCTGGAACTGGTGCATCGCCTGGATCGGGATACCTCAGGTATTTTGTTATTGGCCAAGAAACGTTCTGCGTTGACCAATTTGCACGAACAAATGCGCGACGGTGAAACCGACAAGCGCTACCTGGTGCTGGTGCATGGAGATTGGCAAAATGAAAGGCAGCATATCAAGCTGCCACTGCATAAGTATACGGCTGCCGATGGCGAGCGTCGCGTGCGTGTGCAGGCCGACGGCCAAGCTTCCCACACGATTTTCAACCTGATTCGCCGCTATGGCGAATATGCTTTGCTTGAGGCGGAACTGAAAACCGGCCGCACCCATCAGATCCGAGTGCATTTGTCGTCGAGTGGCTTCGCAATCGCAGGAGATGACAAGTACGGCGACTTTGCATTGAATCGTACTTTGCAAAAAGCTGACGGCCAACGCATCGCGCTGAAACGCATGTTTCTGCATGCCTATCAAATCACCTTCGCGCATCCTGAAACGGGCAAGCCGGTGACGTTGAAGGCGCCGCTGCCGCCGGAATGCGAGAAATTCCTGAAGAGCCTGCCCAAGGATGTTGCCTCTGCAACACCGGAAGCCGGGGACGATTAGAATAGCAATTAATAATTAATATTTATTGGTTTGCCGGTTTATCGGCAGGCTGTCCAATAACATGATCAGGAGCTGGCAGGGAATTGCCAGGCAATATGGCGCGAAAGAATTTTGACTTAATCGTATTTGATTGGGATGGCACGTTGATGGACAGTACCGCCATCATCGTGAAATGTATCCAGGCAGCGGCCAAGGATTTGGGACTGGCAATTCCGGACAACAAGGCGGCCTCGCATGTGATCGGACTGGGTTTGATGGAGGCGATGCAGGTGGCGATGCCGGGTTTGGACGCCAGCCAGTACCCGCGTGTGGTGGAGCGCTATCGTTATCATTATCTGGCGCAGGACCAGGACTTGACCCTGTTTGACGGCGTGCGTGAAATGCTGGCCGATTTGTCGCAACAAGGCTATTTCCTGGCGATCGCCACTGGCAAGAGCCGCGTTGGCCTGAATCGCGCGCTGCATGAGACCAAGCTGCTGTCGGTTTTCGACGCCACACGTTGTGCCGACGAAACTTTCTCCAAGCCGCATCCGGCGATGTTGCAGGAATTGACGCGCGAACTGGGGCAAGACCTGAAGCGCACCGTCATGATCGGCGATACGACACATGACCTGCAGATGGCGGTCAACGCCGGTGCAGCCGGGATTGCGGTCCAGTACGGCGCGCATCCGGCACACGAATTGCAGGCGCTGAACCCACTGTTCAGTGCAACTTCAACCCTACAATTGCATGACTGGCTGAATGGCAATGCTTGATATGTTGTTGATCAGTCGATTACCAGATACGCGAGCGACCAGTGAGTAATACCCTTATCCCCATTTGTTCCTCGTCCGCGCTGGAAGAACGCGGCAAAGGCGTGCGTTTCCCGGTTACCGCCGGTGGCGAGGATGCAGTGGCGTTTGCGGTTCGCCATCACAATGTGGTCCACGCCTACCTGAACCGTTGTGCGCACGTGGCGATGGAGCTGGATTGGCTTGAGGGCGAGTTCTTCGAATCCAGTGGCTTGTACTTGATGTGCGCCACGCACGGCGCTGTCTATGAGCCGGAAACCGGCAAGTGCGTCGGCGGCCCGTGCCGTGGCGGTAGTTTGCGTAAGATTCTGGTTGAAGAAAGCAATGATCAGGTGTTCTGGATCCCTGATGAGTATGTGCGTCCAGTCATTGCCTGATTGGCCGCAGCCCCAATTAACGATCTCGAACAATCGATGTGAGTAAGCACCATGAGCAATAACGAATTTGACAATATGGAAACGGCCATGTCCGACAAAAAAGAGGGTTGGGAACGCGAGCTGCTGGAAAAACTTGCCTACGCCTCGTTGCGTGAGCAGCGTGCGCGGCGGCGCTGGGGTGTCTTCTTCAAGCTGGCATTTCTTGGTGTGATCTGCTTCGCGTTCTGGTTGGGCATCAATTACGAAGGTTCCGATACGCAGACCGTCGGTGCGCACACCGCGCTGGTGAAAATCAGCGGGGCGATCGAATCGGAAGGCAACGGTTCTGCCAGTGTCGTGGTGCCGGCGTTAGACAATGCTTTCGCCGCAGATGATTCGGTCGGCGTCATCCTGCGCATCAATAGCCCCGGTGGTAGTCCTGTGCAGGCCGGCATCATCAATGATGAAATCGTGCGCCTGCGCAAGGAGTATCCGAATAAGCCCTTGTATGTGGTGGTCGATGAAATGTGTGCATCGGGCGGCTACTATATTGCTGCTGCGGCCGACAAGATTTACGTCAACAAGGCCAGCATTGTCGGCTCGATCGGCGTGCTGATGGATGGCTTCGGTTTCACTGGCTTGATGGACAAGGTTGGCGTCGAGCGGCGCCTTTTGACTGCTGGCGAAAACAAGGGCTTCCTTGATCCATTCAGCCCGATGAGCGCGACCCAGAAGGGTTATGCCCAAGACATGCTGGCAGAGATTCATCAACAATTCATCGATGTCGTTCGCAAAGGCCGTGGCGCGCGCTTGAAGGAAACGCCGGAAACCTTCTCCGGCCTCTTCTGGAGCGGCTCAAAGGCAGTTGACATGGGGTTGGCGGATGGCTTCGGTACGGTCGATAGCGTTGCCCGCGATGTCTTGAAGCAGGAAGATATTGTCGATTACACCAAGAGCGAAGGCTTGCCTGAGCGCGTGCTGAAAAAATTCGGCGTGGCGATGGGTGCGGGTGTCGTGCAATCGTTGATGAGCAACGTCAAGCCGGTGTTGCGTTGAGTTTTATTTAATGCTTGTTTCGTGGTGCGGCGGAAAAAAAATTGCCGTTGCATCATCGAAGAAAAATCGGCATATCGTAATACCGTAATTCGCCTTGTATCTGCGCGATCCTGTCGTATATTAAAAGGACTCGAGGAATAGCGAATGGAGGAGGCGACTATAGATATATCAACATTGTTGGCCACTCAGTTGAAATTGTTCGGGTAGCAAAAAGTCGATTCCATAGCAAAACAACCCCTTGCATTGGAGTAGTAAGTTGACTACCTGGCAAACCACCGCATCGCGGATGCGGCACCGAGAAGTTTTCGACTTCTCAAGATAATGTCTTTCGAGACAGGCAAATACGGCGACGGCGCAATACCGTCGCCGTTTTGCGTTCAGCGCGTATTTCTGTGGATGTAGCTTGAAAGCTATTGCGCGAGCAGCAGGAAAACGGTTGGTTTCTTGTGAAAGTCCGGCGCCTTGCCGGCGGCCAATGCGGCCTTCCATTTTGCCGCTGTTTGCGTCTTGATCGATTCCGATGACAAAGTGAGATCGGTGGCGACACAAATCAAAGTGCCGGCCTGGCAATTGTTGGCCAGCGCCTCCAGGAATGCCGTGTTGCGATACGGCGTTTCAATGAATAGTTGTGTTTGTTGCTCTTGGCGTGAGCGTTGTTCCAATGCCTTGATCCGCTTGTTGCGCTGTTCAGCGTCTGTCGGCAGGTAGCCATTGAAGGCAAAGCTTTGTCCGTTCAGGCCGCTGCCCATCACCGCCAGCAACAGCGACGACGGGCCAACCAATGGCCGAACCTGAATCGAATGCGCATGCGCCAGCCGAACCAGATTGGCGCCGGGGTCGGCCACCGCCGGCACGCCGGCTTCGGAAATCAGGCCGGCATCACGCCCGGCCAGCAACGGCGCCAGCAATGCCGGCAGGGCGTTGCTGGCGGTATTCACGTTGAGTTCGGCAATCTCGATTTCCTGCAGCGGCTTGGTCAGCGTTTGTGCCGCGTCGATCAGCTTCAGGAAAGCGCGCGTGGTCTTTGCATTTTCAGCAATGAAATAATCGAGGCGGGCAGTGAGAGCCTGGACTTCGAGTGGGATGACCGCTGCCAGCGGTTGCTTGAGTTCGCTTGTGTCTTGACCCAGCGTATTGGGAATTAAGTACAGGATGCCTGGCATGGTGGGATTTTATCTTGTGAAAAACGGGAACGCGGCGCGGCGCAGCATACTGGTCAGTGCAATCAAAGGCAAGCCGGTCAACGCAGTAGGGTCGGTGCTCTCGATTTTTTCCAGGATGGCGATACCCAGGCCTTCATTTTTTGCGCTGCCGGCGCAGTCGTAGGGTTGTTCAATGCGCAGGTAGGCTTCCAGCTCGGCATCCGGCAGGTCGCGGAAGCTGACGAATGTCTGAATGTTTTCGATCTGGACTGCAGCTTCGGGCTGGCTTTGGCGACCGTCCCACAAGCATAGTGCGGTATGGAAAATCACGCGGCGACCACGCATCTTTCGTAATTGCTCTAGTGCATTCTGATGGTTGCCCGGCTTGCCGATTTGTTCGCCGTCCAGCGTTGCAACCTGATCCGAACCGATCACCAGGGCGCCGGGCGCCAGAAATGCGACGGCGCGAGCCTTTTCGCGGGCCAGGCGCAAGGCTGTGGCTTCTGGTTTTTCGCCTGCGCCAGGCGTCTCGTCGATATCCGGCACCATGACTTCGAACGGAATATGTAGCCGGGAAAGCAATTCTTTGCGGTACTTGGAGCTGGAGCCAAGGATCAGGCGCGGCAGCGATGGTGTGGTTGAGGCAGGGGGCATCTGTTGTAAAGTGGTCATGGTGTTGGTTATTTGAGCACTTGCCCGGCAACAAAACGCCGATAATCAGCGGAAATTGCGCTAACACTTTGACGAATAAGGGAAAAGGCTGTTATTATCGCAGGTTTTCCGGGTTCGGCTTCAGACTATGAGTGCTTTTATCATCGACGCGTTTGAGTATTCGCGCCATAAAGAGCGCCGTGAAGGCGAAATCGCCGTGGCTGACTTGAGTCGCCTAGCCGCTGAATCGGCTGATCGTTCCGGCGTGCTGCATTGGGTTCTCGTTGGTGGTGTTGATCAGTTGGGGCATCCCCAGTTGACGATGTCAGTAAGCGGTTCCATCAAGATCATGTGCCAGCGCTGCCTGACGCCGTTTGCTTTTGACATCGATTCGGAATCGGTGCTGGTGTTGGCAAAGGACGAAGAGAGTGCAGATGCAATCGATGCACTTCTCGATAATGATGAAATTGATGTCATCGTTGGCACTAAATCACTAAATATCGTTGAATTGGTTGAAGATGAGGCTTTGTTGGCCTTGCCGCTATCGCCGAAGCATCCGGTTTGTCCGGATCAGTCTGCGCTTGAAGGTGTGCAAAGTGTCAAAAAAGAATCGCCTTTCGCGATGTTGAAGAATTTGAAGCAGCAGTAAAAAGTAAGTTAAGTAAAGAATTGCGGTAAATTTGTCGCGCTGATTTTCACATGAATGTGATTCCGTGTGACTAAGGTGTGGCAATAGGTAGTAAAATCCGCGCACAAACGCGGCAGGAATATCCAGCCTTTCCCTGTTCTGAGGGTTGGATATGTTAAACTTTAAGATCTTAAGAAAGCAGGAGTTATCATGGCAGTTCAACAAAATAAGAAGACCCCATCGAAGCGCGGCATGCACCGTGCCCACGATTTTCTGGTTGCACCTCCGCTGGCCATCGAGCCAACGACTGGTGAAACACATTTGCGTCACCACATCAGCCCGAACGGCTTCTACCGTGGCCGTAAAGTGTTGAAGACCAAGAACGACGAGTAATACTTGTTCTTGCGATGCAGGTTGAAGGCGGCGCGATGAGTTTTACTCAATAGCGCCGTTTTTGTATGCGGAATAATTCCTCGCGTCATTTTGAATCGCGCCCAATCTGCCTCATAATACGGCTTAGAGTAGGCACTGAATCAAAACAATGACAATCAAAATTTCTATCGACTGCATGGGTGGCGATCATGGCCCATCGGTTACCGTACCTGCTGCTATTTCATTTGCCAATCGCGAGCCTGAGGCCGAATTGGTATTGGTTGGCCTCGAAGAAGAAATTCGGGCGCAGCTGAAAAAGCACAAGGCTAGCGCACATCCCCGGTTATCGGTGCTGCATGCATCGGAAGTGGTAACGATGGACGATTCCATCGAAACTGCTTTGCGCCGTAAAAAAGATTCCTCAATGCGCGTTGCGCTGCGCCTGGTCAAGGATGAGCAGGTGCAAGCCTGCGTATCGGCCGGCAACACCGGCGCCTTGATGGCGGTATCACGCTATTTGCTCAAGACCATGCACGGCGTCGACCGTCCTGCCATCTGCACCATCCTTCCTAATCAAAAAGACGGTCCGACTTACATGCTCGATCTGGGCGCGAACGTCGATTGCGAGCCGTTGCATCTTCATCAATTCGCATTGATGGGGTCGGCGCTGGTGTCGGCCATGGAGGGAAAGCCTCGTCCGACGATCGGCTTGCTGAATGTGGGTGAGGAAGATATCAAGGGCAATGAAGTGGTCAAGCAGACTGCCGAATTGCTGCGTGCCGATCACGAAAAGGGTATCCTGAATTTTTACGGCAATGTCGAAGGCAACGATATTTTCGAAGGCACCACCGACATCGTCGTTTGCGATGGTTTTGTCGGCAACGTGACGCTCAAGGCGTCCGAAGGGCTGGGGCGTTTCGTCAAGACCGTATTGACCACGGAATTCAAAAGCGGCATCTTGAACATGGTCGGTGCGGTGATTGCCCGTGGTGCGATCAAGGCCATTTCGCGTCGCTTGAATCCTTCGCGTTATAACGGCGCCAGCTTGCTGGGCTTGCGCGGCCTGGTTTTCAAGAGTCATGGCGGCGCGGATGCCTATGGTTACGAATGGGCGATACAGCGTGCATTCGATGCTGCGAAATATGATGTATTGTCTCGTATTGCCACCACAATTGCGGAACTGATGCCGCAGCCATCTGCCGAAGCAGTGGCCAAGCCGATTGAGGCTGGTGTGGATGCGGCATCGGGCCAAATCACTACGACTGAATCTTCCCAACAAAAGACAGCATGACTACATATAGCAAAATTGTCGGTACCGGCAGCTATTTGCCGCCGAAACGGGTAAGCAATCAGGAGCTCGCCGCGCAGCTCGCTGAAAAAGGGATTGAGACATCCCATGAATGGATTTTTTCGCGCAGCGGCATCGCCGCGCGTCACTATGCCGACGCCGATGTGCAGTCCAGCGATCTCGCGGTTGCTGCAGCCAAGCAGGCGCTTGATATGGCGCGCATGCAGGCCGATGACATTGACCTGATCATCGTTGCCACCTCGACTCCGGATCATTTCGGTGGCTTCCCGAGCACCGCTTGCGTGGTCCAGCAAAAGCTGGGTATCACCAACGGCGGCGCGGCGTTTGACGTGCAGGCGGTATGCAGTGGTTTTGTGTATGCGGTGTCGATCGCAGACAGCATGATCAAGACCGGTGCGCACAAGAATGTCCTGGTGATCGGCACGGAAGTGTTTTCGCGGATATTAAATTTTGAGGATCGCACCACCTGCGTCTTGTTCGGTGACGGTGCAGGCTCGGTTATCCTGAGCGCTTCAACCGAGCCCGGTATTCTTGCCACGAAGTTGCATGCCGATGGCCGCCATAAGGAAATTCTGTGCGTGCCCGGTAAGGTCAACGGCGGAGTGGTAGAGGGCAGCGCATTCCTGTACATGGACGGCCAGGCGGTATTCAAGCTGGCAGTATCGGTGCTGGAAAAGGTTGCCAATGAAGCGCTGCAAATCGCTGGGATGGAGCCATCCGAGATCGATTGGCTGATTCCGCACCAGGCGAATATCCGCATTATGCAAAGCACTGCGCGCAAACTGGGTCTGAGCATGGAGCGCATGGTGGTGACGGTCGACCAGCACGGCAATACTTCAGCTGCATCGATTCCGCTGGCGCTCGACCAGGCGGTGCGTGACGGTCGCGTCAAGCCAGGTCATAACGTCATGATGGAAGGTGTTGGCGGCGGCTTTACCTGGGGTGCGATTCTGGCCCGCATGTAATTGCATGTCCACTGCACGGCCAATCTTCTCCCGGCATTGACCGGAGCAGCGCAGCCGAGGTTGTGATCTATGATGACCTTCGGTACGTTGTATGCGTGTATTTGATAAATTTGATTTCCACAGGTAAGGCATGAATAAATTCGCATTTGTTTTCCCGGGCCAGGGCTCGCAAGCCGTTGGCATGTTGAACGGCTTCGCCAACAATCAGGTGGTGAAAGATACTGTGGCGGAGGCTTCCGAGGCCTTGCAGTTTGATCTCGGTAAATTGATTGCCGAAGGGCCGAAAGAAGAGCTGGACCTGACAACCAATACCCAGCCGGTGATGTTGACTGCGGCGGTTGCCTATTATCGTGCGTGGCTGGCTGCGGGCGGTGCTGCGCCGTCGCTGGTAGCGGGTCATAGTCTTGGCGAATATTCTGCGTTGGTTGCTGCTGGCGTGATTGCTTTCAAGGATGCGGTTCCACTGGTGCGTTTTCGTGCGCAAGCCATGCAGCAGGCGGTTCCGGTCGGGCAGGGCGGCATGGCCGTCATCCTCGGTTTGTCGGACGACGACGTGCGCGCAGTATGCCAGGCTGCGGCGCAAGGCGAAGTTGTCGAGGCGGTGAATTTCAATGCGCCGGCGCAGGTCGTCATCGCCGGCCACAAGGGAGCGATTGAGCGCGCCTGCGTTGCCGCCAAGGAAAAAGGTGCGAAACGTGCCTTGCCATTGCCGGTTTCGGCCCCATTTCATTCCTCGCTGTTGAAGCCGGCGTCGGATCGCTTGCGTGAGTACATGCAGGAACTGACTTTCTCGGTGCCGCAAATTGCATTGATCAACAATGTTGACGTGGCGATCGTCAACGACCCGCAAGCCATCAAGGACGCGCTGGTGCGTCAGGCGGCCAGCCCGGTGCGCTGGGTTGAGACGGTCCAGAAAATTGCCGGCGAAGGTATCAGCCATGTGGTCGAGTGTGGACCGGGCAAGGTTCTTGCTGGTTTGACCAAGCGTATTAACGATGGATTGATTAGCGAAGCGATTGTCGATCAGGCATCGCTGGATAAAATGTTGGAGACATTGAAGTGACCTCACAAAATTCAGTTGTACAGGATCTGGACGGCCAGGTCGCCCTGGTGACCGGTGCGTCGCGCGGTATTGGGCGCGCCATTGCACTGGAGTTGCTCAAGCGTGGTGCGAAGGTCGTCGGCACGGCGACTTCGGAGTCTGGTGCGACGGCAATCGGCGAATATCTGGAAGCCAGCCAGCCGGGCAGGGGGCGTGGCATCGTATTGAATGTCAACGATGCGGAGGCTTGCCACGCTGCAATCGAGTTTACCCAGAAAGAGTTCGGTGGACTGTCGATTCTGGTCAATAACGCGGGCATTACCCAGGACCAATTGGCGATGCGGATGAAGGATGAAGAGTGGGATTCGGTGATTGCGACTAATCTTACGGCTGTCGGCCGTTTGTCGCGCGCGGTCCTGCGTGGCATGATGAAGGCCAAGCATGGCCGTATCATCAATATCACGTCGGTAGTCGGCTCGGCCGGCAATCCAGGTCAGATGAATTATGCGGCTGCCAAGGCTGGCGTATCCGGCATGAGCCGTGCGCTGGCGCGTGAGATCGGTAGTCGTAACATCACGGTCAATTGCGTTGCGCCAGGCTTTATCGATACCGATATGACCAAGGCTCTAAGTGAGCAGCAGACTGCTTCCCTGCTGCAACAGATTCCGCTGGGGCGCTTGGGTGCTGCTGAGGATATCGCTGCTGCAGTTGCTTTTTTGGCATCTTCGCAAGCGGCATACATCACTGGCACCACGCTGCACGTCAATGGCGGCATGTACATGAGTTGATTTTGGCTTCGCCAGTATGGCGGCCAATTTGAAAATTCGATGTAAGTAGTACCTATTTAGACATTTTTGGCGTTGTTTTATTAATTATTAAAGACAAATGCTGAAAGTGAATTTTCAATGCGCAAACCTGCTAAAATGCGCGCACTTTCTGTAACCTAATGGAGGCATCACATGTCCGATATCGAACAACGCGTTAAAAAAATCGTCGCTGAGCAACTGGGCGTCGCAGAAGCTGACATCAAGACCGAATCGTCGTTTGTTAACGATCTGGGTGCAGATTCGCTCGACACCGTGGAATTGGTGATGGCACTGGAAGATGAGTTCGAAATGGAAATCCCTGACGAACAAGCTGAAAAGATCACTACAGTGCAACAAGCTATTGATTACGCCAAGGCCCACGTTAAGGCGGCCTAAGCTAGCTTTGAACGTATCCAGGAGAACCGCTTGAGCCGCACACGTGAACGTCGCGTTGTGATCACTGGCCTGGGTTGCATTTCACCGGTCGGCAATACGATTGCCGATGCGTGGAGTGCGATTATCTCAGGCAAATCAGGGATCGCAACCATCACCAAGTTTGATGCCTCCGCTTTTTCCACGCATTTTGCGGGAGAAGTAAAGGGCTTCAATATCGAAGATTACATTCCCGCCAAAGAAGCACGGCATATGGATACCTTTATCCACTATGGCATGGCTGCGGGGATGCAGGCGATGCAAGACAGCGGTCTCGAAGTGACCGAAGCCAATGCTGAACGGATCGGTGTCATCATCGGCTCCGGCATTGGTGGCTTGCCGTTGATTGAACAAACACATGCCGAACTGACCGCTCGCGGTCCTCGGCGGATCAGTCCGTTTTTTATCCCGGCATCGATCATTAACATGATTTCGGGTAACTTGTCGATCAAATATGGTCTCAAGGGGCCGAATCTGGCGATAGTGACGGCTTGCACCACCGGTTTGCATTGTATCGGTGCGGCCGGGCGCATGATTCAGTACGGCGATGCCGATGTCATGATTGCCGGTGGCGCTGAATCAAGCGTTTCTCCGCTTGGTGTCGGTGGTTTCGCTTCGGCCCGTGCCCTGTCGTCGCGTAATGACGATCCCGCTACGGCATCGCGTCCGTGGGACAAGGATCGCGATGGTTTCGTGCTGGGAGAAGGGGCTGGCGTGCTGGTGCTCGAAGAGTACGAGCATGCCAAGGCGCGCGGCGCCAAGATATACGCGGAACTGCTCGGCTTCGGCATGAGCGGCGATGCTTATCACATGACTGCGCCGAGCCTGGATGGTCCGCGTCGTTGTGTCGGAAATGCGTTGCGCGATGCGGGTGTCAATCCTGACCAGGTTCAGTACTTGAATGCACACGGAACTTCGACTCCGTTGGGCGACAAGAACGAAACTGAAGCGATCAAGGCTGCTTTCGGCGATCATGCCTACAAACTGGTTGTGAATTCGACCAAGTCAATGACTGGTCACCTGTTGGGTGGTGCGGGTGGTTTGGAGTCGGTTTTCACCGTATTGGCTTTGCATAACCAGATTTCGCCGCCGACGACAAATATTTTCAACCAGGATCCAGAGTGTGATCTTGATTACTGTGCCAATACGGCACGGGACATGAAAATTGACATCGCAGTCAAAAACTCATTCGGTTTTGGTGGCACGAATGGCACCTTGGTTTTTGGCAAAATCTAGTATTATGCAAGATTCGAGCCGTCATCTCAGGATGACGGCTCGAAATTTTTTATAAAGCTTGCCATCATGTCGATCGCCGTATCTGCGATGATTCGACCATCCAGGATGTTACTGTTCATGGTAGGCGGATTGTGTTCGCTGGTCGGACTATCCGGCGTTTTGATTGTGGCAGGCGTCGTTGGTAACCTGATGTTGGTCGAGCGCCTGGTGTTGGCATTTACTTGCCTGGCGGCGGCCTTGTATGGCCTGTTTCGCTACACTAGCGCAAGTCGATCGGTTCGGATCGATATTTCTGCAGCCGGTCAAATCCGGATTGCGGACGCCATGCCCGCAACGAGCGGGAATACCCCGGTGCATGTGTCGGCAAACGCATATTTGCTGCAAGGCACTACTCTCTGGTCACATTTGCTGCTATTACGTCTTCGATTAGATAGCGGCTCAGTCAGAACAATCGCTATACTGCCTGATTGTGTTCCTAATGATACTTTTAGAGTTTTGTCCGTGGCGTGTCGATGGATTTCGATGCGTACAGACAAGATGGAGCCCGATTGATTGGGTAATGAATAGCTGTTTGTTGAAATTATGTTATTGGTTCCAGTCTACGTTCGGGTCCACAAGCTAGTCGCAAAAAAACAAGGGAATGTGGATTGACGACAGAACGCGAAATTGATCAACTGCTTGTCGAGCGCGTACAGCGTGGCGATAAGAAGGCGTTCGAGCTCTTGGTTGTTAAATACCAACGCAAGCTGATGCGTCTTGTTTCGCGGCTGGTGCGCGATCAGGCAGAAGCTGAGGATGTTGTGCAGGAAGCCTTTATCAAGGCATACCGGGCACTGCCTCAGTTCAGGGGCGATTCTGCCTTTTATACCTGGTTGTATCGAATTGGCATTAATACCGCCAAGAACTATCTTGTGACCCAGGGCCGTAGGGCTCCGACCTCCACCGAAGCAAATTCAGAGGAAGCAGAAACTTTTGACGACGGCGAGCAACTAAGGGATATAAACACTCCTGAATCTTTGCTGGCAACCAAGCAGATAGCGCAAACTGTGAATACTGCAATGGAGGCTTTGCCGACGGAATTGCGTACGGCGATTACCTTGCGCGAGATTGAGGGGTTAAGTTATGACGAAATTGCTGAAGCAATGGGATGTCCGATAGGTACGGTACGCAGTCGAATATTTAGGGCACGGGAAGCTATCGCAGACAAGTTGAGGCCGTTGCTGGGGACGGCCATCGACAAACGTTGGTAAAAAAAAGATAGTGGTTTTTCGGGAACGAAGGGGTTGGCCAGGTTTTAACTAGGTGACTTATGAATACCAAAGAAATGACCCAAGAGCAGATTTCTGCCTTGGCTGACGGGGAGTTATCCAATGCCTACGTGGATATGGCGTTGGCGGCTTTGCGTCAAACGGAAGGCCGCGATACATGGGACGTATACCACCAGATTGGTGATATCTTGCGCTCCGATGATATGGCGTTGACAATGAGCTCCGATTTTTCCGCCCGTATGGCGGCGCGGCTCGATGCGGAACCTGTCTATATTGCCGCGCCTCTGGCCGCTGCTGCTGCTGCTGCTCCTCAGCACGAATCCGAGCAGATTGCGATCGGCGGCGGCCAGCCTGTTCGTTTCGGCAGTACTCGTACCCGACGTACGATCAAGCGCTTTGCATTGCCGGGGATGGCTGCTGCGGCAGTAGCCGCTGCGGCGTTCATCATCTCGCCGCAAATCATGGTGGCTAACAGCCCGTCGCCGGCGGCTGTAGCGACGCCGCAACTGGCATTGGCATCGGCAAGCGATGTACATGCCGCGCATGCCGGCGAAGTGCTGCGTGATCCGCGGATGGATGAATATCTGTTGGCACACCAGCGTTTCTCTCCTTCTTTATACAGCGCTGCGCAATATGCGCGTTCCGCTACATTTGCACCTGATGCTGATAAATAATATGCGGCAGACACAGGTCTTGCTTCGGGTTGTCATCCTTTTGTCGACATGTATCATGCTTTCCGCGTATGCGGAAGGCACCGATACAGCGAAAGTCACCGACAAACAGGAGGCACAGGCCCTGTTAAAAAAATCCAGTCGGCAGCGCAGAAGTTGAATTATTCCGGCACCTTCATTTACCAGCAGTCGAACCAGATTCGGACTTCGCGCATTACCCATGTGCTTGAAGGTCGGAATGAGATAGAAAAGCTCGAAATCCTGGACGGACAGCCGCGCGAATATATTCGTCGTAATGAGGATGTCACCTGCTATATTCCGGAAACTAAAACCAAGCTGGTCGAGAAGCGCGTCACGCAAGATGCATTTCCAGCCATTCTGGCGGCGCTACCGGCGGATCTGACTGATTACTACGACGTGAAAATGGGCGAGACCGGGCGTGTTGCCGGGTTCGATTGCCAGGCTGTTCTGTTAGAGCCAAAAGACAATATGCGCTATGGCTACAAGCTGTGGGCAGAAAAAAATACCGGGTTGCTGTTGCGTGCGCAGACGTTGAATGGCAAGAATGAGATCGTCGAGCAGATTTCCTTTACGCAGATCGGCATCGGTAACGTTGATCACAATCATTTGAAGTCGAGTTTCGGCAATACCAATGGCTGGCATGTCGAAAGCAGTGTGATGAACCCGGCTAACTTGAACGAGTGGACGGTGACCGGCATGCCGGTCGGGTTCAAAAAGGTGCGTGAGCTCAAGCGCATGGTGACCGATGCGCCAGCTTCGAATAATGCAGTTAGCCAGGTGACGCGACGTGAAGTGTCGCAGCTGGTCTTTTCCGACGGACTGGCCGCGATTTCAATATTTATTGAGCCGGGCAGTCAAAGTCGCACTGAAGGCTCCTTGCAGCAGGGAGCGTTGAATATCGTGGGCAAGCGTCAGGGCGACTATTGGCTGACGATTGTCGGTGAGGTGCCATCGGCCGCGATCAGGCAAGTGGCGAATTCGATTGAACTCAAAAACAAATAAAACTCCATGACTATGAAGATGTTACGTTCTGCTCGTTACGTTTTATCTGCAATGGTTGTCGGCGCGACAGCCACTTTTTTTGTTCCTGCGATGGTTGGCGTCGGTCCTGTAGCGGTGGCTGCGCCGTTGTCGGGTTTGCCTGACTTTACCGAGATCGTTGAAAAAACCGGTCCTGCTGTCGTTAATATCCGCACCACCGAAAGAGTGAAGTCTGGTTCTTCGCAAGGTGATGCGGATGATCCAAGCGACGCGGAGATGCAGGAGTTTTTCCGGCGTTTCTTCGGTGTTCCTATTCCGGGAAAGCCAAGCCCGCAAGCGCCAAGTCCGCGCGGACGCAAGGGTGATCCGAAGCAGCAGGAAGAAGTGCCGCGTGGCGTCGGTTCCGGTTTTGTCATTTCGGCAGACGGTTACGTGATGACCAACGCCCATGTGATCGATGGTGCCAGCGATGTCTACGTGACGCTGACGGACAAGCGGGAGTTCAAGGCCAAGGTCATCGGCGCAGATACGCGTACCGATGTTGCGCTGTTGAAGATCGATGGCAAGAGTCTGCCGCTTTTGGTCATGGGCGATTCTGACAAGATCAAGGTCGGCGAGTGGGTGCTGGCGATCGGTTCGCCGTTCGGTCTGGAAAATACCGTGACGGCAGGGATTGTCTCGGCAAAAGCGCGCGATACCGGCGATTACCTGCCTCTGATCCAAACTGATGTTGCGGTTAATCCTGGCAACTCCGGTGGCCCGCTGATCAATTTGCGCGGTGAAGTGGTGGGTATCAATTCCCAGATCTACAGCCGTTCAGGCGGCTTCATGGGCATCTCGTTTGCGGTGCCTATCGATGAGGCGATGCGCGTTTCCGAGCAGTTGAAAACATCCGGCAAGGTAACGCGTGGCCGTATCGGCGTGCAAATCGGCGAGGTGACCAAGGATGTGGCTGAATCGCTCGGTTTGCCGAAAGCTGAGGGTGCGCTGGTTGCTCGGGTTGAACCGGATGGCCCTGCTGCGAAGGCCGGGTTGCAGGCTGGCGATATCATCCTGAAGTTCAATGGTACGGCAATTGACAAGGCGAGCGATTTGCCGCGTCTGGTCGGCAATACCAAGCCTGGCGTGCGTGGCACACTCACTGTGTGGCGCAAGGGTAGCAACCGCGATTTCTCGGTGACGATTGCCGAGCTCGCTGCAGACAAGGTGGCGACTAATTCGGATGAGGACAAGAAGCCGAAGAAGGAGCAAGTGGCAAATGCGCTGGGATTGATTGTTAGCGATTTGAGTGATGCGAGAAAGAAAGAGCTCGGCATCGATGGCGGTATCCAAGTTGATTCGGCCGAAGGCAGCGCCGCGCGGGTCGGTTTGCTTCCCGGCGACGTGATCCAGCGTTTGAACAACACCGATATCAAGGATGCCAAGCAATTCAACGCGCTGGTAGCCAAGCTGGAGCCGAAGAAGATGGCGGTGCTGCTGGTGCGTCGTGGCGAGTCCTCACAATTCGTGCCGTTGCGTCCAGCTAACTGATATAGGTAAATTGCTTTGCCCGGAGCTGCAGATCGTCGAGGTCTGCAGCTCTTTATTTTGCTTGCTTCCAAAAGGAA
The DNA here is from genome assembly GCF_001584165.1 of Collimonas arenae. Classification (NCBI taxonomy): domain Bacteria; kingdom Pseudomonadati; phylum Pseudomonadota; class Betaproteobacteria; order Burkholderiales; family Oxalobacteraceae; genus Collimonas; species Collimonas arenae. The sequence continues at coordinate 1,514,435 of NZ_CP013233.1, forward strand.
TGTTGATGCCGAAGCCGCACTTTATTTTGTATGGTCGTTCGTATTGCCATCTTTGTGACGACATGCTGCAGGCGTTGCTGGCTTTGCGAGGGCCGGATGAGCATAGTGTGGATTGGTTTACCGTCGATGTCATCGATGTCGATGGGGATACCGAGCTGGTCGCCCGTTACGACGAACTGGTGCCGGTACTGGTCGGTTGTGCGGATGACCAGCCGCAGTTGCAACTTTGTCATTATTTCCTTGATGTGGAGCAGGTAAGGGGGTTTTTGGCGGGTTAAGCCAATTGTTGCTGCTCAGGCTCGGTGATCGGAATGGGTATGGGCGTGCCAATTATTCTGGAGGCATCAAAGTGACTGCATATTTTGCATACTCCTGCGAAAGTTATGAAAAAAGCCTGTCGTATCCCTGCTTTCAATGGCTTTGTTGCATACATGGTGGAGTATGCAGATAACTTGCTTTGCTTGCTATACTGTTGAGGAAAATCCCGAGGCCTTTGATTTGTCGGTTTTCCCACCTGAAATCCGGTAAAATGGCGGCACTGAATAACCTGTCATAAAAGGCGCTCGCCTGGGACACAGGTGCAGTGTTTCGTACTTTCCGGCATATAACAGTTCGTCTTTTTGCCCCATACGGCGTTGCGCATCCTTTCGATAGTTCACTATCGCTCAGGTGCGTACCCAGTCTGGAACAAAAAACCATCCTTTTATTTGCGCCAACAAGTACAAGGCACCGCACTGGGCCCGGCTCAGAGCGCTTTTTTTGTAATCGCGTCTGTCAATGAACAACATCCGTAATTTCTCCATCATCGCCCACATCGACCACGGTAAATCCACCCTGGCGGATCGTATCATCCAGTCTTGCGGCGGCTTGTCCGACCGCGAGATGGAGGCGCAGGTACTCGACTCGATGGATATCGAGCGCGAGCGTGGCATCACCATCAAGGCCCAGACCGCAGCCCTGACGTACAAGGCGATGGATGGCCAGATCTACAATCTGAACCTGATCGATACCCCTGGCCACGTTGACTTCAGCTACGAAGTCAGCCGTTCGTTGTCAGCCTGCGAGGGTGCGCTGCTGGTGGTTGATGCCTCGCAAGGGGTGGAAGCACAGACCGTCGCCAACTGCTATACCGCGCTCGATCTCGGTGTGGAAGTGGTGCCGGTGCTGAACAAGATCGACCTGCCTTCCGCCGATCCGGACAGCGCGATTGCCGAAATCGAAGATGTCATCGGTATCGACGCCCACGACGCGGTGCATTGCTCGGCCAAGACTGGCCTTGGTGTACGCGAAGTGCTGGAGTCGCTGATCGTCAAGGTGCCGCCACCGAAGGGCGATCCGAATGCGCCTCTGCAAGCGCTGATCGTCGATTCCTGGTTCGATAACTACGTCGGCGTCGTCATGCTGGTGCGCATCAAGAACGGTACGTTGCGTCCAAAGGACAAGATTTTGCTGATGGCCACCGGCTCCCAGCATTTGACGGAAAGCGTCGGCGTGTTTACGCCTAAATCGCAATCGCGCGAATCGCTGTCGGCTGGTCAGGTGGGCTTCATCATCGCCGGTATCAAGGAGTTGAAGGCTGCCAAGGTGGGTGACACGGTGACGCTGGCGTCCAAGCCTGCGGCAGAAGCCTTGCCCGGCTTTAAGGAAGTGCAGCCGCAGGTGTTTGCCGGCCTGTTCCCGGTCGAAGCAAATCAATACGATGCGCTGCGCGACTCGCTGGAAAAACTCAAGCTGAACGACGCTGCCCTGCAGTACGAACCTGAAGTATCGCAGGCGTTGGGTTTCGGCTTCCGCTGCGGCTTCCTCGGTTTGTTGCACATGGAAATCGTCCAGGAACGTCTCGAGCGCGAGTTCGACATGGACCTGATCACGACTGCGCCTACCGTCATTTATGAAGTTGTGAAGCGCGACGGCACCGTCATGCTGGTCGACAATCCATCGAAGATGCCGGATCCGTCGAATATCGAGGAAGTGCGCGAACCTATCGTCACGGTCAACCTGTACATGCCGCAAGAGTATGTCGGTTCGGTCATCACGCTCTGTACCCAGAAGCGTGGGCAGCAGGTCGATATGAGCTATCACGGCAAGCAGGTCAAGCTGACCTATGAAATCCCGATGGCCGAAGTGGTGCTGGATTTCTTCGATCGCCTGAAATCGACCTCGCGCGGTTATGCCTCGATGGATTATGAGTTCAAGGAATACCGTTCGGCCGATGTGGTCAAGGTCGACATGCTGATCAACAGTGAAAAGTTGATGCGCTGGCGATCATTGTCCACCGCGCCAACAGCCAGTACCGCGGCCGCGCCGTGGCCGCCAAGATGCGCGAACTGATTCCGCGCCAGATGTTCGACGTTGCCATCCAGGCCGCGATCGGCGCCAATATCATTTCGCGCGAGAACGTCAAGGCGCTACGCAAGAACGTGTTGGCCAAGTGCTACGGCGGCGACATCAGCCGCAAGCGCAAACTGCTGGAGAAACAGAAGGCTGGTAAAAAGCGGATGAAGCAAGTGGGATCTGTCGAGATTCCACAAGAGGCATTCCTGGCAATCTTACAAGTGGATGAAAAATGACATTGCAATCAATCCTGGGAAATTTCGCATTAATTCTGTTTATCCTGACGATCGTTACCGGCGTCATCTGGTTTCTGGACCGTTTCTACCTGAGCAAGCAGCGGCGCGCGAAGGCTACTGCAGCATTGGCCGAGTTCGATGCGCGCAACGCCAAGCTGAGTGCCGAGGTATCAAGCTGGAAGCGAGCGGACGCGCCGCGCTTGAGGCGAACCTGTTGCGCCAGCCAACCTGGGTCGAATACTCAGGCAGCTTCTTCCCAGTTATTGCGACAGTGTTTTTCCTGCGTTCGTTCTTGTATGAGCCGTTCAAAATTCCGTCCAGCTCGATGGTGCCGACGTTGCTGGTAGGTGATCTGATCCTGGTGAATAAATTCACTTATGGGATTCGTCTGCCAATCATCAACAAAAAAGTGATTGAGATGAACAACCCGCAGCGTGGCGACGTGATGGTCTTCAAATATCCGAAGGATATGTCGCTGGACTACATCAAGCGCGTGGTTGGGGTGCCGGGTGATAAAATAACCTACAAAAACAAACGTTTAACGATTAATGGCGAAGCGCTTTCTTATACGCCGTTGCCAGATTACCTGAATGAGGACAGCCTGGATTACTCCCAGCAATTCACGGAAAACCTGTCAAACGTGCAACATACGATTGCGATCCGTAGCGGCAGACCACCGATTGCGCTGGAAGGCGTGATGGATTTTCCTAACAAGGATGCATGCTCTTACAATCCCGAAGGATTTACTTGCACCGTGCCCGCTGGCAATTATTTCATGATGGGCGATAATCGGGATAACAGCGAAGACAGCCGTTACTGGGGCTTCGTGCCGGATCAGAATATTGTCGGAAAGGCATTTTTGGTCTGGATGAATTTGGGCAATTTCAAACGAATTGGCACTTTTTTAAATAAACCAAAGGCGGGAGTCGGGGATGATAAGAATTTCCGGATATACACGGAAGCAACAAGGGATTACGCTATTCGGGTTGATCGTCTGGTTGGCGATCCTCGGGTTCATCGGCGTTGTTGCGGCGAAGGTGACGCCGACGACGATTGAGTATTTCTCGATCAAGAAAGCCATCGCCAGCGCCAGGACGGCCGGTACGACAGTGCAGGAAATCCAGAATGCATTCAATAAGCAGGCCGAGGTAGGCTATATCGATGCGATCGCTGGAAAAGATCTGGACATTACCAAGAACGGCGACGATATCCAGATCAGCTTTGCGTATGAAAAGAAAATCCCGCTGGCTGGACCAGTCAGCCTGTTGATCAATTATGCGGGCAGCACCGCCAAGAACCCTTAAATACCATTGAACGATGACATCAAAGTAAGCGTCGGCGAAAAAATGGACCTCATGTTATTGCAAAATCGGCTAGGCCACACTTTTAAGGATGCTACGTTGCTGCAGCAGGCCTTGACGCACCGCAGCCATAGCACCTTGCATAACGAACGGTTGGAGTTCCTCGGCGATTCGATCCTGAATTGCGTTGTCGCTTCATTGTTGTTCGACCGTTATACCAAGATCGACGAAGGTGACCTGTCGCGCGTGCGCGCCAATCTGGTCAAGCAGCAGTCGCTGTATGAAATCGCGCAGCGGCTGGAGCTGTCGCAGTTCCTGCGCCTGGGCGAGGGCGAATTGAAGTCTGGCGGGTTTCGGCGGCCGTCAATCCTTGCCGATACGCTGGAAGCGCTGTTTGGCGCGATTTTCCTGGATGCCGGCTTCGATGCAGCACGTGACGTGATTCGTGCCCTGTACATTCCGATCCTCGATACCGTCGATCCGAAAACACTCGGCAAGGACGCCAAGACGCTGTTGCAGGAATACCTGCAAGGCAAGAAGATCGCCTTGCCACAATACAATGTTGTGGCTACCCATGGCGCCGCGCACAATCAGGAGTTCGAAATTGAATGCCTGGTGCCGAAACTGGATATCCAGGTGTTCGGCAGTGGTGGCAGCCGTCGCGCCGGCGAGCAGGCTGCGGCCAAACTGGCGCTGGAAGCCGTGCAGAAAGCTTTCGTGAAAGCCCCGGCGACGCCACGCAAGACCAAGCCACGTACCGCGCAATTGAAACTCACCGGGATTGCGACGATCCAGCCGGATGCGCCCGACGCACCGCTTGACGAACCGATTGTTGCCAAGGCAGCCGGATCTGCGAAAACTGCTGGCAGCACGAAAGCTGGCAACGCGGTATCGTTACCATCCGCTGATGTCGCTGCGCCGGCAACTGCCGCAGCCGCGACTTCTGCAACCTCTAATGCAACACCCCTTATTACGAGTAAATCGAAAACCGCATGACAGACTCTACACCCCAGGCATCGACCGAAGCATCGCCGGCAGCTGATTTTCGTTGCGGCTATATCGCGATCGTCGGTCGGCCGAACGTAGGCAAGTCAACCTTGATGAACGAGCTGATTGGCGCCAAGGTCAGCATCACCTCGCGCAAAGCGCAGACTACACGGCACCGGATCACTGGTATTCAGACCGTCGCCGATACGCAATTCGTGTATGTCGATACGCCTGGTTTCCAGACCCGCCATTCGAATGCGCTCAACAAGACGCTTAACCGCACTGTGACCACCACGCTGACTGCGGCCGACGTGATCCTGTATATCATTGAAGCAGGTACCTTCGGCCCGGCCGACCAGCAGGTGATGGATCTGTTGCCGAACAACGTGCCATGCATACTTGTCATCAACAAATCGGACCGGGTCAAGGACAAGGCAGTTTTGCTGCCTTTCGCGCAGAAGATTGCCGCGTTGCGCGATTTCGCAGCGGTAGTGCCGGTATCAGCCAAGCTGCGTTTTCAGCTGGATAATCTGCAGGGCGAGATTCGCAAGCATCTGCCGGCTAATCCGCCGATGTTTGGCGAAGACGACATCACTGACCGCAGCGAAAAATTCCTGGCTGCAGAAATCGTGCGCGAAAAAGTATTCCGTTTTGTCGGCGACGAGTTGCCGTACACCAGCACCGTCCTGATCGAGAAATTTGAGGTCGAAGGCAACTTGCGCCGTGTATTTGCCGCCATCCTGGTGGAGCGCGATACGCACAAATCGATGGTGATCGGCCAGAAGGGCGCACGCCTGAAGGATATCTCGACCCAGGCCCGGCTCGATATGGAGCGTCTGTTCGGCGGTCCGGTGTACCTAGAAATCTGGGTCAAGGTGAAATCCGGCTGGGCCGACAACGAGGCCGGATTACGCGCATACGGCTACGAATAAGCCAATCAGCATGAACGCGATCATCGCCGATGCTATTGCCGGAGAGGCAGCCGAGCCGTCGGCCGGTGTCGCCGTTGAGGTTGAGGAGGCGGCCATCGCTTTTCCGATCCCGATCCTGATCCTGTTATTGTTCCTGCCGCCGCCAGTCCCAGGCGGCGCGCCCGCGCCCCTGAAAAAGATACCCGCGTCACCGCGCAGCCTGGTTTTGTCCTGCATAGCTACCCGCACCGCGAAACCAGCCTGATCATCGACGTCTTCACCCGTGACTACGGCCGCATTGCGCTGGTCGCCAAGGGAGCCAAGCGTCCCTTGTCGAAACTCCGTGGCGTGCTGCAAACCTTCCAGCCATTGTCGCTGAGCTGGAGCGGAAAATCCGAAATCCGTACCTTGATTGCCGCCGAATGGGTTGGTGGCTTGCTGCCGCTGGAGAAGTCGGCGCTGTTGTGCGGCTTTTATCTGAACGAATTGCTGGTCAAGCTAGTGGCGCGCGATGATCCGCACGCAATTTTATTCAATCATTACGTCACGACCCTCAATCAGTTGGCGCATCAGGAGCCTGCGCCGATTGTGCTGCGCCAGTTCGAAAGGGCGTTGCTCAAGCAGACCGGCGTGGCCGGCGATTTCACCATCTGCACCAGCAGCCGCCAGCCGATTGATCCGGCTGAAATGTACGTGGTCGATCCCGAGCGCGGTCCGCGGACGGCGCGCGCCTCCGATTCCTGGCCGCGCGTCAGTGGCAAGACATTGCTGGATATGGAACGCGAAGATTATCGCGATGTTGCCACCCAGGCGCAAAGCAAGGTGCTGATGCGCTTCCTGTTGGCATATCATCTGGGTGGCGCGCCGCTGAACACGCGCCAGATACTGATTGATCTGATGCAGTTGTAGGCTGCGCGATGACTTGAGCTGGTTCTGTCAGTAAATGGAAGCACACAGACAATCAACAACGATGATGCAACGATGAAAAATTTCCCCTGGTCCGGTGTCGCCGCCGGTTTTGTGACGGTACTGGTCGGCATTACAAGTTCAGCGGTCATCGTCTTGCAAGCGGCGTCCGCCGCCGGCGCCACGCCGACGCAAATCAGTTCCTGGATGCTGGCGCTGGGATTGGGAATGGGGCTGACTACCATCGGTTTGTCGTTGCGTTATCGCGCTCCTGTGGTGACTGCCTGGTCCACCCCTGGCGCCGCCTTGCTGGTGACCAGCCTTTCCGGCGTGCCGATGTCGGACGCCATCGGCGCCTTCGTGTTTGCTGGCGCGCTGGTGACCTTGTGCGGCGTCACCGGCTGGTTCGAACGGGCGATGGGCAAGATTCCATTGTCGATTGCGGCCGCCATGCTGGCCGCCATGCTGGCCGGCATCCTGGCGCATTTCGGCATGAACGTGTTTGTCGCGATGGAGCCGCAGTTCGTGATGGTGTTTGCGATGTTCGTCTTCTACCTGCTGTGCAAGCGCTGGTTGCCACGTTACGCCATCATCATTGTGCTGCTGATCGGCACCGCGTTGGCCGCAGTCGAGGGCTTGCTGCACTTCGAGAAGTTCCATTTTGCCTGGGCGCTGCCGGTGTTTACGATGCCGAGCTTTTCCTGGTCGACTACTATTGGCGTCGGCATTCCACTGTTCGTGGTGACGATGGCGTCGCAGAATGCACCAGGAGTGGCGGTGATCAGGGCTTCCGGCTATAGCACGCCGGTATCGCCATTGATGACGTGGACCGGCCTGACCACGGTAGTGCTGGCGCCGTTCGGTTGTTTCTCACTCAACCTGGCGGCGATCACTGCCGCCATTTGCATGGGCAAGGAAGCGCATGAAGACCCGGCCAAGCGCTACTGGGCAGCAGTTGCAGCCGGCGGTTTCTATCTGCTGGTGGGTGTGTTTGGCGCCACGGTTGGCGCCATGTTTGCCGCATTTCCGCAAGAACTTGTGCTGGCGATTGCTGGCCTGGCGCTGTTCGGCACCATCGCCAACAGCCTGACGATCGCGATGGCCAACGACAAACAGCGCGAAGCCGCTCTGATTACATTCCTGGTGACCGCTTCCGGCGTTACGCTGTTCGGCGTCGGCGCCGCATTCTGGGACTGGTGGCAGGCGCTTTGGCGTACTTCGTCCTGAGCTGGAGGCAGGCGCCGGTTGCCGATGCAGGCTCCCAGGCCTTGCCGTTGCGCCAGAATTAGTTCAGGATTTCCTTTCCAATAAAATTTTCACCACTCACCCAATCCTCCGATGAGCTATCTCAATCCAACATCGTCGATTATCGACCTTGGCATCAATATCGATCACGTCGCTACCTTGCGCAATGCACGCGGCACGATTTATCCGGACCCGATACAAGCGGCGCTGCAGGCGGAAGAAGCGGGCGCTGATGCGATCACCTTGCACCTGCGTGAAGATCGTCGCCATATCCGCGATGCCGATGTCGAGGCGATTCGCCCGCTACTGCGCACGCGGATGAATCTGGAGGCCGCGGTAACCCAGGAGATGATCGATTTCTCCTGCAAGATCAAGCCGCATGATTCCTGTCTGGTGCCGGAGCGTCGCCATGAACTGACGACGGAAGGCGGTCTTGACGTGGTCAAGTATTTTTCCGAGGTGCAGGCGGCAGTTCGACAGTTGCAGGCGGAAGGGATACGGGTCAGTCTGTTCATTGATCCGGAAGCCGACCAGATTCAGGCCGCGGCGGAAACTGGTGCGCCGGTGATCGAACTGCATACCGGGCGTTATGCTGAAGCGCACGACGAGGGCGCTCAGCGCGCCGAGCTTGAGCGCGTGCAAGTGGCGGTGCAGGAAGGCGTGCGGCGCGGCCTCAAGGTTAATGCCGGGCATGGCTTGCATTACACCAACGCCCAGGCCATCGCCGCGATTCCAGACATCGCGGAATTGAATATTGGCCACGCCATCGTGGCGCACGCGGTTTTTGTCGGCTGGAAAGCCGCGGTCAGTGAGATGAAGGCGTTGATGGTGAAGGCGCGCCTGGCTTAAAAGAGAGGGCTTGCGATGATCTACGGCATTGGTACTGACATCATCCAGATCCCGCGTATCGAGGCGGCGCTGACGCGTAATGGAGATCGCTTTGCGGGAAAGATACTCGGCCCGCAGGAGATGGAAAAATACCTGCAGCGCAAAGCCAGGGTCGAGGCGCGCGGGATTCGTTTCCTGGCAACACGCTTTGCCGCCAAGGAGGCTTTTTCCAAGGCGCTCGGATTGGGGATGAGGATGCCGATGACCTGGCGTGCGATGCAAACCTTGAATGCGCCCAGCGGCCGGCCTATCGTGGTCGTCAACGAAGCGCTCGAAGAATTTATGAAAAAAAACGGCTTGACCGCCCAGGTATCGATTACCGATGAAGTGGATTACGCGGTCGCCTTCGTCATAGTGGAGAAGTCATGAGTGGTGTTGCAGGTGGCGGTGAGGTTGGTGTGAATACGTTTGGTCCGGTCATGCTGGATGTGGTTGGAACCAGCCTGACGGCGGACGATATCCGCCGCATCCAGCATCCGCTGACCGGCGGTGTGATCCTGTTCACGCGCAACTTCCAGGATCGCGCGCAATTGACGGCGTTGACCGCCGCGATTCATGCCGCGCGTCCAGGTATCCTGATTGCGGTCGATCATGAAGGCGGGCGCGTGCAACGCTTTCGCACCGACGGTTTTACGCGTTTGCCGGCGATGCGCGTACTTGGCCAATATTGGGAACGCGATGTGCTCGGTGCAACCAAGGCGGCGACTGCGCTCGGTTTCGTGCTGGCCAGCGAGCTGCGCGCCTGCGGTGTCGACCTGTCGTTTACGCCGGTGCTGGATCTCGATTTTGGCGGGTCGACGGTAATCGGCGAGCGCGCCTTCCATCGCGATCCGCGTGTCGTTACATTGCTGGCGAAGAGCGTGAACCACGGCCTGGCGCTGGCCGGCATGGCCAACTGTGGCAAGCATTTTCCTGGGCACGGTTACGTCGAGGGCGATTCGCATCATTCGATCCCGGTCGACGAGCGCAGCCTGGAACAGATCATGGAAGAAGATGTGAAGCCGTATGACTGGCTTGGCATGAGCCTGGCGGCGGTGATGCCGGCACATGTGATCTATTCGAAAGTGGACAAGCGCTCGGCGGGTTTCTCCAAGAAATGGCTAACCATCCTGCGCAAGGATATCGGCTTCAACGGCGTCATCTTCAGCGACGACTTGAGCATGGAAGCGGCCAGTTCGGCCGGCGGCGTGCTCGATGGCGCCAAGGCCGCGCTGCAGGCCGGTTGCGACGTGGTGCTGATCTGTAATTCGCCGGACAAGGCTGATCAGCTGCTGGCCGGATTGCGCGTTGCCGCCGATGATCCGCGAGCGGCCGCATCTGCTGCGCGCCTCACCACGCTGTTGCCGCAGTCGTCGGCAATCGATTGGGAAGCGCTGCAGTCCTATGCGCGTTATCAGGCCGCCAAAGCACTGGTGCAGGCATTGCTGTAATGATCAAGAGCACAGACTCATGAGTGACTTAGAGACTCCGGATCCGCGCGCAGTGGTGCTGGATACTGTCGCCAAATTGCCGAACCTGCCAGGTGTGTATCGTTATTTTGATGCTGCCGACAATATCCTGTATGTCGGCAAGGCGCGCGATCTGAAGAAGCGGGTGTCGAGCTATTTCCAGAAGAACCTGGCCAGTCCGCGCACTGCGATGATGGTTGAGCGTATCGCGCGCCTGGAGACCACCGTCACGCGTAGCGAGGCGGAAGCGCTGATCCTGGAAAGCAATCTGATCAAGACGCTGCAGCCGCGCTACAACATCCTGTTCCGCGACGACAAATCCTATCCTTACCTGAAGCTGAGCAACCAGGAATATCCGCGTATGGCCTATTATCGCGGCGCGGTCGACAAGAAGAACCAGTATTTCGGGCCGTTCCCGAATGCCTGGGCGGTCAAGGAGTCGATGCAGATCCTGCAGAAGGTGTTCTTGCTGCGTACTTGCGAAGACAGCGTATTTGCCAATCGTACCCGGCCTTGCTTGCTGCACCAGATCCAGCGTTGCAGCGCGCCGTGCGTCAACCTGATCAGCCAGGACGACTATTTGGTGGATGTCGACAATGCCGCCAAATTCCTGCGCGGCCGGCAAACTGAGGTGCTGAGTACATTGGAGCAGAAGATGCACGCCTATGCCGCCGAACTGAAGTTCGAGCAGGCAGCAGGGGTGCGCAACCAGATCACTGCGCTGTCACGCGTGCTGCACCAGCAGAGCATGGAAACTACCGGCGACAGCGATATCGACATCATTGCGGTGATTGTGCAAGGCGGTCGCGCCTGCGTCAATCTTGCGATGGTGCGCGGCGGCCGTCACCTGGGCGATCGTGCCTACTTTCCTAGTCATGTGGACGGCGCGCTGTCGAGTCCTGAAGAAGTGGCCGGTGAAACTATCGAGCTTGCAGTGCTCAGGGCGTTCCTGGCGCAACACTATGTCGACGCGTTCATTCCCGGCACCCTGATCCTGAATATTGAATTCGACGAACCGGCGCTGATGGTGGCGCTGATGGAGCAATGCGGACATCGCATCAATCTGCTGTTCCAGCCGCAGGGACAGCGTCGCCAATGGCTGGAGATGGCGCACAAGGGCGCCGAGATTTCGCTGGCGCGGCTGCTGTCGGAGCAGGGATCGCAACAGGCCCGCACGCGTGCGCTGGTGGATGTGCTGGCGCTGGAAATCGAGGATATCGACAACCTGCGCGTCGAGTGTTTCGACATCAGCCACACTTCCGGCGAGGCGACCCAGGCTTCCTGCGTGGTGTTCCACCATCACACGATGCAGAATGGCGAGTATCGTCGCTACAACATCAAGGACATCACGCCGGGTGACGATTACGCGGCGATGCGGCAAGTGCTGATGCGGCGTTACGAGAAAGTGGCTAATGGCGACGGCGTGATGCCTGACATCGTGCTGATCGACGGCGGCAAGGGTCAGGTCGAAATGGCGCGCCAGGTGCTGGCGGAGTTAGGGCTGGATATCAGTCTGATCGTCGGCGTCGCCAAAGGGGAAGGGCGCAAGGTGGGGCTGGAGACCCTGATTTTCGCCGATGGCCGCGTCGCGCGAGAGTTGGGCAAGGAATCTGCAGCGCTGATGTTGATTGCGCAGATCCGCGACGAGGCGCACCGCTTTGCCATCACCGGCATGCGCGCCAAGCGCGCAAAGGTCAGGCAGAGCTCGCGCCTGGAGGAGATAGAAGGTATCGGCGCCAAGCGCCGCCAGAAGCTGCTGGCGCGCTTTGGCGGCTTGCGTGGGGTGGCTGATGCCAGCATTGAGGATATCGCGTCGGTCGAAGGAATTTCACGCCAACTGGCGGAGGAAATCTACAGGCAATTGCATTGAACGCGGATTGCTTGCGCTGTCGGGTGTTGCATTCCCGCAGTCCGGTTTTACAGGTTTTGTTTCCCAACTGCGGCATACTGCTAGATAATTAACAGACGGACAGCTAGCTCCTTATCAATAAAACTATTTATGCCATTTAATATTCCGATTTTACTGACCTGGTTGCGGGTTGCATTGATTCCGTTGGTGGTCGGCGTTTTCTATCTTCCGGATATTTTTCCTCATCTCGGGTTTTCGATATTGCAATTGGGCTTGGCATCGACCATCGTATTCATCGTCGCTGCCGTCACTGACTGGTTCGACGGCTTCCTGGCGCGGCGCTGGAATCAGACTTCGGCGTTCGGCGCTTTCCTTGATCCGGTCGCCGACAAGCTGATGGTCGCCGGCGCCTTGCTGGTGCTGGTGCATCTGGGGCGGGTCGATCCAATCATCGCCTTTGTCATCATCGGTCGCGAGATCGCGATCAGTGCCTTGCGTGAGTGGATGGCGCAGATTGGTGCTTCGAAATCGGTGGCGGTCAGCTCTATCGGTAAAATTAAAACTACTGCACAGATGGTGGCGATCCCAATGTTGTTGTATTATGGCGTCCTGTTCGGCATCGATACCCGTTTCTGGGGGCAGGTGCTATTGCTGATTGCTGCAGTATTGACAGTGTGGTCCATGTTTTATTATTTACGTAAAGCGTGGCCGCTGATCAAAGAGAGCACTGCAGTGAAAGAAAGCAACAGGTAGTGAAGTAAAAGTCGGTGTTTTAAAAAATATTTGATGAATAGTTTTTAAAATTATTGACAAAGTCTGTAGAACAACTATAATGTCGTCTCTGTAGTTGATGCAGACAAAGAAGTAACAGCAGCAAAAATATGCGGGAGTAGCTCAGTTGGTAGAGCGCAACCTTGCCAAGGTTGAGGTCGAGAGTTCGAGACTCTTCTCCCGCTCCAGATTCAAAAAAGGAAGCTGGATAAAGCTTCCTTTTTTTATGTGAAGTCAGTAGCTGATCGTGTTGGTTGAAGTTATAGTGCAACCAGTATTGCTTTGATTTTACGGTAGGTATAACACCCCTGGCGGGGTAGCAAAGTGGTTATGCAGCGGCCTGCAAAGCCGTTTACGCCGGTTCGATCCCGACCCCCGCCTCCAGACTCCATACGCGGGAGTAGCTCAGTTGGTAGAGCGCAACCTTGCCAAGGTTGAGGTCGAGAGTTCGAGACTCTTCTCCCGCTCCATATTCCAGGTAAGGAAGATGATTAAATCTTCCTTACCATTTCAGTAAAAAATCCTGCCTTGATTTTCTCCTGATGTGCCGTTGCAGCGTATGCTGCGCGCATGGTTTTTCTGGAGTTTCATCATCAGCGCGACCTCCTTGCGAGGACCGATACAAGAGTTGATTCACCTTTCGCCGGGGCCACTTTCCAGATAGGACTGGGTTTCGGGAGTCTTCTCCTTTATCGGTGGAACTGCGGACATTCGCAGCATTTTCGGGCGCAGCCGTTTCCTTGCGAGGAACCGATACACGAGTAGATTCACCTTTCGCCGGGGCCACTTTCCAGATAGGACTGGGTTCCGGGAGTCTTCTCCTTTATCGGTAAAAGATGCTTTTGTCAGCGGCATCTTTAACACGCTGCAAAATTATTTGGCACCAACATTCAACGACCTGTTCGCTAATGCGAGCGGGTCGTTTTTTTATGCGCGCGAATTTCGTGCGGCCACGTCGACGAATCCGCTTTCACAAATAAAAATGCCGTTCAGTCTGAACTGAACGGCATTGGGTCATGCAGGATTGTTTTCTGCGCATGCTGCGCAGATCCATTTTTTTACATTACGATCAAACGTGCGCGGCGCTCAATGCGGCGTTGAAGGTAGCGCTTGGGCACATGACAGCTTCCATTTTCTTCGGGTCAGGCAGGAAGTAGCCGCCGATGTCGACCGCATGGCCTTGCACATCCTTGAGTTCGGCAGCGATCTTTTGCTCGTTCTCGGTCAAGGTTTTGGCCAGCGGTGCGAAATGGGCTTGCAGTTCCTTGTCTTCGGTTTGTGCCGCCAGCGCTTGCGCCCAGTACAAAGCCAGGTAGAACTGGCTGCCGCGGTTGTCCAGCTCACCGGTGCGTGGCGATGGCGACTGGTTGTTGTCGAGCAGCTTGCCAGTGGCGTCGTCCAGGGTTTTCGCCAGGATCTTGGCCTTGTTGTTGCCGGTCTTGATGCCCATGTCTTCCAGCGATACCGCCAACGCCAGGAACTCGCCCAGCGAATCCCAGCGCAGGTGATTCTCTTCCACCAGTTGCTTGACATGCTTAGGCGCGGAGCCGCCGGCGCCGGTTTCAAACATGCCGCCGCCAGCCATCAGCGGAACGATCGACAGCATCTTGGCGCTGGTGCCCAGTTCCATGATCGGGAACAGGTCAGTCAGGTAGTCGCGCAGGATGTTGCCGGTGACCGAGATGGTGTCCTTGCCGCGGATCACGCGTTCCAGCGTGTAGCGCATGGCGCGTACCTGCGACATGATCTGGATGTCGAGACCGGTGAGGTCGTACTCTTTCAGGTAGGCGCGAACCTTCTTGATCAGTTCTGCTTCGTGCGGACGGTACTCGTCCAGCCAGAAAATCGCCGGCATGCCGGACAGGCGCGCGCGGTTGACGGCCAGCTTGACCCAGTCGCGGATTGGCTCATCCTTGACCTGGCACATGCGCCAGATGTCGCCTTCTTCAACGTTCTGTTCCAGCAGCACGGTGCCGTCGAGCTTGACGATACGGGCCACGCCGTCGGCCGGCACTTCAAAGGTCTTGTCGTGCGAACCGTATTCTTCCGCCTTCTGCGCCATCAGGCCGACGTTCGGCACGGTGCCCATGGTGGTCGGGTCGAAAGCGCCGTTGGTCTTGCAGAAATTGATCATTTCCTGATAGATGCGGGCGAAGGTGCTTTCCGGGATCACCGCTTTGGTGTCCTTCGGACGGCCATCTGCACCCCACATCTTGCCGCCGAGGCGGATCATCGCTGGCATCGACGCGTCGACGATGACGTCGTTCGGTGCGTGCAGGTTGGAGATGCCCTTGGCCGAATCGACCATCGCCAGTTCCGGACGGTGTTCGTGACAAGCGTGCAGATCCTTGATCACTTCATCGCGCTTGGATTCCGGCAGCGTGGCGATTTTTTCATAGACGCTGGAGAGGCCGTTGTTGGCGTTCACGCCCAGTTCTTCGAACAGCTTGCCATGTTTGGCGAAAGCGTCCTTGTAGAAAATCTTCACTGCGTGGCCGAACACGATCGGGTGCGACACCTTCATCATGGTCGCCTTGACGTGCAGCGACAGCATGACGCCGGTTTCGCGCGCATCTTCCATTTGCTCTTCGTAGAAGGCGCACAGTGCCTTCTTGCTCATGAACATGCTGTCGATGATTTCGCCGGCCAGCAGCGATACCTTGTTCTTGAGGACGATGGTTTCACCGGCCTTGGTCACCAGTTCCATGCGGACGTCGCAGGCTTCAGTCAGTGTCATGCATTTTTCGCTGGCGTAGAAATCGCCGCCGTGCATGTGCGATACATGAGTACGCGAAGCAGGGCTCCACTTGGACATCGAGTGCGGGTGCTTGCGCGCGTAGCGCTTCACGGCAGCTGGCGCGCGGCGGTCGGAATTGCCTTCGCGCAGGACCGGATTGACGGCGCTGCCGATGATCTTCGAGTAACGTTTCTGGATCGCCTTGTCCTCTTCCGACTTTGGATCTTCCGGGTAGTCAGGGATGTTGTAGCCGCCGGCCTGCAGTTCGCGGATTGCTGCGATCAGTTGCGGCACTGAGGCGCTGATGTTCGGCAGCTTGATGATGTTAGTGTCGGGCAGTTGGGTCAGACGTCCCAGTTCGGCCAGGTTGTCCGGCACTTTCTGCTCTGGCTTCAGGCTGTCCGAGAATTCGGCAAGAATCCGCGCGGCCACCGAAATGTCGCTCTTGACGACGTCGATCCCTGCCGGTGCAGCGAAAGTCTTGATGATAGGCAGGAAAGAAGCGGTCGCCAGCAGCGGCGCTTCGTCGGTCAGGGTGTAGATGATGGTTGATTTACTTGCGGTCACTGTAACTCTCCTAGCGGTTAATGCGTTGGTTATTGCCGCCACATGATATTGGTGTTTGCTTTCACCAAGCTTAAGGGCGTGTTAATTCAGTTTTAAATCTCGGTTTCAAATCGCAGTTTGCAGAGTGCTAATATTTGAGGGCAATGCGTGTCTGGATGATGCCTATATTCATCCCGAAGGATGAAATTTCATCTCAAAGTATGAAGTTTATTCGTAGTTGGGTTTTCGCGCCAAAAAATGTTAGCGAATAACATGGATTGGCGGTTTTTACGTGGTCGTTGCACCGAAGTGGGGCGTGGCGGCAGGTCGTGGCTTGGCATGGGCTGCCTTCAGGATAATTTTTTGCGGCTTTCGCGATGCTTGCTGGAAATCGTGATCATGAGTAAAAAACAATAATGAAATAAAAAATGCCCGCATTCTTACGGGCATTTTTGGGCAGCTAGCTATGGATCATTCGGCGTCGTCATCGCTGCATGTTATTTTTTATGCTTCCGGCAGCGGTATCCGCTCATCATCGCCGGGTACAGGATCGAAGCGCTCCTCACGCCAATCTGCCTTGGCGGCTTCGATCAGGGCTGGGTCGCTGGCCACGAAATTCCACCAGATGGTGCGCGGTCCATCAATCGGGGCGCCGCCCAAGAGCATGACTTGCGATGCTTCGCTGGCTGCAATCTGCACTGCGACACCTGGCTCCAAGACGGCCAGCACACCCATTTCCAGCACGTTGCCATCGATCGTGACGCTGCCGCTGGCGACATACACGGCTTGCTGTGGATATTCGGCTGCCAGCGTGAATTGCGCGCCGGCATGCATTTCCGCGGCGACGTACAGGGTCGGCGAGTGCACCTTGACCGGAGCTTCCTGGCCGAAGGCGCGTCCGGCAATGATCCGTAACTGATAACCATCGCCGCGGATCAATGGCAGTGTAGACGCGGCATGATGGGCAAACGATGGTTCACATTTTTCATCGGCCAGCGGCAATGCCACCCAGGTCTGGATGCCATGCAGGCGCCAGCCGCTGGCGCGTTTGTCTGCGGGTGTGCGCTCGGCATGAGCGATACCGCGTCCGGCGGTCATCCAGTTGACATCGCCGGGGATGATTTCCTGGTCGTTGCCGAGACTGTCATGATGGCGGATAGCGCCTTCGAACAGGTAGGTAACGGTTGCCAGCCCGATATGCGGGTGCGGACGGACGTCGATGCCGGCGCCGCTGGGGAAGTCCACCGGACCCATGTGATCGAAAAAAAGGAAGGGGCCGACACTTTGGTGACGGCCGGCCGGCAGCACACGGCGTACTACCAGTTCGCCGAGATCGCGGGCGCGGCCTGGAATCCGATATGCAATTGATGTGGTCATGTCATGTCCTGTCTGAAAGCGCAAGCCGGGGTCGATGACGTTATCATATTTTTCACGGCTTGGCTGAGGATAAAAAAAGGCCGTTGATTTTGCTGTCCTGCTGCGAAATCAACGGCCTTCTTGCATGCAATGGCTATCGCAAACCGCGCCAGCCATTGTGGTGCAACTGAATTTTTACAACGCGCCTGACAGCAGATAACCACCGACTGCGGCGATAGCGATACCGCCGATGCGCACCGCTTGCGCCGCCATTTTCTGGCCAGCGATCAGACCGATGCTCAAGCCCAGCAAATGCAACAGCGCGGTGGCCGCAACAAAGCCGGCGCCATACCAGAGAGCCGACGCGCCGTGCGGCAATTCGCTGCCATGTGCATAGCCGTGGAACAGTGCAAATACCGATACCACCGTGGCGCTGGCCCAAACTGGCATGCGAATGGCAAAGGCGATCAACAGGCCGAGTACCGCTACCGACGCGGCAATTCCGGTTTCAACGCCGGGCGCCGCCACGCCGGCGAACGCCAGCAGCGCTCCGACCACCATCATCAACGGAAACGCTAGCGGTAGCACCCAGAGTGCAGGGCGCTTGTTTTGCGCAGCCCACAAACCGACTGCCAGCATCGCCAGCAAGTGATCGATACCCGAGAACGGGTGGGCGAAGCCGTCGTTGAAACCGAAGGCATCCGGATGGCCGGGATGGGCGAAGGCGGAACTGATGCCGAGTATGGCAAGCGCCATCGCACTGGCGCGGCCGCAGGTTTTGGCGGAAGGGAGGGACATGGCAGGGCTCCTTGATTATGATGTTGGGGTTATTCATGAAACGGAAATTGTAGGTAGAACGCAAAATGGGTCCCCGCGTTCGCGTGGACGACGCAGGGCCGATCGGCTATTTGGGCTGATCCAGCAGGCCTTGCTTGCGAATGAAATCGATAACCTGTTCTACGCCATCACCGCTGCGCAGATTGGTAAAGATGAACGGGCGGTCGCCGCGCATTTTTTTTGCGTCATGCGCCATCACGTCAAGATTGGCGCCGACATATGGCGCGAGGTCGGTCTTGTTGATGATCAGCAGGTCGGAACGGGTGATGCCGGGCCGCCCTTGCGCGGGATTTTTTCGCCGCCGGCAACGTCGATCACATAGATGGTCAGGTCCGACAGTTCCGGGCTGAAGGTGGCGGCCAGGTTGTCGCCGCCGGATTCCAGCAGGATCAGATCGAGATTGGGAAAGTCCGCGCTCATGCGCGAGATTGCTTCCAGGTTGATCGATGCGTCTTCGCGGATCGCGGTGTGCGGGCAGCCGCCGGTTTCCACACCCATCAGGCGTTCGGCCGGCAGCGCATCGGCACGCAGCAGGATCTCCATGTCTTCCTTGGTGTAGATGTCGTTGGTGATGACTGCCATGTCGTATTTGTCGCGCATGCCTTTGCATAGCATTTCGCACAGGGCGGTCTTGCCGGAGCCTACCGGGCCGCCGATGCCGACGCGCAGCGGGTTGGATGTCGAGGAAGTGTTCATCATTGGATTCGCTTAAAAATATTGGGGATGATGGATTCAGGAACGGTATAGCCGACTGTATTGTTCTTCGTGTTGCATCGACAGCAGCGACAGGCCGGGCGTCCAGTTGGACAATTCGCGGTCGGCCAGGGCTTGCGCGCGGTCGGCAGCCAGTTGCAGTTCGGGTTGCAAGGACAGCAGCAGGCGTTGGCCTGCAACCTGGCCGAGCGGAATCGATTTGACGCACACCAGCACCTGGTTTTCCGCCCAGGAAAACAGCATGCCCAGCAGTGCAGCCTGGTGCGGCACCTGCAGCGCCACTGCGGCGTAGGCGAATGCGGTAGGCAGCGGCAGTTCCGGCTGCGCCTGCAGGATCGCCAGCAGTTCAGCATCGCCAATCTGCAATTCGATTGCCAGCTTGCCCAGCGAGTATCCCATCTGGATGGTTTCGGCGCGGAACTCGGCGCTGTCGCGGGCGGCGATGAAACGTTCCGTCCACAGCTGTACCGTAGCGCCGTCGCGGCGCTCGAAGGCTTGCAGCAAACGCCACAGGATCGGCGCTTCGAATACCGCCACCACTTGCTGCAGGTGATCGCAGATCCAGCCGCGCGCCGACTCGTGATTATTGACCCAACCTTTGTCAATCGCCGTCTCCAGCCCCTGCGAATAGCTGTAGGCGCCGATCGGCAACGATGGACTCGCCAGTTGCAGCAAATGGAGCAGCGCGGGTGCGTGCATGATGTCCGTCAACTTGTCAGCTTGGGTTCTGGTCGCCGGGGCGGTGGATTTTCTGGCGCAACGGCACCGGCGCCAGCAAGCCGTCGTGATGGTGATGGCCGCCGCCGTAAGCGCCGGATTCCGGTTCGAACGCGGCCAGTTCTTCCGTCACAGTGGCTTGCAGGCCTTCCAGCATTTCCTTCAGCACCAGGTCCTTGCGGATGCGCAGGAAGCCGTCGCCGACATGCGCTTGTGTGTGGCGGTTGCCGAGATGGAAGGCGCAACGCAGCAGCGCTTGCGGATTGACGCATTCGACCCGGTAAGTCACTTCGGCAGCAGCCAGGATGCGGATCACGCGTTCGACGCCGTCCTCATCGGATCCTTTCAGCAAATCGCCGTGGCGCAACACCGTACCGCGCACGGTGAAGACGCCGACTTCTTCGCCGTTCGCCAAGTTGGCGCGCAGGCGGCTTTTTTCGCGCAGGTCGTAGGGTAGGCGCAGTTCGCCGTCGATCCTGTCGGCGTGTTCTATCTTGGTATTGAGAGTTAACATCGTGATTCGGTTTCTTCAGTTGTTCAGAACAGGAAATAACGTTGTGCCAGCGGCAGGATGCTGGCCGGTTCGCACACCAGCAGATCGCCGTCGGCGCGCACTTCATAGGTTTCGGGGTTGACTTCCATGTACGGCGTGGCGCCGTTGTGGATCATGTGATGCTTGCGCAGATGACGCACATCCTTGATCGGCACAACTGGCTTGCTCAGCTTCAGGCGTTCGCCGATGCCGTCGTCGTAGGCCGCTTGCGAAACAAAAGTTAGCGAAGTCTTGAGGCCGCCACCGTAGGCGCCGAACATCATGCGGTAATGCACCGGCTGTGGCGTTGGAATCGAAGCATTCGGATCGCCCATCTGCGCCGCCGCGATCATGCCGCTCTTCAGGATGGTCGATGGCTTGACGCCGAAGAAAGCCGGTTTCCACAGCACCAGGTCGGCGATCTTGCCGACCTCGATTGAGCCGACCACATGCGAGATGCCATGCGTGATGGCTGGATTGATGGTGTACTTGGCGATGTAGCGCTTGACCCGGAAATTATCGGCCTTGCTGCCTGAATCTTCAGGCAGCGTGCCGCGCTGAGCTTTCATTTTGTGCGCGGTTTGCCAGGTACGGATGATGACCTCGCCGACCCGGCCCATCGCCTGCGAATCCGACGACATCATGCTGATCGCGCCGATGTCGTGCAGGATGTCTTCGGCGGCAATCGTCTCGCGCCGGATGCGCGATTCGGCGAACGCCACGTCTTCGGCAATCGCAGCGTCGAGGTGATGGCAGACCATCAGCATGTCGAGATGTTCGTCGAGCGTGTTGACGGTGAACGGCCGGGTAGGATTGGTGGAGGAGGGCAGCACGTTACCGTGGCCAACCGCGGCGATGATGTCCGGCGCATGGCCGCCGCCCGCGCCTTCGGTATGGAAGGTGTGAATGGTGCGGTCCTTGAATGCGGCCAGCGTGTGTTCCAGGAAGCCGCCTTCGTTGAGGGTGTCGCTGTGGATCGCTACCTGCACGTCCATGCGGTCTGCCACTGACAGGCAATTGTCGATGGCGGCCGGCGTCGAGCCCCAATCTTCATGCAGTTTAAGACCGATGGCGCCGGCGCGCACCTGTTCTTCCAGTGGTCCCGGCAAGCTGATGTTGCCCTTGCCGAGAAAGCCCAGGTTCATCGGAAATGCATCGGCTGCCGACAACATCGCATGCAAGTGCCAGGGGCCGGGAGTGCAGGTGGTGGCGGCGGTGCCTGCTGCCGGACCGGTGCCGCCGCCGAGCATGGTCGTGACGCCGCTCATCAGGGCTTCTTCGATTTGTTGCGGGCAGATGAAATGGATGTGCGAATCGATGCCGCCGGCGGTGACGATCTTGCCTTCGCCGGCGATGATTTCTGTCGCGCCGCCGATTACCATGGTGACGTCAGGCTGGATGTCGGGATTGCCGGCTTTGCCGATGGCGGCGATCTTGCCGCCCTTGATGCCAATGTCGGCCTTGACGATGCCCCAATGGTCGATGATTACCGCGTTGGTGATGACTGTGTCCATCACGTCTTTATGCATGCGTTGCGACTGGCCCATGCCGTCGCGGATCACCTTGCCGCCGCCGAATTTCACTTCTTCGCCGTAGGTTGCGTAATCTTTTTCTATCTCGATGAAGAGGCCGGTGTCAGCCAGGCGGATGCGGTCGCCGGTGGTGGGGCCGTACATTTCGGAATAGGCTTGGCGCGATATGCTGCTCATTGTTTGATCCCGTCGAGATTGTCTGAAGCGTGTGGCTGCAATGCGCCCATTATCTTGCCGCTGAATCCATACACCATGCGGTCGCCGGCCAGTTCCACCAGCTCGACTGTGCGTTTTTGCCCCGGCTCGAAGCGGACTGCGGTGCCGGCTGCGATGTTGAGCCGCATGCCGTAGGCGTCCTGGCGTTCGAACAGCAGGGCCGGGTTGACTTCGTAAAAATGAAAGTGCGAGCCGATCTGGATCGGCCGGTCGCCGCTGTTGGCGACGGTGACGGTGTTGCATCGGCGGCCGACGTTGAGTTCGATATCGCCGGGCTGGATCAGCATTTCTCCTGGGATCATGAAGTTCTCCGGTTTTTCAACTATGGGATCGGGTGATGCACGGTGACCAGCTTGCTGCCGTCCGGGAAGGTGGCTTCGACCTGAATATCTGGAATCATCTCGGCGATACCGTCCATGACGTCGGCGCGAGTCAGGATCTGGCTGCCGTAGGACATCAGTTCAGCTACGCTCTTGCCGTCGCGCGCACCCTCCATGATGGCGGCGCTGATCAGGGCGATTGCCTCGGGATAATTGAGCTTCAGGCCGCGCGCCAGCCGTCGCTCAGCGAGCAGCGCAGCGGTGAATATCAGCAGCTTGTCTTTCTCTCTCGGTGTCAGATCCATATGTTTTTTTCCAATTTTTACAATGCTCGGATAGTGAAGTGTTTTAGCATATTACGTAGCCGCGCAACATCGAATATCAAGTGTTCCAGATACGCGGTATATGTGCTTCGCGCTCCAATAATTCGGGTCGAATCCGCTGCCACGCCTGCATCATCCATTGCCGGGCCAGTTCGCTGGAGTGTCCCAGATAGCGCAGCACCAGCAGCGATTTGATCTGGCTGGCGCCAACGCCGGCCTGGCCTGCCGATAGCAGGCTGGCGGCGTCGCGCAGCTGTTGCACGAAAGCCGCCGGGAAAGCCTTGCCGGCCACGATCAGGGTGGCGCAGACCGTGCAATCCGCCAATCCCAATCGGCTGCGCATGGCGGCCGATCCACCGCCCAACGTGCCTTGCTCAAACCACAACAGCTTGCCATCGCGGCGGATGGTGGTGTGCTGGGCGATACGGCCGCTGTCGAACGATTCGCCCGAAGCGGTGCGGCCGAAGCACAGGATTTCGCCGCCGATATAACGTGCGTTGCCCTGCAGTTCAACTTGATGGTCAAGTTCGACATCGGCCTGGTCGAAGAAAATGGTTTCCTGTGGCAGCCATTCCAACGTTGCCTTATCGGCAATCTGCAGGCGCACCTGCTGCTGCGAGATCTTGCCGTTGCTTTGATACCACTTGGCGGCACCGGGCGTGGTCAGGAAAGCGTGACCGTGTTCGCCGACCTCGGCCTTGATCGTCAATTGGTCGCCGCCGACCACGCCGCCGGGCGGATGGACGATGATGGCGTGGCAGACCGATGGATGTTCTGGATAGAGCGCCTTCTGCACCCGCAGCGGGCCGTAATGGGCACGTTCGAGCAGGCGTGTAGTGCCGCGGTCGTCGGCAAAGCGCAACGACAGCCAAGCCTGGTTGGCGCTGTTCTGGACCCGTGTCGCAAATGCCGGATCGGCTGCAGGTTGCAGCAGGGATGGGGTGAGGTTGTCCATGCGGCACTATACCGCCAAGTGTCGTTTCACGCTCTCATCATCCATGCCCTCATGGCTGCCGGAGGCCACCACTTCGCCGCGCGATAGCACCACGAAATTGTCCGCCAGTTCGCGTGCGAAATCGAAGTACTGCTCGCACAGCAGGATGCCGATGTCGCCGCGCTGGCGCAGCAGGCGGATCACGCGGCCGATATCCTTGATGATCGATGGCTGGATGCCTTCAGTCGGTTCATCCAGGATGATTAGCTTGGGTTCCGCCAGCAAGGCGCGGGCGATCGCCAGTTGCTGCTGCTGGCCGCCGGATAGGTCGCCGCCGCGACGCTGCAGCATCTCTTTGAGGACCGGAAACAGTTCATAGACTTCATCCTTGATCAGCAACGCCTTTTTGCCGGATTTGGTGGCCATTCCCATCAACAGGTTTTCTTCGACCGACAGGCGAGCGAAGATTTCCCGTCCTTGCGGCACGTAGGCAATCCCGAGCGCGGCACGCTGGTGTGGCTTCAAGTTGGTGATGTCGCGTCCTTCCAGCGTGATCTTGCCGGCGGCGCTGGGCAATACGCCCATCAGGCATTTCAGCAAGGTGGTTTTGCCGACGCCGTTGCGTCCCAGTAGCGCCAGGCATTTGCCTTTTTCGAGGGACAGCGAAACACCGCGCAGCGTGTGCGAGGAGCCGTAGTACTGATTCAGTTTGTCAACGTTCAACATAATTAGTTAGCGCCCAAGATAAACTTCAATCACGCGCTCATCGGCCTGGACTTCCGACATTTTCCCTGCGGCCAGCACCGAGCCTTCATGCAGGACCGTTACCTTGCCTTGCTGGGCGATTTCGGCGACGAAGCCCATGTCGTGCTCGACCACCATGATCGAATGCTTGCCGCGCAATTCGTTGAGCAGTTCGGCGGTGCGGGCGGTTTCCGCGTCGGACATGCCGGCCACCGGCTCATCCAGCAATAGCAACTGAGGCTCCTGCATCAGCAACATGCCGATTTCCAGCCATTGCTTCTGGCCGTGCGAGAGCAGGCCGGCCAGGCGTCGCTCGTTGCCGTTCAGGCGTATCAATCTCAGGCAGGCGTCGATCTTGTCGACCTGCTCTGTCGTCAGGCGCGAAAACAAGGTGCTCTTGACACGCTTGTCCATCTTCATCGCCAGCTCAAGATTTTCGAACACGGTATGCTGTTCGAATACCGTCGGGCGTTGGAACTTGCGGCCGATGCCCGCGTGGGCGATGTCGTATTCGGTCAGCCTGGTGAGATCGATGCTCTGGCCGAAAAAGGCGGTGCCGGCGGTTGGCCTGGTCTTGCCGGTAATGACATCCATCATGGTGGTCTTGCCAGCGCCGTTGGGGCCGATGATACAGCGCAGTTCACCAACCGAAATGTCGAGGTTCAGGTTGTTGAGCGCCTTGAAGCCATCGAACGATACCGTGATGTTTTCCAGGTAGAGGATCGCGCCATGCGTGGTGTCGACGCCTTCCGGCTTGATCCGCGCATACGAGGTGCCATAATCGGCATGGCGGGTGTTGTCGACGTTTTCCGACGGCTGCGCTGGATCATAAATTGGACTGATGCGCGGATTGATCGGTTGGTTCATGCGTCCTCCTTGCTGGCTTCCGGCTTGCTCTTCAAGTGATTTTTCAGTTTCTCCGCCAAGCCCAGAATGCCTTGCGGCATGAACAATGTCACCAGGATGAAAATCAGGCCCAGCGCATACAGCCACAGATCAGGGAAGGCGCCGGTGAACCAGCTCTTCAATCCATTTACCGAGAAGGCGCCAATGATCGGGCCAAGCAGTGAACCGCGGCCGCCGACTGCGGCCCAGATCACCATCTCGATCGAATTTCCGGGCGACATTTCCGACGGATTGATGATGCCGACTTGCGGTACATACAAGGCGCCTGCAATCCCGCACAATACCGCCGACAAGGTCCAGACAAACAGCTTGAACCAGAGCGGGTTGTAGCCGATGAACATCAGCCGCGATTCGGAGTCGCGTACCGCTTGCAGCACCCGGCCCAGCTTGGAGGTGACGATCCAGCGACACAGCAGCAGGGCGCCCAGCAGGAATGCCAGCGTAATCAGGTAGAGCACGGCCTTGGTCGACGGCGCGGTGATCGAATAGCCGAGGATGCGCTTGAAGTCGGTGAAGCCGTTGTTGCCGCCGAAGCCGGTATTGTTGCGGAAGAACAGCAACATGAAGGCGAAGGTCATGGCCTGCGTGATGATGGAAAAATACACGCCCTTGATGCGCGAACGGAAGGCAAAGTAGCCGAACACGAAGGCCAATACGCCCGGTACCAACACCACCAGCGCCATGCAATACCAGAAGTTGTCGGTCATCGACCAGAACCAGGGATAGGTTTTCCAGTCGAGGAACACCATGAAGTCCGGCAGGTTGCTTTGGTACACGCCGTCGCGGCCGATGGCTCGCATCAGGTACATGCCGTGGGCGTAGCCGCCCAATGCGAAGAACACGCCGTGGCCAAGCGACAGGATGCCGGTATAGCCCCACACCAGGTCAAGCGCCAGCGCAGCCATCGCATAGCACATGAACTTGCCGATCAGCGCCACGGTGTAGCTGGAAATGTGCAATACATGGCCGGCTGGGAACCACAGATTAAGTAGCGGCAGCAGCGCCAGGATCAGGCTACCGATCAAGATGCCTGCCCATGCCTGGCGCGAGAACAATGGTGTATTCATTGCCGAGATTTGTGTGGATGCAGTGCTCATTCGACGCTCCTGCCTTTCAGCGCGAACAGGCCTTGCGGACGTTTTTGAATGAAGACGATGATGAACACCAGGATGGCGATCTTGGCCAGTACCGCACCTGCCACCGGCTCCAGGAATTTGTTGACTTCGCCCAGGCCGAAGGCAGCAATCACGGTGCCGGCCAGCTGGCCAACGCCGCCCAGCACCACCACCATGAACGAGTCGACGATGTAGCCCTGGCCGAGATCCGGTCCGACATTACCAAGCTGCGACAGCGCCACGCCGCCGAGGCCGGCGATGCCGCAACCGAGACCGAAAGTCATCATGTCGATCTTGCCGGTGGAAACGCCGACACATGACGCCATGCGGCGGTTCTGCATGACGGCGCGCACAAACAGTCCGAGCCGCGTCTTATTCAGGATCAGCCATACCGCCAGCACCACGAACAGCGCGAAGAAGATGATGACGATGCGGTTATACGACAGCACCAGCGAGCCTAGCACGGTAACGCCGCCGGACATCCAGCTTGGATTGGCGACTTCGACGTTTTGCGCGCCGAAAATTGACCGCACCAGCTGCATCAGCATCAGGCTGATGCCCCAGGTGCAAAGCAGGGTTTCGAGCGGCCGGCCATACAACCAGCGCAGCACCAGGCGTTCCAGCACGATGCCTACCGCGGCGGTGACGATGAAGGCAGCAGGCAGGGCGACCAGCAGGTAGCCGTCCAGCGCGCCGGGGAAATACTGGCGGAACACCAATTGGCACACGTAGGTGGTGTAGGCGCCGATCATCAGCAGCTCGCCGTGCGCCATATTGATGATGCCCATCAGGCCGAAGGTAATCGCTAGCCCGAGCGCGGCCAGTAGCAACACGCTGCCGAGCGATATCCCATAGAACACTTTGCCCATGAAGTCGACGGTGGCCAGGTGGCGGTCCAGTACGCCGAGTGTGCGTACTGCCTCGATGCGCACGGCTTCGTCTGGTTCGGCATAGCTACCGTCGGGATTTTTGCTGAGCAGGTTTTCCAGAGCGGGGCGGATATTGGCATTGGTGCTGCCGGCCAGTGTTTGTACCGCGGCCTTGCGGGTGGCGGCATCGCTGGCGTGCAGGTTGGCGGTGGCGATGACCTGCTGCAGCATGGCTTGAATTTCAGGATCGCTTTCCTTGTGGAGTGCTTTGCTAATCAGCGGAATTTGAGCAGGATCGGCATTTTTCATCAAGTCGATGGCTGCGGCCATGCGCAGTTTGCGATTGCTTGAGAACAGCTTGAGACCGGAGAGAGCGCCTTCGACTACACCGCGCAGGCGGTTGTTGACGCTGATGCCTTCGGCGTCTTCGGGTGTCGGCAGGGTTTGGTCGGTGGCGGGGTTGAAGGCTTGGGTGTCGTCAACGATCAAGATCGTACCGTCGGGCTTGGCGTAGAGGGCGTCGGTGTTGAGGGCGTTGAGAATCTTTAATGCGTCGTCGTTGGCGAGGGCCGCGATCTGGTTGACGGCGGAGATGCGGGCGTCAGGATCGTCGCCAGCCAGCGGCTTGAGCAGGGCGGGGTCGATGGCGGCTTGTGCCAGCAGAGGTTGCAGGCACAAACTTGCGATAAGAATGATTTTTCTTAGGGTTTTCATTAGTTTGTTTTTGCCAGCGGGTTGTGCTTTTTTACTGTCTCGGAATCACACTCAAAAGCAATTAAACGGGGTCAGAGAATTAAATGGGGTCAGAGTCAAATTAATTACACGTAGTTAAATGGAGGCGGAGTTTTTTTTCGGCGGGGTCTTACCGAAAATTACTCTGACCCCTTTTAACGGCTACGGAGTGCGTGCGGTGGTGCATCAGCCTTTTTCGTCTGGCGTTACTTAAAACGGTTGCTACTCCGTAGAAGCTTGCCGGGGGCGGCCCGGCAGCCGCTCACTTTCTTTGCTTCGCCCTAGCCGGGCGCCCGAAAGTAAGCAAAGAAAGGCGATCGCACAGCCGTTGCCCGCCGTTGGCGGGTTCCCAAATGAGCCGCGCGCCAGTCGGATGGGATACAAACTCGCTTCGCTCAAACATGTGTCCCATCATTCCCGACTGTCGCACGGCTTATTTGGCAACGTCAGCATGCGAAAAGTCAAAGGCAACTGCGACGTCAAAAGCAACGGCAACTTCAACCGCAACCGCAACTACAACGTCAAAAACAAACCTCGCTGCGTGCCTCTATTAGAGTTTTTGCTTGCCTTCATTCCCCGGAATGTAAGGACTCCAAGGTTGTGCGCGGATAGTGGTTTTGGTTTTGCTGACTACGTTGAATTGGCCATCGGCTTTGATTTCGCCGATCATCACGGGTTTATGCAGGTGATGGTTGGTGGCGTCCATTTCCAGTACATAGCCGGACGGGGCGTTGAATTTCTGGCCGGCCATGGCGGCGATGACTTTGTCGGTGTCGGTGGACTTGGCTTTTTCTACTGCCTGTTTCCACATGTAGATGCCGACGTAGGTCGCTTCCATTGGGTCGTTGGTGACTACCGTGCTGGCGTTCGGCAGGTTCTTGGCGAGCGCGTAGGCTTTCCATTTCTTGATGAACGCGGCGTTAACCGGATTCTTTACCGATTCGAAGTAATTCCACGCTGCCAGGTGGCCAACCAGCGGCTTGGTGTCGACGCCGCGCAGTTCTTCTTCACCTACCGAAAATGCGACGACCGGAACGTCGGTCGCTTTCAGGCCGGCATTGCCGAGTTCCTTGTAGAACGGGACGTTGGAGTCGCCGTTGATGGTGGAGATCACAGCCGTCTTGCCGCCGGCGGAGAATTTTTTGATGTTGGCGACGATGGTCTGGTAATCGGAATGGCCGAACGGTGTGTAGACTTCGTCGATGTCGCTATCCTTGACGCCCTTGCTGTGCAGGAACGCGCGCAGGATCTTGTTGGTGGTGCGCGGGTAGACATAGTCCGTGCCGAGCAGTACGAAACGCTTGGCGCCGCCGCCTTCTTTCGACATCAGGTATTCGGTGGCAGGGATTGCTTGCTGGTTCGGCGCAGCGCCGGTATAGAACACGTTTTTCTCCAGCTCTTCACCTTCGTATTGGACCGGATAGAACAATAAGCTGTTGAGTTCCTTGAACACTGGCAACACCGATTTGCGCGATACCGAGGTCCAGCAGCCGAACACTACCGATACCTTGTCCTGGGAAATCAGCTGTCGCGCTTTTTCGGCAAACAGCGGCCAGTTGGAGGCCGGATCGACCACGACAGGCTCCAATTTCTTGCCCATCACGCCGCCATTGGCATTGATCTCATCAATCGCCATCAAGGCAACATCCTTGAGTGAGGTTTCGGAAATCGCCATGGTACCGGACAAGGAGTGCAGGATACCTACCTTGATGGTGTCCGCAGCAAAAGCAGAAGGCAGCCATGAGCTTGCGGCAAGTGCGAAAGCGCCGAGTGCGGTGGCTTTGAGAACGGTGCGACGTGACATGATTTTCTCTCCCTGTAAATGAACTCTAGAAATAGAACTAAAAACGGACCAAGAAAGCAGCGCGCCCAACAGCAGGCAAGAACGGGAATGCGTTGACTACCCAATTCCTATAGCAGAATGCATGCCAATCAGATGGCAAGGCGAGACGCCACGTTTTCAGAGCTGGAGCTTGAATTTTGGGCAATGTTGGCGCAACGCAGGTTGTGCGCGCCCACAATTGGTGAGATGGCTTGTTGCTGCTGTATTGATGCACCGACGTGGTGCCGAAAGATGGCACGGCACCCCGTTGGGGCGTCAGGAAACCTGAACGGTGCAAAAAGGGGGCGCGCTAGCCCGCAGTCTGGCAGGCGTGACCTGTTTCAGGACATGAATGGCGAGGTCGGATGGGTAAAGCGGGTTGCTGCGGCGGGACCAGGCAGTTGATCCAGTTCCTGCCGCAGTAATGTGGTGCGATCGCTTAGGGGACGATGGTGGTAAACAGATAGACAGCAAAAATCACCAAATGCACTGTGCCTTGCATGACAGTGGTGCGGCCGGTGCCGAGGGAGAACGTGGCGACGATGAAAGACAGCAACAGCAGCACAGTAGATTTGATATCCAGGCCAAGAGTCAGGGTCCAGCCTGTAGCGAGCGAGACGATGGCCACTGCCGGGATGGTCAGGCCGATGCTGGCCAGCGCCGATCCGAGCGCCAGGTTGAGGCTGGTCTGCAAACGGTTGGCGCGCGCCGCCCGCACTGCGGCCAGCCCTTCAGGCAGTAGCACCACGGCGGCGATGATAATGCCGACCAGCGTTTTCGGCGCTCCGACGCTGGCGACGGCAGTTTCCAGCGTCGGCGCCAGCGATTTCGCCAGCAGGACCACAGCGCCCAGGCAAATCAGCAGCAGCACACCACTAATTGCAGCCACTTTCACCGATGGCGGATCTGCATGCACGTCTTCATTATTGATGGCTTCTTCCGGCAGAAAATAATCTCGATGTCGCACCGTTTGCACCAGCACGAAGGTGCCATAGAGAATCAGGGAGATGATCGCAATAAACCCTAGTTGGCTCGGCGTGTAGAAGGGACCTACCGCGCTTGAGGTGTAGTTCGGCAGCACCAGCGTCAGTACAGCAATGGCCGCTAATGTGGCGAGCGAGGCGCTGACCCCAAGCAAGCCGAAACTTTGTTCCTTATGGTGGCTGGCGCCAACCAGGAGACAAATGCCGACGATACCGTTGAGGATGATCATGATGGCTGCAAATACGGTATCGCGCGCCAGCCCTGTGGTTTCCTTGCCGCCGGCGAGCATCAGCGACACGATCAGCGCCACTTCGATCAACGTAACCGCCAGCGCCAGCACCAGAGTGCCATAGGGCTCGCCGACCCGATGAGCGACCACTTCAGCGTGGTACACAGCGGCCAGCACGCTGCCGAGCAGGCCGATCACCAGAAGTATTGTGTAGGCGCCGCCGAAGTTAAAAGTGGCGCCGCCGAGAAACAGCCAGCCGGCAAGCGGGGCTGCAACGGACCAGATAGGGAGGGAGGTTGAAATTTTCATACGCCGATTTGACACGCACCGGACGTTTTTTGCAAGTATTGATTAATTACCATCTTTTTGCCGGCCGGACCGCGGCGTAGCCACGAGGCTTTGAGGGTCAGGCGCAAACGGCGGCGCAGCCGGCGTAGATGGCGTGATACAGGCTGCCGACAGATGTATTGTCGGTCCTGCTTGCGGACATTTGAAGGAAACGGATATTTTCTATTCGCTCCGATAGTGTAGAGACCAATGCCTGTCCGGCCGCGCTTTGCATATCGTCGACCAGTAGCAGCACCGGTAAATCCGGGTTCCAGGTTCTGGCGGCATGGACGGTGGAGAGCAGATGCCGATCCGTGTGCCATTGGCTGGCCTGGATAGAGAATATGGCCAGTTGCGCCGTCGCCAGTACATAGAGTGAACTGGCGTCCTCCAGTTTCGGCATGTCGACGATCACGTCGTGATACTGCATGCTGGCCGACGCCAGTTCCGCTGCAATATCGGCGGCGCCGACTTCGCGCAATTCAGCCGCGGTTTTGATTGCCGTCGCCACCCAGCCATCGGCTGCGGCAATGTCTGGCTGCTGGCCGTTCTGTGGCGCAGCCGTTTTCTTGTAGATAAACAGAACGTCGCGCCCGGCCCGCGCCCGACGCCGGGCAATCGATGCCGCCAAGGAATTGAGTGGGTCGGATGGGCCAACGGTAGATGTGCGGGATGAGATGGTCAGAATCATGATGCGTTCATCTCACTAGCCCCAGGCGCCTGGATTCGCTGGCTTTATGCGGTTCAGGTTTGCCGTTTTTTTCCGCAGCTGGAATCGCCATCATTTTTTCCAGCGCCTTGCCCAGTTTGACCAAGCCGGTTGCCGACATCGGTGTCATCGGCAGTCGTAATTCATCCTGCAACAAGCCCTGCATGGCCAGCGCGGCCTTCAACGGCGCCGGATTCGGTTCTGAAAACAGTACCTGGATCAACGGCAGCATTTGGTTGAACAACGCACGTGCAGGCGCGACTTGTCCGTCGCGGACCAATCCGTGCAAGTGAACAAACAGATCAGGGCGAATGTGGGCAGCAGCGGAAATCGCTCCGTGACCGCCAAGACAAAGGGTGCTGAACAGCATGGCATCGTCGCCGCACAAGACGTGCAGTCCGGTGCGATTGATCAGTTCCGCAGTCTGCGCGAGATTGCCGCCGCATTCCTTGATGGCGACGATGTTGGTGCAACGCTGCAGCGCGATCACGGTACTGACATCAATATTGACGCCAGTCCTGGATAGGATGTTATACAGGATGAGCGGGCTTTCCGCAGCGGCGGCAATTGCTTCAAAATGCAGGCGTATGCCTTCCTGCGAAGGCCGCACATAAGATGGTGCGGAGATCAGGAATCCGTCCGGACGAAGAGCATTCAGGCGCGTCACCTTTTCGGTGACCGCGCGCGTATCGCTGCCACTGATGCCCATCACCACCGGGCAACGGTCCTGTACGGCTTCCATGACGGCGCATAGCATCTTGTCCTGCTCATGTTCGTTCAGCGTAGCGGCCTCGCCGGTGGTGCCGCATACGACCAGGCCGTGGGTGCCAGCGCCGGACAGGCGCAATGCAAGTTGCTGGGCGCTGTAAAGATCGAGTTTGCCTTGGCGGAAAGGCGTGACGAGGGGAACCCAAATACCTTCAAAGGTGGTCATGGTTTTAGCTTGCAATGTGGATTGATGTTGTTTGAGGCGACCGGTTGCGCTCAAGTTGGCAGCAGCGGAGTGATGCGTCCGAATTCGGCTTGCGGCAGTGTACGCAGGATATTGCCGATGACGGAATCGATGGATGTCTTGCTCAGACACAGCCAGAATTTCATTTTGGTTGCGTGGTCGACTGGTTTGACGCGCATATAGATCAGCAGGTCGCCGCAAGTGCTGACGATGACGCGCCGCAATTCTGAAACCGATGCTGCATCAACTGTGATGCGCATCATGAAATCTTTTTGAGTTGGAAGAGATTTGCCGCGATTGGAGTCGAGCTGGAAGTGCGATGCAGATGCTTGCATTTCCATTGTTTCTTCATCTGGAAGGAAAGAATGGCGCCATGTTGATGCTGCTGAAATTACCTGATTCATAGAGGATATCTACTGGTCGTTTTGGTAAGTACAGATTAGCAGGCAGCACGTAAAGATTCTCTAAAAAGGGATGGCGCGGTTGTAAACGCCGCATAAAAAAGCCATTTCACTTTCAAAGAGGCTTAGTCGATTGCCGACATTGTCCTAGTGGATGGGCACTAAGCATTGTTTTTGTATGCTTGATAAGTTGTAGCTGGGATAGAATTGGTGGTCGATCTTTGTCGATGCTGGACGGCTTGACGCTGTGGCCGGCGATATGAAATTCCCTGTAAAAGAGAGGGTTTGTCCAAGGGTGGAGATGTGTTTTTTGTAACATGATAAATAATAAAAAATCCCTGATCGTATTTTTCGTACTGCTCTTGTTCGCCGTGGTTTTCTGGTGGCCGACCCTGATGGATGGCAAAACGCTGGTGCACGGCGATTCCGTCATCCACGGTTTGCCGCTGTTCGATTTCCATGTCAGATTCCTGCATGGCGGCGCTACACCTCTATGGAGCGACAAAGTATTTGGCGGTCATCCGCTGTTTGCTGAAGGTCAGGGCGGCTTTGCCAGCCCGTTCAATATCCTGCTGGCCTGGCTGCTGCCGCCGATAGTGGGTAGCAATATCTTTCATCTGTTGTGCATGCTGATTGCGGGGACGGGCGTTTTTGCGCTGTGCCGTCTGCTGGGAAACAGCGTCTGGTCGGCCGGTTTTGCCGCGCTGGCGGTGGCTTTTTCCGCGCTCTGGATCCAGGAACAACAGAACCTGACGATATCCGGCACGTTGGCATGGGCGCCATGGGCGTTGTGTGCGATGGAAGCCTGGCTCAAGAGGCCGACGGCCAGGCAAGCGGTTTTGTTGGCGGTAGCGGCGACCATGATGATCCTTGCCGGCTATCCGCAACTGGTACATGCAACCGTGCTCTACATGGTGCTTTCCCTGTGCACCATGCCATTTTCGGCGGATGGCAGGACGCTCTGGCAAGTCCAGCGACGTCAACTGATAATGACTGCGCTCATCGCGGGATTGCTGTTCCTTGCACTCTCTGCGGTCCAGTTGCTGCCGCTGCTTGAGCTGGCGTCGCTATCGCATCGCAGCGGCGGTGTCGGCATCCCTTTTTATTTTTCGCCGATGTCGATCCTGCGCGGCTTGCTATACACCCGCGACCAGCTGGCATTTGCTCAAGACCAGGTGGATCAGTTCCCCGTGGTCGGCAGTCTGCTGGTCTGCATCTGCGCCTCGCTGTTTCCCGTATTCCGCTCGTCATGGCGCGCCAAAGGCCATCTGATTGCCGTGTTGATTTTGATTCAACTGGGTATCGGCAATGCATCGCCGTTGTTCCGTCTCCTGTATGACTGGCATCTTGTACCGGGTCTGCATTTCTTTAGGACCACCCAAGCTTATCTGGAGATCGCCATCATCGGGATCGCCGTGTTGGCGGCTGGCGCCATCGATGGTTTCAGCGACTCTCTGCGGCAAGCTGGATCGGGCTGGCTGCGCAACAAACGGATGTGGATCTGCGCGGTTCTTTTTGCCGCCGCCTGGACCTTTCTGGTGGCGATCAGTTATGTGCCGATGGCGCCGTGGCAGCATTTTGCCATCGTCGCCGCGGCGTTGATTGCCTGCACGGTATTGGCTGCTCGCGACAAGTCGGCGCATATCCCTTTCCTGATGTTTACGCTGCTAGCGCTTGAATGCATGACGCTGCGGCTACATGTCTTCCATTTCGGTGATGTGGCGCTGTTGCAGCGTCCTGCCACTTTGCAGACCTTGTCGCAACATTACCCGGTGCAGGATGCCAAATTCCTGAATGGCAGTATCGCGGTGTCCTATGCTATGCGCAACTCCAAGACAGATGGTCTGGATACCGCCATGCAAACCGCGTTTTCCTCGATCCCGGCGCTCAGCAACCTGCTGTGGGATATCCCATCGGAAGACGGTGCGCTAGCCTTGCCACTGCGCGCGCGGACAATGTTGAATCCCTTGTTTGTCGATGAGATGGACGGACGCAACCGCACCGCGCCAGGCCAGCGGGCAATCGATGTGCTTGGCATCCGCTTCATTTCCGCTGACCGCCAGCTGACTGCGCCCGATCTGCGGGTAGCGGTTCATGATGAGCGTCTAGGCACGTGGATCATGGAAAACACGGCCGCGCAGCCGCTGTTCCAGACCTTCACTCGTTTCCGCACAGTGCAATCCGACGAAGAGGCATTGCAGATGCTGGCAACCCCGCGCCCAACTGAGCTGATCGTCGAAGCAATAAAGGGGCAGCCACTGCCGCCCATATCCGACACCGATAACGATCCTCGCGCCATCAGTTTTGCCATCCTGACCCGGCAGCCGACTTTCTACGCATTCGATGTCGATGCCAGCCGGCCTGGATGGCTGTTCCTGGCGGACGCCAATTATCCCGGCTGGCGCGCCACTGTGGATGGCCGGGCAGTGCCGGTATTCAGCGCCCAGCTGCTGGGCAAGGCAGTGGCGATCCCGGTTGGCAAGCACAAGGTTGAACTGTATTTTTCATCATCGACTTTCCGTTACGGCTTGCTTTTGTCCCTGCTGTCGCTGGTGATTGCGGTGGCCGTGCTGCTGCGACCTTTTCTTGGGCGGCGAGGAGAGGATTGAGGCCGTGTTCGATCCGCGGCAGGCGCGTAGAAGATAAGGTGATAACGAAACCGGCTTGATTGGTCGGATACTGCTTGACCGGATGTACCTGATCGATAAAACTCCCGAAGTTGGCCCGTCGATTGGCTGATTAAATCAACGGATGCATCGCAAAATGGGTTATTCAATGTTTTTCAAATAAGATCCGCGAGGTCTGATGAAGAATCAATGATTTGAAAGTTGGGAGTATCTGGTGGCAAGAAAATTACCGATCTGGGTCTTCATCGCCACTGCATTGGTCTTTTATTTGGGCGCTTATTTGCAGCACCCCGCGCTGCCGGGCAACAATCTGACTTACCCGGAAGGGTGGTGGGGATGGTTCGATCAAGGTGAATATCTTAAAGCGACCAAAGCATTCTTTTCCCTGAATTTTGATCCTGCAAATCATCGTTATCCTCCGCTCTATCCGTTGCTTGGAGCGATCTTCTATAAATGGTGGCCCAACCATCCCTATTTTTTCGTCAACGGCGCGGCACTCCTGTGGTTTGTTTTTGTGTACGCGCGCATCGCGGACCGTTATGTTCCGCGCGTTGCGTCCTTCGCCTTGCTGACGCTTTCCCTGTTCTGCAACCGCGAAATACTTGCAAATTTTGTGGTCCCTTGGACCACGGCTGTTACCGCTGCAGTTTATGCATTTGCCTTGTACGGGTTGATGAAACTGTCGGATGCCGGCGAAGCCGATAACAAGCATGATGGACAGCGGGCATGGATGGCTTTCGTTTACGCGGCAGTCGTTAGCTTGCTGGCCCTGGCGCGGCCGATTGATTCGGCCTTGGTTGCCGTCTTTTTCCCAGCCTACCTTTACGTTGGTTATCGGGGCGCCAGTGGCGCGCCATTGAAGCAACGCCTTCGCCGCATCGCGTTCATGGCAGTAGGTCTTGGGTTTGGTTTTTTGATTGGCATCCTGCTGTATTTGATTTTCAATCAGATCGTGTACGGCGCCTTCCTGGGTGGATATTTCCAGGCTACCGCATCCGCGAGCGGATATTTCCCGTCGCAGTTGTTCCGTAAAATATTTTCGCTGGTGTTTGATGGCGGCACTGTTTTTCTTGAACAAAGAAGCGGCTTGATTTCGCATTATCCCTGGTTGATATTTTCAATCCTGGGAATGTGCTGGTGTTTTTCCGTGGCGATTGGCTGCTGCGAACCATCGTGTTGGCGATTGTTTTTCAGTTTTGTCTCTATGCTCCTTATGGAGACCTCCTGCCGAATGGGCTTTGGCGTTACCACAATGTGCATTATTTCAAATGGGCATTTCCGTACCTGGCCCTGTTGGCCTGGCTGGTGGTGAGTTGGGTGTTCTCGGGTTCGTGGGCGGCCAACGCCAAAAAGTGGATGTTAAAATCCGGGGTCGTGGCCGCAGGCACGGTTTTGCTGCTGATGCCGCGCTATGAGGTACATTCGGCGCCTGGCGACATTCAGTTGGCAAGTGCAAGTCCCGGCATTCCTGATGTTGGGTTTCAACTTCGATTTGCGCCAAGCCGAATTGACTTCATTGATTTTTCCGGGCTTTCCGGTGGATTTGCCGAGGTCTACTTCGGCGAGCATCGGGTTTGGTATGAAGGGAAGGAACTGCAGAAGGTACGAGATTTTCGGCTTTTGCCAGCGCCATGGGGAGTTCGCCTTTTATTTAATCGTCCCATCAACACGGACCAGCTTGTGTTTGCGCCCGGGGCGGGTGTGGCGGAAGGTGCCGGCGGAGTATCGATCAAGATCAGCAGCTATGCATTTCATCTAGGTCGCCCGCGGTTGTTCCATGATTAATTTGCGAAATTAGCTTACATAAGCTGAGAAAAAAGCCACTGAGCTTAGAGATAAAAACGGGACTATGAAACATGCTGAAAAATGAAGCGGTAGAGAAAAATGTCGCAGTTATCCTGCCGGCTTATAACGAAGAATTGACGATTGAGGGCACGATCCGAGCCTTCCGTGAGGCATTGCCGGAAGCCGCCATCTACGTCATCAACAACAATTCCCGCGATCGCACCGGCGCCATTGCGAGCCAGGTCCTGCAGGAACTGGCCTGCCAAGGCGGGATTATCGATGAAAACCGGCAGGGCAAGGGCAGCGCGCTCAGGCGTGCATTTATCGACATCAATGCGGATATTTATGTGCTGGCCGATGCCGATCTGACTTATCCGGCAGACCAGGCGCGTGAACTGATGGAGCCGGTGCTGCAGGGCCACGCCGACATGGTGGTCGGCGATCGCCAGTCCGGCGGCGACTACGCGCGCGAGAATCAACGCTCGTTTCACGGTTTCGGCAACGGCCTGGTGCAATGGATGGTGAATAAGCTGTTCCGCGCCAAGCTGGTCGATATCATGAGCGGCTATCGGGTTTTCAGCCGCGATTTCGTCAAGACCTATCCGGTGCTGGCCGAAGGATTCCAGATCGAAACCGACATGACGCTGCATGCACTGCACAAGCGCATGCGTATTGTCGAAATTCCGGTTGCCTACAAGGATCGCCCGAGCGGCAGCGTTTCCAAGCTCAACACCTTTTCCGACGGCACCCGGGTGCTGTTTGCGATTGCCCAGATTTTCCGCTATTACCGGCCGCTGGCTTTTTTCAGCGTGTTGAGCCTGGTGTTGCTGTTGCTGGGTTTGTTGGCTGGGGCGCCGGTATTCGATGACTGGATCCAGTATCGATTCATTTATCATGTGCCGCTGGCGATCCTGGCCACCGGCATGTGTGTGGCGGCGGTGATGGCTTTGGGTATCGGCTTGGTCCTCGATTCGGTCGCGCACCAGCAGCGCATGGAGTTTGAGTTGCGCTGGCTGGCCCGTTCGGAACGCCGATGACTCCTGGCTTTCTGAAAAACATCCGCTGGCTGCCGGCCAGTGCGTTCGGCTTCGTGGTGGTAGGCGGCATTGGCTTCGTGGTCGATGCCTGCCTGATGATGGTGTTCTACAAGTACGCCGGTTTGCCGCTTTACCTGTCGCGGATACTATCTTTCCTGGTCGCGGTGTTCGTCACCTGGCTGTTGAACCGCAGCTTCGTGTTCGTCACGACAGCAACAACACGCGCTCCGGTGCGTGCCAAGCGGGAATACGCAGGCTATCTCGCCGTGCAGACCGCCGGCGCCTTGTTAAACCTGGGGATATTTTCTGCCTTGATCGCTTGTTTTCCCGTATTGCATGCCTATCCGGTCGTCGCTTTGATGGCCGGTTCGGGAACGGCGATGGTATTCAACTACCTGAGTTTACGGCGCTGGGTATACCCACATCACGACAACTGACGGTCGGCCGCCGCCGTATCTACAACGATTATTTCGCAGCCGCCAGACGCCGCCGGTCCAACGGCTTCAGGTCGGCCTCCATATGCGCTGCCAGGTAATCGATGAAGACCCGCATCTTGGGTGCCAAATAACGTGTTGGCAGATATTGTATAAAGGCAGTCCCCTGATAGGCCGCAACAAATTCCCATTCGGTCAGCACGGCCCGCACCAAACCTTGTTCCAGCGGAGCGCGGGCGATGAAATAGGGCAGGCAGCCAATTCCCAGGTTTTGCAACACACCTTCCAGCCGCGCCTCGCTGTGATTGACGACGTAGCGTCCGCGCACCTTGATGATGGTTGATTCGCCTTGGCGCAGGAAGCGCCAGTCGGAATCGCCCGGCGTTTCGCCCAGGTACAGGCAACTGTGTCCGCACAGGTCTTGTGGTTCTTTCGGTGTGCCATGCTGCGCCAGATAGCTGGGGGTGGCGCACAGAACTTGATCGATTGACATCAATGGCCGGGCCACCAGGCCGTCGGCCGGCTGGCCGGTGATGCGGATCACCAGGTCGGCATCGTCGTTGATCAGGTCGACATGGCGGTCGGTCAATATCAATTGCACATCGACTTCCGGATATTTCGCCAGAAAGCCGGGGATCAGCGGCGTCACCACCGATTTACCGAACGCCTTCGGCATGCCAACCCGCAGCAAGCCTTGCGGGATCGCCACGAACTTGTCCGCCACTTCCATCGCCGCCCTGGCGGCGCCCACCATTTCCAGGCAGCGCTGGTAAGCCTCACTGCCGGATTCGCTCAGGCGTAGCTTGCGGGTGGTACGCTCAAGCAGCCTTACCGAGAGCGCCTGCTCCAGCCGGGATACCTGGCGGCTGACCGCCGAGGGCGTCATGCCCAGTTCAAGCGCGGCAGCCGAAAAACTCCCGGTTTCCACTACTCGTACAAAAATCGCCATATCCGGCATCAGCTTGATGTATCGATTAGCCATTTATTCCCACTGAGCACAAGTGTTGTTCTGAATCGATAGATTATCGTAATCGGCAGAATAAAACATAATAAGTTACACGAAGAAATATTTTTCGATTAATGAATACTATCTCGTATTTGCATGCCCGGAGCGCCCATGATTCAGCCGCTAAAAAGAATACGCAGCATTGACGATCTGAAAAGTGTCGCCAGTCGCAGTGAGCACGTCCTGACTTTGTTCAGCGGGGGATTGGATAGTACCTATGCATTGAAAAGCCTAGTCGACAGCGGTTGCCGGGTGACTGCACTGACTGTCGATTTGGGCGAGGGAGTCAATGTCGCCGACCTGCAGCAGATCACTGCGCACTTCGGCGCAGAACTGTTGGTGATTGACGGTCAGCAGGCATTTGCCGAAGACGCCGTATTACCGGCGATCCGCGCCAATGCCCGCTACATGGGGATCTATCCGATCAGTTCGTCGCTGTCGCGGCCAATCATTGCCCGCTTCGCAGTCGAGACGGCGAAGCGCCTGGACTGTAATGCCATCGTCCACACCGCCAATCAATCGCAGAACAGCCTGCGTCGCCTGAACGGCGCGATTGCGCAACTTGGTTATGTCGGCTATTACGGGACACCGTATGAATACACGGCGATTTCGCGCGAAGAAAAAATTGAAGCATTGCGTGCGGCCGGTTTGCCGCATTTCCAGGCGCGCGGTATCAGTGGCGACGCCAACCTGTGGTGCCGCGAGTTCGAGTCGGGCTCGCTCGACAATCCGGAATCGTTCTGGGTACCGGAATCGTTGTTCGACTGGACATCGGCACCCGATCCGGGTCTGGCTAGTGTCGACCTGTCGGTGTCTTTCGATGGTGGCCGTCCAGTGGCGATTGACGGCGAAGCACTGCCGCTGGTCGAACTGATTGCCCGCTT
The DNA here is from genome assembly GCF_001584165.1 of Collimonas arenae. Classification (NCBI taxonomy): domain Bacteria; kingdom Pseudomonadati; phylum Pseudomonadota; class Betaproteobacteria; order Burkholderiales; family Oxalobacteraceae; genus Collimonas; species Collimonas arenae. Next base: position 1,555,638 of record NZ_CP013233.1, read on the forward strand.
GAACCGGCGCGTCGGCGCCTTCGGCATCGGCCGTTATTGTGGTCTGGAACATCTGGAGCAGGGCGAGAAAGTATTGGAAGTGCGCGAAGCGCCGGCCGCCATGGCCCTGCTGGAAGCCTATCGCCATCTGGAAACCGCAGTGCTGGACGCGGAACTGCTGCGCGAAAAATTGCGGATGGAGCAGCTTTGGGTGCGCGAAGCGATTGAGGGGCGCTGGTTTACGCCGCTGCGCGTGGCGACCGATCGCTTCATCGTCGAAACCGCACAATACGTAACCGGCACCGTCAATTATCGCCTGCGCGCCGGCGCCGCCGACGTCTGCGCAATCAAGGCTGCGGCGCCGCTGTACCTGACCGATCGCGACAGCTGGGAAAAAGACATAGCGGCGCAGCGTTCCAGTCGTCAATTGTCGTTCACGTCGAATCCGCTGATCGATGTGAAAAAGATGCTGGCCGAGGAAAATTAAATGGAAATCGATGCCTTGGCGCCGATCAAGCTGGCGCCGCCCATCATTGATCATCTGAGCAGCGAGGTTGAGGCACGCTTGTTCAGTGTGCTGTCCGGCAGGGCGTTGCAGGCCGCTTGCGATGTCGACCCCGCAACCTGGGACGAATTTGCCGCATGCTGGAATAATCTGCCTCAAGATCGCTACATGGGCGACAACGGCAGCTATCGTTTCCGCCGCTACGGCGCATTCGAGCTGGACCATGCCGAAGGCGTGCTGCACCAGTTACCGCATGGCCCTTATCAGCAACCCGGTTATATCAATAAACTGAACGGCGATGTGGCGCGCCACTTCGAGCCGCTGGAACGGCATTTTGTCGAAAGCCCGTTTTTGTCCGGCCTTCTGCTGTCGCTGGCCCAGGTGTTCGACCAGGTGCAGGGGCGGGGCGGAAGATGGAATATCCGTCTGCATCCGTACCGGATCCGCGCCAGTGCCCACACCCCCGGTAATCCGACGCCTGAAGGCCTACACCGGGATGGTGTCGACTACATCGTCACCATGATGGTGCGTCGGCATAACGTGCTTGGCGGGGAAACCTATATCACCGATGTCGCCGGCAAGCTGATGTGCCGTTACACCTTGACGGACCCGATGGACCTGATGCTGGCCGACGACGCCAGGACCATGCACGGCGTCACCAAGGTACTGCCGCTGGAGCCGAAGCGCGAAGCCTTCCGTGACGTGCTGGTGATTGCCTATACGCGAACCTGATCGAGATTCATTCCTGACCCCATATCCTCGGTGCTCCCGCCGTTTGTTCCGTTCTGTAATCCCCGTGGGCGGAACCTTTTTTATACCAAATGATAGTGCTGTGAGCGCTATCAGGAGTGAAGCGAAGTGACGAAATCATTCACCAACTCATCTGTAAAAAGCCTGTGGGTCGCCGACCTGCTGCTGTTGCTGGTAGCCATCGTCTGGGGAACCAGCTATGGCGTCGCCAAGGAAGCGTTGGCGTATTACCCGGTGATGGGTTTCCTGGCGATTCGTTTCTGCATGACTTTCTTGCTGCTGCTTCCCACCTTGCACCAGCTGGCAAGGCCGGAAGGGCGCGCCGCGCTGCGCGCCGGACTGCCGCTGGGATTGATCTTGCTTGCCATATTGATTTGCGAAACCTTTGGCGTGGCGTTGACGCGGGCATCCAACGCCGCTTTCCTGATCAGCTTGTGCGTGGTGTTTACGCCGTTTGTTGAGTGGCTCGTGATGCGGCAGCGTCCGGGCGGCAGCGCCTTTCTGGTTGCTTTCGTCTCGCTGTTCGGTACCTGGCTGCTGACTTCCGGCAGTAACCTGACTTTCAACCTCGGCGACGGCCTGATGGTGGCAGCGGCGTTACTGCGGGCCTTGATGGTGTGCATGACAAAGCGCCTGACGCTCGACAAGAACATGGCGACGCTGACGCTGACAGCAGTGCAGTCGGGGGTGGTAGGAATCGGCAGCCTGATCGTCGCCGGCGTATTCGCGCAAGGCGGTTTGCCGCCGCTTCCGACGGATTCCGATTTTTGGTTCGGGACGATTTATCTGGTGCTGTTTTGCACGATCTTCGCTTTTTTTGCGCAGAACTATGGCGTCCGGCGGACCAACCCCACACGGGTTTCTCTGCTGATGGGAAGCGAACCGGTATTCGGTGCGCTGTTTGCTGCGCTGTGGCTGGGCGAGAAGCTCAGCACCATGTCCTGGATTGGTGGCGCGCTGATTGTCGGCGCCACGCTGTGGGCGACTTTGCCGCGAACCTTATTCAGTCTGAGCTGGATTGTTGCGGCACGCGACATCAAGCCGGAGAACAGCCCGATTGTTGGCGCCGGCATTGATCCCGGCCAGTAAAGCAGGATTCAGGCGCCGCAACAGGCTGAATCGCTTATGTAATGAAACATGTAGATCGATATGAAAAAATATCACGATAAATGATATTGCCATGCGGAAATTATGTCTATATTCTGAATCACAGAGGCAACCGATTTTTGCTTTAAAGAGATATGAGAAAACATTGATTTTTCAAACGGCAGTCACTCCAAAAGAGCAAAGGGTGCCGTTGTTTATCCTCAAGAGGGAAGCATCATGATTTGCGTCAGATTCAATTTGATTTCCGCCATTTTGCCGCCATCGTCGTCCGACGAAATTTCCCGCGCCCTGCGCACCACATCTCCTCCCGTCTTCAGGCTCAGGTAGCGATTACGCTCCGGCCATCCGGTTAGCGGACCGCAAGTCCGTTAATAACTGCGTCACGGCGCGTGACGCAGATTCCAGCGCCAGACCAACCTATGCACTGTCCATTCAGTGCAGGGCTGCGGCTTCTTTTATCTGTTCCATTCAATAGGAATAAGCGATATGAAATCGAAAGTACCAGCAGGAAATTTTGCGATTCCCCAGGTTTCGGCATTGTCATTAGCGCTGTCCTTGGTGTTTGCCTCCTTGTCCGTCCATGCAGCCGTGGCGGATACCGGCACTTGGGTCGCAACCAAGACACAAGCATTCTTGCCGCAAGTGCAGGCTAATCAGAAAAGCCTGGCGGCCGACGCCAGCATAGCAACGCCGGCAGCATCGGCAGTGCAATTGGCGCAGGGCGAACCAGTCCATGTAACGCTGAGTCTGAATCTGCGCAACGAAGCCAAGCTCGATAAATTCCTGCAAGATCTGCATACGCCGGGCACTGCCTCCTACGGCAAATTCCTGAAGCCTGCGCAGTTCGCTGCGTTGTATGCGCCGACGGAAAAAGATGTCGCTGCGGTGGTCGCGCACTTGAGCAAGTCTGGTTTCGTCAACATCCGGATTGCACCTAACCGTCAACTGGTGTTCGCCGACGGCACTGCCGCCACCGTGCAAACTGCATTCCGTACTTCGCTCAAGCGCTTCCAGCAAGACGGCCGCAAAGTGTTCGCCAATACCGACGCAGCGCAAGTGCCTGCGGCGCTGGGCAATATCGTCGGTTCGGTGCTCGGACTGCAAAACGTCGCGGTGGCCCAGACCCATCATCGCTGGATACCTAACGCGCAGGGTAGCGTGGCGCTGCAAGCCAAGGCCAAGCCAAGCGCAACCCCTATCGCAACGCCGCACAGCCCAGCGCAGTTCCCCGCAATTTATAACGCCGGCTCGACGCCGACCGCATCCAACACCACGGTCGCCATCATTTCCGAAGGAAATATCGATCCGACGATCAGCGATCTGGGAACCTTCACTTCGGCCAACGGTTTCGCTACCGTCAACACTTCAGTGGTGCAAACCGGCCCTGCAGGCAGCGATTACAGCGATACGTCTGGCCAGGTCGAGTGGAATCTGGACAGCCAGACCATCACCGGCACCTCCGGCGGCGCAGTACAGCAGTTGATATTCTACGCATCGCCAGACATGAATTTCAGCAGCATCACTGCCTCCTATAACCAGGCAGTCAGCGACAACCTGGCAAAAGTGATCAACGTCTCGCTCGGCGGCTGCGAATCGGATACGCATAGCGACGGCACCCAGGCCGCTGACGACAATGTGTTCAAGCAAGCCGTGGCGCAAGGACAAACCTTCTCGATCTCGACAGGCGACGCCGGCACCTACAATTGCCAGACCAGCTCGATCTCCGGCGCGCCAGGCGTACCGAAGAACAAATCCACCTATGATGTCAGCGAGCCTGCCAGCTCGCCATACGTGATCGCTGTCGGCGGTACTACCTTGTACACCGCGTCCGGTGCCTACAGCAGCGAAACAGTCTGGAATGAGGGATTGAGCGCGATTGGCGTGTACGATGCCAATGGCGATTCCGATCCGACCAAGCGCTTGTGGGCAACCGGCGGCGGCTACAGCAAATACGAAGCAGCACCGTCCTATCAGTCGGGCGTAATTGCTGCCGGCAAGACCACCCGTGGCCTGCCGGACATCGCGTTTGATGCGGCCAGCGCCAGTGGCGCCACCATCTACTACAACGGCCAAACCGGTACAGTGGGCGGCACCAGCCTGGCAGCGCCGATCTTCACCGGCACCTGGGCACGTCTGCAATCGGCCAACGGCAATGCGCTGGGCTTCCCGGCAGCCAGCTTCTACAAGTATTTCCCGCTGGCCGCCAATGCCGCGCTGCTGCACGACGTGACTTCCGGCACCAATGGCGCCAGCAGCTCGTACGGCTACAAGGCTGCCAAAGGCTGGGACGCAACGACGGGCTTTGGTAGCCTGAACATCGCCAACCTGAATACCTTCATCCAGAACACATCGGATTTTGCACGTTGATGATTTGTTTTCTTGATGTAGGGAAGCTCGCTCGGAGGACCAGCCAGGTCTTCCGGGCGCACATAGTGTTCGGGGAGATGGAGATGAGCAGGTCGAATTTAACCTGGGTTATTACCGCGCTGATCCTGGGCGCCGGTGGCGCTTATGCAGTATGGCTGATGGATGGGAGTGGAATTGATGCCAGGGCAGCCGTTGTGAATGGCGAGCATGGCGTCCATGACAGCAAGCCCGTAGCAACCAGCCTGCGGCAGGCCGTCAACATCAATCCCTTCGGGAAATAGCAGCATTGCATTTCAGGGTGGATGCCTGCATCGGCAGGAAGCCCTCTATCGTAGAAGGAACAATCAGTTATGACCGCATATCTGCAACGACAGGACCGTCTCGCGCTGGTGACGCAGGCTACCGCCAACGTGACCGGAAAGCGCTTTTGTTCGCATCATCAAGGTGAGGTGCCTGTGGCCGAAGGCGAATTCGTGATACGCAACAAATCCAAGCGCTGGATTTGTTTTCGCTGTCAGGAACGCAGCCGGTTGCGCCGCGACGCACTCGACAAGCGGCTAGGATAATTGCAGTTCAAGTGCCGACGGCAGCGACTTAAAGTTCCTGCCGATTAGGGCAAGCGGCAAGCTCAGCGAAATGCGGCCAGCGGGTCGTATCGCGGCTCCGCTCCATCATCTTGGCCTTTCGCAGCCAATCCGGATTTGATGAAATTCACTGATGTGACGCGCCATCCGCCGCGTTGCAGCTTCCAGCCGTGGATGACCTTCTGCCACCCTGGTTTCTGATACTGCTGGTCGTGCCGATCCAGCTCCCAATGACCCGCTTCCCACACATACCAGCCACCGACATAGTTCCAGAAACCGGGACTCCACACCATGCCAGCTCGTGGGCTAGGCGTGATTTCGTCCTTGGATGGCGGTGGCGCGCTCCTGAGAACAACGTCGATTTCATCGGGTTCCTTGAGGGGCGAAGAGATGAAAGTGGAAAACCGTCCGGCTATGATGGCGGCGATGCTGAGTGGATGTTTCAATTTGCGCTCCTGAATGTGTTCAGTGATATCGATTGTACGAAGCCAGGAGCCCGGAAATGTGTCCCGTGCATTTGCTTACACTTTTCACATTTAACTTACAGGCAGAATCTGCTAAATCGATCGGGAGGCGGCTATGTGGCGACACGATGGCCCTATGGGGAGGCGGCGCACGAGGCGCGTATTTATAGTCGGCGCGATGAGTGAGGTGGATTGCAAATTAGCCAAGTAAAGGTGTAGTTCAACGATGAAAATGGAGTATTTCGACTAATTCGGCGGCGCAATATTGCTTGCATGTTACATACTGTATCCGACACTATCATGTGCGATTGCCTGCAGTAGCGAAGTGGCCATGCCCTTGGCATGCTGTGAATGCTTTTGCCGTAACGAAAGGCCGATGGAGACTCGGCAGGTTTTCACTGAAAACCATGATGAATTTGACGATAAAAGGAGTACATGAGATGGCATCGAATCGCCGGGTCACTTTTTTTCATTCGCCGAACACGCGTTCTGCCGGTGCCCGGATCCTGCTGGAAGAATTGGGTGCCGACTACGAACTGCATGCGCTCAACATGAAGGCGGGAGAGCAGCGCGGTGCCGCCTACCTGGCGGTCAACCCGATGGGCAAGGTGCCCGCCATCAAACATGGCGATGCACTGATCACTGAGCAGCCCGCGGTGTTCCTGTATCTTGCCGACCTCTATCAGGACGCAGGTCTGGCGCCGGCCCTGGACGATCCGCTGCGCGGCCCGTACCTGCGCTGGATGGTGTATTACGGTTCGTGTTTTGAGCCAGCGTTGATCGACCGTGCACTAAAGCATGCGCCGGCGCCGCCGTCTACGTGTCCTTATGGCGATTTCGATTCAATGTGGAAGACTCTGACCGACCAGCTGGAAAAAGGGCCGTACATTCTGGGGGAGAAATTCAGTGCCGCCGACGTCCTCTGGGGTACCGCGTTGACGTGGACCACATCCTTCAAGCTGGTGCCTCTGACGCCATTGATCCAAGCCTATATCGGCCGCGTCAATGCACGCCCGGCAGCCAAGCGCGTGGCGGCATTGGATGCCGAACTGGCGGCGTTGCATGCCAGTCAGGCTGCAGCCAATGAATGAAGAAGAGCAGGTAGTAGACTTGTGATCGTTCTGCCTGTGTGTGATCGTGTTCGTAGTAAATAAATGTGGCCTCGGTTAAGCCAACTATGGCACCAGCCGGCGCTATTACAACAACTGAAAAGGGAGCTTGTCTTGAATACTGTCGTCAACCTGCTGATTGCGTTGGTCGCTTTGCTGCACGTCTATTTCCTGGTGCTGGAGATGTTTCTCTGGGATAAACCGTTCGGTATCAAGACATTTCGCCTGACTCAAGAGTTCGCCACGGCATCGAAGGCGTTGGCTGCCAATCAAGGGTTGTACAACGGTTTCCTGGCAGCTGGCCTGGCCTGGGGAATTTGCCTTGGCGCGCATGGCTTCTCGATCAAGGTCTTTTTCCTGGCGTGTGTGATCGTCGCGGGTATCTTCGGCGCGCTCACCGCCAGCCGCAAAATCCTCTTCATCCAGGCAATGCCGGCTGCGATTGCGCTGGCATTGCTGTTAATCGCCCGCTAGGCAGCGGGGGGAATCGGCCCAGGCCGTGAGGGAAATTATTGCGGGTTCGGTGGCGCCGCCAGCGCGGCCTCACGTAAAGAAGCCAGCACTCCGCGCAGCGATGCGGCTATCTGCGGATGGGCCACAATCTGTTCTTCATCGAGATGTGCGCCGAGAAGCGGAACCGTGATGCAAGCTTCATCGACAATGTGCGCCGACATCACCGTGACGACTTCGCGCAAGGCTGCCTGAGCGTGCACCGCGCGCGGCGATGCGTTCAGCAAAGCCACCGGCTTGAACACAAACGCTTCGCAACTTACCATCCAGTCGAGCGCGTTTTTCATGACGCCGGTAATTCCGTGCGCGTATTCCGGGCTGGCAATCAGCAGCGCATCGGCTGAGGCGATCCGACGGCGCAAGTCAGCGACAGACGTCGGATCGTCCGCTTCAAGATCAGGATTGAACAGCGGAAGTTCACCTAGTCCAGTGAAAAATTCCACTTCGATATCATCCGGTGAAAGACGGGCGATGGCACGTAGCAGGGCGGAGTTGAGGGAGGCTGCACGCAGGCTGCCGGAGATTGCCAGGAATTTCATGTTGCCCAGAGAAATGCGTAAGGGCATCTATTATGCCAACATGCTGCGTTGTCCGTCGGCAATGACATTCCCTGCTCATCGATTTGATGAGGAAAAACCCGCGCAGGTCAAATTCTGCGCGGGTTTGGGTGGCTTATTTGGCTGGTGCCGGTGTGGCCGGCGCAGCAGCATGAGCCGCGGCTGCCTGGTCGGCTGCTTTCTTGTTGGCCAGGTGACGTCCGGCCACGCAGCCGCCGACTGCGCCAATAACCGCATGATGGCCGGCATAATGACCGGCAACCGCGCCTACGGCGGCACCCTTGATACAGCCTTTAGCGCTGGCGGCGCCGGAAGCGCCGGCCAGGGCAAGCGCGCAGAACAGTACAGCAGTGATCTTCGAATTCATGGTGGCTCCTTTAATTGACGAGGACGGATGTCGCAACTCGTTGATGACAACTCATTAACGCCGGTGGCGCGGCAGCTGGTTGACAGCACTTCGAAAAAAATCTTGCCGTTACGATTGTTGATCTTTTGAGGTCGCGCTGCAAGGGGGCGGTTTCTCCCTGTGCGACGCCCAGGAGGTAGCAGCCGGTAGATATCTTTTTCTCATTCCATCGCTTCCGGTTATAGAATTGGAGTTTTCACGAACGGATATTGCAATGCCACACTCTACGCACATCGGCGCCGCCGCCGCGATTCAAAGCCTCAACGGTTGGGCTGCTGTCGACGGCCGCGATGCGATTCAAAAGACTTTCCTGTTTGCCGATTTCAACGCCGCTTTCGGCTTCATGACACAGGTAGCCTTGCTGGCGGAAAAAATGGATCATCATCCGGAGTGGTCGAACGTCTACAACCGCGTGGTTGTGTTGTTGACTACCCACGACGCCAACGGCGTCACCGACCTCGACCTGCGCCTGGCGCAATTCATGGAGCGCGTGGCCGGCGCTGCCGTCAAAAATTGAGCATGCAAGCCCCCAACACGCCGCTGCCAGCCGACATGACACAAACCGTGGTGCTCATTACCGGCGCCGCCAAGCGGGTCGGCAGAGTGATCGCCGAACGTTTCGCGCAAGCGGGGTACGCGGTGGTGGTGCACTACGGCAGTTCGCAACAGGATGCGCTGGATACCGCGCAGGCGATAGAAGCCGGTGGCGGCGTGGCGTTGCTGCAGCAGGCTGATCTGCAGGATCCGCAGCAACTGCAGGCGATGATTGCCGCGACATACGCCAGGTTCGGCAGGCTCGATGTGCTGGTCAATTGCGCCGCGATTTTTTTTCCGGACACGCTGGTTGATTTCGCATTGGATGATTTGGAGCGCTCGTGGCAAGTCAACTGCCGCGCGCCGTTGCTGCTGACTCAGGCTTTTTACCAGCAAGCACAGCAACGGGGACAGCAGGGCGTAGTGATCAACGTCGTCGATCAAAAAGTCCGCGCTAACTTCCATCCCGAGGATTTCAGTTACACCGTGGCCAAGGCCGCGCTAGGCAACCTGACCGCAATGCTGGCTATGTCCAGCGCTCCAGTGCTCAGGGTCAACGCCCTGTATCCCGGCCTGATGACGCCAAGCGGCGACCAGACCCAGGCCGATTTCGAGTATTCCTCGGCCCGCTCAACTCCGCTGGGCTACATCGCCCCAGTCACGGAAATCGCCGACGCCATCCTGTTGCTGACCAGACCATCATTCAACGGCGCCGAATTCGTCGTCGACGCTGGCCAAAACCTGGTACGCGTAGACCGCGACGTAATCAACCTCTATCGTGCGCCTTGATGTCAGGTGGAGGATCGTTGTGGTGAAAAGCTGAGAGGTCACCGGGCGGCCTCCGGCTGGCATCCAGGGAGTCGTAACCGTTTTAAGTAACGTTCGGCGAATAGGGCTGATGTGCCGCCGCACTTACTCCGTGGTCCGTTAAAAGGGGGCAGAGTAATTTTCGCAAGAAGCCGCGAAAAAAAACTCCGACCCCATTTAACTGCTCGGGGTTGGTTTTGATGCTGTTGTTGGTTTTGATGTTGCTTTTGAATTGGCTTTTGACTTTGCCGTTGCTTTTGACTTTTCGCATGCTGACGTTGCCAAATGAGCCGGGTGACAGTCGGGAATGATGGGACACATGTTTGAGCGCAGCGAGTTTGTGTCCCATCCGACTGGCGCACGGCTCATTTGGGGACCCGCCAACGGCGGGCAACGGCTGTGCGATCGCCTTTCTTTGCTTACTTTCGGGCGCCCGGCTAGGGGCGAAGCAAAGAAAGTGAGCGGCTGCCGGGCCGCCCCCGGCAAGCCTCTACGGAGTAGCAACCGTTTTAAGTAACTTCGGACGAACAAGACTAATGCACCGCCGAGCGTACTCCGTGGTCCGTTAAATGGGGTCAGAGTAATTTTCGCAAAGAACCGCGAAAAAAAACTCTGACCCCATTTAACTGCGTGGGGGCGTCGTTGTCGATCGAATGGTGGTGGTGTGCGCTTCCCACGCGCCGCCCGGTGATTCGCTGCACAGGAGCATAAAATCTGTAAGGAAGCTGATCACTGTACGACTAAACCACAACATTCATCAGCCCTGGAGACCAAAGTGCGAATTCTTGTCAACCTCACCAAAACCATGGCCCTGGCCGCATTGGCCGCAAGCATCCCCGCCATCGTACATGCAGCCGACTACACCGCCCAAAGCCCCGCCAACCGCGTCGCCCTGGTAGAACTTTATTCCAGCGAAGGCTGCAACAGTTGCCCGCCCGCCGATCAATGGCTGTCGAAGGTCGGCGCGCAAGCCAAGGCCAACCGCATCGTACCGCTGGCCCTGCATGTCGACTACTGGGACAATCTCGGCTGGAAAGATCGCTTCGGCGATCACCGCTTCACCGTGCGGCAACAGGAACTAGCCGCATTCGCCAACAGCCGCGTGGTATACACGCCCGAAATCTTCGTCGGCGGCAAGGAGTTGCGGCGCTGGAGTTCCGACGGTGCCTTCGACGGCGCAATCAGCAAGATCACCGCGCAACCAGCGCCAGCAGATATCTCGATCAAATTGGCGTCGACTGCAGTGCGCACATTCGACCTGACCTCGAATGTCAAGCTGCGCCAGGATTCAAAGGATAGCCACAACGCCTATGTCGCACTGTATGAAAACAAACTGGTATCAAAAGTATCGGCCGGCGAGAATGGCGGCGTGACCTTGCATCACGACTATGTGGTGCGACGTTGGCTGGGGCCATTTGCGCTGAAAAACGGCGTTGCGCAAATCCGCGAGAAAATCGCGCTGGACAGTATCGCGCCCGATATCCGCGCAGATCGTTTTGGCATCGTGACGTTTGTGCAGAATGCCGTCAGCGGCGAAGTGCTGCAAGTGGCCAATCTGGTGGTCGATCGCTGAATCAACCGAAGAATGGCGCTAAGCAAGCGTCACTCGTCGAGTTTGTCGTAGCCCGGCAAGTTGATAAAGCGGCGCAGCAGCGTGCGCATGGCGATGGCGTCGACGGTGCCCAAGTTGGCCAGCATTTCGGCTTCGCTCTGACGGCCGGCATCGGCGATCTGCTGCGCCAGTTCTTGTCCCAGCGGTGTCAGGTAGAACAGCCCGCGCGCGTGATGATCGCCCTGATCCACCGCAATCTGCAACAGTCCGCGTGCGCTCATGTCGTCGAGCACATGCAGCAACGGCGAGTGGCCGGCATACACAAACAGCCGGTTCAATTCTTCCAGACTGCGGCCTTGGCGTGCGGCCAGCGCATTCAATACGAAGAATTCGGTATCGTTCAAGCCGTGTTCGGCGCCGAATGCGCGTAATTTTCCGTACATCTGGAAGTAGGCGGTGCCGAGCAGGTAGCTCAATGAGTTCTCGTCGCTGCCGTTCGATGAAGCCGTCGCTTTGATCAGCGCTTCGGCTTCGTCGGCCAGTTCCTTGCGGGTGGCGATGGCGTAGTTGCCGCGTTGATAAACCAACGGCGGCATATCCGAGTGTTCAAAGTTCATGACTTCGCCGACCATGATGATATGGTCGCCGCCATCGTAGCGATAGGCAGTTTTACACTGCATGCGGGTGGTGCAGCCGGCCAGCAGCGGTACGTCGCCCAGACCACGCTCGATTGTCAGGCCGGCGAACTTGTCGTGGCCGCGTTTGCTGAAATGGGTGGCGAGCTGATCCTGGTCATGCGAGAGGATGTGTACGGCCCAGTGCTCGGCCTGCTCGAAGGCGGGCAGGCTGTTGGATGACTTGGCCAGGCTCCACAAGACCAGCGGTGGATCGAGCGACACCGAGTTGAAGCTGTTGGCGGTGACGCCAACCAGTGTGCCGTCGGGCCGGCAGGCGGTGATGATGGTAACGCCGGTGGTGAAGGTTCCCAAAGCATTGCGGAATTCGCGCTGATCGAATACTTGTTGAGGAACCGAAGGCTTGTTTGCGGTAGACATCTGCATTGCTTTCTAAATACTTTTTGGCATCATGTTATCAGGCTCTGGCTTTGTGCGACGGGATTGTTTATGCGGATACTTTATGCAGATGCTTAAGCAGCGCGCCGTTGTCGCATGCTAGGATGTCAATCTACCAATTCTTGCCGCTGCCGATTGTCGGCATGTCGGCCTCATCATTTCTAAAGGTTTCCGGATGTGGATCGACACGCACTGCCATTTGGATGCCGCCGAATTTTCTGGCGAGCAGGTGCTGGTCGCCGCTGAAGCGGCGCGGCAGCAGGTGCAGTGGATCGTCATACCGGCGGTCGAGCGCGCCAATTTCGAGACCGTCGCCAGGCATGCCGCGCAACTGCCGAACTGCGCGTATGCATTGGGCATCCATCCATTGTATGTGCCGCAAGCCGACGAGTCCGATCTGCTCGCGTTGCATACGGCAATCGCATCGGCAATGGATGATCCGCGCTTTGTGGCAATCGGTGAAATCGGGCTGGACTTCTTCGTACCCGGCATGGAGCACGGGCCGTTGCGGGAAAAGCAGGAGTATTTCTACGTCGAGCAACTGAAACTGGCGCGTGAATTCGATTTGCCGGTGCTGTTACATGTACGGCGTTCGCAAGACATCCTGCTCAAGCATTTGCGCCGGATCAAGGTGCAGGGTGGCATTGCCCATGCATTCAACGGCAGTTTCCAGCAGGCTGAAGCATTTATCCGGCTCGGTTTCCGGCTTGGGTTCGGCGGAGCGATGACTTTCACACGTGCCCTGCAGATTCGGCGGTTGGCGGCTGAATTGCCGATGAGCGCGCTGGTGCTGGAAACCGATGCACCGGATATGTCGCCGTCCTGGCTGCATCCGGAAAAAAACAGTCCTCGACAGATTCCCCAGATCGGCGCGGTGCTGGCTGAGTTGCGCGGCGTGCCAATCTCTGAACTGGCTGCCGCAACATCGGCCAACGCCCGTGCAGCCCTGCCGCGACTGGCGGCACTCCGCTAAATTGAGCAGGAATGCGTTGCGCCATTATCGGATTCGCGCTTGGCGTTGTCTTTTTGCAAATTCAACCTGCATTGCCAGCCAGCTGGATGCTTTCTTGCCTGCTTGTGCTGGCGACAGCACTATTTATCGTCGCAGGCATAGTCGGCCGCCGACATGTGACATTGTCTGCAAAATTCCTGGCTGGTGCGATATTCGGCTTTGCCTGGGCGGGGCTGTTTGCCCAATATTACTTGCGACAGGAATTGCCGCCGCAGTGGGAAGGGCGAGACATCACGCTGATTGGCACGGTGGATAGCTTGCCGTCGCATTTCGAGCGCGGCGTCGGCTTTACCTTTGCGGTGGAGCAAGTGCTGGCACGGGATGGCGAAACGCCGGTTGTTCCCGAGCGCGTGTCCTTGGCTTGGTATCGCCCTGGGACTCATACCACAGCTGCGCCGGACGACATGGACGAAACGAATCTGTCTCTACTACAGGCGGGTTCCCGCTGGCGTTTGACGGTGCGTTTGAAGCGCCCCCATGGCAATGCCAACCCTCATCTGTTCGACTACGAAGCCTGGTTGTTGGAGCGTAATCTGCGTGCTACCGGCTACGTCCGTTCGGACCGGAAGCAGCAGTTGAAAAACCAAATGCTGGCCGCGTTCGTGGCCAGCCCGAGAAATCTGATTGAGGCTGCGCGCGGCAACTTGCGTGATCGCATTCTGCATGCGTTGCCAGATCACCGCTATGCCGGCGTGCTGGTGGCGTTGGTCATCGGCGACCAGCGTGCCATCGATCAATCTGACTGGGAGGTGTTTAACCGGACCGGAGTGAGTCATCTGGTCGCCATTTCGGGTCTCCACATTACAATGATTGCTGCTCTTTTTGCTGCAGTCATGGGAGGGCTTTGGCGGCGCTCATTCTTTACCGATGCCAGATTGCCGTTACTGCTGCCTGCGCAGAAAGTCGCTGCGCTGAGCGGAGCGCTGGCAGCGTTTGTGTATGTCTTGCTGGCAGGATTCGGCGTACCGGCGCAACGTACGCTGTACATGCTGCTGGTGGTCGCACTGGCCTTGTGGAGTGGCCGCATCATCAGCATCTCGCATGTGCTTTGTGTTGCCCTGGCACTGGTATTGCTGATTGATCCCTGGGCGGTGTTATGGCCAGGATTCTGGCTGTCATTCTTCGCTGTCGGCGTCATTCTTTATACCGGGCTCGGTCGCATGCAGGCAGGCGCCGCTGAGCAGGCCTCAAGGGCCGGCAACTGGTTGCGCGGCGTCAAGGCGGCTGGGATGACGCAATATGCGGTCACCATCGGTTTATTGCCGTTGACGGTATTGTTGTTTGGACGCATCTCGCTGATCGGCCCGCTTGCCAACGCCGTGGCGATTCCCGTTATCGGGCTGGCGGTTACGCCGCTGGCGTTGGCTGCATGCGTGCTGCCGGCGCCGCTGTCGAACTGGCTGCTGATAGCGGCGCATGCGCTGGTGGAACAGTTGGCGGGAGTCCTGGCCTGGATGAGCAGCATGCCGTTTGCAGTGTGGCAAGCGGCGGTTCCTAGCCCGTGGACGATTGCCATCGCGCTGCTCGCTACCTTGTGGATACTTGCTCCGCGCGGCTGGCCGTTGCGTTGGCTGGCGTTATGCGGGTGGTTGCCATTGCTGGTGGATAGCGGCAGCCGGCCTGGTGCCGGAGAGATGTGGGTCACTGCACTGGATGTCGGGCAAGGCATGGCGGTGTTGGTGGAGACACCTGAGCGGCGTTTGTTGTACGATACCGGCCCGGGCTATGGAGGCAAGTCCGATGCTGGTAACCGCGTTATCGTCCCTTACCTGAGGGCGCGCGGCATCGATGCACTTGATGCGCTGATTGTTTCGCATGCAGACATCGATCATTCTGGAGGCGCCTTGTCAGTGATGGCCGGTATTGAGGTGGCTACGGTGTATTCATCGCTCGCCGCGGCCCATCCGATTGCAGTGACCGCCGCCGACCACCGACGCTGCCGCGAAGGGCAGACATGGCAATGGGGGGATACGCGATTCGAGATGCTATATCCGCGACCGGAGCATTATGCGGCGCAACCGGCGAAGAAAATAAGTAAGCCGAATGCCGTGAGCTGCACCATCAAGATTACGCATGGAGATCATGTCGTTCTTTTGCCAGGAGATATCGAGGCGCCACAGGAACGGGAACTGATTGCCAGCCACGCAGGGCAGTTGAAGGCAACTGTCCTGTTGGCGCCACATCATGGCAGCGGCACCTCTTCAACCGCCGCTTTTCTGAGTGAAGTCGATCCGCAAATTGCGTTGTTCCAAGTTGGATATCGCAATCGTTTCCGGCATCCGAAACTGCAAGTGCTGGAGCGATACCGTGATCTGGGCATAAAGATTTTGCGCAACGACGAAGACGGAGCAATCCTGCTGAAATTCGACACGGATGTCTCTGCGGCCACGTATCGCGAACAGCATCGTCGGTACTGGTACGGTCGCTAGCACGATCAGGTCGGCGTTCGGTTCTGAGCGCAAGCTCTAAAATTCCCTTTGTCGCACCGTTGTTTTCGGTTTTTAATGGGTTCTAAAATTAAAACTGCTTTCTTGCCTTACCTATGACCTATCCGAAACATCCGATTTTGCACTTCGTCCACGGCAACAGCTTTCCATCAGGTACATATCGGCAGTTCCTCGACTACCTGCGGCATGACTACGATGTCCGTTCGCTGGATATTCATGCCCATAACCCCAAATATCCGGTGACCGACGGTTGGCCGGCATTGGTGCAGGAACTGATCGACGAGCTGGCCGCGCGTTACGACCAACCGGTGATCCTGGTCGGCCACTCGATGGGCGGCGGCCTGGCTCTGCTGGCTGCGCAGCGGCGTCCGGATCTGGTGCGTTGCGTGGTGATGCTCGATACGCCAGTGGTGACGGGCTGGCGTGCGGGCTTGCTGCGCGGCGCAAAGGCGCTGGGCCTGGATAACCGGGTCTCACAGGCGCGCTTTTCGGCCAAGCGCCGCAACCTGTGGCCGAGTGCGGAAGCGGCCTATCAGCATTTCGCCGGCAAGCAGGTATTCGCCAACTGGGCGCCGCAAGTGCTGCGCGATTACATCAATTACGGCTTGGAAGAAGAGCAGGGCAATATGGTCCTGCGCTTCCGGCGCGATATCGAAACCGCAGTCTATCGGACCCTGCCGCATGACATGGGACGAGTGCTGAAGCGCCGGTTTCCGGTGCCGATCGGTTTTGTCGGCGGCGTCGACTCGGTCGAATGCCGGCAGGCCGGGCTGGAAGCCACCAGGCGCCTGGTTGGGAAATTTTTCCGGCAAATTCCCGGCGGCCACCTGTTCCCGATGGAGACGCCGGAACTGGCCGCCGCGACGACGCGACAGATGATTGAATCGTTGCTGGCAACGCCTCGTGCACAAAGTTAACTGGCCAATTCGACGCCCTTAGCTCCCGCATGTTGTAGGATACAGGGCTATTTCCATCGAATATTGCTATGTCATCAACAAAGAAATCCAATCAAGATGTAAACAAGTCCAAGCAGAGCGGTAGTTTGACCCGCGCACTGCTATTGAGTATCGGCGGCCTGGTGCTGGCCGGCGCGGTCATCGGCGGATTGTTGGTGACCTATGCTTTGGTGGTCATGATGCCGCAATTGCCGGATCTCGACGCGATCACCGATTATCGGCCCAAGGTGCCGTTGCGCATCTATACCGCAGATCATGTCCTGATCGGCGAATTCGGCGAAGAACGACGCAGCCTGGTCAAGCTGGATGATATTCCGGCCGACATGAAGAATGCGGTGTTGGCAATCGAAGATGCGCGTTTCTACCAGCATGGCGGCGTCGATGTGATCGGCATCCTGCGTGCGGTCCTGACCGACGTCATGCACGGCGGTGCGACACAAGGCGCCAGCACCATCACGATGCAGGTCGCCCGTAACGTTTTCCTGTCGAGCGAAAAGACCTATTCACGCAAGATCTACGAGATGCTGCTGGCGTACAAGATCGAGACTGCGCTGAGCAAAGACCAGATTCTTGAGGTCTACATGAACCAGATTTACCTGGGCCAACGCTCCTTCGGTTTTGCCGCTGCGGCACGTACTTATTTTGGCAAGGACCTGAAAGACATCACGCTCGCGCAAGCTGCGATGCTGGCCGGTTTGCCGAAAGCGCCATCGGCCTACAATCCGGTGGTCAATCCGAAGCGCGCGAGAATCCGCCAGGAATACATCTTGAAGCGCATGCTGGAACTGAAATTCATCAGCCAGGAACAATACGATCAAGCCTTGGCCGAAGATATCCAGGTCAAGACCAAAGGCAACAACTATAGCGTGCACGCCGAATATGCGATCGAAATGGTGCGTCAGATGCTGTACGCGCAATACAAGGACGATACTTATACGCGTGGCCTGAGCGTGATCACTACGCTCAACTCTGCCGATCAGAAGGCCGCGTATGACGCGGTGCGAAAAGGCGTCATGGATTATGATCGCCGCCATGGCTACCGTGGTCCCGAAGCCACGATCGACTTGCCGCCTGCCGGCGACGACCGCGACCAGGCGATCGAGGATGCTTTGCAGGACCGTCCCGACAACGACGACATCGTGCCAGCGGTGGTGCTGAGCGCCGACGCCAAGCAAGTGCAAGTGATGTTGCGCAGTGATGTCGCGGTGACAATCAGTGGAGAAGGCTTGCGCCTGGCGGCATCCGCATTGAGTCCAAAGGCGGGAAAAGGCTTGCGTATTCAGCCGGGTTCGGTGATTCGCGTCATCAATACCGCCAAGGGATGGCAGATTACGCAACTGCCGCAGGTCGAGGCGACCATGGTGTCGCTGACACCGCAAACCGGTGCGATCCGAGCGCTGGTCGGCGGCTTCGATTTCAACCAGAACAAGTTCAATCACGTCACGCAAGCCTGGCGCCAGCCTGGTTCCACTTTCAAGCCGTTCATTTATTCGGCAGCGTTGGAAAAGGGTTTCGGCCCGGCGTCGATCATCAACGATGCGCCGGTATCTTATCCTGGCGGTCCCGGACAGGATGCCTGGGAGCCGAAGGATGACGACCAGCCTGATGGGCCGATGCCGCTGCGCACCGGCTTGCAACGCTCGAAGAACTTAGTGTCGATCCGGCTGCTGGATGCCATCGGCGTCAAATACGCACAGGAATTCGTGACCAGCCACTTCGGGTTCGACATCGATAAAACTCCGCCATACTTGCCGTTGGCCCTAGGGGCAGGGCAAGTGACGCCGCTGCAATTGGTGAGTGCTTACGCGGTATTGGCCAACGGTGGCTACCGGGTCAATCCTTACCTGATTGCACAAGTGACCGACGCGCGCGGCGTCGACCTGTCCAAGGTTGAGCCGCAGATAGCGGGCCAGAATGCACCGCGTGTACTTGATGCTCGCAACAGCTACATCATGACCAGCCTGCTGCAATCGGTAGCGCAGCGCGGCACCGGCGCTGGCACCAATGTGCTGCATAGGACTGACCTGGCCGGTAAAACCGGTACCACTAACGATGCGTTCGACGGCTGGTTCGCCGGTTATCAGAACAGCCTGGTGGCGGTGGCCTGGATGGGTTACGACCAGCCGAAGAGCCTGGGTAGCCGTGAGTTCGGCGCACAGTTGGCATTGCCGATCTGGACCGAATACATGGGGCGCGCGTTGCGCGGCGTTCCTGAGTACCAGATGCCGATGCCAGCTGGGATCACCATGATCAATAATGAGTTTTACTTCGATAATTTCACGCCGGGCAACGGTTTCATCGCCTCGCTTGGTTTGGGGGGCGGTAGCGGTGCACCCATCGACATCGGTCCTGACGGTGTACCTGTGACGCCTGCGCCCACGCCGGCCGGCACCCCGGGCCGACGACAAGCCAGGAGGATGAAAAGCAGAACATACTCAAATTATTCGGCGGTCATTGAACCTGCTGAGGGTTGGACTGTAAATAAAACCGGCAATACCTTCAATGGGTATTGCCGTTTTTTTTTGGAAAAAGTGTTTGAGTATTTTAAATTTCATTAGTTTCCTTATGGAATTTTTGTTGGAATACAAATAAACTGGCCCTTCACCCATGTGTGTGGATTCTCTGTAGCAAACGCTTCTATTGATAACTGGGTCCAATCTTAAGGAACATGCAATGCCTTTTCGTACTTTGCAAGGAATCCGACGTTTTCCCGTTGTACTGATGTTGTTTCTTTCTGCAATGTACGGAATCGCAATGGCGCAGGCTCCGATCAAGCCGCCAAGCGTCGAAAGTTTCTTCGAACATCCAACCCTCAGCAGTGCCCAGCTATCTCCGAACGCACGTTACGTCGCGATGCTGGTACCGGCCAAAGATGGCTATGTGCGACTAGGGGTGATGGACGTCGTCGATCGTGTGCCGAAAGTGATTGCCAGTTTCGATGATGCCGATATCCGTCAGTTTCACTGGGTGAATAACGAGCGGTTGGTGTTCGATGCCGGCGACAGGAATGTTGGCGTCGGCAACCAGACGCAAGGGGCGGGTTTGTATGCGATCAATCGCGATGGTACGGAATTTCGCCAACTGGTTGATCGCTCGGTTGCTTTTCTGCAGGGCCCCAGTGGCAGTGTGCGCAGCGCCCTGCCGTGGAATACTTCGTTCTTCTCCACAATTCACGATTCCGACGATATCTACGTCTATCAGTTTGACGTGACGTGGGGAGCGGTCAAGAACCGCTCGATGAAACCGACCAATTTGTTGCGTTTGAATACGAAAACCGGTCGTTCAACAATTATTGATCGACCTGGCTTGACGATCTCCTGGCTTATTGATCAGCAAGGGGAGCCACGCATCGCCACGACGATAGATGGCGAAATGGAGTCTGTATTTTATCGGGATCCCGCGAAGAATGTCTGGCGCAAGCTGGCCGAGTTCAACTCGTATACCGGTGACGGATTTGCGCCGTATTTTTTTGGGCCGGACGGTTCTCTGTATGTGCGAACTCGGCATGGTCATGACAAGGTCTCCCTTTACCGCTATGACTTGAACAAAAACAGCATTGACCCGGAACCGCTGGTCTCACTCAAGGGTTATGACTTTTCGGGTTCGATTGTCCATAACGATAAAAAGATACTGGGAGTGCGTTTCGAAACCGATGCCGATGACACCAAATGGCTTGATCCGACGATGCAGGCGCTGCAAAAATCCGTCAACGACTTGCTGCCGTCGACGGTCAACCAGATCAGCGTTGCTTATCATCCGGAGACATCTTATGTTCTGGTGCAATCGTTTTCCGACGTCCAGCCTACGGTTTATTTCCTCTACGATAGCGCAACGAAGAAGCTGACGATGCTCGGTAATTCGATGCCACAGATTAATCCGCAACAAATGTCGCCCAAGGACATGGTGCGCTACAAGGCGAGGGATGGGCTGGAGATTCCCGCTTACCTCACCATGCCGAAAGGCGCGGGTAAGAATAATCTGCCGCTGGTGGTGCTGGTGCACGGCGGTCCTTACGTGCGTGGCGGCTCCTGGCGCTGGAATCGCGAAGTGCAGTTCCTGGCGTCGCGCGGCTACGCGGTGCTGGAGCCGGAATATCGAGGTAGTACCGGTTTTGGTTGGCAGCATTTCCACGTCGGCTGGAAACAGTGGGGCTTGAAGATGCAGGATGATGTTGCCGACGGCGCCAAATGGGCGATCTCGCAGGGCATCGCCGACCCGAAGCGGGTATGCATCGCCGGCGCCAGCTACGGCGGCTACGCTACGCTGATGGGGTTGATCAATGATCCGACGCTCTATCGCTGCGGATTCGAATGGGTTGGGGTGACTGACATCAACCTGATGTACGACGTCAACTGGAGCGATATGTCGAACGAATACCTGCGGTTCGGCATGCCGGTATTGGTTGGAGACCAGGAAAAGGACGCGGCGCAATTGAAAGCCACATCGCCGCTGGAGAATGCGGCGCGCATCAAGCAGCCTCTATTGCTGGCTTACGGCGGCTCCGATGCGCGTGTGCCGATTGTGCATGGTACGAAGTTTCGCGATGCGGTCAAGACCGGCAATCCGAATGTCGAGTGGATCGAATATCCGGAAGAGGGTCATGGCTGGCGCTTGGAAAAGAATAACGTCGATTTCTGGACGCGTGTCGCGAAATTCCTGGATCAACAGATTGGCAAGCCGCAATAGCGTTCAAGGAGAAATTCGGAATCCAGAAATTTCACCGGATGGCCGGTCCAGGTGAAGCGCCTGGCTTGGCCATCCTGGGAGAGTTGATTTTTATTGCGGCCAGGCGCGCTGCAAAATCTGCTGTTGAAGATGCACAGCCGCCAATGTGCCGTAGACACGCCCACCCGCTGCTTCACTGCGGCTGGCAATGAATGCCTCGGCGATGGTTGTTGGTGCGTGCTGCAGCATCAACGCGCCCTGGACCGTCAGTACCAGCTTTTGCACAAAGCGACGCGCCAGCATTTCGCGCTGTTCCGGCGGTGTCGCCAGATCCTTGAGCAGATCGTCCAGCATGGCGCGCAGGCCGGAGTGGCCATTGGCTGCTTCTACGAGTTGTTCTAACAGCAGGCCAAAACCGGCTGGTTCGCGTTCAATGGCGCGCAATACGTCCAGGCACATCACATTGCCTGAGCCTTCCCAGATCGAATTGACCGGCGCTTCCCGGTAGAAGCGCGCCATCGGCCCGGTTTCAACATAACCGTTGCCGCCCCAGACTTCCATGCATTCGCCAGTGAATTCCAGTGCCCGTTTGCAGATCCAGAATTTGGCCGCAGGAGTGACGATACGACGCCATGCACGTTGCAATGGATCTTCCGGGTGTTCAAAAGCGCTGGCCAGCTGCAGCATCAGCAGCGTCGCAGCTTCGCTTTCCAGTGCCAGATCCGACAATACGTTCTGCATCAGCGGTTGCTCCGCCAAGAGGCGGCCGAAGGCGCTGCGGTGGCGCGCATGGTGCAACGCCTGTACCAGCGCCTGACGCATCAGGCCGGCAGTGCCGATGACGCAATCGAGGCGGGTGTGGCTGGCCATTTCGATGATGGTCGGGATACCGCGGCCCTCATCGCCGACCATGATGCCGAAGGCATCCTTGAACTCAACCTCGCTGCTGGAGTTGGAGCGATTGCCGAGCTTGTCCTTGAGACGTTGGATCTGGATCGGGTTCTTGTTCCCATCCGGCTGCCAGCGCGGCACGAAGAAGCAGCTCAAGCCCATCTCGGTGCGCGCCAGCACCATGTGCGCATCGCACATCGGCGCCGAGAAAAACCATTTGTGGCCATTCAGCAGGTAGCCGGCGCCGCGCCCGCCGCCACCTTCCAACGGCGTGGCCGTGGAGGTGTTGCTGCGCACGTCGGAGCCGCCTTGCTTTTCCGTCATGCCCATGCCGATCAGGATTGAAGTCTTGTGTTCCAGTGGGAGATCGCGCGGATCATGTTGGCAAGACAATAATTTTCCTTGTAATGCTGCAAACAGCGCCGGTTCCTGCTGCAGGACCGGAATCGAAGCGAAGGTCATGGTGGTCGGGCAGAGCGAACCGGCCTCGACCTGGGCATGCAAGAAATAGCCGGCGGCGCGCGCGACATGGCTACCCCTTTGCGGCTTGATCCAGGGCAGGGCGTGCAGGCCTTCGCGTCGCAGCAAGCCCAGCAGGGCGTGCCAGGATGGGTGAAATTCGACTACATCAATGCGGTTGCCGAGGCGGTCGAAGGTGGCTAGTTCGGGTTGGTGGCGGTTCGCCAGTTCGGCCAGTTGCCAGGTTTCCTGGCGACCGAGTTCGGCGCCGTAGCGGGCCAGGTCGACGGCGCACCATTGCCCCTGCAAGCGCTCAACGCCCTCCTGCAAGACCGGATCGTCTAGAAACAGGTTGTTGCCGTACAGTTCAGCAACCTGATTGTTCATTTCTGGGGTTTCCCCTGGCATGATTGATCTCCTGGTATTTTTATCGGCTGAATGAGCGTTTGATTCCTTATCTTGTCATAGTTTCCCGACGCCTGGAGCGGCGCCGACCGAGCGTTTCCTCAGTCTGGCGGTGGCGGGTGAGCGCGGATGGTGTTCTCAGCAAAAAAATGACAGGGGCGGGCGAGTTTAAAAAGCATGTTGTCCTCGTCTGTCAGGTAAAATGCCGGTAGTTCTTGTTAATAAGCATTTCACAACCAACAGCGCATACTCGCTCCCTTCGCAACCATATGTCCTACCAAGTTCTCGCCCGTAAATATCGCCCCAGAAGCTTCGATACGCTGGTCGGCCAGGAACACGTCGTACGGGCCCTGACGCATGCATTGGAGCAACAGCGCTTGCACCATGCTTACCTGTTCACCGGTACGCGTGGCGTTGGCAAGACGACCTTGTCGCGGATCCTGGCGAAATCGCTGAACTGCGTCGGGGTTGACGGCAATGGCGGCATTACAGCCGAACCTTGCGGTGTGTGCGAAGCCTGCGTGGCCATTGATGCCGGAAGGTTCGTCGACTATATCGAGATGGACGCTGCGTCCAACCGTGGCGTCGACGAAATGGCGCAATTGCTGGAACAGGCAGTGTATGCGCCGTCGAATGCGCGCTTCAAGGTCTACATGATCGACGAAGTACACATGCTGACCAACCATGCGTTCAATTCAATGCTGAAAACGCTGGAAGAGCCGCCTGAACATGTCAAGTTCATCCTGGCCACCACCGATCCGCAAAAAATCCCGGTCACCGTGCTGTCGCGCTGCCTGCAGTTCAACCTCAAGCAGATGCCGCCGGGCCACATCATCAGTCACCTGGACAATATCCTCGGGCAAGAAAAAATTGAATTCGAAACGCCGGCCTTGCGGCTGCTGGCGCAGGGCGCGCACGGCTCGATGCGCGATGCCTTGTCGCTGACCGACCAGGCGATTGCGTATGCCGCCGGCAAGGTCACGCTGGAAGCGGTGCAGGGCATGCTGGGTGCGCTCGACCAGTCCTATCTGATCCGCGTGCTTGATGCGCTGGCGGCCAAGGATGGCGCCGGTCTGCTGGCCGTGGCCGACGACATGGCGACACGCAGTCTGTCCTATAGCGCCGCACTGCAGGACCTTGGCACTTTGCTGCATCGGATCGCGCTGGCGCAGAGCGTGCCGGCGGCGTTGGCCGACGATTTGCCTGAGCGCGAAGAAATCATCCGCTTGGCTGGATTGTTCGACGCCGAAGAAGTGCAATTGTTTTACCAGATTGCGGTGCATGGCCGCAATGAACTGGGATTGGCGCCGGATGAGTACGCCGGTTTCTCCATGACCTTGTTGCGCATGCTGGCGTTCCGTCCGCAGGCTGACGGCAGCACCGTGTCAGCAGCGCCGCCGGCCCGACCGCGTCCGCAGGCTGTTGTTACACCTGCTGCAGCCCCGGTATCGCGCCCGGCGCAAGCGGCATCGGCTGCGCCTGCTGCGGCTCGCTTAAGCAGCGCGCCGCCGACTGCCAGCACCAGCGCGCCGGTAGCGCGTCCCGACACCAGCGGCATGAGCCCGGCCCGAGCAGCGTTGGAAGCGGCGCGTGCCGCGTCGTCGCGGAAGGTCGGCGCAGCGCGGCCGGCAGCGGCGCAGCCGGTTGCCGCAGCGCCGTCGCCCGCGCCGGTTTCGGCTCCCGCAGCGGCGGCCCGCCCGGCTCCTGTTGCCGTCAAACCAGTCGCGCCGGAATACGTGCCGCAAAACTCTTCCGTGCCGCCTTGGGAAGAAGAGATTCCACTGCCGATGGATTTGCCCGATACTGATTTTTCCAGTTCGGTGGCTGAAAAAAAAACTGAAACGTATTCGCAGTCGATGCCGCCTGCTCGCGCTGCTGGACCAGCGCGCCAGGCGGTGCGTGCGGAGCCTGTGCCGCAGCAACCTGTGGCGCCGCCAGAGCCGCTGCCGCCTCTGGTCTTGCAGCCCGTTCCCAGTCTGAATTGGGATGGTAACTGGCCGCTGTTGGCCGCCAATCTGTCGGTGCGTGGTGTGGCTCAGCAACTGGCGCTGCAGAGTGAACTGGCTAGTTGCGACAGCAGTGGCGCCGCAGTGCAGTTCAATTTGCGGATTCCGTTCGCTACATTGCGTTCGGCAGCGGGGAGCGTCGATAAATTGGCGGCCGCACTCAGTGAGCATTTTGGCCGCACGGTGAAGGTTGAAACTGAGCTGGGCACAGTGCACCATACCGCCCACGCGCAGGCGATGGCGGCTCAGGCCGAGCGTCAGCGCATGGCGGAACAGACCGCGCAGAGCGATCCGTTTATCCAGAGCATGGTGCGAGAGTTTGGCGCATCGATTGTGCCAGGGTCGATCCGGCCGTTGGGGTGAGTGTTCTGATTAAAGCGGGGTTGGGGACGCGTTATGCTGTAGCGCTTTTTCAAGCCTGTCTTGTTATTTTTCTTTGCAATTTAAACGTTTTATTTGATCAGTTGGGGACAGGGGCGCACGGGGAGTGTAATTCGCCACGCTGCGGTAACATGCCAACTCTGTCCCGCAATTGTTTTACTTAGGAGAAGCACCATGATGAAGGGCCAACTGGCAGGGCTGATGAAACAAGCCCAGGCAATGCAGGACAACATGAAAAAGATGCAAGACCAACTGGCCTTGATCGAGGTTGAAGGCGAGTCGGGCGCGGGCCTGGTGAAAGTCGTGATGACTTGCAAGAACGCCGTCAAGCGCGTGGCTATCGATGCTTCGCTGTTGGCCGACGACAAGGACATGCTGGAAGATTTGGTGGCGGCGGCTTTCAACGATGCCGTACGCAAGGCAGAGGCTTTATCCGCAGAAAAAATGTCCGGCCTGACCGCAGGCATGCCTCCCGGCTTCAAACTGCCGTTCTGATTCTACGCGGCGGCAAGAGTGATTCTGGAAGTCGCGCCGCTGGATGTGATTGCGGGGAAAGAGGCGATGTTCGAGGCGGCCTTTGCCAAGGCGCAGACGATCATCGCGTTGATGGATGGCTACCTGTCGCATGAGCTGCAGCGCTGCACCGAACATCCGAACCGTTACATCCTGCTGGTCAGGTGGCAGACGCTGGAACACCATACCATCGGCTTCCGGCAATCGCCGCAATATCAGGAATGGCGCGGCCTGCTGCATCATTTCTACGATCCGTTCCCAACGGTGCTGCATTACGAATCGGTTTTTTGAACGCAAGGTCCGATGTGAAAACCCCCTCCAGCCTTACATTGCTTACTGAAGCCTTGCGTCATCTGCCTGGGGTCGGTCCCAAGTCGGCCCAGCGCATGGCGTATCACTTGCTGCAGCATGACCGCGATGGCGCGGCGCTGCTGGGGCGCGCGTTGACGCAGGCGGTCGAGCAGATCCGTCACTGCGCGCTGTGCAATACCTTTACCGAGAATGAGGTGTGTGAGACCTGCCTCGATCCCGAGCGCGACCCGACCTTGCTGTGCGTGGTCGAAACGCCAACCGACCAATTGATGATCGAACAGACCTTGACCTTCAAGGGACTGTATTTTGTGTTGATGGGACGCCTGTCGCCGCTGGACGGCATCGGGCCAAAAGACATCCAACTGGAAAAACTGGTCAGTCGCGCCACCGATGGCGTGGTGACCGAAGTGGTGCTGGCTACCAATTTCACCAACGAGGGCGAAGCGACCGCCCACTACATCAGTGAAACGATGAAAGCCCGTGGCTTGCAAGTGAGCCGCCTGGCGCGTGGGGTGCCGGTGGGCGGCGAGCTTGAATATGTCGATGCCGGGACCATTGCCCGCGCCATGCTGGATCGCCGGGCTACCTAGCGCTCGCATTTTTCATGACCTGATCGCGATATCGTCACATTTAAAAAATATAGTCGCGTCAGCAATCTTTCATTTCGCAACAGCGGTAGTATCATACAACTCGACAACAAACAGAGTGTCCACAAGCCACGCAAGATGGCAGCGCAAAAAAGACAGAGCGGTGTCACAGGCACCGCCACAGCAACCTTGGAATATCGATTGATACTTGAGGAGACAACAGAAATGAAGTTCAACTGGAAGCAGTTCGGCATCGCCCTTTGCCTGTTCCTGGCGGGGTACTTTACTTTCAATGGCAAACTGTTTGCCCAGACCCCGGAAAAGACCAAGGTGTCGATCGCGGTCGGCGGCAAGAACCTGTTCTATTATCTGCCGTTGACGATTGCCGAGCAGCTCGGTTATTTCAAGGATGAAGGACTGGATGTCCAGATTTCCGATTTTGCCGGCGGCGCCAAAGCCTTGCAGGCTTTGATCGGCGGCAGTGCAGACGTTGTCTCGGGCGCGTTCGAACACACCATCAGCATGCAGGCCAAGAACCAGCATATCGTCGCGTTCGTGCTGCAGGGACGGGCGCCGCAAATCGTGATGGGCGTGTCCAACAAGACCATGCCCAACTACAAATCGATTGCCGACCTGAAGGGAAAGAAGATTGGCGTCACCGCGCCTGGCTCATCAACCAGCATGATGTCCAATTTTGTCTTGGCCAAGGGCGGGTTGAAGCCGACGGATGTGTCGTACATCGGCGTCGGTGCTTCGTCCGGTGCTTTATCGGCGTTGCGCTCCGGGTCGATCGATGTGATCGTGAATCTCGATCCGGTGATTACCATGATGCAGCAGGATAATGAAATCCGGATCATTTCCGATACCCGTACGCTGAAAGATACCAATGCCGTCTTTGGAGGGCCGATGCCGGCAGCGACCTTGTATGCGTCGGCCGATTTCATCAAGAAATATCCGAATACCACACAGGCCCTGACCAACGCCATGGTGCGCGCCCTCAAATGGCTGCAAAAGGCCGGTCCTTCCGATATCGTCAAGGCGGTGCCGGAAAATTATCTGCTGGGTGACCGCGCCTTGTATGTGGATGCTTTCATGAAAGTGCGCGAGGCAATCTCGCCGGACGGTTACATTCCAGATGCAGGCCCGCAAGTGGCGCTCCGTACCTTGGAGGCTTTCGATCCAGAACTGGCATCGAAGAATATCGACCTGTCGCAAACTTATACCAATGAGTTTGTGAAAAAGGCCAACGCCAAATACAAATAACCGTTTATCGCATTGGCCATGTGTTGCCGCGAGATGGCAATGCTTGGCCTGATGCGTATGCCTGCAGACTGCAGCAAGCGGTAATCAGATCATCCTCGTGCCCATGACTCCAGCTCTCTTTTTCGACAATATAAGTTGCACCTTCGTCTCCAAGGATGATCGTTCCCAGCGTTATACCGCAGTGGCCGACACTACCTTGTCGATCGCGCCAGGCGAGTTTGTTTCTGTGGTGGGGCCGACCGGCTGCGGCAAATCGACCTTGCTCAATGTTGGCGCCGGACTGCTGCAGCCATCCACCGGCAGCGTCAAGGTGTTTGGCGAACCGCTGACCGGCATCAACCGCCGTGCCGGCTACATGTTCCAGGCCGAAGCGCTGATGCCGTGGCGCAGCGCGCTGCAAAACGTGATCGCCGGCTTGCAGTATCGGGAAGCCGATGAAGCCCAGGCGCGCCAACTGGGCGAGGAGTGGCTGGCGCGGGTTGGCCTGCAAGGTTTTGGCGACCGCTATCCGCATCAATTGTCAGGCGGCATGCGTAAGCGCGTAGCGCTGGCGCAGACGCTGATCCTGGACCCCGACATCATCCTGATGGACGAGCCATTCTCGGCGTTGGATATCCAGACCCGGCAATTGATGGAAAACGAAGTGCTCGATTTATGGAGCGCCAAGCGCAAGGCAGTGCTGTTCATCACCCATGACCTGGACGAGGCGATTGCCATGTCGGATCGCGTGGTGGTGCTGTCGGCCGGTCCCGGTACCCATCCGATCGGCGAATTCGTGATCGACTTGCCGCGTCCGCGCGATGTCGCCGAAATCCGCAATGAGCCGCGCTTTGTCGAACTGCACCAGCAGATCTGGAGCGTATTGCGCGATGAAGTATTGAAGGGCTATCAGCAGCAAAAGAAAGTCGCTTAGCGGCAACCAGAAAAATAAGGGATAGACAGCGTCATGTGGAAAGCCATCAAGCCAAATTATAAGAACCTGCGCGTCTACCAGGCCCTGGTGCTGCTGCTGTTTTTCGCCATCTGGCATGTGGCGACGCGCAATCCGCAGACAGCATTTTTCTTCGGCGAGCCGATCAAGGTGCTGCAACGGATCTGGCAATGGTTCACCGTCGGCAGCGGTACGCTGGAAATCGGGTTTGGCGACCATACCTGGCTTACGCTGACATTCCCTGCCGAGATTTATTCGCACTTGCTGGTGACGTTGACGGAAACCATGCTGGCGTTCGGCATCGGCACTATTCTAGGTTTGGGCGTCGGCTTGTGGCTGGCCTTGTCACCATTGACTTCGGCGATTCTCGATCCTTACATCAAAGCCTCGAACGCGATGCCGCGCGTGATCCTGGCGCCGATTTTTGCGATGTGGTTCGGCCTCGGCATCTGGTCCAAGGTGGCGCTGGCGGTGACGCTGGTGTTTTTCATCGTGTTCTTCAATGTCTACCAAGGGGTACGTGAAGTCAGTCCAGTGGTGCTGGCGAATGCCCACATGTTGGGCGCCAACCAGCGCCAGCTGTTGCGCACTGTCTATCTGCCGTCGGCGACTTCCTGGGTGTTTTCCAGCCTGCATACTTCGGTCGGGCTGGCGTTCGTCGGCGTCATCGTCGGCGAATACCTGGGCTCGGCGCGCGGCGTCGGCTACCTGATCCTGCAGGCTGAGGGAGTGTTCGATATCAACACGGTGTTTGCCGGTATCCTGGTGCTGACCGGGTTTGCTTTAGTGCTCGATACGGTGGTCGGGCTGATCGAGAAACGCCTGATGAAGTGGCAACCGAAAAGCGGCGAAACCGAACGCCTTTGATGGCATCGCATGGCCACGCCGATTGCGTGCGCGAATTCTACAAGGCAGGTTCCGTGAACCGGCTTGCCTGCGGCAGATTTGAATTTGTTGAATAAATAATAAAAGTGTCGTTGTCAAACACACTAATAAAGAAATCGTTCACACAAATTAAATTGCAATAACGTCATTATTTTTCTGTAATAGGCATCGAATCCGGTTGCAGATGTCGGCAGATTGCATATTCTCATCATGTCATTGTGTTTATGTTGCCCGTTCTCTAATGTTTTACAATGCCGACCCCCAGACAACTGCCCGGCAGGGGCTGTTGCTGGATCCGATGAGCGTCCGTAACGATCGCCGCTGACTGGCGGTTGCGATGCTCGGTGGTTTTTGAGGAGAAATACATGACGAAACTCGACCTTTCGCGTCGCAGTTTTTTGAAGGCCAGCGTGGTGGCCGGGGTCTCGGTCTACGTGGCGCCGATGGGCGGCAAGGCTTTTGCTGCCTTGTTTGAAGAAAAAATCCTGACACCCATCCAGTGGGACAGTAGCAACGGTCAGGTCAAGTTCCGTATCGATGGCATTGCCAAAGTCACCGGCTCCAAGGTGTTCGCGCGGGATGTCCGCGCCCGCGACATGCCGCACTGGCCAAATCAGCAGGCGCACGCATTCATCCTGCGCGCCACCAAGGCCGACCGTAATTATCTCGGCTTCGATCTCAGCCTGTTGGGCGATGAACTCAAGCCGGACCGCGTGGTCACGGCGGCCGATCTGGCGCGCGACGGCCTGGCGTTCCCGGCGTTCTACGGCGACGACATGCTGCTGCCGGCCGGGAAGACCCCGGCTTACCTGGGGCACGCAGTGGCGATCCTGATCTATAACGATTTCGCCCGTTTCCGCTTTGCCAAGGATAAGTTGCAATTCAAGGATGAAGTGATCCAGTACGGCCCCGTGACCGGGCCGCTGGAGCGTGATCCATGGGGGACGTTCCGTTTCGTGCGCATTGGTGGCGCCACGCCGTTTGATGACGATGTGTTTTCCAGCCTGAAGGACGCGCCGTTGTTCCCGAGCATGATGCGCAAGCACCAGCCGGTCTGGCCGGATGGCAAGGACCATGGCAAGCTGGGCGAGCAAGGCATGTATTACGCCGGGCAGATCAAGGAGCAACTCGACCATCCACCGGCCGATTGGCTGGTGATGGAACGCGACTACAACACGCAATCGGTCGACACTGCAGCATTGGAGCCGGACAACGCCAATTGTTGGTACGACAGCGCCAACCAGGCCTTACACATGGTGGTGCCGACCCAGTCGCCGGGCGAGGTGGTCGACAGCACCGTCGAGATGCTGAAGAAGGGCAAATTCCCGCTCAAGACACTGTTCCTGCATCCTTGCTACACGGTCGGCTACGGCTCCAAGGATCACTACAATTTCCCGTTCTACGGCTTGCTGACCTCGCTCTATGCCGACGGTCCGGTGCGCCTCGCCAATGATCGCTACGAACAGTTCCAGACCGCGATCAAGCGCCACGCATTCAAGATGCATTACCGCATCGCGGTTGATCGCAAGAGCGGCTTGCTGCAATCGTTCCAGGGCGAATTCGAAGCCAACGGCGGCGGCCGCGCCAACTTCTCGCCATCGGTAGCGATGGTGGGCGCCACCGCTGCGCAATCGATTTACTATTTCCCGAAGAACGACCTGGCTGCCGTTGCCATCGCAACGCGTGCGATCGATGCCGGTTCGGCACGCGGTTACGGCACCTTGCAGAGCATGGCGGCGACCGAAATGATGATTGATGAGATGGCGCAAAAACTTGGCCTCGACGCTATCGATTTCCGCCTGAAGAATGCACTGCGCTCAGGCATGAAAAACACCCAGGGTGCGATTCCCGCGGGCGCAATCCGGGTTGACGAAGTGCTGCAGAAAGCCAAGGTCCATCCGTTGTGGATCAACCGCGCGAAGAAGAAAACCGAGTATGAAGCCGGCCATCCTGGTTATCGCTACGGCGTCGGCTTTGCCTGCGTGCAGAAGGACTTCGGCACCGGCGCCGAGACTTCGTTCGCCAAGGTTGAAATCAGCGCCGACGGCCAAATTCACTTGTCGCACAGCGCCGCCGAAATCGGCACCGGCATGTCGACCTCGCAAGCGATCGCTTGCGCCAAGTGGCTCGGCAAGCCGGCCCATGAAGTGCGCACTTCGGTCACTGACTGGAGCGATCTGCCGGTGGTCACCAGTGGCGATCCTTACATCATGAGCCAGGCCGAGCAGGACAAGCTGGCGGCCAATCCGCGCTGGTCACCCGGTTATTCGTCGCCGTCCAGCGCTACCAATTCGGCGTTCTATTTCACGCACAGTACGCGTGAAGCGGCGCGCGTGATATTCATGCACGGCCTATGGCCAGCGGCGATGTCGATCTGGAGCCAGGGTATCGGTGGTGGCCAGGCGGCGCCGCTGGTGGTGCGGGTCGAGGATGCGCGCTGGGTCGACGGCAAGCTGTCGGCAGCTGGACTGGAAGCACTGCCATACGAGCAACTGGTCAAGAAAGCGCATGAGCTGGGACTGGTGACCGGCGCCACGGTGCACGTTTTTAATCGCTGGCAATGGACCGAAGCCGAGTTCGACATTCTCGGCAACGTGGTTCGCATTCCACTCGACGGATTGTCGGTACGCTATGGCGACGGTGCGGCCAAGGATCGCAAGGTCACAATGAAGACGGCTGGCGGCTATGACGTACTGAATCGCAAGAAGGTATTTATCCCGCCGACCCAGCGCAACAACGCTGCAGTCACTTATTACAGTGCGGTCGGCACGCTGGTCGAACTGGCGGTGCACGAAGCCAGCGGCAAGGTTGAACTGCTGAGCCATCACTCGATCATGGAGTGCGGCAACCAGATCTCGCCGCAACTGGTCTCCGGCCAGCTGCAAGGCGGCCTGGCGATGGGTATCGGTCACGCCTTGCATGAATACCTGCCGCTTTACGAAGACGGGCCGGGCAACGGCAGCTGGAACTTCAATCGCTATCAACTGCCGCGCGCCAAGGATGTCGCGGTCTGGACACAGACCGGCGAAGTGCTGCCGCCATTGACCGAAACCGATCCGCCCAAGGGCATCGCCGAAGTGGTGATGATTCCGGTGGTCGGCGCCATCGTCAACGGCATCGCCCACGCCATCGGCCATCGTTTCACCGACTTGCCGGTCACTCAACAAAATATTCAGGAGGCTCTGGCATGAGCATGACTATCCACCCTATCACCATGCATATCAACGGCAAGCCGGTCGGCCCGGTGCCAGTGCCGGAAGGCATCATGATGATCGATTTCCTGCATGAATACCTGGACCTGACCGGCTCGCGCCTGGGTTGCGGCCAGGGTATCTGCCGCGCCTGCGTGGTGATTTTGGACAAACCTGACGGCACGAGCGAAGAAGTGCGTTCCTGCATCACCGGCGCCCATTTTTTCGAAGGCAAGAAAGTTCGCACCGTGGAAGGCCACGCCCAGCGCAATGAGCAAGGTGAAGTGGTGGCGCTGTCGCCGATCCAGCAGAAATTCCTGGAACACTATAGTTTTCAGTGCGGTTACTGCACTCCGGGTTTCGTCAATGCCGCCACCGTGCTGGTCGAAAAACTGAAACGCCAGCCAGTCGCCAAAGCCGATGTCGACCAGGCCATCACCGACGGCCTCAATGACCACATTTGCCGTTGCACCGGCTACGTGCGCTACTTCGAGGCAGTCAAGGAAGTGGTGCTGTCCACGCCTGGCCTGGTAAAGGATGCCAAGTGATGAGCAAAGTCCGATATCTTCGCCAGACATTGCGTGTGCTAACGGCTCCGGTGCTGGTGGCGGTTTTGCTGGCCGCTTGCGATAGCGGCTCCAGCCCGACCGCCGTGCAGAGCACAGTCAAGCCGGGCAGCGCCGACCAGTTGGCCCTGGGCCGCTACCTGACCAAAGCTGCTGACTGCGCTGCTTGCCATACCTCGGCTACCGGTGCGGCGTTCGCCGGTGGCGTCGAACTGGCTTCGCCGTTCGGTAAATTCTATGGCTCCAACATTACGCCAGACAAAGAGCATGGCATCGGCAAATGGAGCGCTGACCAGTTCTACAGGGCCTTGCATGACGGCGTCACGCCGGACCGCCATCTGTACCCGGCGATGCCGTACACCTCGTACCGTTCGATGACGCGTGCCGACAGCGACGCCATCTATGCCTACCTGATGCAGCAGAAACCGGTCGCCGTGCCAAGCAAGGAAGCGGATTTGAAATTCCCGTACAACATGCGCTTCGGCATGATGTTCTGGAATGTGCCGTTCCTGAAGAATTCGCTGAGCGATGCCTCGGTTGGGCAGTCCGCCAGCTGGCAGCGCGGCCAGTATCTGAGCAATGCGCTTGGTCACTGCGCCGAGTGTCATACACCGCGTGGCGCGTTCGGTCAGCTTGACCTGTCCAAGCCGCTGGGCGGCGCTGCACTCGGACGTGTCGCCGCGCCGAATATCACGCCGGCCGGTTTGGCGGCAGTGGGCTGGAATGCTGCCGATCTGCAGACCTTCTTCGCCACCGGCATTGCGCCGCAAGGCTCGGCCTATGGTGAGATGTTCCCGGTGGTGCATCTGAGCACGCAGTACTTGAACAAGGACGATCTGGCGGCGCTCAGCACCTACCTGCTGGGCGACAAGCCATTGCCACCGGAACCCGTCAAGACCATCACAGCCGATACCACCGAACTGGATGCCGGCAAGCGCCTGTACACGGCGGTATGCGCCGGTTGCCACGGTTTCCAGGGCGACGGCAAGCCGCATGTGGCGGTAGCGATGAAGGGCAATTCGACGGTGCGCAACGCCGATCCGCATAACCTGATCGTCGCGATGCTGGACGGGATCGAAGCACAAAAATTCCCCGGCACCGAAAGCCTGCAGGATATGCCGGGCTTTGCCGGGCAATTGAGCGACAAGGAGTTGGCACAGTTGTCCAACTTCCTGCGCGCTACCTGGGGCGGCCAGCCGGCCAGCATCACGCCGGACCAGGTCAAGGCATTGCGATTGACGACGGCGCATTAACAGCAGACGGACGTCGCCGCAACAGGATCGGCCGTGCAAGCGGTTGATCCTGTTTTTCATTACACTGGCAGAATCAAAAGGAATCGGGCGAACCATGGATGCAGTCGATTATCAAGTATTAAAGAGCGCCGCCGACTGGCTGCAACAAGGGAAGCGGGTTGCGTTGGTGACGGTGGTGCGCAACTGGGGTTCTGCGCCGCGCCCGCTTGGATCGCTGTTTGCGATTACTGATGATGGCGGGTTTACTGGCTCGGTCTCTGGCGGTTGTATCGAGGATGACTTGATGCAGCGCTTTGCCGCAGCGTTCCCAGAGCGAATTGAGGTGGTGCGTTACGGTATCAGCGCCGAGCAGATGCAGCGCTTTGGCCTGCCTTGTGGTGGCACGCTCGAGTTGGTGATAGAGCCGCTGCACGATGCCGTCGCATTGAAGCCTTTGCTCGATGCCGTAGCCAATCATCGCCTGGTGCAGCGACGGTTGAACCTGCGCAGCGGTCACGTCAGCATCGAAGCGACGGATGCCGATTTTTCCTTGCGCTTCAACGAAGAAGAACTGCTGCAGGTATTCGGCCCGCGCTGGCGCCTGCTGATCATTGGCGCCGGCCAGGTTTCCGAGTATCTGGCGCAGATGGCGCCGGCATTGGATTTTTCGGTTTACCTGAACGATCCGCGCGAAGAGCAGCGCCGCAATTGGCACGCCGACGATGTCACTTGGCTGGACGGTATGCCGGACGACGCTGTGTTGGCCTTCAAACCGGATCGCCGCACCGTGATCGTTACCCTCAGCCACGATCCCAAGGTCGACGACATGGCGTTGATGGAGGCGCTGAAGACGGACGCTTTCTATATCGGTGCGATTGGATCAATGGCAAGCAGCGAGGCACGCAAGGAAAGGCTGCTGCAGCTGGATCTGAGTCCGGACCAGATCGCACGCTTGCACGCGCCGATCGGCCTGGCGATCATGAGTCGTTCGCCGGCCGAGATAGCGGTATCGGTGCTGGCAGAGCTGGTCATGTTGCGGAATCGTGGCAGCGTGGCGGCCACGCCGTCTGGCTGCGCCATCGGCGGGCCGGATTTGCGGATCGTTGAACGGCCTGAGTAACACTTTGCCGACTGTGTTTTTTAGGCAGTGACCTTTACTGTTGCCGCCAAGCTGCTAGTATGGAAACAGGCAATCCGCATCTATAACAGGACGCCGCCGACTGGAATGCCGACGTCAATCCGGGGTTTGCCGCAGCCAGGTGAACAAACAGGAGTCCTGTCATGGATTTCACGCCGGATGGTCATAATCCGACCAGGAAACTGGTGGGCGTCAGCGTAGTGATACTGATGCATGTCTTGATCGTGTATGCATTGCTGACCGGGCTGGCGCGCAAAGTGGTTGAAGTGATCCAGCAGCCGGTGATGACCAGTATCATCGACGAAATCAAACCGCCTCCGCCACCTCCGCCACCACCGCCAAAATACACGCCGCCACCGCCAAAAACGGCAGCGCCGCCTCCGCCATACGTGCCACCGCCCGAGGTCAAGGTACAGCCGCAGCCTCAGGAAAATACGATCGCCGCGGTGACCAGCGTCAAGCCGGCCAGCAATGAATTACCAACTTCAGTCGCGCAACCGGCTCCTGCGGCAGCGGCACAGCCAGCAGCCGGGCCGGCGCACACCAGCGCTCGTGTCGCCGGCAATTGCGAAAAGCCGGAATATCCGAGGACATCGCTGCGTAATGAGGAGGAGGGGACGGTCAATGTGCGGCTGGTGATCGGCGTCGACGGCAGGGTGGTTGACGCGATCATTGAAAAGAGCAGCGGGTTCAAGGATCTCGACCGGGCTACGCTAAAGGCATGGAGCCTGTGTCATTTCACTCCGGCCAAGGCCGATGGCGAGCCGGTGCAGTCGTCGGTGCGGATGGAGTACGTCTGGAAGCTGGAATGAGTCTGGCGGTTAATCGCGTACTTTTTCTGCCGTGTGGGAAATACGGTCCCGTACCACCCTGATCGCCTGCTTCAGCGCGTAGACATCCTGAAAATAACGCTGGGGAATGCGGATTTGGCTGGCGTGAGCATCAATTTCTTCTATTTCGTCGCGCCATTGGGCAACTTGCGCAGCATTCGGCTGCCGGTTCTCCCAGATTTCATCTTCCAGCGATTTGATCTCGCGATACCAGACTACCAGCCGCTTTTTCATGCGCGCTTCCACCATGCGCGGCAACGCCTGCAACAGGCCTAGCAGCAAAGCCATGAAAGGTAGCAGGATCAGCAGCCTTCTTTCGATGAAGCTCGCCAGCCAGAATGGCAGGTAGCGCTGCAGGAAAGGCCGGCCTGATTTGAAGTAGCGCATGCTCTCGTCGGAAATCGGGAATTCGTCGGTCTTCAGGTTGGGAAATGCGCCATGCGGCGTGAAGTAGTCTTCGCCGCCGTGGACGGTGTTGGCGGCTTCCAGCAGCAGGTAGGCCAGGGCCGGGTGCAGCGTATCCTTCGACACCAGCAGGGCGGTGGCGGCCAGTAGGGTGACGTCGGTTTGCGGCAGATCGTTGACGATGCTGGTTGAGGCGCGCGGGAAGACGATTTTGGACAGCGAGGGGAATTTCTGCACCAAGGCATCGGCCTGGGCGAAGTTCATCAGTTTCAGGTCGCTGTTGAGCAGGGTTTGCTGCATCGGGGCATCGGGACGGCCGATGAAAAACGCGGCATCCAATTGACCGCCTTCCAGGCCTTGGTAGGCTTTGTTCGCGTCCATTTCCAGCAGGGTGGTGTTGTCGCTGTTGACTCCGCTATGCGTTAGCAATATACGCGAGACGGTCAACAGGCCGCTGCCAGGAACGCCGATGGCAATCCGCTTGCCGCGTAGCTGGGCCAGCCGGTTGATGTCGGTGTCGCCACGATAGAACACCCAGATCGGTTCATACGAGACGGCAGCGATGGTTTGTAGGTGATCGGTTTCGGACGGATTGGTGGTGCCGGATTGAATAAAGCCGACTTCGTATTCACTATCGGGATTATTCAATCGTTGATAGTTTTCGGTGGAGCCGGAAGAGCTGCGGATGTCGAGGGTGATGCCTTCGCGCTTCAGCAGCGGCGCGTAGCGGTCGGCGAAGCCGCGGTAGATGCCGTTATCGGCGCCGGTGGTGATGACGATGGTGCGTTGGATCGCCGGCTTGAGCACAATCACCAGCGCCCAGCCCAGGGCCACCAGCAGCAATATAGCGCCAACGATCAGGAGTCGCAGACGCGTCGGCGTCATCGGCGCTTTGTGGACACGGTGCAGTGCTGGATTGTGCCTGGGCATAGGTGTCGGATTCGGCGAATTGGATTGGATTCAGCGCATTCTGGCCCGGCGGCGGATTTTTATCAAATGCATTTTGCATGATCCCGGCAACGGCCGGGATGTAGCAAACTTAGACTTTCTTGACGAATTCCGATTTCAGGCTCATGGCGCCGAATCCATCGATCTTGCAGTCGATGTCGTGGTCGCTGTCCACCAGGCGAATGTTCTTCACCTTGGTGCCGACCTTGACCACGCCGCCGGAACCCTTCAGTTTCAGATCCTTGATCACGGTCACGGTATCGCCGTCCTGCAAAATATTGCCGACCGCATCGCGATAGACTTTGGCGCCTTCGGCCGCGGATTCGGCGGCTTGCTGCGGCCATTCATGGGCGCATTCCGGGCAGATATAGAGGCCGCCATCCTCGTAAGTGAATTCGGAGCCGCATTGCGGGCAGGCTGGTAACGTATTCATGTTGGATTCCTTCGGACTGAGCCATTGCTATAAAAGGCCAACAGTATACTGCTTGACAGTCGCCGCTCCTGTTTTTTGCCATTGTGCAGGTTGTGTCGGCAACAAGATCAAACCGTCGCCGGCATCGCTTGGTCTACCGCCTGCACATCGTCCGGCAGCACCCGATTACGGCCGGCACTCTTCGCCGTATAGAGCGCGCGGTCGGCACGCATGCTCAAGCGGTCGAAGGTTTCGCCGGTGCGCCAGCTGGCGACGCCAGCGCTGATGCTGTAGCGGCATTCACCAAATGCGCCGATGACCAGCTGCATCTTGGTTTGTTCACGCAGGCGTTCGGCAATCCTAAGGGCGCCTGCGGTATCGGTGTCGGGCAGTAGCACCGCGAACTCTTCACCGCCCATCCGGCCCAGCGCGTCGCTATCGCGCAGGCTGGCGCGCGTCATGCGCACGAACTCTCGCAGCACGGTGTCGCCGCCGGCGTGGCCGTGGTTGTCGTTGATGTGCTTGAAGTGATCAAGATCGATAATCAGCAGCGATAGCGGCCGGCCAGCTTTGACGGCGTTAGCGATCTGTTCGCGCGCCAGTGTTTCCAGGCGTTTGCGCGAAAGAGCACCGGTCATGTGGTCGTGATTGGCGGCATCCTCGGCCGCAGCCAGCATGGCGTCGTGAATCATCATGACCGCCACCATGGTCATGGCTGGCATGATCACGGCGCCAACGATCAGCAGCGCCATGTTCCATGTGCTATGGAATATCAGCGGGTCGGAAGGCAGCGGCAACATGATGAAGTGAATCCCGCGCGCCACCTGGCATAGCGCGAAAATCAGCGCCAGGGCGGCGGCGAACCAATAGTTGTAGCGACGCCGTGTGGATGGACGATGGCGTAGGAGCAGGACTGCCACAGCCACGCAAACGATGCCGGTGTACGTGGTGGTTGCCAACACGCGCAAGGGGATGTTGTCATCAATATAGAGCCAGATTGTCAGAGCAAGGGCCAGTGCGCCGATGCCGGCCGCCAGCCGCAGCCAGTGCGGTGGCCGTCCGAGAAAGCGTGCGCAACCGGCGTAGTAACAGGCCGTCGATAACGCCAGAACGAGATTGGCAGCGACAATCGAAAAGAAATCCGGAACCAGGCCGCGCAGTCCGAGCAACAGCAGGCCGCCAATCACTGCCAGGTTGGAGGTAAACCATTCGCGCACTCCCGCCATTTCTGCGCGGAGTAGCGACCCTAGCACCAATACCATCGCCAGGCTGAGCAGCACGGTGGTGATGAGGATGGAGGCAGGAGTCAGCATGGCCGGCGGACGGGTTGAGGTGGCGGGTATTGTAATGCCTGGACAAAGTTGCGTCGATCTTGTTTACCCGAAGTTCGCCGAGCCGTCCACAAGCATTGTTCATTCCACTGGACGCTCTTCGATTGCATCGACGCGGTCGGGATAGAAAGCCAGGTGATCCTTGATGGCGGCAACTGCCGCATGTGGCGTCTCATAACTCCACACCGCATTCACCGAGCGATTACCGCCGAGAGGAATGCTGAAATAGGTGCAGTCACCTTTGTAGGGGCAGTAGGTGGCATGGTCAGTCCGCTGCAGCAGTGACATATCGACGTCTTTGCGGGGAACATACTGCACGGCTGGATAAGAGGCTTCCTGGAGCGTCAGTGCTTCGTGGGTATCGGCGATGACCTTCCCTGCGAGAGACACGACTATCCGCGCGGGATTTTTTGTGATGGTAATTGGATGGTCTACGCTCGGGACTTTGATTGGCTTGGTTTCCATGGTGTCGGTTTCTTTCCTTGACTGAGTTGGAATACGTTGCGCTTGAGCTGGATTGCGATGAGATTGATTTAATTGCAATGTATCTTGGCCGGTCTCGATACGGCATGAATACACAGCGATCTTAGAACGTTTCCGGCGATGCTGCCGGCACTGTCGGTGTCGAACTTAGGGACTGTGGCCGAAATGGGGTATAACTGGATGCGTTTGGATGAATACAAGAGTGATAGGAAGCAATGCATATGAAACGACGCAAATGGATGGGTATGCTGTTGGCGGTCGCGGCGATGGGTGTCGCGACGACTGCCTTAGGTGGCTATAACGTCTGGTCCAATGAATATACGCTGTCGCAGCAACAGCTACAGACGGCGATAGAAAGCAAATTTCCGGCGCGCTTGCGTTACGCGGAGGTGTTCACTGTGGATATCAGGCATCCGCGCCTGGCGCTCAATCCGACAGAAAATCGCGTCGTGACGATTGTCAGTGTCAGTGTGCAGAGCCAGCTGCCGCTGGTGCCGCTGAACGGCACCATCAAGTTGAGCAGCGCCTTGAAATACGATAGCCAGGCACGTGCTATCCGCCTGGATAATCCGACCGTGGATGCAATCGATTTCGGCGAACTTGCCGCACCGTACGCACAGCAACTCAATGAGATCGGCGCCATCGTTGCGCAGCGGGTGCTGAAGGACTATCCGATTTACACCTTCAAGCCCGAGCAGTTGCGTCTGAACGGAAAACTGTTTGAACCGGGTGCGATTACCGTGCAGGCCGACGGTATTGCGGTCGAGGTCAATGCTTCCTGAGCGCTCGCTAGAATAGAGAGCGGGCAATCACCGAGCGATCATGCGTCGCGCTGGCGGACAAAAGTCGATTTAGTATAGGCAAGGCCAAAACCGGCACGCTCTGTATTCCGCGCGCTCGTGTTCGCCGGTCTCGCGGTGACGCATGCAAGCACGCAGCCTGCGCCGCGCGCTGCAGCCAGCCGCGCATTCAACAGCGCAAGTTGTACCCCTCTACCGCGATGCGCCGGCAACGTGCTGGCGATATACAAATGCGCAACCAGGCCCGCGCCAGTCTCAATCAGGCTCATTGCGGCAGTACCCGCAACGATGCCATCGTAGGTGGCAGCGAACAGCCGGGTGTCGGTGCGCAGCACAGCGATGCGCGCCAGCGTTTCAAGCAAAATGACCGGCCGGCTCACCGCCTGCACCGAGAAACCTGCCATCGATTGCTCTACAAATATCGGCTCGACTATGGCCCGATCGGTAACTATCTCTATCCCGTCACGCGGCGCAGCAAACACGTCAGCAGGAGACAAATAGCGTGCGTAGGTGTTGCTGTATGCGTTGACATGATAATTGCGCTCGGCCATGGCCGCCAGCACGCTGTTGTGTGCATGCGGGCAGATATCCACCTGCGTTTCCAGACCTAGAGTGGAGTAGGTTCTTTCCAGTTCTGCCAGTTCCTTGGAATTCAATTGTGCACCCATGCCGAGTCCAGTGACGTGATTCAGCTTGCGTCCGTATGCCGCATCCGTGACAGCCGCAACACCGCCGGCGATTGCGATTATCCGGCATTCGTCGCGTCCGCTCAACTGCACGTAGGTAGCGACTTGGCGGCTCAAATGCGTGGCTTCGGCGTGTTCGAGCGCTTGAGCGAGTTCGGGACTGGTCAACAGCATGGAATGTGAAGGCAAGGTTTTTGGGGTGGCGATAAGGTCAAAAAACGTATTGATTCGCCTTGTATGTGGCAGGCAGAATCAATGGGGCGCTTCTATTTGGGCCAGATTAAATATTATCAGTGTATTGCAAATTGGTAATTAAATTATTGACTGATAGAATGTTTGTTTTGTCGTTTTTAAATAGAACGCGCGTTTCACATTTGCTTCACATTTCCGGCATGGCCGCTGGCAACTCCGAAGACTTCCAATGACAAAAACCAATTTACTCAATTTCGCGCAGCCCCAGCTCGACGAGGCGACCATTGCCGCAGTAGTGGATGTGTTGCGCTCCAACTGGATTGCCAGCGGCCCCAATGTGCAGGCTTTCGAACAAGCCTTGTCTGATTCCTTCGGCGGGCGGCCGACACGTGTGCTGACCTCGGCCACCGGCGCAATGGAAGTCGCGCTTGAATTGTGCGGCATCGGCGCTGGGGATGAGGTCATTACTTCCGCGCAGAGTTTTTTTTCGACGATGAACATGATCGTCAAGGTCGGCGCAAAACCGGTTTTCGTCGATTGCGATCTGGAGACCCGGAATATCGATCTGGCGCAAGTGGAAGCGGCAATCACGCCACGCACCAAGGCAATCATGCCGACCCACTTTCCAGGTGCGTTGGTCGACATGGATGCCTTGTTCGCCTTGGCGAAAAAGCATGGCTTGCGCGTGATTGAGGATGCGGCGCTGGTCCAGGGCTCCCAGTGGAAAGGGCAGGCCGTCGGCAGTTTCGGCGACATCGCAACGTTCAGCTTCCATCCCAACAAGAACATGACAACGATCGAGGGCGGCGCGATCGTCGTCAATGATGAGGCTGAGGCGAAACAGGTTGAGGTGTTGCGTTTCCACGGCATCGTGCGGCTGCCGGACGAGACACGAGACGTCGTCGTTGCCGGTGGTAAGTTCAATATGTCTGACGTGTCTGCCGTCATCGGCTTGCATCAACTGCAGCAGTTGCCGCAGTTTTTGGCGAAACGTTCTGTCCTGGCGGCGCGTTATTTTGAGCGCTTTCCGAAGATTCCGGGCGTAGTGTTGCCGCCGCAAGGCGTACCGGATCAGAGCTGGAACATGTTTTGTGCGCTGATTCCATTTGAACGGCTTGGCCAGACACGCCAGCAATTCCGCGCTGCATTGCGCGCGCAAGGAGTTGCGACCGGCGTGTCGTACGAAGCCTGTCATCTCACAAGCATAGGACGCGGTTAGGCTGTCGCGAAGGACAGTTTCCTCATGCAGAACGCATTAGCCGCGAAACCGTGTCGCTGCCGCTGCATGCAAGGATGACCGAAGAGGATGTCGACCGCGTATGTGCGGTGGTGCTGAACACCTGTCAATGAGCGCTTGGGTTGATGGCTGCCGGCATACAGTCCGTGCAGCAGTAAGCTCATTGAATTCCGATTTTGAATCTCGATTTTTCGCTAACAAGCACAATGAATGATTTGAAAACAGCGCCGACTTTCCAGGATTCAACTCCCACTGAAACTTCTGTCCGCCGTCGTTCCCTGATAGCCGCCTGCAGCGCCCATGCAATACATGACGGCCTGACCGATGTCATCTATGTGCTGTTGCCGATATGGCAGGCGCAATTTTCCATCAGTTATGCAATGGTGGGCCTGTTACGCGGATCCTACTCCGGCATGATGGCTGGCTTTCAACTACTGGCAAGCAGATTGGCAAAGCGCTGGGGGCGAGAGCGCATGCTGGTGGGCGGGACGGTGCTGGCAGGCCTTGCCTACCTGGTTGCCGGGCAGGCCGGCAGTCTGACGGTGCTGCTGATCGCGCTTTTGCTCGGTGGCTTGGGGGCCAGCACACAGCACCCGCTGGCATCCTCCATCGTCGCCGACACCTACGAGGCAGGCGGTGGCGTCAAAGAGGCGCTGTCACAGTACAACTTTGCCGGCGACATCGGCAAGACGTTGATCCCGGGGTTGGTGGGTTATTGCTGGTTGTCGTGAGCTGGCGGGCCAGTGTGACATTGATGGGGCTGCTCGGCCTGGCCGCAGCAGGCCTGCTGTGGTGGCTCATCCCGACACCGACCGAACCGGCATTGGATCGGAAGAAACCGGCAAGACAATCACCGGAACCGGCTCGGTCAGCGGTCTGCGTGCGCTGCTGCTGACCGGTACCTTGGACAGCGCAGTGCGGATGGGATTTCTCACCTTCTTGCCATTCCTCCTGAAAAGTAAAGGCGCCGGCACCGCAGGCATCGGCTTGGCGCTGTCGCTATTGTTCATCGGCGGCGCGTTCGGCAAGTTGTTTTGCGGTTATCTGGGCGCACGCATCGGCATGATGAAGACGGTGTGGCTGACTGAGTCCGCCACATC
The DNA here is from genome assembly GCF_001584165.1 of Collimonas arenae. Classification (NCBI taxonomy): domain Bacteria; kingdom Pseudomonadati; phylum Pseudomonadota; class Betaproteobacteria; order Burkholderiales; family Oxalobacteraceae; genus Collimonas; species Collimonas arenae. The sequence goes on from NZ_CP013233.1 coordinate 1,600,206, forward strand.
GCTGCTGATCGTATTGGCAGTGTGGCTGCCGCTTGTCGGAATGATGGCAATGCTGCCGCTGTTGGGGCTCGCCTTGAACGGGACGTCGTCGGTGTTGTATGGCGTCGTGCCGGAACTGGCCGCGGCAGGCAAGCGCGAGCAGACTTTTGCATTGTTCTATACCGGCACCATCGGTGGCGGGGCGCTAGCGCCGATATTGTTTGGACGGCTGGGCGACGTCGCCGGCATTCCCGTCGCCGCGGTCACGCTGGCGGCGATCCTGTTGTTTACGTTGCCATTGTCGTGGTGGGTGCAGAAAGCGTTGGAGGAGTAATTCCGCGCGTGTCGGGCTGCAACTGCTCGATGGCCGCCGACTGCAGTTTCGAAAAGAGGGCGGCCAATACTGAGCAAGCTGGGTTATCAGCGTAGCCCACCCGAAACGAACAGAATATCGCCGCTTACCCAGGCCGCATCGTCCGACGCGAGAAAGACTGCGGCCGGAGCGATGTCGGAGGGTTTGCCCAAACGTCCGAGCGGAGTCGCGCTGATCATTTGCGTATCCATACCGCTACCGATAAAGCCTATCGCTTTCGCTCCCTCGGTGTCGGTAGCGCCCGGCGCTATTGCGTTGACCCGAATATTCCTGGCGCCCAGCTCTTTTGCCAGAACGCGCGTTATTGTCGCTACGGCGCTCTTGGTGGAGGTGTACAGGGAAGACCAAGGCGGATTCATCTCCACTCCCGCGGTAACGATGTTGATGATGCTGCCGCCCGCCGTACCGAAATATTTCAGCGCCTCCTGGATAGTCAAAAAGACTGACAGCACATTCGAGTTGTAGTGATGATGAAAGCCTTCTTCGGTCACGGCCTCTACCGGCGCAAATTTGAAGATGCCGGCGTTATTGACCAGTACATCCAAGCGATCGAATTGACGCTTGGTTTCGGCAAATAAACGTTGTACATCAGCTGCTTTCGATACATCGGCTTGCACGGAGATAGCCTTGCCTCCCTGGGCAACGATTTCGGCGACCGCGCGGTCTGCGTCTTCCTTGCTGTTGACGTAATTCACAACCACCGATGCGCCTTGCGCGGCAAGGCCGATCGCGATACCGGCCCCAATGCCTTTGGATGCGCCGGTAACAATTGCCACTTTTCCATTGAGTTTGCTCATATCCATTCCTGTATGCGGTTAGTTGCTAGCCAAAGTCATGTGACTCTGCTGATACGGAGCGTAGCGGTTACACTGGTAATGAAAAATAGCATTATCGATAAATCATTGTTTCGTTTAAATTGACAATCTCGTTCGATAAAACCAGGAGAGTTTGTGTGGACGTGAATCTAAATCGCTTGCAGTCATTTGTTGCAGTCGTTGACGCCGGCTCGCTTACTCGTGCGGCGCAGACATTGGGCGTGACCAAAGCGATGGTCAGCTTGCACCTGAAGCAGCTGGAGGCAGAGCTGGGATGCGCTCTGCTCACACGCACTACGCGCAGGCTGGCCTTACCGACGTCGGCGAGCGCTTTTACACGGATTGCGTACAACTGCTTGGCGACGCGCAGGTAGCGGTAGATAACGCGCGATCAGGTCATGCCAGGCTAACGGGAGAGTTGCGGATAACCTCGACGCTGGAATATGGGATTCATGTGGTTGTGCCCGCATTGGCAGCCTTCTCCAAATTGCACCCCGATTTGGGCATCGATTTTTCAGGTGCTACCAGCCTGGCGAATTTGGTGGCAGATCGCTTCGACCTGGCGATTCGGCTTGGACAACTCAACGACTCTCGATACCGTGCCGCACCGCTGGACAGTTTGATATCGTACTGGTCACCACGCCCACTTATATCCGCGAGCATGGTTTGCCCAACTCTCCGTCAGACCTCCAGCGACTACGTTGGATTGTGCTTTCAGGTTTCGATCAGCGCATCAAGCTCTCTAAGCGCGACGCAAGTACGCCGCCATTTTCAGTACCATTTCGCAGCAGCATTCAAGCCGATAGCGCTTCAGCCAAGCTGCACTTTGTCCTGGCCGATTTAGGCATCGCCGTATTGCCGGAATGGGTGGTGCGCCAGGACCTGAAACTCGGTCGATTGGTGCGTTTGCTTCCTGACTACGAAATGCCCAAGCAGGGGATATTTGCAGTATTTCCCAACACCCAGCACATACCGGCCAAGGTGCGGCAGTTTATCGATTTTATGCGCGAGTATGTGGCGCAAGACACTGCTCGCATGAATCATGCGGCGCCAGAAAATGCGCCAACTCAAGCAAAGAAGAGGCGCTGACGCAAGTCGTTCAACAGCCAGCTCCCGACCGGCCCAAGAGGTTTGTCTCGAATATGCGCAGCATAAATCAACAGGCGTGTGCTGGGTACGATTTTTTGATCTTGACGAGGCCACGCAGCGGATGGTTTTGAAATGCCGCCGTCAGTTCTTATGGGGTATGAAAATCCTGAGCGAATAGCCGAGTCGAGATGAAGTCCACGAAGACTCTGATCTTTGGGGATAGCTGGCGATTTGATGGCCACAACGCCCAGAACTGGCCGCGATCCAACTGGTAATCATCCAGCACGATTTGCAGCAGCTTCTCGCTCACGGCTTTTTGGGCCAGGAAATCAGGCACGTAGGCAATGCCGTGGCCGTCGATTGCGGCAGTGAATACCGCTTCCATATTGTTGAACGTCAGCATCGATGGCAAGCGTAATTGCGACCATACTGGATCGGCCGACATGGTCCAGTCCATGAGTTTTCCCGTTGTCAAAAAACGGTAGCGCAAACAATCATGCTGCTCCAGGTCGGACGGAATGTGCGGAACGCCCTTGCGCTCCAGATACGCAGGGGCTGCGCACAGCACGAAGCGAAACGCCCCTATCCGTCGCGACATCAATTTGGAATCCGGCAAGTTGCCACTGCGGATGACGACATCAAAGCCATCCTCGATGACGTCGACGAGTTGGTCGTTGAAGTCGACGTCCAATTCGACTTCCGGGTAAAGACGTCGAAACTCGGGCAACACTGGCAGCAGGAAGCGATAACCGATGGTTGGTACGCCGACTCGTAGCTTGCCACGCGGCGCCTCGACGGCATGCGACAACATCGACTCCGCATCTTGCAGATCATCCAGGATGGATCTGCAGCGTTGATAGAACAGTTCTCCTTCTGTAGTCAGGTGCACCCTGCGTGTGCTGCGTTGAAACAGGCGTACCCCCACGGTCTGCTCAAGCTTCGCCACGTTCTTGCCCACGGCCGAAGCAGACACGCCAAGCGCACGCGCGGCCGCAACGAAACTCAGGGCTTCCGCCGTCTTTACGAATGAGACGATTCCGCTAAGGCTATCCATCAGGCTCCAATTAGAGAGTTTTACTCCCTTATAAGTGGAAGTGTAGTGTGTTTATCTAGCATTGCATCTAATTTATCATCATTCCAAGTGTCCAGTCCAACTTGAATCCCTTGGTTCTGGCTTGAATCCTTTCACCTACTTGGTATTTCGATGACGAATTCAACTTCTGAAACTGACCGTAGCAGACTGCTCATTCTTGCCTCCGTCTGCTTGGCCGCGGTGGTGCTGCCTTTGAGCTTCTCCGGAGGCGCAGTCGCCACGCCGGCGATCGGCCGTGACCTGGGAGGTAGCCCTGCGGCGCTAACGTGGATCACCAACGCCTTCATGCTGAGCTTTGGCAGTCTGCTGATGGCGGCCGGCGCCCTGGCCGACGAGTTCGGGCGCAAGCGCCTGTTCATTCTAGGTATGGCGCTATTCATCGTTGTTTCGCTGGCGTTGAGCTTCGCACCGACAGTTGCATGGCTCGATGTGCTCCGTGCCATACAAGGAGTTGCGGCTGCGGCTTCGCTATCGAGCGGTTCCGCAGCGCTGGCGCAGGAATTCGAGGGGCATGCGCGAACGCGCGCCTTCAGTTTGCTCGGTACAAGTTTCGGCGTCGGCCTGGCTTTTGGTCCACTCTTGGCGGGCGCGCTGATTGACGTCTTCGGCTGGCGATCAATCTTTATGACGACAGCCGGAATTGCCGCCTTGGCTCTTGTTTTTGGCGCACCCCGCATGCGAGAGACGCGCAATCCAAATGCCGCCGGACTAGACTGGCCGGGTACGCTTACCTTTACGGGGACTCTCGCTCTTTTCACTTTTGGGGTAATTCAAGCGCCGGAAAGTGGTTGGACGAGTCCGTTTGTTGTCGCGTTGCTAGCTGCCTCCTTGATTTTTCTGGCCGCCTTCATTTGGGTGGAAACACGCGTTGCGCGACCAATGCTGGATCTCAGCCTGTTTCGGTATCCGCGTTTCGTCGGTGTCCAGATGCTGCCCATCGGAACTTGCTACTGCTATATCGTCCTGGTGGTACTTTTGCCACTTCGTTTTATTGGCATGGGGGGATTAAGCGAAATAGATGCCGGTTGGCTGATGCTTGCGTTATCTGCGCCGATGCTAGTGATCCCGCTAGCCGTAGCCACATTGGTGCGCTGGATTTCTGCGGGTGTGCTTTCTGGCATAGGTTTTTTGATTGCGGCGATCGGACTTTACTGGCTCAGCAACATTGGCGTTGGCGAGCCGGGCCATGCTGTCGTGATCCCGATGTTTTTGATTGGAGTCGGTGCCGGCATGCCGTGGGGATTGATGGATGGACTATCCGTCAGCGTTGTACCCAAGGAACGCGCCGGCATGGCGACCGGTATTTTCAATACCACGCGCGTGGCGGGTGAGGGCATCGCGCTTGCCATTGCTGTGGCCATGCTTTCGGCGTTTGCCCAAAGCGGCCTTCAATCTGCACTGTCAAAAAACGGTCCTATCGCTGTCGCACGAATCAACGAAGCGGCTCAACGTGTCGCAGCGGGCGATCTTCTCCATGCATCTGCAAGCCTTCCGGAGGTTAGCCCGGATATTCTTATCGCCAGTTATGCCGGTGCATTCCAGAGTCTGCTCCATACCTTGATAGCGATCACGGTCCTCTCCGCGATAGCCGCTTTTCTATTTCTCAGTCGTACTCCATTAACGGGCAGCGACTCGGAAGACAGCCCGAGCGTTGTGGATGCCACCGTTACACCTGAGTATGCGGAAACCTGATGAAGGGCGGGCAAGCGGGAGAGGACAATCTGGATATCATTTCCTCAATGTCCGTGAGCGCCAACGCGGCTCGGCCATCAGGAACGTCCGCTCGCGCCAGAAGCACAAAGGAAGCGCTGGCTCGCCCTCCAATCAGTTCAAGTTCAGTCTTCCATATATTCCATTTGTTCGAGATCAGCGATCAGTCCCGGACCAGTCGGGCGCCACGCTAGCCGTTCCTGCGTTTTTGCGAAGTCGGGGTCAGGTCTTGCAATGACATAATGCTCAAGCACTAGAGCAAAAAAATGTTTCGGTGCAAGACCTGACCCCGTCGTCGTTGGATCAATACGACCCCGAAGTCTATGGTTCGTATCGCGTCTTTCGCGGCGGGGGCTGGTCGGATACGGCCAGAGGATACCTTGCGACTAACCGTCGCCGCAGTCATCCGACATTTTCGATCGATGATCTTGGTTTTCGTGTTGCCAGATCAGTAGGCCATGACGGCGAATGAGGTCATCATAGTCTCGAAGACTGAAATCGGCCGAGGCCGTGTAAAAACGCTGAATCCATCAAGGGAGCCGAGATCCACGTCATTTTAACGCGACATTGTTGATAATAGAGAGCCCTGCAAACGCGGCGGCTATTTCCCTTGGCCTAGTAAATAGCCGTCTCCAAACATATCTCCTGACGCTAAAAGCGCCTATGCGCTCATCACCTTCATCAAGGTTCCCACGCCCAGCACGTTGATCATCCGCTTCATGTTGTAAGCCAGGACATGCAAGCTCATCTCGGTGCTCACTCGGGCCTTGGTTTTGGTGAGGAAGTGCGTAGCACCCATCCATGCCTTGATGGTGCCGAATGGATGCTCAACCGTTTGCCGGCGTATTCGCATCGCCTTCGGCGTTCGTTCCAACCGCTCCTGCATGGCCTCCAGTACAGACTCATGCTCCCATCGTGTCACGCGCCGTTGAGGACTTGGCGTGCATGCGGATTTGAGTGAGCACTGCTGGCAATTCGAGCTCCAATAGCGGTGCAAATTCAAGCCTTTCTCTTTGCTCGTGAAACGCCAGATCAATCGCTCTCCGGCGGGACACTGATATTCATTGGCGCGTGCGTCGTAAATGAAATCCGCTTTGCCAAACCGACCTTCAGCAGAGGCATTGGAGGTCAGGTTCTTCGGGACGATCACGTTGATGCCGGCTTGTGTGCACGCCAGGATCTCTTCTCCTTTGAAGTAACCACGATCAGCAACTACGGTCAGCGATGCGGTGCCAATCGCTTCTTGCGCTTGCCGGCTCATCGAGTGCAGTTGATCCCGGTCGCTCCCGATGTTGGTCACCTCGTGCGCCACAATCAGATGATGCTTTGCGTCGACCACCGTTTGTACGTTGTAGCCAACGACGCCTGTACCACGCGTCTTCATCGACCGTGCATCAGGATCGGTTTGGGAGACTTGTTGATCCGGCGTCTTCTGGAGTTTTAATTGGATGTCTTCAAGCTCTCGCATCTGCGCCTTGAGCGCTGCGATATTCTCATGCAGTCGAGTTGTCGTGAGTTGCTTGCGGTCCGGCTCTTGGCGATCCGCCGTGTCGAGGGCTGTCAGATAGCGATCAATGCTCGCTGCGATCTCTTCCATGCGCCGTTGCAGCTTGGCGCTGGTGAAGTTGCGGTCGCGGTTGTTGACGGCTTTGAATTTGCTGCCGTCAATAGCGACCAGCGCTTCAGAGAACAGGCCAAGTCGCTGACACAGCACGACGAACTGCTTGCATACATTGGAGATGGCACGGCCATTGTCTTTGCGGAAGTTGGCGATAGTCTTGAAGTCCGGCGTCAAATGCCCTGTCAGCCACATCAGTTCAACGTTACGCTGCGCCTCTCGTTCCAGGCGACGGCTTGATTGGAGCCGATTGAGATAGCCGTAGATGTAAATCTTGAGAAGAACCGATGGGTGATAGGCCGGACGTCCTGTTTGTGCAGGCATTGTTCCTTCGAAACCCATTTGCACCAGGTCCAGTTCATCGACGAAAACATCGACTACCCGCACTGGGTTGCTATCGGCAACGTAGTCGTCCAGTTGCTCGGGAAGCAAAATGCGTTGACTGCGATCCAGCCCTTCAATGAAGCGTTTCATAGGTGTACCTCGAACAGAGTCATCTGTTCGTGTGACATGGATCGCCGCAAATCGTTTACTTCCGATTAGAATTAGCGCTCGACAGCGTTTTTACACAGCCTCGGCCAGAAGCGGCCATCTCTGCGACACCCTCGGATGGCACTCGCACATCCGACATACAATATCCTCATCCATTAACGCCACCTGACGACAGGTGTCATGCCATGAGGTATTGCCATGAATAACGCTTTGAAAATCGATTTCGTCTCCGATGTCGTATGCCCCTGGTGTGCGATCGGGCTGGCGGGTCTCAATATTGCGCTCGAACGCCTCACTCCGGAGACGCACGTCGACTTCACCGTCCACCCCTTCGAGCTCAACCCTGGTATGCCCGCAGCCGGGCAGGAGCAACTTGAACATATCACCGAAAAATACGGCATCACCGCTGATCAGGCGCGCATCAACCGCGAACAGATTCGGGCCAGGGCGGCTGCCGTCGGTTTCACCATGAACCGCAATGACGCCAGCCGTGTCTACAACACTTTCGACGCGCATCGTCTGCTTGCCTGGGCAAAAGAGAAGAATGCGCAAGCAACGCTCAAACTGGTCTTGCTCAAGGCCTATTTCACCGACGGGAAAAACATCTCGGACAGGACTGTGCTGGCGCAACTTGCCATCCAGGCCGGCCTGGATGGCGCCGAAGCCAACGAAGTACTGGCATCGGATCGCTTTGCTCAGGAAGTGAAGGAGGAGGAAACGCTATGGGCCCAGCGCGGCATCAGCAGCGTGCCCGCAGTCATCGTGAATGATCGCTACCTGATCTCGGGCGGCCAGCCGCCTGAGGTATTTGAAGAGCAGCTTCGGGCGATCCTGGCGAGCGACGAGCGGGATTGATTGTCGCGGGGAGTGTTCACGAACTTGTGCTGACCGGGAATGACCGGCGTCGGCCACAAGCCGCCGTCTGGCCACTAGGTTGAAATTTTAGAGAAATTGTATGAATGATGGCTTGTTTGATGATCTATTGAGTCGAATGACTGCTTCGAAAGTTGCTACTCTTTCCGGTAGTCGCTGATCGGTTCAAACGGACATTTTTAACGCAAATAATATAGACACTGATTAGATTCATCAATTCTGACAACAGCCATGAAAAAACTTATTGTCGTTTTACTTGCAACATGGTGTTGTGGATGTGTAACCGGTAAGGTGCCCGCCAGCATGCATTCATCCCGATCCATTGACTTGAATGCCTCTCTGACAGAGGCCAAGGAGGCCCATGAACTGCACGATTATCTCAGAGAGCGTCAACTGCTCGAACCGCTTGCAAAAGACGGAAATGCGGAAGCACAGGCTATGCTCGGTTTCTTGTATCGGTTCGGTCTGGGTGTCACTGAGAATCACACCGAGTCTGTGAGCTGCTTTCAAAAGGCAGCGGCGCAAGGAAACGCGTGGGCGCAACAGAGTTATGGTGCAGCTCTGTTGAAAGGAGATGGGGTCGTACAGGATATTGCTCAGGGCATTGTCTGGCTGCGGAAGGCGGGCGACAACGGATTTGTCGGTGCCTACGCTACTCTTGGGGATCTTTATCTTCATGGAAAGGGGGTCGCGAAAGATCTAAAAAATGGACTGGCGTACTATTCAATGGCTGCCGATGGCGGGGATGGAGGGGCGAATTTCGTGCTCGGTTCTATGTATGAACAAGGGATCGAGGTTGACAAGGACCTGACGAAAGCGGCGCTCTGGTACAGCAAGGGTGCTGAACTTGGCTTCTTCATGTGCCAATACAATCTTTCCTTACTGTATACAAGCGGCTTCGGTGTACCTCAAGATTTGGTTGAGGCCTACAAATGGGCCGAGCTCGCCGCAAACTCAGGGCCGCCTGACGCCACTACCTTGCGTGACTTTCTGAAGCCAAGACTGAGTGAGGTTCAGCGTGCCAAGGCGGAGCGCCTAGTTAGCGATTGGCAAGCCACCCACCAGAAACGCAAATGGCAGCAGCTTTAACCGCCATTGTCGAAAGACTGCTCTCGGTCGAAATCGACCAGTCGTGACCGGCTCAAAACGGCCAAATCCAGACGATGGAGCTTTCACTCCAAAGAAGACTTTCGCAACCGCTCAAGCAATACAATCCGTTGCTCAAACGATACTTTGCTCATAAACTAACGTGACAGCTAGCTGTCTGCCTTTCACGGTTTTTCTATTGACGCCTAACTTGGCCAAAAAGGAAATCGCATGCAGCGGCGCACGTTTCCTGCCGACCGTCGGCCGGGATAGGTGGACAGCCTGCCAAGTTAGGCAGAGATTTTTTTCACCCTAACTAGAGTTGGATTCAATGCGTAGATATATCAAGCCAGTATTGCTCTCCATCTTGCTTCTCTTGGCCGGCTTTGCGGGAGGAACAATGTATGGCATCTGGACCGGATTAGGCGCGTCGTTAATGCTGGAATCAACTCCAAAAGGTGTACTTGCTGTCGCGAATTTGAAAGCATTGGAATTAGGCAAAACCGAACCGTTGAAATTGCTCCTAGAGTCGGACGTTGACCAAGCTCTATCGTATTATTCCCTGCAAAAGGACACGTGGTGGTACCCGCTTTTCAAGTCCGGTGCTTTACTCGTTAACCCAGGCGACTATGAGGGCTACATTCGTCGCGTAGCGAACTACCGGGAGCTGCATCCTTCGCCTATGAACGAGAGCGCGTTCGATGTTGTACCGGCAGACAAATCTGAGTACAAGGAAGAGTATAAACAGATGGCAAAAGCATTGCGGGAGCATACGAAGCGTGTCAACGATACGGTCAAAAAATATGCCGATAAATAATCTAGCTCGTTGTTCGAAACCGACGCCTCGCGGTGCTGGTCAACGTGGTCGTTGGGTGTCATGAAACTCACGCTGGGCCACAATGTCATCATCGACATGGCGAACGGCTCGGGCGACCGCTTTGGGTCGCTTTTAGCCTTTCGCGATTAGCTCAAAACGCCCACAAGCTGCGGCTTGTTGAAGGCAGGAAAATGTTCCTGTCGGGTCGTTAGCAGATGCTTATATTGATCACTCTTTCGGCCGACCATAAGTATCTCGCCTCATCCAATCCGTTGCATTCGGCCAGATCATGCTTGACCTGATCCCGCTGAATACACCATCTCACGCGACTCACCCATCAGGAATGCCCGATTAGGCTCGATCGCCTCGCGCAGGTAGCGCCACAGCGCGGCTACCCGGGCGACATTGCGGGTTTCGGTCGCCGCCACTAACCAGAATGCACGCTGGATATCGACCTGGCCGTCCAGCACCGGCACCAGGTCGTCGCTTTGCTGAGCCAGGAAGCAGGGCAGGATCGCCAGGCCCTGGCCGCTGCGCGCGGCAGTGTACTGGGCGATGACGCTGGTGCTACGGAAGGCACGGAATGCGGTTGGCGCGACGTTGTCCTTGTAGCGCAGTTCTTCACTGAACACCAGGTCGTCGACATAGCCGATAAACGGATGGCTGGCGAGATCTTGGACTGTCTTGATCGGCGCGTGATTTTCCAGGTAGGAGCGGGTGGCGTACAGCTTGAGCAGGTAGTCGGTCAGCTTGGTGACGACATAGTTGCCGCTTTGCGGGCGCTCGATGGTGACGCCGATATCGGCTTCGCGCTTGGACAGGTTGACGAAACGTGGCACCGGCAGCAGGTCAACGGTGATGTGCGGATGGCGTGCGCAAAAATGCGCCAGGTGCGGCGCCAGGACAAAGGTGCCAAAACCTTCGGTGGCGCCCAACCGCACCTGGCCCGACAGCAGGCGGTTGTGGCCGCTGAGTTCTTCTGCGGCGGCGTACACCGTGCTTTCCACCCGCTCCGCGTATTCGATCAGGCGATGCCCTTCGGCGGTCAGGGTGTAGCCCTGGTTATTGCGTTCGAACAGCTGGCTGCCGACTTGCTCTTCGAAGCGGCGCATGCGGCGCGATACGGTGGAGTGATCGATTCCGAGTTTCTTGGCGGCCTCGACCAGGCCCTGGCTGCGCGTCAGTTCCAGGAAGACGCGCAGGTTGTCCCAATTCAGCATGGCATTCGTTGATTTCATCGTGTCTCTTTGCTTTGCATTAATGCAAAGTCATTGTGGAATATTGCCTATTGTCCCAATAATAATGCACATGCAGAATGACTCTACAGAAAATTTTATAAAAACGATGTGGGGTGGATGCATCTTTGCGCTCAGCCCACAAAACAGGAGACAAGAATGACAAAGCGCATGCTGCTTGCGAGTGGTTCGGCCGTGGTCTTTTCGTTAATGGGTTTGCTGGGAAGCGGCCAGGCACTGGCCCAGGACAGCGACGTCTACAAGGTCGGCATCCTGACCGACATGTCGGGGCCGTATTCGGCGATGGGCGGCCCGGGTTCGGTGGTGGCGGCCAAGATGGCGATCGAAGATTGCATGAAGGCTGAATGCAAGGGCATGAAAATCGAATTGCTCACTGCCGATCATCAAAACAAGGCCGACATCGGCGCTTCCAAGGCACGCGAATGGATCGACCGCGACAAGGTTGATGCGATTGCCGACTTGACCAATTCTTCGGTAGCGCTGGCGGTGCAGCGGCTGATCCGCGACAAGGGCGGCATTGCCATGTACAGCGGCCCGGCCACCACCGTGTTGACCAATGCTGAATGCGCGCCGAATGGTTTCCACTGGATGTTCGATACTTACTCGCAGGCTGCCGGCGCAGCCGCCGCGCTGACCAAGATGGGACAGAAATCCTGGTACTTCGTAACCGTCGACTACGCCTTTGGTCAATCGCTGGAAAAGGATGCCGGCGATATGGTCAAGAGCCTCGGCGGCACCGTGGTCGGCTCGGTTCGCCATCCCTTGAACGCCAGCGACTTCTCGTCCTTCCTGCTGCAAGCCCAGAGCTCGAAGGCGCAAGTGATCGGTCTGGCGGATGGTGGCCAGGATACGGTCAATGCGATCAAGGCGGCGCGCTCGTTCGGCGTCGGTACCAAGAACCAGCGTCTGGCGGCGTTGCTGGTGTTCCTGTCAGACGTCCATGCGCTGGGTCTCAACGATGCCCAAGGCCTGATCTATACCGACGGCTTTTACTGGGATTTTGATAACGACACACGCACTTTCTCCAAACGTTTCGAAGCGCTCAACAAAGGCAACAAACCGACCATGGTGCATGCCGGCGTGTACTCCAGCGTCTACCACTACCTGAAGGCGGCGGCGGCCACTAAATCCCACGATTGGAAAGTGGTCACGCAAAAAATGCGCGAGATTCCGATTCACGATGCCGTGATGCGTAACGCATCGATCCGTCCTGATGGCCGGGTGATCCACGACATGTATCTGTATCAGGTGAAAACACCAGCCGAATCGAAAGCGCCGTGGGATTACCTGAAGCTGCTGTCGACGATTCCGGCGCAGCAAGCCTTTAAGCCAATGGACGCTTCTTGTTCGTTGACTAAGTAATGCCGGCGGTGCCGGGCGCTGCGTGGCGCGTCGTGCAGGCACCGTCGTTTTTTTAACGATTCTTAATTGTTTTTCTGTTCGAGGAAGTCATCATGTCAGTTACCAATATCCCAAATGTTCCGCTGTATATCGGCGGCAAAGCGGTCCAGTCGACCAGCACCGAATGGCGCGATGTCCTGAATCCGGCAACCCAGGAGGTGGTGGCGCGTGTGCCGTTCGCCACCAAGGCGGAAGTCGACCTTGCGGTAGCCAACGCCAAGGAAACTTTCCGCACCTGGCGTAATACTTCGCTGGCGCAACGCATGCGCATCATGCTCAAGTTCCAGCAACTTCTGCGTGAGAACATTGCGCCGCTGGCCGAACTGATTACACGCGAACACGGCAAGACCCTGCCGGATGCTGAAGGTGAAGTGATGCGCGGCCTGGAAGTGGTTGAGCATGCCTGCTCGATCACCTCGCTGCAACTGGGCGAACTGGCCGAAAATGCCGCTACCGGAGTCGACGTCTACACTATCAACCAGCCGCTCGGTGTGGGCGCCGGCATTACTGCGTTCAACTTCCCGGTGATGCTGCCTTGCTTCATGTTCCCGGTTGCGGTCGCTTGCGGCAATACCTTCATCCTCAAGCCGTCCGAGCAGGATCCGTCATCCTCGCTGTTCCTGGTTGAACTGGCGCAGCAGGCCGGTTTGCCGCCAGGCGTGCTGAACGTGGTGCATGGCGGCCCGGAAGTCGCCAACATGCTGTGCGATCATCCTGATATCAAGGCGATTTCGTTCATCGGCTCGACCCATGTCGGCACGCATATCTATCGCCGCGCTGGCGAATCGGGTAAGCGCGCGCAGTGCATGATGGGCGCGAAGAACCATTGCATCGTGCTGCCGGACGCCAACAAGGACCAGGCCATCAACAATTTGCTGGGTGCGGCCTTCGGCGCTGCCGGTCAGCGTTGCATGGCGAATTCGATGGTGCTGCTGGTTGGCAAGGCACGCTCCTGGCTGCCGGAAATCGTCGAGCGTTCGCGCGGCCTGAAAATCGGTCCTGGCAGCGATCGCAAAGCCGACCTCGGACCGATGGTGTCGAAAGCCGCCAAGGCGCGTACCGAGCGTCTGATCGGATCGGGTGTGGAGCAGGGCGCGCAATTGCTGCTGGATGGCCGCAATTGCCAGGTCGATGGTTATCCAGATGGGAATTTTGTCGGGCCGACGATTTTCTCTGGCGTGACTGCCGAGATGGATATTTATACACAAGAGATTTTCGGGCCGGCGATGTGCGTGGTCGAGCTGGAAACGCTGGATGAGGCAATCGCCTTTATCAACGCCAATCCGAACGGCAACGGCACTTCCATTTTCACTTCGTCGGGCTGGTCTGCACGCAAGTTCCAGAACGAAATCGATGTCGGCCAAGTCGGCATCAACGTGCCGATTCCGGTGCCGGTGGCGTACTTTAGCTTCACCGGCTCGCGTGCCTCGAAACTGGGTGACCTCGGCCCGAACGGCAAGCAGGCTGTGCAGTTCTGGACTCAGACCAAGACCGTGACCGCACGCTGGTTTGCACCGGATGACGACGGCGGCGTGATCAACACGACGATTTCGATGAAGTGATTGGGCAATGCCACATGAGGAGGGTTTCACATGAGTAGCGACATCGTTTTTATCGGCCTCGGCCACATGGGTTTGCCGATGGCGCTGAACCTGGTCAAGGCTGGCTGTCAAGTCAGCGGCCATGACCTGGTGGCGGCCAGCGTTGAACAGTTCGCGGCCGGTGGTGGCAGCACCGGCCAGGATCTGGCGGCTGCGCTAGGGGCGGCCAAGGTCATCATCACGATGCTGCCGGCCAGCCGCCATGTTGAAGGCGCTTATCTGGGCGCCAGCGGCATCCTGGCGCAGGCAGCGCCGGGCGCCTTGCTGATCGACTGCTCGACCATCGCTCCCGATGCTGCCCGCAAGGTGGCCGCGGCAGCGCGTGAGAAAGGTTTCACGATGCTTGATGCGCCAGTGTCGGGCGGCACCGCCGGCGCTGCAGCCGGTACGCTGACTTTCATGGTGGGCGGATCGGATGAAGGTTTTGCTCTGGCCAAGCCTTACCTGGAAAAGATGGGCAAGGCGATCTTCCATGCCGGCGGCAATGGCAGCGGCCAGACTGTCAAGGTGTGCAACAACATGCTGTTGGGGATTTTGATGATCGGCACCTCCGAAGCGATCCGGCTGGGCATGGCGAACGGCATGGATCCGAAGGTGCTGTCGGAAATCATGGTCAAGAGTTCCGGCCGTAACTGGGCGTTGGAAGTGTATAACCCTTGCCCCGGTGTGATGGAAAATGCGCCGGCGTCGAAGGGCTACAGCGGCGGTTTCGGCGTCGATCTGATGTTGAAGGATCTGGGGCTGGCGGTGGAAAATTCTCTGTCGACCGGCAGCAGCGTTCCGCTCGGAGCGCTGGCGCGCAATCTGTACGACATTCACAGCAAGAGTGGCGCCGGCGGACTGGATTTCTCCAGCATTTTCAAGATGCTGGCCAAGGCCGAGTGAGTAGCCAAAGTTTGATGTCTTGAACTGTGCGGGCGCTGCGCCCTTGTCTTGTGCGATCACAAGGGCAGGGCGCAGCGCCCTTTTCATTACCAGTTGTTCAGTACGCGAGCCAAACGCATGACGGTGACGCCAGGGCCGAGATGGCGTAGCGATGGCATGATGATCACGCAGTCGTCGTACGGCGTGACAATCTCCTTGTCGCCATCGTGTGCGATGACGGTGCCGGCGCGTGCAATCAATTCCAATCCGCGAAAATCCTGCATGAACTCGAAATCCATTGTGTCTGCAATGACCGGCTGCGTCACCTCGAAGACATGCTGTGCCGAAAGCGTGGCGCGCTGCATGAAATCGGTGACATCAACTGCCGCGACCACACCGGTCTGGACCAGGAAGCGGGACGCGGCATCCAGCGCGACGTCCTTGCTGCGAATTGAAAAATGTTGCCCGGTCTCGATCAGCAAGGCATTCTTCGGGCTGGCCGGATCGCCGAAGGCGTCGTAGTCGCGCAGCCGCTTGCCGTTTGCGTGGCCGGCATCGACGATCACGTGTTCAGGCACGCCAATGTCTATTGCAAAACGGATGCCTTTTTCCAGCGGGCCACTGAGCATCAGCGGCGGCGCCTCTTCGTGCATGGAGTGCAGGTCAAGCAGGAAATCCACGCTGTCGATGATCGGCCGCAGCGCTCGCGCCCGGCGCAATTCCTGCGAGTCATCGCAGCCGTCAAGCCTCTCCGCAGACCAGACCCGGTTCATGTCTTCATCAATGAAACGCGATGCATCCGGAGCGCGGCTATCGAAGCGATGGTAGGCCTCGACGTTGCCGAAGCCGAGCGTAAGGCGCCCTTTGAGCGGGCGCAATCCCGCGCGCAGCAGCTTGTCTACGGTGATGGCGCCGCTGACTTCATTGCCGTGGGTAAGCGCCAGGATCATGGCATGCGGACCGGCTACGCCGCTGTCGAATGTGTGGATGTAATCGACGCCGGTGTTGCCGACTTGCCATTCGGCGATATTGGGGAAAGCTACTTCGATCGGATAGTCATGCAGCTTTGCACGAATCTGTTCCAAGGTTTGCATAAACGCTACTCCTGTTCGAAAAACCATGCTGCATCACTCTGGACGAGCTGACCGGTATGGAAAATTGGAAGGGTTGAATGGGATGGCAATGTCGTGAGTGTCAGACCGGCCCACGTCGCGCCATGCGGCGACCTAGCGCGAGCACCGCGACAATGCTGATCAAGGCCGTGGCCATGACATAGAAACTTGGCGCCAGTTTGCTCTCGGTGAAGGCAATCATCCAGGTGACGATCAGCGGTGCAAAGCCGCCAAATAGCGTGACTGAGAAGTTATAGCTGAGGGCAAGTCCGGTGCCGCGGGTGCTGGTCGGGAAGATGTCCGACAGCATCGCCGGGATGGGACCCAGGCAAGCCGCGATCAATAAACCCACCAGGCTCTGGACCAGCATCAAAGTGCCGACTGTTGGCCAGGTCAGCAGCAGCAGGAACAGTGGATAGGAGGTGCACGCTATCGTCAGCATGGCAATCGACAGCACGCGAAAACGTCCGTAGCGATCAGAGAGCGCGCCAAACACCGGCGCACTGATCATCAAGACCACGCCGGTCACCATGGCACTGAGAAATGAAGAGGTTGCTGGAATATGCAATTGTTTTAATGCGTAGGTCGGCATGTACAGTTTGTGCACGTAGTTGAACGCGGTGGCGCCAGAAACCACGCCTATGCCCAGCAGCAGATTGATGCGATCGCGTACCAGCACAACTTTCAACGGCGACTTTTCCGGTTTGGCTTTGGCAATCTTCTTGAATTCCGGCGTTTCGTCGATTTGGCTGCGTATGTACAGGCCTACCGGTCCGATCAGCAAGCCGACGCCAAATGCCAGTCGCCAGCCCCAATCGTCCAATTGATTTTCTGTCAGCGCATAGCTGAGAAGTGCACTGACGCCGGCCGCCAGTACGGTTGCCAGGCCTTGTGTCGACAATTGCCAGCTGGCGAAGAAGCCGCGCCGCTTGGCATCGGCGTGTTCGACCATGAATGCGGTTGCTGCGCCGAATTCACCACCTGTTGAGAAACCTTGCAGCATGCGCGCCACGATCACGATCAACGGCGAAGCAAGGCCGATTTGCGCATAAGTCGGCGCAAAGGCGATCATCGCTGTGCCCAGCATCATGACGAAGATCGACACCGTCAGCGATGCCTTGCGTCCGGCCCGATCCGCATACGAGCCCAGGATAATGGCGCCAAGCGGACGCATGATGAAGGAAATCCCGAATGTACCGACGCTGAGCAGCAAGGAAGTGGTTTCGTCGGCGGCTGGAAAGAACAGCTTGCCGATCACCACCGCGAAATAGCCGTAGATCAGCAAATCATAGAATTCGAGTGCATTGCCGATACTGGCCGCACAGATTTCCTTCCAGGGATTATGCGATTTTTTGATCGGCAAGCTGCCGGCTTCCAGTGTTCGTGGTTGTGATGACATGCGATGGCTCCAGAATTGTTGTTATTGCATTTCATCAGTTGCAAAAGCATCCGATGAAAGCAAATTTTTTGATATCCCAAACTGCCTGATGGCGCGCTGAACGCTGATCCGCAAGTCACATCTGCAGATGTGTTTTGCGGTGGATCCGGTCAGCAATTTTTGGAAATTTGAGGGAGTATAAGGAGCGCATGGCGACGTCAATTGCCGTTTCGGCACAGGCTTGTGCTTTTTTTGTGCGGTTTTTCGTTCTTCTTGTATGCGAGGTGCGACGCCTGGCATCAGCGGCGTCGTGCACCGGCGCTCAATTGTCGTCGATGGCGTCGGACGAAACACCGTCCCAGATCGCTTTGACCAAGGCATTGCTATTGCCCCGCATGCGATACAGGGAGATGTCGAAACCGACACGCATGTCGGCATCGCCCACCAACAGCAGATTGCCTTGCTTCAAATCCTCTTGCACCAAGCTCTGTGGCAGCCATGCCAGACCGGCGCCGCGCTTGGCCATTTCCAGGATCGATTCGTAGGAGTCGGCCTGGTAAACCATGTGTAGCGACAGTTTTTGTGGCAAGCCGGCCAGATGTTTGGCGAGCACGCCGCGCAGCGTCAGCGACTGGGAAAAACCCAGCCAGGGAATAGGCGTTGCCGGATTGGTGGCAGGCAAACGGAATTTGGGGCGTCCCTTAGCATCCGCTGCGCAGACAGGCAACAGCATCTCGCGCGCCAGCGTGACGGATTCGTAGCGTTGAGGGTCAATCAGCAAGCGCGTACTCGGACTGGAATAAATCACCAGCAGATCGACATCGCCGCTAGCGAGGCGCAAGATGACCTCTTGCGCGCCGCCGGTGCTGACCGAGACTGGAAAGGGGCCAAAACGCTGGTTGATCGTTTCGTACCAGCCCGGGAAAAATGTGCGCGCCAGTGTGCGGCCGGTAGCGATACGCAAGGTCTCGCCTGAATTCTGCACGGTGTCCTGCAGTTGCGCCCGGACCGCATGCAAGACATCGATCGTATGCGATGCCGCATCGAGGAACAGCAAGCCGGCCGGCGTCAAGGATACTGGTTGCGTACGTGCCACCAGTTCCGCACCCACCCATTGCTCCAGCGCATGGATACGGCGTCCAAAGGCCGGGTGGGTGACAAAGCGGTTTTCGGCCGCACGAGAAAAGCTGCGTGTCCGCGCCAACTCGACAAAATCTTCAAGCCAGGTCAATTGCATGTTTGCCCTTTTACCCCGACTTGAGCAGGCGCTTGCGCTCGGCCGTGTAAGACCACCACGGCAGCGGTTCGGCACCCTCCATGTAGCGTACCGCCGACATGAACACATCGATCACGCACGGATCATGGCGGGCGCCGGTTTTTGCGCAAAGCGTTTCATACATCTGCAGCGGCGATTTGCCGACCAATTGATCCGGGCGTTCAATGCCAATGCAACGTAGGTCAGCGGCGCCGGCCTTGCCGATGTTCGGCAAGTCTTCCAGCTTTACCACTGCGCTTCTTTCCAGATAAGTGGGCATCGATGATTCCATCGTGAGGGCAGAACAGGCCTACATTGTGACACCGCTGACGGATGTTGTGCCGCAGAGTGAAGCTCCGGTATAAGCATATGCAAGAAAATTTGTTGACGTAACTTTCTGTATGGAATATAAATACAGTATGAAATCGAGTCGATTCGCAGTAGCCACACATATCCTTGTGAGCGTCGAGTACGCGACCAGGTGCGGTGAAGTGTTTCAGCCTTCGACGGCGATTGCTGCCAGTGTCAATACCAATCCGGTTTTCGTACGCGAGTTGTTACGCAAGTTAAGCAAGGCCAAGCTGGTGCTGACCAAGGAAGGCAAGGGCGGTGGCGCGCAACTGGCGCGGCCTGCAAGTGCAATCGGCCTGGATGAAATCTACCGGGCGGTGGAAGAGGGGCCTTTGTTGAAACACAACACGCGCTCGAAAGATCCGTGTTGTCCGGTCAGTTGCAGCATGAACATGGTGCTTGATCCTGTGGTCTCGGAAGTCGAGGATGCGATGTTGGCGATCCTCAAGGAGCGCAAGCTGTCCGAGCTGGTGAATCAGATTGGCTACAAGAGCAAGAGCGCATAACAGGCGTTTTTTTGTGAATAACTGTAGGTAAAAAATATACAGTATTATTGCCACTATCAGTGATGGGGGAGCGGGATCGTTTTCGATCTTATTTTTATCTGCTTAACTGTAGTTAAAAATAATACAGTTTTGATTTTGGTGGGATCAAGGGCATGCCGATGAGGGGGTATTTCTAGGTTGGCGCCTGATTCAATTGGTTTGGTCCGGGACTTGCAAAATCACGCAAATTCAAATTCACGCATATTTACATAGATACAAGAGGGAGCATTAAATGGAAAAAAATCTGGCTGTAGTCAGGACACAAGTCAGTCCGCAAAACGACGCGCTGCTGGACATGCCAAGTCCGCTCGGCAACGCGTCGTCGCCGTTGCGTTCCTGGCTGTCGGTGGTGGCGGTGGCGATCGGCGCTTTCGCCTTCGTGACAACCGAGTTCCTGCCGGTCGGCTTGCTGCCGCAGATCGCCCACGATCTCGGCGTTTCACCTGGCACCGCTGGCTTGATGGTGACCACGCCTGGCGTGATTGCAGCGATTTCAGCGCCTGGTTTGATGCTTGGAGCTGGCCGCATCAATCGTCGCCTGATTCTGCTGGCGCTGTCGGTGCTGCTGCTGGCGTCCAACCTGGTGTCAGCGATGGCGCCGGGCTTTGGCACGATGCTGCTGGGGCGTGCGTTGCTGGGTGCCGCCCTTGGTGGTTTCTGGACCTTGGCGCTGGCCACCTCGGCGCGCCTGGTGCATGAGGAGCATGCGGCCAAGGCCACAGCAATGATCTTGACCGGGGTCACCTTTGCCACCGTGATCGGTGTGCCGCTCGGTACCTTCATCAGCACACTGGCGTCATGGCGCGCATCGTTCTTCGCCACCGGCTTACTGGCGGCTGTAGCGCTGGCTGCGCAAGCGTTGTTGCTGCCGTCGTTGCCATCGAAGGCGGCGATTCGTTTCAGCGATCTGCGCGCCTTGCTCAGCCGCGCCAATACCCGCAAGAGTTTGCTGATGGTGGCGCTGGTGTTCGGAGCGCACTTTTCTGCCTACACCTACGTCACGCCGTTCCTGACGCAAAACGCCGGCTTCGGCATTTCCACCGTGACTTCGGTGTTGCTGGGTTTTGGCATTGTCGGTTTCATTTCCAATTTCGTCGTCTCCACAACTGTCGGACGCAACCTGCAGCTGTCGCTGCTGGCGGTAGTGACTGTGCTGATGGTGGCGCTGCTGACATTGCCATTGCTGCATGCGTCGCAAGCCGGAGTGATTGTCATGGTGCTGGCCTGGGGTGTTGCTTTCGGCGCGATTCCGCTGTGCCTTAGCATCTGGCTGCAATTGTCATCGCCGGACCTGCCCGAAGCCGGCTCCGCGCTGTTTGTCAGCATTGTGCAAGTGGCGATTGCGGTCGGTTCGTCGACCGGTGGCGTGGTGGTCGACTCTCTTGGCATCCCGTCCACCTTGTGGCTGGGCGGCATTTTGGCGGTGGCCAGCCTGGCGGTGATCGCCAGCTTTGGCATCAACAATCAGAAGCTGAGTGAAATCTTGAGTCAGTAATTCAGTGGTTGTACCGCGGTGCGCTTCGTCGGCACTGCGGTTTCAGCAGATATGGGCGAAAAAAAACGCTGCCGATAATTGGCAGCGTTTTTTTTTGCAAGCGGGGAAAATTAACCGCGCTTCTTGAACTCGTTGGTACGAGTGTCGATTTCGATCTTGTCGTCGGAGCTGATGAACAGCGGCACCATGACAGTGTGCTGGTTGGCTTCGATCGCATTTTCGATCTTGGCTTCTTTCAGGACGTTGCCCGAAGTGTTGCCCTTGACTGCTGGCTCCGAATACACCACTTGGCGAACGATGGTTGTTGGCAGTTCTACCGAAATTGCCTTGCCGTCGTAAAACACGGCTTCGCATTCCATACCGTCTTTCAGGTAGTGCAGGGCGTCGCCCAGGTTTTCTTCTTCGATTTCGTACTGTTCGTAGTCGGCGTCCATGAACACGAACAATGGATCAGCGAAGTACGAATAGGTGACTGGCTTCTTGTCGAGAACAACCACGTCAAACTTGTCGTCGCCACGGAAAACGTTTTCCATTGGGGCGTTGGTCAACAGGTTTTTCAGCTTCCATTTGTAGGTGAAGCCGGTACGGCTCGAACCGTTGACGTCAGAGCGCAGGACGATCATTGGCTTGCTGTCAACCATGATGATGTTGCCGACACGAATTTCTTTTGCTGGTTTCATAGCGAATATACGTAAAAGTAGGTTACTTAAAAATCATCTGTAGCCTACTGGCAAAAAGCGCCGCAAGCCCACGTTTGATTGAATTTTGAATTGCGTCAAAAATTAGCCGTATATTTTAACCTATTTTTTGACATCTCTTAGCGAACTGTTTCGGCAAACTTCAGCAAATTCGATGCCAAATCGCCATTTGCCAACACTTGATGCTGCCAATCTGTGGACATCGTGGCAATTTTTGGCATGTCTGCTTTAAACGACGGCCAAATCTGGGCGAAATCGGCGCTTTCATCTGCGGCGGCGTTCCAGGCCAGGGACAGCGCGACCAGGCTGTCGGTCTTGGCCGAATAACGGCGCAGGAACGCATTCAATTTAACGTGGTGCAAATCCTTGTCTTGCGGATAGATATGCCAGATAAACGGCTTGCCCGCCCACTGCGCGCGGACGAAGGAATCTTCCCCGCGCACGAAATTGAGGTCACAGGCCCACAGCAGCTTGTCGTAATCGGGCTGGGGAATAAAGGGCAGTACGCGTACGGTCAGCGCGCCGCGGGTCGCGCTTGCCCCCGGCCTAGAAATGCCTCGACCGCGCTGGCGGCAACGCCTTCCGGCACCAGGCAGGTAATGGCGGCATCGCTGTGTTGCCAGGCCTCGAACAATGCCGCAGCCGGCGCCTCCGGATAGCAAAACAGCGAAACTTTCAATGACGCGAATTCGGTTGCCGTGACGCCAAAGTGTTCGAGAAAGGCCGCCATCGCAGCCGGGTCTTGCTGGAAGGCCTCGCGCTGTTGCAGTAATGCCGATTCGAGCAGCAGCCCGCCGGTTTTGCCGGTGAAGCCTGGGAAAAAGAAATATTTGGTCAGCGACATTTGAGGATGGGGCGACGACAGCGTATGGCAGCCTTCCACCCATTCTTCGGCGCTCAAACCCTCCAGATTCAGCCACACAGGTTGCGGCGAACGCTGCGCCATTGCGGCGATGTAAGCCGGCGGGATGTCGCAGGCAAAGAATTCGATCACGATATCAGCTACGTCGTCGGCGGAAAATGCGCCGTCCTGATCGCGCCAGTGACGTACCGTGATATTGGCGATTTTCTGCGTCTCGCAATCGATAGCCACCTCTGGGCAGATGCGCTGAAAACTGCGCAAGTCGTCGACCCACAATGTGACGCCGATGCCATGTTCCTGTTCCAGTTGACGCGCCAGGCGCCAGCAGATGCCGATGTCGCCGTAGTTGTCGACGACTTTGCAAAACAATGCCAGCGAGGTAGCCGGTGGCGTTTCCAGATGTGTGTTTTGATGATCCAAGATTCGAGTTCCAACAGTAGTTGCTGCTTTTTTATTGCCCGGCAGTTTTGCATTCGGCCGTGTAATGTAATAATGCCGTCCCCGTATGATACTGGACCCTTAAAGATGACGAACGAGCGTGACCTGATTGCCAATTTAACGCTGGCGGTAATCGATTTGGCAGGAGCAGTGGCGCAGATAGCGGAGACCATGCCAGAACACACCATGGCGCAGGTCAACGATTCGCTGAATGTGGCGGTCACCAAGCTGGAGCAGGTGGCCGTCGCCATCAGCACTGTGGATGACGCCGACGGCAATGGCGATCCGGCCGTCACGGGTAATGGAGCAGAATGCGAGGCGTCAGGAAGCTAGGCGAGGCGTTCGAAACTGGCGCGTTCCAGCAAGTGACGAACAATGATGCGGTGAAAGGGCAGTATCGTCGCAAGATAGGTGCGACCCAGGAAATTGTTGGTTTTACCAAAGTGGCGACAGTCACCTGCGTGCCGCCGAAGCGGTCGGGCGCAGCCACAATGCTGATTCTGAAATCGAGGTGCTTGTCGTCGAATCCCAGTATCACTTCCTGCGAAGATTGCGAGACGATAGGAAAGCCGCCTACCATGCGCAGCGCCGACTTCGGATCATCCACTCCCATCTCGACGGTTCTTAATCTGAATAATTTGACGACCCGGTTACGGATCGTCATCAGGCCCTTTATCCACGATGGAGGATGCTTGATGATGGCATCTGCGGCTTGTCGCGCGTCCAGGCCGGAGATGCTGGTTGCAACCTGGTAGGCGTCGGCAAAATCGTGGCCCGGCAAGAGCCGCCGGGATTCAGGTGGCGGCGCTACCGCTACTGCGGCGCTCATTTTTTGCGAGCCTTGCTCTGTTCGTGCTCGGCCGCAGCTCGTTCAAAGCGCTCGCGGGTGGTTTCTTCGTCGCGGCTGCCGAACGCGTAGTTGGCTTCCAGCCACATGACGTTGATGATGCCGAACGCCAGTGCCAGGCCGATGCCAAGTATCCATGCGAAATACCACATAAAATTCTCCTGTATTGATTGTTGCAGTTTTTTAGTTGGCAGGCCTGGCCGCCGTCCAGAAACGCCTGCGGCCAGGTCCGATGCCGATTAATAGGCGGTGTGTTCGTTGTCTTCGATATGCTTGAGCGTGATCTTGCCGCGCATCACCCGGTAGACCCAGGTGGTGTATAGCAAGATGATCGGCAGCATGATCACCACGACCCAGAACATGATGCCCAGCGTCTTGTGGCTCGATACCGCATCCCAGACGGTCAGGCTGCTGTTCGGGTCGAGCGAGGACGGCATGACGAACGGGAACAGTGAGGCGCCGGCGGTGAGGATGACTCCGGTGACGCTGAGGCCGCTGGACAGGAATGCCGCCATTGCCTTGTTGGCGGCACTGAACACGACACACAGCAAGGCTCCGGCAACAGCAACGATCGGCAAGGCCCAGATGAGCGGCCAGCGTGCATAGTTGTCGAACCAGACGCCGGTGGCGGTGGTCACGGTTTTAGCGGTCGGGATGAAGGCGGTGTTGATGTCCGGCATGGCAGTAATCCGATAGCCGTGGATGCCGTAGGCGACCCAGAAACCGCCGGCAACGAACAGCGCTATGGTCACCAGGCCGGCGATCTTGGCTACGCTGCGGGCGCGTTGGGCGATCAGCGCATCGGTCTTGACTTGCAGGTAGGTCGCGCCATGCATCAGCAGCATGGCTACGCTCAGCAAGCCGGCCAGCAGGCCGAACGGATTCAGCAGCTGGAAGAAATTGCCGGTGTATTCAACGCGCATGGTGTCGTCGTAGTGGAAAGGCACGCCGAGGAACAGGTTGCCGAACGCTACGCCGAAAATCAGCGGCGGGACGAAGCCGCCGGCGAACAGGCCCCAATCCCAAGCATTGCGCCAGCGAGTATCGGCTACCTTGCTGCGGTAGTCGAACCCGACCGGGCGGAAGAACAGCGAGAACAGCAGCAGCATCAGGGCGATATAGAAGCCTGAGAAGGCAGCGCCATAGACCAGCGGCCAGGCGGCGAAAATGGCGCCGCCGGCGGTGATGAACCAGGTCTGGTTACCTTCCCAGGTACTGCCGATCGAATTGATGATGACACGGCGTTCGCCGTCGTTCTTGCCGATGAACGGCAGCAGCATGCCGACGCCGAAGTCGAAGCCGTCGGTCAGGGCGAAGCCGATCAGCAACACGCCGACGAAGCCCCACCAGATTACTTTTAGTGTTTCGTAGTCAAAAATCATGGTTTTCCCCTCAGGCCTTGGCGGTGGCGTCGTTGCCGACGATTGGCTTGTCTAGCAGTTCCCAGTGGTATTTGCCGGTGTGCAGGCTGCTTGGACCACGGCGCGCGTATTTCACCATCAGGATCATTTCAACGATGAACAGGAAGGTGTAGAAACCGAGGAAGCCGGCCAGGCTGAAGTACAGGCTTCCAGGTTGCAGGGTCGAGGCTGACAGATGAGTCGGCAACACGCCCGAAATGGTCCACGGCTGACGACCATATTCGGCCAGTAGCCAGCCCAGTTCCATCGCTACCCATGGCAGCGGAATGCTGTACACGGCCAGGCGCAGCAACCAGCGTTGCTTGGACAGTGTCTTGCGAATCAGGAAATAGAACGAGCAAGAGAAGATGAACAGGAACAGCAAGCCGAGGCCGACCATGATCCGGAACGACCAGAACATCGGAAAAACTTTCGGGATGGTGTCGTCGACCGCCATCGCTATCTGTTCCGGTGTCGCATCGACGACGTTCGGGGTGTACTTCTTCAGCAGCAAGCCGTAGCCGAGATCGCCTTTTACTTTATCGAAGGCAGCTAACACTTCCGGCGATTTGTCGCCGGACTTGAGGCGGGTCAGGGCGGCGTAGGCCACCATGCCGTTGCGGATCTGCACCTCATGTTCCTTTTTCAGATCCTGGATGCCGGTGATTTGCTTGTCGACCGAACGCGTGCCGATCAGACCCAGTACATAGGGGATCTTGAAGGCATAATCGGTGCGCTGCTCTTTCTCGTTGGGCCAGCCGAAAACGGTGATGCCGGCCGGAGCTGGCTCGGTGTGCCATTCTGCTTCCATGGTCGCCATCTTCACTTTATTGACTTCGCCGGCGGTATAACCCGATTCGTCGCCGAGTACGATCACCGACAAGGTCGAGGCCAGACCGAAGCCGGCAGCGATGGCAAACGAACGCAGCGCAAACGCGGTGTCGCGTCCTTTCAGCAGGTAGTAGGCGGAGATGCCGAGCACGAACATCGAGGCGGCGACATAGCCGGCCGAAATAGTGTGGACGAACTTGACCTGGGCCACCGGGTTGAAGATGACGTCGATGATGCTGGTCAGTTCCATGCGCATGGTTTCATAGTTGAACTCGGCGCCGACCGGATTGTTCATCCAGCCGTTGGCGATCAGAATCCACAGGGCCGACAGGCTGGAGCCAAGCGCGACCAGGAAAGTGATCAGCAGATGTTGGACGCGCGACAGGCGGTCCCAGCCGAAGAAGAACAGGCCGACGAAGGTCGATTCAAGGAAGAACGCCATCATGCCTTCGATCGCCAGCGGCGTGCCGAAGATGTCGCCGACATAGTGCGAGTAATACGACCAGTTGGTGCCGAACTGGAATTCCAGCGTGATGCCGGTGGCGATCCCCATGGCGAAATTGATGCCGAACAGCTTGCCCCAGAAGCGCGTCATGTCCTTGTAGATCGGGCTGCCGGTCATGACGTAGACCGACTCCATGATGACCAGAATCCAAGATAGTCCAAGTGTCAGCGGGACAAATAAAAAGTGAAACAACGCGGTTGCCGCGAATTGCAGGCGCGATAAAGCGACGACTTCATCGATAGGAATCATTGGTGGGCCTCTGCAGGGGTTAGGTGGGAAGGGGGTATGGCTGGTTGTTGGCTCAGGAAGTGCTGCTCGACCAATTCGGTCGGCATGCGCATTTTCTTGGTTTGCGGTTCCGAGAAAAAGGCCTTCCACAGGAGCATCAAAAGGGCGATCTTGACCATCAGGATCAAGGTGATTTCAACCGCCAGCGGCAAGCGCGTAAACCGTTTCGTTAAGGCGAAAGACATTATGCGTCTACTCCTTTAAGTCGGCGTTCAGGTGTACATCGGGGTGATCTGTGCTGGTTTTGCTTTTGTTGCCGGTGCCAGGGATGCGGAATTTGTCTCGCACATCCAGCAACTTCTTGACTTTCGATCCCATTTTCATCAGCGAGGCCAGTGTTTCTGGCGAGAGTCGCTGTACATCGTCGAACCATGAGCTGGACAATTCGATCAGATTGTACATTTCTCGCATTCGCTTTTGGGCAACTTTATCGACATCGTTCGAAGGATTTTCCAGCAAGGCATCGCGCAGCATGGACAACGTGGGTTCGATTTCACGGCGCCGACGCTCTTCCAGCAGCGCTTTGAAGATGTCCCAGATGTCCTTTGGCGGCTCGAAATACTCGCGGCGATCACCCGAGTGGTGCAACAGCTTGACCAGGCGCCAGGATTGCAATTCTTTCAACCCCATGCTGACATTGGAACGCGAAAACGCCAGGTATTCGGCGATCTGGTCGGCGTTGAGTGGCCGCCCGAGGACGTAAAGCAGCGCGTAAATCTGCCCGACGGTGCGGTTGATGCCCCAGCGGCTGCCCATTTCGCCGAAGTGCGAAATGAAGCGCAGGGTCAATGGCGTGAGTGGGGGGAGTGGCGAGGGATCGAGGTTTTCGCCCGGTGTTTGTGTAGGCATGATATTTTGAATTTTCAGTAATTACTGAAATATAAGTTAAAGCTGAATGTTTTGCAATAAGATTAATCCCAGGCGCGCACCGGTGAGATTAAAGCGACAACCAAGGCTTTCCTGCGTTTCGATACGGTAAAAATGGATTTTGCTAAAGAGATATTGGGGCATCAACGGCTGCGCACAGCGTGATGTGTTTTCGGAATATTCAGGGCGACGGAAGGTAAAGGACAGCGCCCTGCAGCATGGCGCGAAAACTCTATTTGCGCCTCTCAATATCCCTAATCGTGGCCGGGAAGCCGTGATTGCGGATCCGCAGGGGGAGGGCAGTTTTCGGCGTACTGGCGTCCAGCAGCGGCGATCCTGACGATGTTCCGGCATTGAGTTTGACGAGCGCAAACATCGACCCTAAGTGTGACACCGCACCGACAAGAGACGGCGCTTGGCGTGTAATGAAGGCCGTGCATACGACAAATCGGAGAAATCACATGAACACATTTATTCTTGGTAAAGCAGCGATTCGCAATCTGTTGATCGTCGCTGCATTCGGAGCCAGCCTTGGTGCCGGTACGGCGATCGCAGCGTCAAGCGATGCCGCCGCTGCGCCGCAGCCGCATAGCGACGGCGTGGCGGCCACAATTACAGATACCGCCATTACCGGCTCGGTAAAGGCGCGCTTGATGGGAAATTCGCACCTTAAAGCATCTGACATCAGCGTGACCACCACCAACGGCGTGGTCACTTTGAGCGGGACGGCGAGCAGTTCACGCGCCAAGTCCTTGGCAGGAGCACAGGCAAAAGCTGTGGAGGGTGTTAAAAGTGTCGATAACGGGCTCAGCGTTGCAACCAGCAACAAAGTGCAGGCCAAGGCAGACATGACTGTCGCGAAAACCGAGCGGGTAGTCACTGACAGCTGGATCACCACAAAGGTGAAATCCGAAATCCTCGCTAACAGTGTCACCAAGGGGTTCGATGTGAGCGTGAAGACGACCCACGGCGTGGTTGCGTTGAGCGGTACTTTGGCGAACCAGGATGCCATCGATCACGTCAAGGACATTGCAGCCAAGGTGACCGGTGTGAAGAGCGTTGATACTTCCGCCATCGTTGTAGCCAGCCAATAAAGGGAAGCTCGAAACCTGCTGTACGTTGTGCTTACATTGGTAAAATTGCAATAAATCTGGTCCGCTTTGCCGTTAAATTGTATTTTCCCTTGCAAAGTCGGACCTGATTCACTCCCTGGCTCGCTCCTTCCCAACGATTTTGAACCCTGTTTTCCATGTCGCTACATGCCGACGGTGTGGTTATGTCTGCAACGATGTTGATGTTGCATCGCACGATAGGGGCTGGACCCGTTATAATTTCGGACTGCGAAGGTAGTAGCAAATTTTTTCATTATTGACGAGAGCACACCATGAGTCTGAATCAAGTATCGGCCGGGCGCGATTTGCCAAACGATTTCAACGTCATCATCGAAATCCCGATGAATGCCGATCCGATCAAATACGAAGTTGACAAGGAATCCGGCGCGATTTTCGTTGATCGCTTCATGGGCACCGCAATGCATTACCCATGCAACTACGGCTACATTCCGCAAACCCTGTCGGAAGACGGCGATCCGGTCGACGTGCTGGTGATTACGCCGTTCCCTTTGTTCCCTGGCGTGGTGGTGCGTTGCCGCCCGGTCGGCGTGCTGAAGATGTCGGACGAAGCTGGCCAGGATGCGAAGCTGCTGGCGGTGCCGGTCGACAAGGTCCTGAGCATCTACACCCACTGGCAAAAGCCGGAAGACATGAATGAACTGCGCCTGAAGCAGATCCAGCATTTCTTTGAACACTACAAAGATCTGGAAAAGGGTAAATGGGTCAAGATTGACGGCTGGTTCGGTCCGGATGAAGCGCGCAAGGAAATCCTGTCGGGCGTCGAAGCTTACAAGAAATCCATCGCAGCATAATTTGCAGGAATTTCGGTCTGCCTTAGTGGACCGGAGTTGACTGAATGAAAAAGCGCACCGCGGTGCGCTTTTTTCATGGCTTGACGGTTTTCAGCAGCAATACCAAACGACCGCCGAACTGGTTCAACAGCAGGCCGCACAATACCAGCAGTCCCGCCATGATTTTCCATGATTGCAGCGCTTCTCCCAATATCAGGGAGGCACTCAGCATGCCCGCCACCGGCACCAGCAATGAGAACGGCGCGACCGTGGCGGCCGGATATTTGCGCATCAGGGTCGACCAGATGGCAAAGCCGAGGATGGTGGTCGGATAGGACTGGAACAGGATAGCGCCGGCGGAAGTCCAGTTGAAGCGAAGCGCCGTATCCTGCCAGGCGGCAGGGCCTTCGAATGCGAGCGACGCCAGCAGCAACCCCGGTACGGCCATCAGCGAACCCCAAGCCACCAGTGCCAGTGGATTGACTTTGCCGATCTGCTTGGTGACGATATTGGCGCCGGCCCAACTGAGTCCGGCCGCCACCACCAGCACGAAGCCGACCACCGTCGCCGTGCCATCCAGATGGGCGGCGACCACGCCCATGCCGGCAAAGGCAACCAGGGCGCCGAGTATCTGCGCTGCGCGCGGACGCTCTCCCAGCATCAGCACCGCCAGTGCTACGGTAAAGAATACTTGCAGTTGCATCACCAGCGATGCCAGTCCGGGAGCGAATCCCAGCTTCATGCCGATGAACAGCAAGGAGAACTGGCCGGCGAATTGCAGGCTGCCATAGGCAACTAGCAGGCGCCATGGAATGGCCGGGCGTTTGATGAAGAACACCAGCGGCAACGCCGCAAAAATGAAGCGCAATGCGCAAAACAAGATGGGTGGCAATCCCTGCAAGCCTATCTTGATCGCTACAAAATTCAGGCCCCAGATTGAGACGGTCAGGATTGCCAGGAAAACATCGGTGGCTTGCATCTTGAATTTCCCTGTGAAAGAAAGATGAAGCCAGTTTATTATTTCTATGTGATGATTAAACTGTGATTTATAAAATCATTAATTCCATATAGAAAATATGATTGATTTGCAAAGAATGGTCGCTTTTGTTGCAGTGGCGGATCACGGCAGTTTTTCCATGGCAGCGGCGCGGCTGGAAGTGTCGAATTCGCATGTCAGCAAACAGCTCAGCGCGCTGGAGCGCGAATTGCGTGTCAAGCTGCTACAGCGAACCACGCGCAGCCTCAGTCTGACCGAGGCTGGAGAAGTGTTTTACCGGCGCTGCAAAGCGATTTTGTCGGAAGTGGCGGAAGCAGAGCAGGAGGTATTGCGCCGTCAGGATTCCCCGCAAGGCACGCTGCGGGTGACGGCGCCGGCCAATTTCTCGAATGTCTGTCTGCCGGATATCGTATGCGGTTTCATGCGGCGGTATCCAGACATTGAATTGGAACTGACGCTGTCGGACCAGTTCATCGACCTGGCCGAGCGCTCGATCGATGTGGCGTTGCGAATCGCCACCACGCCGCCGGAAAACGTCCATGCACGCATGCTGTACCGTATCGGCTGGAGCACGGTCGGTAGCGCTGAGTATTTCGCTACGCGGCGCCAGCCGCAGACGCTTGCGGAACTGCCGGCCTACGACTGCCTGGCCGACAACGTGATGTCGGCCAAGGATGTCTGGCATTTTGAAGGAAGCGACGGCAAGCAGCAGTGTCATGAAGTCAGGATCGCGCCGCGTATCAACTGCAACAACAGCGTCTGGCTGCGCGAATGCGTGTTGCGTGGGATGGGAATCGGCTTGCTGCCGGATTACATGATCGGTGCCGATTTGGCGCAAGGAAAACTGCTTAAGCTGCTGCCGCAATATGAACCGCTGCCGCTGCGCTACCTGTACGGCATTTATCTGCCTAACCGCTACTTGTCGTCCAAGGTCCGGCTGTTTCTGGATGCGGTCGAGCAGGGGCTGAAGCAGGTTGTCTGACGATTGTTATGACTGTCGACGTAGGGCAATCAGCAGGCGCGCGCCGAACTGGTTCAGCGCCAGACCGCCCAGCACCAGCAGGCCGGCGACGATTTTCCACCATTGCAGCGATTCGTCCAGTATGAGCGCCGCGCTCAGCATGCCGACCAGCGGCACCAGCAGTGAGAATGGCGCCACGGTCGCGGCCGGATATTTGCGCATCAGGATGGTCCAGATGCCGTAGCCGACGATGGTGTTCGGATACGATTGATACAAGACCGCCGCCACCGACACCCAGCCAAAGTGAGTGAATGCATCGTGCCACGCGGCAGGGCCTTCCAGCACCGCCGAAGCCAACAGCAACGGCGGCGACGCCATCAGCGAACCCCAGGCCATCAGCGCTAGCGGATTGAGCTTGCCCATTTTCTTTGTGACGATATTGGCGCTGGCCCAGCTGAAGCCGGCGCCAATCACCATCAGGAAGCCGATCACGGTAGCCTTCGCCTCCAGGTGGGTGGCAACCAGCACCATGCCAGCTAATGCCACAAAGGCGCCCAGCAACTGCGTCGCCAGCGGTCGCTCACCCAGCAGCAGTACCGCCAGTCCGATGGTAAAGAAGGCCTGCAACTGGATTACCAGCGAGGCCAGGCCAGCGCCCAGGCCGAGTTTCATACCGGAGAACAGCAGGGAAAATTGCAGCGCGAACTGGAACAGCCCGAAGCCGATCAGCAAATGCCACGGAATCGCTGGCCGCTTGATGAAAAATACCAATGGCAGCGCGGCGAAGACAAATCGCAATGCCGAAAACAGCAGCGGCGGCAAACCGGCCAGGCCGATCTTGATCACTACGAAATTCAATCCCCAGATAGTGACGGTCAGCAGGGCTAGCAGGATGTCGGTCGGTTGCATGGTTTCTCATTGTCTCTAGTTGTTTTTATTTATTCGTATGATTTTTTCTGCGATGGTACGACGGGTGTCTGGGGTTAAAGTGTCTCCGAACGAAATGGATTGCGGTCATTCAGCTCATCCATGTAGTTGTTGATGCCGTGCGCTTCCTGTTTCAGGAAATCGGCCACCGCATCGGCGAAACCCGGATGCGCCAGCCAGTGCGCCGACCATGTCTTTTGCGGCAGGAAGCCGCGCGCCATCTTGTGCTCGCCCTGGGCGCCGCCTTCGAAGCAGGCGATCTTTTGCGCGATACAGAATTCCAGCGGTTGATAGTACGCGGTTTCAAAGTGCAGGCAGGGCACTTCTTCAATGGCGCCCCAATAGCGGCCATACAGGGTTTGCCCGGTATAGACCAACAGTGATGAGGCAATCGGCTGGCCGTCGCGCTCGGCGATGATCAGCAACAGGTTGTGCGGCATGCCGGCGGCAATCCGGAGGAAGAAGTCCAGGTTCAGGTACGGCGTTGAATGATGCGCGGTGTAGGTGCGGCGATAGCAGCGATTGAAGAAGATCCAGTCTTCTTCGGTGGCGTCCTCGCCGCGCACGTGGCGAAAGCGCACGCCAGCCTCTGCTACCTTGCGCCGTTCGGCCAGGATGTTCTTGCGCTTCTTGCGCTCCAGCGTGACAAGGAAGGCAGCGAAATCGGCATAGCCGGCGTTGAGCCAGTGGAACTGGACACCGCTGCGCAGCATGAAGCCGGCCTCTTGCAAGGCACTGGCCTGGTCTGCCGGCGGATACAGGATGTGGGTCGACGAGGTTTGCGTATCCTTGCGCAGCGACTGCAACACGGTAATTAACGCCGCCCGTGCCTGATCGTCGCGCGCCAGCAGCCTGCCGCCGGTAACCGGCGTGAACGGAATGGCCGACAGCAGCTTGGGGTAATAGTCGAAGCCGTTGCGCTCGTAGGCATCGGCCCAGGCCCAGTCGAACACATATTCACCGTAGGAGTGAAATTTCACGTACAGCGGCAGGGCGGCAATCAGCTGCGGCGGCTGTTCGGCGTCGTCCCATAGCGTCAGATATTGCGGCTGCCAGCCGGATTTTTCCGAGGCGCTGCCGCTTTCGTGCAATGCATGCAGGAAAGCGAAGGACAGGAACGGGTTGGCATCGGCTTGCAGGGCAAGCAGTCCATCCCAGGCGGCCTGGCCGACTTCGCTCAGGGATGAAATGATGCGCGTGCTGATCTTGGTTGTTGTCTTGTTAATCAAGGACTTTGCGAACCGTGAGTGTGGAGGGCGGAAACATGAAGTTTAGCACTCTAGCGGCCTGCTCTGAGAGAGAGCCATTAGCGTGCGATAATTGAACGCATCACGCAGAGCATGGATGCCGCCTGTGCGCTCCAGGACTCGACAGCCAACGCAGGAAATAATGATGACAAAGAATAGATTTCTGAACCTTTACTCCCATGATTTTGCGCGCGTTGCAGTCGCCATCCCGCGTTGCCGGGTGGCCGATCCCGCTTTCAACACCGCCGAAACCATCGTGCTGGCGCAGCAGGCCGAGCAGCAAGGCGCGGTGCTGGTGGCGTTTCCGGAACTGGGTTTGTCGGCCTATACCTGCGACGACCTGTTTCACCAGCGCGCCTTGCTGGATGCCTGCGAAGCCGCATTGGGCATGGTCGTGGAAGCCTCGAAAAAGCTGTCGCTGGTGATGATCGTCGGCTTGCCGCTGCGGGTCGAGCATCAACTGTTCAACTGCGCGGTGGTGATCGCCGATGGCCGTATCCAGGGCGTCGTGCCGAAGAGCTACCTGCCGAACTATGGCGAATTCTACGAAGCGCGGCAGTTCAGCGCCGCCGATAACACGGCAGTCACCAGCCTGCAATTGCTGGGCGCCAGCGTCCCGTTCGGCACCGGCTTGCTGTTCGAGGTGGCCAATTTGCCGCTGTTGCGTTTCCATGTCGAGATTTGCGAAGACGTCTGGGTGCCGATTCCGCCATCGTCGTTTGCCGCGCTGGCCGGCGCCAGCGTGCTGGTCAATCTGTCAGCCTCGAACGCGCTAGTGGGCAAGGCCGGCTATCGTCATCAACTGGTCGCGCAGCAATCGGCGCGCTGCTTGTCGGCCTACCTGTACACCTCGGCCGGCAAAGGCGAATCGTCGACCGACCTGGCCTGGGACGGCCAGGGATTGATCTACGAAAACGGCGAATTGCTGGCGGAATCCGAGCGTTTCCTGGACGATTCGCACATCATCTTTGCCGACATCGACCTGGAACGCCTGTCGCGCGAGCGCATGCGCCAGACCACCTTCGGGCAATCGGTGCGGCGGCATGCCGACGAAGTGTCTCGGTTTGAAGTGATCCGTTTCGAACTGGCATTGCCGCTGGACAAGGCGTTGCCGCTGACGCGCAATATCGAGCGTTTCCCCTATGTGCCGTCCGACCCCAAACGGCGCGATGAGCGTTGCACCGAGGTCTACAATATCCAGGTGCAGGCGCTGGTGCAGCGTCTGTCGGCGAGCAAGATTTCCAAGGTGGTGATCGGCGTTTCGGGTGGGCTGGATTCAACCCATGCGTTGCTGGTGTGCGCCAAGGCGATGGATAGACTGAAGCTGCCGCGCGCCAACATCCTAGCCTATACCATGCCGGGTTTCGCCACCAGCGAGCGTACCTTGCTGCAGGCGCGGCAACTGATGCAACTGGTCGGCAGTACCGCGGCGGAGATCGACATCCGCCCGAGCTGCCTGCAAATGCTGAAGGACCTTGGTCATCCTTACGCGGAAGGCAAGGAGCAGTACGACATTACTTTCGAAAACGTGCAGGCCGGCGAGCGCACCAATCATTTGTTCCGGCTGGCCAATCACAATCATGCAATCGTCATCGGCACTGGTGATTTGAGCGAGCTGGCGCTGGGCTGGTGTACTTATGGCGTGGGTGATCACATGTCGCATTACAACGTCAACGCTAGCGTGCCGAAAACGCTGATCTCACATCTGGTGCGCTGGGTGGCCGAGACCGGCGCCATCGGCGACCAGGGGGCGGATGTGCTGTTGAATGTGCTGGATACCGAAATCAGTCCGGAGCTGGTGCCAGGCAAGGCCAACGGCAAGCCGGAACAGATCACCGAAAACGTCATCGGGCCGTACGAGTTGCAGGACTTTAACTTGTATTACACCTTGCGCTACGGTTTCGCGCCGTCGAAAGTGGCGTTCCTGGCACTGACGGCCTGGCACGACAAAAACCTGGGGCGCTGGCCGTATGATGCACATGTGGCGCGCAATCAGTATGACCTGGCAGCCATCAAGCGCAATCTGGGAATTTTCCTCGACCGCTTTTTCAGAACCAGCCAGTTCAAGCGTTCCTGCGTGCCGAATGCACCGAAGGTCGGCACCGGCGGTTCCTTGTCGCCGCGCGGCGATTGGCGCGCGCCGAGCGACTCGGAAGCGACAGTGTGGCTGGCCGATCTGGCTGGGATTCCCGATTAGTTGCTGGCCAAGAGCAGGGAGCAAGCGAGTTAGTTGTCTGATGCAATGTGTTTTAAAACCACTTATTGACCTGCGCATATAGACAAATAGAGTTTTTCATATACTCTTCTAGCTTGCGCTTGATCCGGGCCGGGTCGCCGCCTCGCTCAAGCATGCTGCAAAGATTTATGTTTATCGCCTAAAGGAGTTGTCATGAAGCAAATTACTGCCGTTATCAAACCATTCAAGCTGGACGAAGTGCGGGAAGCTCTCGCCGAAGTCGGCGTCACCGGTTTGACCGTGACTGAAGTCAAGGGCTTTGGCCGTCAGAAAGGCCATACCGAGTTGTACCGCGGCGCCGAGTACGTGGTCGATTTTCTGCCGAAAGTGAAAGTCGAATTGGTGATCGACGATGCGCTGACCGAACGCGCTGTCGACGCAATCATCAAGGCGGCGCGTACTGGCAAGATCGGCGACGGCAAGATTTTCGTGCGCAATATCGAGCAAGTGATCCGCATCCGTACCGGTGAAACCGGCCCCGATGCAGTTTGATGTAGCACGCTGAGCTTAATCACTATCTTCCCATCCGCTATCCTGCCGCGGTCGTTCGTAACATTGGATGACTGACCGCGGCACCGAGTTCATCAATTCCTTTTCCACATATTGAGTGCAGTGAAAAATCCGTAAGGCATTTTTCGCATACCGTCACGCGTTTTTCTTATTGGACGGGTATTGTCGCTGCACGTTATCTTCACATCTTCAACCGCCAACCGCAGTCACGAGCTGCGAGCGGCCATGCCATAGAAGAGGTGATTCATGTCGTCAAGCGCGACACCCGCAATTGAAACCAGCCAGGCCGACCTGTTACCCCGGGTACTGCCGGCGCATCGCATCAGCAATGATCAAGAAGCATTGGAAATAGCGCAAGCGCTGGCCGCCGAATTCCGTGTCGGCGCCAGCGAGCGCGACCGCCAGCGGCGTCTGCCTTGGGATGAGATCGAAAAATTTTCCGCCAGCGGCTTGGGTGGCATCACGGTGCCGCGCGAGTTCGGCGGCGCTCAGGTATCGTATCGTACACTGGCTGAAGTGTTCCGTGTGCTGTGCGCTGCTGATCCGGCACTGGGACAGATACCGCAAAACCATTTCGGCATTCTGGGTGTGGTTGCACAGAGTGCCAACGCCGCGCAAAAGGCGCGCATCTATGCTGCCGTGCTGAATGGCGAGCGTATCGGCAATGCCGGTCCGGAGCGCGGCACCAAGAACATATTGGAAATGAAGGCGCGCCTCATCGAGACGCCCAACGGCTATCGCCTGAACGGCAAGAAATTCTATTCAACCGGCGCCTTGTTCGCGCACTGGGTACCTACCAAGGCGCTCGACGAGCAGGGGCGTGTGGTGTTGGCTTTCGTCCGGCGCGGCGCGCTGGGCCTGAAGATTGTCGACGATTGGTCCGGCTTCGGCCAGCGCACTACTGCGAGCGGTACAGTGTTGCTGGACAACGTTGCGGTACCGGCCGAGGACGTGCTGCCGATTTACGCATCGGGCCAGCTGCCGAGCCTGCAGGGGCCGGTGTCGCAATTGATCCAGGCCGCCATCGATGCCGGTATTGCCGACGCCGCTGTCACCGACGCCATTGCCTTCATTCGCACCCGTTCCCGGCCCTGGGCCGACAGCGGCGTCGAGCGTGCCAGCGATGATCCTTATATCATCCGTGATATTGGCGATCTCAAGATACGGCTGCATGCGGCTAATGCGCTGCTGGCCAAGGCCGGCACGGCGCTGGACCAGATTGCTACGGCAGTGGTCGACGCAGACGCATCGGCGCGCGCTTCGATTGCGGTTGCGAAAGCCAAGGTGCTGACTACTGAAATAGCTTTGCACGCCAGTGAAAAATTGTTTGAACTGGCTGGCTCAGCAGCAACGCTGGCAGAACACAACCTGGACCGCCACTGGCGTAACGCCCGCACTCATACCCTGCATGATCCGGTGCGCTGGAAGCTGCACGCAATCGGCAATTACGTGCTGAACGGGATTGCGCCAGCGCGCCATTCCTGGAATTGATGCAGGTTGCCGATGCCTCGCAGGCACGGCAAGACAATCAATGAATGCCTGAGCCGGCAGTGGCTGCGCACGGGTATTCATTCAAACATAGAACGGATCTTCGTTCACTCGACGGAAACAACACCATGACTACGCATATCAAGTCTGCCGGCGGCCCAGTCGTCCGTATTCTCGACGATATCCAGGCGCTGGCCGCGGCCCGCGCGTTGGCGGCGGGGTTCGCCAAGGGAGCCAGTTTGCGCGACCGCGAACGGCAACTGCCTCTGGCCGAGCTGGAACAATTCTCGCGCTCCGGCCTGTGGGGCATTTCAGTGCCGCGCGCCTACGGCGGGGCCGGCGTCTCGCATGTCACCTTAGCTGAAGTAATCGCCACGATTGGCTCGGCAGACGGTTCGCTTGGCCAGATCCCACAAAATCATTTCTACGCGGTCGAGGTTTTGCGTGTCAACGGCAGCGAGGCGCAAAAACGCTTTTACTTTGAGCGCATCCTGGCCGGAGAACGTTTCGGCAACGCGTTGGCCGAACTTGGCACACGTACGTCGCAGGAACGTCGCACCCGGCTCAGCAAGGATGGCGACGGCTTCCGAATCAATGGCCGCAAATTCTATGCAACCGGCGCACTGTATGCGCACCGCATCCCAGTATCGGTGATCGATGACGACGGCGTGCAGCAACTGGCCATCGTCAAGCGCGATGCCGCCGGAGTGAGCGTGATCGACGATTGGTCGGGATTTGGCCAGCGTACTACCGGCAGTGGTTCGGTGGTGTTCGAGAATGTCTGGGTCGAGGCTGACGAAGTGGTGCCGTTTCAAAGCGCGTTTGAACGTCCAACCTCGTTGGGACCGGTGGCGCAGCTGTTGCATGCGGCGATCGACATCGGCATCGCACGCACCGCACTGCAGGACGCGGCAGTGTTCGTGCGTACCCGTTCGCGTGCCTGGATCGATAGCAAGGTGGAGCGTGCGATCGACGATCCGTTGACTGTGCGCGAGTTCGGCGATCTGTCGGTTCGTCTTAGTGCGGCAGAGGCGCTGTTGGAATTGGCCGGAGGCGCGGTCGATATTGCCGCTCAGGCGGCGACGGCGGATACGGTAGCCGCCGCCTCGATTGCGGTGGCGGAAGCACGCGTGTTGACCACTGAAGTATCGTTGGCGGCCGGCAGCAAACTGTTTGAGCTGGCCGGCACCCAGGCCACCTTGTCCGAAAATAATCTTGACCGGCACTGGCGCAATGCCCGCACCCATACCTTGCATGATCCGGTGCGCTGGAAATATCACGCGGTCGGCAATTACTATCTCAACGACAAGAACCCGCCGCGCCACGGTGCGATTTGAGCACCTGAGAATTCCTATGCCAAAGAAGCAAATTCGCCTGAACGCCTTCAACATGAATTGCGTCGGGCATATCAACCATGGCTTGTGGACCCATCCACGCGACCGTTCCACAGATTACACCAGCCTTGAATACTGGACCGACCAGGCCAAGCTGCTCGAACGCGGAAAATTCGACGGTTTGTTCCTGGCCGACATCGTCGGCGTCTACGATGTCTACCAAGGCTCGGCCGACTTGACCCTGCGCGAATCGATCCAGTTGCCGGTCAACGATCCCTTGCTGCTGGTGTCGGCGATGGCTGGCGTCACCCGGCACCTCGGCTTTGGCGTCACGGTCAACCTGACCTACGAAGCGCCGTATCTGTTCGCGCGCCGCATGTCGACCCTGGATCACCTGACGCACGGCCGCATCGGCTGGAATATCGTTACCGGCTATCTGGACAGCGCCGCCAGGGCAATGGGTTTGCGCGAACAGCCGGAACACGACCAACGCTATGAGCGCGCCGAGGAGTTCATGCAGGTGCTCTACAAATTGTGGGAAGGCAGCTGGGAAGACGGCGCTGTCCTGCGCGACCGCCAGCGCCGGGTGTTTGCCGATCCGGCCAAGGTGCATCCAGTCAAGCATGATGGCCGTTACTATCAGGTCGACGGCTATCATTTGAGCGAACCGTCGCCGCAACGCACGCCGTTGCTGTACCAGGCGGGCGCCTCTGACCGCGGCCAGCAATTCGCCGCGCGCCACGCCGAGTGCGTATTCATCTCCAGTCAGAAACCCGAGGCAGCGCGCAAACTGGTGGCCGATCTGCGCGATCAGGCAGAAATGGCAGGACGCCAGCGCAATGATTTGAAAATCTTCATGGGCATCTCGGTCATCGTTGCGCCGACGGAGGCCGAGGCGCGCGAAAAATATGCCGAGTACTGCCGCTATGCTAATCCGGAAGCCGGCCTAGCGCATTTTTCAGCCGGCACCGGTTTCGATTTTTCCACCTACGGCATCGATCAGCCGATCAAGCCGGCCAGCAGCAATGCGATGCAATCTGCCGTCAAAGCCCTAACCGCGCCGGATGCCGGCTGGACTGTGCGCAAACTGCTGGACCAGCTGGCGCTGGGCGGGCGCTACGTCACCATCGTCGGCTCGCCGCAACAGGTGGCCGACCAAATGGAAGCCTGGATCAGGGATGCCGATATCGATGGTTTCAACCTGACCCGCACCGTGGCGCCGGAAAGCTTTGAGGATTTCGTCAATCTGGTCATTCCCGAATTGCAGGCGCGCGGGTCCTACAAACTCGATTATGAGGATGGGACGTTGCGCGAGAAACTATTCGATACGGGGCAGGCGACTTTGCCGGCACGGCACCCGGCGGCGGGCTTCCGTCAATTGGTTTGATAATGCCAAGCCCGACGACTCGCTGATGCCGTTGCCCGAGCGATCAAACGGAGTCAAGGAGTGGTGCCAAGCGGCAAGAGGAAATATCGAACGGGTTCGAATCTCAGCAAAACCAGAGCGATTCGATTACAGTATCGGACATGACACTCTTACCTACCGATCTGGAACACATAGCCGCCCTGACGCTGGAACATTACAACCTGCGCGCGGAGGACTTTCGCGAAGGCACCCGCGATCACGATGTCAGCCAGAATATCGCGGCGTTGCTGCGCCATATTGACGGTGCGCCGCCATTCACGATCCTCGATTTCGGCTGTGGACCGGGGCGTGACCTGCGCACCTTCAGCAAGCTTGGCCACACCGCCATCGGAGTTGAAGGCGCCCCACGTTTTGTTGAGATGGCGCGTGCCGATAGCGGCTGTGAAGTCTGGCAACAGGATTTTCTGAAGCTCGATTTGCCCGCGGAGCATTTTGATGGCATCTTTGCCAACGCCGCGTTGTTCCACATTCCAAGCCAGGAACTGCCGCGCGTTTTGCTGCAATTCCATGCCGCGCTCAAGCCCGGCGGCGTCCTGTTCAGCTCCAATCCGCGTGGCGCCAATCAAGAAGGCTGGAACCATGGGCGTTACGGCAGCTATCACGATCTTGAGGCGTGGCAGCGTTTCATGGGCGATGCCGGCTTTGTCGAACTTGAACATTACTACCGGCCGGCAGGGCTGCCGCGCGAGCAGCAGCCCTGGCTGGCCAGCGTCTGGCGCCGTTCTTAGAACGTGTAACGTCCCTGCACGTACACCATGCGCGGCGCACCCACCATTCTGCCGGCGTTGCTGTCGACGTTGCGTGTGTAATAGCGTTTGTCGGTCAGGTTGTTGATACCGGCAAAAACGTCGAAGCCCTTGGTGTCCGGCACTTTCCAGTCGATTTGCACATTCAAGGTGCGGAAGCCTGGAATCTCGCCGTTGCTGCCATCCGCCGTCTCGGCGATGGTGTTGGCGTTGTCGGCAAACTGCCGGCTTTGATGCGTGCTGGACAGGTTGAAGCCCCATGGTCCGGTCTGGTAGCGCGCGCCGATGGTGTCGGTAGTGCGCGAGTAGAACGGCACGTCCAGGCCACGGTTAACCCCTGAGTCCTGAAGTGCCCGGGTGTAGGTGTAATTGGCGAACAGGTTCAATCCGGCCAGTCGGCCATCCTTGTCAAAGGCATAGTCGACTGCTATTTCAATGCCGTCGTGCTTGGTTTTGCCGATGTTCATGAAGGTCGCGGGGAGGGTGCCGGGAACCTGCTGGATCTGATTGTCGAAGCGCATGTTGAATACCGTCACTTCGGCCGACAACTGCTTGCTCTTCCAGCGTGCGCCGGCCTCAATCGTCTTGGCCAGTTCCGGGATCAACGGGTTGTTAGGCGTCTGCGAATTCAACTGGGTGTTTTGCACCGGTCCGAACGAGGTGGTGTAATTCGTGAATAGCGTGATGTCGCGGTTCAGCAGGTAAGCGATGCTGAGCGACGGCAATGGCTTGTTATTTTTTGTTTCGAAGGTATTGCCGGTCTTCAGGTCGTCGCGGGTCGAATGGATATGTTCGAAGCGGATCCCTGGCGTAATGCGCCAGGCGCCAAACGAAATCTTGTCGTCGATGTATGCGGTATGCGCGTCGGTGGCGTTTTCGAAAGTGGTTTGCGGGGTTTGCGCGCCGCTGGCGATGACCTGGTTGAAGTTGTTGTCGTCGCCGCGCTCGCGGATATAGCGATAGCCGACCGTCACATCGTTGGTGGTGTTGCCGAGATTGAAGCGCTGCGTGTAGCGCGGCTCAACGCCCAGCACCTGATAGTTGCGCGGTTGATGCACCAGGTTGGCATAGGAAATCAGCACGCTCTGGCGGAAGCTTTCGTTGTAGTAGGTGCGGACTTCGAATTCCTGGGTATCGGACAGCGTATTCAGATAGCCGGCATCGAAGCCCTTGCGGGTGCCGCTCCAGAAGTCGGTTGGACGCGTATTCTGAAACGGGTCCGCATTGTATTGGGCGACAGTCAAACCGCCTGGCGTGCGCGATTTGACGTCGTAGTAGGAGGTCTTGCCGAAGAATTCGGACGTTGGCGTCAGTTTGTAGCGGAATTTCAAGGCAAAATCGTTGACGGTTTCTTCGCTGCCGGCGCGCCAACTGGAGCCGTCCGAACCGGAGTACAGCAAGGCCAGGCCGAGGCCGTTGTCAAGCTGGCTGCCGATGAACGTGCTGTATTGCTTGTTCGATTTCCCATCCTCGTAGTTGTTGTAGCGCACCGAAGCATCGGCGGTCAGGCCAGGCTCATCGGGAATCGCGCGCGTCTTGAAGTTGATGATGCCACCGACGTTCTGCGGGCCGTAGCGCACCGCGCCGCCGCCGCGCACCACATCGATCGATTCAATATTGTTCAGGCTCACCGGTGCAAACGACAATTGCGGTTGGCCGTACGGCGCAACGGCCAGCGGGATGCCGTCCAGCAGCACCGTGGAACGTGGCGAATAACGCCCGGTCAGGCCGCGCACGCCGATGTTGAGCGAGATAGCGCTACCAGCGGTGCCCGAATTGTCGGTCGATTGCACGCCTGGAATGCGGCGCATCACGTCGCCGATGTTGGCGGCCCCGGTGTTCTCGATTTCTTCCTTTTGCACCACCGTGCGCGCACCCGGATAGCGTTTCACGCTGTTCTGCAATCCGCTACCGAGCCAGTCGCCACTGACCTGGATGGTTTCCAGCGCCGTGCC
Source organism: Collimonas arenae (assembly GCF_001584165.1). NCBI lineage: Bacteria > Pseudomonadati > Pseudomonadota > Betaproteobacteria > Burkholderiales > Oxalobacteraceae > Collimonas > Collimonas arenae. Next base: position 1,643,875 of record NZ_CP013233.1, read on the forward strand.
GTTGGCATCGTCTGTCAGTGTTGCGGACTGTTGGGCGAGTGTGGGGCCGGGCAATGCCAGGAAAGCAAGCGAGACGGCTGTTGAACATTTCAAACGACGGGCGATAGGGGACTTGCAGCTCTTGGTCGAGACCATTTTTATACTTCTCCAAGGGATAGGCAGGATGCTAGCGCTGGCTGGTCCTGCTCATGGCGCGACATCGTCGGTTGGAGAGAAGTGGCTGGGTCGCATCGACATTAATGGTAATGATAATTATTCTCGACTGTATCGTCAAACGAAATGTATCGTGCCGTAACCGATTGTGTTTTTTTTGATCTGCCGGAACGATATGGTGGAAGTGGCGGAATCCGCCGGTGCCGCCGATGGCAAGCGGCTGTATTTCGCTGCCCCTGATCCTTGCTACTGGAGTTCGTTTTAGGATAGGCTTGTCGCTTGCACACCTTCCTTCAAATAAAGAGAAATCCCGTCAACTATGGATATGCCATCCCACCAACTCACCATGACCGTGCTGATGTCGCCCGACATGGCTAATTTTTCCGGCAATGTGCATGGCGGAGCCATTCTCAAACTGCTCGACCAGGTGGCCTATGCCTGCGCCAGCCGCTATGCCGGGCAATACGTGGTGACCCTGAGCGTCGATCAGGTTACCTTCCGCCAGCCGATTCATGTGGGCGAGCTGGTCAGCTTCCTGGCCAGCGTCAACCACACCGGCACGTCGTCGATGGAAGTCGGCATCAAGGTGGTGGCCGAAGATATCCGGACCCAGGTGGTACGCCACGTCAACAGCTGCTTTTTCACGATGGTGGCAGTAGACGGCGAGCGTCGACCGGTGGCAGTGCCGCCATTAAGGCCGTTCAGCGGCGACGAAAAACGCCGTTTTCAAGCCGCCATCCTGCGCAAGCAGTTGCGCCAGGAGCTGGCACGCCGTTTTGAAGAGGTCAACCCGACCTGAATCGGCGCCGCCGATTTGACCCGGACGGTCGTATTTTCACGCTCTCGGAGCGCTACAAATTTAGGGACGAGAACGTCATGATTGTAAGACCGATGCAAAGTTGGTTTCGTATGCTTTTTGTTTGGAACGGCTCAGTGCTGCAAACGATCATTCCGCAATTGATTGTGATAGGGATTTTGAGCAGTTTGGCGGTGTTGACGCATGGTCGTGTTTTTGGCGAAAAAATTCCGCTGAGTACGGTGCCATTTACATTGTTCGGCCTGACCTTGGCGATTTTTCTGGCGTTCCGAAACAACGCCAGTTATGCGCGGTTCACGGAGGGGCGGCAACTTTGGGAAACCTGCTGATCTCATCACGCACGCTGATGTCGCAGATCCTGTGCTATTTGCCCGACAGCGTCGATGAGGCGGGGCGCACGCACGTGGCCAATACGCTCATTGCATTCACCTATGCACTAAAACATCAATTGCGTGGGACCGATGCAAGCGCGGATCTGGTGCGCCTCATCGGCAAGCAGCGGACCGAGGAGTTAGCAAGCAAGCGCTATAAACCTGTTGCGATTCTTAACGACATCCGCAGCCATCTTGCCGCCCCCAAGGGGCTGAGGCAGGAATCCGACATGACCCGCTGGATGCTGGACCAGCAAATCAATGAGCTCGAGAAAAGTGTCGGTGGTTGCGAGCGGATAGCGTCAACGCCCATCCCTTTTGCGTATAGCGTGTTGCAGCACCGTACGGCATACTCCTATTGCATGTTGCTGCCGTTTGGCCTGGTTGATTCAACCGGGATTTTTACGCCGCTCATCTGTGTTTTCATTGCCTATACGTTCATCGCACTGGAGGCGATTGCGAACGAAGTGGCAGAACCGTTTGGCCTGGCACCAAACGCCTTGGCGCTAGACGCAATTACACGAACCATTGAACGTTCCATTCTTGAGCTATGCGGTCGTGAAATCCCTGGGGAAATCACGCCCGTGCGTCCATATCAATTTACCTAAATACATACAGGATCAAACAAATATGGCAATCCCACAGACCATGCTTTCAGTAGTCGCTCGCGACGAAGTGCATTTGCAGTTTACGTTGAAGGAGAACGTCGACATCAAGCAACTGTTCAAAACGCTCGGAAAGCTTTGGGAATCGGAAATAACCGGCATAGCAGATCCGACGCTCAACCAGCATCATCAATTGACCGGGGGTACCGCAAATGTTGTCCTCGGATTCAAACCTGAACTGTGGCGGGAAGTTTATCCCGTGGATGTTCCTGACAATCTGCATTCTTTTGATCAAGATATCGTAGGCATCAACGGCATGGCCGCTCCTGCGAGTCAGCACGATCTCTGGATCTGGATCACGCAGTCAAACGCCGCAACGCTGTATGACAGCATGAGCAAAGCGATGTCGCTGCTCAGTCCTTTTGCCGATCTTGCCAGCGAACAGATTTGTTTTCCCTATCATAACAACGTGACATTCGACGGCTTCGCGGATGGCGTTGCAAATCCGAATCCATTCCGCGCCAACAGTGTGGCCATCATTCCTGACGGTGAAAAAGGCGCGGGCGGGTCTACCGTATTGATTCAGAAATGGCGGATGGACGTTGAGAAATTGAGGGGCTTGTCTGTGCACCAGGCTGAAAATGTCTGGGGCCGGACCAAAGCCGGGAGTCACCAGTTATCGCCATTGCCCGAAGATTCTCACGTCGGCAGGAACCAGTTCAGAAGAAGCGGCGAAGAAATAGACATCGTTCGCAGAAATGCTAATTACGGCAATACGAAAGAGGCGGGTATCATGTTTGTCGGCTTTTGCCGCGATATTACGGTCACATTGGGGATGCTGAAACAGATGTACGGCGTAGGCCCAGATGGCGTCTCGAAAACGGACCGGTTGCTGGAGTTTTCTTCCGCACTTTCCTCGGCAATCTATTTTGTGCCTAGCCTGGATGCTTTGTCGAAAATGAATATCTCGCCTGCAGATCCTGACTAAGAATTTGCGCTAAAATACTGTATGCATATACAGTATTTGGTGGGGTCATGTCAGATAATCAAGCAAAGTCACGCGTGGGGGTAATGCATTTCCACGCGCCCGAGGGCGCCCGCAAGGGCCGTGGCGCCACCGGCAACATCCAGGGGCGCTACGAGATCGGGCAGCGTGAGGATTTCGATGATGGCTGGGGCGACGAGGTTGATGCAGAATCGGCAGCGCCGCTACGCACTGTGGTCACCGAAGAGCTGGCCAAAAGCATCCTCAGCCGCAACGCCTCGCCGGACTTGCCTTTCAATGTGTCATTGAATCCTTATCGCGGCTGCGAACACGGCTGCATTTACTGTTTTGCACGGCCATCGCATAGTTACCTGGGACTGTCGCCCGGGCTGGATTTCGAGAGCCGGATATTTGCCAAGGTCAATGCGCCAGAACTGCTGATGCGCGAGTTGGCCAAGCCATCCTACCAGCCCGAGCCGATTGCGCTGGGCATCAATACCGACGCCTATCAGCCTTGCGAGCGCGAACTGCAACTGACGCGGCGCGTCCTGCAGGTTCTGCACGATTGCGAGCATCCCGTGGCACTGATCACCAAGTCGTCGCTGATTGAGCGCGATATCGATTTGCTGGCAGCCATGGCGGCCAAGCGGCAAGCGGTGGCGGCTATCACCATCACCACGCTCGATCCGGCCATTGCGCGGACACTGGAGCCCCGTGCCACGACCCCGGTGCGCCGTTTGCGTACCGTGCGCACGCTGGCCGAGGCCGGCATTCCGGTTAGCGTTAGCATTGCGCCTGTGATTCCTTTCATTACTGAGCCCGATCTTGAGCGCGTGATTGAGGCGGCGGCAGAGGCGGGCGCGCTGCGCGCCGGTTATATCGTGTTGCGCCTGCCGTGGGAGGTGAATCCGCTGTTCCAGGACTGGCTCAATGCGCATTTCCCGGAACGCGCAAAGCGCGTGATGAATCGCATCCGCGAGATGCGTGGTGGCGCCGATTACGAAGCCGATTTTGGCAAGCGCATGCGTGGCGAAGGGGTGTGGGCGGATCTGTTGCGGCAGCGTTTTGAAAAAGCCGTGGCCCGCGTCGGGCTAGGGGAGCGTGGGTCGTTGGGGATGCTGGATGCCAGCCGCTTCAAGCGTCCTTATGTGCCCTCGGAAAAGGACCGCTTGTCAGGCCAGTTGGGTTTGTTTTAGGTGGTGCGATGTCATGTCTGGCCTTTCAGGAGTACCAGCAGCGCACCGGAACCGCCTTCGGCTGCGGTGGCCTGGCAGAACGCCAGCACTTCATCCTTTTGTACCAGCCAGCTGCGCACCTTCGATTTCAGCACCGGCTCCTTGTTGATCGAGCCCAGCCCCTTGCCGTGGATGATGCGGACGCAGCGCCAGCCGCGCTTGGCAGCCAGTCGCAGGAATTCGGCTAGAGCTTCGCGCGCTTCATCGCGGCGCATGCCGTGCAAATCGAGTTGCTGCTGGATAGTCCAGTGGCCGCGGCGCAGCTTGCGCATGACATCGGGGCCGATGCCATTGCGAGTGAAACTGAGCGTTTCATCTGTGTCGAGCAGGGTTTCGATGTTGAAATCGTCAGACAGCGATTCTTCCAGCGCGGCTTGCTCGTCGGCCAGGTGCTGGCGGGCGATCGGCAACGGGCGCGGGATGTCGGGTATGAATTTGGGTGGCACCGCCAGCGGTTTGACGTTGCCGATGCTGCTGCGGAAAATGTCGGCGTCGCGCCGGGCTTCCTGTTCGCGCCGCTTGGCTTCAGCGGCAGCAGCCTGGCGTGCTTCGTCCTGCGCCTTGATTTCCTTGCGCAGCGATTTGAGGGCGCTGAAGTCTTTGATCGGGCCGGCCATGATGTTGTGCGTCTGCGAGTAATGAAAGGCGGCGTTGGCAGGGTGGACACATCGTGTCCACCCTTGACTGTTTGCTTAGTCTTCCAGGAAGCGCTGTGCATCCAGCGCCGCCATACAGCCGGTGCCGGCGCTGGTAATGGCTTGGCGGTAAATGTGGTCCTGCACATCGCCGGCGGCAAACACGCCCGGCACGCTGGTCGCGGTGGCCATGCCTTCGAGACCGGTTTTGGTCTTGATGTAGCCGTTGTGCATCTCCAGCTGGCCTTCGAAAATGCCGGTGTTCGGCTTGTGGCCGATCGCGATGAACACGCCGTGCAAGGTGATCGGCGTGATGCTGCCGTCGGCGGTCGACTTGATGTTGATGCCGGTGACACCGCTGGCGTCGCCGGTGACTTCGTCCAGCGTGTGGTTGTACTTGATGACGATCTTGCCTTCGGCCACTTTGGCGTTGAGGCGGTCGACCAGGATCGGCTCAGCGCGGAACTTGTCGCGACGATGGATCAGCGTGACCTTGCTGGCGATGTTAGACAAGTACAGCGCTTCTTCAACCGCAGTATTGCCGCCGCCGACCACGGCGACTTCCTGGCCGCGGTAGAAGAAACCGTCGCAAGTGGCGCAGGCGGAAACGCCTTTGCCCATGAATGCTTCTTCCGATGGCAGGCCAAGGTACTGGGCCGAAGCGCCGGTGGCGATGATCAAGGCGTCGCAGGTGTATTCACCGGAGTCGCCGATCAGGCGGAATGGCTTTTCCGACAGCTTGGTGGTGTGGATGTGGTCAAAAATGATTTCAGTTTTGAATTCTTCCGCATGCTTGAGCAGGCGCTGCATCAGTTCCGGACCTTGCACGCCGTGCGGATCGCCGGGCCAGTTTTCGACATCGGTGGTGGTCATCAGTTGGCCGCCTTGCTCGACGCCGGTAATCAGCACCGGATTCAGGTTGGCGCGGGCGGCGTATACCGCGGCGCTATAGCCGGCAGGTCCGGAGCCGAGGATCAGGACGTGGGCGTGCTTGGCAGGTTTGGTGATGGTCATTGTTGCCTCAGATAACGGATGTCAAAAACAAATGCGGGACAGTGCTTCGCAGTCGCTGTAGCGTGTGAGCGGCGCTGTTCCCTACTAATAAGACGACATGAATACAGATTTAGGGCCGCTGGTGGCGGATAATATTGTCAAGATCGTCAAATTGCCTGTAAAAACTCGGTAAGATTATAGTCGAGCTGCCAGCCATGCGTGTGCACCGCATCAAAAATCGGCGCTAGCGACGCCTGGTTTTGGGGCTGTTTCAGATAGAAACATCAAACATCGACTAGTTATATTGGTATTGGGTGCATAATTTCAATTAACTATCGCAGAATTGATGCATGGCATTTAATCTAGATAAGACAAATATCGCGGCATCGCTGAGAGATGGCGACGCAGCAACAATGTAGTGATAACACAGCAACACCAACCGGATTTATGACTAGAACAAGCCAAGCCTATACTCGCAATACCAAACCGCAGGAGGCCCAGCCGCTGCCGAGCCGCCTGGTGCGGCTTTTGTATGAAGCGCGCTGGATCATCTTTGCGGTGCTGACCGCGTATCTGGTGATCATTTTCGCCAGTTATTCCAAACTCGATCCGGGCTGGTCGCGTTCTAGCGGCGGCGGCCAGCTGCACAACTGGGGTGGGCGCGTTGGCGCCTACCTGTCCGATTTGATGCTGTTCGTGTTTGGCGCTTCCGCCTGGTGGTGGTGTGCACTGCTGTTCAAGGTACTGTGGAACGGTTACCAACGCATTTCGCGGCGTTTTCTGGTGGAAAAGAATGCTGAGCCGGAGCATCACCAGGAAGGCTTGATCCGCGGCGCAGGTTTTGTGCTGATCGTGATCGGCAGCATGGGTCTCGAATTTACCCGCATGCATTGGCTGGCGGGTCGCGTGCAGTTGCCGCGTGCGCCTGGCGGTGTCTTAGGTCAATTGATCGGCAGCGGCGCGCAGTCGGCGCTGGGTTTTACCGGTGCGACCTTGTTTCTGTTGCTGCTGTTTGCTATCGGCATCAGTCTGTTCTTTCACGTGTCTTGGCTAACGGTGGCAGAGCGCATCGGCGCAGGCATCGAGAACGGCCTGTTGTGGCTGAAGAATTTCTACGTCGCTCGCGAAGACCGCAAGGTGGGGCAGGTTGCCGCCGTCAAGCGCGAGGAAGTGGTGGTGCAGGAGCGCGCCAAGATCGTGGTGGCGCCGCCGATCCGGATTGAACCGCAGGTTGTTGCGGTACCGAAGTCGGAACGGGTCGAGAAGGAAAAGCAAAGCACGCTGTTCCAGGATTTGCCGGATACCAACCTGCCGCCACTGTCGTTACTGGATGAAGCGCCACCGCAGCAGCAGACCGTCAGTGTCGAGACGCTGGAATTCACCAGTCGTCTGATTGAGAAAAAGCTGTCCGATTTCGGTGTGCAAGTCAAAGTGGTGGCGGCCTATCCGGGGCCTGTGATTACCCGTTACGAAATCGAACCCGCGACCGGCGTCAAGGGCAGCCAGATCGTCGGCCTGGCGCGCGACCTGGCGCGTTCGCTGTCGCTGACCTCGATCCGCGTGGTGGAAGTCATCCCGGGCAAGATGTACATGGGCCTGGAACTGCCAAATCCGAAGCGCCAAATCGTGCGTCTGACTGAAATCCTCGGTTCCAAGGTCTACAACGACGGCGTTTCCAGCCTGACGATTGCGCTCGGCAAGGATATCGCCGGCCATCCGGTGGTGGCCGATCTGGCCAAGATGCCGCACTTGCTGGTGGCGGGTACCACCGGTTCAGGTAAATCGGTGGGCATCAACGCCACCATCCTCTCCTTGCTCTACAAGTCCGATCCGAACCAGGTGCGCCTGATCCTGATCGATCCGAAGATGCTGGAACTGTCGATCTACGAAGGCATTCCGCATCTGCTGGCGCCAGTCGTGACCGACATGCGCCAGGCCGGGCATGCGCTGAACTGGGCGGTCAACGAGATGGAGCGCCGCTACAAGCTGATGTCGAAGATGGGCGTGCGTAACCTGACGGGCTACAACCAGAAGATTGCCGAAGCCGACAAACGCGAAGAAAAAATCCCGAATCCGTTCAGCCTGACGCCGGATGCGCCGGAGCCGCTGGAAAAACTGCCGACTATCGTTGTCATCATCGACGAGTTGGCCGATCTGATGATGGTGGTCGGTAAAAAGGTGGAAGAATTGATCGCCCGCATCGCGCAAAAAGCACGCGCCGCCGGTATTCACTTGATTCTGGCGACACAGCGCCCATCTGTAGATGTGATCACCGGCCTGATCAAGGCCAACGTGCCGACCCGGATTGCTTTCCAGGTCAGCAGCAAGATCGACTCGCGCACGATTCTCGACCAGATGGGTGCGGAAGCGCTGCTCGGCATGGGCGACATGCTCTACATGCCGCCGGCACCGGCTTGCCGATCCGCGTGCATGGCGCGTTCGTGTCGGATGAGGAAGTGCATCGGGTCGTTGATTATCTGAAGGAACAAGGCGAGCCGAATTACATCGAAGGAATATTGGAAGGCGGCGTGCTGGAAGACGGCGCCGACGGCGCGGTCGGCGGTGCAGCCACCGGCGGCACCGAAGGCGATGAGCTTTACGACCAGGCGGTGGCAGTGGTGCTGAAGAACCGCCGCGCCTCGATCTCGCTGGTCCAGCGCCATCTGCGCATCGGCTACAACCGCGCCGCGCGCCTGCTGGAACAGATGGAAACCAGCGGGCTGGTTTCAACCATGCAATCCAACGGCAACCGGGAAATCCTGGTGCCGGCGGGGAATGGCAATACGGAGTAATTGAACATGCAAAAGAAAATAACCGCCAGCTTGGTTGGCAACAGGAGCAACAACATGTTTGCCAAAATCAAATCGGGCCGCCTGATCGTCGGCCTGTCTTTTTCGATCGCCATGCTGCCTTCGCTGGCAAGCGCCAGCGCGCTGGAACAGTTCAAGTCGTTCGTCACCGGTACGCAATCGGCCAAGGGTGATTTTTCGCAGCAACTGGTCAAGATCGATGCTGCGACCAAGACCCAGAAGGTGTCCAGCACTTCCAGCGGCATCTTTATCTTTTCGCGCCCTGGCAAATTCATCTGGACTTACCAGAAGCCGTATGAGCAGATATTGCAGGCTGATGGCGACAAACTCTATATTTACGACAAGGACCTGAACCAGGTCACCACGAAGAGCCTGGGCAATGCGTTAGGCTCGTCGCCGGCGGCAATCCTGTTCGGCAGCAACGACCTGGAAAAGAACTTCATCCTGAAGGAGGGGCAAGCCAAGGACGGCCTGGAATGGCTGGAAGCGACGCCAAAAGCCAAGGACACGACTTTCGATCATATCGGCATCGGCCTGCGCAACGGCTTGCCGGAAGCGATGGAACTGCGTGATTCGTTCGGCCAGGTATCGCTGCTGACGTTCAAGAACGTCGTCCGCAATCCGCCGTTGTCGGCTGGACAGTTCAAATTCGTAGTGCCGAAGGGCGCGGACGTTTTTGACAGCAATTGAGGGTAGTCGAGTAGGGGGCACTCGTGCGCACCCTACGCCAGTTTCAGGAATTCCAGCTTGTTGGCGACATCGCGCCATTGCTCATGCTCCGGCAGCGGAGCCTGGGATCGCGTGATCGGCTGCCACTCCGGATGGGCTGCCAGGCGGGCGTTGATTTCGACGAAATGTCGTTGCTCATCGGGCAGGTCGATTTCATTGTAGATCGCTCCTACCGGGCATTCCGGCACGCACATCGAGCAATCGATGCAGTCGTCAGGGACAATCACCAGGAAATTCGGGCCTTGCCGAAAGCAGTCCATCGGACAGACTTCGACGCAGTCGGTGTATTTGCACTGAATGCAGGAATCGGTAACGACAAAGGGCATGGTCTGATGGTGAGGAAGTGATAACGCATCCTGACAGGATAAAAGCCTGCATCAATATGGTTCGATGACGCGGACATCGAAAATCGACACGGATTCTCTCACAATGCGCATTTTCCTGCCCGCAGGCGCCGCAACAAGGTGTCGACGGCAGCATGGCATACCCTGCTAGACTATCTGCTCTTCAACCGATCGGTTTCAACTCCAACGCTTTCGTTCTTATTTCCGCCCTATGTCAGATCTGTTCAAAGTAGAACCCACGCCGCCCCTCGCGGAAGCCTTGCGTCCGGCGACGCTGGACGAAGTCATCGGACAGAGCCATTTGCTGGGGCCAGGCAAGCCGCTGCGACTGGCTTTCGAATCCGGCAAGCCGCATTCGATGATCCTGTGGGGGCCGCCCGGCGTCGGCAAGACCACACTGGCGCGCCTCACCGCGAATGCCTTCAAATGCGAATTCATTGCCTTGTCCGCCGTGTTTTCCGGGGTCAAGGACATCCGCGCGGCGATGGAGCAGGCGGAGCAGAACCTCAGCATGGGCAAGCACACCATCCTGTTCGTGGATGAAATTCATCGCTTCAACAAATCGCAGCAGGACGCGTTGCTGCCCTATGCCGAATCGGGACTGGTGACCTTCATCGGCGCCACCACCGAGAATCCGTCGTTTGAAGTCAACTCGGCGCTGTTGTCGCGGGCGCAAGTCTATGTACTGAAGTCGCTCACTGACGATGAGCTCAAGCTGCTGCTGACGCGGGCGCAGGAACAAGCCTTGACGCATCTGGAATTTGACGATGTGGCAGTGGATACGCTGATCGGTTACGCAGACGGCGATGCGCGCCGATTCCTGAACCTGCTGGAACAGGCCAACACGGCCTCCCGTGCCGGAAAAACCAATCGGATCACCGCCGAATTTGTGCAGAATGCGCTGACCCTGAATGCCCGCAGGTTCGATAAAGGCGGCGACAATTTTTACGACCAGATTTCCGCTTTGCATAAATCGGTGCGCGGCTCCAATCCCGATGCGGCTCTGTACTGGCTGACCCGGATGCTGGACGGCGGCGCCGACCCGCGCTATCTGTCGCGCCGCATTGTACGCATGGCCTGGGAAGATATCGGGCTGGCCGATCCGCGCGCCATGCAGATTGCCAATGACGCCGCGTTGACGTTCGAACGCTTGGGTTCGCCGGAAGGCGAGTTGGCATTGGGGCAGGCGGTGATTTATCTGGCGATTGCCGCCAAGAGCAACGCCGGTTACAACGCTTACAACCAGGCGCGGGCGTTTGTGAAACAGGATAAGTCGCGCGAGGTGCCGGTGCATTTACGCAATGCACCGACCAAGCTGATGAAAGAGCTGGGGTACGGACACGAATATCGCTACGCCCACGATGAGCCGCATGCCTACGCTGCCGGCGAAACCTATCTCCCCGACGGCATCGAAGAGCCGCGCTGGTACGAGCCGGTGCCGCGCGGTTTGGAGGCAAAGATTGCCGAGAAACTGGCCTTCCTCAGAAAGCTCGATGAGGACGCCGGGAAATCATGATCGTCAGGAGTGAAACGACGCTCCTAGATTTCCCGACGCGCCGTTCATTCTGTTGAAATATCTATAGATAGCCACGCGCAAAGCCGGGCGCTATCACTCCCGAGTGCAGCAAATTAACGACGTGATAGATGCCGAAGATCGGCAGTCCGGTCGCCTGCTGTACTGCCGCCGCGTAGGGTTGCAGGTTGGTGCATTCGAACAGGAATGCGCTCAGGTCAGGCGCTTCGGCCTGCATCGCCCGGCATACCTCAACAACTTCCCGTCGCGTTTCATCGACATCCAATGTGTCATCATTTGTGTTGCCGGTGCCGAGGATGCTACCGAAAGACGGACGCGACTCCATGCCTCTCACCAGCAAATTCCAGCCGGGATCAATGCCTGCCGCCAGCAAATGCGCCGGCGACAGACTTTGCGCATTCGCCGTGACGATGCCGATCCTGCGTTTCGGCCCGAGCATGCGGCGCAGCATCGGTATCAGGAACAGGCTTGATGTGATCATCGGTACATTGACGGCTTCGGCAATTTCATCCTGGACAATCGTCAGGAAGCCGCAAGTCGTGGTGATCGCGCGCACGCCATCGCTTTCCAATTCCTTGGCTGCCTCGATAAATGCTGGCAATAGCGCGCGGGCGCGATCCGGCGCGGCAACGATTTCCTTGGCCTGCGCCCCGTGCACGACCTTGTAACGCACAGGGAAGTCGAAGGTGGTGGCGTTGCCGACGTCGCCGGGGATTCTCGGGAATTTTGTGTCCAGCACAAGGATGCCGACACTTTCTCCATAAATGGCGCGTCCTCCGCGGATGATCATGTTTGCTCCGGAATGAGTGTGGTGTGAACTAGTTTTTGCCGGCGCGATTCCAGGGGAAGCGCGTCACCGAATACGGCGCCGGATCGATGATGGGCGGTCGTCCAGAGATCAGGTCTGCCACCAGGCGGCCGGACGTCGGTCCCGATACCAGGCCGATATGCCCATGCCCAAAAGCGTGGAATATTTGCGCGCAGCCCGATGCTTGACCGAGTACCGGCCGGCCATCGGTAGTGGATGGACGATTGCCCATCCAGCGCTGGATGACGGCTGTCTTGGTCGATTTGGCCAGCGCCGGGTAGGCGGCCATTGCATGTTGCAGAAGCTTGTCGGCGCGGCTCCAGTCAGGTGCTGCCGGCATGCTGGTCAGCTCTACCTGGCCTGCGACGCGGAAGCCGGCCAGCGTCGACGTGTAGCCGATCTTGGTATCGCCGGACATCACCGGTGTGGCCAGCTTGAATGGCGGATTTTCGACGATCACGTGATAGCCGCGTTCGCTTTCCATGCAGATGTTATCGCCTGCCAATTTGGCCAGTGCCTTGGAGTGAATGCCGGCGGCGATCACCGCGCGATCGCAGGCAAGTTCCCCGGCGTCGGTCAGGACCGCGCGCAAATGACCGTTCTGGATGTCAAATCCGGAAGCGCGAGCACGGAGCAGAGTGGCGCCTTGGGCGACGGCATGTTTTACCAGTGCCGCTACATAGGTGCCGGGATCGAGGCAATTTGCGCCTTGTTCCAACAAGATGCCGAACTGATAGGTCTCGCCAATTTCCGGCGCCAGTTCGTGCAACGCCTGCGCATCCAGCTCTTTCCAGCTTATCTGATTGTCGCGCCGCAAGCGCCAGGCCAATGCTTCGGCCTCAAAGGCAGCGCGGTTCGGGTAGGCGTAAAGCAGGCCGCGGCTGATGATTAATTCCGGTACTCCGGCTTCTGCGGCCAGCGCCCGGTGCCGTGCCGGCGCCTCACGCAGCAGGGCGGTCAGCGCGCGCGCGGTGGCTTCGACCCTGGCGACGCTAGCGCCTGCCAACAGGAAGCGGATCAGCCAGGGAAATAGTGCCGGCAACGCACGCCAACGTAACGTCAGCGGACTGTTTTTGTCGAGCAGGTACTGGGGTATTTTTTTCCACAAGCCTGGCATCGACATCGGTATCACCGAAGCCGGACTCAACCAGGCCGCGTTGCCATAGCTGGTGGCCTGCGTTCCGCCGGGATCGCCAGCTTCTACCAGTGTGACCTGATGACCGTCGCGCAGCAACTCGATGGCGCAGGCAGCGCCGATGATGCCGGCGCCAATAACGACTACTCGCAACGCGCTGGGGGCGCTGTCATTTGAACTCATGCACTTTCCTTGTGGCTCACGCCGCGTTGATGTTTGCTGTCTTGAAGCGCGACAGGAAACTGCGCGTCGCTTCTTTCTCTGGATTGTCGATGACGACGCTAGGCGGCCCGCACTCGACCACGACGCCGTCGCGCATGAAGATGACCTGGTCGGCGACTTCTCGGGCAAAGGCGATTTCGTGCGTCACCAGGATCATGGTCATGCCGTCTGCCGCCAGCGAGCGGATAACGCTCAGTACTTCGCCGACCAGTTCGGGATCCAGCGCCGAGGTGGCTTCGTCGAACAGCATGACATCGGGCTTCATGGCCAATGCCCTGGCGATCGCAACGCGCTGCTTCTGGCCGCCCGACAGCATGCCTGGATAGGCGTCTGCACGATCGCTCAATCCGACCCGCTGCAGTAGCGCGTCGGCTGTAATCCGCGCATCCTGCTTCGGTATCTTGAGCACCGTGACCATGCCTTCCATCACATTCTGCCGCACGGTCATGTGCGGGAATAAATTGAAATGCTGGAAAACCATACCGGTCTTGGAGCGAAAGTGCGCCAGGTCCTTGGCTTTCGGCAGTTTGGTGTGCTTGCCGTCAAACGCGATCGACTGGCCGCCGACGTTGACTGTGCCGGCGTCGGGGATGGTAAGCAGGTTGATGCAACGTAGCAAAGTCGATTTGCCCGATCCTGACGGACCGATCATCGCCACTACCGAGCCTTTGCTGATCTCCAACGAGATATCCTTCAAGACGACGTTATCGCCAAAGCATTTTTTAAGATTGCGGATTGAAATCATTTCACTGCCCATTGCTATGCTCTCCCGCCGTCAGACATTTTTACCTCTAGCCGTTTTGCCAGAATCGTCGCCGGCAGCAGGATGGCGAAATACAGGACTGCGATCAGCGAGTAAATTTCCAGCGGCCGGTAGGTGTCATGGGCGATGATCTGGCCTTGGTAGAGCAGGTCGGGCACCGCCAGCACCGATAACAGTGAAGTGTTTTTCAACTGCATGATGGATTGGCTGACCAGCGGCGGGGTCATCCGCTTGAATGCCTGCGGCAACACCACCCGTCGCATCAGTTGGAACTGCGTCATGCCCAATGCCAGTCCGGCTTCCGTTTGCCCCGGATCGATTGAAATGACGCCACCGCGAATGATTTCGGAATAGAACGCGCCGCCATACAAGGTCAGCGCCAGGACTGCCGCCATCCCCGGCGTCAACTCGATCCCGGTGAGGATCGGCAGCGCGTAGTAAAACCAGATCAGCTGAACCAGGACGGGCGTGCATCTGAACAGTTCAACGTAAACGCGGAACGGGCCCGATATGTATACCTTCGGCGACAGCCGGCAGAGGCCGGCAATGAGCCCAACCAATAGGCCGAGTATGACGACGATGATGGTGTAGCCGATGGTGTAGCCAAAGCCGACGAAGATGATGTTCCGGTACTGCCAGAGCGTCTGAAAATCCCATTGATACATGCCTGCCCCGCAGCTTAGAAATGGACTTGTGGTGGAAATGCGGTCGGCGGCACGCCAACCAGGCTTTGCATATTCGAGAGAATGATGCTTTTGATTTTTCCGGCGGCGCGCTCCTCATCCAGCCAGGCATTCACGGATTTCATGAAGGTTTGATCAGTTTGTTTGCGGATGCCGACGTTGGTCGGATTGGTTTCGGGCGGCGTCGGGAAAACGATATGGCCAACGTTCGGCAGTTTGGTCAGTAGCGCGGTTGAAAGAAGAATGACCAGCACCTGGCAGTCGACGCGGCCAGACTGCAGCGCCATGGTGGCGGCAGCAGATGTTTCGAATCGCAGGATATTGGCTTTTGGCAATATCCGCGTCACCAATTGATCGTGGCTTGAGCCGACATCCACCGCGACCTTGACGTTGGGCGAGTTAAGTTGATCCCAGCGCTCGAAATTGAATCCCTTTTTTGCGACGACCGTGTTGTAGTTCTGGAAAATCGGACCGGAAAAATCCACCACTTCGCGCCGGGCAGGCGATGGCGCCATGCCGAGTTGCGCGTCGATTTTATTGGTCTGCACGTCGAGCACCGCATTACCCCAAGTAGTTTCGACCCACTCGACTTCAGCCTTGAGGTATTTGGCAAGTTCGAGGCCCAGATCGACCATGAAGCCGCGCCATTGGCCGCTCGCCAGATCCTTGGTGAAATAAGGTGACGCACCGTTGATTGCACCCAAACGCAGCTTGCCGGTACGCTTGATCCTGGCCGCAGTCGATTCCGGCTCCTGGGAAAATGCCGAGCCTGTAACGACGAGCGAACCGACGGCAATGGATTGTGCGATGAAGTTGCGGCGATTGATATGCATGTCTGTCTTCCTTGATGAAAATTGACTAGGAAAAATACGTCTTACGTCATGAAAAATTGTTCCGAATTATGTTGTCCATCTGGACATGTCCGCGCCGTCTCTCGTCTTGAAGCAAGATTAAGGCCTGTTGTGTCTACTATCCCCTCGGGCTTATTTTTTAATGTGTAAATGGAAAACCATTCGCCAAGGGATAGCGTCTCACGACTTGGCCGTTGGTTCCATGCAAATATCGATTTCTCGATGAAATATTTCGCCGACCGGATGGCTCGCGTCGCCGGCGACCGATAAAACGCAGATGCAAACGGACGTTGTTCGACGTAACAAAACACGGCACGGCCGCTCCATTTTTCTCGCTTGGCCTTGCGCAATAGGCTAAACAATATTGGTTTTATGCTTCTAAGTTAATTTGAAAAAGTTGCTTGACTCCAGTTTTAGTGTGACTATAATTTCCGACGCCTGACCGAGGTAAGAAACGTATTCAATATTAAAAAATTGCTTTCATTTTGCGGCGCTTGAGAACACATGCATGACGTGTCTATCGCAGTGAAAGCAATGGACCAGGTACAGGCCGGAGACAAGTCAATGGAAATGCCACAGCTGGGCGAGACGATTCGCGCGCGGCGTCATGCTGTCAAGAAGACGCTGGTGCAAGTCGCGACGGAAACCGGATTGACCGCAGGCTTCATTTCGCAACTGGAGCGCAACCAGACCAGCTCCTCGATAACCTCGCTGGTGGTGATTGCCAAGGCACTGGGCGTGACCATTGGCGACCTGATCAAGCAGCCTGCGCAATTGCGGCCGGATACCTATCGTGGCCAGCGCCAGCCGTATTCGGTGCAAAGCGGACGCGTCAAGTATGAGCGCTTGTCGACGGTCTTTCCGGGTAGCCAGGTTCACTCGGTGAAATTCACGATGCCGACCGGGTACAAGTCGGAAATGGTGTCGCACGAGGGTGATGAAATGGTGTTCGTCCTTAGCGGCAAGGTCGGTTATACGGTTGGCAAGGACAGTTATGTGCTGAATGTCGGCGACAGCCTGCATTTTGACGCGAACATTCCCCATAGTATTGAATCCCTGCCGCACGAAAATGAGGCGTCCGAGGTGATTTGGGTGGGTACGGTGGCGTTGTTCGATGGGCCACAATCTGCGGCTTCGGAGGATAGGGAGCAGCTGTTGCGTGGCACAGAGTTTTTTTGATAACTTGGGAGAGATGACGCGACAGCGCAGTCTCCCAAAGGCGTGGCATGATTTTTGCAATTTGAGAAGGTTTCGAGTTGCGGTTTTGTTTTACTGCACTTGAGCGGCGCGGCGCTTACCGACAGGGTAGGTGGCCGGGTAATGATAGTCTGCTGTAACCCAGCGATTGGAGTCGCGATGTATCCAGAATTGATTCAGAATTTTCCCCGCAAGGGTGCACCGGCAGATGTCTGGGCATGGGGGCGTCATGTTTGACCGCGCCGTCTATGCGCAACGCCGGCAACAGCTCAAGCAGCGTTTCACCAGCGGATTGCTGCTGTTGCCAGGCAATACCGATGTGTCGATGAACTACCTGCATAACCATTACTGGTTCCGCCAGGATTCCTCGTTCTCTTACTTCTTTGGTCTGGACCAGCCAGACCTGGCCGCGGTGATCGATATCGATGCCGGCGCCGACCATCTGTTTGGCGACGATCCGGGCCTGGACGATGTGATCTGGGTTGGGCAGCAACAGACTCTGGTCGAGCGTGCCGCCGCAGTTGCTGTCGCCTCGGTGCGGCCTTATCGGGATCTGGCCGGTATGCTGGCGCAGGCGCGCGAGCAGGGACGAACCATTCATTACCTGCCGCCGTATCGCGGCGAAACCATACTAGAGTTGGCAAGACTGTTGTCCTGCACGACGGAACAATGCAAGGCCGGTGCATCTGAAAGCCTGATCGATGCGGTGATCGCACTGCGCGAAATCAAGAACGATGCCGAAATCGCTGAAATAGAAAGCGCGCTCGCCGTCACGCGCGACATGCATGTCGCCGCCATGAGGCTGGCACGGCCCGACACGTTCGAATATCAGGTAGTCGCCGCGATGGAAGGCATCATGCGCAGCCATGATCTGCAAAACGCCTATCCGATGATCTTCTCGCGCAGTGGCGAAATCCTGCACAATCGCAACCACAAGAACCGTTTGCAGCGGGGCGAACTGGTGGTCAATGACTCCGGTAGTTCCAGCGCCCTCGGCTATGCCAGCGACATCACCCGAACTTTCCCAGTTGGTGGCCGTTTCAGCGAACGTCAGCGCACGCTGTACGAGATCGTGCTGGCTGCGCAACAACTGGCGATCGACGCCATGCGGCCCGGTATTTCCTATCTGGACGTACACAAACTGGCCGCCACGCACATGGCCGCAGCGTTATCTGAACTCGGGTTTTTCCGTGGTGCGCCACAGCAGATAGTAGAGTCCGGTGCCTATGCAATCTGCTTCCCGCACGGCCTCGGCCATCAGTTGGGGCTGGATGTACACGATATGGAAGGCTTGGGCGAGACCCGGGTCGGCTACGACGCCAGCGTCAGCCGCAGCGACATGTTCGGCCTGCGCAATCTGCGGCTGGCCAAGCCGCTGCGCGCCGGTATGGTGGTGACGGTTGAGCCAGGCCTGTATTTCATTCCGGTATTGATCCGGCGCTGGCAGGCGGAGGCACGCCACAGCGAATTGATCAACTACGCAAAATTCATCGAATACATCGATTTCGGCGGCATCCGTATCGAAGACGATGTGTTGGTGACAGAGACCGGCGCGCGGGTGCTGGGACCGGCGATTCCGAAGAGCTGTGCCGATATTGAAGCACTGATGACTACTTGATGCTGCTGCGTAATGTAGTGCACACTCGGGTTGCGTCAATCTCGCAAATTGTTGTTAAATAGATCAGTTGGATCAGTTTCACCATAACCCACAGAAAGAGACCTATGATGAAAAGAAAAATGATTGCCAAGATTGGATTGCTGGCATTGCTGTGCGCGACCGCCGGTTATGCGACAGCAGCCAAGACGCTGGTGTTCTGTTCGGAAGGCAGCCCGGAAGGGTTCAATCCGCAGCTCTACACCACCGGCACCACCTTCGATGCATCGTCGGTGCCGATGTACAACCGCCTGGTCGAGTTCGAACTGGGCACCACCAAGATCATTCCAGGCCTGGCCGAATCGTGGACTGTGTCCGATGATGGTCTGACCTACACCTTCAAGCTGCGCAAGGGCGTCAAGTTCCACAGCAGCGCCAAGTTCAAGCCGACCCGCGACTTCAATGCCGACGACGTGCTGTTCTCGTTCAACCGCATGGCCGACGCCAACCATCCTTTCCATAAACTCGCAGCGGGCCAGAGCTTCGGCTACTTCCTCGACATGGGCATGGACAAGATCGTCGATACCGTCAGCAAGACCGACGACTACACCGTCGTATTCAAGCTGAAACATCCTGAAGCGCCGTTCATCGCCAACCTGGGCATGGATTTCGCCTCGATCCTGTCGGCCGAATATGCCGACAACATGAAGAAAGCCGGCACACCTGAAGTGATCGACCGCGATCCGATCGGCACTGGTCCGTTCCAGTTCGTGTCTTACCAAAAAGATGCGGTGATCCGTTATAAAGCGTTCGACGCGTACTGGGGCGGCCGTCCTAAGCTGGACAATCTGATCTATGCGATCACGCCGGATGCATCGGTGCGCTACGCCAAGCTGAAAGCCAACGAGTGCCAGGTCATGGCGTTCCCGAAACCGGCCGACATCGAATTGATGAAATCCGATCCATCGATCAAGATGATGACCAAGGAAGGCCTGAACATTGGCTACATCTCGTTCAACGTCGAGAAGAAGCCGTTCGACAACAAGCTGGTGCGCCAAGCGCTGAACATGGCGGTGGACAAGCAAACCATCCTGAAGACTGTGTACCAGGGTGCTGGCCAAGCCGCGAAGAATCCGATTCCGCCGACTCTGTGGTCGTATAACGACAAGATCAAGGACTACACCTACGATCCAGTCAAGGCCAAGGCTCTGCTGACCAAGGCTGGCTATCCGAACGGCGTTGAAGTCGAAATGTGGTATCTACCGGTCACTCGCCCATACAATCCGGACGGCAAGCGCATGGCTGAATTGATCCAGGCCGACTGGGCCAAGATCGGTGTCAAGACCAAGCTCACAACCTACGAATGGACCGAATACCTGAAGCGCAGCAAGCAGGGTGATCAGCAATCGATGATGTTCGGCTGGTCCGGCGATAACGGCGATCCGGATAACTTCTTCGCGCCGCTGCTGGGTTGCGAAGGCGTCAAGGGTGGCGGCAATACTGCGCGCTGGTGCAACAAGGATTACGAAGCGCTGATCCAGAAAGCCAAGCTGACGCCGAAGCAGGACGAGCGCGCCAAGCTGTACGAGCAGGCGCAGGTGATCGTGCATGAAGAAGCGCCTTGGATTGACCTGGCGCACTCGATCCGTTTCACGCCGGTACGCAAGGAAGTCGTCGGCTTCAAGATGGCAGTGTTTGCGCATCACCATTTTGAGAACGTCGATCTGGTCAAGTAATGCCAAGGCGGGGCAGGGAAAGCAGTTTCCCCGTCCCGCCTTTTTTCATGCAATCTCGCGCAACCCCTGCTGAGTCATCCCGTCACGAGCGGAACGACAAGGTTTTTAGAATATAGGCATCCCCCATGTTCGGATTTATCCTGCGCCGTGTCGGCTTGGTCATACCGACCTTTCTCGGCATTACGCTGCTGGTGTTCTTACTGATACACCTGATTCCTGGCAATGCCGTCGAAGCCATGACCGGTGAACGCGGCATGGACCCCGCCCGCTACGCGCAAATGGCGCATGAGCTGGGTCTCGATCAGCCGCTGTACAAGCAGTATTTCAACTATCTGGGGAATGTGTTCAAGGGTGATCTGGGCGTCTCGATCATGACCCACACCTCGGTCCTCAGCGAATTCAAGACACTCTTTCCGGCGACGCTGGAACTGTCCTTTTGCGCGATGCTGTTCGCCTTAGTGATCGGTTTGCCGGCGGGCATGCTGGCAGCACTCAAGCGCAATACCGTATTCGATTATTCAGTCATGGGCGTCTCGCTCACCGGTTATTCGATGCCGGTGTTCTGGTGGGCGCTGCTGCTGATCCTGCTGTTTTCGGTGACGCTCGGCTGGACCCCGGTATCGGGCCGCATCGACATCCTGTTCGACGTGCCGCCGGTAACCGGTTTCATGCTGATCGACAGCTTGTTGTCCGACGATAGCGGCGTGTTCAAATCGGCCGTCTCGCACCTGATCCTGCCCACCATCGCACTCGGCACCATCCCGCTGGCGGTGATTGCGCGCATGACCCGTTCGGCGATGCTGGAAGTGCTGCGCGAGGATTATGTCCGCACCGCGCGCGCCAAGGGTTTATCGCGGTTGCGGGTGATCGTGGTGCATGCGCTGCGCAATGCGTTGATCCCGGTGGTCACCGTGGTCGGCCTGCAGGTTGGCGTGATGCTGGCCGGCGCGATCCTGACCGAAACCATCTTCTCCTGGCCCGGTATCGGCAAATGGCTGGTGGCCGCAATCCAACGTCGCGATTACCCGGTCGTGCAGGGCGGCATCCTGCTGTCGGCCACCATCATCATCGTGGTCAATCTGGTCGTCGACTTGTTGTACGGCGTGATCAATCCTCGCATTCGGCACAGCTCATGAACAACGCCCAACCAACCCAAGTTACTCCGACCACACCGGCAATTCCGGCGGCTGCCGGCAAACCGCCGCATCCGATGCGCGAGTTGTGGTCGTATTTCAGCCAGAATCGCGGGGCCGTGATCGGCCTGGTAATCATTATTCTGATGGTGCTGGCCGCTTTGTTCGCCGACGTGATTGCGCCGCATTCACCGATCGAGCAATTCCGCGACGCCACCCTGGTGCCGCCGGCCTGGCAAGCGGGCGGCAGCAGCAAGTTCCTGCTCGGTACCGATCCGGTCGGACGCGACATGCTGTCGCGCCTGATTCATGGCGCCCGGCTGTCGCTGGTGATCGGCCTGGTGTCGGTATCGCTGTCGCTCACCATGGGCATCCTGCTGGGCCTGCTGGCCGGTTATTTCCGTGGTGTGGTCGAGATCGCGATCATGCGCTTGATGGACATCATGCTGGCTCTGCCAAGTCTATTGCTGGCGGTTGCCGTGGTGGCGATCCTCGGGCCTGGCCTGATGAACGCGATGTATGCGATTGCCATCGTGATGATGCCGCACTATGCGCGCCAGACCCGCGCCGCAGTCATCACCGAGATGTCGCGCGATTACGTCAGCGCCTCGCGCATCGCCGGCGCCGGCCCGTTGCGCATCATGTTCAACTGCGTACTGCCGAACTGCCTGGCGCCGCTGATCGTGCAGGCGACCCTGGGCTTCTCCGAAGCGATCCTGGACGCCGCCGCGCTTGGTTTCCTCGGCCTTGGCGCACAGCCGCCGACGCCTGAGTGGGGCTCAATGCTGGCCAGTGCAATGGAGTTCATCCAGAGCGCCTGGTGGGTGGTGACGTTCCCCGGCCTGGCGATCCTGGTCTCGGTACTGGCGTTCAACCTGATGGGCGACGGCTTGCGTGATGCGCTCGACCCCAAACTGAAACGATAAAGCGGAAGAACGACATGGCACTGTTAGAAATCAAGAACCTGAGAGTCGAATTCGGCTCGACGGCATCGCCGTTTACCGCTGTCGATGGACTGGACTTGAACGTCGAAACCGGCGAGGTAATCGGTATCGTCGGCGAATCCGGCTCCGGCAAGAGCGTGACCTCACTGGCCCTGATGGGCCTGATCGATTACCCGGGTCGGGTCAAGGGTGAACGCATGGCCTTCGATGGTCGCGACCTGCTGAAGATGCCGGAGGAGGAAAGGCGCAGTCTGCTGGGCAAGGACATCGCCATGATCTTCCAGGATCCGATGACCAGCCTTAATCCCTCTTATACCGTGGCGTATCAACTGATCGAAACCCTGCGTGTGCATCAAGGCGGTTCGACCAAGGAATTGCGCGCCAAGGCGCTGGCCTTGCTGAAGCAGGTAGACATTCCCGATCCGGAGCGCCGCCTCGATGCCTATCCACATCAGCTGTCGGGCGGCATGAGCCAGCGCGTGATGGTGGCGATTGCGATCGCCTGTAACCCGCGCCTATTGATTGCAGACGAACCCACAACTGCGCTGGATGTGACGGTGCAAGCGCAGATGCTGGACTTGCTGCTGCACCTGCAACGCGATCGTGGCATGGCGCTGATGCTGATCACGCACGACTTGAGCGTAGTCGCCCAAACTGCGCAACGGGTGGTGGTGATGTATGCCGGGCAGGTGGTTGAAACCGGCCGCGTGCCTGATATTTTCAACGCCCCTAAACACCCTTACACCCAAGCTTTGCTGGCAGCGCTGCCTGAACACAATATCGGCCGGGCGCGCTTGCAAACTATCCCCGGCGTTGTGCCTGGCCAGTACGATCGCCCCAGCGGCTGCCTGCTCAGCCCGCGTTGTGCGTACGCGCAAGACTTGTGCCGCCGGCAGCGGCCGGAATTGATGGGCGAAGAGCAAGTGCAGGCACGTTGCCATTTCCCGCTTGACGCCGCCGGCCAGCCGACCAATGGCTGGTCCGAACTGTCGCGCAAGACACCTGATGCCGTGCTGAGTGGCGGGGTTGCATGATGATGAATGCCAATATGAATGAAATCGCCAATCCGGTGGTCCTGCTGGAAGCAAAGAATCTGATCAAGCACTACGGCGTGTCGCAAGGCTGGTTCAAACCGAGAGCCACGGCGCGTGCGCTGGACGGTGTCTCGTTCCAGCTGCAGCCGGGTAAAACATTGGCAGTGGTCGGCGAGTCCGGTTGCGGCAAGTCGACCCTGGCGCGGCAGATCACGATGATCGAACCACCGACCGGCGGCGAGCTGTGGATGGACGGCGCCAACATTGCCGACGCAGACCGCGCCACCTTGAAACGGGTGCGGCCACTGGTGCAGATGGTGTTCCAGAACCCGTACGCTAGCCTCAACCCGCGCAAGAAAGTCGGGCAGATGCTGGAAGAGCCGCTGATCATCAATACCGAACTCAGCAAAGAGCAGCGCGCGCAGAAAGCCCAGGCGATGATGGCCAAGGTGGGTTTGCGGCCCGAGCATTACGGCCGCTATCCGCACATGTTTTCTGGCGGCCAGCGGCAGCGTGTGGCGATCGCCCGGGCGCTGATGCTGGATCCGAAAGTCATCGTTGCCGATGAGCCGGTCTCTGCGCTCGACGTTTCGATCCAGGCGCAGGTGCTGAACCTGATGATGGATTTGCAGCAGTCAACCGGCGTGGCTTACCTGTTCATCTCGCACAACTTGTCGGTGGTCGAACATATTGCTGACGATGTGCTGGTGATGTACCTAGGCAAGACCGTCGAGCATGGCAGCAAGCAACAGGTTTTCAGCCGTCCGCTGCATCCGTATACCAAGGCCTTGCTGGCCAGCACGCCGCGCATCGATCCGGCCCAGCGCCAGCAAAAGATGATGTTGCCGGGCGAACTGCCTTCGCCGCTGGCGCCGCCGCCGGGTTGTGCTTTTAATAATCGTTGCCCACGCGCTGTCGACCGTTGCCGGCAGGAAGTGCCTGTATTGCAATCGTTTGAAGGGCGCCTGGTGGCCTGCCATCGGGTTGCTGAAATATCCTGAGCGTTGCCGCCAGTCTGCCTGCGGGTAGGCTGGCGGCGCGATAGTCGCTCCATTTACGGAGCACTATCGCGGCCGGGCTTGGTACAATGGCGGCTTATTTCCCTGCCTATTTACTCAGTCCATGATCGACATCCAACTTCTTCGCAAAGACATTGCCACCGTAGCCGAGCGATTGGCTGCTCGCAAATTCCAGCTCGACGTCAACGGCTTCAATGCCCTGGAAGCCGAGCGCAAGCAAATTCAGACACGTACCGAAGAACTGCAAGGCCAGCGCAATTCGCTGTCGAAGCAGATCGGCATGCTCAAGGGCAAGGGCGAAGACGCCTCGGCTGTGATGGCCGAAGTGGCCGGCATCGCTGATGAGCTGAAAGCCTCCGCAACTCGCCTCGACCAGGTGCAAGAGCAAGTCAGCGCCTTCATGCTGTCGGTGCCGAACCTGCCGCACGAATCGGTGCCGGTTGGTCAGGATGAAGCCGGCAACGTGGAAGTGCGCAAGGTTGGCACGCCGCGCAGCTTCGATTTCGAAGTACGCGACCACGTTGACGTCGGCGCCGCGCTGGGTCTGGATTTCGATGTCGCCGCCAAGCTGACCGGTTCACGCTTTGCCGTGATGAAGGGCGGCATTGCCCGTCTGCATCGCGCACTGGCGCAGTTCATGCTGGATACCCACACCGGCGAGCACGGCTACACTGAATGCTATACCCCGTACATCGTCAATGCCGATTCGTTGCGCGGCACCGGCCAGCTGCCGAAATTTGAAGAAGACCTGTTCGCCGTCAAGAAGGGCGGCCAGGAAGGCGAGCAGGGCGTCGACGCCGCTGCCTTATACCTGATCCCTACCGCCGAAGTGCCGTTGACCAATACAGTGCGCGACGAGATCGTCGCCGGCGAAACCCTGCCGCTCAAGATGACTGCGCATTCGCCATGCTTCCGCTCCGAAGCCGGCAGCTACGGCCGCGACACCCGCGGCATGATCCGCCAGCATCAATTCGACAAGGTCGAAATGGTGCAAATCGCCCATCCGGAAAAGTCGTACGAAGCGCTGGAAGAAATGGTCGGCCACGCAGAAAACATCTTGAAAAAACTCGGCCTGCCGTATCGCGTGGTATCGCTGTGCACTGGCGACATGGGCTTTGGCGCCGCCAAAACTTATGACCTGGAAGTCTGGTTGCCGGCACAGAACACCTACCGTGAAATTTCCTCGGTGTCGAATTGCGAAGCCTTCCAGGCACGTCGCATGCAAGCCCGCTTCCGCAACGCCCAAGGCAAACCGGAACTGGTGCACACCCTGAACGGTTCCGGCCTGGCAGTCGGACGCACCCTGGTGGCGCTGCTGGAGAACTACCAGCAAGCCGACGGCAGCGTCGACATCCCGGCCGTGCTCCATCCGTACATGGGCGGCATTACCAAGTTGACTGCGTAAGTATTTGATTTAACAAGAATATTTTGCAGGAAATCGACGCTAGTGTTTACTGTGGCAAGATGAATAAAAAAAGGCATTCCATAGTCAAAAAAAGTCTGCTACAATCTTGCGCTTTGCTGCATTAAACACAGCAAGTCGACCGAAAACCGGAGAGGTGGCAGAGTGGTCGAATGTACTTGACTCGAAATCAAGCGTACGTTAAATCGTACCGTGGGTTCGAATCCCACCCTCTCCGCCAGATATTAGTTTCAAATAGATCTAAGAAGTCCCAGAGCCCGCATATCTCACTATGAGAATGCGGGTTTTTCGTTTCATGACGTCTCAGTTGGTTCATTGACATCCCAAAAAATCGGGGGTACTTTCGGGGGTATCAAAAGCACCCCTTGGGGGTACTCATATCAACCCTGATCCAATGAACTGATGGCACTGACAGACGCAGCCTGTAAAAACGCAAAACCCAAAGAGAAACCTTATAAGTTGGCCGATAGCGGCGGCTTACATTTGCTGGTGAAGCCCAACAGTGGGCGTTACTGGCGCATGAAATACCGCTTTGACGGCAAAGAGAAGTTGCTTTCCTTTGGCGTCTACCCTGAAGTCTCCCTCTCCGAAGCACGTACCAAGCGCGACAAAGCCAAGGCTCACCTGGAGGAGAGTCAGGATCCGGCGCAGGTCAAGCGGATAGAAGCCCTGCAACGGACAGAAAGTAATGCCAACACGTTCGAGGCGGTGGCACGGGCTTGGCATGATAATAAATTGGAAACATGGCAACCACAGACCGCTGCGAATATTTTGCATCGGCTGGAAAAGGATGTGTTTCCGCTGATTGGCAAGTTGCCTATTGCGACGATCAAAGCGCCAGTCATCCTTGACGTACTGCGCCAAATTGAAAAGCGCGGGGCATTGGATATCGCCAAGCGACAAGCTCAAGTGTGTGGCCAGATATTTCGCTATGCGGTAGCGACTGGCGCTGCCGAATATGATCCTGTCCCCAGTTTGCGTGGCGCCTTGAAGCCTAGCATTAGTGGTCATCATGCTTCCATTACTACCGACGAACTGCCCGAATTCATGCGCATTCTAGAGCGCAATGAAGCCCGCATGTTTATGCCGACGCGGGTGCTAATGCGAATTATGCTGATGGTGTTCGTGCGCACCAGTGAGTTGATCGAGACGCCGTGGACTGAAATCGATTTAGAGAATGAAATATGGGTGATTCCCTGGCAGCGCATGAAAATGGGCAAAAAGAAACTGAATCCCCGTAAGGTCGACCATCACGTGTTCTTGCCGCGCCAAGGCTGGGAGCTATTACGAGAGCTGCGCGCACTCACAGGCGGCAATACCTATTTGTTCCCGAATCAACGCGATCCTAGTAAACCGGTGAGCAACGGTGCAATTTTGGCGGCATTGAAGCGCATGGGCTATCAAAACAAGATGACAGGTCATGGCTTCAGATCACTGGCGATGGGCATCATTAAAGAGCGCCTGGGCTTCCGTCATGAAGTAGTGGACCGTCAATTGGCACACCAATCTGGCGACACTTACGGTGAAGCCTATGACCGGGCTGAATTCAAAGAAGAGCGGCGAGTGATGATGCAGCAATACGCCGATTATCTGGATAACATCGGCAGCGCTAAGGTCATCGTAGGTAATTTTAAGCGGGCGTGACTACCGTAGTTTGCCATCTCGAGACCGCGCCGCAGCGCGGCTTTTCACATCCCATATCATCATGTCCTTATTTTCCCCCACTATCAAGGTGTTGGAGGCATGGAGGCAGCATAGACAAATACAATAAGCTGTTGTTTATATAGATAATTATTGCTTCCAGAAA
Source organism: Collimonas arenae (assembly GCF_001584165.1). NCBI lineage: Bacteria > Pseudomonadati > Pseudomonadota > Betaproteobacteria > Burkholderiales > Oxalobacteraceae > Collimonas > Collimonas arenae. The sequence continues at coordinate 1,671,435 of NZ_CP013233.1, forward strand.
TAGTAATAATGATGGGAGCGGGATGGAGGCATGTCGGGGGCGATCTGAAGTTAGCGGACACTTGATGCAGGTTGGCACGATGAAATTGCTTATCGTGTATGCACAGCAATTCTGCGATCCGATTACACGAATGCGATGCGGCTATGAAATCGCCCATCGCTCGGACAAAATAATTGACAAGATATGAAAAAAAACGACGTACTGGAAAATGGCTTGGAACTGTTACAGGCAAATAAAACCGCAGGACGGCAAGCCGAAGATGCGCACAGACGTAGAAAAATAATGGAATTGCTAAAAAAGCAAATCCCGTCCCAATCGCCTGCCATGAAGGCAATTGCTGCCAATGCAAAAAAGCTTGCCGAGCGCACTCAGCCAATTCGCGAATTGCAGGCTAGGCTGAAGCCACTAGCTGAACTGCGTCAGTTTGCCAAGCTGGATATCCCGGCTATGAAAATATTTAATGCGCTCGATTTACGCAGGGACTTGGATTTACATAAGAATCTCGCCGACTCAATGATAGTCATTGAACGCTTGAGTGCTCTAACCAGTATCCTGTCGCCTGACGATAGTGCGGCAGAAGTGTTTCGTAATAAAACAAAATTATTCTACGAAGAGAATTGCCAGTTCTTTCTAGCGATGAGTTTGATTGATGCTATCGAAGTTCAAGACGGCGAAGCAATCGATCAGTTAATGCAAAAATCTGATTTTGGCAGCATGACACTTGTTGAACTTGTCCGGATACAAAAGCAATCCAGTGAAGATAAGGAAGCCGAGTTGGCGCAGATGACTCGTGAGCTGGAGGCGCTGCAGATTGAAGCACGTGGCCTTGACGACAAAATGGAAAAAATCAAGGATGGTTTTAAAGCAGGCGCAAGTTATGCGGACAAGCAGATTTTTAATCAATGGGTGATGGCATCAAATATCGTTGTCCGCAATCTGCCTGAGTTGATGGCGGCATTTCAAAATGCCGAATTGCCATTGCAGAAGACATATACCGAGCAAACCATCAAGGGTTGGTACAAAAAAATCATGCCGACGGTAGCGTTAAGCAACGGCAGGCCAAAGAATAACTAGGTGTGACCCGGTTAAACTACCTTTTACCCGATCAGGGGTAATTTTATTATTATCCGCTAAGGCCAATACTTCTATGCATCCCGTGCAGTACCGCACGGTCTCATATGCAAACAAAGGAGTATTGAACTATGCAGCAACAGCAATCTACCAATCCATTGTGGCGCCTACCGACAGTCGTCGCGCAAACCGGCCTATCCAAATCAGAAATTTATCGTCGAATTAATAATGGCACATTTCCCAAGCCGCTGAAGTTGGGCGCGCGCGCGGTTGCATGGCCCGCAATGGAGATTGATACTTGGATCAAGTCGCTCATTCGGGGGATTGCACAATGAGTACGATGCATTCCCACGTGGCGGCAGGCTTTTGCGCTAAAGCCGATGACTTTACTGAGCTAGAAGTGGTAGGCGGTGCGAAATGAACCAAGAAATTGCGCGTGTCACGAAGTTCGCATCGGAAAACCTGGTTCAGACAAGCAATGGTGAATCATCTTCTCGTCCCTTCTTTAAGGTCGATAAACGTGGTGTGTGGTTTCACGGCTTTAATCAGCAGGGTGAAGTGTTGTCACCGCTGTGGATCTGCTCTCCTCTGCACGTCCCTGCAAAATCACGGGACGCCCACAACGGCGAGTGGGGCTATCTATTAGCATTTGAGGATGCCGACGGAAAGCCAAAGAGGTGGGCTATGCCTGCAAGTATGTTGGCCGGTGACGGTACCCCGTATCGTGCCATGCTGCTGTCAATGGGATTGCAAATTGCGCCGAGTGCGCAAGCTAAAAATCAGTTGACTGTCTATATTCAGTCCCAGCAAACAGATATGCGCGTGCGCTGTACTGAACGTATCGGCTGGCATGATAACGTGTACGTGTTGCCGGATCGAACAATCGGGGAAAGCGGGGAGATGGTGCTGTTCCAGGCAACGGGCGACGTCACTTCCCAATTCAAACAACGTGGCACCCTGAAACAGTGGCGGGAAGAGGTGGCAGCACTGTGCCAGGGCAATGCGCGGATGGTGTTTTGTGTCAGTGCGGGATTCGCCGCCCCTCTGTTGCATCATGCCGGTATTGCGTCCGGTGGTTTTCACCTTTGGGGTGATTCATCCAGCGGCAAATCGACGGCAGTGCGGGTGGCCGGTTCGGTCTATGGCAGCAAGGATTATCCACGCAATTGGCGCATGACCGATAACGCCCTGGAGATGACGGCGGTTCAGCATTCGGATGCATTGTTGATTCTGGACGAGATCGCACAGGTGGACCCGAAGGTCGTTGGTGACACTGTATATATGTTGGCAAACGAAACTGGCAAGGGACGTGCGACGCAAACTGCTACTGCAAGACGTGTTGCTACCTGGCGTTTGTTGTTTTTGTCCGATGGCGAAGTCAGTTTGGCGCATCACATGGGGGAAGCCGGAAAAAGCATCAAAGGTGGTCATGATGTGCGAATGGCGCATATTGGTGCTGACGCAGGTAAGGGGCTCGGTATTTATGACACCTTACACGGCTTTACAGACGGTGCGACGCTATCAAATCATTTGATGAGCATGATTGAACAGTATCACGGTACTGCTGGCATGGCCTTTCTGGAGTGGGCGGTAGTACGTTCTGCCAGCTTATCTGCCGATTTGCGTCAATGTGTGACTGAATTGACGCGAGACATGTTGCCGACGGATGCGCACGGACAGGTTGCACGCGTCGCGGCGCGGTTTGCATTGGTCGGAATGGCAGGGGAAATGGCGACTGAAGCGGGGATCACGGGTTGGCCGGCAGGTGAGGCGGCAAAGGCAGCTCGTGTCTGCTTTGCTGCATGGTTAGAAGGACGTGGCGGTGCTGGCAACGTGGAACATACGTCAATCATTCGTCAGGTGCAGGGTTTCTTGCAAGCGCATGGCGATGCGCGTTTTGTGTGGTGGCACCGTGCGCTGGATGATCGCAAGCAAAATACGGTCAACCGGGCGGGATTTAAACGTATGCTGACGAAAGAGGGAGCACCGATTAGTTCTAACGCCGATCATCATCGGGCATACGGCGACAGAATGCTTCTCGACGAGGTAGAAGATACAGAACTGGAATATTTTGTTTTGCCGGAAGTCTTCAACAATGAGATGTGCAAAGGTTATAGCCCCAAGATGGTCAAGAAGCTGTTAATGGATCGGAGTCTATTGGTCACAGAAGGAAAAGGTGACAAGGTCAGAGCTGATCGAAACGAACGATTACCAGGTTTGGGTAATACGCGATGCTATCGATTCAGCTCTAAAATCATGAGTGTGGAAGCTTAAGCGATAGACGGCGGGTGTTAAATCGGGTTGGAAGCAGATTTCCAACTATCGCAATAGTTCAAGGGGACATTCTCCACGTACTTACTAGCTCCGCGACCAGCTCGTATCAATCTTGTATCAACCAGCTCCCGATAAGTCGAAATCAACTGTATGAAAAGCGCCTTGATGCCTCCTTTTGCAGCTGACAATTCACGAAAACTAGAACGGTTGTGCATACCAAAAAATGTAAACAACCCCTCTCATCCCGCAGTTATAAGGCTTTTGTCGCCAACATCTCATGAAAATGTAATCAAAACAGCAGAATAAGGACAAGTTGTTTACATTTGGCGTCCTCAAGATGCAACTTGGTCATCGATGCCGTGGCCCGGCGAATATTTTTTCATGATGCTCAAGACCGACATGTCTTAGCTAGCATGAAGCGCGCCGCAATAAATTGGCCACATTTAGCAAGATAAATTGAATTTGCGTTACTTACCCACCGATGAAGGCTAGGTAAAGGGTGCTGAGGAAGCCTTCCAAGGACTTGTTTTCAGACGCAATAATAAAAATCACCTTTTCCAGTGGCTGCGCGAGGTGATGGCTCGCATTCGCCATGAGAATGGTGTACTTAAGCGCTTGACCGGAGCTTGTCCCGGTTTGGCGGATTCGTTTCCACCCTCCGTTCTCTTGCTCTTGCTGCAGAGCGCCGAAAATGTTGACCCTTACAAACTCGGCACAAAAACGCTGATCAAGTGGTGGCGAAGCTACATAAAGAGCCTATAAGGATAGATTTTCCCTGGTAGGTCCGGCGCGTTTGCGATGGTCCGAGCCAATCGTTGTGAGTAGCGGATGCTCACAGGAACAGGGTCATAGAGAGCATCATTGTTCCAATCCATTTTTGTTAATGCCAGCACCTCGTGCGCGACAGTTTCCAAAGGTCCGCGTCCAGCATGCCTAGTCAGTTGCAAAGGTTTCGGAATGCTTTTGCCGCCTTGGTAAAAATCACCCTTGGTGGACACGCTTGGTGCATTTCCGGCAGCCCACAACAAAACTGACGTGCCGGACCGCACAACGACCGTCCCCCTAGGTACTGGATAGTTGGAGGGAATGCTCTTGGGCGCCTCTCTCTTGGAATCTAGTAACCAAACTCCTCTCCAAGTGGAATGCGTCCCTACTTCGATGCATTCCACCTCTGGAATCGCTGCGAGAGCATCGAAAGCACCGTCAAGCTCCTCGCCTTTGAAAGCAGTGGTCTTATGAATGACGAGTCGCTTAGGGAGAAGACCAGCATTTCTGCGTTGGTACAACTCCAAGCTGCGCGCAAGGACTGCGCGCATATCAGACCTGCTCAAAAAGGGATTGCGCCTTGCTTCCTTCACGTCAGCAACAGGGTCGCGAGCCTCGAAGGCGACGAATTGCATGCCTCCGCCGTCCATGTCAAAAACTTGCGAACAGCATGTGACGTAATGTGCATTCGTTGGGTCACCGCGAAGTGCATAGGCTAGACCGATGTATGCAGTATCGTCAGGAACACTTTTCAGCCGGGCTAATTTCCAAGGAACCCCACCGGCTTTCACATACAACGCAATAGCCAGCCTCCAAGCAAGCGAAGCTTTGTACCGGAATGTAAAGGCACGGTCGTTGATAACTTGGGTAGGAATGTTGTACTTCGCTCCTAAGGCTTTCAACGCATCATGGGCGTCAAAAAATCTGGTTCTCGTCGCGGCGGACCACGAATCTGGAAAATGGACTAAGACCACATCGAAGTGGTCCCGCATACTGTCCAATCTAGCCAGTGCATTTTCCATTGCAGCAAATACGCGTTCCTCAGGAGAGCCACTCCCCGGAAGTTGGCCAATCGAATCAGGCCATTTGATGTGCGCATCGGCCGGAGCAGACACTAAATCAACTTGAAACAGTGCGTTGAACCCAGGATATCGTGGAACATACTCGGTCCGTTCTGACGCATCGTATTGATTCAATAACGACGCCATGAGCGCTCCGCGCGTCTTGAAAGTGCCATTCGGCCCCACAGTCGCAATTCGGATTTTCGGAGTGAATCCGGCAAAGGTTCCTTTCGAAAACGGGCCGTATTTCATCAGCCCTCTCAAGGGGTGAACTTCCAACTGGCCGTCGCCTGGAGCAAACAACAAGTTCGGCTCGTCGAGCAAACTAAAAGTAGGAAGCTTCGAAGCTGCTGCGGCGCCGGCCATTATTTGTTCCTATCGAAGTATGAATGATTATGAGAAGGGCGGCTCCACCCGGTCACTGGCGATAACTTGAATACAGCGTTAATTCCTTCACTCTCGCTGAGCCAGAATGACGAAAGACCATGTCCTTCGGAAGACGTGAGAAGACCCGCCCAAGCAGCAATGATTTGAGACCAATTTCCGTTGAACTTCCTTGCCCATCGCTCCCTCCGCCAATCAGCAGATGGGTCTGGTGCACTCATCATCGGACGACCTAGTTCATCGCCGCTTTCATTTCCGTTCTTTGTCCTTGACTCACGCGGAACATCAACAAACGTAAACGGCTCAAATCCGCACCACCATCTGTCCTGCACATTTTCCAGCTTTAGATGTATTCCTTCATTAAAGCAGTAGCGCAAATTTGGAACCTCTCCAGTCAGGGGAGAGCCATAGGCTTCTTTGAGCGCCTTTAACTCTGTTTCACGGCGCCGCTTGAGATTTTCATCATCCTCAGCGCGAGAGCTTGCCACCAACAAAGCATGACCAGAACGCTTGAGACGGGGGAAAAGCGGTCGTCCGCGAGACAAGGCTTTGGTGAGCGCGTCATATAGAAGGCCTAATGCCCAACTGTCTTTTTCTGGATTGAGGGCGATAGTCCCGTTCACTCTAGCATCCACGGAGGTTAACGCCTTCAGGATTTCATCGTCCCGCCCAAATACGGCTAGTTCATTACCGAGCGCAGCGAAAACAGCGCGACACTTTTGTTCTTTAAGGAGCTGTCGAACTTCATCTGTAGTTAGAGCTTTCGAAATGGAAACGCGCCTCGCAACGGTAGGAAGTGTTTCTACTAAAAGGGCCGAATATTTCAGAACCGGGAAAGGCAGCGCATCTGCGGTCCGAAGAACCACGGGCTGAAGCCTCTCGGTAGGCTTATGAACAACTACGTAATTTCGAAGAACATCTGGCAGTTTTATATGAGAAATCAAATCGCCAGCTAACTCGTCGAAATTTTTGGATTCAACTACAGCGACATTTACACCCGCTTTAGCAGCATTTTCAAGCAGCTTCTGCACTGCTGGTAAGACTCGGTCCCTTGATGAGGTCACCCAATAAAGGCCGCTTGGATACGCACTAGGCTCTCGTAAGACCGACTCTAGCGCTTCCATAATTGAAGCGTCTCGACCACTGTAGCCGACAATCACCAAGGCAGACCGCTTACACGCCTCAATCAGAACGCCGCGCATGCGTTCATCTTGCGTCCGCAATTCAGCGCTAGTGTTCTTGATGTTGAGTGATGTGTAGTCCCCGTGAAGTTTGGCCACTAAAGGCCAGTCTGATTCATCGATACAACGTTTGGCACGTTCGGCAGAGTCAATTGCAGCTATCGTTGGTTTCGCTTGTTGTTCTGGTGGCAGCAACGCATTGCTTAATGTTAGAGAATCCTCGACCAGTGGGTCGAAGTTCGTTGTGAATAGGCAATTTAGCTGTTTACTTGACATAAGCGCTGCCAAAACGCGATGAGCAAAGGAAGGAGTTCCCTTTCTTATTGCATCGGCGATGTATTGCCGACGAAGATTTTCCTGTGGGTAAACCAACTCAAAAGCTGTGGAATATTCTTCAGGGTCGCCGTCCGGAGGAAGGATATTGCTACGCTTGAAGAATTCGTCGATGCGCCCAATCCAAAGTGGGTCACCAGAATCCACCTCTTGAATAGAATAGCCATTCTTTTGGCAGAAAATCCGCTTTTTGAAGTCGCGAATCATTGCATATCCGGTCGGAATTCCCGAAGCAGCCGATGCGCCAGCGCCAAGAAACCAAGCGAACAAATGCGGGCGCAGTGCGAATGCCGACGCAAACTCCGCCCCCGACAGAGTAGGTATCGCAACTTCCAAGGCCCTCTCCTTGATTTGTAGTTAACAGTTGTTAATGTAATAGGAAGTTACCATAGTCTGGGAACCTCTCAAGAAATCGTTGCATTTATGAAATAGATTTAATTGTTATTAAAGCAACATGCCGCAGCTATTTACTTATCTTCGCTTTATCAGAGGATGAACCGGCATAGGGTGGCGTTTAATAAAATACTGAATTTCTTTGAAACGCCAAGTGATGTCCTCCAATGAACACAGCACCCGGAAATGCTCTCAGAAATCCCTGAAAACTCCACTTTCGCCAGCGTAAAATTGATAAAATGCAACGAACGTGGGAAGACTACACAAGCAACCAATCAACATGGCTCGCCTTCGCGCAAGACTGTCATTTTAGGGGCGTCACCGTACATATATTGGAAATTCTCATGCGCACAGGCGACCTTTCCGAATACATGCTGAGCGAGATTGCCAGCGTGGGTCAGAACGACCAGTTCTGCGCGTCCCGGCACATCATCCAATTGATGGCCGCACGCACTGCGCCCATACCCAAGGACGCGCTTCCTAGGGGGGGAGGGAAGCTCACTGTTGAATAAACTTCGTAACTATAAAAGAATTCTTTCCCGAAACAGACATAAAGGCTGACTTTGTGCGGACTTTTGATTCCCGTCTTTTCCCCGTTCAACCATCTAAACCGGAAGTTCAAAAAAGTATGAACAAGTCGGTTTCCCCGAATGTTGAGAAGAGACAATTTGCTAGACAAATCCGCCAAATCGCCCGATTTGTTTCCGAAGGGGAATACGACGTCAAGGACGTTGTTGGAACACTGGTTGTTATTTGGAGCAAACGCCAGGCACCTGGTCTGTCATGCTCGGGATTTCGTTACCTTAGAAGCCTTGCCCGCTCCAAAGAAATTCAAAGTTTTGTTGAATGGCTTTGTTGTCGTGATTTTTTAGAAGCCGCCTATTGGCTTAGTTCAGCATACTCAATCTGGACAGGACAAGAATATCGCAAGAAATTAGCGATGTTTTTTACTCCGCCGTCCCTCACACGCCGATTACTAGATGACCTTGAGCAATTTGGGGCCTCTTTTTTAAAACACTCTTTTTTTGACCCGGCATGTGGTGGTGCTGCATTTCTAGCGCCGATTGCTCTGCGCATGAAATCAGAGCTGAAAGCGAAGGGAAAATCTGACGAACACATTCTTAGGCATGTGGAGCAGCATCTGTTTGGGACAGACTTGGACCCCGTCTTGTGTCAGATGTCGAATCAATTTTTGCGAATTGCACTAGCCGATGAAATTGTACAAGCCCGAATAGAACCAAATTTCCATGTCACAAAAGCGAATTCTCTTAGCGACGTAGCCTCTCTTTACGGGAGTTTTGACGTTTTAGTTTGTAATCCTCCTTATCGCAAAATGGCAGCAGAAGAGGTGGCGGTTTACCGCGAAGACTACGATACCGTCATCGAAGCTCAGCCGAACCTATACGGGCTGTTCATGACATTGGGTTTAAGGCTTTTGCGCCCAACAGGTGTCGCCGCTTTTGTCACACCAACTAGCTTCCTGTCTGGGCAGTATTTTTCTAAGCTCCGCACCCATCTTATGGAAAATGCGGAGATTGTAAACATTGGAATTGTAAGGGACCGTAGTGGCGTGTTCATAGATGTTGACCAAGAAACTGCGCTAACAATTCTAAAGCGCCGTGCCCCAAAATACGCGACAGAGACTACTGCAAATGTATCAGTGGTTTCTCGACACGGTGATTTAACCTCCGTAGGGCGATGTGTTATACCAAATTCTGGTAGTGCATGGCCTATACCGAGGACCGAAGGCGACGCCGAGTTAATACAACTAATAGGTAAGAGTAAATACAGATTGTCGGATTACGGTTATAGGCCGCGAACCGGCGTTTTTGTGTGGAATCGAGATAAACGGCCAACCTTTCATTCTTGGAAGGAGGCTAAAGCGGCCAGTGCAGTGGCACCTTTCCCCCTTTTTTGGTCAAGCGATATCAGACCGGGAGGCGTGGTCGCATTTGATGGCGCCCCAAAAAGCAATTTTGAACCTTGTTTCGTTGATGTTTTAACTAATAGCTCTGTTTCGATTTTGCGCCGGCCGTCAGTGCTTCTACAGAGAGTTACATCCAATGACCAACAGCTTCGCTTAGTCGCCGGCGTCGTACCGACCGAAGTTTTCCGCCGTTTTGGCGGATTTATTGGCGAAAACCATGTTGTTGCCTTGGAATCGCAGGCGGACATACCTGCATTTTCGCCAGAAGTACTCGTCGCAGTGCTCGGTTCCCAGCCAGTTGATAGGTACTTCCGTTGCATATCAGGAGCGACAAATGTATCCATTTTTGAGCTCCAGCTGCTTCCTTTGCCAGACCCTAAGCGCCTCTGCGCTCTTTTAAAAATCGGCCTTGCCATAAATGAGGCAGTGATTCAGGCATATCGATAAAAGAAGTCCGAGAGACAGCCCTATACCTTGCATGCTAACTCACACTGTATCTCGATATGCCACAGCCATCCAGACAAGCTTTAGCTGAAAAAAAGAAAGCGCTGATTCAGCGTGTTCTTGCCGCTCATACCAACAAAAAGGGTAAGAATGTCTCTGAAAATCCAAACGAAAAGGTTCTTGCTGTCGAAACGGCGGCACCTTCAGTTTTAACGGCGGATGCATGGGATATAGCGAAAGAACGATACGGCGAAGCACAAGTACCGATTTTTCGGGAGGGGGAAGTTGGCGAAAGCGGCGCGTCCCCTGGGCTTATCCAATTGGTGAATGCCTATTTAGAGGTGGCTAGAACCAAAGAACGACGCATCCTAATGCTTTGGCCAACGGCACCTCAAACTTTACTCCCTATCCATACGCTAGCAACTCTTGAACGCTGGCAGTCGGGAGACAAAAAGGGCATCCGGGGCTTAACGTTTCCCGCCAAGTCCAATGTGTTTCATCCGCTCAATCATCTACATTTTGACAGGGAAAAAATTTTATCCCTTGCCCGCGAACTTATCGAACATAGTAATCAATCTAATATTTCGGTAACTCGAGGCATGCAAGACAAGGATGCATATCTTATGGCCTTGGCGAGTCTAAAGCCAGGGCATGAGGAGCAGTTCAATCCAACTATTGGTGAGCTTCTTCCTCGCTTTTATGCTGGTGTCGAGTTTCGCAAATGGGAGTCGTGCTCCGGGAATTTGCTAGAGAATATTGCTGCACGGCTTAAACGCAGAGTCCACAAGAAGGCTCTTAGCGCGAACTGTGACGCCATTGGCGACCCCAAAACGGCACCTGACGCGATGTTCGCTATCGACGGCCGACTATCACGGGACAAGCTGCGAGCGGCACTTGTTGCGCTCGAAAAAAATGGCCGGCCTGACGTCGTCCTCGTCAATGCCACCCGCCATATTCGGAAAGGTGAACGAAGCTGGCTCACGGAAATTGCGCGTTTCTGCTTGCTTGTGGAAGAGGTCTTTACTGAGGATGACCGACCTGGCGTACTTGTTATAACTGATGAGCCTCATGCTGCTTATCGATTGCGCGAAAAATTGGTCGAGCTAAACAGCAAAAGGGACCGGGAATATAAATGGAAAAACTCGCGAGAATACTGGATTTCCGCAGTATGTAATGGTGTTCGCGGAGATGGGCTTCTTCCCCCTGGCGTCGGAACTGTAGCTACCCCGGTCCCGCGCGAATTCAAAGTGGAGACAGTCGATACGGAAGCTAATCGTGTAATCAATCGGCTGTTCCGAATCGCCAGCAAAATTCCCGGAGGCAAAGAGGTGGCACAGCCGGTCCTGGACGCAGCGGCGTACCTGTCCAGACTAGCTGCTTTGCCATGTGGTGTTTCTACGCTTGTCGATTGGCTTTCGACTACCTCTACCTCGGACCACGCAAGACGAGTGTATAGCTGGGCGACCTTCCATTCTGCATTAACCGCATTTGAAAAGAGCGGCGATTGTGGGGCAGTGCAACGGGATATCCAAGAATGCTTAAAGCTTGGTTCGACACTATATGAAAACTACCAGAACGCCACTCCCTTCGCATTACGACTAACTAGCCTAGTTGGACATTTGGCAGAAACAAAAAAACAGCGAATTGTAATTGTCTACACCAGTTCGATTTATCGGCGCCTATCCGAGAAATTTTTAACTCAATATGGCGAATATCCTGGGGCTGTTCAGTTTGCGAAATTCTCAGATCGAGTTCAATTCATTCTCTCCGTACAACTTGAAGATTTTTTGCCGAATATTGGCGACGCAAAACTTATTTTTGCCGGGTTAGACGACGATGGCTTGCGATTGCTGATGATGGACAATCGGATTGAAAAAGATACCGTCATTCTCCTAACTCAGCGCGCCGGCCAGTACCTAAAAGCCGTTATGCGCCCGCTCGTGGATAATTTTGACGCATTCAAACAATTGAAGCCGCGGATGGAATCAATTTTGCGCCAATTGCAGTCGCTTCCAGATGACAAGAGCATCCTATCATTCGGGGACTTTGTTTTGCCAGTATTCCGAACTGAATTGATGGCCGAAAGCACAAATGGAAGCGACGCTTCGGACCCAGATGCCTGCAGAATTTTCTTGGAAGGCGGCCAAGTCATATATCGTCGTCCGTCGCACCATGTTTATGTGTACGACCCAGCTAGCGAGCATGCTACCGAACGCGGCTTCCGTACCTGCGAAGTGCAGACGCTTCAGGTGGGGGACAAACTGTTCTTTATGTCAGCGGAGTTGCGTGAACTTGTGGAGTCCGTCCTCAAGGAGGCAGGCGTCCCCATTGAGCATGATAAAAATTTCGAGTCCGCGCTTCGGGACTATCACCAATTTATAAGCAAAAGACTTCAGGAACGTTTTCCAGGCAAAACTCTGACCGACCAAGTCCGCCAACTAAGGGAGTCAATTCTTGAGGCTAACCCCAAGCTGGCAAAGGAATTGCCGGCGGCGCTTTCAGTAAAGCATTGGGTTAATCTCGGAGAATCCGCTGATACACCCTTTGAGAACTTACAGCCGCAGGCTCCAATGAAAAAAACGCATTTCGTCGCGTTCTCGCAAGCTCTTGGCCTCAGCAGCCTTGAAGCTGCCTACTATTGGCAGCGAGTGATTATGCCTGTTCGTAATGCCAGACGATTAGATGGCCGGCATGTTTCCGACCTATACGCATACATGTTGCTGCAACCAGAGTCGGCCATGTTGAACGGCAATATCAAGTCCGCAACGATAAAATTGCTATTCACCAAAGCTAGAGACAATGTTGCAACAGTTGAGTCAATAGTTTTCCCTTCCGAGGCCGAGAATAATGAGTGAGCCAGTCTTGCGGGTAAATCCTACCCAAATCTCCACAACGCTAAAAGAGGCTGTTGTCGATGCGCTGCTGAATATGACACATGCGCACATTAGCGGCGCAGGTGCATTTGGGAAGCAGCTATATGGTGCCCGCCCTCGTACGACCCTCAATTCGGGTTTTCTTTTGCCACAAAAAAATGACTCTGGCGGCGATGAAGTAACGTCCCCCATCTGGATTTCATCACATGGACTTCAGCTGCAGGTGACTTCCGGACTCGACTCGGCCATCACCGTTAAGCCGTATCTCTCTGTCTACGTCCGCATTCTCCCCGATGAGTCGGATTTGGCTAAACCAAACTGCCGGTTGAGTTTCCGGCTACGACGTGACATTTTCACTTCTGTGCGCGATGCAATCCGCTCTCGAGAAGACGATGAATGGGAAAAGATAAAGGGGAGTTACCCATCTCGTTACAAGCATCCGGACTGGCCTCGGATTCGGAATGAAATTCGAGACAAAGTTTACACTGAGCGCAACATCCCGCTTAACCTATCGACGCTTGAAAGCGAGGAGCCAGCTCAAGACGACAGTTCTCAGGCTGACGACGGTGCCGTAGAGGCCGGCGTGGTCACGGATGGAGTTACGCCAGTCTCCATTCGGGACGAGGATTTTGAGCCACTTACTATCCCACATAAATGGCTTCGGCTTGACGTGTCATTGCCAGAATTTTGTTTTGCTCCCAACAATGGGGCCGCTGCCGTAGAAATTGCAGCAAGCCAGCATGCAGAACTCATGAATGCCGCCCTAGAGCAATATCTGAAAGCATGGGCAGATGGCCCCGAAGGTAAGCAGTGGGGATACCGCCATATGCCAGTTAGGCCTAGCCAGTACAAGCGCTGGAGCGCCTTTTTAGATGATATTCGCAGTTCTCAAGAATCAGTCGTTCTACCGCAAATTCAGCTGGCGTGGAATGTACAGGTGGCTCAGGATTGGCTGGACCAGACTGGTCTGAACGTACTCATCGCTCTGGAGAATCGCAGCATCGAGTCACGCCAGCAAGTCGACAATACCGACCAAGCTGTGTTCCTTGTGGAGCTCGAGGTACACATGCCAAGCACGCTGCATCGTAACCTCAAGCTTGAGCGGGTGGAACCATCGTATCGCTATAACCGCTACCTGCGATATTCAGCGATGGGTCACAATGGTGGCGTAAAAGCCATCTCGGCAGACAACGATAGCACGGTTCTTCGTACCACTTGGGCGCCACGCTATGTTCAACCACGCATTGTTCCCACCTCGGGAAATAGCATCAACCGGCATGTGCGTGCACTGGGTAAAGCTGAAGGATTTGCGGGCGTAGTACCTATCGTTGCCGCTATGCGCGATTGGCTGGCCGAGCAGCCAAACAAGATTGACCCCACAGATGGGCTGGACAAGTCTGATATCACCTCCATCGAACGTGAAACTGAAAAATTTAAGGAAGACCTTCAGAAATGGGGCAACGAGATAGCCTCAATTGAAACGGGCATTGAGCTTCTGAAAGAGTCACGGGCGGCCTGGTCGGCGCGCGGCAAGCAGACGGATAATAAGGCCATCGTCTTTGAAGCTTGGCTTGCCATGAATGAATCCATGGCGAACTTTATGCAAAAACGGTTTAAGAACGACGACGGTGAATGGCGCCTGTTTCAGCTTGCCTTCATAATCGCGAATATTCCGGCCTTGGCTTCCCGTATTCCTGAATTCAAGCATTACTACAACGCAGCACGGGATGACTCTGTTACGTTGCTGTACTTTGCCACGGGTGGTGGGAAGTCCGAAGCCTTCTTCGGTCTACTTATTTTCAATCTCTTGCTGGACCGCTTGCGAGGAAAGTTAACTGGCGTTACTGCGATGCTGCGTTATCCGCTGCGGCTTCTTACTATCCAACAGGCTCAACGCTGCGCAAAAGTACTGGCGCAAGCTGAACTCGTCCGCAGAAAATACGGCTATCCGGGCGACCCACTATCCATCGGATTTTGGGTGGGAAGTGGGGGCTCGCCCAATCACCATAGCACCAAAGGCGTGAGCAGCATCAAAGAAATAGAGGAAGTGTTTCCCGACAAGACGTCGGAGGAAAAATTGCTGGACACAGACCCGAAATACAGAAGCGCGGTCCATGCTTGGAACAAGATTCCGTCTTGCCCTTTCTGCGACGCTATGACGACTTTGCGTCGCTTCCCAGCGCAGGGAGGCACCATCGCGCACGTGTGCTCCAATCGGGATTGCCCGTCCAATGACGGCGACTGGAAGCCGCTGCCTTTTTATATCTGTGATGAAGATATTTACGACCTTGCACCTTCAGTGTTGTTGGGCACAGTCGATAAGCTGGCGCTCATCGGCCACTCCTCGGGAACAATTCGCCGTGTGTACGGGATGCTTGGCGCGGCCCCTTGGCGAAATCCCAGTACCAAGCGCCTAAAGATTCCGCTTAAAAAAGACCTCGAAAAGGGATATGCGGCATGTGGATATGAGCCACTTTCGCCAGCCTATGCCAATGGAGTTAAACACTTTCATGACCCATTTCCAAGTTTGATAATTCAGGATGAGGCGCACTTGCTCGACGAATCGCTGGGCACTTTTGCCGGGCTATTCGAATCGACTTTGGACGCTATTTTTTCGCATATGTTTAAGCCATTGGCTAACATCGTCGCGCAAAGCCCAAACCACCTGCGCCGACGAGCAAAGGTCATTGCCGCATCAGCAACTGTCTCAGAGCCTGAACGCCAACTGGAGCACCTGTATCAACGTGAAATTCCAGCATCTCAGTTCCCGCATCCTGGCCCGACGCTGTATGACTCTTTCTATGCCGTTCCAGACGAGCCTGACAGCGCCGAAGTTAGCCGGGCCAAGCAACTTGAACCAGAGGTTCGCTCCCCTCAGGCGCGGGTGTATTGCGGGTTCATGACAAACGGGAAGCCGCATACGGCAACGAGCGTAGCCGTCCTCTCGAACTTCCACCTCTGCATTAGTCGCCTGTTCACCGGTCTAGTTGACGGAGACCAGAAGATGCAGCAAACAATGCGCCAAAGCTTGCAGGATTGCGTAAGCTCTGGGCCACTTCAGGAGTTGCACCAGCAAGTGCTCGGCACAGCTAGTATCAGCGAGATTGCCACAATGGTCGACTTGCACAGAATTGCCCTGACTTATGTCACGAACAAAAAGGGTGGTGACCAAATCATGGCCGCCGAACACGAGGAAACCCGGAAACGCCACCTCAACGGCGACGTCCCACTCGATAACCTCGATACACGGCTCATCACAGGCTCGGTTGACCAGGGTGAGATTCAGGCTGTTGTACGTGCGGCTCAGGAACGGGACCTGCCAGGCCAACCTTTTACACCTTTGTCGCAGGTGCTCCGGTCGGTCATCGCAACATCAGCTATTTCACATGGCGTGGATGTGGAAGAATTCAATTCAATGTTTTTTGCCGGGATGCCTTCGGATATCGCGGAGTATATTCAGGCTTCTTCGCGTGTCGGCCGAACCCACATTGGATTTGTTGTCCTAATTCCGACTCCGCAGCGCAGGCGTGACCGATACATTGTTGAGGTTTTTGACATCTTCCATCGATTCCTTGAGCGCATGGTGCAACCTGCCGCAATCGACCGCTGGGCTGAAAAGGCTGTTGAGCGAGTGTTCCCGAGTCTGCTGCAGGCTTACCTGGTCGGAATCGTGCCCACCTGCAAGCTCGTCGAACTTCCAGAAGACGAGAAGACCAAGGTCCCCGATTTCACTTGGGTGCCCGACATTCGAAAGGAGTTTAACCAGCGTGGTATCAACTTTGTGAAGGAAATTACTCGTTTCATCGAACTAGCCATTGGCTTAAAGGAAGGCTACTGCCCTGAAGGTATTGACCATTATCGCAAGATGATTGACGACAAGACCTGGTTGATACTGAACCTTTGGACTAGTAGTGCGCTGTATGGCAATGGCCATCTGAAAGCGTATTTCGATGGGCAGACGGATTCTATGAACAAACCGATGACATCCCTTCGTGATGTTGACCAAGGGGGTGATATTCGTATGTCGTTCAAGGACGCGCAAGGCAAACGCCAAAAAGCGAATGAAGTATTTGCTGTTATGGAACTTGTGCGCAATGGGGTTGCTGAAAATGATGACGATGAGACCTGACATGTCAAAGAACAATAATTTTGCAAACGACGAAGAAGACCAGAGGCAAATCAGGACGCCTAGCATGTCGCGTTCACGCAATCAACTTGCCGCGGCCTATGCTCCTGGTTCATTTTTTACGTTCGAAGGCGGTCTCGGGGCTTGCATTTCGATTCCTGACCAGTCTCCGACAGTGGACGAGGCCCAAATCAGCGAGCCAACTCGGGAACAAATTATGCTGCGGCTGCGCGAAGCGTGGCAGAGTTGGTTTACGCGCGCTTATGACCTTAACACTGGAGAGCGGCATATCGAAGCGCGTCAGTGCATTGATGAAATGTTGCTACGGGAAAATGCGCTTAGTCCCTTGGGCGCATCCCATATTTCTTTCGTCAACCCGCTGAAGATGGGGTATGCACCGGCCCCTTTGACCTTTGTATGTAACACCTGCGGCATGTTCAAAGGGTATGATTCGGTAGCCGAGGTGGCCAAGGACCAGCATACATTCAAGCCTGATAATTGCCCTGGCCCGACGAAACTCAAGCGTTGCAAATGGCGTCAGCTCGACGTCATCTTCGTGCATTGGTCTGGCGAGTGGATGCCTGCGACTCCAGGCATGTGGGAGTGGAGTACAAAGACCTCAGACAAAGCTCTAGTAGGTAAGCAGTGCGCAAGCTGTGGCAGCAGGGATTTCATTCTTCGCACAGATTCACCACGTATTGGCGAATGGGGCTTTGAATGCGCGTCATGCGGACACCGCGAGCGAGCTTCTTGGTTGCAGAACGACCCATTTACAACTGAAGTGTTTCGCGAGAATGGCGGTCGGCGCGTTGGAGAGCGACGCATGGAGCCTATTTCCTATCGCGCGTCCTCGGCGTTTTACGCCCAAGCCGAGCAGTTCATCATCTTTTCCGAACGTGACCAAAACTTGCTGGGCTTGCTTGCGGAGCAGAACGAGCAGGCCCTTGGCAGTTTCGTCGCCGGTAAATATGGATTCGGCGGTGCTGAGCCGACTTCCGACGAGATGAAGACCATACTTTTGCAAGGTGGGCATGACACGGAATGGGAAAGCCACGAGAGCATCTCCGGGATGTTGGATTTGGCACAGAAGTTGGGCGACACCAAAATGGCGTCTACTATCCAAATGGAGCAACGCAAGCTGATTAGACGCTGGCTGGACTCTGACCCACCTCTTATTCCTGTTAAAAACGAACTCCCGGCGACATTAAAATCTCTAATCCAGCGTCGTTCAGAGTTCTCGAGTCGGTATGACCCTTTTGTTCTGGCAGTGGAGCATGAAGCTCTTATGCGCAGCAAAGTCTCCCGTACTTCAGCAGACGGCGCCCGTGCTCCGTTTGTTCGGTTCTACCGACTTGACCAGGACCTTGCTCCAAAAAATGAGCAGGATAAAAAAGCGCAAGAAGACAAAACCCTAGACCTGATGGACAAACTTGGCCTTGCAGAATTAGGCCTGATTCGCGAGTTTGAACTTTGTCGATTCACACACGGTTACTCCCGCGTTAACCCAAGTCCGGTTATGGAAAAACGCGGCCAGATGGTGCCAGTTCGTTTACGGCTCTTCGAGCTACTAAAGAATAACAAGCGCCCCGTCTACGTTGTCAATCAAGCCAATGAGGCCATTCACGTAAGTCTGCGACCTGAGAATGTTTATACCTGGCTGAAGGCTGTCGGTGTGACGGATTTGCCCGACTGGGACCCCAACGGAACTGTGAAGCTGGGCGGCCGCATCCTTGAAACAGCTGAACCGTTTGGAAGGTATTTTTCGCATCTTCATCCAGGGGATGCGTCAACATATCGGTATGTGTACACGCTGCTACACAGCTATGCGCACCTATTCATGAAAGCAGTAGCTGAGTTTTCTGGCTTGGACCTTGGCTCCCTCGGCGAATACCTCTTTCCAGCTGACCTGTCCTTTGTAATTTACCGAAATGGCACGACCATGGACTTGGGTAATCTTTCTTCGCTATGGCGCAACGAAAACAACCGATTCCTGGCCCACTTGCTCGAGCCAGCCTCGCACCGATGCAACTCGGGTAGTTTGTGTGACTTTGGCGGAGGGGCTTGTCCTGACTGCATCATGGTTCCGGAAACATCTTGTGTAGCGCAGAACCAACTTCTGTCGCGAGCGGTTCTTCGCGGAGGCTTATCTCCCCGTGAAGACCTAACTCATAAAGACCAGCGGATTCCCGGTTTTCTTGAGGTGGTCAATGGCTCAAATATCTAATCGGCTAATGGGTGACCCACGTATAGACCACAATCCCACTCAATATAGTGAGTGGGAGATTGGAGTGATCGTCAACAGGCCAGGATGACCTCGGGGCCGTCGTCGCCCAAGCGGATGATCGGCGCCGAGTAGTCGTTATATATTTCGTGCGGCCAGTCCCAGTCCTGCTTCGGTGGCCGCATGGCAGACACTATCGACGGTAGCCGGTCCCGCGGCGTGGCATTGTAATTTGTACACATAATTCGGATCTCGCAGTTGCGTTTCCGATCTAGTCTACCTGCGCGGCGACTTTTTGTTGAGTCGTCAGTTCCAATACCTTAACCTTCCAGCTTTGGGAAAAGGATCGCTGCAGCACCTCATCTGTCTGGATGCCGGTTATTAGAATATGGTTGTTATAAATCCATGTGACCGCGGCGTCTTGAAGCGGCGACAGCGAATCGAATCCACCATTTAGCAACCGCGCTACGAGAGTAGGGCGATCTGCAGAACCATCGCTCGGCTTGCGCTCAACGCGGAGCTCTTCGCTCACGCAATTCATCCTACGCTTGATCAATTCGTTTCGGGTGAGTAAGCGCCCCTCATCCCAAAGACTTTCCACTATGACAAACATTCTGTTGCTTCAAAAATACTGTATGGATGAACAGTGTATGTGGTTTGCGAATTGCCGCAATGTTGTCTTTTGGTAACCTGCGGGTGTGATTCCGATGTTTACTTGTATCCAAAGCAAGCTATTTCTGTAAAGATGTCATAGTGGAAATTTTTCGGGATCGAACATGGTGATGCGGAAGATTGTTGTCGTAGGCGATAAAACTACTACGGCCGGCGTGATTCTGCCGAACGCGAACTCAACATTCTCGGTTGGCGATGCATCCCACAAGGTTGCGCTGATCGGCGGGCAGGCAACATGCTTGGCCTGTAAAGGTGTGGGAGTCATCGCTAAGGCTGGTGGTCCACGCAGGATGAACTTTATGGGCGAAGTGGCTTTGGAGAACGACATCGTTATTTGTGGATGTCCCGTTCACCCAAAACTCGTCGCGAATCTCCGTCAAACGATGACCTACGATGACCAGGCGGAAGCGCTTGGGAACGTAGCCATTCCTGCGGCAGCAGGAATGATCGCGTCGAGCCAGGTTGGCGAATCACCTGCGCACGCGAATGTCAGCAGGCCCGACGAACAGGTACGCGCAGTCGACGCAAAAACTGGCGATCCAATCGCAGACCTTGCGTACTATATCGAAGCGCCCGATGGATCGACACACAATGGCTACACTGACTCGGCCGGGCTGTGCGACCGACTCACGACGTTCCAGCCGCAGGAACTCAAGGTATGGTTTGGCGAAGATGCTGAAGAAAAGATGCGGAGCGCTTAATGGACGGCAAAGTCAACACGAATCACGAAAAAGGATCGGTGGCTTCGGTGCCGCACAAGCGCAAGGTTCGCCTGCTTCTGTGGGGTGGCGCCGCCGGCGTAGGCGATAACTCAGCATTCGAATTTGCTGCGCGCAATGTGGTCAACGACTACAAGGCCGCCGACAAGGGCAATTTCACAATCATTAGTCAGCGCATTCTTGTCGCGAAGGACATTGTGACCCAGATCAACAGCCAGGACGACGACAGCATTCGGTCGGTTGATATTTTTACACATGGCGGGCCGCAAGCCTTGTATCTTACGACAGCGCAGCCGGACGGTAGCAAAATATTGCGCTACGTCTTTCACAACTCCAGCCTTTACCGTACCCGCACGCGGATGATTTTGAACGCTGCCGGCTGGACGAAAGGATCTGCGCTCGTCGGCGAAATCGAGTTTTCCAAATTCACGTCAAATGCGAAGATTGAGCTGCACGGTTGTAAGACCGCAGATGCCGAGTCGGACACTGATAACATAGCTGACGACCTGTCGACGCGCCTAGCCGAGGCTGGCAAGAGCGCCGCAATCGTCATTGGACACGCGGACAAGGCGAATCCCAATATTAAAGGCGGCGGCGAGAAGAATGCCGAGCAAGACTATCGCCATGGACAGCGGGTGGTGTTCGTTAACGGAAAAATTGCCAAGGTCACGAAACAGAAAGGGCCGATCAGCGATAAAGAGCTGGATGCTCTGGTCAAAGGAAAGGGTGGTTCATGAAACTCGGCGCGGTAGCACGGTACTTATCAACGGCATTTCTCATATTTGCGGCTGTGCTGATTGCATATGGCCTCTACGGCATGTCGCGGTTTGTCTTGTACCAAGGCATGTACGTTGACGATGGATTTATCCTGTTCGACAACGGTTTTTACCCTTTCTTTTGGGCTGTCTTTTCCTTTTAATTGGACAGGTGCTGCGACTACATTGGCGACGGCAAGTAATGATCGTCGCGGCCGCGGCCAGTCTTGTATTCCTGATCTGGAAACGGGTCACAGTTCCCGCACTCAGCACTGGTGGCCAGGAATTATTTCCTGACGCAGGATTACTTAGCGAACTTATCGTGGTCGCCGTTGTTCTTTTGGGTTTTGCTCTGGCGGACAGGTACGTGCAGATCGTGATCGACGCCATTGTGGTGCGTCCGTTTCGTAGGCTTACAGGATCCAATGACTAGATATTTGGCAGCGTAACCCCTCTGTAGTCCAAAGGAACGTTTGGGCGTCGATCACCAATATTTGGAGAACTTCTAGATGAGAAAGATTGGTGTTCAAATATTTATTGTCTGCGCACTTATTCTTTGTTTTGGAAGCCCTCAATGTAACGACCAGTTATCGCCGACTTTAAAAAATGAACCTCTGGCTGGTTTTACACATGACCAGCGAATACGCATAAATGGCGTTGGTGCAGCAACGACTGTGGCGGAACATCCATCATTGGCGGTTTGGGCGCGGACGAGTGGTGACGCAGTGGAAAAGCATTGGGAATTCTTTTCCACTGAAGCCTGGTTAGTGTATTTAACGGGCCTGCTAGCGCTCATCACAGGTTTTCTAGCGCTTTACACGGGTAAGTTGTACAGGGCAACCGTCCAGCTCGGGAAGGAAGCTCAGAGTAACGGGGAAGATCAGGGGAAAAAAATGGAAGCCTCTATTCGAGAGGCGACTCGCGCTGCTTCCGCGATGGAGGCGCTTGCGGAGGCTACGAAAAGTAACGCACTACTGCTGCCAGATATGCTGAGTAAGCAAATGCGGGCATATTTACAAGTTGAGATCGGGCAAGCGGTACATCAAGCTGTGGGGATCAAATTTGCAGCGAGTCCAATTATCGTCAATAAGGGTGTCACGCCGGCAAAGAACGTCTGCTTTACTTTGAACGCCGCTATCCTCAGCAGCAATATGCTGCCGAATTTTATGTTCGAAGATCGAGGCGAGAAAACTATCAACGATGCTGGATTGGCCGCTGGGCAGCACTTTATTATTAGCTGCATTGTGGCAGAACGATACTCAGAGGCAGAAGTCGCCGATATTGTCGACCAAAACGACAAGTCGCTTTTTGTGTGGGGAACAGTAACTTATGACGATGTGTTTGGCGGCGCTTGGAAAACCGATTATTGCCACAATTATAATTTCTTTCGAGACGGTGAAAAGATTGGTTTAATAACTATTATTTTCAACGGCACAACGGAAGCACCTAGCGACCCATCAATCGAGTGATAACAGAAGGCGGCAATCGGCCGAGGCTGTGTAAAAACTCAGAAAAATTCGGCACATGTAAAAATCGGCCTCTCAAAACGACCGCTAAGCGATTTTTTCAATATCGGCAATGGTCACTCTACCCACGAAAATTTCATGTTTTGCGTTTTTACACAGCCTCGGCCAGTAGCGGTCACTCACAAAATCAACCCAAAGCGGACATCAGTGCGTTATGGTCATATGGTCATATGGTAATGGCTGCAGCCGCGCCTCGGATACCAGTCGGCTAGGGGTGGGCGAAGTGGCGCGGTTCCGGTTGGAAATGGAAAATGAGATTGTCCAAATCAATAAGGTGAAAGATGGAAAAAATTAAAATAGATAATTTTTCCAAGGAGTACCCTAGGTGTCATTTCCCCGAATTTACTTCCCTGGACAAAGATAATTGCACCGCAATTTATGAAAAAATTTCGAAGAAACTAGGACTTGCCACCACCAGCGACGGATTGGCTTTGGTAAGAACCATTGATGCGCGTCAAAAAACTTGTCCAACTGCCGAAGGTATTGGAGATCAATTTAGTTTTACTTCATTATTGACGACCTATGGATTAAAGGGAGCCGACAATGTCTACGTAAATTGGTACCGCTACGATAGGATAGATAAACTGAAGTTTAGCGATCTAGACAAATATTTTTTAGACATATGGTACCGGGGCGTAGACGATATGGATGTCTTTGATGACACCCTTGATTGGATAATATCCGTAAGCCACGATTCGAAAATTAAGCTACTGAAGTTATGAAGCCAGCATCAAAGGATGATATGGCGAGGTAGAACGCCCACTGGTCCGGCCCGAGGGGTTTATACCAAGATGAGCAGAGGCCTTTTTATTTGCGTTATAGAATTCGATTGCGTTATTCAACTGTATTAACTAAAACTTGATCTGGCAAGAAATGCCAGGTCAAGTCTAGGTCGACTAGCGATTTTATTGGCTCCAAGCCGATCACACTTAGTGGCAGGTACAAAGCAGCCTGGCAGATTTATTCAAATCCAAGCGGCATACCGGGTGGTGAATTTCGCTACCTCGTTTGGCACGTAAAGTGAAAAGCATTAATTATGAACATCCCCACCACCGTTTGTTCGCTCGAAAGCTTTGACTAGAATGTCGTTTACTTTTAAATGTAATGCTTGTGGCGAAATCCATGAGGGCATGCCGAGTTTTGATTGCCATGCTCCGCTTAGTTACTACAACATCCCAGAGATGGAGCGTGCTGGGCGCTGTGATTTGGGAAGCGATGACTGCGTAATCGATAAACAGCAGTACTTCGTTCGTGGATGTATTGAAATTCCAGTCCAAGGTGAAACGGAACCATTTAGTTGGGGAGTGTGGGTTTCGCTAAGTGAAGTTAATTTTCTTCTATGGCTTAAATATTTTGAAGAAGAAAAACGTTCACAAGTCGGACCGTTCTTCGGCTGGCTTAACGCGTGGTTGAAGCCTTATCCAGACACCATAGGTCTAAAAACAATGGTTCACCTGCGTGATAATGGTATTCGCCCATATATTGAACTTGAACCGACCGTTCATCCACTTGCGATTGAACAGCGCGCGGGAATTACCGTTGAGCGTGTAGCAGAAATTTATTCACTCATGATGCATCAAGAAGGGAAATCGCCTTTGACCAGGTAGCTTTGTTTATGCCCTAAAGAATCAATAATATGAAAAAGTTTCTTAACATAGGTTTGCCAATTGGAGTTGCCATATGTACTCCGCCCATCATCGCAGTTGGATATACTTTGTTTTCTCTACTGCTAACTGCAAGTCCTAACGAGTCGGTTAGTTCAATAATTTCGCTTGTATTTATTGGTTCTTTTTTTGTCTCAGCGGGGCATCTTTTTCTTTTCGGATTGCCGGGTGTGTGGCTGTTGCGAAAGTTGAAAATATTTCGTGGCTGGACGGTTATTTTGTTGGGACTGTTCGTCGGAAGTATTCCAGTTGGCATTTTTCTTATGCCGCGATACACAATGAACGCCGGCTACATTAGCAACAGGATAGTGATGATCAAAGATGGTGTTCCTACACAGGCATGGTGGAATGGTTACTTTCAAAATGTCGCCATTGTGGGATGCCTGGGCGCTTTGACTGGATTTGTATTTTGGTTGGCATGGAGGCGCTGCAATCCAACGGATTAAATCGTCTCTATTCATCAGAGATTGGAAACCATGTTCGTATTCTAAATATGAAAAACAAGTCAAAAACAAAACTGGACGCGATCATTGATACCTACGAAGAGCTCGCAGCGGAGTACAGAGTTCTTGGTGATCAAAAATTGATAGACTTGTTCGAGTCTTTTATACCGCTCATCCACGAATCGAAAACTAATTCCGAAATCAAGCGCTCTGCGATTGTTACTGGATGCGAACAGGGCTTAAGAGAAACGCCGCAATTTCTCGCTAATTTTAAGCTGCCAGAAGATATTCAAAGTACGGCGCTTAAGATTTTTTATAGAGTAGTGGAGACTCATATGCCAGCTTTTTTCGAAAAAGAGCGGCAGAAGCGAGGGCAGATAGTCAGCCGTGGGAAGATCAAAGGGGAACGTGAGTGGTATCTACTCCGGAATCGTGTGGATGAGATTGAAGGAGACGTTGCTCATGAAGTGGAGTTGTTTGAACTCTACAAGATTCTGGATGATTACGAGAGTGTGCCATAGTCGTGCGCGCAATAACGTCGATGGCAACGAGATACGACATAACTGTGACGGCCACGCTTCACTTTTTCGTACTTGAGTTTTAATGATAATTTTATGACACCGACGACAGATTTAGCCGCGCTAATCCCCATTACAAAGCATGAAACGGAGAAGGCCTCTGCATTGGTGCGGCTTGGTTTCCCAGCAGTTGAACCAGTTATGCCCCAAATTCTTGAGTGGCTGCAAGACCTGAATTGGCCGGTTGGCTTTATATTTCAACCGTTTCTGATTCGCATTGGACAACCGCTTGCCCCGTACATTCGAAACATTTTAGCTGGTCAAGACGACGGTTGGAAATATAGCTTGCTAGTTGCAGTCGTCGCTCCGTCAACCGAACTTGCGCAAACTCTGCGACCTGAGCTTGAGCACTTGGCAACCAGTCCGAGCGCAGGAGAATCGAAGGAGGAGGTTGATTTAATTGCGATTGAAATACTTGATGCACTTAGAAGTGGTGCACCTGAAGCTTAGCGGAAAATGACAAAATCGGCCAGATGCGGTCGCTCAAGGCCGATATCGACTCACGTACTACACTAGATTGACATAAATTTTTCATCTAAAGACCTTCGAATGAATTTTAGATTAATACTAATTTTCGTGGCCTTACTGGCGCAGCTAACAAATACGGGAGCCGCTTTGGCTGAACAATCCAACTTCGCAAATCTGAAACCCACACCCGAAATGGTGTTGGAAGCAAAGAAAAATCCAAATGGATGGGTGTATGTGATTGCTGGAAACTACGGGCCAAACGATGCGGTCCCGCCGGAAGCAATCGCCGGCGCTTGGAAGGTAGATTCATCAGGGACCATTGTGGCGGGCAGTTTTCAAGCGAATCCAAAGTACAAGCCAAATCATGATAAATAACGTGTTCGATTCCTAGGCCCATCCACCGACAGAACATCAAAATGCTATTTTTTGTTCTTCGATGGCGCCATCGAGTAAGGCCGCAATCGGTTGAATGTCTGGATAGGGTCGAAGCCTACCTTTCGTGTATGGCTTAGTTCGGCCAGAAGCGGTCAACCAGTAAAACTTAAAATCATGACCTCTAAAAATTCCACTTGGCGTGTTCATCCTTTTAAGCAAGGGTATGTATACACCGCCATAGAATCATTCAAAGGTGTGCCAGAGGACTTCTTAACGGATGTAGATTACGTGTTTGATGGTACGACTTATAGTCATTACGATTCGTCGACCGTTTTCACATTTCATATGAGCGGAAAAAACACCCCAATTCAATGGTGGTGGCATGACGAGGACTCTGAATCATGCCCTTTTACTCGATTTAAGCCGTATGATTGAGTCAACCGTAGACAGCCTGCAATCGGCCATAAGCAGTCGTTTCACTCGATATACCGCGTTTAAGAGATTTTCTACCCGAAGGGATTTACATGTTGGAACTTGTAGCCTGTTCAGTCTGTGGTGAGCTGCATTCGCCTGATGAAATCGAACTCGCCTTCAAGCGCCCGGATGCGATTGCAGCACTCTCGGCGATTGACAGAGAAAAATTCTGTAAAGAGACTGAAGACCTCTGCGCAATATGGGGCAAAGACGACGATTCGCATCGTTTTTTTGTGCGAAGCTTATTGCCGATAAAAGTTGTGGCTCGGTCTACCCCTTATAACATCGGTGCGTGGATAGAGGTATCCAAAGAGGTCTTTAGTAGAATTAATGAGCTTTGGGACAGCGACAGCCAACTTCACGAGCCGCTATATACAGGCAAACTAGCCAACGAAATTCCAACTAGGTCTGGCTCACTCGAATTGAATGGACATATCCAACTAACGGGGCCGACTACGCGCCCCAATTTCATGATTTCTGATACTGAATCGACCTTATTTGCCGACCAACAATTGGGCGTTACTGAACACCAAGCGGCAGAGTACCGAAAATAATTATCCCTGTTAATGCGTTAGGCAGCAGCCGGTCACAAACCGCCAGTCGCGGAACCTTGATAACCGACGTGATTAGACCGTTCCAATTAAATGGGCTGGTCGTGGAATTACAGGAACAAAATGAAAAGCGAAGAAAAGTTTATTAAGCAACTTCCTATCCCTGAATCCGCAATACGCGACGAAGATGCGGTGGAGATGCTGCGAGTATGGATTGCTGAGCGCAAGTTACATTGCTCAATGAAAGTTGGTATGTATCAAGAGTCAATGAATATTCCGGAAGAGAAAGCATGGGGAACAATCCTTGCAGATGCTGCACGACACTTGGCCAACGCGATGGAGTCTCGCTATTCGACGGATGCGGCGGAGTCATTGAGAAAGATTCGCGACGTATTTATTGATGAATTGGGGAACCCGAGTTCCGACGCGGACGGGGATTTTATAAAGAAACATTGATGGTAGCCATGGGCTGTGATGTTCCGCCTTGATGCGAACCGAATGAATCCAAGGGCTATAGTCGAATCTTGTGGGTATCCCTAGCTATGAGTGAATTTTTTAAAGAAATTATGATTTGGAAGCGCCTTGACAAGGTGTCGGCTGTCCGATATTCGTGCCTAAATGATTTGCAAAATGGTAAATTTGCCGTTCAAAGCGCGGATTTCTTTCGATTGCCATTGGATGGGTATTCGGCGAACGAATTCGCAAGGCAATTCGCTGTGCTTTTTATTGAGGTTCCGCCACGAGAACGTTGCTCATGGTTTGATTCGCTTGATGAGGCAATAATTTATCATGAACGCGAATTCTCATAGTGCCGGTAATCGCGGCTATTAGTTGCATGTCCGCTTCCAGGTAGTACGAAGGGCCGCTGTGGGGTATGGATTCAACCGGTGGATGCAACACTTGATGACGAATTTCAAAATGAATACAGAAGAACTTTTAAGAGAAATTGCGATAACATTTCCACCTATCGAGAAACCCAATAACCTGGTTATTTCTTTCCACAAAGATGAATGTTTTCAATGTGAATATTTGCGCAAAGACTTGAGTGAATTTTATGGCACTTTGCTGCCAGTTAAAGCTATTCGTACGATACACCAGGAAATGAGCTGTCTTTCTGCGCAAGGATGGCGCTGGGTATTACCTTCGTATCTCACGCATTGCGTAAGTGTGAAGACCGTTTCCGATGATATGGAAACGGAATTTTTAATCTACAACTTGGGACCTAGTCAGCAATTTCAAGATGAAACGCTCGAGCGATTGTCCGCACTTAATTTTCCTCAAATTGACTGTCTCATACATTTTCTTGAATGGTGTTCAGCGCACGAGCATTGGGCCGCATACTGCCCTGAAGATATTGAGAGGGCTCTGTCGTTTATGCGAACAGTGAAAAACGATGGTGCCGCGCGAGATTGAAAATTTAGAGTAGCTGCGGTCACCCTCATCGTTGAGTGTCCGCTTTGAAGAAGATCGAATGTCGCTTTTGGGTCGAAATCCACCTGTTGCGGCAGGCTCAAAACGGCCAGAACCTGCCAGTCGAGAGTCTGCTCCAAAGCTGACATTGGTGTCGCTGATATTGGAAAACTTCCGCGTAAAATTAACATTTTTCGTGGCATTACAGAGGTGTAGATGTATCGTATTATTAAATTCATTGGCTGGTATATCGCACTCTCAGTTGCAGCAATATTGGGAATGCTAGTTCTTGCATTTCCTGACTATCCGAATACGCAATCTGGCTGGCTGTGGTTTTTTGTTTTGGCACTGCCTGTAACACTTGTCGGTGACTTGATAGGAGAATTCACTTTTAGAAATCGCGTGGCGCAAGCCATTTTAGAAAAATCACAAGGCAAGGCGTTCTCGTTACTGCGCATCCTATACGGACTTATTGCGATGCTAATATTGTTCGACATAGTTTGGACGCTTGCGATGCATTTCGGCGTGAATAAAGTGTGATTTTTTACCTCCTTAATTAGTCGGCACCCGGCCACTACCTGCCGGTCGCAGGTTGTTCTCGTTAGCCGACGTTCGTAACGGTGTGTTAAAAAAACATTCATGTTAGATTGTCGTTTTCGAACATTCAACACGAAAGCTGCCATGAAACGCGCACTTTGGCCCACAGTCTGGTTGCTCGTTGTTGCTTTGCTCGCGGCTGTTTTCGCAGCAATTTCAGGGTTGATATTTTGGTAGGCATTTCTGATCGTGGTAGCGGCAATCCTAATCAACGGTTGGGCGGCAACACTTGAAGACGATCTCCCTGGAGGGTTGAATAGCCCAGACGGAACTCACGCGCCGAGATATGCAATTGTCACGGGCTGGATAATTCGCATTCTTGGGGTTTTACTTATGCTTTCGTGTCTTGCTGCTCTTGGTGCCTACTTCTTTGGATCTCAATAACAGACATGATAGTTGTTGTGGCCGTTTGCGGCGACAGGCAGTAATCGGCCAATTGCGGACGGTCGAAAGTCTTTGCAAAACTAGTGGCGATTCAAAATACCATGGAGGTTTTAGAATGTCCGTCGCACGAATATCATCAGCCAGCCTAATGGACCGAAGCATTAATAAATTTCGTTTGTCCAGCCGCGAACTTTTCAATACCTATTTTCTTGAGAACTTATCGGACGATCAGAAAGATTCGAACTATCTAGAGCATTTCGACTTTGTTGAAGAAAGCCTCTTTCTTGCCTTAGTTGCGATGCCGAATGGATTGAATAAGATTGTGTATGGTCGTCCTCAACCACAAATTCTGGTCAAAACCTCTAGCGAAGTTGGCGCGCCTTTAATGCTAAATCGTGAAATCGATGGCGGGTACTGGGATTATCCAATTGCGTACAGCGTACCTAATGTAGTTTTTACGTTCGTTAGATTCTTCGATTGGGATCAGACGAACTATAAAGACAATCGGTTCGTTCAGGTTATTGTAGAAGAATGGCCTGGAAATACAGAATTGATAGGAAAGCACGCCTTACTCGAGACGCATTACGTTACCTATGAAAAAGCATAAAACTTCGCTCAACACTTCAAGCTGGTGTGCTGGTTAGCTCGGGTCAACCATGACTGACTGGATTGAGCCGAACTTGGTCTTTCGCGAATGACTGAGTCCGGCCAGGAGCTGACGGTCACGGATGTGCCTCCAAAGCAGTCGGTCCAGCTTCTCAGGCCTAGTCCCTCTCAAGTGGGCACGCAATACGTGGAACTGTATCTGCGTCGCAAATTCTCTTGACAAATCCCTGGTTTTGAAATCATAGTGATATCACTTCGATATTTCATCGAAAGCCGGGGAAACCCGTTACAAGGGGAGTTGCTATGCACACAACACAAGAGCATATTTGCAAGACCAGTGATGGCTATACGCCATTGGCGATTTTTTTTCTATCGGGGTTGCTTGGACTCGGCATCCTGATTAGCTCTAATGCAACGCGCCCGATTGCATGGGTGGCAGTTGCCATCTTCTTGATTATTGCTGCCGTGTTCGGCTTGCGAGGGTTATATATTGTGCAGCCCAATCAGGCAGCCGTATTACAGTTGTTTGGTGCATATCGAGGCACCGTGCAGGACAATGGCTTGCGCTGGTCTAATCCATTTCTCAGTAAAAGGAAGGTGTCTTTACGCTCAAATAACCTGAATATGGATAAACTCAAAGTCAACGACAAGCGTGGCAACCCTATTGAAATCGCCGCGGCTGTTGTATGGAAAGTTGAAGATTCGGCGCGCGCAATTTTTGATGTCGAAGATTTTCAGGTGTTTGTAAAAGTACAGGCGGAAGCTGCGTTGCGACACGTTGCAACTCATTTTAGCTATGACGATAATGGCTCGGAAAATCGGAACGGAGAAGAAGAATTAACTTTATTGAGAGGTGGTGACAAATTTCTGACGATGTTGGTTGAAACCCTGCAGAGTCGTACCGCTGCGGCGGGCATTATGGTGCAAGAGGCACGTCTAACCCATCTTGCCTACGCGCCGGAAATTGCCGGTGTGATGCTTCGTCGCCAGCAGGCAGAAGCCGTAATCGCGGCACGTCAAAAAATTGTCGAAGGCGCGGTTGGCATGGTCGAGATGGCTCTTAAAGCGCTATCGGACAAGAAAGTTGTGCACTTGGACGACGAGCGCAAGGCGTCGATGGTGAGTAATTTATTAGTAGTGCTATGCGCGGACCGCGAAGTTGAGCCGGTGATAAATACTGGCACTCTGTACCATTAAATTTATTCATATGGCCAGCAATAGAAAACAATTTTTACTTCGGCTCGACCCAAAACTCTGGGCCGAGCTTGAAGCGCTGGCGGCGCAGGAATTGCGCAGTGTGAACGCTCAAATCGAATATTTGTTGCGTGACAGCCTGATCAAGCATCGACGTTTTGTGCCGCCGTCATTGGATGACGACGAAAATTAGTATTGGCGAAGCGTACATTGGCCAACTGCATGACTCGCCCTTCAATATTTGTTGAATCTTCTTTGTGTTATGTTTTGAATCTACGCTCTGATCATATCGTTGGACTCACTGATGAAACGTCTACTTTCGATGGTATTTAATATTGCTTTAACGTTTGTAGTTCCCATTTTGGGATGGTTTTTTTATCTAGACTGGTCGCACCATACCGATTGGTCAAAGCCGATTTACTCATTAACCGTTTGCGCCGCGCTAATCTTGATAGCACTCAAAGGAGTGCAGCGATTAACCGTTGGGTGGTCATTGAATAGCAGAGTTGGCGTTGGTGCCTTATATACTCTTTTTCTATTTTTTATATTTTTCTTTCTTGGTTTCGCATCAATGTTAGATGGGGCAACTCAAATGCCATAGGCACGCGCAAACACCTATCTATCATCAGATATTGATGACGCAAATCGGCCAGTTGCGGACCTTCGGCGCATTCCGTAACCTGTTCAAAACCGATATCAGTCGTTATTCAAATTGTGAGGAGAATCCATATGCGTTCGGTTCTGATGACAATTCTACTTACCGCAGCACTACTTGGCTGTCGCGAAGATATTCCACCAATTGTGTCTGGCAATGTAGTTGATGGTGGATTATTCATGGGGGAGTTCGTACTGGCTCGGACCGGCCATCCAGCCAAGGAATGGGAACTCACAAAGCCACAGATTGACCAGGTCAATCTGTGGTTGCAAAGTCACCGTGACGGCTGGGAAACCATAGTCGCATCGCCACCTCCACCTAGTTTATCAATACGGCTAACTCATACCGATAAAACTCAGTCACGAGTCGATCTTTTTGACATCAATAACAACTGGAGAGAAGTAATGGTCATTCATGCGGCTAACGCAAGTAACAACGGCATTCACCACATAAGTATTCAAGAGCGCGAGGAATTGCTGGCTATCGTAGGGAAGAATCCATAACAGGCGTTTTGGGGAGGGCGTTCAACGATGATGTCGGTGGCGACTGGCTGCCGTCGGCCAAATCTGGTCGTTTACTCAGCCCAGCAAAACGATGTCATTCGAGAAATTTTCTGGTGATATGATGCATCGTTCGATGCCATCATCCAAAACATCAGGAAATCGTCCGAATTCTCGAAAGCATCTATGAGCCCTTATCGAAAAATCTGTCGTTTATTTATTTTGCTGATCACTGCAATCGCGATTCCCAATGCGCATGCACAGACACAAATCATTTACGAAAATCATTTCGACAATGCAGATGTTCCGATCTATAAATCTAGAATTTTTACAGTTCCTGAAAAGACCAGAGCAGGCGCCTTTGCCATCATGGGAGACAAACCTTTTCAGTTTGTCGATAGTGACACTTTGGGGCAAATTTTCCCAGGCCAAGAATTTGATGACCACCGGATGTTGAATGATCAATTTGAGGCCGCTACAAATTACGAGAAATATCGCGAGTCATCGGCGGCCGATCCATTTTTTGCAAATCAGCGCGTATGGATGGAAAACGAAGCCGAAGTGCATAGAAAATTGGCAGAGTATACGCAAGGCATCCATGACAAGCTAAAACCATATTTGATTAAGGTTCCTGTGTATTTTGAAGGTACCGGTGCATTTGATGTTCGCTTAAAAGGTAATGTACTTTACGTTTTCCACGGGTCTCTTGGGCACAATACTCCTAACACGCACTTGGTGCCAATTGTGGTTTTTTCTGAAAGAAGCGTAACCAAGGTTAAAGTTGATGCAGCTCTTGCAGAATAGATACCACCTTCCAGCAAACGATAAGACCGATTAGGCATGAAACTTACCTGGCGCGACCGGCTCAAAACGGCCAAAACCGGACCGTCAGTTTTGAGTTGAATTTGATATTTTATTGACATCGAGTGGGTTGAAATATTATGAGTAATTGGAGTGAGTATCTGAAATTTTTGTTTGCCGTAATCACATTCTCATTTTTATCATTTCCTATGTCTTCATACGCAAGCGAGATAATTTTCAAAGATCGGGCCGGAAGGATTCTGACGAAAGAGGATATAAAAGGTATCTCTGGCGATGTTAAGTGGGAGATCAATTCAGGAACTCCAATTCCGGAAGAGGCGAAAAGGCTCCATGACCTTGGCAGAGTTGCAGGTCAAAAGGGTGAGAGCAAAGCTGCTATAAGCTACTTTCGAAAGGCCTCCGAAATTGCGCCGAATTGGCCATATCCTTACTATGATTTGGCATTTACCTATCTACTCAATCGGGATTTTGAAAATGCCTATGACGCCTACAAGAGAGTTGATAATCTTGCCCCTCGTGGTTTTTTTACTACCAAAACAGCCGTTCATTCACTCCAAGGTGAGCGAAATGGAAAATATCCACAAGGAACCTATTTGTTTTACCTGAGCCTTGAGTGGACAAATGATCTTGAATCAAAACAGAAAATTGTCGATCAATTGCTACGCAAGGTGCCAAATTTTGCCCCCGCGTGGAAAGAAATGGCTGCGCTGGGGATAGACGATAGCAAGAGACTTGATTATTTGGACAAGGGTTTGAAGGCTGATCCTGATTTAGAAACGAAAGGGTTTCTCTTGATAAATAAAGCTCTCATTTTTGCAAATCGTGGAAGGAAAAATGAAGCGATCCCAATTCTTGGAGCACTTGCGCTTGACCCAACGTCACCATTGGATATTGAAGTTATCGCGAAAAAGACTCTTTCAATGATTGTGTCAAAGTAACGTGCTGGAGAAATTTTTTGATTTCCGCATGAACGCGTATTTGCTGTCGCAAGTGCGATAGACACTGGCCAATAAACTGATCGAATCCGTCCGTTGCCGGCCAATACCAGCCGGTCACGGTTGTTACGAAAAGCCGACATTCAAGAACGGCTTTAGTCTTCGTCGCACAAATCACGATGTAACCATTTCCTCTTTTTCTGGTTATATAACTAATTTCACGAGCACCGTGCTAAGATTTATTTTGCCTTTTAACTCATAGGTCACATGTCATTCCCCTACTTGAGCGATGTAGTGAGTACGTTGTTCGGCATCACGCTGCCATTGCCATTGCCATTGCCAATGTTTGGTTTATTTGTGGCCTTGGCGATGCTTGTCGCCGCCCATTACTTGAAGCGCGAGTTGTGCCGCCTATACGAGACCGGTCGCATTGGCACAGCGCGGGTTCCGCACAAGGGAAAGGACGGCGTTGTCATCTACACCGAAGTGCCGCCGCAGGACGTCGTCCCTGACCTTGCAGTTGTCGTGATGTTCGCTGGCATAGCAGGGGCGAGGCTTTTTCATATCCTGGAACACCTGGACGAATTTACCGCGGACCCGTGGGGAATGATATTTACCACGTCCGGGTTAAGCATTTTCGGTGGATTAATCCTCGGAACCTTAGCCGGACTGTTCTGTGTAAGACGGTGGAAATTACCACTTCGCCCTCTCCTTGATGCGGCAGCACCGGCGATGATGCTCGGTTACGCAATCGGTCGTATCGGTTGCCAGGTATCCGGAGACGGAGACTGGGGAATTGTATCCAATATGTCGTTGAAGCCAGATTGGTTACCCCTGTGGACCTGGGCTCAAACCTACGAACACAACATCGCGGGTGTCGTGATATCTGCGCCAGGGGTATACCCGACGCCATTATATGAAACGCTCATGGGCATTGCTTGTTTCTTGTTGCTGTGGGCGCTCAGAAAGCATCCATTTCGAATGGGGTGGCTCTTCTCCGTGTACATGACGCTCGCGGGTGCTGAACGGCTCTTGATTGAGAAAATCCGTATTAATCCGGTGTTTAATGTCTTTGGGATTCACGCTACGCAGGCGGAGATTATTGCTTTCCTCCTGATTCTGTTCGGACTTTTCGGTATCGCGATTCTTGGTAGACGGTTACCCACCGAGCGACTACTTTCAGCCAGTGCGAGTGGTTCTTGATGCACGCAATTGGTCGTGACAGGCAACAACCGGTCAATAGCGGACCTCTGAGAGCGTCTTTTAAACTCGGGCCATTACGTAACCTGGGACGACGGGGTCAGGTCTTGCAATGACATATTACTCAGTACCCGCGCAAAAAATGTGTCTCTGTAAGACCCGACTCCGTTTCCTTTACACATGCAGAACAGAAGTCCGCAAACGGCCAAATCGAGTCATTCGCTCTGACTACGAAATCGATGTTGCAATGACAATACATTCATGGCAACATTGGTTCAATTATTTCCAATAAGAAATTGACGAACACGATTTTTGCGAGAGATTCGTCGCCAAACCGAATCAATATTGACATCAAATTTTTATAGATACTTCTTTAAACATACAAGGAACCATAGATGGTTAGCAATGCTGATGAAATTGCAAAACGTGAGAAAGCCGCTCGTGCAGCTATTAGGCACGCTTTTGGAACGGAAGAAGATGAGTTTGGCGCCACTCTGTTCGTTTCGCATCACATCGACGAGATCGATGCCAACTATTGGCAGGCACATCTTGGCTCTAATAAACCTGAACCAGTTCAGATACTCGATCTATTAGAGTTACGTTCGCACTGGGGTGACGATGGGGATGATGGAATCGAAGTATTCGATTTCACTCTGCCCGATAGTGTCACCGACTATGTCTTAAGTGTTCGCTTTGATGAGGCTGGTGAAGTCGAAGATATTTCCATGGAGAGTTAAACAGGAGCCCATATAGTTTTTTTGCTTAAATGCCAAACTTATGGCGCAACTGTCAGGGATATCAATCTTAGGAAATTATTATGGTTACTTGGGTACTTGCGGAGAGATCTACCCCCGAACAAATTCACTTGCTGCGGCTTGCTCAATTCGAAACAAAATTTTCATTTGAGAGAAACCATGAGCGACTGCATATCATATGGTCATTCCGTAGCGCCTCAAATAATGCGCCTTCGGACGCAGATCTGCTCGAAATGAGTGCGTTTGAGAATTTACTGTGCGATCAACTTGAGGCGCTGAATATTGGGCAATTGGTGGTCGTGTTCACTCTACCTGGCTACCGTGAATATGTGTTTCATACAAACAGCACTAATGCATTCATGAAGACCTTAAATAGTCTTCCTGATCAAACACATCAATTTCCTATCGAAATACATTGTGAGAGCGACGCCAACGGTGAGTTCTATAACTCATACGCGAACGGTGTACTTGGCACTTCCTAAGTTTTCCATCTGCCGAGTTGACCAGACAATACTCTTTGGGCGGCCTACGATCCATCGAAATGAGTTTATAAGTATTGGACCGCAATCGGCCAAATGCTGCCGTTCAAGTATGCCGTTCAATTTTAAATACAATTAGGAGATACATGAAGAGTTCATTGTCGCTGTTGTGGAGAATCGTTGTCCTGCAGATGATTTTCGATTTAATTGCGTTACTTCTTTTGAAGAATACTCCGTTAATGTTGGATGTGAATTTAGTTCAATGGAAGGCCCCGTTCATTTATCTTGGTTTTGGATTGCTGCTCTTTCTCTTTCAAATCATAAAAAACCAGTCATTGGTGGCATTAATTTTTGGTGCTCGTCTCAATTTGAGTGTGGTGGTCTGGAGTCGACTAACATATTGCGTCGTTGCGTATTGCATCGTTGTAGCATGCGCGGACATTGCCCTTGCCCAATTCGCCTCGTTCGAGGTTTGGAATCAATTCAAGCTTTTAGCGCCATTGATTGCTTTAATCGTCCTTGCATTTTTGTTTCCCTTGGTTATGCGAAGTGTCCGGACATGAATCTGAATCTGCCTTTGATACCATCTCTGAACTCGGTGTTGAACAGCCGTAAATGGAAAAACGCTATGGCCGATTTGGGTCGAAATCAACTTGTCGCGACTGACTAAAAACGGCCAAATCCGGACGGTCGAGCGCTTGACCAATCTGATGCTATTTTGGCAATATATTATTGCCGCAGGTCGGCGATAAGGTAATCGAGAGGTCAATAAATAATGCGGCTAGAGGTTGAGAAAAAGCGCCCAGTTGAAAATGCTAGCGAGGCTCAGGTTCGTTCCGCGATTTTGGCGCTGCGAAGTTACGGCCCTTCATCATTTGCATCGCTAACTGACGTCCGTGGGAATTACTTGCAGGTTGCCGGCGGTGGCGTTACGTGCATGTTGGAACATCGTGATGTCTTCAAGAATCGACATTACCGCGGATATCACAATACGCCGAGCAAGGTCTATCCCGATGGCACAATCTTGGTTTTTGGAGGTGGCGAAATACAGTTATTGGCGGATGAATGGTTTACGGCTCCGATGGTGCTAGACGCGTTTCTGGCGTTTTTTAATGGCCGTGAACTTCCCGCGTCGATTGCATGGCGTGATAAGACGGAAACACTGACAAGTTCGTAAAGCTCAAATCGAATGACAAATGAACGTCGCAATGCGGCCAGAAGCCGACAGTCGACGGACCTACATAGATCGCAAACAATCGCCGCGGGTTCGACGCCTAAAAGTGCTCAACGGTACCAATATGCCCCAGGCATTGCTACCCAGGCCCCAAGCGGGCCTACGTTGATTCGATACTCGATTGGTCAAGTTTGCTGCAATAAATTGCGGACTCCATAAGCAACGTCAGAGCGACATCAGGGGCCAAGACTTGTTTCACATCTTGGATAGGGCGATTCGAGGCTTGTGCTGTGATGGCCGACCACCATGCGATAGGTGCGGCTCCAAATTCGCGCTTGGCACCAGGAATTTTTCCTGAAAGACAGGTGAGCGCTAAAGGCCACACTAGTTTCAGCAGATCTCGTGCCGCAAAGTGAGCTTGATGCTGAGCAGGAACTGAAGATCGCCCTTCATTTGCTCCGCCAATCGTCGACACGACATGTTTAAACATCGCGTCGAGATTGGGTATTTGCTGAGGTTGCAGGCCAGCACCTAGTGCACCGCCGGCCGCCAAGGACCATAGGCAGCGACTCCCATCGGCTTCCGTTTTTGGCATGAGCATGTTGTTCAGTGCATCGCCAAACCAGTACTGTTCGCCAGACTTCGTGCCCACGCGATGAATGTTGTGCCCGACAACCGGCGGCGTTTCGGCGAACAACGTGCGCTGCGCAGCGTAGCCCGCAATTGCACCGACTGCCGCAATATAGGTTTCAGCATGGACACGGCCATTGACCTGCAATCGCGGCTGGAGGTTCATAAGAAGATGACCCATCGCAAGATTGCACTCCATCTCACACGAGGTATTTTTCCAGGGAAGTACGTTCGGCGTGGATTTCATTTGGTCTTTCTCGATATTGGCTGGATATGATTTCTTAGCGACCCACAGTTCGAGAAATTCTATCGCATCCGCAAGATTATAACTGGTCGCGTCGAGCGTCCGATGTGGAGAAAACGGACGGACCGCTTTGGGTCGTTTGCTGCCTGTCGCGACACATATTGTAGAGCTCAGTAGAGTTCCCGGAAGATTACAGGAAATGCTGAGACTGAATTATTTCTTTGTCTCAAAAATGACGCAAAAAATGCGTCATTTTGCGTCAAACCGTTGCCGCCAATTTCCCCGCGAACCCCGCGTGGCTTAAAGGTTCAGTGTCTTGGCGAAGTGCGTTAAAAGCAGTGCGTTTAACCCCCATGGCAGGCGTGGGGGGACTGCGATTAGCGATATGAAGTCGTGGAGTAATTGCTTTGCTCACAGAGTGTCGCGATGACAAGGTCTGCTGTGCCGTCAATGGCGATTGGCTTGTTTTAATCTCTTATTGCCAATCCATTTCGGCAAAATCAGTGGTAGAAATCATCCCTGACAACATTATCTTTAAGACTGTTTCTGTTGTTGCTTCGAACTTTGTAAGATGAAACAACACGACAAGATTCTCGGCAAAAATGATGGATTTTTGAATAGTCTCAAGATCGGCATTGGGTGCGATCACAGGCATCATATCAAGAACAATGTCCAGCACTTCTTCGATGGGGGTAGCCTCCATAATTTTGCATTTCGGGGGCGGGTTTTAAGTTTAGGGAGCGAGTTCCTGGAGGCAGCTTTTCTCCGTGGGTCTTAGGCCCGCTGGCCGATTTAATAATCTGCCCCCATTGCCCCCATTAAAAACAGATAGCTATAGTGGTGCGATGAGCTCCTTCATCCACCCAAAAACGCAGTGCGTCTCAATTTTCCAACAGTCGTTAAATTTTTTTGAAAGATTTAGCGTGAGTAATTAGCATATAAAAGCACTCGCCAATTTAGACATGGTAGCAAAATAATTTGGGGGTACTTCTGGGGGTTCTTTTTATATTTAAAAAAGGGGAATCGTTTATTTATAAGGACTGGAGGCGATGGTTTGAATCCCACCCTCGCCAGATATTAGTTTTAAGCAGTTCCAAGAAGTCCCAAAGCCCGCATTCCTCGTTATGAGAATGCGGGTTTTTCGTTTCATGACGTCTCAGTTGGTTCATTGGCATCCCCAAAAATCGGGGGTACTTTCGGGGGGTATCAAAAGCACCCCTTGGGGTACTCATATCAACCCTGATCCAATGAACTGATGGCACTGACAGGCGCAGCCTGTAAAAACGCAAAACTCAAAGAGAAACCTGGCTGGTAGCGGCGGCTTACATTTACTGGTGAAGCCCAACAGCGGGCGTTACTGGCGCATGAAATACATTTTTGATGGCAAAAAGAAGCTGCTTTCCTTTGACGTCTACCCTGAAGTTTGCTTAATGCGCCAAGCAACAACTGCAAATAGAGCTGTATCTAGGTAAACGCCATCGTCAAGAAAATCAAACACAGTTGAGATGGCGATTGCAATGGTGGCGACTACAGCAGAAAAACCAACAATCCAGATCGCCGCCCAATAGCCATATTTGGCCGCCCTTTGCGCAGTTTCGATATCGACGATTTCCGGCCACAACCAATTAAATTTCAGTTTTGCAGTGCTCATGCGATGAAATCCAAGATGTTTTTTGATACTACAATCGGAAACCGCCATGGGATGAAATTAAAGCAGTAGCTTTCACACCGAGGCTTTGATTTCTGCCCACGATGGCAAATTGTATTGGCGTGCCCGGATGTGATAATAGGGGGCCATGGCCACCCCAAAGAGCACACCGCTCAGGGTAGATACGATCATAGCGGTCATACCCGACATGCTGCGTTCCGTCTAGGAAGAAAACCACGTCATTATTCCCCAGGTGACGCCAAACCATATTCCTGTGAAAAAGAAACTCGATGAGACGCTGGCGAGATGGGGCGGCGGAATCGAGACCCCTGCGCGCCAAAAAATATGATGCAAAAATGGAGCGTAATTGCTAGGCCCAATATTTTGACCAGTTGCGCAATAGATAAGACCAACTGTATTAGCTCTAAAGGTTTCCAAATAATAGTGGACGGTGCATTCAATATGAGCTTTTACGAATTATTTTGGGGCTTCAATCGGCAAGCCACCTAGTATTTGCGCTGGCCGGCGCAAGACCGGGTCGAACGGATTGATCTGCGCGCCGACGTTTGTGGCTTCTTTCTTCAATATCTGCACCACGGTAGGCAAACGATCGGCATTCAATCTTTCCGCCAGCGTGGCCACGCTCAGGGCGGCCACCGCGCGGCCCTGGCGATCCAGCACCGGCACCGCAATGCCCGCCATGCCCGGCAGCAGTCCTACGCCGTGGCTGGCGGCGTAGCCAAGATCGAGAGAGCGCTTTATTTCGGTGCGCAGATACACCTCGTCGTACAAGCCCAGGTCTAGTAGGCGCGGCAGGTTGAAGCGGATGATTTCTTCCCGTTCTGCTTCCGGCAGGAACGCCAGGATCACCAATGCTCCCTGGCCGACGCCTAGCGCCACCCTGCCGCCTACGTCCCCCGTAAACGAACGGATCGGGAACGGTCCTTCGCTGCGGTCCAGGCACATGGCATCGTAGCCGCTGCGCACCAGCAGGAACATTGTGTCGCCCAGCGCTGCCGACAGCCGCAATAGGATGGGCCGGCAGATATCGCGCAAGTTGCTGCGCTGGCCGGCGCGTGCAGCGAGGGCAAAAAATTCCACGCTCAATCGATAGGCTTTGCTGCGTTCATCCTGTTCGACCACGCTTTCACCCACCAATGCGCGCAGGATGCGGTGCGCGGTGGGCTGGGCCAGACCGGTGGCCTGGGCGATATGAGTCAGCTTGGCACCGTCGCCGCTGCTGGCGGCCAGGGCCCGGATAATCGCGAAACCGCGCTGCAGGCTGGTTCCGGTGGAAACATCTTGATCCTTCATGAATTTCTCCAGATGAAATGTATTTATCTATTCGTTTAATAATATATTCATTTAATGGAATAAATCAAATAATTAGTCTGGTATGTGGAATATTAAATTGACCTATATTTTTCTTTTCACTATATTTCGGAAAAGGCTTTGGCAGGTATTGGATGCAAAACCGACCGTCATGGGAGATAAGTCGATGTCGTTTCTACAGCTGGAAAACCTCTCCAAGCACTACGGTGACTTCACCGCGGTGGAGCAGCTCAACTTGACGGTGGAGAAGGGCGAGTTCGTTTCGCTGCTCGGCCCTTCCGGTTGCGGCAAGACCACTACCTTGCAAATGATCGCCGGCTTTGTCGAAGCCAGCGCTGGCCGCGTGCTGCTGGACGGGCGTGACATCACCCACGAGAAGCCGAACCGCCGCGGTCTCGGCATCGTGTTCCAGAGTTATGCCTTGTTTCCGCACATGACGGTGAGCGCCAATGTCGGTTTTGGCCTGGAAATGCGGCGGATGGCAGCTGACGAATGCACGGAGCGGGTGCGCAAGGCGCTGGCACTGGTGCACCTGAAAAAATTCAGTCATCGCTATCCGCGCGAGCTGTCCGGCGGTCAGCGCCAGCGGGTGGCCCTGGCGCGCGCGCTAGTGATCGAACCGCCGGTGCTGCTGCTGGATGAGCCGATGTCGAACCTCGATGCCAAGCTGCGCGAGGACATGCAGGTCGAACTGCGCGAGATCCAGCGCAAGGTCGGCACCACCACCATCATGGTCACGCATGACCAGTCGGAAGCCTTGTCGATGAGCGACCGCGTGGTGGTGATGGACGCCGGCCGCGCGATCCAGATCGCCAAGCCTTTCGATGCCTATGAATCGCCGGTCAACCAGTTCGTCTCGCAGTTCGTCGGCAAGGCCAATCTGTTCGAAGGGGAGGTGGCTTCGGTCAGCCGACAAGGATCGGCGCTGAATGTACACGGGCATCTATTGAACACCAATGACGCAAGCCTGCACATCGGCGAACAGGTCACACTTTGCCTGCGCCCGGAAAAACTGGAGCGCTGCAGCCCGCAGGATGAAATCATCCGCGGCCGAGTGCGTTCCGGCGTATTCCTTGGCAACCAGTGGCTGTATCACATCGACACCGGGCTGGGCGATTTGCTGGCCACTTGGCAGAACTGCGGCAATGCCGCCTGCTGCGACGGCCAGGAGGTTTCCTTGCGCTGGCCGACGGACGCGCTGCATATAGTCAAACGCGGACAGCACGAGGTCCGGCATGGCTAAGTCGTGCGCGCTGCCTTCGTTATCTTCGCCATCGCTGCCATACCTGCTGACGGCGCCGGGCGTGATTCTTTTTTTTACAATGGTACTGGTGCCCTTGCTGCTGACCTTGCTGCTGTCTTTTTACGGCTTTGATTCCGGCACCGGCATCATCGAAAAATTTAACTTGAACAACTACTGGCAGGTTTTCAGCGACGAGTATTTCCATTCGATTTTCCTGCGCACATTCTGGATAGCGGGACTGACCACGGTCATCTGTATCGCGATCGGCGCGCCGGAAGCTTATGTGCTGAGCCGTATGGGGAAGCCGTGGCGCTCGATTTTCCTGATCGTCATTCTCGGACCCTTGCTGGTGTCGGTAGTGGTGCGCGCTTTCGGCTGGAGCATGCTGCTCAGCGCCAACGGCCTGGTTAACTCGGCTATTGTCTGGCTTGGTTTTGCGCCGCTCAAACTGCTCTACACCACGGGTGCAATCGTGATCGCCCTGGTGCACGTGATGCTGCCGTTCATGGTGATTCCGGTATGGACTTCCCTGCAAAGGCTAGATCCTACCGTCGCCCAGGCAGCCTTGTCCCTGAACGCTTCGCCGGCGACGGTGTTGCGGCGGATCGTGCTGCCGCAGGTCTTGCCTGGCATCCTGTCCGGCAGCCTGATCGTGTTCGGCCTCAGCGCCAGCGCCTTTGCGATTCCGGGCTTGCTGGGCGGACGCCGCCTGAAAGTGGTGGCGACCACCGTCTACGACGAGTTCCTCGGCTCGCTCAACTGGCCGCTGGGGGCGTCGATAGCCATCATCCTGCTGCTGGCGAATCTGCTCATCATGCTGAGCTACAACCGGGTCCTGGAGCGCAAGTATTCCAGGACGCTGGGCTAACCGGGGAAAACTATCGTATGCGCAACAATGGTCCGATTGCATTGATATTCCATGCGCTGGTGGTGACGTTCGTGCTGGCGCCGCTGCTGGTGGTGTGCCTGGTCGCGTTTACGCCGGAAGACACGCTGTCCTTGCCGACCCACGGCGTTTCGTTACGCTGGTTCAAAGCCATTTTCGAGCATCCCGACTTCGTGCAATCGTTCTACAACAGTCTGCTGCTGGCGCTGCTGTCCGCTACGCTCTCGCTGTGCGTGGCGCTGCCGGCAGGATTGGCGATCGGGCGCCTGAGCTTTGCCGGCCGCGATTTCCTGAATGCCTTGTTCTTGTCGCCGCTGATCATTCCCACCTTGGTGCTAGGGGTGGCGCTGATGCGTCTGTTTGCCAGCATGGGCGTCAGCGGCTCGTTCGGCTGGCTGGTAGTGGCCCACGTAGTGGTGATCAGCCCCTACGTATTGCGGCTGGTGCTGGCTGCGGTGGTCGGCATGGATAAAAGCGCCGAGCAGGCAGCGCAGTCGCTCGGCGCCGGGCCCTGGACGGTATTCCGGCGCGTCACGTTGCCGATGATCTTGCCTGGCATTACCGGCGGCTGGCTGCTGGCGTTCATCAATAGTTTTGACGAGCTGACCATGTCGATTTTCGTGACCACGCCGGCTACCGTCACCTTGCCGGTGCGCATGTACATGTATGCCACCGAATCGATCGATCCGATGATGGCCTCGGTGTCGGCATTGATGATCCTGATTACCGGCGCCGCGATGCTAATCCTAGATCGCGTCTACGGGCTGGACAAAGTATTGATCGGCCAGCAAGGATGAATTCATGCCGGCAACTGGAAA
Source organism: Collimonas arenae (assembly GCF_001584165.1). NCBI lineage: Bacteria > Pseudomonadati > Pseudomonadota > Betaproteobacteria > Burkholderiales > Oxalobacteraceae > Collimonas > Collimonas arenae. The sequence continues at coordinate 1,716,225 of NZ_CP013233.1, forward strand.
CCAAGCAATGACTTTATTTACCAGAATCGTAGAGACACAACGGGTACCCGTCAGCTTCTCGCTGGATGGCCGCAGCGTCACTGCGTTGGCAGGCGACACCGTCCTGACCGCGGTGCTGACACAGGTGGACAGCTTGCGCATGTCTGAATTCAGCGGCAAGCCGCGCGCCGGATTTTGCCTGATCGGCGCTTGCCAGGATTGCTGGATGCGCACCGAAGACGGGCAGCCGCTGCGCGCTTGCAGCACTGAAATCCAGGCCGGCATGCGGTTGCTGACCGAGGTTTCTGGAGCCTTGCATGAATGAGCCGCGGATCGTGATTGTCGGCGCCGGCCCGGCCGGTGTGCGTGCTGCCGAGGTGCTGGCGGCTGTCGGCTTGCGACCCGTGCTTGTCGATGAAAATCAGCGTGCCGGCGGCCAGATATATCGCCAGCCGCCTGCCGGCTTCGTGCGCTCGGCAAAACAGCTGTACGGTTTCGAATCGGCCAAGGCGGATGCGTTGCATCACACATTCAGCCAACTGCTTAGCCATATCGATTATCGGCCCGAGACCCTGGTGTGGAATTGCGACGGCCGTCAGCTGGACTTGCTTGATCGTGGCCAGCAGCGCTCCTTGCCCTATTCTCACCTGATGTTATGCACCGGCGCCATCGATCGGGTTTTGCCTTTCCCCGGCTGGCTTTTGCCCGGCGTGTATACCCTGGGTGCAGCCCAGGTTGCACTCAAAGCGCAGGGCTGCGTGATCGGCAGCCGTATCGTCATGGTTGGTTCCGGTCCCTTGCTTTACCTGCTTGCCTACCAATATGCGAAAGCCGGTGCCAGCATTGCCGCAGTGCTGGATACGTCTTCTTTTTCCGGCAAGCTGCAGGCGACAGCCGATCTGCTTAAACAACCGCTCACCTTGGCCAAGGGCTTGTATTTTCTCGCGTGGCTGCGCTGTCATGGCGTCAAGGTGGTAGAGGGTGTAGATAAAATTGCTGTCTCGGGTGAGCAAAAAGTAAAAACCATTTCCTGGCATAAGAATGGCCGGGAACAAACGCTGGAGTGCGACGCGGTTGCTAGCGGTTTCGGCTTGCGCTCGGAAACGCAGCTGGCCGACCTGGCTGGCTGCGTGTTTGAATTCAACCAGCTCAATCAGCAATGGCTGCCGCAGCGCGACTTGGCCGGGCGCAGCAGCGTCAAAGGGGTATATCTTGCGGGTGACGGCGGCGGCATCGCTGGCGCCGACGCCGCTGAGCTGGCAGGAAAGCGCGCCGCCCTGGCTTTACTTGAAGATTTGGGAAAGACCATCGACCCGCGCGAGGGCCGGCGCCTTGATCGTGCATTGCAACGCATCCAGGGATTTCGGCGTGGACTGGAGCGTGCATTTCCCGCGCCTGTCGCATGGGCGCGTGAGTGCGCCGATGAGGAAATTATTTGCCGCTGCGAGGAAATCACAGCGGGCGAGTTGCGCCGTGTCGTAAACCATGCCGGCACGGTTGAAATGAACCGCCTGAAAGCACTGACCCGGGTTGGCATGGGGCGCTGCCAGGGGCGGGTTTGCAGTGCCGCGGCCGCTGAAATCCTGGCTTGCAGCGCTGGCAAATCGCTGACGGAAATCGGACGCCTGCGCGGGCAGCCGCCGATAAAACCATTTCCGGTGGTGGTCGGCGTGGCGCTGAGTTCGGCACGGGAAACCTCATGAGCGAGCGGCTGACAGCTGACGTCGCCATCATCGGCGGCGGCCTGATGGGCTGCTCTGCGGCGCTGGCCTTGCGTCGCATGAACTTGTCGGTGGTGTTGCTGGAACAGGGCTGGTGTGGTGCGCAAGCCAGCGGCGTCAATTATGGCGGAGTGCGGCGCCAGGGGCGGCCCGTGGTGCAGTTGCCGTTGTCCCAGCGGGCTTATGCGATCTGGCAGCGTTTACCGCAGCTGATAGGCAGCGACTGCGAATATGCGATTTCCGGCCATCTGAAACTGGCGCGCAACGAGGCGGAGTTGGCGTCGCTAGAAGACTACCGCGGACAAGCCGACGGCTTCGGCCTGCAGCTTGAAATCCTCGGACGGGAAGCACTACGCCAGCGCTATCCCTGGCTCGGAGAGAATATTGCCGGCGGTTCCCTGTGCCCGGGCGATGGTCACGCCAATCCGCGGCTGGTGGCCGCAGCTTTTGCATTGGCGGCAAGGAATCACGGCGCCGATCTGCGCGAAGGGACGACAGTAGAAAGCGCCGTTTTCGACGGCAGGCAATTTACGGTTTGCGCTGCCGGCGGGCTGGAAGTCAAAGCGAAATTCCTGCTTAACTGCGCCGGTGCATGGGGCGCAAAATTTGCCGAGCAATTTGGCGAGCAGGTGCCGGAATATCCGATTTTTCCAAACATGTGGGTGACCGAACCGATGCCGAAGTTGGTCGAGCCCAACGTCGGCATTGTCGGCGGCGGCTTTTATGTGCGCCAGGTGGCAAGAGGAAATTTCGTGCTGGGAGGCGGCCGTGGCACGGGGCAGTTGGCGATTGCATCGACGCGGCCGGACAGCGCTGCCATGTTTGCCTCGATGAGGATGGCCTGCGAATTCATTCCTGCATTGCGAAACGCACTGGTGATTCGCAGCTGGACCGGCGTCGAGGGTGCATTGCCGGATCATCAGCCGGTTCTCGGGCCGAGCGTGACGACGCCTGGCTTGTTTCATGCTTTTGGTTTTTCCGGTGGCGGCTTCCAGCTGGCACCTGCAGTGGGTGAAGTCTTGGCGGATCTAGTGGCCCATGGGGCGACGGCAACGCCTATCGAGGCTTTCAGCATCGGCAGATTCAACGCAGCAAGTTGAAAATACGTTGAAAACCAGCTGAAGCCGGTGCATCAGGAAATTATGTGGCAGGCATATCGGGGCGTTTATTCTTTGAGGAGGCGGGACCATGAAATTCAAACAGATTCTCCTGGCGACAGGATTCATTTCTGCATTAGGCGTCGCGGCGACAAGCAACGCTGAGACGCGCACGCTGTATGTCGGCATGAACGGCGGTAGCATGGAAAAGAATTACACCAGTTATATATTCCCAGAATTTGAAAAAGCCAATAACGTCAAGATCGTGGTGGTTCCCGGCACCTCTGCCGACATCATGGCCAAGATGTCGGCGCAAAAGGACAAGCCGCAAATGCACCTGGTGTTTCTCGACGACGGCGTCATGTACCGCGCGATCGGCATGGGGCTGTGCCAGAAACTGAAAGACGCCCCCGTATTCAAGGAAATCTATCCATTCGCGCGCATGGCCAACGACCAGGCGGTGGGGATAGAGCTGGGCACCGTCGGCATCGGATACAACAAGAAGATGTTCGATGAAAAAGGCTGGGCTGCGCCGACCTCCTGGATGGATTTCGCCGATCCGAAATACAAGGGGAAAGTGGTGTTCCAGTCGATCCAGAGCAGTACCTTCGGCCTGCACAGCTTCCTGATGTTCAACCGCCTGGTCGGCGGCACCGACAAGAATATCGAACCAGGTTTCCAAAAATGGGGCAGCACCGTCGGTCCCAACGTGCTTGAGTACCTGTCCAGCTCGGCGAAAATCTCGGAAATGGTGCAAACCGGCGAAACCGCCATTTTTCCACTGACGCCGACGGCAATCGCGAATCTGAAGGCCAAGGGTATTCCGGCGGAATTCGCCACGCCGAAAGAGGGAGGCGTCATGCTGATGGTCGGCGCTTGCGCCCTGAAAAACAATTCCGAGCCGGAGCTGTCGCAGAAACTGGTGGAATACCTGCTGAGCGCTGGTTCACAGGCCAAGGCGGTGGAGTATGCCAACGCCATACCGATCAACAAGGGCGTCAAGATCCCGGAGTCGGTGCAGACAAAAATCGGCAACGTCGACAAGCTGATGAAAAACATCAACACGGTCGACTGGGAAGTCATCAACAAGGAACGCGCCGCCTGGAACGATCGCTGGGGCCGTTTGATCGAACGCTAGATGCTAACTTGGCATTAAAATGCGTTATTTTACGTCAAACCGTTACAGCCAATTTCCTCGTGCCCCTCCCGCCGCATAACTTGAGAACTTGCCGTTTTGCGAACTGCGTTAAAAGCGCTATATCTAACGCGGTGGGCAGGCGTGGGGGACTGCGATTAGCGATATGAAGTCGTGGAGTAACTGCCGTGCTCATAGAGTGTCGCGATGACAACGTCTGCTGTGCCGTCAATGGTGATTGGCTTGTTTTAATCTCTTATTGCCAATCCCTATCGGCAAAATCAGTGGTAAGAATCATCCCTCACAACATTATCTTTAAGACTGTTTCTGTCGTTGCTCCGAACTTTGCAAGATGAAACAACACGACAAGATTCTCGGCAAAGATGATGGATTTTTGAATGGTCTCAAGATCGGCATTGGGTGCGATCACAGGCATCATATCAAGAACAATGTCCCGCACTTCTTCGATGGAGGGCATTCACCGAATTTGCTGGGTAGGATGTGGGTAAATTATTGGTCAGGGGGATTTGTTCGGCATGTCGTCCCTGGCTGATCTAGCTTGTCCTACTGCAAGGGCACAATGCATGCAGATCCCTAAGGTTTTACGCAACTTATGTCACGTGCGCTGTACATGGGCAAGTGCTTCGTGCGTCCAGGCCTCAAACCACGCAAAGACTTTATTCACGTTGGAATAGCATCGTTCTCTAACATCATTCGTCAACTCGATTTTCGCTAATTCCGCATGCTCCTGTCTTTGAGCATGCCCGGATTCGAGTGCAAGATGAAATTCACCGCAATAGCGCAGATCGGTGCCCGTTTCGTGTCGAATCATATTGGCAAGAGGGGTGGTGAGTCCAAACACTACGTTACCGGTTTCCTCAATCGCTTCGATCATGGCTAGTCGTTCGATACCGCTCATCTCTGATACTAGCGCGCTCAAACGATACATGAGCATGCGGTTAGCCTGTGTTTCGTCGCTCCATAGTGCACGCAAACACTCCACGGTGGTAGTTGTTTGGTTGTACCCGAGCTTATCCAAATCTTCCAGAAACCAACGCCAATGGTGGTCGTCCTCATAGGTGTGGTCATTGACCTTTTTCTGATAAATATCAGCTGACGTTTCGTTGCGTAATATGAATTTATTCAAATCTGAAAACGCCATAATAAAAAAGGCGGTATGTGGCATAAAAGCCAGCCTCTCCTTGGCTGTTCGGCGAGAGTCACGCAAGAATTGGAATAGAGGGAGCTGAGAGAAGTCCTGTTTCTTGCGCATGACATGGGCTAAGAGCAACTTCATTTTGTCCTCCTGTAAATGCATCCGACAGTCCCTCGTTGGCACCTATAAATAAAGTAGAAGGCATAACGGACAAATGCTAGCTATCACTTTTGTCAGTCTGTGAGGCGCATGGACTGGGACAAGTCCGTTAGCGCTTTTTGATTCAAGTCGGTCGTCTTTTATCCGCACGAGTGTCCCAGTTGTGTAGCGCAACGCAACGAACTTTCCTTCGCATCCCCTTCAATTTGCTCAATACCTACTGCAGTGCTGCTGCGCTTGCGACGGTGCAAGCTGCCTCCTAGAGGTGCGTGAACGAGTCTCTTTGGTGATACAGCGATCAAAATATGAGACAAAGCTGCCATTTCTTGTGGCATGAAATTCGCTTAAGTTAAATTTATCTCTTATATAAACCTGTAAACCATATATGAAACAAAAAGACGCTTTCTTTTTGTGGAATATCTGATATATTTAATTCGCGTTGACCATATTTGGTTCAATGTTTTATATATGAGACAAACGGTGGCTGTTCTGCATTGCCGAGCCGGCGATGCGTTCAAGGGCAGTCGCTGCGATGGGTACGGAGCTACCTACACCAACTAGCCAGAGGCATCATGAACGAAACCGCATTTCGTAATGTCGGCAATAGCCTTGCCGATCCGCAGGCGTCCCGAGCGGGCGTCGCTGTTATTCATTGGGCTGGCACGCCAGGCCGCCGTCAACCGGACGTTATTGAAGGAAATCGTTCAATCAGCTGGAGGATTTCATGAAGTCCAATAACGGCCGCTGGTATGGCGTCATTACCCTGTTCGTGATTGTTGCCATCTCATATATAGACCGCATCAATATCTCGGTGCTGATCACCGATCCCGCATTCCTGGAGCACATCGGCATTGCCAAGGCAGATCGTGCCAGTCAGGGTTTCCTGGCCACTGCGTTCATGCTCGGCTACGGTATCTCTGCATTTATCTTTACGCCGTTTTGCGCTGCGCTGTTCGGTGTGCGCCGGAGCCTGATCTATGGGTTGGTCATGTGGGGTCTGGTGACATTTCTGACGCCGCATTTTCATGGCTACGGCGTTCTGGTGGCTTCGCGCATCTTGCTTGGTGTTGCGGAGGGGCCGCTGTTTTCCCTGGCGTCGTCTTATATCAAGGCGCATTTCGAAAGCCATGAGAATGGCAAGCCCAACTCCTTTGTCAACATGGGGACAGGTCTGGGCTTGGCGCTCGGCTATCCGCTCATCGGTTACATGCTGGTCAGCTTTCATTGGGAAATATCGTTCTACCTGCTGGCACTGCTGAATGTCGCGTTGGGCATTCCACTGGTAGTGGCTTTCGTGCGCATGCCAAAAGTGGCGGCCTACATGAACCGGCCGGCCTCGGTTGGTGATGCAGTGACACGTGCCGGCGACATCATTCGAGGTGCCCTGAAAACCCGCAATCTGCTGTTGATCACTGTGCTGACCTCTGCTGCGCTGGCTTACCTGTGGGGCAGCAGCAACTGGTTGCCGGCGTATCTGAAAGATGCGCGCGGCTTCTCGATCAGGGAAATGGGCTGGCTGGCGTCCTTGCCGCAATATGCGCTGGTGCTGGCGGTACTACTTGGCGGAATCATTATCGACAGGGTTGAGCGGAAGCGGGTTCCATTCATCTTCATGGCGGCCAGTGTCGGCGTAGCTTTATCGGTACTGCTGGCAATCAATGTGGAAAATCCCTACATGGCCGCCTACAGCTTGATCGCGGCAAATTTCTTCTGGGGTTTGCTGAGCCCGGCGATTCCTAGCACGGTGCAATATTATTCGCGCCCCGAACATACGGCCAGCGCCTTCGGTGTCGTGAACGGTACGGGCAGTCTGGTCGCGGGCTTCATGCCGGCTGCGATGGGCTGGGTAATCAGTGCGGTGGCTGTTGGTTCGGGTGCTGGGGCAGGGCGGGCTCGGGATTCTTCGCTGGATTCACTTTATTGATCGGGACGCAAGTGGTGGTTTTCGTCTGCGGATTGATCCTTTGGCTGCGCGAGCGGGCCGGTACCCAGCAGACTCTGCCCGAATCGTCTCGCGTCACGGCGCAATGACAGATGCGGTTGGTGTTGGAGCGGCAAGCGTGATCCGGCACTGGCCGCCGTCAGCAGCAAATGCGTTGCCCTCCCAGGGCCGTGTGAGGCGACACAACTGGACTGTGCGCGGCAGTTTATTTTCTGCAAGTTTCATATATAAATCATCGACTTACATGAAAAGCAGAAAACAACAAAAAGCGGTAAAAAGCCCTATCTTTTTGCGAAATATCTGATATATTTCAACCCATAGGTTTCATATATAGATCATTGGTTTATATATGAAACAAATAAATTTCTTACCCGGTACAGCGTTTCCTTCGGCGAATGACAGAGCGCTGTGACAACAAGAGAGAGACATGACGCAAAGCACACAATTACTGGCGGGACGACGGATCTTGATTACTGGCGCCGCGCGCGGCCTGGGGCTTGCATTTGTCACTGCCGTCGCTGACGCGGGCGCTACTGTGGCAATGGCTGACATCCTGGAAGATAGTTTGCAGCAGGCAGTGGCCGATCTCCAGCGACGCGGTCTGAAAGTTGCGGGTTTTGCGCTCGACCTGGCCGATCCGAAATCGATCGAACAATGTGCGGCGCAGGCTATCGGCTGGCTCGGCGGGTTGGACGGGTTGGTTAACAACGCCGCCGTCACCAATTCCGGCGGCCGGACTTCAGAGCAACTGGAAATCGACATGTGGGACAAGGTGATGAACGTCAACGTGCGCGGCACCTGGCTGATGACCAATGCTTGCCTGGCGGCGTTGCGTCAATCCGGCCGCGGCAGCATCGTCAACCTCTCGTCCGACACCCCGCTGTGGGGCGCGCCCAATCTGTTGGCGTATGTCGCCAGCAAAAGCGCGGTGATTGGCATGACGCGCTCATTGGCGCGCGAACTGGGTGGCGACAACATCACTGTCAACGCGATAGCGCCTGGCTTGACGTTGGTTGAAGCGACCGAATACGTGCCGCAGACACGTCATCAGGTGTATCACGACCGGCGTGCGATCCAGCGCGACCAGTTGCCGGAAGACGTGTGTGGCGCTGTCATTTTTGCCTTATCCGACCTGTCCCGCTTTTTTACCGGACAAGTCATGGCCGTCAACGGCGGCTTTGTCATGAACTAACCCCCCATTTCTGGACGATAGCAAGGAGAGAACGATGACCGATTTATCCGAACAACAGAATATCAAGCGCAGCTGGGATCAGGCCGACGGCAGTAGTTTCAGTCAGTGGATGGAAACCCGCGTCGCGCGCTTTTCGACACGTAAATACGATTGGAATGCGCTGAAGTTCCAGGCCGACCACGATCCCAAGTATCGCCGCGCGCAAATGCGCTACATCGGCACCGGTGGCACCGGCGTAGCGGCTGACAGCAGCGTGATCCCATCCGAGCACTTCACTTTCTCAACGATGATCATCCCGGCCGGTCACGAAGGTCCGCCGCATCTGCATGTCGATGTCGAAGAGGTGTTCTTCGTGTTGCGCGGCAAGCTCAAGCTGGTGCTGGAAAAGGACGGCGAACGTTATGAAACGATCCTCACCGAGCGCGATGTGGTGTCGATCCCACCCGGCGTGTACCGCGAGGAAATCAATATCGGTGATGAAGACGCGTTGATGTGCGTGATGCTGGGCGCGAAAACGCCGATCACGCCAACCTATCCGGCCGATCATCCGCTGGCAAAAATCAAGCGCGGCTGAGATGAACATGACAGCGCCCGTGGCTGCCGTTACTACAGAACTGCAGGAAGCGCTCGAATTGCTCGACCGGCGCTTCGAGGAGCGCAGTGCCGACGTCGACGGCGCGACGGTGTCCTATCGCAGTTGCGGCAACGCTGCCGATAGCGGTCGCTGCGTGGTGCTGTTACACGGCATTGGTTCGGGCGCGGCATCGTGGCTGCAGTGCGCATTGGCGTTGCAACAGGACGCGCAAGTGATTGCCTGGAATGCACCGGGCTACGGTGGTTCGACACCGTTGCCGATGACGCATCCGGCTGCGGCGGACTACGCATTGCGCCTGCAGCAGTTGTTGCAGGCGCTGGATGTCAGTGATTGTCTGCTGGTCGGACATTCGCTTGGCGCCATGATGGCGACGTCTTACGTGGCTGCTGGTTACGGGCATGTCAAGCAGCTGTTGCTGTTTAGTCCGGCGCAGGGCTACGGCAGCGACGACAAGCGCCAGCGCGGACTTGAGATGACGCGGCAACGCCTGGACGCGTTGGCGACATTGGGCGTGACAGGCATGGCGCAGAAGAGCCCCGAGCGGATGCTGTCGGCGCAAGCCGACACGGCGGACCGCGCCTGGGTAAGCTGGAATACGCAACAGTTGAATCTGGCCGGTTATGCGCAAGCGGTGCAGATGCTGTGTGGTGGCGATATCCATCGGGATCTGCCGGCAGCGATATCGTCAGAGGTATCGGTTGCGGTATATTGCGGCGACGTCGATATCGTCACGACGCCGCAGGACAGCAGGGCGTTGGCTGACAGTTTTCAGCTTCCGTTCCAGCTGATCGATGATGCAGGCCATGCCTGTTATGTCGAGCAACCGGAAGCAGTCGCGGCAGTGATACGTCGTCACCTTTATCAACTTTCTTGAGACAAGATCATGAATAAACCAGAGTTGCCAGAAGAAGAGACGCAAGAAAAATACCTCGTGCCGGGACTGGAGCGCGGGTTGCGCCTGCTATGCGAATTCAGCCGGCAGGACAAGAGTCTGTCGGCGCCGGAGCTGGCGCGTCGCCTGAGCGTGCCGCGCTCGACGGTGTTCCGCCTATTGACTACGCTGGAACGAATGGGGTTTGTGGAGCGCAACGAAGGTGGGCGCGATTATCGCCTTGGCATGGCAGTGCTGCGCCTGGGTTTCGAATACCTGGCATCACTGGAGCTGACAGAAATCGGGCGGCCGTTGCTGGATCGCCTGCGCGACCAGATTTCCTATCCTTGCAACCTGGTGGTGCGCGATGGTCGTTCGATCGTGTATGTCGCCAAGTCGGTGACGCCGACCGCATTTGTCAGTTCGGTCAATGTCGGTACCCGGTTGCCAGCACACGCCACTGTGCTCGGCCGCGTGCTGCTGGAGGATTTGTCGCTGGCGGAGTTGCGCGAACTGTATCCGGAAGAACATCTGGAGAGCTTCTCCAGTAACACGCCGAAGACTGTGGTCGAGCTGTTCGACATGGTGCAGCACGATCGCGAACGCGGTTATGTGTTACAGGAAGGCTTTTTTGAGACCGGCATTTCGACCATTGCGGCGCCAGTCCGTGACCATTCCGGCAAGGTAGTGGCGGCGATGGGAGCGACCATTCCTTTACCGCACATCGATCCTGACCAGTTGGGCGACATCGTGCGCTGCGTGCGTGATACCGCAGGTGAATTGTCCGGTTTGCTTGACCATGCTCCCGAGAAGTCGAGCAGCAAGGTCGTCAACATGTGGCGGGAGTGAGTAGCATGAGCATGATTCGACTTGACGGCAAGGTTGCCGTCGTTACCGGCGGTTCTTCCGGCATCGGCTTGGCCACCGTAGAACTGCTGTTGGAAGCGGGCGCGGCAGTGGCGCTGTGCGGCCGTAGCCAGGAACGCCTGACGCAGGTCGAAGCCATGTTGCGCTTGCGTTTTCCGCAAGCCAAATTGTATTGCGCGATATGCGATGTGTTGTCGCAGGAGCAGGTGCTGCAATTCGCCGCCGCGGTTGAGCAACAACTCGGCCCGGTGTCGATGCTGGTCAACAATGCAGGGCAGGGCCGGGTATCGACATTCGCCGATACCGAGGACGACGCCTGGATGGAAGAGCTGCGCCTCAAATTTTTCTCGGTGATCTACCCGACCCGGGCTTTCCAGCCGCAATTGCAGCGCATGAGCAACGCCGATGGCCATGCCGCCATTGTATGCGTCAATTCTCTGCTGGCAATCCAGCCGGAACCGCACATGGTGGCGACTTCCGCCGCCCGCGCCGGCGTGCACAACCTGGTGCGTTCGCTGGCCACAGAATTCAGCCCGCTGGGCATCCGCGTCAACGGCATCCTGATCGGCCTGGTGGAATCCGGTCAATGGCGCCGTCGCTATGAAGCGCGCGCGGAGCGCGAATTGTCCTGGGAACAATGGACCCAGGCGTTGGCGCAAAAAAAGAATATTCAACTCGGCCGTTTAGGCCATCCACAGGAAGCCGCACGCGCCATCGTATTTCTGGCGACGCCGCTTTCTTCGTACACAACAGGCAGTCATATCGACGTTTCAGGAGGACTTTCACGCCATGCCTAATAAATCCCAAGCTATTAACCAGGTTACTGTCGGCTGCGCCATCGCAGCCTTTCTCGAACAGTGCAATGTCAAGGCCGCATTTGGCGTGATTTCGATTCACAACATGCCGATCCTCGACGCCTTCGGCGAGCGTGGCAAGATCCGTTTCGTGATGTCGCGCGGCGAAGCCGGCGGCGCCAACATGGCCGATGCTTATGCGCGCACTACCGGCGGCCTCGGCGTTTGCCTGACTAGCACCGGTACTGCCGCCGGCAATGCCGCCGGCGCCATGGTCGAAGCACTGACCGCCGGCACACCGCTGCTGCACCTGACCGGCCAGATCGAGACACCTTACCTGGACCAGAGTCTGTCCTACATCCACGAAGCGCCGGACCAGCTGACCATGCTCAAGGCGATTTCGAAGGCTGCATTCCGCGTGCGTAGCGTCGATACTGCAATCAGTACCATCAAACTGGCAGTGCAAACTGCACTGACGCCGCCGATGGGTCCGGTCAGTGTCGAAATCCCGATCGATATTCAGGCGGCGCTGATCCCGATGCCGTCTGACCTGCGGCCGCTGCCGATTCCTGCCAATACGCCATCGGCGCATGCTTTGGATGAACTCGCTGCGCGCCTGGTCAAGGCCAAGCGTCCGATGCTGTGGGTTGGCGGTGGCGCACGCCATGCCAGCAAACAGGTCAAGCGCCTGCTCGATCTCGGCTTCGGTTTGGTGACCACCACGCAAGGTCGCGGCATTGTGCCGGAAGACGACCCGCGTTCACTGGGCGCTTTCAACCTGCACAAGCCAGTTGAGAATTTCTACCAGACCTGCGACGCAGTGGTTGTAGTCGGTTCACGGTTGCGCGGCAACGAGACCTTGAAGTATGAACTGAAGCTGCCGCAAGCGCGCTATCGCATTGATGCCGATCCGGCTGCCGAGGGCCGTTGCTATAACAGCGACTATTTTGTCTGTGGCGACGCCGCACTGGCACTCGATGGCCTGGCCGATCGACTGCAAGCGCTGAAATCGCTGCAAGTCGACCCGGCGTTCATCGGTGATCTGCAAAAGGCGCGCGAAAGCGCAGTACACGGCCTGGTCGACGGACTCGGTCCTTATAGCGCGCTGGTCGAACAATTGCAAAAAGCTGCCGGACGCAATTTCAACTGGGTGCGTGACGTGACCGTCTCCAACAGCACCTGGGGCAATCGCTATCTGCGCATTTTCGATCCATTGGCCGGTGTGCACGCACTCGGCGGCGGCATTGGACAAGGCTTGGCGATGGGCATCGGCGCGGCAGTCGGCGCAGCGGTGACGGCGTCCGGGAAAAAGACTTTCTGTCTGGCCGGTGACGGCGGTTTCATCCTGAACCTGGGCGAACTGGCAACGGCCGTGCAGGAGCGTGCCGATATGGTCATCGTTCTGATGAACGACCAGAGCTACGGCGTCATCAAGAACATCCAGGACGCGCAATACGGCGGCCGTCGTCATTACGTCGAGTTGCATACGCCGGACTATGCGCAACTGTCGCAGTCGCTGAAGCTGCGTCACACCCGCATCAGCAACCTGGCCGATGTTGAGAATGGCTTGCGCATGGCGTTGGCCGAGCCGGGACCGTTCATGCTGGAAATCGACATGCTGTCGATCGGCAAGTTCAAGACCGCCTTCGCCGGCCCTCCGGTGAACGAAGAAAAAGCCGAAACATCCATCGCTACAGTCGCTTGAGGAGATTGACATGCTGCATGTTTCAATGATCGGTTGTGGTGCCATCGGTATCGGCGTGATGGAGTTGCTGAAAAGCGATCCGGAAGTCACGTTCGATGTCGTCATCGTGCCGGAGGCGCATATGGAAGCGGCACGCCCGGTCGTGTTCTCCCTGGCGCCGCATGCGCGGGTTGCGAATCGTCTGGAGGAGTTGGGACAGCGTCCCGATCTGCTGATTGAATGCGCCGGCCACAAGGCTATCGAGGAACACATCATTCCTGCATTGAAACGCGGTATTCCGTGCATGGTGGTCTCCATTGGTGCGCTGTCTGAGCGGGGTTTGGTGGAGCGGCTGGAAGAGGCAGCCCGCGAAGGTAAAACTCAGGTGCAGCTGCTGTCCGGCGCAATCGGTGCGATTGACGCACTGTCGGCGGCGCGCATCGGCGGACTCGACTCGGTCGTCTATACCGGCCGCAAACCTCCTGCCGCATGGAAAGATACACCGGCCGACGGCTTGTTCGATCTCGATAACCTGAAAACCGCCACTGTGATTTTTGAAGGTACGGCACGTGAGGCAGCGCGCCTGTATCCGAAGAACGCCAATGTGGCCGCCACGCTGTCGTTGGCTGGTCTGGGGCTGGATCACACGCAGGTGCGCCTGCTGGCCGATCCAGCTGTCACAGAAAATGTACATCACGTCGAAGCCAAGGGTGAGTTCGGCGGGTTTGAATTGACGATGCGCGGCAAGCCGCTCGCGGCTAATCCAAAAACTTCTGCCCTGACCGTATTCAGTGTCGTGCGTGCCCTTGGCAATCGCGCCCACGCCCTATCCATTTGAGTGAAGATTGATATGAATCCAAACGAGACACTGCCGATCTGCGTCGCCGGAAATTGGCGCCTGGGACAGGGCGATCGCTATGCCAGCCTGTATCCCGCGACCGGCGAAGCGGTTGCCTGGTTGAACGCTGCCAGCATCGCTGACGTGGAGGAAGCCATTGCCGGCGCCGATCACGCATTCCGCACCAGCGGCTGGGCCCAGCGCAAGCCGCACGAACGGGCTGCCGTGTTGTACCGCGTGGCGCAGCTGATCCGTGAGCGTTCGGAGTACCTGGCGCAGCGTCAACGCCTGGACAACGGCAAGCCGATCACGGAAACCCGTGCACTGGTGGCGAGCGCCGCCGGTACCTTCCAGTTCTTTGCGGCAGCCTGCGAAACGATGGAAGACACGATCACGCCGATGCGTGGCGACAACCTGACCATGAGCGTGTACGAACCGATGGGCGTGGTTGCAGCCATCACGCCGTGGAATTCGCCTATCGCCAGCGAAGCACAGAAGATGGCGCCTGCGCTCGCCGCCGGCAACGCCGTAGTTGTCAAGCCGGCTGAAGTGACGCCGCTGATGGCGCTGGAGCTGGCCAGGATTTGCGAAGAGGCTGGCGTTCCCAAGGGATTGATCAGCGTATTGCCGGGCAAGGGTTCGGTGATCGGCGACGCCATCACCCTACATCCGCTGGTGCGCCGCGTATCGTTTACCGGCGGCACCACCACCGGTAAGCATATTGCACACATTGCCGCTGACAAGATGATGCCGGTGTCGCTGGAACTGGGCGGAAAATCGCCGACCATGGTGTTCGAAGACGCCGACCTGGACCATGCCGTAGCTGGCGTGCTGTACGGTATTTTCAGTTCATCGGGCGAATCCTGTATCGCCGGCTCGCGCCTGTTTGTCGCGCATGGCATTTACGAGGCCTTCATCGAACGTCTGGCTGCAGGCGCTGCGGCGTTGCGCGTCGGCGATCCGGCCGATGAACGCACTCAACTGGGGCCACTGATCACTCCGCGCCATCGCGATTCGATTGAGTCTTATGTGGCTATGGGGGTGGCCGACGGCGGCCAGATTCGTACCGGTGGTACACGCCCTACGGGAGCGTTGTTCGAACGCGGAAACTACTATCTGCCGACCATCATCGAAGGATTGACCAACGAACAACGTATCTGCCAGGAAGAAATTTTCGGGCCGGTGCTGGTGGCGATGCCTTTCGAGAACGAAGAAGACTTGATCGCCCAAGCTAACGACAGCGTCTACGCGCTGGCGGCCGGAATCTGGACCCGCGACTACAAGAAAGCCTGGCGCTTCGGGCGCGCGGTGCAGGCCGGCAATGTCTGGATCAACACCTACAAGCAATTGTCGATTTCGACACCTTTCGGCGGCTGGCGCGATAGCGGTCTCGGACGGGAAAAGGGGCGCCTGGGGATTTTGCAGTACATGGAACAAAAGAGCATGTACTGGGGCTTGAATGAGCAGCCGTTGCCGTGGGCAGGCTGAAAACAAGGTAGCTGAGAAGTAACTCAGAAGTCACTGAGGGTAATGCGAGGAGACGCAGAATGGATGTATTGGGCATAGATGAAATTACCTACGGCGCGGACGATTTGCCGTTGTGTAAACGTTTCTTTTCCGATTGGGGCATGACCCTGGCGGAAGAGAGCGAGCAAGCCTTGGTATTTGAAACGCAAAACGGTTGCCGTGTAGTGGTCAAGCGCAGCGATGCCGCCGATTTGCCGCCAGCGATCGAAGCCGGCCCGACCTTGCGCGAAGTGGTCTGGGGCGTCTCTGCGCCCGAGGTGCTGGAACGCTTTGCCGCGCGCATTGCCGGCATGCCTGGCTACATCAACCACGGAACGCGCATCGGTTGCACAGATCCGAATGGCTTGGCGGTGCGCTTCCAGGTGACGAAAAAGCGCGAGATCGAAGTCGAATGCGCGGAAATGAATACCTGGTCGCACAAGCATCGCATCAACCAGCGCAGCCCGGCATACGAGCGCGCGGCGCCGATCGAAGTCGGCCACGTGGTGTTTTTCGTCAAAGACGTGCAAGCCTGCGAAAGCTTTTATTGCGATAACTTCGGCTTCGTGCCGTCAGATCATTATCCGGGCCGTGGCGCTTTCTTGCGTTGCGCCGCCGATGGCGGGCATCACGACATCTTTCTGCTGCAACCGCCTGAGGCCCGCGCCGGTTTGAACCACGTAGCATTTACAGTACGCGATATCCATGAAGTGTTCGGCGGCGGCATGCATATGTCGCGCCAGGGTTGGGATACACAACTCGGACCCGGCCGGCATCCGATTTCATCAGCCTATTTCTGGTATTTCCGCAATCCGGCTGGTGGCCTGATCGAATACTACGCCGATGAGGATCAGCTCAATGAAGCTTGGGAGCCGCGCGATTTCGAACCCGGTCCGACCATGTTTGCCGAATGGGCGATCGACGGCGGCATCGACGGCAACACCCGTCGCCAAAAAAATGCCGAAGGGCCAAGCGGGAAGTTCCTGACCGATCGCACCAAATCCTGATACGAGGTAATTCCATGTCTTCATTGAAAATTGGCATTCTCGGCGCCGGCATCGGCGGCCTGACTGCAGCAATCGCATTGCATCGCGCCGGTCATGAGGTTGTCGTGTACGAACAATCCAAGCAGTTCCTGCGTGTCGGCGCGGATATTAATCTGACGCCCAATGCTGTACGCGCGCTGGACGGCTTGGGCATAGGCGAGGCGGTGCGCAGCACAGCGGCGCGGCCGACACATAGAATCAGCCGCAGCTGGGATAGCGGCGAAGAGACTTCTCGACTGGAAATGGGGGACACCGCCGAAAAGAAATACGGTGCACCGCAACTGACGATTCATCGTGCCGATCTGCTGGCAGCACTGGCTGAAGTCTTCCCGACTGAAAGAGTCAGGTTTGCCAAACGTGCCGAGGCGATTACGCAAGACGGACAAGGCATCACGCTCAAGTTTACCGACGGCAGCAATGACCGGGTCGACGTGCTGATCGGCGGTGACGGCATTCACTCGGCAGTACGGACCGCGATGTTCGGCGCCGAAAGCCCGCGCTTTACCGGCGTCGTCGCGTTCCGTGCCGTGGTTCCGGCTACCAGCGTTGCCGCTGTGCCGAATCTGCAGGCGTTCACCAAATGGTGGGGCCTAACCCGGAAAGCCAGATCGTCACTTTCCCGTTGAACCGCGGTAAGGACATTTTCATATTCGCGACAACTGCACAGGAAAGCTGGCATCTGGAATCCTGGACCACACCAGGTAGTGTGCAGGAGTTGCGCGATAGTTACGCCGATTTTCACGGCGATGCACGCGCGCTGCTCGACGCCTGCGATGAAGTATTGAAGACTGCGTTGTACGAGCGCGATCCGTTGCCGCACTGGTCCAAAGGCAATATGACGCTGTTGGGCGACGCCTGCCACCCGATGATGCCGTTCATGGCGCAGGGCGCCGGTATGGCAATCGAGGATGCCGTGGTTCTGGCACGTTGCCTGGAACAGGTCGAAACATTGGACGCTGTCGCCGATGCACTGCAGTGCTATGAGCAGTTGCGTCTGGAGCGGACCAGCAAGATTCAACTCGGGTCGCGTGGCAATAATTGGTTACGAGATGGCGGTAACGCTGATTGGGTCTACGGCTACGATGCCTGGGTAGTGCCGCTGGATGCTAAGCAAGAAACGGCGGCGGCATAGATCATGGCCGCTAAAACAGAAACCATGTTGCTGACCGTGCTGCTCAAGCACGATCAGTCGAAGAACCTGGAACAAATCCAGGCGCATATGAAAGAGGTCGATTGGTGGGAACGTTTTCCGGTCGAAGGTTCGCGCGTGGTGTCGTGGACGGTGGCGATGGGGCTGGGGCAGATCGTTACCCTGGAACTGCCGCCGGCGCTGCTGCCGCTGGTCAATGTCGAACTCGAGCGCAGCGCCTGGGGCGTGTTTCGTACCGAATGTTATCCCACTTACGATTTTGTACCTGTGCGTGAGCGTATCCGCGAACGCGTAAAAAATGGAGGCCAGTAATGAGTGAATCAAAGCAAGACGTCTATCTCAACCCGCACCAGGCGCGGCGGCGCCCGCCAACCCAGTATGAGGATTTGCTCGGCGACGCCATCGAGCGTGCGTTTGCAGCAGGTGTCCATGATCTGGCAGGGCTGGTGGCGCACCTGAACCGGACCGGACCGGGCTGCCCCTCCAACGACGGCGTCTGGACCGAAGCCTTGTATCAAGAAGAAATCGCAAGACTGGCTGCGTAAGCAGGCCAGGCATTCAGGAGAACAGTGATGAGAACAATAGCCAATGATCCGGTAGAAGCGGTACTCGCCGTTGGATTGAAAGATTTGTGGTATCCGATTTGCCCATCCGAATTCGTCGCCGAGCGTCCGGTCTCGCTGCGCCGTCTGGGACGAAAATTCGTCATCTGGCGCGAAGCTTCCGGTAAATTGCATGCGCTGGAAGACCATTGCCCGCATCGCGGCGCGCCGTTGTCGATGGAATCGCCCTGGGTGATCGTATCGCTTGCGGCTACCACGGCGTGCAGGTGCGCTTCGACGGTGTGGTCACCAGCGTGCCCGGCAGTCCCGGCTGCAAGCTGGAAGGCGCGAAAGCGACGCGTTCCTTTCATGTGCAGGAAGCCTGCGGGGCGATCTTCCTCTACAACTCCAGCGTTGATGTCGACCAGCCGCCGCCATTGCAGCTGCCGGAAGAATTGACTAGCGACGAGTACTCTAACTTCCTGTGCTACACCGAATGGAAGGGCGGCTACCGCTACGTGACCGACAACGTCATGGATCCGATGCACGGTACTTTCCTGCATAAACAATCGCACTCGATGGCCGAAGGCGATAACACGGCGACGTTCCGCGTACGTGAAACCGATATTGGTTTCGTGTTTGAAAAGGAAGGCCAGCGCGGCGTCAATTTCGACTGGACCGAATGGGCCGACACGGGTCTGCAATGGATGCGTCTGGCGATTCCCTATCCGAAAACCGGCGGCCCTGGCGGCAATTTCTTCATCATCGGCAGCTATACCCCGATCAGCGATAACGTCGCTGCGGTGTTCCACTGGCGTTGCCGCAAGCTGAGCGGCTGGCAGCGCGATACCTGGCGTTTCCTGTATCGCAATCGCCTGGAGGCCCGCCATTGGGCCGTGCTGGAGCAGGATCGGGTGGTGCTGGAAATGATGGAACCGGACGCTAACCAGCGCGAGATGTTGTATCAGCACGATATGGGCATCGTCCGTTGGCGCCGTCACATGCGCAACCTGGCCAAGGAACAGCTGGCCAGGGAAGAGGCGGCGACGCCAGTGAAGGCGGGGTAAACCCATGCCCGCCGTGCGTCATGTGCAAACCGACAAGGTGGCCGAATCGGCCGCCGCTACCTGGTCCAATTGCCTGGTGATCGGCAATGAAGTCGCGATGTCCGGCATGACCGCGCATCCGGCTTCGCGCCAGGCCTCGCTCGATACTTATGCGCAGACGCTGGTGGTGCTGGGCAAGATACGTGATCTGGTGGAAGCCGCAGGCGGCACGCTGGGCAGCATCTACAAGCTGGTGATTTATGTGAAGGATATCGACGACAAGGATGAAGTCGGGCGAGCACGCCGTGCCTTCTTCAAGGCGCCGTATCCATGTTCGACATTGGTGGAAGTAAGTGGCTTGGTGTTTCCTGAATTGACGGTCGAGATCGACGCTTTCGCGCGGCTCGACATCGATCTGCAACAGGCCGTCGTCTAGTTTGAGGTTTCTATGAGCAATTCTCTGATTTCGGTTCGCGTCCAAGCCATGCGCTATGAGGCAAAAGGTATTGTCAGCGTGGAGATGGTGGCGCCTGACGCTGCCGAACTGCCACCGTTCGAGGCTGGCGCGCACATCGATCTGCATCTGGGCAACGGCATCGTGCGTAGCTATTCATTGTTGAATGCGCCGACCGAACGTCATCGCTACGTGGTCGGTGTGCTGAACGATCGCAACAGCCGCGGCGGTTCGCGCTATGTGCATGAGCAGTTGCGGGTCGGTTCGGAGATGACGATTTCTGCGCCGCGCAATAACTTCCAGCTCGACGAAGCGGCCAGTCATTCGGTGCTGATCGCCGGCGGCATCGGCATCACGCCGATCTCCTGCATGCTGAATCACTTGCGCAGCCAGGGAAAATCGGCGGAATTGCTGTATTGCGCCAGGTCGCGTGCCGAGGCTGCGTTCAGTGCCGCGTTGCTGCAGCAAAGTGGGGTAGCCGGACATTTCGACGACGAACAAGGAGCGCCGCCCGACCTGCGCGCCTATTTGGCAAGCAAGCCGAAGGACGCGCATTTCTATTGCTGTGGTCCGACGCCCATGCTCAATGCATTCGAGACCCTATGCGCCGAACTGGATTTACCGAACGTGCATATCGAGCGTTTTGCCGCTACCGAAAACGTCGAAGCAGTGCAGAGCGACGAATACGTGGCGGAACTTGCGCGCAGCAAAAAAACCATTTCAGTGCCGGCCGGGAAGTCACTACTGGATGCGCTGCTGGATGCCGGTTTGGATGTAGAGCACAGTTGTCGTGAAGGTGTCTGCGGCGCGTGCGAGACCAGAGTGCTGGAAGGCGAACCGGAACATCGCGATGGCGTACTCAGCAAGAGCGAGCGCGCCTCGAACAAGATGATGATGGTTTGCGTCTCGGGCTGCAAAGGCAAGCGCTTGGTACTAGACCTGTAGTACGCAAAAAAATGAAGACCCGTGATTACTCCGGGTATTTTTTTGGCGCAATGAATTTTATGGAACGTTGATTCGTATATAAAACAAATCAGACTCAATCAACGAGCCACAGGCGGCAGCTTGATGTCGCCATATCAGACACATCTCGTAAGCGCGGGGCATATGAGGACGGTGGACACGGTCAAGGCCGTGGTTATTCGAAGGAGGGGAGAAAAGTCATGAAGAAAATAGTGATTGCGATGGCAGTAAGCGGATTGTGCGCAGGTGCGTTTGCTCAAAGCAACGTAACGATTTACGGTAGCCTGGATGCCGGTGTTGCTTATGTTAACAACTTGGGCGGTAATTCCGTGGTGCGGCTGGATCAGGGCACGATGCAACCAGACCGCATCGGTTTTCGCGGTAGTGAAGACCTGGGTGGCAATATGAAGGCTAACTTCCAGCTGGAAAGCGGTTTCTACACGGATACCGGTGCGCAGCCGTCAGCCGGCAAGTTGTTCAATCGCATGAGCACGGTCGGACTGTCAGGCGATTTCGGCGCGGTGTCCATGGGACACATGCCGGACATCGTGTTCGATTACGCCGGAAAATTCAGCAACGGCTATCAACTGACCAACTGGTACCTGTTCCATCCCGGGAACCTGGACAGCCTGGCCAATACCTTCCAGTTCGACAACGCGGTGCGTTACACCACGCCGACTTTCTCTGGCCTGCAATTGAGCGGCATGTATGGTTTCGGTGAAGTGGCAGGCAACAATAGCAAGGGTCGCAACTTGAGCGCTGGCGCCAACTACTCGAACGGCCCGCTGCGTGCGGTGCTGGCGTATTCGAAATTGAACGACAGGCCGGCAGGTTATGCCGGCGCTTTCCTGGGCAGCGTGGGTCTGGGCAGCGCCGCCACCGTGTTCAATAGCCTGACCACAATCGCTGCAGGGGTTGGCTACACAATTGGCGACGTGCGTCTGAATACTCTGTACACGCAGACCAAGATCGCGTTGCCGACCGCGATGTCGCCGAAACAGAAGAATGTCGATCTGGGGGCAGCTTGGCATTATGCAGTAGCGGATACGCTGAATCTTGGCTATAGCCTGTCCAAGCTAGAGGGCGCGCGCTGGAATACGGTCAGTTTGAGTAATGTGCATGCATTGTCGAAACGCACAGAACTGTATGTGCAGGCCGCTTATCAGCGCGCCGGCGGCGATGCGAAATACGCAGTGATGAATGGTACCGGCGCGGGAGGCAGCACCGGTGTCTCCGGCGGTTCCAGCCAGCTGGTGACTACGGTCGGAATGCATCACTCATTCTAACGACAGCCGGTTCGCATGCGATGGGGCATGCGAACCGAACATCAGGGTGATTTCGCCGATAAAAATCAAACTCGACCGCCGGAAAAGCCATTCATTGCGGCTCGAATGGCACACTCCGTCAGTTCAATCCGTCTTCTGGCTTCCGAGCGCTTATGCGAAGCAATACTGGCAAGGTCAGGGGGCGGAATTTTGTCGCAGCAGATCTGGTAATCGCCATCAGGACGGACGGTGGCGCCGATTTCCTGCCAAAAATCGTCATAGTTGGCGAGAACCTTTCCCGTGCGGACTTGATGGAACAGAACTCGATTTTGATTCCCCACCAGAATCAGGTTTTTACATCCATAGGCATGCCCGATTTCCCTTACCAGGCGCACCATCAGGCTTTTCGGTCGCAAGCCGAACATGTCGCGCGTGGCGCTGCGCACCCGTTCCTGTTTATCGACACCGCGCGGTCCTTGCAGGCAGCCGATTCCGATACTTGGCGTCAAATTGTCCTGGTGGAAAGTAAACGCGATCGAGAACAGATGCTGCCGATCGCCGCAGAGCATTAGGGTCAGCTCACCCTCTCGGTCAAGCGTGGCAACTGATGCGAGCTGAATATCGTAGACAGTTCCGGATTTCCCAATGAAGCTGCCGAGCGATACTGGCGCGGTGCTTGCGCACAGGACCAGCGCGTCGAGACCTTGTTGAAAAATGAAATCGTAATGATTCACCAGCAAATTCAGCCGGTCTTGACGATCTGACAGCCGTAGCGATTGGTACGGGCGATATATTTTTTGCAACAGTCGAGGAGTGGCTTTGGCCAGTTGGATGCGCGCTGGCGTTGCGCTCCAATAGCCTAGCCAACTCTGGGTGACCTGGCGTTGCGTCATGCCCCGGAAGGTGAGTTTGATGCGCTTTGCCAATCGTGAGAGGCCCGGGCGCGAATGGGCTAGGCAGGTGTATAACGTCACGCGCGTTGAATTGCCCGCTTGTGCACCCGCATGCGAAGCCCATGGCAGTGCGAGGAAATATCGCAGTTTGAGAAAGACTTTCAGACTTTGCGCGTGCAGGTAGGAGAGCGCGGTTTCTCTATGGCCGCTGCCAACGCTCGTGGATGAAGCATTGTGTGGCTTCGACGCAGAGGCGGCGAGCGTCGGCATCCACATCTGGATACGAGTCGGGATATTGGAGAGCGCGGATAGAATCAGGAAAAAAGTCGGGACTGCACAGCCCAACCACACGGATTCCACGTCCGCAAACAGCAAAGGGAACAGCGCAATCGAGGGCAGCGCCCGCCTGTAATCAGATTTGAAATTCATAGCCATATCAGAGCAAAGAGATATTTATCGGACCTATCTGCTCTGTATGTGCAACGGCAAAGAGAAAATGACGCTCTGTTACAAATTATTTTTTCATTCGGTGCCGGCAGTCATGGAATTTGCAGGCCGCCAGGAGATATCGACGTCGGTCAGAACTCGAAAGTATTGGTCAGCAGCAGGGTGCGGGTTGGTTCTACGCCGACCGTAGATGTGGCGAAGTCGCTGTAGAGGCGGCGATTGAAGAGGTTCTTGATGCCAAGCGTAGTCGACCAGTGTCTTGATTTGTAATAGATACTGGCATCGGTGCGCGTTTGTCCGGCGATGTGACCAAGCACGCCGGTGTCCGGCACTGCCGTATATCCGCTACGCGCCGTGAGTCCCAGACCCAGCCCCCAGCCGCGCCAGGCCTCCGACTGAAAATCATAGGTGGTCCACAAATTGGCGCGATGCCGCGGAAACTGCGAGATTTCCGGGTCCTGGCCTGGTGGTTTGGCGTATTGAAAGGCGATGTAGCTGTAACTTGCCGTCAAATTCCAGCCGGGCATCAACCGTCCCGCTATGTTCAGCTCGAGGCCGCGGCTGATCGTTGACGGCAGCAGTACGTAATCGATATAGGTTGACGCAGTAGTTTGTGTCCCCACGGCTTGCAGGACGTTGGTGTGGGTTGCCCGGAAAACTGCGGCGGAGAATGTCATGCGCTTGTTGAGCAGATCAAGTTTGATGCCTATTTCAGCCGATCTACCGGTCGTCGGAGGAGCCACAATCACGCCTGGCGGACCGCCATTCAGGGTTGCATCCAGGACGGTATTGCCCGGCGTGAAGCTACGGAAGGTGTTTGCATACAACGCAGTATTCTCGTTCAGCCGATAGGCAACGCCAAGGTTATAGACCGGAGCGTTCTTGGGCGGAGAGGTGTCATGTTCTACGCCGTTACTGTCGGTATCGGTAGAGAAGTTATTTCGTTCCTGCTCATAACCGACGTTGGCCAGCACATGCCAGCGACCCCAGGTAACCTGGTCTTGCAGGAAAAAATTGGTGTAGTAGAACGTGTCGTCGGTGGTGATCAGGTTTTGCGGGCCGGCTACTGGCGGCAGCTGCAAGTCGGATGGCGGCCAGGGGACAATGACGCTGCCTGACGCACTCACATCGTTATATGATCCCAGCCGTGTCTGGCCATAACTCATGCCGGCCAACAGCGTGTGGTGCAACGGCCCGGTTTGAAATGTGCCGCGCACGCTGTTTTCGATGTTGCGGGTGTAGCTTGTGATATTGGCGAGATCAACAGAGCAAATGCCGCTGGTTGCGCCAATATCAAACTGGAAGCAACTGTCATATCCCGCCGCGTCATAGCGCAGCTTGGTATATTGTGCCTTGCTGAGGAACGTCCAGTTTGGCGACAGGCGTTGTTCAAGATCGTAAAAAAGCTCCGTTTTTGCGGCAAAGCTGTGGTCGTCAGGCCGCCCCAAGGCGAGGTGTGCTGATCCGCTCCGGCGCCTTGTGCCGTCAGTTCAGTACTCTGGTAGCCGCCAAACGGCAGACGGCTGATCTGGTGACTGAAGCCGGTAACGATGCTGGTTCCGTCATGCTTGTAACCTATCGACGGCGCCAGGTAGAGTTCGCGCGCACCATCGTAGCCATCGAATGTACGCTTGTCGTCGGTGGCGGAGACAACGGTACGGTAGGTCCAGCGTCGATCTGCCGATAGGCTCCCGGCCAGATCGAACGATGCGCGCCGATGGCCGTCGTTGCCGACATCCAGCGTCGCCTCCCGGATCGCGTTTGCCTGCGGCCGCTTGGTGAGGATGTTGACGGCGCCGCCTGGCTCCATCGGCCCACCGGCAATGATGGAGTCGGCGCCACCAAGCACTTCCACGCGCTCAACCGCCGCGATTGGCACATCTAATGAGGTGATTGACCATGAGCCTGATGCCCGGCCATTGGTCACATTGGCGAGTGAAACCAGGTCGGCCACGCCGTTCTTCATGATCGGCGCGACAAAACCTCTGACGTAGAGGGTGCTGGCCTGGTCAACGCCGTTGCCGCGCGCGAACGAGACCGCGCTGACATTGCGCAAGGAGTCGACAACCGATTGCGTCTGTTGGCTCTCCATCAGATCCGTTGTCACCCCTTGGATTGATTGGGGAATGTCGGCCAACGGCGTATTGGTGCGCGTGGCGGATCGGGTGTCGCGAATGATGAAGCCGGTGTCATGGTAGCCGTGGTAGGTCTCCGTAGAATTGGTGACGACGACGGGTGGCAGTACTGACGGCTCTGGTTCAGGCTCAGGTAAGACGCTTGGCGCCGACAAAATTTCTGGCGCCGTTGGCAATGTCGTTTTGACTGCGGCGCGGCGTACGCCAAATGAGCCGTCGGGATTGGCAATGGCCTCCAGGCCGGTTCCCTGCATGGCCTCGCGCAGTGCATCTTGCACAGTGAAGCTGCCGTTGACCCCGGCAGACTTCAACGATCCTACCAAGGTCGGATCGAACAGGATGATGCCTCTGACGGATTTGGCAATCGCCACGAGTACCTGCTCCAGCTGACCAGCAGGGATATTGAAGCTGCTTTTGGCCGGCTGGGCCGCTGCGGCGAATGCGGGAATCGACCAAACAGACGTAGCAGCAACTACCAGCACAGAGGCGGCAAGGGGAGACATCATGACACTGGCGGTACAGCGATATCGCATGGTGATCGGGAAGGAAAACTGGGTTGGGCAATCTGCCGACTGTCGCGGTCAACGGCGCCGGAGTGGCTATGCCTGCGCGGAAATCGTGACCCAGTAAGGTGTAAAGCGGGCCACCGCAACGGGCAGGGTGGCAGCCAGCGCATTGAGCGCATGATCGCTATCGTCTAACGGAAACGCACCGCTGACCCTGAGTTGCGCTACCGCCGGGTCCACTCGGATCACGCCGCGTCGATAGGGGCGCAAGGCGCCAACCACATCGATCAACGGTTCGTTAAATGCCGTGTAATAGCCGTCGACCCATGAATTTTCGCTGCCACGATTGCTCTGCACGGAGGCAATTGCATTGCGGCTGAACCAGGTATGCTGGCCCGGCTGCAGCTGTCCGCTCTGGCCATTCTGCGTCGCCAAGTTGGCCAGCGACTGCAGGGAAACGACCTCTGTGCGTTCTGCCAGTGAACGGACCAATAACGTGCCGCTCAAGGTACTTGCACTGCCAAACGCCGTTTCTATTACGAACGGACGTTGTGCCAAAGAGGCCACCCGGACTTGCAATTCGCCTTCCGTCAACCTCAACAAGCGGCGGCTCTGGTCTATCCATCGATCGGCAGAACTGCGCGCATTCAATGTCACGACACTGCCGTCTTCCAGGGTGAAAATCTGGCGCTCGCCGGTGCCTGTGCGCAAGTCGGCATTCATGCCCAGGATCGGCGTCACCTGATTCACAAGGACTGCCGCGCCGACGCTCAAGCCAGCGAGGGCTGCAATCCGTTGCAAGGCCTTGCGACGATCTTTGCGCTGCTGCAATGTGAGGCGCAATACTTCGGTTGTCGCTCCCAATTGGCGTGGCACATCAAATTGATGCACCGACTTTGTCAAATTGGTAAAGGCTATTTCGTGGCGTGCATCTGCCGCACGCCAATGCTCAAAGGCCGCGCGATCGGCGCTGGTGAAATCCGGGAGCTCCAGCCGGAGCATCCAATCAATTGCTTGCTCGACGATTTTTTCTTCGTTCATGGTCAAGGCTCAGGCAAGAGGCGCAAAAGAGCCGGCCTTGTAGCATTGCAGGAGTCCCTTCGCCACGTATCTTCTGGCGACACTCGCCGATATGTCCAACTGCAGTGCGATTTCCGGATAGGTCAGGCCATCGAGCTTATATAGCAGAAACGCGGCGCATTCTCGGCGAGACAGCCCGGCCAATGCGCGGTCCATGGCACGCAAGGCTTCCAGCAACTGCATTTGATCCTCGGGTGAGCTTGCATATTGCTCGTTGCTGAGGTGTTCGAGAGCTTGCAGGCAGGCTTGTTCAAGATCGCGCCGGCGCCATATTTCGTAGACGATGCGCTGCGAGATGGTTGTCAACAACGCTTTAGGTTCACGGATGTGTTGCGCAATCGGCGCCGCCAGCAATTGCGCGAAGGTTTCGGCCGCCACGTCATCGGCAGCAAACGTGTCGCCGACGCTACGGCGCAGGCGAGCCCGCAGCCAGTTGTGATGGGCAACGAAGATGGCCTCGATATTATTCGCGTCAATTGATGAACTGGTCACAATGGCATTCCTGTCATATCTGAACTAGCAGCCCATTACTTCATGGGATAAAACCTGCAAAAAACAGCGGCCACGCAATGTATCAACGCCAATGCCCATCCAAGCGTAGTAAAAGCCTCACGCGCCTGCACAACCCATGTTGAGGCGATCGATCATGTGAATGTTATTTATTGTACGTAGTTGCTTATTTGGCAATTGTCGTGCTTCCCGCAAAGCGACATAGCAACCGCGCCATATTCTATCCCTATATTTCTGGTGGTGTCGCCTAATGTAACTTATTGTACAAATAAAAACAGATCAAAATATTAACTATCCCGATGTGAAAATTTCCATTTTTTTCGCTCGGATATCTCGCGCACGACACTAAGGCAGGTTGCATAAAACGAGGATGTTGTTTTGTCGGGGGGCTTCAGAGTCGTAGGGCGGCCCGATTTCTGTCCACGCTGAATTCACTCATCGAGCGTTCGACGTTCCGCTTGGGCACAGCTGCCCATCCCACCAGTTCTCGCAAATAAATTTGCGCTTCAGGAATTTGTCAGGGTTTTCTCAGGATGCCTTCAGGATTGGCGCATATGCTCGGCACCGATGTTCATTGGTGCCAGTTGCTGATCTCGTGATTCCCATGATTCGCCAAATCCCGGTTCCGTGCTGCCTGCACCACCGGTTGTTGCCGACGCGATGAGACATCACCGTTCAGGCTCATAACAGACCCCATAAACATCCAATAGAACTCACTCACGTTTTTATATCCCGTATCAGCAAATAATTTGAAAAGAAAAACATGACTCGCATCAAAAAAATCTCCTGTAAAGCAGCGGCACCGCTCACCAACGCTGTATCCGATATCACCAAATCGGCCAATATGGCCATGGCTTTAAAAGGAATCGCCTGGACCGAGTTGGCAGTGTTGGCAGCGTTTTCAACTCCTGCATTCGCGCAGAGTCAGCCTGCCGGACCCGTGGACTCGGCATACGTCAGCGCTGACGCGGAGTCGTCGGGTAGCGATGCGGTTCCAACAAACCGGGTCGAAGTGACGGGCTCTATGATCCGCAGCGCAGACAAGACCGCATACAACCAGGTCCAGGTGGTGAAGGCGAGTGAGATTCAGGATAGCGGCGTTGCGACAGTGGCCGATTACCTGCGTCAGATGAGCGTCAATTCAGGAAGTAGTTACAACGAGAGCACCGTCCTCAATCAGTCGCCCGGGGCAACGGGCATTGCGCTGCGCGGGCTGAGCGTGAAATACACGTTGATGCTGGTGGATGGCCAGCGCGTTGCGCCTTACGCCTTTCCATCAGGTGGCACCGACACCTTCTCCGATCTCAATACTTTGCCGCTGAACATGATCGACCGCATCGAGATCGTCAAGACCGGCGCGGTGTCGCAGTATGGTTCGGATGCCATCGCCGGCGTCGTCAATGTCATCACCAAGAAGCGTTACGAGGGCCTGCAGATTGATGGGAACCTCGGCGGCGCGCAGCGGGGCGGCCAGGGAACGACCAACTTCAGCGTGCTGGGTGGCTTCGGCGATCTGCATGAGGATCGATTCAATGTCACAAGCGCGCTGAGCTACCTTCGCGAAAGTGGTGTGTCGTTGGCGCAGCGAGACATCACAAAAAACCAAAATTACCTTGGCTTGAGCGGCGGCTTCTTCGCGCAACCAAGTTCTTCTGAATGACGCCGGATGGTCCGCAGGCGCTGGCTACCTGCGGACCCGGAGCGCAGCTTACGTCGGCAGAAAACAATCTGCAGACCAAATCCCCCGGCACGGTCTGCTCGCAGAATGGCGCCAGTGCACAGTCACTCGCGGCGCAGGTCGAGCGCACCAGTTTAAAAGTGCACGCCGATTTCCGAATCAGCGCTGACACGCAGGCTTTTGCAGACGTATGGGGGAGTCACAATACCACCAGGCTTGCTTCGGGGCAGGCTGGCTTTGGTCCCAATGCGCTGGTGCCGTCGCTTTACTCTTCCCCGGGAACAGGCTTCGCTCCGTTCGCACCGACTGTCGGTGGAAATGCATTGTCCTATTATTTCCCGACCGCCCAGGCCGTGGATACGACTTCCAATTTTTATCGTATTTCGGGCGGACTAAAAGGCTCGTTTGACAGCGCGTATCTCGGCGATTGGGATTGGCGGCTTCCTACGGGCACTCCCAAAGCGACGTGACCAATGCCTATACCAATCAGATCAACGCCTCGGTGGTCCAGAATTATCTCAATGGCGTGACGATGAACACGTTTAGTCCTACGACATTCAATGCCTTGCCGGGCCTGTTTGGCACATCCAGCCCCACCGCCAAGTCAGCGCTCGATACGCTGGACGCAACGGTGTCGACAGCGAACCTGTTTAAGATGCCCGCCGGGGACGTGGGGTTTGGACTGGGGCGCAATTCCAGCATCAGAGCGAATACGTCGGTTCCGGTTCCACCGATTTTGTGAATCCGATTACCCTGGCGGTCAATGGCCAGCGCAATATCGCCGCGGCGTACTACCAGCTTGACATTCCACTGTTGCACAGCCTGTCGTTTAGCCAGTCGGGCCGGTATGACCATTACAACGACTTCGGCAGCGTATTCTCCCCGCGCTTTGCGCTGCGCTTTCAGCCAACACGGTCACTGACCATGTACGCTTCGTATGACCGTGGTTTCCGCGCACCGACGCTGCTTGAACTCGACGCCAAAGGAAGCGTGACCTACCAGGTCGTCAACAACCAGAACGTCAATGAGTATTTTGTCGGCAATCCAAACCTGCAACCCGAGCGTACCAAGAATTACAACCTCGGGTTCCAGTGGTCGCCGAGCCATAATACGGACTTCGGTCTTGACTGGTACCGGATCGACGTCAACAACGTGATCAGCCAGGTAGACATTCAGTCGCTGGTTAACGCCAACCCGGGACAGCCGGTCTATTCGCTACCCTATGCGAACATCTCATCCCTGAATACCGAAGGGTTTGAAGCGACCTTCAGGCAGGCGCTGCCGACCCGGATCGGAACGGTTGCGTTGTCGGGCGATTGGGCCTACGTGTGGCACTTCAGAATACCCGGCATCGCTCCGTCCGATTTTGCCGGCAACAACGGTGCCAACAACACGGTGTTTGGCGGCGCACTTCCACGCTGGAAGGGGAATACCAATCTGAGCTGGGCAAATAATCAATGGACCACAACGCTGATCTGGCAATACACCGGCCCCTATCAGCAAGTGATTAACGTTCCGGGCGCCAGCGCATCGTCATACAGTCAGTTCAATCTGTCCGCCAGCTATGCCAGATCCAAGCATTGGAAACTTTATGCAAGCATCAACAACCTTTTCAACCGTGTGCCGCCGTATGACCCGGTATGGACCTCCACTTACCGTGGGTATTATGATCCATCGCTGTACACATACATCGGCCGTTACGCGCAAATCGGCGCGACGTATACGTTCTGACGATTGATCCGATTGGCTAGGGTGCCACGGCGGAACCACTTCCCCGACCGCATAGATCGAATCCGATCACATGGCCGGACATCAGTTCGGCGGTGTATCCTGTCGCCATGGATTCCCTGATCGCAGCCTCCGCGCGTGCGCTCGCCGCCGGCGACGTGCTCGGCGCCCTCAAACGGGTTGCCCTGCGCGACGACCCGCCGGCGCTGGCCTTGCGCGGCATCGCCATGGCCCAGCTCGGCGAGCATACGCGCGCCCGCGAACTCCTGCGGCGCGCCGCCCGTGGCTTCGGCGCCCATGAGGAACTGGCACGCGCGCGTTGCGTTGTCGCCGAGGCCGAGGTGGCACTAGCGGTACGCGATCTCAGCGGTTCGCCGCGTTCGCTGACGGCGGCCTTGAGCACGCTGGAGGCGCACGCCGATCACGCCAATGCGCTGCAAGCGCAGCTCATCGCAGCGCGTAGATTATTGCTGCTTGGTCGTCTCGACGAAACCGAAGAAGTATTGTCCCGGCTTGATGCGCGCGGCCTGCCGCCATCACTGACGGCAGTCGCCGAGTTGACTGCGGCGGAGCTGGCGCTACGCTCGTTGCGCGTCGATGCCGTACGGGCGGCGCTCGCCCATGCCCACGATGCGGCCATGCGTTCAGGCGTGCCTGCGCTCCTGGCTGAGGTGGCGGAGGCGCGTACCGCGCTCGATCGTCCCGCGGCTCGGCACATTTTTGCCGGTGGTGAGCGGGCGCTGCGCCTTGATGAAGTCGCGGAGCTACTAGCTTCGGGCGCGCTGGTTGTCGATGCCTGTCGTCGCGCGATGGGTAGCGGTTCTGTGTGGCGCTCGCTGGCACGGCGGCCGGTACTTTTCGCGTTGGCGCGTGCGCTCGCCGAGGCGTGGCCTGGCGATGTTGACCGGGAGGCGTTGATCGCCTGCGCATTCCATACGCATTATCCCAATGAATCACATCGAGCCCGCTTGCGAGTGGAGATTGGCCGTCTGCGTGCACTCGTCACGACGCTGGCTGGCATCAAGGCTAGCGCGCGCGGTTTCGTTCTCAAACCATTCGATGGCGGTAGCGTGGTGTTGCTGGCGCCGCCGATTGACGGCGACCAGGCAGCGCTGGAGGCACTGCTTGCCGACGGTGCGGCCTGGTCGACCTCGGCCCTGGCACAGGCACTGGGGCCAGCCAGCGCACTGTCCAACGGGCGCTGGCAGAACTTGAATCCGCCGGACGGGTGCGCTCAATCGGGCAGGCCCGGGCGCGTCGCTGGCTGGCGCCGCCGCTGGCAGGATTCACGACAATCTTGTTACTCCCTACCGCGTTGCAGATGGAATAAAGTTGTCTTGCAGCGCCGATACGAGGCGCATCACAAGGAGCCAGCGATGACCAGAAATCTCAGCAAGATCGGCAAAGACACCTCCACAGCAACGGCGCAAGCGGCCGAGATCGTGCGCGAATATGGGCCTTTCGTCGGCGCCGATAGCGTGCACGGCGTGACCTACGACGGCAAGCGTGTCTGGGCTGCCACCGGGGCGAGGCTGATCGCCTTCGATCCCGAAAGCGGCGCGCCCGCGCGCACGCTAGATCGTCCTTGCGATGCCGGTACCGCCTTTGATGGTACCTATCTCTATCAGATCGCCGAGGAGCGCATCGACAAGATCGATCCCGCTAACGGCAACGTTTTGGCGTCGATCCCGGCGCCTGGCCACGGCTTCGATTCGGGCTGACCTGGGCTGAGGGAAGTTTGTGGGTGGGGCAGTACCGTGATCGCAAGATACACCAGATCGACCCAACGACCGGCGCCATCATCCGCACCATCGAATCCAATCGCTTCGTCACCGGCGTGACCTGGGTCGATGGCGAACTATGGCACGGGACGTGGGAAGGCGAGGAGAGCGACATCCGGCGCATCGACCCGGGCAGCGGTGCTGTACTTGAACGGCTGGAGATGCCGCGCGGCGCCGGCGTCAGCGGGCTTGAGTCCGACGGAGCAGGGCTCTTTTACTGCGGCGGTGGCGGCAGCGGCAAAGTACGCGCAGTGCGTCGTCCGAAAAGGGCGAACTCGTGAGGGTATGTCGTCGATCCATTCATTGAATAACCTCGAACGGCTGTATAAGCCAAGGAGTACATCATGAACACCACTATTGCAGAAACACATGCCCGGAATCATCCCATCGTCTCCAGCGATCACTGGCTGAGCGAACGCAAGACGCTGCTGGCGCGCGAAAAGGAACTGATGCGCCTGCACGACCAGATTGCCCGCGAACGCCGCGCGCTGCCCTGGGAGCATGTCGAGAAGAATTACATCTTTGACACAGCCGAGGGGCAACGCACGCTGTCCGAGTTGTTTGGCGGCCACCGTCAGTTGCTGGTGCAGCATTTCATGTTCGGTCCTGGGTGGGAGCAAGGCTGTCCGAGCTGCTCTTTCATGGCGGACCATGCCGACGGCATGAACGTGCACTTGGCGCAGCGCGATATCGCGTTGGTCGCCGTCTCGCGCGCATCGCTGGCCGAGATCGAACGCTTTCGCGAGCGCATGGGCTGGCAGTTCAGGTGGGTGTCGTCGCATGACAGTGATTTCAACTACGACTTCGGTGTCAGCTTCAGGGCGCAAGAACTGGCCAAAAGCGAGGTCTATTACAACTACGTCGTGCAAAGTTTCCCGGCCGAGGAAGCGCCCGGTATCAGTGTCTTCTATAAGGATGATGCGGGGCGGATTTTTCATACCTACTCAACTTACGGCCGTGGCGTCGAGGTCATGATGGGCGCCTACAACCTGATCGATCTTACACCCAAGGGACGCAACGAGAACGACGTGCCGAATAAAATGGAGTGGGTGCGCCACCATGATCGCTACTTGCCGGAGCAGGGCAGCGCGACCGCTTCATGTTGTCACGTGCACCCCTGAAGTGTGAGCGGCGCGGGCGCGTGAGTACATCATGTCGAGTCTTTGGCCTTGGTTGGCGGTAGCGGGGCTGGGTGCCTTTCACGGACTCAATCCTGCTTCTGGCTGGCTGTTTGCCGCCGCCTGGGGCGTGCGGTCGCGTGATCGGCAGAAGGCGCTGCGGGCCTTGATTCCTATCGCGGTTGGGCATTCGGCATCAGTTGGGTTGCTGGCCGCTGCGGTGGCGCTCGGGCTGGTGGAGGGCGGGGCGTGCTGCAAGTTCTGGCGGGGCCGTTGCTTGTCATTGTCTTGCTGCATTATCTATTGAGCCGCCAAGCCAGGCGAGTTTCGACGGCAGGTCACGTCGGCTTGGCGCTCTGGTCGTTCATGATGTCCACCGCACACGGGGCCGGATTGATGCTGGTGCCGGTGCTCATCCCGCTTTGCATGGCAGATACGCCGGCTCGCGAGATCACTGCATCCGGCTCACTATTCCTGGCGCTGGTCGCCGTGGGTGTGCATACCGTAGCGATGCTGGCGGTCACCGGCGTGATCGCCTCGCTGGTTTGCCGCGGGTTCGATGTCCGCGGCCGTTTGTTTCATTGACACGTTACGCAGTGGAATGCTGTCCAGGCAATTTTTCCGGCATGGCTCCATGTCGGTCAGGAGTTGATGTTGAAAATGCATCGGACTTGTGTCTGTGCCAGGCTTGCCAAGGCCTGAGCGAAAATACAGCCAGTACGAAACAGGCGGCTGTCCGAGAGAATCCTTGCCGTTACGCTATAATCCAAGCGCCATGCGACCTGCTTTTTTGCATCGATCTCGGCTGCGGCCGAATAATCGTTTCTTGCGAGGTCGATGCTTACAAATTTCAACTTGCCCCGTCGTTTGTGACAATTTTCTATCCATGAATCCTCATACCTGGTTTACCTTTTTTGCCGCCTGCTGGCTGATTGCCATTTCTCCAGGGTCCGGCGCAGTGTTGTCCATGTCGCATGGTCTGTCATATGGCGTAAAGAAAACGTCGGCTACCATCGCTGGCCTGCAAATAGGATTGTTGCTGATCTTGTTTGTTGCCGGTGCCGGAGTCGGCTCCATTTTGTTGGCGTCGGAAACCATGTTCACCGTGGTCAAGACGGTTGGTGCCCTGTACCTGATCTATCTGGGATTGAGCCAGTGGCGTGCAAAGGTTGACACGTGTGCTTTGCAGCGTCCGGAGCCAACGGTGCGCGCAACGCCGCCCAGCGTGCGCAAGCGCATGCTGTTGGGATTCATGACCAATGCAACCAACCCGAAAGGGATCATCTTCATGGTGGCGGTGCTGCCGCAGTTCATCAGCGCCGATGGCCCCTTGCTGCCGCAGTTAATGATACTGGCGATGACCATGTGCACGGTGGATCTGATGGTGATGCACGGCTACGCCTTTGCCGCGTCGACGATGCAAGGCTATTTTCGCGATGCGCGCGCAGTGAAGAAGCAGAATCGGTTTTTCGGCGGCGTATTGATGGCGGTCGGCACTGCATTGTTTTTTGTTAAGCGTGGCGCGTAGGTCTGGCATTGCATTATTGGTGAAAATATATTCCTTTGTGGAAATGGCGGCTCCGATATCGTCGTCAGCGGGAAGTGGCCGGGAGTCTAATTCCTGAGATGGAGATAGGAGTGAATGGTGGAGCGGATGAGGATCGAACTCACGACCTCTGCATTGCGAACGCAGCGCTCTCCCAGCTGAGCTACCGCCCCGAACGTTCATCATAGTCCGGAGTGCCGGACCATGCTGGCAGACCTTCAAGCCTTGCTTTCGTCTACGGTCGCTGCCGTCGATGCGATTGATCTGTAGGATTCATGCCTGCGTCCCCGCGTTCCCGCCGTTGTGGCGACGGGAAAATATCCTGATCACTTCCTCATCTTCGACCTGTCTGAAGTCCCGATAGAATTGCCCAACTGCGAAAAAGCCGCTGGGAGCGTACAGGCACAGCACTTTGTCAGCCAGTGGCTTTACCTGTTTCAAGCTTTCCGGCGCTGCGACTGGCACCGCACAGACCAACTCGGCCGGTCGCCTGGCGCGGACAGTATGCAATGCGGCGATCATGGTGGCGCCGGTTGCCAGTCCATCGTCGACAATGATGGCGATCCGGCCGCCGGGGGCGATGGTGTGCTTGTGCGGCGTATACAGTTTGCGGCGTTGCCTCAGTACGTTGAGTTGCCGCGACTTTTCTTGTTCCAGGAAGGCGTCTGTTCCGGCGAGTTCGTCCGAAAAGGGATCAAGATAAACCCAGCCCGTCTCGTCGATGGCGCCGATCGCGCATTCAGGATTGAAAGGCGCACTAAGCTTGCGCACCAGCACGATATCCAGCTCACCGTCGAGCAGCTCGGCGATCACTTTTCCCATGGGCACGCCACCTCTGGGGATGGCCAATATGAGCGGATTGCGGCCTTTGTATTCAAGCAAATGAAAAGCCAGTATTTCAGCGGCTTCTATGCGATTTGCGAAAGTGCGTAATGTATCCACGATCTAGCGGATAGGAAAGGTCGATGCCATTGGATTGATACAGAATCTCTGATAAAGCGGATACTCATCTATGTTCTGACTATCGTTTCGAGGCATCATCAACTTACTTCACGTTAGCAGATAACTGGATAAATTGAAGGAGAGCGGCCATGGTTTTCACCCATCTTGAGAAAACGGCCTGGCATGACTATTTTCACAACATGTCGGCAGTGCTGGAAGGAAAAAGCGCCGAAATCGAAGTCGGCTTGCTGTCCATCGGCAACCAGGTCGAGGTGGAGTGGTTGCCCTTGCTCGGTATTGTTTATGACGGCGCGAACGACACGATTGAAATCATGCTGGAAGGAATCGGCCATCTGATCCACAAGCCGAAGGAGGTGCTGGTTGAGCAGCATTTGGATCGGCTGGTCCGGCTGGAGGTGATCGACAGTGACGATTTTCATCATCTGGTTAATTTGCGGGATCCGCTCATGCTGCCGGCGGCTTGAGACTGATGTTTAAGCTGTCCGGTGTCAGGGCAGTTGCATGCCGTTTAACGAAATATCAGGACCGGTTTCTTGCTATGGGTCAGCACCTTCTGTGTTTCCCCGGCGGCAAAGATGCCTCTTACCCCTTTCCTGCCATGTGAAGCCATGGTGATCATGTCACAATCGTTTTCCTCCGCCACCTGGATGATCGCTTCGTATGGATGATTGCTGACGACATACCGGGTGTCACATTCGACGCCTGCCGCTTGCGCCGCCGTTTTGATCTCGTCGAGGAGTTTGACGGCCTGCGCGACCCCTTGCTGGTCGAACTGTTCCTTGGTCTCCGCCAAGGTGAGTAGTTGACGGCTGAATACATGATATTCCGGAATGACATGCACGCCAGTGATCCTGGCGCTGGTTGCCTTGGCAAACTGGATGCTTTGCCGAATCGCCGATTCGGAGGCTGCGGAACCATCTGTCGGCAGTAGAAGATGCTTGAACATTTTCTTCTCCTCGAATTGTGTTTTCAATGCGACAAGATTGTCTTGCGAAGGCTTTGTTGTCTTTTGCGAAAAGAGTTGGTTCTGTCTAAAGCATATGAGGTATATGGGAAAAAGCCAGTGAGTGAATTTCACGCTCGTGGTCTGTTGCTGGTGACTTGCTGGTTAAGCGGCGAAGAGTTATTTGACACTGCTATTATAGATTGGATACAATTATCCAATGTCAAATATTACAGCTTCAGCCTCTACCTCTGCTGGCATCATCGCGGCTCGCCTGCGCGACGATATCAATGACGGCCGCTGGCCGGATGGCGCCGCGCTGCGCCAGGACGAGTTGGCGACGCTGTATGGCGTCAGCCGTATTCCGGTGCGCGAAGCCCTCAACCTGTTGCGTGACGATGGCTTGGTGGTGATCGAGCCGAATCGTGGCGCTTACGTCACCAGGTTGCGCGTCGCTGATGTTGAGGAGATATTCGATTTGCGTATCCTGCTGGAGGCCGATGCGCTGGTCCGCGCGATTCCCGCCCATAGCCGCAAGACGCTGGTGCTGATCGAGGCCATACAGGCGCAGCTTGAGCTGGAAGACGCCAAGGCGGCCTGGATCCAGAGCGACCGCGCCTTTCACGAAGCACTGTACGCGCCGTCCGGCCGTCCTCAAACACTGGCATTGATCAGCAAGTTGCGTACAAGGGTGGAGCGCTACGGCTTGTCCAAGCTGCGTCCAGGCTCGCGGCGCGAAGGATGGGCGAGTGAGCATCGACAATTGCTTGCCGCGGTGACTGCTGGCGATGCCGAGGAAGCGGTCAAGGTACTGACCATGCATTTGCAGGAAACTTGTAGTGCCGTGTGTGCGGCGCTAACGCTAACGCAAACCTGAGGGAGGAGAGCATGTCCAGTCATATCGCCACTGTCGAGTGGCAGCGGTCGGGGGCAGTATTCATCGATAATCGCTACAGTCGCGCTCATCAATGGCAATTCGATGGCGGTGCGGTAGTGCCGGCGTCGAGTTCGCCGCACGTGGTCAAGGTGCCATTCTCCGAGCCTGCCAATGTCGATCCCGAGGAGGCTTTCGTGGCCTCGTTGTCGAGCTGCCATATGTTGTGGTTCCTGGGGCTGGCGGCGAATGCCGGTTATGTGGTCGACAGCTATGTCGACCAGGCGCGCGGACACATGCAGCGCGCGGCAGATGGCAAGAGCTGGATCGCGCTGGTCGAATTGCTGCCGCAGGTGGTGTTTTCCGGCGCCAAGATACCGGACGATGCGGCAGTGGCAAGCTTGCACCATAAGGCGCACGAGGAATGCTTCCTGGCGCGTTCCGTCAAAAGCGAAATCCGGACTGAGGGCAACTGGCGCTATCAGGCCTGATGCATCGAAGACAATTACGATACTGCTGACGATCTTCGCCAACCGCGGCTTTTGAAGACATATCGGAAAAGATGCTACGCACAGTCACACATCCAATGAAAATACGGCACCTGGTTCTTCTGCGTTTCAAACAAGATACCCCGGCAAGTGAGCAAGCTCACTGCATGCGCGACTTTGCCGGGCTTGCCGATTTGATCGAAGGCATTGTCGGTTTCGAACACGGCGCCAACATAAGCCCGGAAGGATTGGATAAAGGCTATACGCATGCTGTGACCATCACGTTTGCCAGCCAGGCATTCCGGGACGCGTATCTTGATCACGTCGCGCACCTGGCTTTTGTGGCCCGGCTGAAGCCCTGGCTCGATGAGGTTTTGGTGTTCGATTATGGCATTTGATGGATAGCGATGCGCCGATCCTGTCACCCCTCTGCGGGTACGCTGGGTTGTAGCCTTAACAGGATCAGTTCGCAGATCGCCGTTATTAAACGAGTACTGAATCGATAAAGCACGTTATTCAGCGTCAGCGGAAATCATATGGAACCCACTCGAATCACAGAAATGCGGCTGATGACCGTGCAAGACGAGCTGTCGGCCCGAGAACCCATTTTCCATCGGCCTGAGCATGGAACAACGCGTGCCGACTTCGAGAGGATGATGGACGCAGAGTTTTGGGAGGTAGGTGCATCTGGACGCCGTTACAGTCGAGCTCACGTCCTTGCCATCCTCGAAGAGCGATATGCCACGTCAATCGACGAGCATTGGGAAACGCGAGACTTCTTCTGCCAGGAAATCGCGCCTGATACCTATCTGTTGACCTACACACTATTGCAGGAGTCCAGAACCACCCGCCGCGCTACGCTTTGGCGACGCGTCGCTGGAGGATGGCGCATTGTCTACCACCAAGGAACAATCGTTGAGCCGTCGTAGGAATTGGACGCATTGCATTGACAAGAGGCGGTGAAGCCGTCGATGCGTTGAGATGATGAGTATCGTTTTTCTGAGAAACATTGAAAGCAATCGGCTGATAATCCCGTGCCGAAACCTGGCTTGACGAATGGCTCAGTTCTGCCAAGAGGAGGCATCTGAGTGCTGGGTAAAATTGATATTTCTTTGCAAATATTTGTGCGTAACACAATGAATGTTTTTCCATAATCAGGCTATACGACTATTGTTTCCCAAGTAAATTAGCTGTCATAAGAGGACACCATGCTTGAACTCAGACCCACCTGTGAACACTGCAACAAATCATTACCTCCCGATTCGCTTGAAGCACGCATTTGCAGCTACGAGTGCACGTTTTGCGTAACGTGTGTCGATAACATTTTGGAAAATGTTTGTCCTAACTGTGGTGGTGGTTTCGTCTCTAGGCCGGTCAGACCATCGAAAAATTTAAAAAACAACAATTTCCTTGGCAGGAATCCTGCGAGCACCCTGCCCACGCATAGACCGGTTGACCTTGAAACTCATGCTCTATTCGCGGCTGAAATCAAAACAATACCGGCCGAAAAGCGATAGCTGGCCAGAATTGATGACGGGCCGTCGGAAGTGCCGCTTCTTCGGTGAATGACCGAACGGAGGTGGATTGTGCCGTCGCTACCTGTTCAAAACGACCGCAAACGGTCAGTCGCGCACCCGATCAATTCGTCGGCAGGTGTGCGAGGAACAGTTCCATCGACCGCCCCTTGAAGAGGTAGATTTCGCGGCCGGCATCAACGCAGTGAGGATTTTAAATCCGCACCATTAGACAGTTTTTTTGGATAGTCCATCCAGGTAGACCGGGCTGATCTTTGCGATGCTGCCGCGTAGACTCGAATCTCCCGTACACTATTCAAGGAGATTTCCATGGCAGATCATTCTATTAAAGGTAAGACGGTTCTCATCGCGGGTGGAGCAAAGAACCTTGGTGGTTTGATTGCCCGTGATCTTGCGCAGCAAGGCGCCAAAGCCGTAATCGTGCATTACAACAGTGAGAGCAGTAAAGCAGAAGCAGAGGCAACCGTTGCCGCAGTCAAGACGGCGGGAGCTCGGGCAGTGGCCATCCAAGCCGACTTGACGACGGCTGCTGCCGTAGAAAAACTATTTAATGATGCCATTGCTGCGGTTGGCAAGCCCGATATTGCTATCAACACCGTCGGCAAGGTGCTCAAGAAGCCGATGGCCGAAATCAGCGAAGCTGAATACGACGAAATGACGGCGGTCAATTCCAAGACGGCTTTCTTCTTCCTCAAGGAAGCCGGCAAGAATCTCAATGACAACGGCAAGATCTGCACGGTGGTGACGTCGCTGCTTGGCGCATTCACACCGTTCTATGCGGCCTATGCCGGCACCAAGGCTCCAGTTGAACACTATACCCGCGCGGCATCCAAGGAGTTCGGTGCACGCGGTATCTCGGTGACAGCAGTTGGCCCGGGGCCTATGGATACACCATTCTTTTACCCCGCCGAAGGCGCCGATGCGGTGGCTTACCATAAGACGGCCGCAGCACTCTCGCCATTCAGCAAGACCGGCCTGACCGACATTCAAGACGTGGTGCCTTTCATTCGTCACTTAGTAAGCGACGGTTGGTGGATCACCGGTCAGACGATCCTGATCAACGGTGGCTACACGACGAAGTAGTTGGGTATCACTAGCTTCATCGATGACGGCATCGTTTTGTCGATCAACTGACGAGTTGAGGGTGTCGGTAACCGAGTTGGAATCCTGTCTCTCTAAAAGGA
Source organism: Collimonas arenae (assembly GCF_001584165.1). NCBI lineage: Bacteria > Pseudomonadati > Pseudomonadota > Betaproteobacteria > Burkholderiales > Oxalobacteraceae > Collimonas > Collimonas arenae. Next base: position 1,757,636 of record NZ_CP013233.1, read on the forward strand.
ATGTGCGGCAAGAGGCTAGGGGGATTGAAGATCAACGATCATCGTCCAATGCAGATGACGGTTTCATCACGGAAGAATGGCATGCCTAACAAATTTCAAGTAGTGCTTGATGTGCAGAAGGCACATTTCCTGAGTGACAAAACGAAATGCTATGAATGGCGCATTGACCAGCTCGACCGCATGGAGCAGATGCTGCGCAATCACCAGGAAGAATTCTGCGCCGCGCTCTATCAGGACTTCGGCAAGCCGTCCTTTGAGCAGCTTTTCGAAATCACGGTGCCTCTAGGGAACGTTAAGTACTACCGCGAAAACCTCAGGGAGTTGATGGCGCCGCAGCCAGTAGCGATTCCGAAGGGGCTGGAAGCGACAGGCAACAGCGGCTTGATCTTGAAGGAGCCCTACGGCGCAACGCTGGTGATCGGCCCGTTCAACGCTCCCATCCTGTTGTTGCTGGATCCGGCCATTGCCGCACTGGCGGCGGGCAACACGGTGGTGCTGAAGCCGGCCAATACCACGCCGGCCACGGCGGCACTGTTCCAAAAGTTCGTGCCACAGTAGTTCGAGCCGGAAAACGTGGCCATCGTCACCGGTGGGCGCGAGGAAATCTCGGCGTTGCTGGAGCTGCCTTTTGATTTCATCTTCTTTACCGGTAGCTCTGCTGTTGGCAAGGTGGTGATGCGCGCGGCGGCTGAAAACCTGACACCAGTGATCCTCGAGCTTGGTGGACAGAACCCCACCATCGTGGATGAAACCGCCAACCTCGACATCGCGGCGGACCGCATCGCTTGGGGGCACAATGCCATCTCCGGTCAGTGGTGCATTGCGCCAGGCTACGTCTACGTGCACGAGAGTGTCGCGGACGAGTTCATCGCCAAGCTAAAGGCATCGATCGTCAAAATGTACGGCATTGATCCGATGCAAAGCCCTGACTTTGCCCGCATGATCAGCGAGCACGACGCGCAACGCGTGGCCTCCTACATCTTGCCCGACAAGGTGGTGCATGGCGGTCGCAGTGATATTCTCGGCCGCTACGTGGAGCCGACGGTGCTCTATCCATCGACCTGGGACGACCCGGCATTGCAGCAAGAAGTCTTTGGCCCGGTATTGCCAGTGATGCCTTACACCGACCTGAGGGAGATCGTCGGTATCATGAAGCGTAAGCCAAAGTCGTTAGCCGCCTACATTTTCAGCAAGAACCAGGTTGCCGTTGACTATGTGCTGGGCAGCCTCTCCTTCGGTGGCGGCTGCGTGAACCAGACCAATCTGCACTGCTGGATCGACAGTTTGCCTTTCGGTGGCGTCGGTTATGCCGGCATGGGCAAGTACTACGGCAAGGCCGGCTTCGACGCGCTCAGTAATACCAAGGCGCTATTGATAGGTAATCCGGACCTCGAACTCGATGTCTTTCCACCTTATGCTGGCAAGGACATCGAAAAGAATCTGAGTGTTTTCTCGTGAACGGTTCAGGAACGTCCGGGCAATTTTCAAATTGCTCTTCTCGATAGAGAAAGAAGACCCATTGCTGATCGGAATGCTCTTTTAGGACATGTTATCTCGCTTGTGAAGCAAAATTTCCTCGATCAAGGCGGATTTACAGGCTGAAGGCATTAACTCGTTGGAGTGATTCATGATTTATAAAACGATCTTATGGACAAACTAGATCAGTATCGTGTCTTTATTCAAGTTGCCGAAATGGGCAGTTTCATCAAGGCTGCCTATGCATTGCAACTGCCGCGTGCTTCAGTCTCGGCCGCCATTCAACAGCTCGAATCGGATATGGGAGCGCGGTTGCTACATCGTACAACGCGACAAGTGCGTCTGACTGTCGATGGCGTTCAGTTACTGGAAAGGGTGCGCCAGCTCCTTGCCGACGCAGAGGATATCGACAAATTATTTCATACCAGTCAACGTAAAGTCTCGGGTCGACTCAACGTGGATGTGCCAAGTCGCATTGCTCGCCGTCTCATTGCCCCCGCACTGCCTAGCCTATTGCGCCGTCATCCCCATCTGCAATTGTCGTTGGGCTCGACTGATCGCGCCATCGATCTAGTGCAAGAGGGGATAGATTGTGCGGTGCGAGTCGGCACATTGCTCAATAGCACGCTAGTAGTTCGCCCCTTAGGCCAGATCGCAATGATTAACTGCGCCAGCCCCGGCTATTTGCAAGATCATGGGGTACCCATGGGGCCAGAGGATCTGACCAAAGGCCATTGGTCTGTGGGGTATACCTTAGCCTCTACGGGAAGAGAACTACCTTGGGAATATCTTGTATCGGACAGCAAACATACGGTGGATGTGCCTAGCCGCGTAGTTGTCAACAATGCTGAGAACTACATTGCTTGCTGTTCTTCGGGCATGGACTGATCCAGATTCCACGTTTCGATGTACAGCATTTGCTCGATAGAGGATTGCTGGTGGAGGTGATGCCCGAATTTCGTGCGGCCCCAATGCAAGTGTCGCTCATCTATCCGCATCGCCGCCAGCGCTCGCACCGACTCAATGCGTTTAGCGAGTGGTTCGAAGTCTTGATGCGACCTTATCTTGAGCCGTAGGGCGCTAGACCTGATAGAGGTAAGGGAATTCAGTAATTTGCAAAAATATGCCCGATAAATTCTACAGTCGCATGCGCGCCAAGATATGGCGTCACGCCAGTGCCGAACAAGTTTTAATACAGGAATTGCGTACTGACCTGCAATGGCCGCGGCCTTGTGCGCATGTGAGTTGGACGAGCAGTAGCGGCCGCAGCACAACATTCCAATAAAGCCTGACTTGCATAAGTTGCGTTATGCAACTATATTGGTTGCGATACGCAACTTGTGTGAGCCCATTCATGGACCTTGCCGATCTTCAAGCCCAACCCGGAGAAACGACGATTCTGGAACTCCGGGACTTTTCCCGAAAGCTGGTTCGCGAACTCGGTTTCATGCGAACGACCTTGGCCGATAGCGATCTTGCGCCGTCGGCTGTCCACGCGATCATCGAAATCGGGGCGGCGCCGGGGATAAGTGCAAAGGACCTGGGCAACATCCTGCGATTAGACAAATCGAACACGAGCAGACAGCTCGCCCGGATGGAGACCAGCGGCCTTGTGAGGCGCACGGTCGCACAGGCAGACGCCCGCACGTCTGAACTGTATTTGACAGACATTGGGCAGAAACTCCGGAAAAAAATTGACCGATTCGCGACGGATCAGGTCTCCAACGCGCTTCGGCGCATGGTCCCGGCTGATCAGCAAGCCCTGGTTCGTTCTCTCGCACTGTACGCTGATGCGCTCGCGCAAGACAGTTCACTCAATGCAGCTTCCCAAGGTGGCGCAACCGGCGGAATTATGGAGGGATATCAATCGGGTTGTATTGGTGACGTTGCGAGCTTGCACGCCCGGTTTTACTCGGAGCATTGGGTTTCGATGCGTTCTTCGAGAAGAAGGTGGCAACTGAGCTTGCCGAGTTTGCCAGCGCGCTGCCAGCCGATGGCAAGGCGCTATGGCTTTACGCCGAAAATGGTCGCTCTCTCGCCTCTCTGGCAATTGACGGCAATGATGAAACGGGTACCGCCCATTTACGCTGGTTCATTGTGGACGATACATTGCGTGGTTCTGGTGTCGGGCGGCAATTGATGTCGCATGCGATGGACTTTGTCGATAGGCGCTTCAGAGAGACCTACCTCTGGACCTTCAAGGGGCTGGATGCGGCGCGCAATCTGTACGAAAAATTCGGCTTTCAATTGACGGATGAATCGGAGGGCGCGCAGTGGGGAACCCGGGTCATCGAGCAACGCTTCAGTCGCCGCTCTGCCGCCCGTGGGCCAAGTAGGCGCGATTCCGGTTTGTCACGTGATGGGCCAAAGATGGGTTTGCTCTGCCTGCTGCAGCGCTGCGATGCCAGCCGATTTCCAGCGATGGGCAAGTGCGCGAGCAACCCTGCAGGCCGGCTTCCTGATAAGCTTCGTGACGGCCGTATCGGCAATACATGTAAAACAGGAAATAAAATGGCAAAGAAGAAAAATGATGATCTGGATCCGGAAACCCTGGCCCTGATCAACTGGTGCATCGAAGTCGAGGGCTTCCTGGTGGCTGGCGGCGCAACGCTGGAGCAGGCGCAGGAACACATTGAGGAGCAGGTCGAATGGTTTACCGACCAGTTTTACGATGGCTTGACGCCCGAGCAAGCCGCCAAAGCTGCGCTCAGCGATTGAGGTTGGCGGCATCTATGAATTCCAATTGAATGAACCAGCATGAGATAGGGCGCGGCATCAGTTTGTCGGTCGGCGCTTCGATGGTGTTCGCTTTGCTGTCCGGCTATACCAAGTGGCTGGCGCCGCTCGACGGGCTGGATATCTTTGCCTGGCGCGTGGTGTGGACGTTGCCGGGAGCACTCGCGTTGGTGGTTCTGCGCCAGCGCATGCCGCAAGCGCGTGAGCTGCTGCGGCGCCTGCGGCGCGAACCGATGACTTGCGCCATGCTGTTGCTCGTGGCGGCTTTGCTTGGGGTGCAGCTCTGGATATTTCTGTGGGCACCGCTGCATGGCCGCGCACTGGAAGTGTCGCTGGGCTATTTCCTGTTGCCATTGACGATGGTGCTGGTCGGCCGTTTTCATTATCACGAACGGCTGGATGTGTTTCAGTGGCTGGCGGTGGCGTTTGCGCTGGTCGGCGTGCTGCATGAGTTATGGATGACGCGCAGCTTTGCCTGGCCGACGCTGGTGGTGGCGCTCGGCTATCCGCCGTATTTCATCCTGCGTCGCAAGATCAATGCTGATCCAGCGGTGGCGTTCGCTGTCGAAATGGCTTTGCTGTTGCCGTTTGCGGTGGCGATGCTTTACGCACGGGATTCGTGGGCGCTGGTTGCGCATCGGCCTGCCATGCTGTTCGTGTTGTTGCCGGGGCTGGGCCTGCTGAGCACCATCGCGCTGGCTTCTTATCTTGGCGCCAGCCGCTTGCTGCCGATGGCGCTGTTCGGCATCCTTGGCTATGTCGAACCGGTGTTGCTGGTAGGTGTTGCGCTGGTTTTTCTGGGCGAAGCGCTGGCGCCGGGACAGCTGGCGACCTACATTCCGATCTGGTGTGCGGTTGGCCTGACGGCGGTACATAGTGTGCGCCTGCTGCGCAGGGAAAGAGCAATGCGTCGCGATGGCGCGGCCAATCGCTTGCCGCGCTGAAAATTACCGGTCCGCTTACGAGGGCTGTGCCTTGCTGGCATGGCGCAGCGCAAGTTTGGTCAATACCGCCAGCGCTTCGCCGGCGCGCGCGGCCGGTACAAATACATGATCGTGAAAATAGGCTGCGACCACATTGGCGCTGATACCGGATTGCGCCAGCTCGGTTGCCACGCATGCGGTCAGTCCGACCGCTGCCAGGCTGGAATGCACGCTGAGGGTAATCATGGAGAACAGACCGTCGTATTTCAGGCCGGCGTTGTCGGCTGCCTGCCGTTCCAGGATCAGCGTCAATCCTTCCGCTTCCTGGAAGGAGGCGATTGGCGCCAGGGCCGCAAAGCTGCCGTAGGCTTGTCCGGGGATCGTGCAGAACACAAACAATTCCTTGCGCGCTATCGGGTGCATCGAAGCGAGCAGGGTGTCAAGATCGGTGATGGCGCTCATCGTCGTATAGGAAGAGTGTTGGTTAATCGTCATGCATGTGCATGATACACCGTGGCGGCTGCGTCGAAGTCATCGTCCTGTCATGAGACTGCTATATGTTCCGATCAACGGTTGCGGACAACCATTGCCGGCAGCACCTGTTTCCTGATGGATGACTCATGTACAAAAACAACAAGCGATTAATCATTCTCGATGCCGACGGCACCACCATCGACGCCTACAGCGCGATCGACAAGACATTTTCCCGTCACGGCATGGAGATCGGCGACGAAGAGAGGTTTCAGAAGCGCCGCCGCCTGTTCAAATATCTTGGCGGCTTGAAGGAGTTTCCATCCAACCTGAAGAAGCAGATCGGCAAGCAGAACCGCAAGCTGCTGATTGCCACTCTGACCGAGGTCTACCGTGAAGAGGCGTTGCTGTATCCAGGCATTGCCGGCCTGGTGCAAAGCCTGATCGCCGCACCCGATGTGGTTGTTGGCCTGGTCACGCGGAATGTCACCAACCAGCCGGAAGAAACTCTCAGGCAACTGTTCCGACGTCACGACATCGATCTGAACGCGCTCGATTTTTTCGCGCATATTCCGACCCACCAGGAAAAGTCCAGGAATTCCGCGCAATCCGCGAACGCTTCGACATCAATCCGGCACGCGCCTATATCTGCGGCGACGAACACAAGGATTATCTGTCGGCGATCGGTAGCGGCATGCATCCTTTCATGGTGTCTTACGGCTTTGAAAGTCACAAGCGACTGATCAAGAAATTCCTGGTGCCGGAAGAAATCATTTCACGTTCGCCGGCCGAGCTATGCCAGCGTGTGCGGCACGCGCTGGAATTGATTTAGCCGAGACGGGCCACTCCTGCTAGAATTTATCTCTTAGGGCGAAGAGATAGGGCGAGGCAGGAGACATGTACACACTCTACGGTTTCAAGGGTTCCGGTTCGGCAGCAGTCGAAGCGGCGCTTGAAATGGCCGGACTGCCGTATCGCAGGGTCGAAGCGGCATCCTGGGCGCCGGCATCTGCCATTGATGAATTACAGCGGGTCAATCCGCTCATGCAAATTCCGACGCTGCAATTGCCGGATGGCGCCATATTGACTGAGAGTGCGGCGATCCTCCTGCATCTTGGCCTGCACCATCCATCTTCCCATTTGCTACCGATCGACCCCGGGCAACGTGCGCAGGCTATCCGAGGCTTGGTGTTCATCGCCGCCAACTGCTATGCGGCGATCGGTGTCATCGATTTTCCAGAGCGCTGGTGCGTGGATGCCGACACTGCCGTGCAGGAGCAGATTCGGCTTGGCGCCACCGAGCGGCTGCATCGCAACTGGGAGATTTTCGCCGACACCTTTCCGCAACATCCTTTTCTCAGCGGTTCCAGGCCGGCGCACTGGACCTACTGGCCGCAGTGGTCTCCAAATGGTCGGGCGCACGCGCCCACTTGGCGCAGGTGCGCCCGAATTTTGCCGCAGCCATCGCACTGGTGGAACGTTACCCGGGCATCGCGCCGGTGTGGGAGCGGCATTGGAAGAATTGATTTTATATGGCGTGGTATTGAGGCCTTCGGCATAGCCGGCGGATTGATTAAAAAAAATGGGGAGACCAGTTGTGGCGTCACAAAGCGAGTTGTCTGAAGAACAGTTGATGAAGAAGGTAGCGTGGCGCTTGATGCCGTTGCTGATCGTGATGTTCCTGGTGTCGTTCATCGATCGGCAGAATGTCGGGTTCGCCAAGCTGGAGATGGTGCATGCATTGCACATGAGCGAGGCCGCGTATGGATTGGGCGCTTCGCTGTTTTTCATCGGCTACCTGCTGTTTGAAATTCCCAGTACGCTGGCATTGCACAAATACGGTGCACGGGTATGGCTGGCACGCATCATGTTCACCTGGGGCGCGGTGACGATATTGCTCGGCTTCACCAGTTCGCTGCCAATGTTCTACGTGCTGCGTTTCATGCTTGGTATCGCCGAAGCGGGTTTTTATCCCGGCGTGATTTACTACCTGACATTGTGGTTTCCACAGGCATATCGCACCCGGGTGCTCGGTGTGTTCACTCTGGGTAGCGCGTTGGCGAACATGTTGGGCGCGTTGGTGGGCGGCTTGTTGCTGAATCTGAACGGTACGCTCGGGCTGGCCGGCTGGCAATGGGTCTTTATTGCGACCGGTGCGCCAGCGGTGTTGCTAACCCTGATCGTGATGTTGTACCTGCCGGGTTCGATCGATGAAGCGAAGTTCCTGTCGGCCGGCCAGAAAGCCCGACTGAACGACATGATGCGCCGCGACGCGCCGCCCAACGCAACGCATGGCAATCCGCTGGCGGCGCTGTGGGATCTGCGGGTGTTGCTGTTTGCTGCCACCTACATGCTGATGTCAACTTCGCTGTACGGCGTTACCTATTGGCTACCGACGTTGGTCAAGGGGTTCGGCGTCAGCTCCACCATCAACGGTTTGTTGAACATGATTCCGTGGGGGCTGGCGGTGTTGTTGCTGTTGTGGTTGCCGGGCAAGTTACGCGGCGACCGCGTGGTATATAGAGCGATTGCCGTCATCGGCCTGCTGGGTTTGTTGTGCTTTACCTCCAGCGCGTTGCTGGATTCGAATATCCTGCGCTTTGGCGCGCTGGTGATCGGTGGCGCCTGCATCACCTTGCTGTATCCGTGTTTCTGGTCGCTGCCGCCGAAATTCTTCCAAGGCGCACGTGCCGCCGCCAGTATTGCTGCGATCAATTCGATCGGTAATCTGGGCGGGTTTTTCGGGCAGAATCTGATGCCTTATGTGGGCAAGGTCACGCATAGCAATGTGACGCCGATGCTGGTGCCGGCGGCTTGCCTGGCGGTGCTGGGGGTGGGTGGATTGGTGGCTGTCGGCTGGCAGCGCAAACGCGATTTGCTGGCGGTCGCCGATGCCGAGACTGCATTGCAGCGTCAAGTGGCGATTCAGGAGGACGGCAGCGAAGATCCGGGTTCCAGTATTGATCAGTTGCTCGACTTGCATCCAGATCACCTGGAAATGCCGCACCAGCAGCCAGGGCCGACAGCACGTTAATGAAAATCGCGGCTGCTGGTATTGAGTTTTCCCAGTAGCGGCGACAGATCCAGCAAGTGTTTGGCAACCAGGTGGCGCACGCCATCCTGGCATTGCCAGATGCCATAAACCCCCATCAATGCCGAGCCGGTCAGTTCCTTGCGCTGGCGTTCGACCAGGTCCGGCCAGACGATGACATTGACCGTGCCGGTTTCATCTTCGAGGGTGACAAACACCACACCTTTGGCCGTGCCAGGGCGCTGCCGCATCGTGACGATGCCGCAGCCGCGCGCCAGCTGGCCGTTGGCAAAGGTGTTCAGCACATCGGCCGGCAGGAAGCGTTTGGCCGCCAGTCGCGGGCGCAGCAGGGCCAGCGGATGGCGGCCCAGCGTCAGGCCTAGCGAGCGATAATCGTTGAGCAGGCTTTCTGCCTCGCCGGGTTCCGCCAGCAGCAACTCTTCCTCATTGACCTGAGCCTGCTTGAGCAAGTCTTTGTCGGGTGCACTGACCAGTGCTTGCCACAGCGCCTGGCGCCGGTTGCCGGATAGCGGCGCCAGCGTGTTAGCCGCGGCCAACGCTTGTAGCTGATCGCGCTTGAGGCCGGTGCGCAAGGCCATGTCCTTGAGATCGCTGAAGCGGCGCACCGCGCGCGCCGCTTCAATCTGCGATGCGCCGTCGGGATTGAGGCCTTGCACCAGGTTGAAGCCGAGCCGCACTGCTGGCCGGGCCGATTGCGGTATCGCTTCGAGCGCGGCATCCCAGTTGCTCAGGTTGATGTCGACCGGCAGCACTTCGACGCCGTGCCGGCGCGCATCCTGCACCAGTTGCGAGGCGGAATAGAAACCCATCGGTTGGCTGTTCAGCAACGCCGCCAGGAAGGCTTCCGGCTCGTGGCATTTGAGCCAGGCACTGGCATAGGCCAGCAGCGCGAAACTGGCGGCGTGGCTTTCCGGAAACCCGTATTCGCCGAAGCCCTGAATCTGGCTATAGATGGCTTCGGCAAAGCTTTTTTCGTAACCATTGTGGGTCATGCCGTCGATCAGTTGACGCTCGTATTTGTCAAGGCCGCCTTTACGCTTCCATGCTGCCATCGAGCGCCGCAATCCATCGGCTTCGCCCTGAGTGAAACCGGCCGCGATGACGGCGATCTGCATCACCTGTTCCTGGAAAATCGGCACACCCAGTGTGCGTTCCAGCGCTTCCCGCAATTCATCCTTGGGATAGACGATCAGTTCCGGGGCGATCTTCCTGTTTTGCAGATAAGGATGCACCATGCCACCCTGGATTGGCCCCGGCCGCACGATCGCAACCTGGATCACCAGATCGTAGAATTTATTCGGCTTCAGGCGCGGCAGCATGCTCATCTGGGCCCGGCTTTCGATCTGGAACACGCCGATGGTGTCGGCCTGGCAAATCATCTTGTATGTTGCCGGATCTTCGCGCGGGATGTCCTGCATTTCAAACGCCTCGCCGCGCTGCTCACCGACCATCGTCAGCGCCCGCTGCAGCATCGACAGCATGCCCAGCGCCAGCACATCGACTTTGAGTAGGCCGAGCGCATCCAGATCGTCCTTGTCCCACTGCACCACACTGCGGTCCTTCATTGCGGCATTCTCGATCGGCACCAGCCGCGACAGCTTGCCGCGTGAAATCACGAAACCGCCCGGATGTTGCGACAGATGGCGCGGGAAACCCATCAGCGTATGCGACAGATCGGCCCAGAGGGTGGCAATCGGCGTTTCCGGATCCATGCCGAATTCAACGAAGCGTTGCTGCAATTGCTGCTTGTCGTCCCACCAGCGCTGCGATTTGGCGATCTGGTCGACCACGCCGGGATCAATGCCGAGCGCCTTGCCAACATCGCGCAATACGCTACGCGGCCTGTAACTGATCACCACCGCGGTCAGGGCGGCGCGCAGCCGGCCGTATTTGTTGTAGATGTACTGGATGACGTCTTCGCGGCGCTGGTGTTCGAAATCGACATCGATATCGGGCGGTTCGTTGCGTTCACGGCTGATGAAGCGGCCGAACAACAGGGTACCGCGGCTCGGGTCGACTTCAGTAATGCCGAGGCAATAACAGACCGCCGAATTGGCCGCCGAGCCACGCCCCTGGCATAGTATTTTCTGGCTGCGGGCGAACTGGACGATGTCGTACACCGTCAGGAAATACGATTCGTAGGACAGCTCCTGGATGATGCCGAGTTCTTCCTCCAGTTGCTTTTGCACTGCCGCTGGAATGTGGTCATGGAAACGTTCGCGTGCGCCGATATAGGTTTGCTGGCGTAGATAACTGGTGGCGGTATGGCCGTCTGGGACTACTTCATCGGGATATTCGTAGTGCAGCTGATCCAGCGAAAAATCGCAGGATTCCGCAATCCTGATGGTTTCAGCCAGCGCTGCCGGCGGGTACAAATTGCCCAGCCGCAGTCTGGCGCGCAAATGCTGCTCGGCATTCGGCGCCAGCGCGTAGCCGCAGGCAGAGACCGGTGTGCCCAGGCGGATTGCGGTCAGCGTATCCTGCAATGGCTTGCGCGAGCGCCGATGCATGCAGACGGCGCCGGTGGCCACTACTGGCATCGCCATCTCCTGCGCCACTTGGGCAGTGATTGCGCGCTGCCGTTCATCGCCGGCCTGTTGCAGCATGGTTAGGCCGATCCAGCCGCGTTCGGCAAAGGTGTCGCGTAGCCACTCAGCCTGATGTGCCAGTGTGTCGGCATCGATGCCATGCTCCGGCAACAGGATCGCCAGGCAACCGGGCAGTTGACGCAGATGCGCGTGCTCGGCGTCGGGCGCTGCCAGGTCTTGTGGCCGCAGCAGATAGCTACCCTTGTCGGCACGGCTGCGCGCCAGCGTGATCAGTTCCGACAGGTTGCCGTAGCCTTCCAGGTTCCGTGCCAGCACGACGATGGAAAATGCCGGGCTGCCATCGCTTTCATGCAACTGGAACTGGCTGCCGATCAGCAGCGGAAAATTTTGTTTCTTGGCTTCGACATGGGCGCGCACCACGCCGGCCAGTGAACATTCGTCAGTAATCGCCAGGGCGCTATAGCCCAACTGGGCCGCGCGTTCCACCAACTCTTCCGGGTGGGAGGCGCCGTGCAGGAAAGTGAAGTTGGATATGCATTGCAGCTCGGCATAGGCCGGCAGCGCGGCAGGTGCAACCGATGATTGCGGAGAGGAGACGTCCATCTTGTGTGATCCTCGAATCAGGCAAACAAACCATGCAGGAACCATTGGACGTCATCGCCGCTGCGTTCCCGATAGATCCAGTAGCAGGCGGCTTCCGCACCTTCGGCGACGAAATAGTCGCGCACCGCGGCGGCGCCGTCCCACCAACCGCACTCGATCCGTTCCGGCCCCGACAACAGGCGCAGCGGCGAACTATAGAATGGCCGGTTTTCGCGCAGTATCAGGGGCAGCGGCGTTTGCAGCAGCCAGAACGGCCGTTGCAGTGGGCTGTTCTCTGTCGGCGGCTGGCGTCGCTTGTTGTCGGCGGCGGGGCGCCATGCATTAGCCAGTTCCGGCCGATGATCGGCCACTGCCGCCGGGCTCAGCACGTTCTCGCTGCCGAGCCGGGCGCTGAGCAGTTCCAGTAGGCGCGGGTAGGCGCCGGGCGTACCACCTGGTTCGGGAAACAAGGCGGCGCTGGGCGGTAGCATCGGCGTCACCTCGCTGGCTTGCAGGCGTAAAGCGATCACCGCAGCGTCGAGCTGCAGCCGGCCTAGTCGTTCCTTCAGCAGGCGTAGCAAATGTTCTTCGTGCCAGGCCGGTTCTGCCAGCGCGATCACCAATGGTGTGGGAGCAATTGCCTGGCGGCCGCGCTCGTGCTCCAGCGACAGTTCGAAGCGCGTCACCGCCAGTTGTTGCGCTACCAGCCAGCCGATCATCTGCAGGATCAGGCGGCGCGCCGCAAACAGCACAGCTTGTGCATGTTCGATCCGGTCCGGCAATTCTAGCCAGACGGAAAAGGCGGGCGGCGCCTGCACCCATTCGAATACTTCCGAGACGTCGCCGTAGGCGCGATCCAGGGTTTCCAGCACTTGCTTGTCGCTGCGTCGCTGCAGGCCGGCGCGCGGTAGTTTGCGCAAATCGGCCAGGGTTTGGCAGCCGATGCCGGCCAGCCATTCCTGGTAAGGGCGGGCCGCCGGCAGGGTCATGAAAGGCAATGCGTCCAGCCGCCGTTGCAGGCTTGCCAGGCGCAGGCTGCGGCGTTGCCTGGCGAGTTGCCGCTGAGGCTGGTTGTACGCCAGCAGCCAGGCGCCCTGTGCGGTGGGCGCCATGCTCAGTTGCGGAGTGAAACCAAGCGCCTGGATGCTATCGCGGATGCGCCGGCACAGCGCCAGACGCCCGCCGAACGCGCTCAGGCTGGCGCTGATGTCGAGCAGCAGTGTGTTTTCTTCGGCATGCGCGACTTCCGGCGTGTACTGCAACAGGGTCAGCGCGATCTCGTCGCGCGCGCTTTGTTCGCGCGGCAGATCGCGTTCGCACAACTGTGCCTGCGGCGCCAACGCAACAACGCCGCCGCGGCGCATGCCTGGGCGAATGCCGCTGGCCGCTGCACTGGGCGTCATCAGCAGCACCTGGTCGTGCTGCAGTACCACCAGCATGCAGGACTCAGACCAGCGTGGGCGCAATGTTTCCAACGCCAGCAACGGCAGGTGTATGCCGATCCACAGTGGCATGATCGAGTAATGAAAAAAGGGTTGAGGAGGAGGGGGTGGGCACTGCGTTGGGCATTTCAGCCGCCGCCATGGGGGCGGTCAGTTGCAGGTACAACGGCTGCTCGTGCTGCGGTCCCTTGCGTTTGATCAGTTGGATGTCGATGCCGTTGGGCGCCGGCCGCAAACTCAGGCGCAATGGCGCCGGCGAGGATTCATGCGCAGCGGCCAGCGGCCGAATCATCCACAGTACGGTATCGCTGGCCTGCGCTGCCAGGTGCAGCCGTCGCAACGCATCGCCGCGAATATGCGATTGCCACAGCAGCAGCGCGCCGCAACTGCCGTTACGTAGCACCTGTTCCGCCGACCACAGCGCATCGACGCTACGTCCGGCCTTGATCCAAAGCAGCTGTTCGGTGTCTAACCCGGCCGCGCTCCAAGCGGCAATCTGCGGCAGGTGTGGCGGTTGCAGCAGCACAATGCGGCGCTGTCGCGCGATCTGCACCAGCGCCGGCTGCAACAGGCGTATCTCGCCGTAGCCGGGATGTTGCAACAACAGTTCGATCAGAGCCGAGTGCGGCCAGCCGCCATTGGGTAGCTCGCGATCCAGCGCCGCATGGCCGGAAGCGCAGACGGCGCCCTGGTAAGAGCCCATCTGGTCGGCGCGCCACAACGCATGCGGCAAGGCCGAGACGACTGACTGGACGGCAGCGGAGTGGCTGAGTGACGCGCTGGCAAGCATGGACATGGGGTATCGAAAGAGTCCTTGGGGAGGATATTATACTGTATGTATGTACAGTACAAATTCAATCCACATTTAATCAATCTCACCCATTTCGATTTGTTTCCTTTTTGTTTCTCTATGTAAATATCTGTTGACGGCCCACCATGTTGCGCGGTGATAATGATGTCGTCTTACTTTTTAAATCAATGAAGGATCACGATGAAGAAAATAGTCCGTTCGCTTGTTGCAATCTGCTTGTTAGGTTTTGCATCTTTCACGCAGGCGCAGGCGCCGTCAATGGCCGACATTCGCGCAAGCATGGTCCAGAGTAATGTGCAAAGCTGCATGCAGGTGACACCGGCGACCGAGCCGAGCGTGCCGAAAGACCAACAGCATTTGCAGGCTTTTTGCAAATGCACTTCGGAGGGTTACGTCAACGGAATTTCCGACGCTGAACTGGGCGCCATGATCGCCGGCGCCGGCAGCGCCAAGGGGGCAAAAACGCCGACACAGCGCCTGCATGAGTCGATCGCTCAGTGCAAGAAAAAATTCGGCTACTGAGCATGACGGTCCTAGTGCGCTTGGCGCAACTGCCCATCGTACCTGGTGTTGAAGCAGGCGCCAATACGATCCGCGCACCAGGCCAGTCCTGTGCATAGCGCAAAGTAAATCAAGCCGATGAACATGAATATCTCGGCCGGATAAATCATGACCCGGCTGTTGACCTGCGCTGCCACAAAGGACAATTCGCCGACCCCGACAATGTAGGCCAGTGAACTGTCCTTGATCAACGTGACCCATTGATTGACGAATGACGGCAGCATCATCTGCAACGCTTGCGGCAGCACAATGTGGCGCAGCACGGCGAAGTGCGTCATGCCAAGCGACATGCCGGCAGCCCATTGGCCGGCGGGAATGCCGCTGATTCCGGCATGCACCGAATGCGCCAGGTAGGCGCCGCCGATCAGGGAGAGCGCGCACATCACTGAAAATACGCCAGGTACGTTGATGTGAAAAACGATCGGTAGCAGGAAGTAGGTCCAGAAAATCAACATCAGCACCGGGATCGCCCGGAAAAATCCAATGCCGGCAGTCAGCAACAGATTCGGCAGTCCGCGCGTGAGCGATAAACCGATGCCAAGCGCCAGCCCCAACACGGCCGAGGCCAGCGCCGATCCCAGACTCAGCAATACGGTCAAGGCTGCGCCGCCCAACTCACCCTCAGGGTAGGCTCCCCACAGCAGATATGGCAGATTGTCGGTCAATACGCTCAGTTGCATGCTCATCGATGTGCTCCATCGGTGAGACGTTGCCGGCGCCGCAGCAATTGGCCGCCGCTCTCAATCAGCGCGATGCTGCCGATATAGAACAATGTCGCTATTCCGAATGCCTGGAAAGTTTTGAAGGTTTGCGCCTCTACCTGGCGCGAGGTGTAGGACAGCTCAGCCAGGCCGATGGCCATCGTCAACGAGGTGTTCTTGATGATGTTCATGTACTGGCCGAGCAGCGGCGGCAGTGCGATTCGTGCTGCTTGCGGCAGGATCACGTAGCGCAGCACCTGCCAGCGCGTCAGGCCCAGTGCGGCGCCAGCCAGTCGTTGGGCTTCCGCCACGCCGCGCATGCCGGAGCGGATTTCCTCGCTGACGTAGGTGGCGGAATAAAGGCTCAGGCCGACGATGGCGCACAGCAGTTCGAACGATGGCCATGTCAGCGCCAGGTAGCTGCCAAACGTCACGCTGTGAACGCTGTTGAGCCATACCACAGTATTCTCGGGCAGCAGGCTGGAGATGCCGAAATACCAGAAGAACAGTTGCACCAGCAACGGCGTATTGCGGAATACCGCGATGAATATCGCTGCCGGGCGCGATAGCCAGCGTTGATGACTGGAATGGGCGGCAGCGATCACGATACCCAACAATGTCGATAGCACGGCGACCACTGCCGACAGTAACAATGTCATGTACAGGCCATCGAGCAGCCAGCCGATGTATTTAGGCGCCAGCATCTGGCCCAGTATTGCGTGAAACTCAATCATCAAGCGCGTCACCAGCGAATTTACTAACGTTAAATAAAAAAGCACCGGCAAACCGCAAGGCTTGCCAGTGCAAGACAGAGTCGATGCAATCGGTTTAGTTTTGACTCAACTTGGTATCGCCGATCTTGAACAGACGTGGCAGTGGCGATTTGCTGTTGGGGCCGAACCATTTGTCGTAGATTCGCAGCGCGGTGCCGTCTTTTTCGAATTCGCGCAAGGTGTCATTGAGCGCATTCACCAATCGTGTTTCACCCTTGGGGACGCCGACACCTTCATATTCTTCTGAAATGGCAAAGGCCGGGATTTCATATTTTTCCTTGTCCGGGATATTCGCCAGCAGCGCGATCAGCTTCGAACCATCCTGGGTAATCGCCTGGACATTGCCGTTGCGCAGTGCGGCCAGCGCGAATGGGGTGTCGTCATACAGCACCACCTTGGCAGCCGGATATTTCTCGCGCAGGGTGGTTTCCATCGTGGTGCCTTTGTCGGTGCCGATGCGCAGATCAGTGATTTGCGCAGCGTTCTTCAGCACGCCTTTTTTCGCCAGGAACTGCTGACCGGAGGCGAAGTAGGGAATGCTGAAATCGATCACTTGGGCGCGTTCGGCGTTGATGGTGAAGTTGGCGAACACCAGGTCGACTTTGCCGGATGTTAGAAGTGGAATCCGATTGGCCGGATTGGTCGGCACCAGCTCAACCTTGACGCCTAGTTTCTTGGCGACTTCGTTGGCGTAGTCGACATCCAGGCCGATGATCTTGTTGGTTTTCTGGTCGACAAAGCCGAACGGCGGATTGCCGTCAAAGGTGGCGACGCGCAGCACGCCGGCTTTCTTGATGTCATCGAGCTTGTCAGCGTGGGCGAGGCCGGACAGCAGCGTCAGGCAAGCGAAAAATATGGCATGTGATTTCATTGTTGTGTTGGTCCCTGGTTGGCGTTGAGGTCATTTGGCGGATCGTCATTGCGATCACCATGCCGGCCAGATTAACAAAACAATATCCCGGAGTGAACGATCAAAGTTGCATTTGAATATTACAAGTTTGCGAGCGCCGCTTGGGCGTTGAGGCCTCAAACTGAAACATCGTTAGAATAAGGAGATAAAACAGAGAAATACCAAACCAAGGAGCAGAGCATGACAGCAGTGAAGAAAGTAGCATTGGTTACCGGCGCCGGTTCTGGCATTGGCAAGCACATCGCCCTGGCGCTACTGCGCCATGATTACAGCGTGGTGCTGGCCGGTCGTCGCGCCGCGGCGTTGGAAGAGACGATTGCTGCGGGCGGTGCATACGGAGCGCAGGCATTGGCGGTGCCAACGGATGTCAGCGATCAAGCTTCGGTCAAGGCGTTGTTTGAAACAATCAAGGCGCGTTTTGGCCGGCTCGATCTGCTGTTCAACAATGCCGGCATCTTTACCAAATCGGCGTCGCTGGAAGAGGTCGATTTTGCGCAATGGCAGGCCTCGGTTGCGGTCAACCTGACCGGCGCTTTCCTGTGCACGCAGGAGGCATTCAAGATCATGAAAGCGCAAACGCCGGGCGGTGGACGCATCATCAATAATGGTTCGATTGCGGCCCATGCGCCGCGGCCCAATTCGGTCGCTTATACCGCGACCAAACATGCGATCACCGGCCTGACCAAGTCAACTTCGCTGGATGGTCGCAAGTACAACATCGCCTGTGGTCAGATCGACATCGGCAATGCCGCCACCGACATGACAGAGCGCATGCAGCAGGGGATCCTGCAAGCCAACGGCCAGATTGCGGTAGAGCCGACCATGTCGGTCGAGCATGTCGCCAAGGCAGTCCTGTACATGGCGGATTTGCCGCTTGATGCGAACGTTCAATTCATGACGGTGATGGCTACCAATATGCCATTTATTGGTCGCGGCTGAGGATTTTCCTGGATACGATGCTAGGCCGAATCCTCGTTACGACTTTAGCTCAACGTTGAATGCTTCGCCAGTGGCAAAGAATGCGCCGCCGGCCAGGTAATGAAGTGAGCGCTGGTCGTCGGCCGGGAAGTGCCAGCGTCCGGCCGAGAACGCCGCAGCATCGGCCCAGGCGGCGACCACTTCGGCGATGAACAGGTCGTAGCGCTGCTGGTTGTGTGGCTCCGGAATTACCTTGCATTCGAGCCATGCCAGGCAACCGCCGATCAGGGGCGCAGCAATCTTCTGCGACGGAAAAGTCGTGATATCCAGCGCCGAGAACTTGTCGCCATCGCGCCCCGAACTTGAACCGACTGCCAGTGTTGTTTCCGCCAGCGCCCGGGTCGGGATGTTCAACGCAAATTCACCGGATGCTTCCACCAGTTCACGCGTCAGGGTCTTGCTGTCGATAACCAGCAAAACCTTCGGCGGATCGAAATCGAGCGGCATGGCCCATGCCGCTGCCATCACATTGGTGACGCCGCCATGCGCGCTGGTGACGATGGTGGTTGGACCGTGGTTGAGCAGGCGATAGGCTTTGGCGAGTTCTACTGGCTGGATATGTTGCATGATCGTTTCCATCGTGGTTCGTTGCTATGGCAATCTTGCATTTTATCCGCATTCGGATGGTGTGAATGGCGTCATCGGCAGTTCGTTTGCGCCGTCCAGCAGCAGCGCCCAGGGGTTGCAATGACCGGGAATGCGCCACATATTTTAAAAATGGAGTTGCTTGAATCCTTTGGGGGCAGAGATTTTTTTCGCGCTCCTTCGCGAAAATTACTCTGACCTCAAAGGACGGATTCGGAGAATGACATGACCCGTTACGTAGTTTTTTAACGAAGCGACGCGTACCCGCAGTTCGTTAATTAGGGTCAGAGTCAAATTTCCGCAAAAAAAAGCGCGCAGAAATTTGACTCTGACCCTAATTGCTTAAATCAGCCCAGCGTAGTTAATTGGGGTCAGAGTTTTTTTTCGCGGTCTTTTTGCGAAAATTACTCTGACCCCATTTAACGGACCACGGAGTGCATGCCTAGGCGCACCACAAAAACAGATTCAACAAGCATTACTGCGTCTTTGTCACTTTACTCAAATGCCGTGGCTGGTCCGGATCCATCCCGCGCGCGACGGCCAGTTGCGCTGCCATGACGTAGAACGCCTGGATCGCGACGATCGGGTCGAGATCCGGGGTAGCCGCCACCGGCAGCGTTAGGTCGCGTGTGGCGATATCGTCCGGCGCTGCCAGCAAGACCTTGGCGCCGCGTCCGCGCATTTCTTCTGCCAGTTTGAGCAGGCTGGCCTGGGTTGGGCCGCGGGTGGCGAAAATCAGCAAGGGGTAGCCGTCGTCGATCAGCGCCATCGGGCCGTGCTTGATTTCGGCGCCGCTGAAGGCTTCGGCCTGGATCGCCGAGGTTTCCTTGAACTTCAAGGCCGATTCCAGCGCCAGCGGCAAGCTGATGCCGCGCCCCACCACCATGATGCGCGAGGATGGCGCCAGCACATCGATGGCGGGCGTCCAATCGAGTTGGGTTGCCGCCGTCAGTGCTTGCGGCAGCGCATCGATGGCAGCCAGAAATTCGGCGTCGTCCTGCCAGTGTGCTGTCAGTCTCGCCGCCGCCACCAGGCTGGTAATGAAACTTTTGGTAGCGGCGACGCTGAGTTCGGCGCCGGCATGCAAGGGCAACGTCCACTCAGCTGCGGAAGCTAGCGGCGAGGCGGCGTCGTTGACCAAGGCAACCGTGGTGGCGCCGCTGTCGCGAAAATAGCGGATCGGCTCGATGACGTCCGGGCTTTGTCCCGATTGCGAAATCGCGATGGCAAGGGCGTCGCGGGCAATCAGCGGGGCCTTGTTGAGCGTCACCAGCGATAACGGCAGCGATGCTACCACACGGCCGAGGCGGGCCATGATCAGGTAGGCGCAGTAATTGGCGGCATGGTCGGAACTGCCGCGCGCCACGGTCAAGATGGTCGATGGCGGCGCTGCGCGCAGGCGCTGACCCAGCTCGGCATAGCGATCACGATCCTGGCTGAGCTGCAAGGCGACATGTTCTGCCGCCGAGCGGGCTTCTTTAAGCATCAACGAGGTCAATTCTTTCTCCTTCTACATACACGGCTTTGAGCTTGAGCTGGCGGTCCAGCACAAGAATGTCGGCGAAGCAGCCCTCCTTGAGGCGGCCACGTTCTTGAATTCCCAGATAATCTGCGGGGTAGGTCGAAACCCGCAGCGAAGCTTCGGCGATATCCAGTCCCAACGACACCAGGTTGCGCAAGGCCTGGTCCATGGTTAGCGTACTGCCGGCCAGCGTGCCGTTGGCCAGGCGGACGCCGCCCAGGCATTTGTGCACCACCTGGCGACCCAGCATGTACTCGCCGTCAGGCATGCCGGATGCAGCAGTAGAGTCGGTCACGCAGTACAGACGCGGAATCGCCCGCAGAGCGGCCTTGATGGCGCCAGGGTGGACATGTAGCAGGTCCGGAATCAGTTCCGCATATTCGGCATGCGCCAGCGCTGCGCCGGCCATGCCAGGCTGGCGATGGTGGAAGGAACTCATCGCATTGAACAGATGGGTAAAACCGGCTGCGCCGTTCTTCAAGGCATTGACGCCGTCCTCGTAAGTACCAAGGGTATGGCCGATCTGCACTCGCATGCCAATCTTGGAAAGTGTCTTGACCAGTTCCATATGGCCGTTGATTTCCGGCGCAATAGTAATCAGTTTCAGGGGCGCGAAACTGCGCAGCCAGTCGACCTGTTCCAGCGAAGCGGCAATCGCGAAGTCCGGTTGCGCACCGAGTTTTCCTGGATTGATGTAAGGGCCTTCCAGGTGCGCACCCAGCACCCGCGCGGTGCCTGCACGACGGGCGCGGCAGGCGCGGCCGATGGCGCCCAGCGCCGCTTCCAGCTCTGCCGGCGGCGCAGTCATGGTGGTGGCCAGCATGCTGGTGGTGCCGTGCTGGGCATGCAGCCGAGAGACCACATGCACCGCATCGCCAGCTTCCATGATGTCCTTGCCGCCGCCGCCATGCACATGCAGGTCGATGAAGCCAGGCAGGATATAGTCGCCGTCGGCTGGCGCCTGTTCCAGCGCATGACCGCGGATGTCGGTGATGATGTCGTTAAAGGTGATGGCGCCGTCGACCCAGCCTTCGGTGGTCAAGACGTTGCCATGAATTTTTGTACTGCTCATACCGCCTCCTGTCCTTGTCCTTGCTGCGCTGCGAGTTGCCGGCGCAGCAGTATTAGTGCGCCGGTGGCGGCGTCAGCACGCGGTGCAATCGCGCGCGTTCTCAACGGCTCCGGCAGATAAGCCTTGAGCGGAATGGCCAGCCCGCCGCATAGCGCGATCGGCAGTAGCCCAGACGGATCTAGCGCATGCGCGATCTGATCGATTTCGACGCCGGCCTTGCGCAAGATGGTCGCCGCCGCCGGATCCTGTTCGCCATGGGCCACCACCAATGGCGCCAGTTGCGCGATGACGCTCTGGTTGGCGTCGTTAACCCAGGCGATGACTCGTTCCCGGTTTTGTTCGACGCTGAATGCATCGCTGCCGCCGCAGAACCTGACGATGGCGCTGGCCAGCGGCCCGGGAGAAACTCGACCATCGAGTGCCCGCTCCACATGATTGGCGGCGCGCAAGCCGATCCAGCCGCCGCTGGCTTCGTCGCCGGTCTGGAAGCCCCAACCGCCAACTTCGCGACGGCTACCGTCCGCCAGCAGCACTTCGCCGACGCTGCCGGTGCCGATGGCGACCACTGCGCCAGGCTGTCCCAGGTGCGCGCCGAGCAGGGTGGTGAAAGCGTCGGTGCCGATTGCGATCTCGCCGAAACCCGGATTCTGGGCGGAAAACTGTTCCGCCCATTGCTTGTTATTGACGCCGGACAAGCCAAAACCAACGGCGATTTCCTGGTAGGCCGGGCAAGCGATGCCAGCCGACTGGAATGCGCTGTCCAGCGCTGCGACGATGGCGCTCCATGCCTTGCCGGTGCCGTGCATCAAGGCCGACGGGCCGCTGCTGCCGACGGCAATCAGGCTGCCATCAGCACGCTCGACGCGCAGCTGAGTTTTGGTGCCGCCGCCATCGACGCCGACCAGGTATTGGTACTCTGCTTTCAATTGAACCCCGTTGCTTTTTTCTAAGAAGCGCGTAGTTTATCTGGTCGCGCGGCCTGTTCCTATTGCTTGGACGAAATCATGTTGCCCGGTTTCAGTCGCGGTAACGCCTGGCCATTGCTGTCGAATACGTGAAAGGCATGGCTCGGCGCCGACAGGGTGATGCTGTCGCCGATATGCACCGTGTTGTTGCCATCGCCGCGCACCACCATATCCTGGCCATTTTGCAATGTCACGTAGATGAAGTTGGCTTCGCCCAGGTGTTCGACAATGCTGACCTTGCCGCTGAATATTTCTCCACTATGCGCGTTTTCCAGGATATGTTCCGGCCGCAGGCCAACTGTCACGGCATCGCCGGCCTTGGTAGCGCCGGCGCTAACATTGGCGCTGATTTCCTGGCCGCTGTCGAGCTTGATCCGCAACGCTTCGTTGTCGACGGCGCTCACGGTGCCGG
Source organism: Collimonas arenae (assembly GCF_001584165.1). Taxonomy (NCBI): domain Bacteria; kingdom Pseudomonadati; phylum Pseudomonadota; class Betaproteobacteria; order Burkholderiales; family Oxalobacteraceae; genus Collimonas; species Collimonas arenae. The sequence continues at coordinate 1,780,157 of NZ_CP013233.1, forward strand.
TAAACAAATTCATTTTTGGCGAGCCGATGAAGGTCGCCACGAACAGGTTCTGCGGCTGCTGGTACAGTTCTAGCGGCGAACCGGCCTGCTGGATGTAGCCGTCGTTCATCACCACGATCTTGTCGCCCAGCGTCATCGCTTCGACCTGGTCATGGGTGACGTAGACGATGGTCGCTTCCAGCTGTTTGTGCAGCTTGGCGATTTCCAGCCGGGTCTGGACCCGCAACGCGGCGTCCAGGTTGGACAATGGTTCGTCGAACAGAAACAGTTTCGGCTTGCGCACGATGGCGCGGCCGATTGCCACCCGCTGGCGTTGGCCGCCTGACAACTCACGCGGCAGCCGGTCCAGCAAATGATCGATCTTCAGGATGCCGGCGGCATGGCGGATGCGCTGGTCGATGGCAGCCTTGTCGGCGCCGGCGATCTTCAGGCCGAACGCCATGTTCTTGTAGACCGTCATGTGCGGATACAGCGCGTAGCTCTGGAACACCATCGCAATTCCGCGCTCCGCAGGAGGCAGGTGATTGACTATCTGGCCGCCGATCGACAGTTCGCCGCTGGTGATCGACTCCAACCCGCACAGCATGCGCAGCAAGGTCGATTTGCCGCAGCCCGAAGGGCCGACCAGCACCACGAATTCGCCGTCCTTGATTTCCAGGTTGAGATCGGCCAGCACCTTCTGCTTGCCGTCATACGATTTGGTGAGTTGTTTAACGCTTACGTTTGCCATGGAATGTCTCTTATTTTTACTTTACAGCGCCCGAAGTCAGGCCGCGAATCAATTGACGGGAGAAGATCACGTACAGGATCAGGATCGGGATGACGGCCAGCGACAGTGATGCCAGTACCGAATTCCAATCGGTCACGTACTGGCCGATAAATTGCTGCACACCCAACGTGACGGTCTTGGTTTCATCCGACGGCGCTAGAATCAGCGGAAACCACAAGTCGTTCCAGGCCGGGATCATCGTGAACACGGCTACCGTGGCAATCGCCGGACGGATCAGCGGCAGGATGATCTGGAAGAAAATCTTGAATTCGCCGACACCGTCGCAGCGCGCGGCATCCTTCAGTTCCTTCGGGATCTGGCGGATGAATTCGGACAGGATCATGACCGCCAGCGGCAACCCTTGTGCGGTGTACACCAGGATCAGCGCGCTGCGCGTGTTGATCAGGTTGAGGCTGACCACCAGTTGCAGGATGGATACGGTGCCGAGCCGGATCGGAATCATGATGCCGAGCGCCAGGTACAGCGCCATCAGGCGATTGCCGCGGAATTTGTATTCCGACAGCGCCCATCCGGCCATCGCGCCGAACAGCACGATCAACACCAGGGAACCGAGCGTGACCACCAGGCTGTTGCCGAAGTACAGCATGAAGTTGGTGTTGTGCAGCACCTTTTCAAAGCCGATCAGCGAGAAGCTTTCCGGAGTAGGGAAGGCCAGCGGATTGTCGAAAATCGCGTCGCGCGACTTTATCGAATTGATCAGGATCAGGGCAATCGGAAACAGCGCGATGACGGCATACGTGCACAACACCACGTGGACCCAGATGCGGCCCAGATTGGTGCGCAAGCGGCCGCGGCCGGCGACGGTGGCTGATTGTTCCGCCGGGAGCGAGGAGATGGAATTCATGGTCGGTCCTCGTTACAGTTCGTAGCGTGTCAGCTTGCGCTGCACGAAGTAAAAATAGCTGGCGACGCCGAGCAGGATCACCAGGAACATCAACGTGGCGACCGCCGCGCCCATGGTCGGGCTGCCGATCTGCGCCTGGTAGCCGAAGAAGGTACGATAGAAGAAGGTGCCCAGGATGTCGGTGCTGTAGTTCGGTCCGGCCAGTGCGCCTTTAACCGAATAGATCAGGTCGAAGGCATTGAAGTTGGCGACGAAGGTCAGGATCGTCACCAGACCCAATGTTGGCAGGATCAGCGGTAGCTTGATCTGCCAGAAAATGCGGAACGAGCTGGCGCCTTCGGCATATGCTGCTTCCAGTACTTCTTCCGGCACTGCCAGCAAGGCAGCGTAGATCAGCATCATCGGGATGCCGACATACTGCCACACCGAAACCAGGCCCAGGGTCAGCAGCGCCGTCGATTCCTGGCCCAGCCATGGCGCAAAATAATCGCCGAGGCCGACATGGTTCATCAAGCCTTCGCCGACGCCCCACAGTGGCGACAGGATCAATTGCCAGATGAAGCCGATGATCACCACCGACAGCAGCGTCGGCAAGAAAATCAGCGTGCGATAAGTGCGCGCGCCGCGTAGACCCTTGAGGCTGAACAGGGTGGCCAGCAGCAAACCGATAGGATTCTGCAGCAGCATGTGGATCGCGAAGAATTTCACGTTGTTCAGCATGGCGTTCCAGAACGCTTTGGACCAATCCGAATCGAACAGGATAGTGCGGTAGTTGTCCAGGCCGACGAAACTGTGGACGCCGGCGTCGTTGCTGGTATAGAAGCCGAGACGCAGGGTGTCCAGCAATGGCAATGCGCTGAACAGCGAGTAGATGATCACCGCTGGCGCCAGGAACACGACGATGTGCCAGGGGAATGTCTTTTTTTGAAGATTCATTCGGGTTTTCTGTCAATGCAATAAGCGTAGTTCGCCAACGGGCGGAATGTCCGCTGCGGGGAGATCGCAGAAAACACGCCGGCCCCGCTGAGCGGAACAGGGGAAACGAACGCGAGGACGGCCAGACGCTTGATATCGGTGCCGGTCTTCACGGGCTTAGCTCTGGGGCAAGCCTTGGACGCTGTGTGGCTTGTCGACAAGAGGCGGGTTAATCTTAACCCCATCCCTTGCCGACTAACAGCGTTACGTCAAGAGTTTATTGTTGTGGTTTATACCACTTGGCGAAACCAGCCTGGATCTGTGCAGCTGCTTCCTTCGGCGCCAGTTTGCCGTTCAGGACCTGGGCATTGACGTTCCACAGCTGATTTTCCATGCTTGGTTCGCCGCGATTCAGGATCTGCGCGTTCAGGCGAATTGTCGACGAGCACGATTTGCGCCAGTCGATCATCTGCTTGGCGACCGGATCCTTGACCGAAATCAGGTGGTCTGACAATGAGAAGAAGCCGGTGACTTTGTTGGTGTAGATGTCGGCAAATTCTTGCGAACCGAGCCAGGCCAGGAACTTGTAAGCATCTTCCTTGTTCTTGGACTTCTTGTTGACGCCCATGCCGATATCGTTGTGATCGGAGATGTAGCACTTGTCGCCAGCTTTTGGCACCGGCGGTGGGAACGCGCCCATCGAGATCTTGGAATTGTCGTTGAAGTAGGCGATATCCCAGGAACCGGCCGGATAGATAGCAGCTTTACCCAGCGCGAACTGATTCTGGCTGTCGCCATAGGTTTGCGAGCTGGCGCCTTTGTTCAGGTACTTGCCGAGCCGGGCTTCGTATTCAAATGCGTTGACGAAGTTTGGATCGGTGAACTTTTCCTTGCCGGCGATCAGCGCCTTGCGGCCTTCTTCGCCCTTCCAATAGTTAGGACCCAGGCCGGTAAAGATGATCTGGCTGGATTCCCATTGATCGTTGGTGCCCAGCGCCAGCGGCGCGTATTTGCCATTGCTCTTGATGGTGTCGAGTACCTTGTAGAATTCAGCTTCGGTCTTCGGTGGCTGGATATTCAATTCCTTGAAAATCTTCTGGTTGTACAGGAAGCCATGGATCACGGAGGCGATCGGCATGCAGAATGTGTCCTTGCCGTCATCGGTCTGCCATGCAGTTTTGCTGGAGGCCGGGAAGTGTTCCATGCCTGGCTTGCCATCCAGTTTTTCCAGGTTGCCCTTCTTGTACAGAGCGAGCGAAACGTCGAACGGACGGCAGGCGATCAGGTCGCCGGCAGTGCCGCCGGCCAGGCGCGCGGTCAGGCTGGAGTCGTATTCGGTTGGAGCGGTAGGGGCAAACTTGACTTCGATGCCAGGGTTTTTCTTCTGGAAGGCCGGGATCAACACGGTTTCCCACAAGGTCTTGTCGTCGACACGCCAGCTTTCGATTGTCAGGGTGCCAGCTTGGGCGGTGCCGATGGTCGCCAGGGCGATCAGGACGGCATTGCGGATAGTACGGATTCGGTTGACCGTTTGCATCAAAGTCTCCTTTTGGATTTTTATGGATTAGATGTGTGCAGCTTGCTGTAGACCCTTGACGCCTATCAAACCGCCGCGAACAGACATTAGCATCATAAAAATTGTGTTGCCATCTTACTTGTAGTGAAGCTACATATATTTCATAGGTTATTGATTTTATTGGTTAAGTAAATGTTTTTCGTTTTTTGTCGATTACAAATATTTACGTTGGTGATTGTATGATTTCCGTTATGTCATAGCACGTTACCAGTATCCCATCAGCAATATCTTACTGATGGCATTTAAGATAACTTTACGTAACTTTACGTTTCTTTACAAAACAAGAAGTCTGCTAACGTTGCAGTGCGGACTTAAGCTATAGTCAGCACCGATGTGGGAGAGAGGCAGCTGTTTATTATAAAAAATATCAACAAGGCGATCGATGATTGATAGGCGACACGCGATAAACGGGGAACACAATAATGCCTTGTCCAGACGACGGGGCTTAGGAAGATGGATCACATTGTCGGTATGTGCGGCAGCCGCCTGTCTCGCGCTGGGCAGTGCCGCAAGTGCCGCGCCGGTAGCCTCGAACACATCGCCGACGTCATTGCAGGTGGTGCATTGGTGGACTTCGGATGGCGAGCGCAAGGCAGTCAATGTGCTGGTGACCAGGCTCTCCGACGACAATATCCAATGGCGCGATGCCGCGATTCCGGGCGGCGCCGGGCTGGGCGCCAGCAAGGTGCTCAAGAGCATGGTCCTGGCCGGCAAGGCGCCGGAGGCGACGCAGTTGAACGGCGTGGTGTTTGGCGAATGGGCCGATCTTGGTTTGTTACTGGAACTGGACGACGTGGCGACGCCGGGCAATTGGCAAAAACTGCTGTTTCCTACAGTATGGTCGCTGGTGCACAACCGCGGGCACGTAGTGGCGGCGCCGCTCGGCATTCATCGCATCAATAATTTGTTTTACAACAAGAAGGTTTTCGACCGGCTTGGCTTGACGCCGCCCAAAACGTGGGCCGATTTTGCTCGCGTGGCGGAAAAGCTCAAGCAAGCCGGCATTACGCCGCTGGCGCAGAGCAGCGAGGCGTGGCAAGTGGCAACATTGTTCGAAACGCTGGTACTGGCAGAGAGCGGCCCCGCTTATTACAGGTCCTTGTTTGTCGATTTGAATCCGGCGGCATTTGGCGACGCCAGGCTGCTGCACGCACTCAAGCGCTTGCGCGATCTCAAGGAATGGATGCCGACCCCGCTCAGGGAACAGGCGTGGCCCGAGATGGCGCGCCAGTTGGCCGATGGCTCTGCCGCGATGTATGTGATGGGCGATTGGGCCAAGGGCGAACTGCTGGCCTGGGGGCTGACGACAGATCAGGATTTTGCATGCGCAACAGTGCCCGGCACCGGCGATTATCATTTGTACAGCGTCGACACCTTGGCGATGTTCGCGGGCGATTATTCGCATCAGCCAGCGCAGGAAAAACTGGCGCAGATCGTCATGTCGCAACCGGTGCAAACCGATTACAATCGGCTCAAAGGCGCGATCTCGGTGTGGCGCAATCCAGACCTGTCGAAAATGGATAGTTGTGCGCGTGCATCGTGGACAGCCTTCAGCAAAGGCGCAGCATTCCAGGCCCCGAGCCTGGTGCACCGGATGGCCGCCGACGAAACTTCCAAGGACGCCATCGTGGCCGAAGTGCACCGCTATTTCATTGACGGCAGGATGTCGGAGGTCGAGGCACAGCGGCGGCTGGCGAACATTGCCAGGACCATGTCGAAAACCGATGGCAGACCATAAAACAGACCATAACAATGCGTAAGATATTAATCGTCGACGACGACCAGAAAACCCGGACTCTGTTGAAGGCCTATCTGGAAAAGAACCAGTATGAAGTGCGCCTGGCGCATAACGGCGAAGCGTTCCTGGCCGAGTTTCAGCGTTATTCGGAAGAGCTGTCGCTGGTGATCCTGGATGTCATGCTGCCGGATACCGACGGCTTTGCATTGTGTAAAACCGTCAGGCGCAAGTCAAATGTGCCGATCATCATGCTCACTGCCAGTTCAGATGAAACGGACCGCGTGGTCGGCCTCGAACTGGGCGCCGACGATTACATCGCCAAGCCTTACAGCCCGCGCGAACTGCTGGCGCGCATCAAGGCCATTCATCGCCGCAGCGGCATCGACAGCGCGGTGGCGCCGCGCTATTACCGTTTCGTTGGCTTCACGCTGGATACGGTGGAGCGCACGCTGGCCGATCCGGAAGGGCAACTGGTAGCGTTGACCGGGCTCGATTATCAATTGCTGAAATATTTTGTCGAACATCCGGGCGACGTGCTCGATCGCGGCGTGCTGTGCGAAGAAACCCGCGGTCGCGATGCCGGCCCGCTTGATCGTTCGCTGGACGTGCAGATCAGCAAGTTGCGCCTGCGCCTGAACGATGGCGGCAAGGATCCGCACCTGATCAAGACGGTGCGCGGCGCCGGTTATGTGTTCTCTGCCGATGTGGCGGCGTCGCACGCCTGAGCCGATGCCAAAAGTTAATTGGTCGACTGGTTATAACCGGCTGCTGTCCTGGCTGTTGCCGCATACCCTGCTGGGCCGGCTGTCGGTAGTCATGGTGTTTGGTGTACTGGTGACGCAGCTGGCAGGTGGCTTGATCTGGTCGGCTCAGTTGCGCAGCAAAGCTGAAATCGAAACGCGCACCGCCTCCCAGCATCTGGCGCATAGCGCTGCCAGCGCAGTGCGATTTTTCATGAGTCTGCCGCCCAATTATCGGCCGATCCTGATCCAGCAATTGCGCGAGATGGGCGGCACGCGCTTCTTCGTCAATGCCAACAACGGGCCGGTTGCCATCCACAAGATCGCCGACGACGCGCTGGCCAACATGGCGTTGACCACCATAGGCAGCACCTTGAAGGCCGATTTACCGTTCCTGCCTGGTTTCCGCGTGGCGTTTTCCTGGCCCGACGATCTGCAAGTCTCGACCGACGGCCTCAAAGTCGCCGATTTGCCGGACAGCTGGGTCCAGCACACATTGCTGATCAAGCCGAATCCGGCGCCGGTGCTGGTGATCCAGACCGAGCTCGAACCCGGCAACTGGCTGTACCTGGCGGCGTTGATGCCGAATCCTTATTTCCTTGATAGCGATAATCCCTTGTCGCCCGAGCGCCTGCTGTTGCAAGGCGTATCGCTGGCTACGGTGCTGCTGCTGTCGATCCTGGTGGTGCGCTGGACCACGCGGCCGCTGGCGGCCTTGTCGGATGCAGCCGATGCGTTCGGTAAAGGCGAGACGGCGCCGGAATTGCCGGAGACGGGCAGCCGCGAATTCATCAAGACCGCACGTGCGTTTCGCGCCATGCGCGAACGGATCAAGCGCTATCTCGACGATCGCGAGCGCCTGTTCGTCTCGATCTCGCATGATTTGCGTACACCGATCACGCGCCTCAAGTTGCGCACCGAACTGCTCGACGATGAAGCGTTGCGCAGCGATTTCCATGAAGATCTCGATGAGCTGGACATGATGGTCAAGGGCGCGCTGCAATCGGTCAAGGATAGCGATATCCATGAAAACCGCACCGAAGTGCGCCTCGATGCACTGATCCTGCGCATGATCCGGGATGCTCGCATGGCTGGGCATGAGGTAGCTTTTGCCGAATCCGGCATCACAGTCATGGCCAAGCCGTTGGCGCTCAAACGCGCGATCGGCAATCTGTTCGACAATGCGCTGCATTACGGTCAAAAAGTGGAAATTGCGGTGGATTCGCTGGCTGGCGACAGTGGCAGCGATGTCCGCATCCAGATACGCGATCACGGCCCCGGCGTACCGGAAGATGCGTTGCACAGTCTGTTCGATCCTTACACCCGACTGGAGCACGGACGCGACCAGAATGCCGCAGGCATGGGGTTAGGGTTGGGTATTGCCCGCAATATCGTGCAGGCGCATGGCGGCGAGCTGGAGTTGCACAATCATCCGGACGGCGGCCTGGTGGCCACCATCATCCTGCCTGTCAAATAACTAGTCTGGCGGCCGCCTAGAAGCCATAATTCTTTGCCACGTACAGGGCCGCCTCGCGCAGGTCGTGGCCGAGTTCCGAGCGAATGCCGCCGCTCGGATAGGCGAGCACGTATTCATAATTGATGTCGGCCTTGAATGGCCGGGTGATGACGCCATGCGGACGCCACACCTTCGCTGCAAATGGCTCGACGATGGCGACGCCGAAGCCGTTGGCGACCATCGCGTAGCGCGTGTGCGAGGTGTGGGTCTGAATTGTGTAATGCGGGCGGATCGAGGCGGCATGCAGGGTCGACAGTTCCTGTTCATAGGGTTGCGCGCTGTTGGGCATCCAGCCAATCACATTTTCGCCATCCAGATCCTCGGGTAGGATGATGTCTTTTTTCGCCAGCGGATGCGTGGCCGGCATGGCGCACAGTACGTCCGCTTTCATGATCGCCTCGACTTCGATGCCGGCAAATGGCGGAAACGCCAGGCTCAACGCCATGTCGACCTTGAGATCCTGCAGGCCGACCAGGATTTCCGGTACGCTGCAACTGTCGATCTTGACCGAGACATCAGGGTGCTGCTTGAAGAAGCGCTGCAGAATCTCCGGCAGCAGGGTGGTCGACAATACCGGCAGGCAGGCAATCGTCAGCCCCTCTGGCGCTTCATGGCGGATGGTGCCGGCCACTTGCATCAATCGTTCCAGTCCCAGGAAATTCTCTTCGACCGCCTTGTAGAAACGCACGCCGGCGTTAGTCGGTTCGAGCCGGCCCTTGGCGCGATTGAACAGGCGAAAACCGAGGTCAGTCTCTAAATCGGCGATCAAGCGGCTGATGGCCGGTTGCGTGATGTGCATGCGGCGCGCGGCAGACACGCTGGTGCCCGAAATCATCAATGAACGGAAGGCTTCTATTTGTCTGAAACGGATCATGGCTTATGTCAATGCAAAGGTGTGGCGTCGCCCCGGAGTATTTACAGCTATAACAAACTGCTATGGAGCATACGAATTTGTGAGTGGACATGATATTCCAATCTTGAAATACTGTGTGCATTGATGACGCGATCAATGGCGTTGTCGACAAGGTATTTTCAAGATTTTATCGATTGAACCAAGGTTCAATGATGGTTCCGGCAAGTATTTTCGATACTTGTTCGTTGAGCGAAAGATTTCTGGTTATTGTCCAGATTTGCCCAAAAGGCGCCCTGTATTTAGAGATTTCGAGGCCCTCACAAGGTGGCTTTCGGATCCTGGGGTGAAGCTTCAACCTGCACGCGGCAAGCCTTCACAGATTTCTGTCGTTTCCTCCCGTTTTCCTATCGTCCCAAGTCGCCGTTTTAACGAATGAAGTAGCCGGATACTTTCCAGCTGCCGTCTTTTTCACGCATTGGCGTCACGGTTTCGACCGCCGATTTCTTGTTCTCGAATTGCGTCTCATACTGGATCACGACATACTCGCCGTCCGGTGCGCCAGGCAGCGAGGTCGCATATTCGGTGCTCTTGAGTTCGCGGTTCTTGACGCTGCCAAGTGGCGTCCTCAGCGAGCGAATTCCGGTTTCCCAGGTGTTCTTGGGAATTCCGGTCTTGAAGAAGGTTCCGGCGCGCTCCCAGCTCTCGCCATATTTGCCGGCGTCCGTTAATGCAATCCAGGCGGTTGCGGCGCTCTGGGCCTGGTTGATCAGTTCGGTTTGCTGGTCTGCGGCGAAGGAGGGGGCGGTGAACGTCAGCAGCACGGCAGCGCCGAGTGCAAGTATGGTTTTCATTTTCGTTTCTCCCTAGATCAAAAACTTCTGTGGATCACGCTGAATCTGCTTGCCGCGATGCGATGCCTTGATGAGTGGAATGCAGCCGGTTGGCGCCGCTGCATTGAAAATACGATCAAATCATAGGGGGTGGCGCGCGGATTTGCAATGCACGTGCGCCGAAACAGCCAAATCAGGATGGCGCATGGGCTGTTTCCATGGCGATATAGCGTTACGGCAACCCCTATCGCTTGGCGGCAGAATTCAGTTGGCGAACGCTGCGATTCCGGTTTGTGCCCGGCCCAGGATCAGTGCATGCACATCGTGCGTGCCTTCATAGGTATTCACCACCTCCAGGTTGACCAGATGGCGGATCACGCCGAACTCGTCGGAAATGCCGTTGCCGCCCAACATGTCGCGCGCCACGCGGGCAATGTCGAGCGCCTTGCCGCAGGAATTGCGTTTCATGATTGAGGTGATTTCCACCGATGCGCTGCCTTCGTCTTTCATGCGGCCAAGGCGCAAACAGCCTTGCAACGCCATCGTGATTTCTGTCTGCATGTTGACCAGCTTCACTTGAACCAACTGGTTGGCCGCCAATGGCCGGCCGAATTGCTGGCGATCCATCGTGTAGCCGCGCGCTGCATGCCAGCAGAACTCCGCTGCGCCGAGCGCACCCCAGGCAATCCCGTAACGCGCTGCGTTGAGGCAGGTAAAGGGACCTTTCAGACCGCGCACATCCGGGAATGCATTTTCTTCAGGACAGAACACTTGATCCATCACGATTTCGCCGGTGATCGAGGTGCGCAGGCCGACCTTGCCGTGGATGACCGGCGTCGACAAGCCTTGCCAGCCTTTTTCAAGGACGAAGCCACGGATCGCGCCTTCATCGTCCTTGGCCCAGACCACGAATACGTCGGCGATTGGACTATTGGTGATCCACATCTTGCTGCCGCTGATGCGATAGCCGCCGTCCACTTTGCGGGCGCGCGTGACCATGCTGCCGGGGTCGGAGCCGTGGTCCGGTTCGGTCAAGCCGAAGCAGCCGATCAATGCGCCACTGGCCAACTGCGGCAGGTATTTTTGCTTGGTCGCCAGATTAGCGAATTCAAAAATCGGCAGCATCACCAGAGAGCTTTGCACGCTCATCATCGAGCGGTAGCCGGAATCGATGCGTTCGATTTCGCGTGCGATCAAGCCGTAACTGACGTAATTGAGGCCGGCGCCGCCGTATTCCTCAGGCAGGGTTGCGCCGAGCAATCCGAGCCCACCCATCTCGCGAAAAATCGCCGCATCCGTTTGCTCGTTGCGAAACGCCAGCGTAACCCTTGGTGCCAGTCGATCGCGGCGTAAGCGGCGGCGCTGTCGCGCACCATGCGCTCTTCGACGCTGAGTTGTTGCTCCAGCAAAAGCGGGTCATCCCAATGGAAGCTGGCGTGTGGTGACGGCATGTGGTTTCTCCAAAATATTTTTCGGCAATCCGGAAGGCGAGCGGAATTCACCTTTTTGCTGCCAGATGCTGGTTTTATATGATGGCATATCCACGCCGGTATAGGTAGAACTAGGCGTCACCGACCACGCAGTTAAATGGGGTCGGAGTTTTTTTTCGGCGGGGTTTTGCCGAAAATTACTCTGACCCCTTTTAACGGGCCACGGAGTGAGTGCGGTGGTGCATCAGCCGTGTTCATCCGGCGCTACTTAAAAAACGGTTGCTACTCCGTGGAGGCTTGCCGGGGGCGGCCCCGCAGCCGCTCACTTTTTGCTTCGCCCTAGCTGGGCGCCCAAAAAGTAAGCAAAAAGGCGATCGCACAGCCGTTGCCCGCCTTCGGCGGGTCCCCAAATGAGCCGCGCGCCAGTCGGATGGGACACAAACTCGCTGCGCTCAAACATGTGTCCCATTATTTCCGACTGTCACCCGTCCCATTTGGCAACGTCAGCATGCGAAAAGTCAAAAGCAACTGCAACGCCAAAAGCAACGGCAACTTCAAAGGCAACCGCAACAACAACATCAAAACCAACCCCGCGCAGTTAAATGGGGTCGGAGTTTTTTTCGCGGTCCTTTGCGAAAATTGCTCTGACCCCATTTAACGGGCTACGGAGCGCAGGCCATGCAGCTTTGATGCGACGTAGCCGTTTTACCCGATACGGTTGCCGCTTAGGCTTCAGTCAACGCCGGATAGTCCGTATAGCCATGTTCGCCAACACCGCCATACAACGGCGCATCCTTGAACGGTACGTTCAGCGGCAGGTTGTGTTGCAGGCGGTAGACCAGGTCAGGGTTGGTGATGAAGGCGCGGCCGAAGGAGACCAGGTCGGCATGGCCGCTGGCGACGGCGTCGCGCGCCATCATGCGGTCGTAGCCGTTGTTGACCAGCCAGGCGCCATTGAAGCGCTGGTGCAGTGCTTCGTAATCGAACGGGGCATTGTCGCGCGGGCCGCCGGTATGACCTTCCACAACGTGCAGATAGGCCAGTCCGAACTGGTTCAACTGCTCCACCACATAGTTGAACAGCGGTTGCGGATTGCTTTCGCTGGAATCATTGACTGGCGATACCGGCGACAGGCGCACGCCGACCCGGCCGCCGCCGATTTCGGCAGTGGTGGCGGCGACGACTTCGAGCAGCAGGCGGCTGCGGTTTTCGATGCTGCCGCCGTAGATATCGGTGCGATGGTTGGAGCCGTCGCGCAGGAAACTGTCGAGCAGGTAGCCGTGGGCGCCATGGATTTCAATGCCGTCGAAACCGGCATCCATCGCGCGCCGCGCGGTCTGGCGGAAATCGTTGACCACGCCGGGGATTTCTTCCAGTGCCAACTCTCGTGGCACCGAAGTATCGACGAAACCTTCGCCGACGACGTAGGTCTGGGCGTTGGCACGGATTGCCGATGGTGCCACAGGGGCCAAATTGCCGGGTTGGAACGAGACGTGCGACATGCGGCCCGTGTGCCAGATCTGCACCACGATGCGGCCGCCTTTGGCGTGCACTGCGTCGGTGATTTTTTTCCAGGCGGCGACTTGCTCAGGGGTGTGCAGTCCGGGCGTGTTGGCATAGCCTTGCGCTTGCGCCGAAACCTGGGTAGCTTCGGTGATGATCATGCCGGCCGTGGCGCGCTGCTCGTAATACTTCAGGTTCAGTTCGTTCGGCACATTGCCTGCACCGGCACGATTCCGGGTCAGCGGCGCCATGACGATACGGTTGGCCACTTCGATGTCGCCAATGCGTGCGGATTGGAACAAGCTGTCTTCGGTACGAGGTTGTTGCGTGTTGCTCATGTCGTTTCCTTCTTGAATAAATCGCCGTGAAGCGAGTGTTGGCTGGTGTGTTGCTGACAAAATAAACATTAAGACATGATCAGGTGACCGGTCGTCTTGAGTTGATTTAAAAAACTTTATTTTTCCCTGCACTGCCGGCGCATTGCCGGCAGTGCAGGGTGAATCATTATTGCGGCAGAAAAAAATGGTCGAACATCAGGTCGACGCAAGCGCGCACCGGCGCCGTCGAGCGCTCAATCTTCATGCGTAGCAGCGCGCCTTCCCAGGCATTCCAGAAAAAATCTGCTAATTGCTCGGCGCTCAGATCGTTACGCACCGTGCCGTCAGCCTGCGCCTTGCGCAGATAACTGACAAAACGCTTGCGCCAACTGAACACCACTTCCTGCAAGGTGACGCGGCACAGATCGCTCGACTCTGACATCTCTGCGGCGAAATTGCCGAGCAGGCAGCCGGCTTTCACCGCGCATTGTTCGTGATAGCTGATCATGCGCTCGTAGGTATAGCGCAGCGCACCCAGCGGCTGCTCCGGGCCTTCTGCAAAATATTGCGACCAGGTATTGCCGAAGCAGGTGGCGTAGTGCGCGATGACCTCGGCGCCGAAGTCTTCCTTGCTCTTGAAGTAGTTATAAAACGAGCCCTTGGGCACACCTGCGGCATCAACAATTTCCTTGATGCCGGTGCCGTTGTAGCCTTGCTCGGCAAACAGCTTGAGGCCGGTTTGCAGCAGCGTGGCGCGGGTGTCGTTGAGGGTCTGAACTTTATCCATGCCGCTATTATATGACCAGTCGTCTCAAAATGCTTGCCGATCTCGATTGATTAAATTTATGACAGCAATAGCACTGCGCTGCGTCCATGAAAATCGTCGTTCGCGTATCCGCACCGCATGCTTCATGTCGGAGGCAAATTCGATGACTTTATCTTTACGAAAGTGCGTAAAAGCAACACACAAAACGGGTATCATTTGGATAAGCTTTCTACCCGAGGCTTTCCGCGACGTACTCGCTCATTTCGCTGACTTACCCAGTTTGCCGCCTTCGAAGAGTTGCCATCATTTTTAACGCCTTTCGCCTATTTTTCCTGCGCAAGCTATCGGCCGATCCGATGCTGCGTCATCACGACTTCCGCCGTTTCTGGTTGACCACCACTATCGCCAGCTTTGGCGAACAGGTCTCCAGCCTTGCCATTCCGCTGACGGCGGTACTGCTGCTGCACGCTACGCCGGAGCAGATGGGATTGCTGATTGCCTTGCAAACCTTGCCGTTCGCGCTGTTTTCGCTGCCGGCCGGAGTCTGGCTGGATCGCCGCAGCAAGTATCCGGTGCTGCTGTGGTCGGAATTCCTGTTCGGCTGCGTGCTGGCAGTGATTCCCATCAGTTATTGGCTGGGCCTGTTGTCCATGCATGTGATCTATGCGGTGGGATTCCTGATGGGAATAGGTTTTGTGATCGGCGGCAGCGCTTCCCAGGTATTCGTGGCGCAACTGGTGGGGCGCGAGCAATTGCTGGACGCCCAGGGCAAGTTCGCCGCCACGGATTCGATGGCGCGCCTGATCGGTCCCGGCATTGCCGGCATGCTGGTGCAGTTGTTGACGGCGCCGGTGGCGGTGCTGGTGAATGCTGTCAGCTTCCTGTTGTCGTGGTGGAATCTGCGCTACCTGAAGACGCGCGATCCTTATCCGGCGCCATCCAGCCGTCATCCGTTCCGTGAAATGGTCGATGGCATCAAGATGGTCAGGAATCATGAAGTGTTGTGGGCGTTGGCCTGGGGTACGGCGCTGTGGCAGATTCTGTTCAACGGCTATCTGGCCTTGCAGATATTGTTCGCCACGCACCAGTTGGGCATGTCGCCGGGATTGCTGGGCGCCGCGCAAACGCTGGGTGGCCTCGGCGTGCTGGTCAGTTCCATCTTGCTCAAGCCGCTCTCGCGGCGCTTCGGCAGCGGTCGCACCATCCTGATCGGCCTTGGCGGCACCGCCGCAGCGTGGTTGCTGCTGGCGACGATTCCATCCACCATTTTCGGCTCGTCCTTGCTGAGTGCGCTGGCTTACGGCGTGGTGGTGTTTGTGTTCGATTGCAGCGCGATGCTGTATTTCATGCCTTACCTGGCCTTGCGCCTGAAGCTGACGCCGGATGCGTTTCACGGCCGCATGGTGTCGACCATGCGTTTCATGACTGTGGCTGCGGCGCCGTTGGGCGCCTTGTCGGCCGGCTGGATCGCAGAACATCTTGGCGTGCGCAGTGGCCTGATCGCCATTGCGACGGGCGCCAGCTTGCTGACGTTCGGTTTGCTGAAGACTTCGCCCTTGCGCGATATCCGGGATTGAACGCCGCGCGTTGCAGAGTTCTAGTCGGGCGAAAAAAATGGCGATGCCTTGGCATCGCCATTTTAGATTGACAAGACAGCTTACCTGGCCAGCGCCAGTGCCGGCGATGTTGCGGCGGCAGTTGCGACAGGTGCAACTGCAGAGGTAGCGCCAGGTGCATTCCAGCCGCCGCCCAAGGCCCGAATCAGGCCGACTGCCGCCACCGCGCGCTGGCCGACGCTCTGGCTCTTGGCGCGCTGCGCGGACAAGCTGGAACGTTGCGCATCGATCACCTCGAAATAGCTGGTAGAGCCATTCCGATAGCGTGAGTCGGCCAGGCGCGCAGCCAGTTGCGCCGACTTGACGGCGTCTTCCTGGAAACGGATCTGGTTATCCAGTGTGCGCAACGCGCTCAGATTATCCTCAACATCCTGGAAACCGACCAGCACTTGTTGCCGGTAGTTGGCCACCACCGATTCATAGTTGGCGTCTGCCTTGGCCAGGTTGGCCTTGTTGCGGCCGCCATCCAGCAACGGCATGTTGAGCACGGAGCCAAGCACCGGCCCCAGCAGCCAGCTGCGGCTGGACCACTGAAACAGGTTGTGCAACGCATCCGAAGCAAAGCCACCCGAAGCGGTTAGCACCAGGCTCGGGAAGAATCCGGCCTTGGCGACGCCGATGCGGGCGCTGGCCGCAGCCAGCTGGCGCTGCGCCTGGGCGATGTCCGGACGCCGTTCCAACAGGTCGGAGGGCAGGCCAGGCGGCACGCTGACCGTTACCGGCTGCAGTGGCGCAGTGGCCAGCGTGAACTGAGCCGGCGCCTTGCCGAGCAGGATCGCCAGCGCATGGTCGCGTTGGGCGCGGCTGCGGCTGACGCCTTCCTGTTCGGCCTGGGTCACCGACAGTTCAGTCTGGGCTTGCGCCACATCCAGTTCGCTGGTGTCGCCGGCATCGTAGCGATGTTGCACCAGCCGCAGGTTTTCCTGGCGTAGCTTAATGGTTTGCTGCAGCACATCTAGCTCCGAATCGAGCGAGCGGATCGCAAAATACTGCTGGGCGACATCTGCCTGCAGCGCCAGCAGCACTGAGCGATAGGCGGCTTCCTGGCCTTCGGCGTCAAGACGCGCAGCGCGGCTGCTGTCCGACAGGCGGCCGAACAGGTCGACCTCATAGGAAGCGCCCAATTGCGCCTGCCACTGAGTGGACGTGGAGGTGGCCGTACCCTGGCGGGTCGGGCCGAAGGCGGCGCCGAGCTGGAAGGCGCGGTCGGCGTCGGCCAGGCCGGCAGTGGCGCGTGCTTCCTTGACGCGCGCCAAGGCCATCACCAGGGTCGGGCTGGACTGGGTGGCGTCGGTAATCAACTTGCTGAGTTCAGCATCGCCAAACACCGACCACCAGGCGCCACGGTCGGCGGCATCAGCAGGCTGGGCTACCTTCCAGCTGCCATCCAGCGCGGCTGCTTCCTTGTATTGGGTCGGCGTATCGACTGCCACCTGTTCCGGCGGTTTAGTGGTGGAGCAACCGGCCAGCACCAGCGCCGCCATCATTGCAGTCAGTTTCAGATTAAAGCTTTTCATGTTCAGGCTCCTTCAATTTGCACGGTACTGGCAATCGCAGGCGCAACGCTGCCATGGGGTGCATGCGTAGGACCGGTGTAGGCCTCGGTTTCGTGCTTACCACTGGTCCAGCGCGATGCCATGGTACGCAACAATACGTAAAAGATCGGTGTCAGGAACAGGCCAAACGCCGTCACTCCAATCATTCCCGAGAACACCGCGACCCCCATCGCATGACGCATTTCAGCGCCGGCGCCGGAAGACAGGATGAGCGGTATCACACCGGCAATGAAGGCGATCGACGTCATCAGGATCGGCCGCAAGCGCAAACGTGCAGCTTCAATCGCAGCGGCATAGATGCTGCGCCCTTGCAGTTCCAATTCATGTGCAAACTCGACAATCAGGATGGCGTTCTTGCACGCCAGCCCGACCAGCACGATCAGACTGATCTGCGTAAAGATATTGTTGTCGCCACGCGTCAGCCAGACGCCGGCAATCGCCGAGAGAATCCCCATCGGTACGATCAGCAACACGGCTAGCGGCAAGGTCAGGCTTTCATACTGTGCAGCCAGTACGAAGAACACCAGCAGGATCGACAGCGGCAAGATGATGAACAGCGTATTGCCGGCAATCTTGTCCTGATAGGTGATTTCAGTCCATTCGTAGCTGATGCCGCGTGGCAGCGTTTCTGCGGCAATACGTTCCACCGCAGCCTGGGCCTGGCCGGTGCTATAGCCAGGCGCAGGACCACCGTTGACGTCGGCCGAAGGGAAGGCGTTGTAGCGCACCGCCTGATCCGGGCCGTAGCTTTGCGTCATCTTCAACAGCGACGACAGCGGCACCATTTCCCCCTTGTCGTTGCGCGCCTTCAGCAAGCCGATATCCTCTGCGTGAGCGCGGAACGGCGCATCAGCCTGGACCCGTACCTGGAAGGTGCGGCCGAACTTGTTGAAATCGTTCACGTACAGCGAGCCGAGATAGATCTGCAAGGTGTCGAATACCGATGGGATAGACACGCCCAGTTGTTGTGCGCGCACCCGGTCGACATCGGCATACAGTTGCGGCACGTTGATCTGAAAGCTGGAAAACATGCCAGCCAGTTCCGGCGCTTTGTGCGCTTTCTCCATGAATGCTTGCAACGCATCGTTCAACGCCTGGTTGCCCAGTGCGCCACGATCTTCAATCTGCAGCTTGAAGCCGCCGATGGTGCCGAGGCCCTGTACTGGCGGTGGTGGAAATACGGCGATGAAGGCGCCCTGGATCGCGGAGAACTTCTGGTTCAACTGCTGCGCAATTGCCACGCCGCTCTGGTCGGCGCCGCGGCGCTCGTCGAACGGCTTGAGCGTAGTAAACACGATGCCGGAGTTTGGGCTGTTGACGAAGCCATTGATCGACAGGCCAGGGAAGGCCACCGCCGATTCCACGCCAGGCTGCTTCAGCGCGATTTCAGACATCTTGCGCATCACATCCTCGGTGCGGTCCAGCGAGGCGGCGTCCGGCAATTGCGCGAAGCCGACCAGGTATTGCTTGTCCTGCGCCGGAATGAAGCCGTTCGGCACAGTGTGGAACAGCAGCATGGTCAGGCCGATCAGCACGGCATACACGCCGAGCGCTGCAGACTTGCGCTTCAGGATGCCGGTGACGCCTTCGCCATAGGACACTGAGCCGCGATGGAATACCCGGTTGAACACCGAGAAGAAACCGCCGAAGACGCGATCGATGGCGCGTTGGAAACCGTCCTTCTTGGCGCCGTGGCCTTTCAGCAGCAACGCAGCCAAGGCCGGCGACAGGGTCAGCGAATTGAATGCCGAAATCACGGTCGAGATGGCGATGGTCAGGGCGAACTGTTTGAAGAATTCACCGGTCAGGCCGCTGACAAAGGCCAGAGGCACGAACACTGCACACAGAGTCAGGGCAATCGCGACGATTGGTCCAGAGACTTCACGCATCGCCTTGTAGGTGGCTTCCTTGGCGGACAGGCCGTTTTCGATATTGCGTTCGACGTTTTCCACTACCACGATGGCGTCGTCAACCACGATCCCGATTGCCAGTACCAGTCCAAACAGGCTTAGCGCATTAATCGAGAAGCCCAACCCCATCATCACCGCAAAGGTACCGATCACCGAGACTGGCACTGCCAGCAGCGGAATGATCGAAGCGCGCCAGGTTTGCAGGAAGATGATCACCACGATCACTACCAGCAGGATCGCTTCCAGCAAGGTATGCACCACGGCTTCGATCGAGGAACGGACGAATTGTGTCGGGTCGTAGACGATCTTGTAGTCGACACCTTCCGGCATGTCCTTCTTCAGTTCGGCCATGGTGGCACGCACGTTGTCGGAGATTTCCAATGCATTGGAGCCGGGGGCCTGGAAGATTGGAATTGCTACCGCTTGCTTGTTGTCGAGCAGTGAGCGCAACGCGTAATCGCTGGCGCCGAGTTCGATGCGCGCCACATCTTTCAGGTAAGTCACCACGCCATCCGGTGAGGTACGGATCACGATGTTGCCAAATTCTTCCTCGTTGGCCAGACGGCCGCGGGCATTCACCGAGATCTGGTAATTGACGCCTGGGACGGCAGGCGAGGCGCCGATCACGCCGGCGGCGACATTGACGTTTTGCTGGCGGATGGCGTCGACTACATCGCTGGCGGCCAGGCCGCGTTCAGCGACCTTGCGTGGATCAAGCCAGATCCGCATCGAATAATCGCCGGAGCCGAACAGCTGCACCGAACCGATGCCAGGCAGGCGCGCCAGCCGGTCCTTGACGTTCAGCACCGCGTAATTGCGCAGGTAGGCCATGTCGTAGCGGTCGTTAGGCGACAGCAAGTGCACCACCATGGTCAGGTTGGGTGAGCTCTTGACCGTGGTCACGCCCAGCCGCTGCACCACATCCGGCAAGCGCGGCAAGGCCTGGTTGACGCGGTTCTGCACCAGTTGCTGCGCTAGGTCGGGCGAAGTGCCGAGCTTGAACGTGATGGTCAGCGTCATCAGGCCGTCCGAGGTGGCTTGCGACGACATGTAGAGCATGCCCTCGACGCCGTTGATCTGTTCCTCGATCGGTGTGGCGACGGTTTCCGCGATGGTTTGCGGGTTGGCGCCTGGATACTGCGCCTTGACGATCACCGAAGGCGGAATCACTTCCGGGTATTCGGAGATCGGCAGGCTGAACATGGAAATCAGGCCGCCGATCAAGATGATCGCCGATAACACGCCCGCGAAAATGGGGCGGTCGATAAAGAATTTTGAAATATTCATGGTGTGGGGCTCTGCTGGAGTTTGGGCATCGATACGATTCGATATGGCTGGAAAATCGTCGGCACCCTTGTTATTTAGCTGTAGCCACGGCCAGTGCATCCTTCGCCGGAGCGAGTTCTTCACCGTTCATCGCTACCGTCACCGGTGTGACTCTGTCGTTGGGGCGGATCCGCTGCAAGCCGTTGACCACGATCCGCTCATCTTTCTTGAGGCCGGAACGGACCACACGCAAGCCATCGACGATCGGTCCCAATTTGATCGCCCGATAGGTAACCTTGTTGTCGGCGCCCAGGACCATCACGTATTTCTTGTCCTGGTCGGTGCCGACGGCCTTGTCGTCGATTAACACAGCAGTTTCGGCCGCCGCGCCGCCGGTGCGTACGCGGGCGTACATGCCTGGCGTCAGCGTGCCGTTGGGATTGTCGAACACGGCGCGCACGCGCATGGTGCCGGAGGCTGTATCCAGGCGGTTATCGAAGGATTTGATCTGCCCTTGATGTGGATAGCCGTCTTCGCTCGCCAATCCAATCGACACCGGCAAGTGGCTGACGCCGGAGTTGCCTACCGCGCCGTTGGCGGCGTAGCGGATGTAGGTTTGCTCATCCACTTC
Organism: Collimonas arenae; assembly: GCF_001584165.1. Lineage (NCBI taxonomy): Bacteria > Pseudomonadati > Pseudomonadota > Betaproteobacteria > Burkholderiales > Oxalobacteraceae > Collimonas > Collimonas arenae. The sequence goes on from NZ_CP013233.1 coordinate 1,800,954, forward strand.
AAAATTGACGTAGACCGGCGATACCGACACCACGGTGGTCAGGGCAGGGGAACCGACACCGGCGCCGACCAGGTTGCCGACCGTGATTTCGGCGCGCGAGACGCGGCCGCTGACGGGCGCTGTAATCGCTGTGTATTGCAGATTAAGGCGTGCGGTCTGTACAGCTGCGTCTGCCGATTTCAGACTGGCGTCAGCTTCGAGCAGTGCATTGTTGCGCTGGTCCAGTTCTCGCTGCGCCACCGCATGTTCTTCGATCAGGCGGCTAGTGCGGGCCAGTTCGGTTTTCGCCAGCGACAGTCCGGCCTGGGCGCCGGCCTGGGCGGCAACCGCCCGCGCCAGATCCGCCTGGTAAGGGCGCGGATCGATGGTGAACAGCAGATCGCCTTTCTTGACCAATTGCCCTTCCTGGAAGTGTACGGCGTCAATGGTGCCGGAGACGCGCGGACGTATCTCAACCCGGTCGATGGCTTCCACCCGGCCGGAAAAATCGTCCCACTCAGTAACCGATTTTTCCAGAGCGGCGGCGACTGACACCGATGCCGGCGGCGGAGCGCCTTCGGCTGGCTTGGCGGCGCGGCTGGTCAAGGTGAAGGTGCCGGCAGCGGCGATGATGAGAATCCCGACGGCGATGGCAATTGCCTTGCGGGAAAACAATGGTGTCGAGGTTTGCATGTGAGGCTCCTGATATCTTTAAGGAAAATTGCGAGCTAAATAACTACAAAGCGAAATACAAACTGAAATACAAAGCGGAATTCAAGTCGGACTTCAAAGCGAATCGAAAACAAGTTGCCGGCTGATGGCGGAAGAGGTTGCGCGGGTGTCGTGATGGCTGGGCGCCGGTCAATACCGGTTCAACCCTTGATTAGCAATATAGAGGCGAGGGGCTGACAGGCGATAGACGCTTCCTCTGAGCTTCTTGCCTGATCCTCCAAATCACTAATTTCCATTGGCAAATTGACACGCATCCCATACTGAAAACAGTCCTTCCAAAACCGGATTTTTATTTCTGTGAGACAATCCGATTCGCGTTTTCCAACTATCGTTTTTCTAAAACCTGCTATTGAATAGTGATCGCTATGAATTAGTGATGGACTGTATCGGGCTTGTTTTACGCTGTCAAGTGGTTTAATATCGATCGCTATGGAAATGACACAAGTTAAGCCGCGCAAGAAGCCCGGCCGCCCTTATCCTTCGATCGGGACCAAGCGCTTGAGAGTGCGATGCTGGTTTTTTGGCGGTTCGGGTATGAGGCGACTTCCCTCAATGACCTGACGGCGGCGATGGGTATCACACCGCCCAGCCTGTATTCGGCGTTCGGCGATAAAGAACACCTGTTCCTCGAAGCGGTGGAGCGCTACCTGCAGAAAAAGCCTTGCTTCCTGGCGTCGATCTCCGCTGAAAAGCTGACCGCAAAGGAAAGCATCCGTAGTTATCTGGAAGTCATCGCCGTCTCGCAAAGCGATCCAAATCAGCCACCCGGTTGCATGGTGGTGACCTCAGCACCAACTGCACGGCAGCCTCTTCGCATGTGCAGGAAGTCCTGGCGGATTATCGGGAACAGATGGAAGCGGGCATCCGCAAACGCCTCGACCGCGGCGTCGAGGAGGGCGATCTGGCTGCCGATACCGACACTGCGGCGCTTGCGAGTTTTTATGTGACGGTCATTCATGGCATGTCGACCCAGGCACGCGATGGCGCTGCGCGCGAGAAGCTGCTGGCGATCGGTGCGCAGGCGATGCGCGCCTGGCCAGAACCAGTTTGAACTGATTTTTTCGGCGCGGCAGATCTAGCCGCGCCTGCGTGCTTCCCGCTATCAGCCGTATCTACACGTGTATCTGCAATTAGCGGGGTAATCCTGCCACTTCCCTCCTTCAATCCTGCTCGGTCTTCGGCTTTGATCATCTGATTTTTGCCGGCGGCGTCACACATTTTCTGTCGCGTAGAAGCAACGCTGCTCGTTAGCCGGCTTGTCCTGGGCTAACGAACGTTCCGCTCGATGCGTGTCATTGCCTAATTCAATTCATTGCCGGCAAAGGCTGCCACGCATACCACACCAAACGAGAAATGCGGATGGCTGACATATGCCATCTAGGATCGCGTCCATTTGTAAGAAAGTGGCCTAGGGAAATGTCACGTTATTTAACGAATTGACAATTTTTTTGGACAAATCCTATTTTCACAACATCACGCTAAAACAATACTTCGACCTAACTGAATGTCTGGCATTTCTGCGGCTGAAACTCATCAACGAGTATCGACAGAAGTCATTCGGCAAAGCGATCCATCAGCCTGGATCTCGTTTCAAAATTGTTCTTACCAAGTTAAATTTCAAAATGAAAAAATTAGTTGCTGCTACCGCTGTTATCGCTCTGTTCTCTTCTTTCGCACACGCTGCTACGCCAGCGACCGGCAATCCAGGCACCATCCGTTTCATCGGTGAAATCGTTTCCGGCGCCTGCGGTATTGATCCTAGCTCGCTGGATCAGACCGTGCCGCTGGGTCAAGTTCCTGCAGGAACCTTCAAGGCAGTTGGCGATCGTTCAAGCCCGGAAAAATTCGACATCGTTCTGACTGAGTGCGATACCTCGACCTACAAGAACGCGAAATTCACTTTCACTGGCACCCAGGATGCAAACGTGCCAGCCCTGTTTGCCACGACTGGCCTTGCCACGAACGTCGGCATCCGCCTGCAAGCCAGTGCTGGTGAGTTCCTCGACAACGGCAAAGAACAGGTGGCGCCGGTTGTCCTGCAAGACGGTAACAACACGGTGAGCTTCGCCGCAATGTACGAATCGACCGCCGCAACCGTAACTCCTGGCGAAGCCGATTCGGTTGCCAACTTTACCGTTGCCTACAACTAATCATTGATGGTTGGTCGTTGACCCAAAAAAGGGGCACGCGCCCCTTTTTTATCGAACATTTCAATGCTTTCTAAAGGGCATCAGTTGTGTCATATCGCCAGTTCTTACTTTTTGCCGCGTTGCTGTCGGGCAGCCAGGTCAGGGCAATCGAATTCAATGCGACGTTCTTGAACATCGATGGCAATTCCGATGTCAATCTAGAGCAGTTCGCGCGCGCCAACTATACGGTGCCGGGAAAGTATTTATTGGATGTTGCCGTCAACCGGCAATTCTATGCACAGCAATCGATCGAGTTCAAGCTCGACGATAACCAGCAAGACACCTATCCTTGCTTGCCGGAACAACTGGTCGCCATGTTTGGCTTGAAGGAAAAGATTTTCGCCGAACTGCCGCGTACCGCGGTGGGTTCCTGCGTGCGCCTGGACGCGATGGATAGCGTGGTCATCAAATACGTCAAGAGAACAGGGCGTTTGACTATCAGCATTCCGCAGGCGGCATTTGAATACGATGATCCTAACTACATTCCACCGGCGGGTTGGAGCAATGGCGTTGACGGCTTATTGCTTGACTATCGGGTGATTGCCAATACGCGTCGCTCAAACCTCTACGGCAACACCAATCAAGTTAATACGCTAAGCAGTTACGGCACTGCCGGCGCCAATTTCGGCGCATGGCGTTTGCGTGCCGACTACCAGGCGCAAAACAGCAGCGGCGACCAGAATTTCGGTTCGGACAATAAAGCCTTTCAATTGAACCGGCTCTATGCCTTTCGTGCGCTGCCGGGAATTCGCTCCAATCTGTCGGTGGGCGACAACTATCTGAACTCCGATGTCTTCGATACGTTTGCTTTGCGCGGAGCGACATTAAGCAGCGACGATCGCATGCTGCCGCCCAACTTGCGCGGATATGCACCGCTGATCACTGGCGTGGCGCGCACCAATGCGACGGTGACCGTGGCTCAGCAAGGGCGTGTGCTGTACTCGACCAAGGTCACCCCGGGCGCCTTCAGCATCCAGAATTTGAACAGCAGCGTACAAGGGACGCTGGACGTGACTGTGCAAGAGGAAGACGGCAGCGAACAGAAATTTACTGTCGCCACCGCAGCGGTGCCTTTTCTGTCGCGCCAGGGCGAAATGCGCTACAAGGTGTCGGCCGGCCAGCCACGCTTATTTGGCGTGCACGGTATTACGCCGACTTTTACCACTGCTGAAATTGCTTATGGATTGCCGTTCGACTGGACGGTATACGGCGGCATGATTGCCGCTTCCGGCTATACGGCGCTGGCGATGGGAACCGGGAAGGATTTCGGTGCGTTTGGCGCGTTGTCAGCCGATATCACGAATTCGCGCGCCAAGCTCTGGTGGAATGGACAGAACACTTCCGGTAATTCCTACCGCTTGAACTACTCCAAACATTTCGATGGACTCGATACCGACCTGCGGTTTTTCGGCTATCGCTTTTCCGACCGCACTTTTACCAATTTCTCACAGTTTGTCGGCGATCCGTCTTCCTATTCCTTCAATGCCGGCAAGCAGCGCTATTCCGTGGCATTGGCAAAGCGCATTTCCGGCGTGTCGACGACCTTGTCGTATGACCATTCGACGTTTTGGGATGTGAAGCCCACCGACCGTTTTGGCGTATCGCTAGCGCGCACGATTGCAATCGGTACGCTGAAAAATATCAGTCTCAATTTCTCAGCTTATCGCAGCAAGGATTACACCGGCAATACTTCCCAAGCCTATGCCGGCTTGACAATTCCGCTCGGCACCACGTCGATGCTCTCGACCAATATGCAAAGCAGCAGTTACGGCGGCACATCAACCACCGTGGGTTACAGCGGTGATAACGGCGACGGTGTCAATTATCAAATGTACGGCGGTGTTGGCGCAAGCAATCCCTACATTAGCGGATATGTCGGCAAGAAGACTTCGTTCTATCGCGCCAACGCTTCCATTTCTGCGGATTCGAACATTACAGTGCCGCATCGGCGGAAATCGACGGTTCCGTGGTCCTTACCAAGTATGGCGTAACGCCGCACGGCAACGGCTCAAATGGTGACACGCGCCTGCTGGTATCCACCGATGGTGTATCGGATGTCGCGTTCTCCGGACAGGTGCGTTCCAATAGGAACGGCTACGCCGTGATCGACAGCCTGCCAGCATTTCAAGCCTACGATGCGCGCGTCAATATGAACAAGCTGCCGCTGAACACGGATGTCGGTAATCCGGTGCGTCGCCTGGTATTGACCGATGGCGCCATCGGCTATGTCAATTTCTCAGTGGCGCGAGGTCGTAACGCTTACATCATCCTGTCGCTAGCCAGTGGCAGGGACGTGCCATTCGGTGCGTCGGTGCAGGACAAGACGAGCAACAAGGAGGTCGGTATTGTCGGCGAGCACGGCATTGCCTATTTGACGGGAGTCAAGAGCGATGCCGAATTGGTAGCCCGCTGGGCGATGACCAAGCTTGTGCGTTGGCAGCGTTGCCGCAAGATGACGGATTGACCGGGACCGCAACGCCGATAGCGTGCCAGCCTGAGTCGCTCAAGGAAGTGAATCGTTGAAAATTATTGTAGAGATAGGCAGGAGCATTGATATGAACAGCAACACAAAAAGCAGCAACACAAAAATGATGAAAGCGAAAAACCAGATGAGGCATCTGGCAGCCAACCTGTTGGCCGCGCTGACGCTTGGCTTGCCGCTGCTGGCGCATGCCGCGATCGTACCGGATCGTACGCGTGTTATTTATAACGAGGGTGAACCGTCGGTGAGCGTGACGATCAGTAACAAAAATCCCAAACTCCCGTTTATCGCGCAATCGTGGATTGAAGATGAAAAGAGCGTCAAGATTACCAGCCCGTTCATGGTGTTGCCGCCGATTCAGCGGGTTGAGCCAAATGACAGCAATGTGCTGCGGGTTGTGAAGCTGCCGGGTGACACGTTGCCCAAGGATCGCGAATCGGTGTTCTACCTGAACATCCGTGAAATCCCGCCAAAAGCGATGCAGTCAACTCGATGCAGATTGCGCTGCAATCCAAGCTCAAATTGTTCTATCGCCCCAAGGGTGTGCAAGCCAAGCGCGGCGAAGACATCGGTTTGAGTCTCAACTTGCAGCTCGATCCGGCAGCAAGGAAAGTGGTCATTGATAATCCAACGCCGTTTCACGTCACCGTAGTTGGCTTCCTGGCGGGTGCGGAAAAAGCAAAAGTCGCGATAGATACGGTCATGATCAGCCCGATGAGCAAGGTCGACGTGCCGGTGAAGGACGCGAATTTCAGCAAGTTGTATGTGTCGCACATGAATGATTTCGGCGGTCAGACAGACTCCGAGTTTGCCTGTAGTGCGAACCTCTGCAAGGGCGTGCAGCCATGAACGTAATGCTCCGGCTGACGCTGCTGTGTTGTGCCTGTTTTTTTCGCAGTCGGCGCAGGCGTTGCTCTGTAACTCTTTGACCGACGGTAGTTATCTGACCGAATCGATCGGTCCGGTCTCTGTGCCCGAATCGGTGCCGGACGGCACCATCATCTGGTATTCAAAAACCCATTCGGTTCCAGCCAAATGCTGGAAGATACGGGATATACATTTTGCTGAGGACGACCCCATTTATTTCTATGGCAATCCGGCAAGATTGAATACCCTGGGATGGGGCATCGAATTTGGCCTGCTGTACAAGGGCAGTTACGCTTGGGATGGCGACTGGAGTTCTACGCCGCGTGATGGCGTATTTACCGGATTTACCTCTCCCGGCTGCCCTGATGCCGCCAACAATGCCGAAATGCTGGCTTGTTCGCTGGTACAGCCGATCATCACATTCCAAGTGGTGATTCGCAAGCGCGGCCTGCTTCCGTTCCAGCGCCCACCTCAGGATACTTACGATGTCTTTCAGTTTGACGGTCAGTATGGGATGAACGGAGGTTCAGGTAATCCTTTTGGAAATTTCCGTTATCAGCTGAACGGACTGCAGAATATTGTCGGTACCCCGTGCACAGTTGACGTCACCGTGACGCCGGAGCCGGGTATCATCGATTTCGGTCAGGTGCAAAAGACTTCAACCGGATTTTCTCCGCCGAATCCGACCAAGCCGTTTAGCTTGTCGTTGGACAAGCAGTGCAATAGTCCGATCAACATCGGCGGCTATTTCAATACGGCTAACCAAAGCGGTAAAAATACTATTCTGCCTACCGCGGATAGTCAGTTCGGTATCCAGATCAAAGATGCCGCTGGCAATCTATTGCCGATTAACGAGCCATTCCGCTGGCAAATTTTCCAGCCGATGTCAGTCACATCGATGTGCCGTTCAGCGCAACGATGGTGCCGCTGGGCGATCCTCAAGTGGGGCCGTTCGAGGCGGTCACTGTGGTGCAGATTATTTATTACTAAAAAAGCAATTTTTGTTTGCTTTATGAGAAATTACCGAGTGTCGATGTGCTTGGCTTTTGACACCGGTCTTATAGAGGCACGCGAGAGAAATTGAGGTGTTAATTAAGTAATAATTAGATAATTTTTCGATGCGAAAATTGCGAATGTTAATTGTTGTATGATGACGGCTAAATGCACCAACTAGGCCGTTGTCTGAATCTGTTTTCTCCGCTTGCGTCGTTGTCCTTGCTCTTTAGGGGGAGAGCTGCAGGGACGGCTTTCGATAACCGGCATGAATGGCTATTGAATAAGGCGATTGAACACGTCATGTTGCACTCATCTACAAAAAGCATTCGTATTGCCATTCTGGACGATCATGCAATCGTCAGGCATGGCATGACGCTCCGGTTTGCCAAAGAGTCCGATTTCGACGTGGTAGGCGTCTACGCTACCGGTCGCGAGATGATTGAGGGCTTACGCAACGCGCCGGCTGAGATACTGCTGGTTGATTACTCTCTCGGGCCGACCGAGATCGATGGCATCAATTTACTTCAGGTGTTGAAAATCAAAGCGCCGGAGAGCAAGATCCTGGTTGTCTCGGCGCACAATAATCCCGCTACAGTCGAATTGGTCATGCGTGCCGGAGCCAAAGGTTTCGTTGCCAAGGCAGATCAATTGTCGACCTTGGTAGATGCCATCCGCTTGGTTGCCGCCGGTGGCATTTATGAGGAGGGGGCCGCGACAGCCTTGCCGGATCAGGTGGACGCTTCGACTTCAGCAGGCAAGGCGGTGACCGACTACGTTGTCGCGGCCGATGCGGGTTTAAAAGGTCAATCCTTGTCGCCGCGCGAGCGCGAAGTGATCCGTTGTTGCCTTGACGGCATGTCGGTAATCGAGATCGCCAAGAAATTTTCCAAGAGCCGCAAGACCATCAGTACGCAAAAGCAGGCAGCAATGAGCAAGCTGGGCTTGCAATCCGACAGCGAATTGTTCGCCTTGCGCGATCGCGGCGAGATATTTTGAGCGGTCGAGCGATCTCAGCGTATACATGCTTAGTCGAACGGTAGAATATAAATTAATTTCCTGGCTGCGTTTAGGATAATTCCGATATGCCTTGTTTGTGAACTCGGGCAGAATAATTCTCATGGTTAATTTTTTGCAAATGGCACTGCCTGATATGCAAGCAAGTGGGGCGTCAAGACCGGAAAATTGATGAAGCGTCCGAATATCTTGACGTGATAATGAGTTTATTGAGGAATTTTTAGATGGATTGGACCGCTGCAAGGCCGCTCCGCATAGCACTACTGGATGATCATGCGGTAGTGCGCCACGGCTTGATTGAATTGTTGCGCGCGGAGTCCGATTTTCGCGTCGTGGGCGCGTTCGCCAACAGCCGCGAGATGATGACGGCGCTGCGTAGTGAGCCGGCCGATTTACTGTTGGTCGATTATGCGCTGGCGCCAGATGATATCGAAGGCCTGAATCTGATACGCGCTTTGTGCACGCGTTTCCCCGACAGCAAAGTGCTCGTGGCCTCGGCACATTGCAGCCCTGCGACCGTGGCACTGACATTGCGCGCCGGCGCCGCGGGTTTCGTTGGGAAGAACCAGCCGTTGCCGGAACTGGTTGCCGCCATTCGCACAGTCGCTCGTGGGCGACTCTATTTGGATCCGGGCTTAGCCGTCGAGTTTGCCTATTTACTATCCGATGTCGCAGTACACGATGCGACGCAGGCGGATGATGACAAGGATCCACTCATGGTCCATGTCGACTTGTCTCCGCGCGAGCGCGAGGTATTGCGCTGCTGCCTGAATGGCATGTCGGTTACCGACGTCGCCAAAAAATTCGGCCGTAGCGCCAAGACCATTAGCACCCAGAAACAGTCGGCATTTCGCAAATTGGGGATTCGCACTGATAATGAACTCTTCAAAATGCATCGTCAGCTAGGAATGCTATGAAGCGAAAGCTTCTTCAACTTCTGTTTTTCATTATCTCTTCGCTGTTTTGCCTGGCATCCGTCCAGGCTCAATCTTCCATTCCCAATCCCAGTCTGTTTTCTGCCCAGGAGCGTGCCTGGATTGCTGCGCATCCGATCGTGCATATCGCTGTCGATCCGGATTGGCGTCCGCTGGAATACGTGGAAGACGGTCAGCACAAAGGCTTGACCGCGGAATATGTGGCGGCAATCTCGGCCGCCACCGGCTTGCAATTCCTGCTGGTGCCGGGTTCTGGCTGGAGTGGCGCTCAGCAGGCGCTGAAGGATGGCAAGGTTGACATGCTTCCGGCGGTGTCAAAGCAATTTGCCCAACAGAGCTTGAGGGATGTCGTGCTGTTCAGTGATCCCTATTTTGTCGGCTCCACGATCATTGTGACCACGGAAGCCGAGCCGATCATTTTCGATGCACGTAAATTGAATGGAAAGGTCGTTGCGATCAAGGGTGGCGGTGCCTACGAACGCTTGCTGGGTGAGCGTTTTCCCGGGATCAAATTGCTGCCGCTGCAAAGCCCGGAAGCGGTACTGCAGGCAGTCGTCGATGGACGCGCCGAGGCTGCGATAGGGGTAGATACGGCATTGTTGCCGTTGCTGCGCCGTAAATATCTCGGTACTTTGCATATTTCCGGCACCATCGGCGAAATGCCCGCAACGGTGTCCATGGGGGTGCGCAAGGATTTGCCGGAACTGGCATCAATAGTCCAGAAGACACTGTCATCCCTGACTGCCAGGCAAACCGATGGCATGATGGAAAAGTGGTTGCAGGGTACCGATTACGGCGCGCCTTCGTGGCGCACTTTGCTGCAATATTACGATACCGAGATTCTATCTCTGGTGATTGCCATATCGCTGATCCTGCTTTTGGCGCAGCGTGCGCGGGTGGCTCGCCGTGCTGCGGTTCGGAGTGAGCGGGAAAAAAGCAAGTTCTTGGCGGTCATGACCCACGAGATACGCACACCGATGAACGCTATCCTGTCCAGCGTGGAGTTGCTGCAGCGCTCCAAGCTGGACAGGCGGCAACAGGAATTGACGGCGCTGGCGGCCTCTGCGGCGGAAACCTGTTGGGTTTGCTTGACGACGTTCTGGACTTGTCCAAGCTGGAAGCCGACAAGCTGGAACTGGAAGAAGTGCCGACGGACATCGTCCTGTTGACGCAGAGTGCCATCGACATGATTCAGATCAAGGCGCAAGAAAAGAAACTGGCGATGCAACTGGATGCTCACATTCCGGACAATCAACGTGTCCTGATCGATCCCACGCGTATTCGTCAAGTGCTGCTCAATTTGCTGTCGAATGCTGTCAAGTTTACCGATCGTGGCGGCGTCACAGTATCGATCAATCTGCAGAGCGAGTCGGTAGAGTCCAAGGCGATTCTTCGGGTCGCGGTTATCGATACGGGTATCGGGGTGTCGGATGATCAGAAAAAGCGCCTGTTCCAACCTTTTTCCCAGGCCGATAGCTCGACCACGCGGCGCTATGGCGGTACCGGTCTGGGCCTCGTGATTTGCCGTGAACTGATTGAAAAGATGGGTGGGACGCTACAGTTGCAGAGCGAGGTCGGAGTCGGGACGTCGATCGCATTCTCTATTCCGGTGGAGACGCAATTATGCGACCCCGCGGTCAATCCTCCGGCAGCAGACCAGGCGTTGGCACAGGGTGGCGTGGCAACCAGCGCACGCCCGACGATACTAGTCGTGGATGATCATCCGAACAACCGCACAGTGATTCAGCATCAGCTGGAGGAGTTGAATTGCGACGTCGTGCTTGCTGAAGACGGTCCGACCGGATTGTCGCTGCTGGCGGCCAGGCAGTTCTCGCTGATATTGCTCGACTGTTATCTGCCCGGGATGGATGGCTATCAGGTGGCAAGGACGATCCGCAGGCAGGAGGAGGGCGGTCAACGCCACCAGCCCATCATCGCGATCTCCGCGGCGGTTGACGAGGGGCATGTCAAGCTCTGTATGGATAGCGGCATGGACGGCATATTAAGGAAGCCGTTACGCCTCAATGAATTGAAATCCATCATTGAGGTTTGGTGCGATGTTGATATGGTCGTGCCGGAGCCAAGCAGTGCACCGCCTGTGTCGAGTGCGACAGAGTTGTTTCGCGACAGTTCACAACAGGATTTCTCCGAGATTCAGCGCGCCTTCGACAATGGCGATCATGCGTTGATGGCGCGCTACGTGCATCGAATCAAGGGAGCTGCATTGATGGCCGGCGTTCCGGCGATTGTCGAAGCCAGTGAGCGGATAGAGACAATTCTCCGCGACGGGCAGTCCGTCGATGCAGAGAGCCTTGGCGCAGCCTGCTCTATGCTGGGCGCGCAGGTCGCACGTCTTTAATGTATCGATAGATTGCTTAAGTATTTTCGGACAATTCCTATATTTCTTTGTGGGTAGTCCCGATAAAGTGCAAGTCCTGAACCTCCTGTTGATTGCAGCGCACCGATTCCATCTATTCGATCGCAAGCGATAAAGGCATGACGGCAATGGGGGACGGATAACATTTTCTACGGACTGTCACGATGAATGAGATGCAGGAATACCAAATGATGCTCCGCGACGATCAATGGCAAGAGTTGGAGCCGCTGCTGATCGGCAAGCAAAGCGACCCAGGTGCTAGCGCCAAGAACAATCGCTTATTTATCGAGGCTGTCCTATGGATTGTGTCGAGCAATAATCTGTGGCGTCATCTGCCGTCTCAGTTCGGGAAGTCAAGTACGGTATATATGCGCTTTCGCCGCTGGAACGAATGTGATTTCTGGCGTCAGCTGGCACTGAACAATATCAACGATCGGGCGTTGCAGCAGATGCTTCAACTGATTGTCGAGTATGGCGATCAATACACCCGACGCATCGAACAGCGGCAGGCACGAAAGGTCCAGAAGGCGGTATATAAATCGGCAATCGGTGGAGGTAGCAATATAAGCCACATCAGGCAGTCCCTGCCGCCATCAGACGAATCGACCCTGCACTGGGTGGGACTGGTTTCCTGACGGTTGCAGCGGCCCCGATATGTCGGACGTGAAGCCCTCTCAGAGATGAGAGGGTTTTTTATTACTCCCCCCCATTTTTAGGGAACGAACGGGCGCAAAACACTATTTGATATAAATATTTGAGAAGGGCTAGCAAAAATAATAAAGCGCGGCTATAATTCGTCCCCTGTTGGGGCGTTAGCTCAGTTGGTAGAGCAGCGGACTCTTAATCCGTAGGTCGAGTGTTCGAGTCACTCACGCCCCACCAACAAATTCAAAGCCTCCCGAGTAATCGGGGGCTTTTTCAATTGTGCTAAATAGATGCCTTATTAGACAGTGTCTAATATCCGGTAGTCTATACGGTGTTTTCACTCGGCATTTAACCCCATTTTTACCTGACTGGGCATGATTGTTCCGTGCCAGCGGCACCCCACATAAATGTCCGTGGCGGCGTCGAATCATGTCCGCAAAGCAGTTGGATCTGTTTCAGTGGGACGCCGGACAACACGTATCGGTCGCGCCTTCGCCCTTTCGGGTGTGAATCAGTGGCATGCACTTGAAATTCATTACCTGCTCCCCGTTTCGGGGCCTTAAAGACAATTTGAACGAAATCATATGAACATGCTTTTACTTGATTCACTGGCCGCCTATTGGTCAGCTCCCGAGGTTGCGGCTAATGTCCTGATTTTCTTTAACTTGTTGGGCGCCTTATTTTTAGGGATGCTGATCGGCTACGAGCGGGCATATCATGGACGCGCCGCCGGCATGCGTACCTATGGGCTAGTGTGCATGGCTTCGGCCGGACTTACCGTGTTCGTCGGCTATCCTGCGCTTTGGTATGGCGGGCATGTCGGATTGTCGCTCAATCCAGATCCGACCCGGGTGGTGCAGGGGGTGGTGACCGGCATCGGTTTTCTTGGCGCCGGCGTCATCATGAAAGAAGGCTTGAATATCAGAGGTCTGACTACGGCGGCGTCGATTTGGGCGGCGTCGGCGATCGGGATACTGGTCGGCGTCGGTTTCTACATCGCGGCAATTTCGCTCACGCTGTTATCGGCCACGTGCATGGTTTGGGTGGCAAAGCTTGAGAATTGGCTGCCGTCTCGTGCCGGCGTAGCAATTCTGGTTGAGTTCGAGAAGGGCTTTGTTCCGCATGAGGATGCGCTGCGTGAGCTGGCCATTCAACATGGCTATGAGATAGTCAAAGATTCCTTGTCCATCAGTTCGCACGACAGACATGCGAAATGGCACTTCATCGCGGTGGCGCTCGACAGCAAGAAAGGGACTTCCGTATCTGAATTGGCGCGCATGATGAATTCATACGAGGCGGTCGAGAATTTTGAATTGACCCATTGCCGCAACTGATCCCGGATTTCCGCTAATTGCAAGCAGATAGCGGTCGGCGCTAACAGGAGCATGTTTGACCTATAGGCAGGTGTTTGGCGCCAGTTTGCTGTGTTTTTACAACACAAGACGGTTCATGTCAGTTCTTTTGGATTTGTCATGTTTTTGTCACACGACTTGGTGAAAATCGGTGTGTACCCAGCGTGATTCGATGAATAGACGGATTGAACCGTCAATCTTTAAAGCAAGAGTGCCGAGATGAGAACTTTTTTGCAGCTGTATCGCTATTACCGTAAGGGCGGCTACCGTGTGTTCCCTGCAGTAAAAAGGGCGAATCGGGCCTGGAACCACGGATTCTAGGAATCCGCTTCAAATTTTCCCAAGGGGCGATTCGTCGTTCAACCCAGATGATCAGCATCGATGGGATGATCGCGAACAATCATCCCCGCCGACATTTATTTGAACAGAATCGGGATTGAAAGGCGATTGCCTTTGGTATCGACGACGCTGGATATTTCATGCACGACGCGGGCCTGGACGTTATCCGGCAGGCGGATGTAGTCGAGGCTGTTGGCAATTTCGTCTCCTTCCATGAAGGCCCAGGTGAAGAATTGGATCACGGCCGCGGTGCGTTCCGGCTGGCTGGTGACGCGCGGCACATATACATAAGTGGCGCCGGTGATTGGCCAGCTTCCTGAGCCGGGCTTGTCGGTCAGCATTTCCTCGAAGTTACCGGTATTCCGCCAGCCGCTGTTGGCCAGAGCCGACTTGAATGACATGGCGTTCGGCTGGACGTACTGGCCTTCGCGGTTCTTGAGTTGCGCATAGTTCAGGTTGTTCTCGATCACATATGCGTATTCCGCATAGCCGATGGCGCCGGGTGTTTTCTTGAGCAGCGCAACCAGGTCGGTCGATCCCTTGATGGTTTTGACGTCAGCATGCCAGGCGATGGTGAAATTGCTGCCGTATTGCTGCTTCCATTCAGGATTGACGCGACTGAAGTAGTCGGTCAGGGTGAAGGTGGTGCCGGAGCCGTCGGCACGCGCCAGCGGCACGATGCGTAAGTTGGGTAGCGCCAGCTTTGGATTTTCCCTGGCAATGGCAGGGTCGTTCCATTTCTCAATTTTGCCGGAATACATGCCGACCACCAGGTCGGCGGTCAGGCGCAACTCGCCTTCCTTGACGCCAGGCAGATTGATGATTGGCACCACGCCGGAAATGACGGTGGGGAAGTCCAGCAAATTGAATTTCTTCAAATCCGCGGCCGACATGGGCGCGTCGCTCGCGCCGAAATCGGTGCTGCTTTCCTTGATCTTCTTGATTCCGCCGGACGAGCCGATGGCCTCATAGGCAAGCTTGTTGCCGGTTTTTTTGATATAGGCTTGTTGCCATTTTAGATACAGCGGCGCCGCTGCAGTGGAGCCGGCGCCGCTGATGTCGATGGCCTGGGCTGCGCTAAAACCGAACGCGCAGAAGAATAGAGCAACGTATTTCAACATTTTCAACCTATGAAATAAATAATCTGGGAAGGTGTGCCGAGCGTGTTTTACGTTTAGTCAGCCAACAATCGAGCGTGAAAAAACACTGGGCGCAATTGTGCACGGATTGTGCCGGTATTGGGTAATCAAGCCGCGTTTTAGTATGCGTCGTCGGATAAAGCCGGCAAAAAAGCAACGATGCGGCGTTTTTCAGATGATGGTGGCAGTGGCAGATTGGCAAAAATGCTGCAAGCGGCGTCCGTCGTGTTTCAGGGATGCCGCTCGCTTGGGACAATGTTGCTGATGTTTGTTGTTTTGTTAATGTCTCTGTCGTCAGGTAAGTGCAGAGGTGACTTTCAGGACTTCATCGGCAGTGGTCACGCCTTCGACAATCTTTAGCGCACCGGCC
This sequence comes from Collimonas arenae, assembly GCF_001584165.1. NCBI lineage: Bacteria > Pseudomonadati > Pseudomonadota > Betaproteobacteria > Burkholderiales > Oxalobacteraceae > Collimonas > Collimonas arenae. The sequence goes on from NZ_CP013233.1 coordinate 1,816,370, forward strand.
AGGCGCAGCGGTTTCATGCCATCGGCGAAACTTTGCTGCTTGAGTGCATGGATGTCGGTCTCGGTCTGGATCAGCTTGGAGAATGGCTGCGTAACGGTCAGCAGTTCATACAAGCCGGTACGGCCGCGGTAACCAGTTTGGCGGCACTCGGGGCAACCGACCGGATGATAAACCTTGGCCGGCTTGGGCACGTTCCAGTTTTCGATCAGCGTGGCCCAGACATCGTCGGCAATCTCGCCATCAGGACTCTTGCAGTGCGTGCATAGCGTGCGCACCAGGCGCTGCGCCATGATGCCGATCAGCGTGGTTTCCAGCAGGTAGTACGGGACCCCCAGTTCCAGCAGCCGCATCACTGCCGACGGCGCATCGTTGGTGTGCAGGGTCGACAGCACCAGGTGGCCGGTGAGGGCGGCCTGGATCGCCATCTCGGCGGTTTCCAGGTCGCGGATTTCGCCCACCATGATGATGTCCGGATCTTGCCGCATCAGCGCGCGCACGCCATCGGCGAAGGTCAGGTCGATGCCGTGGTTGACCTGCATCTGGTTGAATGACGCCTCCACCATTTCGATCGGGTCTTCCACCGAACAGACATTGACCTCGGAGGTGGCTAGCGCCTTCAGCGTCGTGTACAACGTGGTGGTCTTGCCGGAACCGGTCGGGCCGGTCACCAGGATAATGCCGTGCGGGCGCTTGGTCAGCGCATCCCAACGCAACGCATCATCAGGCGGAAAGCCAAGTTCGGGCAGGGTCTTGACCACCACATCCGGATCGAAAATCCGCATCACTAGCTTTTCACCAAACGCGGTAGGCAGGGTGGACAGCCGCAGTTCGATTTCCTGGCCGCCAGCGGTGCGGGTCTTGATGCGGCCGTCTTGAGGCCGGCGCTTTTCGATTACGTCCATCCGTCCCAGCAGCTTGATGCGCGCGGTCATGGCGATCATCACCACAGCGGGCACCTGGTAGACCTGATGCAACACGCCATCGATCCGGAAACGGATAGCGCTGAAATCACGCTTCGGCTCCATATGGATATCCGAAGCGCGCTGTTCGAAGGCGTATTGCCAGAGCCAATCGACGATGTTGACGATGTGCTGGTCGTTGGCGTCGACCTGCTTGTTGCTCTTGCCCAGTTCGACCAATTGCTCGAAATTGTTGCGCAGCGCCAGTTCCTGCCCGCCGGATTTATGCGCACTCTTGATCGATTTGGCCAGCGTAAAAAATTGCGTGATGTACTGGGCGATGTCGAGCGGATTGGAAATCACCAGGCGGATACTGCGGCGCGTGATCTTGGCGATTTCGGCTTGCCACTCGGTGCGGAACGGTTCCGCCGTGGCGATCACCAGTTCAGTCGGCGTCAGTTCCACCGGCAGGATATTGAAGCGTGTGGCGTAACTGGCCGACATCACATCGGCGACTCGGGCGAAATCGATCTTGAGCGGGTCGATCCGGTAGAACGGCAGCTGCACTTGGCGCGCCAGCCACTCGGTGAGCCATTCCAGCGTGATCGCGCGGTGCGGCGGCAATGCCGATTGGCGTTTGCATTGCGCTACTGCGCTGAGCGGATGGATCGCCACTGGGGCGTTGCGGAAGATTCCCATCGCCTGCGTGTAGAACATCTTGACGTCGGCTTTGTCGACCGTGCCATCGGTCAGCAGCCAGGTGAAAATCTGCTGCAAGTCGAGTGTCTTGGGAGGCGCATTATTCATTGCTGTGGGTGCCTGATTTGAGGTTGATCTGCCTGAGATGGCTGTGACTTGAGTGACGCCGTCTGGGTAATCTCGTTACTTTGCCGAATGCCAGGCCTTCAAGCCGTTGACCCAGGATTTGGCCGGTAGCTTGGTCGCAGCGGTAATCTCGGCTGCGCGTTCATACAATGCACCGAAATCGATTTGCGGCGCGCGCTTGAACGCGATGGCGATGACGTTGCCTTCATGGACTTCAGGCAGGCACCAGACATCATCGAAAGCGAACTTCATCGCCTTCAGATTCTTGGCATAGCTTGGATGGTCGCCGAACAGGTTGACGGTCATGATGCCATCGTCGGTCAGGCAGGCCGCGCAGGCGCTGTAGAATTCCGGCGTGTCTAGCACCGGACCGCGCGCGGTAGCGTCATACAGGTCGACTTGCAGAGCGTCGATGCTGCCAGCGTGGTTCTGCTCCAGCACATAATCCATCGCATCCATTTCCAGCACCGACAGGCGCTCATCGTCGGGCGGCAATTTGAACATCGAGGCGCAAATTGCTAGCACCGACGGATTCAATTCCACTGCGGTGACGCGTGCCGCCGGAAACTGGCGATAACTGAATTTGGTCAGCGCCGCCGTGCCCAGGCCCAACTGCACGATATGCTGCGGCTGCGGATTGAACAGCATCCACGCCATCATCTGCTGCGCATATTCGAGCTCGGGCCAGTCCGGTTTGCGGATGCGCATGGCACCTTGCACCCACTCAGTGCCGAAATGCAGGTAGCGTACGCCGTCCTGTTCCGACAGCGTGACGGGAGCGAATTTCGGTTTGCGCGACGGTTTTGGCGCATCCTTGCGTGCGGCTTCGGGGCGTTTGGCCGGGTTGGCCTTGCGCGGGCCTGCCATGCGGTTGGCATCGGCTTCGATGGATTTGCGTTTGATCAGCATTAGGTAAATAGGTATTCAGCAAATAAAACCGGATGCGGCGACATCCGGCTGTGAAATAAATTACATCAGGCAATGATACCGCGCCACAGCTGTAATTTTTGAGTAAATGTTGTCTGGGCATTGGCCGGTGACGACGAGGGCAGCACCAGCGTGTCGTAGCCGGCGGTCGCAAACTGCGGGGCGAATTTTCCGGAAGTTTTGCCATTGAAGCAAACTCGGACCAACTGCGGACAGTGCTGGCGCAGCAGATCGAACTGATTCGCCTGGGCGTTGCGGATGGCGCTATCGAGGCTGCCGATCCGCTCGCAACCTGCGATCACGTCCCATAATCCGATCCGATGCGATTGCAGGCATGCCAGCCGATCGGCATAGACCAGCCCAACCAAGTCGTCGCCGAGCACCGCTGACAGTAGTGCCCAGAACTGGTTGCGCGGGTGGCCGTAGTATTGCTGGGCGCTGAGCGAGGCTACACCGGGGAAGCTGCCGAGAATCAGGATTCGGGTGCTGGAGTCTATCACTGGCGGAAAACCGGTCAGTGCGGGTTGTGGTGCGATAGCGGTCATTGGCGGCGATGGATTACCTGTGGTGAAGAACGTGTGGCGGCTGAGGCGAGTTCCTATTATCCATGCAACTCGGCTTTTATGGAGGTGTCGACAGGTAAACCGCAACTGGCCCTAGAATAGCGATCATTGTGTTACTGCGCTATTAGCAAGACTATCCACGACTATCGAAATAAGGAGCGCGCATGTCAAAACCAGTCGTCATCATCACCGGCGCCAGCCGCGGCATCGGCGCCGCAACCGCGCACCTGGCCGCTGCCCGCGGCTACGCAGTGTGTGTCAACTACGTCCATAACCAGGCCGCGGCGCAAGCCGTGGTCGATGCGATCCGCGCTGCGGGCGGCGAGGCGCTGGCAGTGGCCGGCGATGTTGCCGTCGAGGCCGACGTGCTTAAGTTGTTTCAGGTGGTTGATAATGAACTCGGTACGCTTAGCGCTTTGGTCAATAACGCCGGGATACTTGAGCGTCAGATGCGCGTCGAAGAGATGGATGTGGCGCGTCTGCAGCGCGTTTTCACCACCAATATCGTCGGCAGCTTTCTGTGTGCGCGAGAAGCGGTGCGGCGCATGTCGACCAAATTCGGCGGCCAGGGCGGGCGATCGTCAACTTGTCATCAATGGCTGCAAAAAAACTTGGCGGGCCGGGCGAATATGTCGATTATGCCGCCTCCAAGGGCGCCATCGATGCGATGACCGTCGGCCTGGCAAAGGAGGTCGCCGACCAGGGCATCCGGGTCAATGCAGTGCGGCCCGGTGTAATTTATACTGATATCCATGCCAGCGGCGGCGAGCCGGGCCGGGTCGATCGGGTCAAGGACAGCGTGCCGATGCGGCGTGGTGGCAGCGCCGAAGAAGTGGCGCAGGCGATTCTCTGGTTGCTGTCGGATGCCGCGTCGTATTCGACCGGATCGTTCATCGATGTCGCCGGCGGGCGTTGATTGTCTATGTGCGGCTTGTACGCAGTCGCGGATTTGTCGAATCATCAAAGAACCGGGAAACATTGTTAAAATAGATAATGTTGCTGAAAAATCAGCCTTGTCTTATAAAAAACGTTACCGCTGCTTTATGGATCACCTGGCAACCCCTGCAAGCTGGTGCGCCTGCGGGTTACCGTATAGTCAGCCATTTCCAATGTGAGAACATCTAAATGGAGTTATCAAGAATGAAAATCTGATCGCAGTCGCCGCGCTTGTGGTATTGGCAGGCTGTGCCTTGCCCCCGAATTCTGCCAGCGTTTATAGCAGCAGCCAGGCGCAAGGCGAGCAAACCGTGCGCATGGGCGTTGTGGATTCGGTACGTCCGGTAACGATCGACAAGAATACCGGCGGTGGCGCTGGAACGTTGGCAGGCGGCGCGCTGGGCGCCGTCGCAGCCGGTTCGACGATCGGCAGCGGCAACGGTTCGTTGGCTGCCGGCGTGGTCGGTGCAGTGTTGGGCGGGATTGTCGGCAACCAGGTGGAAAGCAACCTGAGCAAGCGTCCAGGCCTGGAAATTACCGTGCGCCTGAGCAATGGCGAACTGCGCGCAATCACCCAGGATGCCGATGAGCAGTTCAATGTCGGCGACCGTGTGCGTTTGCTGTCGTCTCGTGGTGTGACCCGGGTTACCCACTAAAAATCAGGACGGCGACAAGCCGTCATGGAAGCAAAAGGCTGGGAGCGACGCGTGTCTCTCCCAGCCTTTTTCATTTGCCTGAGGGGCGGCCCTAAGAACCGTTGTGAATCACCACCAGCAGCGCCGTCGCCATGCTCTTGCCGACATTTTTGATGTAATGTGGGCGGTCAGCGGCATATCTTGCGGTTTCGCCTACTTTTATTTTCGTTACGTTGGTGCCGCTTTGCACTTCCAGCGTGCCTGACAGCACAGTCAGGTGTTCGCGGGAAGCCGGTTCGTGCGCATCCGAATCGAGGCAGCCGCCGGGTTCTACCGACAACTCATACCATTCGAACTGACCGGCCAGCTCAATCGGCCCGAGAATGCGCAGCACGCAATGGCCGTCGCGCGAACGCAGTGACGGCGTCGCATGGCTGGGCAAGGTTTCGATTGAGGCCGGAGCAGCCTGGTTGCCGTCGACCAGCAACGAGATCGGCACGCCAAGCGCGTTCGCCAGGCGCCATACCACTGCAACCGTTGGGTTTGCCTGGTTTCTTTCAATTTGCGATAGCATGGACTTGGAGACGCCGGCGCGCTTGGACAGGGCGTCGAGCGACAGCCCATCGGCCTGGCGCAGTCTTACCAGGGTGTCGCCGACTTTCGGTGGTGCGTCGTCTGAATTCTTGTCCGCCATATTTTTTCCTGAATTGCCGTCCATCTGGTTGACAGTCTTGTTTTTGTGCATTATCGTGGAATTTGTGTTCGATATATCGAATATCGAACGATATATTATATAAGATCGAGGCCGACAATGACGCAAAACAGTTCTCCGGGCTTTTACGCCCATATCCGCGACGAATTGACCGCTATCCAGGCTGCCGGCCTGATGAAATCCGAACGTTTGATCCTTGGCCCGCAAGGCGGCAAGATCGATACCGAAAATGGCGAATTGATCAATTTGTGCGCCAACAACTATCTTGGCTTATCGTCGCATCCGGCCTTGATCAAGGCCGCTCACGCGGCACTCGATACGCATGGTTTCGGCATGAGTTCGGTGCGTTTCATTTGCGGCACGCAGGATATCCACCGCGAGCTGGAGCAGCGCCTGTCGACTTTCCTCGGCACTGAGGACTGCATCCTGTACGCTGCGGCGTTCGACGCCAACGGCGGCTTGTTCGAGCCGTTGCTGGGCGAGCAGGATGCGATCATCAGCGATTCGCTCAACCACGCCTCGATCATTGACGGCATCCGCCTGTGCAAGGCCAAACGCTACCGTTACGCGCACAACGACATGGCCGACCTGGAGCGCTGCCTGAAAGAAGCGCGGCCGATAACGCACGCTTTGCGATGGTGTTTACCGACGGCGTGTTTTCGATGGATGGTACGATCGCGCAACTCGGCGAAATCCGCCAGCTGTGCGACAAGTACGACGCATTGCTCGGCGTTGACGATTGCCACGCTACCGGTTTCATGGGGGAACGCGGTCGTGGCACGCACGAAGCGCGCGGCATTTTCGGCAAGGTCGATGTCATCACCGGTACGCTCGGCAAGGCCCTGGGCGGCGCCAGCGGCGGCTTCACAGCCGGCAAGCGCGAAGTGATCGAACTGTTACGGCAACGTTCACGGCCTTATCTGTTCTCGAATACCTTGATGCCAGCCATCGTCGGCGCCTCGATTGAAGCATTGAACCTGTTGGAAGCATCGACCGAGCTGCGTGACCGCCTGGAGCGCAATACGGTGTACTTCCGTAAGGCGATCACTGAAGCCGGTTTCGACATCAAGCCGGCACGCATCCGATCGTACCGCTGATGGTGTACGACGCCGTGGTTGCGCAAAAGCTGTCGCGCCGCCTGTACGAACTGGGCGTGTATGCGGTCGGTTTCTTCTATCCAGTGGTGCCGCAAGGGCAGGCGCGCATCCGGGTGCAGATGTCGGCGGTGCACGACGAGGCGACATTGCAGCGCGCGGTAGCGATTTTCCGGCAAGCAGGCGAGGAACTCGGCCTGGTGAAGAACTGAAGAGAGAAATATGAAAAAGATATTGGTAATCGGCGCCAACGGCCAGATCGGCACCGAACTGACGACGGCGCTCGTCAAATTGCATGGTGCCAGCCAGGTTGTGACAAGTGATATCCAGCCGCAAGGCCGGCACCCGCAATTGTCCTATGAGACATTGGATGTGACCGACGCCAAGCGCTTGGCTGATGTGGTGGCGCAGCACAATGTCGGCGAAATCTATCACCTGGCGGCAGCCTTGTCGGCAAAGGGGGAGGAGCATCCGGAATGGGCCTGGAACCTGAATATGACCGGCTTGTTGAACGTGCTGGAAGTGGCGCGGCAGGCAAAGCTCTCCAAAGTGTTCTGGCCGAGCTCGATCGCCGCCTTCGGCCCGTCAACTCCGCGTGACAATGCGCCGCAGGTTGGCGCCATGGATCCCAAAACCGTCTACGGCATCTCCAAACTGGCCGGCGAGCACTGGTGCGCCTGGTACGCCGAAAAATACGGCATGGACATCCGCAGCCTGCGTTACCCGGGCCTGATCAGCTATTCCGCCGAGCCTGGCGGTGGCACTACCGATTACGCCATTCAAGCCCTGTTTGCGGCTGCGGCAGGTAAAAACTATACGAGTTTCCTCGATGTCGACAGCACATTGCCGATGATGTACATGCCTGATGCAGTGCGCGCCACCATCGAATTGATGAGCGCACCAAAGGAGCAACTCAAAGTGGTTGGTTCATACAATCTTGCCGCATGGAGTTTTGCGCCGCGCGAACTGGCGGACATTATTCGTCGACGCTATCCGGCTTTCGAGATGCGCTATCAGCCCGATTTCCGGCAAGTGATCGCCGATGCCTGGCCGCGCTCGATCGACGACAGCAAGGCACGCGAAGAGTGGTCATGGACGCCGGCTTACAGCCTGGCCGACATGGTCGACGACATGCTGACGCATCTGGCCGCAGCCCAGCCGGCCGCGCAAGGAAAAGCGGCTTGAGACAAAGGGCGGCGCGTATGTTGCTGAAATAGAAAAAGGCTGGAAGACATGACGTCTTCCAGCCTTTTTATTTACCTGGTGCGGATGGGCAAGCCATCCGCGCAAGCTTATTTGCCAGCCATGCCCAGCAACATTTCATTCAGGCGCTTGACGAAGCCCGACGGATCGGCCAGCGCGCCGCCTTCAGCCAGCAAGGCTTGGTCGAACAGGATGTGCGACCAGTCGCCGAACTTGGCGTCTTCATACTTCAGGCGTTGCACCAGCGGATGGTCCGGATTGATTTCCAGGATCGGCTTGGAATCCGGCGCTTCCTGGCCGGCGGCCTTCAGCATGCGCAGCAGGTTGCCTGACAGTTCGTTTTCATCGGCGACCAGGCAGGCCGGCGAATCGGTCAGGCGGAAAGTGACGCGTACATCCTTGGCCTTGTCGGCCAGGGCGGTTTTCATTTTCTCGACCAGATCCTTGAACTGGGTTTCGGTTTCTTCGTGCTGCTTTTTCTCGGCTTCATCTTCCAATGTGCCGAGGTCGAGGCCGCCCTTGGCGACCGATGCCAGTTCCTTGCCTTCGAAATCCTGCAGGAAGGACAGCATCCATTCGTCAACGCGGTCGGTCAGCAACAAGACTTCAACGCCTTTTTTGCGGAAGATTTCCAGGTGCGGGCTGTTCTTGGCGGCCGCATAGGTTTCGCCGGTGGCGTAATAGATCTTGCTCTGGCCTTCTTTCATGCGGCCGATGTAGTCGGCGAACGACACGGTTTGCGCATCGCTGTCGTTGGCGGTTGAAGCAAAACGCAACAACTTGGCGATTCTTTCCTTGTTGGTCGCGTCTTCGCCGATACCTTCTTTTAGGACCTGGCCGAACTCTTTCCAGAATGTCGCGTACTTGTCCTTTTGCGCCTGGTCGTCGCTGTTGGCCAGCTCTTCCAGCAAACTCAGCACGCGTTTGGTGGAGCCTTCGCGGATCACGCGCACGTCGCGCGATTCCTGCAGGATTTCACGCGAGACGTTCAGCGGCAGGTCGCTTGAATCGATTACGCCCTTGACGAAGCGCAGGTAGATAGGCATCAGTTGCTCGGCATCGTCCATGATGAAGACGCGCTTGATGTACAGCTTGATGCCGCCGCGCTTGTTGCGGTCCCACAGGTCGAACGGTGCACGGCTCGGTACGTACAGCAGTTGCGTGTATTCGCTACGGCCTTCGACCCTGTTATGAGTATAGGTCAGCGGTGCTTCGAAATCATGCGAGACGTGCTTGTAGAACTCGACGTACTGCTCTTCCGTGATGTCGGATTTGCTACGCGCCCACAATGCGCTGGCCTGGTTGACGGTTTCGAATTCATCCTTGACGACGGTTTCTTTCTTTTCTTCGTCCCATTCCTCTTTCTGCATCACGATCGGCAGCGAGATATGGTCGGAATATTTGCGGATGATGGATTTCAGTTTCCAGGCCGACAGGTACTCGTCTTCGCCTTCGCGCAGATGCAGCGTGATGTCGGTGCCGCGGGATGCCTTGTTGATCGCTTCGACGCTGAAATCGCCGGCGCCGGTCGACTCCCAACGCACGCCTTCTGCAGCGCTGGCGCCTGCGCGGCGGGTGTCGACGGTGATCTTGTCGGCAATGATGAAGGCAGAGTAAAAGCCGACGCCAAACTGGCCGATCAGCGCCGCATCCTTTTGCTGGTCGCCGGACAGTTTCGAAAAGAATTCCTTGGTGCCGGATTTTGCGATGGTGCCGAGGTGCGAGATGGCTTCATCGCGGCTCATGCCGATGCCGTTATCCGAGATCGTGATGGTGCGCGCAGCCTTGTCGAAAGTGACCTTGATCTTCAGTTCAGGATCGTTTTCGAACAGGGCGTCGTTGTTGATCGCTTCAAAGCGCAGCTTGTCGGCGGCATCGGATGCATTGGAGACCAGTTCGCGCAGGAAAATTTCCTTGTTGGAATACAGCGAGTGAATCATCAATTGCAGCAGTTGCTTTACTTCTGCCTGAAAACCAAGGGTTTGCTTTTCGGATACGGCCATTGTTTCCTCTATATAAATGGTGAAATAGTGATGTAAAAACGACAAAAATTGGTAAGGCAGCCGGCATGCCGCTGCTCTCATCTTGCGAGTTGCTCAAAAAATGGGGAGTAATCGGGATTTTACAAGGGTGGGCGGAGCAACAACGGCTCAACTAGCCTTATTTACCGCATTCCCGTTCCAGGAAGCGCCAGATTGTCGGGTCCGACATCGCCGCCACGTTGACCCGCATGCGCGACGAGGGCAGCTGGCTGGGCGAAAACAAGGCGCCGGGCGCCAGCAAAAGGCCCTCGGCCAGGGCTTTTTCCGCCATCACATTGGTGTCGTGGCCGGTATCGGCCCAGACAAAGATGCCAGCCGGGGTGCTGATGTCGACCGTCATGCCTATCCTTTCCATCTGCCGGATGGTGCGGTCGCGCACGCTGTCGAGCTTGTTGCGCAAGCGGTCCAGATGCTTGCGGTAGTGACCTTCAGACAGGATCTTGTAGACGACCCGCTCGCCGACTTCGGCGCTGGTCAGGTTGGTCAGCATCTTGCGGTCGGCAAAATGCTGTGCCAGCTCAACCGTGGTGGCGATGAAGCCGGAGCGCAGGTTGGGGAGAGTGTCTTCGAGAAGCCACCCATGTAGATCACGCGATTGAGCTGGTCGAGCGAAGCAATGCGGGTCGCAGGCTGCACCGCCGAGCCGGGGTGCATGTCGCAATAGATGTCGTCCTCGACGATCATGAAATCGTGCTCCTCAGCCAGCTTGAGGATCTGGAATGCCTTGGCTGCCGACAGTGAGGTCGAAGTCGGGTTGTGCAGCACCGACACCAGCACGTACAGCTTGGGTTTGTGCAGCGCCACCAATTCCGCCAGTTTGACCATGTCAGGGCCGTCGGCCAGGCGCGGCACACCGACCACTTTGGCGCCCAGTGCGGCGAACGAGGCAAACATCAGGAACCAGGATGGATCGTCGACCAGGATCACGTCGCCGGGCTGGGTGAAGTGGCGCGCTACCAGGTCCAGCGCCTGGGTGACGCCGGTGGTGGTGACGAACTGCTCCGGCGTGGCGGCGATTTCCAGTTCGGCCATCTTTAATTGCAATTGCTGGCGCAACGGCAGGAAACCTTGCGGAATGCCATAGGACAGCAGTTGCGCCGGATTTTGCCGGCTGATGCTGCGCAAGGCGTTGGCGATCAGGTCGGCATCCAGCCATTCGCTGGGGAACATGCCAGAGCCGGGCATTTTCTTGTTGGGCGCCTGCTGGTGCATATTGCGCACCAGCCAGACCACATCAATCAGTTGCGGTTGCTTGTCGCTGGACGGATTGCTGCCGCGCTCAGCCAGCAGCGGCGAGCGTTCGCGCACATAAAAGCCGGAACCGCGGCGCGATTCCAGGCAACCCTTGGCCACCAGCCGGTCGTAGGCTTCGACCACCGTGAAGCGCGACACGCTATGGCTATCGGCAAACTGGCGGATCGACGGCATGCGGGCGCCGGTGCGCAACAGGCGGTCGCTGATGCGGGATTCGATGCTGCGCACAATCTGCTCGACCAGCGAGGTATCGCTATCGCGCGACAGAGGCTGAGATGTGGATGGCAGCTGGCTGTTGCTCAGCTTGCGCGGAGGGGCGTTGTTGGTCACTGTATTGGTCGCTGTGCAGGTTACTGTATCGGTGATTCGGCCGGGACAATGTCAGAAATTACTTGTTTAACTGTATTGGTACTGTATTGGTGTATTGGCTTAGCATAGACCTAAATCATTCATGCTGCAAATCCAGGAGCGAGTTAGCCATGCAAACACTATTCAAACAGCAGTCTCATACCTTGTCGGGCGGCAGCGTGCTGTCCGGCGTGACCGAGCAGCAGCTGATCTTGAAGGTAGTCAGCGGCCGCGTCTGGGTGACTTTTGAAGGACAGCCGGAAGACCACTGGCTGCACGCCGGCCGCTCGCTGACCTTGCTGCCGGGGCGGGTAGTGGTTGTCGAATCCGATCCGGGCAGCAGCCGTATCAGTTTGAGTGGCTTGCCGCAGCGCGGTACCCCGAACGTCCTGCGGACACTGCTGGCGCGCTTGCGCGGCCCAGGTTTCCATCCAGCTACCAGCGTGTCGTAATGATAGAAGCCTTGTTGCCGCTGGCGGTGTTTGCTTTCGTATCGTCGATTACGCCCGGCCCCAACAACATCATGTTGACCTCGTCGGGCATCATGTTCGGCTTCAACCGGACGATTCCGCACATGCTCGGTGTCACCTTCGGTTTTGGCGTGATGCTGGTGCTGTGCGCCGCCGGCATCGGCAGCCTGGTTCTGGCGCTGCCGTCGATTCATGTGGTCTTGAAAACACTGGGCTCGGCATACCTGCTTTATCTGGCCTGGAAATTGCGCCATATGTCGTTCAAGTCCGAAGTCGGCGGCAACAGCAAGCCGATGACATTCCTGGGCGCGGCGATATTCCAGGCCGCCAATCCGAAAGCCTGGATCATGGCCATCACCAGCGCCTCGGCATTTTTGCCGCCACTGCAGCCGATCTGGCTATCGATTGGCGTTTATTGCCTGGTATTCTCGCTGATCAATCTGCCTTGCGTCGGCGTTTGGGCGGTGGCGGGGTCCATCTTGCGGCGCTATCTGGCGCAACCCTTGTGGCAGCGCGTTTTTTGTACGGTGATGGTGCTGCTGACCATTTATTCCGCCGTCTCCATCTGGCTTTGACGACTAACAGGAAAAGATCCGCGGCATGACAGACGAATCGAAGGGCATGTGGCTGGGAGCGGTCGGGTGGCGATATTCAGCCTGACGCTACCGTTTACCCGCATGGCAGTGGCGGACCTGAATCCAGTATTTGTGGCATTCGGTCGCGCGGTAGTGGCGGCGCTGTGCGCCATCATCCTGCTGTGGAAGCTCAAGGCTAGCCGGCCCAGCCTGGCGCAGTGGAAGGCGCTGGCCGTGACCGCGTTGGGTGTGGTGGTCGGCTTTCCGCTGTTTTCTTCGGTGGCGATGCGTTACGTGCCGGCTTCGCACGGCGCCATCGTGCTTGGCATCCTGCCATTGGCGACCGCCGTGTTCGGTGCGTTGCGCTTCGGCGAACGGCCTTCGCTCGGATTCTGGCTGGCGGCGCTACTTGGCAGTGCGATCGTGATTGTCTTTGCGATGAGCCAGGGCGGCGGTGGTTTGCAGTTGGCCGATCTGGCGCTACTGGCAGCCGTGGTTGCCGCTGCCATGGGGTATGCCGAAGGCGGACGACTGTCGCAGACCATGGGCGGCCAACGGGTGATCTGCTGGGCGCTGGTGTTGGCTCTGCCGATATTGCTGCCGATAACTGTCTGGCTGGGTTGGCATTACGGCATCAATGCGTCCCCCAAGGCCTGGTTCGGTTTTGCCTACGTTTCCCTGTTTTCAATGTTCATCGGCTTCTTCTTTTGGTACAAGGGCTTGGCCCTGGGTGGTATCGCCCGGGTTGGTCAGGTACAACTGTTGCAACCGTTCCTGAGTTTGCTGGGTGCTGCGTTGTTGCTAGGTGAAACATTGGAGGCGAGCAATATGCTGTTTGCGCTGGCGGTGCTGGTTGTGGTGGGGTTTGGCCGGAAGATGGCGGTGCGGCGACAACCTGCCTGACGGACGCTTGAAGCCGCTAGCCAGATGGCAAAATATAAATTACCAACCTTTTCGCAAACTTGGCGGCGGATTTGAGATAATCATAGGCTTCCCGGGAAAATACCCGGCGTTATCCCATTTATCCCGTCATTGTTGCTGGCGCCATAAGCGTCGGCAAATGATTCCATCTATCGGAGTGTCAGATGTCTGTCTATGAAAAGTTGCAAGCCCTGAATATCACGCTGGCTGCCGTTGCCGTACCTGCTGCTGCCTATGTGATGTATGCCCAAAGCGGCAATACGGTTTACCTGTCCGGCCATCTGCCAAAGAAGGACGGCAAGATCTGGGTTGGGCAACTGGGCAAGGACACCACTACCGAAGAAGCCAAACTGGCCGCGCGCGCCGTTGCCATCGAACTGATCGCCACCCTGCAGGCGGCCTGCGGCGGCGACTTGAAGCGCGTCAAGCGTATCGTCAAACTGATGAGCCTGGTCAATTCGACCGGTGATTTCACTGAACAGCATCTGGTCACCAACGGTGCCTCGGAACTGATCGGCGAAGTGTTTGGCGAGCAGGGCAAGCATGCCCGTTCCGCATTTGGCGTAGCGCAACTGCCGTTGGGCGCCTGCGTTGAAATTGAAATGATTGCTGAAATAGAGTAGTCCGCGCAGTTCTGGTAGCGTTATCCGCTATCGGCCCAGGAGACGGCAGATCATAAAAATCATGGGCGTCTGCCCAGCGTTCCAGCATAGGCTGGGCACCGGACCGGCGCCTCTTAAAAGATAAGATCACTTGAAGAGAATCATATGAAAATCGAAAATCCAACCCCGCTTGAATGGCGTTTTTCGGAGCGTGCACAGAAACTGCAAAGCTCCGCCATTCGCGAAATCCTGAAGATCACCATGCGCCCGGAAATCATTTCGTTCGCCGGTGGCTTGCCGTCGCCGGCGACTTTCCCGGTCGAGCAATTGAAGGTGGCATTCGACAAGGTATTGTCCGAGCAAGGCAAAGTGGCGTTGCAATACGGCCCGACCGATGGCTACGGCCCGCTGCGCGAGTGGGTGGCCGATTCGCTGTCGACCAACGGCGCCAAGATTTTGCCGAACCAGGTGCTGATGACCTCCGGTTCGCAGCAAGGCCTGGATCTGCTGGGCAAGGTGCTGATCGATGAAGGCAGCAAGGTGCTGGTCGAGACGCCGAGCTATCTGGGGGCATTGCAGGCATTCTCGCTGTATGGCCCGGAATTCGTGTCGGTGCCGAGCGATGAAGGCGGCTTGCTGCCGGAGACGGTGGCAACGCTGGGGCAGGGCGCGCGCATGTTGTACGCATTGCCGAACTTCCAGAACCCAACCGGCCGCACGCTGTCAGTGGAGCGCCGGCATGCGCTGGTCGATATCTGCGCCCGGCTCGGCCTGCCGCTGATCGAAGACGATCCTTACGGCGCTCTCAGCTATCGCACTGAACCGCTGCCGAAGATGCTCAGCATGAATCCGGGCGGGGTGATCTACATGGGATCGTTCTCCAAGATCCTGACGCCAGGCATCCGTTTGGGTTACGTGGTCGCGCCGCGGCCGCTGATCGAGAAGCTGGAGCAGGCCAAGCAAGCAACCGACCTGCATACCGCGCAGCTGACGCAAATGGTGGTCTACAACACCATCAAGGACGGCTTCCTCAACGAGCACATCCCGACCATTCGTAAATTGTATTCGGACCAGTGCGATGCCATGCTGGATGCGCTGAAAACCTACTTCCCAAGCGAGTGCAGCTGGACCAAGCCGGAAGGCGGCATGTTCATCTGGGTGACCTTGCCGAAGCATATCGATAGCATGAAATTGCTGGACGAAGCAGTTCAACAGCATGTCGCATTTGTTCCGGGCGCACCGTTCTATGGCAACACCCCGGAAAAACATACGCTGCGCCTGAGCTTCGTGACAGTCCCTCCGGCCAAGATCCGCGAAGGGATCGAGCGTCTGGGCAAGTTGATTGCGGCGAAGATTTGATTTGAATGCGCATACTGTCTGATTGCTGCATTGTTCAGGCAGGATGCAAGATAGCAAGCCTGGGCCAGCGCCTGCAGCACATGCCGTGCGAGCAGGCGTTGGCCCTTGGCAGTTTCATCGTTTGCCATTTGTAGCGGTCCACATCGATCAAAGGTGCTCCATGCAACAATTTGCCTCCGACAACCAAGCCGGCATTTGTCCGGAAGCGCTTGAGTATCTGCTCAAGAGCAATGACAGCGGCCACGAGTCGTCCTATGGCGACGACGCCTGGACCCAACGCGTGTGCGATCGCATGCGCGACCTGTTCCAGACCGATTGCGATGTGTTCTTTGTATTCAACGGCACCGCCGCCAATTCGCTGGCGCTGGCGTCGCTATGTCAGTCCTATCATTCGGTGATCTGCCATGAGCTGGCGCACATCGAAACCGATGAGTGCGGCGGTCCTGAATTTTTTTCCAACGGTTCCAAGCTGCTGACGGCTAAAGGCGAGAATGGCAAACTGACGCCGGATGCAATCGAGGCATTGGTGACCAAGCGCGCCGATATCCACTACCCGCGGCCGAAAGTGGTCAGCATCACGCAATCGACCGAAGTCGGCACCGTCTATACCGTCGAGGAAGTTCGTGCGATCGCTGCCATTGCCAAGCGCCGCCAGCTACGCGTGCACATGGATGGCGCGCGCTTTGCCAACGCGGTGGCTTCACTGAACGTGCATCCTTCCGAGATCACCTGGCGCGCCGGCGTCGATGTATTGTGCTTCGGCGGTACCAAGAACGGTCTGCCGGTGGGTGAGGTGGTGGTGTTCTTCGACAAGGTGCTGGCCGAGGATTTCGCCTATCGCGTCAAACAGGCCGGTCAACTCGCATCCAAGATGCGTTTCATTTCCGCACCCTGGCTCGGCTTGCTCGACAACGATGTCTGGCTGCGCAATGCCCGCCATGCAAACGCCATGGCGAAATTGCTGCATCAGCGCCTGCGCGATATTCCCGGCGTGCGGGTACTGTTCGAGCCGGAATCGAATGCCGTTTTCGCGGAGTTGCCGAACCATGCCGCCCAGGCAATGCGGGCGGGCGGCTGGAAGTTCTACCAATTCATCGGTGCGGCGGTTGTCGCCTGATGTGTGCCTGGGATACACAGCCGGAAACGGTGGAACGTTTTGCAGCGGAGTTACGTAGCATCTGCATTGCATAGAAACAATTGGGGTCAGGAAACAATTAGGGTCAGAGTCAAATTAAATTAATTTGACTCTGACCCTAATTTTGCCTTGGGAGTAATAAAAAGGAGGAAAAGTCCTCCTTTTTTTGATTGCCGAGACGATTTTCAGCTTAGTGACGCGTCAGTTCTTTAATGCAGACAGATCCGCTTGCGCAGCGCGCAGTTCTTCCCGTTCTTCTTGCAGATCGGCTTGCTTTTCGGTCAGTTTCTTTTGTGCCTTCTCGATTTTCTTGGTATTGCCGTTGGCTTGTGCTTCGCGCAATTTGGTTTCTGCTTTGCTGATGTCTTGGCGAGCCTCGTCAACATCTGCCTGCTTCTTTCGTACTTCTTCTTCCGCGCGCTGGGTTTGGCGGGCATCTGTGCAGTGTTGCTGGGTTTCCTTCAGTGCCTTTTCCAGGCCGGCGACTTGATTGATGTTGCCGGCTTTCTTGGCGAAATCAATTTGAGTTTGTATCTGATTGGCTTTTGTTGCGCAATTGACCGTGTCTGCGTAGGCATGGCCGGCAATCAGCATGGATACGGAAAGGATAGGGGCGATTAGTCTGGTTTTCATGTTATCCCTTTTTAAACAGATGAATTAATGCGATTGACCATTGAGGCCGTGTGGCCGAGGGTCGCGTCAGGACCATCAATATCGTTAATCCGCCACTTTGCGTCAAGGATAATTGGCATTTCGACCAAATTTCAGACAATTCCTAGTAATTTTTAAGAGTTTCCATATCTGGTGGCGGTGGTTACGCCAGCACAAATCTTACAAGGGCAAACAGGTAGGTAAGTTGGGTGGGCACCTGCGCTCACACGAAATTCGGGAGACGCGTGGGGCAGAATTTTCTGCCCACCCGACGGGGCGTTACATCAGGTCTGAGCAGTCAACGCCACCGGCTTCAGTTTCGACTCCAACACTTTCCCTTTGCGGGCGCGCTTGCCGATATGTGGAGCCAGTCCCGATGCCGACAAGGCAACCTGTTGCGCTTTGCCGCCGCGGCCAACGCCGGACACTAAGACCCCGCGTTGACTGATCGGTTGTGCCGCCAGCAGCTTCTCATTGCTTTCCAGTTCCATCAAGATCACACCGCGACCGCCGTTGCTAAGCGATTTGCATTCATCCAGGCCGAACACCAGCAGGCGTCCCTTTTCCGACAGGCAGGCAATCGCGCTGACGCTGCTGTCGAGTGCCTGCGGCGACAGCGACAGGTCGCCTTCGTCGAGCGTGATGAAGGCTTTGCCGGCCTTGACCCGGCTCAGCATATCGCCGATCTTGGCAGTAAAGCCATAGCCGCCCGACGATGCCAACAACAATGTACGGTCTGACGGGCCGGCGAAGTAGTGCAGGATGCTGCTGCCGCTGGCGAGATCGATCAAGGTTGTGATCGGCACGCCGTCGCCGCGTGCGTTCGGCAATGTCGATACTGGCACTGAATAGATACGGCCGTTGGATCCGAAAGTCAGTAGGTTGTCGACGGTGCGGCATTCGAATGCACCGTACAGCGTATCGCCAGCCTTGAAGCCGAATTGGCTCGCGTCATGGCCATGGCCGGTGCGCGCGCGCACCCAGCCTTTTTGGGAGATGATGACGGTGACCGGTTCATCCACTACCTTGGTTTCCACCACGGCCTTTTCGGCCGCTTCGATCAATGTACGGCGGGCATCGCCGAACTGTTTCTGGTCGGCTTCGATTTCCTTGATCACCAGTCGCTTCATCGATGCCGGATTGTCGAGCAGGTCTTGCAGCGTAGCTTTCTCGTTGCGCAGCTCGGCCAGTTCCTGCTGGATCTTGATGGTTTCCAGGCGCGCCAATTGGCGCAGGCGGATTTCCAGAATATCTTCGGCCTGGCGGTCGGACAATTTGAACGCGGCAATCAGCGCCGGTTTTGGCTCGTCCGATTCGCGGATGATCTTGATGACCTTGTCGATATTCAGCAGGATCGCTTCGCGGCCTTCGAGAATATGAATGCGGTCTTCAATTTTCTGTAGCTTATATTGCGAGCGGCGTGTGATGGTGGCGAAGCGGAAAGTGATCCACTCGCGCAGGATCATGCCCAGGCCCTTCTGGCGTGGACGGCCATCGCCGCCAATCATCACCAGGTTGATCGAGGCGCTGCTTTCCAGCGAGGTGTGCGCCAACAGCATGTTGGTGAATTCGGTCTGGTCGAGGTTCTTCGACTTCGGCTCGAACACCAACCGCACCGGCGCATCGCGTCCGGATTCGTCGCGCACGGTATCGAGCACTGACAAGATGGACGTCTTGAGCGCCAGTTGTTCCGGCGTCAGGGTCTTCTTGCCGAGCTTGATCTTCGGATTGGTCAGCTCCTCGATTTCTTCCAGGATTTTTTGCGAGGAAGCGCCAGGCGGCAGTTCGGTTACTACCGCTTGCCACTGGCCACGCGCCAGGTCTTCGATTTTCCAGGTGGCGCGCACTTTCAGGCTGCCGCGACCACTCTCGTACATTTCCGAAATGGCAGTCGGTGAAGTAATGATCTGGCCGCCACCAGGGAAGTCAGGGCCGGGGATGATCTGCATCAGTTCGGCATGGCTCAGCGCCGGATTACGGATCAGCGCCACTGCCGCCTTGGCGACTTCCTGCAGATTATGCGACGGAATTTCAGTGGCCAGGCCGACAGCAATCCCCGATGCGCCGTTCAGCAGCACGAACGGCAGGCGCGCAGGGAGCAGCCGCGGCTCTTCGGTGGAACCATCGTAATTGGGCTGGAAATCGACTGTACCCATGTCGATTTCTTCCAGCAGCAGGCGGGCGATCGGCGTCAACCGTGCTTCGGTGTATCGCATCGCCGCGGCGCCGTCACCGTCGCGTGAGCCGAAGTTACCCTGGCCGTCGACCAGCGGATAGCGTAGCGAGAAATCCTGAGTCATCCGCACCAGCGCGTCGTATACCGACTGGTCGCCGTGCGGATGCAGTTTGCCGAGCACATCGCCGACCACCAGCGCTGATTTGCGCGGCTTGGCGGCGGCGTTCAGGCCAAGCTCGTTCATTGCGTACAGGATGCGGCGCTGTACCGGCTTCTGACCGTCGGAGACGTCCGGCAGGGCACGGCCCTTGACGACGGAAATCGCGTAGTCGAGGTAAGCGCGTTCGGCGAAGGTGGCAAGCGTTAACGATTCTGCATCAGGGGAAGGGGCGTCCGGGGTGGCAAATAGATCGTTTTGGTCAGTCATGGAGATTCAAGCAAATTATTCGTTAAAAGGCGTTGCCGCCGCAGGTATGGCTGGTGTTGACGAGATGGCTGGCGGATTCGGCAGCGTACTGGCTTCTGTCACCGGAGGCGGCATATTGCTGCGCCCTGGAATGACCAGATGGACGCGCTTCAGGTTGCCGCTGCCGTTGCTTCCGCTGCTACCCATGGTGATCTCGCCGAATGCCGGCTTGTACAACTGGTAGAACTGGCGCACCAGTTGCACGTAGCTACGCGTTTCCGGAAACGGCGGCACCTGGTTGTTGTATTTCTGCACTGCGCCTTCGCCGGCATTATAGGATGCAATCACCAGATCTGGCCGCGAGGGAAACATATTTCGCAAGTCGCGCAGGTAACGTGCGCCAAGCCGGATGTTGGTGCGTGGATCGGTCAGTTTTTGCTCAACAGGTTTTTTCTTGTCGCCCGTCAGGCCGTAGCGTTCGGCTGTGGTCGGCATGATCTGCATCAGGCCGATCGCACCCTTGGGAGAGACCGCACCGGGATTGAAACCGGATTCGGCTGCCATCACCGCGTTCAGCAACGCCGGCTCAAGTGCGAATTCTCGCGCAGCCTGATTCACCAGCGCTTCGTATTTCTTCAGATTGGGATGCTGCGACAGGTAACGGAACAACGGGCTGTCGCGCAGTTTCGGATTGAGTGGCGTGCCCTTGTCGGCCATCAGTTGCGATGAGTCGAAAGCGGCGTCGCCGCGCATGAAAAGCTGATAGCGATTATCCAGTTTTTCGGTCGAGAAGTGCCCGGCGCCATCCGCATCGATGTAGCCGTAAATATCCGCACGCGCGCTGCCTACCGCGCCCAGCAGCGCGAGTGTCAACAGGAATCCTGCGAGATGTTGGCCCAGATGATGGAGAAGCTTGTTCATCTGCTATCGGTAACCAACACTAGAGGTATTGGCGTTGCGGTATTTCATTAAAAACAATGTCCTTTGAGTTTGCCGGCCCGCACGACGGGTGGCATAAGTACTATGGGCAAACCGTTGCATGCTGGCGTTGCGCGGACGCATATTGCAGGATGATCGAAGTTACGTGGAACAGCCTTGTTGGGCTGGCCGCTGGAGCGTGCGACGTATAAAATTTCGTCCATCATAATACGTTTTGCCGATATGGATGGCCGACGCCGATTATGGCGTCGACTTTGCCGATTGACAACGTATCAGATATCGGCCTCGGCTTCATTGCCATGCTCTTCAATCCAGGCGCGCCGCGCTGCTGCTTCGCCTTTCCCCATCAGCATGTTGAAGCGGTTTTCCGAGGCTTCCAGATCGAAGGTGCCGAGCGTGACCGGTAGCAGCCGACGGGTATCCGGATTCATCGTGGTTTCCCACAACTGCTCGGCATTCATTTCACCTAGACCTTTGAAGCGTGAAATGCTCAGGCGCCGTCCTTGACGCCGTCCTTGCGCAATTTATCTTCGGTGGCTTCCAGCTCGCCGTCGTCCAGCGCGTAGATCTTCTGCGCCGGCTTCTTGCCGCGCGCCGGAGCGTCGACGCGATATAACGGTGGCCGTGCGATGCAGATGTTGCCGCGATCGATCAGTTGCGGGAAGTGGCGGAAGAACAGGGTCAGCAGCAGCACCTGAATATGCGAGCCGTCGACGTCGGCATCGGACAGGATACAGATCTTGCCGTAACGCAGGCCGCTGAAATCGATGGTGTCGCCCTTGCTGTGCGGATCGACGCCGATGGCCACCGCAATATCGTGGATTTCATTATTGGCAAACAGCCGGTCGCGTTCGGTTTCCCACGAATTGAGCACCTTGCCGCGTAACGGCAGGATGGCCTGGAATTCCTTGTCGCGGCCCATCTTGGCGGAGCCGCCGGCCGAATCGCCCTCAACCAGGAACAATTCATTGCGGGTGATATCGCTGGATTCGCAATCGGTGAGTTTGCCAGGCAACACGGCAACGCCGGAGGATTTTTTCTTTTCGACCTTTTGCGCCGAGCGCAAGCGATTCTGCGCCTGCTTGATGACCAGGTCAGCCAGTTTCTTGCCATACTCGACGTGCTGGTTCAACCATAACTCCAGCGCTGGCCGAGTGTAGGTGGAAACCAGGCGCACTGCGTCGCGTGAATTCAGGCGCTCCTTGATCTGGCCCTGGAACTGCGGGTCCAGCACCTTGGCCGACAAGACGAAAGAGACGCGCGCAAACACGTCTTCCGGCAACAGCTTGACGCCCTTCGGCAACAGCGAGTGCATTTCGACGAAACTCTTGACCGCACCGAACAGGCCTTCGCGCAAGCCAGATTCGTGGGTCCCTCCGGCCGACGTCGGGATCAGGTTGACATACGATTCGCGTACGATGGCGCCATCTTCGGTCCAGGCCACGACCCATGCGGCGCCTTCGCCTTCGGCAAAACCTTCGGCGTCGGCGCCGGCGTATTGCTCGCCTTCGAACAACGGGATCAGTGGCTCGGCGTTCGACGATTGCGCCAGCGATTCCATCAGATAGCCGCGCAAGCCCTGGTCATATTGCCAGGTCTGGCTGTCGCCGGTCTTGGCGTTGAGCAGCGTGACCTTGACGCCAGGCAGCAACACCGCCTTGGAGCGCAGCAGGCGCTGCAGTTCCGGTTGCGAGATGGCTGGTGAATCGAAATATTTCGGATTCGGCCAGGCGGTGACGCGTGTGCCGGATTTTTTGTCGTCGCGGCCAATCGGACGTGTGGTCAGTTTTTCGATCACGTCGCCATCGGCGAACACCATATGATGTACGCCGCCTTCGCGCCAGACTGTGATTTCCAGGCGCGACGAGAGGGCATTGGTAACCGATACGCCAACCCCGTGCAGGCCGCCGGAAAATGAATAGGCGCCGCCGCTACCCTTGTCGAATTTGCCGCCGGCATGCAATCGCGTGAACACGATCTCTACCGTCGGGACTTTTTCTTCTGGATGAAGCCCGACCGGAATGCCACGGCCGTCATCCTCGACGCTGACGCTGCCGTCCACGTTGAGGGTAACCAGGATGTTCTTGCAAAATCCGCCGAGTGCTTCATCCGAGGCGTTGTCGATGACTTCCTGGATGATATGCAACGGATTTTCGGTGCGGGTGTACATGCCCGGACGTTGCTTGACCGGTTCCAGGCCCTTCAATACACGGATTGATGATTCGCTGTAGTCAGACTGCGGTGATTTTTTGGTTGCCATTCAGCTTTGTTGGGTTAAGTGTAACTTATTGTTAATTTGCAACTAAAACGGATGATGCTGGTTATTATCCTGTGCGCATTCTAATGAAAAAAAGGCCGGCCGTTGTTCAAGCCGTGTAGTCAATCAGAAATATCCATTCAAGCGCGTTGATATCAAAGCACTGCAGAGTTGGTGTTTGGCAAGAAAATGTTGTTGTTTTGCACATTGTATTGATAAAAATAAAATGCAAATAAAGACACTGATATCATGCGATCGTCGGTGTTCGCGTACCAGGGAGAACAAAAATAATGAAAAATCATAACGCACCATTTGCTATCCGTTTCATCGGCTTTTCCGCCCGTGAAATCAATATCTTCGATGCCACGTTCTCGGTAGAGCAGAATCGTGAGAAGCAGTACCATCGTCTGTCGGCAGACAGCTTGCAGGAGCCGGACCTATATCTGGTCAATGCAGACGATCTCAAGGCGCTGGCAATCCTTGCCGACATGGAGCCGAATAATTTGCGGCCCGCGCTGCTGGTCGGCAACCCGGATCTGGAGCTGCCGTACACCACGGTCGCTCGGCCGATCCGCTGGCTCAAACTGTTTGACGCCCTCGACAGTTTGATTGAGCGCCGTCTCATCATGCTGGCCAAGCAGAATCCATCAGACATGGCGCTGGCGAATAGCGCGCCTGACCGCCGCCGGCGCGAACGTCTCGATCTGGATCTGACCGATCCTGTTGAATACGAACGGATGAGGGTGCAGTCGCCGCAGATCGACCGCATTCTGGTGATCGACACCCAGTCGACATTTCGCGACGACCTGGCCATGGCGATGGCGCACCATGTGGTGCCGGTCGAGTGGGTCGGCAGTGCCGAAGCCGCTGCGGAGGTCTATACCAGCCAGACCATTTCGATCGTGCTGATCAATCCGCAACTGCCGAACGTCGATCCCTACGATTTGTGTGCAACCATCAAGCGCCAACATCAAGACACCCGAATCGCGATTGTTCTCTTGGCTGACAAGGACTTCGTCTACGACCATGCGCGCGCCCAGCAGGCTGGTTGCGACGGGTTCTTGAGCCGGCATCTCGACCAGCCGCAGATATTGCTGGCATTGGGAAAATTTTTGTCGCTGCGCAGATAAAAGACTGCCAGGGATGATGTTCAAAGGGCGCTGCGGCGCCCTTTTTATCTGCCTGCAAATTGCATGCGTTCGCCTGAGGCGCGCGTCCGGCCCCGGTTTTACTTGCTCAGCAGGCGCATGCCGCGCTCAAGCCCATCCATTGTCACTGGAAACATGCGGTTGCTCATCAGCTGCCGGATAACTTCGACCGATTGACGGTATTGCCACAGGCCTTCCGGTTCGGGATTGAGCCAGATGAACTTGGGGAAAGTCTTGGTGAAGCGTTGCAGCCATTCGGCGCCGGCTTCCTCGTTGTTGTATTCGACCGATCCACCAGGCTGCAGAATCTCATACGGGCTCATGGTAGCGTCGCCGACGAAGATCAGTTTTGTGTCCGGCGTGTACTTGCGCAGAATGTCCCAGGTCGGAAACCGTTCGGCATGGCGGCGCTGGTTGTTTTTCCACAGATAGTCGTAGACGCAGTTGTGAAAATAAAAAAACTCCATGTTCTTGAACTCGGTCTTGGCCGCCGAGAACAGTTCTTCGGTACGTTCGATATGGTCATCCATGGTGCCGCCCACATCGAGCAGCATCAGCACCTTGATGTTGTTCTTGCGTTCCGGCCGCATCTTGATATCGAGATAGCCGGCATTATTGGCCGTGGCACGAATGGTGTCGTCCAGCGCCAGCTCCTCGGCGATTCCTTCGCGTGCGAATTTGCGCAGGCGGCGTAGCGCCACCTTGATGTTGCGCGTGCCCAGTTCGCGTTCGTCGTCGTAATCGCGGTAGGCGCGCGCGTCCCAGACCTTGACCGCGGTGCGATTGCCGCCGCTGCCGCCGATGCGGATGCCTTCGGGATTGCTGCCGCCATGGCCGAACGGCGAGGTGCCGCCGGTGCCGATCCATTTGTTGCCGCCTTCGTGCCTTTCCTTTTGTTCTTCCAGCAGTTCCTTGAGGCGGTCCATCAGCTTGTCGTAACCGAATTTTTCCAGTTGCGCCAGTTGTTCCGGCGTCAATTCGCGTTTCATGCGCTGCACCAGCCAATCCAGCGGGATGTCAGCGTTCTTTTCGAAAATGGTCTGGATGCCTTTGAAGTAGCGGCCGAAGGCCTGGTCGAATTTGTCGAAGTGGGCTTCGTCCTTGACCAGCGTGGTACGTGCCAGATAGTAGAAGTTATCCAGCGTGGGCGAGATGACTTGCCGCTGGAGAGCTTCCAGCAGAATCAGGAATTCCTTGATCGATACCGGTATCTTGGCATCTTTCAAGGTGAAGAAAAATCGATCAGCATGATGTAGGGCAGGGGCGTTATCGATTTTTTCGCGCCATGAACACCAGGCGTTCAAACAGATGCACATCCTGCTCATTCTTCAGCAATGCGCCGTGCAGCGGGGCACGACTGCCTTGGTGTCGCTGCTGTGCAGCGCTTCTGGCGGAATGTCTTCGGCCAGCAGCAGCTTGAGCCAGTCCAGCAACTCGGAGGTCGACGGCTTCTTTTTCAGCCCCGCCACTTCGCGCACCTGATAAAAGGTTTCCAGGGCCTGCGCCAGTAGATCTTTCTTTAGGTTCGGGAAGTGGACGTTGACGATCTCTTGCATGGTCGCCTTGTCGGGAAACTTGATGTAGTGAAAGAAACAGCGGCGCAGGAAGGCGTCCGGTAATTCCTTTTCATTATTCGATGTGATGATGACCAGCGGGCGGTGCTTGGCGCGCACCATTTCCCGTGTTTCATAGACGTAAAATTCCATGCGGTCGAGCTCACGCAGCAAATCGTTGGGGAACTCGATGTCGGCCTTGTCGATCTCATCAATCAATAACACCACTTGTTCGTCGGCATTGAATGCCTGCCACAGGACGCCCTTGACGATGTAGTTGTGAATATCCTTGACGCGCTCGTCTCCGAGTTGGGAATCACGCAGGCGCGACACCGCATCGTATTCATACAAGCCTTGCTGTGCCTTTGTGGTCGACTTGATATGCCATTGCATTAACGGCATGTTGAGCGCAGCGGCAACTTCTTCCGCCAGCATGGTCTTGCCGGTGCCTGGCTCACCCTTGATCAGCAACGGCCGCTGCAGTGTCAAGGCGGCGTTCACGGCCAGTTTCAGGTCGTCGGTGGCGACGTAGCTCGGGGAACTTTCAAAACGTGTCTCTGGTCGCATCATCAATTGTAAAGTGAAGTAAAGTGAAAGCAAATAAAGTCGAGTATAAACGAGATTCAATTGGCCAATTGGCTGGCCATTAAGCTGCCCCATCGGCAACGCTTAAGAACGCTATCGAGTTATTTTGATGCTGAGATAACAGTTTCTTCACCGTCAATTCACTAGAGCCAATGAAAATTCTATTTCTTCGCCTGCGGGTGATGTGGCGCCGGTTTCGGCTTGGCGAGCGCCACCAGCAAAAAGACAGCCTGCATTACGCCACGCAAGTCGATACCCTGATGCGTCGCGCCAGCCCATTTTCTGCCTGGCAGGAACGCGCCAACTGGATCATCGATATTGTTGAGTGGCTGCGCCACACACCCAAAGTTTCTTTGTTGGATAAGGAAATTTTGCTGCGCGTCAAGCAGCAACGCCTGCATTTTTTGCTGGATTGGCTGGATGCAAATCGCCATGTACGGCGCGTGGTGCAGACTACATTGCAGAAAACCCTGCGGGAGGCCGCCGGTCCTGAACTGTTTTGCGCTACTGGTTTGCCGCATGAGCCGGCCTTCTTTAGCGAACTCTCCGAGCACCTGGTCAAGCTGGTGCTGCCAAAACCGCCCTTCGAGGCCGATCTGTCGGCTCTGTTTACCGCGCTGTTTCCAACCTCCGAAGATGCCGACTGGCTGCTTGAGCTGGATCAGCAAAGTGTCGCGCGGGTCTGGAAACTGATCGCCGATGACGGTATCGCCCACACTTATGAGCAACAAATCGACGAAGCCCTGATTCACCTGGCGACAACGGTAGTCGCAGATGGCATCAGCAAGGCGTTTCGTCAGCGCCTGGATGCCAAGACGCCATTGCAGGCAACACCATTCATGGTGTTGCGCCGCGAACTGGAGACGTATCTGTATGTCAGTCCGCGCGACGAGGCGGCATTGCGCAGTGTGCGTATGCTGATCGCTGTGTGCCAGGCGCAGACCGACAAGATTTATGCGCATCTCGATGAGCACGGTGTCTCGGTCAGCCTGGTGTATCGGGTCGAACGCATGCGGGCGCAACTGACGCGTATGGCGCGGTTGGTTGAGTTGCGCGGCGCCATCTATGGCACGCCGGATCATCATCGCGAAGCAGGGCCGGGCGCAGGTCAGATCCAGGCCCTGCTGGGCGACCTGATTGCGGCTCATCACCACGGTTCGTCGGTACGCGGTTTGGTCAAGCGCAGTTTCTCGCTGCTAGCGCGCAAGATGGTCGAACGCAATGCCGGTCACGGCGAACATTACATCGCGCGCGACAGCAGGGAATACAGCGCCATGTTCAAGGCAGCCTGTCGCGGCGGCGTGATCACGGCCTTTACAGTGCTGGGCAAATCGCTGGTGTCCGGTCTCGGCGCTGCGCGGTTTTTCGAAGGCTTGTTCGCCTCGTTGAACTATGCCGTCAGTTTCATCGCCATTTCCGCCGTCGGCGGCGTATTGGCGACCAAGCAGCCGGCAGTGACGGCGCCGGTGCTGGCGTCCAAGATGGGGCAGCTCGATACGGTCGAAGGTTTGCGCGCATTGCTAAGTGAAATCGCGTTGCTGTTGCGTTCGCAGGCAGCGGCAGTGTTCGGCAACCTGATCGCAGTGATTCCGATGATGTTGCTGATTTCTGGCGGTGTCTTGCTGTTTGCCGATGCGCCGATGATGACTGCCGAGCATGCGCAAGCCAGCATGCATAGCTTGTCGCTGATCGGACCGACGCCTTTGTTTGCGGCCTTTACCGGGATACTGCTGTGGCTGTCGAGCTTGGCGTCGGGCTTTGCCGATAACTGGTTTGCGCTGCGCCGGATGCGTGAGGCGCTGACGCACCAGCGTCGCCTGGTCTATGTGCTGGGCGCGTTGCGGGCTGAGCGCTGGGCAGCATGGCTGGATCGCAATGTGGCGCAGATCGCCGGCAACGTAACGTTGGGTTTCCTGTTGGGCATGACGCCGGTGCTGGCACAATTCTTCGGTTTGCCGCTGGACGTGCGTCACGTGACATTGGCCACCGGCAGCCTGACCGCGGCTGCCAGCAGCCTCGGTTGGGAAGTCCTGGCGAGGCCGCAATTCTGGCTGGCGCTGGCCGGCATCGCCAGCATCGGATTGTTGAATGTCGGTGTTTCCTTCGCTTGTGCGCTAACGCTGGCGCTGCGCGCACGCGATGTGCCGAGGCGTATTCGGCGCCTGGTATTCAGGGCGGTGCTGCGGCGCTTCAGTGCGTCGCCGCGCTCCTTCCTTTTTCCTGAAAAACCGCCGGCCGTGGCGCCAACGGAACCCGCAGTAACGGAGGTCCTGGACTCTTCGGCCGACGATGATATCGCTTCGCCGCAGTCAGGTGCTGTGGCCGGAACTCCAAGCGAGATGGCGCGCCCGCCCGACAGCCGGCTGGGTTGACGGCTGCTTTTGCATCGTGCCCGACGTCCGCGGAAGAGCGTGCCGGGGCACCTGAAAAGCGGCACAAAATGCTGGCCATAGTGTTCTAAAAGCTGCGATTTTGACATCGACCGGCGTGGACTCTGATTGTTTCTTGGGGTAAAATTAATCGCTTTTAGTGTAGGGTGGCGACGGCAACACGCGTCAGTTAGTGCTGCCTTATCTGCGGTATAAGCGGTGGAGAATGGAGATTATCTGCTGCCTACGCTGTATATCTTGAAGCATTTGAGGCAATATTCGCGGCAAGTTTCGCAGCACAACACAATTACCCAGCTATTATGAAAAAACTAATTGCACTTCTCGCGTTTGCGAGTCTTGCCAACGTGGCCGCAGCTGCGGACATCGTCGGCAATGCCAAGGCAGCTGAAAACAAGGTATCGATGTGTATCGGATGTCATGGCATCCCAGGCTATAAAGCCACCTTCCCGGAAGTCTATCAAGTGCCCATGCTGGGCGGCCAATCCGCAAAATATATCGAAAGTGCGCTGAAGGCTTATCAGAAGGGCGATCGCAAGATGCCAACCATGCACGGCATCGCGGCCAGTTTGTCCGATCAGGACATGGCGGACATTGCGGCTTACTACTCGCAGCAAAAATAAGGAACCCACACAATGAAAAAAATTTTTGCTGGCGTGGCGTTTCTTCTTTCCACCAGCGCATTCATCAATGCCCATGCTGCCGGCAACATTGCGGCGGGTGAAGCTGCAGTGAAAAAATATTCCTGCGCGTCCTGTCACGGTGCCGATTTCCACAGTCCTATCGATCCCAGCTATCCAAAGCTGGCCGGTCAGCCGCAGGATTACCTGCAGCATGCCTTGATCGCCTATCAGCGCGGTAGCGATGGCCCTTACGGCCGTAGCAATGCGATCATGGGTGGCCAAGCGAAGGCGCTGTCGCATCAGGAAGTGCAGGACATCGCAGCTTATCTGCACAGCTTGCCGACCACATTGGTGCTGCGCAAATAAAATCAGGCGAGCGGTTCTTACCGAGCCGGATCAAATCGAAAACCACGCAATCATGATTGCGTGGTTTTTTTTCGTGCGTCTGCACCGGCAGAGTGCGAGGTACGCGTTGATTGATCTGTCGGCAGACCAGTTGAGTGCATTCACCCTGCAGAACGAATGCTTGCGTGCTTGGCGCGCGCCGAATGAGTGCATGTTTATGTCTTTCGATACAGAAAATTGTGTGTATCTTTTTGTGCTGTGACATTTCATTTTGTGTCCATTTTCTTACGCAGAATTTTCCTATGCCCGGGATTTCGGAAGATTTGTAAGGAGATGTAAAAGGGGATAAATAATTATTGCAGTGTGGAAACTGGCGATTTATGCTGGACCCGAATCAAGCAGCATCAGTAACGTGGAAAGACAAGATATTTCATGGCGACACTTACCTCACAAGCGTAATGCTGTCGTATCGGTAGTCCTTAAAAGGGAATAGTGATGATCGGCGTTGAGCATGCAGTACATGCAGTGTCCTTGCAGTCGCAATCCAGGCCGTTCATGGATTCCTTCTTCCATATTCCCTTCCGTATTTCGGTACTGATTGCGCGATCTCCGCATCTCGCGCGACGGCCATCCCAATAACGAGTCCTTAGCAAGGCCGTTATCCCCGCATCGCCACTAGCGATGCAAATCTGACGTTTGGCGTACTCATGCACGGCTGCTTTTTTGCAACCGCGTGGTGCTGCACATCTGTGGTCTGTGCGTGCCTCAAGATTTCAGGCTGCAGGGAGGTTTCATCTTGCGTGCATTGCATTCAGGATGGGTTGCTAAGTGCGCTGACGTTACTGCAAGTTGTCTCCACGTTGTTTCATGTTGCTTACTTTATTTAAAAAAGGAATAAGAAGATGAAATCTAAAGCATCAGCAGTAAAGATCGGAGATTTGGCACTTCCGCGCACCTCTGCGTTGGCATTAGCGCTTTCCCTGGCATGTGCGGCACTCGGCGCGCAGGCTGCGACCGTCGATACGTCTTCTTGGGTTTCGACCAAGACAGAAGCGTTTTTGCCAAGAGTACAGACGCACGATACTACCGGTGCGGCGGTTACTGCGGATAAAGTCGCGGTGGATATGGCGCAGGGTGAATTGAAGAGCATCACAGTGAGTCTGCAATTGCGTAACCAGGACAAGCTTGAGAGCTTCCTGAAAGCGCTGCATACACCGGGCAATGCTTCGTATCACAAATTCCTGACCCCGGAACAGTTCGCCGCACAATATTCGCCTACCCAGGCGCAGGTTGATGCTGTCGTTGCGCACTTGACCAAAGCTGGATTCAAAAACATCAGCGTCAGCTCGAACCGCACGCTGATCAGCGCAGACGGCACTGCAGCGACGGTGGCGCAGGCATTCAATACTTCCTTGAAGCGTTTTACGCATGAAGGTCGTAGTGTTTTTGCAAATGACAAGCCGGCGCAGGTTCCTGCCGAGTTGGGCAGCATCGTTGGTTCCGTGCTTGGTTTGCAGAATGCCGCGATACATCATGTTTTGCATAGCGGCGTACATGCAACAGCGAAGACGATCACGCAAGCTGCAGCCGGCACGGAAACATCCCATACCCCGGTGCAATACCCGGCGATCTATGGCGATGTCACCACACCTGCCGCATCCACAGCAGTTGTCGGTACGATTTCCGAAGGGGACATGACGTACACCCTGAATGATTTCGCCACTTTCCTCGCCAATAATCCGAGCCTGCCAAAACTGACGCCGACTGTTGTCTATGTTGGCACCGAGAGTTCCGACGAGTCCGGCGAAGTCGAATGGGCGCTGGATAGCCAAGTGATCTATGGCGCCTCCGGCGGCGTCAAGCAACTGATATTCTATACAGCGTCGTCGATGGAAGATGCGCCGCTGACCGCCGCCTATAATGCGGCAGTCACTGCCAACGTCGCCAGCGTCGTCAACGTTTCGCTGGGCGAGTGCGAGGCCGCTGCCAAGTCATCCGGTTCGCAAGCTGCAGACGATGCCGTCTTCAAGCAAGCTGTGGCGCAGGGGATCACTTTCTCCGTCGCAGCGGGTGATGCAGGTCCGTACAACTGCGATACCGACTCTGCTGGCAATCCGGGTGTGGCAAGGACTACCACCCAGAAAAAGACCTATGACGTGAGTGAGCCTGCCAGTTCTCCATATGTTGTCGCAGTGGGTGGCACGGCCTTGTTCACAACGTCGGCTGGCGCTTATAACGGCCAGGCAGTGTGGAATGAAGGAACTGCTTCGACTGGGGATGGCACAGCGGTGCGTATCTGGTCCACCGGCGGCGGTTTCAGCGGCAATGAAGCGGCGCCAGCGTGGCAAACTTCCAGCATCGTCGGCACTGGCCACACCACACGCGGATTGCCTGATATCGTGTTCGATGCAGCGTCCGCCAGCGGCACTTACATCTACATCACCGCCTCGAACAACGGCGGCACGGCAGCCGGTGTAGTCGGCGGCACCAGCATGGCGGCGCCAATGTTCGCGGGTTTCTGGGCGCGCCTGGAGTCGGCGCACGGCAACAATCTGGGTTTCCCGAACTCGGCCTGTACGCAGCGATTCCATCTAACCCGAGCCTGGTTTTCCCTGTGACCAGTGCAACGGTTGACGGCGATGCAGTCAACTATACCGGTTGGAGCACGACCTATCCGGGGATGAAGGCGGCGGCATCGGGATGGAGTGCGGCGACTGGCTTTGGCAGTTTGAATGTCGATAAACTCAATGCTTACATTACGGCTAATCCAAGCGTTTTCCCTGCCAAGTAACATGGCTTGCCGCCTGCAGGCAAATCTGGTTTTGTGCAAGTAAAGCCGATTTGTTGACGGGATCAGGAAAGCACTGAAAGCCACGCGATCATCATTGCGTGGCTTTTTTTATTCTTGCGCGTTAGGAAAGCGCAGCGAAAACACTGTCAGTTGATCAGTTGATCGGATGAGATCAACCTGTCCGCCATGCAGTTTCATGATTGATTGCACGATCGCCAGACCCAATCCGGTTGACGAGGCAGAATCGCTACGCGCCGGGTCGACACGGTAGAAGCGATCGAACAGCCATGGGATCGCCGCATCGGCGATGGGCGGGCCGGGATTGCTTACGGAGATGACGGTAACGCTGCCCGCATGCTGTGCTTGCAATAGTACCGTCTGTCCCGATGCTGTGTAGCGGATCGCATTGGCCACAAGGTTGCTGATTGCGCGCCGCAACAGTATTGGATCGGCGCGTACGCGGGCGCTGGCATCGATACTCAGGCGTACTCCCGTATCTGCTGCCACGCCTTCAAAATAGTCGGCGATGCGCTGCAATTCCAGATGACAGTCCAACTCCTCGAATGACAGCGCGACATGGGCGTGATCGGCGCGCGCCAGGAACAGCATGTTGTCCAGCATGCGCGCCAGCCGTTCGTACTCTTCGACATTCGATTCCAGCAGTCCCTGGTATTCCTCCGATGAACGAGGTTGCCCCAGCGCTACCTGGGTCTGCACCATCAGGTTATTGATTGGCGTGCGCAGGTCGTGCGCCAGGTCGGCAGAGAATTGCGAGAGCCGCTGGAAGCTGTCGTGCAGGCGATCGAGCATTTCGTTGAACGCTACGACCAGTTGCTGCAATTCGTAGGGTGCACTGGTGACATCGAGGCCGCGATCCAGCCTTTGCGCCGTAATCAGATGCGCCTGTAGAGCAATCAGCCGGGTCGGCTGCAGCCCGCGACGCAGCAGTACGTACCCGAGCAGCGCCGCGAACGCAGCGCCGGCCAGCGCGGCGCCGAGGATTTGATTGCGATAGCTGGCCAGCATGGCGAGGCTGTCGCTGGTGTTGTGGGCGACAATGACTTGGACTAGTTCGCCGCTGTTGTCGATCCTGGCCCAGAGCGCGGTCGCGCGCACCGGCAAACCGGTCGACGTGCGCAGGTTCAGTCGCGATTCCCGATCCGGCAAGCGGTCGGCAGAGGTCAGCGGCAGCGCCGGCAGGCTGCCAACGCCAGGGCGGGTATCGAGTAGCGGCGTACCGTCGGCGCTGCGCAGGATCAGCAGCAGGTCATCGTGACCAAGTCCGGCGTCCATGAACATGTGCGGATCCTGGCGGATTGACTGCACGGACGCCGCTTTGCCAACCAGATGCCGCATCAGCGTCACCTTGCCCAGCAATTCCTGGTCGTCGTGGTTCTCCAGTTGGCGCGCCAGCGAATAATAGAGATAGCCGCCAACCAGCGCAAACGTCAACAGTGTAGCCAGTGCAAACAGTAAAGCCAGGCGCACGGTCAGCGAGCGCGGTGCAGCCAGCTTCAAGGCCGGTCCTCCAGCACGTAGCCCATGCCGCGTACAGTGTGTATTAGAGGCTTGCCGTAGGGCTCGTCGATTTTGACGCGCAGGCGGCGGATGGCGACATCCACGACATTGGTATCGCTATCGAAATTCATGTCCCAGACCTGGGAGGCAATCAGCGAGCGCGACAGCACTTCAGACTGCCGTTTTGCCATCAGATGTAATAGCGAAAACTCCTTGCTGGTGAGATCGATGCGGTCGCCGCCCGGGTTACGCGACGCTTCATGACATCGATTGCCATGTCGGCAACGTGCAGCATTTCGAATTCGCGGATTGGTCCGCGCCGCAGCAACGTGCGGATGCGGGCCACCAGCTCGGCAAATGCGAATGGCTTGACCAGGTAGTCGTCGGCACCCAGTTCCAGGCCCTTGATACGGTCTTCAACTTCGTCGCGCGCAGTCAGGAACAGCACTGGCGTCGCATGATTCTTGCGCAGTTCACGAATCACCGCCCAGCCGTCCATGCCAGGCAGCATCACATCCAGCACGATCAGATCGTAGTCGTCTGAGGTGGCGCAATGCAGGCCATCGGCGCCGTTGCGCACCCAATCGACTACGTATCCGGTTTCGCTCAATCCCTTGCGCAGGTATTCGCCGGCCTTGGGTTCGTCTTCCACCAACAGGATTCGCATAGATCACCTTTCCGCTTACGCCAACACGCAGCAATGCCGATTATCGGCCATAAATTGCCGGTCGTGGATTACAAAACCGTAATCCGGTCGTCACCTTCCGGTTTTACCCCGCTTCCTACACTTGTCCCCAACGATGCAGCTCCCCGCTTTTGACTGGTGAGGATGAGGCTGTTTCGTTGGATTTTTCCTCAACTACCTGGAGATTGAAAATGAATATCAAGCAAGTTATCGCCATTGCGACCCTGCTAACTGCCACTGGCGCTGTGATGGCGCAGACGCCCACCGGCCAAAAACCGGCGACCGGTGTACCCATGACCGACAACAAGCCGGCAACCGGCAAGGAAAAGGGGGCGCCGCAGCCACATGACCACAAACAAGATGCTCCCAAGAAAACGATTCATTCCGGTGCCTGATCGCAGTCTTAAGCAGATTTTCTTCAGCGCGTCCGGTCGTTTAACGGAATCGGCCGCGCTGGATTTCAGGGAGCCGTTGATGCACAAATTTTTCTTGCCGCTCGGGCTGGCGGTATTGGCCTGTCAGTTGTCTTTTGCTCAGGATGCGCGGCATAGCCCGGATGCACCTGAAAGTGTGTTGCCGCATACGCAGCAACGCATCAATTACACCTTGCCGCCTCCGGACATCAAGGCTGGTGGCGCCAGTTTGAGCCTGGAGCAGGCGATTGCCCGCGCGTTCAGGAGTAATCCTGAACTGGCGGCGGCAGGGCGTGAGGTTGAGGCGGTAACCGCTTCGATTCAGCAGGCAGCAGCGCGGCCGAATCCGGAAATATCGACCTTGCTGGAAGATACCCGCAAGGAAAACCGCACGACAACTGTTCAATTGAACCAGGCGATAGAACTGGGCGGTAAGCGTCACGCGCGTATTACTGCGGCGGAAAAGGCGCGCGACGCGGCGCAAGTGGATTTGCTCGCCAAACGCGCCGATTTGCAAGCGGCCGTTGTCGCTGCGTATTTTGCCGTGCTGGAGGGACAAGAGAATCTGCAGTTACTGCAAAGTTCATTGCAACTGGCGCAGCGCGCCAGCGCCATCACTGCCAAGCGGGTTGCATCCGGCAAGGTGGCGCCGATCGAGGAAACCAAGGCGCGGGTTGCCGAAGCCGGGATCCGGGTCGAATTGCAACAGGCACAAGGTACCCTGGATATCGAGCGGCGTCGCCTGGCAGCCACTTGGGGTGCCGGCGCGCCGGACTTTACTGCCGTCGATGGCGAAATCAATGCGCTGCCGGCGTTGCCTGATTTGGTAGCCCTACAGGCACGCTTGCCCAATGCACCCGGCTTCGTTCGCGCGCGGATCGAGGTTGAGCGGCGCCAAGCCATGTTGCGGCTGGAACGCAGTCGCCGCATTCCCGATGTCACCGTCAGCATCGGCAGCAAGCGCGCGGAAGAAATCGGTCGCAATCAGATGATCGTCGGCTTGTCGATTCCACTGCCGCTGTTCGATCGCAACCAGGGCAATGTGCTGGAAGCCTTGCGGCGGACCGACAAGGCGCGCGACGAACAGAGGAGCGCGGAACTGCGCATCAGTGGCGAATTGGCCAATGCTTACCAGCGCCTGCAACTGGCGCAGCAGCAGGCGGCGGCTTTGCAGTGGGAAATCCTGCCGGCGGCACAACAGACCTACGACATCACCACCAAGGGTTTCGAGCTTGGTAAATTCAGTTTCCTGGAAGTGCTGGATGCACAGCGCGTGCTGTTTCAGGCCAAATCACAAGCCCTGCGCGCGCTAGCAGAGACACATCGCGCTGCCACCGAGATTGAGCGCGTGGTAGGGACATCTCCATCAACCGATTCCCCGCAATAAAATCCTATGAAAATCAATTCAACTAAAAGCAAAGTCATCGCCATTGGCTTGGTGACCGTGGTTGTGCTGGCGGCTGCCGGTTGGTACCTGAGCGGCAGCAACGATACAGCTAAAAAAGTCGTCGACGGCCAACATCGCGAATCGGCAGGTCACGCCGATACGGAACATCACGGCGCCAAGGGCGACGACAAGCACATCGATTCCGACGAGCACGCCGATGGCGAACATCACGACGAAGCCAAGGAGTCGCACGATGACAAGTTGGAATTGAGCGACGCGCAGGTTGCCGCGGCCGGCGTCAAACTGGAAAATGTCGGGCCGGCACGGATCAGGACAGCCATCACCTTGCCCGGAGAAATTCGCTTTAACGAAGACAAGACCGCGCACGTGGTGCCACGCCTGGCCGGCGTGGTGGAGCAGGTGGCGGTTAGTCTGGGGCAGCAGGTCAAGCGCGGGCAATTGCTGGCGGTGGTAGCGAGCACCGATCTTGCCGAGCAGCGCAGCGAGTTGCTGGCAGCGCAGAAGCGCTACACATTTGCGCGGACTACCTACGAGCGGGAAAAAAAGCTATGGGATGAAAAAATCTCCGCCGAACAGGATTACCTGCAAGCGCGTCAAGTCATGAACGAAGCTGAAATCGCTTTGCAGAATGCACGCCAGAAATTGAATGTGCTGGGCACCGGCGTCGGTGCTTCCGGCGGCCTTAACCGGTATGAGATCCGAGCGCCATTCAATGGCATGGTGACCGAAAAGCACATTGCACTGGGCGAGGCGGTGGCCGCCGACGCCAGTATCTTCACCATCTCTGACCTGTCAACCGTGTGGGCCGAAGTCATCGTACCGGCCAAGGATCTGAACCTGGTGCGCCTGGGCGAGAAAGTACAAATTCGCGCTACCGCCTTCGAATCGACGGCCAGCGGCAGCATCTCCTACGTTGGCGCGTTGCTGGGCGAACAGACCCGCACCGCCAAGGCCCGCATCACCTTGCCCAATCCCGACATGGCCTGGCGTCCCGGGCTGTTCGTCAATGTCGAAGTGATTTCCAGCGAGGTCGAAGTAAACGTGGCGCTGCCGTCGGAAGCGATTCAGAGCGTCGACGAAAAGCAAGTCGTGTTCGTCCGCACCGACGATGGTTTCATGGTGCAGGCGGTCGTTACCGGACGTA
Organism: Collimonas arenae; assembly: GCF_001584165.1. Taxonomy (NCBI): domain Bacteria; kingdom Pseudomonadati; phylum Pseudomonadota; class Betaproteobacteria; order Burkholderiales; family Oxalobacteraceae; genus Collimonas; species Collimonas arenae. Next base: position 1,853,899 of record NZ_CP013233.1, read on the forward strand.
CCGACGGGCGGATGACAGAGATTGTCAGCGGACTACAGCCCGGCTCGCGTTATGCCGCCACCGGCAGTTTCGTCCTCAAATCGGAGCTGGGCAAGAGCGGCGCCGAGCACGCCCATTGAGCGCGTGATGCCGTTCGCCATTCCGCCCATGACGCAAAGGACCCGATTCCATGTTTGAACGCATCATTCGTTTTTCCATCGAGCAGCGCTGGCTGATCCTGCTGGCCGTGTTTGCGATGGCCGCACTCGGTATCTACAACTATCAAAAACTGCCGATCGACGCAGTGCCGGATATTACCAACGTCCAGGTTCAGATCAACACCTCGGCGCCGGGTTACTCACCGCTGGAAACCGAACAGCGCGTGACCTTCCCGATCGAGACCGTGATGGCCGGCCTGCCGCGACTGGAGCAGACACGCTCCCTGTCGCGCTATGGCTTGTCGCAGGTGACGGTGATATTCAAGGACGGCACCGATCTCTATTTCGCGCGGCAACTGGTCAACGAACGGATCCAGGAAGCCAGGGACAAGCTACCGGCCGGGGTGACGCCGGCGCTGGGGCCGATTTCGAGTGGTCTCGGCGAGATTTACCTGTGGACCGTGGAAGCCAAGGACGGCGCCAAAAAGCCGGATGGCAGCGCCTATACGTCAACCGACTTGCGCGAAATCCAGGACTGGATCATCAAGCCGCAGTTGCGCAATGTCAGCGGCGTCACCGAGATCAATTCGATCGGCGGTTTTGCCAAGGAATACCAGGTGGCGCCGGTGCCGGAGAAGTTGGCCTCATACGGATTGACCCTGCAGGATATTGCCACTGCGCTGGAGCGCAACAACAGCAACGTCGGCGCCGGTTATATTGAAAAGCGTGGTGAGCAGTTGTTGATTCGCGCACCGGGGCAGGTGCAATCGCTTGAGGATATCCGCAATATCATCCTAGGCAATGTGCAGGGCGTACCGATCCGTATTCGCGACATCGGTGAGGTCGACATCGGGCGCGAGCTGCGCACTGGAGCCGCCACCGAGAATGGCCGTGAAGTGGTGCTGGGCACGGTTTTCATGTTGATCGGTGAGAACAGTCGGGCGGTCTCGCAAGCGGTTGACCGCAAGATGGTTGAGATCAATCGCAGCCTGCCTGCCGGCGTTGAGGCGATCACGGTGTATGACCGCACGGTGCTGGTCGACAAGGCGATCAACACGGTCAAGAAGAACTTGCTGGAAGGCGCGATCCTGGTGATTGCTATCCTGTTCATGTTCCTTGGGAATATGCGCGCGGCGCTTATTACTGCGATGGTGATCCCGCTGTCGATGCTGTTCACCTTTACCGGCATGGTGCAGTACAAGGTCAGCGCCAACCTGCTGAGCCTGGGGGCGCTGGATTTCGGCATCATCATCGACGGCGCGGTGGTAATTGTGGAAAACTGCGTGCGGCGGCTGGCGCATGCACAAACTCATCACGGTAGGCCGCTGACGCGCAGCGAGCGCTTCCATGAAGTGTTCGCCGCGTCGAAGGAAGCACGGCGGCCGTTGCTGTTCGGCCAGGTGATCATCATGGTGGTGTATCTGCCGATCTTCGCGCTGACCGGTGTTGAGGGCAAGATGTTCAATCCGATGGCGCTGACGGTGGTGATTGCGCTGGTCGGTGCAATGATCCTGTCGATCACATTCATCCCGGCCGCAGTAGCCTTGTTCATCGGCAAGCGCGTATCGGAAAGCGAAAATTTCCTGATGCGCGGCGCCAAACGCTTCTATGCGCCGGTGCTGGATTGGGTGATGCAACGCAAAGCGCAAGTGCTCGGCGCGGCGCTGGTCGTGTTGCTGTTATCAGGCTTGTTGGCGACGCGACTTGGCAGCGAATTCGTACCGAGTTTGAATGAGGGGGATCTGGCGATCCAGGCCTTGCGTATTCCAGGCACCAGCCTGACGCAGTCACTGCAAATGCAGAAGCAGATCGAGAGCACCCTGAAGCGCAAGTTCCCTGAGATTGAGCGGGTATTTGCTCGCACCGGTACTGCGGAGATTGCTTCCGATCCGATGCCGCCGAATATTTCGGATGGCTACATCATGCTCAAGCCAGAGACGGAATGGCCGCAGCCGAAGAAATCGCGGGCCGAGCTACTGGCGGCGATACAGAAAGTTGCGAACGATATCCCTGGCAACAATTATGAGTTTTCGCAGCCTATCCAACTGCGTTTCAATGAGTTGATTTCTGGCGTGCGCAGCGATGTCGCCGTCAAGATATTCGGCGACGATATGGCGGTATTGAACGACACCGCCGGCAAGGTCTCGGCCGTGCTCGGCAAGATTGATGGCGCTGCCGAAGTGAAGATCGAACAGACTTCCGGGTTGCCGATGCTGACCGTGAACATCGATCGTGACAAGACGGCGCGCTACGGCCTGAATGTCGCCGATGTACAGGATGTGGTGGCCACCGCGATTGGCGGCAAGGAAGCCGGCACCTTGTTCCAGGGCGACCGCCGCTTCGATATCGTGGTGCGTCTGCCGGAGAACCTGCGCAGCGATCTGGAAGCTATCAAGCGGCTGCCGATTTCGTTGCCGCGTGGGGGCGGCGGGGAAGGGCGTACCAGCTACATTCCACTGGCAGAAGTGGCCAGCCTGGAACTGGCGCCGGGGCCAAACCAGATCAGCCGTGAAAACGGCAAGCGCCGCATCGTGGTGAGCGCCAACGTGCGTGGTCGGGATATTGGCTCGTTCGTATCCGAAGCCGAACAGAAGTTGCAGCAGCAGGTGAAAATCCCGAGTGGGTATTGGACCAGCTGGGGCGGCCAGTTCGAGCAGCTGCAATCGGCCAGCCAGAGATTGCAGATCGTGATCCCGGTGGCGTTATTGCTGGTGCTGACCCTGCTGTTTGCGATGTTCGGCAACCTCAAGGATGGCTTGCTGGTGTTCAGCGGGATTCCATTCGCCCTGACAGGCGGCATCGTCGCCTTGTGGTTGCGCGGCATCCCGTTGTCGATCTCTGCTGCAGTTGGCTTTATTGCCCTGTGTGGCGTAGCGGTGCTCAACGGCCTGGTGATGATCGCCTTCATCCGCAGTCTGAGGGAGAGCGGCAGCAAGCTCGATGTGGCGATTCGGGAGGGGGCGTTGACGCGTTTGCGACCGGTGCTGATGACGGCGCTGGTGGCATCGCTGGGATTCGTGCCGATGGCGCTCGCTACCGGCACCGGTGCCGAGGTGCAGCGGCCTTTGGCGACTGTGGTGATTGGCGGCATCCTGTCGTCGACGATCCTGACGCTGCTGGTATTGCCGATTCTGTACCAGTTATTTCATCGGCGCGATGAATAGCTGTCTGACGAAGTTAAAACGTAAAGGGGGTAGGCCGCTCTATGCTCGCTTGCGAACGCAATCGATATACGCAGCGCCATCCGGCGGCAAGCCACTGCGCTGCGAATTCCAGATCATCTGGCCCAGGCATTCCATGATCTGGTGATGCGCTTCATGTTCTGATTGCAGGCGTTGGGTCAGCGCGGTGGCGGCGGCGCGGATGCCTGGTGGTTGGTCGATCGAGATTTGTTCGGCAATTGACAGGTGCATCGACAGATGCAGGAAAGGATTGGTCTGGCCGTTCTCGACCGAATAATCGGCGGCCAGTGCTGCCTCAACATCCTTCAGGTCGCCGGCATATTCGGGGTGTTGCTGCAGCCAGTCGGCAGCGATCGCCTCCAGGGGTGTCAGGATTTCGTTGGCATGCTGCTTGCGATGGGTTTCACAAAAGAAACGGCGCACATCGTCTTGGGATGGATTGAACATGATGCTTTACTGGGGCCTGTTATATCAATTAATCGGTGAGCGCGGCATAAGGATCAGATTCCCTTGTCGGGCAACGGCGTCTTGCTCTTGAAATCGCACAGATCGGCAATGCAGCAGTTCCAGCATAGCGGCTTGCGTGCGATGCAGGTATAGCGGCCATGCAGGATGAGCCAATGATGCGCGTCCAGCAGAAATTCTGCCGGCACCAGTTTCATCAGTTTCTGCTCGACGGCATCGACGTCCTTGCCGGGTGCGATTCCGGTGCGGTTGGAGACCCTGAATATGTGTGTGTCGACAGCAATCGTCGGCATGCCGAACGCCGTATTCAGCACGACGTTGGCGGTCTTGCGGCCGACGCCGGGCAACGCTTGCAATTCTTCGCGGGTACGCGGTACCTGGCTGTCGTGCAGCGTCATCAGCATGCGGCAGGTCTCGATGACGTTCTTGGCCTTGGTGCGGTACAGGCCGATGGTCTGGATATACGGAATCAAGCCGTCGACGCCAAGCGCGTAAATCTGTGCCGGCGTATTGGCGACCGGGTACAGCTTGCGCGTCGCCTTATTCACCGAGACATCGGTGGCTTGCGCCGACAGGATCACAGAGATCAGCAACTCGAACGGCGAGGTGTACTCCAGCTCGGTGGTTGGGTGCGGCAGCGCGGCGCGCAGGCGGGTGAATATTTCACGGCGTTTTTCTGCGTTCATTGCGTGTCCTTGGCAGCTTGTTCTTTCTTCAGCCTGGCGCGTTCGATCGCCGCCTGAATGATCGCTTTCTTGCGCTGCTGTTCGGCTTGTTGTTCCGGTGTGGCGGCAGCTTCGGCAGCCACTGCCTTGAGTTTTTCTGCGGCTTTGGCTGCCAGCCGATCGTCATTCTCCTGCTTCTCCCGGCGTAGCCTGATTATATGGAAATCGTGGCGCGCGCGCGCGGCGTCCGCCTGCGCTTGCGTCCAGGCGTCCCAGCCGGTTTCCCTGCCAGTGGCGTCGACCATCGTGATGCAGTCGACCGGGCAAGGCGCCACGCACAGGTCGCAGCCGGTGCACAGCTCGGCGATCACTGTATGCATCTGTTTAGCCGCGCCGACAATCGCATCCACCGGGCAAGCCTGGATGCACAGGGTGCAGCCGATGCAGGCAGCTTCATCGATTACCGCCAGCGGCCTTGGACGCTCAAGGCCGTTGGCCGGATTGAGCGGGATCAACGGCTGGCCGAGTAGTTGCGCCAACCTTGCCACGCCTTGCTGGCCGCCGGGCGGACACTGGTTATAACTGGCGCTGCCGTCGGCGATGGCTTCGGCATATGGCCGGCAAGCCGGATAGCCGCATTTGGTGCATTGCGTTTGCGGCAACAGTGCTTCAATGCGGTCGGCGAGGGAAGGCGAGGATGGGGCTGGCACGGGCTGTAAGGAACTGGATGATGACAACATGGCGCGTATTATCCCGGATTCCTTGTTAGGGCGCTTATCTTTACTCGCAATGCGGCCATGCGCCTGCGGTGGCGGAAGTGCAGGATGTAAATTTTCGTGGCCGAAAATGAAAAAAGCCGTCCCGGTGAAGGAACGGCTTGTGCCGCAAGTACATTGGAGCAGGATGAACGCGCTTACGCGTTGTCCTTGATAAATGTCGCGATTTTCGGGCAAATCACTTCGCGCCAGCGACGACCGGAAAAAATCCCGTAGTGACCGCATTTTTCTGCAGTGAAATGCTGCTTCTTGGCTTTCGGGATGGAACTGCACAAATCATGTGCGGCCTGAGTCTGGCCAGGACCGGAAATGTCGTCCAGTTCGCCTTCGATGGTGAACAGCGCGACGCTCTTGATATCCTGCGGCCGCACCAGCTTGCCTTCGACTTCCCAGGTGCCTCGTGGCAAGGCATGATCCTGGAATACGGTCTTGATGGTTTCCAGGTAGTAATCAGCCGGCATGTCCAGCACTGCGTTGTACTCATCGTAGAACTTGCGGTGGCTTTCCGCCGACTCATTGTCGCCTTCGCGCAGATGCATGTAGAAATCCCAGTGGCTCTGCGCGTGGCGGCTTGGGTTCATGGCAACGAAACCGGCATGCTGCAGGAAGCCCGGGTATACCTTGCGACCGAAACCAGGGTAGTTCGACGGCACACTATAGATGACAGTGTTTTCAAACCAGCTGAACGGCTTTTCGGTGGCCAGGTTGTTGACATCGGTCGGCGATTTGCTTGGATCGATCGGACCGCCCATCATGGTCATGCTCTTCGGCAGGTGGCTGTCCTTGGCACTGGCCATCAGCGAAATGGCAGCCAATACCGGCACTGTCGGCTGGCAGACCGAAATCACATGCAGATCCGGGCCCAGCAGGCGGATGAAATCCTGTACGTAATATATATAGTCATGCAAATGGAAAGCGCCATCGCTGGCCGGGACCATGCGGGCATCGGTCCAGTCGGTGATGTAGACATCGTGTTCCGGCAGCAGGCCGCGCACGGTATCGCGCAGCAATGTCGAGTGATGACCTGAGAGAGGCGCTACGAGCAACACGGTCGGCTGTTTGAGAGCGCTAACATCTTTATTGCTAAGGGCTTTTTTAAAATGCAGGAGCCGGCAGAACGGCAGCGTCTGGGCAACCTCTTCGACGATCCCGATTTCCTTGCCATTGATTAATGTGCTGGTGATATCGAAAGCTGGCTTTTCGTATTCCTTGCCCAGCCGGTACATCAATTCGTAGCCGGCGGCGATGCGTTGCGAGAATGGCGTGTGCGCCAGCGGCGAAACAGGGTCGGTGAACAACCTGGCGCCGGCGTCTGCCCATTGCACCAGCGGCAGCATTAAAGACCGGTTGAATTCGTGAAATTGATAGAGCATACCTTGCCTTTTGGGTGGTCCTGGACGACAACTGCATAAAGTTGCATATATTGCAACGCAATAAGTGACCTATTTTATCTTATGTAAAGGGTTGCCGTGTGAATCCTGTAGTCGGGTAACAACGGTATAAATAGAAATACATATTTGGCTAGGCTGGTCGCAAATATACCACTTGCCGCCTGCATATGAGCGGTAAGTAATAAGTACATGAGAAGAGTTTATTTAGCGATCAGGTCCGACGACATGACTGCCTTCAGGTAGTTGGTCGTGATATCGCCACGCTCACGCTGGGCAATCCACCAGACGTTGCCCTTGCGGACCGACCATTCCTGCATTTGTCCGGCAATCAGCAAGGCGGCGACCTGGCCCAGCGTGGGTTGGTGGCCGATGATCAGCACCGGCTCGCGATTGAAGGGCCAATTGGCGACCGCCAGCAATTGTTCGGCCGAGCAATCCGGTGCCAGGTGAGGGTGAGTCTTGAATTTGCGGCCGAGTGCCTCGGCGGTTTGTACGGTCCGGGTGGCCGGGCTACTGATGATTTTGCAGCTATTGGGCAAGTTGTGATCCAGCCAGTCGGCCATTTTCCAGGCTTGCTTGTGACCCTTTCCGGTTAGCGCACGGCCTTCGTCCGGCTCCCGATTTCTGCCTCCGCGTGCCGCCATAAAATCAGTTCCATGATGTGGGTCCTTGCTTGAATGCGTCTTTTTACTTTAAGGGGGAAAGCGCGCCTAGGGAGAGCATCAGATGCCGTTGCGCACTATATGGCTTTTGCCTGTGATGCGGCTTTGATTTATGCCAATTACCGTCGGATCCCAGAATCCAGGCATTGGCATTGTCTTTCAGGTAAGGAGTGAGGCCTTCGTTGATTACCCGCTTCTTGAGTGTTTTGTCATGCACCGGGAAGGCTACCTCGATACGCCGGAACAGGTTGCGGTTCATCCAGTCGGCGCTGCTCAGATAAACGTCGTGCTGCAAGTTGTTACGGAAATAATAGATACGACTGTGTTCCAGGAAGCGGCCGATGATCGAGCGCACGTGGATATTTTCAGACAAGCCCGGCACGCCCGGCCTGAGCGCGCAAGCGCCGCGCACGATCAGTTCGATCTTGACGCCGTCGGCAGAGGCAGCATACAGCGCGCGGATCACGGATTCGTCCAGCAGCGCGTTCATCTTGGCGACGATGCGCGCTGGCCGACCCCTGCGGGCGATCTCGGCTTCGTTATGAATGGCGCGGATGATTTCTTTCTGCAGCGAGAATGGCGCCAGCCACAGCAGATCCATTTTCTTCGGTTTGGTCAGGCTGGTCAGGTGCATGAAGACTTCGTTGACTTCGGTGGCCAGTTTCTGGTTGGAAGTCAGGAGTCCGAAATCGGTATACAGTTTGGTGGTGCTCGGATGGTAATTGCCTGTACCGAGATGGGCGTAGTAACGCAGCTCTCCATCGCCGTTCTTGTCTCGTTCGCGGCGGATTACCAGCGATAGCTTGGCATGCGTCTTCAGTCCGACCACGCCGTACACTACCTGGGCGCCGGCGCGTTCGAGCTTGTCTGCCCAGTTGATATTGGCTTCTTCATCGAAGCGGGCCATCAGCTCCACCACCACAGTTACTTCCTTGCCGCGCTGTGCAGCCAGGATCAACGCTTCCATCAGGTCCGAGTTCATGCCGGTGCGATAGATGGTCTGTTTGATCGCCACTACATTGGGATCGAACGCAGCGGAGCGAACGAAGTCGATCACCGGCTGGAATGACTGGAAGGGGTGGTGCAGCAGCACATCCTTCCGTTTCAATTGCTCGAAAATGTCGTCGCCCGCCGCCAGTTGTATCGGCAAGCCCGGAGAAAATGGCGGAAACCGCAGAGATGCATCGTTCACCTGATCGATCATCTCCGACAGACGGACCATATTGACCGGCCCGTCCACTGCGTACAAACGGTTTGGCGCGATAGCGAATTGGCTGAGCAGGAATTGCGACAGATGCTCTGGGCAGCTGCGCGCTACCTCAAGCCGTACCGCAACGCCGAACTGACGGCTTTGCAATTCGCTCTGCAGGGCCTGGCGCAAATTCTTCACTTCCTCTTCATCGACCCACAAATCGCTGTTCCGGGTTACGCGAAATTGCGAATAAGACAATATCTGGCGACCGGCAAAAAGCTCGCCGATATGGGCGTGAATGATGGATGACAACAGGCAGAACGAGTTGCCCTTGGGCGACAGCACATCGGGCAACTTGATTACACGCGGCAGTACGCGCGGCGCCTTGATGATGGCAATCGTGGTGCTGCGGCCGAAGGCATCCTTGCCCGCCATCTCGACAATGAAATTTAAGCTCTTGTTCAACACCTGGGGGAAGGGATGGCTGGATCAAGCCCGATGGGCGTGAGCAGAGGACGTATTTCCTGCTCGAAAAAGGCTTTCACCCATGCCCGTTGTTCTTCGGTACGGTCGTCGTGCCGCAGCAGGTGTATGCCGATTGCCGACAACTGCGGCAGGATTGCCTGATTCAATATCTCATATTGGCGATCGACGATCTGGTGGCACTCGATACTGGTGCGTTCCAGCGCGGCGGTCAGTGCGGGGGGATCCGTGTTTTCGCCGTCGATACGACTATTGGCGAGCAGGCTGGCGATGCGGACTTCAAAAAACTCATCAAGGTTGTTACTGACAATGCATAAGTATCGCAATCGCTCCAGCAAGGGGACATGGCGGTCTTCCGCCTGGGCCATCACGCGGCGATTGAAGGCCAGTTGCGACAGCTCTCGATTCAAATAGCTTGGATTGGCGTCTAATCTGGCGCCTGAATATCTTGTTTCATCGTCCGACTTGGTTTTCTTGTTCATGAATCAGGCAGCGGGTCTGATGGTTTTCGCGGAGTGTATGGAGTGAATATGACAGGTTGATGAACAAATTGGAAGATTTGTTAGCGTTATCTTGTCATTCACGTCGGTTCAGGTTGGTGCGCATCAAAAAATGATAAAAGATCAAAAATAACTGGCGTTAATTGTGTATCTGGATTGTTTTTTTGCAAATTATCGAAATTTACAATCATTTTTCTCTCGTCATAAAGCTGTCATAAATGTTGGTTAGAGTTCGCCCTGTCTTAGGGGCTGTTGTGAAATTTTCTTCCTTTTAACGTGAAGCCAATTTCACAACAGTCTCAACTTAGGCACACCACACATAGTCCATAAGGGAGTAACAAATGCGATTGAATCACTTCGTTAAAGCCGCCATTATCGCAATGGGTGCGACATTGGCTGTTTCGTCGGTCATGGCAGCCGAGATTACCGGCGCCGGCGCGTCTTTTCCTTACCCGATCTATTCCAAGTGGGCTGAAGCCTACAAGAGCGCTACCGGCAACAGCCTGAACTACCAATCGATCGGCTCCGGCGGCGGCATCAAGCAAATCAAAGCCAAAACCGTTGACTTCGGTGCTTCCGACATGCCTTTGAAGGTGGAAGAGCTGAACGCCGACAATCTGGCGCAGTTCCCGGCAATCATGGGCGGTGTGGTGCCAGTCGTGAACCTGGATGGCGTCGCCCCAGGTCAACTGAAGTTGACTGGTCCAATCGTGGCTGACATCTACCTGGGCAAGATCACCAAGTGGAATGCACCAGAAATCGCGGCCCTCAATCCAGGCGTCAAATTGCCGGCCGACGACATCACCGTGGTGTATCGTGCTGACGGCTCGGGCACTTCGTTCGTGTTCACCAGCTACCTGTCGAAGACTAGCGCTGCATTCAAGAGCGGTGTTGGTGCTGGTACTGCTGTCAAGTGGCCAACTGGCGTAGGTGGCAAGGGTAACGAAGGTGTTGCTGCCAACGTGCAAAAGATCAAGGGTTCGATTGGTTATGTCGAGTACGCATACGCCAAGAAGAACAAACTGCAGCACACTCAGCTGAAGAATCATGACGGCAACTTCGTGCAACCGGACGACGAAACATTCAAGGCCGCTGCTGCTGGCGCCGACTGGCCAAGACTCCAGGTTTCGCACTGGACTTCACCGATGCAGCAGGCAAGAGCAGCTGGCCAATCACCAGTGCTTCGTTCATCCTGCTTCACAAGACTCAGGCTGACGCAGCCAAGGGCAAGGAAGTATTGAAGTTCTTTGAGTGGGCATACAAGAACGGCGGCGCAGCAGCCACCGAACTCGACTATGTCGCGATTCCTGCTTCGGTTGTGAAACTGGTGGAAGAATCGTGGAAAGCACAGATCAAGGACAACGCCGGCAAGGCAGTCTGGTAATTGTTTGATCTGATGTCCGATGCGGGTCGGACGCTGCCTGGCGCCGACCCACATCGCGAGCATCAGCCGATTCGGACCAACGATTCGGAAATGCAGCGCGAGCAGATTGTGGCAGTTTGACGGCCACCTGCTCGCCTTCTTTGAATATGGCAAGCGTATCGAGATAAGCGCATCACTGGTACACAGTAGTCTTCACGCGAAACATCTCCTGCAAGTCGAGCGCGGTCCGGCCGCTAGGTTAATCGCCGCCGCATCTTATTCTTCATCGGATATCGCTACTCATGAGTGCAAATATTCCTGTCATGGCACAATCGATTTCACCCCAGGCAACCACCGCTGAACAAGCGGGTGTGTCGCATCAGGCCTTGCTTGCCACCATGCGTAAGCAACGCATTCAAGATTTTCTTTTTCACAAGGTCACGCTGCTATTTTCGCTGATCGTGCTGTTCGTGCTGCTCGGCATTATTGTCTGCCTGGCGATCGGCGCCTGGCCGGTGTTCCGCGAATATGGGCCATCCTTCATCACTACCGTCGAATGGGATCCGGTCAACGATCATTACGGCGCGATGATCGCCATCGTCGGCACATTGGTGACATCATTCATCGCCCTGGCTATCGCGTTCCCGGTAAGTTTCGGGATCGCATTGTTCCTTACTGAAATCTGTCCGGCAAAATTGCGCCGCCCGCTGGGCACCGCAGTTGAACTGCTGGCTGGCGTGCCGAGCATCATCTACGGCATGTGGGGACTGTTCGTATTTGCGCCGCTGTTTGCCGAGTACGGCCAGCCGTTCCTGGCGTCCACGATCGGCCAGTTGCCGGTGATCGGCGTGTTGTTCAACGGGCCAAAGATGGGCATTGGCCTGCTGACGGCCGGTCTGATCCTGGCTGTGATGATCATCCCGTTTATTTCTTCCGTGATGCGCGATGTGTTTGAAGTGGTGCCTGCGGTGCTGAAAGAGTCGGCTTACGGTCTGGGCTGCACGCGTTGGGAAGTGGTGCGCAAGGTCGTGCTGCCGTACGCCAAGACCGGCGTCGTCGGCGGCGTCATGCTGGGGCTTGGCCGCGCTCTGGGCGAGACCATGGCGGTCACTTTTGTGATCGGCAATGCGCAACGGTTATCGTGGTCGCTGTTCGCATCCGGCAACAGCATCGCCTCGACGCTGGCCAACGAAATCGCTGAGGCATCGACTACGCTGCATGTGTCGGCACTGTTTGCTCTTGGCCTGATCCTGTTCGTGATCACCTTCATCGTGTTGTCGATCGCCAAAATCATGTTGATGGGCATGTCCCGTAAAGAAGGTGTCAAATGAAGAATTCCCATCAAACAGAGGCAGATGTATTGGCTCCGCCGGTGAACGCGGTTTATCGCAAGCGCTTGCTGATGCACCGTTTCGGTATGGTGCTGTCGTTCCTGGCAATGGCGCTGGGCCTGCTGGTGCTGGCCTGGATCCTGGTGACATTGGTGATCAAGGGTTTCGGTGCGCTGAACCTGGGCATCCTGACGCAAAACACCCCGGCTCCTGGATCTGGCTCCGGCGGTTTGCTCAACCCGATTGTCGGCAGCCTGATGCTGGTTGGACTGGCTACCGTGTTCAGTACGCCGGTTGGTATCCTGGCTGGTATTTATCTTGCGGAATATGGTGAGGAGAGCAAGCTGGCGCAGGTGACGCGCTTCGTGACTGACATCATGCTGTCGGCGCCATCCATCGTGATCGGCTTGTTCGTGTATGCGATCTACGTCGCCAAGGTGGGACATTTTTCGGGCTGGGCCGGTAGTTTTGCGCTGTCATTGATTGCTGTGCCGGTGGTGGTCCGCACGACCGACAACATGTTGAAGCTGGTGCCGGGCAATTTGCGTGAAGCGGCCTTTGCGCTGGGTGCGCCGCGTTGGAAAGTCGCCCTGCTGGTGCGGTTGCGCGCGGTCAAGGCTGGTGTCGTCACCGGCGTGCTGCTGGCGGTGGCGCGGATTGCGGGTGAAACCGCACCGCTGTTGTTCACTGCGCTGAACAACCAGTTCTTCAGCACCAACATGAACAAGCCGATCGCCAATTTGCCGGTCGTCATCAGCCAGTTCGCGATGAGCCCGTTCGACAACTGGGTGCCGCTTGCATGGGGCGGAGCGCTGCTGATTACGTTCAGCGTGCTGCTCTTGAACATCCTGTCGCGCTCGCTGTTCAGCCAAAAAATTCCAGGTTAACGCTTTCATATAGATTGCCATCATTATGCAAACATCACTCAAGTCGAACTCGCTCGATAAAAAGCCGACCATAGAAATTTCGGGATTGAATTTTTTCTACGGCAATTTCCAGGGCTTGAAGAATATCAACCTGCATGTCAATGAAAAGAAAGTGACAGCGTTCATCGGCCCATCCGGCTGCGGCAAATCGACGCTGTTGCGAACTCTGAACCGGATGTATGACTTGTATCCCGGCCAGCGTGCGGAAGGCGAGATCATCTACGCCGGCCGCAACATCCTGGAGCCCGGGCAAGATCTGAACATGCTGCGCGCCAAGGTCGGCATGGTATTCCAGAAGCCGACACCGTTCCCGATGTCGATCTATGACAACATCGCCTTTGGTATCCGTCTCTACGAAAACCTGCCGAAAGGCGAAATGGACGAGCGCGTCGAATGGGCGTTGTCCAAGGCCGCGCTGTGGGGTGAGGTCAAGGACAAACTGAATAAAAGCGGGCTTAGCCTGTCTGGCGGTCAGCAGCAGCGCCTGTGTATTGCACGCAGCGTTGCCGTGCGTCCGGATGTGCTGTTGCTGGATGAGCCAACCTCGGCGCTGGATCCGATTTCGACAGCCAAGGTGGAAGAACTGATCAGCGAATTGAAGGTCGATTACACCATCGCCATCGTTACCCACAACATGCAGCAGGCGGCGCGTTGTTCCGACTACACCGCTTACATGTATCTGGGCGAGCTGGTCGAGTTCGGCGAAACCGACCAGATCTTCATGAATCCTGCGCGCAAGGAAACGCAAGACTACATCACAGGACGCTTCGGCTGATATAGCCGGCGGCCATTGGAAAAATAAACCGGCGCAGGTGCAAGCCTGGCCTAAAAGAAATCGAAGGAAATCAGATGACTGGCGAACATTCTTCAAAACAATACGACACGGATTTGGAAACCATTCGCTCCAAAGTGCTGCTGATGGGCGGCCTGGTCGAACGCCAATTCCAGGAAGCCATCAACGTTTTCCGCAATGGCAACCTGGATGCGGCCGAACGTGTCATCAAGGATGACGACCAGGTCAATCGCCTGGAAATCGAACTCGACGATGCATGCAGCCACCTGATCGTGCGTCGCCAGCCGACTGCCAACGACCTGCGTACCGTGATGGCAACCATCAAAGTTATCACCGACCTGGAGCGGATCGGCGACGAAGCCGCCAAGATCGCTCGCACCGCAATTCATTTGCACAAACGCGGCGCCGGTACCATCGACCATACCGAGACGGTACGCGTGATCGCCGCCGGCGCGGCTGACCTGCTGCACGATGCGTTGGATGCCTTGGCGCGCCTCGATGAAAAGCAAGCCATGCGATTGATTGCGCAGGATGTCGTCATCGATCGCGATTTCCGCTCGATCATGCGTAACCTGATCACCTTCATGATGGAAGATCCGCGCACCATTTCTGCATCGATGGATACTTTGTGGGTGGCCAAAGCGATCGAACGCATTGGTGACCATGCCAAGAATATCGCCGAATACGTGATCTACATTGTTGAAGGCAAGGATATCCGCCATACCGATTACGCTACCGGCCAACTGGACGAGAGCGACGTCTGAACTGTGGCGAATATCGTAGAACGCATCATGGGGAGCAAGTTAACACCTTTATTTCACCTCTATGCATAAAAATATTGTGTATTACACCAGTTGCAGTACTGCCAGCTGTTTAACATTGTCTGTTGCATCTGGTAAAAATGGCTGCCGATAAAACCTCCATCCTGATCATTGAGGATGAGCCGTCTATCGCTGAACTGATCGGCTTTACCATCAAGGAAGCCGGCTGGTCGCCGTCGATCGTGCATACTGCCGCCGAAGGCTGGGAGTTTGTGCAGCGGCGCGTGCCACATCTGGTGCTGCTGGACTGGATGTTGCCCGATCAGAGCGGCTTGCGCCTGTTGTCGCAAATGCGCGCCGACCGTCAGCTGCAGTCGATGCTGGTGATGATGCTTACCGCGAAGAGCATGGAGGAAGACAAGATCGCCGGTCTTGACAATGGCGCCGACGATTACATGACCAAGCCTTTTTCGCCGCGCGAACTGACTTCGCGTGTCAAGGCCCTGTTGCGCCGCAAGGGGACCGATGAGGCGCCCGGTGTAATGCAGGCGGGTGCAGTGTCGCTTGATCCTGCCAGTTGTTCAGTTTGTCTTGAAAACCAGAAAATCGATATCGGCCACGCGGAATATCGCTTGCTGAAATTCTTCATGGCTAACCCGGATCGAGTGTTCTCGCGCAGCCAGTTGCTGGACAAGGTATGGGGCGATCACGTCGTCATCGAAGAACGTACTGTCGATGTCCATGTACTGCGCTTGCGCAAAGCCTTGCGTGAATCGGAACACCTGATTCGCACGGTGCGCAGCGTCGGCTACATGCTCTCTGCAAAATAGCAGGGGGCAAACGTACTTGATGGATGCTCTCAACTCATCGCCATAAAGCCAGCGTGCTTCTATTGCATAATCGTTATTTATGAACCCACAGATGCTGTTCTGGATCCCGGCCATGCTGCGGATCCTGCTGATTTTCGTCGTTTCGGCCGTAGTCTGGGCCTTATTTGGCGCGGTCCCTGGGCTGTTGCTAGGCCTGGGATTGATGTCGGTTGCCGTGGTGGTGCAATTGCATTACCTGTTCCGCCTCAGCGGCTGGCTCGACAATCCTCGCAGCGAGAAGCTACCTGATGGCTGGGGTGCCTGGACTGACATTTTTTCGCGCCTGTACCGCTTGCGCCGCGATGACGAAAAGCACCAGACCGAGCTGAGCGAGTGGCTGGCGCGTTTCCGCCAGGCCATGCATCTGCTGCCGGATGGCGTCGTCATCATGGACGACGTGCTGTTTCTGGAGTGGTGCAACCCGGCGGCGGAACGTCACCTCGGATTGCAGCACGGACGCGACAAGGGAATGCGCGTCACCAACCTGATTCGCAATCCGGATTTTATCGACTACATCATTCTCGGCCGCTATGACCAGCCGCTGACCTTGAGCCTGCGCGAGCGGAAGCTGATCGTGCAGATCATCCCGTTTGAAAATCGCCGCCAGATTCTGGTCACGCACGACGCCACCGAGTCCGAGCGGATCGACATGATGCGACGCGACTTCATCGCCAACGCCTCGCATGAATTGCGCACGCCGCTGACCGTGATCAACGGCTTCCTGGAAATTGCCCAGGCTCAACCCGATCTAGACCAGAAAACCCGCGCCGCCCATCTGCAGCTGATGACGGAGCAGGGGCATCGCATGCAAAACCTGATCGGCGACATGTTGACCTTGACGCGCCTGGAATCGATTGACTATCCGATGCGTCCGGAACCGGTCGACATTGACGCAATGCTGCACAGCCTGTTGTTGGAAGCTGAAGTACTGTCGGCTGGCAAGCACACGTTCTCACTGTCGATCGACGGGCCGGATATCAATGGCAGTAACGATGAACTGCGCAGTGCATTCAGTAACCTGATTTCCAATGCAGTGCGTTACACGCCGGCTGGCGGAAAAATCCAGATCATGTGGCAGAACAGCAAGGCCGGTCCGCAACTGGTCGTCAAGGATTCCGGCATTGGTATCAGCGCGGAACATATATCGCGCCTGACAGAGCGTTTCTACCGTGTTGACAAGAGTCGGTCGCGCGAGACCCAAGGTACTGGGCTCGGCCTGGCCATCGTCAAGCACGTCTTGCTGCGTCATCGCGGTACACTTGGCGTCGAATCGCGGCCGGGCGAGGGTAGCGTATTTACCGTCAGGCTGCCGGCGACGTCGGTGGTGGCGTCGGAAACTGCCTAACGCTTGTGCTGGCGGCGCGCGCCAACTTCCTGGCACGGCTGAAGTACGTGACATCGGCTACAATTCTGCGGCGACCGGATGTAGCCGGTCGTGATTGCCGACGAGATAATATTGTCGGCGCTTACGTTTCCTATTTTTCTGGCCCAATTTCCCATGCCTTCTTCGCGCCTGCTGCCTTCCCTTGCTCTTGCCTTTTGTACCGTACTGACCGCTTGCACTGGCAGTTCGGTTCTGGCTCCTAGCCAGACCACGCCAGTGGCGTCGACTCCGCCCGTTGGCCTGCCGAAGGTCAGCAAGCCGATCAAGATCGGCCTGGCGTTGGGTGGCGGCGCTGCGCGTGGATTTGCGCATATCGGCGTGATCAAGGCACTGGAATCGCAAGGGATCGTGCCTGATATCGTGGTCGGCACCAGTGCCGGCAGCGTGGTCGGCGCCATGTATGCGGCTGGCAACAACGGCTTTGCGTTGCAGAAGATCGCTCTGCAGATGGATGAGGGGGCGATTTCCGATTGGTCCGTGCCGTTCTTCGCCAAGGTCAGCGGAGTGCTGAAAGGCGAGGCGATCCAGAATTACGTCAACAAGACTGTGCGCAACGTGCCGATTGAGCAATTGAAGATGCCATTCGGGGCGGTTGCCACCGACTTGCACAGTGGCGCGCCGATCCTGTTCCGTCGCGGTAACACGGGCCTCGCGGTGCGGGCTTCATCGGCGGTGCCAGGCGTATTTCAGCCGGTCACTATCGGTGGCCGGCAATATGTCGACGGCGGCCTGGTGTCGCCGGTGCCAGTCCGTTTTGCTCGGGAGATGGGCGCTGATTTCGTCATCGCGGTCAATATCTCGGCGTCGCCGGAGGCACAGGCGGCGTCAAGTTCAGTCGATGTCTTGCTGCAGACTTTTGCCATTATGGGGCAAAGCATTAACAATTATGAATTGAAGGATGCCGACATCGCTATCCGACCGGAGCTGGGCGCGATGAAGGGTAATGATTTTGCCGCCCGCAATACCGCGATCCTGGCCGGTGAGCAAGCGGCGATGGCGCAAATGGTCATGATCAAGAAGAAATTGAAGGAAAAGCGCGAGGAGTAATGCAGCGCCGACGATGCATGCATTACCGGCCTCATTTTGTGCTCCGGCTGTAATCAAAAAGCCCCTGCGGATATTGAATCTGCAGGGGCTTTTCATCTTATTCGGCGAGATGGCGTGGCCGCGATGTTACCGGTAGGTTACTGGTGATTGTCGCCGCCTTGTTCGGGATCACTGATGCGACGGGCGCCGTTGAAGCGAGCTTTCCAGTAAGCAAGGTCCATGCTTTCGATGCGAACCGAAGCGCCGGCCCGCGGGCGTGGATGAACTTGTTGTCGCCGAGGTAGATCCCAACGTGCGAGAAGCTGCGGCGCAAGGTGTTATAGAACACCAGGTCGCCCGGCTGCAAATCCTGGGTGTCGACTTTTTCGCCGCTGCGGCTCAATTCCGCTGCAGTGCGTGGCACATTGACGCCCCAGGCGTCTTTGAATACATAGCGAACCAAGCCGCTGCAATCGAGACCGTTTTCCGGATTGTTGCCGCCGTATTTATAGTGAATGCCGATCATGCCCATTGCGCTGACTGCCAGCTCCGACGCCCGATCGGTAAATTGCTGGAGTTTGCTGCGGGTGCTGCTCGGTTGGGGACGCACATCGATATCGGTGATGTCAGAAGCGTGAGCCGGGGAGCACAGCCACAGGCTGGCAATGAGAGCGCACGCAAGTGCCACTGTCTGGAATAGGGGGAAGGCTTCTTTAATCGTCATCGTTATGGATGGGCTCTGGAACATTACGATCGCACGAATGTAAGTGAATAAGAGGTGCCTGTCAAATTTGATAGGCGCATATATAAATACAGAGGCATGACAAGACGGCAAATCGAAGCTAAAAGTTCCTGAAAAATTTTGCGATTCTGCTTTAAAGCAAGTGTCGTGCCGGAAATAAACTGACCGATTTGCGGAGCGGCTGCTGCCTATTGCCGAGCACTAAAGTACAATCAACAGTTATTTTTACAAGGAGCAAAAATGAAATCGAAACATGTTTTGACACTCGATGACGTGAAGAAAATTGCAGCGGCCGCTGAAGCTGAGGCGCTGGCAAATCGTTGGGCCGTGACCATTTCGATCGTCGACGACGGCGGTCACCTGCTGTGGTTGCAACGCCTGGACGGTGCTGCGCCAATTTCGGCGCATATCGCACCAGCCAAGGCCAAGACTGCTGCTCTGGGACAGCGTGAATCGAAAATCTACGAAGACATGATCAATAACGGTCGCTTCTCGTTCATCACCGCGCCGAACCTGGAAGGCTTGCTGGAGGGTGGCGTACCTATCGTGGTCGACGGTCAATACCTGGGTGCGGTTGGCGTTTCTGGCGTGAAGTCGGCTGAAGATGTGCAAATTGCCAAGGCCGGTATCGCCGCGTTGAGCGCGTAATATCTTTGTATTTGGGTGCAGCCGCTGCGATAGTCGGGCCTGGTGCAATGTGGTGCAAGCGTTGCGAGGTTTTGGTGCGGCGGTCCGTGGTTGTTACCCAGATGTGAATATAGCGTGGCTTGTCTTTGTTGAAATGTCGAACTGGCAAGTCGCCAATTATTGGCAGTGGTTACCGTGGCGACAGTCATAGTTTGTCAGTATTGTTGTTAATTGAGTCACGTCTTTTGTTTTTCCTAATTATTTATACAAAAATCCCGCAGGTTGATATCCGTTCGGATTGCCGGGAAGGGTGTTGTCGGCTATAATTGCAGGGTTTAGCCCAATTTACTCCGCCGTAGCGCATACCACCTTCCATTTCGTCCCAAAAAGACTGATAAACCGTCAAATCAACGCTGTTTGGGCGCTGTTTGGTGATTCATAGCGGTCGTTTGGCGCAGCGCAGCGGCGGTAACAACATCAGGAGTTACCCTTGCAGCCATTTTTTTCTGGCCTCACCGTACCGGCCATCCTCGCGCTAGCAGATGGGACGATTTTCCAAGGTATTTCCATTGGCGCCGTTGGTCATACGACAGGTGAAGTCGTATTCAACACCGCCATGACCGGCTACCAGGAAATCCTCACCGATCCAAGCTACAGCCGCCAGATCGTCACTCTCACTTATCCGCATATCGGCAATACCGGCGTCAACAAGGAGGATGTCGAATCTTCCCAGATCCACGCCGCTGGCCTCATCATCCGCGATTTGCCGCGCCTGGTTTCGAATTTCCGTTCTACCCAAACACTGGATGCCTACCTGCAGGAATCGAATATCGTCGCCATCGCCGGTATCGATACCCGCAAGCTGACCCGCATTCTGCGCGAAAAAGGCGCGCAGGGCGGTGCTATTGTGGCTGGCGAGTCTGATATTGCCGTCGCTACAGCCAAGGCGCTTGAACTGGCGCGCGCTTTCCCTGGGCTGGCAGGCATGGATTTGGCAAAGGTCGTATCGACCACCAAGGCCTACAGCTGGAGCGAGACGGAATGGCGTCTCGGCCGCGGTTACGATCAGCAGATCACTCCCAAGTACCACGTAGTGGCGTTCGACTACGGCGTCAAGTTCAACATCCTGCGCATGCTGGCGCAACGTGGCTGCAAGATCACCGTGCTGCCGGCACAGGCTTCGGCTGCCGATGCGCTGGCGCTGAATCCGGACGGGATTTTCCTGTCCAACGGTCCTGGCGATCCGGAGCCGTGCGATTACGCGATTGCCGCCACCAAGGAACTGATCGAGCGCGGCGTGCCGACCTTCGGCATCTGCCTCGGCCACCAGATCATGGCGCTGGCTTCCGGCGCCAAGACGCTGAAGATGAAGTTCGGCCACCATGGCGCCAATCATCCGGTGCAGGACCTGGACAGCAAGCAAGTGCTGATCACCTCGCAAAATCACGGCTTCGCCGTCGATGGCGCAACCCTGCCGGCGAATTGCCGCGTGACCCACGTATCGTTGTTCGACGGTTCGCTGCAAGGCTTTGCCCGCACCGACAAGCCGGCATTCTGCTTCCAGGGCCACCCGGAAGCGTCGCCTGGCCCGCATGACATCGCCCCTTGTTCGATCGTTTCATTCAATTGATGAATCAAACGATGTTGGAGAAAAATAAAAATGCCTAAGCGTAGTGATTTAAAAAGTATTCTGATTATCGGCGCCGGCCCGATCATCATCGGCCAGGCTTGCGAGTTCGACTATTCCGGCGCACAGGCCTGCAAGGCGCTGCGCGAAGAGGGCTACAAAGTCATCCTGGTCAACAGCAACCCTGCGACCATCATGACCGACCCGGAGATGGCCGATGTGACGTACATCGAGCCGATCACCTGGCAAGCGGTTGAGCGCATCATCGCCAAGGAAAAGCCGGACGCGATCCTGCCGACCATGGGTGGTCAGACCGCGCTGAACTGCGCGCTGGACCTGCATCGCCACGGCATCCTGGAAAAGTACAAGGTTGAACTGATCGGCGCTTCGCCGGAAGCCATCGACAAGGCCGAAGACCGTTCCAAGTTCAAGGCAGCGATGACCAAGATCGGTCTCGGTTCGGCCCGTTCCGGCGTTGCCCACACCATGGACGAATCCTGGGCTGTGCAGAAGGAACTTGGCTTTCCTGTGATCATTCGTCCTTCGTTCACGATGGGCGGCACCGGCGGCGGTATCGCCTATAACGCGGAAGAATTCGAAACCATCTGCAAGCGCGGCCTGGAAGCCTCGCCGACCAAGGAACTGTTGATCGAAGAATCGTTGATCGGCTGGAAAGAGTATGAGATGGAAGTGGTGCGCGACAAGGCGGACAACTGCATCATCGTCTGCTCGATCGAAAACCTGGATCCGATGGGCGTGCATACCGGCGACTCGATCACGGTAGCACCGGCGCAGACCCTGACCGACAAGGAATACCAGATCATGCGTAACGCCTCGCTGGCGGTATTGCGTGAGATCGGCGTCGACACCGGCGGTTCCAACGTGCAATTCTCGGTCAACCCGGCCGATGGCCGCATGATCGTGATCGAAATGAATCCGCGCGTATCGCGCTCTTCGGCACTGGCTTCCAAAGCTACCGGTTTCCCGATCGCCAAGATCGCGGCGAAACTGGCGGTGGGCTTTACGCTGGACGAGTTGCGCAATGAAATTACCGGCGGCGCCACGCCAGCATCGTTCGAGCCTTCGATCGACTATGTGGTCACCAAGATCCCGCGTTTCGCGTTTGAGAAATTCCCTGCTGCCGACAATCATCTGACCACCCAGATGAAATCGGTAGGTGAGGTGATGGCGATTGGCCGCACCTTCCAGGAATCGTTCCAGAAGGCCTTGCGCGGCCTCGAAGTCGGCGTTGACGGCATGAACGAAAAGACGCAAGACCGCGAAGTCATCGAAGAAGAACTCGGCGAGCCGGGCCCGGACCGTATCTGGTATGTCGGTGATGCGTTCGCCCAAGGCTTCACGCTGGAAGAAGTGCATCAACTGACCCATATCGATCCGTGGTTCCTGTCGCAGATCAAGGAAATCGTCGATATCGAATTGTGGCTGGAAAGCACCCAGACGCTGGAAGCGTTGGACCGCGACACGCTGTTCCGCCTGAAGCAAAAGGGCTTTGGCGACCGTCGCCTGGCCAAGCTGTTGAAGACCACCGATACCGATGTGCGCAAAAAGCGCCTGGCGCTGAATATCCGTCCAGTCTACAAACGGGTCGATACCTGCGCCGGTGAGTTTTCGACCAACACGGCTTACATGTACTCGACCTACGAGGAAGAGTGCGAATCGAATCCGACCAACAAAAAGAAGATCATGGTGCTGGGCGGCGGTCCTAACCGTATCGGCCAGGGTATCGAATTCGATTACTGCTGCGTTCATGCGGCCCTGGCGATGCGCGAAGACGGTTACGAGACCATCATGGTCAACTGCAACCCGGAAACCGTGTCGACCGACTACGATACTTCCGATCGCCTGTATTTCGAGCCGGTGACGCTGGAAGACGTGCTGGAAATCGTCGACAAGGAAAAGCCATACGGCGTGATCGTACAGTACGGCGGCCAGACGCCTTTGAAGCTGGCGCTGGATCTCGAAGCCAACGGCGTGCCTATCGTCGGGACTTCGCCGGACATGATCGATGCTGCCGAAGACCGCGAGCGTTTCCAGAAGCTGCTGCATGATTTGAATCTGCGTCAGCCGCCTAACCGCACCGCGCGCACCGAAGAAGATGCCTTGCGCCTGGCGCAGGAAATCGGCTACCCACTAGTCGTGCGTCCATCGTACGTGCTGGGTGGCCGTGCCATGGAAATTGTCCATGAGCAACGTGATCTGGAGCGCTATATGCGTGAAGCAGTCAAGGTCTCGCACGATTCGCCAGTGTTGCTGGATCGCTTCCTGAACGACGCCATCGAAGTCGATGTCGATTGCCTGTCCGACGGCAACCGCACCTTCATCGGCGGCGTCATGGAGCATATCGAGCAGGCTGGCGTGCACTCCGGCGACTCGGCTTGTTCGCTGCCGCCGTATTCGCTGGCGCAGGCGACAATTGAGGAGATCAAGCGCCAGACTGCATTGATGGCCAAGGGCCTGAATGTCGTCGGCCTGATGAACGTGCAGTTCGCGATTCAGCAGATCGATGGCAAGGATGTTGTGTTCGTACTGGAAGTTAATCCGCGTGCGTCGCGTACCGTACCGTTCGTGTCCAAGGCAACTGGTTTGCAACTGGCCAAGATTGCAGCGCGCTGCATGGTTGGCCAGTCGCTCGACAGCCAAGGCATCAAGGGCGAAGTCGTGCCGAAATACTTCAGTGTCAAGGAAGCGGTATTCCCGTTCGTCAAGTTCCCCGGCGTCGACACGATCCTCGGGCCGGAAATGAAATCGACCGGCGAAGTGATGGGTGTCGGCAAGACTTTCGGCGAAGCATTCGTCAAGTCGCAGCTGGGCGCCGGCATCAAGCTGCCGAAGTCGGGCAAGGTGTTCCTCAGCGTCAAGGGTAGCGACAAGCCGCGTGCGGTGCAGGTTGCCAAGGACCTGGTGGCGCTTGGCTTCACGGTGGTGGCGACCAAAGGCACGGCTGCGGCGATCGGCGCTGCTGGCGTGCCGGTGGAAACCGTCAACAAGGTTGTTGAGGGACGTCCGCACGTAGTTGACATGATCAAGAACAATGAGATTTCATTGGTGATCAACACAGTCGAGGAAAAGCGTAGCGCCATCGTCGATTCTCGCGCAATCCGGACGTCGGCTCTGGCAGCGCATGCTACGACCTACACCACGATTGCCGGTGCGGAAGCGGCGGTTGAAGGCATGCGTCATCTGGACGAGTTGCATGTCTATGATTTACAAGGCCTGCATAAAACCTTACACTAAGCTCAAATCAGGATGTGCCTAGGCGCATCCTGAATCGCTTTCGGGCTGTATCATTCGTTGCCCGGAAGCCGCCGAAACGTACAATTTAGCTATAGAAGTTCCTGCGGAGGTCATAAGCGCACCCTTTTAGGTACGTTTTTGACCTCCGTGACCTTTTATTGCGTACGTGAAACCCTATTTAATATTTGTTGAATATCACTCCTATGAGCTCAGTACCTCTTACCAAGCACGGCGCGCAATTGTTGAAAGATGAACTCCATCATTTGAAAACGAAAGAGCGTCAAGCTGTCATCAAGGCCATCGCGGAAGCGCGCGCACATGGCGATCTTTCGGAAAACGCGGATTACGATGCGGCGAAAGAGCGTCAAGGTTTTGTCGAAGGTCGGATTGCCGACCTGGAAGGAAAGTTGGGCGCCGCGCAGATTATTGATCCGGCAACCCTGGATGCGGATGGGCGCGTGGTGTTTGCCTCGACCGTCGATCTGGAGGACCTGGAGTCGGGCGACAAGGTCACTTACCAGATTGTCGGTACCGATGAGGCCGACATCAAGCTGTCCAAAGTTTCCGTGACCTCGCCAATCGCCCGTGCCCTGATCGGCAAGACGGCAGGTGACGTGGTGGGTGTGCAAGCGCCGTCCGGCATCCGCGAGTATGAAATCCTGGAAGTCCGCTACGTCTAAAGCGTGATCATGGCGGCGCCTGGCGGTGCCAGTGCAGCATTCAATCAGAAAATCCGGGAGCGGCAATGTTCGTAGTGCGATTTAGATTGTTAATTGCTACCATGTGGGTCGGTAGTTTGTGGACGATAGGCGGCCTGGTTGCGCCGGTCTTGTTCACCACATTGCCGGATCGTGTGCTGGCGGGCACGATCGCCGGCAACCTGTTTCGCATTGAAGCCTGGCTGGCGGTAGTGTGCGGCTTGCTGCTGATCATGTTGTTCAGTTACCGCACCCATGACGACTCAGCCCCGTTACGCAAAACCTTGCTGCGCCTGACCTTGCTGATGCTGGTTTGCAACGTACTCGGCTATTTCTGCCTGCAGCCTTTCATGGCTAGCCTGCGCGAAGCGGCAGCCTTGACCGGCGGCGTCATGAGTGACGGCGCCAGGACGCAGTTCGGCATCCTGCATGGCGCTTCCAGCGGGATTTACCTGATCCAGGGCTTGCTTGGGGTTGGGCTGATCTTGAAACTGCGTAGCTTGCGCTAGAAGCAAGGGGAAGGGCGCTGGCAGGAAGCCTGCGCCGCCGTATCGGAATACGGCCCCCTGGGTATTGTTATTTGAAGGCTGCCGAGGCGGCCGGCCATTAGCGGCCCAATGCCGATTTCTTGCTGCTCTTCTGGCGTGGTTTGGCGCGTTTGATGTTGCCGCCTTGCGTCACGCGTTCATTGCCTTTTACCATGACCTTGGTGACCGATGGCCGCTTGGTGCCACTCGGGCTTGGCTTGACGATGGTGACTTCGCGCATGCCTTTGCCGCGAGTTTCGCTGTGCTCTTTGACGGCATCTTTTTGCGGGCGATACAGGACCAGCAATTTACCAATGTGTTGTATCGGTGCAGCACCGAGTTTCTCGCAAATGGTTTCGTAGATAGCAATCCGTGCTTCGCGATCATCACCGAATACACGTACTTTAATCAGGCCATGCGCATTCAGATTGAGATCGATTTCCTTCATCAGGGACGGTTTCAGGCCATCTTCGCTGATCAGGACCACTGGATTGAGTCCATGGGCTTGGGAACGGAGCTCGCTGCGCTCGGCAGATGTAAGTTTCAACATAAAAATTCCTTAAAAACGGTATTCTACGCGAATGGCAAAGAAGAAATTAAACAAAAACTGGCTACACGACCACATTAACGACCCTTATGTGAAGCTGGCGCAAAAAGAAGGCTACCGTGCACGGGCTGCTTACAAGCTAAAAGAAATCGACGAACTGGACAAGCTGATCAAGCCTGGCCAGATCATTGTCGACCTTGGATCTACCCCGGGCAGCTGGTCGCAATACGCCCGCAACAAGCTGGCCGGGCAGGATGGCGGCGGTATCCACGGCATGATTATCGGCCTGGATATCCTGCCGATGGAGCCGATTGCCGATGTCCACTTCATCCAGGGCGATTTCCGCGAAGCAGAGAGTTTGCAACGTCTGGAGCGTCTGTTGGAGGGGCGCAAGGTCGATCTGGTGTTGTCCGACATGGCGCCGAATTTATCCGGAATCGCCATCTCCGATGCGGCTCGGGTCGAGGAAATTATCGATTTAGCAATTGAATTCGCACAGCAACACATGAAGCCTGGCGGTGCGCTGCTGGCAAAATGCTTTAACGGTACCGGCTACAATGAAGTGTTGATGAAATTCCGTCAAGAGTTCAAAACCGTGGCCTCCAGGAAGCCGAAAGCCAGCCGCGATAAGTCGTCGGAAATCTTCTTGCTCGGAAAGATATTGAAAAATCCGCGATAGTTATCAAGTTTTCCTTGATTTTTCATTGGTGCGGCCACATATCCTGCCTAGTAAGCTGTGCCTATTCCGAGTAAAATCGAAGAATACCTCGAAGCTGTACCTATGTCAGGCGCGCAGCGCGTCCAAGGAGTTCTAGTGAACAATATGTTTTCCAAAGCCGCCATCTGGGTGGTTATCGCCCTGGTGCTTTTCACCGTGTTCAAGCAGTTTGATGGACGGGGACTAGCTAGCGGCGCCGCGCCGATGGCCTATTCCGACTTCATCAGTGAAGTACGGTCTGGGCACATCACCGAGGCGGTCATTGAAGACCGCAGCATTGTCGCTACCACTTCGGACGGCAAGAAGGTAAAGACCGCCACCACGACGTTGGATCGTGGCCTGATTGGCGATCTGATCAACAACAACGTCAAATTCGATGTCAAGCAGCCGGAAGAACCATCGTTCCTGCAGCAGATATTCATTTCCTGGTTCCCGATGATCCTGTTGCTGGGTGTCTGGATTTTCTTCATGCGCCAGATGCAGGGCGGCGGCAAGGGCGGTGCTTTCTCGTTCGGCAAGTCGAAAGCGCGCATGCTGGATGAAAACAGCAATTCGGTAACTTTTGCCGATGTCGCCGGTTGCGATGAAGCCAAGGAAGAAGTCTCCGAACTGGTGGATTTCCTGCGTGATCCGACCAAGTTCCAGAAGTTGGGTGGCCGCATTCCGCACGGCGTGCTGATGGTTGGCCCTCCAGGTACCGGTAAAACCTTGCTGGCCCGTGCGATTGCCGGCGAAGCCAAGGTGCCGTTCTTCACCATTTCCGGTTCGGACTTCGTTGAAATGTTCGTCGGTGTCGGCGCCTCTCGTGTGCGCGACATGTTCGAAAACGCCAAGAAGCACGCTCCTTGCATCATTTTTATCGATGAAATCGATGCAGTCGGTCGTCACCGTGGCGCCGGCATGGGCGGTGGCAACGATGAGCGCGAACAGACACTGAACCAGATGCTGGTCGAGATGGATGGTTTCGAAGCCAATTCCGGCGTCATCGTGATTGCTGCGACCAACCGTTCCGATGTGCTGGACAAGGCTCTGTTGCGTCCAGGACGTTTCGATCGCCAGGTCGTGGTTGGCTTGCCTGACATTCGCGGCCGTGAACAGATCCTGAACGTGCACATGCGCAAGGTACCGATTTCGACCGACGTCAAGGCCGACATTTTGGCGCGCGGTACTCCAGGCTTCTCTGGCGCCGATCTGGCCAACCTGGTCAACGAGGCGGCACTGTTTGCAGCGCGTCGTGCCAAGCGCCTGGTTGAAATGCAGGATTTTGAAGATGCCAAGGACAAGATTGTCATGGGTCCTGAGCGCAAGTCGGCAGTGATGCGTGAAGAAGAGCGCCGCAACACTGCGTACCATGAATCCGGCCATGCGGTGGTTGCCAAGCTGTTGCCGAAAGCCGATCCGGTGCACAAGGTCACCATCATGCCGCGTGGCTTTGCACTTGGCCTGACCTGGCAGTTGCCTGAGCATGATCGCGTCAACATGTACAAGGACAAGATGCTGGAAGAAATCGCCATCCTGTTCGGCGGCCGCATCGCGGAAGAGATTTTCATGCACCAGATGTCGACCGGCGCATCGAATGACTTCGAGCGCGCTACCAAATTGGCGCGCGCGATGGTGACTCGTTACGGCATGTCCGAAACCCTGGGCACGATGGTGTACGAAGATACCGAGCAAGATGC
Source organism: Collimonas arenae (assembly GCF_001584165.1). Taxonomy (NCBI): domain Bacteria; kingdom Pseudomonadati; phylum Pseudomonadota; class Betaproteobacteria; order Burkholderiales; family Oxalobacteraceae; genus Collimonas; species Collimonas arenae. The sequence goes on from NZ_CP013233.1 coordinate 1,882,225, forward strand.
TTATTTCGGCCGTATGTCTGCGAAGACGGTATCCGAAGCCACCCAGCAAAAGGTGGATGCAGAGATCCGCAGTATCCTTGACCAGCAATATGCGCTGTCGCGTCGTCTGCTGGAAGAAAACAAAGACAAGGTCGAAGCAATGACGAAAGCGCTGCTGGACTGGGAAACCATCGATGCCGACCAGATCAACGACATCATGGAAGGTCTTGAGCCACGCTTGCCGAAGGCTGGCAGCTCGGTTCGGAAAACGCCTAGCGACAATTCGTCCGGCGGTGTTTCGCCGAACGCTACGGCGCCTGCCTGATATCTGCCAGATGCGCATGATTAGCGCATATTGCGATAAATGCAATTGATTCTGATGAAAAAGGGTGAGGAGTGATCCTCGCCCTTTTTATTTGTGTAATTGCGGTGTCCCCGAAACTTTTCACTTTTTAAAATGCAACAGTATCTGCAATGCGGCCGCTATCGGCTGCCGCTCAACACACCGGAATCGCGGCCCTTGGTAATGGGCATTCTGAATATCACTCCCGATTCTTTTTCCGATGGCGGCAGGTTTCATTCGCTGGAGTTCGCGCTATCGCATGCCGAGCAGATGATCGCAGATGGCGTCGATATCATCGATATCGGCGGAGAGTCGAGTCGTCCTGGCAGTCCTGCACTGTCGCTGGAAGACGAACTGGATCGGGTCATGCCGGCAATCTACGCCTTGCGCGACTGCGGCAAGCCGCTGTCTATCGATACTTACAAGCCAGCTGTGATGCGTGAAGCAATTGCCGCCGGCGCCGATCTGATCAACGATATCAACGGCTTTCGCGCACCGGGCGCGTTGGAAGCTGTTGCCGAGAGTGATTGCGGCCTGTGCGTCATGCACATGCAGGCAGATCCGCAAACCATGCAGATCAATCCCGAATACCAGGATGTAGTGATGCAAGTTATCGGGTTCCTGAAGGAGCGCGTTGCAACACTGGAGCAGGGCGGTGTTGCGCGAAATCGCATCAGCATCGATCCAGGCTTTGGTTTTGGCAAGACATTGGCGCATAATGTTGCATTGTTGCAAAGCATTGGTGCAATTCAGGATACGCTGGATTTGCCTTTGCTGGCCGGCATGTCGCGCAAGAGCATGTTAGGTGAATTAACCGGCAAGCCAGTCGAGAGGCGGCTGGCAGGCAGCTTGGCGGCTGCTTTGGCCGCCGTTGCCCAAGGCGCCAAGATCGTCCGGGTACACGATGTCGCTGAGACGGTCGATGCGCTCAAGGTATGGCAGGCGGCGCGCCGGTAAATGAGTGCTTTGCGCAATCTGACGGGCTTCCGGTCAGTGCGATGCAGGCGCAAGCTGTAAAAAAGAATCAGTGAGTGAAAATTGAGATGACAAGAAAATATTTTGGTACCGATGGTGTACGCGGTCGTGTCGGCGTTGCGCCGATAACCCCTGATTTTGTGATGAGACTGGGCTACGCTGCCGGCAAGGTGTTGGCGCAAGCCGAGTCCGCGGCGGCCAAGCCGACTGTATTGATCGGCAAGGACACGCGCGTTTCCGGCTACATGCTGGAGGCCGCATTGGAAGCTGGCTTTGCCGCGGCCGGAGTTGACGTGATGCTTGCAGGGCCGATGCCAACGCCGGCGATTGCTTATTTGACACGGGCTTTGCGTCTGTCGGCTGGGGTCGTGATTTCCGCTTCGCATAATCCGTACGAAGACAACGGAATCAAATTCTTTTCGGCGCAGGGTAACAAATTGCCGGATGCGGTTGAAACGGCGATTGAAGCAGCCCTGGATTTGCCGATGGATTGTGTAACGTCTGATAAATTGGGCAAGGCAAAACGTCTGGATGACGCGGCAGGGCGCTATATTGAGTTCTGCAAGAGCACGTTCCCGAATGAGCTCGATCTGCGTGGTCTGACAATCGTGGTCGATAGCGCACACGGCGCCGCATATCACATTGCGCCATTCGTCTTTCATGAGCTGGGCGCCGAGGTCATTTCCATCGGTAACCAACCTAACGGATTCAATATCAATGCCGGTTTTGGCGCCACTGCGCCGGATGCGCTTGCGCTCGCGGTGCGTTCCAACCGCGCCGATATCGGAATCGCACTGGATGGCGATGCGGATCGCCTGCTGATGGTCGATGCAAGCGGTCGCATTTATAACGGCGATGAGCTGTTGTACGTGATGGTCAAAGATCGGATGAAGACTGGACCGGTCAAAGGTGCGGTTGGTACCCTGATGACCAATATGGCGTTGGAAGTGGCATTCCGTAAAATGGGTGTCGAGTTCGCACGCGCCAAGGTCGGCGACCGCTATGTGCTGGAAATGATGAAAGAGCGTGGCTGGAACCTCGGCGGCGAAGGATCGGGCCATCTGCTTTGCCTTGACAAGCACACAACCGGCGATGGCATCGTCTCTGCACTGCAAGTGCTGTCCGCATTGAAGCGCCACGGCCAAACACTGGCAGAGCTGACCGCTGATATCGCGTTGTATCCGCAAACTTTGATTAACGTGAAGGTCAGTGCGGGTTTCGATTGGAAGAAAAATCCGGCGATGGTCGCCGAAAAGGAAGCGGTTGAACGAGAACTTGGCGAGAATGGACGCGTGCTGATCCGCGCCTCCGGTACTGAGCCCCTGATTCGGGTGATGGTCGAGGCCAAGGATGCCGATCAGGCGCAGGCCACGGCGCGTCGTATTGCCGATAAGGTAAAGGTTTGACTGTTCAGTTGAATATTGCAGCGGGAAGGGACTTGCGCCGTTCCTTTGCTGCCATTACGCTGTCCTGAACTTTTTGCTTAATCAGTTAAAAACAGGAAAAGTCGCCGCAGCAAAACTGCTGTGGGGGCGGGCCCCTCTGTAAAATTAATGAAATATCAAACTCACATTCTGATTGTCGAAGACGAGCCGGGCATTGCCGAGCTGTTGCGATTTACGTTGGACGACGCCGGTTTTTCCTGCGAAATCGCCTATAGCGCAAACGAGGCGCGCCAGGCCATCATCGGCGTGTTGCCGCAAGCCGTATTGCTGGACTGGATGCTACCGGATACTTCCGGCCTGGCGCTACTGCAGGAATGGCGTGGACAGCCTCGTAGCGCCACTTTGCCGGTCATCATGTTGACCGCCAAGGGGATGGACGAGGATAAGGTCAGGGGGCTCAATGCGGGTGCAGATGATTATGTCACCAAGCCATTTTCGCCAAAGGAGCTGATTGCCCGGATCCAGGCGTTGTTGCGGCGCAAAGTGCCTGAACTCGGACAAAGCATGCTGAGCCTCGGCCTGATCCGGATCGATACCGATCGCTATCAGGTTACTGTCGACAACAGAGAAGTGGAGTTGGATCAGGCCGAATTCAAATTGCTGCGTTTCCTGATTGCTCATCCAGACCGCATTTTTTCGCGCGCGCAGTTGCTCGATAAAGTTTGGGGTGACCACACGTTCATCGAAGAGCGCACCGTTGATGTCCACATCATGCGCTTGCGCAAGTCGCTCGGGCTTGCCGCCGACTATGTAAAAACCGTTCGAGGCGTAGGCTACAAGCTCAACGCCGAACCTGCGGCGTGATCGTCAGCACCCGTACGGCACGTAAATTCTGGGTGCCTGTGCTGTTGTGGTTCGGATTGCTGTTGCTGGTTGCCGTTGCAATTGGGGCCATCTACGGCGCCAGGGGCGGCCTGGTTTTCTTTAGCATCTCATTGAGTATCCTCTTGTTCCTGCAGATGTGGTCGCTGTACCAGATCGAGCAATGGATGGACCGGCCTGTCGGCGGCCCGCGTCCGCGTACCTGGGGATTGTGGCGGCACGCTTTCGATCGGCTGGAGGATATTCGGCTGGAGGATGAGCGCTCGCGCGCCGAAATGGCTGAATGGCTGGCGCGCTTTCGGCAGACCATGAGCGTGCTGCCGGATGGTGTTGTGATCATCGATGGCGTCATGCATCTTGAGTGGTGTAATCCGGCAGCCCAGAAACATCTGGGCCTCGATCTGGCGCGTGATGAGGGACGTTTGCTGACCAATTTGATTCGCTCCCCAGATTTCGTCGACTACATGCTGTCGGGCCGCTTCGACCAGCCTTTGCCATTCATGCATCACGACCGGAAAATCCTGGTGCAACTGATTTCCTTTGAAAGTCGCCGACAGATACTGGTCACCCATGATGTTACGCAAAGCGAAAAAACGGACACCATGCGACGCGACTTCATCGCAAATGCTTCGCATGAGTTGCGTACGCCGCTGACGGTCATCAACGGTTTTCTTGAGCATGCGCTCAATAGCGAAATGGGAGAGGAAACCCGGCAGCGTCAGCTCAAGCTGATGGCCGAGCAGGGGCAGCGTATGCAGCGGCTTGTGGCCGATATGCTGACTCTGACCAGATTGGAGTCGCTGGTTCAGCCGCCATCGAGCGATACGGTGCGCATCAAGCCGCTGCTGAATCGATTGGTTGAAGAAGCGAGGGCCTTATCTGCCGGCAAGCACAGCATCAGCTTGCAGGCCCAGGAAATCGATCTCAAGGGAAATCACGATGAACTCGAAAGCGCGTTTGCAAACCTCCTGTCGAACGCCGTACGCTACACGCCTGACGGTGGTCACATCGCGGTTAGCTGGGCGATGGAAAATGATTGCGCGACATTGAGCGTTATCGACGACGGCATCGGTATCGCGGCAGAGCACCTGGATCGTTTGACTGAACGTTTTTATCGGGTCGATAAAACGCGTTCGCGTTCAACGCAAGGAACCGGGCTCGGTTTAGCGATTGTGAAGCATGTGCTATTGCGCCATCGCGGTCGTCTTCAAATTACCTCGGAGTATGCGAAGGGCAGTTGTTTTAAAATGATTTTCCAACGCGCACAATTGGCGTTGCGGCAGGATTAATTAAGTCTATAAATAATTTCGGGTGGATGATTTGCTGATGTTTTAGGCAGAAAGAAAAGAAGATGCAAATTTTTATAAAAATATGCGATTTTTCCTCGCATATTTTTCGAAATTCTGGTCTAATCCGTCTCTCAAGTTTTTCAGCAGATAAGCTTTTAGCGGTACCGTGATTGAGTTGGTTTTAGCAGCAAAATTTAGAAAATTTTCCTGTATAAAAATTTGACAAAAAACGAAATACTGTTTATTATCTTGCTTCTCGGAGTGTAGCGCAGCCCGGTAGCGCACCTGGTTTGGGACCAGGGGGTCCAAGGTTCGAATCCTTGTACTCCGACCACATTAAAAAAACGGGCTGTCTTCGGACAGCCCGTTTTTCATTTGTAGCTGATAAAAAATCAGCGTCAATCAGCAGCAAGTAGCATCAGGCACAAAGAGATCATACAGAGGTATTTCCGCAAGATATCTCATGATCGGAATCAGTGCAGCAAATGGCGGATCAATCCGGCCGTAGCTCAACTGGATAGAGCATTCGGCTTCTACCCGAAATGTTGGGGGTTCGATTCCCTCCGGCCGGACCAGTTTTCTGCCTGCAGCCACTACCTGCGTTCACCCGCCTGTATTTTTGCCTCGACACTCCCGTAATCAAATTTCCGACTCGCAATGTTCTGCGTGCGTTGTGGTATGTATTCGTCCGTAAAGATTGCCATTTTCGGAAATATTTCTGAGATGGCAACGAATGGATCTGCGTATTCTCCACGCGCGGCTTGTCTCATAGCAAAACATGATTCGGATAAGCCTCCCGTCAAGTTAAGAGCGAGCTGATTGCGCCGCTTCTTTATTCAATTGCAAGATGCAAGCAGGCATTGGTTTTGTGCCTTGCATCCAGGGGAATGTCTCCACTGGGTGCATTTCTTGTTCACTTGAATCAGAGGAGAACTGCATGCATATTTTGACCCGCCGACCTGCGTTTCCGACGTCTTTTATACGCGGCAACGCCTTGTTTTATACCGTTATCAGCCGAGTGTTCTCTAGGACTGTTCTTGCCTTGACACTGGCGCTTGCAACAGCTGCATCGCCGGCTGTTGCTGCCGACTATGTTGATGCTATTCATTACCCATCCAATGAGCAGGGATGGGATGTCTTCTTCGACCTGGAGGCGCGATTGGCGGGGGATTTCAATGATGTCTGCGGCGATACTTTCTGCGAGGGAGAGTACAGCAACCTGCAGGCGTTGCGCTATCGCTGCTCGGTGCGGCAGGCCGATAGCATGATGGGGCAGTGTGTTTGGATATTTGCAGGAGGAAATGCCGAAATCAATGAGGCGACCGGCAAGGTCGTGGTCGATGCGCGTACCTGGGCATGTCGCACTCCGCTGGCGCCAAATACGCCGCTGGCATCGTTTTATAGCGCGCTGTCGGGGAATAATCCGATCGATGCGCAATTGCCTGGGACCTCTACAACCATATATCAGGGCCTGACGGATTGCCTGCACTGATTTTGTGGCAGAAGGCGCATAGTGGCGCTGAACCCGGTACGAATCGAGTCAATGGTCGGTGACGCGATTTTGTAGTGTGGAGCAATGAAAAAACTGGCCCAGGTGCTGAAGGGAGTTGCCGACTTAGTCGTCCCTCCAAATCAGCATGAGAGATATTCGCTGCAGGATGTTTTGGCGGCGCCCGTTTAGCGAGCGCCGCTGCATTCATCCTTGATTGAGGCGTCGTCGGTGTTAACGGCCGCGTCCACCGGAGCGTCGTGGAGCTGCGGGGCGCGCTTGTGAGCCATTGCCGCCACCATGGCCGCGTGACGGGCCCTGGTTAGGTTTCGCGCCGCCTGGTGTGGATGCTCCGCCACCTTGGGGGCGACCACGTCCACCGCCACCGCTGCGATTTCCGCCGCCGCCACTGCGCAACTGAATAGGTTGAGCGCGTGCATTAGGATCAGGTTCAAAGCCGGCGATAACTTCCTTCGGCAGTTCGCGTTTGATCAGCTTCTCGATATCTTTCAGCATCTGGTGTTCATCGACGCAAACCAGGGAAACTGCTTCGCCGGTAGCGCCGGCGCGGCCAGTGCGGCCAATGCGATGAACGTAGTCTTCCGGTACGTTCGGCAGATCGTAGTTGACCACGTGCGGTAATTGATCGATGTCAATGCCGCGTGCTGCGATGTCAGTCGCTACCAGGACTTGCAGGCTGCCGTCCTTGAATTCGGACAGTGCGCGAGTACGCGCCGACTGGCTCTTGTTGCCGTGGATCGCCATGCCGCTGATACCGTCTTTTTCCAGTTGTTCGACCAACTTGTTTGCACCATGCTTGGTGCGCGTAAACACCAGCACTTGTGACCATTGATGTGTCTTGATCAAGTGGGCCAGCAGTGGATGCTTGCGATCACGATCAACCGGGTGGATCTTTTGCTGAATCACTTCCACGGTCGAATTGCGGCGTGCCACTTCGATCATGGCCGGCGAGTTCAGCAGATTGTCTGCGAGCAGTTTGATTTCGTCCGAGAAGGTTGCCGAGAACAGCAGGTTCTGGCGTTTCTTCGGTAGTACCGCGAGGATTTTCTTGATGTCGCGGATGAAGCCCATGTCGAGCATGCGGTCGGCTTCGTCCAGAATCAGGATCTCAACGTGATTCAGATTGACCGTGCCTTGCTGCATGTGGTCCAGCAGGCGGCCTGGAGTGCACACCAGGATGTCGACGCCATGCTTGAGCAATTTGATTTGCGGGTTGATGCCGACGCCGCCGAAAATCACGGCGGAAGTCAGTTTCAGGTATTTGCCGTACAGGCGAACGCTTTCTTCCACCTGAGCTGCCAGTTCGCGCGTTGGCGTCAATACCAGTGCGCGGATCGGACGCTGGCTACCGACCGGGTTAGTGGCCGAAGTCGACAGGCGATGCAATACCGGCAAGGTGAAGCCGGCAGTTTTACCCGTGCCGGTTTGTGCGCCGGCAAGCAAATCGCCGCCTGCCAGCACGGCTGGAATAGCCTGGGTCTGGATTGGGGTAGGGGTGGTATAGCCGTGTTCGGTTACGGCACGAACGATGGCTTCGGACAAGCCGAGTTCAAAAAAAGACATGACAACTCAATAGAATAATATCGGCCTGTCGCCTTTTATAAGGCGCCAGTCGCAGGCAAACGGATTAGAGGAGATGGAGCATCTTGGCTCCGAGGAGGCTGCCGGGCTCAGTATCCCAAGCTCGGTAACTTCCTTGACAGCAGTATTTGACTGGAGAATGTGCTGTGTCGCCGCAGAGTATAACAACGACGCTCTACAGGCAAGCAATTCCGATGGATTGGGAGGCGGGAGTCTTGAAAAGGCAGCTGTGACCCGCCAACCGCTAGCGGATCACAGTGGCATGCGCTTTGGCAATGCCTTGTGCTTAGGACGCGCTTTTCATTGCCGCTGCGGCGCGTTCGCTCAGTTCTTCCGGCGAGTAGTCCGCTATGTGCGTGCTGACCGTCCAGACATGGCCGAATGGGTCTTTCAGTGTGCCCGAGCGGTCTCCGTAGAACTGGTCTCGAAGCGGTCTCAGTTCGACTCCGCCGGCAGCAATCGCTTGCGGGTAGATGACATCTACATTGTCGACATAGATCATGATGCTGATACCGGCTCCGCCTAGCGTTGTAGGGCTGCGGATTTCCATGCCAGGACATTCGTCCGCCAGCATGACATGCGAGTTGCCGATTTTGATTTCTGCGTGACCGATCTTTTGATCCGGGCCCTCCATGCGGAATAGCTCCACGGCATTAAAAGCTTTTTGATAGAACGCGATAGCGTTGGCGGCGCCGTCGACGGCAAGGTAGGGAGTGACGGAAGAGTAGCCGTCGGGAATTGGTTTGACTGCCATATTGTTCTCCTGCGGGTTGAGGGATGATCGTTCAATAGGCGCTACTGCGCATGCATTGTAGTCGCCCGACCGCGCAGTTGAAATGACAAAAACAGCGTTTGCAGCGTTTTGTCTGTTTGCCAGGCCAAGGGGCCGTTCCGCTCCTTGGCCTGGTGAGGCAACTATTTTATTTCTTGGCGAATGGTGAAAGCAGGCCAACCATTTGCGCGAATACCTTCGGGCTGCCAGCCAACACGTCGCCCTTGTACAGGTAGTCCGAGTCACCGGAGAAGTCGCCAATAATTCCGCCGGATTCGGCAATCAGCAGGGCACCGGCTGCGATATCCCAAGGCTTCAGGCCTTTTTCAAAGAAGCCGTCCAGACGTCCGGCTGCCACATACGCCAAGTCCAGCGCCGCAGCGCCTGGACGGCGCAAGCCGGCACAGCTTTGTGTCATGATGCGGAACATTTTCATGTACTCGTCCATCGCCGGGCCTTCAGTTTCGCGGAATGGGAAGCCAGTACCGATCAAGGCATCAGCAATCTTGTCGCGTTTGCCGACGCGGATCCGTTTTTCGTTCAGATAGGCGCCGGAACCTTTTGTCGCTGTGAACAAATCATTGCGGGTCGGATCGTAGACCACGGCCTGGGTGATCTGGCCGCGATGCTGCAAAGCGATGGATACGCAGTATTGCGGGAAACCGTGAATGAAATTGGTGGTGCCGTCGAGCGGATCGATGATCCAGACGTTTTCGTTGTCGTCGTGCAGATTGGCGGAAGCGCCCGATTCCTCGGCCAGGATGGCGTGATCCGGGTAGGCATTCTTCAATACGTCGATGATTGCCGCTTCGGCAGCCTGGTCGACTTCGGTGACAAAATCGTTATGCTGTTTTTTTGTTACTTTCAGCAGGTCGACATCGAAAGAGGCGCGCGAAATAACTGCGGCACCGCGGCGGGCGGCCTTAATGGCCGTATTGAGCATAGGATGCATGATCGGGATTTGGTTCCGTTAAAATGGCGGCACTGTAGCCTACCGGGAACAGAACCACCTATATGATGAATAATAATGAACGATGCGGACGTCCTTGATGGACATCTCAGTAACCAAGCGGCCAGTTAGGCAGCTTTTAGTCTCTGAAATCCGCGCAATGGCGCTATTTTAAATGAACCTGGCAAAAACCAATACGTCTCTTTTCAAACGGCTGCGCTTCGTGCTGGTCGAAACCAGCAGTCCGGGCAATGTAGGCGCCGCCGCGCGCGCTATCAAAACCATGGGTTTTTCCGAGTTGATCCTGGTGAATCCACGTTTTCCCGATGTATTGCAGCGCGAGGAGGCAATTGCCTTCGCCAGTGGCGCACAAGATATCCTGGCTTCGGCCAAGATCGTCGATAGTGTCGAGCAAGCGTTGGATGGCTGCAACTTTGCGGCGGCGCTCAGTGCCCGCCTGCGTGAATTCTCACCACCCCTTGCTGCGCCGCGCGCTTTGGCTGCACAGCTAGCAGCGGATGCCAGCTTGAACGCGGCAGTGCTGTTCGGCAGCGAGCGCTATGGCTTGCCGAACGAAGTTGTCGAAAAATGCAATGTGCTGCTGAATATCCCGGCAAATCCCGATTATTCGTCACTGAATCTGGCGCAGGCAGTGCAGGTGCTGGCCTATGAGTGCCGGGTTGCAGTCATGGAGGATGCGCCGTTGCCTTTGAGTAATGAAGTCGGTTTTCAAGGCAACTCTGCCAGCTTGTCCGATATTGACGGCATGTTTGCGCACCTCGAAAAGGCCCTGATCGAAATCGAATTCCTCGACCCCGCCAGTCCGAAGAAGCTCATGCCGCGTCTCAAGCGCCTGTTCTCGCGTGCGCACCTGGAAACCGAAGAGGTCAATATTCTGCGCGGCATTGCCAGCCAGATTTTAACCAAGCGACGGCGTCTGGACAGGTCCTGACTGATTCGTCGAATAATCGGCTCGCCAGCTTAGTTTTGAGTGTAGTGGAGTGGTATTGTCGATACTGCGGCGGCTGCGGTGGGGTGTTGCGCGCCGACCGTTGTCGGCGCGCCTCATCATTGTCCGTGCTGTCAGGCCCAGCTGCGCAATAAACCGACTGCCAAGCCTTCCAGCGCAAAGTCCTCTTGCTTTGACGTCACGATGATAGGTTCGAAATCGGGATTTTCCGGCAATAATTGAATTACCGAGCCGTTCTTTTGATAGCGCTTGACGGTGACATCGTCGCCCAGGCGGGCAACAACGATCTGGCCATTGCGCGCGCTGTCGGCTTTTTTCACTGCCAGCAGATCCCCATCCAGTATGCCGGCGTCACGCATCGACATGCCTCGCACTTTGAGCAGATAGTCGGGTTTGGCGCTGAACAGGGCTGGGTCGACGTTATAGCTGGCCTGGATATGTTCCTGCGCCAGTATCGGGGAGCCGGCGGCGACCCGGCCAACTAGTGGCAGGCTCAGTTGCATCAGGGCTGGATGCGGTAGCGCCAGCTGCATGCCATGGTTGCGGCCGCCGGACTGGTGTGATTCCGTCAGGCGGATGCCGCGTGAAGTGCCGGGCGAGATCTCGATGGCGCCCTTGCGCGCCAGTGCTTGCAGATGCTCCTCCGCCGCGTTGGCCGAGCGAAAGCCAAGCTCACTGGCAATTTCGGCGCGTGTCGGCGGGAAGCCTGTGTTTTCGATGGCGCTCTTGATCAGGTCAAGGATTTGTTGCTGTCGTGCGGTCAGTTTGATCATATATTTGCGGTGCGAAATGTAGGGGTGCCATGTAGGCGCCCATTGCAGCATGGCGAATTGCTTTGCGTATTCTCTGTGCGGAAGGCCCAGAAAAGGCGCAAAGCCCGACTCGTTCAGTGCTGTGCATAACAACAGTCTGTATTTTTGTACAGTATTTGTGCGAATGCAAGACAATTTGATGCATATAAGCCATAGCGTAGCGCGGGAATTTTGCGTAAGGGCTTGAAAGCGTTGAGTTTTGTTGCAATTGCTAGTATTATTGCTGGTTTTCCTCTTCCCACACTCGTCTTGACGCCGAGGTGGGCGATTTTTCAATCCGTCCAAAAGGAGCTTACATGCGTCATTATGAAATCGTATTTATCGTCCATCCAGATCAAAGCGAGCAAGTGCCTGCAATGATCGAGCGCTACAAAGGCATCGTCACAACCCGTGGCGGTACCGTGCACCGCGTGGAAGACTGGGGGCGCCGCCAACTGGCATACCTGATCCAGAAACTGGCAAAAGCACATTATGTCTGCTTGAACATCGAGTGCGACAGCGAAACTCTGGCTGAAATCGAAACCGGCTTCAAGTTCAATGATGCAGTATTGCGTCATCTGACCGTCAAGTTGAAGAAGGCCGAAACCGGTCCTTCGCCAATGATGAAGGCCGTGCAGAAGGAAGATGCAGCCAAGAGCCATCGTACAGAAGCGCCAGCAGCCTAATATTTGCTTGGCCGCCTACCCGCATTCATTGCCTATCCATCGAGTCCATCAGGAGTGAGTCAACCCAACAACGTGTTTCAACTGGTAGCCACAATCGCCGAGCGTGAAGTCATACGTTATACGCCGGCAGGCATCCCGATCGTATCTGCGATTTTGCAGCACCGTTCGGAACCGATTGAAGCAGGCATCAAGCGTCTGATTGAATTTGAACTTGCCGCGCTAGCCGTCGGCGAGATTTCAGGAAGATTCAGCGCGGCGGCATTGGGAGGTACATTCTGGTTTACGGGATTCATGGCGCGCAAGAGCCGCAACGGTAGAAGCCTGGTATTTCACATCACTGATTTCGCTGCAGTCGAAGCCGATGATTCTTTAGGAAGCACCGCTGGAATTGCAGATTAATTATTTAGATACAGGAGCCAAAAATGGCATTCGGTAAAAAGTTCGATAAAAGCAAACTGAAAAACAAGCGTCAACAACAAAACCCGCTGTTCAAGCGCAAGAAATTCTGCCGTTTCACCGCTGCACACGTTGCTAGCGTTGATTACAAAGATATCGACACGCTCAAGGATTTTGTTCAGGAAAATGGCAAGATCATGCCAGCACGTCTGACCGGCACCAAGGCAATCTATCAACGTCAAGTGGACACTGCGATCAAGCGCGCGCGTTTCCTGGCGCTGCTGCCATACACCGATCTGCACAACGCTTAATTGACGACTTGAAATAGGAGAAAAACATGCAAGTCATTCTGTTGGAAAAAGTCGTTAATCTCGGCAATCTGGGTGAAGTTGTTCGCGTCAAGGACGGTTACGCACGTAACTTCCTGATTCCACAACGTATGGCACGTCGTGCTACTACTACTGCTATCGCTGAATTCGAAGCGAAGCGCGCTGATCTGGAAAAAGCGGCAGCTGAAAAGCTGGCTGCTTCCCAAGCTCAAGGCGAGAAACTGAACGGCCTGACCGTGCAGATTTCGCAAAAATCGGGTGTTGATGGCCGTTTGTTCGGTTCCGTCACCAACTTCGATATCGCTGAAGCGTTGACGAAGCAAGGTTTTGCTGTTGAAAAAGCGCAAGTTCGCCTGCCGAACGGCCCGCTGAAGATCACTGGCGAACACGCTGTTGCAGTTGCATTGCACACTGACGTTGTCGTCGACATCGTTGTTGCAGTCATTGGCGAGCACGTTTAATAAGCTGTTGGCAAAAAAATATTGCAGGAATAAAAAAGCCGGGTTTTCCCGGCTTTTTTTATGTCCTTTATTTTGGGCGCAGTGGGCGAAACAGGTATAATTCGCGCCATGAAAGCACCTTCTAAAGCACCATCAGATCCACAGCTTGACTCCCTCCGCGTACCACCCCATTCAATCGAAGCTGAGCAGTCCGTTTTAGGAGGACTGCTGCTGGATAATGCGGCCTGGGACAAGATCGCCGACTTTGTGAACGCCGACGATTTCTATCGCTACGACCATCGGATTATTTTCCAGCACATGGTCAAGCTGATCAACAGCACCAAGCCAGCCGACGTCATCACCGTTTTCGAATCGTTGAGCGGAACCGGCAAGGCTGAGGAAGTTGGTGGGCTGACTTATCTCAACGCACTTGCCCAAAACACCCCATCCGCGGCCAATATCCGTCGTTACGCCGAAATCGTGCGCGACCGTGGCGTGCTGCGAAAACTGATTACCGTGGCCGATGAAATTTCCGGTCAGGCATTCAGCCCACAGGGCAAGGAAGTCAAGCAGATGCTGGACGAGGCGGAATCCAAGATTTTTGCGATTGCTGAAGAAGGCGCGCGTGGCGCCCAGGGTTTCCAGGAAATCCAGCCTCTGCTGACGCAGGTGGTGGAGCGTATCGATGAACTCTACAACCGCGATAACCAGAGCGACATCACCGGCGTATCGACCGGCTTCATCGATCTCGACAAGATGACCTCCGGCCTGCAAAAGGGCGACCTGGTGATTGTGGCGGGACGGCCGTCGATGGGTAAGACAGCATTCTCGGTGAATATCGGTGAAAACGTCGCGCTCGACAGCGGCTTGCCGGTGGCGATCTTTTCGATGGAAATGGGCGGCGCGCAGCTCGCCATGCGTATGCTGGGTTCAGTCGGCAAGCTCGACCAGCATCGCCTGCGCACTGGTCGCCTGAATGATGAAGACTGGCCGCGCCTGACCCATGCGATCCAGAAGATGAACGATGCACAGTTGTTCATCGATGAAACGCCAGCGTTGAGCTCTATTGAATTGCGTGCGCGGGCGCGGCGCCTGTCGCGCCAGTGCGGCACGCTGGGCTTGATCATTATCGATTACTTGCAGCTGATGTCGGCGAATAATGCCGGTGAAAATCGCGCAACTGAAATTTCTGAAATTTCGCGGAATTTGAAGGGGTTGGCGAAGGAGTTGCAATGTCCGGTGATTGCCTTGTCGCAGCTTAATCGCTCACTTGAGCAACGTCCTAACAAACGTCCGGTCATGTCCGACTTGCGTGAATCCGGCGCTATCGAACAGGATGCCGACGTTATCCTGTTCATCTATCGCGACGAAGTGTATAACCCCGATTCGCAGGAAAAAGGTACTGCCGAAATCATCATCGGCAAGCAGCGTAACGGGCCTATCGGCAGCGTGCGGCTGAGTTTCCTCGGCCAGTATACAAAATTCGACAATTACGTCGGTAATTTGGATGCACCGTACGGCGGAGATTGATTTTCGTTGTTTTTTGTCAACGCTGGCAGCACAGAAATCCTTAAAACCTGTTTAGCAACAAATGAGCGAGCCTGATATATTTCAGTTTCGTGACATTTCTTTGCTTTAAATCAAGTTATTTAGTTGGTAGTTAGTAGTTTGTAGATTCAGCTTAACCTCAGAAGAGAGAAAAACATGTTTGGACGATTGATGCCCACCGAGGGCAAATTCTTTGAGCTCTTTAATCAGCATGCGGAGTTATGCGTCAAGGGTGCCAAGGAAATGGTGGCGTTAATGACGAATTTCGACGACCTGGAGATTCGTGTGCATGCAATCGAAGGCATTGAAAAGCAGGCCGACCAGGTCACGCACAATGCCATCGACATGTTGCACAAGACGTTCATCACGCCGATCGATCGCGACGATATCCATCAGTTGATCACCCGTATGGACGACATTCTCGATTTACTCGAGGATGCGGCACAGACCATCTCTCTGTATGACATCAAGGCCATTACGCCGGAAGCCAAGCGTCTCGCTGAACTGTGCCTGGGCTGCGCGGAGAAGGTCAAGTCGGCTGTCGGCCTGCTGCACAATATGGACAATTCGCGCGAAATCCTGGCAATTTGCGTCGAAATCGATCGCCTGGAGTCGGATGCCGATCACGTGATGCGCGCGGCCATGTCTAAGCTGTTCCGCGACGAACCTGATGTACGTACCCTGATCAAGCTCAAGGCGATCTACGAAATCCTGGAAACGGTCACCGACCGCTGCGAGGATGTCGCCAATATCATTGAAGGCATCATCGTAGAAAATGCCTGATGCAGAGTAGGGCGGTAGCGGCCTGGGCCGATACCGCGTTGTTCTTCCAATTCGACTTAAAACGATTACCGGGCGCCGAGCACGTTGCCCGATCTGGCGGGGGCCACAAGCGCCTGCCGAATTGACGTAATCTCAAAAAACGACGACACGACCTATTCATGCACACCCTTCAAATCAGTATTTACGTTCTCGTCTTCCTCATTGCACTGGCGCTGGTATTCGACTTCATGAACGGTTTTCATGATGCGGCGAATGCCATCGCTACGGTGGTTTCGACCGGCGTCCTGAAACCACAACAGGCGGTTGCCATGGCAGCCCTGTTCAACTTTATCGCCATTGCGGTATTCCAGCTGCACGTTGCCGCAACTGTCGGCAAGGGCACCATCGATCCAAACGTGGTCGATCACTATGTGGTGTTCGGCGCTCTGGTTGGCGCCATCTGCTGGAATATTCTGACCTGGTACTACGGCATCCCCTCATCTTCTTCGCATGCATTGATTGGCGGTTTGGTTGGCGCGGCAGTGGCGAAAGCCGGTACCGGCTCGCTGATCTCGGCCGGCCTGATCAAGACCATTGCTTTCATCGTATTGTCGCCGCTGCTGGGCTTTGTGTTCGGCTCCATCATGATGGTGCTGGTCTCGTGGATTTTCGTGCGTTCGACCCCGCGCAAGGTCGACAAATGGTTCCGTCGCCTGCAACTGGTATCTGCTTCCATGTACAGCTTGGGACACGGCGGCAACGATGCGCAAAAAACCATCGGCATCATCTGGATGTTGTTGATAGCGACCGGATTTTCGCAAGCCACCGACAGCTTGCCGCCATGGTGGGTGATCATTTCTTGCTATAGCGCGATCAGCTTGGGGACATTGTTTGGCGGTTGGCGCATTGTCAAGACGATGGGGCAAAAAATCACCAAACTGAAGCCAGTAGGCGGCTTTTGCGCAGAAACCGGCGGTGCGATCACGCTGTTCCTGGCAACCATGCTGGGCGTGCCGGTGTCGACCACCCACACCATTACCGGCGCCATCGTCGGTGTTGGCGCAGCGAAGCGTGTTTCGGCGGTGCGCTGGGGTGTCGCTGGAAATATCGTCTGGGCCTGGGTGCTGACGATTCCGGCGTCCGCCTTCATGGCTGCAATTGCCTGGTGGATCGGCAAGCATATTTTGTAACAACTGATCGACTGGATGGCAAAAGGCGGCGCATCGTTAATGATGCGCCGCTTTTTTTTGCCTTTCGTTCTGAAAAGGTTTGATGGTCACCTCCCCATTTTTCTCGCAGTCCCGGGTAAAACGTGCGATTATTTCTATATGGCCATTGTTTTATGGCAACTAACTGGGAATTAACAACCAAGGCGCAAATGTTGTGTATTGACGGAGGACTTCACCATGTTGTTTCTACGCAAGAAAGAAATCGCCAGTGTAATCATCGTATTTACCGGAGGGGCGGTGGCTGCCCCATCGCATGCCGCATGCAGCAACAATGTGCCCGCCAGCGGCGTCTCGGTAAACTGCTCTGGTAACGTTACTACGCCGGTTCTTGCGCAGACTGGCAGCAGTAGCGTCGCCGTCACCCTGGATTCGACTGTCGTTGCCAACATCGCGCGCAGCACCAGCCCCATCGCTTTTAGCGTCGACACTTCTAGCACCATCGTCAACAATGGCAGCGTGACGCTGACTGGCGGGGGGGCACTGGCGGCAATCGTGGTGCGGTATTGCTGGGTGTGAATAACAACAACCAGTTGACCAATACGACCCAAGGCAGCATTACTACAACAGGCGCTTTTAACGATGGCATGGCCGCTAACGGCAGCGGTAATATGCTGATCAATCAAGGCTCCATTTCGACGTCTGGCCCAAATGCCTATGGCATATCGGCAGCCTGGGGGCAGACCAATGTCGGGCAATCGAACAACAACGTCAATAATTCGGGGATGGTCACGACTTCGGGCAGTAATGCGCGCGCCATCTCGATCCTCGGCGGTAACGGCACCGTCACCAATAGCGGCAATTTATCGACCAGCGGCGCCAGCAGCACCACGGTGTATATGCAGGGCAACAACGACAAGCTGGTCAACAGCGGCAGCATCAATGCTTCAGGCAACGGTTCCGAAGCGGTGTTCTCGAACACGGTCAGCTCCGGTTTTAACGCCAGTATCGAGAATCAGGCCGGAGGCCAGATCATCAGCCAGCAAGGCATCGGCATTCGAACCTTGAATGGCGCCACTACTGTCATCAATGCGGGTCTTGTGCAGAGCGGTGTTGGTACTGCGATCTCGATGGGGCGTGGCAGCAATACGCTGGTATTGCAAACTGGTTCGGTGATCAATGGTACAGCCGATGGTGGCGGAAATGCCGGTACCAGTCTGGTGTTACAAGGATCCGGCACGGCATCGAATACTTTCACGAATTTCGCAATCTTGCTGGCGCAGGGAAGTAACTGGACCTGGAGCGGCAACGGCACGTTCACTACGGCGCAAATCCAGAGCGGCATGTTCAATCTGACCGGCACCCTTGGCGGAGCAACCACGATTTCGGCGGGCGCCACGCTGGCCGGCAGCGGCGGCACTGTGGCGGGTAACCTGCTTAATCAGGGGACCTTGCATCCCGGCGTCGGCGACGGCACCGGCGGGTTAGCGGTGACTGGCAACTACACGCATGCGGCCAATGCGATATTTCAGACCGAAGCGTCACCGGTTTCCGCCGGCTTGCTGATCGTAGGCGGCAGCGCTAGCCTGCTGGGTGGCACCGTTAATGCCACCATGTTGCCAGGAGCCTATGCGGATCAGGTAAAGTTGCCGATTGTCACCGGCGCTGGCGGCGTGACTGGCAATTTCAGTCAGCTGCAAGCGAATGCCACAGCCTTGCTGACGCCGACCTTGGAGTATGACAATGGTCATGCCTACCTCGTCATTACGCGAGCTCCGATTACCACCGTGGTACCAAACGGGAATGACTCGGCCATCGGTCAAGCCATCGACAGCAGCCGTCCGCAGGTCACACCGGCAAATCCGACGCCGGCTCCTGTTACGCCGGGTGGTGTGCCGGTCGCCAGCGGTGAGTTGGCGGCCACTGTGGATGCGCTCAATCTGATGGATAAAGATGATCTGAAGGCTACTGTCGGCAGCCTGACCGGCGGTATACACGCGACTTTCTCGCAACTTGCCTTGCGTGAAAACGATCTGTTCGGCCGGGCGCTGTCGATGCGCCTGGATACCCAGCGAGAAGGCGAGCGAAAGGATAGCGACAATGGCGTGTGGGTTCGGCCGTATGGATCTTTCGGGAAATTGAGTGCGACTGGAGATACCGCAGGCGCGCGCTATAAAATCGGTGGCATCAGTGCCGGTGCTGACCGTGTAGTGGGAACCGACTGGATCGTCGGCGGTGGTCTCGATTATGCACATATGCAGGCAGATTTCGATGACTATAACGGCAAGGGCAAGCTCGACAGCTATAAGATCGGCGCGTATGCCAGCTATGCCCCGGGGCCTTTTTATGTCGACACCATCGCCAGCTATGCAATCCAGAATACCCAGATCCAGCGCGATGTACTGACCGGAACCGGCAGCCTGCGTGCGCAGGGCTCTTATGACGGCCGCCAGGCCAGCTTGTACGGCGAGTCGGGCTATCGCATCAAGCTGGATCAACAAACCGTATTGCAGCCTTTCGGTGCTTTGCATTACACGCGTTTGCGTCAGGACGGATTTACCGAAACCGATGCCGACAATCTTGGCATTTCGGGCCAGGCGAATACGCTCAACAGCCTGCGCAGCAGCATCGGCGTCAGGCTGAGCAGCGATCTGGCGCTTTCTAGCGGGGTCCTAACTTTTGGCGCGCAATTGCGCTGGATGCATGAATTCATGGATGCGCAGGCACAGTATCAGGCCACCTTGATCGGTGCGCCTGGTAGTCCGTTCACCGTAAAAGGCGTGGATTTCGGGCGTGATGCCGCGCTGGTTGGTGTCAATCTTTCTTACGCAGCGACGGCGCGCCTGAACCTGTTTGCCGATTACGATTTCCAGACGGAGTCGCACAACCAGGTCAATCGGATTACCGCCGGCTTGCGTTACCTGTGGTGATGGGGAGGGGCCGCACAATATAATTCTGGCCCCACAAATGACGAGATCGATGCGGCTTGTGCGGCGGCATCGATCTCGTTGGTTTCAGGCGGGCATCAGGTACCCATCGGCATCCGTCAGTGGGCGCCGCCGGCGTCGACTGGTACGCTGGAACGCTGCGGTTTGGTCAGCCACACCAGCGCGATCAGCATCACGAACAATACCGCCGAGATCCAGAAAATATCAGTGGCGCCCTGGGTCGCAGCTTTCACTGAAATCAGTCGGTCGACAGTGGCCCAGGCAGCCGGCTCCGGCATGCCTTGCGCGGTGAGGTTGTGTACCGCATCGGTAAATGCCGGATTGTGCGGTCCGGTGAACTCAGTTAATTGCGAGTGATGCAGCGATGTGCGGCGATCCCACAAGGTACTGGTGATCGAGGTGCCCATGCCACCGAACATGATACGCACGAAATTCGACAAGCCTGCTGCGGAAGGAATCTTGTCAGGCGGTTGGCCGGACAGGATGATCGAAGTCAGTGGAATGAAGAACATGGCCATCGCTGCACCCTGGATGATGGTCGGAATCATCAGCGTAAAGGTGTCGACATTCTCGGTGAACTGGGAGCGCAGGTAGAACACGACTGCAAAGATGAAGAAGGCGGTGCTGGCAACCCAGCGCGCATCGATCTTGGGCAGCAGCTTGCCGATGAAGGGCGACAGGATGATCGCGAAGATACCCACCGGCGCCATCACTTCGCCGGCCAGCGTGGCCGTATAGCCAAGCGTGGTCTGCAGCCACAAGGGCAGGATCACCAGGCCGCCGAACATCAAGCCGTAACCAACCGAAATGGCGATCACGCCGCCGCTGAAGTTGCGGCTTTTGAACAGTCGCAGATCGACCACTGGATGGTCGTCGCCCAGTTCCCAGATGACGAAGTAGATGAAGGCAACCAGCGCAACGACGCCCAGTATCACGATGGTCGACGAATTGAACCAGTCGAGTTCCTTGCCCTTGTCCAGCATGATCTGCAGCGAGCCGACCCAGATCACCAGTAGCGCCAGCCCGACTTTATCGATAGGCAGCTTGTAGGTGACTGATTCACGCTTGTGGTAGATCGACCAGGTGGCCCATGCGGCAAACACGCCGACTGGAATGTTGATGTAGAAAATCCATGGCCAAGTGTAATTGTCTGAAATCCATCCACCCAGCAGTGGCCCCATGACTGGCGCCACCAGGGTGGTCATTCCCCAGAAGGCCAGGGCCATGCCGCTCTTTGAGGGCGTGTAGCTGGATAGCAGCAGTGACTGCGACAACGGAATCATCGGTCCGGCGACGGCGCCTTGAAGCACCCGTGCCGCGATCAATACTTCCATGCTGGGAGCCAGGCCGCACAGGATGGATGACAGCACGAACAGGATGATCGATGTGACAAACAGGCGAACCTGGCCAAAGCGCTGAGTCAGCCAGCCGGTCAGCGGCACCGAGATGGCATTGGCGACCGCAAACGAAGTGATGACCCAGGTGCCTTGCTGCGGCGACACGCCGAGGTCGCCGGAAATGGCGGGAATGGAAACGTTGGCAATCGACGAATCGAGCACGTTCATGAACACGGCCAGCGATAAAGCTACCGTACCCATGACGAGATTGCCGCCGGTGAGCGGCGGCAGTGGTTGCGATGGCGGCCGTGCGGGCGCTGCCGGTTTTGGGGAACTCATGAAGGCATTCCGGTAAGGGTTCGCATGGCGGATGCCGTCATGACGGCATCCGGCAGGGCAGTCGGCACAAGCTTAGTGTGCTGCAGCTGCATTGTTATTGGCAGCGATGATGCTGGCGATGCGCTGGTCGGCTTCCTGGCCGCTCTTATCGAAGACGTCGGTGGTATAGGCCGGAGCGGTGCGCGCCGTGCCTGCTGTCAACGAGGTGCCTTCGGTTTTCGCGACGTCGACCGTTGCATCCATCGATACGCCTATGCGCAGCGGATGGCTTTCCAGGTCTTTGGGATCGAGCGAAATACGCACTGGGACCCGTTGCACGATCTTGATCCAGTTGCCGCTGGCATTCTGTGCCGGCAGCAAGGCGAACGCAGAACCGGTACCGGCTGCCAGGCCAACCACTGTTCCGTGGTATTCGAATTTCGAGCCGTACAGATCCGATTTCAAGGTCACCGGCTGGCCGATACGCATGTTCTTGATTTGCACTTCCTTGAAGTTGGCGTCAACCCACAACGCGTTGAGCGGCACGATCGACAGTAGCGGCGTGCCGGCGGCGATACGCTGGCCAACCTGCACCGAGCGTTTGGCGACGTAGCCGGTAGTCGGCGCCAGCAATGTGGTACGGGCCAGGTTGATATAGGCGTTGCGCACTTGTGCGGCGGCATTGAGGACGTTCGGGTGCTGTTCCACCGAAGTGCGGTCAGTCAATACCTTGTTGGATGCCAATTGTTCGCGTGCGGCTTGCAATGCTGCCTCTGCACCTTGAACCGCTACTTTGGCGTGATCCAGTTCTTCCTTGGATACCGCGCCAGTGCTGATCAGCTGTTGACGGCGGGCCAGGTCGGAGCGGGCGCGTTCCAGCTCGGCGTTACGTGCAGTGACGTTGGATGCGTAGGTGTTGTTGTTGACGAACAGCGTGCGCACCTGGCGCACGGTTTGCGCCAGTTGGGCTTCGGCCTGATCCAGTGCTACCTTGGCGTCGGCTTTGTCCAATTCAACCAGCGGCTTGCCGATCTGCACCAGTTCTGTATCGTCGGTATTGATTGCCAACACTGTGCCGCCGACTTGCGGCGTGACTTGCACCACGTTGCCGCCGACATATGCGTCATCGGTGTTTTCGTAGTGGCGGGCGTAGATGAACCACCAGATGCCATAAGCGATCAGCAGGATGATCAGGACGATGGTGACGCCGATCAGCAGGCCGCGGCGTTTGCCGTTGCCATTGGCTGCTGCCGGAGCAGGTGCGGCAGCGGCGACGCCGCCGGCCGAAGAGTCTTGTGATGTTTGATTTGGTGTTGTCATGATGCAGGTTTCGCAATAAGTGAACGGTTTATTGGTGAATTAATTGGCGCTGCTGACTTGCGGACTGGCGTTGGCTGAAGCCGGTTCGGCCGGGCTGATGCCCTCGGCCGACGCATCAAAGCCACCGCCCAGGGATTTGATCAGGTTGACCCGCAGATCGGCGCGACGCGCACGGACATCCAGTTCAGCCTTGCGTTGCGCCAGCCAGGCTATCTGGGTGCTGACCACTTGCAGCATGTTTGCGGTGCCGACCTGTTGCCTTTGCTCGGCCAGTTTCATGCCGCGTTCTGCCGCTTCAACTGCGGTCTGCTGATTCTTGCCCTGCGTTGCCGCCGATTGCAGCGATTGCACGCTATCTGCGACTTCATGGAAAGCGTCGTTCAGCGCCTGATTGTAAGTTGCGACAGCGCCATCGTAGGCGGCAACCCGGCCCTTGAGCTGAGCACGCAATGCGCCGCCCTCGAAGATAGGCAGGTGGATCGCCGGGCCGATGCCAACCACTTTGCTGCTGTGGTTCAGGAACTGTGAAAAGCTGAGACTGGAAAAGCCGATCATCGCCGACAGGTTGACGTCTGGATAAAACTCGGTCTTGGCAACCTTGATGTCGCTTTGCGCAGCTTCCACTTGCCAGCGTGCGGCAACCACGTCCGGACGACGGCCCAGCAAGCCGAGCGGCAGTTGGTCAGGCAGCGCAATGGCGCTGTCTGCCGGCAAGGTCGGCACCGGGATTTTCAGGCCGCGGTCAGGGCCTTGGCCCATCAGTGCAGCGAGCTGGTTACGGGTCAGTGCAATGGCTTCCTGCCATTGCGCCTGTTCGGCACGCAGGCCGGCTACCTGTTGCCGACTTTGCTGGTTCTCACTTTGGGTATCAAGGCCGGCGGCGAAGCGTTGCTGCGTCAGCTTATCCAGCTTGTCGCGCAATACCAGTTGCTGGTTGGTCAGGTCCAGTTGGGCATACTGGCGTCCCAGTTGCAGCCAAGCTTTCGCGATGCCCGCGCTCAGAGCGAGCCGTGCGGCGTAATGCTCGGCTTCTGCTGCCTTGCTTTGCGAGATGGCCGAGCGCAACTGCGCACTGTGTTTGCCCCAGAAATCCAGGTCGTAGGAAAAATTCAGCGCGGTTTCATAATCGGTCACGTACATGCCGCCGAACGGTGGCGGGTAGATGCTGTTCTCGGAAAATCGCTCACGTGTGGCCGACAGGCTGGCTCCGACTTGCGGCTTGCTGGTTGCGCCTGCGGCTTCGACCATCGCGCGTGATGCCGAGATGCGCGCGGCTGCAGCTTGCAGGTTAGGGTTGCCGGCCAGCGCCTCGTCGACCAGTTGTTGAAGCTGGCTACCGCCGATGCCGCTCACCCACGACGTGCTCGGCCAGGTGCCGCCTTGTCCGGGCAGCGAGGATGCCGATGCGTAATCGTCAGGATTGTTGGAACGGGCAGTGCTATGTATTCCGCTGAAGTTCGCGCAGGCCGACAACAGCAATATGGCGGCGCCGATGGCAAGCCGCTGAGCACTGAGTTTTGGCAAGTTGCGCGGAAATGTGGATGGATGAGAGTTCATGTCGGTGTTGATTTGACGGGTTTGTTTGATTTGAATGCTGTGTTTTACAAGTGAAATCTGTGAAGCAATGGCATTTCGGTTACTGATTGAAAGCAAAGATCGGCAAATTAAGATTGCATAGTCAATGTGTTTTCTCCTCAGTCGAATTGCTTGCGAGCAAGCGTCGCAACATCGATTTCAAGAAACCAATCTCTTCCGCGCTGAAGTCGTAAAAATGTTTATTCAGTACACCGCAGAATGCCTTCGGTATTTCCGTCGACAGGGCTACTCCATCTGCCGTTAACTTCAATTTCATTAAGCGCCTGTCATGTGCGCATGGTTCGCGCTGTATCAGATTGCGTGCTGCCAGGCGGTCTATCATGCGCTTGGTCGAGGCGGCGTCGGTGTAGGTCTCGCGTGCCAAGTCTGCGGCAGTAGAATATTTCCCCGTGGATAACATCAGGATAATAGCGCCTTGTGCATGAGTTATTCCGAATTTGGCCAGCGATTCGTCTGAACTCTTGACCAGCATGGCGCGCGAGCGGGCCAGCAAATAGCCTATGCTTTCTTCGATCTGATAGGTGTCGAGATTAAATAACGGGGACGAATTGCTCATTTTCTTACTTCAATAATCATTGCCTAGGCAAGAATATACTGCAAATTAAAATTCTTTGCTGGCGGCAAGTTAGAAGTGTTGTTCAAGCTTCAGGCAAATTCAATGTGATCTGTGGCGGAGTACACGCCGGCAGGCGTATCGACACGATGAGGCCGCGTTGTCGTTCTCCGCTGCCCAGCGTCACCGTGCCTTGTGCAGCGAGTACGATTTCCTTGACGATAGCCAGGCCTAGGCCAGTGCCTTCTTGTCCCGGCGCCGCGTTGCGGAAGAAGCGTTCGAACACGCGGTCTCGCACTTCGGCAGGAATGCCGGGGCCGTCGTCGCTGACGCCGAGGTCGATCCAGCCATCGTTGAGTGCAAGCGTCACGGTCACTTTGCCGTTTGCAGGGGTATAGCGGATGGCGTTGTCGACCAGGTTCATCAGCATGGCGCTGAACAGGGCTTCGTTGCCCATCGCCCACGCCTGCTCGATATCGGTGTCGAAGCCGAGGTCGATGTTCTTGCGTTGCGCCAGGTCAACGATCTCCTCCAACACGATTGCCGCCAGCGCGATCAGGTCCACCGGATGCCTGAGGAATGCAGTGGTGTTGGCGGCTTCCGCCTGCGACAGCAACAAGAGCTTGTTGGTCAGGTCTGTCATGTTGCGGCTGC
Source organism: Collimonas arenae (assembly GCF_001584165.1). Classification (NCBI taxonomy): domain Bacteria; kingdom Pseudomonadati; phylum Pseudomonadota; class Betaproteobacteria; order Burkholderiales; family Oxalobacteraceae; genus Collimonas; species Collimonas arenae. The sequence continues at coordinate 1,907,704 of NZ_CP013233.1, forward strand.
TTTCCTGTAGTGCTTGCAGCACTTCGCCGCGCCGAGTTTCGTCATCGAGGCGGCGCGCGAACTGGATTTGCGAATCGATCAGGGTCAGCGGCGTGCGCAGCTGGTGAGCTGCATCGGTGATAAAGCGCTTCTGCGCAGCCACCTGGGCATGGAGGCGCTGGATGGTCTGATTCAATGCTTCGACGATAGGACGCAATTCCAGTTGCAACTGACCCGGTTTGATCGGCGATAGCGACGTGGCGTCGCGCAATGCCAGTTGGTCTTTCAAATTCATCAGCGGACGCAATTCGATGGTCAGGCCGATCACCACTAGCGCGATCGCCAGCAACAGCATCGCGATTTGCCGATGCAGAGCAGGGCGCCACAACTCGGTCAGCATCTGGTCATGGGAGCGGGTAGTCTGTCCAACCAGGATCGCCACTTTACGCAACTGCCCACTGTCATACAGCGTGCGCACTGCACTCACTACGCGCAAGGCCTCGCCATGGTATTCAATGCTGCGAAACGCTGGGGCGCTAACCGGGAAACGCAGGATCTCAGGAAAATCGGGACGTCCGGCCAACAGCTTTTCGTGGTCGGTGATGACCTGGTAATACACCTGATCCTGTTCGGGCGAAACCAGCAGCTCCAGCGCTGCCGGCGGTACGCTGACATGCGGCACCCCGTCCTGCCAGAAAATGGCGCCGGCGATCACCTGGGCCGATGCCAGCAGTGCGTGATCCTGGATCAGATCTGCGGTTTGCCGGGCGCTCCGATACGACAGGGATGCGCTGATGGCGACGAACAGCGCCAGTGGAATCAGCAGCCACAGCAGCAAGCGCAGGCGCAGGCTGACGATCACTTGAGGTCTTTCTGCTTGAGCAGGTAACCGAGCCCGCGCAGCGTCATGATGGCTGCCTGGCAGTGCTCCAGTTTCTTGCGCAGACGATGGATGTAAATTTCAATTGCGTCTGCGCTGGGCTCGTCGTCGAGGCCGAAGACGCTGCTCATCAGCGCTGCCTTTGAGACGGTCTTGCCCTGCTTGAGCATCAATATTTCGAGCACGTCGTGTTCGCGCCCCGGCAGCGCCAGCAACTGGCCGGCGATCGAAAATTGCCGGGTATTGCTGTCATAGCGCAGGTCGGCGCAATGCATTTCGGCAGCCTTGTCCGGAGCCTGGCGGCGGATCAATGCCTTGATGCGGGCCACCAGTTCGCGCACTTCGAACGGCTTGACCAGATAATCGTCGGCGCCGGCGCCGAGGCAATCCACCTTTTCATCGATCGAACCGCTCGCGGTGAGAATCATCACCGGCACGTTGTTGTGGCGTTCGCGCAGCCGTCGCAATACACTCTTGCCATTCATCTTGGGCAACTGCAGGTCGAGCAGTACGACGTCGTAGCTCTCGCTTTGCAGCAGGCGGTCGGCCGCCTCGCCGTCGGTGGCGACATCCAGCGTGAATTTTTCTTCCTTCAGAATCTTGCTGAGCCACAGCGCCAATGGAGGATTGTCTTCGATCAGGAGTAGTTTCATTGAAGTGGCATGGTTTGGTTATGGTGCACTGCACGCAAAATAACAGGAATTTGGAAAGCTGGATGAAAGTTATAGCAACCTAGAATACGTCCAAGACTGGAACAACGGCATTCGGCCTTCGGATCCGGTCATTATCCCAAAAAAATAAATGGAGACAATACAATGCAGACTCTCGTCCGAGGTTCACTGATTTCCGCCTTACTGGCCGCTGCCGGCACGCTGTGCGCCGGCCAGGCCGTCGCCGCCGATTCCAGCAAGATCACCATTATGGTTGGCGGCATCACCAAGATGATCTACCTGCCGGCCAAGCTGACCGAGCAACTCGGCTACTTCAAGGAGGAAGGGCTGGATGTCGAACTGCAGTCGCAGCCGGCTGGCGTTGACGCAGAAAATGAATTGCTGGCAGGCGCGGTGCAAGCCGTTGTTGGTTTCTACGATCACTCGATCGATCTGCAGAGCAAGGGCAAGGAAGTCACCGCAATCACGATTTTCGGCCAGGTGCCGGGAGAAGTCGAGCTGGTGTCGAGCAAGGCCGCTGCAACCATCAAGAGCATGGCAGATGTCAAAGGCAAGACATTGGGTGTGACCGGCCTGGGCTCATCGACCAATTTCCTGACGCAATACCTCGCTGCGAAGCAAGGCATCACGTCCAATCAATTCTCGGTGCTGCCGGTTGGCGCTGACAATACCTTCATCGTCGCCATCAAGCAAGGGCGCATCGATGCCGGCATGACGACTGAACCGACCGTGTCGCAATTGTTGAAGAGCGGCGATGCATCGGTGCTGGTCGACATGCGTACTGTAGAAGGCACCGTCAAGGCGCTGGGTGGCTTGTATCCCGCATCGAGCCTGTACGTCCAACGCCCATGGCTCAATACCCACAAGACTGAAGCGGCCAAGCTGGCGCGCGCCTTTGTCAAGACGCTGAAATTCATCAATACCCATAGCGCCGCTGAAATCGCCGACAAGATGCCGAAGGATTACTACGGCAATAACAAGCCAATGTATGTGCAGGCCTTGCAGAACTCCCTGCCGATGTTCTCGCCGGATGGAAGAATGCCGGCTGGTGGCCCGGAAACGGTGCTGCAGGTGTTGTCCGGATTTAATCCGAACGTCAAGGGCAAGCACATTGACCTCTCCAAAACCTATACCAACGAATTTGTCAGCCCGACAAAATAAGGTTGTTTGGTTATAGCGCTTAGTTAAGTCTGGATCAGGTGTCCCACAACGGCAGGCGTCGCGCCTGCCGCGGGGATGTGTACGCCGAAAAATCGGGCGCCTGGTGCAAGCTGGTTCTCACAAAGGAAATATCGAATGAATCAAACAACATCCGTAGCAGCTGCTCCGTCGGCAGCTACCCAGCAAATTTCACGCGACACGCCGGCCATCGAATTGCGTAACGTCTCTTGCCGTTTCATTTCGCCGGACGGCAAGGCCACCGTGGCTCTGCGCGACTTCACGATGAGTGTGGCGCGCGGTGAGTTTGTTGCAGTTGTCGGTCCGACTGGCTGCGGCAAGTCGACCACCCTCAGCATGATTACCGGCCTGCTCAAGCCGACCGTGGGCGAAGTGCGCATCATGGGCGAGCCAGTCAACGGTATTGATCCGCGCATCGGCTTCGTGTTTCAGAACGATGCGGTGTTCCCATGGCGCAGCGTGCTGCACAATGTCGCGGCGGGACCACTGTTTCGAGGTAAGCCGAAAGACGCTGCGTATGCCTTGGCGGAAGAGTGGATACGCCGCGTCGGTCTCGACAAATTCAGCAACCACTATCCGCACCAGCTGTCTGGTGGCATGCGCAAGCGCGTGGCTCTGGCGCAAACCTTTATCAACAGCCCTGAAATCCTGTTGATGGACGAGCCGTTCAGTGCGCTTGACATGCAGACCCGTACTCTGATGCAGGACGAACTGCTGCAGCTGTGGTCGTCGCAAGCGGGTTCAGTGGTGTTTGTTACCCATGATCTGGAAGAAGCGATTGCACTGGCTGACAAGGTCTATGTGCTGACGGCGCGTCCGGCCACCTTGAAGAGTGTGTACGAGATCGATCTGCCGCGTCCGCGAGTCATGTCGGAAGTGCGTTATGAACAGCGCTTCATCGATATCTCACGCAAGATCTGGGCCGATCTGCGTGAAGAAGTCCATATCAGCTAACCATTCGTCTGCAATCATTCAATTTACATACCGTCGCCTATTCCGATAAGGGTTTCAAATAGGCGAGAGGAAAAAGGCAACTCTATGAATCAAGCACATGCAATCGACAAACTCAGCGCGGCCAGCCTGGCGACTGTCGAACAGGAAGCACAACGGAAAATCAAACAACGCCACTGGCTGGTGATTTCATTGCGGCTCGCGATCCTGGTGATCACACTTGGCGGATGGGAACTGGCGGCGCGGCTGCAATGGATAGATCCATTTTTCTTTTCGCAGCCGACATTGATCGTGATCCAGATTTATGACTGGATCGTCGAAGGAACCTCGCAAGGTCCGCTGTGGACCCAAGTGCTGGTGACCTTGGAAGAAACTGTATTGGGCTTTCTGATCGGTTCGGTCGCTGGCGTTATTTGCGGCATTTTATTGGGCCGTAACAAGCTGCTGTCGGATGTGTTCAGTATTTATATCCAGATTGCCAACTCGATTCCACGGGTTGTGCTGGGATCGATTTTCGTGATCGCGCTTGGCCTGGGAATGGCTTCCAAAGTCGCGTTGGCGGTGGTGATGGTGTTCTTTGTTGTGTTCGGTAATGCATTCCAGGGTGTGCGTGAAGCGGACCGTTACATGATTGCCAATGCTCAGATCCTGGGCGCCTCGCCGCGCCAGGTCACCATGTCGGTAGTGATTCCGTCGGCGCTGAGCTGGATTCTGGCAAGCTTGCATGTCAGCTTTGGTTTTGCACTCGTCGGCGCAGTGGTGGGTGAATTCCTTGGCTCCAAGCAGGGCATTGGCTTGCTGATCTCGACCGCACAGGGCGCATTTAACGCCAGCGGCGTGTTTGCAGCAATGATTGTGCTGGCAGTGGTGGCGTTGGCTGCAGATTATTTGCTGACGACATTAGAAAAACGTTTGCTGAAATGGCGTCCTGTGGCATTCTAGTTTCCAACTGACGTATTTTTGAATTTGTATTTCAGTCTTAAGGTTGCGGCGCATTTAACGATGCGCCGTTTTTTTCGCCTTTTTATTTGTCAGAAAAGAAATTCAAACTCTTCCGCTGGCTAGCCAGCGCGCCCAGTCCGGGCGACCATTCTTCAACGCGGTCCGTGCCGCCTGCAGGTGATCGTAAGCGACGCACAGGTGATCCACGCTCCAGCCGTCGCTGGTTTGCTCGCACATTGCGTAGCGGGCGTGCGGACTGCCGTTCTCGATCGTGTGGAAGCAGGGCTGGTCGTCGTCATAGGCCTGCAGGCCGACGCTGCCCGGATTGACCACCAGCCGTCCACCCGAGATGGCGCAGGCCCGTGGCTTATGCGTGTGGCCGCAAATGATCAAGCTGTGCGGGATGGCTTCAGCGCGGGCTTCGATATCCGTGCTGCTCGCCATGCGGCAGCCGTGCTGGTCGACATGTTCCAGAAAATACGCGAGGTCGTTGGCGGGTGTGCCATGGCACATGAAAATGTCATCATTGAGCGCCAGCGTGGCGGGCAGGCCGCAGATCCAGTCGCGTTGCGCTGCTGTCGTATTGTCATAGGCAAACTGGTCGCTGGGCTGGCCGGGTCGTTTTGCGCAGTCAAGCAGATGCCGCTCATGATTGCCGCGAATTGTCGGTAATTGCAGCGGCATCAGCAGATCTGCTGTTGCAGAAGGTTCCAGCGGGCCGGAAAGGATGTCGCCGGCATTGACGATCAGATCGACACCACGGCGCTTGATATCCGCCAGCACGGCTTCCAGGGCCAGGATATTTCCATGGATGTCGGACAGAATGGCAAGTTTCATGGTGGTTTCTTTCATGACGGGAAATACGGATATTGCACCACCAAATAAAAAAGGGTGCAATTCAATCAAGATCGAATTGCACCCGCTACACCTGTTGCACTGCTGCAGCGCATTATTGCGCGCAGCACTCAGTCGTCGTTACAGCACATCGCTGGCGTGATCCGCCAGACGCGAGCGCTCGCCGCGCGCCAGTGTCACATGGCCACTGTGCGACCAGCCCTTGAAGCGGTCGACCACATAGGTCAGGCCGCTGGAGCCTTCGGTCAGGTACGGCGTATCGATCTGCGCGATGTTACCCAGGCAGATGATCTTGGTGCCCGGACCGGCACGCGTAACCAGCGTCTTCATTTGCTTCGGCGTCAAGTTTTGCGCTTCGTCGATGATCAGGAACTTGTTGACGAAAGTGCGGCCGCGCATGAAGTTGAGCGACTTGATCTTGATGCGCGAACGAATCAGATCCTGAGTGGCGGCGCGACCCCATTCGCCGGCGTCCGAATCGGATTTGTTGAGCACTTCCAGATTGTCGTCGAAGGCGCCCATCCATGGCCCCATCTTCTCTTCTTCGGTACCCGGCAGGAAACCGATGTCCTCACCAACCGGCACTGTGACGCGGGTCACGATGATTTCGTTGTAGGTTTTGGTTTCCAGCACTTGCGCCAAGCCCGCCGCCAGCGCCAGCAAGGTCTTGCCGGTACCGGCCTGGCCCAGCAGGGTGACGAAGTCGCAGTCGGGATTCATCAGCAGGTTCAACGCAAAGTTCTGCTCGCGGTTGCGGGCGGTAATACCCCACACACTGTTCTTGGCATGGCCATAATCGCGTAATGTCTGCAGGACTGCTGTCTTGCCGTTGATCTGCGTGACTTGTCCGTAGAACGCCGGTTCACCGTTTTTCGGTTCAATGAACACGAACTGGTTGACCAGCAACGACGGCACCAGCGGTCCACTCAGGCGGTAGAAGGTATAGCCGGTGCCATGCTTGTTTTCCTGCCAGGATTCGATGCCCTTGCCGTGCTTGATCCAGAAATCGTCCGGCAATTGCTGGATGCCCGAGTACAGCAGGTCGGTGTCTTCCAGCACATGGTCGTTGAAATAGTCTTCTGCCGGCAAGCCCATGGCGCGGGCCTTGATGCGCATGTTGATGTCTTTCGACACCAGCACTACCGGGCGGCCCGGGGTTTCTGCTTCCAATGCGCGCACTACGCCCAGAATCTGGTTGTCGGCCTTGCCTACAGGCAGGCCTTCAGGCAGGTCGGCGTTTTGCAGCTTGGTCTGGAAGAACAGGTGGCCCTTGGCATCCTTGTTGCCGAGTTTCGACAAAGGAATGCCATGGTCAATTTCGTCGTCGACCACGTCGCCAACCAGTGCATCTAGCGAACGCGACACCTGGCGTGCATTGCGCGCCACTTCGGACATGCCTTTCTTGTGGTTGTCGAGCTCTTCCAGCGTCACCATCGGCAGATAGATGTCGTGTTCTTCGAAGCGGAACAGCGAAGTCGGATCGTGCATCAGCACGTTGGTGTCCAGTACGAACAATTTGGTGATGCCGGATTTGTCGGCCGCGCGGCTGGTGCTCGATTTCGGACGGCTATCGACGCTCTTGGCCGGCTTTTCGGCGGTGCGTGAATTGTCAGCCGGAGCCTTGTCGGTCTTGCGCGCCTCCACCGCTTTATTACGGGCCTGCGGGGCTACTTCTTTGATACGGGTAATCGGTTCGACAACTGCGATACGTGGCTTGACGGCTTTGCCGGCTTCCGCTTTTGGATAATCTTGCACAGACAGTAAAGCAGCGGGTTTGGTCGGTAATTTTGGTAGGGGCATCAGAACCTCGCTCTAAAGATGAAATAAATGTTCGCTTTGGTGATAACACGAACCGGACCAAACGGGTGAAGCAACGCCTAGAACAACAGAAAAATAGTTAAAAAAAGTCAATTAAGAGGAGGAAGCGATAGCAATCAACAAATTAAAAAGTAAAAAAGCCGTTTGGGAAGGCCTTCAGGCCTTGCCACAAACGGCTTCCAAAAATAATTTTTTGTGAATTCAATGACTTACAAACTCCAATACTTCTTCAACATGCGCTGGCACCTTCACTCCACGCCATTCTTTCACCAATGTGCCGGCGCCGTCAATCACAAACGTGCTGCGCTCGATGCCGCGTACTTTTTTGCCATACATATTTTTCATTTTCATGACATTGAACATCACGCACAGCGCTTCGTCAGGATCTGAAATCAGGTCGAACGGCAAGCCTAGTTTGGCCTTGAAGCCTTCGTGGGAGCGAATGCTGTCGCGGCTGATGCCGAAGATCAATGTATTGTGCCGCTGGAATTCCGAATACAGGTCGCGGAACTGGATCGCTTCGGTGGTGCAGCCTGGCGTGTTGTCTTTTGGATAAAAATACAGCACGATTTTCTGGCCATGATAGTTCGATAACTTGAACGTCTGTTCACCGGTCATGGCGGCAGTGAAATCGGGCACTGTCATATTGATGATGGAAGGAGTGTCGGCCACGGTATTGTCCTGTTCATTAAAAATGATAATTGCGGCACAGAGTTCGGGGGCCGTCGCAATATGCGGCGTGTCAGCCCGTTCCCAACTGACTGAGCAAGAATATTCAAGCAAGCAGTGTTTTTGCAAAACAGGGTAGACGAGCGTGGCGTTATCCGCCGGCAGCAATTTCCAATTGACGCTCAGCTAACCGCCATTTGCGCCTGCATGATCATTTCGCCCGAACGTCCCGGCAATTCAGCCCAGTTGAGTGGTGCGCTAGGCAGCGGTTGGTCTTTCACCTGCTGGTAATAATCTTCCATCGCGACCAGATCGTAGCCTTGCGCTTGCCAGCCCTGCAGCAATTGTTCGAATATGGGGGCGAGTTTTTGCCCTTCAAGCTCCGCGTGCAGAGTAAATACATGATCGCGCGGCGTCGCCGTCAATGCCAGGATATGCGCTGCGATATTGGCCGGCGTCAGTTCGACACCGTCGAAACTGCGTCCCAGCAATTCGTCGAGTGTCGGCAGCGTGGTAGGCAACTGGATGCATGGCAGCGTCTTGCCGTTGATTTGCAGCCGATGCGGGCCGGCGGCGCTATCGGCCAGGGCGCCATTGTCGGCCAGCATGGCACGTCCATCGGATGAATAGGCGATGCCGAATTTTTCCAGCTGCTCGAAAGCGTAAGGGTTCATTTGCCAGCCGGCGCGCCGTGGGTTTTCGGTGCAGTGCCGAAGACCTGGAAGAAGCGGTCGTACGCGCGCTGCATTTGCTGCTGGGTCCAGTCCGCACCGCGCTGTCGCACGTGATCCTGCCAGACACGATGATCCCAAGTGTGAATACCGCACTCGAAACCGGCATCGCGCACCGCCTGCATGTACTTCGCGCAAGTTTTGCCGATGTCCGGGGCTGGCAGCAGCACGCCATACATCAGGGTCTTCAAGCCATAATGTTCGACCACCGACGTGCGCGACACTTTTTGGAAGAAGCCGGGGCGAAATACCTGTTTCAACGCCCATCCAGTATGGTCATGCCCGAGCGAGAACAGGAAGGTGGCGCGCGCCTGGTACTTGGTCAGCAGGCGCACCAGATTAGGTACCCCTTCACGGGTGCCGCGATAGGTGTCGGCGTCGATTTTTAAGGTGAGGAAGGGCAAGTTGTGTGGGCTGGCAGTGAGTAATCGGACAAGTGCAGTGAGCTTCTTATATGCTCGTCATCCCCGCACACACGGGGATCCAAATTGCTGAATAAGATGGATTCCCGCGTGTGCGGGAATGACGCAATAGGCACTTGAATTAATCTTAATCCATCAAAGCGCGTGCTTCCGCGACCTGGCTGCGATACGCATCGAAAATATTGCGCAGGGTATCGGCCATGGTGGTGGTCGGCTGCCAGTTCAGTTCGTCGCAGGTGTTGGTGATCTTCGGTACGCGGTTCTGCACGTCCTGGTAACCCTTGCCATAGTACGCCGCGGAGGTGGTTTCGACCAGTTTGACCTTCTTCGCCGAGTCGGCGTATTCCGGGTATTCCGCAGCCAGTTTCAGCATCATGTCGGCCAGGTCGCGGATCGAATAGTTATTGACCGGATTGCCGATGTTGTAGATCTTGCCGCTGGCGACGCCGTCCTTGTTGGCGATGATCTTGATCAGTGCGTCGATGCCGTCGTCGATGTAGGTGAACGCACGTTTCTGCTGGCCGCCGTCGACCAGCGAGATATTCTCGCCGCGTACGATATGGCCAAAGAATTGCGTTACCACGCGCGAGCTGCCTTCCTTCGGCGTGTGGATCGAATCGAGGCCGGCGCCGATCCAGTTGAATGGGCGGAACAGCGTGAAATTCAAGCCTTCTTCCATCCCGTAGCCCCAGATCACGCGGTCCATCAACTGTTTGGCGCAAGAGTAGATCCAGCGCGGCTTGTTGATCGGGCCGCAGATCAGTTCGGATTCTTCCGGATCGAATTCCTCGTCGTGGCACATGCCATATACTTCAGAAGTCGACGGGAACACCAAATGTTTGCCGTATTTGGCGGCGGAGCGCACGATCGGCAGGTTGGCTTCGAAGTCCAGTTCGAATACGCGCAGCGGTTGCTTGACGTAGGTCGATGGAGTGGCGATGGCGACCAGCGGCAGGATCACGTCGCATTTCTTGACGTGATATTCCACCCATTCCTTGTTAATCGTGATGTCGCCTTCGAAGAAGTGCATGCGCGATTTGTATTCTTCGTTGTCGAGCAGGTCGCGGATGCGATCGGTCATCATGTCCATGCCATAGACGTGCCAATTGGTGGTTTCCAGGATGCGCTTGGACAGGTGGTGGCCGATGAAACCATTGACGCCGAGGATGAGGACTTTTTTCATGTTGATATCTTGTTGTTAGGTTGCTATTCGACGGAGCGGAGGCTCAAAACACTGCAATGCCTGGGTGGCATCGTGGCAAAGGGCTCCGCGCTGTTCGCAGGATGACACAACCGGTTTTATAAAAGGATGTTTTGTAATGCCTCTGGCGTCACGATTACACCATCGGCCAGCAATTCGTTAATCAACAGCGCGCGGCCATCGCCACATACGCCAACAATGCGATTATCCACTACCGCCAAGCCTAGAGGCAAATTTGCGGGCAGATTTTCGATCAAGTTGTCGGATAAATATGCTTTTCCGATAATAAAAGTGCGATCTTTGATAACGGTCCAGGCGCCAGGATAGGGCGGCGCGACCGCGCGGAACAGGTTGTACACTTGCTGCGCCGGTTGGTTCCAGTCGATTTCTCCATCCGCGGGCTTGCGACCGCCGAAATAACTACCTTGTGACAGGTCGTTCGGCAGTCTTGGCGTTTGTCCTGCCAGCATCGCCGGCAGCACGTTCCACAAGGTTTGTTCCGCAGCAACCACAACCTTGCCGAATACTTCATACGCCGTATCGTCGGGCAGGATCGGCACCGCCGTCTGGGCAACGATGGCGCCGGCGTCCGGCTTTGCCGCCATTTCATGCAGGGTGGCGCCGGTTTCCGTTTCGCCATGCAAGACCGCCCAGTTGATTGGTACCCGGCCGCGGTACTTGGGCAGCAGCGAACCATGCATATTGAAGGCGCCATGCTTGGCCAGTGCCAGCAAAGCGACCGGCAGCATGTGACGGTAATAGAAACTGAAAATGAAGTCCGGCTGCGCTGCGGCGACTTGTGCCAGTAGTTCAGGCGTAGCGGGATCGGCCGGAGCGATGAATGGGATGCCGCGCTGGCGGCACAACGCCGATACCGACTCGAACCAGATAGTTTCTTGCGGATTGTCCTCATGGGTCACTACCAGCGCGATGTCGACGCCGCGCGCCAGCAGGACTTTCAGGCAGCGTACGCCGACATTGTGATAGGCAAAAACGACGGCTTTCATGATGCTTGCTTGTCCTCGGAAGAAGACTGCTCCAGCATGGCTTGCACTACATAACGTGGCCGTGCCCGTACTTGCTGGTAGATGCGGCCGACGTATTCGCCCACCAGGCCGATGCCGAACAGGATAATGCCCATCAGGAAGAAGGCAAAAGCGAACAGGGTGAACACGCCTTGTACCTCGGCGCCAAACAGGAAGCGGCGTACCACCAGCAATACGAATAGTGCAGCGGAAGCGAAGGACAGCACGATCCCGATCAGTGAAAACAGCTGTAGCGGCACGATCGAAAAGCCGGTGACCAGATCGAAATTCAGGCGGATCAGGCTATACAGCGAGTATTTCGATTCGCCGGCCGAACGTTCCTCATGTTCGACCACGATTTCAGCTTGATTGCGGGAAAAGGTGTAAGCCAGCGCCGGAACGAAAGTATTGACTTCACGGCACTGGTTGATCAGATCGACCACATTGCGGCCGTAGGCGCGCAGCATGTTGCCCTGGTCGGTCATCTTGATGCCGGTAATTTTCTCGCGCAGCAGGTTCATGGCCTTGGAGGCGATGGTGCGCCAGGCTGAATCCTGGCGCTTGCGGCGGATCGAACCAACGTAATCGTAGCCTTCGCGCATCTTGGCGACCAGGTTGCCGATTTCTTCCGGTGGATTCTGCAGGTCGGCGTCGAGCGTGACGATGATGTCACCGCGGCTGGCTTCAAAACCAGCCAGGATCGCCATGTGCTGGCCGAAATTGCCGTTGAACAGGACGACGCGCGTGACATCCGGCCGCAAGCGGAACTGTTCGGCCAGGATCGCCGCCGATTTGTCGCGGCTGCCGTCGTTGACGTACAGAATTTCATAGCTGATGCCAAGTGCATCAAGCGCCGGGTAGAGGCGCTCGAACAGTTTGGCGAGGCCCGATTCCTCGTTGTATACCGGGATGACGACGGAAAGTTCTGGTTTCATCAAGCGACTGTTAATTTTATTGAAGGACGGATTTTACCGCGGAGACGGCACGTTCGACATCGTTCTTCGTCATCACATTGAACATCGGCAGTGACACGATCAGCCGGCCGACTCTTTCCGCCACCGGGAACATGCCTTCCTTGAAGCCGCGCGCCCGGTACATGCTGAGCAAATGGATCGCAGGATAGTGGTAACCGATGCCGATGCCGCGCTCTTGCATCTGCTCCATGAACGTAGCGCGTGCTGGTTTTCCATCCTTGCGTTCCGGCAGCACCAACTGGAACATGTGCCAGTTGCTGTTGTCGAAGTCGGGTACCGGCAACTGAGCGCCGTACTTGGCTTCAAAGTCGCTGCCGAAGCAGCTGAAATAATGCTGCGCCAGCTCGCGCCGATGCGCGGTGATGGCTTCAATATGCGCAAACTGTCCGAGGCCGATGGCTGCTGCAACGTCGGTCATGTTGAATTTCCCGCCTAGCACATCGACATCAAGGCCATCGAAGCCGCTGCGGGTAACGCCTTGCAAGCGGTATTTTTTCCGCCAGGCGCGCTTCCTCGGCATTGTTCAACACCAGGCAGCCGCCTTCAGAAGAAGTGATGTTCTTGTTGGCCTGGAAGCTGAACGAGACAAAGTCGCCGAAGGAGCCGATGCGCTGGCCGTTCCAGGTCGATCCCAGCGCTTGTGCCGCATCTTCGACTACGCGCAGATTGTGTTTCTTCGCCAGCGCATACAGACGGTCCATGTCGACTGGCAAGCCCGACAAGTAGACCGGGATGATGGCCTTGGTGCGTGGCGTAATCGCGGCTTCAACCTGGGCCAGGTCGATGTTGCGAGTGATCGGATCGATATCGGCGAACACCGGCGTGGCGCCGGTCTCAATAATCACGTTGGCGGTGGCAACCCAGGAAATCGGCGTCGTGATGACTTCGTCACCGGCGCCGATGCCGGCGATGCGCAGCGCGATTTCCATGGTGCAGGTGCCGGAATTGAAAGTGCGCACCAGGCGGCCGCCGAAATACTCCGACAACTGCGCTTCGAATGCCTGCACCTTGGGACCGCTGGTAATCCAGCCGGAGCGCAGGACATCGCCGACGGCAGCGATGGTGGCTTCATCGATGGTGGGTTTGGCAAACGGCAGGAATGGTTGTTGGCTCATGTTGTTTGTGGATTCCAATGTGAATTTGGTGGAGCGATCTACAGCTTTTCTTTATGGAGTTAGCTGCGGGTCAGCAATACTACGCCGACGATGATGATGCCGATGGCAAGCAAGCGCTGTGCCGAAATCGCTTCACCCAGGAAGTACCAGGCGCCGACGGCGCTGATGATATAGCCCATCGATAGCATCGGATAGGCGATCGTGACGTCGACTCGCGACAAGCCGATGATCCAGACCCCACTGAAATCACGTAGCAGGTCAGGCCGCCCAGGATTGGCAGTTGCGTTGCCAGCTTGATGCCGGTGGCAAACCAGTTTTGCGGCGTCAGATGGATCACGCCGATCGCGTTGGTGCCGGCCTTCAGCAGTAGCTGAGCCACGGCATTCAGGCAGACGCCGGCGAGGATGAAGGCAAAGGTTGTGATGTTCATGGATATGGTTGTTATTGGCTGCTTATTGGCTAATTATGGGACAGATGGCGCCGCCGCCGAGGCGGCAGGCGCTGCCGGGGATTCAGCTGGGGCTGGGCAGTTGCTGGAGTCGCTGGCGCCGCCGGGGACCGACGCAGCAGGAACGCCCAGGTTAGTCACGACCACACGGCGCGGATCTTCAGCGATGACCCGCATCGGCACGCCACGCTGTACCAGGTCGCGGTAGTTTTCCGGACGGATGATGGCGATGTCCTTCTTGCCGGCGGCCTGGTCGGCAGTCCATTTGACGACAAACGCATCAATGGTTGGAATCCACAGTTGCGGTTCCTGGCCAATGCCGAATTCCAGTTCATCCTTGTGCTGAACCATGGTCATGGTACGGCGCAGATAGAACGGCAAAGCCTGCTCGTATTTGCCAACCACATACAGCGTGGTTTGCGGCGTTATTTCGGCGTTGATGGCGGGCACCATGTCAATACCGGCCGAATAACGTCCCTGCGGATCGTGACCGTACATCAGCAATTGGCCGCCGATGAAACCGCTGGCGGCGAGGGCAACAATCGCCCATTCCCGTTGTCGGCGCACCAGCAGCAATGCCGCGATGGCGCCGATGAAGGCAACCACGGAGGCGCCGAACACCCATGGCACATGCGCTTGCAGCAGTGGCAGGGAATAGGCATCCTTGGCCAGCGTTGGAATCTTCGATGACAATGCCAGGCCGATGACGGCCGGGAGCAGAAGCAGCAAGGCCGACGCCTGTACCGACTTGTTGCTGGCGTTATCCAGGTGGCATGCAATCAGCAGGGCCAGCGCCGGGAAAATCGGCAAGATGTACGACGGCAGCTTGGAATCGGAAATGCTGAAGAACACAAAAATGAAGATGCTCCAGATCAGCAGCATCTTCTTCGGCTGGAAGCCGGACGCCGCGCTGCGTTCGTGGGCGCCGTTCCACAAACTTTGGAACAGTACGCCAAGCCATGGCACGATGCCCAAGATCAGGATCGGTACGAAATAATACGGTGGGCCATAGCGGTTATGGATCTTGCTGGTGAAACGCTGGAATTGTTCGTGGATGAAGAAGAATTGCAGAAACTCAGGATTCTTCATCGAGATCAACACAAACCACGGTGTTGTGATGATAAAGAACAGGAGCAGGCCCAGCACCAAGTGGAGTCGCTTCCAGATCGACCAGTCGCGTGAAAACAGCGTGTACAGCACCAATACCGCGCCCGGGATCAGCAAGCCGATCAAGCCTTTCGACAAGACCGACAGCGCCATGCCGGCCCAGCACAGCAGCATCCAGTTGCGTTGTTCGCTGTGGCTGATGTCGCTGCGCTGCGCCAGCAACAGCGCGCACAGTGCGATCGTCATCATGCCGGATAAACCCATGTCGAGCGTGTTGATGTGGCCCAGGCCGGCCCACAGGAAGCTGGAGCCGAGCACCAGCGCTGCGTAGAAGCCGATGCGTGCAGAGAATATGCGGGTGCCGGTGAATGCCACCAAAACGACGCCGAGCAGGCCACACAAGCCGGTCCACAAACGCGCCTGCCATTCGCCAAGGCCGAACAGTTCAAACGTGATGGCGTTCATCCAGGTTTGCAGCGGCGGCTTCTCGAAATATTTGAGTCCGTTCAGCCGCAACGTGATCCAGTCGCCGGTGGCAACCATTTCACGCGCCATTTCGGCGTAGCGGCCCTCATCGGTAGGCACCAGGGTGCGCGCGCCGAGCATATAAAACCAGATGATGCAGAACAGCAGGAAAAGCAGCCAGACGAAAGTTTTTGATTTGTGCAGTTCACGCATCTTGGGCGGTTTCCTTGTCGGTATTGAAAATCAGGGCCAAAACGACTTTGCGTCCTTCGGCCATCAAAATATTGTAAGTACGGCAAGCGGCCTGGTTATCCATGCATTCGACGCCGATGCGGCGCGCCGTCAGCACGGTGGTCAGTTTCGGGTGGACAAAACGCTGCCGCAGGCCGGTGCCGAGGATCACGACATCGGGCCGGGTGCTGTCTATATGCGCGAAATGTTCGGCCGTGAGAGCGTCGAATCCATTGACCGGCCAGACCACTGGCGCCGATTCGGGCAAGACCAGCAGGCTGTGCTCGTAACGGGTCGCATTGATTTCCACGCCATGGTCGTCGTAGGCCGTGACGGTCTGGTATTGCTGGGTCGGAGTGGTATGTAGCTTCATCGCATTATCTTTAATTAGTTGGGGCAAGGCCTGCAGCCATATAAAAGCGGCGCCTGACCTCGTCACGCAAATAGTTGTCTGGTCATGTTCAGAGTAAAGATCAAGATAGCTCTAAAAACCAAGGATAGACCGAGGATGACCTGCAAATTTCCATAAAGTGGAAAATAAAGTGCTGCATTGTAGCGTTTTCCGCTGGAGAGCTTGCGTTATTGATTGATAAAACCTCACGCTTTCGGCAGAATGGGTGGTTCGGGCGGTGATTTGTGCACCGCCGAAAAGCTGTCCGGAAAGTCGTGAAATAAGCCTGGAGTGGTCCTGGGGCTGTCCTTACAAGGGGTAGCTGCTTGCATTTGCTGCGGCACACGTTTAAATGCGTGACGATAATCATTTTCCAGACAGCTTTTTAAAGCTCGACAATGTTGCGTAAAATACAAGGATTGTACTGTGCGACCGATTCAAAAATCGAAGAAACTGGATGATGTCTGTTACGACATCCGTGGCCCTGTGCTGGAAAAAGCGCGGCAAATGGAAGAAGAAGGCCACAAGATCATCAAGCTGAACATCGGCAACCTGGCGGTGTTCGGTTTTGAGCCGCCGGATGAAATTGTGCAGGACATGATCCGCAACATGGGCAATGCGTCCGGGTATACCGATTCCAAAGGCATGTTCGCACCGCGCAAGTCGGTGATGCATTATTGTCAGCAGAAGCGCATTCAGGGCGTCACGATCGATGACATTTACCTGGGCAATGGTGCCTCGGAGCTGATCGTGATGAGCATGAACGCCTTGCTCAACACCGGTGATGAAGTGCTGGTGCCATCACCCGACTATCCGCTCTGGACCGCTGCCGTCAGCCTGTCCGGCGGTACGCCGCGGCATTACATCTGCGACGAGCAGGCGGGTTGGTTCCCGGATATTGAAGATATCAAAAAGAAAATCAATTCGAACACGCGCGCAATCGTCGTCATCAATCCGAACAACCCGACCGGCGCCTTGTATCCGGTGGAGTTGCTGCAGCAGATCGTCGAACTGGCGCGCCAGCATCAACTGATCATTTTTGCCGATGAGATCTACGACAAGGTGCTGTACGATGGCGAGGAGCATACGTCGCTGGCGTCACTGGCGGACGATGTGCTGTTCATTACCTTCAACGGCCTGTCGAAAAATTATCGGTCCTGCGGTTATCGCGCCGGCTGGATGGTGGTCTCGGGCGAGAAAAACACGCCAAGGGCTATATAGAAGGCTTGAACATGCTGGCGTCGATGCGCCTGTGCGCCAATGCGCCGGGCCAGTATGCGATCCAGACTGCGCTGGGCGGTTATCAGAGCATTAATGATCTGGTCGGGCCAAACGGCCGTTTGACGCGGCAGCGCGACATGGCGTACAAATTGCTGACCGATATCCCGGGCGTGACTTGCGTCAAGCCGAAGGCAGCGCTGTACATGTTTCCACGTCTCGATCCGAAGATGTATCCGATCAGCGATGACCAGGATTTCGCCTACGAGCTCTTGGCAGAACAGCGGGTCTTGATCGTGCAGGGGACGGGTTTCAATTGCCCGACGCCGGATCACTTCCGCGTGGTGTTCCTGCCGAACACCGATGATCTGGCCGATTCAATGGGACGCATTGCCAATTTCCTGGAAGGGTATCGCCGGCGTCACGGAACGGTTTGACGGTTGCAAGGCAGTTTTTTTATTCAATTTTTTCACAGACAGCAGAGAACATGAAATCCATCAAGGTAGGTTTGCTTGGCATAGGTACGGTCGGTTCCGGCACGTTTAACGTATTGAAGCGCAATCAGCAAGAAATTGCAGCGCGCGCCGGGAGAGCTATTGAAATTACGATGGTGGCCGATCTCGATACCGAGCGCGCCAAGAAGCTGACCAATGGCGAAGTGGCAGTCGTCAACGACGCCAATCTGGTCGTCAACAATCCCGATATCGATATTGTCATCGAGTTGATCGGCGGTTACGGCATCGCCAAGGATCTGGTGCTGAAGGCGATCGCCAACGGCAAGCACGTGGTGACCGCCAACAAGGCCTTGATCGCGACCCATGGCAACGAGATTTTCAAGGCGGCGCAAGAAAAAGGCGTGATCGTTGCGTTTGAAGCAGCGGTAGCCGGCGGTATCCCGATCATCAAGGCGCTGCGTGAAGGCCTGACTGCCAACAGCATCCAATGGATCGCTGGCATCATCAACGGCACTACTAATTTCATCCTGTCCGAAATGCGCGACAAGGGTCTCGACTTTGACGTCGTGCTGAAGGAAGCGCAACGCCTCGGCTACGCCGAAGCCGATCCGACCTTCGATATCGAGGGTGTCGATGCTGCCCACAAGCTGACTATCATGGCTTCGATCGCATTCGGTATCCCGGTGCAGTTCAGCAAGGCGCATGTGGAAGGCATCACCAAGCTGCAGGCCACCGACATCCGTTACGCCGAACAGCTCGGCTATCGCATCAAGCTGCTGGGTATCACCAAGCGCACCGCCGGCGGCATCGAGCTGCGTGTGCATCCGACGCTGATTCCGAGCGCGCGCCTGATCGCCAATGTTGAAGGTGCGATGAACGCGGTGCTGGTACGCGGCGACGCGGTTGGCGATACGCTCTATTACGGCAAGGGCGCCGGTGCCGAACCGACTGCTTCGGCAGTGATCGCCGATCTGGTCGATATCACACGCCTGGCAACCGCCGATCCGGAACATCGCGTGCCGCATCTGGCGTTCCAGCCGAATGCGATGGCCGATACGCCGATCCTGCCGATGGCCGAGATCACCACCAGCTACTACCTGCGCATGCATGTCGCCGATCAACCCGGCGTGCTGGCCGATGTCACGCGCATTTTGGCAGACTCGTCTATCTCGATTGATGCCATGCTGCAAAAAGAACCGGCGGCAGGTGAGACCCGTACTGATATCATCATGCTGACGCACCAGACCCAGGAAAAAAATGTCGAGGCGGCGATTGCCAAGATAGAAGCCCTGGCGACGGTGGTCGGTACGGTAACCAAAATTCGACTGGAAGAACTGGGTTAATCGCCCATTGCAAGATTGTCGCCAAAACGCGTTCGATATTCGGTGGTGCGCCGTAGGTTGGCGTGCTACGGTCGTCGGACGCATTCTAAGGAGAGTGTATGCGTAAGTTGTTGATGGCTGTTTGCCTGGTATTGCCTGTCGCTGCGTTTGCCCAAGCCGATCCTTGCTGTCGCAGAGCACCACTGCGGACATGAATTCGTGCGCCAAGACCGAGTTCGACAAGGACGAAAAGACCTTGAACGACACGTACCAGCAACTGCTCAAGCAGATCACCAAGCCTGACCAGGATGGGGTGCGCTACGGTGAGGTAAAGAAGAAACTGATCGAAGCGCAACGGGCTTGGGTCAATTTCCGCAAAAAGGATTGCGATGCCGTCTACACTTACAACGAAAGCGGAACCATCCGCACGCTTGAGTTCCTGGGATGCATGCGTGCTCACACGGTTCAGCGCACCAAAGAATTGAAGAACTTCATCGTCGAGAAATAATCGCCCGAGGAAGCTTTTCGCATCCGGTAAAAAAAACCGTTGCAGATGAGATATCTGCAACGGTTTTTT
Organism: Collimonas arenae; assembly: GCF_001584165.1. NCBI lineage: Bacteria > Pseudomonadati > Pseudomonadota > Betaproteobacteria > Burkholderiales > Oxalobacteraceae > Collimonas > Collimonas arenae. The sequence goes on from NZ_CP013233.1 coordinate 1,927,330, forward strand.
TATTGGAGGCAACCTGATTGCTATTCGAGATTTTGCACCTGCTCACGCATTTGATCGATCAACAGCTTCAATTCCATCGACGCATCCGCCAATTCCTTGATCGCCGCTTTGGAGCCGACGGTATTGGCTTCACGATTCAATTCCTGCATCATGAAATCCAGGCGCTTGCCGACCTGGCCACCCTTTTTCAGGATATGGCGGGTTTCGCTCAGATGTGCTGCCAGTCTTGATAACTCTTCGGCAATATCGATACGGATGCCGTACAGCGTGACTTCCTGGCGAATCCGGTCCAGTGCTTCTTCGCGCGACAGGCTGGAGTTGCTGTTGTCCTGTTGCGCCAGTCCAAGCGCTTCCTGCATGCGTTCAATAGCTTTCTGCTGGAATTGCGCGACCACCTGCGGCACCAATGGCGTAATCCGCTGCACAATAGCTTCCATGGCATCGATGCGAGCAATCAGCACGGCTTGCAGGGCTGCGCCTTCGCGTGCGCGCGATTCGACGAAGGCTTCCAGGGTTGCGCTCATGGTGGCCTGGATATCGGCCTGCAGCGTGTCCTGGCTGATGACAGCTTCTTCGATGACGCCTGGCCAGCGCAACAACTCATTGACGGTCAGCGGCGCCGCTTCGATGAATTGCTGGCGCACCGCGCTTTGCAAATCGGCGAGGGAAGCCAGGAGCGTTGTGTTCAGTGCTTGCGATGCGCCGGAGGCGGTCTTGCGCCCGAAACTCAGGCGGCATTCAACTTTACCGCGAGCAATGCGACCAATGATCGCTTCCCGCAACGCCGGTTCCAGCGAACGCAGGTCGTCGTTGATGCGGAATTGCAGGTCGAGAAAGCGCGAATTGACGCTCTTGATTTCGATGGTAATCGTGCCCGCGGCAGTTTCGCGATTGTTGACGGCATAGCCGGTCATGCTACAGATAGTCAAAATGCGTCCTTTGTTTCTGGGTTGCAAGGGTTTTTCTTTACAAGTCAGCGATTTATCAAGACAATCGCTACACCATTGACTAGGGTAGGATCGCATGGCCGCACAAAACAATGCTCCATTGCCTGACGGGCTGAAAATTGCTGGATACCGCATTGTAAAGAAGATTGCATCGGGTGGGTTCAGTATTGTCTATCTGGCATACGACGAGGACGGTAACGCCGTCGCCATCAAGGAATATCTGCCGAGCTCGTTGGCATTACGCCAATGGGGAGAGCTGGCGCCGGCAATTTCGCCGGAAAATCTGCCGACTTTCCGCATCGGCCTCAAGTGCTTTTTCGAAGAAGGCCGCGCCTTGGCGCGCATCGCGCATCCGAACGTGGTGAGCGTGATCAACTTCTTCCGCGCCAATGAAACGGTGTACATGGTGATGGCCTACGAATCCGGCCGCTCGCTGCAGGAACACATCCTGCGCCGCCGCGACAAGGGTGAGAAGCCGCTGGTGTCGGAGAAATTCATCCGCAAGATGTTCCGTCATGTGATGAACGGTTTGCGCGAAGTGCATACGCATAAACTACTGCATCTGGACCTGAAGCCGGCCAATATTTATCTGCGCGCCGATGGTACGCCGATCCTGCTGGATTTTGGTGCTGCCCGCCAGACCCTGCGTTCCGATTCGCCGAAACTGTACCCATGTATACGCCAGGTTTTGCGCCAGCCGAATTGTATGAGCGAAATGGCAATCTCGGACCGTGGACCGATATCTACAGCATCGGTGCTTCGATCTTCGCATGTATGGTCGGCGCGCCGCCGCAGCCAGTGGACCAGCGCAAGGTCAACGACAAGATGGAAGGACACTTCCGCAAGCTAGAAGGCTTGTATTCGCCGGAACTGATCCAGGTAGTACGCTGGTGCCTGATGATCGATCCACTGCAACGGCCGCAAAGCGTGTTTGCTGTACAGCGCGCCTTGATGGAGCCGGTGCAGGAAGAGGAGGTCAGCGTGCGTGATATGGTCACGCGCAAGATCCGCAGTGTCTTTTTCACACACATCCAATTCCGTAAGAAAGCTACCGACGGTCCGGACACGACGATTCAGGAAAACACCATTTAATACGGTTCGCTGGATCGCTGCACCGTTAAATTTCCCTGTATTTTTTGCTGCATTTTTAACAAGCGTCACGTTAATAGAGTTTTCATGCGATTTTCTGTTTATCAAGAAAGCCACATCGGCGCCGCAAGGTCAACCAGGACCGGATGGGCTACAGCTTCACGCGCGACGCCTTGCTGCTGCTGCTCACCGATGGCATGGTGGCCATCTGCACGGTGAGATCGCAGCCAATATCGCGATGCAAACCATCGGCTCCTTGTTCCAGAAAAGCGCCAGCCCTATATCAAGAAGCCGGAGCGTTTCCTGGAGGACGCGTTCTACGCTGCCCACATGGAAATTCATCGTTACCGGATGTCCACAAGTTGTCGGAAACGCCCGCACCACGGTTGTGGCGTGCCTGATCCAGCATAACAGCGCATTCTGGGNGCACTGTGGCGATTCGCGCCTGTACTGGATGCGCAACGGCCAGATCCTGGCGCGCACCCGCGATCATTCGCGTATCGAGAGCCTGATCGCCCAGGGCAAGGCCGATCCTTCCGAGCGCGCCACGCATCCAGATCGCAACAAACTGTTCAACTGCCTCGGCGCCACCAACATGCCGATCGTCGAACTGTCGCGGCGTGTCAGTCTGCAGGNCGGTGATGTGATGCTGTTATGTTCCGATGGACTGTGGTCAATGTTGCCGGATCATGTGCTGGCGCAGCGTCTGCAAACCAGCACCATCGTGCGGGCGGTGCCGGAGCTGGTCAGCAACGCACTTGGGATTGCCGGCAAAACCAGCGATAATATTACTGCTCTGGCAATGGCCTGGGCAGCGACCCGAACATGGATGACTCTTCCAGCTCAATCGTCACCCATACCTTGCCGATCGGTAGCCTTACCACCACCATCCAGGCACCGCGCTTGGCGCCGTAGACGCACCGGATGGCTTTACCGATGCCGATATCGAAAAGGCCATCGCCGAAATCCGTGGCGCCATCGAGAAAAATATTTAAAGCATTTGCCGGGCATCAGGTAGGGCAGGCAAGTTTTTTGCCCACGCGTTGCCGCGACGATCAAAGCAAATTGCGTACAGGTCATGCGTGGGCGAGACGTGCTCACCCGACATAAAACAGATTGAATTTTAAGGAATGAATTGAACATGCTCCCTATTACCCGTCCTAGCGGCCGCGCCGCCGATGCGTTGCGCACAGTGCGCCTGACCCGCAACTACACCAAACATGCGGAAGGCTCGGTGCTGGTCGAGTTTGGCNNGTCGAGTTTGGCGATACCAAGGTGATCTGTACCGCCAGCCTGGAAGAAAAAGTCCCTGGTTTCCTGAAGGGCAAAGGGCAGGGTTGGTTGACTGCCGAGTACGGCATGCTGCCGCGTTCAACCAACACCCGTATGGATCGCGAAGCGGCACGCGGCAAGCAATCCGGCCGCACCCAGGAAATCCAGCGCCTGATCGGCCGCTCGCTGCGCGCGGCATTTGATCTGCAGGCATTCGGCGAACGCACTTTGCATCTGGATTGTGACGTGATCCAGGCGGACGGCGGCACGCGCACGGCATCGATCACCGGCGCAATGGTTGCCGCTTACGATGCTTTTGTGAAACTACAGGATAGCAAGGCAATTGCGGCGATTCCGTTGAAACACTTCGTGGCCGCGATTTCAGTGGGCGTCTATCAGGGAACCCCGGTACTGGATCTGGATTATGTTGAGGATTCGGGTTGCGACACCGACATGAACGTGGTCATGACCGATGCCGGCCATTCATTGAAGTGCAGGGTACAGGGTAGCTCGACCGCCCGACGCTGAACAGCCTGCTGGACCTGGCGCAGGGCGGTATCGGCGATCTGATCCAGTTGCAGAAGCAAGCATTGGGCCTGGCTGCTTAGGGTGTAGCGGCGGGTATAAAAGCCTGCCCACCCTGCTGGCGTCATCGATAGCGAGCGTGTAAGCGATATAATCCTGTCCATGTATATCGATTCCCACTGCCATATCAATTTTCCGGAGCTGTCCGCCAGGATGCCGGAAGTCCTCGCCAAGATGGCGCAAAACCAGGTCACGCATGCACTGTGCGTATCGGTCGATCTGCCCGATTTTCCGCAAGTGCTGCAACTGGCCGAAACCTATCCGCACATCTACGCATCGGTCGGCGTACATCCCGATTATGAAGACACGCCGGAACCCAGCGTCGACGATCTGATCCGCCTGTCAGACCACCCTAAAATCATTGCGATTGGCGAAACCGGCCTTGACTACTATCGCCTGCAAGGGGATCTGGAATGGCAGCGTGAACGCTTTCGCCGCCACATCCGCGCCTCGCGCGCCACTGGCAAGCCATTGATCATCCATACGCGTGCCGCGTCCGAAGACACCATTCGTATCATGCAGGAAGAGGGCGCAGGCACCGATGCCGGCGGCGCCGGCGGCGTGATGCATTGCTTTACCGAATCGCTGGCTGTGGCCGAAGCAGCCATCGCGATGGGTTTTTACATTTCGTTTTCCGGGATCGTTACTTTCAAGAGCGCCAAGGAATTGCAGGCGGTGGCGCTGGCGGTGCCGCTCAGCAGCACGCTGATCGAGACCGATTCACCTTATTTGGCGCCGGTGCCGCATCGCGGCAAGATGAACGAGCCGGCTTGGGTCATGCATGTCGGCGAGTTCCTGGCGAATTTGAAGGGCGTGCCAGCATCGGAAGTGGCACAGCAGACCACCGATAATTTTTTCAACTTGTTCAAACTGGCAAAGGATCAGACGCATGCTTAACCTGCAAAGTCGTTCGCGCTCTGCGGCACTATTTTTACTGATGTTGCTGTTGGCGCTGGCATGCTTGCCATCCCTGGGGCACGCAGACAATGGCTCCGATGCCTTTTTCAAAGCAATCAAGCTGGATGATGAGCGCGGCATGAAGAGTTTGCTGGCCAAGGGCGTCAATCCCAATTTGGTCGACAAACAGCGCGGCGAAACCGGGTTGATGGTGGCGTTGCAGGAAGATTCAATGAAGGTTTTTGACGTTCTGATCAATGCGCAGGGCATCGATCTCAACTTGCGCGCGCGCAATGGCGACACGGCCTTGATGATTGCTTCGTACAAGGGCAAGGTCGCCGCGGTCAAGGCTTTGCTGGACAAGGAGGCCGAGCCGAACAATACCGGCTGGACTGCACTGCATTATGCGGCTGCGATCGGTAACGATGAAATTGTGCAGATGCTGCTGGATGCCTCTGCCTATATCGACGCCGGTTCGCCCAACAACACTACGCCGATCATGATGGCGGCGCGCGCCGGAAAAATCATGACAGTCAAACTGCTGCTCGACAGCGGCGCCGATGCTACCTTGAAAAACGATGTCGGCATGAGCGCCATCGACCTGGCGCGGAAATTCGATCACAACGACATCGCCGACGGCTTGACCAGCCGCCTCAAGCAGGCCGGCAAGCTATAACGTTAGCGTCTGGAGAGGATGTGCGGTCCGACATCCTTGATATCCTTGTTGCCGGTCAGCGCCATGCTGACATCCAGTTCCTGCTGCAGGATCTGCAGCATCCTGGTGACACCCGCTTCACCCATCGCACCCAGGCTGTACAGGAAGGCGCGGCCAATCATGGTGCCCTTGGCGCCCAGTGCGACTGCCTTCAATACATCCTGGCCGCTGCGGATGCCGCCATCGAACCAGACTTCGATCTGGTCGCCGACTGCATCGACAATCGCCGGCAGCGCCGAGATCGACGACACCGCGCCATCCAGCTGACGGCCGCCGTGGTTGCTGACGACGATGGCGTCGGCGCCGGTGGTGGCGGCGATCTTGGCGTCTTCGACATCCAGGATACCTTTCAGGATCAGCTTGCCGCCCCATTGTTCCTTGATCCAGGCGATATCGTCCCAGCACAAGGTCGGGTCGAATTGGCTGGCGGTCCATTTGCTCAAGGTCATGATGCCGTCCGCGCCTTTTACGTGGCCGGCTAGGTTGCCAAACGATTTGCGGCCGCCAAGCGCGCGCAATGCCCAGCCGGGTTTGCTGGCAAGGTCGATCAGATTGGCCAGCGTCATTTTCGGCGGCACCGACATGCCGTTCTTCAGGTCTTTGTGGCGTTGCCCGAGGATCTGCAGGTCCAGCGTCAGCACCAGCGCCGAGCACTTGGCGGCCTTGGCACGTTCAATCAGCGATTTAATGAAGCCGCGGTCGCGCATCACGTACAGCTGGAACCAGAATGGTTTGGTGGTGACGCTGGCGACATCCTCGATCGAACAGATGCTCATGGTCGACAAGGTGAATGGAATCCCGAATTTCTCGGCGGCGATGGCGCCCAGCATTTCGCCGTTGGCCCATTGCATGCCGGTCAGCCCGGTTGGCGCAATTGCTACCGGCATCGTCACATCCTGGCCGATCATGGTGCTGCGGGTTGAACGTTGGTCGACATTGATGGCGACCCGTTGCCGCAATTTCAGCGCGGCCAGGTCGTCGCTATTGGCGCGGTAGGTGGATTCTGTGTAAGAGCCGCTGTCGGCGTAGTCGTAGAAGGCTTTCGGCACGCGTTTCTGGGCCAGTACGCGCAGATCTTCCACGCAGGTAATTACAGACATAGGGCTCTCCGCTGGTTTTTGTTAGATACAGTCAAGCCGCTATATTAGATGAAAAGAAAGCAGGCACAGTGGAAATCAATTGATGTCTGGCATGAAGCTTTTTCAAGCAAAAGCGGCGCCGCGCCGGAACGGGCGGTACGGCGGCGGCTAGCGCAGTTGCTTGACGAGTTGCTGCGCCGCCAGTTTGCCGCTGCGCACTGCCGATTCGAGTGTCGCCGGATAGTCGCTTGCCGTATAGTCGCCAGCCAGCAGTAATCTTTCCAGGCCGCTGTCATTGGCTGGACGCGCGAGTGCCGGTGTACAGGCGAAGGTAGCGCGCTTTTCCGAAATCACGCGGGCCCAGTTTGGCGATGCCAATTCGGGCTGCTTGAAGGCAGTGGCAAGTTGCGCGGCGACAGCTTGCGCCAGCGCTTCGTGGCCAGCCTGGATGGCATCCGACGACGCGCTGATCACTATTGCCAGCAAGCCGGCCTGAGCCGGGTCGAGCTGGCCGCGATCGAATACGAACTGGCCCCAGGCTGGAACGCTGGTCGGTTCCGTCGTCGGCGGCGTATCGATCAGCGCGAAGAAAGGTCGCGGCAACCGAAAGTCGCGCGAGTATTGCAGGTAACAGGTGGTAATCGGCTCGTATTCAAATTGCGCAGGTGCGAGACCAGTGTCGCATCGGCGATGCCGTCCAGCAGACCGGCGGCGGTTTCGGGCGGAGTGGCGATCACCACCGCATCGAAATCGAGGCTGGTGTCGTTGCTGTCGAGTTGCCATTGCTCGCCATGGCGGCGTAATTGCCGGATGCTGCAACCGGTTTCGAGATTGCCCCCGCGCTCTTCGACGAACGCCGCAGCTTGCTGTGGATACAGGCTGCTCAAGTCAATCCGTGGCAACAGCATGTCCGATGCGCTGCGCTTGGCGCCGAGGCTGTCGCGCAATACCGCCAGGAAGACTTGCGCAGAAGCCTGTTCCGGACGGGTATTGAGTGCTGCGATGCACAGGGGGCGCCACATCAGCTGGATCAGGCGATCGGTCTGGTCGAAGCGTTCCAGCAGGGTGCTGACGCTGCAGTCGTCATGTAATTGCCATCCCATCCAACGTGCCGCCGATGAGAAACGCGCCAGCGCCAGTTTGTCTTCGCGGTCCAGTCCTTGCGCGCGCCACAACGCCACCAGCAAATGTAGCGGTGCCGGCAGGCGCGGCGCGACAAAGGTCATGCCGCCGCTCTCTGACGGGTAGCACATCTGCAAAGGCAGGCGCAGCATTGCGGCGGCCAGATCAATGCCGACCTTGCGCATCATGCCCAGGCTGTCTTTGTAGGCGCCGAGCAGGATGTGCTGGCCGTTGTCCAGCGTCAGTTCATTGATGTCGACCCGACGCGCGCGTCCGCCAAGCTGGCGGCTGGCCTCGAATAAGGTCACCTGGTGGCCGGCCGCAGTCAGTTCGACCGCGGCGGTGCAGCCGGCCCAGCCGGCGCCGATCACGGCGACTTGCTTCGCGTTGATAGCCATTATAGCGATGCGCCCGGGATCGGAAGAAGATGTTCAGCCGCGTACATAAGTCTTCCAGGCCAACCATAGTTTTCGGATCGGCGTCAGCGAGATGCGCTGGTTCAGCACATGGAAGCCATCGCGTTCGATTTCACTCAGCAGGGCGCGATAGATTGCCGCCATCATCAGGCCGGGCGCTGCGCGCGGCGGTCCTGCTTGGGCAGCAAGGCAAAGGCTTCGTCGTAAGCTTGCTGCGCGCGCGCCACCTGGAAGCGCATCAGGTTGACGAAGTTGTCGCTGTAGCGTGCGTTCAGGATGTCGGCTGCGGTGACGCCGAATTGCTGCAGTTCGTTGACCGGCAGGTAGATGCGGCCCTTGCGGCCATCCTCGCCGACATCGCGGATGATGTTGGTCAGCTGGAACGCGAGGCCGAGCTTTTCGGCGAATTGCAAGGTCTGTGGCTGGGTCACGCCGAAGATGCTGGCTGACAGGATGCCGACCACGCCCGCGACATGCCAGCAATATTGTTTCAGGCCTGGATAGTCGAGATAACGGGTCTGGTTCAGGTCCATTTCCATGCCGTCGATGATGGCTTGCAGATGCTTGCCGTCCAGCCCGTAGGTCAGCAGGTGCGGTTGCAGTGCTTGCGTTACCGGGTGAGTCGGGTTACCGGCCAGCATCGCGGCGATTTCCTTGCGCCACCACATCAGTTTGGTGCGCGCCACGCTTTCGTCGGTGCAGTCGTCGACGGTGTCGTCAACCTCACGGCAGAAAGCATACAGCGCAGTAATGGCGCGCCGACGCTCGACCGGCAGAAACAGGAAGCTGTAGTAAAAACTGGAACCGCTCTGGGCGGCTTTTTGTTGGCAGTAGTCGTCTGGAGACATGGATATGAAAATGGTAACACTACGCGGCAATCATGCGGCGTGAGTGGTCAGGATGCCTGAAAAAATAACTTGCCCGAAGTATACGTAAGAAATGCCGCCTGCTCGTCGAAGTATCCGGATTTATTCGTGTTTTTATACTGTATTTGGTGATGCGTCGGGAATTGCAGATTTGCCGGGGCGCTCATTTCATGCGCAGCGCGCGCCAGCCCAACATCAACCAATCCATTTTCACCAGCTTGGGCCGATGACGGAACATGTCGTAGTCGGCCGCTTCGAGTTTTTCCAGGATGCGCAAACCGCCCAGCACTACCAGCCGCAGCTCCCAGCCGATCCGTCCCGGCAAGCGCAGGGCCAGCGGCGCGGCGCTGGTCATCATGCTGCGTGCACGCTGCAGTTCGAATTGCATCAGCTGGCGCCAGGCATGGTCTATGGTGCCGTTGGCGATCTGCGATTGCGATACGCCGAAGCGTTGCAGGTCTTCCAGCGGCAGGTAGATCCTGGCTTTTTGCCAGTCGATGGCGATGTCTTGCCAAAAATTAATCAGCTGTAATACCGAGCAGATGGCGTCCGAATCCCGCAGGTTCTGTTCAGTCGCCTCGCCATAGAGATGCAACATCAGGAATCCCACGGGATTGGCCGAACGCCGGCAATAATCGAGCAGTTCGCTGAACTGACCGTAGCGGGTCGTCACGACATCTTGCTTGAAGGCGGACAGTAGGTCGCGAAACGGCGTCAGCGGCAAATCGTATGCGACGATGGTTTGTTGTAGCGCCTGGAACAAGGGATCTTCTGCCGGCAGCTTTTGTTCGATCCGGTCCAGCGCCGTTTCGAAGCCGTTTAGCGCCCGCAAGCGCTGCTCGGCGCTGGCATCGCCTTCGTCGGCAATGTCGTCGGCGGTACGGGCGAAGGCATAAATTGCCTGCACTGCAGGGCGCAGGCGGGCCGGTAGTAGTATCGACGCGACTGGGAAGTTCTCGTAATGATTAATGGACATTAGGGCATCTGGTCAAGCGCGGGGTGCGGATGGTTGTGTATATGGCATTATTTTGTGTCAGTTTTGCCCATGTAAAAAAGCCTTGGTCAAACTTGATCTCGCGCAATTATAATTACTGACTTAAGAGTTATTAATTTTTGACGCAATAAGATAAATAAACGTTCCACCAGGCTAGGCCTTGCTGCCTCGATAACAAAAGCCGCAGCGGCCCATGACAATTCGCAAACGAACGACAGCTCCGAATAGTAAAGGAAAAACCGTGTTGACCCAGATAAATCAGCGTCAGGTGGCATCTTCCCGAGGGGCTGCGCGCATCCAGCCGCACATTCAACTCCTCCCGCGCATATTGTTGATGTGTTCTTTGCTGCTGCTGGCGGCATGTTCCAAAAAGGTGGAAAAGGCTGAGGACATTCGCCCTGTCAGGGTTATGGTGCTGAGCCCGGCCAATGCAGACGTGATCTCCGAATTCCCCGGTGCGGTCCAGGCGCGCTATGAGTCGCAGCTCGGGTTCCGGGTGGGTGGCAAGATCATTGCCCGCCAAGCGGATGTGGGCACGGTCGTCAAGCGCGGCCAGGTCTTGATGCGCCTCGATCCGAAGGATCTGCAACTGGCGCAGGCGCAAGCAGTGGCAGCGCTGAGCTCCGCGACCAGCAGTCGGGACATGGCCAAGGCCGATCTGAAGCGTTATCAGGAATTGCGCGACAAGAATTTCGTCAGCCAGGCGGTGCTGGATTCAAAGGACACGGCGTTCAAGGCGGCGCAGGCGACCTATGACCAGGCCCAGGCTGCGTTAAAGGGGCAGTTGAACCAGACTGCCTATGCCACCCTGGAGTCCGATGTTGACGGCGTTGTTACCGCCATCAGTGCCGAGGCTGGGCAAGTGGTGGCGGCCGGTACGCCGGTAGTCAATGTCGCGCGCCAGGGCGCCAAGGAAGTCGTGGTCGGCGTGCCCGAGAACCAGGTCGACAAGTTGCGGCGCAGCGGCGATGTGCAGGTCCGCTTATGGGCCGATCCGAAGCAAGTCATCCGGGGCGCCGTGCGCGAAGTATCGCCGATCGCCGATCCGGTGACGCGTACTTATGCAATCAAGATTGCGATTCCAGACAGTGCGCCAAACGTCAAACTTGGCATGACGGCCTATGCCGCCTTCGCCAGCAAGACCAGCGACGATGCAATCAAGGTGCCGTTGACGGCGTTGCTGCGAGTACAGGATCACAGCGCGGTCTGGGTGGTCGAACATGGCGCAGTGCGGCAGGTGCCGGTGAGGGTGGTCGGGCAGCAGGGAAATGATGTGCTGATCCAGGGCGCGTTGGGCGGCGGCCAGCAGGTCGTTACCGCTGGCGTCAACCAGCTCAAGCCGGGCCAGAAAGTTACCATTCTCAATGCGCCGGAAAGCAGCGCGCCGGCCGGCAATATTGCGGCCCCTTCTCCGGTGGCGTCAAACGCAGTGCCGACATCCTCCGCAGCGAGCGGAGCGGTCCAATGAGCGACGGCAAAAAGAACAGTTTCAATCTGTCGCGCTGGGCGCTGGAACATATACCTCTGACGCGTTACCTGATGGTGGTGCTGATCATTGGCGGCATCATGAGTTATGGCCGTCTTGGCCAGGACGAAGACCCGCCATTCACGTTTCGCGCGATGGTGGTGTCAGCACAATGGCCCGGCGCTACTGCGCTGCAAATGGCCGACCAGGTGACCGACAAGCTGGAAAAGAAGCTCCAGGAAACACCGCATGTCGATACGATCCGCAGTTATTCCAAGCCAGGCGAAACGCTGATCATCCTGCAACTGCAGGAATCGGCTACGCCAAAGGAGACGGTGGACGCCTGGTATCAGGTGCGGAAGAAGATTGGCGACATCAAACTGACTTTGCCGCAAGGTGTGCTAGGGCCGTTTTTCAACGATGAGTTCGGCGAAACCTATGGTTCGATCTTCGCCGTGTCCGGCGATGGTTTCAATTATGCCGATGTCAAGGACTATGCCGATTTCGTGCGTCAGCAACTGTTGACGTTGCCTTCGGTTGCCAAGGTGGATTTGTTCGGCGTACAGGATGAGAAGATTTTCATCGAGTTCTCGCAAAAGAAATTTTCGCAGCTAGGCATCACGGTGCAGGACATTGTTAATCAGTTGTCCGCGCAAAATGCACTGCAGTCCACCGGCGTTCTGGTGACGCCGAGCGACAACCTGCAAATTCGCGTGAGCGGCGCGCTGGCGTCGCCGAAGGATCTGGAAAACCTGCAATTGCGGGCCAACAATACGACCTTCCGTCTGGGCGATTTTGCCGTCGTCAAACGAGAATACCAGGATCCGCCGCAAACCAAGATGCGTTTCAACGGCAAGGAAGTAATCGGTCTTGGCGTGTCGATGGTGAAGGGAGGCGACATCATTGCACTCGGCAAGGACATGGAAAAGATCACCGCCGAGATCAAGGCCAAGCTGCCGGTTGGCATTGATCTGGAGCGGGTTTCCAACCAGCCGAAGATCGTCGCTGAATCGGTCAACGAATTCCTCAAGACCCTGATGGAGGCAGTGCTGATTGTGCTGGCGGTCAGTTTCCTGTCGCTCGGCTTTCATACCAAGCCATTCCGCATCGACGTGCGCCCAGGGCTGGTGGTGGCGCTGACGATCCCGCTTGTGCTGGCGATTACCTTCCTGTTCATGAATATCTTCAGCATCGATCTGCACAAGATTTCTCTGGGAGCGCTGATCATCGCACTCGGCCTGCTGGTCGATGATGCCATCATTGCGGTTGAGATGATGGTGCGCAAGATGGAAGAGGGGCTGTCACGGCTGGAAGCGGCGACCTTCGCCTACACTTCGACCGCGATGCCGATGCTGACCGGCACGCTGATTACCGCAGCTGGCTTCCTGCCGATCGGCTTGGCCAAGTCGGCCGCCGGTGAATATACGTTTTCGATGTTTTCGGTAAATGCCTTGGCGCTGCTAATTTCCTGGCTGGTGGCGGTGTTGTTCACGCCGTATATTGGTTTCCTGTTGTTGAAGGTCAAGCCAGCCGCTGGCGCCGACGGGCATCATGAACTGTTCGACACGCCTTTCTATACAAGGGTGCGGCGGGCCGTCAACTGGTGCGTGGAGTGGCGCAAGACCACCATCGGCTTGACTTTGCTGGTGTTTGCGTTGGGCGTATTTGGCTTCAAATTTATTGAAGAGCAATTCTTCCCCGATTCCAGCCGACCGGAATTGATGATCGAGCTGTGGCTGCCGGAGGGCTCGTCATTTGCCGCCACCGAAGCCCAGGCCAAGAAGTTCGAGGCCTATATTCACGGCGCCCCGGAAGTGGAGAGCATGACGACCTATGTCGGCAGCGGCAGTCCGCGTTTCTACCTGCCGTTGGATCAGATACTGCCGCAGACCAATGTGGCGCAAGTGGTGTTGCTGACCAAAAGCCTGGCTGACCGCGATGCGCTGCGCCTGAAGATCACGGATGCGTTCAAACACGGATTTCCCGAAGTGCGCGGCCGTGTCAAATTGCTGCCGAGTGGCCCGCCGGTACCGTACGCGGTGCAGTTCCGCGTCAGCGGTACCGATGCCGCCAAGGTGCGGGTGATTGCCGACCAGGTCAAGGCAGTAATGAACGCCAATCCGAACATCACCGGCCTCAACGACAACTGGAATGAATCGGTCAAGGTGCTACGGATCGATCTTGACCAGGATAAGTTGCGGGCGCTCGGCATCGGGTCGCAAACCGTAATGCAAACTGTCAATACGCTGTTGACTGGCACCACCATCGGCCAGTACCGCGAGCATGATCGCCTGATCGACATCTTGGTGCGTCAGCCGCTCGACGAGCGGGTCACCATCGATGCGCTGAACCAGGCCAATGTGCCTACTGCCAGCGGCAGGTCGGTGCCGTTGTCGCAGATCGCCAGCGTCAGGCTGGTGTGGGAACCGGGTGTGGTGTGGCGCGAATGGCGCAATTGGGCGATTACGGTGCAGGCCGATGTGATCGATGGCGTGCAGGGACCGACCGTGACCGACCAGATCAATCCGCAGCTCGACAAGATCCGCGCGCAGCTGCCGCCAGGTTACGTGATCGATGTCGCTGGTGCAGCGCACGACAGCGGCAAGGCGCAGGATTCGATTGCCGCCAATGTACCGCTGGTGATTTTCATCATTTTCACCTTGCTGATGTTGCAGTTGCATAGCTTCTCGCGTTCGCTGCTGGTGTTTCTGACTGGACCATTGGGAATTGCCGGCGCGGCGGCGGCGCTGCTGATCCTGCATAGGCCGTTCGGCTTCGTCGCCCAGCTCGGGGTGATTGCGTTGTTCGGCATGATCATCCGCAACTCGGTGATCCTGATCGACCAGATCGAGCACGATATCGCCGCGGGCGTGGCGCCATGGAATGCGATTGTCGAATCTGCGGTGCGGCGCTGTCGGCCGATTATGCTGACCGCAGCAGCGGCGGTGCTGGCGATGATTCCGTTGTCGCATTCGGTATTCTGGGGACCGATGGCGGTTGCGATCATGGGCGGACTGATTGTTGCCACTGGCTTGACCCTGCTGTTCCTGCCGGCATTGTATGCGGCTTGGTTCCGCGTCAAGAAACCGCAGTGATGTACGCGGAGGTGAGAAGCGTGCTTTAGCGAAAGTCCGGCAAAAAGTGGCGAGATGTGGGTTGAGGCTCTCGCCATATCGCACGGCTTGAAGTAGAATAGCGGGCTGTCCAATCTTGCTCGCGCGGGATTGGGCGGCGAATGTTTCAAATGCGACCGTGGCGAAATTGGTAGACGCAACAGGTTTAGGTCCTGTCGAGAGCAATCTTGTGGAGGTTCGAGTCCTCTCGGTCGCACCAGTCTGTCGGTATGATTACCGTCTTGCTGAAATATGAAGGAACCCTCTTATACTTTTGTATTGAGGGTTTTTTTACGCCCGATGTTTTTCAAGGTGCTGAAATCGCAACTGCCGGATGGGCTCTCCGGCATACAATTCAATCAATTTTTCTTTCTCGGAATAAACATGCGTGCAAAGTCCTTGGCGTTGGCTGCATTATTTGGTTTTGCTGCAATCGCAACAGATGCGGCGCAAGCGGCATCGGAGCAGGTCGGCGAGGTGAGTACCGCATTTCGTTGGGTTGGGCGTAACGACCGGGTGGTGGTTGAGGCTTATGACGATCCCAAAGTGCAGGGCGTCACCTGTTACGTGTCGCGGGCGCGTACCGGGGGTGTAAAGGGTACAGTGGGTTTGGCGGAGGATCGTGCCGAGGCATCGATTGCCTGTCGCCAGGTCGCTGCCAACCTGCAGTTCGTCGGGAAGCTGCCGCTCCAGGAAGATGTCTTTACCGAGCGCATGTCGGTATTGTTCAAGCGTCTACACATCGTGCGGTTGGTTGATCCAAAGCGCAATACACTGGTTTACCTGACCTATTCGGATAAATTGGTTGATGGCAGCCCGCAAAATAGCGTTACTGCCGTGCCGGTGTCGGCCGGTAACCCGATTCCACTCAAATAAGGTGGCTTAATATAGCTAGTACGTGATGCGTTTTGGCGCAACAGGCTCTTTTACGTATAGAATATCGGACTTTAGCGCGACGGGGTTAGGGTGAAAATAACAACATTTCACCACTCCGGTCATCAGTAATCCCGGCCTGCCGGGGCGATTGAGTGGCTCGGTTCACCCTGGTCGCACCACGGAATTTTTAATTTTTGGACGATCCACATGGCAACTGCAGTCGAAACTCTGGATAAACTTGAACGCCGCCTTACCCTCACTATCGCAATCAGCGAAGTGCAAACCGAAGTCGAGAAGCGCCTGAAGGTTCGCGCTCGCACAGCTAAAGCGCCTGGCTTCCGCCCAGGCAAAGTGCCGATGAAGATGGTCGCTGCACAGTACGGTTATCAAGTCGAAACCGAAGTGCTGAATGACAAGGTCGGCAATGCATTCAACAGCGCTGCCAACGAAAACAACCTGCGCGTAGCCGGTTACCCGAAGATCGAGCCAAAGAACAGCGAAGGCGTGCCTGAAGGCACCCTGGCATTCGACGCAACTTTCGAAATCTACCCAGAAGTCAAGATTGGCGATCTGACCAGCGTTGAAGTCGAAAAGACCAAGGCTGAAGTCAGCGATGCTGAAATCGACAAGACCATCGACATCCTGCGCAAGCAACGCGTGCATTACCACGTCAAGGGTGAGCAAGGCGAACACGGCGACGGCGGCAGCGACCTGACAGCCAAGAACGGCGACCGCGTGACTGTCGATTTCGTCGGCAAGATCGACGGCGTTGAATTCCAGGGCGGCAAGGCTGACGACTACGCTTACGTATTGGGCGAAGGCCGCATGTTGCCTGAGTTTGAGAACGCTACGATTGGCCTGAAGGTCGGCGAATCCAAGACATTTGATCTGGCTTTCCCAGCGGATTACCACGGCAAGGATGTCGCCGGCAAGACTGCAGAATTCACCATCACGCTGAAGAAGCTGGAATGGGCGCATCTGCCGGAAGTCGACGCTGAGTTCGCAAAGTCGCTGGGTATCGAAGACGGTGACCTGACCAAAATGCGCGCTGATATCAAGCTTAACCTGGAGCGTGAAGTTGGCTCCCGCGTCAAGGCGAAGAACAAAGACAGCGTAATGGATGCGCTGATCAAGGTCAGTGAGCTGGAGGTGCCGAAAGCACTGGTCGAGCAAGACGTTGAACGTCTGGTTGAAATGACCCGTCAAGACATGGCGCAACGCGGCATGAAGGTCAACGACATGCCATTCCCACCTGAGCTGTTCACAGCCCAGGCAGAGCGTCGCGTTCGCCTCGGCCTGATCCTGGCTGAAGTGGTCAAGGAAAACAAGCTGCAAGCCACGCCGGAACAAGTCAAGGCACAAGTTGAAGACTTCGCCCAAAGCTACGAAGACCCACAACAAGTCCTGAAATACTATTTCAGCGATCGCCGCCGCCTGGCAGAGGTCGAAGCTCTTGTTTTGGAAGAAAACGTCGTTAACTACGTGTTGGGCAAATCGAAAGTGACTGAAAAGTCGGTTGCGTTCGATGAATTGATGAGCAACAACGGGCAGCAGGCTTAATTAGTCTCGGTGTCGCGTCCGGCGGTGTCGGACGCGACCAGCAGGCCGATCTAGTTTGAGGGCTCTTCATAAGGAAAGATATGACAGGCTTTAATCGTAATTCGGCACTGGATACTGACATGCTCGGCATGGTGCCTATCGTGATTGAGCAAAGCGGTCGCGGTGAACGTTCCTACGACATTTACTCGCGTTTGCTGCGTGAGCGCATCATTTTCCTGGTGGGTCCGGTCAATGACCAGACCGCCAACCTGGTTGTGGCGCAACTGCTGTTCCTGGAAAGCGAAAATCCTGACAAGGATATTTCCTTGTATATCAATTCCCCTGGCGGTTCGGTGTCAGCCGGTATGGCTATTTTCGATACCATGCAGTTCATCAAGCCGGAAGTCTCCACCTTATGCACTGGCATGGCTGCTTCGATGGGCGCTTTCCTGTTGGCTGCTGGCGCCAAAGGCAAACGTTTCTCGTTGCCGAATTCGCGCATCATGATTCACCAGCCGCTGGGCGGCGCGCAAGGGCAGGCTTCGGATATCGAGATCCAGGCGCGCGAGATACTGTATTTGCGTGAGCGCCTGAACGGCATCCTGGCCGACAAGACCGGGCGGACCATTGATCAGATCAGCAAGGACACTGATCGGGATAATTTCATGTCTGCCGATGCAGCCGTGGAATACGGCCTGATTGATAAAGTCCTGGCGACACGCGCTTGATGACAGCGTACTGACTAAACGCCCGGCCCCACAGGTACGGGCGTTTTGCTTTTCCGGCGGCGCGTCGACCAATGTGCGGCGACGCCGATGCTGATTGCGCTACTATTTCCTGCAGATGTCGTATAGTCATGGACAGTGTGTTTTGCATGCGCCTGTCGTGACGAACTCCTGTTTCGCAGGTAATATAAAATCAATGTCCCTATATAGCTTTACTTAAACTCTGCCTTTATGTCTGATAAAAAATCTTCCAGCGGCGAAAAACTGCTTTACTGCTCCTTCTGCGGCAAGAGCCAGCATGAGGTGAAAAAACTCATCGCCGGGCCATCGGTATTCATCTGTGATGAATGTATCGACCTGTGCAATGACATCATTACGGATGAAGCTTCGAACGTTGAAACGCTGGATGGTCAAAAATCGGAGTTGCCGATTCCGCAAGAAATCTGCGATCTGCTCGATCAGTATGTGATCGGACAAGAGCCGGCCAAGCGGATTTTGTCGGTAGCGGTTTATAACCACTACAAGCGGCTCAAACATCTTGGCAAGAAGGATGATGTCGAACTGGCAAAGAGCAATATTCTGCTGGTGGGGCCAACTGGTTCCGGCAAGACGCTGCTGGCGCAGACGTTGGCGCGCATGCTGAACGTTCCTTTTGTGATTGCTGATGCTACAACCTTGACCGAAGCCGGTTATGTGGGTGAGGACGTCGAAAACATCATTCAAAAATTGCTGCAGAACTGCAATTATGAAGTCGAGAAGGCGCAGCGTGGCATCGTATATATCGATGAAATCGATAAAATTTCCCGTAAATCGGACAATCCGTCCATCACCCGCGACGTATCGGGCGAGGGCGTGCAGCAGGCGTTGCTGAAGTTGGTCGAAGGCACCATGGCGTCGGTGCCGCCGCAAGGTGGTCGCAAGCATCCGAACCAGGATTTTGTGCAGATCGACACCACTAATATCCTGTTCATATGCGGTGGCGCATTTGACGGCCTGGCTAAAATCATTTCCGAACGTTCGGAAAAGAGCGGCATTGGCTTTTCGGCAAATGTGAAGAGCCAAAGCCAGCGTACTTCCAGTGAGGTGTTGCTGGATGCGGAGCCGGAGGACTTGACGCGTTTCGGCCTGATTCCTGAGCTGGTCGGGCGTTTGCCAGTGATCGCGACGCTGGCGGAATTGAATGAAGAAGCGCTGATCGAGATCCTGATCGCGCCAAAGAATGCGCTGGTCAAGCAATACTCCAAGCTGCTGCAGATGGAAGGCGCTGAGCTGGAAATCCGCCCTGCGGCGCTGCAGGCGATCGCCCGTAAGGCCTTGGCGCGCAAGACCGGCGCACGCGGCTTGCGTTCAATCCTGGAGCATGTATTGCTGGACGTAATGTACGATCTGCCAAGTCAGCAAAATGTCGCCAAGGTTGTCGTGGATGAAAACACCGTCACCAGCGGCGCCAAGCCGTTGCTGATTTACCATGAGCAGCCGAAAGTATCCGGGGCGAAATAATTGCCTCGGCATCATGTCCAGCGAACGATCGCATCGTTGTAGGCGATCCGCGGATATGCTGAGCTGCAGAAACATGTAAAGGCATGTAAAAAGTAGGGGTTTAAGCAGGCTTTTTACGCAAAAGTAGTACAATTTGCCAAAACATAATTCAATTGGCTTCAATCGAAAAGCCACCCGAAGTTACCTTCGCGTGTGGCTTTTTTATTTGCCATCGCAAATGCATCACAAACGCATCGCAAACGCATTGCAAATAGAAGTGGTGATTTATTGTTGAAACTGGGCTTGAGTTTCGGCCACTCGTGCCAACATCATTAATAAGTTTTTTTGATAAGGCTCGCCATGACGACTTCTACATTTACTGAACAAACTCAGTTGCCTCTCTTGCCTTTACGGGATGTGGTGGTATTCCCGCATATGGTGATCCCTTTGTTCGTCGGCCGCCCGAAGTCCATCAAGGCCCTGGAAGCCGCCATGGAGCAAGGCAAGAGCATCATGCTTGCCGCCCAAAAGGCTGCCGCCAAGGATGAACCGTCGCCGGACGATATCTATGAGATCGGCTGCGTCGCCAACATTTTGCAAATGTTGAAATTGCCTGATGGCACCGTCAAGGTGCTGGTGGAAGGTGCGCAGCGCGCCCGTATCCATCACATCAGCGAACTCGACACGCATTTCATCGCCGACCTGACGCCGGTCGAATCCGAACTGGGTGATGAGGCTGAGGTGGAAGCGATGCGTCGCGCCATCGTTCAGCAGTTCGACCAATACGTCAAGCTGAACAAGAAGATCCCGCCTGAGATCCTGACTTCGCTGTCGGGCATCGACGATGCCGGCCGCCTGGCTGACACTATCGCCGCGCACCTGCCGCTCAAGCTTGAGCAAAAGCAGGTGATCCTGGAGATCTTCAATATTGCCAAGCGCTATGAGCACTTGCTGGGTCAGCTCGAAGGTGAACTGGATATTCTGCAGGTTGAAAAGCGCATCCGTGGCCGCGTCAAGCGCCAGATGGAAAAATCGCAGCGTGAATACTATCTGAACGAGCAGGTTAAGGCGATTCAGAAGGAATTGGGCGAAGGCGAAGAAGGTGCGGATCTGGAAGAGCTGGAAAAGAAGATCCTCTCCGCCAAGATGCCGAAGGAAGCGCTGGAAAAAGCACAGAGCGAACTGAAGAAGCTGAAACTGATGTCGCCGATGTCGGCCGAAGCGACCGTGGTGCGTAATTACATCGATACCTTGGTCGGTTTGCCATGGAAGAAAAAATCCAAGGTCAATAACGAACTGGGCAACGCCGAGAAAGTCCTGGAAGGCGATCACTATGGCCTGGATAAGGTCAAAGAACGTATCCTGGAATATCTTGCCGTGCAACAGCGCGTCGACAAACTGAAAGCGCCGATCCTGTGCTTCGTCGGTCCTCCAGGCGTGGGTAAAACCTCGCTGGGGCAATCGATCGCCCGTGCCACCAACCGCAAGTTCGTGCGGATGGCTTTGGGTGGCGTGCGTGATGAAGCCGAGATTCGCGGTCATCGTCGCACCTACATCGGCTCAATGCCAGGCAAGATCTTGCAAAGCCTGGCCAAGGTCGGCGTGCGCAATCCGTTGTTCCTGCTGGACGAGATCGACAAGCTCGGCATGGACTTCCGCGGCGATCCGTCTTCGGCCTTGCTCGAGGTGCTGGACCCTGAGCAGAACCATACGTTCTCGGACCATTACATCGAGGTCGATTTCGACTTGTCGGATGTGATGTTCGTGGCGACCTCGAACTCTTTCAATATCCCGCCGGCATTGCTGGACCGGATGGAAGTGATTCGTCTGTCCGGCTACACCGAGGATGAAAAGACCAACATCGCCCAACGCTATCTGCTACCTAAGCAAATCAAGAACAACGGTTTGAAGGCTGAGGAAATCACCGTCGCCGAAGGTGCGATTCGCGACATCATACGTTATTACACGCGTGAGGCGGGGGTGCGTTCGCTGGAGCGCGAAATCTCCAAGATCTGCCGCAAGGTGGTCAAGCTGCTGCTGTTGAAGAAGCAGGAGAAGAAGGTTGCCGTGACCTCGAAGAACATCGATAAATTCCTCGGTGTGCGGCGCTTCGACTACGGCGTTGCCGAGAAAGAGAACCAGATCGGCCAGGTGGTCGGCCTTGCATGGACCGAAGTGGGCGGCGAGTTGCTGACCATCGAAGCCGTCAAGATGCCGGGCAAGGGCGCGATCATTCGTACCGGTACCTTGGGCGATGTGATGAAGGAATCGATCGAGGCAGCACGTACTGTGATGCGTAGCCGCGCTGCGAAGCTGGGCATCAAGGGTGAAGCGTTCGAGAAGAGCGATATCCACATTCACGTACCGGAAGGCGCGACGCCGAAGGACGGCCCGTCTGCGGGTGTCGGGATGACAACCGCATTGGTGTCGATCTTTACCGGAATTCCGGTGCGTGCCGATGTCGCGATGACGGGTGAAATCACCTTGCGTGGCGAGGTCTTGCCAATCGGCGGCTTGAAGGAAAAGCTGTTGGCAGCGCATCGCGGCGGCATCAAGACCGTACTGATCCCAGAGCAGAACGTGAAAGACCTAGCCGAGATTCCGGACAACGTCAAGAACAAGCTTGAGATCGTACCGGTGCGCTGGATCGACAAGGTGCTGGAAATTGCGCTGGAGCGGCAGCCGGTACCATTGACGGAAGAGGAGGCAGTACTCGATGCTGCGGTTGCAAAGAGCAGCGAGAAGTCTGATCCTACCGTGGTCAAGCATTAATCGCAGGAAAAGAGGCTGCAGTTGATCGCAGCCTCGTTGTTCTAAAAAAGGCGCTCGCAAGAGCGCTTTTTTTATATCTTCAAAAGATTTGAGTGTTGAATCTGCCAAGTTTGTGAAATCAGGTTAAACGCCCCCGAACTCGCCCGTAATCCGCTTGACACAAGGCTTTGCGACTTGTTTAATACGGACAGCAGATTTTTTCTGCGCCCATCAGCGATGGCCGCCGCATAAAAAGGCGCGCACAAACATCATCTCGACATTCAATTCATACGAGGGGACTTAAGTGAATAAAACCGAATTAATCGATCACATTGCAAAGTCAGCCGACATCTCCAAAGCGGCTTCGACCCGCGCGCTGGATGCCGTGATCGCCGCTGTCAAAACCACTCTGAAGAAAAACGGCTCGGTCACCCTGGTTGGCTTCGGCACGTTCTCGGTCGGCAAACGCGCGGCTCGCACTGGCCGCAATCCGCGTACCGGAGAGGCTATCAAGATCAAGGCAGCGAAAGTTCCTAAATTTAAGCCTGGCAAAGCGTTGAAAGATGCTGTAAACTAGCGTCTTTTGGCGTGGTGACAAACGCCAAAATCTAGACTGGCTAAATTGTCGTGTTTCAGTTCAACGCTTGTTTGAATAAAGCGATGAATGAAGGTAGCGCAGGGGGTGCTTAGCTCAGTTGGTAGAGCGGCGCCCTTACAAGGCGTAGGTCGGGAGTTCGAGCCTCTCAGCACCCACCAACGCAGTCAGGTAAGAAATGCAGGTCAGCGATGATTTGCAACAGCAGTTTTAGGAGTGGTAGTTCAGCTGGTTAGAATACCGGCCTGTCACGCCGGGGTCGCGGGTTCGAGTCCCGTCCACTCCGCCAAAATACAAAAAGGCGAACGAGAGTTCGCCTTTTTTCATATGCAACCCCGATTTGTATTGCTGCCTTTTTTGCCGGCAGCGCGTTCTCGATTGGCCGACCATGTTTGAATTCGTACGTACCCATCAGCGCTTGATGCAGTTTCTGTTGCTGTTGCTGATCATTCCTTCCTTCGCTCTTGTCGGGCTGCAAAGCTACAGCAGCTTTGGCGATAGCGCCAACACGGTGGCCAAGGTCGCCGGCCAGCCAATTACGCAGCAGGATTGGGATGCCGCATTGCGCGACCAGATGAGCCGCATGCAGCAGGCGTTTGGCGAGCGTTTCGATCCGAAGATGCTGGAGACGCCGGAGGCCAAGAAAGGTGTGCTGGATAACCTGATTACGCAACGCGTTCTGGCTGCGACGGCCAATCGCGAGCTTCTGACCGTATCGGATCCAGTTTTGCAACAGACCATTCTTGGCATGTTCCCGAATTTGGTTGGCGCTGACGGTAAGTTCGACAGCAACTTGTTCAATCAATTGTTGGCAGCCCAAGGCATGACGCAAGTTTCATATGCCGCCCGCCTGCGCCAGGAACTGGCGATGCAGCAATTGAACGGCGCTGTCCAGTCCACCGCCTTTACGCCGAAAACAGTGGCGATGCGGCTGTCGGATATCGGTGACCAGGAGCGCGATGTGCAGGAATTGTTGTTCAAGGCACAGGATTTTGCTGCGCAGGTCAAGGTGACTGACGCCATGCTGCAGGATTACTATGCCAAGAATGCCAAGGAATTTGAAATCCCCGAGCGGGTCAAGGCTGAATATGTCGTGCTGGATAGCGCAGCAGCTGCCGCGCAGGTAACGGTCAGCGATGCTGATATCAAGTCTTATTACGACAATAACCTGGTTCATTACACGACACCGGAAGAACGTCGCGCCAGCCATATCCTGATCTCGGTCAAGAAGGATGCGCCGGCGGCAGAGCAGGCTGCAGCAAAAGCCAAGGCAGAGAGCCTGCTGGCCGAAGTACGCAAGAACCCAGCTGATTTTGCCAAATTGGCGAAGGCCAATTCGCAAGATACCGCCTCTGCGGAAATGGGCGGCGATCTGGGTTATTTCGCCAGCGGCAGCATGGTCAAGCCATTTGCAGATGCCGCGAACAAGCTGAAGCAAGGCGAGATCAGCGATCTGGTGCAATCCGACTTCGGCTATCACATCATCGAGCTGACTGGTATCAAGCCGGCTCAAGTCAAGCCGCTGGATGACGTCAAGGCCGATATCAGCGCTGAAATCAAGAAGCAACTGGCGGCAAAGAAGTTTGCCGAGCTGGCTGAAACGTTCAGCAATACGGTCTACGAACAGGCAGATAGCCTGAAGCCAGTGGCGGATAAACTGCATCTGCAGATTCAGACTGCCGAGAATCTCGGTCGCAAGGTCAACCCTGCCGTGGCGCCTGCGGTCCCGTTCAATAACCAGAAATTCCTGGCGGCTCTGTTTTCGGACGAAGCACTGAAGAACAAGCACAACACCGAGGCAGTTGAAATTGCTCCGAATACTTTCATTGCCGGCCATGTGGTTGAGTACAAGCCGGTGACGAAGCGCGCGTTTGAAGAAGTCCAGGCAATGATTCGCGACAAAGTGACGCGCACTGAAGAGGTGGCAATGGCCAAGAAAGCCGGCGAAGAAAAATTGGTGGTTCTGAAAGCGCAGGACAGCAGCACTGGTTTCGGCGCAGTTCAGACTGTATCCCGCGCCAAGAGCGAGGGTATCAATCCGCTTGAATTCGAAGCAGTGATGAAGGCTGATGTCAACAAGCTGCCGGCATTTGTCGGTGTCGAATTGCCGCAGCAGGGTTACGCACTGTATCGGATCGGCAAGATTGCGCAACCGGCCACAATCGACCAGGCACGCCGCACTGCAGAGCAACAGCAGATCACCAGCGTATTGGCGCAACAGGAAATGCTGGCATATGTAGATGTCTTGAAAGAGAAAGCCAAGGTCAAGATATTGAAGTCTGCAGCATCGGCGCCGGTCAGCACCGACGCTCCGTAATATAGATAATAGCCAAGGCAGCGCTGCTGCCTGAAATAAAAAAGCCACTTCATTCAAGTGGCTTTTTTTTATGCGACGGCGTTATTTGGTGAGCAGTGGTTTTAAACCTGACCAGACATTGTCCAATATGATCGGATGAGCCTGGGCAACCGGGTGGATTCGATCGGCCTGGAACATTTCCGGTTTATCCGGAACTCCAGCCAGCAGGAAGGGAACCAGCGGAACTTTGGTTTGCTTTGCCAGCGTACCGTATAGTGCAAAGAACTTGTCGGTGTAATCGCGTCCGTAATTTGGCGGAATCCGCATACCAACCAGCAGCACTTTTGCTTTTGCCTTTTGAACGGCATCGATCATGCTGCGCAGGTTGTCCTCGGTAGCCTTCAATTGCAGGCCGCGCAATGCATCGTTAGCGCCCAGTTCGATGATGACGATATCCGGACGTTGCTGTAGCAATGCCGCCAGCCGCGCCTTGCCGCCGCTGGTGGTTTCGCCGCTGATGCTGGCATTGGTAATGCGATCGTCGAGTTTTTCCTGCTGCAAGCGCTGCTGCAGCAGTGCCACCCAGCCGCTACCGCGCGCCAGTCCGTATTCGGCGGAAAGGCTATCGCCTAACACCAGAATCGATTTTGATGCAGAATAAGCATTGTTCGTCCATACTAGCCCGAACAGGCCAAGCAACAGCGCAGCCAGCCGCAAGCTGCGGGCAAATCGGTCCGCGGTGTCTGCGATCAAGTCTTGAAACATATTCCCAAACCTGGAGTCGATAATCTGCATGCATCAATCCTCTTCTGTTATTCCTGTAACGGCAAATTCAAAGGCGCCCGCCATTGACGTCCAGCATCTCAGCAAGCGCGTGGCCGACGCCAGCGGCGAACTGGTGATTCTCGATGATATCAATTTTAACGTCCAGGGCGGTGCGACACTGGCAATCGTCGGCGCCTCGGGCTCGGGCAAGTCGACCCTGCTGGGGTTGCTGGCCGGGCTGGATACACCGTCCGCAGGAACGGTGCGTATCGACGGCACTGATATTTTCGCGCTGGATGAAGATGGCCGGGCGGGATTGCGCAAGGAGAAGCTTGGCTTTGTATTCCAGTCGTTTCAATTGCTAGGGCATTTGAGCGCGTTGGAAAACGTCATGCTGCCGCTGGAATTGCGTGGCGATAAGGATGCCCGAGAAAAGGCAGAGGCCAAGCTGGAGCGGGTCGGCCTGGCAACGCGCTTGCGCCATTACCCGAAATATCTGTCGGGCGGCGAGCAGCAGCGAGTGGCATTGGCCCGTGCCTTCGTGACGGAACCACCATTGTTGTTTGCCGATGAGCCGACCGGTAGCCTGGACGCCGCCACCGGCGATGCAGTGATTCAGTTGATGTTCGATTTGAACCAGGAGCGCGGCTCGACCTTGATCCTGGTGACGCATGACACTTCAATCGCCATGCAATGTCGACAGACGATTACCATCGCTGCGGGGCGCTTGCTGCGACCGGGCGATACCGGTGCGGCGGATCCGCAAATATTTCAACAAGCTGGTTGAGAAGGCGTCGTCGGGAAACGGTTTTCTGCAGTCCGGGCGCGGTGAAGAGAAAGTAGAAATGGGAGAATCAGCATGTCGGCATGGCTTTCAGTAACAAAGGCGGTGCTCCCGTATGTGAGCGATATCATTTCCGTCGCGGTGCCGGTCTTTACCCGTCGCAAAGGCAATACGGAAGAGAGTCAGATTCAAATATTGCAGCAGCAGGTCGCGGAACTGCAGGCAGCGTCGTTGCAGAACCTTGGCGAAATCAAGGCGCTCGCAGAGCAGTTGAAAACGGCGTTGCCGATGCTGGAGCAAGAAGTGCAGATGATCGACGCAAAATTGCGGCGCGCCGGCATACTCTGTGGGATAGCAACCGGCGTTGCGGTGCTGGCCTTGGTAGTGGCTCTGATTGCCTTGTTGAGCAAGTGAAATGACCCGCCGAGGCAGCGTGCTTCGAGCAAGATTGTTTTCAATGTTGCGGAGCTGTTTTTGAAAAGATAAGGGGAAATGGAAAGATATGGATCGTCTGCAATCCATGCGGGTTTTTGCCAAAGTGGTAGAACAGGGTAGCTTCGTTGCAGCCGCCCATGCATTAGACATGTCGAATGCAGTGGTCACCCGGCTGGTGGCCGATCTGGAGAACCATCTGGGCATTCGTCTGTTACACCGTTCTACCCGTCGCATGGCCTTGACCGAGCCGGGGCAGGTCTATCTCGAGCGGGTGCGCCAGATACTGGACGAAATCGACGAGGCCGAGGCGGCGGCTTCGGTGTTGTCGAGCAATCCCGCCGGCACGCTGCATATCTATTCTCAGATTGGCTTTGGTCAAACGCAGCTGGCGCGTTTGCTGCCCTTGTATTCGAAGCAGTATCCGGATGTCCAACTCGATGTGACATTGTCGGATCGCACGGTCGACTTGATCGAAGAAGGCTTTGATGTAGGCGTTTTTTCAGTCAACCAGAAGTTCGATGCCAGCATGGTTGCGCGCCAGCTTGGCATTGCGGAGGTGCTGTTGTGCGCTTCGCCGGCTTATATCGCGCAGCATGGCGTGCCACAGGTGCCGGAAGATCTGGCGCAGCACTCCTGCCTGAATTTTTCACTGGAACATTTGCGTCATCACTGGACTTTCCAGTCGGCCGATGGCACCTCGATCGTGCCGATAACCAGCAAGGTGATGTCGAATAATACCGACTTGCTGCGTCATTGCCTGCTGGCCGGCATGGGGATCGCGATGCGCAGTTCGTATACGCTCGGCGATGACGTAGTGGCCGGGCGTTTGGTGCGTGTGTTGCCGGACTACCAGATCAACAAGGTCGCGGTCAGCCTAGTGTACCCGAGCCGACGTCTATTATCGGCCAAGGTGCGCAGTTTTGTCGATTTCATGATGATGCAATTTCCTCATCCTGATTGCGATCCCTGGCTGGCGTCCTGACTACATTCCAACGCGTAGGGCGGGAAAATTTTTACCCAAGGGCTGCCGGATAGGCGGAGTGGATGAAGCCGGCATGGAATGAGCGGCAGTGCGCATCTGACGGTTCAGGGGCGGATATCTTTCAAGCGTCGCAACAGGTTGCCGTCCTGTTGCCAATGGCGTCGCTCGACGCTGCCATGCGCTTCGGCCAGCAGTTCATCGGGGCTTTTTGTCATCTGCGCCTGCAGGACTCTCTCCGCCAGGCGCAGATCCATTTCAACCGGGCCAAGGAAGGTCACCACGTCGCCACGCTGAATCAAAAGAGTCGGGAAGTTGTCGACATCCAGGTCGCCGATCAGGTCAGCCTGATCTTCGATGTCGATCCAGGCAAACTGTACTTGCGGGTGACGTTGTGCGAGCGCTGTGAAGTTCGCGAAATATTCGCGACAACTGCCGCACCAAGCCGCGCAGAGGCAAGCCACAATCCAGCCGTCGGCGGCCAGGATGTCGGTCAGTTCGTGGCGATTATCGTTGTCGAGAGTAAGGATCAGCATGCGCGGTATTTTACAGCGAGTGCGGCTGACTCTGCTCGGATACAGATGGTTCACTATATTTTCCGGCGATTTTCTCGAAATCCAACCGGGGATTCAGTTTGGCGGCAGCCGGAGCGTCCTTCAGCGCGGTAAAATACGGCCATGCAAACTATTCTTGCCATTGAGACATCTACCGAACTGGCCTCCGCCGCGATCCTGCGCGATGGCCAAATGATTATCCGCGAAACGACGGGGGTGCAGACGCATTCCCAATCCATACTGCCGATGGTGCAAAGCTTGCTGGCCGAGGCCGGAATCGGCCTGGCACAGTGCGATGGCCTGGCCTTCGGTGTAGGTCCCGGTTCATTTACCGGGGTGCGCACCGCCTGCGGAATCGTGCAAGGATTGGCTTTCGGTGCTGATCTGCCGGTGTTACCGGTGGTGACGCTGGAAGCCATGGCCCAGGCTTGTCGCGATTTGAACGGCACGGGCGAAGTGCTGGCGATCCTGGATGCGCGTATGGGCGAGGTCTACTGGGCGCAATATCGTTTCGATGGCGCTGCCTGGAAGGAAATCGTCGCGCCCACATTGTCATCGCCTGCGCAGGTAATGCCGCTGGCGGGCGGTTCGTCTCCGCTACAAGCCTGCGGCAATGGATTATCGGCTTATGCGTCGGCATTTGCCGCTGCTTCCTTCGCTGCAACTGGCTTGCCGGCCATCATGCCGCATGCGCGCCAGATAGCGCTGCTGGGCGGTGTGGCGCTGGCCCAGGGGCGCGGCTTGAGCGCTGTAGAGGCGCAACCGCTGTACCTGCGTAATAAAGTGGCGCTGACCACCGCCGAAAGGGCGGCCAAGGTGAGTGCATGATTGCAAATTTGCAGACTCCGCCAGCCTTGTCGAGGCCACTTTCCTTTGCCGTCATGCAGGTCGAAGACCTGGATGAAGTGGTGGCGATTGAAAAGAGCGTGTATTCGCACCCTTGGACCCATGGCAATTTTGTCGATTCGATCCAGAGCGGCTACCAGTGCTGGGTGTTGCGCGACGCCGCCGGGATGTTGCTGGGTTATTTTTTCATGATGGCGGTTGTGGATGAAGCGCATTTGCTGAATATCAGTGTCCATGGCGATATGCACAGGCGCGGCATCGGTAAAATGTTGCTGGATCAGGTGTGTGCGGTGGCGCGGCAACGGCAGATGCAGTCGATATTGCTTGAAGTGCGACCGTCGAATACACGTGCGATTGAGATTTACCTGCGCTATGGATTTACAGAGATCGGCCGTCGCCGTGATTATTATCCGGCGGCTGGTGATCAACGAGAGGAAGCGATCGTGATGAGGTTGCCGTTATGAGCGACATGAACCGGCGCAGTGCCTTCCTCGATGAAATTGGGCTGGGGCCAGTCTGGGTCAGGCGTGAAGGCGTTATTGAATTTTCGGATGAGGCACCAGAGGCAATCGAAACCGTGCCGCAACCGGTTGGCGGCGTTGCGCTAGAAGTCGAAGCGGCTTTGCAGGCCGACGTGATGCGGGTTGTTGCCGAATCTCCGATTGAGAACGAACTCGCGGATGGACCCTCGGCGTGGCCCGATGATGGCGTGTTGACGACAGTGCCTGCGCCGCATGTTGCGGTTCCGACCATGGCTTCGCCCCAGGCCATGGATTGGCTGCAATTGCAGCAGGCTGTAGCTGGCTGCACCGCTTGCGGCTTGTGTCATGGACGAAAAAATACAGTGTTCGGGGTTGGCGACAATAAGGCCAAATGGCTGTTTATTGGGGAAGGTCCCGGGCGTAACGAGGATATTCAGGGAGAGCCGTTTGTTGGCCCTGCAGGTAAATTGCTTGACAACATCCTGTTGGCGATGGGACTCAAGCGTGGCGAGAATGCCTATATCGCGAATATCGTCAAATGCCGGCCAACCGACGGCACTGGGCGCGACCGGCCGCCATCGCCGGAGGAGGTCGCTGCCTGTCTGCCGTATCTGCAGCGCCAGATAGAGTTGATCCAGCGACCGTCCTGGTTGCGCTCGGCAAGACTGCGGCTCTGTCGCTGCTTGGCCTCGATGCGGCGACGCCAGTATCCAAGCTGCGCGGCAGCGTGCATCGTTATGCCGATCGTCCACTGATTGTCACCTATCATCCGGCTTATCTGCTGCGGCAATTAGGTGATAAAGGCAAGGTCTGGGCCGATCTGTCCCTGGCGATGAGCACCTATGCGCAGGCCGGTGACTGAGGTGGCCAGCGGCTGCCAGGAAATTTTCCACCGGCGCTGGAACCATTTGGCGGACCCGCATGTGCGGGCGCTGGCTTGGTTGCTGGACGCACCTGATCTGCTTGACGCTGCGGCGCCGCAATGGCAGGGGAAAATCGCCACGTATATCGATCCCGATTTGGCTGTCTGGTTGGCGGAATACGACCAAAATCCGCAGAAATTGCAGGCACTGCATAGCTACATCGGTCGTCTGCCATCGACCCGGCTTGGCCTGTATGCCGAAAAACTGCTGGCGTTCTACTTTGAGCAGCGACAGCTTCTGGTTGCGCACAGCGTGCAAGTCCGGGCGAGCAAGAATGATACCGTGGGCGAATTCGACTTCCTGTTGCGACTCGACGGCGGCGTCGCGCACTGGGAGTTTGCCACCAAGTTTTATCTGCTAGAGAGCAGCGGCGGTGCCTTGCAAGCCGATGATTTCCTCGGACCCAACCTGGCCGATTCGCTGGGCGCAAAGATGCAAAAAATCCTGCAGCAGCAACTGGCGCTGTCGCTGCATCCGGCCTCGCAGGCGCACTTGGCCGAGCCAGTGACAGCAGCGAAAGCGCTGGTGAAGGGCTGGTTGTTTTATCCGGAAGATGAATCGCGTCAGTCGGCGGTTCCTGGCGTATCTGCACATGCTTGCCGTGGCTATTGGTGCAGCATGTCCACTTTGCAACTGGATGAAAGTGCGTTGTATCAACTGCTGCCGCGCCAGCGGTGGCTGGCGCCAGCAAAGATCGCTGTTGATCAGGCGCTCAGCCCGGCCGCAGCGCAACTTGCCTTGTCGCAGCATTTCGCTGTCGATGGATCGCCGCTGTTGCTGGCAACTCTGCGCGCTGAGGGCGAACATGCGCTGGAAAACCGACGCGGATTCGTGGTGCCGGATGACTGGGCCGGTCGTGCCGCGCAGCAGCGGCATTTGAACGCCGCGGCTGCAGGACCCGGATAATCAACGGTGTTGTCCCCGCAAGAGTCGGAAGCGGTGCTTCTGGACGATTAGTGTTTGACTTCACCAATCAACGCCAGCGAATCATGTTCGCGCTGGTTGGCTGCGTGCTTGCGCATGATGAAAAACATGATGCCGGCGACGAAGAAGCCGAACATGAAAATCACGATGTTGACGTCAAGATCGATCTTGATCATGAATGCGTATAGCACCAACATGGTCAGGACAGACAGGTTTTCATTGAAGTTTTGCACGGCGATCGAGTGGCCCGCGCTCATCAGCACGTGGCCGCGGTGTTGCAGTAGCGCGTTCATGGGCACTACGAAATAACCGGACAGGGCGCCGATGATGATCAGCAGCGGGTAAGCGACCCAGACTGAATGCACTACGGTCATTCCCATCACCACCAGGCCCATCACGATACCCATCGGCATGACCGTCAATGATTTCTTCAAGGGAACCATGCGGGCTGCCGCGATTGCGCCGATGGCGACGCCGAAGGCGACCACGCCTTGCAGGATGGCAGCCTTGTCGAGCGGCATGCCGAGCGATTTCTCAGCCCATTTCAATACGATGAATTGCAGTGTCGCGCCGGCACCCCAGAATAGCGTGGTAACTGCCAGTGAAATCTGGCCTAGCTTATCTTTCCAAAGAATCGAACAGCAATTGGCAAAGTCGGCGATCAGCTTGCTTGGACGATGCTGCTGATGGGCGTAGCGAGCGCCTGTATCAGGAATCCTGAGGTTAAAAATGGTGGCGACGATATACAGCATGGCAATCACTGTCAGCGCCGCGTGGGTCGGCGTGTTCAGGTTCCAGTTCAGGACAGGGACATGTAGTTGCAGCAGGACGGACACAACTTGCGGGTTGACCAGTGCGCCTCCCAAGACCGTGCCGAGGATGATGGAGGACACTGTCAGGCCCTCGATCCAGCCATTGGCTGCTACCAGCTTTTCCGGCGGCAACAACTCAGTCAGGATGCCATATTTGGCAGGTGAGTATGCTGCTGCACCGAAGCCGACAATCGCATAGGCGATCAGCGGATGGACATCGACGAACATCATCAGGCAGCCAAATATCTTGATCATGTTGGTGATGAACATCACCCTGCCTTTGGGCAGCGAATCGGCGAAAGCGCCGACAAAAGCCGCTAACAGCACGTAAGACAACACAAAAAATAATTTCAGCAGCGGCGTCATCCAGTCTGGCGAAGACATTTCAGCCAGTAAGGCTATTGCCGCTATAAGCAGGGCGTTATCGGCCAGCGAAGAAAAAAACTGCGCTGCCATGATGGTGTAAAAACCGCGATTCATCCGCATCCCAGAATGTAACAATGTGTCCCCGGCCTGCTTTATACCATGAAAATATGACCGATCCGTGATTATGAGAGTGTCAAAAGCGAAAACGTTCGAGACGATAATCGGATTGCTAATCCATCATCAACGACGCATCCGGTAAAATAGCCGGCTACTAAGAATCGTCACACATTCCTCACTGCCATGCCCAGACCTCTCGTCGCCACCATCGATATTTCTGCTTTGCAGCATAACTTGCGTATCGCCAAATCGCATGCCCCTGATGCAAAAATCTGGGCAGTGGTCAAGGCCAACGCATATGGCCATGGATTGGAACGCGCCATACGCGGTTTCGCTGAAGCCGACGGTCTGGCATTGATTGAGCCGGAAAATGCGCTACGCTTGCGCGAGCTCGGCTGGCAAAAACCGATCCTGCTGCTGGAGGGGATATTCGATGCCGCCGACCTTGAGACTGTGATGCTGGCCAAACTGGATTTGCCGTGCATTGCACCGAGCAGATCGCGTGGCTTGAACGTGCTGCCCAGAGTGGCCCGCTGGATGTTCACCTCAAAATGAATAGTGGCATGAACCGGCTGGGCTTCAAGTCAGATGTCTATCGCACCGCCTATCAACGCTTGCGGACGATTCCCGCAGTGCGCAAGATTACCCTGATGACCCATTTCGCCAACGCCGACGATCCGCTGAATCCGGGCTTGCCCTTGCTGCAACAGGTACAGCAGTTCGAGCAAGGCGTTGCCGGCTTGCCGGATGAGCGAAGCATTGCCAATTCGGCAGCCGACCTGATGCATCCCGAACTGAAGTCAGATTGGGTGCGGCCCGGCATCATGTTGTATGGCGCCAGCCCGGGCGCCACAAGTGCCGAGCAGTTCGGTTTGCGGCCGGCGATGACGCTGCGCAGCAAAATTATCGGCATCCAACGCATCGAGGCAGGTGAGGCAATTGGTTATGGCAGCCGTTTTGTGGCGGCCGGGCCGATGCTGATCGGCGCGGTGGCATGCGGTTACGCCGACGGTTACCCACGTCATGCGCCGAACGGCACGCCTGTACTGGTTGACGGCGTGCGCACCGGCACGGTTGGACGGGTATCGATGGACATGTTCTCGGTCGATCTGACCAATGTGCCAGGCGCAGGCATCGGCAGCGCGGTGACCTTATGGGGTGAGGGTTTGCCAATTGACGAAGTGGCGCACGCGGCCGGCACGATCGGCTATGAATTGATGTGCGCGCTGGCAGCGCGGGTTAAAGTAGTGGAATTGTGACATTGCATTGGGCGATCAGCAGCATCCACTCTGTATCTGCTTTTATATTCACATCTGTTTTGTAATTTTGTAATTTAACCGTCTTAATTTCGTTCATCGGGAACTGAGTAATACGCCACGCTGCGGTGGTTTTCAAACTCCGTTTCACAAATAAAAAAATGGCCAAAGCTAAAACCAATTACACCTGTACCGAATGTGGCGGCGTCGCCAATAAGTGGACCGGCCAATGCCCGTCATGCGGCAATGGAACACGCTGGTGGAAACCGTTGTCGAGGCGGTTGGCAATCGTTTTTCCAACCAGCACCAAGGCCTGGCGCAAACGGCGCCAGTAATGACGCTGGCCGACATCGAGGCGATTGACGTGCCGCGCTTCGGCACCGGTATCGAAGAATTCGACCGCGTGCTCGGCGGTGGCCTGGTGGCCGGTGGTGTGGTACTGATTGGCGGCGATCCGGGGATCGGCAAATCGACATTGCTGCTGCAGGCGCTGGCCAACTTGTCGAAAATTAAAAAGTGCTGTACGTCAGCGGCGAAGAATCCGGCGCGCAGATTGCGTTGCGCGCCAAACGGCTGGCAGTGGATGCGCAGGATCTCAAGCTACAGGCGGAAATCCAACTGGAGAAAATTCTCAACACGCTGGTTGAGCACAAGCCGGAAGTGGCCGTCATTGATTCGATCCAGACCGTGTATTCGGATGCACTCAGCTCGGCGCCGGGGTCGGTGGCGCAGGTGCGTGAATGCGCGGCGCAACTGACACGCGTCGCCAAGCAGTCCGGCATCACCATTATCATGGTCGGCCATGTGACCAAGGAAGGTGCGTTGGCCGGGCCGCGCGTGTTGGAACACATTGTTGATACGGTGTTGTATTTCGAGGGCGATACCCATTCCAGTTTCCGTCTGGTGCGGGCGTTCAAGAATCGTTTCGGTGCGGTCAATGAGCTGGGTGTGTTCGCCATGACCGAAAAAGGTTTGAAGGGCGTGTCGAATCCGTCGGCGCTATTCCTGTCGCAGCACGATAACCAGGTGCCGGGTTCCTGTGTGATGGTGACGCA
This sequence comes from Collimonas arenae, assembly GCF_001584165.1. Lineage (NCBI taxonomy): Bacteria > Pseudomonadati > Pseudomonadota > Betaproteobacteria > Burkholderiales > Oxalobacteraceae > Collimonas > Collimonas arenae. The sequence goes on from NZ_CP013233.1 coordinate 1,962,449, forward strand.
GGAAGGAACGCGGCCGCTGCTGGTGGAGATCCAGGCGCTGGTGGACGCTTCGCATGTGCCGAATGCGCGCCGGTTGTCGGTGGGCTGGAGCAGAACCGGCTGGCGATGCTGCTGGCGGTGTTGCACCGGCATGCCGGGATTGCCGCGTTCGACCAGGACGTGTTTATCAATGCGGTTGGCGGCGTCAAGATCACCGAACCGGCTGCCGATCTGGCGGTGCTGCTGGCAATCAATTCATCGATGCGCAATCGGCCATTGCCGCGCGGGCTGGTAGTGTTCGGCGAGGTTGGACTGGCGGGCGAAATCCGTCCCGCTCCGCGCGGCCAAGAACGTTTGCGCGAAGCGGCCAAGCTGGGATTCTCGATTGCGATGATCCCGAAATCGAACGCACCGAAGCAAGACATCGAAGGCTTGAAGATCATCGCAGTGGAACGTATCGACGATGCGCTGACCAAGATTCGCGACGCTGGGTAATTCATTCAGTATCTCATTCAATATTTCCCTATTTATCCTGATCAAGGAGCATCAACATGAAAACCAAGGCAGCTATCGCATGGAAAGCCGGTCAGCCACTGACGATCGAAGAAGTCGAACTGGGCGGCCCGCGCGCCGGTGAGGTGCTGGTGGAGATCAAGGCCACAGGGATTTGCCATACCGATTACTACACCTTGTCAGGCGCCGATCCGGAGGGGATTTTCCCGGCGATCCTGGGCCACGAAGGCGCTGGCGTGGTGGTCGATGTCGGCCCAGGCGTCAAGAGTCTGAAGAAGGACGATCACGTGATCCCACTGTACACGCCGGAATGCCGTGAGTGCAAATTCTGCCTGTCGCAAAAAACCAACCTGTGCCAGTCGATCCGTTCGACCCAGGGCCGCGGCCTGATGCCGGATGCTACCAGCCGTTTTTCGATCGATGGCAAGCCGATCTTCCACTACATGGGGACATCGACCTTTTCCAATTACATCGTGGTGCCGGAAATCGCCTTGGCCAAGATTCGCAGCGACGCGCCGTTCGACAAGGTCTGCTACATCGGCTGCGGCGTCACCACCGGCGTTGGCGCTGTGCTGTTCACCGCCAAGGTGGAGGCGGGCGCCAATGTGGTGGTGTTCGGGTTGGGCGGCATCGGCCTCAACGTAATCCAGGCGGCGCGTATGGTTGGCGCCGACAAGATCATCGGTGTCGATATCAATCCGGCACGCGAGGCGATGGCGCGTAAGTTCGGCATGACCCATTTCATCAATGCGAAAGAAGTGGAAAACGTGGTCGATGCCATCGTCGGCCTGACCGATGGCGGCGCCGACTACAGTTTTGAATGCATCGGCAACACCACCACCATGCGCCAGGCGCTGGAGTGCTGTCACAAGGGTTGGGGTCAGTCGATCGTGATCGGCGTTGCCGCTGCCGGCCAGGAAATCAGTACGCGGCCGTTCCAGTTGGTGACCGGCCGGGTCTGGAAGGGCTCGGCCTTCGGCGGCGCTCGTGGCCGCACGGATGTACCGAAAATCGTCGATTGGTATATGGATGGCAAGCTGAACATCGACGACCTGATCACGCACCGTCTGCCGCTGGATCGCATCAACGAAGGTTTTGACCTGATGAAGAGTGGCGAGTCGATTCGTTCGGTGGTGATCTATTGATGGAAATCATCAGCGAACATGCCTGCTTCGGCGGTACGCAGGGGTTTTACCGGCATGCGTCGGCCGAGATCGGATTGCCGATGCGCTTTTCCGTGTTCCAGCCGCCGCAGGCGAAGACTGGGCCGGTCCCGGTGTTGTTTTTTCTGGCAGGGCTGACTTGCACCGAAGAGACTTTCATGATCAAGGCCGGGGCGCAACGTTATGCAGCGCAGCACGGCATCATGCTGGTAACGCCGGACACCAGTCCGCGCGACACCGGCATTGATGGTGTGGACGCCAGCTGGGACTTCGGCAACGGCGCAGGATTTTACCTGGATGCGACGCAAGCGCCTTGGGCACAGTATTTCAAGATGTATTCCTACATTTTGCACGAGCTACGGCAGGCGGTGATCCAGGAGTTTCCGGTGCAGGCCGACAATCTCGGCATCTTTGGCCACTCGATGGGCGGCCATGGCGCGCTGGTGCTGGCCTTGCGCAATCCAGATGTATTTCGTTCAGTGTCGGCGTTTGCGCCGATTGCTGCGCCCAGCCAGTGTCCATGGGGCCAAAAGGCATTCACCAAATATCTGGGCACAGATCAGGCCGGCTGGCGCGACTATGACGCGACGCAGTTGATGTTGGGCTCGACACAGCCGTTCCCGCAGGAGATATTGATCGATCAGGGCTTGGGCGACAAATTTCTGGCCGAACAGTTGCTGCCTGAACGGTTTGAGGCGGCGTGCGCACAGGCCGGGCAGCGCCTGAGGTTGCGACGGCATGCGGCTTATGACCACGGTTATTATTTCATCTCGACCTTGATCGAGGATCATCTGGCTTTTCACCAGCGGATACTTGCAGTCGTTTCCTGAGTCGAAAAAAAGCCCCGTCGGCTCAGGCGGGGCTTTCATCATGTTTACTTCTCGTTTCTTCGATCTTACTCGGCAACCTTGACGCCTTCGCGCCGCTTCGATACCAGCCAGCCGCCGCCCAGCACCAGCACAAAGCCAAGCACATAAGCCGCATAGTTCAGGCCGGGCAAGCTATCCCAGAATGATTTCAGGACTGGCTCTGTGACGATCATGTGCATCGCGGTGTACACCAGGATCGCTGCACCGATGAAGATCGTGAGCGGGAAGCGTTCGATCAGCTTCAGGGCGAGGGTCGAGCCCCAGACCATGATCGGCACCGAAATCAGCAAGCCGATGATCACCAGCGCCATGCTGCCTTTGGCGGCGCCGGCGACGCCCAGTACATTGTCGATGCCCATGACGGTATCGGCGATGATGATGGTCTTCAATGCGGCGGCCATGGTGGTGGCTTTGACGCCGTGTGCTTCACCGTCATCGGACTGGGTCAACAGACGATAGGCAATCCACAGCAGGGCGACGCCGCCGACCAGCAGCAGGCCTGGTATCTTGAGCAGCCAGACCACGCCGATGGTCATCAGCACGCGCATGATGACCGCACCTCCGGTACCCCACAGGATGGCCTTGCGGCGCAGATGGTCGGGCAGGTTGCGTGCCGCCATCGCGATCACGATAGCGTTGTCGCCGGCCAGCACCAGGTCGATGACAATAATCGCCAGCAATGCGGCAAAGAAGGCGCCGGCATTCCAGTCGGCCATGCCCAGCATTGAGAAAAAACCAGAAAAATCCATACAGTCTCCAACAAGGGTTAGTAAATAACCTCACTGGCATGGACAACGACAGGATGTGGCGGAGAGTAAGCGCGACACATTGCCTGCATGGGTTCCATGCCGACAAAGGTCTTGCTCAACAGCGTTGCTGCCAAGGTAACCGGGCGCAGGCGTTGTGCCTGTTCCGTGATGACGACTACCTTGCAAAACACTGACAGCCGGCGCTACGCCATGTCAATGCTTAGGAGCTACTCCCCTTTGAGAGGGTGTTGCACGCAGAATGCCGTGCAACTGGGCATTATTATACATCAGTCATGCCGAAAATGGAAAGGCGGAGCTCAGCCGTGGCGCCAGTAATCCGGCTGAGCGTAGGCGCGCCGCAGGAAATCTACAAACACGCGAATCCGCAGCGGCAGGTGGCGTCGTTGTGCGAATACCGCGTAAATGTCGTTGCCGGGCGCGGCAAATTCATCCAATACCGTGACCAGTTTGCCGGATTCGATCTCGCTGCCGACTTCCCACATCGAGCGCCAGGCAAGTCCCTTGCCGGCCAGCGCCCAGTCGTGCAGCACCTGGCCGTCGTTGCAGACCATATTGCCTTCCACCTTGATTGTGACTATCTTGCCGTTCTGGCGAAAACTCCAGCCGCGCTGGCTGCCTTCGCTGCTCATCGCCAGGCAATTGTGCTTTTGCAGCTCATCCACGGTTTCCGGCTTGCCGTGACGCCTGATATAGGAGGGCGAGGCCACCACGATGCGCTTGTTGTCGGCCAGCTTGGCGCCGACCAGCGACGAATCGGACAGCGAGGCGATGCGGATGGCGACGTCGATACCTTCGCCGATCAGGTCGACCACGCGGTCGTTCAGGTTAAGGGTGAGGGTGACGTCGCGGTGCTCAGTGAGGAAGGAGGGCATCAGCGGCGCCACATGCTGACGGCCGAAGCCGGCCGGCGCGGAAATCAGCAGGTGGCCGCTGGCGTGGGCGCTGCGCTCGGAAACTGCCGATTCGGCATTTTCCAGGTCGGACAGGATGCGCTGGCAATCTTCGAGGAAGGCTTCACCCTCATTGGTGAGGGCGATTTTGCGGGTGGTGCGTTGCAAAAGCTTCACACCGAGGCGTTCCTCTAATGCGTCCAGGCGTCGTCCGATCATGGCTGGGGCGATCCCTTCGGCGCGTGCCGCGGCCGACAGGCTGCCCTTGGCGGCTACCTCGACAAAAGTAGAAATTTGCTTGAATTGATCCACTGTCGACCGTGAAGTAAGTTTGAGGGATGCAAGCTTGTGCTAAGCTCATTTGTGACTAAAACGCATAGATCAAATGATAAATCGTTTTACCTATGATGATTTGGTTTAAATATACTATATAGCGTAAAAATTAGATAATGCCATTCAGGATTCTGCATATCCAGCATGGTAAAAACCGGAATGTAGCGGTGCACAATGCGAACGCGCTGTGCCATCGTTGTAGACGACATTGATTATTTGACAGAATAAACAGGAGCAACGCATGACTCAATTGACACTGCCAGCCGGCATGGAAATCAACGGCGCGATTGAAGCCGGATACGCCGAGATTCTGACCCCGGACGCGCTGGCGCTGGTCGCCAAGCTCAGCCGCGCTTTCGAAGCGCGTCGCCAGGAATTGCTGGCGGTACGTGTCGAGCGCGCCAAGCGCCTGGATGCCGGCGAGCGCCCTGACTTTCTGCCTGAAACCGCCCATATTCGCAACGGCGACTGGAAGATTGCGCCGATTCCTCAGGCACTGGAATGCCGCCGCGTGGAAATCACCGGTCCGGTTGAGCGGAAGATGGTGATCAATGCCTTCAATTCCGGCGCCGACAGCTACATGACTGACTTCGAGGATTCGAACTCGCCAGTATGGGATAACCAGATCACCGGCCAGATCAACCTGCGCGACGCGATCCGCAAAACCATCTCGCTGGAGCAGAACGGCAAGTCGTACAAGCTGAACGACAAGGTGGCGACCCTGGTGGTGCGTCCGCGCGGCTGGCATCTTGATGAAAAACATGTGCTGGTCGATGGCAAGCGCATCTCCGGCGGCATTTTCGACTTCGCGCTGTTCATGTTCCACAACGCCAAGGAACAATTGGCGCGCGGCGCCGGCCCGTACTTCTACCTGCCGAAGATGGAATCGCATCTGGAAGCACGCCTGTGGAACGACATCTTCGTGATGACGCAAAACGAACTCGGCCTGTCGCAAGGCACGATCAAGGCGACCGTGCTGATCGAAACCATCCTGGCCGCTTTCGAAATGGATGAAATCCTGTACGAACTGCGTGAACACAGCTCTGGCCTGAACGCCGGCCGTTGGGATTACATCTTCTCCTGCATCAAGAAATTCAAACTGGACAAGGATTTCTGCCTGGCCGACCGCGCCAAGGTGACCATGACTGCACCGTTCATGCGCTCCTACGCATTGCTACTGCTGAAGACCTGCCACAAGCGCAATGCGCCGGCAATCGGCGGTATGGCTGCGCTGATCCCGATCAAGAACGATCCGGAAAAGAATGAAATCGCCATGGGCGGCGTACGTACCGACAAGGCGCGCGATGCTACCGACGGCTACGACGGCGGCTGGGTTGCCCATCCGGGCCTGGTCGAACTGGCGATGACTGAATTCAAGAAGGTGCTCGGCGACAAGCCGAACCAGATCAGCAAGCAGCGCGACGACGTCAATGTCAGCGCCGCCGACTTGCTCGACTTCAAGCCGGAAGCACCGATCACCGAAGCTGGTCTGCGTTACAACATCAACGTCGGCATCCACTACCTGGGTGCATGGCTGGCTGGCAACGGTTGCGTGCCTATCCATAACCTGATGGAAGATGCGGCAACTGCGGAAATCAGCCGTGCCCAAGTCTGGCAATGGATCCGCTCGACCAAGGGCGTGCTGGAAGACGGCAGGAAGGTGACTGCCGAGATGGTGGTCGCGATGATTCCGCAAGAACTGGCCAAGGTCAAGGCGTTGGTCGGCGATGGCGCTACTTACGATCGCGCTGCCAAGATCTTTGAAGAAATGTCGACTTCAGCTGCTTTTGCCGAATTCCTGACATTGCCGCTGTACGAAGAAATCTAAAGAGCTGTCGGTGGCTGCTTAGGCTGCCTGCACAGCAAGAAGCCGATCTCGCGATCGGCTTTTTTTATGTCTGTCGGATGTTGGAGTCGTTACCGCGCGTGTCAGTACGTGATCGTGATGGTCAGCGTATCGGTATAGGTGCCAGCCGGTTTGCTCTGGCTGGCGGGAATGAGGCCGTAGGCGGTGTAGTTGCGTGCATTACTGCCGATGCTGAGCAGATAGCTGTCGGACACAGTGCTGGTGCCGGCGCTGCCGTCACCCCATACGATTGTGCGTGCGGTATCTGTGTACATATTGTAATTGAGCGCATTGGTGACGCCCGATTTCAGCAGGCGCGTGGCAAAGGTGCCGTTGCCCGCGCTCAGTTGAATCGTATAGCTGACCAGGAGTCCGAGGCCAGTGCAGGTGACAGTGACGGTACCGGTGCCTGTGGCGGTGGTACTGCCGGGCGAAGCGTAGCTGCCAAAGGCGACGCCGCTGCCGGCGACAGTGCAGTCGGCCAGCAACGCTTGCGCGCTTAGCGGCAGCGCGAGCATCGCGCCAGCCGCCAGCCATTTCAAGCCGGGTTTCATTTGCTCTCCTTGCCGCAGGAATAAGGACCCAGTTGCGGGAACGCTTCCATCTTGGCAAGCGCCGCAATGTCGAAACTGCATTTGGTTTCACCGTTGTCATTGTCGACTACGACGATGGCAGCGGGGTAGGCGATTTCCGGAATGAATACTTGCCCGCGCAGGGCGACTTCCTGCGCCGTTTTGCTGCCATTGACATAGACCAGGGTGCCGGTGGCGAGTGGCTTGCCTTGGCGGTCTGTCAGGGTCAGCGTTGCGCTTTGGTTTTGACGGGCACTGAATTTCAGCAGGCTGCCGGTCCTGTAGCCGGGGTGACAGATTTTTGCGACAGGTCCAGCGTCATCGACAGCGGCAGATGCGCATCGTCCAGGTAGACGTTGTTCGATTCGTAGGGAACCAGGCGTGGAATGAAGCCGACGCCGTCCTTGTCGGTGCGGCCAACCTTGATGTTGTTGGCATAGATATCGATCGGCTGGCTGACCGGTACTTCAACCATCGCGAAACTTTCGTCCATCCAGCGTGTGGCACGAACGTGACCGCCAAGCAGGGCGACACCGCCGCGCGCTTCGAGTTGCAGATTGGTCTGGCCGTTGATGCGATTGGCGTCGAACGTGTATTCGCCGGTGCTACCGAGATAGTTGGCGCCGATATCCTCGCCGCTGTTGTCGAACATGGTTTTGCGTGCGCGGTAGCCCCAGCCACCTTCCTGTGGAACAGTTTGCTGGTATTCGGTGCTGAATGATTTACTGCCTTGCTGTCCGTTGGCAACCAATTGCAGGAAACTTTGATGGCCGAGCGGAATGACCCAGACAAAATTCGCCGACAGTGAGCGATCTTGCGTCAGCGATTTAAGCAGGCCGAGGCTGATGCTGCCATATTCGCGCAGGTTGAAGTTGACGCCGGCGTTGACAGCGCGCACATTGTCCTGGCCGCGGTTGACCTGGCTCAGATAGCCGAGCGCGAAATTGGTCCGTTCATTCAGCGAGACATTGGTTTGTGCCTGTATCTGCTGCGCCGGCGCGAGTATGCCGTCGTCCAGGCCGAGCTGCCAGAAGCGTGCGCCGGCAGTTTGTCCGCGCACGGTCAGCGCATATTGACTGCCTTGGCGGTCGAATTGCACATATTGCTGGGTAGCGTTGCCGCGTTCGGAGTTGCTGGCGGCTATGCCGCCGCTCAGCAGGCCGATATCCCGGACAGCAATAGTGGCGCCGAAGCTGGCCGATTCGCGGCCGCGCATCAGCTCGCCATGGCTTTCGATGGTAGTGGCATCGCTGACGCCGTAGCGCACGGTGGCGGAACTGAAGGCTCTGCCGTAGTCGCTGTGGCTGGTGCCGAAGTTGTTGCGCAATGCGCCGATTTCGTAGGAGACGTCCTTGGTGCCCTGGCGCAGCAGTTGAGCGCTGGTGATATAGCTTTGCGTATAGATCTGCTGGCGTCCCAGCACGTCGTGCACCACCATCTGCACATTGCCCTGGCCGGCATACACCGGCAGGTTGTTGATCGTAAACGGACCGGTGTCGACGGGTTGTTTGAGTCGCAGAATGTTATTCACGTAGATGTCAACCACCGACGGAGCTGCTGCCGTTCCGCTGAATGTGGGCAACGGAATCGGTTGGAAGCCGGGGATGGTCGAGAATTTCGTATGCCACTGGAGCCCCCCAAAGTAGACCCGATGCGACAGGGCGCTGGCGCCGCTGATGCTGTCGCCCACCACCAGCGTTGCTTGCTGTTCCGGGAAATCACGCGTGTACTGGCTGTCGAGGCGGAACAGCGTGCGCTGTCCGGTCAGGTCGGAGCCGACAAAACGGCTGGTATAGGTGCCTCCGCCGCTGAATACTCCAACCTCTACCAGGCCGGAGAGATTAGTCTGGTTCTGGCCCTGCGCTTGATTCTGCGCCTTCGCGTAATTAATATCGTAGTTCAAGAAGGCGCCGGTTTCCGCTGCCTGCACCAATAGTGGCCGATGGTCTCCAAGATTGAACGCCGAATCGACGAAGGCGTCCGGCGGCGCATGGATGTTCAAGGTTTGGGTGCCGGCATCGATTTCCGCATGCACCCCAGCCAGGGCGTCGATCGGGTAGTAATAACCCTGGTGGCTGTTGATCGCTGCGCCTTGCGGCAGACGCAAGCGGGCATCGCTCAATAGCTGAGCGGGCACAATGATGCCGTTGGCGGCCGTACGCAGGACAAGCGTTGCGTCCGTCAATTTTTTATCGTTGACGACAACGGCCAATAGTATCTCCTGTTCTGATGCTGACGTGTCAACCGCTGCCTGGCCCGGGGTTTGAAAAATGATCAGGCTAGCGGCTAGAAACCTGGTCAGCCTCCAGCGTGAGTTGTTCTTCAATCTCGCCCTTGTCTGTCTGAACGTGCAGTCGGACCAGGCCGGAACGGATTGTTCCGTTTGCCAATGGCCACTCCTTGTGCTGACCCGGTAAAACGTAGGCAGGTGTGCTGATCTGCAGCGCGTCCTTGCCATCAGGATTGCTTAACTGGATGCTGACTATTTTGTTGTGGACATTGCCGTTGTTGGCCGCGATCAGCACTAGCCCACCGGCCTGCCTTCGCAACTGCCATGAGATGCTTTCCTGTTTTTGTAGAGGGACGATGAACACCGGGATGCTGACCCTCAACAAGGTTTTCAGGCCAGGCGGCTGAGGGCCGCCGGATGGCACCTCTTCAATCAGCAGGCGATAGCTTTTTTCGGTTGCTGGGGTGGCCGGATTGCGCATTCCAAAGCGCAGGAATTGAATCTGTCCCGGCTGTATCGCAAAGATCGGCGGGTTCAGCAACAGAGCATCGGTATCGGCCTGCACTTCCTGTCGTCCATCTGTGCTCCAGTCGACGGCACCGACCTGTATCCGCACCGGGGTGTCGCCAGTGTTCCTGATCTGCAGTACGCCGGATGGCCGCTCTACACTCAGATCGAAACCGATCGGGTTGACGTTGAACGATGCCGCGCGGATATCCTGGGCAACACTGGAACACAGAAGCAACACGAGTGCTGCCGACCATTTGTCAAGGGGCTGCATCATGGCGAGGCCCGCCTAGAATGTGACAGTGGCAACTACGGTGTCGGTGTAGGTGGCGGCTGGCAGGGACGTTTGCCCGGCCGGAATGCTTGCATAGATGGTGATTGGCGTGGCAGCGCCGGTAGCCGTGACCGCAGTTGGCGCCGTCGCTGCAGTATTGCCCCACGTTACCGTGTGATTCGTATCTGAAAACAAGCCGTAGTTGAGATATGCGGGCGTGGGAGTGGCGCCGTTGGAAAGCCGGCGCACCGGGGCCGAATTGGTGGAACCGGCGCCAGGATTTGCACCTTGACCAAGGGTGATGACCGGACTGGCGCCGACTGTGCAGGTGGTGCTGACGGTGGCGGTGGTGTACTGGTTGACGCTGGCGTTGACGACGACGGGATCATAGGTTGTCGTGAAGCCGGTCGTGGAGATGCTGCAATTATTGGAAATGGTGACCGTGTTGGTCATGGTGGCGGTTGCGGTGCCTGCGAATGCACTGGAGCAGCTGGTTGCTGCCGCGATAACTAGAATCACGTTCCGAACAAATTTTTGCATGACGAATCTCCCGATTGACATTTTTGTAATGGAAACCCAGGCTGTTATCTGGACATTTGTTATGTAATACACCCCTTCATTCGATTAAAATCAATATCCTTAAGGAAATATTTATTTTTGCCAATTATTGCCATTGTGCATTAGCAACGTCAAGGCACATTTAGATTTTTGGCAAAAAAGCCCATCATGGGTGATTTGCGATTGCTCCATGCGGGGAAGTGCAAATGAGGACCTGTCCACAGTTGTTGATGTCGTTTTGTGAGTGAGATGTAGATTCGAATGCCATATTGACAATAATTTCTTGATGGCATAGTCTGCGCTGCACTCGAGAGTTGCCGTATTCTTTGATGCCGATTGCACCGAATTGCCCTTTACCGTTCACGTCGCCTTGTCCAGATACTGAGGAAACACATGCCGCAACCTGATGACATGAAGAACAGCCCCAATAAAATATTGGGGCTTTTTTCTACCTTGCTCAAAGCCGTCCTCGCAGCGCTTTTACTGATCTGGACGCCACTCAAATGGTTATTGCGGCAAGTGTTTGGCAATATTGCTTGGCAGGCTCCAGCCTGGGCCAGCTGGACTGGGCGCAATGTGCGTGCCGTTGCGGCAGCTGCATGCCGCCAGCCGCGTCGTTCACTGGCGGCTTTATTGTGCTTGCTGCTGCTGGCTGGCGGCAGCTGGTATGGTTACCGCTGGTGGCAGGCGCAGCCTAAGCCGGTGGAGGTCGTGCTCAAGGTGAGCAATCCAGGGCGCACCGAAATCGAACAGGAGGATCCGGCCAATCGATTGCCGAAGCCGTTGCTGATCAGTTTCGATCATTCAGTGGCAACCTTGGCCAGTGTCGGCAAGGATGTGGCCAGCGGCATCACGGTCAGTCCGGCGATTGCCGGGGTGTGGCACTGGAACGACGACAAGACATTGAGTTTTGCGCCGACGGAAGATTGGCCAGTCGGTAGTGAATTCCAGGTCAGCTTCGACAAGAAGCTGTTCAGCCCGGAAGTGCGGCTGGCGCAGTACGACACCAAGTTCAACAGCCCGTCTTTCAAGATCGATATCGTCCGCTCCGAGTTCTACCAGGATCCGATCAATCCCGCCGTCAAGCAGGCCGTGATCGAGCTGCATTTCAGCCATCCGGTCAATTCAGCCGAACTGGAAAAGCGCATCGAATTACAGCTTGAACAGCAATCCGCCGGTGTGCTGGGCATCGGCAAGGAAACCACGCCATTCACAGTTGGCTACGACAAGCTCAAGCTGAACGCCTACGTCCGCTCGGCCAATCTGCCGATTCCGAAAGACAGCAGCAGCCTGCGTTTCGCGCTCGATAAGGGCGTGCCGGCGGCGCGTGGCGGTACGCCATCCGACAATCCGCTGGGCGCAAAAATAGCAGTGCCGGGGTTGTACAGCCTGGTCATTACCGACATGACGCCGCAAGTCGTGACTAACGACAAGAACGAACCGGAGCAGGTGCTGTTGCTGAATACAACCGCCACCGTGCATGAACGCGAGATGAAAAAGGCGATCAGCGCCTGGGTGCTGCCGAAAACACATCCGGATAAAAATGGCGTATTCAAACCTGCCAGCGACGACGATACGGCGGAAGAGTGGGGTGTCGATGAAATTACGCCGGCGATCCTGAAACAGTCGACTCGCCTGGCGTTGGAGCAGATTCCGGCGGAACATGAATTTACCGATATCCACAGTTTCAAATACCACGCCGATGTCGGTGCGCAGGTGTACGTGCAGGTCGAAGCCGGCGTCAAGTCGTTCGGCGGCTATGTGCTGGGCAAGACTGACCGTCGTGTGGTACAGGTGCCGCCATTCCCGGCAGAGTTGAAGATACTTAGCCAGGGCGCATTACTGACCATGAGTGGCGAGAAAAAAGTCGCGGTGCTGGTGCGCGACCTGCCAGGCGTAAAGATTGAAATCGGACGCGTATTGACGACCCAGTTGCAGCATCTGGTGTCGCAATCTGACGGCAATTTTGCCAATCCGGAATTCTACGACCGTTTCGGCCCGGATAATCTGACCGAGCGTTTCGAGTCGAAGATTCCGTTGCCTGATCTGGAGCGTGGCCGCGCGCATTATGAAGCGGTCGACATGAACCAGTACCTGAAAGGTGATGCCGAAGGCGGGGCTCGCCGTGGCGTTTTCTTGCTCACCGTTACCGGCTATGACCCGGCGGCAGAAGCACGCGCCAAGAAAGAAGAGGCTAAAAATCAGCGTCAGCCAGGCGAACCGGCGGCTGACGACAATGCTGACGATTGCGGCGACAACTGTGCTGACCAGGGTGACGCCAACGGTGAAAATGGCGACAATGTCGCGCCCGAAAGCAAGGTCGACAAACGACTGGTGATCGTCACTGATCTTGGCATTCTGGTGAAGAAATCGCTGGACGGTTCGCAGGATGTATTCGTGCAATCGATTTTCAATGGCAAACCGGTTGACGGCGCAACGGTCGATATCATCGGCAAGAACGGTATCACCTTGTTTTCGCAAGCCACCGATGCCACCGGGCGCGCCCATTTCGCCAAGATCGAGGGCCTGTCGCGCGAGCGCGCGCCTTTGATGGTGCTGGTGCGGAAAGCCGGCGACCTGAGTTTCATGCCTTTGAATAAAACCGACCGTGCTTTGGACATGTCGCGCTTTGATGTCGGCGGCGTCAAGAATGCTGCCGTGGCGGACCAGGTCTCCGCCTATCTGTTCAGCGATCGCGGCATCTACCGTCCGGGCGATACATTCCACATCGGCATGATCGCCAAGTCGGCCAATTGGGGCGGTAGTATCACCGGCTTGCCGCTGGAAGCGGAAGTGCTGGATGCGCGCGGCCTGACTGTCAAGCGCGAGAAAATCAAACTGCCGCCGGGCGGTTTCAGCGAGTTGTCCTACACCACGCAGGAAAGCGCGCCGACCGGCAGCTATAACATCAACCTGTATCTGGTGCGCGACGGCAAAGCCGGTGCGCAGGTTGGCAGCACCAGCGTCAAGGTGCAGGAATTCCAGCCAGACCGGATGAAGGTGAGCGCCAAGTTCAATGTTGCAACAAGCGAGGGCTGGCTCAATCCGAAAGACCTGAAGTTGTTGGTGAATGCACAGAATCTGTTTGGTACGGCAGCGGAAAACCGTCGCGTCACCGCCGAACTGACCTTGAGCCCAGCATTCCCGGCGTTCCGCCAGTTTCCGGATTACAAATTCTACGATCCGCAACGGGCCAAGGATGGCTATAGCGACCAGCTGGGCGACCAGACTACCGACGACAAAGGCGACGCATCGTTCGACCTCGGCCTGTCGAAGTACGCCAAGGCCACCTACCGCCTGCAAGTGCTGGCGCGCGCCTACGAACCACAAGGCGGACGCGGTGTCGCGGCGGAGACGTCAACACTGGTGTCCGAGCTGCCTTACCTGGTCGGTTTCAAGGCCGACGGTGCGCTCGATTTCGTATCGCGCGGCGCCCATCGCAGCGCATCGATTATCGCGCTCGATCCGAAAGCGCAAAAGACTGCGATTTCGGGTTTGACTTTGCAGCAGATCGAACGCAAGTACGTGTCTGTGCTGACCAAGCAGCAGGATGGCGGTTATAAATACGAATCGCGCAAGAAGGAAATTCTGTTGAAGGAGACGCCGCTGACGATTCCCGTCGCCGGCTTTAACCTGGCGCTGGCCAGCGACACGCCAGGCAACTTCGCCTACGTGATCCGTGATGCCCAAGGGTTGGAATTCAACCGCATCGAATATGCGGTGGCCGGGCAGGGCAACGTCACACGCAGCCTGGAGCGCAACGCTGAGCTGCAACTGACCTTGAACAAGAAGGACTACGTGCCGGGCGACGATATCGAAGTCAGCATTCGCGCGCCGTATGTCGGCGCCGGCCTGATCACGATCGAGCGCGACAAGGTGTTTACCCATCAGTGGTTCAAGACCGATACCTTGGCGTCCGTGCAGAAGATCCATTTACCGAAGGATTTCGAAGGCAACGGTTACATCAGCGTGCAGTTCATCCGCGACCCATCGTCGGACGAGATATTCATGAGCCCGTTGAGCTACGGCGTGGTGCCGTTCGCTACCAGCCTGGCGGCGCGTACCAACAAGCTGACCTTGAACACGCCGGAATTGGTCAAGCCGGGCCAGCCGTTGAAGATCAAGCTGTCGTCCACCCAACCGACGCGGGTGGTGGTGTTTGCGGTGGATGAAGGCATCCTGCAGGTGGCGCGTTATCAGATGGCCGATCCGCTTGGTTTCTTCTTCCAGAAAAAGATGCTGGAAGTGCGTAGCTCGCAAATTCTCGACCTGATCCTGCCGGAGTTTAAGAAACTGCTGGCGGCTAGCGCGCCGGGCGGTGACGCTGAAGGGGCCCTGGGCAAGCACTTGAATCCGTTCAAGCGCAAGCATGACAAGCCTGCGGTGTACTGGTCTGGGATTGTCGATGTTGATGGCGACAAGGAATTCACTTACCAGGTGCCGGATACGTTCAACGGCAGCATGCGAGTAATGGCGGTGGCGGTCAACGACAATACCGTTGGCACAGCGCAAGGCAAGACGCTGGTGCGCGGCGATTTTGTGATTTCGCCGAATGTGCCGCTGGCGACGACGCCGGGTGATGAGTTTGATGTCAGCGTCGGTGTCGCCAATAACGTGGTCGGCTCGGGCAAGGATGCGCCGGTGACGCTGGCCTTGAAAACATCGCCGCACCTGCAAGTGATCGGCAGCGATACGCAGACCTTGAAGATCGGCGAAATGCGCGAAGGCGTAGCGACCTATCGGATCAAGGCGGTCGACGGTGCGCAGGCGATGCTCGGTTCGGCGACGCTGAATTTCACATCGACATTGGGCAGCAACGCCAGCAAGACCAGCAAGCTGGCGACCGATGTCTCGGTGCGGCCGCCGGTGGCGCGCTACACGCAACTGACGATGGGCAATTTCAACGGCTCGGTGGATGTGGCGCTGAAGCGCTCGCTGTATCCGCAATACCGACAGCTGGAGGCCGGCGTGTCGTCGTTGCCGCTGGTGCTGGCAGGTGGCTTGTCGAGCTACCTGGCCAACTTCGACCATCTGTGCACCGAGCAAATGATCAGCCAGGCAGTGCCGGCACTGGTGCTGTCCAAGCGACCCGAGTTCGGCAAATCCGATCTCAAGCTGCAGACTGCGCGCAGTTTCGACGATGCGTTGAAGGTATTGCGCACGCGGCAAAATGCTGAAGGTGGATTCGGTTTGTGGGATGCATCGGTGCAGGCTGACGAGTTTGCTTCGATCTATGCGCTGCACCTGATGCTGGAGGCGCGCGAACGCGGTGAAGTGGTGCCGGCCGACATGTTGCAGAAGGGCCTGGATTACGCGCAGAAGCTGGCGGCCAGCCCGGCCACCGGCCTGCCGCAATTGCGCGTGCGCGCCTATGCCGCTTACCTGCTGACGCGGCAGACGGTGATTACCACGCCGATCCTGACCAGCATCCGCGAGACGCTGGAACGCCGCTATCCGAAAGACTGGCAGAACGACTTGGCAGCGGCTTACCTGGCTGCCTCTTACCAGTTACTCAAGCAGGATCGACTGGCCAGCAACCTGATCGATAAGCAGGTGGCGCAACTGGTCAAGCCGGGTCAGTCTTTTGGTTACGACTATTACTACGATCCGCTGATTCGCGATGCGCAGGTACTGTACCTGCTGTCGCGCCATTTCCCGGCGCGGGTCAAGGCTTTGCCGCCGGCGGTGATGACGGCGCTGGTGAAGCCGATCGCAGACGGCAACTTCAATACCTTGTCGAGCGCTTATCTGATCCTGGCGTTTGATGCCTACGCTACGGCGATGGGACCGGATGCGTTGGGCAAATTGTCGATCACTGAAATCGATGCCAGCGGCAAGCAACGGCCATTGACGCTGCCGAACAACCTGGTGCCGCGCGTGGCCTTTACGGCAGGAACGGCCAAGTTGCGCTTCGGCAGCGACAGCAGCTTGCCGGCTTATTATGCGGTGACCGAAACCGGTTTCGACAAGGCGCCGCCGAAGGAAGAGCTGCGCTCCGGCATGGAAGTGCTGCGCGAATTTGTCGGCAAAGATGGCAAACCGGTGACATCGGTCAGCGTCGGCGACGAGCTGACGGTGCGCCTGAAGTTCCGTGCGGTCGGACGTGATTATGTGCCGAACGTGGCGCTGGTGGACTTGACACCGGCGGCTTCGAGCCGGTACTCGATACGCCATCCGAACCAAGCACCGGTACCGCCGAGGGCAGCACTGCCCAGAGCACGCAGAATGCCGCACTAGCCGGTTTGGCCGGCGCCAAGTCGAACTGGAATATCACCTACGCCGACGTGCGTGAAGACCGGGTGGTGTTCTACGGCACGGTGAGCAAGGATTTCAGCGAGATCACTTATCGCATCAAGGCCACCAACAGCGGTCGTTTCACGGTGCCGCCGGCGTATGCCGAATCGATGTACGAACGCAACGTGCAGGCGCGCTCCGCTGCCGACCAGAGCCTGACGGTGGACGCGCCGGGGAAGAAATAACGCAGTAACCGCAGCTGGAGCGTGGCTTAGGATGTTGAACGGGAAATCAGTGGCAGGTATGGCGCACCGTCATCGACGGATATTGCTCGGCGTCGCCCTGGCTGCACTGCTGCTGATCGGCTTGCGTCTGTGGCCACATGCGTCGCTGCGGGCCGCGGTTAGTACGTCCACTGCGGTCTACGCCAAGGATGGCGAGTTGTTGCGCCTGGCGCTGGCGCCGGATGAGCAATATCGGCTGTGGGTGCCGCTCAGCGATATCGATCCGCACCTGGCGCAAGCGGTGCAGTTGTACGAGGATCGCTGGTTTTACTGGCATCCCGGCGTCAACCCCGTGGCGTTGGGCCGGGCGGTTTCATCTACTTATGGTGGCGGCACACGGTTGGGCGCGTCAACCATCACCATGCAGTTGGCGCGTCGGCTATACGGCATCCAGAGTCAGAACGTCGGCGGCAAGCTGCAGCAGCTGGGAGCGGCGCTTTGGCTGGAGGCGCGCTACAGCAAGCGCGAGATACTGGAAGCCTATCTGAACCTCGCGCCCTACGGCGGCAACATCGAAGGCGTGGCCGCCGCCAGCCTGATCTATTTCCACAAGCGCGCCGAACACCTGACCTTGCCGGAAATCCTGACCTTGGCAGTGATCCCGCAAAATCCCTCCAAGCGCGGCGGCATGTCGCGCCTGGGCGGCGGCTTGCAGCAAGAGAAAACCCGCGACCAGGCGCGCAAGCGGTTGGCGGAAATCTGGCTCGACAAACATCCCGAAGCGCGACGTTACAAGGCCGACCTCGAAGCCCGGGTGCCGTTGTACTCCACCGGTAGCGTGCCGTTCCTGGCGCCGCATGTTAGCGACTATCTGTTGCGCACCAAGCCTGCAGGCGAGATCTGGTCCAGCATCGATTTGCCACTGCAGGGCACGCTGGAGCGCATCCTCGGCCAGTTCGTCGCCAATCATCGCGGCGTCGGCGTGAATAACGCGGCGGCGATGCTGATTGATCGGCGCAGTGGTGAGGTGCGCTCGGTGGTCGGTTCCGCCAACTATTTCGATCCAGCGATCGACGGCCAGGTCAACGGTACGCAAGCCAAACGCTCGCCCGGCTCGACCTTGAAGCCGTTCATCTACGGCCTGGGGCTGGACCAGGGTTTGCTGCATCCGATGACGATCCTGAAAGATGCGCCAACCACTTTCGGCCCCTTCAGTCCCGAGAATTTCGATGGCCGCTTCGTCGGGCCGATTGCCGCCCAGGATGCGCTGGTGCGCAGCCGTAATATTCCAGCGGTGGCGCTGGCCTCGAAACTGACGCAACCCAGCTTGTACGAATTCCTGCAGCAGGCCGAAGTCAGCAGGCTGGCGTCGGAAAAACATTACGGGCTGGCGCTGGCGTTGGGCGGTGGCGAGCTGACCATGGAAGAATTGGCGCGCCTGTATCTGATGCTCGGCAGCGGCGGTGTGCTGCGACCGCTGCATTATGACTGGCAGGCGCCGGACGTGCCGCAAGGGCATGAGGAACACAAGCGCTTGCTATCGGAAGAAGCTGCCTTCATCACGCTGCAAATGCTACAGACCAATCCGCGCCCCGATACCGGCGAACCGGGCGCCCCGGCCATCGCCTGGAAGACAGGCACTTCCTGGGGTTTCCGTGATGCCTGGACCGCCGGCGTGTTCGGCAACTACGTGCTGCTGGTCTGGGTTGGGAATTTCGACGGCAGCGGCAATCCGGCTTTTGTCGGTGTGCAGACTGCGGCGCCGCTGTTTTTCAAGATTGTCGACAGCATGCGCGCGCAGCGTCTCGATTCCGGCGCCGTGGCGCAGCCGGTGCCTGCCAATGTGAAGCGGGTCGAGGTCTGCCGCGCCAGCGGCGATTTACCGAACGACTTGTGCACGGATCGGGTGCAGACCTGGTTCATCCCGGGAAAGTCGCCGATCCGTATCAGCAATTTGCATCGCGCTGTCAAGATCGACAGCCGTACCGGCCTGGCGACTTGCGAAGACGGACCGTTCACCCGCACCGAGGTGTTCGAATTCTGGCCGACCGACATGCAACGGCTGTTCCGCGAAGCCGGCATGCCGCGCCGCCAACCGCCGGTTCAGCCGGATTGCGGAGGGCAGGCCATGCAACAGATCAAACAGCAGTCGATGGATGATGATGGCCCATCGATCATTTCTCCCAATAGCGGCGCGACCTATACCATGCAGTTGTCAAAAATGACGCCGATCGCGTTGCGCGCCAACGCCACTTCGGCGCAGGACATGCTGTTCTGGTTCGCCAACGGCGGCTTGATCGGCAAGGCGCGCGCCGCCGACAGCGTGGGCTGGCTGCCCGGTGCGCCGGGGCGCTATCAGTTGCGCGCCATCGATCAGGAAGGGCGCGCCGACAGCCGCGAGGTCGAGATCGAGTTCGTCCCCTGACGCATCGTGCCGAGCATTGTCGGATCGCTATCGTAGCGCCATCGCAGCGCTCAAGTTACGCGCAATCGCGGTAACGATTTCTATTTCATTGTGGTAATGTTTCACTCCTAAAAATTATTAATGTTAGGAATGTACGATGCGATTTCATTGGCTTTTAGCGGCACTGCTGGTGCCAGGCATGGGCATGGCGGCGGAGGGGATGTGGACTCTGGACAATTTACCGAAAGCGAAGATGCAGGCCGAATACGGCTTCACCCCGACAGATGCCTGGATCAAGCGCACCATGCTTGGTTCGGCGCGTATCGCCGGCGGTTGCTCGGCGTCTTTTGTATCGAAGGATGGCCTGGTGATGACCAATCACCACTGCGCTTCCGAATGCCTCGACCAACGCTCGACGGCAACCAAGAATCTGATCCAGGATGGTTTCCTGGCCAAGCGCCGCGAAGAGGAACTGAGCTGTCCCGAGATCGAGCTGAACCGGCTGGAACAGATCACCGATGTTACCGATCAGGTCAAGAGTGCAACCGCCGGCCTTGATGGCGCTGCCTTCAAGAGCGCGCAGAATGCGATCAAGGCCAAGCTGACTTCGGCTTGCGTCGGCAATGACAAGGAAACCGTACGTTGCGACGTGGTCGACCTGTATCACGGTGGCCAATACCAGGTCTATAAATACCATCGTTTCCAAGATACCCGCCTGGTCTGGGCGCCGGAAAAGGCTGCCGCTTTCTTCGGTGGTGATCCGGACAACTTCAACTTCCCACGCTACGACCTGGACATCACCATGTTGCGTGCCTATGAAGGTGGCAAGCCGGCCAAGATCGAGAACTACTTTCCGTTCAGTAAAAACGGCGCGGAGGAAGGCGAGCTGGTATTCGTCACCGGCCAGCCCGGTTCGACCCAGCGCCAGCTGACCGTATCGCAACTGGATACCTTGCGCGATGTCACCCTGGTCAACACTTTG
The DNA here is from genome assembly GCF_001584165.1 of Collimonas arenae. Lineage (NCBI taxonomy): Bacteria > Pseudomonadati > Pseudomonadota > Betaproteobacteria > Burkholderiales > Oxalobacteraceae > Collimonas > Collimonas arenae. Next base: position 1,982,797 of record NZ_CP013233.1, read on the forward strand.
CTGCGTCTGGCCGAGATGCGCGGCGTGCTGGAACAGTACAGCAAGAGCAGCCCGGAAGCGGCGCGTAATGCAGAACACATGCTGTTCGGTGTGGAAAACGGCTACAAGGCGCTGCGCGGACGTTTGACGACTTTGCAGGATCCGGCTTTGATGAAGCAAAAGCAGGATGAGGAAACCGCCTTGCGCAAATACGTCGCGCAACAACCGGCGCTGCAAGCCAAGATCGGCGGCGCCTGGGATGAGATCGCTGCTGCGCAGCAGGTGTATCGGCAGATCGAAGCGCCATACGGCATGATTGAAGGCGGTCGCGGCTTCAACAGCAAATATTTCAGCTACGCCCGCGCACTGGTGCGCGGCGCGGCGGAACGCGCCAAGCCGAATGGTGAACGCCTGCCTGAGTATGCCGACGCCAAACTGCCGGAGGTCGAGCAGGAATTGTTCTCTACAGCGCCGGTTTATCCAGAGTTCGAGAAAGTGATGCTGGGACTCTCTTTCACCAAGATGCGTGAAATCCTTGGTGCCGACGATGCCTTCGTCAAGCGGGTGCTTGGCAAGCAATCGCCGGATCAACTTAGCGCTGCGCTGATTGATCATACCAAGTTGGGCGATCCTGCAGTGCGCAAGGCATTGTGGCAAGGCGGCCGGGAAGCCATCCTGAAATCCGACGATCCGTTCATCAAGATGGAACTGGCGCTGGATCCGCCGGCACGGGCGATCCGCACCCGCTATGAAAAGGAAGTGGAATCGGTGCAGCAGAAAAATTCCGAACTGATCGCCCAGGCGCGGTTTGCACAGCAAGGCACCAGTACCTATCCGGACGCCACCTTTACGCTGCGCCTGTCGTATGGTGAAGTTAAAGGCTGGAAAGAAGGAGATAAGCAGATCGCTCCATTCACCACCATTGGTGGCGCCTTCGAGCGCGATACTGGAGCTGATCCGTTTGCCTTGCCTGCTTCCTGGCATGCCGTTAAGGATAAACTGAACCTGGCGCAGCGCTACGATCTGGTCACCACCAACGACATCATTGGCGGCAACTCCGGCAGCCCGATGATCAATCGCAACGGTGAAATCGTCGGCCTGATTTTCGACGGCAACATCCATTCGCTGGGCGGTGCGTTCTGGTACGATCCGCGCTTCAATCGTTCGATTGCGGTGCACAGCGGAGCGATCCTGGAAACGCTGGACAAGGTGTATGGCGGTAGTGCGTTGAAGCAGGAAATCCTGGCGCACTAAGCTGGGTGTTGTAGATGATCCCCTTTATCACCGCATGAAGGGGATCGCATGCAGTGCATGGAGCTCATTTCATGCCTGTCCGTATCGGTTTGCGCGGACAGGCATGAAATGAGTTCTGGTCAGCCGCCGACAGGTAGGTGGCGTACAAAAGGAGATCGATCATGGCGATGCTGGTCTTGGGATTGGTTCTGTTTATCGGTATCCACCTGCTGCCCACCGTACCCAGTCTGAAAGCCAGACTGGTCGGCAATTGGGGTGAAAATCGTTACAAGGCCCTGTTTTCGATCGTCGCGGTGCTGGGGCTGTTGCTCATCATCGTTGGCTATGGCAGGGCGCCCGGCGGCGGCCGGGTATTCGATTCCTCTCCGCTTGCCATCATGGTGGCGCCGTTCGCAATGGCCATCAGTTTCGTGCTGTTTGCCGCCGCCAACATGAAAACCCACATCCGCGTCTGGCTACGCCATCCGATGTTGCTCGGGTTAGGTATCTGGGCGCTGGTGCATCTGCTGGCCAACGGCCACGGCAAGGCGACCTTGCTGTTTGGGGCATTCCTGGCTTATGCCGTGCTGGATCTGATTTCCGCAGTGCTGAGAAATAGCAGCAAATCATTCACACCGACTTTCAAGCAAGACGTGATAGCGATTGTCTCGGCGTGCTGCTGGCGCTGCTGGTCATGACCTTCCATCGGCAATTGATGGGCGTGGCAGTGGTAAGTTGGGGGATGTAAGACGCGTTTGCCGCTTGCCTGGCGGCGGCGCCCGTCAGTTTTCCTGTATCAGCTGGTTTAGCAACAGCCGCATTTCCGGAATCAGTTCGCTAGCTGTCAGACCGATTGGCCCGATGCCTTGCTCCACCAACTGATCGGCGGCACGACCGTGCAGCCATACTGCCGCCAGCGCCGCTTCCCAATGCGGCCATCCCTGCGCCAGCAAGGCGCCGCAGACGCCGGACAGGACATCGCCGCTGCCAGCGGTGGCCAATGCCGGGTTGCCTGTAGAGTTGACTACCGCTTCGCCGTCAGCGCGGGCGATGATGCTGCCGGCACCTTTCAGCACCACTACCGCGTTGAAACGGCTGGCCAGTTTGCGTGCTGCGCTAATGCGGTCAGCCTGGATTTCAGAGGTGCTGACGCCAAGCAGGCGCGCCGCTTCCAGCGGATGCGGGGTCATCAGTACGGCGTGCTGGCGTTGTGCAATCTGCTGTTGCAGCAGCGGTTGCTTCGACACCAGGTTGAGGGCGTCGGCATCCAGCACCAACCAGCTCGGAGCTTCCAGCGCCCGTACCAGAAGCGCCAACGCAGCATCGGCCATGCCGAGGCCGGTGCCGACGACCAGTGTCGCTGTCGAAAAGTCGAGGTCGTCTGCATGCCGGCACATCAGTTCAGGTTGTGCACTGTCATAGGCCGGAGGATTTTCTGCGTAGCCGACGAACACACGGCCAGCGCCGCATTTGGCCGCGGCCCGTGCCGCCAGGATTGGTGCACCACCCATGCCGGCTGCGCCGCCAATGACCGCGACGTCGCCGAAGCTGCCTTTGTGCGTATTGCGCCGGCGCGGTTGCAGGCGTTCGGAAAACAATCCCGGCTGGTTCAGCCACAGATGCGCGGCTGGAAAATAATTGTCTGCGATCTCCAGCGTGGCGACTTCAACCTGGCCGGCATAATCGGGGCCGTCGCCGGTATGCAATCCGGCCTTGTCAGCAATGAAGGTGATCGTGTGCGTGGCTTCGATGGCGATGCCGCCACCGGCTGCACCGACCACCGTGCCAGTATCGGCATCCAGCCCGCTCGGCACATCCAGCGCCAGCACCGGGCAGTGCATCGCATTGACCGCCTGCACCAGTTTGCGCAAATCGCCATCCAGCGCCCTGGCCAGGCCGATGCCGAACAGACCATCGATGACCAGCGTCCATTGGCTGCCGTCGATCTCGGCGAATTGCTCCGGCGGCATCAGATGCACGCCTTGCTGCTGAGCGCGCTTGAGCGCGTTGGCGGCGTCGGCCGGCAAACGGGTCGGATCGGCTTTCAGCAGCACCACTGCTTCGGCGCCGGCCTTGGCCAGGCCGGCAGCTGTTTCCAGCGCGTCGCCGCCATTGTTGCCAGGGCCTGCCAGCACCAGGATGGTTGCAGCATGCGCAGGGCCGGGCAGGATGCGCAACGCAGTCTGGGCAGCGGCCTGGCCGGCGCGTTGCATGAGGCTGTATGACGGCGAGTTGCGCAACGCCGCCTGTTCAATTTTCCGGATATCGGCGGTTGAATAGATGGCGTTCATCGGGGCTCGGCCTAGAAGAGTGGGAGTTTAACGATAGCGCGCGATGGTCAGTCCGTCCAGATCAACTTCCGATGGGCGGCCCGAAACCTGGTCGGCCAGCACCTTGGCCGCGCCCAGCGCCATGCTCCATCCGGAACCGCCATGGGCGATATTGACGAAGACATTGTTGACGCCGGTATGGCCGATCAGCGGGACTTCGTCGGCCAGCATCGGCGTGTGGCCGCACCAGAAGCTGGCGCTGTTGAAATTGGCGGCGTCGGGGAACCAGTCGTGCGCCACTTTCAGCAGGGTGCGCAGCGCCTTGTCGTCGATTTCCATATCCTTCGCGCCGAACTCCGCAATGCCGGACAGGCGGATGCGTGAGCCGATACGCGCCATGGTGACCTTGTAGGAGGGATCGAGGATGGCCAGTTTCGGCGCATCTTCATAGTTCTTGACGGCGGCCGTCGCAGTGTAGGTCTTGATCGGGTGCAGCGGCAGGCGCAGCCCGAGCGGTTTCAGCAGCTTGGCGCTGGAACTGCCGGTAGCGCAGACTACTGCGTCAGCAGTCAGCTGCTGGCCGTCAATGTGCAAGGCCACGCGCGAACCCTGCGGTTCGATGGCGGTGACTGCGCTGTCGAAATGAAACTGTACGCCCAGGCCTTGCAAGATGGCTTTCAATTGTTTGGTAAACAAAGTGCAGTTGCCGGCGCCCATATCGGGAAAGTACAGTCCGCCAGCGACATTGCTGGCGTTTGCCAGCGCCGGCTCAAGTGCGCGCGCAGCAGCGCCGTCGAGCAGTTGGTGGGCGACGCCGCATTCGGTCAGCAATTCCTGGGTGGCGCCGAGCGTAGCGATTTCCGCCTCGCTACGGAACAGGCGCAGCAAACCGGGGCTTTGCTCGAAGTCGATCTGGTAATGTTGTTCGATTTGCTGTAGCAGGTCCTGGCTGTAAGACGCCAGGCGTTGCATCTGGTGAGTGTGGGAGCGAAAGCGCTGCAGTTCCGATTCGGCCATCCAGCGCCGCATCCAGCGCCACAGTGCAGGGCTGAAGCGGGCATTGAGGACATTGGGCGCTTCCTGATTGAACATGCCGGCCAGGATCGCTTTGCGCATGCCGGGTGCCGACCATGGCATGGCAGAGCCGGCCGACAGGATGCCGGAGTTGCCTAGCGTCGATTCTTCGGCAACGTTGCTGCGTTGCTCAACCACTGCTACCTGGTGGCCGGCCTCGGCCAGGAAATAGGCGCTGCAGACTCCCATTACGCCGCCGCCGATAACCACGATTTGTTTCTGTGTTTGTTGCTGTATCACTATTGTTCTCAAGGTGTTCTGCGAACCGGTTCGGCGGATCTGGACAAACTCCGCGGACGTGGCGCCGGCTTGCGTGCTGGCCTCATGTAGGCGATCAGAATCATACCTTGAATTACTTGCCAAGAGGACAGCAGGCAGCGGCAAATATCGTCGCTGCCGGTGTTTGTGGAAAAGCGGCGACTTTGGGGCTCGCTTTCGGGCTGGTTAACAGTTAAATGTTAGCGCCCTTGGCTACAACTTGAAAACGCCGTCGTCATAAGCTTTGCTGTAGGTCTGCCAGTCCTTGCTGACCTGGATGGTGCATTCCTGCACCGCCTCCAGCAATGGCTTCTTCCATTTCCTGTTCTGGCCGAAATCGATCAGTTCATCGGCAATCGCCGAGCCTTGACGACCTGCACTGCGCAGTTGCGCCCAGGCGACGATATTGCCCATGGTGGCCAGCACGTGCTGAATATCGCTCATCTTTTGGTGCGAGCGGTCGAGCGCAACTCGGTCTTCGCTTGGTTGCAGGCCGCGCAGCACATAGGACGTCTTGCCAAGCATGACTGGTTGCAGGAAAGCCATGGGCACTGCCTGGCAACGCCGTTGCAATGCCACCACGCGTTGTGCCTCGGTCTTCCATTTTGGCTGTTCAAGCTTCAGATAAGGTGCCAGAGAGGAGGGCAAGGCTTGCTTCAGGTCGAGCAGGTAGTTGGTGTCGGGTGAGCCCTTGCCTTCTACGAGTATTGAGTAGCGGTCGACGCCGAGACTGCCGGTGCCGGCGATGCGGCGCGCTACATCCAGCACTTTGTAGAAATCCGGGTTCGGTTGTTCCGCTGCGAATGCGTTCATGAAGGCGGTGACTTTGGCGCGTTGCTTGTCCGAGACTGCCAATGCCTTCTTGCCATCAATGCGCAGCGTGCGTTGCCTGCCTTTGCGTACAGTGCGGGTGTCGAGATAGAGTGCGCGCTGGCGGCCGCGCAAGTCGTTGAGCAGCGTGCCGACCATGCCTTGCGCGGTATCGCGTTCGACCCAGCGCGCCTTGCCCGATGTCAGCGCGGCGCTGTAAGCATCGAGGAAGGCGCGGCACAGGGTGCGGCTTTCGGCGGCGCTCAGCGATAATCCTTCGGCCGCGATCAGGACGCTGGTCAGGAAGCGCACCAGTTCCATGCTGGTGGCGCCAGCGCGGCTTCATCGAAGTCATTCATGTCGAAGTAGGTGAGGCGGTTGTCGCCCTTGTAACTGCCAAAATTTTCCAGATGCAGGTCGCCGCAGATCCAGGTCGCGGGGGCAGTGCGGAACAGGCCGCTTTTCGGCAGGCGCTCGTAGAACAGGTGGCATGTGCCGCGCAGGAATACGAACGGATTGCTGCGGATGTTGCGATATTTGAGTTGCAAGCGTTCCGGATCACGCCCGGCGTTGTATTCCTGGATGCGTTTTACGACATTGACCATGGTGGGCCTCGTGGAAGAATGAATTGGCGGCAAGTTGTCTGCCGCCAATCTTACTGCATCGTCTTGACAATATGTTGGCAAAACTGACGCGTTTCCCTCAAGGCCCGGAGTTCCTGATATTTACTCCCAGACCCGGTATACCCGGCCGGTCTGCGCACCTTCAACGCTGCGGCTGTAAGCCAGGGCAACGCGGCTGGCGGGCGCCGCCTGGAAACCATAGAAGAACGGGCCGTAGCTGGCCAGCGACTCTTCCAGCACGGTCGGGCTGACGATGTTGATGCGCAGGCCGCGCTTCAGTTCGATCGCGGCGGCGCGCACGAAACCGTCCAATGCTGCGTTGACGGTGCTGGCGTTGACGCCCTGCAGGATCGGTTCGTCGCTGAGGATGCCGCTGGTCAGGGTGATCGAGCCGCCGTCGTTGAGATGGTGCTGTGCCACCAGCGCCAGGTTGATCTGTCCCATCAGCTTGTCGCGCAAGCCGACCTGGAATTTCTCCGGCGTCAGTTCCTGCAACGGGCCGAAATGCAGCTTGCCGGCAGTCGATACGACAGCGTCGATCTTGCCGAGCTTGTCGAACAGTGTTTCGACGCTGTTGATATCCGTCATGTCGACCTGATACTGGCCGCTGCTGTTGCCGACTTCGATGATTTCGTGGCGGCTCGCCAGTTGCGCCACGACTGCCTTGCCGACTGTGCCTGTGGCACCGATAACTGCGATTTTCATGTTGTGCTCCGTGATGAATGAGATACGGCCTCCAGTATGATTGCTTCTTGATGGTGGATAAATATATTAAAATTACTTTCACTTGAAACCAATGGTGTTTAATTGAAGATATGGACAGACTGACCAGCATGCAGATTTTCGTCCGCGTGGTCGAAAAAGGCGGATTTTCGGCTGCGGCGGAAGAGGCCGGGATTTCGCCGACGATGGTAGGCAAGCATGTGCGCCAGTTGGAGGAGCAGCTTGGGGTACGTTTGTTGAATCGCACCACGCGGCGTCAAAGCCTGACCGAGATAGGCCATTTGTATTTCGAGCGCTGCAAGCAGGCGCTGCAGGAAATCGAGGCCGCCGACGCCTCGGTCAAGGAGATGCAGCTGTTGCCGCGTGGGGTGTTGCGTGTGACCGCGCCGGCAACTTTCGGCGGCCTGATGTTGACGGCCGTGGTGCGCGCCTACCTGGAGCGCTATCCCGATGTCGAACTGGATCTGTCGCTGAACGACAGGGTGGTCGATATGGTTGAGGAAGGTTTCGAGGTGGCACTACGGATCGGTGAGCTGCCGGACTCCAGCTTGATCGCGCGACCCTTGCAGCACTACCGTGCAATGGTGTGCGCCTCGCCGGAATACTTGGCGCGTTGCGGCACTCCGCGCACGCCGCAAGAACTGGTCGGGCACAATTGCCTCAGCTTTGCCCACGGCAGCCGCTATAACCGTTGGGAATTCGCCAGGGATGGCGTGCGGCAGGAAGTCGAGGTGCACGGTAACTTCCGCGCCAACAACGGTCTGGCGCTACGCACGGCGGCATTGAACGGGATCGGTATCATCATGCAGCCGGAAGCCCTGCTGCGCGACGAGGTGGCTGCCGGGCGGCTGCAGCGCTTGCTGACTGACTACGAACTGGCACACCGGCCGATGCATATCGTGGTGGCGTCAAATCGCAAGATGACACCTAAGTTGCAATCGTTCATCGAGTTCGTCGTCGATCATTTCGGCCGTGACGGCGGGGTGCTTACGGAGCCGCGTTGAGCGCCGCAAAGCGTTCGCGCAGAAACACCAGCAGCGCGCGCAGCGATGGCGACATGCTGCTGCGGTGCGGATACACCATGCTAAGTGGGGTTTCCTCGCCGACAAACTGTTCCAGGACGATTTCCAGCCGGCCGTCGGCTACGTCCTGGCGCACGTCCAGCCAGGACTTGTAGGCGATGCCGATACCAGCTACTGCCCAGGCGCGGGCGATGGCGGCATCGTCGGTCATGCGGTCGCCGCGCACCTTGACGTCAATCGGCGTCTTGCCCGCATAAAACCGCCAGTTATTGAACAAGCCGTGCTGCAGGTAATACAGCAGGCAGTTATGGCTGGCCAGATCCTTCGGCACCAGCGGCCTGCCATGTTTAGCCAGATAGGATGGCGCTGCTACCGCCACCCTGCGGCTAGCGGCCAGCGGTTGCGAGACCAGCGTCGAGTCGTCCAGCGGACCGTAGCGGAAAGCCACGTCTACCGGATCGCGGAACAGGTCGATCACGCGGTCTGAAAACTGTAGCGACAGCGTCACTTGCGGATATTTTTCCTGGAAGGCGTCGAGCCAGGGCAGTAATACATTGCGGCCAACATCGGACGGCATTGACAGCCGTAGATGGCCGCTTACCGCGCCGTCCGCATTGAGCAGGGCTCGGCCTTCCTGCAGCAGGGCCAGGGCTTGGCGACTATATTCAAGAAACAGGGTGCCTTCCGGCGTCAGGCGCATGCTGCGCGTCGAGCGGACGAACAGCCTGGTATTGAGTTGCTGTTCCAGCCGCTTCAGGCTGGCGCTGGCGGTAGCTGGCAGCAGATCCAGCTGACGGGCGGCGTTCGACAGGCTGCCGAGATCTGCAGTGTAGATGAAAAGTTGAAGATCCGTGGTTGAATACATTATCAAATATTGATTGAAAGTGAATCAATTAATCGGCTGTTTATAAAATAATTCAACATTATCATAATGGTTGGCATCCGATCGGATTTACGATGAATCCAGCTTGAGTCGGTTAACCAATTTCAGGAGTTTGAGCATGAAAGCCGTTGCATTAACCCGTTACCTGCCTATAGAAAACCCCGAGTCGCTGGTCGACGTCCAGCTCGACAAGCCGACGCCGAAGGGGCGCGATATCCTGGTCGAGATCAAGGCCATTGCGGTCAACCCGGTTGACGTCAAGGTACGCGCACCCAAGGACACGGTCGAGCCGGCGCCGCGTGTGCTGGGTTGGGATGCCGCCGGGGTAGTGCAGGCGATCGGTCCCGAGGTGAGCCGTTTCAAGGTCGGCGACCGGGTGTTCTATGCCGGCGATATCACCCGTCCCGGCAGCAACAGCGAATTTCAACTGGTGGACGAGCGGATCGTCGGCCATATGCCGCAATCGCTGGCGTTCGAGCAGGCGGCGGCGTTGCCGCTGACGGCAATCACCGCCTGGGAAGCCTTGTTCGACCGCTTGCATGTGCCGGCGGCAACCAGCTTGCCGGGCAAGTCGATCCTGATCATCGGTGGTGCCGGCGGTGTTGGCTCGATAGCGATTCAGCTGGCGGTCAAGGTGGCCGGCCTCAACGTGATCGCTACCGCCTCGCGTCCTGAGTCTGAAAAATGGGTGCGTGAACTAGGGGCGCAGCATGTGATCAACCATTTCGGCGACCTTTCTGCGCAGCTGAAAGAGCAGGGCTTCGACAGCGTTGACTATGTGCTGATCCTGAATGATACGGACCACCATTTCCCGGCTGCTGCTGCCGTGGTGGCGCCACAAGGCACGATCTGCACCATTGTCGAGAACGCCGCACCGCTCGATGTCAGCCTGTTGAAGGCCAAGAGCGCCGGTTTCGTCTGGGAATTCATGTTCACCCGCTCGATGTTCCAGACTGCCGACATGGAGCAGCAAGGATATCTGCTGGACCGGGTGGCGGGCCTGATCGATAACAAGACCATCGTTACCACGGTCAACCAGGTGTTGTCGCCGATTAATGCTGCGAACCTGAGGCAGGCTCATGCCACGCTCGAAACCGGTCGTGTCATTGGCAAGATTGTCCTCAAGGATTTTTAAATCACGGGTTCAATCGTCTGGCGTGGTCGCTTCTCAAGCTGCGGCTGCGTCGTCCCCGCGCACGCGGGACTCAAGTTGCGGGTGGTAATTTGGATTCCCGCGTTCGCGGGAATGACGGCGATTAGATATTGTTTTGATATTTTTAATTATTCGTTTTGCAATTTCTTTCTCGGGGAGCAGCATGTTTGCCTGGTTACACCCCAGTGCAATCAAGTTGATTTTGTCATCGTTTCACAGGGCAAGGGACGGGCCGGCACTGTATAATGACGGCTTCTGATTTAACCCGCAGCCCACGCTGCATCAACTCCCTCCTCGCCATGTTGATTTTGCCCGGTTCCAACGCTCTTCCCGCCTTCCGTTCCCAACGCCTTTTAGCCCAATTGCAAGCGATCGACAGCAATGTCATCGCAGTCACCGGCCGTTTCGACCATTTTGTCGACGCCGCGACGCCGCTCAGCCAGGACGATATCGGCCGCCTGAACGCATTGCTGACCTATGGCGACCCGTTCGATTCGTCGATTGTCGGCGAAGGTGGCGAGGAATTCATCGTCATCCCGCGTTTCGGCACCATTTCGCCGTGGGCCAGCAAGGCCACAGACATTGCCCATAACTGCGGCATGACGCACATCAAGCGCATTGAGCGCGGGATTGCGTTTCAGGTCAAGCTGAAGGCCGGCCTGTTGGGCCTGGGAGCAGAGAAGAAGCTGAGCGACGACAGCGTGCGCGCCATTGCCGATGTCTTGCATGACCGCATGACCGAAACCGTGTTGCGTAGCGCCGAAGAGGCCGGCGGCCTGTTCCGCGAACTGGATGCCAAGCCATTGGCGTTTGTCGACCTGCTGGCCGGTGGCAAGCAGGCGCTGGCGGAAGCCAATAGCGAACTCGGCCTGGCATTGTCGGACGATGAGATCGATTATCTGGTGGCGGCGTTCACCAGCGCCAAGCGCAATCCAACCGATGTCGAACTGATGATGTTCGCGCAAGCCAACAGCGAACATTGCCGCCACAAGATTTTCAACGCCGACTGGGTCATCGACGGCGAAGCGCAGGACAAATCGTTGTTCGCGATGATCAAGAACACCCACCAGCTGGCGCCCAGGGGCACCATCGTCGCCTATAGCGACAACTCATCCATCATCGAAGGCGCTACTGTCTCGCGCTTCTATGCGCGCGGCGCGGCAGAAGGCAATACCTACCGTGCATCGGAAGAACTGACGCACATTCTGATGAAGGTCGAGACGCATAATCATCCGACCGCGATTTCCCCATTCCCGGGCGCCTCCACCGGCGCCGGCGGCGAAATCCGCGACGAGGGCGCAACCGGCCGCGGCGCCAAGCCGAAGGCTGGCCTGACTGGCTTCACCGTATCCAACTTGTTGTTGCCGGACGCGCACCAGGCATGGGAGACCGCTGCTGATGTTACCGTCGCCGGTCAGCAGGATGTCGGCCAGTATGGCAAGCCGGAGCGCATCGCCTCGGCCTTGCAGATCATGATCGAAGGCCCGCTCGGCGGCGCTGCGTTCAACAACGAATTCGGCCGACCTAACCTGGGCGGCTATTTCCGCACCTACGAACAGAATGTCGGCGGCAACGTGCAGGGCTATCACAAGCCGATCATGATTGCCGGCGGTATCGGCAGTATCTCCGACAAGCACACCAAGAAGAACGACCTGCCGGTTGGCAGCCTGCTGATCCAGTTGGGCGGCCCAGGCATGCGCATCGGCATGGGCGGCAGCGCCGCATCGTCGATGGCAACCGGCTCCAACACGGCGGACCTGGATTTCGATTCGGTCCAGCGCGGCAATCCTGAAATGGAGCGGCGCGCGCAGGAAGTCATCAACGCCTGCTGGGCGATGGATGACAAGAATCCTATCCTGTCGATCCATGACGTCGGCGCCGGCGGCCTGTCGAACGCGTTCCCTGAAATCACCAACGACGCCAAGCGCGGCGCGATTTTCGATTTGCGGAAGGTGCCGCTGGAAGAGAGCGGCATGGCGCCCAAGGAAATCTGGAGCAATGAATCGCAGGAGCGTTATGTGCTGGCGATCGCACCGGAAAGCCTGCCGCTGTTCGAGTATTTCTGCCAGCGTGAGCGCTGCCTGTTCGCGGTTGTCGGCACGGCTACCGAAGAGCGTCAATTGAAGGTGATCGATCCTGAACATGACAACAATCCGGTCGACATGCGATGGATGTCCTACTCGGCAAGCCGCCAAAGATGCTGCGCGATGTGACCCACGTCAATCCGGTGCTGCCGGCGGTTGACCTGACCGGCATGGATCTGCTGGAAGTATCGCAGCGCGTGCTGAAGTTGCCTACAGTCGCCGACAAATCGTTCCTGATCACCATCGGCGACCGCACAGTTGGCGCCACGTCGGTGCGTGACCAGATGGTCGGTCCGTGGCAAATCCCGGTAGCCGATTGCGCTGTCACCAGCATGAGTTTCGAGGGCTATCTGGGTGAAGCGATGGCGATGGCGAGCGTACGCCGCTGGCTGTCATCAATGCTGCCGCATCGGGCCGCATGGCGGTCGGCGAAGCGCTGACCAACATTGCCGCCGCACCGATTGCTGATATCTCCGACGTTAAATTGTCGGCCAACTGGATGGCGCCTGTGGTCAGCCTGGGCAGGACGCGGCGTTGTTTGATACCGTCAAGGCGGTTGGTATGGAGTTGTGCCGGCGCTGGGCATCAGCATCCCGGTCGGCAAGGATTCCTTGTCGATGCGCACCACCTGGAAAGACGAAGGCCAAGCCAAGGCCGTGACTTCACCGGTATCGCTGATCGTCTCGGCCTTCGCGCCGGTGACCGATGTACGCCGCTCGTTGACGCCCCAGATCCGCACCGATGTTGGCGATACAGCCATCATCCTGATTGACCTCGGCCGCGGCAAGAACCGCATGGGCGCTTCGGCGCTGACGCAGGTCATGCAGCAGATCGGCAATGAGACGCCGGATGTCGACAGCGCGGAAGACCTGAAGGGCTTCTTCGCCGCGATCCAGCAACTCAACAGCGAGCAAAAACTACTGGCCTACCATGACCGTTCCGACGGCGGCCTGTTCACATCCTTGTGTGAAATGGCGTTTGCCGGTCATAGCGGTTTGTCGATCAACCTTGACATCCTGACCATGGAAAGCGAGCACGCAGCGGATTGGGGTGATTCCAAGAACTGGACCGGCCAGGTGGCTGAGCGTCGCAATGAATTGACCTTGCGCGCACTGTTCAACGAAGAGCTGGGTGCGGTGCTGCAAGTGCGCGCCGAGCAGAAGTCGGAAGTCATGAATGTGCTGCGCAGCTTCAACCTGGGCGCCTGCAGCCATATCATCGGCAAGCGAATGCGCGTGACATCATCGAGTTCAGCCGCGACGCCAAGACCATCTACAGCCAGACCCGTATTGACCTGCAACGCCTGTGGAGCGAAACCAGCTGGCGCATCGCCCGTCTGCGCGACAATCCTGCCAGCGCCGATGCCGAATACGACCGTATCCTGGATGCGGCGGATCCTGGCATCACGCCGAAGATCCCATTCGACCAGCAAGACAATATCGCTGCACCGTTCCTGAACCTGGCGGCCAAGCCGCGGGTAGCGATCCTGCGCGAGCAAGGCGTCAACTCGCATGTCGAGACTGCCTATGTGATGCATCAGGCTGGCTTTACCTCGGTCGACGTCCACATGAGCGATCTGATCGCCGGCCGCGCCGCCTGGATGACTTCAAGGGTTTCATCGCCGTTGGTGGCTTCTCCTACGGCGACGTACTGGGTGCAGGCGAAGGCTGGGCCAAGACGATTCTGTTCAACGCCAAGCTGGCCGAGCAGTTCTCGCTGTTCTTCCAACGTGGCGATACCTTTGCGCTAGGCGTCTGCAACGGTTGCCAGATGATGAGCAACCTGAAATCGATCATCCCAGGCGCGCAAGCCTGGCCGAAGTTCACGCGCAATAAATCGGAGAAATTCGAAGCCCGCTTCTCGATGGTGCAAGTCGAGTCGTCGCCATCGATTTTCTTCCAGGACATGGCCGGCACGCAGAGCGCCATCGCCATCGCCCACGGCGAAGGTTTCGCAGACTTCTCGCAAACCGGCGATATCAACGAAGCCTTGGTAGCGATGCGTTTCATCGATAACAAGGGACAGGTAAGTGAAAGCTATCCGTACAATCCGAACGGCTCACCGCAGGGGATTACCTCGGTAACTACACCAGACGGCCGTTTCACGGTCTGCATGCCGCACGCCGAACGGGTGTTCCGCAGCGTCCAGCAATCCTGGCACCCGGAATCGTGGGGCGAGGACTCACCATGGATGCGCATGTTCCGCAATGCGCGTAAGTGGGTAGGGTAATTGCCATTTGAGGTCAGCGATTCCTGAGCGATCAGGAGTCGTAGTTAGTAGTCAGGTAGGGTGGGCAAGTTGTTTTGCCACGCCAACTTTATTCGACGATTGAGGTAACGCGTGGGCACGGCTGCCCGCCTAGGTCAGGCGATATCGTCGATATGTTATCGCTGGGAATACAAAAAAAGCGCTCCGAGGAGCGCTTTTTTATTGCCGCATGATTGCTTGCTGCGAAGGTCTTATTGCACCTTGGCTTTTGCGCGCAGATCTTGCTGGTAAGCCTGCAGTTTTTTCTGTTGCAGCGCTTCAGTGATCTGTGGCTTTACTTCTGCCAGGGTCGGGATCTTGGCTGGGCGTACTTCGTCCAGTTTGATGACGTGATAGCCAAACTGGGTCTTGACCGGTGTGTCGGTCAGTTGGCCTGGTTTCAATGCAACCAGCGCATCGGAGAATGGCTTCACGAACGAAGCTGGTGTTGCCCAACCCAGATCGCCGCCATTGGCTGCCGAACCTGGATCTTTCGATTGCTTGGCCAGATCTTCAAACTTGGCGCCGGCTTTCAGCTTGGTGATGATGGCTTTTGCATCGGCTTCGTTTTCAACCAGGATATGCTGTGCATGGTATTCCTTGTCGCCGGCTTGTGCCTTGAACTTGTCATACTCAGCCTGGATGTCGGAATCCTTGATTGGGTTCTTTTTGATGAAGTCGGCAACCAGGGCGCGGATCAGGATCGATTGGCGGGCGATGTCGGCTTGCGCCTTCACGTCTGGGTTGTTGCCCAGGCCCAGCTTGTCGGCTTCCTGGATCAGCACTTCACGGTTGATCAGCTCGTCCTTGACCATGTTGCGCAGTTCCGGGCTGTCAGCCTGACCGCCTTGTGCTGTCAATTGCTTGACCATCATGTCGGCGCGCGAAGACGGGATTGCCTTACCATTCACGACTGCAAGGTTTTGCGCCATAACAGGCAATGCAGCAGCTGCAAAAAGTACTACCAGTAAACGGGAAGGTTTAAAAGTCATTATCACATCCTAATTGGGGAGAAGTTATGAATAAATTAATGCTAGACAGGCCAGAATAACTGAAGTCGGTTTGCAGGACAATTATTTTGTTTAAGGTACTTATCAAGGTTACTTATTTCGCTTTTGTTTCAGAAGGCGCCAGCGCATTGATTGCCAGTGCATGGATTTCAGTATGCATCATTTCAGCCAGGCAATCATACACCAGCCTATGCCGATTTAAGCGATTTTGCCCCTCAAAAACTGTGCTGACTATCCGTACCTTGTAATGACCGCCGCCTGAAGCAGCGCCGGCGTGTCCCACATGCAGCGCCGACTCATCCTCCACTAGACATTCCAGCGGCGAAAAAGTTGCTGTCAATTTGTTACGAATCGTATCAAGACGCTGATTGTTCATTCAGATTCCTTGATGTATTTCGACAGCAGCAGGCTTTGGCCGATAACGAAGACGAACATCAGCCCCATGCCGCCGAATAGTTTGAAGTTGACCCAGGTGGCGGTCGGGAAGTTGAATGCCACAAACAGGTTCAGGCAACCCATGAAGATGAAAAAAGCGATCCAGGCAAAGCCCACCTTTGGCCAGATCTGATCCGGCATGGACATTTGCTTTTCCATCATGGTGCGGATCAGGTTCTTTTTCAGGAACAACTGGCTGACCAGCAATACCGCGGCGAAGGCCCAGTACAGGACGGTTGGCTTCCATTTGATGAACGTTTCGTTATGGAAGTAGATGGTGGCGCCGCCAAATACGCAGATGATCAGCAGCGATACCCACAGCATCGCGTCGACTTTTTTCCGACGCAGCAACAGGTAGCCGATCTGTGCGACGGTGGCGACGATAGCCACCGCTGTCGCCAACAGTACCGGCGCCTGGGTTGCGGTAACTACGCCACCAGAGACAAAGCCGGACAAGTAATGATTGACCAGCGCTAGCGCAGCATCGGAGCTGCCTTCGCCCCATTTGAAGATGCCGAAGAAAAGAATTACCGGGAAAAGGTCGAACAGGAACTTCATGTGTTGGGTCTGCTTTCAGTCAGGATAGTAGCGGTCGGTGAAGATGGCTCAGTCGGCCGGATCAAAACGCAATGATGCCGAATTGATGCAGTAGCGCAGGCCGGTTGGCGGCGGGCCGTCCGGGAACACGTGGCCTAGGTGGGCGTCGCACACCTTGCACAGGATCTCGGTGCGGCTCATGCCATGGCTGCGGTCGACGCGTTCTTCGACGTTGTCGGGATTGATGGCTTTGAAGTAGCTCGGCCAGCCGCAACCGGAATCGAACTTGGCGTCCGATTCGAACAAGGGTGTATTGCAGCAGACGCAGGTGTAGATGCCGTGTTCGTGGTGATCCCAGTAGCGGCCCGTGAATGCCCGTTCGGTCGCTGCATGGCGGGTCACTTCATATTCCATCGGTTCCAGCTCGGCGCGCCATTCGGCGTCGGTCTTACTGATTTTGGTGGTGCTCATGATTCAATTCCTAAACAGGTTTCATGATGAGCAGCTTACTTCCAGTCCGCGCGCCCAATCCGGAGGCAATTCGGCGTACTGTGCATGTTGCGGCTGCTCGTCAAACGGGTTTTCAAGAATCTGCAGCAGCTTACGGACTTCCGAAAAGTCCTTATTCTGCGCCTTTTCGATTGCGATCTGCGCCAAATAGTTTCGCAGCACGTATTTGGGGTTGCTTGCATCCATTGCAAGCTTGCGCGCCGAGTCCTGGCTGTTTTCCATTCTCAGGCGTGCCCGGTATTGTAACGCCCAGGCGTCGAATGCAGCGCGGTCGATGAATTGGTCGCGCAGGGCGCGTCGGCGCTTGCATCATCCAGACGCAGGTTGCCGAGGCTGCGGAAAAACCGCGTGAAATCGACGTGGCTGCCTTGCATCAGGGCAAACATTGCATCCAGCAATTTGCTGTCATCGGCCTGGTGCGATTGCAGTCCTAGCTTGGTGTGCAGCAATTCATCCATCTTTGCGCCGTATTGACCCTGGTAATCGGCCAGCGCCGCTTCAGTTGCTTCGACGCTGCCGATCAGCGGCAGCAGCGCCTGGCCTAGCGCATAGCAGTTCCATTGGCCGATCTGTGGCTGCATGCTGTAAGCGTAGCGGCCTTGCTGGTCGGTGTGGTTGCAGATATGGCGCGGATCGTAGGCCTCCATGAAGCCGAACGGGCCGTAATCCAGAGTCAGGCCGAGGATCGACATATTATCGGTATTCATCACGCCATGCATGAAGCCGACGGCCTGCCATTGCGCCATCAGATGCGCTGTGCGGCGGGTTACCTCGGCTAGCAGCGCCTGGTAGGGATTGGCGGCGTCCTGCAGTTCCGGGTAAAAGCCGGTTATCACGTAGTCAGCCAGGATTTTCAGTTCTTCTTGCCGATTGTTGTAATACCAGTGCTCAAATGAACCGAAGCGCACGAAACTGGGCGCCATGCGTGTGACGACCGCAGTGGTTTCTGGGCGTTCGCGCATGGCCAGCTGGTCGGAGCCGATTAGCGATAGGGCGCGTGAAGTCGGAATGCCAAGCGCGGCCATTGCTTCCGAGCAGAGGTATTCGCGAATTGATGAACGCAGCACTGCGCGGCCGTCGCCCATGCGCGAATAGGGCGTCGCTCCGGCTCCCTTCAACTGCAACTCCAATCGTCCGCCAGCGCTGGCAGCGACATCGCCAAGCAAAATGGCGCGGCCGTCGCCTAATTGTCCGGCCCAGACGCCGAATTGATGGCCGGAATAGACCGCCGCCAGCGGCTGCGAACCAGTTGCGATGCGGTTGCCGGCAAAGGTCTGGATGAATTCGTCGCTGGCCGTGACCTCGGCGTCCAACCCAATCAGGCCTGCGGCCTGGGCGCTGGCGTCCACCAGATAAGGGTCGGCAGCGGCGTCGGCATCAGCTTGGTGTAAAAGGCGGCTGGCAACTGCGCAAACGTGTTGGCGAAGCGCAGTTGTTCGAGGCCGGGGACTTCGGGAGTGACCAAGCGGGTGTTCATGACGGCGTTAATCCTGGTTGCGATAAGGAATGGCGGGAATCTTGCAGTATCTCATGGTTGTCGCAAGGGAGAATGCGGAGATTCCTGTGTCGGCGTTCATGCCTCAACAGCAAAGGCGCGTGCTGCCAGCCTGCGGGCATGATCGCGAATATCGATTTGCCAGGGTTCGCTCAGTTCTGCAAAGCGCTCCTGGTCGCCAGCAAAGAAGGCTCGGGTCGCTTCTTCGAAATTGATCAGATCCCCGGCCATCGCCGACATGAACCGATACGCATACTCTTGGGCGCGGCGGATCTGGTCGCGTTCCTCCCCTTGGCGTTTGGCATCTTCGACCAGCTTACGCAGCGCCACCGAGGCGCCGCCAGGCTGCTGGTTGAGCCAGTCCCAGTGGCGCGGCAGCAGTGTGACTTCGCGGCCGATCACGCCCAGTTTCGGCCGCCCGGGGCCGCGCGGAAGTTCCTCGCTGTTGACGGTTTTCGCCGTTTGCGCCGCATGGATTTCATTTGACGACAGGCGTTGCAAGACTTGTTCGGCGCTGCCTCGGAAATCGACTTCGACCTGAGCGCTGGTGATGTCGTCGAAGATCAGTACGGTCGCGGCGTCGTTCCTGTCGAGCAGTTCCTTGGCTTTTAACGCGACCAGGGCCAATTGGCCGGAAGCGATGCGGTGCGCGCCGGCGAAGGCGATGACCTGGTTGGGATAGGGGGAATGCATTTTTTATGACCCTCTGAAATTAAGTGATGGGATAATATTATCCTGGTTTAATTTGGGCGTCAATATTACCTTGGTAAAATTAAATTGAGTGTCCGATACGGACATTCATATCATGCTGACCAGGTGCGGGCGCTGTGCCGGCAAACCGGTAGAATGCCGAACCGTGTGTCATGACAGCGCCAATAAACGCGTAATGGAATTTACCCTCATCACTTTACTGAATGGCCTCAGCTACGGCTTGCTGCTGTTCCTTCTGTCATCCGGGCTGACCCTGATTTTCAGCATGCTGGGCGTGCTGAACTTTGCCATGCCAGTTTCTATATGCTGGGTGCTTATTTCGCCTATGCGATCAGCGCAAGCTAGGATTTTGGCCCGCACTGTTCTTGGCGCCGCTGCTGGTTGGCCTGCTGGGGGCGCTGGTCGAGCGTTTCGGGCTGCGTCATGTACGCCGCCATGGGCAGGTGGCGGAGCTGCTGTTTACTTTCGGACTGTCTTATCTGGCAGTTGAACTGGTACAGCTGGTCTGGGGTAAGTCGCCGCTGCCGTATGCGATTCCAGCGCAGCTCGATGGGCCGTTGTTTACTTTTTATTCCACCGAATTTCCGATCTATCGTGGTTTCATGATGCTGCTGGCAGTGCTGACGCTGCTGGCGGCGGCCTGGTTGCTGAAGCGTTCGCGCCTTGGCTTGCTAATCCAGGCGGCGTTGACGCATCCGCAGATGGTCGAGGCGTTGGGGCACAACGTGCCGCGGATTTTTACGCTGGTGTTTGGCGTCGGTTGCGGCCTGGCGGGGTTAGCTGGCGTGGTGGGCGGCAATGCTTTTGTGACCGAGCCGGGCATGGCGGCTGGTGTCGGCAGTATTATTTTCGTGGTGGTGGTGGTCGGTGGCCTGGGTTCGCTGGCGGGGCGTTCATCGCTTCGCTGTTGATCGCGATCCTGCAAACCTTTGCCGTGGCGCTCGATGTCTCGCTGCTGGGCGGCTGGCGCGGCTGGGGATCGAGATTGATCCGGCCGCGGCTGCTTATCCGCTGCTGCAATTGACGCTGGCGCAGGTGGCGCCGATCCTGCCATATTTGTTGCTGGTGCTGGTCATGCTGCTGCGGCCGCGCGGCCTGCTTGGCGTGCGTGATTGAGGGCGGGACATGACAGCAGCGCATCCGTCGTCGCACGCCAAATGGGTTTGGTTACTTTTCGCCTTGGTGCTGATCGTTGCGCCGCTGCTGTTCCCGCAAAGCGCTGCGTTGTCGATCCTGTCGCAATGCGGCAGCATGATGATTCTGGCCTTGTCCTTCAACATGCTGTTGGGGCAGAGCGGCATGCTGTCATTCGGGCATGCACTGTATGCCGGTTTGCCGGCATTTGCGGCGGCCCACGCGATGAACCGATTGGCCGGAGCGGGTGCTGCGGCGCTGTTGTTTGTGCCTTTGTTGGGCGGGTTGGCAGGATTGGCGTGCGGCGCACTGTTCGGTTACGTCACTACCCGCAAATCGGGCACAGCCTTGTCGATGATCAGCCTGGCATTGGTGGAAATGGCGGCTGCGGCGGTGTTGATGTTTCCCGCCTGGTTTGGCGGTGAAAGCGGTGTCAGCACCGACCGGGTGCTGGGTACGCCGTTGTTTGGCATCGATTTCGCGTCACCGTTGCAGGTGTATTACCTGATTGCGTTCTGGCTATTCGTTTCCTGCGCCGCCATGTATGCGTTGACGCGCACGCCGCTGGGGCGCATTGCCAATGCGGTGCGCGACAACCCCGAGCGTGCCGCCTTCGTCGGGCATGATCCGCGCCGTGTACGCTATCTGATGTTCATGCTGGCGGCCTTCTTTGCCGGCATCGGTGGTGCACTGGGCGCCATCAACTTTGAAATTGTCAGCGCCGAGAACCTGGGATTGCTGCGTTCGGCGCAAATCCTGTTGTTTACCTTTATCGGCGGCATCGGCTATTTCTTCGGACCGTTGCTGGGGGCGCTGGTCGGCGTGCTTTTTCTGGACTGTTATCGACTTACACCCGAGGCTGGCAGCTATATCTGGGCCTGCTGTTTGCTTGCATCGTGCTGTTTGCCCCGGGCGGACTGGCCGGGATCTGGATCGGAGCCGTGTCGACCTGGCGCCGGTTGACGCTGTCGCAATTGCGGCGATTGGCAAAGCCGTTTTCGATGCTGTTGGCTGCGGGATTGCTCATGATCTGCGCCGGCGTGTACCTGATTGAGATGCTGTATCGGCATGCGGCAGAAGGCGGCGATGGCGCGCCGGTTTCTGTTGGCCTGATGGGTTTGTCGATCGGCGTATTGCTTGTTGCGGCGGCAGTCATGCGGTCTGCGCGGCAGCGTTATCTGCATACGCTGGCAATGATGGATGAGGAGGCGCGGTCATGAGTGCGACAGAGCAGCCGATCGTGCTGGAGTTGCGCAATCTGCACAAGCAGTTCGGCGACACTCCGATTATTCGTGGCGCCGATTTGCAATTGCGGCAGGGGAAAGAATGGCTCTGATCGGCCCCAATGGCGCCGGCAAATCGACTTTGTTCAACCTGATCTCGGGCCGCAATGCGGTCACCAGCGGCGAGATACTGCTGCATGGCCGCCATATCGCTGGCCTCAGTCCGTTCCAGGTGAATCGCCTCGGCCTGGCGCGCAGCTTCCAGATCACCAATATTTTTCCGCAACTGAGTGTTTGGGAAAATCTGCGCGTTGCGGTATTGGCTGCGCATGGCCATCGTCATGCGTTCTGGCGCAGGCTGGCGGCGCTGGACGCCATCAACCGGCGCACTGACGAAGTCCTGCGCTTGTGCGGCTTGCAAGGCCAGCGCGAGATGCCGGGCGGCGCCCTTGGATACGCCGGTCAGCGTGCGCTGGAGCTTGGCGTCACGATCGCCGGAGGCGCGGGCGTGCTGCTGCTCGATGAGCCGACCGCCGGCATGAGTCGCGATGAATCGGGGCAGGCGCTGGAGTTGATCCGACGCATCAGCGATGGCAAGACGTTGTTGCTGATCGAGCACGACATGGAGGTGGTATTCGGTCTGGCGGATCGAATCGCCGTGCTGGTCGAGGGGCGTGTTATCGCATGCGATACACCGGCCGCGATCCGCAGCAATCGAGCGGTGCAGGAGGCTTATCTCGGCACGCTGGGCGTGGAGTTCGGCTCATGAGTGCGCTGCTGCAAATTCGCGGTTTGCATGCCTTCTACGGACAGGGTCAGGTGCTGCGCGGCGTCGATCTGGAGGTCGGCCGCGGCGAAATTGTGGCTTTGCTAGGGCGTAATGGCGCTGGCCGCTCCAGCACATTGAAGGCGGCCATGGGCATGTTGCGCGGCAGCGGCTCGGTGTTGCTCGATGGCGCCGAACTGTTCGGTTTGAAAACCTTCCAGATTGCGCGTCAGGGTCTGGCTTACGTGCCGGAAGAGCGTGCCGTATTTCCCACTTTGACGGTGCAGCAGAATCTACTTCTTGGGCAGCATGGTGGTGGCGTTGGAGGTGTCAATATCGACGACATGCTGTGCCTGATGCCGCAATTGGCGGCACGCCGGCATGTTGCAGCAGGGGCATTATCCGGCGGCGAACAGCAGATGCTGAGTTTGTGTCGCAGCCTGATGGGCGCGCCTAAAGCGATCATGGTGGATGAGCCAACCGAAGGCCTGGCGCCAGCCATGGTCAAGGTGGTTGCGCAGCATTTGCAACGGCTGCGAGAGCAGGGGTTAGGCGTGCTGCTGGTCGAGCAAAAGCTCGACATTGCGCTGGAGATTGCCGATCGCGTGCTGGTGATGGGGCGGGGGCGGATTGTGTTTGCCGGAACATCGTCCGAACTGCGACGCAATCAGGCGGTGCGCCGGCAATGGCTAGAAGTCTGAGCGTGATTTTGTTGCGGTTGACGGCCTACCAGTAGTCCTCAGTCACAAACTGCCCCGGCACTGCCCGTCGACATGGGCGCAGGCCGCGCTGGTGCAGCAGCTCCCGGGTTTCGGTAATCATTTCCGGATTGCCGCACATCATGATGCGCGATTTCTCGACGGTGATATCCAGGCCTGCCGCAGCCTCCAGTGCGCCGTTCGCCAACAATGCAGTGATGCGTCCCTGTAAATTGCCTGGCGCTGCGGCTTGTACATCGCGTGTGGTGGAGCGCAACAGTCGTAGCCGTGCGCCGCCGGCCGCCAGTTCCGGTCGTGACGGCAACGATGTCAGCAGTTCCTGGTAGGCGAGTTCGTCGGCATTCCTGACGCAATGGACCAGGATCAGGTTGCGGAATTTCTGCCACACCGCCGGATCTTGCAGGATCGAGATGAACGGGCCGAGGCCGGTGCCGGTGGCCAGCATCCATAAATCCTCGCCATCGACAAAACGGTCCGCGGTCATGAAGCCGTAGCTGAATTTTTCGACCAGGATCGGCATGCCTGGCTGCAGGCTCTTGAGATGTTCGGTAAATTGGCCGCCGGGAACCTGCACCAGGAAATATTCCAGTTCCGGTTCGCTGGTTGCCGAAGTGACCGAATAGGCACGCCACAATACTTCTTCGCCAACGGTCACGCCGAGGCGGGCAAACTGTCCCGGCGTGAATTGATAGCCGGCCGGTCGCGTGCTGCGAAACGACAGCAGTTTGTCGGTCCAGTGGTGCACGCTGGTGACGCTTTCAGTGCTGGCCTTGAGCGGGGACACGGCTGGCTTGGGTGGCGTGCTGCTCATGAACGTGACTCCTCCGGTTGGCTGCCCTTGATGGCAGAAGACGCATTCAGGCGCAAGGCCTGGCGCACCGTGAAGAAAGCCAGCAGCGGCGCTGCGGCAAAACAGATGAACAGCCAATGCGCGGCATTGGAAGCGCCAGTCAGCCCACCTGGATCGGCAACGCCGGCTAGCGCCGCAACCATGCCGGCCAGCGCGGCGCCGATAGCGGTGGCGAACAGCTGCACGGTGGTCAGCGAGTAAGCCGCCAGGTTGCCTTCATCGGCAGGCGCGCTGCTTAATATCTTCGCCATCAGGTGCGGCATGCCCATGCCGATGCCGAAGCCGACCAGCAATAGCACGACGCACAAGGGTAGCAAGCCGTAGCTGTCCAGCACCGCGGCCGACGGCAGCAGCAACGACAACGCCAGCAGCGCGACGATGACAACCACCGGCCCCGCCTTCATCACAAACCTGGCGCGCGCGCCGCTATAGCTGGAGAACAATAGCGCTGCCAAGGTCCAGCCGCAGGACATGATGCCTGTCAGGTAACCGGCCAGCAGTGGCGAATGTCCCTGGATCACTTGCAGGAAATAAGGTACGTAGATTTCGGTGGTTAATCCCAGGATCATCAATATCATGGTTGCATACAAGGCGCCGATACGGGTACGCAGCGAGAACGCACCGCTCGGCAGCAAGCGTGTGCCGCCGCGTCGCTCCAGCCAGGCGATCAGTGCAATCAGGGCGACGCCGAATGCAATGCCGCCGACATTCAGAATGATGCCGCTGAACAGGCTGGCCGCCGACACCGACATCACCGCCGCCGCCAGCAGCAGGATTTTCAGGATCGGGATGCTCTCGGGTTTGTCGTCCGAACGGCTTTGTGGCGGGACTTTCAACGTGAACTGCACCAGCAGCGCCAGGATGATGGCGGCGGGTAGCAGCGCCCAGAACGCGCCGCGCCAGCTACCCATTTGAGCGAATATGCCGCCGATGGCCGGCCCGACAGCGTTGAAATGCCCCACATGCCGGACATCAGCGCCATCGCCCGCGACCACAGCGGCGGCGCAAAAACCACGCGGATCATCGCGTAAGACAACGCCACCAGCACGCCGCCGCCAAAGCCCTGCACGGTACGCGCCGCCAGCAGCCAAACCATGTGCGGCGCCAGTGCGCAGCCGGCGGAGCCGAGCGAAAACACCAGCAACGCCAGCAGGCAGGCGCTGCGATAGCCGAGCCATTCGACCAGGCGTGAAGCAACGCCGGCGGCAATGATCGACGCCACCACGAACAGTGAAGTGGCCCAGGCATAGTATTCCAGGCCGCCGATCTCCTTGACTACCGACGGCAGGATGGTGGTGACGATATAGACGTTGGTGGCGTGCATGCCGACGCCGCCGGCCAGGGTGATGGAGCGCAGTGCGTTGCGGCCCGACAGCAGGTCGGACCAGCTGGCCGGTGCATCGTTTGAATTAATTGCGGAAGAGGTAGCCGACATGGGCAATATGTCCTGTTTTTGCTGCTTCAGAGTTGAAATTCTACTGCGCCGGCTCAGACGGCGCTGGCGGTCTGTACGGTTCAGAAACCGCCGGTAAACTGGTATCGGGAGCCGGGATGCCACAGGCTGACCGAGGTTGCCACGGCGTCGTGGACCCAGGTGCGGCGCGACAGCAGCAGGCATGGTTCGCCGGCTTCCATCTGTAGCAGCTTGCGCACTGCGGCGTCTGGCATTTTCGATTCGATGCTGTATTCGGCGCGATCTAACGGTGCCACCTGCACCATGTAGTGATTCGGCGTGATGCGATGAAAATCCTGCTGCAGGTAATCCGGAAACAGCGCTGGATTGGTGTAACGATCTTCTAGTTGGATCGGGATGTCGTCGGCGAAATGCACGATCACTGAATGGAATACCGAGCCGCTGTCGAAGCCAAGCGCCTTCAATGCCACCGGCGTGGCGCTGGCTTCCAGCGTCAGCACCTGGCTACGGTAGCGGTGGCCGCGCGCTACCAGTTCGTCGTCGATACTGCGGATTTCCACCAGAGTCGATTGATATTTTCCCGGCGCGACATAGGTGCCGGAGCCTTGAATCCTGACCAGCATTTGATTGTCGGTCAGCTCACGCAATGCGCGGTTGACTGTCATTCGCGACAGGTTGAATTGCAACATCAGTTCGCGTTCAGACGGGATCAGGTCGCCCGGCTTCCATTCACCGCTGCGGATCTGCTGCAATACATGATCCTTGACCAGTTGAAATGAGGGTACTGCCTTGTTGTTCTTTGCTAATGCGCCATGCATACGCCGGCTCCTACTCAATAAATTTCATTACGGATACTACAACAGTTGGGGGGCAACCGAAGTATGCAAGATCAAGTAAGCTTTAAGTCAACGGGAATCTTTGATGCCATGATTGTCCGTAAGGTTATTCGTGTGCCAACCGTTCTCGAAGCATCGCCAGAAGTTTGGATAAATCCGGTTGACTAAGTTGTATAGGCATTATATCTTACTGGCCTATACAACTTGTACTTTGAATGCGAACATTGTTGAGCGAATAACTTTTACGGAGACCAGTCACCATGAGCACACCGACCAGCACCGATCCACGCCGCGATCCGAGCCGCACCATCCGCGCAGCACGCGGCACCCAGTTGACCGCCAAGAGCTGGTTGACCGAAGCGCCGCTGCGCATGCTGATGAACAACCTCGATCCGGAAGTGGCCGAGCGGCCGAACGACCTGGTGGTGTATGGCGGCATCGGCCGGGCGGCGCGTGACTGGGCCTGTTTTGACAAGATCGTTGAAGCGTTGACCAAACTGAACGACGATGAAACATTACTGATCCAATCCGGTAAGCCGGTCGGCGTATTCCAGACCCACGCCGATGCACCGCGGGTGCTGCTGGCCAATTCCAACCTGGTGCCGAAATGGGCCAATTGGGAGCACTTCAACGAACTCGACCGCAAAGGCTTGTTCATGTACGGCCAGATGACCGCCGGCAGCTGGATCTACATCGGCAGCCAGGGCATCGTGCAAGGCACGTTCGAAACTTTTGCCGAAGCCGGGCGCCAGCATTTTGGCGGCGACCTGTCTGGGCGTTGGATCCTGACCGCCGGCCTGGGCGGCATGGGCGGCGCGCAGCCTTTGGCCGCGACGCTGGCTGGCGCCGCTTCGCTGACCATCGAATGCAAGCAGTCGAGCATCGACTTCCGCCTGCGCACGCGCTATCTCGACAAGCAGGCCAAGAACCTGGACGACGCGCTCGATCTGATCAAGTACCACACCGAACGCAAGGAAGCGATTTCCATCGGCCTGCTCGGCAATGCCGCGGAAGTGCTGCCGGAGCTGGTGAGGCGCGCCAAGGCTGGCGGCATCAAGCCCGACCTGGTGACCGACCAGACCTCGGCGCATGACCTGATCAACGGTTATCTGCCAATCGGCTGGAGCGTAGAGCAATGGGTGGCGGCGCAAAACGATCCGTCGCAGCAGGCGCGGCTGACTGCCGATGCCGCCCACTCGTGCGCGCAGCACGTGCAGGCGATGCTGGATTTCCATGCGATGGGCATCAAGACCGTCGATTACGGCAACAATATCCGCCAGGTTGCATTCGACCAAGGCGTCAAGAATGCCTTCGATTTCCCCGGCTTTGTGCCGGCGTACATTCGCCCGCTGTTCTGTGAAGGAAAAGGGCCGTTCCGTTGGGTGGCCTTGTCCGGCGATCCGGAAGATATCTACAAGACCGACGCCAAGATCAAGGAGTTGTTCCCCGAAAATAAGCACGTACATCGCTGGCTGGACATGGCGCACGAACGGATTGCATTCCAGGGCTTACCCGCGCGGATCTGTTGGCTTGGCTTGGGCGAGCGCCATATTGCAGGCCTGGCCTTCAACGAGATGGTACGTAACGGCGAACTGAAAGCGCCGGTCGTGATCGGCCGCGATCACCTCGATACCGGCTCGGTCGCCAGCCCGAACCGTGAAACCGAAAGCATGAAAGATGGCAGCGATGCCGTCTCCGACTGGCCGCTGCTGAATGCTTTGCTGAATACATCCGGCGGTGCCACCTGGGTTTCGCTGCATCACGGTGGCGGCGTTGGCATGGGCTATTCGCAACATGCCGGCATGGTGATCGTTGCCGACGGCACTGATGCCGCCGCCAAGCGCCTGGCGCGCGTGCTGGTCAACGATTGCGCGTCGGGCGTCATGCGTCATGCCGATGCCGGCTATGAGGCAGCGGTGGAATGCGCCAAGCGGCACAATCTGAATTTGCCAATGATTAAGTAAGCAATAAACGCGGCAGGGTGCGATTCATCCGTAGAATCGAGTTTGAATTGCGCTTATCCGGCGCTACAGTGAACAGATAATTGTGAAAGAAATGCATATGAAAACATCGTTAACCCTGCAACCGGGAAAAATGTCGCTGGCGGAAATCCGCAGCATCTGGGCCGATGCCGTGCCACTGCAATTGCCGGCATCCGCCTATACCGCGATCAATGCCTCGGCCGCTACCGTGGCCCGGATCGTCGAGCGCGGCGATGCCGCCTACGGCATCAATACCGGTTTTGGCAAACTGGCCAAGACCCGCATTCCGGATGAACAACTTGAGCTGCTGCAACGCAACCTGATCCTGTCGCATTCGGTCGGTACCGGCGACCTGATGGACGACGCCGCAGTGCGCTTGATCCTGGCGATGAAAATCGGCAGCCTGGCGCGCGGCTTTTCCGGCATCCGGGCGCAGGTGATCGATACCTTGCTGGCGATTTACAACGCCGGCATCATGCCGTGCATTCCGGTCAAGGGCTCGGTCGGCGCTTCGGGCGACTTGGCGCCGTTGTCGCACATGACACTGGCGATCCTGGGCGAAGGCCAGGTACGGGTTGATGGCAAGCTGGTTGACGCCAAGGAAGCGCTGGCGAAGGCAGGTATTGCACCGATCGTGCTGGCCGCCAAGGAAGGACTGGCGCTAATCAACGGCACCCAGGTCTCTACCGCATTGACCCTGCATGGCTTGTTCCTGGCCGAGCGCGTGCTGGAAGCGGCTGCCGTTACGGGCGCGTTGGCTGTCGACGCGGCGCGCGGCAGCGACGCGCCGTTTGATCCACGCGTACATGAAGTGCGCGGCCAGCCGGGGCAGATCGCCACCGCCAAGATCTATCGCCAACTGCTGAATGGCAGCGCGATCCGCCAATCGCATCTGGTAAATGACGAGCGCGTACAAGATCCGTACAGCTTGCGCTGCCAGCCGCAGGTGATGGGCGCTTGCGTTGACCTGATCGGCAATGCCGCACGTACGCTGCTGATTGAAGCCAATGCGGTGACCGATAATCCGCTGATCTATGCCGAACACGATGAAGTCATCTCTGGCGGTAATTTTCATGCCGAGCCGGTGGCCTTTGCCGCCGATACGCTGGCATTGGCGATTGCTGAAATTGGCGCCTTGTCCGAGCGTCGTATCGCTTTGTTGATCGATTCTTCGCTGTCCGGATTGCCACCATTTCTGGTGCAATCATCCGGCCTCAATTCCGGCTTCATGATTGCGCATGTCACCGCGGCCGCGCTGGCATCGGAAAACAAATCGCTGGCGCATCCCGCCAGCGTCGATAGCCTGCCGACTTCCGCCAATCAGGAGGACCACGTCAGCATGGCGACCTTCGCCGGTCGCCGCCTGCACGAAATGGCGCACAATACGGCTACCATCGTCGCGATTGAATTGCTGGCCGCAGCGCAGGGCGTCGATTGTCATCAGCCGCTGACCACTTCGCCGTTGCTGGCCGACGTATTGCAACGCTTGCGCCAGCAGGTGGCGTTCTACGACAAGGATCGTTTCTTCGCACCCGATATCGAAGCGGCGAAGCAACTGGTGCTGCAAGGTACTGTCAGCGCCAGCTGCGCGTCGTTATTCACCGAGTTATACGCCTGATAAAACCTTTGAAGGACGGCAGTAATCCATGAAACTGATCCGCTTCGAAGACTTGCCGGCGACGCCCTGGAAAAACGGTGGCGGCGTGACGCGCGAGCTATACAGTTATCCGGCTGCGTCTTCATTCGACACCTTCTTGTGGCGCGTGAGTATTGCCGATGTGGCCCAGTCAGGTGCATTTTCCAGCTTTGCTGGTGTCGACCGGGTGATTACCTTGCTGGCCGGAGACGGCATGCAACTGCTGGTAGAAGACAGCGCCGCAGTGCCGTTGTTGCCATTGCAGCCGCATCGCTTTCGCGGCGAGCAGCAGATTGCTGCTCGGCTGGACGGCGGGGCCTGCCGCGATTTCAACCTGATGCTGCGCCGTGGCGCCGCGACCGGAGAGTTGCAGGTCTGGCACGCCGACCAGGATTTGACCGAAAGTTGCGACTTGCTATATTGCGTCCAAGGTGGCTGGGACGTGTTGGGCGATCAGGGGGAGCAGGCGACGCTGGCGGAACGGCAAGCCTTGGTTTGCGATGATCTGTCCGGTCCGGTGTCGTTGCGTTCCTTGCATGCCGGTAGTGTATTAATCAGCATCAACGTCAATCTGCAACAGGAAGGCCGCCATGCCGCAGAACCAAGTTAATTCAGCCCGGTCGGCCGATGGCATCTGGCATAACGCCCGCATCGTGCCGGCCGGCAATCCTGATCACACCATTGTCGACGCCGTCATCGTGGTGCGCGATGGCGTCATTGCCTGGCTTGGCAGCGAAGCATCACTGCCGGCCGAGTTTTCCGATCCGGCGCTGCCGCGTCACGATGTCGGCGGCCGATGGATTACGCCCGGGCTGATCGATTGCCACACACATCTGGTCTACGGCGGCAACCGCGCCGATGAATTTGCATTGCGCCTGGCCGGCGCCAGCTACGAGGAAATCGCGCGGCGTGGCGGCGGCATCGTCTCGACCGTGCGCGCCACCCGGCTGGCGGATGAAGACAGTTTGTTCGAGCAGTCAGCAGGGCGGCTGGAAGCCCTGCTGGCGGAGGGCGTGACAACGATTGAAATCAAATCCGGCTATGGGCTGGACCTGGACGGCGAACGCAAGATGTTGCGTGTGGCGCGGCGCCTGGGGCAGCACTATCCGGTCACGGTGTATACGACCTTCCTTGGCGCCCATGCGCTGCCGCCGGAATATCTGGGCCGTGCCGACGAATATATCGCGCTGGTCTGCGACATCATGCTGCCGACGCTGCATGGCGAAGGGTTGGTCGATGCGGTCGACGTGTTTTGCGAGAACATCGGCTTTACGGTGGCGCAAAGCGAACTGGTTTTTAACGCCGCGCAACGCCTTGGCCTGCCGATCAAGATGCACGCCGAACAACTGTCGAATATCGGCGGTACGCAGTTGGCGACGCGTTTCAATGCCTTGTCGGTGGATCACCTGGAACATCTGACAGAAGCCGATGTGATCGCCATGCAGCGTAGCGGAACCGTGGCGGTGCTGTTGCCGGGCGCCTACTACTTCATCCGCGAAACCAAACAGCCGCCGCTCGATCTGCTGCGACGCCACGGCATACCGATGGCGTTGGCGACCGACAGCAATCCCGGCACATCGCCGACCACGTCCTTGCTGCTGATGTCGAACATGGCCTGCACATTGTTCCGGATGACGGTAGCGGAATCATTGCAGGGCGTTACCGTCCATGCCGCACAAGCGATTGGCCAGGGCGCGCGGCACGGCCTGCTTGAGGCGGGACGGGCTGCCGATTTCGTGGTCTGGTCGGTTGACTCACTGGCCGAGCTGGCCTATTGGTCCGGTCTCAATCCTTGCCGCACGGTGGTACGTGGCGGCAGCATTACCCGAGGACAGCCATGAATCCAGTCATGAAGCAGCTGATTGCCGACCGCGCGCTGTTGCCGCAGGGTTGGTGCAACAATGTCCTGTTGGAGTGGGACGAGGCCGGCATCCTGACCAATGTCAGTCCTGACGCCGCCGAGTTCGCGCTGGCGCCGCGCGTCGCTGCTGCGGTGCTACCCGGCATCACCAACTTGCATTCGCACGCATTCCAGCGCGCGATGGCTGGCCTCACCGAATACCGCTCGCAGGCACAGGCCGGTTTCAGCGACAGCTTCTGGAGTTGGCGCACGTTGATGTACAAGTTCGCCGGTAAATTATCGCCGGCCGATTTGAAGGCGATTGCGCTGCAGCTGTATATTGAAATGCTGCAGGCAGGCTATACCTCGGTGTGCGAATTTCATTACCTGCATCACGATATTGGCGGCAAACCGTATGCCGATCCGGCTGAAAACCTGGTGTGCCTGATAGAAGCGGCGCAGGAAGCCGGCATCGGCCTGACCTTGCTGCCGGTGCTCTATCAGTACAGCGGTTTCGGCGCCCAGGCGCCACATGCCGGGCAGGCGCGCTTCATCAATTCGCCGCAGTGGATCATGGCGGCGCTACAAGGCTTGCAGGCGGCGCATCCGCAGCATGCCGGGCTGCGCTACGGCGTTGCGCCGCATTCGCTGCGGGCGGTGTCGCCGCAATCGCTGCAAGCCATGCTGGACCAGCTGCGGCAGTGGGATGCGCAGGCGCCGGTGCATATCCATATCGCGGAACAGACCAAGGAAGTTGACGATTGCGTGGCGGCATTGGGCGCGCGTCCGGTGGCCTGGCTGCTGGATCATGTCGAGGTCGATCGCCACTGGTGCCTGGTCCATGCGACCCACATGAATGCCGATGAAACCGTCCGGCTGGCGCGCAGCGGCGCAGTAGCCGGCATCTGTCCGACCACCGAAGCCAATCTCGGCGACGGCTTTTTCAACGGCGTCGACTACGCCGCCGCACAAGGCGTGTGGGGCATCGGTTCGGATAGTCATGTCAGTACCAGCGCTGCGGAGGAATTACGTTTGTTTGAGTACAGTCAGCGCCTGCTGCATCGGCAGCGCAATGTGCTGACTGGGGTTGCGGCTAGCGATGGCGCGGCGTCAGTTGGTGCTTATCTGTATCGACAGGCCTTACGCGGTGGCGCCGCCGCCGGCGGCAGGCAAGTGGCCGGCTTGCAGGTGGGACAACGCGCCGACCTGCTGGTGCTGGATCCACATCATGCCGACCAGGCCGGAAAACAAGGCGACCAGCAGCTCGACAGCTTCGTCTTTTGCCAACATGGCGCCAATCTGGTACGCGACGTCGTGGTCGGCGGCCGTTGGGTAATCCGCGATCATCGTCATGGGCTGCAGGAAAGCAGCGCCAAGGCATATGGGGATACACTCAAGGGATTGCTCGATTGAACTTGGAGACAAAATGAATACGCCGATAGAAAAATTCATATTCCGGCGCGGCCACCTGCCGTTGTTGGTCTCGATGCCGCATGCCGGCGAATACATCCCGCCGGAGATCGCTGCCAACATGACGCCTGTCGCGCTACAGATAGCCGATACCGATTGGCATATGCCGCTGCTGTATGACTTTCTGCATGAAATCGGCGCTTCGGTGCTGGTGGCGACCCATTCGCGCTACGTGATCGATTTGAATCGTCCGCGCGACAACGTCAACCTGTATCCGGGGCAGGACACGACCGGCCTGTGCCCGATCGACACCTTCCATAAAGAAGCCTTGTATCAAGATGGCAAGCAGCCCGACGACACCGAAATTCAGCGTCGTATTACCAGTCATTGGGAGCCGTATCACAACCAGTTGCAGAATGAACTGCAACGCATGCGCGCCGAACATGGCGTGGCGATGCTATGGGATGCCCATTCCATAGCATCGGTAGTGCCGCGTTTCTTTGAGGGACGGCTGCCGGACTTGAACCTTGGTACGGCATCCGGTGCCTCCTGCGCACCGGAACTGGCACAGCAGTTGCAATTGATTGCCGCGCTGGCGACCGATGACGGCTATAGCCATGCCTTGAACGGCCGTTTCAAAGGCGGTCACATCACGCGCCACTATGGCAAGCCGGAGCAGAACATCCACGCGGTTCAGCTTGAGCAGACCCAGCTTACCTACATGGAGGAACAGTTGCCGTTTGCCTTCGATGAAGAGCGGGCAGCGCGGGTGCGGCCGACCCTGCGCCGTTTCCTGCAGACCATGTTGACCTGGGCCGATGCCCATGCGCTATAGCCAGTAACCGAGTGAGCGCGCTGACCATTCCTTGATGTGTTCGGAAAACGGTCGCTGCTGCCACTGTCCCAGCGTAATCTGGTCGGAGTCGAGCAGATCCTCCTGGAAGGCATTTTCCATTTCATTGCCGAAATCGCTGTCGATCACGATCACATTGGCTTCGTAATTGTGCAGGAAGCTGCGGATATCCAGGTTGGCGGAGCCGACGGTGGACCAGACACCGTCGATCACCGCGGTCTTGGCATGCAGCACTGTCAATTGCAATTCGTAGATATGGATGCCAGCCTCCAGCAGCTGCGTGTAGAACGAGCGACCGGCCTGGAACACCAAGCCGCTGTCCGACACGCTGGGCAGGATCAAGGTGACATCGACGCCGCGCCGCGCGGCAGCTTCAAGCGCATTGACCAGTTGCCGGTCGGGCGCAAAGTAGGGCGTGGTGATGTGGATGCTTTGCCGGGCTTGCTGGATCGCCAGGATGTAGGCTTTGTAGATACCATAGTCGCCGTCCGGTTGGCTGCCGAGCACGTGAACAGCCTTGTCGCCGGCCTTTTTCAGCGCAGGGAAATAATCGAGGTCGGGCAAGTCTTCGCTCTGCTGGCTGACCCACGTCTGCAGGAACAGCAATTGCAGCGAGGCGACTGCCGGACCTTCGATCTGGACATGGGTGTCGCGCCATCCAATATCATTCGCCGTCGCGTGGCGGTGCGAGCGGAACAAAGAGCTGTTGGCATAGGCTGCACTAATATTGACGCCGCCGGTAAAACCAATTTTGCCGTCAACCACCAGGATCTTGTGGTGATCGCGATGGTTCAGTTGCCAGCGGCCGAAGCGTTTGAGCGGATTGACCGGATTGAATTCGAGCAGCTTGATGCCGGCGGCGCGCATCTGTTCGAAAAATGCGCTGGGGGTGCCGATGCTGCCGACGCTGTCGTAAATCACGTTGACCTGCACGCCGGCACGCTGTTTCTCAATCAACAGGCTGGCGAAGCGCTGGCCCAGCTCATCCTGATCGAATATGTAGGTTTCAAAATTGATGGTGCTTTTGGCTTGCTCGATGGAGGCAATCATGGCTGTCATGGTTTCGGGGCCATCGAAGAGCAGAGTGACTTTGTTGCCAGGGACCAGCGGGCTACCGGTGGCTGCTGCTTCAAGCGCCGCCAGGCGGGCCTGGTCGAGAATTGGGCCGGTGGTTACGTTGGTGGCTGCCGGGATTTTCTGTGTGAGCGATGTGCTCAGGTTGCTGACATCGGGCAGGGTTGAGCATGCAGCGGTCAGGATGCCGAGCAGCAGGGCAGCGTATCGCTTGAGTCGATTGATTCGGCGCTGCGGCACGGGGTTGTTCAACGTGTTTTCCATATCTGGTGGCGTTGATGTTCGTTGCCGTTGGGATATTACAGTGTTGTGATGGCGCTTGCTTGAGTGCTTACTCGAATTGTCTTTTCTGCTGCATGTGATGGATGTGGAATCATCCATCACATAGTTAAATGGGGTCGGAGTTTTTTTTCGGCGGGGTTTTGCCGAAAATTACTCTGCCCCCCTTTTAACGGTCCACGGAGTACGTTCAGTGACGCATCAGTCGTGTTCGTCCGGCAAAAGCGAACGCCCCCGAAATTTTTTCCCTTGATCGATCAGATTTGATTTTATGCAGCGGATGTTCTTCCTCTGGAATCGCCACCTTTTTCGGCGGAATGAAAAAATCCCTCGGGCCTTTGCAGAAGCGCTTGAACACTGCTTTGGCCAGGGTCAAGCCGTGGCGGAAGCGGACCTGGCGGGCTCTTAGGGCGACAAACAGGGCTAGCGAGAAGCTGACCCACAGGTTGACGGTGCCGATCCCGATGACGCCGATCACCGATGTGACGGCGGTTTGCCAGCTCATGTGGTTGTCCAGGCCGACCAGGGCGGTGGCGAAATTGGTGGCGGAAAAGGTGATGTGGCGGATGTCGATCGGCAAACCGAGCATGAAGCCGATGGTGCCGATGGTGCCTAGCAGGATGCCGAAATAGAAATTCCCCATCAGGCCGCCCAGGTTGCGCTCCAGATATTCGCCGAAACGGGCTTGGCGCTCCTCTCCCAGAATCCCGCGCAGCCAGTGCGCGCGTGCTACCCGTTTGGCCATATGGGTATACAGCGCCTTGTTGTCGTAGTAGCCGGAAATCAGGCCGGCCAGGAACAGGCAGACGCCGGCGATGGCGGCGTGGAACAAGGCCAGGCTGGCGAACGGATCGATATCGTGCAGCAGGTGAGCCGCCTTGTCGGGCGACACTAGATGGTGGCCGAACAGTGCCTGGTAGCAGAGCGCGATCAGGTAGGCGGCCGGGAAGGCGATCACCAGGTTGCCGGCAACGGCAATGAATTGGGTGCGGATCACCTTGACGATCAGTTCCACCAGGCTATCGATATCAATGTTGCGACCGTCGTGGCTTTGCAAGCCGGAAGCGATACGGGAGGCGGTCATGGCCGGTTGCTTGGTGGCGACCGTGAAATGGAGTACATGAATCAGCATGAAGCCGAGTGAATAGTTCATGCTGAACAGGAACGCTTCGACCAACGGTGCGGCGCGCAGGTAGGATGCCAGTATCTTCAGCATCGACATGAAACCGATCACGAAGCCGGCACCGGCAGCCGAACGGAACATCGTGGCGTATTCCGAGCGATCTTCGGCGATGTAGTGCTCGCCGGTGCGGCTGGCGTTTTCTGTAACGTTGCGGGCCAGCAGGTTGATGTTGTCGGCGAACAGTTCGCGCACTGCGTATTTGCGGTTATGCCCTTCGATCAGTTCCTGCGCCAGGGTGAGCGCCTCGCTGCGCTTGGCAAGTTGCTGGGCTGTGGCTTGCGCTTCGATCGCCCCCAAGTCGAGCGGACCTTCCGGCTTTTCAGTGTTGGGTTCGGTGATACCGATTTCACCGACGTCGACCAATGTCAGCAGCTTGCGCAGGCGTGCGATGCTTTGCTCCAGGCGCACCAGCAGGTAGGTCAGCGACACGCTGCTGCCCATGCGCAGCGCATTCTTGCGGATCTTGAGTACGATGGTTTCGCATTGGTCCAGCATCACGGACAGGTGACGCGCATCTTCCAGCGGCGGCAGTTCGGCCTGGCCAAAAGCTGAATCGGCAGCGGCCAGGTGTTGGCGATAGCTGTTCAGATAAAGATGCAGTTCGACGTTCTGCATCAGGAACGGCGATTCGAATTCATCAATGCTTGGATACAGCCTGAGCAAGGCTGGCTCCAAGCCCATGGCACTGATGCGGTAAGAGAGCGTCTGAATCGCTTCCAGCATTTCGCCGATGGTCTTGTGGCGATCGATGGCGTCGCTGGCCGCATTGTTTTCGGCGTCGGTGTACGGCGCAGCTCGACTCAATAAATCGAACAGGGCCAGCCAGTCGGCGGTTGGTACCGCATTGATCCAAAGATAATCGGTCTCTTTCGGCAGTAGACGATCAAGGCAGTCGCGCAAGTAGTTTTCATCCAGCGCGGGCGGCAGCAGCCGGAACGACATGCGCTGAAACAGTTCGGTAAAGAAGCCGGCGTTCGGCAAGATGCCGGTGTCGGTGTACAGGCTGATCTGGCGCCGTGTTGAAAATAGCCGCAGCACGTAGTGGCGCAGGGCGCTGGCCTGGTCTGGTTCGCCATGCAGCAGTTGCACCAATATGCGAACCTTCTCGGCGGCTTGTGCGCCAAGTTCAGGCTTGTTGGGGCGCAACGTGTTTATCAATGCCACCAGGTGATCGATGTTGTCGGAGTTCGGATCGGCGGCAATGAGTTTTAGTGTTGACAGCATGTAAGTTCTTATAGAATGCAAAATCGATAGTGTACGTTCAGTTTGGCACAGCTGAAGGTAAATGAATGTTAAGTTTGGTTCGGCAGTTGCAAAGCGCATCAGGCGCCAAAGAAAGAATCCATGAAAAATGTGAATAAGCAAATTTTAGGACAATTCGGCCGCTGGCTGGCCATTGTGCTACTCGCTGCGCTCGCCGCATGCCAAAGCGTTCCACCATCCCTGACGATAGCCGACAGCGAACAGATTGACCAATTGCTGATCCTGATCGACCAGCGCTTGGCGGTAGCACCCCAAGTGGCCAAGGCCAAATGGAATTCCGGCGCCGCCATCAACGATCCGCCGCGTGAGAAGCTGATCCTGGAAGACGTGGTGACGCAGGCGGATGGTTTGGACCCGGCATTTGTTCGGAAATTCTTCCAGGCACAGTTCGATGCCAGCAAAGCCTTGCAGCAGGAATTACAGGACCAATGGCGTGCCGAGGGGCGGGACAAGTTCGATCAGGTGGCCGATCTTGGCCGCGATGTGCGGCCTGTGCTGGATAAGCTGACGCCACAACTGATCACGGCACTGCACCGTACACGGTCTTTGTTGAACCGACCGGGGACCCGGGATTATATAGAAACCCGTTCGCTGCAACTGGTGCGTGGCGATATCGACGGCAAGCCGCGGCGGATTGCGTTGCTGGGGCTGGGCGTCAAATAACGCAAGCGATGCACTTGGTCCCGGGGCTGTTAGCAGGCGCAGGACCAAGATCTCAGAGTCTTCAGCATCAGCAATGGCCCCAGAACATCCTGGTTTGCACTTCGTCCCGCTCGCGCCGCATGCGGTCGCGGATGTGCGGCGCTTGCCAATGGCGGGCCCGGTTGTAATTGTAATCGAGCCATTGGAAGCGCCGTCCTAGAGCTACGCAATCGACATCGGGTTCGGTCCCGATCGAGGTGGTTGGTTCAAGGACGCCGGCCGGCGACGCTGCTTGCGCCACGGGTGGCGGTGGTTGGCGTAGCGTGTTTTCAACTGTCGCCCGGTCGTAGCCTGGAATGATCGCATTGTCGGTGATTTGCAGCGATTCGGCGTTGCTGCCGCGCGGACAGCCTTTGTCGGTGTAGACGATCTTGCCGTCAATACGGCATTTGGCGATAGTGCCGACGTGTTCCAGCAGCGGTTCGCTCGGTCGTTGTTGGGCTGCGGCAGGCTGGGCGTTGTCGGTAAGCGCTGTGGCAGCAGGCGTCGCCACGGGGGCGTGGCGGGAGCAATTGCCGCATTGTTCGTCGTTGCCTTGTCGCCCACGGTTTTCGTCCTGTCCGGGACGGTGGGGCGATCGGCGGTAGAACGATCGATCGCAAATAGCGTGCCGCCGACAAGTGCGACAGCAAGAGCGACAGCGCCGGAAATTCGGAGGGCAGAATGCATGCGTCTATTCAGGATATGGGCTGATCGCCATGGCTACCCCGCATGAGGACTTGTCTCAGGAGTGGGCATGGCGATTTCAGGGGCAGGTTCAGGGCAGTAATTGTCCGCGTATTTCGCCGGCCGGATTGGTAGCGCTGTGTACATTGATGTACAAGTTGCCTGCCATGTAGCTGGCATATTGCGCATCCGTGAACTTGGTGTTGGCCGGGACCGACCAAGTGCTGTCGCCTGTCTTGACCAGGCCCACCAGCACCGGCCCATTCTTGCCGAGTGCGCCCTCATGGATGTGCGCCACTTTGCCTTGCATGCCGTCGGTGGTGACGCTGCCGCTGACGGATTTATCGGCCGCCACCACGATGGTTCCGCTGCCGGTTGCCGCCGAACCGGTAGGCGGCACTTCGTGTCCACCATCGAGGGTGATCTTGCTGGTATGGCCCATATCCATGGACATGGTCGAACACGCTCCTAGCAGGAGCGCCAGGGCGACAGAAGCGAACAACGACGGCCTGACATTTTTTAGTAGGTTAGCCATTTTCTTTCCTTCGTTTTGTTGTGGGGAAGCGCACACATTAGTGTAGTCCGCTTTCGGCATTACGGAATGTTTTATGTGTCCGCTTGACCTTGTAGTAGCTTTAGGGTTTTTAATGAGTGTATACGGCGTCGAAAGAAAATCGATTGCAGAACTCAGTGCGACAACACTGATACATTGCAACTAGCACTTATTTACACTTATTTGCACGTATTCCGAGGATACCCATGAGCGCAGGCCATACCCATGCCTTACCTAGCAGCCAGAACGAGAAATATATCTGGATTGCGCTGGGACTGACTTCGACTTTCCTGGTGGTGGAGGTAATCGGTGGCCTCGTCACCGGTAGCCTGGCGCTGATTTCCGATGCTGCGCACATGTTGACGGATACCATGGCGCTGGCAATCGCATTGGCGGCGATCCGTATCGCTCGCCGCGCACCCGACGCCCGTCGTACCTTCGGCTATCACCGCTTCGAAATTCTGGCGGCGGCATTTAATGCCGCCTTGTTGTTCCTGGTGGCGATGTACATCCTGTATGAGGCCTACCAGCGCTTCCGCAGCCCGGCCGAAATCCAGTCGACCGGCATGCTGGTCATTGCCGTGTTCGGCCTGTTCGTCAACCTGCTCAGCATGCGCTTGCTGAGCAGTGGCAAGGACGCCAGCCTGAACGTCAAGGGGGCCTATCTCGAAGTGTGGAGCGACATGCTGGGTTCGCTTGGGGTGATTGCCGGCGCGTTGCTGATTCGTTATACCGGCTGGACCTGGATCGACTCGTTGATTGCGGTCCTGATCGGACTCTGGGTGCTGCCGCGTACTTGGGTGTTGCTGAAGGAAAGCGTGAATATCCTGCTGGAAGGGGTGCCCGAAGGGATGGACATCGATCAGGTACAGAGCGCCATGCGCGCCGTCCCTGGGGTGTTGAGCGTGCATGATTTCCACTTGTGGGCGCTGACCAGCGGCAAGGCAAGCCTGACTGCGCATGTGGTGTACGATCCGGCATACGCAGTCGAGCAGCAATTGCTGCCGGCGCTCAAGGATGTGCTGGCACGGCAATTTTCGGTGTATCACACGACCTTGCAGTTCGAGACTTTCCCTTGTGCCCATACTGACGACGGTTGCAATTACGGCGCGCCGGAAGAGGGCCACGAAGCATCGCATATGCACGTCTGACAGCATCGCGGGCCGCTGTTTCGCCATTCTGCCAAGAGTCGCCGCATAAGCGACGGTTTCGCTTCACTAGCCGGAGCATATTGTGCGCCATGATGCCCGTGGCCTGTATTTACGGGCATCATGGCAGTAACTCGCATTGTTCGCTCTGACGTTCTCCTGATTGTTTTCTATCGTTGTCGGATTTGTAATTCACTGACCATGCCACTAAGGACAGGTGAGGCCGCCCGCAATATGGGCGGATGTGCTGTCAATTCGCCATGCAGCTTGCGTGATGTCGCCATAGTCTTGGCTAGATATCTGAAAACATTTTATTGATAATGCAAATCATTCGCATTACTATTATGTTTTTCCAAAACACGACTCTCCAATAATCTCGCCACGCAATGTGCATTGCGCCGCATCCATTATGGTCGGCATACCTTGCGTGGCCTATAGGAGGGAATTGCAGTGTTTTGTCTCAAACCATAAAAAAGCTTTTCACGATCAACTCAGGGAGTAAGCAACGATGACCAACACCAACGCGCCGCATGCGCCGACGCTCGACCTTTCACGTCCGGCGCTGCGGCCGCCGACATTGCGCGCAATGAGCGCAGCGGTGGCGTTAGCACTGTCGGCTGGGACGTCTCAGTTTGCATTAGCGCAGCAGGCCGCCGCCGCGGGTGCAGATGCCGCGTTGCCGGAAGTGGTTGTTACCGCCGGCAACGACCAGCAGACTCCGACCGAAAAGACCGGCAGCTACACGGTACGCAAGAGCAATTCGGCAACCAAGATGGACATGTCGTTGCGCGAAACACCGCAATCGGTATCGGTAGTGACACGCGCCAAGATGGACGACTTCAAGCTCGATAACATCAACGAGGTGCTGGCCGGCACTACCGGCGTCACCGTCGAAAAAGTGGAAACCGATCGCACCTACTACACGGCGCGCGGTTTCGACATCACCAATTTTCAGTTCGATGGCGTGGGTATTCCGATGGTATTCGGCAACCAGAACGGCGACCTCGACACCGCGCTGTACGACCGTATCGAAGTGGTGCGTGGTGCTAACGGCTTGATGTCCTCAACCGGCAATCCTTCTGCCACCGTGAATTTCCTGCGCAAACGTCCGACTTACGATTTCCAGGCTGCCGCTGGCGTCAGCTATGCCTCATGGAACACGCGGCGCATCGATGCCGACGTTTCGGGGGCGTTGAATAGTGAGGGTACGGTGGCGGCGCGCGTGGTGGTGGCGCATCAGGATGGCGATTCCTATCTGGACCGATATCAGCCCAGCAAGAATGTTTTCTATGGCGTGATTGAAGCCAACCTGAGCAACGACACCTTGCTGACGCTTGGCTACAGTTATCAGAAAAACGATGGCAAGGGCGCCATGTGGGGAGCGTTGCCACTGTATTACAGCAATGGTGCGCCGACCAACTATGGGGTTGGCGCCAGTACGTCGGCCGATTGGTCGTTCTGGAATTCCGAGGACCAGCGCGCATTCGTCGAGCTGAATCATCGCTTCAATGATGACTGGCAGTGGAAGACTACACTGGCGCGCAACGCGCAAATTAACGACAGCAAACTTTTCTATGTCTACGGCACGCCGGATCAAGCTACCGGCACCGGCTTGTTCAGCTATCCGTCGCAGTATCACTCGGACAACAAGCAGACTTTGCTCGACAGCTATGTCACCGGCAAGTACAGCCTCGGCGGCCGTCGTCATGACCTGACTTTCGGCGCCAGCTGGTCGCGTTCGACACTCGACGATGTATCGCACTACGGCCAGGGCATTGGCACGCCATTAACCGAAACTACGGCCCTCGACGGCAGCTACCCCGAGCCTGATTTCAATGCCTCGACCGATGGCAGCTCTTATGTCTCCAAGCGTAAGACCCTGTACGCGGCGACCCGTCTGAACCTGGCGCATGATCTCAAGTTGCTGCTGGGCGCCAACTATACCGATGCCAAGACCACTGGCGTCGCGTATGGCGTCAGCCAGGATACCAGCGCCAGCAAGACTACGCCGTACGCCGGCCTAGTGTATGACTTGAACAAAAATTTGTCGGCCTACGCCAGTTATACCCAGATCTTCAACCCGCAAAACCAGACCGACATCAATGGCGCCACGCTCAAACCGGTTGAAGGCAAGAGTTACGAATTGGGCTTGAAGAGTGAATTCTTCAATCGCCGCCT
This sequence comes from Collimonas arenae, assembly GCF_001584165.1. Lineage (NCBI taxonomy): Bacteria > Pseudomonadati > Pseudomonadota > Betaproteobacteria > Burkholderiales > Oxalobacteraceae > Collimonas > Collimonas arenae. Next base: position 2,025,563 of record NZ_CP013233.1, read on the forward strand.
GAATGCTTCGGCGGCACTGTTCCGGGTCGACCAAAACAATTCGGCGGAGCAGGCCGGTTATGTCGGCGCCAAGGCTTACTATCGCGGCATCAATGCACATTCGGAAGGTCTGGAACTGGAGCTTTCCGGAGAAATGGCCAAGGGCTTGCAAGGTAGCGTCGGCTATACAGTGATGACCATCAAGGACGACAATGGCAATTCGGTTAAAACCTATGTGCCGAAAAAGACCTTGCGCATGGCAGCCACCTATCAAATCCCGCAATTCGAAAAACTGAAGGTCGGCGCCAGCATCAATTGGCAAGGGGCCACCAGCTATACGCAAACGCCAACCATCACCACGGTGCAGGAAGCTTACGCGCTGCTTAACCTGATGGCGCGTTACGACATCAACAAGCAGGTGAGCATCAGCGCCAACCTGAATAATGTGACCAACAAGAAATACATTTCCAGCCTGTACTGGTCCCAAGGTTATTACGGTGCGCCGATCAATGGCAGCGTTGCTGTCAACTGGAAGTATTAAGAGCAACCATGTCGCTACGTCCTTTGCTGGTCATCGTGCACCGCTGGTTTGGCCTGGCAGCGGCAGTGTTCCTGTTCATCGCCGGCGCTACCGGTGCCGTCATTTCCTGGGATCACGAGCTGGATGCATGGCTCAATCCGCAGCTGTTCCAGGCCCGCAGCGCCGAGCAGGCGTTGCGGGGAAAAGTCATGCCGGGGTTGCAGCTGGCTAACCTGGTCGAGGTGCAGGATCCTCGTTTGCGTGTCACCTACGTGATGACCGAAAGCGAGCCGGGCCATACCAGCAACATGATGGTGGAGGCGCGCATCGATCCCGCCACCAAACAACCTTACGATCTGGGTTTCAATCAGATTGCCGTCGATCCGGTCACCGGCGAGATCCAGGGAAAACGCATGTGGGGCGCGGTTTCTCTGAGCCGTGAAAACCTGCTGCCGTTTCTGTACAAGCTGCATTACACAATGCATCTGCCGGACGTAGGCGGGATCGAGCTCGGGGTCTGGTTGATGGGTATCATCGGCGTGGTGTGGACGCTCGATTGCTTCGTTGCGCTGTGGCTGTCCTTCCCCAATTGGCGCAGCTGGCGCAAGTCATTTGTGTTCCGCTGGCGGCAGGGTGGGCACAAACTAAATTTCGACTTGCACCGTTCGGGCGGCGTATGGCTGTGGATATTGCTGCTGATCTTGGCAGTGACCTCGGTCTCGATGAACCTGGAACGGCCGGTGATGCGGCCGATCATCTTGTCGTTGTCGACACTGACGCCGACGGCATTCGATACCCGCATGCCGAAAGCGCCGGCGCAGGCTCAGGCAGCGGACGCCAAGGTCAGCCGCGAACAGGTAGTGGCGCAAGCTGCCGGTGAAGGGCAGCGGCGCGGCTGGACGCTACCGGTCGGCGGCGTATTCTACTCGTCGGCATTCGGGTTGTATGGCGTCGGCTTTTTCGAGGCCGGTAACGATCACGGCGATGTCGGGTTAGGCAACGCCTGGCTGTATTTCGATGCTGATAGCGGCGCTCCGGCAGGCGGCAAGATCCCTGGCACCGGCAGCGCCGGCGACTTGTTCATGCAGGCCCAGTTCCCGTTGCATTCAGGACGGATTCTCGGCATCCCTGGACGCATCATGATTTCGTTGCTGGGTGCGGCGGTAGCATTGCTGAGTGTCACCGGCGTCGTCATCTGGGCTCGCAAGCGGCGCGCGCGGCAGTCATCCGCGCGCCAGGTGGCATCAGTTGCGTCGTCCAGGCCGGCCCACACGGTGAAATAGTATTTCCCGCGATTCGCAGCGCTGCCGTGCGGCGCTGCGTTCAATGCGCCGACAACCCAATCAGACAGTGGTTTCAACCCGGTTCTTGCCACTGCGCTTGGCGCGGTAGAGCGCCTGATCAGCCGCTTCCACCAGTTTCGTCTGCGAACTTCCGCGCACCGGCACCACCGTGGCGCCGCCAATGCTGACCGTGACTCGGGCGTCGTTTTTGGAACCGCTGTGGGCGATGTTCAAGGCATGCACTGCGGTTTGCAGTTTTTCCGCCTGCGCCACCATATGCTCTGGCGACATGGCCGGCAGCACCAGGACGAACTCCTCGCCGCCGATGCGCGCCGCCAGGTCGGTAGGGCGCCTGGCGAACGTGCCGATGGATTCGGCCACCTGTTTCAGCGCAGTGTCGCCAGCCAGATGGCCGTAGGTGTCGTTGTACAGCTTGAAATCGTCGATGTCGATCATTAATAGCGACAGCGGGCTTTGTTCGCGTTCCGCCCGTTTCCATTCGGCGCCGAAATATTCATCGAAATAACGCCGGTTAGCGAGTCCTGTCAGACCATCGGAGTTGGTCAGGCGCTGCAGTTCCAGGTTGGTTTCCAGCAGTTGTTGCTGGCTTTGCCGTAGCGCTCGGTAGGCTTCGTCCCGTTGCAGCAGGTTCACATAGGAACGAGAGTGATAGCGGATGCGCGCCACCAGTTCGATGGTGTCGGGCAGCTTGACCAGATAATCGTTGGCGCCGGCCGTGAATGCGGCGCTCTTGACTGCCGGATCTTCACGCGTCGACAGCACGATGATCGGCACATTGCGCGTCGCCGGATTGGCACGGTACTGACGCACCAGCGTCAGGCCGTCGATGCCGGGCATCACCAGGTCCTGCAGGATGACTGTCGGCCGGGTTTTTTGCGCCGCTTCGATCGCTTCGTCGGGATGGGCGCAGTAGTGGAAATCGATGTTGATCTGGTTCGACAGTGCGCGCCTGACGGCTTCGCCCACCATGGCTTGGTCGTCGACCAGCAGCACCATGACCGGATAATCGTCAGGCGGCTGATCGGTGTCGAGGTTTAATTCGGTATACATATGCTTACTCCGTATCTGAACTGCTTGTTCCTACTGCTTCGAGACGATGCTCAGCAGTTTTTCTGAAATCTGATTGATCGGCAGGATGACATCGGCGGCATTCAGCAGCGCCGCTGCTTTCGGCATGCCGTAGACGGCGCTCGATTCCTGATCTTGCGCGATCGTGTAATAACCCTTGTCACGCATGGCTTTCAAGCCCAGTGCGCCATCGCGGCCCATGCCCGTCAACAGGATGCCGACAGCCTTGCCTGCCCATAATTCGACCACGCTCTGGAAAAATACATCGATCGATGGCCGGTACGGATAGCCGCTGGGTTGTTCGGTGTAGCCAAGCTGGAACGGCCGGGTCAAGCGCAAATGGTCGTTGGTGCCGGCCAGCAGCACGCAACCCGGAGTCGGGCTGTCGCCGGCCTGCGCTAGCTGTACCGGCAATTTGATCTGGCTGGACAGCCAGTCGGCCATGCCGGCGGCAAACTGGGCATCGACATGCTGCACCACCACCAGTGCCGCTGGAAAGTCGGCCGGCAGTTGTGACAGCAAGGTCGCCAGCGCGGCAGGACCGCCAGCTGAGGCGCCAATCGCCACCAGGTACTTGGAATTGGCTGTCTGTGGCGGCATCGCGTATTTGTTTGCCGGATTTGTCGCGCTGCTGTTGTCTGTCGGTGTCTGCCGCTGGTTGATCAGTTTTTCTATCGAATCGATCTTCGCCAGCAGCGAATTGGCGCCATTGCGCGGATGCTTGACCAGTGCGGTCGGGGTGTCGATGGCGTCGAGCGCGCCGTAGGCCATTGCTTCGTAGACCGCCGACACGTTGGCGCCGACATCGCCGGTGACTACCAGAATCGGACAAGGAGTATGCGTCATGATGTAACGGGTTGCCGCCACGCCGTCCATCACTGGCATCAACAAATCCATCAGGACCAGGTCGGGCAACTGCCAGGCGCACAGTTCGGTGGCGCGCTGGCCATCCTCGGCGATCCAGATGATTTCATGTTCTTTGCGTTGGGCCAGTGCGCGCCGTAGCGCCTCTATCGCAATGGGAGCGTCGTTGACAATGCCTATTTTCATGCGTTGGCCTCGCCGATCAGATCTTCGACAGCTTGCAGCAAGGTTTCGTCATGGAAGCTGGCCTTGGCGAGATAGTAGTCGGCTCCCGCTTCAAGCCCTCGCTGGCGGTCTTCCTGTCGATCCTTGTACGAAACGATCATGACCGGAATTGCTTTCAATTGCGGGTTCTTTTTGATCAGCGTCACCAACTCGATACCATCCATGCGCGGCATATCGATATCCGTGATGACCAGGTCGAATGGTTCGCTGCGCAACACGTTCCATCCATCCATGCCATCCACCGCGACGCGCACGGCATAACCGCGGTTACTGAGCAATTTGCGCTCCAGCTCGCGCACGGTCAGCGAATCGTCGACTACCAGCACCCGTTTACTGGATTTGACCTGCTGATTGTCGGCGCTGTTCTGGATTTTGTCGAGATGGCCGTGGGCAATCAGCTTTTCGACCGAACGCAGCATGTCGGCAACGTCCAGTATCAGCACCGGCGCGCCGTTTTCCATCAGCGCGGCGGCGGCGACATCCTTGATCTTGCCCAGCCGCGCATCGAGCGGCTGCACCACCAGCATGTGTTCGCCCAGCAGGCGATCAACCTGCAGGCCGTAAGTCTGGCCCTGATTGCCGATCACCACCAGGGCGATGCCGTCTTCGCCAGCCGGAGCATCGCCGCTCTGCAGTATCTGGCTGGCCGCGACCAGGCCGATCTGGCGCCCGTCGAAAGAAAAATGTTGGCGGCCTTCGAGCATTTCAATCTGTTGCCTGTCTAATATCATCGTGCGGTTGACGTACGCCAGCGGAAAAGCGTAAGCCTCGCCACCGATGCTGACCAGCAGACTGCGCACCAGCGACAGCGTCAGCGGCAGTTGCAACTGGAATCGCATGCCATGGCCGGGTTCGCTGAACATCTGGATCGCGCCGCGCATCCGCTTGAGCATATCGTGAACCACATCCAGGCCGACGCCGCGCCCTGAAATTTCAGTGACGGTGTCGCGCATGCTGAAGCCTGGTAGCAACAGGAAATTGAGCAGTTCGGAAGTGCTGAGCCGCGCAGCGGTAGCCTGTTCGACCAGGCCGCGTCGGATCACGCTGCTGCGCAGCTGCTCCAGGTCAATGCCGTTGCCATCGTCACTCACGGTGATTTGCAGCAGGCCGGCATGATGGCGTGCACTCAAGGTGATGACGCCTTCTTCGGCCTTGCCGGCAGCGCGTCGTTGTGGCGGTGTTTCGATGCCATGGTCGAGCGCGTTGCGCAGCAGATGCACTAGCGGCGCTTCCAGCTGCTCCAGGATATCGCGGTCGACCTGGGTACTCTCGCCGCTGATGTCGAGCCGGACCTGCTTGCCGAGCGTGCGGCCGAGATCGCGCACCATCCGGCCGTAACCCACCACCCGGTCGGCAAATGGCCGCATGCGGCAAGCCAGCGCCTGGTCGTAGAGGCGGCGCGACAGGCTGGTATTGCGGCGCTCAAACGCTTCCAGTTCAGCCATGCGTTCCGCCAGCATCTTCTGGCAGGCGTCGATATGCTGCTGGGTTTCCCGCATTGCATTTAGTTGCAATTCCGATAAATCGCTGCCGCGCAACGTGTCGCGCAGCAGATCGAAGGAATGTGCGGCGTGCTGATGTTGCCGCTTGAGGCGTAGTAGCGAGGTATTGAAGGATGGCAGCCAGCGCGACTCCACTAGCGATTCGCCCGACAGCCCGACCAGCTGGTTCAGATGCGTGGCAGTGACGCGCAGCATGCGATCGGCATGATCCTGATGGGCTTCCGCGGCGCCGCGCGGTGCGTCGAAGCCTGGTTCGGAGGCTGTTGCCGAGAGTGTTTCTTGCGACGTTTCCTGTATGGGCGCCGGTCCGTGTTCGTCGGGTTGCGCCAGGCTATCCTGCAATCCTTGCAGGAAAATGTCGATTTCCCCGCGGCCCGCTCCAGCCTGCCAGAATCCTTGGTCGTCGGCGCTGGCGGCGATGCGCAGCAGCAGGTCTACGCCGCGCAGCAACTGGTCGATACGGCGCGGTCCCAGCTGGATTTTCCCTTGCTGTGCAGAGACAAAGCAATCCTCCATCACGTGGGTGACATCCACGCCAGCCTGGATGCCGACGATTCGCGCCGCACCTTTAATCGAATGGGCGGCACGCATACAGGCTTCGAGTTGCTCCGGCGACGCCGTGCGCTCGATGGCGAGCAGGCCGCTGCTCATCACCTGTGCCTGAGTGTCTACCTCGAGGCGGAACAGATCAAGCATTGACGCATCGCGCATATCGTCGCTAGTCATGCAGGCTCCTGTCCAAAGTGTGGAACAGCAATTCTTCGTCGAGCAAGCCGACGCTGTGGTCATTCCATTGGATGACCGCGCGGGTAAAGTGACCTGCGCCACGCGGCAGCGTAGTCGGTACCGACTGGTGTGCAGCTGTGGCAACGCGCAGCGTGCCGTATACCTCATCAGCGCTGAAGGCAGTGGCGTGGCCGTGGCGTTGTACCACCAGCAAGCGCGTAGTCGTTTCCGTCGTTTGCGTACGCTTGTTGTCGACGCCTAGCATAGCCGCCAGCGAGACGCAGGTGACCAGCTCGCCGCGGATATTGGCAATGCCGAGTACGGTGGCGTTTTTCTGATGCGGCAGACCATGAACCGGGCGTAGTTCGGTCACTTCCTCGAACAGTACAGTGGGCAGGGCCAGCCACTCTTCGCCAATGCGGAACAGCAGTAGCGATTTCAGGCTGGCGCCGTCCTGTTGCTCGTCCTCTGCCTGCTGTTCCCCGTTGTACGATAAATCGTCCGTCTGCAGCCGATCCAGTAATTCGGCGGCGGCGCGCGCATGCACCGGGCAATTGCGGCAGTCGATATGCAGCGCCAGCTGCGTACATGAGCCGTCGCCACGTACGCCGATGCGGTTCCAGCAATCGTCGATCTGTACTGACTTGGACGCTGCCTGTTGATGAGAAGATGGAGTCATGGTGTTAGCACAATACACGATCGTCGCCTGCCGAGCTGGATACGCGATAGGCTGGATGGGTGGGGGGCAAGGCAAGCATCATGTCCTAGGTATTGTCCGCCGCGCGGCGCGCGCGTTGCAGCAGCAGTTTGGCGGCAGCTTCGTCACCCTGGATCTGCAGCAGGGCGGCCAGGTGCGTCAATGCGCCGGCATGGGTCGGTTCCAGGTAGATGGCTTTGCGATAACACTCTGCGGCCTCTTGCTTGCGGTCGGCCGCATCGTGGATGACGCCCATCAAATAATAGGCAGCCGCGGTGCCGCCGTTGCGGTTGATGAGTTGCTCGCACAGGCTGGCAGCCTCAGCGAGTTTGCCCTGATCTGCCAGATTTTGCACGGTGTCGAGACTCTCATGCCCGATCGTCGCTGCTGCCGGGATGTTCACGGCGATTGGCGCATGTTTCAGTACTCTGGTTGACGGACGTGACTGCGCGGATCGGGGAGGCTGCGCGAACAGAGGTGGGGCCGAGGGTTTTGCAATATCCTGGGCTTTTGGCGCGCCTTGCCGGAAGGCGAATGCCATAGGCGCGTTGAGCGACGTAAACGGATGTTGCATGATGAGCGGGCTTTCCGCCGGACCAACGAACAGTAACCCTTCGCTTGCCAGATGTTGGCTCAGGATGGTGATGGCCTGGTGCTGGGTCGGGCGGTCGAAGTAGATCAGCAGATTACGGCAAAATATGATGTCGTAGGGCGCTTCGCCAAGCAACAGATCGGCGGCGAACAAGTTGCCCTGGATGAAGCGCACTTGCTGGCGCACAGTTTCAGACAGTGCGTAGCCATGCTCATGGAACGCGAAATAGTGATCGCGAAACGCCAGGTCGTTGCCACGGAATGAATTCTTGCCATATACCGCCTGGCGCGCGATGTCGAGCGACTGCGGGCTGATGTCGATGGCGTCGACATGGAACTGCTGCGGCGCCAGGCCAATGTCGAGCAAAGCCATCGCGATCGAATACGGTTCTTCGCCGGTGGAGCAGGGCAAGCTCAGTACGCGCATCGGCTGGCTGGCGTTGGCTGGGCGCTGCAACGCCAGTTGCGCCATTGCATTGAACGCCTCGCGATTGCGGAAGAACCATGTCTCCGGTACGATCACCGATTCAATCAGGTGCAGCTGTTCCTGTTCGGACATCTGCAGCAGCAACCAATAAGCGTCTAGGTCGTCGCTCCCGCTTTTGCCGCGTCTTTCGTGCAGGGCGCGCTCCAGCATGGGTCTGCCGATCGATTGGATATCGAGGCCCATGGTACGTTTCAACATGGTTTCAAATTTCGCCAGCGGCATTACTTCTCCACAGCCGGGAATAATTGTTCCCGCACATCCGGCGGCAGCAGGTCATGAACCTGGACCGACTGGATCAGTCCGCGCGAATCGTCGGTGACCGGGCCAAGATAGGGTGCATTGCGATGATCGAAGCCGCTATCGCGAAATTCGGACGGTTCGCGCCGCATGATCTCGCTGGCTTTTTCCAATATCAGTCCGAGCAGGCGGCTATCCGGCCCCGGTGCCGGGTAGTGGGCCAGCACGATGCGGGTACTGAGGCGGCGCTGTGCCGGCTGGCCGGTAGCCAACTGGCTAAGGTCAATGACAGGCACCGATTGGCCGCGATAGGTAAACACGCCAGCCACCCACGGATCGCTGGCCGGTATCTGCTTCAGACTGACCAACGGCAGCACGACGGATACCTGACGGGCGTCCAGCGCGTAATGATCCTGACCGATTTGGAACAATAGAAAAAGCATGTGGTATGGACGTATCCGATGTATCCGTTGTATCTGCCAAAGCGGCGTCAGGTTCGCAAAATCAAATTCTTAGCCGAGCTTCAATTTGAAGCGCGATACGCCGTTGCGCAAGCCGTTGGCAGTCAATGTCAGTTCGTCGATGGCCTGGCTCGACTGGCGCAGCGATTCGACGCTTTGCTGGGCGGCATCGCTCAGTTGTCCGAGCGCCTGGCTGATCTGCTCGGCGCCAATGGCTTGCGCCTGTACCCCCTCGTTGACCGACTGAAAGCGCGGGGTCAAAGCTTGTACCTGGTGGATGATCTGCGACAGCTGCACGCCAACGTTCTGCACATCGGCGATGCCGCGCCGTACCTCCTCCGAGAATTTATCCATACCCATTACGCCGGCCGATACAGCCGACTGGATTTCCTTCACCATTTGCTCGATGTCGTAAGTAGCGACGGCAGTCTGGTCTGCCAGGCGACGGATCTCGGTGGCGACCACCGAGAATCCGCGGCCGTACTCACCGGCTTTTTCTGCTTCGATGGCGGCATTCAGTGACAGCAGGTTGGTTTGTCCGGCGACCTTGGTGATCGTCGTGACTACCTGATTGATATTGCTGGCCTTTTCGTTGAGGATGGCCAGCTTGGCATTGACCGAGCCGGCGGCATCCATCACATGATGCATGGTGTCTTCCATCTGGGTCAGCCCGGCTTGGCCGGTGCCGACCAGGCGCGCTGCTTCTTCCGCACCAGCCGATACTTCGTTCATCGTGCTCACCAGCTCGCGCGAGGTCGAGAAGATTTCGCGCGAGGTGGCGCCGATTTCCGTTGTCGTCGCAGCGGTTTCATTGGCTGTGGCCTGTTGCTGTTTGGCGGTGGCGGCGATTTCGACGACAGAGGTAGTGACCTGGATCGCCGATTTCTGGGCTTGCCCAACCAGTCCTGTCAACTCATCCGACATGCGGTTCAAACCCGCTTCCAGGGCGTGGAACTCATCGTTGCGGTTGAGGTTGAGGCGTTGCGACAAATCGCCGGAACGAATCACTTCCAGTGCGCCAATCAGCTCCGCCATCGGCCGCGTAATGGCGCGCAACAGAAAGTAGCCGCAGATGACGGCGACGATCAAGGCAATCACCAGCGCCACCAGCAGCGTGGTTTTTGCGACGACTACCGCAGAAACAATGTTGTTTACCGACTGCACTTCATCTCGCTGGTTCAGATCGCGCAGCTCGGTGGCGGCGGCGCGGCCTTTCTGCCAGGCAGGCTCAAGCTGCTCAATCAGCAGGTTGCGCGCCTGGAGATTCTTTTGCGCATCGTCGAGTTTCAATACTTCAGCCATGATGCGCTGGTACTCGGTACGAGCGGCCTTGAAATTATTGAAGTTGTTCCTGTCTTCGCTCACGAAAATGGTCTTGTCGTAATCCACCAGCAATTGATCCATCTTCTCGGCATCGACACGTAGCGTAGCAAGATCACGCTGGCGCTTTTCCGGCTGCGTATCGAGGGCGATGACTTGTATCACCAGCAGGTAGCTTTGAAACCAGGTGGAACGAATGCCGGTGCTTAACTCCAGGCCAGGCATGGAGTCGGTCTGAAAGCTGGTGGTTTCATGGTCGATCGCCGCCAGCTTGAGATAAGTGACGCCAGCCATGAGTCCCATCAATGCCAGAATGACGCCAAAACTGACCAGCATTCTCTGTTGGATAGTCCATTGCTTCACGTGTTGTCTCTCCTGTTTTTGATGGGTGGTCGCCGCATGTTTGCGGCGCGCGTTACCCGGCATGCTCTGAAATTATTGATATGTCAATAATGCCGAAAAGGCGAATTGCTACGCGGATACAATAAACCAGTAAGGTCGAACGCGGGTAAATTTTTGCCGATTCATGATGTTCGCCGGGCGCGATTATTACAGGTTTTTTTGTTCTTTAATTGAGCCGCTGCTGAAAAATCAAAGGTAACAATCAAAAATTCCACATGATGGATTTAACAGTTGTTTGCGGCTGTTATTGATGCTCAACACGCGCTTGGCATCGTCGCCGCAACTATCACGCCAAACTGACGTGGCCGTTCGCTCGTCATCCACTTGAGTTCCGCCTTCGGATTTTTAGAATTTCTCTTCCAGACCCTTCAGGTATTGCCCGAAGCTGCCGTTAACGCCAAGGAAAGCAGGGCAAGTATTCGCCGGCTTTCCGTGAGCGCGCGTTGACGCCGCACGATACCAATAATTGCCAAGGCAAAACGAGGGACTCATACATGAACAAGTTATCTTTTACGCAAAAACTCTGGTTGCCTCTTGTCGTCAGTCTCATCGCGCTATTTGCGATCTCCGTGTTTAACGCCTACCAGTCGCGCCAGATCAGATTTGAAGAGCGTAAAAGCGATTTGATCAATGTCTCCAACACGGCGATGAGTGTGATCAAGGAGTATGCGGGCATGGCGGATAGCGGCAGTATCAGCAAGGGCGATGCGCAGCGGCAGGCGTTGGCTCGGCTGAAAGCAATGCGCTATGGCAAGGATGGTTATTTTTCGGTATCGACATCGAACCAGCTGATGGTGATGCATCCGATCAAGCCTGAACTGGACGGACGCAACATGAGCGACTTCAAGGATCCCGCGGGCAACCTGTTGTTCGTTGCGATTTCCAAGGCCGGCAGTCAGCCGGGTGGCGGCTTCATCGATTACGTCTGGCCGCGCGTAGGCTCAACGGAGTCGGTGCCGAAGACTTCTTTCGCGTTGAGCTACCAGCCTTGGGACTGGATCGTCACTACCGGTATCTATGTCGATGACCTCAATCTCGCTTTCATGCATTCGTTGTACCAGGCCGGCGCGATATTGCTGGTGGTAGCTGCGATTCTGGTCGCACTGGTTATTTATTCGAACCGCAGCATGCTGAACACGATCGGCGGCGACCCCGCCCACGCCTCCGAGATCGCCAACCGCATCGCTGACGGCGATTTGACGCTCGATATTGCGACTCGGCCAGGTGACACCAGCAGCCTGGTGTACGCGATGAAGTGCATGCGCGAATCACTGTTGCGTACCATCTCGGACATCAAGAGTTCGGCCGATACGATTGCCACGGCCTCCAGCCAGATCGCCGGTGGCAATCTCGATTTGTCCAGCCGCACCGAGCAGCAGGCCGGATCGCTGGAGGAGACCGCATCCGCCATGGAGGAATTGACATCGACAGTGAAGCAGAACGCTGACAACGCCAGGCAGGCCAACCAGCTGGCGGTGACCGCCTCGCAGGTGGCAACCCAAAGCAGTGGCGTGGTGTCTCAGGTAGTCGACACCATGGGATCGATCCGCAATTCGTCGAGGAAGATCGTCGACATCATCGGTGTCATCGACGGGATTGCCTTCCAGACGAATATTCTGGCACTGAATGCCGCAGTGGAAGCTGCGCGTGCCGGCGAGCAGGGCCGAGGTTTCGCCGTGGTCGCCTCCGAAGTACGCAATCTGGCGCAACGCTCTGCCGCCGCCGCCAAGGAAATCAAGGTATTGATTGACGATTCGGTCGATCAGGTCGGCACCGGCAGCAGACTGGTGGAACAGGCTGGCGCCACGATGGGCGAGGTCGTGACTAGCGTCAAGCGGGTTACCGACATCGTCGGCGAGATCGCCACTGCCAGCCAGGAACAGAGCATCGGTATCGAACAGGTCAACCACGCGATCACGCAGATGGATGAAGTGACACAGCAGAATGCCGCGTTGGTCGAGCAGGCCGCTGCGGCGGCAGCGTCGCTGCAAGAACAGGCCGCCAACTTGGCGCAGGTCGTGAGCGTATTCAATACTGGCAACGGGCATTCGCACCACGGTGCGGCGGACCGGGGCAGTCGGAATATTTCTCCGCAGCCGGTACAACTGTCGACACCGCCGGCGATGCGGCGGGTCGCCTAGAAAATGAAATTCAACACCTAGTGAAAGTATGTGCGTATGAAAACGTTGAGTCTGAAAGCAAAACTGTGGTTGGTGCTGGCGGTCATGTGGATCGGTTTGCTGTTGCTGGCCGGCTGGTCTGCACTGAATACCCGCAGCACCATGATGAGCGAGCGCGAGGCCGGCCTCAAGAACATAGTGGAAAGCGCGGCGGGGATTGTCAAAGGCTATGCCGATGAGGTGGCAGCCAACAAAATGAGCCTGGCGGATGCGCAGAGCCAGGCTTTGCAGCGCATCGGCACCATGCGCTACGCACAGGACAACTATGTGTTCGTGTTCGATTCGCGACCGGTGGTGCTGATGCATCCTACCAGCAAGGATATCGTCAACAAGAATGTTGGCGATCGCAAGGATACCGAAGGCAAGTTGTACTACACGGAAATGGTCAAGGTCGGAAAGGAGCAGAAGCAAGGCATCGTTCATTACATGGGACGTTTGCCGGGCACTACCGACACCCGCGCGGAAAAAATCAGCCAGGTCATCTATTTTGCGCCATGGGACTGGTTCCTGGTCTCGGGCGTGTTCGTCAATGACGTCCAGACCGCGTTTTACGACAACCTGATCAAGCAGTTGCTCATCATGTTTGTTATCGGCGTGACGGTGTCTGCCACCATGCTACTGATTATCCGCAGCGTGACACGCAGTCTCGGCGGCGAACCAAGCTACGCTGCCGGTATCGCTGCCAGGATTGCCGACGGTGAACTGGATGTCGCGGTGCTGGTTGACGCTGGCGACCGCAGCAGCCTGTTGTATGCAATGCGGCAGATGCAGCAGCAACTGTCAGCGGCAATCACTGAAATTCGCTCAGGCACCAACAATATCGGCGACTCGATCCGGGAAATCTCGGCCGGCAACAGCGATTTGTCGGCGCGCACGGAACAGCAGGCGGCGTCGCTGCAACAGACTGCGGCCAGCATGGAGCAATTGACTGCTACCGTGCGACAAAATACCGATAACGCCCGGCAGGCCGGTCAACTGGCGCAAACCGCATCTGATATTGCAGCCAGAGGTGGCGACGTGGTGGGGCAAGTGGTGCACACAATGCAGGGCATTACCGACAGTTCCAAGCGCATCGCGGATATTATCGGCGTGATCGATGGCATTGCTTTCCAGACCAATATCCTGGCCCTGAATGCTGCGGTGGAGGCAGCCCGGGCCGGTGAACAGGGACGCGGGTTCGCGGTGGTCGCAGCCGAAGTGCGCAACCTGGCCCAGCGCAGCGCCCAGGCGGCGAAGGAAATCAAGGAACTGATCAACGATTCGGTCGGCAAGGTTGATGGTGGTTCCGAACTGGTCAGTCGGGCCGGCCAGACCATGAGTGAGATTGTGCAGGCGGTCAAGCGACTGACTGACATCATGGGCGAGGTAACGATCGCATCTGAAGAGCAAAGCAGCGGCATCGAACAGGTCAACCAGGCGGTGACTCAGATGGATAAGGTAACGCAGCAAAATGCCACGCTGGTGGAGCAGGTGGCTGCGGCGGCCGGTGCATTGGAAGGGCAGGCACAACGGCTGCAGGATGCCGTGTCGGTATTCCAGGTTGGCGGAAACGGACAGGCGGCCAAGTCGGCTCCTGCTCCTGCCAACATCAAACGTGGCGCGGCGACACCAGTAGTCGTCCAAGCGGTGCCGCGGCGCGTGGCGCCGAGCGCACTGAAAGCCGTCGCAACTGCCCACGTCGGTAAAGCGCCGCGCAAGGCGGTTGCGGCATCGCAGCTTGTCCGGCCGTTAAAATCATCCGAACCATTAAAGCAGCCAAAGCCGCAGGTGCAGCAACAGTGGCAGGCGCCCAAGTCCAAGCTGGCGGCATCCAACGGGGACGACTGGGAGACATTCTAGGCAGCGGAATGCCGCCCAGCCCGATAGTTACTGCAGGAAGCGCCTCCTGACGAAAGAAAACGGTCGGCGCTACGGTCAGGAAGGTATACTTGGAAACTGTCGACAATGCATGGTTTGCTGTCCCATGATGGCAAACCCGCATTGCAGCCGGAATGATGTCGTGCACATCATGGCTTGCTTCCCATCTACCTATACTGATCGAGACCACCCCATGCGCTTGAATTTCCCTTCTGTTGAATCGCGTCCCGCGGGCGCACCATGAGCGCAACTGAGCAGCCAATGATTCATTGGGTCGAAGATGACCAGCCGCGTTCCGCCCGCTGGCGCTCGGAAAGCGGCAATGCCGCGCCAAAGCGCGTGGTGATAGCCGACGATCGTATGACGGCGGACACCGCCTATCGATTGGCCTGCGAAGGCACCGGCATGCTATGGCGCGGAGATTTTCAGAATGCTCGTCAACTGCTGCAGGCGCTGGCCCGCCGCGCTGAGCCGAAGACCGAGAAGCGTGGCAAACCGCGTCAGCCGCCCGCGTCGCCGAAAGACGCATTTAACCTGCATCGCCAGGCACAGTCGCAGCGAGCCAGGACGCTGGGTATGTTGCTGCTACCTTTCGACGCCGATTACAGTATCCCGCTACGCCGCGCGCCGGATGTGCAGTTGGCTTGCAATGAGGCCTATGGCCAGCCCAGTGAGCCGTTTGTGGCGTCGCTACGCGAATTGCTGGGCCTGATCGGCGCGCATGAATGGCGCAAGAAAGGGGTTGAAATCCCAGCGTTGGGCGACCGCATCCATCCGCACTATGGCGTCTACTCGCCGGTGCGGGGCGAATACATCGGGCTGGTGGCGCAAGCGCCGTTGCCGTCAACCAAACTGGCGTTTGACATCGGTACCGGCACCGGCGTATTGGCGGCATTGCTGGCCAAACGGGGCGTTGCCCGCGTCATTGCTACCGATATGGATCCACGCGCATTGACATGCGCCCGCGAGAATCTGGCGCGCCTCGACGCCGACGACAAGGTGACGCTGATGCAGACAGACCTGTTTCCCGAGGGGCGGGCGCCATTGGTAATCTGTAATCCGCCGTGGGTTCCTGCACGTCCCAGCTCACCTATCGAGCACGCTGTATATGATCCAGAGAGCCGCATGTTGCGTGGTTTCCTGGGTGGTTTGGCGGCGCATCTTGAGCCGGGCGGCGAGGGCTGGCTGATCTTGTCGGATCTGGCGGAACACCTGGGCCTGCGATCACGCGCCGAACTGATCGAAGCAATCGACGCCGGCGGCTTGAAAGTGTTGGAGAAAATCGATATTCGCCCACAACATCCGAAAGCTTCAGATCCAAGTGACCCTTTGCATGCTGCGCGCGCGGCCGAACTGACGTCGTTGTGGCGCCTGGCCGCCCGTTGAGCGTATCGGAGTCAGGCGCCAGATGAGCTGCTTGATGCGATGATAGAAGAGCTGCCGGCAAAGCCCTTTTTCAGGGCTTCTCGCCGGAGTACCGCACAAAAATAATTTCCATATGGAAAATATTTGTTGTAAATTCGCTGGTTTCGTCAATCTGCCGTGTAGATTGGTGGCATTGAATGTTAACTATTGTGAAATATATAGTTTTGCTATTGCTGCAATTATTCACTAAATTTAGGCTATCTCTAGTCGTTTGACGATAAATGGTGGGCGTGTTCTCTCTATCCGCAGGAAGAGAACGGTGCATTTTGCTCATTTTGCTGCGTTTTCTGCCAATTCCGCAGAAAACGACGGCGACGTGTCGTAACAATCACTAGAAGTGGACGAAATGAATAAAAGCAACAATCCTAGAAGTCCGAACTCATCTTTACCGCCTGCCCTGAGCGACATCGAGTCCGGTTTGAATGACTTGTTCCTGGTCAGCGCCAGGCAAGATCTGGCGGGCATCGAACAGGCATTGGAGCGTCGCGATTATGGCTCCCTGCAGGATACTGTGCATCGCTTGAAAGGCGCTGCCATGATTTTCCGCATGACGCCGACCGTCAATGCCGCGTTGCACATTGAAGCTGTCCTGAATACCGGGTTGCCTGTCGAGCATGCCCGGTTGGTCGAAGCTTGCGCCTTGCTGCGCCAGCTAATCGCCGCACTTTGACGGAATAATGAAATCCTGCAATCCCCGACTGGATCGGGCAGTAGCAGCCCCTTTATCCTCATCTGATTTCCCGTCTGACTGACTCGGATTCTTGTCCGGCTTGGACAATTTGTTGCATGACGGTAGATTGCCAGCAACGTCCCCTCCCAAAAACGCTATAGTCTCAATATCTACTCCTCGCTTGCCGCGTCGGCATGCCTGAGGCAGCAATGACACGTCGATATGGAGAACGCGTATGGCATCTGTACATCTACATAGCAATTCCGGTTACGCCCAGCACATTCAGGCCCGTTCACATCAGATTTTGGCCGATGAACCCAGGAGCAACGGCGGTACCGACAGCGGGCCGGCCCCTTACGAACTGCTGTTGGCCGGCCTGGCAGCATGCACTTCGCTGACCTTGCGCATGTACGCCGAGCGCAAACAATGGGAACTCGGTCGAATCGATGCGCAATTAAGATTTGTACGCGATGAACAAGGCGTGGAATTGATCACGCGAGAAATCGCCTTTGGCGCACCACTGAGCGAAGAGCAGTTATCCAGGCTGGCGGAAATCTGCGAAAAGACGCCGGTCACCAAGACTATCAAGCGCGGGACCGAAATCCGCACGACTGTGAGCAGGACGCCCGCGGCCTGAATATTGCTATCGGCAGATTGAAAATACAAGGAGGAAAAGCATGACGAAGATTATTGGCGTGGCGGGCAGCCTGCGCAGTGGTTCGCTCAATGCCGCATTGCTGCGAGCTGCTGCAGGTCTGATGCCGCCGGGTTCAGAGCTTGAGATTGGCACCATCAAGGGAATTCCCTTGTATGACGGCGATCTTGAAGCGGCAGAGGGCATTCCGGCAGCCGTAGCGTTGCTGAAGGAACAGATTGCGGTGGCGGATGGTTTGCTGCTGGTGACGCCGGAATACAATAATTCGATGCCCGGGGTATTCAAGAACGCGCTTGACTGGTTATCGCGGCCACCTGCTGACAGCGCACGTATCTTTGGCGGGCGTCGGGTGGCGGTGATCGGCGCTTCACCGGGCGGCTTCGGCACCATCCT
Organism: Collimonas arenae; assembly: GCF_001584165.1. Classification (NCBI taxonomy): domain Bacteria; kingdom Pseudomonadati; phylum Pseudomonadota; class Betaproteobacteria; order Burkholderiales; family Oxalobacteraceae; genus Collimonas; species Collimonas arenae. Next base: position 2,043,126 of record NZ_CP013233.1, read on the forward strand.
CTCGCAAAATGCATGGTTGCCGGTGTTGCGTACGCTGGGCATGCAGCCCTGGTTTGGCGGTCGCCTGATGGTATCGCGCGCGGGCCAAGTGTTCAACCAGGATGGAGAACTGGTCGATGAGCAGGTGCGTGAACAGTTAAAGCAGTTCAACCGGAATTTTGTCGAGTTCCTGAAGAACTGACAGGAGCTATGGCGCGAACTCTTTGCGACAGATTTTATTGCTTGTAAGTTGCCGGCAACGTCGGCAGATTACCAATTAACGGCAAAGGACAACATGAAATTTAAAGATTATTACAGCGCTCTTGGCGTCGAGCGCACCGCAACCGCTGCAGAAATCAAGCAAGCGTATCGCAAGCTGGCGCACAAATACCATCCGGACGTGTCCAAGGACCCGGCCGGCGAAGAAAAATTCAAGGAAGTCGCCGAAGCTTACGCAACGCTGAAGGATGCGGAAAAACGCGCCGCCTACGACCAGCTCGGCACACACCGGGCCGGCGAAAATGTTGAGCCGCCACCATCTTGGCAGCAAGACTTCAGCGATTCGGGGGCATCGTTCGGCGATGTCGACATGGCTGATATCCTGGCCGCTTTTGCGGCCTCGCGTCACGGCGGCGGGCATGGCGGCAGGCCGCGGCCCGCCAGAGGCGAAGACTATGAGGTCAACGCGCCGATCACGCTAGAGCAGATTTATGACGGCGGCGAAACCGACGTCAGGCTGACCATGCCGGAGTATGACGAGCACGGCAAACTGCATCGGGTGCCGCATACCTATCGGGTGCGCATTCCGAAAGGCGCTGAAGACGGCCAGCGCCTGCGGCTGGCTGGCAAAGGCGGGCAGGGCCACGATGGCGGCAAGCATGGCGATTTGTATGTCGTGATGAAGGTAATTCCGCATCCCCAGTATCGGGTCAGCGGCAAGGATCTCTACATCGACTTGCCGCTGGCGCCTTGGGAAGCAGTGCTGGGCGCCAGCGTGACGGTGCCGACCTTGGGCGGCAAGGTAGAGTTGGCGATTCCCGCCAGCACTGCCGCCAATCGCCAGTTCCGACTGGCCAAGCGCGGCCTGCCGTCGGCCTCAGGCGAACAGGGGAATTTGTATGCAGTAATTCGGATAGAGGTGCCGAAGGCGGCCACGCAGCGTGAGCGTGAACTGTTTGAACAGCTTGCGGCCGAATCGACCTTTAATCCACGTGCCAAAGGAGAAGCGTGATGACAAGTCTTGTAGTGGAATCCGTCTGGCTCAACGATGCCGACCTGTGTTCGCTGGAAGATCTGGCGGAATTTTCCGGCCTCAGCAATGAAGAGTTGGCCGATCTGGTGGAAATCGGCGCGATCGAGCCAGACGATCGCGAGGCGCCAGTGTATCTGTTCCGCTCGCAAACCATTGTGGTCGCCAGAACCGCGCGCCGCTTGCGCGACGATTTCGAGCTTGATACACACGGCTTGGCGGTAGCACTTAATCTGATGCAGCGCATACATTTGCTGGAGGCTAAGCTGGCGGCGATGGATGCCAAGCTGCCACATTCATTCTGATCGGCTGTATCGGATCGGTAGTGGCCGGCCGAATTCAGCAAGGATTGCGTTATGCACGCCGTCGTGACGAACGCAATCCTGCTTATTGCAAATCTTTGCAAATTTAAAATCCCGCCGCCTGGCCATCGCGTCGGCTGTCGCTGGCCGCCACGTAGCCCTGATCCGGATCGTCAGACAGACGCCAGATGAACTGGCCGGAACCGAAATCCATGTAAGGATCGGCGATCGACTGCAGGCGATGGCCGCGCGCCTTCAACGCCGTCACTACATCCGTATTCATAGAAGCTTCGACATCCAGCGTGAAGTCGCGATTGACCTTCCAGCGCGGTGCGTCGCAGGCGGCTTGCGGTTGCTGTTGGTAGTCGAGCATGCGCACCAGCGTTTGCACATGGCCTTGCGGCTGCATGTCGCCGCCCATCACGCCGAAACTCATCACTGGCACGCCGTCGCGGGTCAGGAAGGCCGGGATGATGGTGTGAAAAGGGCGCTTGCCGGGTGCAACCACGTTGGCTGAACGCGGATCCATCGAGAATCCGACGCCGCGGTTTTGCAGGCTGATGCCGGTTCCCGGCACCACCACGCCTGAACCGAAACCCATGTAATTGGATTGAATGAATGACACCATCATGCCGTTTTCATCGGCGGCGCTGAGGTATACGGTGCCGCCGCTGCGTGGCATGCCGAATTCGAATTGCGTGGCGCGATCCATGTTGATCAATTTGGCGCGCTGACTCAGATAGGCGTCGCTTAGCATTTCCTGTGGCGTCACCTGCATCGCGCGTGGGTCGGCGACATACTGGTACAGATCAGAGAAGGCCAGTTTCATCGCCTCGATTTGCAGATGCTGTGCATCGGCCGAATCCAGCGGCAGGCTGTCCAGGTCGAATTGATCGAGCATGCCGAGCGCCATCAGTGCTGAAATGCCCTGGCCGTTAGGCGGGATTTCATGCACGTCGTAGCCGCGATAGCGCTTGCTGATCGGCGTCACCCATTCCGGCTGGTAGTTACCCAGGTCGGCCATCGTCATGGCGCCGCCGCAGTCGCGGCTGAAAGCGACGATCTGCTCCGCCAATGCACCTTCGTAGAAGGCGCGGCCGTTGCTGGCGCCGATCATGCGCAGGCTGCGCGCGGCATCGGGCAGCATGAATTTTTGGCTTACCGCCGGCGCTCGTCCATTAGGCATGAAGGCTTCGGCAAAGCCGGGCTGGTCATGCAGCGCAGGAATGGCCGCGGCCCATTTGTGCGCCACTACCGGCGCGATGGCATGGCCGCGCTCGGCGATTTCAGCGGCCGGCTCCATGATGTCTTCAAACGGCAGTTTGCCGAAGCGTTGGTGCAAGGCCGCCCAGCCTGCCACCGCGCCCGGTACGGTGACGCTGTCCCAACCGCGTTGCGGTTGCTGCGCCAGGTGGTTCGATTGCTCGCCGTATTTTCGTTTGAAATAGGCCAGGTCCCAGGCAGCCGGGGCGACGCCGGAGGAGTTCAGTCCGTGCAAGGCCTTGCCATCCCACAGAATCGCGAAGGCGTCGCTGCCCAGGCCGCAGGAAACCGGCTCGACAATGGTCAGTGCCGCAGCGGCGGCAAGCGCCGCGTCAATGGCGTTGCCGCCCTTGAGCAGCATGCGCACGCCGGCCTGCGCCGCCAGCGGATGAGACGTTGCGACGGCGTTGCGGGCAAATAATGGAATCCGGGTGGTAGGGTAGGGATTGTTCCAGTTGAACGACATGCTTGTGCTCCTATCGTGAAGACTCAGTATTCCTTGATTGCCTCGACGCTGATATGCAGTGTCACATCGTCGCCGACAAATGGCGCGTAGCGGCCGAGTTTGTAATCGCTGCGTAGTATTTTTGCAGAACCGTTGGCGCCGCAGGCACGTTTTCCGTAGAGCAGCATGAAGCGGCAGTTGAAATGACTGATGTCGAGTGTTACCGGGTGCGTGACGCCCTTGATCGTCAGGTCACCGTCGACCTGCTTCAGTTGCTGGTCCTCAAAATGCAGGCTGGATGATTTGAAACTGATTTTCGGATAGTTGGCGGTATCGAAAAAATCTCCAGACCGCATGATCTGGTTGAAGCTTTCGCTGCCGGTGCTGATTGAGGAGGCATCGATCTCGATATCGATGGTCCCGCTCCCTGCCGATTCATCCAGTTCTATGGTGCCGGCAGTGCTGTCGAAACGGCTACGCTGCTGCGACAAACCCCAGTGGTTGTATTCGAAATAGGAGAAGGTATGCTCCGGATCGATCAGGTAGTGGTCGGCAGCCAGGCAGGTATTGCTGCTGCTGAATGCCCACAGCAATGGCAGCAATGGCAGCAATGGCAGCGATTGTAGTGGGTGGAGCGGTCGAAAAGAAATCGGCATGGCTATCGTTCCAGTAAATTTCCCGGTCGCATGGGGTTGTCTATTTTAAATTGACTCAAGAAATCGAGTTGGCCCATCGAATTGAACCTTCGAATTCATATCGGGAAAGTGACCAAGTTGCGTGGTTCGTCGCATCTGCTTCTAAGGCATCACGATACAGCGTCATGGATATTCCCATCCAGAAATATTAGAATGCATTTTTGGCCGAACCGGTAACTCAACCCAGGAGCTTCTGACATCATGTATCAGCTGTATATCGCTAACAAGAATTATTCGTCGTGGTCGCTGCGGCCATGGGTACTGCTGCGTGAACTTGGCATCGGATTCAAGGAGCAGATCGTGCCATTCTCAGAGGGCTCCAATTGGGATGCGTTTCGCGGTTTTTCGCCGACCGGCAAGGTGCCGGCCCTGACCGACGGTGACATCACAGTGTGGGATTCGCTCGGCATCGTCGAATACCTGGCCGAGCGCCATGATGGCGTCTGGCCTGGTAATCCGCAGGCAAGAGCCTGGGCGCGCTGTGCTGCCGCCGAGATGCATTCCGGCTTCGGTGTGCTGCGTGAACGCTGCACGATGAATTGCGGAATCCGGGTGCAACTCGAAGAAATGCCGGCTGCGCTCAAGCAGGACATCGACCGCATTGACGAATTGTGGCAACAAGGACTGGAACGATTTGGCGGTCCTTTCCTGGCGGGCGCGCGTTTTACTGCGGTGGATGCTTTTTTTGCGCCGGTGGCATTCCGTGCACAGACCTATGGACTTAAACTGAGCACGGCGGCGCAGGAATATGCAACACGCCTGTTGAACCTGGCATCAATGCAGCAGTGGCACGCAGATGCCCTGGCCGAGTCGTGGCGTGAACCTGGGCATGAAGCCGAAGCCAAGGCGGCGGGAATACTGTTGCAGGATTTGCGCACGACGATTGCGGTAAAGAAGTAACGGGGACCTGGAATGCTCAGGCATGCGTGCCATAATGGTGCGCATGCTTAGAGCCCAGTTCATGAATAGCCGCAACGACGACCAGTTGCTGTACATTACCGACGCGCTCGCGATCCCATTGGACGAGATCGAGATCACGGCCGTCCGTGCGCAAGGTCCAGGCGGTCAGAATGTCAATAAGGTATCGTCGGCGATTCACTTGCGCTTTGCCATCCAGGCTTCGTCGTTGCCGGCTTTTTATCAGGAAAAGCTGCTGGCACTGCGCGACAGCGATCAGCGTATCAGCAAGGACGGCGTCATCGTTCTCAAGGCACAGCAATCGCGCAGCCAGGAAAAGAACAAGACTGAAGCATTGCGGCGGTTGCAGGAACTGCTGCTGAGCGTCACCATCGTTCCGAAGAAAAGAAGGCCGACCACTCCCAGCCGCAGCTCACAACTCAAACGTGTAGATAGCAAAACCCGTCGCGGCAAGGACAAACAGATGCGCGGCAAGGTAATGTTGTAGATTCGGAAATCAGAGTGGGACTAACCTCAGACGAGTAATTTCAGATGGCGCCAGCAGTCGTTTCGGCGGTCCCCAATAACCGGTGCCGCGACTGGTGTATACCCACAAATTGCGCAGCCGGTTCAAGCCGGCCGTATACGGCTGTTGCAGCGGGACGAATAAATTCCAAGGGAAAAACTGGCCGCCATGCGTGTGACCGGACAACTGCAAGTCGAAACCTGCATCGGCTGCCGCCGCGGCTGAACGCGGTTGATGCGCGAGCAACAACTTGACTGCGACTTCGGACGGTCCGCCGGCCAGCGCCGCGTGCGGATCGCTGCGTTCCGCTTCGTCGAAATGATGGGCGCTATAGTCGGTAACGCCAGCCACCAGCAGCGAAGCGCCCTGGTGATTCACTACCACGTGTTCGTTCATCAACACTGTCAGTCCTAACCGACGCACTTCGGCCACCCATTCCGACGCGTTCGAGTAGTACTCATGATTGCCTGTCACAAAGTAGGCGCCATGCCGCGAGCGCAAATTGGCAAGCGGCGCAGTATGTGGCGCCAGCTCCTCCACGCTGCCGTCGACCAGGTCGCCGGTAATGGCAATCAGGTCCGGCTTGAGCGTATTGACCTTGTTGACGATGGAATCGAGATAGCCGCGCTTGATGGTCGGCCCGACATGAATATCGCTGATCTGGGCAATCGTGAAGCCGTGCAGGCCGGCAGGCAGGCCGCTGATCGGTATGTCGATATCGATCACCGCCGCTAGCCGGCGCGCATTAAAGAAGCCGACAACAGTCGCCAGTGCGGCCACCAGCAACACTGCCAAGGCGCTCCAGCTCGACCATTCGGCGCCGTTCAGGCCAAGCCATGGCGCCGCCAGCAGGAACAGTTCGCGCACTAGCGTCGCGATCAGCAGCGACGAAAACACGCCCATCGCCAGCATGCCGGCCCAAGCCAGCCGATCAGCAAACGGCTGTCGCTTGATGAAGCGCGATAGCAGGCCGCCGGAATCAATGGCAACGAAAACAACAGCCAGATGCCGAGTAGCCATTGCGCAGCCGGCAGGCCGGCAGCGCAGGAATCAGGCGCCAGCCGATATAGGCGTGCAGCACGCCCAGCAAAAAGAGGACAACCGAGATGGCGAAGCGCGACGGCATGGAGATACCTGTAAGAAATGAACAAGGGGGCAACCAGTTGCGAAATCGATTGCGCTGGCTGCTGATATTGGGGCGCGTTTGCCGGCTTCAATAGGTTGGAAGACGTGCAATACCGGCGTTGACCGGCTTAACGGGGAGAGGTAATCCAATATAATCTTGCCTTTATTGCTTAAAACCATCGCTAGCCGGTGTTTTCCAGGTCACCATGCATCTTTTGAACCAAAATAACGTAATTTCCCGATTTGTTGGTAGATTGGCATGGGCAGCGCTGGCGCTTGGACTGCTGCATGTAAATGCAGCGATTGCAACGGACACGTCGGCGGCGGATGCCAAAGCAGTAACGGCGGAGGTGCACGGTCGGCCGCGCATAGGTCTGGTGTTGTCCGGCGGCGGCGCCGTGGATATGCCCATCTCGGCGTGCTCAAAGCGCTGGAGCAAATGCATATCCCAATCGATTATGTTGCCGCAACCAGTATGGGGCGGTGGTTGGCGGGTTGTACGCGAGCGGATTGTCGGCCGACGAACTGGACCACATCCTGACCGGCACCAATCTGAGCGACATTGCTTTCGACCGTAATGAGCGCGCCGAATTGCCGCAGTCGCAGCGTGAGGATGATTTCCAGTATCCGATCGGCCTGTCGGCCGGCTACGGCGACGGCAAGTTGAAACTGCCGGCAGGCCTGGTGCAGGGAAACAATTTACTGGCGCTCCTGCAGAACTGGACGCCGCAGTTGCCGGCGAATATTTCTTTCGACAAGTTGCCGACACCGTTTCGCGCTGTGGCAACCGATCTCGGCAGCGGCGCCGAGGTGATCCTCAAGCAAGGCTCGCTGCCACGCGCGATCCGCGCCAGCATGGCAGTGCCGGGCTGTTCGCGCCGCTCAAGCTGGATGGCCATACGCTGGTCGATGGAGGCCTGGTGCGCAACCTGCCGGTCCAGCTTGCGCGCGACATGGGCGCGGACATCATCATTGCCGTCAACATTGCCACCGACCTGCAAGACCCGTCGACGCTCGATTCGCCGACTGCAGTGGCGCAGCAGATGGTGACCATCCTGATTCGGCAGAACGTCAAGCAGCAGATTGGATTGCTGAAGAAGGGCGATGTGCTGATCGAGCCCGATCTGGGTGACTTGTCGTTTGCCGATTTTTCGCGCGGCAAGGATGGCGTCGCGGCCGGCTACGCCGCCGCGCAGAAGCAGCGCGCCAAACTGGAAGCGCTGGCGCTGCCGCCGGAACAATGGAAATCCTACCTGGCTGGGCGTAGCGGTGGACCTGTGCTGGCCCAGGAAACGCGCATCGACAAGATTGAAATCAATAGCCATGGCCCCGTGCCGGCAGCGGCAGTGCGCCGCTCACTGGACGTGAATGAGGGGGATTTCTACAATCCTGTGGCGCTCAACCAAGACATGGCGCGCCTGTCGACCAACGGCGATTTCAAGAGCGTCACGCAGGAACTGGTGACTGAGGACGGCATTAACGTACTGAAAGTCGATGCAGACGCCAAATCCTGGGGGCCGCATTTCCTGCTGTTCGGATTGGGTGTCTCAAACAGCTTCAACGGCCGCGGCGACTTTAACCTGCAGATCGGCCATCGGTTGCCGTGGATTACCGATAGTGCCTGGAGTGGCGCAATGACGTCGTGCTGGGCAGTAAGCAGGCCAGCCTGCATACCGAATTGCGGCAGCCGATATGGAATACAGTCGGTTTGTATGTGGCGCCTTATGCCGAATACGGGCGTCGGCATCTTGATATCTATTCCGATGACAACAATGCCACTGCTGCAACGGTGCCGGTCACCGCTTATCGCGTTGACACCACCAAAGTCGGGGTTGATCTCGGCATCCCGATCGGGCGTTTGGGCGAGTTCAGGGCCGGTGTCAATTATCAGTGGCTGGTCGCGGCACCGTCCTACAATATACCGCTCGGCTCAGACGGTTCGGCATCGGACGGGCTCTTCGATTCATTCCGGATCAAGCAACCGGTGGTCAGTGCCAAGCTCACCGTCGATCAATTGGACGATCCGTTATTTCCGCGTAAAGGCTATTACGTCTCGGCCATCAGCAACGTTGGTCTTGGTGGAGCGGACAATCGCTATAGTGACGCCCAAGCCAAGGGGCTGTGGGCTGTCAGCCACGGCGGCAATACCTTGAATTTCGCGCTGGAGGCGGCCGGTACTTATGGCAATGAGGAGAATGGCGTCAGCGGAAACGGTGGTCTGGGATTTTCTTTAGGAGGGTTCCAGCATTTGTCGGCGTATGCGCCTGACCAGTTCACCGGCAATTACCTGTTGTACGGCCGCTTGACCTATCTGCGTGACATGCCTGATCTGGATTTGCCTGGATTGCGTAGTACCGTGCTGGGAACCAGCCTGGAAGCCGGCGATGTGTGGCAAACCCGTACCGCGTTCGGCACCGGTCCGCTCAAGAAAAGCGCCAGCATGTTCTTAGGTGGCAACAGTTTCCTGGGTCCGGTTTACTTTGGTCTGGCGCTGGCGCCGCGTGGCGTCTGGAATCTTTATTTGCAATTGGGGCGAGTGTTCTGAAGTAACTTGACCTGGCTGCGGCCCGGCGAGCTAGAGACGCTAGCGCCGCGCATCCGGCGCGCCGGTGCAGGCGGATAACCGAAAAATTCCAGCACGCTGTTGATGACCTGTTCACGGTCGTTGTCGACGCAAATCATGTGGTAGCTATTCTCCAGTACCACCACGCGCACATCGGTCAAGGTGCCGCGCAGGAATTCGGCCGATTTCAGGCTGGTCAATTCATCCTCGCGGGCGTGCACCACTAAGGTGGGACAGGTGATCTTGTGGGCATTCGCTTGCACCTGGCGGCGCAGTCGATCGACCTGGCGCACGCAAGCCAACGGCACCCAGCGGTAATGGAAATTGTCGCCGCGCGCGAATTTGGCCTTGACGATTGCACGCACCGTCGAGTTCTTGATGCCGAACGGCTCGTCTTCTTCCACTTTCATGCGCGCCGGCAGCCCAGGTATCCAGTACACCAGATGCCGCAAACCGCGATACCACGGCGTCGACCAGCCATCAATGAAGATCGGCGGCGCGAGTGTCACCAGCTTGCCTTTGCTGTGCTGTACCCGTTCGCACAACGCGAGCGCCAGCAACGAGCCCATGCACATGCCCAGCACATGAAAGGTGTCGTACTGCGGCGCCAGTTCACGGTAGCTGGCAACGACCGTATCGAGCCAATCCTCCGCGCGTACCGACACCAGGTCTTCCGGCTGGGTGCCATGGCCGGGCAGCGTGACCGCATGCGTCTCCACGCCGGCCCGCTGCAGCACCTTGTGCAGCGGACCGAGGTCGAACTGCGTGCCGCCCAGACCATGGATCAGCAGCGCTCCGGTGCGATCGGTCATTGCCTGCCCCGGGGTTGAGCGACCTCCTTGATGTTGAGTCGCCAGGCGCCGGCTACCATGGCGACGCTTTCGTCGGAATCGAGCAATACCGCACTCATGTCGGTCATCTGGTTCTCATGGCCGACTGGCAGCAACAGCCGGAAATGGAGGTCGGGGCGGGAGCCGTCTTCCGCGTCCTCGAGCCAGCGGCTGCGCAATTGGGCGCGATCATCGGGGTGAACATGACTGAGCACATGATCGAGATCGCTGAAGGTGTCGATGCTGACGCCCAGCAGTCCTTGCAGGTCGCCGTTCCAGCGCAGCTTGCCACTGTGCGGGTCAATACTGTAGACCAGCTGGCGGCTGATGGTAAGTGCGAGTTCGACGTCGCTCTTCCATTGCGCAGCGTCTTCATGCAATTGCTCGCGTGTGGTTTTCAGCGCGCTGATCAACAGACACAGTAATGCTGCAACTGCCAGGTACAACTGGGCTTCCAGTAGCGAATGGTGTGAGTAGTTGTTGGCAATTGCGCCAATGGCGGCGAATGGCCCGTCGCCCTGCACGGTGTTGAGCAGGGCAAAGAAGGCCAGCATCGCCACTGCCAGCGAACCTCCGCGCCCACCCCACAGCAAGGTGACAACCGCGGCGAAAACAGCGGAATGTAGGTCAACGCAAAATTGACGCCGATCGACAGGTTGCTGATGGCGTCGCCATCGAAAATCATAAAAGAGGTGACGCCGAGAGCGACGAAGGCTGCCAGGCCAAGCAGAAAGTCGCTGCGATCCATGCCGCCGGAGCGCATCGCATGAAAACGCGACCAGCCGGCCAGCACTGGTGTCACGATCAGGATGCCGACCAGATCGGAGGCTGCCCACACGCCCGCAGTCGGCCAGAACGGCACATTCAAGACCAGCAGGAACCAGGCCGCGCCGATTGCGGCGCTGACCGCACTGCAGGCAACGCCGGCGATCAGCAGGCCGCGCACGAAATACAGCCCTCCATTGGCAACTGCGTCATCCGAACCAGCACCACTGCAATCGCGGCGACGCCGATCTCATCAAGCGCAAATAAAGCCATGCGCAAGATATTGCGGTCCTCGATCCAGCCCAATATCAATTGCGCCACAACGAAACCGATGATCAGCGGCAGCCAGCGCGAGGTTTTAGTGAGCATGAAGGCGGCTACCGTGACGCCGGCTGGCAGCCAGATATAGCCGGTCGCGGCAATCGGGCCGTTCAGCTGATGCGACATGTAACCCATGACCAGGTACAACAATCCCCATAGCAGTGCGGTGACAAATTGATTGGTCAGTTTCACTGTGAATGTCCTTGTGGTGTTTGCCGATTGAGGTTGATGTTGCCGCTGTCGACGCATTTTAGCCGCTCATTATAAGTTGAGCAGCAAGCAATAATTGAGACAGAATAATGACGAATGAATTACTGCGCGCGAGTCACTCGTTTCGTTTGAGTGTCCGGCACATGTTTGATGGAGGAGTGAGAGTGGATGTTGTCGGTTATGGCGAAGCAAGGGCTTGGCCCCAAATCGTCCGTAAAAAATACGCACCAAATCAGCGTTGGCAATGCGCGCATTACAAAACGAATAGAAAAACAAAGGGAAGTAAATCTTGATTTTCACTATAATCACCAACGCGCCGCATGTAATGCGGCGCCGGAAGTGCAGTGAAACTTGCGGAAAGCTAGACCCCGAAAAGGGTCTAGTCTATGGTATATGGTGCCCACGGAGGGACTCGAACCCCCACACCTTGCGGCACATGGACCTGAACCATGCGCGTCTACCAATTCCGCCACGTGGGCTTGAGAGAGCGAGATTATAGGCTATTTCAAAAATATGTCAACTAGTTGGTGAGGATAAAGAAGAGATATTTAAGTGATATATAAAGTTGCTTGGTTAGGAGAAAGTCATAATCCTCCGTTACACTAAGAGCCTTGTTGAATAACAATCTGTTGAAAATAGCCTTTTGAGCCAATATTCCTACACAATCCCTAGCCGAGAGGAAATTCTCGGCCTTCTGCGGACTTCTACTGAACCGCAAAATGCCGCCGCTCTCGCTGCTGCACTCAATGTCAAACCCGATGAAATGGATGGTTTGACGCGCCGCCTCAACGCCATGGAGCGTGATGGCCAGATCAAACCGGATCGCGGCGGCATCTACAAATTGACCAATTCGCCCGATTTTATCGAAGGCCGCGTCAGCAGCCATCGTGACGGCTATGGCTTTCTGATCCCGGATGAAGGCGGCGATGACGTGTTCCTGCCGGAAAAGGAAATGCAGAAAGTGCTGCATGGCGACCGCGTCCAGGCGCGCATCGTCGGCACCGACCGCCGCGGCCGTCCGGAAGGGACGATTGTCGAAGTCGTGGCACGCGCCAATACCCATGTGATCGGCCGTCTGCTCAATGAAAACGGCGTCTGGGTGATTGCTCCCGAAGACAAGCGCATCGGCCAGGACATCATCCTGGCAGGTTCACCAGGCAAGGCCAAGACCGGCCAGGTGGTCAGCGTCGAGCTGACCGAGCAACCTTCACGCTACAGTCAGCCAGTCGGCAAGATCGTCGAGATCCTGGGCGATATCGACGATCCGGGTATGGAAATCGAAATCGCAGTGCGCAAATACGGCGTGCCGCACGAATTTTCCGAAGCTGCCAAAAAAATGGCCGCCAAGCTGCCGGGCGAAGTCCGTCCCGCCGACCTGGCTGACCGCGTCGATCTGCGCGATGTGCCGCTGGTTACCATCGACGGCGAAGACGCACGCGATTTCGACGATGCCGTGTATTGCGAACCGGTCAAGATCGGCCGCGCCAACGGTTATCGCCTGATTGTCGCGATTGCCGACGTCAGCCACTACGTCAAGCCCAACGACGCGCTGGATGTCGATGCGCTGGAGCGCAGTACCTCGGTGTATTTCCCGCGCCGGGTTATCCCGATGTTGCCGGAGAAACTATCCAACGGCTTGTGCTCGCTGAATCCCGATGTCGATCGTCTGACACTGGTATGCGATGCAGTGATCAGCGCCAAGGGTGAGATCAAGGCTTACCAATTTTATCCAGCGGTGATCCACTCCGCTGCACGCCTGACGTATACCGAAGTTGCCGCGATCCTGGGCAATACCAAGGGCCCGGAAGCGGCCAAGCGTCCTGGCCTGGTACCGCATCTGCTGCATCTGTACGAAGTGTTCCATGCGTTGCTGCAGGCACGCCAGGCGCGCGGTGCGATTGATTTCGAAACCACCGAAACCTACATCGTCTGCAATGCTGCCGGCAAGATCGAAAAAATTCTGCCACGCACCCGCAATGATGCGCACAAGGTAATCGAAGAATGCATGTTGGCGGCCAACGTTTGCGCTGCCGACCTGATGGAGCGTCACAAGCATCCTGGCCTGTTCCGTATTCATGCCCATCCGACCAAGGAAAAGCTGGCGGTTTTGCGCACTTTCCTGAAGCAGGTCGGACTGACGCTGGCTGGTGGCGATACGCCGTCCGCCTCTGATTACGCCGAGCTGATGCCGAAGATCAAGGCGCGTCCCGACGCGCTGCTGTTGCAGACCATGCTGCTGCGCTCGATGCAGCAAGCGGTCTACAGCCCGGAGAACATCGGTCACTTCGGCTTGTCGTATGAATCCTATGCGCACTTCACCAGCCCGATCCGCCGCTATCCAGATCTGCTCACGCACCGTACCATCAAGGCGATCCTGCAAGGCAAGCGTTACGATCCGAAAGGGCTCGATACCAGCTCGCTGAACACCATGCTGTCGCCGGCCGGTCGCAAGAAGCAGGCCGAAGACAAGGCTGCGGGCAAGAAAAAGAACGAGGGTAGCCTGGCTATCTGGGAAGCACTCGGGGTGCATTGTTCGGCCAACGAACGACGCGCCGACGAAGCTTCGCGCGACGTTGAAGCGTGGCTCAAGTGCTATTTCATCCGCGACAAGCTGGGCGAAGAGTTTACCGGTGTCATTTCCGGCGTCGCCACTTTCGGTATTTTTGTCCAGCTCGACGCCCTGTACATTGAAGGCCTTGTGCATGTGACCGAACTTGGCGCCGACTACTTCCAGTACGATGAAGCGCGTCACGAATTGCGCGGCGAGCGCACTGGCATCCGCTACCAGTTGACCGACCGTGTCACGGTGCAGGTCAGCAGGGTCGACCTTGATGCGCGCAAGATCGATCTGCGCCTGGTCAATGAACCTGGCATCAAGACTGTGCTCAAGAACGAGGCGCGCCGTGCCGACAGCGAGCAGGGCCGCGGTGCGAAAACCAAGGCCGGTGCGAAAGTTGCGCCGCCGAAGAAAACTTCGCGGGTTACGACTGCAGCCAAAACGACCAGCACTGCAGGCGCAGGTAGCAAGGTGACTCAGGCCAAGAAGCCTAAGGCCGGCAGGTCTGCCAAGACGCCAGTCACTGCGGAGAAGTCGCGCGCGCCCAAAGGTTTCACGAAGTCGAGCAAGCGTAAAAGATAGTAGGTAGTCAGTAGATAGATTCAGGTAGATAGAAGAATATGAAAAGTAAAATGATTTTTGGCTTTCACGCCGTCACCGCGCGTTTGCGTCATGAAGCGTCGTCGGTGGAAGAGATATACGTGGATGCCAGCCGCGTCGATCGCCGCATGCAGGATTTGCTGCACGCTGCGAAAGCCGTCGGTGTACGCGTGATTCCCGTGGACGATCAGCGTTTGTCGAATATCGTCGGCACGCGTCGTCACCAGGGAGTTGTCGCCAAAGCTGGCGAATTGTCGCTGGCGCGTAATCTGGATGAGTTGCTGGATGCGATTGTTGGTCCGCCGTTGCTGTTGATCCTCGACGGCATCACCGATCCGCACAATCTGGGTGCCTGCCTGCGGGTTGCCGACGGCGCCGGCGCACATGCCGTGATCGCTCCGAAAGACCGTGCTGTGGGCCTCAACGCTACGGCCGCTAAGGTCGCCAGCGGTGCAGCTGAAACCGTACCGTACATTACCGTGACCAATCTGGCGCGTACCTTGCGTGAATTGAAAGAACGCGAAATCTGGTTGATTGGCACCGATGAAGATGGCGAAAAGGGTTTGTACGAGGCTGATTTCTCGACACCGGCTGCGATTGTCATGGGTTCAGAAGGCGAGGGCATGCGCCGCCTGACACGCGAAACCTGCGACGTGCTGGTGAACGTGCCGATGTTCGGTTCAGTTGAAAGCCTGAACGTATCTGTCGCCTCCGGCGTCTGCCTGTACGAAGCCCGTCGCCAACGTATGGTCAAGGGCTGTTGATTCCACTCCGCAGCATCTTCTGGGAGGATGGCCTGCCAGGCGCCGCGGCGCTGGCGGCTTGAATCCCGGATAAATTCAGGCCGGGTTTCCGGACTTTCGCAGCAAAAGACGGCAGGCGCAATTTGGAATACCATTACGCCTCCGTATTCAATCGACACCCCCTATGTTCAGCCGCATTCGTGAAGACATTGCCAACATCATGGCGCGCGATCCAGCCGCCCGTACCCAGTGGGAAGTGCTGACCTGCTATCCGGGGCTGCATGCAATCGTCCTGCATCGTTGGGCGCATCATTGCTGGCACAATGGTTTCAAATGGCCAGGCCGTTTCATCTCGCATATCGCTCGCACATTGACTGGCATTGAAATCCATCCAGGCGCCACCATTGGTCGCCGCGTCTTCATCGACCACGGCTTTGGCGTGGTGATCGGCGAGACGGCGGAAGTCGGCGACGATTGCACCATTTATCAGGGAGTCACACTGGGCGGTACTTCGCTGAACAAGGGCGCCAAACGTCATCCGACATTGGCGCGCGGCGCCATTATCGGTGCTGGCGCCAAAGTGCTGGGCGGCTTTACCGTGGGCGAGGGGGCCAAGGTTGGTTCCAACGCCGTGGTCGTCAAGGAAGTGCCGCCGGGGGCAACCGCAGTCGGCAACCCGGCACGCATCGTCCTGAAGGATAGTAATAGCAGCAAGGATGAAACAGCAGCACGCATGTTTGCCGCTTACGGCGTCACGCCCAACGGTGATGACCCACTGTCGAAAGCGTTGCATGGCTTGATTGATAATGCGGCGGCGCAGGAGCACCAGATCGATCGCATCATCGCTTTGCTGAAGAAGTCCGGCATCGCGTGCGAAAGCTTGCCCGAACTGGAAAAATTTGATCCGGACCAACTCAATAAACTGGTTGAGTAGGGTCTAGCACCGGGAGACTACGTAATGCATCAGGAAATATCTCATATTCTGACGGGCGACGATGCCGTCACCGATTCGTATCTCGATCCCTTTGAAATTCGTGTCCTTGCCGTACTGGCTGAAAAAGAAGCGCTAACGCCGGATAATTATCCGCTGTCGCTGAACACCCTGGTCAACGGCTGCAACCAGCTGTCGAGTCGGGACCCGGTCATGTCGATTGCCGAGCCGACCGTGCTTGATATCCTGCAGCGTCTGATGCAGCGAAAACTCGTGGTTGAGGTCAACCAGGCCGGCGCCCGTGTGCCCAAGTATGAGCATCGGATGCGGGTCAAATGGTTGCTGGAACAGGACAAGTTGGCGGTATTGACCACACTGATGCTGCGTGGCATCCAGACTGCCGGCGAGCTGCGCAGCCGTTGCGGCCGATTGCATGAGTTTGCTTCGGTGGCCGAAGTGGAAACTGCACTGCAATTCCTGATCGATAAATATCCTCCGCTAGTGGCGCGCCTGGCGAAGTCGCCTGGTACCAAGGAGTCACGTTATGCACATTTGTTGGCTGGCGAAGAAGTGCTGGAGCAGCAGGCAATAGCCGACACGATGTCGGGCAGCGCAGCGGTGGTGAAGGCTGGCAACCAGGACCGAATCGCTCAGTTGGAAGAAGAGGTTGCGGCCTTGCGTCGACAGATGGACGACTTGCAGTTGCAGTTTGCGGAATTCAAGCGGCAATTCGACTAGCTTCGAATCGGTGGAAGGGCGGGGTTCCGCCCTACGTTCGTTATTTCAATCGGCCAATTCCTGGCCGTCAAATCCAAACCGGCGGATCACGCCGTCTGCATCAATGGCGATCCAGCCGCCGCGCTGCGCCTTGACGTCGTATTCCCAATCCGGCAATACATAACGGGTCCTGGCATTGTCGCCTGCGCCGCTCTTGTGGCAAGCCGGCCGATGCGTATGGCCGTGGATCAGGGTGCTGGTGGCAGTGGTGTCGAACAGTGTATCGATGGCGGCTGCATTGACATCCATGATTTCCATCGATTTGTGACGCTGTTCTTCCTGACTTTCCTTGCGGACGCCGGCGATGATCGCTTTGCGCTGCGCCAGCGGCAAGGCCAGGAACTGCTGCTGCCATTGCGGTTGCCGCACTTGCTCCCGGAACTGCATGTAGGCCAGGTCATCGGTACATTGGGCGTCGCCATGGGCAATTGCCAGGCTTCGTCCTGCGACATGGATGACGGATGGGTCAGGCAGCAAGGTCAGGCCTGCCGCCCGGGCAAACGTATCGCCAACCAGGAAATCGCGATTACCGGCAATCCAGAATACCTGGACGCCGGCATCGCTGACCTGTCGGATCGCTTCGGCAATCTCGCGATTGTATGGCGTCTCCAGATCGTCGTCGCCAGCCCAGTACTCGAACAGGTCACCCAGCAAATAGAGTTGCTGCGCATGCTTGGCTTGCCCCTGCAGGAAATCCAGGAAGGCTTGCGTAGTGCGTGGATGCGCCGCCTGCAAGTGCAGGTCGGAGATAAAGAGTGCAACCGCGGGCGGTTGCACTGGCGTGTTCGGGACTGTGGCTGTCATTGGATGGCGATGAGCGATAGAGAGTGAGGGATTAAGCGACGACTTCCGCTTTTTCGATCACGACGTCATCCACCGGCACATCGGCAAACATGCCGGTGCGAGTCGTTTTGACGCCTTCGATCTTGTCGACGATGTCTTGGCCTTCGACCACTTTGCCGAATACGCAATAGCCCCAGCCGTCCTGGCCTGGATAGTCGAGGAAGCTGTTGTTCTTGACGTTGATGAAGAACTGGGCAGATGCCGAATGTGGCGCCGAGGTGCGGGCCATCGCCAGTGTGTACGGTTCATTCTTGAGGCCGTTCTTGGCTTCATTTTCGACCGGATCGTTGGTCGGCTTTTGTTTCATGCCTGGCTCGAAGCCGCCGCCTTGGACCATGAAGCCAGGAATCACACGGTGAAAAATCGTGCCGGTGTAATGGCCGGCATTGACGTAGGCCAGGAAATTTTCTACGGTCTTCGGCGCTTTTTCAGCGTCCAGTTCGATTTTGATCTTGCCGTGGTTTGTGGTGAGGATGACAGCCATGGTATTTCCTATCGGGTGGTTAAAATGAATGGATGCTTGATTACTGGTCTGGTAAAAATAATATTTATTTGGTCACTGTAGCCGATTCGATGATGACCGGCGTGGTCGGCACGTCCTGGAATGCGGTCTTGACTTTCTTGATCTTGTCGACGACATCAACGCCCTTGATTACCCTGCCGAATACCGCATAACCCCAGCCGTCGCGACCAGGATAGTTGAGGAATTCATTGTTGTTGACATTGATGAAAAATTGCGCACCAGCCGATTGCGGGTCTGCGGTGCGTGCCATGGCGACGCTGTAAGCGATGTTCTTCAAGCCGTTCTTGGCTTCGTTCTCAACCTTGTTCGGCGCCGGTTTTTCGACCATATCCTTGGTCATGCCGCCGCCCTGAATCATGAAGCCATCAATCACGCGATGAAAAATCGTGCCGTTATAATGCCCGCTGTTGACGTAGCCGAGAAAATTCTTGACAGTCTTCGGCGCTTTTTCCGGATTCAGCTCGAGGACAATGTCACCCATGTTGGTTTTCAACAAAACATGCGGCATGTCGGCCGCGCTGGCCAACGTCGGGCTGCCAGCCAAGGTTGCGGCGGCGAACATCGAAACAAGAGTGCAAGCGAACTTGCGGCGCGACAGGCGAAGAGATGCTGGCATAAAATTCCTTCAGGTAAGGGATGCGATTTCGCATTTGAGCAATGATATACTGCGGCGAAAAGCAACATTTTATCAAACTAAGCACGACAAAAGAGTTTTGGCGACCTTGTTGCACCAACATTGCGCAACCGAAAGCTATACGGATGTGTGGATGTGTAGAACAGCGTGCAATACTTCTGTGCCTTAACCGGTAACTTCCCATGAGCGACCTGAAAATATATAACACGCTGGCGCGTGAGAAGCAGCCGTTTTCTCCGATCGAACCGGGCAAGGTTCGCATGTACGTATGCGGCATGACTGTGTATGACTATTGCCATCTTGGTCACGGCCGCGTGATGGTCGTGTTCGATATGGTACAGCGCTGGCTGCGGCAGTCTGGTTTCGAGGTCACCTATGTCCGTAATATTACCGACATCGACGACAAGATCATCAAGCGGGCGGTGGAGAACGGCGAGACAATTTCGCAACTGACCGGGCGCTTCATCCAGGCAATGGACGAAGATGCTGCCGCGCTCGGAGTACAAAAGCCCGACCATGAGCCGCGTGCCACCGCGTTTGTGCCGCAGATGCTGGCCCTGATCAAGAAACTCGAAGCCAATGGCCTTGCATACCAGGCTGGCGACGGTGACGTCAATTATTCGGTGCGCGATTTTGCCGGTTACGGCAAATTGTCCGGCAAGTCGCTTGACGACTTGCGTGCCGGTGAGCGCGTCGATGTCAATACCGGCAAACGGGATCCGCTCGATTTTGTGTTGTGGAAAGCTGCCAAGCAAAGCGAGCCGGAAGAGGTTAAATGGGCTTCGCAATGGGGGCAGGGACGTCCCGGCTGGCACATTGAATGTTCAGCCATGGCCGGTGAGCTGTTGGGTGAGCAATTTGATATTCATGGTGGTGGCCAGGACCTGCAGTTTCCGCATCATGAAAACGAAATCGCGCAGTCTGAAGGCGCGCATGGGCATCAGTTCGTCAACTACTGGATGCACAACGGCTTTGTTCGCATCGACAATGAAAAGATGTCGAAGTCGCTCGGCAATTTTTTCACGATCCGCGATGTACTGAAAAAATACGATCCTGAAGTGGTGCGTTTCTTTATCCTGCGCGCGCATTATCGTAGCCCGTTGAATTACGCCGATACCAATCTTGATGACGCTAAACACGCCTTGACCCGCTTGTATACAGCGTTGAAGGAAGTGTCAGCCGATGACTTGCCGCTGGATTGGCAGGAGGTGCATGCGCAGCGCGTTGCCGAAGCGATGAATGACGATTTCAATACGCCCATGGCGATTTCGGCATTGTTCGATTTGGCCAATGAAGTCAACAAGGGCAAGTTGCCCGCATTGGCGCGCCAGCTCAAGGGATTAGCCGGGGCGCTTGGATTGTTGCAACGCGTTCCGGAAGATTTTCTAAAAGGCCGTGCGATGGCCGGTGCCGATATTGTTGTAAATGGCATTGCGGAAGCGGCGTTGTCGGAGCAAGATATCCTGCTCAAAATCCAAGCGCGCCAAGCGGCAAAAGTAGCCCGTGATTTCACCGCCGCCGACAGGATTCGCAACGAATTGTCAGCTGCTGGAATACTGCTTGAAGACCGGCCTGGTGGTCAAACCGAATGGCGAAGGGCATAACCGTATGCTAAAAACGATAGCTGTCGACTCCAAGGTTTTCGTGCCTTCGTATTGGGAGGACGCCAAGGTAGAGTTGATGAAGCGTGACCGTATCATGCGCAAGTTGATTCCCCAGTTTGGCGATCTGCACCTGATCGGTCGCGGTGAGGCGTTTACCACGCTGGCGCGCTCCGTGGTTGGCCAGCAGATTTCAGTCAAGGCGGCTGAATCTGTCTGGCAAAAATTTCTGTTAATCTGTCCAAAATCGACCCCTGCGCAAGTGCTGAAAGCGGGTCCGGAACAATTGGCGGCGTGTGGCTTGTCCAAGCGTAAGGCGGAATATATCCTGGATTTGGCAGACCATTTCAAGACAAAGCGTGTCCATGCCGATCAGTGGGTCGAGATGGAAGATGAAGAAGTTATTGCGGACCTGACCCAGATTCGCGGCATTGGGCGCTGGACAGCGGAGATGTTTTTGATATTTAATTTGCTCCGGCCCAATATTTTGCCTTTGGATGACCTTGGGTTGCTCAAAGGAATCAGTGTCAATTATTTTTCCGGTGAGCCTGTTTCGCGCAGCGATGCCCGCGAAGTCTCGGCCAACTGGGAGCCGTGGCGCACGGTGGCAACCTGGTATCTGTGGCGCAGCCTGGATCCTGAACCTATAGAATATTGAATCATGACTGGTGAATTGAGGGCGAGTTGCTTGTCGCGCGGCGACAACTGTTAAACTCTGCCCCGCAATGCATTAGCTGGCCGGTAACGGCGGTGTAATCAAAGGAATAACATGAGCAAAACAACATTTCTCGGATTCGAACAATCGATTGCCGAGCTGGATGCCAAAATCGAAGAACTACGTTTCGTTCAAGACGATTCAGCTGTCGATATTTCGGAAGAAATCGACCGCCTCTCGAAAAAGAGCCAGCAGCTGACCAAGGATATCTACGCAAAACTGACGCCTTGGCAAGTTTCCCAGATTTCCCGCCATCCGCAACGTCCATACACAATGGACTATGTGAATGAAATATTCACCGATTTCCATGAGCTGCACGGCGACCGCACTTATGCCGATGACCAGTCGATCGTCGGCGGCCTGGCGCGCTTCAATGGCCAGGCTTGCATGGTGATCGGCCATCAGAAGGGGCGCGACACCAAGGAGCGCGCGTTGCGCAATTTCGGCATGCCGAAGCCGGAAGGCTATCGCAAGGCGCTGCGCCTGATGAAGGTCGCAGAAAAATTCGGCTTACCGATTTTCACCTTTGTCGATACACCGGGCGCATTCCCTGGTATCGACGCTGAAGAGCGCGGTCAGTCGGAGGCGATTGGCCACAACCTGTACGCGATGGCTGAACTGAAAGTGCCGCTGATCGCCACCATCATCGGTGAAGGCGGTTCCGGCGGCGCGCTGGCGATTGCGGTCGGCGATGCTGTGCTGATGTTGCAATATGCGACCTATTCGGTAATTTCGCCGGAAGGCTGCGCTTCGATTTTGTGGAAGACCGCCGAACGCGCCGCTGATGCGGCTGATGCGCTGGGCCTGACCGCGCATCGCTTGAAAGCGGTTGGTCTGATCGACAAGATCGTCACTGAGCCGCTGGGTGGCGCACATCGTGATCCAAAGCAGATGGCTTCGTTGCTGAAGCGCGCTTTGGCCGATACACTGCGCCAGTTCCAGGGTGTCAAGACTAAGGACTTGCTGGCCGCACGCCACGAAAAATTGATGAGCTACGGCAAATTCAAGGAAGTGCTGGCGGCAGAGTAAGTCAATAAGCGTGTCAAAACATATTCAGGCAACAAGTATCCCCGAGTACTTCGAAAGCACGCTGACAAGCATTGCAGCGCAGGCTGTCCCGACCTTGCCGCGCTTGGCGGTCGCCTTTAGCGGCGGGCTGGATTCCACCGTCCTGCTGCATGTGGCGACACGCTATGCCGCTACGCACGGCATCACATTGTTCGCCTTCCACGTACATCACGGCATCAGTTCTAATGCGGATCGCTGGCTGGCGCATTGCGCCGAGCAATGTGCGGCGCTGGGCGTTACTTTTGATAGTCGTCAAGTAGCACTGCGCGACAGCGACAAGACCGGCGTCGAAGAGGCTGCCCGTATCGGTCGCTATGCCGCGCTGGGTGATTTGTGCGCCGAGCACCAGGTTCCTTTGCTGTTGACTGGGCACCACCTGGACGATCAGGCCGAAACCATACTGCTGCAATTGTTGCGCGGCTCCGGCGCGGCAGGTTTGTCCGGGATGGATAGCTGGAATATGGCGCCGGACCTGCTCGGCCATGCTGGCTTGTTGATGGCGCGGCCGTTGCTGAAGGTATCGCGCACCGCGCTGGAAAGCTATGCCGTCGCGGAGAAGCTTGCCTACGTTGAGGATGAGTCGAATCATGATCCGCGCTATGCTCGCAACGCCTTGCGTCAGCAGGTGATGCCGGTGCTGGCGCAATATTTTCCCGGTTTCCAGGAGCGCTTTTCCCGCAGCGCCGGACACATGCAATCGACCCAGCGATTGCTGGTCGAACTGGCGGCGCAAGACATGATTGTTTGTGCCGATGGCAATTGCATCGACCTGGAACGCCTGCGCCAGTTGAGCGCGGAGCGCATCGATAATCTGTTGCGCTATTGGTTCGGGCTGCATGGCCTGCGTATGCCTTCCAGCGCCTGGCTAAGTGAAATGCGACAGCAGTTGCTGGAAGCGAAGGCAGACGCGCAATTGTGTGTGACGCATCCTGATTGCCATATTCGCCGTCACAGGAATCGTGTGTTCCTGACGCCGCGCGACGATACTGATCGTTCCGAGATCGAGCCGCAGGTTTTTCGTTGGAGCGGTGAAGCCGAAATACGGTTTGCCGAATTTGGCGGCGTCATGCATTTCGAGCCGGCAGAGCAGGGGGTCGATGCCGCCTGGTTGCGTCAACAGCCATTGCAAATTCAATATCGCTCGGGCGGCGAGCGCATCAAGCTGGCGTTCAACCGGCCGACAAAAAGCCTCAAATATCATTACCAGGCATTTGACATTCCTGCCTGGGAGCGCGAATGCCTGCCTTTAGTGAGCAGTGACAAGCAGATTCTGTTCGCCGCTGGCATCGGTTTCGATTGTCATTGCCTGGCTACCGGGCCAGGGCCGCGTATCGGCCTGCGTTGGCAAGCCGATCCGTTGCCATTCGGGAAAGATGCCCGGCGTTAATCCGCGCGCGGGCGATGTGCGCATCGCCGCGGTAATCTACTTGTCATAAAGGCCTGTAGCGGGTACATTTAAGGGTTGATTTTTATTTTTCCCTGCACTGCGTCTACTTCTCACTCCCTATGGCTTTATTCGTACACAAATACGGCGGTACTTCGATGGGCTCGACCGAGCGCATCAAGAATGTCGCCAAGCGCGTCGCCAAATGGCATGACGCCGGCCACCAAATCATCGTGGTGCCCTCCGCGATGTCCGGTGAAACCAACCGCCTCCTGGGCCTAGCAAAGGAAATTAGCGACCAGCCCGATCCGCGCGAACTTGACATGCTGGCTTCCACCGGCGAACAGGCTTCGGTTGCGCTGCTGGCAATGGCATTGCAAGCGATCGGTAAGCAGGCGGTTTCCTATGCGGGCTGGCAAGTCCCGATCAAGACCGATTCGGCCCATACCAAGGCGCGGATTCGTTCGATTGACGACGTCAAGGTACGGCAAGATCTGGATGCGGGTAAAGTAGTCATTATTACCGGCTTCCAGGGCGTTGATGACCTCGGCAATATCACCACTCTGGGTCGCGGCGGTTCGGATACGTCGGCGGTAGCGGTTGCTGCCGCGCTGCAGGCTTCGGAATGCCTGATCTATACCGACGTCGACGGCGTCTACACGACGGATCCGCGCGTGGTGTCGGATGCACGCCGCCTGAAGACCGTGACCTTTGAAGAAATGCTGGAGATGGCATCGCTGGGCTCGAAAGTGCTGCAGATTCGCTCGGTCGAATTTGCAGGCAACTACAAGATGCCGACCCGCGTGCTGTCGTCGCTGACTGACCCTTTGATACCGCTGGAAGAAGAAACCGTTTCCGGCACCCTGATTTCGTTTGAGGAAGACACCAAGATGGAACAAGCCACCATTACCGGCATCGCATTCAATCGCGACGAGACCAAGATTACCGTACTCGGCGTACCGGATCGCCCAGGTATCGCGTACCAGATTCTTGGCGCTGTTGCCGACGCCAACATCGAAGTCGACATGATTATCCAGAACCAGTCGGTCGACGGTAAAACAGACTTCACCTTTACTGTGCCGCGTGGCGAATATGCCAAGGCAATGGATGTACTGAATGAAAAGGTCAAGGCACATATTGGCGCTGCCAGCATTACCGGCGACGCGAAGGTGTCGAAGGTTTCCGTAGTCGGCGTCGGCATGCGCAGCCATGTCGGTATCGCTTCGCAAATGTTCCGTACCTTGTCGGAAGAGGGCATCAATATCCAAATGATTTCGACCTCTGAAATCAAGATCTCGGTGCTGATCGACGAGAAGTATATGGAATTGGCCGTGCGTGCGTTGCACAAGGCTTTTGGTCTGGAAACTGCTTGATTTAAGCTTTTTAAAAAAATTTAAAAAAAACTGTTTTTTAGGCATACTTTTATTGACCAAATCCGCATGAAAAGTTATTATGCGTGGCCTTACAGCGGTGCAGTTCTAATACCGTTTTAAGTGTGGAGACGTGGCCGAGTGGTCGAAGGCACTTCCCTGCTAAGGAAGCATATGGGCTTAAACCTGTATCGTGGGTTCGACTCCCACCGTCTCCGCCAAGAACACGCTTCTGGCGGTTCAACGAAGCTCAGAAACCCGCATTTCTCTTTATGAGGATGCGGGTTTTTTGTTTTGTCGCGTCCCGGACGAAAGTTCGTCAATCTCCTCTTTATCTAGTATCACGGTTCCGCTATTGAATGCCGCTGCGGCGGATCTGGTCGCGTAGGGAAGCGCTTTTAACGCAGCATCCTGGAAGCTTCAATATTGCGTGCCATGCGCGGATCAGGCTCAACTTTCTAGCATTGCTGTGCCGCAAAACGACTTATTTCCGCAGTGTTTCCTTCGGCAACTTAATTGTTCATATGCAAAAACGTAACAGGAAGCAATTGTTTATTGTTACGTAATGCATTTTCTGGAAGGCTGCGTTATACCGGTACTCAAATCAATGGGCCAACTTCTCGGACTTGATTACCTCAGAAAATTAAAGAAATTGCTTGAAATTAATTTCTTTTAAACCGCTTGATTGGTTTATTATTACTAACAAGCACTATTTAAATGTTAAGTGAATGTGCACTTGTGTGATTCGCAAGCATTTAAACACCGCTTTGATACGTTGACGCTGTCGCCATACCCAATGATTGGGCTTTCCATCTTGTGAAAGCCGCCCGCTTTAAATTGGTCGGTACATTTGTAAGCTTCGAACAAGAATTCCTGATGTAAAAATATCCTGAAGCAACGTCTGATAGTTGTTTCATTTATATAACGTCATTCTGAATCAGTTTGCGGGGAAAACAAATGCTCAGCTGTGACAACGCATCAGGATTGATGCCATCGGACGAGATTCTCCCGGCGCGTGAAGCCGCTTTCATTTGTACCAAGCATCTGGCCGAAAAAGAACTGCTGCGCTACGCAGTCATGATGCAGATTGCCAGAAAAAAAACAATATTCGACTGGACCTCATCCGATCAGAAGGTCGCCTCTGTGGCGCTGCTAGAGCCTACGACTTTTCACGACCTAAATATACTTCCGGCGGGCTGTATCCGCATCTGGATTTCCCGGGAAGATTCCGACCCGGAACATAAAGAAGACCTGATTTTGCCGGCGCATTTTCGGGTCAGCGATCTGGCTGATGTGCTGGATCAAGCCACCTTGCGCTTACTTGAACTTAGAGGCGTCAATACCGGCTTGAGTAGTTCCAATCAAAAAGTAAAAAACAACTACCGCATATCGAGATGGATCAACTTGCCGCAAAGTTTTTTCACGGTCCGCTTCCAAAAAATTCTCGTCGTCATGACGAAAAAATCAATCGATCTCGATTGGCTTCTTGCTGATGGTGGCTTGACAGAGCAAGAGGCGTTTTTGTTTCTCGATGAGTTAAGGAAGCATGGTGTGCTTGTCGAGCAAAGTATGCAGCTCGATGATGGTCATGCATCTGCGAAAGAAATTTTTGCCGAACCACGTGTGAGCGGCGTGAATTCGTTGGTGAAGAAAATGAAACAATGGCTGGGTAGGGCTCGATCAGATGAATTGGAGAGATCACGATAATGAGCGGGCTTCGTATTGTATTGCTGGGGCCGATGGGGATCGGGAAAACGACAGCTATCCGGTCCTTGTGCGGGGATGTGATGGTCGATTGCGACGTTCCCAATATGGACCCGTCATCTTCTGCAAAGGCAAGCACAACGGTTGGCGCCGACTTCGGCGTGATAGACCTGGGTAATGGTGAAGAGCTACATATCTACGGGAGCCCAGGGCAGGATCGCTTCGAGTTCATGCGTAACTGGCTGATATCCATAGCCATTGGGGTCATCGTGCTGATTGACGCAAACCAGACGGATGCCACTGACATGGCTGAACAGTATGTGCGAACCGTTCGTTCTTTTTCCGAGACGATGCCATGCATGTTGCTGTTGGCGCGGCCGGCTAGTGACGAAACGGCTAATCGGTTTTCATCAATCTTGACGGATAAGCTGGGTGTTGCGGTGCCTGTCATTACCGCTGATGTGCGTGAAAAATTACAGATGCTTGATGTGCTGGATATATTTTCGCCATTGATGGCCACCATATGAAACCATGACAAAAAAAATGAAAACCAATCTATTGTCGGCATCGATCGCAGCTAATCAAGTATTTGACCAAATAGAATTACCCCAAAACGGCATAACCACCGCTGTCATAACGACTTTGGATGGTCAAGACGTAGCCATCTATGATCCGAAGCAGGAATTCAGCGCAATCCGCCTCTCCGCGATGACCAGTTCACTCGTGGCTATTGCGCGATCCGTTGGCAAGGAAGTAGGTTTCCATGGCTGTGATCGCCTGATGCTTGAAACGCCAACTGGAAGAATCATTTTCCGGTCTCTCGACAACAAATATCCTTACCTGCTTTGTGTGGTGGCCAACCAAGACGCCAATCTCGGACATACGGTATGGATGGTAGACAAAATTGCCAAAAATTTTGTACAGCAATTAGATATGAGTCACTAGTGTTGCTCCAGGCATCTCCGACGTTAGTTGGCCGACGGCGATGTTTTTCTATTCAACGCCACTAATTACCAAGCGAGGAAAAGTATGAGTAATATTGATGTCGTCGTTGAAAATTTGTTGAGTATCGATGGTGGTTTGGCTGCGGCAGTTGTCGATAGCAATAGTGGAATGCTTTTGGGTTCCGGCGGAACTGGCGTGGATCTGGAATTGGCCGCCGCAGGCAACACCGAAGTGGTTCGCGCCAAGCTGAAAACCATGAAGAGTTTGGGACTCAAAGATACGATTGAAGACATTCTCATTACTCTTGGCAAGCAGTACCATATCCTGCGCCCGGTGGAAAAAAACGAAGGTCTTTTTATCTATATGGTTTTGGATAAGGCTAAATCCAATCTTGCCTTGGCACGTCGCAAGGTCCTGGAATGTGAGCAAGCCTTAGTGCTGTAAGCAGGCTGAGCACTGATTGGAAATTCTGAGTGACTTGCGCGAAATGTTCATGGTTGCGCAGTTTGATTCATTCTAATAAGTCGCTTGTCTCCATCCTTGGTGAGCAATCCTAAAGAATGGACTGACATGCCGGGTTGTTGGGGAGACGGCCGGTTGAGCAGGCGGGAGTATTATGCCTGTTCAGCTGGCCGTTGTTTTTTCTCTCATCCTTGTCAGAGTTGATATTGATGTTGCCTTGCATAGCCATCCATGGCAGCATGGTTCAGCCACTTTCCGAAGTCATCCTTGGGAGCAGACTATGAACATCGATGAGCTGAAATCGACGGCGCGCGCTATCGTTGCGGCCCAGAAGGGCGTCCTTGCTGCGGATGAAAGCGGTCCGACGATCAAGAAACGCCTCGACGCAATCAAGGTCGAGGCAAATGAAGCAAATCGTCGCCGCTACCGTGAAATCCTCTTTACTAGCGCCGGCATCGAACAGTACATCGGCGGCGTCATTCTCTACGATGAAACCCTGCGTCAAAGCACCTCGGATGGCATCCCGTTTGCAGAGCTGCTGGCGCGTCGTGGCATCATGCCGGGAATCAAGGTGGACAAGGGCGTCAGTCCATTGGCCCTGCATCCCGGCGAAAAAATCACGGAGGGACTGGAAGGTTTGCGCGAACGCTTGCTTGAATACAAGCAGTTGGGAGCCAGGTTCGCGAAATGGCGCGCTGTTATTGAAATCGACGAGCATGATATTCCCACACCCTACGCGATACGCGCCAATGCGCATGCGTTGGCGCGGTATGCTGCGCTCTGCCAGGAGGCGGGCATTGTGCCGATCGTGGAGCCGGAAGTGCTGATGGATGGTTCGCACAGTATCGAGCGCTGCGCTGCGGTGACCTCGTCTGTGCTCAAGTATGTATTTGCTGAACTGGATTCGCATGGAGTGGCGTTGGAAGGCATTCTGCTCAAGCCAAATATGGTGATTCCCGGGATCAAGTGCGCGCAGCAAGCCACGGTGCAGCAAGTTGCCGACGCGACGATGCATTGTCTTACCAGCAGCGTTCCGGCAGCAGTGCCTGGCATCGTTTTCCTGTCCGGTGGGCAAAGCGCGGAAGATGCCACCGACCACCTGAACGCGATGAACAGGCAGGTTGCACATCCGTGGCAGGTGAGTTTTTCTTACGGGCGGGCGTTGCAGGCCCCGGTATTGGCAGCCTGGAAGGGACTGGAAGACAATGTCGCACTCGCGCAAGAGACATTTTTCAGGCGCTGCCAACTAAATGGTTTGGCCCGCGATGGAAAATACACACGTGCCATGGAAAGCGACATCCTCGCCTGAATCCCTGGTTGTCTGCCGCTTAGCCTGTAGCGTCGCGTAACTTGGCCACTGGATTTGCCCGCAGTCGGAATCCATCGGGCATGCCTGAACCGAGCAGCGGGCGCAGATAGTGCCTGAAAGCGTCGGTGATGTCGGTGCCGCTGGCGCTGATGAAGGCGTCCGCCATGATCTGCGTCTTGCCAGCCACGGTATCGAGTTCCAATAATGCGTAATCGGTCGCGTAATCTCCGATGCGCTGGATGGCCACTGAGCCGTCGCGGCCTGCCTGCATTGCATATTGCACCGCTTTTTCGCCAACCTCGCGTGCCTCGCGTTGGTCGACGTCGGAAACGCAACCCATGAAGGAGCGCTGCAGGTAGCCGAAGGTGTCGCCGCGGACGCGCTTGATCTTCAGTTTTGACTTGATTTCTTCACACAACAAATCGGCCAGGGCGCCAGTACCGGACAGCTGCACATTACCGTGCGCGTCGCGCTCTACGGTGGTTGTCAGCAGGCTGGTGATCGGCGTTCCGGCGGCGTCGTGTATGCCTTCTGACACGGCTACTACGCAACGACCGAGACGTTCGTAGACAGCTTTTACATCAGCCAGGAATTGTTCGATGGTAAAGGTGCGTTCAGGCAGGTAGATCAGATGCGGGCCATCTTCGGCAGATTTTCGTCCAAGTGCGGCGGCGGCCGTCAGGAAACCGGCGTGTCGGCCCATGACGACGCCGACATAGACACCGGGCAGGGAGGCGTTATCCAGGTTGGCGCCGGAGAACGCCTGCGCCACGAAGCGTGCTGCCGACGGGAAGCCCGGCGAATGATCATGGCCGACCAGGTCGTTGTCGATGGTTTTGGGAATGTGGATGCAGCGCAAAGGGTGGTTCGCCTTGGCGGCTTCCAGGCTAAGAATGCGCAAAGTATCGGACGAATCGTTGCCGCCGATGTAGAAAAATTGCCCAATCTGGTGCAGACGCAGGACTTCGAGGATTTCCTGGCAATACTTCAGATCCGGTTTGTCCCGTGTGGAGCCTAGCGCAGAGGAGGGGGTGTTGGCCACCAGTTCAAGGTTATGGCTGGTTTCCTGCGTCAGGTCGACGAAATCTTCATTCACAATGCCGCGTACACCATGGCGCGCGCCATATACCCGTTCGACGCCGCTGAAGCGCCGCGCTTCCAGCACCACGCCCGCCAGCGATTGATTGATCACTGCAGTCGGACCGCCGCCCTGGGCGACCAGGATTTTTCCGGAATGCATTTGATGTTCTCCTCTATCCTTGGTTGAATACCAATAAGGTCGTGCAAACGCTCATCGATTCTACCCTTGTCGGTACTGGGCGGGCGCATCTTCAACGGTCGACCCAGGCCATTCTTTCCTTGCTGTAGCGTTCGCCGGCTGTCTGGCGCAGCGCCTGTTCCAGCGCCGAAGTTTCCTCCGCGCTCAACGTGATGTTGGCAGCTGCGATATTCTGCTCCAGGTAGGTACGGCGCTTGGTGCCGGGGATCGGCACGATATCTTCGCCTTGATGCAGCACCCAGGCCAACGCAATCTGTCCTGGCGTGACGTTCTTGGCAGCGGCGATATCCTTCACCGCTTGTGCTGCCCGCATATTGGCATCGAAGTTCTCACCTTGCAGACGCGGGTCGAGGTGGCGGAAATCGGAGGCGGGATAGTTTTCCGCGCGTTGCGCACTGCCGCTCAGGAATCCGCGCCCCAATGGGCTGAACGGCACCAAGCCGATGCCGAGTTCGCGCAGGGTAGGCAGGATGTCGGCTTCAAGATTGCGTTCCCACAACGAGTATTCGCTTTGCAGGGCGGCGATTGGATGCACTGCATGCGCCTTGCGGATATTGGCGATGCCAGCTTCCGACAAGCCAAGGTAGCGGACTTTGCCTTCTCGCACCAGATCGGCTATGACGCCCACCACTTCTTCGATCGGTACTGTCGGGTCGACCCGGTGCTGGTACAACAGATCAATATAATCGGTGCCTAGCCGGCGCAGTGAACCTTCTACGGCCTGTCGGATGTGTCCCAGCTCGCTGGTAATGCCGGTGGTGACGCCATTTTCGATTTTGAAGCCGAACTTGGTTGCAAGCACCACGTCATGGCGACGCCCCTTGAAGGCGCGCCCGAGCAGCGCTTCGTTTTCATAGGGGCCATATTGTTCGGCGGTGTCGAAAAAAGTG
The DNA here is from genome assembly GCF_001584165.1 of Collimonas arenae. Taxonomy (NCBI): domain Bacteria; kingdom Pseudomonadati; phylum Pseudomonadota; class Betaproteobacteria; order Burkholderiales; family Oxalobacteraceae; genus Collimonas; species Collimonas arenae. The sequence continues at coordinate 2,074,631 of NZ_CP013233.1, forward strand.
ATGCCCAGTTCCAGTGCTCGATGCAGAGTGGCGATGGATTCGCTTTCGTCGGCCGCACCGTAGGCTGTGCTCATGCCCATGCAACCTAGCCCCATGGCCGATACGCATAATCCGCCAGTTCCCAATTTGCGCTGCTTGATCATTTGTCACTCCAATATGTCAATCATTCGGGTGCCAACAGTGTAGACCAGTGCGCTATTCATCGCTTGCCGGGCGCGCAAGTTTTTTGCGGCGCGGCGGCGTCTTCTGGCTGCTCCATCCTAGTGCAGCGATTCAGGTGTTATCCGGGCATCGATTTTGCGTAGACAATTATTTGCGCTTTGCGTAAGCTAGGCGGCGAAAATCGTCTATCGCATTAATGTGGCGGTTTTTAGGGGAGACAAGCATCGACTAGGTTTGAAAGATTTCACGCACTGAAATAGAACGCATTTCATCCATATCCGTGAGATGCGTTCTAGTTGTTGAAGACTATCTGCACAAAAAAACAGGCGGCGATCCCGCTCCGAATAATTGCAGTCAAATCCAGATAAAAACAATGAAATTGATTAATTTTAATTTTGTAGCGATGGCGCTCGCCTTCGCCCTGGCCGGTTCGGCATTCGCCCAAGAAGATCCAACCGCGTACCTGAACCGAGCCAATGCCAAATTGGCCAAGGCGATGGCTTTTAAAAACAGTTGGGACGGACCCAGCACCGGCCCAAAAATAGGGGCGCAAAAAAAATTGATTGTGCTGATCGCTTCAGACTTCAAGAACAATGCCGTTTTACGTGTTTCCAATGCGGTCAAGGAAGCCGCGGCGGTAGCTGGCTGGGAGGTCTTCACGATAGATTGCTGGGGCGTCAACAGCAAGCACGCGGAGGCCTTCAGCAGGGCGCTTGCCCTGAAGCCGAACGGCATCGTGCTGGCCGGGATCAGCGCCAACGAGCAACCGAATGAAATGAATGCCGCCAACAAGGCGAACGTTCCTGTGGTGGGTTGGCATGCTTCAACCAGGGGTGGGCCGAGCGACGGCCTGTTCACCAACGTCACCGCCGATCTCAAGGACGAAGCGCAGATCGCCGCCTTGCTGGGGGTGGTCAACTCAAACGGCAAGGCCGGCGTGGTCGTGTTTACCGATCCCGCCAGTTTGTACTCACAGGCCAAATCGAATGAAATTGTCGCCGCCATCAAGCAATGCCGGACCTGCAGCCTGCTCTCGGTAGAAGCCCTGCCGGCGGCCACGTCCGCCGACAAGATGCCGGCCCTGCTGACTTCCTTGGCGCAGCGCTTCGGCAAGAAATGGACGCACGTCATTGGCGTCAATGACCAGTACCTGGATTTGCTGGCGACTCCGGCGGCGGCGTCCATTATCTCCAGTAACAAGATCGAGGCGTTGTCTGCCGGCGACGGCACCGAAACGGCATACCAGCGTATCCGCAGCAAGACCGTGCAGGTCGCTACCGTGCCGGAACCGTTCGGATTGCAGGGATGGCAGATCGTCGATGAGCTCAATCGCTCCTTCTCCGGTGACAAGGCCAGCGCCTATACCACTCCCACCTATCTGGTCACTGAACAGAACATTGCCTTCCATGGCGGCCAGCAGAATACCTTTGAGCCGAATAACGGCTATCGAACGGAATACAAGAAAATCTGGGGGAAATGATTCGCGTCCGGATCGGCACAGCTATCCGCAGTCCTTGGTTGCAGCTGGCCGATTTGGGCCTTGGTGCTTGCCTCGCTAGAGGATGGTCTTACTAACCAGAACCTGTTAGAATGCGCCCTGTCCAATATCACCGACAATGTCGGTGATATTTCTTGTGCGCATTATTGAAATGACACAGCTGCCCGAGTGGTGAAATCGGTAGACACAAGAGACTTAAAATCTCTCGCTCGAAAGGGCGTGCCGGTTCGATTCCGGCCTCGGGCACCAATGAATACAAGGCTCTCAGCAATGACGGTCTTTTTTCTTACGCTCCGCAATCCTAGTGTTGCTCGGCAAAATTTCCAAAATAAGTGCGATGCGTCCTGCATCGTAGAAATTATTCCTGAAAATGTAATTCGGACGTGGGCACAGCCTGGATCCGTGGTCCGAAACTGTCGATTCCGGAAAGCGTGGCATTGTGATGGGTGCGTATCTGAAGGCCATTTGCGTGTTTTTTGTCGTGGGTGGTGTGCGCGTCGGCGGCCAGGGTTACCGGGTAGCCGAGGGCGGCAGCCCGGCGGGTAGTGGTGTCGACGCAGAATTCCGTGGCGTAGCCGCAGATGACAACTTGTTCGACGTTCCAGGAATCCAGCAACTCTTCAAGATTGGTGTGCAGGAAGGAGTCGGGCGTAGTCTTGCGCAGTTTGGTGTCGTTTGGCGCGACTTGCAATCCGCATTGCAACTGCCAGTTTTGCGAGCCGTGCGCCAGTTCATCGTCAGCGGTTTCATGCTGGATGAAAACGACCGGAACGCCGGCCTGACGTGCGCGGGAAGTCAGCGTATTGATGCGCTCGATGACCGTGTCGGCTTCGAACGGACGAGGCGTTTCGTCGAACAGTCCTTGTTGGACGTCGATGACTAGCAGGGCAGGCTTCATGCTGATTCTAGGTTGGTTGTCGGGAGCTGTAGTTTATGCGATTTGGCCGCGATGCGCAGTCGGGTACGAGTACTTGCACTAACACAAAAGCCTGGACGTCACAGTGCGCGACCCAGGCTTCGTGCAGCACGTAGTCAGTCATTGTTGACCGGCCGTCTATAGTGGCGACTCGACCAACATTCGACTGAGGTGCATCAGGCGACCGTGATGGTTGGATCCCAGTAGTAGTAGCCGAACAGATTCTGGTTTTCGCCATTGTCGGAAAGTGTGTAGAGCGCGAAGAGGACATAGAAATCTTCAGTGCCGGCGTTCTTCACTTTCGAATCGAAGCTGGAGAAATTAGTTTTTACCTGAACTGCCGGCAAGCCGTTTGGCGAGTCAGAGTTTGGAATTACTGCGCCGGTGCGTGTAACCAGGTCCGGTACGAACTGATTGAAAACGTTATCGCGCTTCCAGTACTGGATGCCATAAATGATGACGGCATCGTCGGCGTTGTCATAGATAGACACGCCGGTGAAGGCCACTGTATCGCCAACGTTTGCCCTGAAGTTCAGATCGGCTGTGCCTTGACCGCTGATGATGCCGCGCGATCCGGTGCAGATCATGAATTGGCTGCTATGGTTGATGCCGGTTGGGTGATTCTGGTCCTTACTTGGATTCGGGTAGTTTTTTTTAACATACTCGGTGTCGATGACCACAAGTACATTCACCTGTTGCGGACTGGCAGCTAAAATTAAATCTGATGGCATGATATTACTCCTACGCTGTAGACAGTTGATGGAAGTAACCCGTTAGCACCGTTGAGTGCCGCGCCAATAGTGGCACCAATTTTGTGGCGTGGAATCTGTCAAACATCGCAGTTGTATATGCCTCGAAATGTGCACATGGGGTCGGCTGACTGCAAATCGAGGCGAGTTACAAAAAATTATCGTGATCAGTAAAAAACGCTGTGAGGTAGAGTTTCACAAGACGACGATTTCGGTCTTGTGAAATAACGTGAGGCTATATGGCGTTACAGCGATAGTAGCTAAGCGGCACAGGCCAGCATGAAATGGTCGATGGCTGTGGCTGGAGGTGTATGACGTTGTCGACATCATGGCCACCCGGCACATGGAATCGCATCAGTTCTTCGGGCAAATCACCGATTTTGATGCAGCTGCCACTCATCACCGCACAACCATAACGGATCGCCGCATGCATCTGGCGCAGGTTGCAGGGGCATGGGTAAGACAGCAACTGCTGCAGCGCCGCCTAGCTGCTGAAATCCGGTCGGACGACGACGGCACGCTTAGCGCCGCACTCATCGGCGTCGTGGCGGATACTGACGGTAACGTGTTCGGTGGCCCGTTTGTCGCTGGCGCCAACCCGATCTGCATGACCTTTGAAGTGACGCTCGAGGAGTGGTGGCCGGCATTAAAAAAGCTGGCATGTGAAGCAGGCCGGGAATACAAACCGTGGGGAAGTCTTGATGCCGTCCAACTACCTGTTGGATGGCATTTTTTTTTCGGCCGATTGGACGTCGCTCGCAAGCCATCTGACGAGGCCGATGACTGTAGTTGAAAGATGTGAGGAATGTCTTAATTGGCAATATTTTGACAGGTAATAAGTTACAAATTGTAATATTAAGTTACAATATTTACAGTTTCTTCTTGGGAATTTTTGTCGAATTGGATCGCGAAATACGGTATTGCGCCGATTTTTTGCAGCCAGATAGAGATAGAAAATTGTTATTTTTAACTGTATAGGAGCAATATGGCTGGTCAAAGCGAATCGAAAACCAAGCTGGCGTTGGCCGCGCTTGCGGCATTGCTGGCCCTTGCCGGTTGTGGCGGCGGTGGAGGCGACTCATCATCCGGAGACGCCAAGCCTCTGACTCAAAATCCGGCGGCTCCGGTTCCTGCCCCGGTCACGGCAGCGGCAGTCAGCGGAAAAATTACTTACGATTTCGTGCCGGCGGTTGCTAGCAAGGATTCGCAAGGCAAGTGGCAGGCCAAACTTGACTATGCCAATACGATGCGCAAGCCGGCCCGCGGCATCGTGGTCGAGCTGGTCGATACGCAAAACAAGGTGCTGTTGTCGACGCAGACCGACGAACTTGGTGCTTACGTTTTCCAGGCGCCGGCGAATACCGTGGTGCGCATCCGCGCCAAGGCACAGGCATTGCGGGCAGCGGGTAGTGGTCCAAGCTGGAATTTCGCGGTGCGGGACAATTCTTCGGGTGGCTACGGCGTGTCGGTCAACGGCGCTGCACTGTATGCGATCGAGGGAACGAGCTTCAATAGCGGTGTGCAAGCCAGCGTACATGATCTGAACGCAGGTTCCGGCTGGGGTGGATCGAGCTATACGACTGCGCGCGCAGCTGCGCCGTTTGCGATGCTCGATACGGTTTATACGGCCAGCCAGAAAGTGCTGCTGGCCGACAAGAACCTCGTATTTCCGCCGCTTAATGTGTTCTGGAGCCCAGATAGCGCAGACGGGACTTACTATGGCAACGACAAGGGCCCGGCTACCAAAGGGTTGCATATTCTCGGTCAGGAAAATGTCGACACCGACGAGTACGATGCAGGCGTGATTGCCCATGAGTGGGGCCATTACTTCCAGGCCAGCTTTTCTCGCGACGACAGCATCGGCGGCGGACATGGTAGTGGCGATCTGCTCGACATGCGGTTGGCATTCAGCGAAGGCTGGGGCAATGCATTCTCCAGCATGGCGCGCGACGATCCCATGTACGTCGACACCAGCGGCCCGCAACAGGGACGCAGGGCGGTGGTCTTCAAGGTCGACGAGATTCCGGCAAGCGATCCGAAAGCATGGTTCAGCGAAACGGCAATCCAGTCGGTACTGTATCGCCTGTACAGCGCGCCTGATGTCGGCTTCGCACCGATTTACCAAGCCATGACGATGCAAAGGAACTCGGCCGCACTCACCAGCATGCACTCATTTGCGACTTACTTGCGCGGACAGATCAGGCCTGCCGGACAAACTATCGTGGATACCTTGCTGGCCGAAATAAACATGGCCAACAAGAATGGGCTGGACATGTTCGGTGCTGGCCAGATTGCCTTGCCACCGTCAGTCCCTATGGCCAATCTGCAATTTGTGCTTCCGATCTACACGCCGCTCGCGCCTGGGCAGGCAGCCACAGTGTGCACGACCGCCAGCTACGGCAGTAGCAACAAGCTGGGCGTCTATCGTTACCTGCGATTCAATATCGGCCAAACCGGTGTCCATCAATTGAAGATCGTCGCGGATCCCGGGCTGCTACCTTCTGTCGATGTCTACAGCTACGGCAATGAGGTCAGCGGATTGCTTCAGAAAGATCCGGCAACCAGTGACAGCTATACCGGTTCTTACGGACTGGCTGCGCATAACGATTATGTCGCGACGATCGCGAGCGACGATAATAGCAAGAGCGGATGCTTCAGCGTCACGCTCGTACCATGAGGACAGTAATGAAGAATCTTACAATCGTTTTATCGAATGGCTTGCTGGCATTTGCCACCATTGCGTGCAGCGCCCAGGCGGGTGTGACGACGCCGGGTCATGACAGCAACGCTGATCAGGTATCCAGCGCAAAGCGCCAGCATGCTGGCAAGGTCACGGCACCGGTGACGGTCGAGCTGGTGTCGAGCGACAAGACCGGCAAGAAGGCCACGCTACCCTTGATGTTGCGCTTTAAGACGGATCGTCCGAATGTGCCATTGCGGGTTGAGTATCGTGCCGATGCCGGGTTGTTCATCGTCACGGCGAGCAATGCGGCGCTAGTCAGCGGCCAGGACGGCGTAGCGACCGATACGCCGAATGTACGCGCTGCAGTTGATGGTGTGTATCACTTGAACGTGTTTGTGACCGTCGATGACCGTACGCGCGCGGTATCGATTCCAGTCATCGTTGGCAACGCTAAGCAAGTGCGAAAGTCTGCAGGCAAGGCGATGCAGACGCCGCAAGGAGAGAGTCTGATGATTTTGCCGGCGCAGGAGAGTACACACTGACGGCATTGCGCTTTATTTGAGCAGGACCACAAGCAAGTTGCCTTGATAAAGCTGTAAAGAAGGAGATGGAATGCGCCTGCGCTTACTTCAACGGTATTCGGCAGGCGCTTTTTTATGGTGATTTCTTTGCGGGGATCAGGGCGCTGGCAGGGCCGGATCGACCGGGGCTGGTCCAAAGTTGTTCGGTTCTTTCGGCTCCTGGACCAGGAAATAGATCATGGCGATCCAGCCAAGAATAGGGATGATCCCGATCAATTGCAGCCAGCCGCTGCGATTTGAATCGTGCAGGCGGCGTGCGGCAGCAGCGATCAACGGCACCAGCGTAGCCAGTGAAAACAGCAGGCTGAGCTTGTGGCTGACGATGTCTGTCACGAATGAGGCGAGCACCAGGAAGAGAATGAACCACCAATATTCCGAGCGCGAAGCCCTGCCGTTGAAGTCGGCGTATTTGGAGAAACAGACTTTGATTGCTTCGGTAAACGTCATTTTTGATCCCCTGAGGTTTTTTGCAAGGGCAATGCACTCGTTGGTGACGGCGCGCTTGCCGATGGATTTAGGTAGGATTACCTGGCGGCAATGATAACAAAGTCGGCAGAAAACCCAACATAAATATTGGTTATTAGCAATTTTGTGGGGCATCCTGGCGCTTTGACCGCCTCGGTTTTGAAGCGTCCGCTATTCTGATTCAATCCACAACTTCCTTGATATTTATCAAAAGAAATAGTTGCTCTTCGCGCTACGCTCCGCCATTCATTTATTTCACCCGGCATATTAGCGATGGCAATAGAACTTTTTAACGATGGGCGGCACGCATGCACGATGTTTTCGGATCTGGTCGAGGAAGACGACGGCGAGGTGGTTCAGACTAACCAGTTTTTCATTGTTGACCACGGCCAAGGCGCATTGATCGATCCGGGTGGGCAAATGACATATAACGAACTGTTCATCGCGCTCAGTCGCTATTTCCCGCCGAAGGAATTGAAATACATCCTTGCCTCGCATGCCGACCCCGACATCGTCGCCTCCGTCGGACGCTGGCTGACCGGATCGACATGCCGGATCGTCATATCCAGACTTTGGTCGCGTTTTATCCCGCATTTTTGCCCAGCCGGAAAAACCGCCGGCCGCATCATTTCGATTCCCGACGAGGGGCTCAAGATTCCGCTCGGGCATAGCCATATCCTTGCGCTGCCAGCGCATTTCCTGCATTCAGAAGGTAATTTCCAGTTTTACGATCCACTCAGCAAGATATTGTTTTCCGGCGACCTCGGAGCATCAATGGTCAGTAATACCGATGCCGCTGAGCCGGTTGCCGATTTCGCCGCACATGTGCCGCGGATGCTGTCTTTCCATCGTCGCTACATGAGCGGCAATCGCGCCTGCCGGCTGTGGGCCGCGATGGCGCGGCAAATCGATATCCAGTGCATCGTGCCGCAGCATGGCTGCATGTTCAAAGGGGCGGAGATGGTCGCTCGTTTCATCGACTGGGTCGAACAGCTTGATTGCGGAATTGATTTGCTATCTGAGCGTCACTATAGCTTGCCGACAAGCTGGTTGCAGCCCACCAGCGAGGGTTGACGCTTGCGTCGCGGCATTCGCAATTCAGTTCGCCCGTGCTAGGATTCCTGTAGAACCGCTTTGGAGGTATGCATGACGACTCTTGTTGCCGGACCAAGCTTGACAGCCAGCGGCGACCTCTCCTTTACCGCCGGACTGGCGGACGGCAGGAAGCAGCAGTTTCAGATGTCGAAGGCAGTTTTATATGAGTATTTTGGCGCCAAGGACGGTTCAGCAACTGAATTGATTTGCGCTTTCGGTTACGGTGTTGATCGCATTCTTGATGTCGCTGAAAGTAAGCATTGCCGGGATACCGATGGACTGATTTTGATCGAGTGTTCCGATTTTCAATAGCGCTTGGAAGGGCTGCCCTTCGTGATCGCTTAATTCGCATTTTGTATCATCCTGCACAGAAACGCCCCTCCCGATTCCCCGATTCCCCAGACTGCCAGTCTCACCGAGGTTAACGCATCGACATTTTTGGGTGCGTGTATAAATTTCCACATGGAAATAAAAAACACAAGTCAATCAACATAAACGCGCGCATAATAAATTGCCGTGTAGAAATAAATGTAGATATTGCAATCTAATGCGCGACTGAGTATGTGAATGCTGCAAGCGGATGATCCGTTCCATGAGCGGGTCGATGACAAAGCACATATATGGAGGGGGCATTATGGGCAAAGAGCAATCCACCCGGAGATCGCTATCAATTGTCTCTGTTGCAGTAATGGCAATGATCTCGGGTTGCGGTGGTGGTGGAGGAGGTAGCAGCAATCCAAATCCAGCTTCCCCGGTCACCCCAAGCATCCCGCCGACAACCAGTCCTCCTACACCCAGCAGCAGTGGCAATTCTGCCTCTGTGATACCTCCGGTAGTGTCGGCGCTACTGAATGTTGCAGATCCCAGCAATGCCGGCGCCGCACGTGCGCAAGGCTACACCGGCGCTGGCGTCACCGTCGGCGTGATCGACACAGACTTCCAGGTTGATAGCACGCAGCTGGCCGGGCGCATCGTCAAGACGGTGTACAGTCCAAACGGTGCCAACGGCAATACCCACGGCACCGAGGTGGCGGAAGTATTGGCAGGCAGCACGCTTGGTGTTGCGCCCGGGGTGTTCATACAAGGCGCTGCCGCCGGCATCAGCGGCGACAACCTGTTGATCAATAGCCAGATGTATCAGGATCTGTTCACCAAGGGTGTGCGCATATTCAATCAGTCGAGTGGCATCAGTGCCAACGGCGCCACGATATCGCAAGCACAAGGGCTGTACAACCTGTACCAGCCGTATGTCGCTCAGAAGGGCTTGTTCATCTGGTCGACCGGCAATGACGGCAGCAGTCAACCCACTCTGAACGCCAACCTGCCGACGCTCTTTGCCGACTTGCAAACCGGCTGGATCGCCGTCACCGCCGTCAATGGTGCCGGCGGCAGCAGCGGTTATGCAGCCAGCGACACCGTACCTGGTGTGATCTCCAGCTACGCCAACCGTTGCGGCCTGGCCGCCAACTGGTGTCTGGCCGCAGCAGGTGATTTCGTCTCCAATGTCGCCGGCGGCCGCGTCTATGGCACTTCGTTCGCCGCGCCGGCCGTCACCGCCGCCGCTGCCATGGTGCAGCAAGCTTATCCCTGGATGAATGCGGACCTGATCCGCCAGACCATCCTGTCGACCGCCACCGACATGCACGATACGGCCACCTACGGCTGGGGCCTGCTCAATGCCAGCAAGGCCGTCAACGGTCCGGCGCTGTTTGATCGGCGGCTGGCGTTGGGGCCGACGGTTACTATCAATTTCGACAACGCCGCGTCGACATTCAAGAACGATATCGGCGGCGATGCCGGCCTTAGCAAGGGCGGCAGCGGCCAACTGACGCTGGCCGGCAACAACACCTATTCGGGCGACAGCACGATCCAGGGCGGCAGCCTGAACATCACCGGTTCGGTGGCCTCCAATGTCAACGTCAGCGCACTCGGTAACCTGGCCGGCGCCGGTGGCCGCATCCACGGCAACGTCCTCAACAGCGGCCGGGTCAGCAACAGCGGCGCCGGCTTGAGCATCGACGGCAATTACGTCGCAACGCCCAATGCGGTGCTGGCCAATCAACTGAACAGCACCTTGACAGTGGGCGGCAATGCCGTGCTCGGCAATTCGCATCTGGTCGCCACCACGCCGGGTGGCACGACTGATCCGTCTGGCTATGTCACCCAGCAGGTGGGGGTGACCGGCAAAGTGATCACGGCGGCGGGCGGTGTCAGCGGCCAATTCGCCGACCTCAGCTTCGAGGCCGATGGCGTCAGCTTTGCGCCAGGCGTGTTCATCGCCGCGACATTGCAATATCAACCCAAGGAAGTCGACCTGCACATCGCCCGCACCAATGTCGCGGCGCTGGCCACCGCCAGCTTTGGCGCAGACGCCACCCGCAACAACGCCGGGCAGAATCTGGAGGCGGCATTGCAGGCGGCTGACCAGATGGTCGCCAGCGGCAATACCGGCGGCGCCAACGGCCAGTTCCTGGCCAGTGCTTCGGCCTTGCAGAAGACCGCCAGCATCGCTGCCGCCGCACAGACCCTCGATAGCCTGTCAGGCCAGGTGCATGCCTCGGCGCAGGCACTGACGTTCCAGCAATCGCAGGCGATCAACCGTGATCTGGGCAACCGCTTGTCGGCGCTGGGCAGCCAGGCCGACAGTCATGATGGCACGGGTCTGTGGGTCAGCGCGCTGGGGGCATCCGGCAAGCTCAGCGAGGACGGTTTTGCCACTGGCGACACCACGCTGTGGGGCGGGCAGTTCGGTGTCGACACCCATCTCGGCAGCAACACCATCGTCGGTGCCGCGCTGGCGTATTCGGATGGTCGGGCCAGTTTCGACCGCCTGGGCGGCCAATCGAAGAGCCACAATACCGGCGTCTCGCTGTACGGCCGGCAAGCCCTCGGCACCAACGGCTGGTATTTGTCCGGCCGTGCTGGCGTCGCCAGCGTCGACAGTACGGTGACGCGCGATGCGCTGATCGGCAATACGGTCCAGAGCCTGAATGCCGGACACACCGATCAGATCTGGTCGTTCTATGGCGAAAGCGGCTATGTGCTGCCGTTATCGGACAGCACCCGCTTGACGCCTTACGCAGGGCTGTCATACGACCGTCTCAAGCGCGGCGGCTTCACCGAGAACGGCGGCGCATTCGGTTTGACGGCGGACAGCCAGGCGTACCGGCAGACTGCGGCGCTGCTGGGATTGCGTGGCGATGCGGCATTTCAATGGTCGGGCGGGCGCAGCGTGTTGCAGGGCTACGCAGCGTGGCAACATGCGTTCACCGATGGCAGCCTGGATTTCAAGGCGGCCTTTGTGGGCGCGCCGGCGGCTGGCTTCACGGTGCAGGGGATTGGTTTGGCGCGCAATTCCGGCTGGGTCGGACTGGGTTTGAGCACCGATGTCGACAAGCGCTGGGGCTGGTATCTCAACTACGACCTGCAGTTCGGCAGGGGCGGGATGGGGAACAATGTGGTGGCGCTGGGGTTGCGCTTCAAGCTGGACTAAATCGGATCACGACTGTCATCGACAGAAAACTGTTTCAGTCTGCCGAAGCAGTACCGCATCCGTCGATGGCAGCCGTTTTGGTGGCGGCGTGTCCGGTAATTACATCGTATTGCCGGCTACGGTATCGTCCTGGCTAGGCAGCGACGGCGGTGCTTCGGCTTCCATTGCCGGGGCCGGTTTCATGACGCGCTTCTTTCCCATCAGGCCGAGGTCTGCTCCGGTAATGCCGTATTCGTTCATCTTGGCCTTGATCTCGGCAATGACACCGGCGATTTCCGCCTGGCGCAATTCTTCCGCTTGCTTTCTCAACTGTTCGATTTGTGCTTGCAGTTCTTTATAGGTGGTCATTTCTGTTGCTTTCTCTCTGCGGTTTGGACGCGCAAGTATACCGTAAGCGAGGATTTGCATGGATTGCGCCATTGCCGCTGGATTGATACACACTGTTGCAAACATTACTGAATTGTATCGGCCATTTTTCCTGCGCTTCCTATAGTGAATACAGGGAGATGGAACCTGTTGCCGTGTTGCTGGCGGTACGTAAGGTAAAAGGTGCAGCCATGAAGAAGTCGATGATATTGTTGTGTGCGGAAGTCGCGCTGATACTGGCTTCGGTCAGCGGTGCTGCATTGGCTCAGCACGGAGGATTCCACGGTGGGCACGGTGGTTTTCATGGCGGCTTTCATGGAGGTGCAGCCGGCATGCAAGCCGGTAGCGGTTCCCACTTCTATGCGCGCCACGGATTCCGGCGATTCCGCGATTTTCGCGGATTTGGCTTGTTCGTCGTAGGCGGTCCTTTATTCTGGTCGCCGTACTATTACGATCCAGCATATTTTTATCCGGACGGTACTTTGTATATTGCACCTGACAGCAACTACAGCTTTTACTGCAATAACCCCGTCGGATATTATCCGGATGTGCCAAGTTGCCCCAGCGGCTGGTTGCGGGTAGTGCCGGCAGAGCCTTGACTGAAAAAAGACGATCGCTCCCAACGGTCGAGCCAGGCATGCGAACAAACGCTATCCATCGGATAGCGTTTGTTTTTGTGGTGCGACGACGTATCGCGCCAGGATGGGCGTCATATTTTTGCCAGACATCTTGCTGCCGATTAACAGGGCGCGTACCATGAAGCGGCAAATCATTCGACTTCCCATCTCGGAGAAATACATGTCAATTCACATGATTGAAGCGGTTCGTTTTAACGTTGCGGGTGATCGGGTTGAAGAAGTACGCTGGGGACGGGCAAAATCGAGGGACGACGGTTCTATCGGATGGGAACACAAGACTTCCGAGCAGGATGTCAGCCTGGTGGTAGATGCGCTGCACTTCGGTGATGAGGTTGCCACCGCATTTTCGGTGGATGGGAAAATAGTGCGCGGCCCCAGCATCGGCCTGGTGATTTACGAACATGGCATCGAGGGCATCGATATTGTCGATCGCTCTGGATCCGGGCGAACGCTGGCCGACCTGCCACGCTTCTAATTTTTCGCGGCCAGAAAGTCTGTAGCGCGGATTGGATCAAAAACTGGTGGCAGGCATTGAGGGGCGCGTCGCAGCGTTATCCGTTGGCGGCACTGCCTCGCCGTGGTTTTCGCGCCATTGCTGGCGTTGCCACTCTAATTCGCTCCATTGATCAGTACGTCGCTTGTCCCACTCATTCCGTTCGCGCCAGGTAAGCGGAGCGATAACGGTAGATGTCGGATGGAGCAATGGCGCCGGATGAAACACCGGGCCAAACAAGGGTGGCGGAGCAAAAGTTTGCGCTTGTCCGGCAATCACGTAACTTGGCAGGGCTGCGGCGACAATGCCAAGCAGCAATACCAACAGTATCTTCCTCATGTTGCCCCCGATTCATGTGAGCAAAAGCCTGCGGCGACCACGTCGCTTCCGCTTCATTCTAGGAAACAAAGCTCGTCGAAGCTAGGGCCTGTTGGCATTCAATTTGGGCTTGCCAACAGGCCCTATGGAAAATCGCTATGGTGAGGGTCGGTTGAGATAACGGGCGGTATCGAAGCAGCCGATAAGTTCTATGCTGATTGGCGTAGCATCACTGTCTTTCGACGTATTAGCATTGATGCTTGGCATGTTTCGGCATGACTACGCGAAGGCTTTTGCGTTTTTGGCATTTCGGGCCTAGGGTTTTAGGTAAGCAGCTATCCATGAAAGTCTACAATTTATCTTGTGAGCAACAGCATCGCTTCGAGGGTTGGTTTGCCTCGGAAGATGATTTTCTGTCGCAATCGGAACGGCAACAGATCAGTTGCCCGGTGTGCGACAGTCTGAAGGTAAGCAAACTGCCTTCCGCGCCTCATCTGAATCTGTCGAACTCTAGGGAAACTGCTTCCGTTACAGCGCGTGAGCAATCGGGAGCGCTGTCGGCGATGGCGCCGTTGCAGCAGCAACTGGCGGAAATGGTGCGTCAGGTAGTGGAAAACACCGAGGATGTTGGCGAGCGTTTCACAGAGGAGGCACGGCGTATTCACTACAATGAAGTGCCAGCATACGGGATTCGCGGCACTGCCTCTGCTGAGCAGCGAGAGGAGCTGGCGGAAGAGGGCATCGACGTTTTTCAACTGCCGATAGCATTGCCTGGCAAGCAATCGCTGCAATAAAAAACGGCCGGTGCTGACCGGCCGTTATCCTGTTATTCAGTCAAATTGCCTGTGAGCAGTCAACTGCGGTCGCGCAGGATGCGTGTCACGCCGCGGATACGGCGCACATTGCGCATCAGCCGCGCCAGGTGAACGCGGTCTTCCACCTGGATGGTGAAGATGAGTTGCGTCATCATCTGATCTTTGTCGTCATCCATGTTGACATAGATGATGTTGGCATCGGAATCGCCGATTTCCGCAGCAACCCGCGCTAGGATGCCCTTGTCGTTATGCACCAGCACCTTGATGCGGCAATCGAAACGACGATTCAGGTCCTCGCCCCACAGCACTTCGATCCAGCGGTCCGGATCTTTGTTGCGTTGACGCTTGGCGATATTGCAGTCTTCGGCGTGCACCACCAGGCCCTGATCGCGCTTGAGCTGGCCGACGATATGGTCGCCCGGAATCGGTTGACAGCATGGCGACAATTGCACCGAAATGCCTTCGCTGCCATATATGACCACCGGATCCATCTTGCTCGGGGCGCCGACGCTCTCCAGGTCGAGAAGCGGCGAGGCCAGCGGTTCGTTTTCCAGCAGGCCCATGATGTGGCGCGCCACCAGTGTCGCCATGCGTTTGCCGACGCCGATGTCGGCATAGATTTCATCGAGCGATTTGGCACTCGATTCATTCAACAGACGTTCGACCACCACTGGCGCCAGCGCCGGATTCAAGTTGAGCGACGCCAACGCCTGCGACAGCAGATGCTTGCCGAGTTCCAGCGACTCGCCGAGGTTGATGGTGCGCAGATAATGACGGATTGCCGAGCGCGCCTTGCCGGTACGTACGAAGCTGAGCCAGTTGGGGCTTGGGCGTGAGGTGGTCGAGGTGATGATCTCGACGATGTCGCCGTTGTGCAGTTCGGTGCGTAGCGGCGCGGGTTCATGGTTGATCTTGGCGGCGATAGTCTGGTCGCCGACATCGGTGTGGATGGTGTAGGCGAAATCGAGCGCGGTGGCCCCGCGAGGTAGCGCGATGATCTTCGATTTTGGCGTAAACACATAGACCGAATCGGGGAACAGGTCGACCTTGACGTGCTCCAGAAACTCGGCCGAATCACCGGTTTGCTTCTGAATATCGAGCAGCGATTGCAGCCACGCATGGGTGCGCTGCTGCAGGTCGCTCAGGTTGCCTTCTTCGTCCTTGTACAACCAGTGTGCCGCGACGCCGGATTCGGCGACGCGGTGCATGTCCTGGGTGCGGATCTGGAACTCCACAGGCGTGCCGTAGGGGCCGATCAGCGTAGTGTGCAGCGACTGGTAGCCGTTCAGCTTGGGAATGGCGATGTAGTCCTTGAACTTGCCTGGCATCGGCTTGTAAAGCGCATGCAGCGTACCGAGCGCCAGGTAGCAATTGGCGAAGGTGTCGACCACGATGCGGAAGCCGTAGACATCAAGCACCTGCGAAAAAGACAGGTGCTTGTTGTGCATTTTGCGATAGATGCCGAACAGGCTTTTCTCGCGGCCGTCAATCTGAGCATTGATGCCGGTTGCCGCCAGCGTAGTGCTGACCGATTCCAGGATTTTGCTGACCACTTCGCGGCGGTTGCCGCGCGCTGCCTTGACTGCCTTCGCCAAGGTGCGATGGCGCAGCGGGTACAGGTGCGAGAAGGCCAGTTCCTGCAGTTCGCGGTAGATGTTGTTGAGGCCAAGCCGATGCGCGATCGGGATGTAGACTTCCATCGTCTCGCGCGCGATGCGGCGTTTCTTTTCCGGCGCCATCACGCCCAGCGTGCGCATGTTGTGCAGGCGGTCGGCCAGCTTGACCAGGATCACGCGCACATCGCGCGCCATCGCCAGCAGCATCTTGCGGAAGTTTTCGGCCTGCGCTTCGATCTGGCTCTGGAATTCGATCTTGTCCAGTTTCGACAAGCCGTCAACCAGGGTCGCTACCGGTGCGCCGAAGCGCTCGATCAGCTCGTCCTTCTTGACGTCCTGATCTTCCATGACATCGTGCAGCAGGGCGGCCATGATGGCTTGCGCGTCGAGTTTCCAGTCGGCGCAGATTTCAGCGACGGCAATCGGGTGTGAAATATAAGGCTCGCCGGACTTCCGCATCTGACCGAGATGCATTTCATCGGAAAAGCGATACGCTTCCTTGACCTTCTTCAATTCCGTCGGGGTCAGGTACTCGGCAAGCTTGGTGGTCAGGTGGGTAATCGAGGCAACGCCGAATTGGGAGGCGGGCTGAGGGTCTGGCAAAGGAGGGGTATTAGCGGGTTTTCTGGCTGAGCGGGGGGATGCCGCCCGTTTTTTTGTGGTTGCAGCCGATGACATGCTTGAATCTGGAGATGTCAGGTTCATACTGGGTCGATGTCAGCCGCATGATGGTGAACTGATTGTTGGACGGAGTGCAGGATTCGCCAAGGCGCAACACATTGCTCCGTCCTCGATCAACTAATTAACCAGGTACTTTCTTCAGCATTTCAATACCGATCTTGCCGGCAGCGATTTCGCGCAGGGCGACAACGGTTGGCTTGTCCTTGGCGTCCACTTTGGCGGTGTGGCCTTGCAACAGCTGACGTGCGCGATAAGTCGCGGACAGCGTCAGTTGAAAGCGGTTAGGAATCTGTTTCAAACAATCTTCGATGGTGATGCGGGCCATATATTTCTCCAGAAATCGGTGCCTGTCAGGCATTGACTTAATATTAACTTAAGTTGGCGTGGATGCCCAGTTGGGCAAATAACGAGGCGTTGCACACTGCCTGCTGCGAAAAGCGGCAGCGAGTGGCTTTGACGATCGCTGTTAATTCCGACAGAGCAGTTGCAAACTCTTGATTAATAATAACATATTCAAACTCGGGGGCGTGCGCGATTTCGCCGCCGGCGGCAAGAATTCGGCGCGTAATTACTTGCGGTTCGTCCTGACCGCGTTTTTTCAGGCGGTCTTCCAGCGCGGCAATCGATGGCGGCAGGATGAAAATGCCGACCGCGTTGGGGAACTGTTTCTTGACCTGCTGCGCGCCTTGCCAATCGATCTCCAGCAGAACATCGGTGCCGGACTGCATCTGCTCGGCGATTGCCAGGCGCGATGTGCCGTAATAATTGGTGTGGACCTCTGCCCATTCCAGGAATTCGCCCTGTTTGTGGCGTGCACGGAAGTCTTCGACGGTTGTGAAGTGGTACTCGCGGCCATCTTGCTCACTGGGGCGCGGTGGCCGAGTGGTGTACGAGATCGACAGCTTGATGGCGGGTTCCTGTGCCAGCAGCGCGTTGACCAGCGTCGATTTGCCGGCACCGGAAGGTGCTACCACCATGAACAGGCTGCCGGACATCGGATGTTCGTCGGGCATCGCCGAACTGTTTTGCAGATCGGTCGACGGGGACGTTGAAAGTGGAGGTGTCATAACAATTGAATGGGTTGCAAGCGGAATAAGGCCAATTATCGCCATATTGACGACGGGCCTGCCAGGCATTTCCTGCGCATTGGCGTAAGACCGATATTGTATCAGTGTGGCAATAAGGATGCAGTGCGCATTTGTATCATTTGTATGTGCGTCCAAGCCGACTTGTATATTGGCTGGGTGATAACGAACATGCGAGTCATGTAGTAGAGTAACGGGCTTTCGAAAACAATGCATTCGGCACGCTGTTTTTGAACCTGTAATCATGCATTAAAGACAAGGGAATGCGTCATGGCGATCAAATTACGGCAAGAGGAACAAAAGGATCTGATTGGCTCGATCCAGCGCTATTTCAAGGAAAACATGGAAGAGCCGATCGGCGACCTGAAGGCCGCCATGCTGCTCGATTTCTGCGTCAAGGTAATCGGTCCCAGCATTTACAATCAAGCGGTAGCCGATGCCCAGGCGCATATGGAAGCCAAGGTTGCCGATCTGACGGTGGAGTGCTACGAGGATGCGGCCGATTACTGGAAAAAGAAATAGAGTGACCGGCCCGATCATGCAAAGCTGACAGCGGCCTGCTTGCGGCGGCTATAATGTGAAAGACAGTAATTCGCGGCGGAGCCGCTCTTGCCTCGTGCATTTTCTTCGTTATCAGGCCCCATCGGTATTCGTAACCACAAAACCTCATCCAATCCTATGCAATATGTCTCGACTCGTGGCCACGCAGCCGCACAAAATTTTTCTGAAATCCTGCTTGGCGGCCTGGCTCCGGATGGCGGCTTGTACCTGCCAGCCGAATATCCGCAGGTGAGCGGCGCCGAGCTGGATGCTTGGCGCAGCCTGTCGTACGCCGATCTGGCGTTCGAAGTCCTGAAAAAATTTGCGACCGACGTGCCCGAGGCCGACTTGAAAGCGCTGGCGCACAAGACTTACACCGCGGAGGTATATCGCAACGCGCGTGCCGGCGAGGATGCCAGCCAGATCACGCCATTGCGCGTGCTGGAGGAAAGGGATGGCGGCAAGCTGCTGCTGCAAGCGTTGTCGAACGGCCCGACGCTGGCCTTCAAGGACATGGCGATGCAGTTGCTGGGCAACCTGTTTGAATACACGCTGGCCAAGCACGACGCCAAGCTGAATATTTTTGGCGCGACATCCGGTGACACCGGCAGCGCTGCCGAATACGCAATGCGCGGCAAGAAGGGTATCCGCGTCTTCATGTTGTCGCCGCACAAGAAAATGAGCGCCTTCCAGACCGCGCAAATGTTCAGCCTGCAAGACCCGAACATTTTCAATATCGCCGTCGAAGGCGTGTTCGACGATTGCCAAGACATGGTCAAGGCCGTCTCCAACGACCACGCATTCAAGGCTGCGCAGAAAATCGGCACCGTTAATTCGATCAACTGGGCGCGGGTGGTGGCGCAGGTGGTGTATTACTTCCGCGGCTACCTGAGTGCGACCACCAGCAACGACCAGAAAGTCTCGTTCACTGTTCCATCCGGTAATTTCGGCAATATCTGCGCCGGTCATATCGCGCGCATGATGGGCTTGCCGATCGACAAGCTGGTTGCCGCCACCAACGAGAACGACGTGCTCGACGAGTTCTTCCGTACCGGCATCTACCGGGTGCGCAAGGCGGCCGAGACTTACCACACCAGCAGCCCGAGCATGGATATCAGCAAGGCGTCCAATTTCGAGCGCTTTGTTCATGACCTGCTGGATGGCGATAGCGAACGCGTGCGCGCCTTGTTCCACAAAGTCGAGACCGAAGGTGGCTTCAGTCTGGCGGGCGGTGCGGGCAGCGATGGCGATGAATTCGCGAAGATCGGCCAGTTCGGCTTCCAGTCCGGTAAATCGACGCATCAGGATCGCCTCGATACCATCCGCGACGTGCAGACGCGCTATGGCATTACTATCGACACGCACACCGCCGATGGCGTCAAGGTGGCGCGTGAATACATGGCGCCCGGCGTGCCGATGATCGTGCTGGAAACGGCGTTGCCTGCCAAGTTCAACGAAACCATCCGCGAAGCGCTGGGGCACGATGCGGAGCGCCCGGCAGGTTTTGAAAACATTGAGGCGCTGCCGCAGCGCTTTGACGTGATGCCAGCGGATGTGGCTCAGGTCAAGCAATTCATCGCCACGCACACTGGCTTGTAACCGCTGAGTACCCACAGATCAACAAACCAAGAATGATGCAAAAACCACCGATGTTGGATGTCGCCGCGGCCTTGCAGGTGCTGCTGGCGACCGAGCGCCCGTTGCTGACGGGTGGCGCGATCGAACTGCTGCCGACGCTGGCCGCCAATGGGCGTATGCTGGCCGAGGCGCAAACGTCGCACTTGAATGTGCCGCCGGCCGACAATACGCAAATGGACGGTTACGCGGTGCGGGCGGTGGATTGCGCCAGTGGCGCTGCGCGGTTGCCGGTATCCCAGCGGATCCCGGCCGGACACGTCGGTGCGCCTTTGCAACCCGGCACTGCCGCCCGCATCTTTACCGGCGCGATGATCCCGGCCGGCGCCGATGCCGTGGTGATGCAGGAAATGTGCGAAGCCGATGGCGAAGCGGTGCTGGTCAAGCATGCGCCGGCAGTTGGCGAATGGGTGCGTCGCGCCGGCGAGGATATCCGCAACGGTAGCGTGATTCTCGCTGCGGGTACGCGCCTGCGGCCGCAGCACCTGGGGCTGGCGGCTTCCGTCGGACTGGAAAAACTGCCGGTGCTACGCAAGCTGCGGGTCGCGATGTTTTTCACCGGCGATGAACTGGCGATGCCCGGTGAACCACTGAAGCCGGGCGCAATCTACAACTCGAATCGCTTTGTATTGCGCGGTCTGCTGGAAAACCTGGGCTGTGCCATCACCGACTACGGCATCGTTCCGGATAATCTGCAAGCGACGCGCGAGGCCTTGCGTCTTGCGGCACAGGAGCATGACCTGATCCTGACGTCGGGCGGCGTATCGGTCGGCGAAGAAGATCACGTCAAGCCGGCGGTGGAAGCGGAAGGGCGCCTGAACATGTGGCAGATCGCCATGAAGCCGGGCAAACCGCTGGCTTTCGGCGAAGTGCATCGTGCCGCAGGCGGCACGGCTTTCTTTATCGGCTTGCCTGGCAATCCGGTGTCCAGCTTTGTCACGTTCCTGATTTTCGTGCGGCCGTTCATCCTGCATCAGCAGGGCGCTGCAGTCGACGCGTTGGCGCCGCAGACGATTCCTATGCGCGCCGATTTCAACTGGCCCAAAGCGGACCGCCGACGTGAATTCCTGCGTGTCAAGATCAATGCCGCCGGCGGACTGGATCTGTTTCCGCATCAAGGCTCCGGCGTGCTGACTTCCACCGTGTGGGGCGACGGCTTAGTCGACAATCCACCGGGAAAAACCATTGCCAATGGCGACATGTTGCACTTCTTGCCGTTTGCCGCGCTGACATGATAATGCGTGGGGAGCCCGCAACTGCGCAGGTTCTTGCAATTGATTGAAAATGAGAATGTAATGAAAATCCAGCTACGTTTTTTTGCCAGCATCCGCGAGGCGCTCAACCTGTCGCAGGAAACGCTGGAGGTGCCGGCGGCGGTCGCCACCGTTGGCGATGTGCGCGCCTATTTGCGCGCGCGCGGCGGGGTCTGGGCCGAGGTGCTGGCTGACGGGCGGGCGTTGCGGATGGCGTTCAACCAGGAGTTGGCAAGCGCTGATACGGTGCTGGCCGATAATGGCGAAGTGGCGTTTTTCCCACCCGTGACCGGCGGCTGATGTTAATCCCGTTCCTGTCGGCGCAAGGCGACTGGGACTGCTACTAGCGAGGTTTTTAATTATGCCAATTCGCGTTCAGACTGAGGATTTCGATCTCGCTGTCGAACTGGCGCAGCTGCGCCAGGCCAATCCGAAAATTGGCGCCGTGGTCACTTTTCTCGGCACGGTACGCGACCTGAACGACGGCAGCTCCATCGCCCAGATGGAGCTGGAGCATTATCCCGGCATGACCGAGAAAGCCCTGTCCACGATTGTCGACCAGGCCAGGCAGCGCTGGGAGATTTTCGACGCGTTGGTGATCCACCGCATCGGCCCGCTGTTGCCGCAGGACCAGATCGTACTGGTGGCAGTCAGTTCGGCGCATCGCGGCGATGCGTTTGCCGCCTGCGAATTCATTATCGATTACCTGAAAACCGAAGCGCCGTTCTGGAAAAAGGAACACACTCCACAAGGTGCGCGTTGGGTCGATGCGCGCACCAGCGACGATGAAGCGTTGGCGAAATGGGAGCAAGACGCATTGCCGCTGCCGATTCGCGAAAGCAAGAAATGAGCTGGCTTGCGGTTGGCATCGGCGCGGTACTAGGTGCATGGCTGCGTTGGTTGGCGACCATCTTGTTGGGCGCATATCAGAATCAGTTGCCGTTGGGTACCTTGGTGGTCAATCTGGCTGGCGGCTATATGGCTGGCCTGGCAGTGGGTTTTTTCGAAGCCCATCCGCTGCTGCCGGTCGAATGGCGGCTGTTGGTGATCACCGGCTTTCTTGGGGGATTAACCACCTTTTCCACCTTTTCGGCGGAATCGATGGTGTTGCTGCAGCAGGGCGACTATGCTTGGTTCTTGGGGCATGCACTGCTGCATCTGTTTGGCTCGATCATTCTGTGTATTGCCGGCTTTGCGACGTATCGCGCCATCACTTTTTGAATATTTCCTTTATCCGCAGCATCGCATGCGCTTGAAATTAGCTGGCCTGTCCCAATTTTCTATGCATTAGATATTTTGGAGGAACCATGCGTTTCGATAAATTAACCACAAAACTGCAGGAAGCCATTTCCGACGCCCAAAGCCAGGCGGTCGGTAATGATAATCAGTATATTGAACCGGTGCATGCGTTGCTGGCGCTGTTGCAACAGGATGATGGCGGCGCCACTTCCCTGCTGCAGCGTGCGGGTGTCAATGTCGCCGCCCTTGAGACCGGCCTGAAGGCAGCGCTGGAGCGTCTGCCTAAGGTCTCCGGTAACGGTGGCGAGGTGCAGATCGGCCGCGAGCTGCTGGCCTTGCTCAACCTGGCCGACAAGGAAGCGCAAAAGCGTGGCGATCAATTTATCGCTAGCGAGATGCTGCTGCTGGCGCTGCTCGACGATAAATCAGACGCCGGCCGCCTGGCGCGCGAAAACGGCCTGACCCGCAAGGCGCTGGAAGCAGCGATCGCTGCGGTGCGCGGCGGCGCCAATGTTGCCTCGCAAGACCAGGAAGGGCAACGCGAGGCCCTGAAAAAATACACGCTGGACCTGACCGAACGGGCGCGCATCGGCAAGCTTGATCCGGTGATCGGCCGTGACGATGAAATCCGTCGCGCGATCCAGATTTTGCAACGGCGCAGCAAGAACAATCCGGTGCTGATTGGCGAGCCGGGTGTCGGCAAGACGGCGATTGTCGAAGGGTTGGCGCAACGGATTGTCAACGGCGAAGTGCCAGACAGCCTGAAGTCGAAGCGCGTGCTGTCGCTTGACATGGCGGCCTTGCTGGCCGGCGCGAAATTCCGCGGTGAATTCGAGGAGCGCCTGAAAGCGGTGCTGAAGGAAATCGCCCAGGATGAGGGGCAAACCATTGTCTTCATCGATGAATTGCACACCATGGTCGGCGCCGGCAAGGCCGAAGGCGCGATGGATGCGGGCAATATGCTCAAGCCGGCGTTAGCGCGCGGTGAGTTGCATTGTGTCGGCGCGACGACCCTGGACGAGTATCGCAAGTACATCGAGAAAGACGCTGCGCTGGAGCGCCGTTTCCAGAAAATCCTGGTTGACGAGCCGAGCGTTGAAGCGACCATTGCGATTCTGCGCGGCCTGCAGGAAAAATACGAAGTCCATCATGGGGTAGAAATTACCGATCCGGCGATCGTCGCAGCGGCGGAATTGTCGCACCGATACATTACCGATCGCTTCTTGCCGGACAAGGCCATTGATCTGATCGACGAAGCCGCAGCCAAGATCAAGATTGAAATCGACTCCAAGCCGGAGGTGATGGACAAACTCGATCGTCGCTTGATCCAGCTCAAGATCGAGCGTGAGGCGGTGCGGCGTGAGAAAGACGAAGCATCGCAAAAACGTTTCGCTTTGATCGAAGAAGAAATCGAGAAGCTGTCGCGTGAATATGCTGATCTGGAAGAAATCTGGAAATCGGAAAAAGCCAGTGCGCAAGGCAGCAAGCATCTGAAGGAAGAGATTGAAAAGTTGCGTCTGCAAATCGACGAGGCGACGCGCAAGAGCGATTGGCAGAAAGTGTCGGAGCTGAAGTACGGCAAGCTTAACGAACTGGAAAAGGCGCTGGAGACGCAATCCAAACAGGATGCGCTGGCGGCCGAGCATCCGGATCCGAACGGCAAGCCGCAGCTGGTTCGCACCCAGGTGGGCGCCGATGAAATTGCTGAAATCGTTTCGCGCATCACCGGGATTCCTGTATCGAAGATGCTGCAAGGCGAGCGTGAGAAGCTGATTAGCATGGAAGATGAATTGCATCGCCGCGTGGTTGGCCAGGATGAAGCCATCGTTGCAGTTTCCGATGCGATCCGCCGTTCGCGTGCCGGTCTTAGCGATCCTGATCGGCCGTATGGTTCGTTCATGTTCCTCGGGCCGACCGGGGTTGGCAAGACCGAATTGTGCAAGGCGCTGGCTGGTTTCCTGTTTGATAGCACCGATTCCTTGATCCGTATCGACATGAGCGAGTTCATGGAGAAACATTCGGTTGCCCGCCTGATTGGCGCGCCACCCGGTTATGTGGGCTATGAAGAGGGCGGTTACCTGACCGAGCTGGTGCGGCGCAAGCCGTATAGCGTGATCCTTCTCGATGAAATCGAGAAGGCGCATCCGGATGTCTTCAATGTGCTGCTGCAGGTGCTGGACGATGGACGCATGACCGATGGTCAGGGGCGCACCGTCGATTTCAAGAATACTGTGATCGTAATGACCTCGAACCTTGGTTCGCACCGTATCCAGGCAATGGAAGGAAGCGATCCGGCACTGGTGAAGATGGAGGTGATGGCCGAAGTACGCAATCATTTCCGGCCCGAGTTCATCAACCGTATCGATGAAATTGTGGTGTTCCATTCGCTTGATGAGAAGAACATCGGCGCAATTGCCAAGATCCAGCTGCGCATTCTGGAGCAGCGTTTGGCGAAGATGGATATGGGGCTGGAAATTTCCGAAGCTGCTCTGCAAAAAATCGCAGAAGCGGGCTTCGATCCGGTGTATGGGGCGCGGCCACTGAAGAGGGCGATTCAGCAGCAGATCGAGAATCCTCTATCCAAATTGATCCTTGAGGGGAAATTCGGGCCAAAGGACATTATTCACGTAAATGTTAACAATGGTGAGATAGTGTTCAAAGCGACAATTTAAGCTCGAATCTTACATAAGCAACAGAGTAGAATCGCAACAAGCTTGATCGTGTTGCTTTAAAGATTAAAGGTCACATGGTGATGCCGTGTGACCTTTTTTTTTGCGCTTTTGTTATTGGGGGTGGCGCTGCGTCGTGAATCGGTTATGAATGTTGTCGATTGCATATTTTTGGCGATATGGAGGAGATGAGATGACGCCGTGAAGTATGGTGAACACGACAACAACAAGGTTTGACGCTGGTTGGCAGACCGACCGGAAAAAATTATATTCTGCTCGATGGTGGAACGAGACATACGCACTTCGAGTCGAATAGCGCCAATTTAATGTGTTTTTCGAGGCAAATTTGAAGCGAACTTCACTACAGCGCTTATTCATTTTGCCATTTGCAACCTTGCTGTTGTGCCTGGCGGTTTCAGTCGGCTGGTTTCTTTACCAGGCGGGACAGGACGCAACTGACGCGTTATCGCAAAAAGTTCTGGCAGACATGATGGGGGAATCAATGGCGCGATCAACCGGCAGTTGTTCGACGCCGGCGCCGCCTTGCGCGTGGTGGCCCCAGACCAATTGCCCGATGCTACAGGCAAGACGCCGACGCGCATTCCTTTTCCCAATAATGTAGGTCGGCTGGAGGAGCGCATGTGGATCGCTACCGGGCTGTTTCCCGCCGTGGGTGGTTTTGTGTGCTTTGGCGGTGTGGACGGCCAGTTTGTCGGCATTCGCCGGATTGGCGCCAATGAATTCCGGGTCAGGCTGCGCGGCGCCGGTGATGGCCCTAGTCACTTGTATCGCAGCCGCGGTCCGTCGACCGAGATGATCCTGTTGGAGACGGAGGAGTACGAGCCGCGCGAACAGAACTGGTACGTCAGCGCCTCTACCGGCATGCGCGATGCCTGGTCTGCGTTATTTGTCGATGAATCCATCAATGAGCCGGTAATGATGTTGGCGCGGCCGGTGTATGGCGATAATCGGTCTGTGCTTGGCGTGGTGGCAAGGGAGTTGTCGTTGAAACCGCTGCGAGAATATCTGCAGGCGTTGTCGATGGATCGTCACGGGCTGGCATTCGTAGCGGAAAGCAACGGCAATCTTGTGGTTTCCTCGAATAGCGATAGCCCGTTTGGCAGTTTGCCGGGAGAGCCGGGCAAGAAGGTGCGCGTCAACGTACAGGATTCAGGCTCGCCATTGATGCGGCAAAGCTGGCAACTGGTGCAAAGGTATCTGCAGCAGCATCCGGACGCGGTATTGGCTGGCGATTCGGCAGGATCTCCCGGTGCTGGCCTGGACCAGCCGCGGCAGCTTATCAGTGGTGCCTTTCCGAGCGAGTTCGGGCAGATCGAAGTGGCGGCCCAGGTCCATCGCGATGCCGCCGGGCTAAATTGGATTGCCGTTGTCGCGTTGCCGCGCTCGGACTTCTGGGGGGCGATTAATAGCGGCGTCTATAAGAGTCTTTATCTCGGCTTGCTGGTGATCCTGCTGGCCTTGCTGTTTGGTTATGCAATTTTGCGCTGGGCATTGCGCGACATCCGTAAACTAACCTTGGCTGTGCGCAGCATCGGCAGTGGCCGGCCGCTGGCGAAATTGAATATCGATCGCAAGGACGAGATCGGTGAGCTGGCTGAAAGCTTCCAGGAGATGGAGCGTCATCTTCGCACTGATCGCCTGACCAGCCTGCTCAACCGGGATTCCCTGATTGCCCAAATCGAGTTTCGTCGCCGTACCGACGTCGAGCCGCATCTGTTCCGCTTTGCTGTGCTGTTTGTCGATCTCGACAAATTCAAGCAGGTCAACGATGAATATGGCCATGATGAAGGCGACCGGGTTTTGATCGAAGTCGGCTTGCGTTTGCAGAATGCCTTGCGCAAAGAAGATGAAGTGGCGCGTTTTGGCGGCGATGAATTTATCGTTTATTTGCCGGGCGTGGCTGACGAGGAATCGGCATTGGCGATTTCCGAAAAAATCTATGCGGTGTTGAACAAGCCGATCCTGATGTCTAACGGCGAGTATTTCCAGATAGGCGCATCGATCGGCGGCGCCCTGTATCCGGCTGACGGCCTCGATCTGGAAGCCTTGTTGAAGGTGGCTGACAAGCGGATGTATAGTGTCAAGAAATTCGGTGGTCCGGCATTCTCAGTGGATCCCGAGTGATGCGATTCCGGATTTCTAACACGATGGAGATGTCATGACTTTTGCAACCACCGATCTTTGCGACGCCAACGAAGACATGCTGGGCACGGCAGCCCTGGCGGTGCTGCCGCCGGTATTTATTTCGCTGGGCAAGCGCCAGGCGTTTGCCGGTCCGGCGCGAACCCTCAAGGTGCATGAGGACAATGTGCTTGTGCGCAGCACATTGGAAACCGCGGGCGAGGGCCAGGTGCTGGTGGTCGACGGCGGCGGTAGCTTGCGCTGCGCGCTGGTCGGCGGCAACCTCGGCGTGCTGGCGCAGAAGAACGGCTGGGCAGGGATTGTCGTCAATGCTGCGTGCGCGATTCGGCGGAGTTGAATGCCTGTGATATCGGCGTGCGTGCCTTGGCGTTGCATCCGCAGCGTAGCGTTCGTAAAGGGGAGGGGGAGCGTGATGTCAGCGTTTCGATAGCCGGTGTCACGGTGCGGCCGGGCGACTGGATTTATGCTGACGCCGACGGGGTGTTGGTGGCTAGTCAGAAGCTGCATTAAGCGCCGCCCTGGCAAAGACAGAAATGACCGTCTCGTCGAGGCGGTGTTAATGCAGTCGATTTCCCAAAGTGGTTCGCCGACATGGCCTGACATTTTTTCTATTTACTGAGAGTGCGTAGCATGTCTCATCGGTTGAGCATGCCGCGTCCGCTTATGCACTTATGCTGCGGCGCGTTGGGTTACTCCATTGTTCGCCAGAATAGTCCTTATCATTTATAGGGCTATTGAAAATCGTATTAAGAATGATTCGCATTTGTGTTACACTTGGAAATCATCTTATCCTAGTGGAGTGAACATATGGCGCAAATGCATGAGCGGACGAAACCATCGGCAGCGATGCCAATGTTGAACTTGAGTTCCGATGCATCGCTTTCTGCCGCCCCCTTGCTTGATGCCCTTATCGCGAATCGCCCGCTGTTCGTCAATGTGGCGCGCAGCTTTGTCGGCTGCACCAGCCGCGCCGAAGACGTAGTCCACGATGTGTTCATCAAGCTTGCCGATCTTCCTGATCAGGAAGTTGTCCGCCAGCCGGCCGCCTACGTGATGCGGATGGTGCGTAATGCATCCATTGACGCCTGTCGCCGCCAGAATCTTGAAAATATCTACCGCGCCGACGAAGACAGCGGCCTGAATATGCCTTCGCAAGAACCGTCACCGGAGGCCGCGCTGGAGGTGCGCGATACGTTGCGCCACGTATTCGCTGCATTGGCTCAGTTGCCGGCGCGTAGTCGCAATGCATTCGAAATGGTACGGCTGCGCGACGAAACGCTGCAGAGCACCGCACGTGCACTCAACGTCTCGCAGACACTCGTGCATTTCATGGTGCGTGATGCGCAACGGCACTGCAGCAACTGCCTGGAGGCCTGCGACCGCGGCGCCGCCATTCCTGCATTTCACAGCAATAACTCGCGTGATGCTAAAAAAATGCGCGCGCCAATCGTCTACTTGAAGTAGAGGCGGCGTTTGGGCGCAGCAAATCCTATCCGTCACCGTTTTTTGAACGCATTTCGAGCGAGCTCCCACCATGACACAAGCACAGAATATTCCTGACACCATTGCCAAAGAAGCGGACGGCGATGTTTACACCGTTGTGATCAACGACGAAGAGCAGTATTCGATCTGGCCGACGTTTCGCGCTGTGCCAGCCGGTTGGCGCGAGGTAGGAGTAAGCGGCCCGAAGGCTGTCTGCCTGGCGCACATCGAATCGGTCTGGACCGACATGCGGCCGGCCAGCTTGCGTCGTCATATGGATGGCGCTGCCGCGCCGAAGGCGCAAGTATCGTAATTTGCCGTGCCCGGGTCGGGTTCCGGCCCCGGTTGCACTGTTTCTGCAAGAGGATTTCGTATGACTACAATTTCCGTGCCGCAGCTCACGCTTGATGATCTGCGGATCGAGCCGGGCTTGCCGACTATCGTCGCGCCGAAAGCCGGAGTGGATATTTCATTGGAAGAGGCGGCGCCGCTATTGCGGACGCTTGCCGACGACACCCTGGAAAAGGCCGGTGGCATCCTGTTTACCGGCTTTCGCGCGGCGCCGGTGGAAGCGTTCCAACGCTTTGCCGCGTCATTCGGGCACCCGCTGATCGGTTACGAATTCGCATCGACTCCGCGCAGCCAGGTGGAGGGCGCCGTATACACCTCGACCGAATATCCGCCGCATCGCTCGATTCCGCTGCATAACGAACAATCGTATACGCGTGAATGGCCGTTGCGGATCTGGTTCCAGTGCGTGCTTGCCGCACGTTCCGGCGGCGCCACGCCGATCGCTAACAGCCGCGCGATTTATCAGGCGCTTGATCCGGCGCTGATTGCGCGCTTTACCAAACGCGAACTGCTCTACGTGCGCAACTTTGGGCAAGGCCTTGATTTACCGTGGGAGCAGACCTTCGGCTCAAACGATCCGCGCGTGGTTGAGCGTTATTGCGCCGCGCGCGGCATCGACTGCTTATGGCGTGACGGCGAGGACGGCGAGTTGTTGTTGCGTACGCGCGAACGCTGCCAGGCAGTCGCAAGCCATCCGCGCACCGGCGACATGGTCTGGTTCAATCAGCTAAATCTGTTTCATCTCTCTGCGCTGGATGAAGACATGCAGGAGACGCTGGTCGATGCAGTCGGTTTTGAGAATGTGCCGCGCAATGTCTTTTATGGCGACGGTGAGCCAATCGAGGCCTCGGCGCTGGCTGAAATTCGCGGTGTGCTTGACCGCCAGCGCATTGTTTTCCCCTGGGTCGACGGCGACGTGCTGATGCTGGATAACATGCTGACGGCGCATGCCCGCGATCCGTTCGAAGGGCCGCGCAAGGTGGTGGTGGCGATGGCGCAAAGCTATAGCGAACCGAACGCCGGTCAGCGACTGACGGCGCCATGATGAAGGCGGTGGGAGCGGCGCTGTTGGCGCGCTCGTTGACGGTCGCTTATCGCGAACAAGTGGTGCTTGACCGGCTGGACCTGAGCATCAAGGCCGGACGAATCACTGCCTTGTGCGGTCCCAATGGTTGCGGCAAGAGCACGTTGCTGCGCACGCTTGCCGGGTTACAGCCGTTTCGTAGTGGCCAAGTGGAAGTGAATGGCGCCGCGCTGGGCTCTTACCGGCGGCGCGACCTTGCGCGGGCGCTGACGATGCTGGCGCAATTCAATCAAATTCCCGCAGGGTTAACGGTGCGCGAGCTGGTCGCCTATGGGCGCTACGCATATGGGGGGTGGCTGCGTGGATTGACGCGTACTGACCAGGTGGCGATCGATGAAGCACTGGATGCCAGCGGACTGGCCGATTATGCCGGGCGTGACGTGGCTGCCTTGTCGGGCGGTGAACGGCAACGTGTGTGGATTGCCATGGCGCTGGCCCAACAGGCGCCCATCGTGCTGCTTGATGAGCCGACCACCTATCTCGATATCCATCATCAACTCGATATCCTGTACGAACTGCGTCGCCTGAATCAGGAGCGCGGGCTGACGATCGTATGGGTACTGCATGACCTGAACCAGGCCGCCGCCTTCAGCGACGAGATGGTACTGATGCGCGCCGGCCGCATTGTTGCGCATGGCTCGCCCGATGCGATGCTTGAGCCGCACTATCTGAGCCAGACCTTCGATGTGCCGATGCTGAAGATCGCCCACCCGCAGACGGGCGCGCCGATGTGCGTGCCTGCCTATCAGGGAGCGATCGATCCGGCCCGAGCCGGCAAGGACCTCGCGGCATGAGTGCATCGGCGGTATTCCGCTCGTCGCGCCCGCGTGGTCCGGGGCGCTGCTCAGCAGCCGGCAGGCGCCGATGAAGAGCAGGGTGGCTGTCATTGCGGCGGCGCTGATCGTGTTGATCATCGTTACAGCGGCAATGCGTCTTGCTCCCGGCGTGCAATTCTGGCTGGCGGCATCCGCGCAGGGCGGCGACGCCGCCACGCTGAGCCGTATCTTGTTGTTCGACTTGAGCATGCCGCGGGTAGCGGCGGCGCTGGTCGCCGGCGCTTGTCTCGCGGTAGCGGGGACGCTGTTCCAGGCTATCACACGCAACCCGCTGGCCTCGCCCGATCTGCTCGGCATCACCGGCGGCGCCCAACTGGGCCTGCTTGCCGCCATGATTGTGCCGGTACTGGCTGGTGTGGCGTCGGTGCCGTTGTTGTTCGGTTGCGGCCTGGCTGCTGCGCTATGCGTGGTGGCAGCGGCGGGCTGGCGCGCGACGCCGTTACGTCTGGTGCTGGCCGGCAGTGTGTGCATGTTGCTGTTTTCGGCGATTAGTACGCTGGTGCTGGCGTTTTTCGAGCAAAGCATAGCCGGCGCTGCGCTTTGGGCCAGCGGTAGTCTCTACCAGCCAGGGGCGAGCGGGCTGAAGACCGCCATGGGTTGGCTGTTGCTGCCGTTGCTGGTGTTGCCATTCGTGATCCGCCCGCTCAATCCGCTGGTTCTCGGCGATGATGCCGCTACCGCTGCCGGAGTGCGAATCGACGCCGCGCGCGGCGTAGCGATGGTGGTCGCGGTCGGCTTTGCGAGCGTTGCGGTGAGCATTGCCGGGCCATTGTCGTATGTAGGTTTGATCGCACCGAATTTGCTGCGCCAGATACGCGGCGCAAAATCCTCGAAGCTGGGGGCGTTGGTGCCGTTGTCGGCATTGGTGGGGGGCGCGCTGGTGCTGGTGACCGATAGCGCCGTGCTGGTGCTGGACTTGGACGCTACATTGTCGACCGGGGTAGCGATTGCGTTAGTTGGCACGCCGCTGATGCTGGCAATGATCCGCAGCGGTGCAGCATGGGCTGGCGCCATGGGCAAGGAACAGGAGCCGCCGGCGTCGGCAGCGCGAACGCGCGGGATGTTGGCGCTGGCCGCGCAGCCATGGCCGGTGATCGCTGGCGGTTTGCTGCTGGCCAGCGCCGCACTGTTGTTTGTCGGCGCTTCGCTGGGGGCGAGGATGATTGATCCGGCCAGCTGGTTGGCGGCTCTGGATGGTCGCGACGAGGTAACGCGGATGCTGCTTGACCTGCGTGTGCCGCGCTTGCTGTGTGCACTGCTGGCTGGCGGCTTGCTGGCCGCCAGTGGGGTGCTGATGCAGAGCATCGTGCGCAATCCGCTGGCCGGGCCAGAAGTGCTGGGCGTGACGCAAGGCGCGGGATTGGCAACATTCATCGCCCTCATTCTCTGGCCCTTCGCGGCCCATTCGACACTTGCTGTCGCCGCGTTGGTCGGCGGCGGCGCTACCCTGATGCTGACCCTACTGCTGAATCGCCGCCATCGTTACGCACCGCTGGCGGTGGCATTGACCGGGCTGGTTCTCGGCACCCTGTGGACTACCTTGTCGCAGTGGCTGATCACGCAACAGAGCGTACAGCCGGCGCGATTCGTGGTCTGGCTGGTCGGTGGCACTTATGGTCGCAGCTGGGGTGAAGTGATGACACTGCTGCCTTGGTGTTTGCTGGCGTTGCCCGTGCTTGCCTTTCTGGCGAAACCGCTCGACCTGCTTGCACTCGGCGACGAACAAGCCGCAAGTCTGGGCTTGCCGATCGCCGTCTTAAGGCCGCTGGTGTTGACGGTTGCCACGCTTGCCGCGTGTGCGGCGGTGGCAGCGGTGGGGCCGGTCAGCTTTATCGGCTTGATGGCGCCGCATCTGGCTGCAATGCTCGGCGCTCGCAGCCATCGCACACGCTTGTGGTTGGCCGCTGTCTGCGGCGCCTTGCTGTTGGCGTTAGCCGATGTCGCCGCTCGCACGCTACTGGCACCGCGCGAGATTCCGGCCGGCGTGCTGACCGCCATGATCGGCGCGCCTTATCTGCTGGCGTTGCTGATCATGCAGGTTCAGCGGGAGAAAAGAGGGGGGCGGTAATGGACATGCAGCTACCGGCCGGATTGCATATGCAAGCACCTGCGCATTGCATGGCGGTGGTGGCGCCGGAATCGATGGCGCCTCATCTTGAACATGTCTGGCTTGGCGGCCCTGCCGAAAATCAGGGTGCATCGGTGCCCGGCGACAATGTGGAAGACACACTTTGTATTCCGCTGACGCAGCTTGGTGCACATCGGGCTGATCTGCTGGACGCCATGGCGCTGCAGTATGGTGGCGACGCCAATATCCATGCGCCCGCACTCCTGTCGCAATGGAGTAAATACTATTTCTGGCTGGCGGCGCCAGCCGGCGTCGCTGCGATACTGTTGCGCCGTCCACTCGATATGTCGCCGGTGCGCACCCGGTTAGTGCTGCGCGGCGGAATGCCGGTTGCGCTCCATTTCGCCACCGGCGCGCTGCAGCCAGTCGAAGTGGACTGTTCACGTTGCTACTCGCCGCTGCTGGGACATCTGCAGGCAGTGATCGAGATGCTGGCAGACATGACGCGGATTGCGCCACGGGTATTCTGGAGTAATGCTGGCAACCTACTCGATTATCTGGCCGGCCAATGTGCGACATTGCCGGGAGCCGCGGACGATATGGCGCGCCTGTTCCAGCCGACCACTGTCGATGGCGAATCCAATCCGTTACGCATGCCGGTGCGTCATGTCCAGCCTCGTACGACGCTATTGCCCAACCCGTTTCGCGCGCGCCGCGTATGCTGCATGCGCAATCAGATTCCAGGAGAGATACATTTGTGTGGAAGTTGTCCATTACTGCTGACGATGCCCGACGACGAGTTGGCGCTGCAGGACTCGTTGCGATGAAGGCGTGTATGCGACGACTTTGTACGGTGACGGCTATAGCTTGTGCAAGCTTGTCCTGCTATGCAGCGCATGCTGCTGATGTCTCAAGCCACGCAATCAATGCTGCGTCTTGTGTGTCTCTCGCCAGCAATCCCACCGTGTCGCAATTTCATCCAACGATGCCGAAACGGCCGCGGCGCATTGTCGTGCTCGAATTCATGTTCGGCGAAGACCTGGCTGCGCTTGGCATGACGCCGGCCGGCATGGCCGACGCCGCCAGTTATGCCGGATGGTTTGACTATGACAAACAACGCTTGGCGCGCGTGCCGGATGTCGGTACACGCCAGGAACCTAGCTTCGAAGCGATTGCGGCGCTGCAGCCAGACCTGATTCTCGGCGTCGGACTGCGGCATGCTTCGATATTCGCGGCGCTGGACCGAATCGCGCCAACCGTGCTGTTCCAGTACAGTCCCGATCTGGAAAAGAGCGGCGCAGCGCTGACCCAGTTCGACTGGACCCGCAAAATATTCCAGACTATCGCTTGCCTTACCGGACATGAAGAGCTGGCGCGGCAGGTCGAAGCCAAAGTCGACGCCGGACTGGCGCGCAATGCGCAGCGAATTGCTCAGGCCGGTCGCAGCGGAGAGCAGGTCGCATGGCTGCAGGAACTGGGGTTGACCGATCGTTACTGGGCTTTCACCGGCAACAGCATGGTGGGTGGCGTGGCGCATGCGTTGGGCTTGCGGCTTGGCTATGCCGAGCCGACGCGCGAAGGAACCACCTATGTGACATCGGAGGATATGCTCAAGAAGCCCGATCTAGCCGTGTTGTTTGTCAGCGCCACCGGACCTGAAGTGCCGCTCTCCACCAAGCTCGATTCGCCAATCTGGCCTTTTGTGCCTGCGCGACGGGCTGACCGGGTGGGCTTGGTCGAGCGCAATCTCTGGGTGTTTGGCGGGCCAATGTCAGCTTTGCGCCTGGCCGATACGATGACCGACAAATTGCTGGCATTGCCGCTGCCGCTAAAACGTTGATGGCAGCGTTGATAGCGGCGCAGCTATTTTCTAAATGGCTGCCATCCCAATATTTCACTTGCATTGTCCGAAGCAGGAACCGCAACCCATTTCTGGGTGCGGTTCCAGGTCGGTTTCATGTTCAGCCTTCGGTGCCGTTGGCTGCTGCAGCGAATAATGGCGCTGGCGCAAGCTGCGCGCCATGCGTTTCGCTGATGATGCTGCCATTATCCAGTTTCAGCACGCGATCGGCGAGCGGGAAATAGCGGTCGTCGTGGGTGATCACCAGGACCGTCTTGCCGCGCGCGCACAATTCCGGCAGCAATTGTTCATAGAACACGGCCTTGAACGCCGGGTCTTGATCTGCGGCCCATTCGTCGAACAGATAGAAAGGCCGATCCTCCAGGTAGGCCACAACTAAAGCCAGGCGTTTGCGTTGACCGGTGGAGAGTGCCCGGGTCGAGAATGCACCGTTGACCACCTGCACCTTGTGATCCAGCGCCAGCTTGGCGACCAGTGCATTGGCCCGTGCGTCGGCTTGTGCGCGTGACGGATCGTTAGGATCAATGATGCCAAGCAGTGCATCGAACAGGTGAAAGTCATTGAACACTGCGGTGAAGCGCTCGCGGTAAGCCGCGCGCTCGGTAGAACCGATGGGCTGGCCATCCACTTCGATCACGCCGTCTTCCGGTTCGTAGAGTCCTGTAAGCACTTTAGCCAGCGTGGTCTTGCCACTGCCGTTGCCGCCAACCAGGAACACCAGCTCGCCCGGCTTGAAGGTCAGATTGATCGGTCCGACGCTGAACATCCGTTCGTCGCGTTCGTGGAAATACGAGTGGGTGACATCGCGCAAGGTTAGTGTCTTGAACGGTGCATGCGATGCACTTTCGCTCGGTATGGTCAGGGTGCGCAGGTTGCCGAACTCTTCCATCACTTTTTCGATCCGGTCCAGCGATACCCGAGCCGCATTCAGGGTTGGCACGTTATTGAGCAGGCCATCAAGCGGCAGCAGCATGAACAAGAAGACAACGATGTAGCCGGAGGCAGCTGCCGGATCGGCATGCACGCCCAGCTTCGGCCAGAATGCTGCGGCGCCGAGGAAGGCATAAAACAGGAAGACGATCCAGCCGACGCCGACCGCATAGGCACTGAAGGCGCGCCGGCGATGATCGCGTACCTCGCCGATGGCGGCGCCAAGCTGGCCGTCCAGGAACTGGCGCGCGCGCGCCTGGTGCAGCTTGAGTTCCTTGGCGCCGGTGAACAATGCGCCGAGATAGCCGAACAGCTTGTCTTGCGACTGGCCGGCCGCTTCCAGCGAGGCAATCGCGCGCTTGTCGCCGGTGTGATATCCGATCGAGCCAACCACGATGGCCGTCAGCGCGAGCAGGCAGACCGGCCATGACAGCCAGGCCAGATAGCCCAGGCAGCCGAATACGATCGAACCGTGCATCACGATGTTGGGCAAGGC
Source organism: Collimonas arenae (assembly GCF_001584165.1). Taxonomy (NCBI): domain Bacteria; kingdom Pseudomonadati; phylum Pseudomonadota; class Betaproteobacteria; order Burkholderiales; family Oxalobacteraceae; genus Collimonas; species Collimonas arenae. The sequence goes on from NZ_CP013233.1 coordinate 2,110,892, forward strand.
GAAAAACAGCATCGAGACATTGGTGGCGTCGTCGGTCAGCACCGATTGCACGGGGGCGGCGCCAATTCTTTCGACATCGCGCAACTCGGCCGCGGCGACGCGCTTGGCGACATGCTCGCGCAGTTGCGCCATGGTGTCTTGCGAAAGCCGCGCGAACAGCACGCCGGTAATGACGCGTGTGACCAGCGCTATCACTGCGCAGAGGCCGAAACGCAGGGCCAGCTCGCCGTCAGCAGCCGCTGACCCGGAGAGTGCGCGATTCAGGGTCGCCACCAGCAGCACGCTGGCAATACCGTTCAGTACACAGGCAGTCAAGGCAATGGCGAGTGCGCCGCGCGAGCGTTTCAGCAGCGCCAGGATAAGGCGCATGGCCGGTTTGGCCGGGGCGGAAATTGAAGGGGCGGGCGGGGAAGTGTAAGGCTGGTTGGCAGCTGTCATCGGCGGTCAGTGGTTTGGGGTTGTAAAAAAGACGTGGTTGAGCGGATTTGGGCTCTTGTCACTGATGACGAATGACTGTCGAAAATCTTCAGGTCGTTTTTAATTGGTTGCTGTCATTGAGAAGAAAAAATAATTTTCTTGCGGAATTGATTAAAGAATCCGACGCCTGGTTCGTCAATCCAGCAAAGAGGCCTCACTTGCGGCCGGACTTGTCGTGGCGCTTCATGCGCGGTCCGGCAAAAAACCGCCGCTGCGGCTTCACCGTTGACAAAGCATTACACAAAAGGATTTTATGCCTATGACGCGCTTTCCGATCGCATTGCACCACCAAATCCGTGCGCAGGCACGTCTTGACCCCGATGCGCCGGCGTTGGCGTCGTTTTCGCCGCACGCTGTGCGGATGTCGCGCGGCGATTTGGATCGGCGCGCCGCGCGGCTTGCGGCCCGCCTGCGGGCGTCAGGTGTATCGGTGGAGGTGCGGGTTGGCGTGTGTGTCGAACGTTCTTGCGATCTATTTGTGGCGTTGCTTGCGGTATTGAAAGCGGGCGGCGTGTTCGTCGCGCTGGATCCTCGCCATCCGGCCGCGCGCCTTGACTGGATAGTCCAGGATGCCGGGCTTGCTCATGGCATCGTTGACGGGACGGCCGACGCCGCCATGCGGACGCGATTCTCGCACTGTTTTGTGGTTGGCAATGAAGAGATGGATGCTGACGGTGACATTTACCCGGATGAAGGTGATGCGCCGGTACATCCACACAGTGCGGCTTACATGATTTATACCTCCGGTTCCACCGGCACGCCGAAGGCGGTAGTGGTTGAGCATGGACCGCTTGCCGTGCACTGCGATGCGCTGAATGCTTCGCTGCCTATCGACCCCAGCGATCGATTGCTGCATTTCGCATCGGTGAATTTCGATGTGTCGATCGAGGCCTGGCTCGCGCCGTTGTCAATTGGCGCCAGCGTCGTGATCAGCGATCCGCCGCCGTTCCCGCCCGAAACTGCGCGCCAGGTCATGGAACGGGAGGGTGTCACCAATACGACGCTGCCACCGGCATATCTGCGTGAATTTGCCCTGGCGTGTGAACGCTCCGGCGTGCCATCGGCGTTGCGCGTGCTGCTGTTCGGTGGTGAGGCGATGTCGCAGGATACTTTCGAAGAAATTCGACGCGTGTTTCCGGCAATTCGCTTGGTGAATGGTTATGGGCCTACTGAAGCGATCATTTCGCCAATGCTGTGGCCGGTCGATCCTGCCGACGTGCCGCTCCTTGAACAAGGCAACGGGTATACATCGTTACCGATCGGCTGGCCGATCGGGCCGCGGGTCGCCAGGATAGATGAGGTTGCGGCTGGGGCAGAAGGCGAGCTGTTGCTTGGTGGTCTATGTCTGGCGCGCGGCTACCACGGCCGGCCAGCGCTCACCGCAGAACGTTTCCTGCCGGATCCGAGCGGGGCGCCAGGTAGTCGTATCTATTGCACCGGGGACCTGGCGCGGGAGCGCCCGGACGGCTCCTTTGACTATCTAGGTCGTATCGATGACCAGGTGCAGGTCCGTGGCGTGCGGGTGGAGCCCGGCGAGATCGCCGCCTGTCTGCTGGCGCATCCGAGCATCGCCGACGCGGCTGTACTGGCGGAGCCGGTGAGCGGACGCACGCAATTGATCGCGTGCGTGGTACTGAGTGCGGCGCTGGACGATCAGCAACTGAAAGAATACCTGGCGCAACACCTGCCGCCGGCGTGGTTACCGCACCGTTTTGTGCGTCTTGAGCGCCTGGCTTACACACTCAACGGTAAACTGGACAAGGCCTCGCTGCGTGCTGCCGTGGCTGCGCAACCGCTTGCGATTGATGAAGATCACATCGCGCCGGAAACAGCCATCGAGCGCGACCTGGCGGAATTGTGGCAACGGCTGCTGAACGATCCAGCGCCTATCGGCCGCGAAGACCGCTTCTTTGCACGTGGCGGCGATTCGCTCGCGGCGATGCAGATGCAGGTAGCAATCCGGGTCGAATGGCGCGTCAACCTGCGGCTGGATGTGCTGTTCGATAATCCTTCGCTTGCTGAGCTGGCGTTGCTTGTCGAGCGCAGCGATATCGAAACGCAGGTTTATCGCATTCCGGCGCAACGCGGCTTGCTGAGCAACGGCGGCGCTTCCTATGTCGACTATCCGGTCCCATACGCGCAGCAGCGTTTCTGGGTGCTGGCGCAGACCCGCGACGCCGGAGCTGCCTATCATGTCGCCGTGGATTGGGATGTGAGCGGCGTTTTGCAACTTGATGTGCTGCAGCGTGCGCTTGATCACATGATGGAAAGGCATCAGGCCTGGCGCACTACGCTGGTCGAAAATGATGACGGCATCGTGATGCAGCGGATCCATGCGCGCCTTCCTGTGCCCATCGTTCATGTCGATTTAAGTTCAAACGACGTCGCTGAGCGCGCACAAAAACTGGCCGATCTAGCGGAAAACCACGTGACGGCAGGCTTCGATTTGTCCAATGGTCCGCTGGTGCGAGCAACACTGGTGACGCTTGGCGATGCCGCGCAGCGCCTGATGCTGACCACCCATCATGCCGTCAGCGACGGCTGGAGTTCGCGTTGCGCATTCCAGGAGTTGACTGCAGCCTATACGGCGTTTGTCAGCGGCGATGAGGTCGCCTTGCCTGCATTGCCGATTCAATATGCCGATTACGCCCAATGGCAGCGCGACATGCTGGCAGCAGGCGAGGGCGAGCATCAGCTCGGCTATTGGCGTAACGTATTGCGCGACGCACCGCCGCCGCTGGCGCTGCCACTTGACCGTCCGCGCAGCGCTGAACGCGATTATCGCGGCGGCCGCGTCGTGTTGCGTCTTTCGGATGAAATTTCAGGTGCGGTGCGCGAACTCGCCCGGCGCGCACGCACGTCGCCATTTGCGGTGCTGCTGGCGGCATTCGACGCCTGGTTGTATCGCTTGACCGGAACCGCCGACATTGTGGTCGCCGTGCCGGCAGCGCATCGACAGTATGCAGAAACGATGCCGTTGCTCGGCCTGTTCCTGAATACCTTGGCATTGCGCGCGCACGTGACGCCGAAACAGCCGTTTTCGGCGCTGTTGGATGCGGTACGGGCAACTGCGTTGGATGCGTTTTCATGCCAGGATGTGCCGTTTGATCAGGTCGTCGATGCCGTGAAACCGCCGGTGCGGCGCGGCGACGAATGGCTCAGGGTCAAATTCGCACAACAATTCGATCTGGCATTAACTGCCGATCTGCCGGGCGCTACGGTCCGCATGTCGCCGGGCCTGGACCTTGCGGCGCGTTTCGATCTGGCCCTGGATTTTACCGACGAACCGCGCGGCATCGAACTGATTGCTGCCTATGCGCTGGATGGCATTGATGCAGGCACGGCGCAGGCTTGGCTGCACAGCTACGCTGCGCTGGTCACCGATGCGGTAAGCGATCCGACTCGGAAAATTGTGGATTTGGATTGTGCAGAGAGTGCTGATTACAATGCCGCACGGCATGGCCGCGCGTTACCGCCGGCATTCGATAGCGTGCTGGCGCAGTTTGCGCGGCATGTCGGTGAAACGCCGCACCGGATCGCATTGGCGGACGCCGATACACAACTGACGTTCGCCGAACTGGACGACGCTTCGGATCGCGTCGCATTGGCGTTACAGCAACACGGAGCAACGGCAGAGCGGCCAATCGCCATCTGCATCGAGCGCTCCGTGCATTTTGTCGTCGCGTTGCTCGCCGTGCTCAAATCTGGATCGTACGCTGTGCCGCTCGATCCAGCGCTGCCGGCAGAGCGCCTGGCCAGCGCGATCAATGCTTGTCAGTCGCAGCGGGTATTAGTTGCCCGCCGAGCTGATGATGTCTCTCACATCGGTGGCGCACAAGCGCTTGGACTGGATGAGTTGGTGCAAACGCCGTGCGCGATGAGCGGTGCCGCCAGACGGTTGCCACCGATGCCGGAACAGGCGGCTTATCTGGTCTATACCTCCGGTTCAAGCGGCAGCCCCAAGGGCGTGACGGTTTCCCATCGGGCGCTGGAAGATTATGTGCAGGGGATGCTGGATGAACTGTCCTTCTCCGCCGAAGCGTCGATGGCGATGGTTTCCACGGTAGGTGCTGATCTGGGTCATACGACTTTATTCGGTGCATTGTGCTCCGGACGCACGCTGCACTTGTTGCCGGCCGAATGCGCATTCGATCCGGACCGCTTTGCCCATGAAATGCGCACACGCAAGGTCGGTGTGCTGAAAATCGTTCCAAGCCATCTGCATGCACTGCTCGATGCGCAACAGCCGGCTGACGTGTTGCCGGCGCATGCCATCGTGCTGGGCGGCGAAGCATTGCCTTGGGCGCTGGTTGCACGCATTGAGGCGCTCAAGCCGGGCTGCCGCGTGATCAATCATTATGGCCCAACGGAAGCAACGGTTGGCGCCTTGGCATGCGATACATCGGCGCCAGCACAGGCCGGCCTGCGTGCAGAAATGTCGTCATCGACGCGGAGCGTACCGCTCGGCAGCCCGTTGCCGAATGCCCATGCCTATGTGTTTGACACACACGGCGCCAGCGTACCGAGCGGCGCGGTCGGCGAACTGTATCTCGGCGGCCCTGGCGTTGCGCGCGGCTATCTTGGGAAAGCGGCGATGACCGCCGAACGATTCGTGCCGCATCCCTTCGCGCCGGGCGAACGTCTGTACCGCACTGGCGATCGTGTGCGGCTGCGTGCCGATCAGCGCCTGGATTTCCTGGGGCGCATTGACGACCAGGTAAAAATCCGTGGCTATCGAATCGAGCCTGGTGAGGTCAGTGCAGTGTTGCGCGGGCTGCAAAGCGTGGCGCAGGCGGAAACGGTGGCGGTCGAGCAAGAAGGACGCTTGCGCCTGGCTGCATTTGTGACGCCGCGCCTCGGCGCAAAATTTGACGTTGCGTCGGTGCGCGCAGCATTAGCGGCGCGTTTGCCGGACTACATGGTGCCGGCGCAGTTGATCTTGCTGGATGTCCTGCCGGTGACACCTAATGGCAAGGTTGATCGCCAGGCATTAAGGACATTGGCGGTCGCGCCCGCGCCTGCCGAAGCAGCAGGCGATGCGCCAAGCGGCGCCGTCGAAGAAACCCTGGCGGCGGTCTGGAAAGAAGTGTTAAAAGCCGGAACGATCGGGCGTGAAGACAATTTCTTCGAACTGGGTGGCGATTCGATACTGGTGCTGCAGGTGATCGCCAGGTCACGCAAGCGCGGTGTGCGTTTCACGCCGAAGCAGTTGTTCGATGGGCCGACAATCCGACAACTGGGGCAGGTCGCCACGGTGACTGAAAATGCTGCGCCGGCGCGGCAAGCGAAGCCGACTGAGTCCGAAAAAGCGGATGGTGTTGAGAAATTGACATTGACGCCAGCCCAGCTACGCTTTTTCTCGTTAGACATTCCGCGGCGCGGCCACTGGAACCAATCGGTCAGGTTTGATCTGCATGAGCCGTTTGATCTTGACGCTTTCGCCCGCGCATTTGAGGGAATGCTCTCGCATCACGAGATATTCAAGCAGCGCTTTGCCAGGGATGACGCCGAATCATGGCGTATCAGCAGGGCGGCGCAGGCCTTCGATACTTTGCCATTGGCTGTCGCCGCAGTACTTGATGAGGGCGATGCACTGGCACAATTTAATGCGCTGCAGAGCACGCTGGACCTGGAGCGCGGCCCGCTGGCCTGCGCCTTTGCCGCAACCTTGCCCGACGGCCGGACACTGGTCTACCTGGCGATTCATCACGTAATCGTCGACGGCGTTTCCTGGCGCGTGCTGCTGGAAGATCTTGATGCGGCATATCGGGCTGCGCGTGAACGCCGCAGCATGCGTTTTCAGACGACGGGGAGCAGTGCGCAGGAATGGGCCGCGCGGCTTGCCGGCGCAGCTGTCGATGCGGGTTCGCCGTTCCTGGCTGAGTTGCCGTACTGGACATCGCTGGCGACGCCGCACGATGATTTGCCGCTGGATCACCCGCACGCGTCGGCGACCAACGCCGATGCAGAAGTGGTGATGCAAGCACTGGATGCAGAACTGACACGTGCCGCGTTGACCGAGGCGAATGCGGCATATCGTACGCAAATGATTGACCTGCTGATCGCGGCGCTGGCGCAAGCCATCGGCGCACACGCTGGAACTGCATCGTGCCGCCTTGAACTGGAGGGGCACGGCCGCGAAGCGCTGTTTGACGATCTCGATGTCAGCCGCACGCCGGGCTGGTTGACGAGCCATTACCCGGTTTCCTTCGCGATCGGAGATACGGGCGTCGCGACACTCTGTGCTGCCAAAGATGCGTTGCGTGCGGTGCCGAACAAGGGACTCGGTTTCGGCGTGTTGAGCCATTATGGCGATGCATCGACGCGCGCTGCGCTTGCTGAAGTACCGCGTCCGCGTGTGACATTTAACTATCTGGGGCAGTTTGACGCGCCGCGCGATGCGGCACTGGTGCCGAGCTTCGGCGGCGCCGGGCAAGAGCGCGATCCTACCGGCCCACTCGGCAATGCGCTGGCCATACATGCGTATATCGACGCCGACGGTCCGCGTACCTTGAAGGTGCACTGGGTTTACGGCAAGACACAATTCGAACGCGCGACGATCGAATCCTTGGCCCAGCGCTTTGAAGCAGCGCTTGCCGACATGACAGCAGCCTGCACCGTGCGCCTCGCGCAGCGCGGAGCTTGCGCCACACTCGCCGACTATCCGCTGGCGCGCGTTGCGGGCTTCACACAAGCTGCGTTGGAACGTTTGCCGTTGGACCTGCGTACGATCGAAGATGCGTATCCTTTGTCGCCGATGCAACAGGGCATCCTATTCCAATCACTGCTGGCACCTGAGCAGGCTACCTATGTCAATCAATTGGTCGCCACGTTGATTGCGCCGGATGTGGTGCGCCTGCGTGCCGCTTTCGAAGCAACGGTGGCGCGGCATGACATATTGCGAACCGGATTTACGCCGGACGAAGCGATACCGGTGCAGATTGTCCATCGTCAGGCAAGAATGCCGGTTGAAATCCTCGATTGGCGCGAACAGCAAGACGAAGTCGAAACTGCATTCAATGCATGGCTCACGGCCGATCGGGTACGCAGTTTCGACCTTGCTGCACCGCCGCTGATGCGTGTGGCGCTGATTCGCTTCACGGACGACGAATGGCGTCTGGTCTGGACCCGGCATCATCTGTTGCTCGATGGTTGGAGCACGGCACGATTCTTTACCGAGGTGCTGCGCGATTATATCGAACCACAACGCCCTCAGCTGTTTGCCGCTGCGGCAAAAACGCGCTACCGCGATTTCATCGCCTGGCTCGGCGCGCGCGATATTGGCGCCGAGCGCGCTTTCTGGCTGCAACGCCTTGCGCATCTTGAACAACCGACATGCGTTGCCGCGATAGCCGGTCCAGATTTCGCAAGCGACACTCAAGCAGGAAATCGTGTTTGGCGCGCACAATTTGCAGCCGATGTGACGCAGCACATGAGCGATGCCTCGCGTCGTCTGAAAGTGACGCTCAATACCTTGGTGCAAGGAGCCTGGGCGCTGGCGCTACAGCGCATGACGAACCAGGCTACGGTAGCGTTCGGCGCTACGATAGCGGGCCGCCCCGATGCGTTGCCGGATGTCGATACCGTGCTGGGTCTGTTCATCAATACCTTGCCCGTCATAACGGCTCCTGCGCCTGGAATTTCGGCCGCGACGTGGCTGCATCAACTGCAAAGCGACAATGCCGCTGCAGCCGAACACGCGCATACGCCGCTGTATGAAATCCAGCAATGGGCGGGGCACGGTGGCGCGCTGTTCGATACGTTGCTGGTGTTCGAGAATTATCCGGTCGATGAAGCCTGGCAAGGACGTGACGAGCGCGCGCTCAGGATGCGTAACCTGCGCAATATAGAAGCTACCGATTTTGCCTTGACGCTGGTGATAGAGGCAGGAGCGACCCTGACGATTGACTACGGTTACGATGCGGCGCGCATCGACCAGGCCCGCGTCGTCGAGTTGCATCAGGCATTTACAGCTGCTGTCGACGGTTTCCTCGATCGACCGGAGGCGGCGCTTGGTGCGCTGTCCGTGATCGCTGCAGGTGATGTTGTCGCGCTGGAACAACATAACGCCACTACGCAGGAGTGGCCTGATCGGCAGCAGTTGGCGTTGCATCGTCAATTCGAATGCGCCGTCCGCGAAACGCCTGGGGCGATAGCGCTGGAATTTGTCGACGGCCGGCACGTGCAGACGATGACTTACCGCGAGCTCGATGAACGCGCAAATCGCGTCGCTGCCGCACTCGTGGCAGCTGGTGTACAGCCTGACACGGCCGTTGCGCTGTGCGTTGAGCGTTCGTTCGATATGGTGGTGGCGCTGATGGCCGTGCTCAAGTCGGGCGCAGCCTATCTGCCCGTGGATCCGGATTACCCCGCCGAGCGCATCGCTTACATGCTCAACGATGCACAACCCGCAGTGGTGATCACGCAAGCGCACCTGCGCCAGCGGGTTCACGCTGCGGTGGAGCGCCCAGGGACATGCATCCTGACCGTGGATGAGTTGATGCAAGGCGGAAAAAAACTGGTTCAGCCAATTGATGTCGCGGCAGAGCAGCTGGCATATCTGATCTATACATCCGGTTCTACCGGCAAGCCGAAGGGCGCCGGCAATACGCACCGCGCGCTGGCCAACCGGATTGCGTGGATGCAGTCCGCCTACCAGTTGCAACGCGATGACGTGGTGCTGCACAAGACGCCGTTCGGCTTTGACGTATCGGTCTGGGAATTCGTCTGGCCGCTTGCAGTCGGCGCCAAACTGGCGATTGCAGCGCCGGGCGATCATCGCGATCCGGCCCTGCTGGTCTTGGCGATCGACACACATAAAGTCACAACTTTGCATTTCGTGCCTTCGATGCTGGCAGCCTTTGTGGCTTATCTGGACGACTTCAAGGCCGCAGCGCGTTGCGCCAGCATCGAACGGATAGTCGCCAGCGGCGAAGCATTGGCGCCGGAACTGGTGGCGCGTGTTGCTCGCTTGTTGCCGAATGCGCAACTGGTCAATTTGTACGGTCCGACCGAGGCTGCCATCGACGTTTCGCATTGGACCTGCACGGCAGCCGATGGACGCGCGGTTTCGGTACCGATCGGCCATCCCATCGCCAACCTCCAGTTGCATGTGCTGGATATCGCGCTGCAGCCGACGCCGCAAGGCGGAGTGGGCGAACTGTATCTGGGTGGTGCCGGCCTTGCCCGCGGCTACCTGGGACGGCCTGGATTGACAGCAGAACGCTTTGTACCAGATCCGTTTGTGCCGGGCGCCCGCCTGTACCGCACCGGCGACCTGGCGCGACGCCGAACCGATGGCGCGCTCGATTACCTTGGCCGCATCGACACCCAGGTGAAGTTGCGCGGCCAGCGCATTGAACTAGGTGAAATCGAAGCCTTGCTGCGGATCGCGCCCGGTGTGCGCGACGCTGTCGTGATCGTACGCGAAGAACAATTGGTGGCTTACGTGGCGCGCGCACCGGAAACGGCGCTTGATCAGGAAATGCTGTTGGAGATGCTGCGCGCGCAGTTGCCTGCTTATATGGTGCCGGCGCAGATCATCGAACTGGACGCGCTGCCCGTGACACCCAACGGGAAGTGCGATCGCAATGCCTTACCTGTTCCTGTGCGCCAGAAAAAGATCGCAGTTGCCTTGCGCACCGATACCGAGCACACGCTTGCCGCCATCTGGCAGCGCGTGCTGCGCCTGGATGCTGTTGATCGCGACGACGATTTCTTTATGCGCGGCGGCCACTCGCTGCTGGCGATCCAGGTTAATGCCCAGGTCAATCTGCACTGGGGCCTGATGCTGCCGCTGCGCACGCTGTTCGACGAACGCACGCTGGAACGCTGTGCGGCCGTGATCGACCAGACGCTTGCAGAGCGCGGCGCGAACGGTGGAATAGACGCCGCCAGCGCGATTGATGCCTTGCTGGGCGAACTGGAAATGGAATGAGGATTCACTGATGACGACTGTAAAACCAGACCTGCTTTCGCTGGCAGCCCGTTTCGCGCAATTGCCCGACGCGCAGCGCAAGCTGTTTTTGCAAAAGCTGACTACTGCTGGTATCGATTTCCGCATGTTGCCGATTCCGCCGCGCGCCGAACGTGCGGCAAGTGTGCCCGCTTCGTTCGCGCAGACACGCCTGTGGCTGCACGCGCGCATGATCGACGAGCCGGCGGCATACCACATCACTGAGCGCTTGCAGCTTGATGGCGCGCTCGATGCCAATGCCTTGCGCTTGTCCTGCGATGCCTTGATTGCGCGCCATGAAGCCTTGCGCACCACCTTTGCAGAAAGTGCGGACGGCGTGCAGCAGGCCGTACATGCACCGACACGTTGCCCTTGGCGCATGACGGATTTGAGCGACTTGCCGGCAGCGGTACGCACGGCACAAGCCGAGCAGCTGGCGCACAACGATGAAGCGCAGCCATTCGATCTGACGCAGGGGCCATTGATGCGCGCGCATTTGATTCGCCTGGATGCGGCAACGCATTGGCTGGCCATCACCATGCACCATATCGTCGCCGATGGCTGGTCGGTCGATGTCATGCTGGCCGAACTGAGTTCGCTGTATCGCTCGTATGCAATGAAAGAAACGGTCGCGCTGGCGCCGCTGCCAATCCAGTATGCTGATTACGCCTTGTGGCAACGTCGCTGGCTCGATGCCGGCGAACGCGAATCGCAGCTTGAATACTGGCGCGGCCAGCTGGATGCCAACCGCGATGTGTTGATGCTGCCTGGCGCGACACCGCGGCCGGCACAGCGCAGTGCGCGCGGCGCGCGTCACATGTTCCGGATTGATGCGCAACTGGCGCAGCGTATCCGTGCGTTGGCCGGTACGCGCCGGGCAACGCCGTTCGCCGTGTTGCTGGCAACACTGAATGCATTGCTGGCACGTGCCTCCGGCGAAACGCATATCCAGATCGGCGTGCCGTCGGCCAACCGCGAGCGTGCTGAAACCGTCGGCTTGATTGGTTTCTTTGTCAATACCTTGACTCTCGCCACGCGGATTGGCTACACCCAACCGTTCTCCGCGCTGGTGGACCAGGTTCAGAACAATTTAATTGATGCGCAGACGCACCAGGATGTGCCGTTCGAGCAAGTGGTAGAAGCGCTTGGCGTGGTGCGTAGCGCCAGCCACAATCCGCTGTTCCAGGTGATGGCTGCCTACGGCGCACGCCGCCATCTGCCGTCGCTGGCGGACGTGTCGATCACCATGCTGCCATCCGGTACGCCGTTCGCCAAATTCGATCTGACGCTCAACTTTGAAGAACACGACGATGGCGCGATTGATGCCGGTCTGACTTATGCGGCTGACATGTTTGACGCCGATGCCATCGAACGGCTTGCCGAGCGCTTTGTCACCTTGCTGTCGAGTGCCGTGGCAGTACCTGAAACGGCGGTGTGCGATCTACAGTGGCTGCCGGCGATCGAGCGTGCGCAGCTGGAAGCCTGGAATCACAATCAACCGCTTCGACAGGATGCTTTCAAAGCGGTGCATGAGCATATTGCCGAGCATGCCCGCGTGCGGCCCGATGCGCGTGGCATCGCCGACGTGCAGCGTACCTTGACTCGCGGCGAAGTCGACGAGCGCGCGACCCGGCTGGCGCAGCGCCTGATTGCGGCGGGAGTCAGCGCGGAGATGCGGGTTGGTGTCGCACTTGGCCGATCAGTCGATCTGTTGATTGGCCTGATCGCGGTACTGAAGTCGGGCGGCGCCTTTGTCCCGCTCGATCCGGCCCATCCTAGGGATCGCCTGGCGCAGATTCTCGGCGATGCCGGCATCACCCACGTGATTACCGAACAGCAAAGCCTACCGGCGTTGCCGCAATCGCCGGCCATGCGCGTCTGGCTGGTGGATGAGGATGGCGCGGGCAGGGATGATCGCGCAACCGCGTCGATTACGTTGCCCGCTGTGGCGCCGACACAGGCTGCTTATGTGATCTACACCTCCGGATCGACCGGAAAACCGAAAGGCGTGGTCGTCGACCATGCTTCGTTTTCCCGGCATTGCGCGGCCATCGCCGAACGCTACGGCGCCGGCGAAGACGATGTTTTCCTGTTGTTCCAGTCGGTGAATTTCGATGGCGCGCACGAAGGCTGGTTTTCCCAATACATGTCAGGTGCGGCAGTGGCGGTGGCCGCCGACACGCTCTGGCCGCCGGCGCAGACCTGCAAGATGATGGTGCGCGAAGGCGTCACCATGACTTACGTGCCGCCAGGTTGCGCGGCGCAGCTGGCCGAGTGGGCATTGATGCACGGTGCGCCGCCTACCTTGCGCTCGCTGACGGTAGGCGGCGAGGCGACCTCACGCGAGGCATTTTCCCTGATGCGACGGGCTTTTCCGAATGTGCGCATCGTTAATGGTTATGGGCCGACCGAAACCGTCATTACGCCGATGCTGTGGATGTTCTATCCAGATGACGATGGCGCCAAGCTGGCCGACAGCGCATATCTGCCGATCGGCACGCTGGTTGGCGCACGTACCGCGCATGTGCTTGACGCCCGCCTCAATCCGTTGCCGGTCGGGGTGATTGGCGAGTTGTACCTGGGCGGCGAAGGCGTGGGCGTGGCGCGTGGCTATCTCGACCGTCCCGCGCTCACCGCCGAACGTTTCGTGCCCGATCCGTTTGGTGCCCCGGGGGCGCGCTTGTACTGCACTGGCGACCTGGTCAAGCGGCGCGCCGATGGCGTATTCGATTTCATCGGCCGCGTCGACCATCAGGTGAAGTTGCGCGGCTTGCGCATTGAACTGGGTGAGATTGAAGCCCAACTGGCGGCGCACGAGGATGTACGCGAAGCAGTGGCGATCGTGTACGGCAAGGGTGCGCAAGCGGCGCTGGTTGCCTATGTCGAGTTGAGCGCGGAGGCACGGCAGCGCCAGGCGCCGGCGGATGCAGCTGAACTGGACGCGCACCTACGTCACACCTTGCCCGATTACATGGTGCCGGCGCACATCGTCATACTCGATGCACTGCCGCGCAATACGAATAGCAAAGTCGATCGCGGCGCGTTGCCGGAACCCAAACGGGTGGAGCGTGTGTACGAATCGCCGATGGCCGGTGTCGAAACTGCGCTTGCCCAGATCTGGCGCGACGTGCTGGGTGCTGAACGCGTGGGTCGCGCCGACCATTTCTTCGAACTGGGTGGTCATTCTCTGGCTGCGGTGCGCGTAGCGACCAGGGTGGCGGAACGACTGGCCCGCGATGTGCCGGTGCGTGCACTGTTTGAGGCGCCAACCCTGGCGCAGTACGCGCAACGCGTGGTCGCTTCCATGCACATGGAGCCGTTGTGTGAAAGCGGCGCTGCCGACACCGATGTTGTCGCCTTTGTTGCCGACGCCGATGGCGTATTGCCATTATCTCCGCCTCAACTAGCCTTGTGGTTCTTGTGGCGCACACAACCGGCAAGCGCTGCCTACAACATCCCGCTGGCATTGCGCCTGAGCGGCGTGCTCGACCTCGATGCATTGCGTGAAGCATTTTCCTTGACCGCGGCCCGTCATCCCGCCTTGCGCACGCGGCTGGTCGAGCGCACCGGTGAACTTCCGGGGCAACGCATCGCGTCGCACTGCCCGGTAGCGTTGCCGCTTGTCGACCTGTCTGTCGAAGGCGACGCTGCCGCTGTGGCCGTGGCGAGGGCGGTTGCCTTGACTGACGAAGATGCGCTCACTCCATTCAACCTGCTGGGCGAAGCGCCGCTGTGGCGGGTGCGCTTGCTGCGGCTGGCCGAACAGGAACATGTGTTGTCGCTGGTGATCCATCACATCGTGTCGGACGGCCATTCGATTGATCTGTGGCTGGACGACATCCGCGCGACTTACGTTGCACTGGTTTCAGGTTCTGCGATTGCGCGTGTGCCACCAAACGTCATGCCTGATCTGCCGTTATTGCCCGCCGCTGCGTCGGCTTCACGTCTCGGTTTTTGGCGCGATGCGCTTGCCGATTTACCAACTAGTGTACTGCCGCCGCCACCGTCAGGTCGAGCGACGGAGCCACGCTGGGTGGCGGGCGGATTGGCTTTGAACTCGACGAGGAATTGCTGCGGCGCGCACGCAGCATGGCATTCGAGGTGCACGCGACCTTGCCGATGCTGCTGCATGCGGCGCTCAATGTTGCGTTCTATCGTGCGACTGGAGCGACGGACCAGCCGGTAGGGGTGTTGGCGTCAACCCGTGAGTTGACAGGCGACGCTGCTCGTCGTGCATTGGGTCTGTTCATCAACGCTGTGGTGGTGCGTACCCGTCTCAATCGGGCCGATTCACCGGCCACGGTTCTCGCCGCAGTGCGTGACGCCGCGCTTGCTGCTTATAGCCATGCAGATACGCCGTTTGCCGACGTGGTGGCTGCATTGCGCACTCCACGCGCGGCGATCGGCAATTCGCTGTTTCAGGTGATGTTCAACTACATGCGTCCAAGTGGTGCGGCCGCCGCGATTGGGGCGGCCTTGCACTCGGCGATTTCAACGATGTGCGACACCGGGTGGTGTTTGAACTGGAACTGGACATCGTCGAGCATCCTGACGGTCGTGTGACCGGAGCTTTCTCTTATGCAAACGAATTGGTGGATAGCGCGTTCGTCGAAGCCCTAACGGCCGATTACACGCAGGTAATCCAGCAATTCGTCGATGCGCCACATGTTGCGCTTGGTCCTGTTGCACCCACGAAGATTGAATCAGTACAACGCACGGCAGAAGCGGCCGCAACGGTGGAAGCAGGCGAAGTTCAAGCTGAAGCAATGCAGTTCGCACAATCTCTGCAAACCGTGTGGGGCGACCTGTTCAAAGGCAAGCTTCCGGCGTTTCAAGACAACCTGTTTGAAACCGGCGTCACCTCGTTCGACCTTGTTCGTTTCGTCGATGCGGCCCAGGTGGCAGGTTATTCACTGACGATTGTTGGCGTATTCGCCCAGCCATATTTCTATGCAATGGGGCAGTGCCTGGCTTTGCAGCGGGCTACGGCAATGGCGTTGCCTGATGCCGGTTGAAGGTTGAATGACTCCACGGATAGTTAACTCCCAGACATTTATATCGGCCGGCACATCTGAATTGCCGGCTGCCACTAATAAGGAAATTAGACATGCAACGAGATAACGTTTTTGATCTGATTGGTGTCGGCTTCGGGCCGTCGAACCTAGCGCTTGCGGTACGTCTTGCCGAAGAGCCGGGCGCATCAGGTATCGGGCAGTGTTTCATCGAACGTCAGCCGGAGTTCGGCTGGCATCGCGGCATGCTGCTCGACGATTGCCGGATGCAGATTTCCTTCCTGAAGGATCTGGTGACCTTGCGCGACCCAAAGAGCCGTTTCACGTTCATTAATTATCTTTTCGAGCGCGGCCGGCTGCCTGATTTCGTTAATTTGAAGAGCTTTTATCCGACCAGGTTGGAGTTTCACGACTACTTGAGCTGGGTCGCGCAGGCGTTCGATGAAAAGGTGCATTACGGCGAAACGGTCTTAGGCATCGAACCGTCGCCGCTGCGGATCGCTCCAGCCAGATTAATGCCTTGCGCGTATTTTCGCGCGATGAGGCAGGACGCGAATGGCAACGCGTCACGCGTGCGCTGTCAGTCGGTATCGGCGGTTCAGCGCGGATTCCGGAAGCATTCGCTGCATTGGGTCCGCACAACATCATTCATACCTCGAATTACCTGACATCGATCGATCGGGTGGTCGGCCAACCGCAAAGCGGCCCGCGCAAACGGATCGCGGTGATCGGCGCCGGGCAAAGCGCCGCCGAGGTGTTCATTGACCTGACGCGGCGCTATCCGGGAGTCGACGTCAGCCTGGTGATGCGCTCGGGAGCGCTCAAGCCGGCCGACGACAGCCCGTTCGTCAACGAGATTTTCAGCCCGGCATATACCGATATCGTCTATGCCCAGGCGAAAGATGTCCGACGCTCGCTGATTGATGGCTTCCGCGACACCAACTATGCAGTGGTCGACCGCGTGCTGATCGAACAAATCTACGAAATGCTGTACCTGCAGAACGTCGGCGTGGAGCAGCGCCATCGCCTGTTGGCCAACACGGCGATCGAAACGGCTGTGCGCAGCAGCAATGGCCAGATCGAGCTGACTTTGCGTAACCGCCTCGATGGCCACGCTTGCGCGGAACGCTTCGATGCGCTGGTGCTGGCCACCGGTTACGGCCGCGCCACTCATCTTGGCCTGCTTGACGGGCTGGCGCCATATCTCGGCGATGCGCTCGCGCAAGGCAATGTCGGCGCGATTACCGGCTCTCCACCCCGGCGAATTTCAAACCGCGCATTTATCTGCAAGGCTGCTGCGAAGACAGCCATGGCCTGTCCGACACGCTGCTGTCGGTACTGGCGCTGCGCTCAGACGAAATTACGTCTTCGCTGATGCAGGAAGTCAAGCAGGAGATCAAGCAAGAAGCAGCAGGCGGCCCGATGCCGGATCAGTTGAAGCGTGCCGTGGAAGGCGGTCGCCTGGCTTCCGCTTTGTAACGTAGAGAGGACTCCGGTCGCGCCGGTTGGAAAAATTGCAGTTGGAAGGGGTAGCCAGGGCAGAAAGTAGGCATTCTGAATTTCGAGACGTATTTATTAGAAGCCATATGGGTAGCTTGAGGCGGTCAATGACCGCTTCGGGATTTCAAAGAAAGCGGTTAAAAACCGCATCGCAATTGGGAGCAGTAGAAGATGGAATGGATAACAGGCACGCGTCGGCGTGCGATTGTCGTTGCAGTAAGCGTATTGTTTGACGCGACGGCTGTAGGTTATGCGCACGCTCAGCAGGTGGCGCAACCGGCAAACGATGTGCAGAAAAACGGCAAGGCCGGAGCGGACAGTACGCTGCCGGAAATCAATGTCAATGCTGGCTCAGACGATAACGGCACTGTTGGCCTTGTGGCCAAGCGCAGCGCCACCGGCACCAAGACCGACACGCCGCTCAATGAGATTCCGCAGACCATCAACGTGGTGACGGCGGCGCAGATCGAACAGACCGGCGCTGCCAGCGTCAACGATGCGTTGCGCTACGTGCCAGGTTTTTCGACCTACGGTTCGGAAGTGCGCTCGGACTGGTATTCGGTCTTGCGCGGCTTCACGCCAACCGTGTACACCGACGGGCTGGCGGTGCCGACCACCATCAACCTGGCCAGCTGGCGCGTCGATCCCTTCATGATCGATAGCATTACCGTGCTGCGCGGTCCAAGCTCGGTGCTGTACGGCCAGGGCGATCCAGGCGCTATCGTCGACGTCCAGACCAAACTCGCCAACGGCGAGCGGATCCGCGAAGTACAGATGCAGCTCGGCGATTACGCCAGGAAGCAAATTGCTTTCGATATCGGCGACAAGATCGATGCTGACGGCAAGCTGTCATACCGCGTGCTCGGCGTCGGCCGCGACGGCAATTCCCTGACCGGACCGAACGGCGAGCGGCGGATTGCTTTTTCCCCATCCATCAAATGGCAGCCGGACGCCAACACGTCGCTGACCGCCGCCTTGACTTACCTGCAAGACCACGGCGACGCATCCAACAATTTCCTGCCGGCGCAGGGCACCATCTTGCCGAACCCGAATGGCACGATTTCAGAGAACCTGTATACCGGCGATCCGAATTTCTCACATTACCGCAAGAAGCAATGGTCGGCCGGCTACCAGTTTGAGCACAAGTTCGATCCGGTCTGGACTTTCCGCCAGAACCTGCGCTTGATGCACTTGTCGCTGGACCAGGGGCAGGTGTTCGGCGGCGGACTGGATGACACCGATCCGACCCAGCAATCACTGTTGCGTTATGTCGGCGACTATCAGTTCAACTACAGCCGCTTCGATATCGACAACCAGGCGCAGGCCAAATTCAAGCAGGGTCCATTCGACCATACCGTGTTGCTGGCCTGGAATACAACCGCCAGCGCACCAGCGATACCGAATTCATGGCGCTTGGACCTAGCCTGAACATGTATAACCCGGTCTATGTTCCGATCACGAAAGCGATCTTTTCCACGCCGGCGGCCTATGCGCCGACCGATACCCGGACCACGCTGAGCATGCTCGGCGCCTACGCTCAGGATCAGATCAAATGGCGGCGCTGGACCTTGACTGTCGGTGGCCGTCAAGACTGGAGTGACACCAAACAGAGCGACCTGGTAGGCGGCACGCAGCTGCAGCAGAACGATCGCGCCTTCTCGGGCCGCGTCGGACTGGTCTACCTGGGCGATTACGGCCTGTCGCCTTACCTCAGTTACTCAACCTCGTTCAATCCGGTGATCGGCGTCAGGATGGCCAATGGCAATCTGGCGGCGCCGACCAAGGGACGCCAGGTGGAAGCCGGGGTGCGCTGGCAGCCGGAAGGCAAGAACCTGACGCTGAACGGTGCGCTGTACCAGATCTACCAGAACAACGTGCTGACGCCGGATCCAACCGATCCGACCGGGACCTTCTCGGTGCAGACCGGCAGGTACGTTCGCGCGGTCTTGAGTTGAGCGCGGTCGGCAACATCACGCGCGAATTCTCCATCATCTCCGCTTATGTGTATCAGGATGTGAAGAATACCGAAGCCAACGATTCGTCGCTGGGTAAATGGCCTGTCGATATTCCGCGGCCGCGCCAGATGGCGTCGCTGTGGGGCGACTGGACCTGGCACACCGGCGCGCTGGCCGGTTTCGGCCTGGGCGCGGGTATCCGTTACCAGAGCAGTGCCGCAGGGGCGTCTGACAACTCGCTGCTGGTACCGAGTAATACGGTGTACGACGCCGGTGCGCACTACGACATGCAGAACTGGCGCTTCACGCTGAATGCGACAAACCTGTTCAACCGTCGTTTCGTCAGTGGCTGCCAATCGGTGAATACCTGCTTCTACGGTAATCAGCGCACGGTGGTGGCGTCTGCGAAATACGTCTGGTAAACGTTCTTTAAAAACGCCGTCATCCTCGCGCGTGCGGGGATCCAAGTTACCTGGCATGACGATGAACATGGATTCCCGCGTACGCGGGAATGACGGTATTAATCATTAATGATAATAGCCATGCAAAAGAAAAAACTCGTTTATATCTGGTCCCTCAGGAATGCCGCTGCCGACAAGGCCGGACAGGATGTCGCCTACAAGGATGGCACGCGTTACATGAAGTCGGTGCTGGAATCGCTGGTTGAAGCGCTCAACCAGACCACGCTTGGACAAATGTACTCGCTCGAAAAAGTGATCTACGACGACGATGCCGAGCTGGCCAGCGACAGAGAGAAATTGACGGACTATGGTTTCTCATACGAAGCGGGCAAGCGCTGGTTTTATCCGCCGGATCTGCAGGTGCAGGGTCGGCCGGTGAACGAATTGCTGCTCGCCATTCCGTCTGCTTACCGGCGGCATGGCATGCAGGCGCCGGAACGCATTGCGGGTAAAAGCGCGTTTGAAAAGCACTTGCTGGACACCTTGCAGGAACTGGATGCCGACATCGTCGTGCTGGATGGGCTGCTGATCATCCTGGATGAGCTGGTGCGGCCTGGGAGCCTATTCCACCGTAAGATCGTCAATATCCATCCTGGCGTCACGCGCCTGGAGTCACCCTATGAACGGCGCGGCGCCTACGCCACGCTGGATGCGCTGTATGGCGCGCGCGGCCAGAAAGTGGTCAACTGGCAAACCATGGAAACCGTTCCTGTGAAACCGCTGTACATGACCGGCGCATCTTTCCATTATGTGGACAACGGCATCGATTCCGGCGAAGTGATCCACGATGTCCTGAAGACTGAAATCGACAAGGAAGACACGATTCTTGAACTGCGCTGGAATAATTTCAACCGCAGCCTATTCCCAGCATTGCACGAGGGGCTGGTAAAGATATATCAATAAGGCCGAATACAAGGTCAGATACGATTAAACAATAACGGCCATGCACGGGAAGTCGCATGGCCGTTATCCGTTGTAGCCGGGGTCAGCTCTTCTTGCTTAGCTGATCCCGGATCGGCAGGTTGCGGATGCGCTTGCCGGTTGCCGCGAATATGGCGTTGCACAAGGCCGGCGCGATAGGCGGCGTGCCTGGTTCGCCAACGCCACCGAGCGGCATGTCGTACTTGTGCGGCACCATATGCACGCGCAGGTCGCGCGGTGCACTGAAAGCACGCAATACTTCGTATTCATGGAAGTTGCCTTGTTCCACGCTACCGTTCTTGAAGGTGATTTCACCGGTGGTCGCCAGGCTCAGGCCCATGATGCACGCGCCTTCGACTTGTGAACGGATCCGGTCCGGCGTGATCTGTGGGCCGCAATCGATCGCCATATCGACGCGCGGAATACTGATCTCGCCGTCGTCGCTGACCGCCACCTCAATCACCGTCGCTACATAAGACATGAAGCTGTAGGCGACCGCCAGGCCAAACCATGGCCCTTGGGAACCTTGCGGCCCCAGCCGGCTTCCTTGGTGGCCAGTTCGATCACGCCGCGCATGCGACCGGTATCGAGCGGATACAAGGTCGGCGACTCACCGTAATTGGTGGTATCCGACATGTCCTGCGGATTGATCTGGCGCGCCGGGCCGATCAGTTCCAGCAGGAATTCACGATGGTCACGCTTGGCGGCGGCGGCCAGTTCGGCCACAAACGATTGCACCGCAAATGCGTGTGGAATGTTGTAGACCGAGCGGAACCAGCCGATCCGCGTGTGCGCTTCGACTTCCGGCGCTTCGATGCGGATGTTCGGGATCACGAACGGAATATTGATCGCACCCATGCCCAGCTCGCCGGGCTGCTCGCCCTTGGCGCCGGCAACAAACGTCGAGGCGATGGTCGGCGCCGCGCTGCGGTGCAGCCAGGCCAGCGGCTTGCCTTTGGCGTCCAGCGTGCTTTCCAGATGTTCCAGCGACACGGTATGAAAGTAATCGTGGCGCAAATCGTCTTCGCGGGTCCAGGTGACCTTGACTGGAGCGCCGTTCATCGCCTGTGACAGCAACGCCGCTTCTGCCGCGAAGTCAGGTTTGGATTTGCGGCCGAAACCGCCGCCCAGCAAAGTAACGTTAACCTTCACGTCGTCGGTTTTCCAGCCGAGGCGGGTCGCCACCGTGTTACGCGTGGCTTGCGGATCCTGGACGCAGGCCCAGACTTCGCATTTGCCGTTGGCAGTGCGCGCGGTGGCAGCAGGCGGTTCCATCGTGGCGTGCGCCAGATGCGGGATGTAGTACTCGGCTTCGATGCGCTTGCCGGTTTGCGCCAGCGCCGCCATCGTATCGCCGTTGTTGCGCACTACCTTGGCTGGTTTGCGGGCGGCTTCCTGCAGCGTGGTCTTGAATGCGGTGGAGTCGTAGCCGCCATTCGGACCATTGTCCCAAGTGATCTTCAGCGCTTCGCGGCCCTTGATTGCGGCCCAGGTATTGCTGGCGATCACGGCGATGCCGCCGAGCGGATTGAACAGTGCCGGCGGCGGGCTGCCCTTGAGTTCGATTACCTTGACCACGCCGGGTACCTTCAATGCGTCGGCGGGGTCGAAGCTGGCGACCTTGCCGCCAAATACCGGCGGCCGGGCGATCACCGCATACAGCATGCCTTCCAGGCGGGTGTCGATGCCGTAATGGGTATTGCCGGTGACGATATCCTGGAAATCGACGCTGCCAAAAGCATCCTTGCCGATGTAACGGAACTGCGCCGGATCTTTCAGTTGCACTTGTGCGGCTGGCGGTATCGGCAACTTGGCGGCTTCTACCGCCAGCTCGCCGTAGCCCAGCTTGCGGCCGCTCTTGGCATGCAATATCTCGTGGTTCTTGCTGCTGACTTCGGATAACGGCACATGCCAGCGCGCTGCTGCGGCGGTTTCCAGCATCAGGCGGGCAGTGGCGCCGACCTGGCGCATCGGCGTGAAGAAGTGGCGCATGCTGCGCGAACCGTCAGTATTCTGGTTGCCGTAGCGGCTTTCGTCGGCATTGGCTTGCACCACGCGGACCTGATTCCAGTCGGCGTCGAGTTCGTCGGCTACCACCAGCGGCAAGCTGGTGCGGATGCCTTGGCCCATTTCCGAGCGATGGGCCACGATGGTGACGATGCCGTCGGCGCCGATCGAGACGAAGATCAACGGATCGTTGACGGTGCCGCCAGGCATGCCTGCACCGCCGTATTTTTTTGCGGCGCTGCATCAGCGGCCATGACAAGACCATTCACCCCGACTGTCAGGGCCAGGCCGGTAAATGCGCCGACGCCCTTGAGCCAGCTACGGCGGCTGATTGATGACGGCTCGCCGGTGCTGCTGGTAGCGCTAACTTTATTGAGATCGAAAGCGGCGCTCATTTGACGACTCCCTTGGCGGCGGCAACCTGCTTGATGGCGGCGCGGATGCGGGTGTAGGTGCCGCAGCGGCAGATATTGCCGCTCATGGCGTCGTCGATTTCCTTGTCGGTCGGCTTGGCGGTGGTTTTCAGCAGGGCGGTGGCGGACATGATCTGGCCGGCCTGGCAGTAACCGCATTGCGGCACGCCCAGCGCTACCCAGGCTTGCTGCACGGCGTGGCCGATGCTGTCATCCGCCATGGCTTCGATGGTGGTGACTTTCTTGCCGGCGGCAGCGCTGATCGGCGTGATGCAGGAGCGAATCGGCTCGCCGTCCAGATGCACGGTGCAGGCGCCGCAGAGGGCCATGCCGCAACCGAACTTGGTGCCGGTCAGGCCGACGTGGTCGCGCAGCGTCCACAGTAGCGGGGTGTCTTCCGGTAAATCGATTTCGTGTTGCTTGCCATTGATGTTGAGGCTTGTCATGACGTTTTTACCTTTCCAACTTGGGAATTTGCCTATTGAAGGAATTTTTCTGCTGCAGTATAGCCGGTTTGATAACTTTTCGAATCATGTGCCGACATACACGGGAAATGGTCGCGCCGGGGAATTGTAATCCGAAGTCAAATTTTTAGATGAGGGGCAACTGTTTCAGGGATAATTGGCCGATTGCAATTTTCGTGATGGAGTTTCGATGTCTGTTTCGTTGTCGCCAACCGGGCGTATTCCCGATTCCGTATCGCTGCCAGAGCTGACGATACGGGGCATCATTCTTGGTGCCTTGATTACCGTCGTTTTTACAGCGTCCAATGTTTATCTCGGCTTGAAAGTCGGCCTCACTTTTTCTTCGGCGATTCCAGCCGCAGTGATTTCGATGGCAGTGCTGCGCATGTTCAAGAGCGCCAATATCCTGGAAAACAATATGGTGCAGACCCAGGCTTCGGCGGCCGGCACCTTGTCTTCAATTATCTTCATCCTGCCGGGCCTGGTCATGATCGGCTACTGGCAAGGCTTCCCGTATTGGCAAACATTGGCGATCTGCGCCGCCGGCGGCATGCTGGGCGTGATGTTTACGATCCCGTTGCGTCATGCGATGGTGGTGCAGAGCGACCTGCCGTATCCGGAAGGCGTGGCGGCGGCGGAAATCCTGCGCGTCGGCAGCGCCGAACCGGAAATCGATGCAGCTACCGGTAAACAAGGCAAAGCTGAAACCGCATCGTCGACATCATGGCCGGCGGTATCACCGCAGCCGTGGTGACGCTGGCGGCATCCGGTTTCCGCGTGCTGAGCGAAGGTATCAACCTGTGGTTTGCCGCCGGCTCGGCAGTGGTTCGCATATCGGCTGGCTTTTCGCTGGCCTTGCTGGGTGCCGGTTACCTGATCGGTATCGTGGCCGGCATTGCCATGTTGATCGGCTTGCTGATCGCCTGGGGTGTGGCGGTACCGGTGCTGACTTCGATGCACAGCATGCCGGACGGCGTGACCTTGGCCAAGTATGCAACCGGCCTGTGGAGCAAGGACGTGCGCTTCATCGGCGCCGGCACCATCGGCGTGGCTGCAGTATGGACCTTGATCACGCTGATCAAGCCAATGCTGGAAGGCATCAAGACTTCGTTCCGCGCCCTGAGCGGCGGCAAAGGCCGCATCGACATCCCGCGCACTGAGCGCGACATGTCGCCAGGCTGGATCATCGCCATTACGCTGGTGCTGGTAGCGATCCTGGTTGGCACCTTTGCCAGCTTCCTGAGCGCGGCGCCATTGTCGGCCGGCATGGTCTGGGGCCTGGTTGCCTACAGCGTGCTGTTTGCGGTCATCTTCGGTTTCTTGATTGCTGCCGCCTGCGGTTACATGGCTGGCCTGATCGGTTCGTCGGCCAGCCCGATTTCCGGCGTCGGTATCGTCGCTGTGGTGCTGGTGTCGTTGCTGATCCTGCTGGTAGGCAGCGGCGACGGCCTGTTGGCAACCGAGAGTGGGAACAAGCTCGGCATTGCCTTGGCGATCTTCACGACTTCGGCGGTGATCGCGGTGGCGACCATCTCCAACGACAACCTGCAGGATCTGAAAACCGGCTGGCTGGTCGGCGCCACGCCTTGGCGGCAACAGGTGGCGCTGCTGATCGGTTGCGTGGTTGGCGCAGTTGTCATCCCGCCGGTGCTGGAATTGCTCTACAACGCCTACGGTTTTGCCGGCGCCATGCCGCGTGCCGACATGGATGTGGCGCATGCATTGTCGGCGCCGCAAGCGACGCTGATGACGGCAATCGCCACCGGAATTTTTACCCACCAGCTGAATTGGGACATGATCCTGATCGGCCTGGGTCTGGGCGTCGCGTTGGTGGTGGTCGATGAAATCCTGCGTCGTCGCGGCGGTGTTGCGCGCTTGCCGGTGCTGGCGGTCGGGATCGGCATCTACCTGCCGCCAACGGTGGCTTCGACACTGGTGCTGGGCACTTTGCTGGCCTGGGTCATAGAACGCATCCTGAAAAAACGTGCGCAGAAGGCTGGTCAGCCGTATGAACAATACGCCGAATCGTCGAACCGGCGCGGCGTCTTGCTGGCGTCGGGCCTGATCGTCGGCGAAAGCTTGGTTGGCGTGCTGCTGGCGGCCATCATCGGCTTCACTGGCAATGATTCGCCGCTGGCGTTGGTTGGCGCGTCCTTTGAAAATACTGCGCAGTGGCTGGGCTTGATTGTATTTGCGGCCGTGGCTTGGGTGTTTGCGCGTCGCGTGTTAACTGCACGCCAGGCAATCAGCGACTGACAAATCTGGGGTCGCTGAATTTTGTGGCGCATTGTGCAGGTTGAATAGACGAACGGATCGGGTCGATGACCCGGTCCATTTTTATTTGTGGGGCGTGAAACGACGCTGACTATCCATCAGTGCTGATGCCGATGATGGATGTCGGGATAATGCGCATGGCTATGGCTGATCGGCAGGTGTCGGTGCGAGTGGCTATGCGGTTCGCGGCCATCCCAGTCGAAATCGTGCTGGTGCTGGTGGTGCAGATCATGGCGATGGCTGTGGGCATGCTCTGTTTCTTCATGCGTATGCGGGTGATGGTGACTTTCCGTCAGATGCAGCCAGATTCCAACTGCCATTAATCCTGCGGCCAGCCAGAACAGGCCGCCAACCGAGTCGTGCAGCACCAGCAAGGATATCGCCGCACCGATGAATGGCGCCGCTGAAAAATACGCGCCGGTTCTGGCGCTGCCAAGGTGGCGCAACGCCAGCACGAACAGCACCAGGCTGACGCCATAGCCGGCAAAGCCGATCAACGCTGCGGCGCCGATGCTGGCGGCGGCGGCCATTGCGCTCCGAGCGAAAACGCCAACGTCAGGTTGACCGCCGCCGCTGCCAAGCCTTTGATGGCGGCGATCTGCACTGCGTCGCTGGCGGAAATGCGGCGCGTTAGATTATTGTCGATGGCCCAGCAAAGACAGGCCGCCAGGATCGCCAGCGGCCCCCATGGCACGCCGAATTCCGGCACTTGCTGCCACGACAACAGCACGCCTGCCAGCACGATGACCAGCATGCCGAGGACGATCCGGCGATCGAAATTTTCCTTGAATACAAACCAGGCAAGGGCGGCAGTCAGGACGCCTTCCATGTTGAGCAATAAGGACGCGCTGGAAGCCGGGGTCGACGACAGACCCAGCATCAGCAGGATCGGACCGCCAATGCCGCCGCTCAGAATGACCGCTGCAAGCCACGGCAAATCCTTGCGGCGCAAGCCGTCGCCGTCCTGTTCATTGCGCCGTAGGGCGCGGCGGACAACGTACCAGATCGACAAGCCGACGCCGCTGCCAAGATACAGCAGTCCCGCCAGCGTCACCGGTGACACATGGCCGACCAGCATCTTGGAAAACGGTGTGCTGGCGCCAAACAGCGCCGCGGCCAGCAATGCGTAGAGTGCACCTTGATGCATGTGTTTTTCCTTCAGTAGCAGAGGCGGATGCTTGTCCGTCTACTCGTGGTGCAAGGCGATCCCGAACTGTTCGGCCAATGCGCTGCGGCCGTCCGCCGTGATCGAGACCGCGCGAGAATGCTTGTTGCGGGTCAGCCACCCCAATTCGATCATGCGTTTCGCCAGCGTTGCACCCAATGCGCCGGCCAGGTGATCGCGGCGTTCGCTCCAGTCCAGGCAAGGATAGGCAAACTGGCGTCGGCTCTTCTGCAGGGCTTTGGTATCGATGCCGAATTCGCCGAACCAGGTTTCGCCTTGCTCTGTCAGCAAGAAGGTGCCGTCCTCGGTTTCCAGCAAGCCGCGCTTGACCAGCACATCGGTCAGTTGCGTGCCGAGCTTGCCGGCCAGATGGTCGTAGCAGAAGCGGGCGGTGCAGATGGCACTGCCGCCGGTAGCAGGCCCGACATGCTTGCGCTTCGGCGCAAACACCATCAGCGATTCGATCAGTCGCGCCACTTCCGGCGAGGCCAGGCGGAAATATTTGTGCCGGCCCTGCGTGGTCATGTCGAGCAGTTTGTCTTCCAGCAGCTGGCGCAGGTGGGTGGTTGCGGTTGCAGGCTTGATATCGGTGCCGTAGGCCAGCTCTTTGGCGGTCAGTGCACGTCCTTCCATCAGCAGCGCCAACATCTGGATACGGGTCGGATCGCCGATGGTGCGGGCTAGCCGGCTGAGGTCTGGTTCATCGTTCATAGTTTGATGGTAACCGTACTGTTGTTGTGTGACAAGTGCGCGCAACTGGCACAGAATCAAGGCTTGATTACTTTGGAGTCGCAGCAATGACAACCCCTCAATCGGCACCTGCAATCGACGGTGCCAACGCAGTTGTTAAGACAGCAATTCCGGCGGCAGGCTGGACCATTGCTGCCAGCAGCTTTGCCTTCATTATCGTCCAGCTCGACATCACCATCGTCAACGTCGCCTTGCCAAAAATCGGCAGCGATCTGCATGCGCCGGTCGCGGCGTTGCAATGGGTGGTTGATGCTTACACCTTGGGTTTTGCTGTATTCCTGTTGTCGGCCGGCGCGTTGGGCGACAAGTTCGGTTCCAAGAAACTGTTTCTGGCCGGCTTCCTGCTTTTTGCATTGACCTCGATGGCTTGCGGACTGGCGCCGAATGTCGGTTTCCTGAATGCCGCCCGCGCCTTGCAGGGTATTGGCGCGGCATTGCTGGTGCCGAGTTCGCTGGCGATTCTGAATCGCGCCTGTGCGCACGACAAGAAATTGTTGGCTAAGGCGATCGGCCTATGGACAGCCGCCGGTGGCGTGTCGATTGCCGCCGGTCCGGTGCTCGGTGGCTTGCTGTTGGCGACAGGCGGCTGGCGTAGCATCTTCTGGGTCAATATTCCGATTTGCGTGCTGGGATTTTTACTGACCTTGCGTGTGGTGCCGACGATTGCCGCCAAACAGCATACGGCCTCGTTCGATTGGCTCGGCCAGATACTCGCGATCCTGGCGCTGACGGGCCTGGTCGGCGCCGTCATTGAATTACATCCGCTTGGATTGCTGCATCCGCTGGTGCTCGCAGGTTTCGCTGTGGCGCTAATTGCGGGTGCGGCCTTTATCCTGGTTGAGAAAAAAGCTGCACATCCGATGTTGCCGCTGCAATTTTTTCGGCAGACCAGTTTTTCGGCAGCGGTGTTATTTGGTGTGCTGGTCAATTTTTCCTACTATGGCGTGATCTTTGTCATCAGTTTTTATCTGCAGAAGTTGCTGGGCTACAGCTCGCTGCAAGCCGGCCTGGCATTCCTGCCGCTGACGGCGACCTTCATTTTTTCCAATCTGGTCAGCGGCTGGCTGATCGGCCACGCCGGTATTCGCCTGCCAATGATGCTGGGTGGTGCAATCGGCGCCCTTGGCTACGGTTTGCTGGGCAGCATCGGCGTCGCCGAGCACGCCAGTTTCCTGCAGATGCTGCCGGGTTTCGTGCTGATTCCGGCAGGCATGGGCCTGGCAGTGCCGGCGATGACGACATCGATATTGTCCAGCGTCGAGAAGAACCGGGCGGGCACGGCATCGGCTGTGCTCAATACGGCGCGGCAGGTTGGTGGAGCGGTGGGAGTGGCGGTATTCGGTGCGCTGGTCAGCGACAGCTTTGGCGGCAACATGACCGATGGCGTCAAGATTGCGATGCTGACTGCGACGATACTGCTATTGATTGCTGCGGGATTGGGATATCTGGTGCGGCCACCGGCTCAAGTACGGCAGTAGATCGCAGGGGATGGAGAAAACGTCAAGGCCGGCTCGCCGATGCGGAATGCGGCGAGCCGGTCTTGCTGCATCAAATTACTTTTTTTCTTCGACGTGGTGGTGTTTCTTTGCCTTTTCATGATGACGATCATGCTTCTTATGCTCGACAGTCCTGCCTTCATAGCTTTGTGGCGTGCGATCGTTGCGGGCGTCGGGATGTCCTGCCAGCGGATTATCCATATTCTGGGCTTGGGCGAATGGTGTGAATGCGAGGAGAACAGCGGCAATGCCTAATAGCTTTTTCATATTCATTCCTTCCGGTGATTGGGTTTCACTATCCGCAGTTGCAGCGGCCTAAGCTATAAACGTCGCGACAGATATTCCGTTGACAAATACAATTGCGACAACGCAATCATGCCTTAAACACGCAGCCAGCGGACATAAAACCTTTCAAGGAGTCACGATTGAAAAAACGCCAATTCCTGTCGACCGCAGCAACCTCGATCTTCGCAGCCTTGGGCACGTCAGCCTATGCCGCGCCAGTCAAATCGACTACCCATTCAAGCGGCGCCGTCGTACTAACGATTGCCGGTGCAATTGAACGTAGTAATCGCGGCCCGACCGATCCCGTGATCGACCAGATGATGCACAAGCAGAATGTGCAGTTCGAGCGCGCGTTTACCTTTGACCTGGCAGCGCTGGAGAAACTGCCGCAGGTCACCATCAGTCCGACCCTGGAATACGACAGCAAGCCGCATCAGTTGCGCGGACCACGTCTGGCTGAGGTGCTCGATATGCTGGGTGCGAACAAGGCTGCGGAAACGCAGATCGTGTTCCACTCGGTCGATGGCTACATGCCGCAATTGTCCTTTTCCCAGCTACGGCAATACGGTTACATCCTGGCTACCCACATCGACGGCAAACCGCTGGCCATCGGCGGTTTCGGTCCGATCTTCGCCATTTACGACGCCGACCGCATTGCGGAACAAGCGCAAAAGCCGCTCAACCAGCGTTTTGCGCTGTGTCCATGGGGCTTGTATTGCATTGAAGTGGTTGCCAAGAAGTGAGGGCGGGCGCAGCCTGGTTTATCGTTCGCTGAATAGTTCGCCTTGCATCACGGACGGGTTATTGGCGACATCCTCTTTCCGCGACAGTGCGCTGGCGCGTACTCCTAGCAATCTCAGGCGCCGGTCCAGCGTGATGCGGCGCAGGCACTCGCCCGCTGCTTGGCGGATGGCGGCAGCATCGTCGGTTGCTTCGGGCAAGGTCAGGTCGCGCGTGGCGATGCGAAAATCGGCAAAACGCAGCTTGATGCCGATAGTCCGTGCGACATAGCCTTTTCGCTGCAGATCGCCGGCCAGGCGCACGCACAAGTCCGTGAAAATCGGCGTCAAGACGCCGCGGTCCAGCTTGGCGTGCAGATCGCGTTCAAAGGTGGTTTCGCGGCTGATCGATTTGGTTTCGGAGCTGGTGACAACCGGCCGTTCATCGAGGCCGTGCGAGGCGCGCATCAGCCACTCGCTGTAGGTGCGGCCGAAATTGTCCTGCAACAGCGCCGGATCGGCAGCCGCCACGTCGCCGATAGTCTGGATGCCCAGCGCCGCCAGTTTTTCCGCAGCCTTGGGCCCGATGCCGTTGACCTTGCTGGCGCGTAGCGGCCAGATGCGCGGCGCAACGTCGGCCTCCGTGATCACAGTCAGGCCGTTTGGCTTTTCCAGTTCTGAGCAAATCTTGGCCAGCAACTTGTTGGGCGCGATGCCGATGGAGCAGGACAAGCCGGTGGCGTTACGCACAGCGTCCTTGATACGCTGCGCCAGCACGCGTACATCGTCGTTGAATTCGGTCAGGTCGATATAGATTTCATCGATGCCGCGATCCTCGATCAACGGCGCAATGCTGGCTACGGCAGCCTTGAACAGCCGCGAATAGTGGCGATAGGATTCGAAATCGGTCGGCAGCAGCACGGCATCGGGCGCCAGTTTGGCGGCTTTCATCATGCCCATCGCGGAAAACACGCCCAATGCCCGTGCTTCATAAGTGGAGGTGGTGACGACGCCGCGGCCGACATAATCGCGCAGCTTGGCGTAGCGCCGCTGCCCATCTTCGCCGACTTCCGGGGTGTGCCTGGAGCCGCCTCCTATGACTACGGCCTGGCCGCGCAAGTCTGGGTAGCGCAGCAGCTCGACCGAGGCGTAGAAAGCGTCCATATCCAGATGTGCGATACGACGGATGTGCGAAACCATGAAGTCAATGATGTAAGAGATTCGATACGGCGACAGCATAACATCACTGTATAAAAACACAGTAATAAAAAATGCACTCGCCATTGCATTTTTACATGGCAATAAAGCAAATCTTTAGTCGCTGCCGTGCCGCTATTTATAGCACCGGACTCATCAGCCTGGCGACATGTATCGCCACACGGTACAAATAATGGAATTGGCGTATTCGCCGCTATCGATTTCATGGGCTTGCTCAAAATCGGCCAGTAGCATCGCCTCGACCTCGGCGGCGAAGGCAGGATCAATGTTCAACGAACTGATTTCAAAGTTGAGACGCAGCGAACGGTTATCGAGGTTCATGCTGCCGACAGCAGTGGTGTCGTCGTCGATCAGCATCACTTTTTGGTGGGTGAAGCCGGGCAGATAACGGAACACGCGGATGCCGGCGCGCACCGATTCGTGGGCATACAGTGTCGAGGCCATGTAGACCGTGCGGTGATCGGGGCGCGACGGAATCAGGATGCGCACATCAACGCCGCGAAATACCGCCAGCTGCAAGGCCGCCATCACTGCCGAATCGGGAACCAGGTAAGGCGACGTCAGCCACAGGCGCCGCTGGGCGGCGTGTATTGCTTCAACGAAAAACAGCGAGCAGGTCTCCTGAGCATCGGCCGGCCCAGTGGCGGCGATCAGGCTGGTTGCATTTCCGCCTTTATTACTGGCGTGCGGCGACAGCAAGCTGAGCAGGTCGCCGGTGATCCAGTGCCAGTTTTCATCAAAAGCCAGTTGCAGATCGGCCACTGCCGGCCCTTGCAATTCCATATGGGTATCGCGCCAAGGCGCCAGCGGCGGTTTGCGTCCCAGATATTCGTCGCCCACATTCAAGCCGCCGACAAAGCCGCGCCAACCGTCCACCACGACGATCTTGCGGTGATTGCGAAAGTTCAGCTGGAAGCGGTTGCGCCAGCGCCGTGTCGCAAACGGATGCACCTGCACGCCGCCCGCACGCAGGATATCGCTGTAGCTGTTCGGCAGATCATGGCTGCCGACCCGTCGTAGAGCACGTAGACGCGTACGCCAGCGGCGGCGCGCTCCAGTAACGCCGATTGCAGACGCCGACCAAGTTCGTCATCGTGAATGATGAAGAATTGCACCAATACGTAATGTTCAGCACTGGCGATGGCTGCGAAGATCGCGTCGAAGGCGGCCGCGCCGTTCACCAATAGGCGCAGGTGGTGGCCGCTGAGAAAGGGAACGCCCAGCATGGCGCTGATGGCTTTGAAACGCTGTGCGCCGGGATCGGCAGGATGGCGCGCAGCCAGCGCCAGTTGCTCAGGATCGTCCAGCTTGCGCAGGCGCGCCAGGCGCGAATGGTGCATCTCGACGTACCCGGAAAAGCGTTTGCTGCCGAGGAACAGGTAAGGCAGCAGCGTGAAATAGGGCAGTAGCACTAGCCCGAATACCCAAGCCACGGCGCCTTGCGGGGTGCGCGTATGCATCAGTGCATGCGCGGCGGCAAAGACGCCGGCGATGTGCAGCAGCAGGACGACAGTGGAAATCAGGGCAAACGGCAAATGCAGCATTCAGGCGGCTCCGGGTTGCGTGGAAACGTGCATGTTAGCCAATAAATCGACTCGCGGGTGAAGGGCGTCGCGATGGATTGTCCTGCTGCCGCATGCGCCGGTCATGCACGCTTGCGGGAGATTATTTCCTTGCCTGCAGCGCGATTTTTACGGCCAGACCAGCGAGCACGGTACCCATCAGCCAGCGCTGCACCAGCAACCAGCTCGGCCGGCTTGCCAGCATCCCGGCAATCGAGCCTGCGGCCAGCGTGACCATGGAATTGACGGCAACGCTGATGCCGATCTGGATCGCGCCCAATACCACCGATTGCACCAGGACGCTGGCGCCGTTCGGATCGATGAACTGCGGCAGCAGCGCAAGGTAGAGCAACGCCACCTTGGGATTAAGCAGGTTGGTGAACAGGCCCATCAAGAACAGCTTGCGATTGCTGTCGGCGGGCAGGTCGCGCACCGCAAACGGCGAGCGGCCTCCGGGTTTTACCGCCTGCCAGGCCAGATACAGCAGGTAGGCGGCGCCGCCGAAACGCAGCAGATCGTAGGCGAACGGCACGGCAAACAACAGGGCGGTGATACCCAAGGCCGCGCACAGCATATAGAAAAGAAATCCGGTAGCGACGCCGGCCAGTGACACAAATCCGGCTTTCGGGCCTTGGTAGATCGAACGTGAAATCAAGTAAATCATGTTGGGCCAGGCGTGAGCACCATGCCCAGCGCGACCAGTGCAAATCCCAGCAGTAAATTGACATTCGGCATAGTAGGCTCCAGGTAAGTGACAGGTCGGTTGAATTGGATCGATGGTGATATTTTGAGGTAAAAACCGTTGACGTAGATAACTATTTATCGATTTTTGTCGGATTGACCGGGAATGGATATTGAATTGAGTTTTTGGCGCAGAATGCAGAATGTTTGAATCAATTTTCACATCCTGTTGTCACACGGGTAGCCAAAATGGCTGTCGCTCGTTATATAAAGGAAGCTATAGATGAAGCTGTTACGTGTCGGCCCCAAGGGCCAGGAAATACCGGCGATTCTTGACGCCGCAGGCAAGGTGCGTGATCTGTCTGGCGTCGTCAATGACATCACCCCGCAGCATTTGGCTCCCGCCGGCCTGGCCCGGCTGCGTGAGATCGATCCAACCAGCTTGCCTGAGATTGCCACTCCCGGCCGCATCGGCACACCGTTTACCGGTGTGGGCAAATTCATGTGCGTCGGGCTGAACTATAGCGACCATGCCGCCGAATCCGGCCTGCCGGTGCCGTCGGAACCGATATTGTTCAACAAGTGGAATAGCTGCTTGGGCGGGCCTAATGACCCGATCGTGATGCCGAAGAACTCGGTCAAGACCGATTGGGAAGTTGAGCTGGGGGTGGTCATCGGCAGCAAAGCGCGCTATGTCGAGCTCGACCAGGCATTGCGGCATGTCGCCGGCTATTGCGTGATCAACGATGTTTCTGAGCGCGAGTATCAAATCGAGCGCAGCGGCACCTGGGACAAGGGCAAAGGCTGCGACACCTTCGGTCCGGTCGGTCCATGGCTGGTCACCGCCGATGAAGTCGCCGATCCGCAGAATCTGTCGTTGTGGCTGGAAGTGAACGGCAAGCGTTTCCAGAACGGTAACACCAAGACCATGATTTTCGATGTCGCGTTCCTGGTGCATTACATTAGCCAGTTCGCCACGCTGTATCCTGGCGATATCATTTCCACCGGCACGCCGCCAGGAGTCGGCATGGGGCAGAACCCGCAGGTCTTCCTCAAGCACGGCGATGTGGTGCGGCTCGGCATCGATGGCTTGGGCGAGCAGCAACAAACAGTGCATGCATGGAATGCAGAGTTGCTTGATTAAATGTGTGATTAACCGCTTGATTACATAACGTGATTCGGCGTCTGCATGATCGGTTTGCAGGCACCGTTGCGGGCAATTGCCGGAGGCCGACGCAAGCGCGGCCTGAACTTTCAATCGCTGCCTGTCTCAGGCAGAAAATCGCTATCGATAAAACTGTTTGGCGATGTTGATTTGTGCTGCTACAGCACAAGTGTTGTTCTGATTCATTGGATTGTGTGCGCTGTTGGAATAAATAATAATGAATTGCAACACGGCATCATGACGCCGCGCAATGCGGTTTCACTCCGACGATGTCCAACAGACAAGGCGATTGCGATGAAATCCGAAAACATTCACCAACTGCAGACCAGGCAGCAAGCGTTCGGTCCGATTTATCTTGCCGAAGACCAGACCATCTCGATCCAGAGATCCCTGAAGGAAGGAGAGCGAATCAAATGCCTGAGTGGCCTGTTGTGGATCACCGCTGAAAACTTCAAGGGCGATATCTTCTTGAACGAAAACAAGGACATTGAAATGCACGGCGCCAAACACATTGTGATTACGGCGCTGAAGTCCTCGAGTTTTACTTACGAACAGTCGCATTAGGATTTCAATCGCCGCCCGGTATAGACCAGGGCAAGGCAGTGCCCGACCATCGCGTACAGGGCAAATAGCGTAAGATTTGGCCATTGTTCACCAAGACCGTGGAGTGTGCCAATGTCTTTCGATGTCGATCTGTTTGTAATTGGGGCCGGCTCCGGCGGCGTGCGCGCCGCGCGCTTTTCGGCTGGGTTCGGCGCCCGTGTGGCGGTGGCGGAAAGCCGCTATCTGGGCGGCACCTGCGTCAACGTTGGCTGCGTGCCGAAGAAATTCCTGGTCTATGGCGCCCACTACAGCGAGGATTACGCTGTCGCGTCGAGCTTTGGCTGGACCAGCGGCAAGCCGCAGTTCGACTGGCCGACGCTGATCGCCAACAAGAATCGCGAAATCCATCGCCTTAACAATGTCTATCGCGGCCTGCTGGAAAACAGCGGCGTCGCGCTGTACGAAGGGCATGCCAGATTGCTCGATCCGCACACGGTCGAGATCAACGGACAGCGCATCAGCGCCGCCAACATCCTGATCGCTACCGGCGGCTGGCCACAGGTGCCGGATATTCCGGGCCGCGAATATGCGACCACGTCCAACGAAGCTTTCTTCCTGAAGGAAATGCCGCGCCGTGTGCTGGTGATCGGCGGCGGCTATATTGCGGTTGAATTTGCTTCGATCTTCCATGGCCTTGGCGCCCGGACCAGCCTGCTGTATCGTGGTGATCTGTTCCTGCGGGGCTTCGATCAGGGCGTGCGCGAGCACCTGAAGGATGAATTCACCAAGAAGGGCGTCGACCTGCAATTCAAGGCCGATATCGCCCGTATCGACAAGCGCTTAGACGGCAGTCTGACCGCGACCTTGCAGGATGGCCGCGTGTTAGAGACCGATTGTGTGTTCTATGCTACTGGCCGGCGGCCGATGCTGGATGATCTCGGCCTGGAAAATGTCAATGTGGCGCTGACCGACAAAGGTTTTGTCAAGGTCGACCAGGAGTATCGCAGCTCGGAGCCATCAATCCTGGCGCTGGGCGACGTCATCGGCCGCGTGCAGTTGACGCCGGTGGCGCTGGCGGAAGGCATGGCAGTGGCGCGGCGCTTGTTTCGGCCTGACGAATATCATTCGGTCGATTATCAACTGATTCCGACTGCGGTATTCAGCTTGCCGAATATCGGCACGGTTGGTTTGAGCGAAGAGCAGGCGCGCAGCGCCGGCCATCAGTTGAAAATATTTGAAACCCGTTTCCGGCCGATGAAGCTGAGCCTGGGCGATTTCCACGAAAAGACCTTCATGAAGCTGGTGGTTGATGCTGTCAGCGACAAGGTGCTGGGTTGCCACATGGTGGGGCCGGACGCCGGCGAGATTATCCAGGGCATCGCCGTGGCCCTGCGTGCGGGCGCCACCAAGCGCGTGTTCGACGAGACCATCGGTATCCACCCAACGTCGGCAGAAGAATTCGTCACGCTGAGAACGCCGCTGCCGGCCTGACGACGAGTCCGGCATGTCGACAATGGCTTTTGCCTGGGCCACAATGCCTTCCGTAGAAATCAAACATCATGCACAGCATCTATGACTGACAATAAAAAACCGGAATCACCTAGTGAAGACGAAGCCGCAGGTTTCACCCGTCGCCGTTTCCTCGGCAGCGTCGTTGCAGTGGGCGCCACACTGGCCTTGTCCGATTGCGCCAGCGACGCCAGCCAGCAGATTGCCGACGCGTCGCAGGAACGGCAGCTGGACAAGAAGCTGCAGGCCGCCGTCAAGCATGTCGTAGTGATCTACGCCGAAAACCGCAGCTTCAATAATTTATACGGCAATTTCCCCGGAGTGCAAAAGCCATTGGCACAGGTTGCCCAGGCACGTTTCACGCAACTGGATCGGGACGGCAAGACAGCATTGCCGCAGTTCCCGAAAATCTGGGGCGGCATGGTGCCGCAGGCGCAGCAGGTCGATGGCCAGCGCTACATGATTGCAGAGGACCAGATCACCGGTTTGCCGAACGCGCCTTTCAAACTGTCCGACCAGTACGGCAAACCGCTGCCGCAAGGCGTCATCACGCGCGATCTGTGGCACAAGTTTTACCAGAATCAGATGCAGATCAACGGCGGCAGGAACGATCAGTTCGTTGCCTGGGCCGATTCCGGCGCGCTGACCATGGGGCACTACGGCGAAACCGCCAGCAAGCTGCGCCTGTGGAAGCTGGCCGAGCAATACACGCTGTGCGACAATTTTTTCATGTCGGCGTTTGGCGGCTCTTATCTCAACCATATTTTCCTGGTGTCCGGCCAGACGCCTTTCTATCCCGATGTGCATAACAGCCCGGCGCGTCATAACGTGTCGAAGGTAGAGGGCGACGATCCGACCGGCGCCCGTTTGCAGCTGGCTGAACATAACCCGGCTTCGGCGCTGGATGGCCCGCCCAAATTCGAGCGCGACCGGGCCATCACGCCGGACGGTTATGCAGTCAACACCATGGCGCCGCCGTACCAGCCGAGCTTCGTCAAGCCGGCGCCGGGTGGCGATACTGCATATGCCGACGCCAGCGATCCGATGGTGCTGCCGCCGCAAACCTATCCGACCATCGGTGACCGCTTGTCGGAAAAGGGCATCAGTTGGGCCTGGTATGCCGGCGCCTGGCAAGTAGCGCTGGCTGGCAAAGCCAACGACGACGCGGTGCCGAATTTTCAGTTTCATCACCAGCCGTTCAACTATTTCAAAAGTTTTGCGCCGGGAACCCCCATGCGCGAGGCCCATCTGAAAGACGCCGGCCTGGGGGATGATCCTTCTACCAATAAATTTCTCGCCGATGTTGATGCCGGGCGGCTGCCGCCAGTCACGTTCTACAAGCCTCAGGGCAACCTCAACTTGCACGCCGGTTATGCCGATGTCGAGTCGGGCGACCGCCACATTGCCAATGTGATCGCCCATCTGCAGCGCGGGCCGCAATGGGAAAACATGGTGGTGATCGTCACGCACGATGAAAACGGCGGTTGGTGGGACCATGTGGCGCCGCCGAAGGGCGATCGCTGGGGGCCGGGGTCGCGGATTCCGGCGACGATCATTTCGCCTTACGCCAAAAAGGGCTTCGTCGACCATACGGTCTATGACACGACCTCGATCATGCGTTTCATCACCCGCCTGCACGGCTTGCGCAAGCTTGATGCGTTGGTCGCGCGTGACGCGGCTTTCCGTGCCAACGGCCTGCCGCCATTGGGCGACTTGACGAATACGTTGAGCCTTGGCTAAGGCGTGTTCCGCAGCTTTTGAGATTGTCAGAAGCCAACGACGCTACCATCGATGAAGTGACGGTAGCGTTGCTGCGCATGCTGCCAGCGATTCATCAGGTCAGCGAAATTCGTCTTCCGTGGTTTTTGTCGCGCCGGAGCGTCGTATTTCACGTCCGGCGTCGGAAGCTCAGGAAATCGTCGAAGATCGGCACGATCGCCAGGCATGTCAACAGCGCGGCCAGCGGCGCCGTGGCGATGAAGCCGATCTGCTTGAAACCAATCGCGCCGAACAGCCCACCGCAGAAAAATAACGTTACCAGTGTGGTCAGCAAGCGCAATTTGTTGCGATCGGCCACCACGTGCAGCCGATTGTCGCTTGGTTTGACTTTGTTCCAATAGACCAGCTTGCCGATTTCAATGCCGATATCCGTGACCATGCCGGTCATGTGCGTCGTGC
This sequence comes from Collimonas arenae, assembly GCF_001584165.1. Lineage (NCBI taxonomy): Bacteria > Pseudomonadati > Pseudomonadota > Betaproteobacteria > Burkholderiales > Oxalobacteraceae > Collimonas > Collimonas arenae. The sequence continues at coordinate 2,149,602 of NZ_CP013233.1, forward strand.
GTATTTCAGCTTTCGAAATTTTTGTGATGATGGCGTTTTGCAACCCCATGATGTAGCACAGCAGCAGTACCGTCAACGGCACGAACAGCCATTTGTGCCCTTCCAGATTGCCTCCCAGCAGACCGAACAGCAATAGCAGCGCCGCTTCCAGCATCAATGGCAGCGCATATTCCGCGTGCAATTCCTGTCGACGTCCCCAATTGATGAGTAGGGCGGACGACACTGCGCCCAGCAGGAATGAGAGCAGGGCGGCCAGGCCGGCCAGCATCAGGCCAATGGACCCTAACGCCAGATTATCTGCCATCGCGGAAATGATGCCGGACATGTGGGACGTATATTGCCCGACAGCGAGGAAGCCGCCGGCATTGATGGCGCCGGCGATAAAGCACAGGAACATGGCCAGATGGCGGTTTGCTTCCTGGCTGCGGTCTTTGCCGGTCAGTTTTCTCAGGTAGGGAATGGGCATTTTCTTTAGCGTCATGTTGTTTGTGCCGGGTTCATCTTACGCCGAGTTGAAGTCAATCCGCGGATTTGATTGGTCGGTGCTGATGGCCTGTCGTCCGCCATTTTGAATGATATTGATTTTACATGCCGTTAAATTAACGGGACTTACGGTAATTGGCTGCGTATACTGTGGCGACGGTGTCGAAGATTGTAAGCGCATTTGCGAGCTAATTTTGTTGTCTGTATGGCATGGAAAATTATGGAAATTGAATTGAAGTTGTTGCTGGCCCCTGCCGACGTCGCGCGTTTTCGACGCCACCCTCTGCTCAAGAAGTATGCGAGCGGCAAGCCACGTCCGCAACAATTGACCAGCATTTATTTCGATACGCCCGACCTGTATCTGAAACAGAACCGCACTGCGCTGCGGGTGCGCAAGGTCGGGACGCGCTGGATCCAGACCTGCAAGAGCGGCGGACGCGTGGACACAGGATTGCACCAGCGGCCGGAGTGGGAGTCGCAGGTGGCATCCGCGGTGCCGGATCTGGACGCCCTGCGCGCGCTGATCGACGGCGAATCGCCGCTCGCGGGATTGTTATCGCCCCCTAATCTGGCGCAACGCCTGCAGCCGATTTTCACTACGACGTTCCGTCGCACCATCTGGTTGTTGCGGCTGGCCGGCGGCGCCGAAGTGGAGCTCGCCTTGGATCAGGGGGACGTACGGCGCGATGCAAACAGCCAGCCCATCAGCGAGATCGAACTGGAGCTGAAATCCGGTGCGCCGGCAGCCTTGTTCGAATTTGCGCTGGAGTTGCAGCGTGATTTGCCATTGCGTGTCGCCAATGTCAGCAAGGCCGAGCGTGGCTATGCGCTGCATGCGCCGCAACCGCCTTCGGTGTTACGGGCGCAGGCGCTCTGGCTGGCGCCGGATTTGACGCTAGAGCAGGGGTTCCTGCAACTGGTCGGTAGCTGCCTGACGCAGGTGCAAGGCAATGAAGAGGGCGTGGCGCACGGTGTCGATCCGGAAAACGTGCACCAGATGCGGGTCGGCTTGCGGCGTTTGCGCGCCACGCTGGACCTGTTCAAAAAGCGTATGCCGATACCTTCCGAGATATTGCAGCAAATCGCCTGGCTGGGAGGTGCACTGGGTCCGGCACGCGACTGGGAAGTGCTGGCAATGGCGACATTGTCGGATGTGATCGCAGCGTGCCCTGATAGCCCGGAGCTCGATCAGTTGCGTCAGCTGGCGTATCAGGAAGCTGCCCGCCAGCGCCATATTGCTGCGGCTGCCATCGAGTCGCCGACTTATTCTCGGTTGCTGCTGCAGATCGGCGCTTGGCTCAATGCACAGCGCTGGCGCGATGGGCTGAGCGCACCCCAGTTGGATGCGCTGGCGGCGCCGCTGCAGAAATTCGCCACGAAAAACTGTCGGCTTTGCAGGAAAAATTACTCAAGCGCGGTGACCATCTCTCTCATTGCAGTGCTGGACGTCGTCATCGAGCAAGGATCGCAGCCAAGAAATTGCGCTACGCAGTGGAATTTTTCGAATCTTATTTGCCGGCTAAACGGCAGCACGCCTTCATTGGTGCGCTTGGCGGACTGCAGGACGCCATGGGCAAGTCTAATGACGCCAGCGTGGCGGCCAGGCTGTTGGCGCAGATTGCAATGGCGCAGCCCGAATTGTCGCCCCAGTGCGACCTGGCGGTGGCTTCGCTAGAGGCGATGAACAAGGATCGCCAATTGGAGACGGTTCGTTTGTGGCGCAAATTCAAGACCCTGAAAGCGCCAATGAAGGCCGGTCAGCGGCGGTAAAGGCCTTGTAACAACTGCTGCGCCATGGCAGCATTTGATGCAAAATATGCCCGCCGAGCTTTTCCTGTAACGCAGTGGATGAAGGTGAGCGGAGTCGGCGAGTTGCGTTTCCGTGTGCGAAACGCCCCGCGGGAAACAACCGGAGTTGAATATGACCTACGAAGAATACCTGGATGAAGTCACTACTTTGATGGTAGAGATCTATGAATTGTCCGATGCTGCCGCCATCAAGTTCGTGATGCGCGCCCAAGCCGCCGATTTCTTTACCTTGCACGACGACGATCCGGCCATGCGCACGCTGGAGCGTGCTCGCGCGGATGCCAAAACCATCTACGAACAGCGTAACAAGTCGCGTCCCGAGTTGTATCGTAAATAAACGTGCGGCGGTTACAATAGCCGCCCGCATTATTGACCTCATTCGATACCTTACCTATGACAGAATCCATCCGCCTTGCCAAATACCTGGCCGAACAGCAAGCCTGTTCGCGCCGCGAAGCCGAACAATATATCGAGGGCGGGTGGGTCAAGGTCGACGGCGTGGTGGTGGAAGAGCCGGGATTTCGTATCAATGCCCGGCAAAAAATCGAGCTGGCGCCGGAGGCCAGCCTTGAATCCCAGGATCCAGTCACCATCCTGTTTCACAAACCGGCTGGCCTCGATCTGTTTGCCGATTCACAATTGCCGGTGGCAGAACTCGCTTCACGCCTGATCCTCGCCGACAAACGGGCTGCGGACGATCGCGCCGAGCTGCGTTTCCTGAAGCGCCATTTATCGAATCTGACGCTGATTGAACCGCTCGAAACCATGGCGAGCGGCCTGCTGATCTTCAGCCAGGATTGGCGTGTCACGCGCAAGCTGGTCGACGATGCGGCGAAGATCGAACATGAATACATCGTGGAAGTTGCCGGCGATATCGTTGACGATGGCTTGAAATTATTGAATCACGGCTTGAGTTTCAATCGCAAGCCGCTGCCGCCGATCAAGGTGAGCTGGCAGAACGAGACGCGTTTGCGCTTTGCGTTGAAGGCACCGCCGCGGGGCCTGATCGTGCATATGTGCGATCAGGTTGGCTTGCAGGCGGTGGCAATCAAGCGGATTCGCATTGGGCGCGTGCCGATGGCGGGCTTGGCCGTTGGTGAGTGGCGTTATCTGCTGGGTTACGAACGGTTTTGAAGCGTCTCTGAGGACGCTTTGCGGCCAGATAGCTACGGCAGCGCGTAGCTCGGATCAGTAGTTAAATGGGGTCAGAGTTTTTTTTCGGCGGGGGTTTTGCCGAAAATTACTCTGACCCCTTTTAACGGGCCACGGAGTGAGTGCGGTGATGCATCAGCCTTTTTCGTCTGACGTTACTTAAAACGGTTTCTACTCCGTGGAAGCTTGCCGGGGGTAGCCCGGCAGCTAGTTACTTTTCTTGCTTCGCCAAGAAAAGTAACCAAAAGAAGGCGATCGCACAGCCGTTGCCCGCCGTTGGCGGGTTCCCAAATGAGACGTGCGCCAGTCGGATGGGACACAAACTCGCTGCGCTCAAACATGTGTCCCATAATTCCCGACTGTCGCCCGTCCCATTTGGCAACGTCAGCATGCGAGAAGTCAAAAGCAACGACAACTGCAACGTCAAAACCAACAACAACGTCAAAACCAGCCCCGAGAAGTTAAATGGGGTCAGAGTTTTTTTCGCGGTCTTTTGCGAAAATTACACTTCCCGCGCAGCTCTGACCCATTTAACGGACCACGGAGCGCATGCGGTGGCGTTAGCTCAAGCCGGACTCATCAAACATCAGCTTTTGCAAACCGTCCCCGCATTCGCCTTGAACCCTTCGACATTTGCCGCAATCCCATCCACCGCGCCGGCTACAGTGCGTTGCACGCCTAGCACCAGTGCGTCGATGCCGCTGCCTACCGGTTCTGTTAGCGTGAGTTGGCAGGCGGTGGTGCGGCTGTTGTCGGAGCGGGTGATGGTCCAGCCGTAGGTGGCTTGTACTTGCTGGCCGGGGACGGCGTCGAATTCGCGCAGTTCGATGGCGATGCGGTATACCGGTTGGTCGATTGGCCGGCCGTTGCGGCTGACGTCGGTGGCGTTGAGACGATTGGCTAGGCCGCTGGCGAAGGCGTCGCGCAATTCATTGTTGAATGGCGAGGACCAGCGCTCCTGTTCCAGGATGTCGACCCGGATCGCTGATGTCGCACCGGCGCTGCGCACGACCAGTTGCGGACGGGCCAGCCGTTCCGGCAGGGCGATCGGCGATATTTCGATGAAGGTACGCGCGTTCGATGCCGTGCCGGTTGGCGTTGTGTTCGCTGTGCCCGCAGGCGTCGCCAATGTGTAGAAATGGGTAGGCGCCGAGGCACAGCCGGCCAGCAGCAGCGCGGCCCCCAGGGAATACAAGAGCGTCGATCTTGGCATGGTCAATCTCATTATTTGTTTTCCTCCTGCTTGCCGCGAATCAGCGATTCGGGATGGCGTTCCAGATAATCGGTCAATACCCGCAGCGAAGCCGCCGAACGTGTCAGTTCCTGCAAGGTCTGACGAATATCCTGCTGCAATGGCGAATTGTCGGACAGGGTGCGATTGGCGTTGTCCAGCGTCTTGCGTACATCCTTCATGGCCGAAGCAATTTCCGGCGCGACATCATTGTTCAGGCTCTTGGTCAGTTGTTCGGCGTTGAGCAACGTACGGTTCATTGTGCCCAGCGTCGTTCGCAGATCAGCGGCGATCTGGTCGAACGGCACTTTGCTCAGGTTCTTGGCGATTTCGGCGATCTGCGACTGGATTTCATCCAGGCTGTTCGGAATGGTCGGCAGCACGATCACCGGGGATGAGGTGTCGATCTTGACCGGCGGCGCTTTCGGGAAGAAGTCCAGCGCAATGTACAGTTGGCCGGTCAACAGGTTGCCGGTGCGCAGCTGCGCACGCAAGCCGCGACTGACCATATATTCCAGGCGCTGCTTGGCGGTGTACTCTGAATGACGTTCGTCCTCAGCATACTTGCGTCCAAGCCGCTCTGGATAAATCTGCACCGCGACTGGCATCTGGAATTCACGTTTCTTGGCATCGTATTCGAGGCCGATCGATTTGACTTCACCCAACACCACGCCACGGAAATCGATGGTGGTGCCAGGCGTCAGTCCGCGTAGGGACTGGTTGAAGTAAAGCAGTACGGTTTCCGACGGGCCGTCCGGTTCCTTCATTGCGGTTTCTTGATCTTCGGCCAGCGCGAAGGTGGTGTTTTCCTTTGCCAGCGGTCCGAGATTGTCTTCCGGCGCCTGGAACGCGATGCCACCCAACACCACGGTGGCCAACGATTGAGTGCGCAATTTGAAGCCGCTGGCGTTGATCTGCATGTCAAAGCCACTGGCGTGCCAGAACCGGGTGTTGACGCCAATGAATTTTTCGTAAGGCTTGTCGATGAAAATGCGCATCGTGACGCCTTTGCCATCTTCATCCAGATCGTAGGCGGCCAACTGGCCGACCTTGATGCGCCGGAAGTAGATGGGTGAGCCGATATCCAGCGATCCGATGTCGGTCGCATGCAGCATGAATTGCTTGCCGGGAGAGTCGAGCGCAACGATCGGTTGTACCTCGAGACCGGTGAAATCGTCTTTCTTGTCCTTGGAGACGCCGGCGTCGGCGCCAATGTACGCACCCGACAGCAAGGTGCCCAGGCCTGAAATGCCGGACGCGGCCACGCGTGGACGCACCACCCAGAAACGGGTATCGGTGGCGGTGAAACTCTCGGCTTCTTTCGACAGCTGGACATTGGCCAGCACATGCTTGCGGTCTTTGCTCAGCGTGATGGTCTGTACCACGCCGATGTCGACATCGCGGTACTTGACCTTGGTTTTTCCGGCCTCCAAGCCTTCAGCCGTGCGGAACGTGATGGTGATGGATGGGCCGCGCTCGACCAGTATCTTGACCACCAGCGTCAGGCCAACTACCGCAGCGACAATCGGAATCAGCCATATCAGCGATGGCAACCAATCACGTTTGCGGCTCAGTTTCGGTTCTGGCAGGGGCGGCACGGTGTTTTCATCACTCATCTTGTACTTTCTTTCATTTCATCTAACTCTTGATCGCCGCTGTCCCAGGTCAGGCGCGGATCGAAACTCAGCGCGGCAAGCATCGTCAGGACCACCACCGAGGCAAACGCCAGTACGCCGAAACCGGCAGTGATCTTGGCAAAGCCTTCGATCTGCACCAGGCCGGCCAGCAGAGACACCACGAATACGTCCAGCATCGACCAGCGGCCGATGATTTCGACCAGTCGATACAGTTTGGCGCGTTCCAGGCGGCGCCAACGGCTGCGTCGTTGCGCTGTCAAGGTCAGCAGGATCAGCGAGGCTAGTTTGAACAGCGGTACCAGGAAGCTGGCGATGAAAATGATCGCCGCCAGTTCCCAGGCGCCGGATACCCAGAAATAGATCACGCCGCTCATGATGGTGTCTTCCTGGACGCCAAGCAAGGTCTTGGTAATCATGACCGGCATCAGATTGGCCGGGATGTACATGATGCAGGCGGCAATCAGAAAGGCCCAGCTGCGCCGGATGCTGTCGGGTTTGCGTTTGTGGAGTGCTGTGCCGCAGCGTTGGCAGTGTTCATCTTCACGCACTTCCTGCCACACCGTCCCGCAGTGATGGCAGGACATCATGCCAAGGCTGGCCGCGGTATGTACAGGCAGATCTTCGTTACCTTCAAGGCCGGATGCGCTGGCCCCGCCATCACTTGCGACTGTGCTTGAATTGGCTGAATTGACGTTGATCATCAGGAACCTTCCCGGGCTTGTTCTGCATACGCCATCTGCCAGAAATGCCGCGGATTGAATGAGACTACCGCGGTCAGCAGGACCGTCAGCACGCCGAACGCCCACAAGGCCACGCCCGGGATCACGGTCGCCATGTTTGACAGCTTGACGACGGCTACCAGTACGCCCAGCAGGAAGACCTCAACCATCCCCCATGGCCGCAAGCTTTGCATGGCACGCACCAGCCAGCGGAAGCCTGGCGGGCGACGCCGACCGGCCAGCGAGACCAGCAAGTAGAACAGGAACAGCAGTTGCAGCAGCGGGAACAGGATCGTGGTGGCAAGCACCAGCAGGGCCACCAGCGACATGCCTTCGGTGGTCAGCGACAGCACGGCACCGAATAGTGTGGTGCGGCTGCTCAAGCCTTGCAGCTCGATCTCGACGATGGGGAAGCTGTTGGCAATGACGAACATGATCAGGCTGGCCACGGTGAGCGGCAGGATGCGCTCGCGCTGACGTCCTGAATCGCGATCCAGTTCGGTGCCGCAGCGCGGGCAATGGGCGATTTCCTGTGGACGCAGCGCCACCTTGCGATACAGCGCATCGCATCCTTCGCAAGCAATCAGGTCGGGGACTTCGCGCATTATTCGTCTTGAATTTGGATGGATGGAATTCTAACAACAAATCTGCAAATATTGATCTTACATACGTTCAGCGCTGAGAAAAAGATTGCCACGACATTGCCCATGCTGGATGTGCGCGACAAAATCGCTTGAACAGAAATTCTGCGCGATTGCGTTGCATCCATTGCACCATTTGTGGGCGATGGTAAATAACAGTCGATTACATTGGCGGCGCAATGAGAACGATGGCACGCCTTCGATCATGCCGGTAAAGCTGCGTCATACGTATCTTCCCGAATACTCGTAAAATGACGGGTGAATTCATTGTTGCCAGAGCTAAAGTGTGGTTTGCGGACAGGATATTGACGCAACGCCATGCTTTTTATTTACATCAAAGTTACCTAATGAGCATCATTACACCACAAGGCGCACCATCCGCCGCAGCAGCTACCGATCACAAGCTGGAGTATGTCACCTCCTGCGAACTGCCCATGCCTTGGGCGACGTTCCAACTGCATGCCTTTGTCGACCATGCCTCCGGCAAAGAGCACCTGGCCTTGACCCTTGGCGCCGTCAATGACGGCGAGCCGGTGTTGGCGCGTGTCCATTCCGAATGCCTGACCGGTGATGCACTGTTCAGCCAGCGCTGCGATTGCGGCGCGCAACTGGAGGGGGCACTGCAAAAAATCGCTGCCGAAGGGCGCGGCGCAATTCTGTATTTGCGTCAGGAGGGCCGTGGTATTGGCCTGATTAACAAAATTCGGGCCTACCGGATTCAGGATGGCGGCGCCGATACGGTGGAGGCCAACCAGCAACTGGGTTTCGCAGCCGACCTGCGTGACTACAGCCTGTGTGAATCGATGCTGGAACACCTAGACATCACCGCATTGCGCCTGATGACCAACAATCCGCGCAAGGTAGCGGCATTGCAAAAGATTGGCATCACCGTTGTCGAGCGTATCCTTTGATTCTAAACAGGAATCCGTTCAACACGCGTTATCTCGATACCAAAGCGTCCAAGCTGGGCCATTTGCTGCCGATGGATGGCATGGAGCGCGACGCCGACAGTAATTAAGCCGGAATTAAGCCGGATCGGCCACAGCCGCATGCGCGGCTGTTTCTCCCGATTCCGTTCAGTGTTTACCGCTGCCGATATGCTTGGCATTCACCACGGCGTCGGTCACGTTGGCCGGCGCTTCAGCATAATGCTTGAATTCCATCGTATAAGTGGCCCGTCCCTGCGTCAGTGAACGCAGCGTGGTCGAATAGCCGAACATCTCGGCCAGCGGCACCTCGGCGCGGATGATCTTGCCGACGCCGCCTGGAATATCATCCATGCTTTGTATCATGCCGCGCCGCGACGACAGGTCGCCGATCACATCGCCCATTTTTTCCTCTGGCGTTTCCACTTCGACCGCCATCATCGGTTCCAGCAAGGCCGGGCTAGCCTTGCGGCAACCGTCCTTGAATGCCATCGAAGCGGCCATGCGATAGGCGTTTTCGTTGGAATCGACATCGTGCGAGGAGCCAAAGAACAGCGTGACCTTGACGTCGACCACCGGATAGCCCGCTAATACGCCGGTCGGCAAGGTTTCGCGCACGCCTTTCTCGACCGCAGGTATATATTCACGCGGCACGGTGCCGCCCTTGATCGCATCGATGAATTCGAAGCCCTTGCCAGGCGGCTGCGGTTCGATCTTCAGCACCACGTGGCCATACTGGCCGCGCCCGCCGGACTGTTTGATGAATTTGCCTTCGCTCGATTCGCATGTCTTGCGGATGGTTTCACGAAATGCTACCTGCGGCTTGCCGACCGTGGCGTCGACCCCGAACTCGCGCCGCATCCGTTCCACCAGCACTTCCAGATGCAATTCACCCATACCTGAGATGATGGTCTGACCCGACTCCTCATCGGTCTTGACGCGGAACGATGGATCTTCCTCGGCCAGTCGGCTGAGCGCAATCCCCATTTTTTCCTGGTCGACCTTGGTCTTCGGCTCAACCGCCTGCGAGATCACGGTATCCGGAAAAACCATTTTTTCCAGCGTGATGATGCTGCCAGGGTCACACAGTGTATCGCCGGTGCTGGCTTCTTTGAGTCCGACCGCAGCGGCGATGTCGCCTGCATATACTTCGCTGATTTCAGTACGATGATTGGCATGCATTTGCAGCACGCGGCCGATTCTTTCCTTCTTGCCTTTATTCGGGATGAATACTGAATCGCCGGAAACCAGCACGCCGGAGTACACACGGAAGTAGCTCAAGTGCCCGACAAACGGATCGGTCATGATCTTGAAGGTGAGGGCGGAAAATTTTTCATCGTCGCTGGCGCGCCGCTCGATAATTGAGTCGTCCTGGGCGTGGCCTTTGACCGGCGGGATATCGGTTGGCGCCGGCAGGAAATCGATCACGGCATCCAGCAGCGCTTGCACGCCGCGATTCTTGAACGCACTGCCGCACAGCATCGGAACGATTTCGCCGGCAATGGTGCGCTTGCGCAGCGCGGCCTTGATCTCTTCCTCGCTAAGCGTGTCGCCATCCAGGTATTTCTGCATCATGGTGTCGCTGGCGTCGGCCGCCGCTTCGATCATGCGGCCGCGCCATTCCTGGGCGCTGGCTTGCAGCGCAGCCGGGATGTCGATGTATTCGAACTTGACGCCCTGGGTGGCATCATCCCACATGATCGCCTTCATCTTGATCAGGTCGACCACGCCGTGAAAATTGTCCTCGGCGCCGACCGGAATCTGCACCAGCACAGGATTGCCCTTGAGGCGATCGCGGATCTGCTGGTACACGCGGAAGAAATCGGCGCCGACCCGGTCCATCTTGTTGACGAACGCCAGCCGCGGCACGCCGTACTTGTTGGCCTGGCGCCAGACCGTTTCGGACTGCGGCTGGACGCCGCCGACTGCATCGTAGACCATGCAGGCGCCATCCAGTACCCGCATGGAACGCTCGACTTCGATGGTGAAATCGACGTGTCCCGGGGTGTCGATGATATTGATGCGGTGGATCGGATAGTTGCCGGCCATGCCCTGCCAGAAGCAAGTGGTGGCGGCCGAAGTGATCGTGATGCCGCGTTCCTGTTCCTGTTCCATCCAGTCCATGGTGGCGGTGCCGTCGTGTACTTCGCCGATCTTGTGGCTGACGCCGGAATAGAACAGGATGCGTTCGGTAGTGGTGGTCTTGCCGGCATCGATATGAGCGCTGATGCCGATGTTCCGGTAACGCTCGATGGGAGTCTTGCGAGTCATGACGATTTCCTCTTGGAGCAAATAATGATGATCTTGGTTGATTGACAGCCGATTTGACGTATGAGCTTACCCGTTTTTTCGGTTCGCGGTTGTGAGCAATGCGAGGCTCCGTTTTTTGCGCTGCGGTGGTATCCTAGGCGTTTCGCCGGCAAGACGATTTTTCGGCATATGAATTGTTCCGAACACCACTGAATCACACACTTCCGACCATTTTCCAAACCGCGATGAATTCCAGAACCTTCTCCCAAACCACTGCCGGTCCGCGCATCCAGCTACTGCGCGATGCGATGAAACGCCACCATGTCGATGCCTGCCTGATACCGTCGGCAGATCCGCATTTGTCCGAATATCTGCCAGGGCGCTGGAAAGGGCGGGAGTGGATGTCTGGCTTTACCGGTTCGGTTGCCAACCTGATCATTACCGCCGATTTTGCCGGTCTGTGGGCAGATAGCCGCTATTGGTCGCAAGCGGAAGCGGAATTGGCCGGCAGCGAGATCGTCCTGATGAAGACCCCGTCTGGCAATAGCCTGCTACATCTGGACTGGTTGGCAGCAAATCTTCCGGCCGGCAAGACGCTGGCGGTCGACGGCGCCGTACTCGGCTTGGCGACAGCGCGTGCGCTGGAACAAGCGCTGACCAAGGGCGGCAGCAAATTATGTACCGATATCGATCTGCTCGGCGAAATCTGGAGCGATCGCCCAGGGTTGCCGATGGCCGATGTTTACCAGCATCAGGCACCGCATGCGCCTTTGGCGCGTGGTGCCAAGCTGGCCAGTTTGCGTCAGGCCATGCAGGAACAGGGCGCGCAATGGCATTTCATTTCCACGCTGGACGATATCGCCTATCTGTTCAATCTGCGCGGCACCGATGTCAATTACAACCCGGTGTTTGTCGCCCACGCGCTGATCGGTCCGCAGCGGACTACGTTGTTCGTCGCCGACGGCAAGGTGCCGGAAGCCGTGCGCGAGGCGTTGATTGCCGATGGCGTCGACCTGGCGTCGTATGCGCAGGCGGCTGAATCATTGGCTAGCTTGCCGACAGATGCCGTGCTGCTGCTCGATCCACGCCGTGTCACGCTGGGCTTGCGGCAGGCCGTGGCGGCTGGCGTCAAGGTGCTCGAAGCAATCAATCCGACCACTTTCGCCAAGTCGCGCAAGACTGAAGACGAGATTGCCCATGTGCGCGCCACGATGGAACAGGATGGCGCGGCATTGTGCGAATTCTTTTCATGGCTGGATCAGGCTTTGGGCAAGGAAACGGTGACCGAGCTGATGATCGACACCCAGATCACTGCCGCCCGGGCGCGGCGTCCCGGGTTCGTCAGCCCGAGTTTTAGCACCATTGCCGGTTTCAACGCCAACGGTGCGATGCCGCACTACCGGGCTACGCCGGAGTCGCACGCAACGATCAGCGGCGACGGCTTGCTGCTGATCGATTCTGGCGGCCAGTATGTCGGCGGCACCACGGATATCACTCGTATGGTGCCGATCGGGCAGCCATCGCAGGCGCAGAAGCGCGATTGCACACTGGTCCTGAAGGGCGTCATTGCGCTGTCTTCGGCACAGTTCCCGCGCTCCATCAAATCGCCATTACTCGATGCCATTGCCCGCGCGCCGATCTGGGCCGGCGGCGTTGATTATGGGCACGGCACCGGCCACGGAGTGGGTTATTTTCTGAACGTGCATGAAGGCCCGCAAGTGATCTCGGGCAGCGCTGCGCCGGATGCGCACACGGCAATGGAGCCGGGCATGATCACTTCAATCGAGCCAGGCACCTATCGTCCTGGCCGCTGGGGTGTGCGGATTGAAAACCTGGTGCTGAACCAGTTTGCCGAAACGACCGAATTCGGCGAATACCTGCGTTTCGAGACGCTGACCTTGTGCCCGATCGATACCCGCTGTCTGGATGTGAGCTTGTTGCGCAGCGATGAAATCAACTGGCTCAATGCCTACCATGCCGAAGTGCGGCAGCGCTTGTCGCCGCATGTGCGGGGCGACGCCAGGCTGTGGCTGGAGCTGCGGACTCAGCCGTTATAAGTGCGTAGGTGGCTGCGGATTAGTAATGTGGTGGCCGCTCTTGCGCGCCTTGTCCGGCGTTGCGGCTATCCTCGGCCTCCTTGAGGCGCCGCGCCAATGTCGCGCATAACGTTTCCAGCTGGTCTATTTGCAATTGCTGCCGATAGACCAGCTTGTTCAACTCGTCCAGCATGTCTTCCTGGCGCAATATCTTGATCTCGATATCGACGATGCGGTCTTCGGGGTTCATTTTCGTACTTCCTTGATTTTTTTGCAGTGCGAGATGGTAGCGCAATAGGAGCTGTCGCGGCTGGAATGGTGTATTTTCATGGCGGATATCCGCACAGTAAAAATTGCCAATTCTGGATTTCCGCACAAAAAGCGATGGACGGATTCCTGATCTGGTGCAATTATTTCCAATAAATCAAAAGCTTAGCTTTTTCGATTGCGCTGGCACGAAGTCTGCGATGATTTAGAAAAAAATCTAATCTACAGGAGACAGCTATGCACCCATCATCACCATCCTCTTTGTTGCATCAATCTTGATTTAAAGTCAACTTGGCGGCACGCGGTTCAGCCGGGGCGATCAGATACGTTGCTGCATTCCTCGTGCCGTCCGTAACGCCAGCGGAGCGACTTGCTGTCGTCGCGCGCACCGAATCACCGATCTTGCTGCACCAAAACACTCATAACAGGAGATAAACATGTCAAAGCTTCATCCTTCCGACCATGCGGCAACCGCAGCGGAAAATCGAAAACGCATTTTTGCAATTGTCGGCGCCTCCTCCGGTAATCTGGTCGAATGGTTCGATTTCTACATCTATTCGTTTTGCGCGATCTATTTTGCACCGGTATTTTTCCCCAGCGGGAATCCGACCACGCAATTGCTGAATACCGCTGGCGTGTTTGCCGCCGGCTTCCTGATGCGTCCGATCGGTGGCTGGTTGTTTGGCCGTATCGCCGACAAGCACGGGCGCCGTCGCGCCATGATGATTTCGGTGTTGATGATGTGCGGCGGTTCGCTGATGATCGCTTTCCTGCCGACCTACGCCACCATTGGCGCCTTGGCTCCGGCACTGCTGCTGGTGGCACGGCTGTTCCAGGGCTTGTCAGTAGGCGGTGAATACGGCACCAGCGCAACTTACATGAGCGAAGTGGCGTTGCAGGGACGCCGCGGCTTTTTCGCTTCGTTCCAATACGTGACCTTGATCGGCGGCCAATTGCTGGCTGTACTGGTATTGGTGATCCTGCAGCAATTGTTGACCACCGAGCAGTTGCATGCCTGGGGCTGGCGCATTCCATTCGTGCTGGGCGCCGGCGCTGCCATTATTGCCCTGTACTTGCGTAAATCCCTGAGCGAAACGTCGACTGCAGAAACCCGCAAGAACAAGGATGCGGGCACCTTGGCCGGTTTGATGAAGCACAAGGGAGCGTTTCTGACGGTGGTCGGTTTTACTGCTGGCGGATCACTGATTTTCTATACCTTCACAACCTACATGCAAAAGTACCTGGTGAACACCGCCGGCATGAATGCCAAGACCGCCAGTAATGTCATGACGGTAGCGCTGCTGGTTTACATGCTGATGCAGCCGCTGTTTGGCGCGCTATCCGACAAGATCGGCCGCCGCACCTCGATGCTGTATTTCGGCGTCCTGGCGACATTGGCCACGGTGCCTATCCTGCATGCACTCAAAGACGTTACCAGCCCCTATGCAGCATTCGGCCTTGTGATTCTGGCTTTGGCCATCGTCAGTTTTTATACATCGATCAGTGGCCTGATCAAGGCGGAAATGTTCCCGCCGGAAGTGCGGGCGCTGGGAGTTGGATTGTCGTATGCGGTCGGTAATGCGGTTTTCGGTGGCTCGGCTGAGTTTGTCGCGCTGAAGTTGAAATCGATCGGCATGGAATCCAGTTTCTACTGGTATGTATCGGCCATGTGTGCGATTGCGCTCATCGTGACTTACAGAATGCGCGATCCAAGCAAGGAAGGCTACCTCAAGGATGTGCCGCTTGAAACCAAACCGTTCTCTGCCGAAGGTGCTGCGGTAACGTCGCGATAGCGCAGCGGCGATCAGACGCTTCCGGGGCCGTCGCTGACAGGTGGCGACCCTCGGATGAATCTGATAGCCAATGTTTTTTTGCGCCTCCGGGCGAGTCCTGTTAGTGGCGGAGATATCATGAAGGTGAGAAATCCCCTCGCATTACTTGCGTTTGGCCTCGCGTTCTCTGTCGCGGTGGTGGCGGCGACCTATATCTTCGCGGCGCAAAAAGCTACCAGCGATATACGTGAAGCCAGCGAGCGGCAATTGCAGATCATCGCGCTTGATCTTGGCTCGGTGCTGGATAAATTCGAGACGTTGCCGTATGCGCTCGGATTTCAGTCGGATGTCGTGCAAGCACTGACACGGCCGGACGACCAAGCCATCATCCAACGCCTGAACCAGACCTTGCAACTGATCCAGCGCCAGTCGAAAGTGGTGGCGATATATATGCTGGATCGCAAGGGCACCACGCTGGCATCCAGCAACTGGGATACGCCGACCAGCTTTGTCGGTCGCGACTTTGGTTTCCGACCGTATTTCAGTGAAGCAGTCAAAGGCAATGCCGGCCGGTTCTACGGTATCGGCAATGCGACCAATATTCCGGGCTATTTCATCGCTCAACCGATCTATGCGAGCGCCTCTGCACGTGATAACGGCGCGCCGCTGGGTGTCATGGTAGTCAAGATCGATCTCACCGAATTCGAGCATACCTGGAGCAGCAGCGAAGATCCGATTACGCTGTCCGATCATAGCGGCGTGGTTTTCCTCAGCAATCGCCCGGCGTGGAAGTATCGCAGCCTGTATCCGCTCAACGGCGAGATTCAGCTGGATCTCGCCGGCACCCATCAGTATGCCGACCAGCCAATCACGCCGGTCGCTTCGTTGCCAAAGCACCTGCGGGTCGGTTTTGGCGATCATGTCACGCGTACCATCGGCCGGCTTGGCTGGCAATTGATGCTGTTTCCGTCGCAGGCCAGGATCGCCCGGGTTGCCATGCTGTGGGCATTGGCGGCTGCATTGTTGCTGGCAATCGCGGGTATTTCACTATGGGCCCTGTACCAGCGCCGGCGGCGCCTGGAAGAGCGACTGACTTCCGCTGAATATCTCGATCGAACCATCGCCCAGCGCACGCAAGAGCTGATGGTGGCGAACCATACGCTGGAAGCGAAATACGCGAAACTGAAGGAAACCGAGCACTTGCTGCGCTCGACCCAGAACGAGTTGATCCAGGCTGGCAAGCTGACCATGCTCGGGCAAATGGCGGCCGGCGTGGCGCATGAGTTGGCTCAGCCGCTGGCGGCGATCCGGGCATTTGCCGATAACGCGATTACTTTCCTGGGCCGTCAACAGGCCGACAAGACTGCGGAAAACCTGACGCACATTAGCAATGCCAGCGCCCGCATGGGCAAGATCATCGGCCAGCTCAACAGCTTTTCCCGCAACAGTTACGATACGGTCGCCGTGATCGATCTGCAAAAATCGATAGAGGCGGCGGCACTGTTGATGCGCAACGAATTCCAGACTCATGGCGCCAGCCTGCATATCGATATCCGCCAGGCCGCACACGTAGTGGGTGATGCGGTGCGCACCGAACAGGTACTGATCAACCTGTTGCGCAATGCGCTGGACGCGGTGGATAATGCGCAGCAAAAAAATGTCTGGTTGACATTGGAAAAGGAGGCTGGCGAAGCCGTCATCCGGATACGCGATTCCGGCGCCGGCATCCCGGCTCAGGTGGCGCTGCATCTGTTTGAGCCGTTTTTTACCACCAAGCCTTCCGGTAAGGGACTGGGCTTGGGACTGGCGATTTCCTCGTCGATCGTGCAGGCCATGAACGGCAGGCTGCAGGCCAATAATCATGGTGATGGCGGCGCCGAATTCGTGTTGTGCCTGCCATTGCTGGCGCAATCTTGAAGGAGAACAGGGTGGCAGTGCTCGAAGCTTTGCTGATTGAAGATGAACACGCGGTGCGCGAAGCGGTAGCCCAGACCCTGGAGCTCGGCGGTTTCACTGTGCGCGCCTGCAGCAGCGTGGAGCAGGCGCAACCATGGCTGCATGCGGGATTTGCCGGCGTAATTGTCACCGATGTGCGTTTGCCGGGTCGCTCCGGCCTGGAGTTGTTGAGCCAGGTGGTGGCGCTGGATCCGGATTTGCCGGTGATCGTGGTGACCGGGCATGGCGATGTCGGCATGGCGGTCGATGCGATGCGCGCCGGCGCTTATGATTTCATCGAAAAGCCGTTCGCTGCCGAGCGCTTGATGGAAGCGGCCAACCGGGCCCAGGAAAAGCGCAGTCTGATTCTTGAGAACCGCAACCTCAAGGCGAGCTGGGCGGCGCATCCGGACATGCCGAGCCTGATCGGGCAGTCAGCCGTTATCGAGCGCGTGCGCACCATGATCCGCAGTGTCGGGCCGACCATGGTCGATATCCTGATCAACGGCCAGACCGGCAGCGGCAAGGAAGTGGTGGCGCGTCAATTACATGTCGCCAGTGGCCGCAAGGGACCGTTTGTGGCGATCAATTGCGGTGCGCTGCCGGAGACTGTGTTCGAGAGCGAGATCTTCGGGCACGAGGCGGGCGCTTTCACCAGTGCGCAGAAGCGACGTATCGGCAAGCTGGAATATGCCAAGGGCGGCACCGTCTTCCTCGACGAAATCGAAAGCATGCCACTGACGCTGCAGGTCAAGCTGCTGCGGGTGCTGCAGGAACGCAAGCTGGAGCGGCTCGGCGGCAATGAGCCGATCGCCATCGATTGCCGTATCATCGCCGCCAGCAAGGCCGACTTGCTGCAGATGAGCGCGCAGGGTAGTTTCCGCGAAGATCTGTATTACCGCATCGGCGTGGTCAGCATCGATCTGCCGCGCCTGATTGACCGGCGCGAAGACATCCCGCTGTTGCTGGCGCACTTCATCCAGGGGGCGGCGATCCGTTACCAGCGGCCGCTTCCGCAATGGACGATGGCACAAATGGCGCAATGGCAAACTCGCGACTGGCCAGGCAACGTCCGCGAACTGCGCAATTTCGCCGATCGGCTGGTGCTGGGCGTGGCGGAAGGCGTCAGTGATCCAGGCAAGGCAGGTGTCGATGCGCTGGCGGGAGAGATGTCGCTGCCACAGCAGATCGATGCCTACGAACGCATGCTGATTGCGGAAATGCTCACCGCCAGCAACGGTAATGTCGCTGCCGCCGCAGACCTCTTGGGCGTGCCCAGGAAGACCCTGTATGACAAGATCAAGAAATACCAGTTGGCGGTCGGCAAAGCATAAAGACAGCCTATAATATTTGTCCCTTGCATATCTGCTATCAGGATTGCCATCAAGCCGTATTGCGCCTACTACGATGTCATTGACCGCCAGCATTGAAAGCATTTACCGTAGCGAATCGCGTCGCGTTTTCGCGACCTTGATTCGCCTGCTCGGCGACTTCGACCTCGCCGAAGAGGCGCTGCAGGATGCCTTCAAGGTAGCGATCGAACAATGGCCGCGCGATGGCATTCCTGCCAATCCTGTTGCATGGTTGGTGTCGGCAGGGCGTTTCAAGGCGATCGACGGCATACGCCGGCGCGCCAGGTTTACCCCGTATGACGATGTAGCCGATACGATCGAGTCCATTCCGGATGGAGGAGCCGCGCTGGATGACGAACGCGAACATGTCGAGGACGACCGGCTGCGTCTGATTTTTACCTGTTGCCATCCGTCGCTGGCGCCTGATGCGCAGGTGGCGCTGACGCTGCGCGAAGTCTGCGGCCTCACCACCGAAGAAATCGCACACGCTTTTCTCACCCCGGCGCCGACATTGGCGCAACGTATCGTGCGCGCCAAATCAAAGATCCGCGATGCCCGTATTCCATATCAGGTCCCCGGGCGCGACGAATTGCCTGCGCGCCTGGAAAGCGTGTTGCGCGTCATCTATCTGGTATTCAATGAAGGCTATTCGGCGTCATCAGGGGCGTCGTTGACGCGTCATGACTTGTCGCAAGAGGCGATTCGCGTCACGCGTCTGCTGATGCAGTTGCTGCCAGAACCGGAAGTGATGGGCTTGCTGGCGCTGATGCTGCTGCACGAGTCGCGGCGTCAGGCGCGCACTGCCGCCAACGGCGACCTGATCCCGCTTGATGAGCAGGACCGCAGTTTGTGGGCCGCGAACAGATTGCTGAAGGTGCTGCGTTGATCGGGCAAGCCCTGTCGTCTGGCCGCTTCGGCATGTATTCGCTGCAAGCGGCGATTTCTGCCGTGCATGCCGCCGCGCCAAATGCCGACGCCACCGATTGGGCGCAGATTGTCGGGCTATACGACGCACTATTACGCTTGCAGCCGTCGCCGGTAATTGAATTGAACCGTGCGGTCGCCGTAGCCATGCATCAAGGCCCACAAGCCGGACTGACGGTGGTCAATGCTTTGATCGCCGACGGTCAATTACAGAATTATCACCTTGCCCACGCGGCCAAAGCCGACTTGCATCGCCGCCTTGGTCATTTCGCCGAAGCGCGCGTCGCTTATGCAAAAGCGCTGGAGTTGACCCAGCAGGAGCCGGAACGTCGTTTTTTGCAACGCCGCCTGGGCGAGTTGCCGCATTAGCCGCCATAGCAAAAATTTTTTTCCTTCATGTCGATTGTGGTGTTCGCTGCTCGACTAATTCTTGCCAATGCATTCATATCAGCCTTGGCGCCCGACGTGCTGCTTATATTTACTGCCAACAGGAGATCTTCATGAACTATCTGTGCCTAGTCTATCTCGCGCAAGACAAACTCAACGCCTGCCCAGACAACGTTTGCCATGGCTACCGCGAAGAATTGCGCGCAAGTGGCCATTATGTCGCCAGCCGGGCGCTACAGCCGGTTGACACCGCCACTACCGTACGGGTCCGCAATGGACAAACGACGCTGACGGACGGGCCGTTTGCCGAAACCAAGGAGCAACTTGCAGGGTTTTACATGATCGAAGCAAAGGATTTGAATGAAGCGATCCACTGGGCTTCGAAGATTCCGCCAGCGCGCTTTGGCAGCATAGAAGTACGGCCGGTCCGCGAACTTGATCTTGCCAATCTTGTATCCAGCGTGGATGCGATCTGAGCCGAAACTTGCATTCGAAAGGAAAGCGCCATGCACAAGCAAATTTTTGTCAACTTGCCAGTCAAGAACCTGCCCAAGTCAATGAGTTTCTTCAAGGAGCTCGGGTATAGCTTTGACGTGAAATTCACCAACGAGCAGGCGGCCTGCATGATTCTTGGTGAAAACCTCCATGTCATGCTGCTGACGGAAAATTTCTTCCAAGGCTTTACATCCAAGCCGATCAGCGACGCCACCAAACAAAGCGAAGTGCTGGTCTGTGTTTCCTGCGATAGCCGGGCGCAGGTTGATAACCTGGTTGCAAAAGCGAGCGCTGGCGGAGCCACAACGCCGCGCCCGTCGCAGGATCATGGCTTCATGTATGGCCACGGATTCCACGATCTGGATGGACATATCTGGGAGTTTGTTTATATGGAGCCACAATCGACTTGAGGCGGCCTGATCAAGATGCCGGATTGAAATGTACTCTAATAAAGGAGATCTCCCATGAAATACCAAGGCAGTTGCCACTGCGGCAAGATTGCATTTGAAGTAGAGGGCGAACTGAACGGCGCGATGGCATGCAATTGTTCGATCTGCTCGCGCAAGGGCTCGTTAATGTGGTTTGTTCCTCGCGACAATCTCCATATGCTGACAGACGAAGGTGATATCAGTGAATACACCTTCAACAAGCACGTCATCAAGCATCGTTTTTGCCGCACCTGCGGCATCCATCCGTACGGCGAGGGTGTCGACCCGAAAGGCAACCGGGTCGCCGCCATCAATATTCGCTGCCTTGAGGGAGTCGACCTGGCAGCCATTCCGGTTACGCATTACGACGGGCGTTCATTGTGAATGCTGCCGCTCGTAGGCGAAGTTAACTGACGAGAGGAGAGCAAGATGCAAAAAATTACACCATTCCTTTGGTTCGACGGCAAGGCAGAGGAGGCGATGAATTTTTACACTGCCATTTTCAAGAAATCCAAGGTTGGCAATGTCATGCGCTATGGCGATGCCGGCCCTGGACCGAAGGACGCTGTCATGTCGGCAACTTTTGAACTCGAAGGCCAGGAATTCATTGCATTGAACGGTGGGCCGCAATTCAGCTTTACGCCGGCGATTTCTTTTTTTGTAAATTGCGAGACGCAGGAAGAAGTCGATGAGCTGTGGGATAAGCTTTCCCAAGGCGGCGAAGCGCAAGGGTGTGGCTGGATGAGAGATAAATATGGCTTGTCATGGCAGATCATCCCCTCGATTCTGGGGCGCTTGCTGCAGGACAAGGATGCCACCAAGTCGCAGCGCGTGATGCAGGCCATGCTGAAAATGGTCAAGATCGACATCCAGCTTTTGCAACAAGCATACGAGCAACAATAATAGGGTGATAGGACGGCCCGAATGGCAGCGTTGGCAATGCGTCAAGCTGTACTGCTGCATTCGTGTCGTTCCGATAACGATAAGAAGCGCCACTCTATTTCTGAGTTGTTACAAAAGGATATTCCGCTGGACAACATCGTTTGAATCATTATCATTGGCATCTTTTTCAAATATGGATGCAACAATGAGCGGTTCATCAGCGCTGCATAGCTCATCTCATTCTCCGGATCACCATCGCAATTTTCAATTTGGCTTTATCGATCTGCTCAAACTGATCGCTGCGCAATTAATTGTCCTGCATCATCTCGCTTTCTATGGGCCGATGTCCGATCACGTGCGCCCGATCGCGCCGACGCTGATCGACTGGCTCGATTCCTATGCGCGCATTGCCGTCCAGGTGTTCCTGGTGATTGGCGGCTTCCTGGCCGCGAAGTCGTTGTCGCCGCAGGGGACATCAACAGTTGCCGACCCGTTGCGGGTCATGTGGCGGCGCTACATGAAGCTGGTGCCGCCTTTCCTGATGGCGACCGTGCTGGCAGTCGGTGCCTCAGCCTGGGCCTCCCTGTGGATGACGCATTACTCGATTTCGGCAATGCCGACTGCATTGCAACTGGCTGCCCATGCGCTGTTGCTGCATTCGATACTGGGTTATGAGTCGATCTCGGCTGGCGCATGGTACGTCGCCATCGATTTCCAGTTATATGCATTGCTGACCATGCTGCTGTGGCTGACCGGTGGTATCGCCCGTCGTGGCGCCATGCCTTGGCTGGCGCCGTTGCTGGTGGTGGCCGGGATCAGCGCATCGCTGCTGTATTTCAATCGCAACGCCGCTTGGGATGCCTGGGCGCCATATTTCTTCGGCAGTTACGGCCTCGGCGTGATCGCCTGGTGGGCACGCGACTTGAGTCGCCGACCGGGCGTGGTAGCGTTGCTGATCGCGGCGCTACTGGTGCCGACCGTGTATGCGTTGACGATCGATTTTCGTAGTCGGATCGCCGTTGCCCTGGTTGTCGCTTGCGCGTTGGTGTTGGTGAGCCGACACGGCATGCTGCTGTCGCGCCAGCGTTTTGCGTGGATCCGCAGTTTCGGACGCATCTCATACTCGATATTCCTGGTGCATTTCCCGGTTTGCCTGTTGGTCAATGCCGCTTTCGTCCGCTTTGTACCGGCTCGCCCACTGTTGCAAGCCGGCGGCATGGTGTTGGCCTGGGCTGCCAGTCTGCTCGCCGGGGCAATCTTCTATCGTTTTGTAGAGATACCGTTGAGTCGCCTCTCGACCCGCGCTTCAGCGCAGGGGCTGGCGTTACAAGTCCCTGCTGCTGCGTGATAGCGGCGAACGGTCAGGATACGTTTTCCGTTTCCAGGGCCTTGGTTGCCGGTGTTGTCATTGCGCGTTGCCGGCGCTGGCGCCGGAAATGCAGGAAGGCCAGGATCAGCGCAGCGAACTGCAGCAATGCGCAAAAATAAAACGGTGCGCCGATACGCCAGTCGCCGGCTGGCAAATGCGATACGACGCCCAATAGCGGGGCGCCGATGATCGGAGCGATCACCGCCATCAGGCTGTTGAGCGAGCTGACGGCACCAAGCGCCTGACCTTGGTTGTGCGAGTCGACTGCGCCGGAAATGATGCTCTGGATCGACGCATTGACTGTCGAGCCGAAGATGTTGGCGAAAATGATCGCGTACATCATCCAACCCTGGCTGGCAACTCCCCATAAAAGATATGCAGCCGTCGAGGAAACCAGGCCGATCACGGCCAGCCGTTGCGGGCTGAAGCGCTTCAACAGCGGTCCCAGCAATACCCCTTGCACCAGCACCGACATGATGCCGACCGCCGCTAGAGATTGGCCGTTCTGTTGCGGACCCCAGCCGAACTTGAATGTGGTGTACAGCACCCAGGTGGTGAACAACATGAACTGCGCCAGGCCGCTGCAGCCAATCACGGCGATCAAAGGTCCGATTGATTTGAGACGCGACAACGCGCGTAGCGATGCCAGCGGATTGGCTGTCTTCCAGTTGAAAGCGCGGCGTCGTTCTAGCGGCAGCGATTCGGGCAGCACAAAATAGCCGTACATCAGGTTGATCAACGCCAGACTGCCGGCAACAATGAATGGCAAGCGCAGGTTGATGGCACCTAGCAAGCCACCCATCACCGGCCCGACGATAAAGCCGACACCGAACATCGCGCCCAGCATACCGAAACGCTTGACGCGTTGCTCAGGCGCCGTGATGTCGGCGACATAGGCATTGCATACCGCCGCATTCGACTGCATCGCTCCACCGATCAGGCGCACCACGATCAGCATCCATAGTGCAGTTGAAAATGCGGTCGCGAAGAAATTCAGCGCCAGCCCGCAAAATCCCAGCAACAAGACCGGTCGGCGACCGTATTTGTCGGACAACGCACCAAGAATCGGCGAACCAAAGAAATTGGCCAGGCCGAAGGCAAAGGCGACGGCGCCATACCAGAAAGCCTGATCGGCTTGCGAGCCGGTGAATTTCCCGACCAGCACCGGCAGTACCGGAATAATCAGGCCGATCGAAATCATGTCGATCAGTACGGTCAGCATGATGAAGGGCATCGCGGCAGCCCGAGGTTGTGTTTGCGCAGGAGAAGGGGTGTTCGTCACGCGAGATCGCTCCGGTTGGTATTGTTATTTTCCGTTGGTAACGGCAAGTCGGAAGTTGCCTGTTCATCAAACGCCATGATATCTAAATATGTTTTGTATGGATTGCGCCTTGCGGCAGATCAAGCACGAGATCCGCGCATCTGCTTATTTTCTCAGTTCCAATCCCAGGCCATGGCCCGCCATTTCGAGGATTGATGGATTCTATATCCGATCGGAGATGATGCGGCGCGCAGCATTAAATGGAAAAGGAGATTCGGCGGTGTTTTTAGGCCATCTCGCACAGCTTTTCTTTGGAAGAAATGCTCTATTTTCACCTGTCGCCATAGTCGATCCTCGCCGCGCCTGCTGGCAAGCCATTCTCCAATTTTCAGGCGTCATGTTGCGCTGCAAAATAAGTGGCGCGCAATCAAATTAAGGTTCAGAATAATCTTGTCTTCGGCGAATTTGTCGCGTGGTAGGCGGCATCGTCCGCTGGACATTTATCGTCGAAAAAAAGGAAGAGCGTATGGCAAAAGTAACGGGTTTATCCGGAAATGAAATTTTCTGCTTGGCGCTAAAGAATTATTCGGCAGGCGAAATTGTCGTCGGCAATAGCGTCAATTCCATGGGTTTCCTCGGCGGCATAGGCGCCGGCTTGAAGAACATGCTGGGCGGAGAAATAACCCAGGTCACCGCCGCCATCCACGAAGGGCGCGCCAACGCCTTCGAGCGCATGAGCAAGGAAGCCTTGCAGCATGGCGCTTCGGGGGTAGCGGGTGTGACCAGCGAGTTACGTTCGTTCAGTGGCAGTACCGAATTTCTGTTCGTCGGTTCCTGCGTCCATGCGCGCGATATGTCGGGGCGATTCTTCACGACGGCGGGCGATGCACAGGAACTGTATTGCCACATGGATGCCGGCTATGAGCCGATCCAGCACGCTTTCGGCAATATTGCCTATTCGATGGGCGTCGGCGGCGGCCTGATTGGCTCGCTCAAGACCCTGGTCCGAGGCGAGATTCCTGAATACAGCAATATATTCAATACGACCCGCCACAAAGCGCTTGACCGGCTGGTGGCGCAGGCCAAGGCCGACAAGGCGAATGCGGTGGTTGGAATTCGCACCACCATCTTGCCGTGGATGGGCACGCATGAAATGCTGATGACGGGAACCGCATCGCGGCACGCTGCATTGCCAGCTGGCGCCGACGGCAATCCCGTCACCAGCGATCTTACCGGTGAAGAATTGTGGGCCATGACCAGCCTGGGTTATGCGCCGGTCAAGCTGCTGATGTCGACTTCCATTTATTCGCTGGGTGTGGTGGGCGGGTTCATGGCGGCGTTCAAATCGTTTACCAAAGGCGAAATCAGCGACCTGACCACGCTCATCCACGATGCGCGGGAGATCGCGATCGAGCGTTTGAAAAGCGAGGCGGATGCGCTCAATGCGGAAGAGGTGGTCGGCGTGAAGACGTATATCGCAGAGATCGGCAATGGGCTGGTCGAGTTCATGGCAATCGGAACTGCAGTCACGAAAATGCCGGGCTTTGCGGTCAAGACGCCCACTCTGCCGGCGCAGGCAATTATCCGCGACAAGGACACCTGGATCGATGGTGATTTCGGGTTTTCCCTGGATCGCAACGGGAACGGTTGACCTGGTCCATTCAATTCGCTAACAAAGAAAGGCAGGGCAGATATCGATCCATCGCTGATGGATGCATTCATGCCGCTCGCAGAAAATGGATCAAACGGATCATCAAGGGACGATCCGGCTTTCTGGTGTGGCATCGGCAGCAAACGTAATTATAGAAATCCGTTCGGAAGAAAAGTTGTCTTTCATAATAAAAGAAAGAAAAGATATGCTGAATCTATTTTCGAGTTTGGGTTGGTTTCCAACCGTTACCATCATTCTGGTTGCAGTCATCATTGTGCTTGCGGTGTTTTTCTCGCTCTCGGGATCATCCGCTACATTCCTAACGACCGCATCGGTGTCGTTGAAAAATTATGGAGTTCAAGTGGTTCGGTGAAGGCCGGTTTGCTGGCCTTGCATGGCGAGGCCGGGTTGCAGCCTGATTTGCGGCGCGGCGGCTTCCATTTCTTTGCGCCATTCCAGTTCCGGGTACACATTCATCCGATGGTCTCCGTCACTCAGGGGCGGATCGGCTACGTCTTTGCGCGCGACGGCATCGACCTGCCAGCCGGACAAACGCTGGCCGACAATTCCAGGGTCGAGGATTTCCGCGATGTACGCTCGTTCCTAGAAGGCGGCGGCCAGAAAGGACCGCAGCGCAAGATCCTGCGTGAGGGCACCCATATCATCAACCCGGCCTTGTTCGTGGTGATGACGGAGGAAGCGACCTATTCGCTGTCGCTGGATGCGCAAGAGAAGGCGTACTACGAGCAAATGCGCGGTGTGCTGGACGAACGCAGCGGCTTTACGCCTGTGGTGCTCAAGGAAGTGGCCGGCGCCCACGATTCAGACCAGTTGGCCATTGTCACGGTGCAGGATGGTCCCGGCTTGTCGAAGGACGAATTGCTTGCGCCGGACGTCGGCGATACCCACAACTCGTTCCAGGAGCCGGAAAAATTCCTGGCGGCGGGCGGCTTGCGTGGCCGGCAGGAGCGTGTGCTGGTGGAGGGTACGTATTACATCAACCGCCTGTTTGCAACAGTCGAACTGATCCGCAAGACCATCATTCCGGTCGGCTATGTCGGCGTGGTGGTTTCCTATACCGGGCGTAAGGGTTCGGATTTGTCGGGCAAGGAATACAGCCATGGCGAACTGGTTGAAAGCGGTTGCCGTGGCGTCTGGCGCGATCCGCTGATGCCTGGCAAATATGCATTCAACACCTATGCCGGCAAGATTGAACTGGTACCGACCACCAACTTCGTGCTGATGTGGCAATCCGGCGAGAGCGGCTCCAGTTTCGACAGCAACCTGCGCGAAATCACGCTGATCACCAAGGATGCGTTCGAGCCGCAACTGCCGTTGTCGGTGGTGGTGCATATCGATTACAGGAAGGCGCCGATGGTGGTGCAGCGCTTCGGCAACGTCGCGCAGCTGGTGGAGCAAACACTCGATCCGATGGTCTCGTCGTACTTCAAGAATGTCTCGCAGACCAAGACTTTCATTGAGCTGATCCAGTCGCGCAGCGAGTTGCAGACTAATGCGTCTGCCGATATGAAGGAACGTTTCCAGGCTTATTCGCTGGAATTCCAGGAGGTGCTGATCGGCACGCCGAAGCCACAGCCGGGCGACACAAAGATCGAAAATATCATGGCACAGTTGCGTGACCGCCAGATTGCGCGGGAGCAGGTCGAGACCTTTGCGCAGAAACAGATTGCTGCTGACAAAGAGCGCGAGCTGAATGAGGCGGAGCAACGCGCTTCCAAGCAGAAGGAACTGACCGGTTCGCTGGTGGATATCTCGATCAAGGAAAACCAGGGTTCCGCCAATGTGAAAGCGGCGGAAAAGAAACGCCAGGAAATCGAGGCGCTGGCGCACGCAGAGAAATTCAAGCAGGAGCTGGAAGGCTCCGGTCGGGCTTCTGCGATCAAGTCGGTGGGTGAGGCGGAAGCGGCCGCCATCAAGGCCAAATCGGAAGCCTTGCAAGGTGAGGGTGCTGACAAGCAACTGATGCAGACCGTGATGCTGCGACTGGCCGAAGCTTTCGAAACATCAAAGGTACCACTGGTGCCACAGATCCAGATGGGTGGTGGCGGTGACACCAATGCGTTCAATACCTTGCTCTCTCTGATGGGATCGCTGAAGGCGGGGGAACTGGCGCAGTCGCTGAAGCGGGATGAGGCGCCACACGCATAACAATACCAAGTGGTGACTCAAAAAAACGGGGTGGCTAAATTGGCCGCCTCGTTTTAATTAAAGCTCAACACGTATTTTCTATATTTACTTCTTTTCTGCTACCGGCACCAGGTCGAAATGATTGGCCTGGTATTGGAACAACAGGCAGTCTTCTGCCGGCGTGCAGCCGCTGAAGTGAGGCATATTTGACGGCAGGTTGTAGAAAGAACCGGCCGGATACTCAATGCGCTTGCCGTCGATAATGGCGTAGAACGTGCCTTTCAATACCACTGTCGGCAGGTTCTGCGTATGCAAGTGGTAAGGATTGTTTTTGCCAGCAGGGAAAATGACGAAGGCTTCGTACGGGCCTTTGCCAGCCAGGTTGCCGCGCACGTTAGCATATTTGACGCCGCCGGAATTAGGCAGGGTTTCCCATTTCAAGTCCGCTGCAGGAAGCGAGATCAGTTCTTTGATGTGCTTCGCCTGCACGCCGCCTTCGGCAACATCATGGGCAATAGCATGGCCGGCAAAAATCGCGGTCGACAGCAATAACAGGGCTTTGAATTTGATATTCATTCGATTCCTTTCAGTTGGGGATAAAGCTAAAGAAAAAATAATTTGACTCAGGCCAGTTGCAAATTGAGAACCTGTTCAGTGCTCATGATGTCGCCAAAGGTATCGGCGATGCTTGCCAGGGAGGCGCTGTGCAGAGCTGCGTGCGGTACTACGCAGCCGCTGGCCAGATCCAGGTCACGGGTAGCGCAAGCGTCGTCAACGACGATGACCTCGTAACCTTTGGCTGCGCCATCGCGTGCCGCACCGGCTACGCAAGCGTGTGTCATCAGACCGGAGATGATCAGTGTCGTGATACCGTCGGCTTTCAGCTTGGCGTCGATATCGGTGTTGACGAACACGCTGACGTCGCCTTTTTGCTGCACTTTATGGTTGGCTGCCGGTTGCAGGTCGCTATGGAATTTGACGGTGTCGCCGTCTTCGGCAAAAATCGGCGCGCCGGCAGGCGTTACGTGCTGGACGTGGATGACCTGCATGTTTGCCCTGTCGGCAAATGCGACCAGGCGCTTGGCGTTGTTCAGGGCCTTCAGACCGTCAGGGATCGGCATCTTGCCGTTGAAGTATTCATTCTGGAAATCGATCACCAGCAAGGCGGTGCTTTTGGCGTCTACTTTGTTTGGTGCGGTTGCGCCGACGATGGTGCGAATTGTTGGGTGGCTCATGTAAAACTCCTGATTAAAATTGAAGCACGGTTAAGGGCGTTGGCGCTGCTTTCCTGATGCTTGCAGTGCTTTAACGTTGGAACGGAGTGAAGTATAGGTTTCGTGGCAATGCCTCGAAAGTGTCCCGGAAGACAATATGCGATAGAATCGGGCCATGTCGACTTCACCCATTTCCTACGAGAAAGCGCATACGGTCGCCGTTGTCGTCTTTGACGGCATCAGCCCGTTCCACTTGTCCGTGCCCTGCATGGTGTTTGGCGACGATCTCGCCAGACTGGGCGTGCCGCGCTATCGCTTATTGGTGTGCGCGATGCATACCGGCCTGATTCCAACGATGTCGGGCTTCAACATCGATGTGCCATACGATCTGTCGGTGCTGGCAGAGGCCGATACGGTAATTGTCCCGGCCTGGCACGATCCTGATCAGCGACCACCGCAGGCATTGCTGGACGCCTTGCGCATGGCGCATGCCCGCGGCTCGCGGATTGTCGGCTTGTGCCTGGGTGCTTTTGTACTGGCCGAGGCGGGATTGCTGGATGGCCGTGTGGCATCCACGCATTGGGTGTGGGGCGATGATTTCAGCAGAAAGTATCCGCACGTAAAGCTGGATAAGAAGTCCCTTTATGTCGACGATGGCGACATCCTCACCTCCGCTGGGACCGCAGCGGCAATCGATTGTTGCCTGCATCTCCTGCGTTGCGATCATGGCGCTGACATCGCGAACAAGATTGCCCGGCGCATGGTGGTGGCGCCGCATCGGGCTGGCGGCCAGGCACAATATATCGAACAGGTAATGCCCAAGGATAACGGCAGCGATCACCTCACGGCCACTCTCGACTGGGCCATGGAAAACCTGAATCAACCTTTGTCGCTGGATATCCTGGCGAACAAGGCAGCGATGGGACGGCGCACCTTCACGCGCCGCTTCAAGCTGAAAACCGGCGCGACGGTATCGGAATGGCTGCTGAATCATCGATTGGCGTCTGCACAGCGCCTGCTGGAAACCACGGATAAGCCCATCGACCGGATTGCCGAAGCGGCGGGGTTCGGCTCGACAGTGTCACTCCGCCAACATTTTGCCACAGCCTTTTCTATTTCCCCCGCCGCCTACCGTCGCCAGTATCGACGCCAATGAGCGTGGCCGACGTATGGTGCGACATGTCAGCCTGAGTTACATATCCAGTCTTGTAATTAATTAATGCGTTGATTAATATCAAAGGCATGACCAGACCTACGCCGGTGCGCGGACGTCCTTTGGCATCGGACCAGGATTCGCGTGAGAAACTCCTCGATACCGCCACTCTGCTGTTTTCTTCGCAGGGTATTGCTGCAACTACAGTGGCGGCGGTCGCACGTGGAGCTGGCGTCACGCCGGCGATGGTGCATTACTACTTCAAGACGCGCGATCAGTTGATTGAGGCGGTGGTCGACGAGCGGGTATGCCTGTTTGTTAACAGCATCTGGGACCCGATTCGTGGCGACGAACCGCCTGAGGACATGATTCTCGACATCGTCGAGCGCATGATCGCCACCACCGAAAAGATGCCCTGGATGCCGGCCTTGTGGGTCCGCGAAGTGCTGAGCGATGGCGGCCAGCTGCGCGAACGCATGGTGCAGCGGGTGCCATTGGCCAAGATTGCCCTGTTTTCCGAAAACGTCGCGCGCAGCCAGCAAGCCGGCGCGATCAACCCGGGGCTGGAACCGACCTTGATTTTCATCTCGGTGCTGGGTCTGACCATGCTGCCGCTGGCGATGGCACGCACCCTGAAGAATCGGCCTTTGCTGCCTGTGGTGAACAAGGCGGCGCTGCTGGACAAAACGGTCCTGACCCGCCATATCAAGGCACTGTTGCTGTCCGGTCTGGCGTTGCCAGCGACAGCGCTATCCGACGCGCATTTCGACGAATAACCGAGGGATTTTCCATGCCATATCGTCTTTCGACCAGCTCCCGGCAATCAGCCGCAATTGTCGTGGCGGTGACGGCTTCCTTGTGGCTGGCTGCGTGTTCACCGGCCAGCGACAACGACTGGCAAGGTTATGTTGAAGGCGAGTATGTGTATGTGGCGTCGTCCCAGCCTGGGCGCCTGGACAAGCTGTCGGTTGAGCGCGGCAAGCAGGTAGCATTGGGCGCACCCTTGTTCATGCTGGAAGCGGGTGACGAAATCGCCGCCCGACGTCAGGCTTTGCGCCAACTGAACGCCGCCGAGGCACAACTGGCCGATATCCAGAGCGGCAAGCGCCCCCAAGAGCAGGATGTGACGCGCGCCCAACTGGTCCAGGCGCAAGCCAACGCTTCCAAGACCGCGGTGCAGCTCCATCGCGATGAGATCCAGTTCCAGGCCGGCGGCATCGCCAAACAACAACTCGACGATTCGCGCGCTGCCGCCGAGGCAGCCGCGGCCCAGGTCCGGCAATGGCAAAGCCAGTTGACGGTTGACCGTTTGCCTAACCGCACGGCCCAGGTGCGAGCGCAACAGGCGCAGGTTGCCGCAGCCCAGGCGGTGCTGGACCAGGCGGATTGGAAGCTTGGGCAAAAAGCCATCATTGCTACCCGTGCCGGGCTGGTGTTCGATACCATGTATCGTGAAGGCGAATGGGTCGCGGCCGGCAATCCGGTGCTGCGCATGCTGCCGCCCGAGAACGTCAAAGTACGTTTCTTCGTGCCGGAAACCGTGCTGGGTCGGCTCAAGGTCAACCAGGCCGTGACACTCAGTTGCGATGGCTGCCAGGCCAATGTGGCGGCACACATTTCCTACATCTCAACCGAATCCGAATATAACCCGCCGATCATCTACAGTAATCAATCGCGCTCCAAGCTGGTCTACATGATCGAAGCGCGGCCGGCCGCGGCGGATGCACTCAAGCTGCATCCCGGCCAACCGGTGGAAGTGAAGCTGCCATGAGCGCGGTCAAGGAAGATGTCCGCAATGGCGAACTGGTAGTGGATGTTGACGGCATTAACAAGCACTTTGGCAGCAAGCATGTGGTGAGGGATTTGTCGCTGCAGGTGCGGCGCGGCGAGATTTTCGGCTTCCTGGGGCCGAACGGCAGCGGCAAGACCACGTCGATCCGCATGATATGCGGCCTGCTAACGCCAGACTCCGGGCATGGCACCTGCATGGGGTTCGACATCATCAAGCAAAGCGCAGAGATCAAGCGTCGGGTCGGTTACATGACGCAGAAATTTTCCTACTGGGATGACCTCAGCATCCGCGAGAACCTGGATTTCGTCGCCCGCATCTATGGCATGAAGAATCGCAAAGAAGCGGTCGACCAGAGTCTGGAAAAACTCGGCTTGGCAACCCGTGCGAAGCAATTGGCTGGATCGCTGTCGGGCGGCTGGAAACAGCGGCTGGCACTGGCTGCCAGCATGTTGCACAACCCCGAACTATTGCTGCTGGATGAACCGACCGCCGGCGTCGATCCAGCTGCGCGCCGCGATTTTTGGGAAGAGCTGCACCGACTGGCTGCCGACGGCATCAGCGTGCTGGTCAGCACCCATTACATGGACGAAGCGGAACGCTGCCACAAGCTGGCTTACCTGGCCTATGGGAAATTGCTGGTGCAGGGCACGGCGGCGGAGGTGGTAGCGGGGCAGGGCCTCACGACCTGGGCCATCTATAACAGCCGCGACAGCGATATCCACGACAACCAGCTGGTCGGTCTGTCGCAGCAATTGCACGGGCAGCCTGGCGTTGATCAACTGGTGGTATTCGGCACCTCATTACACGTATGCGGCAAGGATGCCGCGCTGCTGGAACAGACGCTGCGCCAGATGACGCAAGGGAAAAATCTGCGCATGGAGCCGATCGACACCAGCCTGGAAGACGTGTTCATCTACATGATGAACCGCTCGGCGGATAATTTCGAGGACCAGGCATGAAATATCTCAGCGGATTTTCTTTCCAGCGCTGGTGGAGCATCGTGCTCAAAGAGTTTCTGCAACTGATGCGCGACCGCGTCACGGTGCGCATGATCACCGTGATTCCGGTGATGCAGATGGTGCTGTTCGGCTTTGCCATCAACAGCGATCCCAAGCACATGCCGACTGCCGTCATCGCTGCCGATCACAGCGAATTCACACGTACCTTCATCGCCGCGATGAAAGCTTCCGACTATTTCGATATCGTCGCCGAGCTGCCCAACGAGGCGGCGGCGCGCACAGCACTGGCGCAAGGTAAAGTCCTGTTCGTATTGAATATTCCGGCGGATTTCACCCGCAACCTGCTTCGCGGCGAACGTCCGGCGCTGCTGGTGGAGGCTGACGCCACCGATCCGACCGCCACCGGCATGGCTTTGGCGGCGTTGCCGCAGTTGGTGCAATCGGTAGTCAACAAGGATTTGAAAGGCGCACTGGCGAAGTTCAGCGGCGGCACGCCAGCCTTCGATGTCCAGGTGCAGCGCCTGTACAACCCGGAAGGCGTGACCCAGTACAACGTCGTACCCGGATTGATGGGCGTGATCCTGTCGATGACGATGGTGATGATGACCGGCCTGTCGATGACCCGCGAACGCGAGCGCGGCACCATGGAAAACCTGCTGGCGACGCCGGTGTCGCCAATCGAAGTCATGACCGGCAAGATCATGCCTTACATCGCCATCGGCCTGATCCAGGCCAGCATCATCCTGCTTGGCGCGCGCTTCATGTTCCATGTGCCGTTTGCCGGCAGCGTGATCGCTATTTATCTGGCAGCGCTGTTGTTCATCGCCGCCAGTCTGACGGTCGGCATTACCTTGTCGTCGATTGCACAAAACCAGTTGCAGGCGATGCAACTGACGATGTTTTACTTCCTGCCGAACATCCTACTGTCGGGCTTCATGTTCCCGTTCCAGGGCATGCCGCGCTGGGCACAGTTCATCGGCAACCTGCTGCCGCTGACCTACTTCAACCGGCTGATTCGCGGCATCCTGCTCAAGGGCAACGGCTGGGTGGACCTGTGGCCCAGCGTTTGGCCGCTGATGGTGTTTACGCTCGTCGTCATGGGCATTGCGGTGCGGTTCTATCGCCGCACGCTAGATTGAGGGAGTGGCGATGAATTTGATATGGATCTACCTAAGCTTGAAAAGAGCGACCCGGCCGCTGCTATGGTTTGGTGTCGGCGGATTGCTGAGCGCTTGCGCCGTCGGACCGGATTTTCATGCACCGGCGGCGCCCACCGTCGCGCAATACACAGCCAGCATGCAGCCGCTGGCCACCGTGTCGAGCAGCGGCACAGCCGGCGCAGCTCAGCGTTTCGATACTGGAATGGATATTCCAGGGCAATGGTGGACCTTGTTTCATTCGCCGCAACTGGACGCGGCGGTGCGTCAGGCGCTGGCTAACAGCCCCTTGATCGCCCAGGCAAAAGCGACATTACGGCAAGCCAGCGAAACCTTGACTAGCCAGACCGGTGCAACCCGCTATCCAAAGATCGACCTGCGGCTGGGCGCAGTTCGTCAGCAGATCGACACTGCCGCAATCGGCATCCCGAATGTACCGCAGGTCGGGCCGTTTTCACTCTTTAACGCTTCGCTGAACGTGTCTTACACCGTCGATGCCTTTGGCGCCAACAGCCGCATGCTGGAAGGTTTGCAGGCGCAAGTGGATATGCAGGCCGAGGAATTGCGTGCGGCGCAGCTGACGCTGGCCGCTAATGTCGTCACCGCGGCGATCCGGCAGGCGACGTTGCAGGCACAAATCACCCAGACGACACAAATGCTCGATCTGCAACATCAGCAACTGACAATCATGGAACAGCGTCTGGCCGCAGGTGGCATCGCCGAGCGTGATGTCAAGAACCAGCGCACATTGGTGGCGCAATCAGCGGCATCGTTGCCATCGCTGCAACAGCAATTGCAGCAGGTGGGCCATCAGTTGGCGGTGTATCTAGGTAAGGCTCCGGCACAGCTTGACTCCCAGCCGCTGGACCTCGACAAGTTGACACTGCCGGAAACCTTGCCGCTGAGCCTGCCATCGGCGCTGGCACGTCAACGTCCGGACATCCGCGCCGCCGAAGCGACCTTGCACCAGGCCAGCGCCCAGGTTGACGTAGCAACAGCCGGCCTCTATCCGCAACTGACCTTATCAGGTAGCGCAGGGGCTGAGCAAACGCATATCTCGGATATCGCCAACAGCCTCAATGTCTGGAGTATTGGGTTAAATTTGATGCAGCCCTTATTCCATGGCGGCGAATTGCGGGCGAAAAAGCGTTCCGCAGTTGCCGCCTATGATGCGGCCGCGGCAGCGTATCAGCAGACTGTGCTGCAGGCGCTACAACAGGTGGCTGATGGTTTGCGCGCGCTGGAGAACGACGCGCAGGCTTTGCAGGCGCGCACGCAGGCGGCGGAAAATGCAGAGGGGAGTCTGTCGATTACGCGACAACAGTATCAGGCGGGGGCGTCAGTCACTTGGCTTTGCTGGACGCGCAGCGGCAGAGCTTGCAGTCCGGGTTGGAGCGGACCGTCGCACAGTCGGCGCGCTTTGCCGATACGGCGGCGCTGTTACAGGCATTGGGAGGTGGGTGGTGGAACGCGTCTCCAGATACTGGTGCGGCGCCGTAGGATTGATACGTTATGTCGACGAGCAGTCGCCCAGATATTTAGTGCCTTGACGCGCCTACTATTTCTAGACTGGTTATGGACGCTGCACTTTGAAGAAACGGTAATCAGATTTATGCAAAAACAGTGTTTACTGGACAGTTAGACCACAGCAGCGCTGAACGACTCGGGCCGCTGCGTAAGCAGATGAGACAGCCGTTGAAGACCCGCCTGCAAGCGTCCGCGGTCCCTGATGCACCCCAAAGAGATCCGAATTGCATTCGCTGATGCGCTGCCAGTTGCGAATGCCTCCGCCGGCGTGACTGCGATGCCCTCTCTGTCAGCTGCACGCGCAAACTGTGCGGGATTCCAATACCCCGGCAACTCGAGCCATACATGCAGGCCGTCACCAAAGCCGCTGTATCGCCCCGCCAGAATGTCCCGAACCATCCAGTGGCGCAGGCGCGCCTCATTGCGTACGCCTTCCATCAATCCGTCAGCCGAACCGTCGAGGATCCACTGAGTGGCTAGTGCCGCCGTCAAAGGAGCGACCATCAGCGCAAATGATCTTAGCGCGGCCAGGAAACGTTCGCGTTCGTGCTGGGCGCGTATGAGCACGAAGGCGACACGCAAGCCGGGCGTCAGGCATTTCGACAGGGTTGAGATGTAGACCACCTGTTGCGGGGCAAACGTGGCAATAGGTGGCGGCGGGGCATCGGCAAGGAACCAGTAGGGATCGTCTTCGACGATGCGTACATTGCAGCGCTTCGCGATGCTGGCGAGGTCCTTGCGCCGGTGTTCCGGAATGGTGATGGCGGTCGGGTTCTGTAATGTCGGATTGAGGTAGACCAGCCCAGGCTTGTGCTGGCGGCACGCTTCCTCAAGCATCTCTGGCACCATCCCGTACTTGTCCGCTTCCACCGCAATGATGTGCCGGCCGAATTGGGTCGCTGCGGCACGCAATCCGGGATAACTCATTGGTTCTGCCAGGATGACATCGCCAGGCTCCGTCAGCGCAAGGATCAATGCGGCAATCGCCGCTTGCGCACCCGGACAGACAACAACCTGCCGAAAATCCAGATGTCCGAACATCGGAGCCAGCCATTTGGCTCCAGCCTTACGGTCGGCGTCGCCTCCCCCGGCCAAGTGGTAAGTCATCAGCAATTCATTATCTGCCCGCATCAAGACTTGAGACAAACCTTGTTTCAACATGTCGTCGAAGTCCACGCCATCCGGTGGTGGTGGGGTATTCATGCTCAGGTCGAGGATAGCGTTCAATTCGACTTTCGGTGCCGCGACATAAGTGCCTCGTGCACCACGGCCCTCCAACAAGTTGCGGCGTCTGGCTTCGTCGTATGCGCGCGTGATTGTCGTCAGGTCAACGTCCAGTTGTGCTGCCAACTGGCGCTGCGGCGGTAGACGGTCACCCGGTTTCAGCGATCCGTCCACCATCGCCGCCTGCAACGCATCCGCAATCTGCAAAAAACGTGGTCCTTTATTCCCGACCAATCGCGGCAACCAGATTGGCAAATTTTCATCTTGTATGTTTTTGAACTGGGACATTTTGTCTCAATGTATGGAAATTGTTTTTAAGTAGTATGGCTCAGGATGTGCAGCAACACCATCCTCGCATGGCAGTCGTTGACGTTTTCTCCTCTCTCATCTGCATTTGGCAAATCACTTCGCTGGACGCCATTCTTATTTCATAGGTGGATGTAATGAAAGATTCAAGCAGGATGCCCGAGGGATGGTTTGAACAAAAAATGAAGCTGCTGAAGCTACGTTTTAAGGTAGTGCTCCTCACGATAGGTAGTGTCAAGTAACAGGCTGGAAATACGCAAAATGATGGAATGGATCCCTATAGTCTTAGTTGCATTCAAGGTTCTCGTGCTCGGCACGGGCATGTTCTTCGCCATCAAGTGGCATTACGATCAAGGGAAGAAGGGGAAGGGGAGGGAGAAGCGCGCGGTGCTACGCGCGGGCGGCAAGGTGGCCGCAGTCTTCGTGCTATCGCTCTTGGGCCTGGTGCTCGTCACCTTCGTCCTTGCCAGGATGCTCGGT
Organism: Collimonas arenae; assembly: GCF_001584165.1. Classification (NCBI taxonomy): domain Bacteria; kingdom Pseudomonadati; phylum Pseudomonadota; class Betaproteobacteria; order Burkholderiales; family Oxalobacteraceae; genus Collimonas; species Collimonas arenae. The sequence continues at coordinate 2,187,169 of NZ_CP013233.1, forward strand.
TTGGACTTGACCTTCCCATGATAGCAAAGAATAATCGGCCGATATCTAGTGATGCTGCAGCAATTCCCCGATGCGGCTATTAGGCAGCGTTGGCAGGCTGGTCAGAGTGAAATGCCGTCAAATTTAGATGACCGCCACAGGCTGTTTTGAGCGGGGCGTGATAGACGCAATTCGACCCAAAGCGGTCCGTCCGTTTTCTCCACATCGGACGCTCGACGCGACCAGTTATCCGACAATCTTGTGGATGCGATAGAATTTCTCGAACTGTGGGTCGCTAAGAAATCATATCCAGCCAATATCGAGAAAGACCAAATGAAATCCACGCCGAACGTACTTCCCTGGAAAAATACCTCGTGTGAGATGGAGTGCAATCTTGCGATGGGTCATCTTCTTATGAACCTCCAGCCGCGATTGCAGGTCAATGGCCGTGTCCATGCTGAAACCTATATTGCGGCAGTCGGTGCAATTGCGGGCTACGCTGCGCAGCGCACGTTGTTCGCCGAAACGCCGCCGGTTGTCGGGCACAACATTCATCGCGTGGGCACGAAGTCTGGCGAACAGTACTGGTTTGGCGATGCACTGAACAATATGCTCATGCCAAAAACGGAAGCCGATGGGAGTCGCTGCCTATGGTCCTTGGCGGCCGGCGGTGCACTAGGTGCTGGCCTGCAACCTCAGCAAATACCCAATCTCGACGCGATGTTTAAACATGTCGTGTCGACGATTGGCGGAGCAAATGAAGGGCGATCTTCAGTTCCTGCTCAGCATCAAGCTCACTTTGCGGCACGAGATCTGCTGAAACTAGTGTGGCCTTTAGCGCTCACCTGTCTTTCAGGAAAAATTCCTGGTGCCAAGCGCGAATTTGGAGCCGCACCTATCGCATGGTGGTCGGCCATCACAGCACAAGCCTCGAATCGCCCTATCCAAGATGTGAAACAAGTGTTGGCCCCTGATGTCGCTCTGACGTTGCTTATGGAGTCCGCAATTTATTGCAGCAAACTTGACCAATCGAGTATCGAATCAACGTAGGCCCGCTTGGGGCCTGGGTAGCAATGCCTGGGGCATATTGGTACCGTTGAGCACTTTTAGGCGTCGAACCAGCGGCGATTGTTTGCGATCTATGTAGGTCCGTCGACTGTCGGCTTCTGGCCGAGGCCGTGTAAAAACGCTGAATCCATCAAGGGAGCCGAGATCCACGTCATTTTAACGCGACATTGTTGATAATAGAGAGCCCTGCAAACGCGGCGGCTATTTCCCTTGGCCGAGTAAATAGCCGTCTCCAAACATATCTCCTGACGCTAAAAGCGCCTATGCGCTCATCACCTTCATCAAGGTTCCCACGCCCAGCACGTTGATCATCCGCTTCATGTTGTAAGCCAGGACATGCAAGCTCATCTCGGTGCTCACTCGGGCCTTGGTTTTGGTGAGGAAGTGCGTAGCACCCATCCATGCCTTGATGGTGCCGAATGGATGCTCAACCGTTTGCCGGCGTATTCGCATCGCCTTCGGCGTTCGTTCCAACCGCTCCTGCATGGCCTCCAGTACAGACTCATGCTCCCATCGTGTCACGCGCCGTTGAGGACTTGGCGTGCATGCGGATTTGAGTGAGCACTGCTGGCAATTCGAGCTCCAATAGCGGTGCAAATTCAAGCCTTTCTCTTTGCTCGTGAAACGCCAGATCAATCGCTCTCCGGCGGGACACTGATATTCATTGGCGCGTGCGTCGTAAATGAAATCCGCTTTGCCAAACCGACCTTCAGCAGAGGCATTGGAGGTCAGGTTCTTCGGGACGATCACGTTGATGCCGGCTTGTGTGCACGCCAGGATCTCTTCTCCTTTGAAGTAACCACGATCAGCAACTACGGTCAGCGATGCGGTGCCAATCGCTTCTTGCGCTTGCCGGCTCATCGAGTGCAGTTGATCCCGGTCGCTCCCGATGTTGGTCACCTCGTGCGCCACAATCAGATGATGCTTTGCGTCGACCACCGTTTGTACGTTGTAGCCAACGACGCCTGTACCACGCGTCTTCATCGACCGTGCATCAGGATCGGTTTGGGAGACTTGTTGATCCGGCGTCTTCTGGAGTTTTAATTGGATGTCTTCAAGCTCTCGCATCTGCGCCTTGAGCGCTGCGATATTCTCATGCAGTCGAGTTGTCGTGAGTTGCTTGCGGTCCGGCTCTTGGCGATCCGCCGTGTCGAGGGCTGTCAGATAGCGATCAATGCTCGCTGCGATCTCTTCCATGCGCCGTTGCAGCTTGGCGCTGGTGAAGTTGCGGTCGCGGTTGTTGACGGCTTTGAATTTGCTGCCGTCAATAGCGACCAGCGCTTCAGAGAACAGGCCAAGTCGCTGACACAGCACGACGAACTGCTTGCATACATTGGAGATGGCACGGCCATTGTCTTTGCGGAAGTTGGCGATAGTCTTGAAGTCCGGCGTCAAATGCCCTGTCAGCCACATCAGTTCAACGTTACGCTGCGCCTCTCGTTCCAGGCGACGGCTTGATTGGAGCCGATTGAGATAGCCGTAGATGTAAATCTTGAGAAGAACCGATGGGTGATAGGCCGGACGTCCTGTTTGTGCAGGCATTGTTCCTTCGAAACCCATTTGCACCAGGTCCAGTTCATCGACGAAAACATCGACTACCCGCACTGGGTTGCTATCGGCAACGTAGTCGTCCAGTTGCTCGGGAAGCAAAATGCGTTGACTGCGATCCCGCCCTTCAATGAAGCGTTTCATAGGTGTACCTCGAACAGAGTCATCTGTCCGTGTGACATGGATCGCCGCAAATCGTTTACTTCCGATTAGAATTAGCGCTCGACAGCGTTTTTACACAGCCTCGGCCGATTGCGGCCACTTACTAGAAGCTATAAAACTAGAAATTTTCCACCCTGGCGCTCAAAATCTTGACGGGAGGTCTCTGTTTCTATCGTCGCGAATGTATCAGGACTATAAATATCTCGATAGAACAGCTGAGGTTTTTTATACACTTTGCGGAATTCTTGAAATGACAGCGTCGTGATGTCGACGTCATAAGTTAGCTCTACAACCGCGACTATCCACGAGCACACCAAGTCCGTTCTGTTCAAGACATTGTTAACGCGTGACTCAAGTTGTGTATAACCGCTGGAGTCTTTTGATGTATTTTTGAGTTCGTCGCCTGTCATCATCGTAACCACTATCTCGTGATTCATAACACTAGTCAGCGATACCCAGCCCATAGTCACCATGTCCGTGTCGCCCGAGAACTGGACGATTGGAAAACTCTTGCCTGTTTTTTCCGATACTAGCCAAAGAATAGAGTCGTATATTGACTTTGGGACCTTGTTACCATCGAAGAGTTTTTTCAGGATGTTCATGCCGCAGGTGCCTCGTTAAGTTCATCGAGCAGCCAGGGTAGTTTCTCCCCAGCAATATTCCACTATCGTGCCACGAAATGATTGGCAAAACAATATTAAATTGGAGACGGGGGCGACGGACCGGTGTTGGCCGATAGATGACGACTACTTCCAATTCGAAGCGGGCATCCGCTATCACTCTGTGCGGTGTGGAAGAATTTTTTCCGCTCGTTCATGAATCCCGTCCGGCTCTCAACACGGCTTCTCCCGTGCGTGGATTCGTCAGAGTTACGTTCTCGAGCGCCTTGATTCGCCACTCGGTTGCCTGTCGCGTCAGCACGGCAAGGATCACCGTGTCGACAGCGTGCGGCCCCGCCGGATGAGCCTCTCCGACCGCGAGGCGGCTCCAGAAGTGCATGACTGCCGCGTCGTCGCTGATCGCAACTACATCGATTAGCTCGTTCTCAAGGATGGAATCGCTGTAGATGGTTGCGTGGATGGGCGCATGTAGCTTGACGATCTCACCGACACCGCGCACATAGTGTCCGAACCGATTCACGAACGTCGCATCCTCATGGAACAATGCTCCGAAGGATTGCATGTCGTGATTGTTCCAGGCGGTTTGAAACGCGTGAGGTGCGTCTTCGGGTTGTTTCATTTGAATCATGTGGATCCTCATAAGCGTCTATATGAAAGTACCCAACGTCTGTTTTGGGGCTTACGGTCGGGCGGTTAAGGCAAATCCTGCTCAATCACGGAATGCCCGCCCGTGGCCGCAATCAGTCTTTCTTGCTTTGCGGTTGGAACTTCAAATGTATCAACGGATAAGCGCGTCCTTGGCTGTCGCATTCCGAACGACCTGTCGCCTTAAAGCCTATGCGGAAATAGAAAGCTGCGGCCTGAGCGTTCTGTTCATTGACGTCCGTTGTCAAACATTCGTGTAAGGTCAAAGCGTGATTCACCAACGCGTGTCCAATACCTTTGCCATGGTGAGCGGGATCAATAAATAAGGCTTCCATATGGGCGCCACTCAATAACATGAACCCTAATGCCTGGTCGTCTTCATTCACGGCCAACCACAATGGCGCAGCAGGAAGAAAATCGCGTACTTCCATTTCAATTGCAATGCGGTCTTCGTGGCTGAGGAATGCATGGGTTGTGAACACGGCATCACGCCAAATCTCGAGCACGCGTTCACCATCTGTACTGCGTGAGTTTCTAATTTTTATCATGCTGGAAAGAATACTTACAGTTCAGATCCTTTGCAAACGTAAGCTGGCTGCAGAACGTACGTTTCTGGCCGTTCGTTTGCTTTCGACTTTAATTGTACGGAACACTAAATTAGCAAAAATGCATCTCGCCGTGAAATTTCATGTCAATCGTTGACCTCAGTGATATATCACATTAATATCAGTGTCAATTGATACTCGATATTAAGCGCTCACGCGTTTCAACAACCCAATGTCCAATACCCCGCAGCGAGCAACATCGCCTTCCAAGGCGGCGCAGGCAAGCCAGGTTCAGCCGACCAATATTCCAGCCGGGGCTGCGCTGCGCGAATTCGCTTACGCAGAGATCAAGCGCCGCATCATGACGCTGGAATTTCGTCCGGGCGAACCGATCAACGAAGCACACCTGCAAACCTTGCTGGGCATTGGTCGCACTCCTGTGCATCAGGCTTTGCATCGGCTGGAGGTGGAAGGGCTGGTGTCGATCATGCCGCGCAAGGGGTGATGGTGACGCCGTTGTCGCTCAACGATGTGCTGGACATGATCGAGGTGCGCATGGCCAATGAAATCCTTTGTGTCGGGCTGGCGGCGGAGCGTGCCGATGAGGCCGACTTGAAGAGCATGCGCGATATTGTCGACCGCTCACCGACGCTGATTGCACGGCGTGATGTGCCGGCCCTGATGGGATTGGACATGCAGTTCCATATCGCGATTTCTGCGGCTTCGCGCAATAAGGTGCTGGGTGATCTGTTGCGCAACCTGCATGAAAAACAGGCGCGTTTCTGGTTCCTGTCACTTTCCGATCCGCAGCATCTGCAACATGTCTATGAAGAGCACCTGCAGATCGTCGACGCGCTTGAACGGCGCGATGCCGACGCTGCGCGCGAGGCAATACGGCAACACGTCGACGAATTCCGCAGCAATATTGTCCGCTCCATTTAATCAGCCTAATCAACCCAACAACCAAGCGAGTAGTCTCATGGCGAATTTGCAATTCAACCTGGTCGGCCACGGGCCGATTTCGATCGATGTGCAGCAACTGGTGATCGCCGGCTGGACCGGCCGCGACCATGCAAGCGTCGAGCATCATATTCAGGAGCTGGAGGCAATCGGCGTCAAGCGGCCAGCCAGCATCCCGAGTTTCTATCGTGTGTCGGCAGATCTGCTGACCATCTCGCCGTCGTTGCAGGTAGCGGGCGATGAGTCGTCCGGTGAGGCCGAATTTGTGTTGTTTTCGACGACCGAGGGGCTGCTGGTCGGGATTGGTTCGGATCATACCGACCGCAAGGTGGAAAGCTATGGCGTCACGGTTTCCAAGCAGATGTGCGCGAAACCGGTCGGTGCGGATTTGTGGCGCATGAGTGAACTCGCTGAACACTGGGACGAATTGCAGATGCGCACCTGGCGTCGACGCGGTGCCGAGCATCGTTTGTACCAAGAGGGCGCTGTCACGAAAATGCTGGCGCCACAGGACTTGATCGGCCGCTATACCGGAGGCAAGGAACTGCCGGTCGGCACGGTCATGTTTTGCGGAACCCAGCCGATTATCGGCGAGATGGGCTTCGGCGAGTGCTTCGAAATGGAACTCTCTGATCCGCGCCTGCAACGCAGCCTGACGCATCGCTATAACGTTGTCTCCTTACCTATCGAAGGATGAATCGATGAAAACTATCCGTACCTTGGCCGCAGAATTGCAGGCCGGAACAAACAGCAGCGTCAAACTGGTGGAGCAGGCGCTGGCCCAGATCGAGGCCCACCGCGCCGCCGGCGGCGCAGCATATATCCATGTCGACGCCGCTCAGGCGCTGGCTGCGGCGCGCGCCAGCGATGCTGCTCGTGCGGCCGGTTATGCACCGTCGCTGCTGGCTGGTTTGCCGGTATCGATCAAGGATTTGTTCGATGTCAAAGGGCAGGTAACTGCTGCCGGTTCAACCGTGCTGGCCGATGCAAAACCGGCTACCGCCGATGCTGCTGCCGTGGCGCGCCTGCGCAATGCCGGTGCGATTTTGCTCGGTCGCACCAACATGAGCGAATTCGCATTTTCCGGTCTGGGTTTGAATCCGCATTACGGCACGCCGACCAATCCGTTTGACAGCGCCCGCGTGGCGGGGGGCTCTACGTCCGGCGGCGCGGTGTCGGTTGCCGGCGGTATGGCGGTGGCGGCACTTGGCACCGATACCGGCGGTTCGATCCGTATTCCGTCGGCGTTCTGCGGGCTGACCGGCTTTAAGCCGACCGCGCGCCGGGTCGATTTGAGCGGCGCCGTGCCGCTATCAACCACACTCGATTCCGCCGGACCGTTGACGCATAGCGTCGATTGCTGCGCGATTGTTGATGCCATCTTGTCTGGCGAGTTGCTGGATAGTGCCGCGGTACCTTTGCAGGGATTGCGTTTCGGCGTGACGGAGGATTTTGTCGGCGAAGGCATCGCCCCCGAAGTGCGCGATGCCTTCGAAAATGTACTGAATTTGCTGGAGCGTGCCGGCGCGCATATCGAACGTTTTACCTTCCCCGAACTGAAAACGCTGCCCACGATCAATGCCGGCGGCGGCTTCACTGCGGCTGAGGCGTGGGCCTGGCATCGCGCGTTGCTGGAAAGCTCGGCCGAGCGCTATGATCAACGGGTGGCGGCACGCATCCGGCGCGGCGGCCAGCAAAGCGCCGCCGACTATATTGACCTGCTGGCCGCGCGCCGCAACCTGATCGCCGCCGCGCAACAGCGCTTGCGTCCATTTGACGCCTGGTTGATGCCAACGGTCGCCACGTTGCCGCCGTTATTGCAGTCATTGCAGCAAAGCGACGACACCTTCTTTGCCACCAATGGACTGGTGTTGCGCAATCCTGCGGCGATCAATTTCCTCGACGGCTGTGCGCTCAACCTGCCATGTCCTGTCGGTAGCGGTTTGCCGGTGGGCTTCAGTATTTGCGGCTTGGCCGGGCAGGATGCGCGGGTGCTGCAAATCGGCCGCGCGGTCGAAGCGGCATTGCAGGACGCTTGATCTTACGCTGCGTCAGGTGCGAAGGAGGCATTGTGAACACGCGATTTCTGGAAGCGTTTGTATGGGTGGCGCGGCTCGGCAGTTTCCGTGCTGCGGCGGAGAAACTGAATATCACCCAGGCCGCGATTTCCAATCGGATCGCTTCGCTCGAACAGGATTTCGATACACGCCTGTTTGAGCGCGATGCCCGCGAGATTCGCCTGACCTTCGATGGCCGTCGCTTGCTCGGTTACGCCGAACGGATGCTGGAACTGAGCCGGGAAATGTCCGCCATCGGTCGCACCGGTTCCAGCATCGCCGGCATTGTGCGTATCGGCGTGATCGAAACCATCGTCCACACCTGGCTGATCGATTTCCTGCGCCGCGTGCAGGAGATGTATCCCGGCATTGAACTGCAACTGACGTCGGAATCGACACGGCGCTTGCACGAGCAGTTGCGGCAAGGCGAACTGGATCTGGCGCTGCAGACCGATCCGGTGATCGGCGACGGCATTCGCAATACCGCGAGCGGATCGATTGCGATGGGCTGGGTCGGGCGCGCTGCCGACTGGCCCGCAGGCATGGCGCCGGTGAGCCTGGCGCAATTGGCGGAACGGCCGATCGTGACCATGAATCGCGGTTCGCAACCGCATTCCGCATTGATGGAATTGTGCGAAGCCGAAGGGGTGCCGGCGCCACGCATCCATTGCGTCAGTTCCATTTCCGCCATCGTGCGGCTGGTGCAATCGGGTTTCGGCATTGCCGTGCTGCCGTTGGCGCCGGCACGTGATCAGATCAGCAGCGGCACGCTGAACATTATTCCCTGTACCACTAATCTGACGCCGCAACGGCTGGTGGTCAGTTATTGCGCCGACCTGACCACGGAAGCGATCCAGCTGGTTGCCAAGCTGGCATGTGAAGAGGCCGCGCGCTTCACGCTCAACCTGGAACCGCAGTACGGCTTTGATCCTCACCAAGTCAACGACGCCACAAGTAAAACTTATCAGTCACCATAAAAATAACCCGTTTGCCAGGCATGGACCGAAAAACTATTCTCAAGTCTTCCGGCCCAACTTGAAAAAGCGAAAACGATGAGTACGCAAGCAATAGCAACAGCAACAAAACCAGCAGCACCAGCAACAACACCGGAGGCAAAAGAATTACCAGGCATCTTGTTCGTATGGACCAATGTCGATCCAGCGCATGACGACGACTTCAACCGCTGGTACGACCGTGAGCATGTCGAAGAACGGGTGAACCTGCCGGGCTTCGTTTCCGGCACCCGCTACCAAAGCATGAAGGGGCCACGCCAGTATCTGGGCTTGTACCGCACGACGTCGCTGGCGGCATTCAAGACACCTGAATATTTCAAGGCGTTCCAGCAGCAGACACCGTGGTCGGTGACCAATCTGGCGCGCATGCGCGACCCGATCCGCCGCGTCTGCAGCATCGACGCTGAAGTCGGTAGCGGCATGGGTGCCTGGCTGGCAGTTTTGCGGCTGGGTAACAACGAGATTGGCAGCGATCCAGCGGCAGTGGCCAAGCTGGCCAAAAATTGCTAACACTGGATGGCGTAGTGGCCTCGCGCCTGTTGACGCCAGATGTCGCACTGTCCACGCCATTGCCAGCGGAAAACGCCAACGGCCGTGTGCTCGATCCGATCCTGCTGATTGAGGCATCGTCGGAACCGGCGGCGGCCAATGCGGTGCGGTTGGCGGCGGAACAGATCGGCGGCGAACTGGATGGTCATGCCATTTTGCAACTGAGCTGGCAATTACGCGATCGAGCGGCATGAAAGACCGCGCATCGACCCTCACCGGTTTTTAGTTAGGGGAAGTACAAGAGGCCAGACAAAGGTCAAACGCATCGCAGTGGCAGTTTTGAAAGACATGCCGTTGCGGTTGGGGATAGCAGGTTCCTGGAGGGAAGTGAGATGAGTCATCAACATTCAATTGCATTACAAGCTGAAGAGGCGGCATTGTCAGCGCCCGCGCAGCAGGCTGCGCATGGCGCACCTGCCAAGAAAAGCATGACCAGCAGGCTGGCTGCCGCCAGCATGATCGGTACCACGCTGGAATGGTACGACTTTACGGTTTATAACACGCTTGCCGCGCTGATCTTCAACCATCTTTTCTTCCCGTCATTCGACCCTTTGTCGGGCACCATCCTGGCGTTCTCGACCTATGCGGTCGGCTACATTTCACGGCCAATCGGCGGCGCGCTATTCGGCCATCTCGGCGATAAGCTCGGACGCCGTTTCGTGCTGGTCGTGACCTTGGTACTAATGGGGATTACCACCGGCCTCATGGGCTTGCTGCCAACTTATGCTTCGGTCGGCATCCTCAGCCCGATCCTGCTGGTTGCGCTGCGTTTCGTACAGGGTGTGGCGCTGGGCGGCGAATGGGCCGGGGCGGTGCTGATTTCCGTTGAACATGGTGCGCAAGACAAGCGTGGCCGCAACGCCTCCTGGACCCAGGTCGGACCGTCTTTCGGCACCTTGCTGGCGACCGGTTTCATTGCGGCGATCACCGCGCTGGTGTCGCCGGACGATTTCCTCGCCTGGGGCTGGCGCATCCCATTCATTGCCAGTCTGTTGCTGGTCGCGTTCGGTCTGTGGATCCGCCGTGGTGTTGAGGAAACCCCGCTGTTCAAGGAGCTGGATGAGAAGCACGCCACCGCCAAGACGCCGATCGGCGACGTCATGCGTCATCATTGGCGACGCCTGCTGATCGCCGGTGGCGCGCGGATCGGTTCGGACGTGCTGTATGCACTGGTGGTGGTGTTCACCTTGACCTATGTGACGACAGTGCTGGACCTGTCGCGTACCCTGGCGCTGACTGCGATCATGATCGGCACCGCGTGCAATGCGCTGACGGTGCCGGTGTTTGGCGCCTTGTCGGACCGCATCGGCCGTCGGCCTGTGTATGCCATCGGCGTGGTGCTTGGGCGATCTGGGCTTTCGCCTTCTTCGTGCTGCTCGATAGTGCGCAACCGTTGCTGATCGTATTGGCGGTAATTGGCGGCCTGGTGATTCATGCAATCATGTACGGTCCGCAAGCGGCATTCGTGACTGAACAGTTCCCGACCCGGGTGCGTTACGCCGGTTCTTCACTCGCTTACACGCTGGCCGGCATTGTCGGCGGCGGTTTCGCGCCGCTAATCATTGCCAGCCTGTTCCGCTCCTTCCACAACACCACAGCCATCTCGTTGTATGTGTTGGCGGCGTTGGCGATCACCGGCGTGGCCCTGTTTGCAGCACGTGAAACCGGCAAGTCGCCGTTGGAAGAGTAATCGGTTGTCGTTCCGCTGAGGCGGAGCCACGCCTACATCCCGGCCGACCTGCGCTTCGGGCCAGACGGCAGCCGCGCGCCGATTTTGTACTGAATCGACCCGAATTCAAAGGCACGCGCATTCTGATCGGCGGCCCCAATTTTGGCTGCGGCTCCAGTCGCGAACATGCAGCGTGGGGGATTGCAGCATGGGCATCGAAGCGGTGATTGCGCCGAGTTTCTGCGAGATTTTTTTCAGTAACGCGTTGAATAATCGGCCGCTCGTGATCGTGCTGGAACTGGAGCAGATTGCTGCGCTGCTCTCCCGGGTAGGGTGTCCGATGTTTCCTAGCGAGAGAGCGCTTCGAAGATTTTGTGGGCAATCTCCACGCGCTCCTCGTTCGGATAATTCTTGTTGGCCAGCACGACGATGCCAAAGTGCTTGGAGGGGACAAATGCAACGTATGCGCCAAAGCCGTTGGTTGAGCCGGTTTTATTTACCCAGACATCAGGCCTTGGGGACGAAGGCGGAACTTGGGCGACGACTGGGGTGGGGTTGTAAATCAGCGCGGCTGAGTTGCCGTGTTGTAGAACTTGCAAATCGACGGGCAGCGCGTACTCCTCCCAAATCAGATCTTGCGTCATGTCGCCGACCTTGAAGTAACCTTTGCGGGTATTCTTCAACGCGGTCTGCAGCGTGCTGCCAAGTTGCAGCATGCCCATATTCGCCTTCAGAAACCGTGTGAGGTCTCGGGCGGTGGTTTTTACGCCGTATGCTTCATTCGAAAGCATGCCTGGATTCACTCGCACAGGCACTTTGTCCTTCGTATAACCAAACGCGTAGCTGCTCAGCTTCTCGGAAGGAACGCTGAGATAGGTGCTTTCCAAGCCAAGAGGCTGGAATATTTCGTGGCTCATGGCCGCACCGAAATCCTGATGCAGGCTTCTCGCCGCAATCAAGCCGAGGGTGCCGATGCTCGGGTTGGCATAGGTGCGTACCGCGCCAGTCTTATATGGGGGTTTCCAAGCCCGGAAGTAGCTCATGAGCTGCTCCTCGGTCTGAATCTCGTCCGGTACCTGCAACGGCAGTCCGCCAGTGGTGTGCGTCCCGAGGTGGTAGAGCTGCAGCCTGCCAAAGTCCGTATCTGCAAGCTCGGGCAGGTAGTTCGCCACCATGTCGGAAAGCTCCAGCTTTCCTGTAGCTTCTGCGTAGGTTGTCAAGGTGGCGGTGAAGGTTTTGCTGACAGAGCCAATCTCGAAAATCGTCGCATCGGTTACGCGGCGCTGACCTTCGACCGATGCCATCCCGTAATTAAAAACATAGGTTTGGCCCTGGAGAACCAGTCCGACGGCAATACCTGGGATTTGATTTTTCTCCATCACTGGCTGAATGGCTGCGGACGTCACCCGCAGAGCTTCAGCGCGAGAAATTTCTGCAGCGTGACATACCGAGGTGAGGCAAACCACCAACGAAGAAAAGGCCCAGCTCAATAATCGTTTTTTCAATTTTTCTTAACCTTTTTAACCATTTGGAACGAGGAAAAAAGTCCTCTCTTGTCGCAATTCAGCACGGGAAAATTACTCGCGTCTGAAACTGAGAATAGCTCTGCCTATTGGATTTCCTGATATTAATGGATTTGGCATCCAGGCTGTAAAGACGTTGAGCATGTCCCCATCAAGCTTGTAGAGTCGTTCCTGCTCGCTGCCGTTCCAGGCTTCATTCCAAGATGCGTCAACCTTTGTGATGAACCTATCCCCATCTATCCGATACCGTCCTGTATAGGCCATCACAGTACGGAAAAGCGCCACCAGTTTCTCATCTGTATTACCAGGCTCTCGCGCCTGTGCGGTAATGAGTACCATCATTCGCCCATCAGAGCCGAAAATAAGATACCCATTTGGATCGGTGCCCCATGGTTGAGTGCGCTCCGTTGAATCCTGACGCTCCATATGAAAAGAAACCAGCCGCCAGCACCCGTGGAGCTTAGTGTCGCGCTCGGACAAATTCCCTCCTGTAGTATTTCGCCTCAAATTAGCCACCTGTCGAATGCTGGGCAAGTTGCCATGCAAATTGCAATAACACCAGCAAATTCGCTGTATGTACCATGCCAATCTCATTGCCGTTTTTGTATTGCAATATTTAAACACAATTTGCATGTTGGACGGTTTTGCTAAGAACCTGATCTCGCGCCGGTGCCATGCTAAATGTGCGCCCCGGTAACGCGTTGTTCGCAATTTGGCTACACTGGCGGCCTGAATCTAAACGGGCTTCCAACATGCAAACCAAATATCAGAACCGCCAGTGGTTTTACGTCAAACGGCCAGAAGGCCGGGTCAGTGACGATCACTATGAATTGCGTGAAACCGAACTGGACGGCAATCTCGCCACCAACGAAGTGATCCTGCGTTCACGAATTATTAGTGTCGATCCGTACATCCGCATCCAGCAACATGAGCGCAACACCTACGATGTGCCGCATCCGCTCGGCATCGTTCAGCGCGCCGGCGTGGTGGGTGAGGTAGTGGCTTCGGCCAGTCCGCTGTTCCAGGTCGGCGATTGGGTTTCCGCGTATAGCGGCTGGCAACTGTTTGCGCGTTGCCACCACAGTGAGCTGACCAAGCTCGATCCGGAGGCGGCGCCGGTATCGACGGCGCTTGGCGTGCTGGGCATGCCGGGGCGGACTGCCTGGTTTGGCTTGACCGAAGCAGGGCGGCCGCGGCCCGGCGATACCTTGCTGGTGTCGGGTGCGGCGGGTGCGGTCGGTTCGCTGGTGGCGCAGTTCGGCAAGCGTGCCGGCTGCCGCGTAGTCGGCATTGCCGGCGGCGCGGAAAAATGTCGTTTCCTGACTGAGACACTGAAGCTCGATGCTGCAGTCGATTATCGTGCGCACACCACGCCCGAAGCCTTGAGCGCGGCGATCCAGGCGTCGACCGGCGGCGTCGACATCTATTTCGATAACGTCGGCGGGCCGATCACCGATGCAGTGATTCCGCTGATCAAGCGACGTGCCCGCATCATCATTTGCGGCGCCATCAGCCAATATGACGGCGGCCTCGATACGCCGGACCTGGGGCCGCGTTTCCTGCAGCACATGCTGTTCCAGCGCGCCACCATCCAAGGCATCCTGGCGCGCGATTTCACCAATCGGATGGACGAAATGCTGGCGGTCGTGACGCCGTGGGTGAAGAACGGAGAGATCGTTTACCAGGAGACTTACGTCGATGGTTTCGAGCAATTGCCAGAAGCATTGAATAGCCTGTTTGAAGGAAAGAATCTGGGTAAATTGTTGGTGCGCGTATAGCCTGGCCCGCCGGGTTATCGTCGCTGACGTTGCATTGTGCAGCCGGGCAGCTAAACTGAACACTCCGCCTGGCCGATATGGTGAGTGTCCGGCGTTTGCGCATCCCTAAAGGAGGTCGATCATGATCAAGGTAGGATTGTTCGTTCGGCTACAGGCCAAGCCGGGCAAGGAGAATGATGTCGAAACCTTTCTGCGTGACGGCTTGCCGGTGGTGCTGCAGGAACCGGCGACCATCACGTGGTATGCGCTCAAGCTGGGGCCGTCAGTTTATGGTATTTTCGACACCTTTCCGGACGATGCAGGGCGGCAGACGCATTTGACGGGGCGGGTGGCGGCAGCACTGATGGCCAGGGCCAACGAATTGTTTACGGAGCCGCCGACAATTCAATCGCTCGATATTCTGGCATCCAAATAAGATCGGTGAAGACCACAGCCCGGCGCGATGCCGGGCCGGCGTCTGCGCATTTGCGCGATCAAATCTTCGTCGCTTTCTCATACGTCTATGCCGACGCGGCGACAACGCGTCTTTACAGTTGGTTACATCCGATACATATTGTCGGTAGCAGGACCACGTTCAAAGTGGGTTAATCAAACCATTGCAAGATATTTCCAATAATTTCAAATGAAGGCCGTCTATGACATCGCCGATCCTGCGCCTGCCGATCCGTATTGCCGCACTTGTACTGTTTTCGGCGGGTTCTCTGGCCGCGGTTGCGGCGCCACTGTCTGTTGACCAGCAAGCGTTGCATGTCCTGGACCGGTTGGGATACGGTCCCAAGCCAGGGGACATCGAACGCGTCAAGCAGATGGGGGTCGACCGTTATATCGATAGCCAGCTGCAACCGGAAACCATTCCCCTGCCCGCGGCGCTGACTGCACGCCTCAATGCGCTTGAGATGAGCAATGAAAGCGCCGGCGAAGTGCTGGCGGAATTTCTGGCGGTGCGCAAGGCTGCCAACGATGGCGATGACGCGGCCAAACAAAAGCGGCGCGAAGTAATCGGCAGGATCACCGAACAGAATGCCGAAGCGCGCATCGCCCGCGCCATCGACAGCCCGCGCCAGCTGGAAGAAGTGATGGTCGACTTCTGGTTCAATCACTTCAATGTTTATGCGGGCAAGGGCTTGGACCGCGCCCTGATCGGCAGCTACGAGCGCGACGCTATCCGCCCTTATGTGCTGGGATCGTTCCGTGACCTGCTGGGCGCCACCGCCAAGCATCCTGCGATGCTGTTTTACCTGGACAACTGGCTGTCTACATCAGCCGATTACCAGCCGCCGCAATTCCGACGCAATGCAGCGCAGGGAGCGAAAGCGAAAGCCACCGGCCTGAATGAAAACTATGCGCGTGAGCTGATGGAATTGCACACCTTGGGCGTCGATGGTGGCTACACCCAGAAAGACGTTACAGAATTGGCGCGCATGCTGACTGGTTGGACTTTCGAGCCGCGTGACCTGGTGCGTAACAACCGTACTTTCCGTTTCGATGCGCAGCGCCACGACACTGGCGACAAGGAATGGCTTGGTCGCCATGTCGCATCCCAAGGTCAGCGTGAAGGCGAGTTTGCGCTGGACGTGTTGGCCATGAGTCCGGCCACTGCTCATCACCTCAGCTTCCAGCTGGCGCAGTATTTCGTGCAAGACAATCCGCCGTCGGAACTGGTGGAACGTTTGTCCAAACGTTATCTGGCAACCGGCGGCAATATCCGCGAAGTGCTGCGAACCTTGTTCCATAGCCAGGAATTCATGGCTGCTAGCAGTGTCGGCGCCAAGTTCAAAACGCCATACCAGTTCGTGATTTCCGCGGCCCGTGCAGCGCAGGTGCCGATCACCAACGTCCGTCCGCTGCTAGGCGCCTTGAATCAATTGGGTATGCCGTTATACGGTTGCCAGACGCCTGATGGCTACAAAAATACTGAGAGCGCCTGGCTCAATCCGGATGCGCTGACTCGGCGGATCACGTTTGCTACGGCGCTGGCGGCCGGGCGTTTGCCGCTCACCAAGCCAGCCGGTCCGCAGCAGGATAGTGCAGTGCCGGCGGCGGAGTCGCAACCGGTGGAAGTGACATCCCTGCTGGAGGCGATCGGTCCAGGCATTTCGGGCAAGACGCGCGCCACCATTGACATCAATCCGCAGGCTTTGCGTGCGGCGATGGTGCTGGGCAGTCCTGATTTCATGCAACACTAAGTCACGTCATATTGTTGAACGAGGAACGTCATGAACCGTAGAAACCTAATGAAGCTGATGGCGCTCGGCGGCTGCCTGGTGATTCCGGTGGGCCGCCAGGCCTGGGCTGCCGTCAGCGACGACAATACAGTGACCAAGCGCAAGCTGGTGGTGGTGATGCTGCGTGGCGCGGTCGATGGCCTCAACGTTGTCGCGCCCTATGGCGATGTCAATTATGCGCGGCTGCGGCCAACTATCGGTTTGGCGCGTCCCGGGCAGGACAATGGCGCGATCGATCTGGATGGCTACTTTGGCATGCATCCGGCGCTCGCTTCGCTGCAGCCGCTTTGGCAACAGAAGAAGCTGGCGTTCATCCACGCCTCTGGCTCACCGGACGCGACACGTTCGCATTTCGACGCCCAGGATTATCTGGAGTCAGGTACACCGGGCAAAAAATCGACTCAGGACGGCTGGCTCAATCGCCTGTTGACGGTATTGCCTGGCGCGTCTTCGCCAACTCGGGCCATCAGCATCGGCCCGATCATGCCGCGCTTCCTGGCCGGGGCTGCGCCCGCAACCAATTTGGCCGCAGGAGCCGCCGGCACCAAGGAATCGATTCTTGACCGGCCGAATATCGGCAGCGCGTTCGATCAGATGTACCAACACAGCGATAAATTCGCCAGTACCTATCAGGATGCCAGAGACGCCCACAAGGAAGTCATGACGGCAGCGATGAAAAATGAAATGCAGGTGGCCGATGGCGGCGCACCGTTGCCTAACGGCTTCCCGAACGATGCTGCGCGGCTGGCGACATTGATGCGTAATGACCCGAAAATCCAGATTGCTTTCGTTGCCCTCGGTGGCTGGAATACCCACGCCAACCAAGGCAATGGCAAGGGCCAACTGGCGAATCGTCTAGAGCCCTTGGGGCAGGGACTGGCGACCTTGGCGCAGCATCTGGGGCCCGTATTCGAGGACACTACCATCATCGTCATGTCGGAATTTGGCCGTACTGCACGCCAGAATGGCAATGCTGGCACCGATCACGGCCATGGTAACGTGATGTGGGTACTCGGTGGCGGCGTCGCCGGCGGGAAAGTGCTGGGCGATTGGCAGGGGCTGGCCGATAGCCAGTTGCATGAGGGGCGTGATCTGCCAGTCACCACTGATTTCCGTTCGGTGCTGGCGCAAATCTCGGAGCGCCATCTGCGTTTGACTGATGCTCAGCTTGCACAGGTGTTCCCGTCGATGCCAGTAATCAATCCGAAATTGAACTTCATGCTCGGCTAGCCGATAGCTGCCGCAGGGCAATACCAGCTGCGGCAAAGAAATTCCGCATGTAATTTATATGTCACGCCAAAGGTCCGTTCTGGAAGGGGTGGCACACTAACTGCTTAATATTCTCCCAGCATTTCGTTTCCATTTGGAAATGCATGTCGTCGCGTGTTCCTCGTTCATGTTGCATCAAGTCAAGTCCGCCGACACGGTAAATCGGATGAGTCTGAATTTGCGCCAGACTGGCAGCAAAATCGCATGAATTAAAGCGCCGTCGCCGGTTGACGGATTGACGGTGAGCCGCGATCATGTCGCACGCGGCGGGCTTTACCCGCGATGGCTTGCAGTTTACGGGGATGCGAGCTAGCGACGAACTATCAACTTAAACACATCATCACCAGGAGAATCATCCATGTCGCTAAAGAAATTTGCGGTGCTCGCCAGCATTCTGGCATTTGCGTTGCCGGTCGTCTCTGCCCATGCTGCAGACGCGCAAACCTATGTGGTTGGTGCCGGCGGCACTTATCGTCCATTCGAATTCGAGAACGCAAAGAAAGAACTGGTCGGCTTCGATATCGACATCATCAAGGCAATCAGCAATGCGTCCGGCTTCAAGATCAAGCTGGTCAGCACGCCTTGGGAAGGTATCTTCGCCACAGTTAACCAGGGCGATCGCGACATCCTGATTTCCGGCATCACGATTACCGACAAGCGTAGCCAGATGGTGGATTTTTCGCTGCCGTACTTCCCGGCTGACCAGGTCATCATCGTTGGCGACGGTCCGAAAGTGACCGGCCTGGCTGATCTGAAGAAATTGCAGGTTGGGGTCGTCAATTCCAGCACCGGCGATATTTCGGTGTCGGATGAAATCGGCAAGAACAATACCGCCATCCATCGCTTTGACAATACGCCGCTGATGCTGGAAGAGTTGTATCGCGGTGGTGTTGATGCCGCTGTTGGCGATGTTGGCGTGATCAAGTTCTATATCAAGAGCCATCCCGAGAAAAATTCAAGGTGATCGGCGACGCCAAGTTCAAGCGCCAGTATTTCGGTATCGCCGTGCAAAAAGGCAACAAGGTCATGCTCGACAAGATCAATGCCGGCTTGAAGAAGATTGTTGCTGACGGCACTTATGCCAAGATCTACAAGGAATGGTTTGACGACAGCGTGCCGACACTGCCGCTGCAGTAATCCGCGTAAGGCCTGATTCACTTTACACGGAATACATTTATGTTTGCTTCTTTCCAATGGCAGATCATTGGCGAATACCTGCCATTGTTCATCGAAGGTACGCTGATGACGCTGAAGGTGGCGGTCATCTGCGTGGTTACTGGTACTTTCCTGGGGCTGTTGCTGGGCGTTGGCCGCGTGGCCGAAGCACGGCACGGCGCCATGAAATATTTCCTGCGTTACGCGGTGCAATGGCCGGTGCGTTTCTATGTCAGCTTCTTCCGCGGTACGCCGCTGTTCGTGCAAATCCTGTTGATTCACTTTGCGTTGATGCCGTTGCTGATCAATCCCAACGGTGGCCTGCTGCTTAGTGGCGACATCGCGCGGGAAGTCCGCTCACAATACGGCGCATTCCTGTCGGCGGTGCTGGCGATTACACTGAACTCCGGCGCCTATGTGTCGGAGATATTCCGTGCCGGCATCCAATCGATTGACCGCGGTCAAAGCGAAGCCTCGCGTTCGCTCGGTATGACCTATCTGCAGACGTTGCGCAAGGTGGTGTTGCCGCAGGCGTTCCGGCGCATGCTGCCGCCGCTGGGCAACAACGCGATTGCGATTGTCAAGGATTCATCGCTGGCGTCGGCGATCGGCCTGGCCGAACTGGCTTATGCCGCACGCACGGTGTCGGGCGCCTATGCGCGCTACTGGGAGCCGTATTTGACAATTTCGCTGATTTACTGGGGCATCACATTGCTGTTGTCGGTTTTTGTTCAGCATTTAGAGAAAAGGTATGGCAAGGGTGATACACGTTAAACAACTGCAGAAAAACTTCGGCCGCGCGCATATCCTGCGCGGTATCGATTGCGATATCGAGGAAAGCGAAGTGGTGTGCGTGATCGGTCCGTCAGGCTCGGGGAAAAGCACTTTCCTGCGCTGTCTGAACGGCCTGGAAGAAGCCTCCGGCGGTGAGATTCTGGTCGACGGCATCAAGGTCAACGATCCGCACATCGATCTCAACGCGATGCGTGCCGGCGTCGGCATGGTGTTCCAGCGCTTCAACCTGTTCCCGCACATGTCGGTGCTCGATAACCTGATCATGGCGCCGATGCAGGTCAAGAAGATGTCCAAGGCACAGGCGGTGCTGGTGGCGGAAAAGCTGCTGCAGAAGGTCGGCCTGCTGGACAAGATCGACGCCTTTCCCAACCAGTTGTCAGGCGGCCAGCAACAACGCGTGGCGATTGCGCGCGCGCTGGCCATGGAGCCCAAGGTCATGCTGTTCGACGAGCCGACTTCGGCGCTCGATCCTGAATTGGTCGGCGAAGTGCTGGCGGTGATGAAGGCGCTGGCCGAAGAAGGCATGACGATGGTGGTGGTGACGCACGAGATGGCTTTCGCGCGCGAAGTTGCCGATCGGGTGTTCTTCATCGACCAGGGCGTCATCATGGAACAGGGACCACCGGAACAGGTGCTGGGTTCGCCGCACAACGAGCGTACCCGCGATTTCTTGTGCAAGGTGTTGTAGGCGTGTTGGCGCAATTTTTATTGCTGGCTGGCCCTATAGGGCAACGTTGCTGATCGGAAAATCCATTAAAATGAGGAGCGGTTCATCATGTCTCGCTTCTGCATTTGGCGGAGTGCGCAGATGAGTCGATGAGGCTGTATAGGTCTTTGCCAATACAGCCTCAAATCCAGTCTGTGGACCTCGATTAACGCTGTCAATTCAATGGCTTTATGGATATCCTCACGCAGGAACATTTCGCAGCACGTCTGAACGACACATTTGTTGCCCCTGACGAGGGCAATGCCGCGTTCACGCTGATTGAAGTCCGGCCGCTGGCGGCGCCGACCTTGCAGGGGATGCTGCGCTCCCCATTCAGTTTGTTGTTCCGGAATTGTTCACCGATCCTGTTGACGCAGAAGATCTATAGGATGCAGCACGATGCCATCGGTGAAGTCGGGATTTTCCTGGTGCCGGTTGCGCGCGATAACCAGGGTTTTCTTTATCAGGCAGTGTTCAACTAGCCTGCTTTGACTGGATTTCTTGTTTGTTTTGCGTACCGGTTGACGCCGGCCAGCGCATGCCGGTGTGGAAGCCTTCCGTGTCGGTTGCGATGAAGCCGAGGCGGTCATACAGTTTTCGCGCAGCATCATTGCGCTGCTCTACGTGTAAATTCAATCCTGCCCCTGCATTCTCCGCTAGCGTCTGTGCGTGGCGGATCAGCGCTGTGCCGATGCCGCTGTTGCGCCACCCTGGCGCCAGGCTGATATCGATGATGAGGAATTCCGGCATCTGCCGCGACAGATAAAGGCGCCCGATCGGCTCGCCATTACATTCAATGAGCAAAAAATCGGCATTTGGATAATGCGTCAGGTAATGCCGGTGCTGCAGCGCGAACTGGCTGTCGATGAAGGCATGTTTTTGTGCGTCCGGCCAGGGTAACGGCGCCAGTTCTGCGGCGCGCAATTGGCGGTAGAGGGAAGTCAGGAAGCTGATATCCCCGGCCGCACAAGGGCGCAGCCGGATGCCGCGCTGTTGCAGGGCAGTCGGAGACTCCAGGGCTGCGCCAGCCGGAAATGCCGGCAGCGCACCGTGCCCTGGACCTGGATCAGTCAAACGCGGGGAATGCACCTTGTAGCGCGATGCAGAAGTTCAGAGGCAGCAGCGGCTGGCGGTTTTCGTGCGGTTGGCTACCGCCTGTTGCGCCGACGACAGTCGGTGCGAAGGTTGCATTGGCGGTGGCATTCTGCACAAATGGCGTAGTGCTTGCCGGCCCGGTCAGCCCATAACCGTTGGCAGGTGTGTTGCTCTGCAACGTTGTATTGGGCTGGTGGTACAGATTGGCGGCGTGGCTATGACCCGGGATTTCTGACTGAAGCAGACTAACCTGTTCCGTGCCAAAAGTGTCGCCGATGGTACGTTGCGTCAGGCCGGGTCCTTGTCCCTGGCTGCAAGCCGCGCGGCCGGTAAAATTCGGCAACTGGAATGTGGTCCGGCCGTCGCCGCCATAGTAGGTGCCAATCAGCGAAAACAGCGCGCTATTTTGACTGATCGATAATGTGGCGCCATTGCATTGCGCCCAGCCGACAGGCGCAAAATTGAAACCGAAAATTTGAATCTCACCCAGGAATGGTGTGGTCACGATACTCTCTCCTCGTCTTATCTGATGGCTGCGCCGGCGATGTGTAATGCAGCAACGTGGCAGGCGCTCTTGCTGTTATGACTGCGACGGAAAAACCCCTGCCCAGGCAATGCAAAATGACGCTGTCAACGTCGGCATCGTGTTGTCGTGCGGCTGGCTTCCGCCGGTACTGCTGGTCGACGCCGGCGACATGACATAGGGAGTGAGTCCGGCAATGCTGCTGGTGTACATCTTGTCGCTGGCGGCGGCAGCGCCCAGTTGCACCGTTGCCGCTGGCGCGCTGGCAGTTGCCTCCAGGCTGGTGGCGCTATACGGATGGGTATGGGCGGGTATTGTGCTGGTCGTCAATGTGACGTTTTCGCTGCCGCCTTGTTGCCCGAGAACGCGCGTCGACAGGCCTGTTCCGGTACCTTGATGCAGCGGCACCTGGCCGCGCATGTCCGGCACGCCGAAGGTGTTGACGCCGTCACCGCCATAAGTTGTTCCCAGTAATACGTACAGCGTTTCATAGTCGGCGATCGATTTCACGCTGCCGTCGCATGCAAACCATCCGGTGGGCACGCGTTGAAAGGCGAGCAGGCGGATTTCACCTACATAGGGTGTAGTCATGGCTTTATTCCGTTAAAGGTTGCGAGGGAAACGACTAACTGCGCGATGGGAAAACGCCGCTGAGGGCAATACTGAAATTCAAGACCCGGAACGGCTGCATGTTTTCATGCGGGCCATTGCCGCCGACCGCAGCCAGGGTTTGCGGCGCTAGGACTGCCTGCGTGCCATTGGTTTGCGCATAGATGGCTTCAGTTCCGCTGCCGCCGTAGAGCGTATTGGTGGGATTCTTGACGGCGCCTGCTGTGGTGGTGCCATTGGGCACATGCGTGTGACTTGGCAACTGCGCTTGCAGCAGCGTGACGGTTTCGACGCCGATAGGCTGTCCTTGGAGATAGGTTGAAGGTTGCCAGGATGGATCGGCCGAGGGCCGGTATGTATTGGGGTACGACCTTGCAGATTGGGGAGGGCAAAAGTGGTCCGGCCGTCGCCGCCATACATGGTGCCGAGAAGGGAAAACAACGCCGGATTCTGATTGATCGGAAGCAACTGCCCGTTACAGAGCGCAAAGCCGCGCGGGGCAAAACCGAAGCCGGATAACATAATCTGTCCAACGTAACATTCAGCCATCGTTTTCTCTCCCAAGATTGATGTGGTAATGCACTGATGGTGGCACAGCGAAAGCTAACCGTGTTGATTGTATATTTAAAGCAACAGTTAGCAATAAACAACAATTCTTATTGTTAATTTTGTTTACATTCGAGTTAGCATACGTTGCCAAAAGGTAAGCGTCAATAGCCGTCACGGCAAGCAAAAAGAGCGAAAAGACTCTTTGTCGAGCATTGAGTAAAGCGATGGATAACCATCGCAAAACAGCGCACGAATACGAAAAAAACATCAGGGGGAAATCATGTTGCTGCGTCCGCACGCTTGTGCCGGTAGTTGCGAGTGGTCATCATTCGCAACCGGTTCTGTATCCGATCAACGGAGAACAATCGTAGGACGAGGCGCATTTGTCCGGCACCGGAACTGGTTCCCGCGCGCGCTGGCCAGTTTGTTGTATGCGCTGCTTCTTGGCCTGTGCAACCTGGTGCATGCGAGCCCGAGCACGGAATGTCCGACCCCCGTGGCTATCACGGTTCCCTCGGGCGGTGTTTACAGTGCCGATCTGTCAAGCGCCCCAGGAGCGTGTTCGCCATTTGGGCTTTCCGGTATAACGCTTGCGCCATCGCATGGGAGCTTGTGGAATCCGGTGACCACCAACGTCGTGCATTACACGAATAATGGCGACGGGGCATTGTCCGACACTTTTATCGTGCAGGACGATTCGGGCAACGATATCACCTATAACGTCACGATCCAGGCGTCGACTTCGCCGATCACCGTATTGCCGTCGATTTTGACCAATCCTGCGGTTGGCGTCAGCTACAGTCAAACCCTCACTGCTTCAGGTGGTGTAGTGCCTTATACGTACTCGATTAGCTCCGGAAGCTTGCCTGCCGGCCTGACTTTATCTTCAACGGGCGTGATTTCCGGGACCTCAACTTACACCGGCCCGGCATCCGTGACGATCGGCGTGCATGACTCTACAACACCAACAGCGCTGACCACAACCAAGTCTTATTCCTTCACCGTGCCGCCGCCGGTACTGGTGATATCACCCACGACGCAGCCTGCGGGAACGGTGAGTATTCCGTACAGTCAGCAATTGAACGGTTCGGGTGGCACGTCTCCCTACAGTTATACCTTGCAGACAGTCACCGGCAAAGGCTTGCCGCCGGGATTGAACCTGGCGTCGACCGGCGTGATTTCAGGTACGCCGACCACCGCCGGCACCTATACCGCCTCAATCGTCATCGTCGATAGCACTACCGGCAGCGGGCCGTATCCGGTACCGTTCGATGTCAGCATTACGATCAACGCCACACCCGTCGTCGTCGTGAGCCCATCCACGCTGAGTGCCGGCACTGTTGGCGCCTTGTATAACGCACCTTCGCTGACCTTGTCCGCCAGTGGTGGCACTGGGCCTTACACTTTTGCTCTCACCGCGGGCGCGCTGCCGGCGGGAATGACCTTGACGAGTGCTGGTGTCCTGTCGGGCACGCCGACTGCCGGCGGCAGCTTCAATTTCACGGTGCGGGCTACCGATCAAAATGCCGTTCCCGGTTCGCGGGCCTATACGCTGTCAATCAATGCACCGGCGATGACCATCACCCCGCCGATACTGCCGGCGTCTACGGTAGGTGTTGCCTATACCAGCCAGAGCGTGAGCGCCAATGGCGGTACTGCGCCATATACGTACGCTATTACGTCCGGCTCATTGCCGACGGGAATGACGCTGTCGTCGTCGGGAGCGCTTTCAGGTACGCCAACTTCAGGTGGCTCCTTCAATTTCACCGTCACTGCAACCGACAGCTCTACAGGCAGCGGCCCGTATACCAGCGCGCGAGCGTACACGCTGACGGCCAATGCACCGACCATTGCATTGTCGCCGCCTACTTTGCCGACAATGACAGTCGGTACCGCCGTCAGTCAAATCATCACAGCCACAGGTGGAATCTCCTCTTATACCTACAGCGTTAGCTCTGGCACCTTACCGCCCGGATTGACGTTGTCATCAAGCGGCGCGCTGAGCGGAACGCCCACCGTAGCGGGCCATACAATTTCACCGTCACTGCTACCGACAGTTCAACCGGCAGCGGTCCGTATATCGGCTCGCGCGCCTATTCGGTAACCGTCAATGCCGGTCTGCCTGTAGCGGGCGCCGTCAGTGCCACCGTTGCCTATGGCAGCTCTGCCAATCCGATCACATTGAACTTGAGCGGAGGTGCGCCAACGTCGGTGGCAGTGGCGTCGGCCGCCGCACACGGCACAGCTACTGCGAGCGGCACCAGCATCACATATACGCCACTGGCCGGATATATTGGCGGCGATACCTTCACCTATACATCCACCAATGGCGCCGGCACCTCCAGCCCTGCCACAGTGACGGTGACGGTATCGCCACCGACGCTGATGATTACGCCATCCGCCTCCTGGTCAGCAACCGACGGCGTCAGTTACAGCCAGACCCTGACTTGGGCTGGCGGCGCCGCACCTTATTCCAGCTATAGCGCCAGCGGCTTACCTGCTGGATTAACTGTAACCGGAACTAGCGCCAGCAGCCTGACCATTTCTGGCACGCCGACTGCCGCCGGCAGTTTCTCGGTGGCAGTGTCGGCAACCGACAGCAGCAGCGGCAGCGGACCGGTCACGAAATCGCAAACCTTTACGCTGACCGTCGCCGCGCCAACCCTCAGCATCGCACCAGCCGGGTCGACCTTGACGCCGCTCTACGGCGCTGCGTTTTCACAGACGTTTTCAAGCAGCGGCGGTGTCGCCCCATACACCTACGTGTTGAGCGGCGGCCTGCCCAGCGGGCTGAGCTGGAATGCCGCAACTGGGACGTTATCAGGAACGCCGACGCAAAGCGGCAGTTTCCCGATTAACGTAACGGCGACCGATCACTCGACCGGTACTGGCCCGTTCTCAGCCACAGGCAGCTATACGCTGCAGATCAGTGCGCCGGTTATCTCATTTACGCCTGCCAGTACGCCAGGCGGCACGGTGGCGCAATCGTATTCCGCCACGCTGAGCGCAAGCGGCGGTGTCGGACCATACAGCTACGCCGTCACCGCAGGAGCGTTGCCGACCGGGGTCTCGCTCAATGCCAGCAGCGGTGCGCTATCCGGCACACCAACTGCCGCCGGCAGTTTCAATTTCACTGTACGCGCCACGGATGCCAATAATTTCAACGGCAGCCAGGCCTACACCATCACCGTTGGCGGGCCGAGTTTGACATTGAATCCATCGACATTGTCGGCAGCGAGCGCCGCAACTCCGTACAGCGTCACTTTAACCGCCGGCAACGGCACGGGGCCGTACAGCTATGCGGTGGTGGCCGGCAGCCTGCCATCGGGCATCAGCCTGAATACAGCCAGCGGCGTACTGTCCGGCACTACCGTGCAGGCAGGAAGTTTTTCGATCACTGTGCGAGCAACCGACAGCAGTACCGGGGCCGGCGCGCCGTTCAGCGTGCAAAGGAGCTACGCGCTGGTTGTTTCGGCGCCGACCATTAGTTTATCCCCAAGCACAGTCAGCAACGGTACTGTCGCGGTCGCCTATACGGCAACCATCAATGCAGTGGGTGGCGTCAGCCCTTATACATACAGCATCACCAGCGGTGCGCTACCGGCTGGTATCACGCTGAATGCTTCGACCGGCGCGCTGGCCGGCACGCCGACCGCGGCCGGTACTTTCAATTTCACCATGAAGGCGCAGGATGGCAACAGCTTCAGCGGCAGCCAGGCGT
The DNA here is from genome assembly GCF_001584165.1 of Collimonas arenae. Taxonomy (NCBI): domain Bacteria; kingdom Pseudomonadati; phylum Pseudomonadota; class Betaproteobacteria; order Burkholderiales; family Oxalobacteraceae; genus Collimonas; species Collimonas arenae. Next base: position 2,213,932 of record NZ_CP013233.1, read on the forward strand.
ACAGCTTGATAATTGCCTCCGCAAGCGTGACCTTGAATCCTGCAACCTTGGCTAACCCGACTGCGGAAGCGCCATATAGCGCCACATTGACGGCTGGCGGCGGTACTGCGCCATATAGCTTTTCAATCAATGGCGGTGCCTTGCCGAGCGGATTGACGCTGAATACAAGCACAGGCGTGCTGTCCGGCACTACCAACCAAAGTGGCACGTTCACTTTCAGTGTCCGGGCTAGCGACAGCAGCACCGGTACCGGCGCGCCGTTCAGTGTCACCAATAACTACACACTGAACGTAGGCGCTCCTAGCATCACGCTGAATGCCGCCGTGGCTGCAGCGCCCAAGGTCAACGTTGTCTACAGCCAGCAGTTCAATGCTGCCGGTGGCGTCGCGCCCTATGCGTATGCGGTGGCCAGCGGCAGCCTGCCGGCCGGACTCACATTGAACGGCACCACCGGTTTGTTGAGTGGCACGCCGACGACAGCTGGCAGTTTTCCATTCACGGTCAGTGCTATCGACGCGCATAATTTCAGCGGACAGCAAGCCATGACCTTGAACGTCGGTCAGGCGCAACCGGTGGCGGTCAACGACACGGCCGTCACCACTGCCAACCAGACGGTGACGGTGAATGTCAGCGCCAACGACAGCGGCCCGATTACCAGCATTGCGATCGCCACCGCGCCAAGCCACGGCAGCGCGACCGTCAATGGATTGAATGTGATCTACACACCAGCCAGCAATTACTTCGGCAGCGACAGTCTGACTTATATCGCAACCGGGCCGGGAGGCAGTTCAGCGCCTGCCACGGTGACGCTGAACGTAACGCCGCTGGCAGTGCCGGTGGCGGTGGCGCAGAGCGCAACCATCCTGGCTGGTCAACCGGTTACGCTGCACGCCGCCAACGGCGCCAGCGGAGGCCCATTCACCAGCGTCACCATCGTGACGCCGCCAAGCGCCGGCACTGCAGCGGTGAGCGGGACCGATATCGTCTATACATCGGTGGTTGGCAGCAGCGGCGACATCAAGTTCACTTACACCTTGGCCAATGCGTTCGGCGCATCGGCTCCGGTGACGGCGACCGTCAGTGTCAATCCGATGCCGACGGCGGGTGTCCATAGCGCCACGGTTAGCGCCGGTGCGGCAGTCAGCGTTGACTTGATGGCCGGCGCCAGCGGTGGCCCATTCACGGGCGCCGCAGTGGTTTCGATAACGCCGACGACGGCAGGCACAGCAACGATTAGGGATGTCGGCACGGCGGGCAAGCCGTCCTACCAGATGACCTTCACCGCCGCCGGCACCTTTGCCGGCCCAGCCGTGATCAGCTATACCCTGAGCAATGCCTTCGCGACATCGGCGCCGGGTAGCGTCAATGTTTCCGTGACACCGCGCCGCGACATGTCGACCGATCCTGAAGTCATCGGTCTGCTGGCTGCCCAGGCGGACAGCGCCCGGCGCTTTGCCAGCGCCCAGACCGCCAATTTCACGCGGCGCCTGGAAAGCTTGCATGGCGATGGGTGGGGCCGCTCCAGTTTCGGCGTCAGCCTGACGCCGCCGACTCAGGATGGCAAACCGGCAGACGATGTGGCGCGCTGGCAAAACGACGATGCGGATCGCCTGTTAGGCGGGCCGTTGCAACCGAACATGCGCAAGGTTGGCTGGCCGCAGCAGGCTGGCGGGCAGGGCGGCAATGGTCTCGGCGGCGGCTGGGGTAACGGTTATGGCGGCAACAAGACGCTGGCCGCAAACGATACTCAAAAAACCATCAGCGACCTGCCTGACATGCCTGTGCATCAGGATGGACAGAAGCAGCCGTTGTCATTGTGGATGGGCGGCGCGGTCGATTTTGGTCAGCACTATGTCAATGGCCGCCAGGACGGATTCCGCTTCACCACCAACGGCGTCAGCATCGGTGGCGACTATCGCATCAATGACCTTGCCAGCGTCGGTATCGGCGGCGGTTTCAGCCGCGACAGCAGCGATGTCGGCAATAACGGCACCAAGAGCACTGCAGAAAGTGTAGTGGGCGCGGTGTATGGCAGCTTGCGGCCGGCCAAGAACGTATTTATCGACGGCGTGCTGGGTTACGGGACATTGAATTTCGATGCCACCCGCTACATCACTGACGGTGGCGGTTTTGCTACCGGGCTGCGGCATGGCGACCAGATCTTCGGCGCTATTGTTACGGGCGTTGAATATCGTAATGATGGCTGGATGTGGTCGCCATACGGTCGCCTTGAGTTGATGTCAGCTACGCTCGATCAGTACACGGAAACAGCGGCCGGTTTGAATGCATTGACCTACTTCAAGCAAACCGTGCGCACCAGCAGCGCCACGCTGGGTGTTAGGGCCGAAGGGCAGTATGTGACCCGCATCGGTACCTGGATTCCACGCGCCAGGCTGGAGTTCAGTCACCAGTTCCAAGGGGCGGACGATGCCACGCTGGCGTATGCCGACCTGGCAGCGGCGGGGCCGGCCTACGTGATTCACACCAGCAGCCAGGACACCGGCAACTGGGCCGCAGGCCTTGGCGCCAGGCTGCTGCTGTCGAACGGCATGACGTTTACCGTCGACTACAACAGCAACATTAACCTTGGTAATGGCCGCAGTCAGTCGATCATGTTTAGCGTAGCGGTGCCGCTGAACTGAGGAAATGTGGCAGGGAGAGATGCAGGGTTGGCGTTAAGCGGCTCAATCCTGCAGATAGCTACGTAAGGTGTCGCCCCGGTAGTCAAGCCGGAACTGGCCGCGTCGCTGCAGTTCCGGCACCACCTGCTCAACAAAGTCGTCGAAGCCGCTTGGCAGGTGCACCGGTGTGATGACGAAGCCGTCAGCGCCTTGCTTGCTGACGATATGTCCCATCCAATCGGCAATGTCGGCGGCGGTGCCTGCTACTTGCGGCACCAGCACGCCGCTGGCGTAGAGGCGGCCGACGTCCGCCAGCGTCAATTGGCGTTCGGCGGATAACTCGCGGATCAGGCTGAACAGGCCTTGCATGCCGGCCACTTCGAGGTCGGCAATCGGCGCATCCAGCGCATACCCGGAAAAATCGACATTCATGTGGCTCGACAAGGTCGATAGTCCGACTATTGGATCGACCAGTGCATTGTGCCGCGCCTGTTTTTCTTCGGCTTCGGCGCGGGTACGACCGATGAACGGCATCAGCGCCGTGAGCACTTTGATATCGCCCGGCTTGCGCCCGAACTTGACGGCGCGGCCCTTCAAATCGTTGTAGAAACGCTGCATGCGCGCCAGATCCGGCTGGATGCCAAACACCACTTCGGCCCAGCGTGCGGCAAAATCCTGGCCGCGATGGGACGATCCCGCCTGGATGATCACCGGCCCGACTTGCGGCGTCGCCGGAATGTTCAGTGGGCCGCGGACATTGAAATAGCGGCCACGATGGCTGATTGCCGTCACCCGATCGGCATTGGCATAGCGACCGCTGCTCGCTTCCAGCAACAACGCATCCGGCGCCCAGCTTCCCCACAGCTGGTGCACTACATCGAGGAATTCGTCGGCACGGTCATAGCGAGCATCGTGTCCAAGGGTTTCACGCAAACCGAAATTGTCGGCTTCGCCTTGGTTGACCGATGTCACCACGTTCCAGGCGGCGCGTCCGGACGACAGGTGATCGAGCGTGGCGAATTCGCGCGCCAGGCTGAACGGTTGGGAGTAAGTAGTGGAGCGGGTCGCGCCGAGCCCGATTTTTGATGTCATTGCCGCTAGCGCGCCTAGCACCGGCAAGGGATCGAGCCGGGTTGCATCCTGGTCGCCATAGCCGACGCCATAACGATGGTCGCCGCCAAAGCGAGTCGATACCGCCAGCCGGTCGGCGAAGAACAACAAGTCAAACTTGCCGCGCTCCAGGGTTTGCGCGATGTGGGCGTAATAGTCGAGCTTCAGAAAACCACCCGGATTACTCTCCGGGTGGCGCCACAGCACCTGGCTGTGGGAGGCATTGCCGGCGATCAGGAAGGCGGCGAGATGCATTGACATGGCGCGTCCCGATCTTTTTACAGCAGGACTTCGGCGTAAACCTTGTCCTTGACCTGCACCTGGGTCTTGATCAGTCCCAGCTTATAGAAGGCTTCGACAATCTGCTGCTGTTCGGCGACGATGCTGGCATCGACCGGAACAGTGGTGTAGTTGCGGCGCTCGGTGGCTAGTCGCAACACCTTGGCGTCTACACTCAATTGCGGCGCCAGCAGTTCAGCGGTTTCCTGTGGATGGGATTGCGCCCAGGCGTTGGTTTTTTTGAGTTCCGCAAATAGCGTGCGAATGATCAGTTTATTGCGGTCGACGAAACCCGGGTTGGCCAGGTGGAAAGTGCGGTTGTTCGAGAGGCCGGTGCCGTCGCGCAGGATGCGCGGGCTGGTCGAAATCTGCTGGCCCGCCAGATAAGGGTCCCACAGGGTGGCGGCATCGACATTGCCGGACTGGAATGTGGCCCGCACATCGGCGGCGTTGGTGACATACACCGGCACGATATCGCCATAATTCAAACCGACCTCTTCCAGCGCCCGCACCAGCAGATACTGTACGTTCCATCCACGGCCGAGGGCAATCTTCTTACCATTCAAATCCTGCACCGTGCGAATCGGCGAGTCTTGTGCGACGAAAATCCCGATGCCTTTTGGGTAAGGTTGTTCGGCGGCCAGATAGACTGCGTTGACGCCAGCTGCGTTGGCGAAGGCAGAAGGGGTGTCGGCGGCATGGCCGAAGTCGATGGCGTCGCCATTCAAGGCCTCGGTCAGTTGAGGACCGGCGGCGAACTCGAACCATTTCGCCTTCCATCCTAATGGCTGCAAAGCCTTTTCCAGGTTGCCGCTGCCTTTCAGGATATTGAGCGTGTTGAATTTCTGGTAGCCGATGCGCAAGGTGCGTTCTTCAGCGGCAAAAGCGGGCAATGTACCTGCTGCGGCGGTCGCAGCCAGGCCCTGCAATAGCAGGCGGCGCTTGTTGGATATGATCGTCATTTGTCGCTATTCCCCGATTGATTTGTACGTGACGGTATGTACTGCATCACTAGGCATCCTAGTAGCGTGGCGCAGGGCGGGGAACGAATAGTTTTGATGATGCTAAATTGATTTTTGTATAAAGGACGCGTGAGCGTTTTATCGGGAGCATTCTGCCGTGCCGTGGTGCTACTTCAAGTAGTGCTGTCGCTGCGGTTGCATCATGTATTGCGGACTGGCGCATCGCAAGGACTTGGTATATCAATAATTCAAAAATCGCATCACAGCTATCTTGATTGATGGCTTTTTTTAATGGATGAGCGCGCGTAAGCTTGAATTGTTTACTTCAACCAAGGAGAAATGCCATGTTCGCAATACAGTATTCACACAGACTGCCTGCCAACTACAACATGCAGCAGATCAGAGATCGCGCCACCACACTTGGCCCAAAGTGGGATGCCATTGAGGGCATGATTTTCAAGGCATTCATTGCCCAGGAGCGTGGGGTCAACGGCGCGGCAGGCAATCTTTATGGTGCGGTCTATCTGTGGCAGGACGCCGACGCGACCGCGCGTTTCCTGATGGGTGAACGCTTTCAGGGTGTGATCGATTCATTTGGGCGCCCGCAGGTAGAAAATTGGTTGCCACTGGACGCTCGTATCGGACCAGCGCAGAAGGCGTTGTCGCTGTATCGGGAAGAAAGCCCGATCGACGCGGCGGCGGACCGCACCGCGTTGCTGGTTGCGGAGCAGGAACGCAATCGGCGGATTGCCGCGCAACCTGATTCGGTCGCTGTATGGACCGTGCTGGACGTCAACGCCTGGCGTTTGATCCGTTTCAGAATGTCGTCCCAGGCGCCTGACGTGGCCAAAGGTGCTGCGGTGTATGAAATACTGTATCTGGCCAAGCCTGGCCTGAGTCGTCTGTCATGACACCCGCCGGGAAGCGCTGCGGCAAAATCGGCTTGGCGGCAAGACAGCCGCTGGCCGGGGTTGTCATATTCGCCGCTCATCTCGCCGGATTCATTATCACTGCCGCCACAATCGTCTGCCTTGCGGCGGTCATGGCCGCGCTGGTACGCGTGTTTTTTACGGACTGACGTAAACCGCACAATCATGAGAAAATCGTATGGATATGTAGCTCAATAAATCGTTTTCCGAATGGTAAGCCGATGAAAGCACTCGATCTCGAAGCAGTTCAGGCATTTGTGCTGGTAGCCGACTTCAAAAGTTTCACCCGCGCAGCCGAGGCGATGAATACAACGCAGTCGGCCGTCAGCCTAAAAATCAAGCGCCTCGAAGAAGGCATCGGACGCCGATTGCTGGAGCGCACACCGCGGCTGGTACGTCTATCCGCGGAAGCAACGCATTCCTCGGCGCGGCGCGGACTTTACTCAGCGCCCACCAAAGCGCGCTAGGTGCATTTGCCGTGCATCCGCGGCGACTGGTTGTGGGCATCAGCCATCACGTGGTGGGAGGTGAATTGCCGCTCCTGCTCAAACGCATGAAAAGCGCCGAACCGGAGTTGGTCATAGAAATGCGCGTCGCGAGTTCGCGTGAAACGATCGAAGCGTTCGATCAAGGCATGCTGGATGCCGCCATTGTGCTAGGGCAGGATAACCGGCGGCTGGACGGCGATATCATTCTTGAAGAGGGATTCGGCTGGATGGGAGTTCCCGATTTTGAATATTATCCGGGACAACCGCTGCGCCTTGCGACGCAGGCCGAACCGTGCAGCGTACGCGGCATGGCCGTTGCGGCCCTGGCCGGCGGTGGCATCGCATGGACCGAAGTCTTCGTCGGCGGCGGCATCGCTACCATAGGCGCCGCCATTTCCGCCGGACTCGCTGTCGCCGCGCTGGGACGCCGCGTTGCGCCAGCAGGAACGATAGATCTTGGCCCACAACTCGGCCTGCCACCATTGCCATCGCGCGACATCGTATTGCATTCAAACGTTTCCGATCCCCGCACCCGCAGTTCCTTGCGGCTCCTGGTCACGGCAATCCGCTCGACGCAATGAGCGTGCGTGTCGGGACTGTTGATGTTGGCATCGACACAATCAAATGCCAACTCAAGCCAGCCCCATGTGATTCAAATGGGTAACTATTTGCTTGACGACCAATAATCACGTGTTGTCTACTCATTGCGTCGCAAATTTCACAAGATGTTGATTTCATCGATAGCGTGAGCATGAAAGCGCGTCATGCGGGGCGACCGGGTTCTTTCATGTTAACAATGGCTTCCATGCTTGCGAGGTGTTCGATATGGCGAATCTGAAAACCCCCGGAGTCTACGTTGTAGAACAAAATGCCTTTCCGCATTCGGTCGTTGAGGTTGCAACTGCGGTACCGGCATTTATCGGCTGCACGCAAAAGGCGGTACGAGGCAATCAATCGCTGCTAAACGAGCCGACACGGATTGCTTCATTTGCGGAATACGTCAATTTGTTTGGCGGTCCTCCCGATACTAAATTTGCTTTTTCGGCGTCCGCCAACAGCGTCGCGATTACGGTCGATCCTGCCACCCAGTATTATTTTTACGCCAGCATGCGCTTGTTTTTCGACAATGGCGGCGGTTCATGCTACATCGTTTCGACAGGCCAGTTCGATCAGATTACGATCGGCGGCGGCATGCCGGCAATGAGTACGGCCAACCTGTGCGACACACCCTTGCAAATGCTGTTGAAGGAACAAGAGCCAACCATGTTGGTTGTGCCCGACGCGGTGTTGTTAAGCCTGTCGGGCTGGCAGTACACTTGTCAGCAAATGCTGAAGCATTGCGTAACGATGCAAAGCCGGATCGCGATTTTCGACGTCTATGATGGCTACAAAGCGCGCGATCACGACGATATCAACGATGTTATTTCGGGGGCGAACGGTTTTCGCGGCCAGATCAACGCCGACGGCCTCAACTACGGCGTCGCCTATTACCCATGGCTCAATACCAGCATCACTGAAGACAGCGAGGTCGACTACGGCTGCCTCAGCGACAACTCCAAGCCTGCGTTCATCGCCGCCCTAAAGGCAGAAGCAGCCGCCAATTTCCCACCGTCCAGCGAGGGCATTCCTGATCCGAAACTGCTGAAGCTGGGTACCGTAATTGACATGATCGCGTTGCCGGAAACTTCGACCGACCCGATGCAAGCAAAGAAAGACCGCGCATCGACTCACCAAGCGTTGAAGACAGTCTCGCAGCTGTACCAGAACGTCATAACGGAAATTCAACGTCAACTCAACATTGTGCCGCCGAGCGGTGCAATGGCTGGCATTTATACGCGTATCGACAACGCACTCGGCGTCTTCAACGCACCAGCCAACGTGGGAATCAATTCCGTCATCAAACCGACCGTCAGCGTCACCGATGATGACCAGCAAGACCTTAACCTGCCGGCAGACGGCAAGGCGATCAATGCGATCCGTGACTTCACCGGTCGTGGTCTGGTTGTGTGGGGTGCGCGCACGCTGGATGGCAATAGCCAGGACTGGAAATACATCAACGTGCGTCGCACCCTGATCATGTTCGAGCAATCGATCAAGATTGCGATACAAGCTTATACCTTCGAAGCGAACGATGCCTCGACCTGGATCACGGTCAATAGCATGATTTGTAACTTCCTGACGAGCCAGTGGAAAATTGGCGCACTGGCCGGCGCCAAGCCACAGGATGCATTCAGTGTCAATGTCGGGCTCGGCTCGACCATGACTGCCGAGGATATCCTGAACGGTTATATGCGCATCACAGTCATGGTTGCAGTCACGCACCCGGCCGAGTTCATCGAGATGACCTTTCAACAACAAATGCAATCGTCATAATATTGCTTCCGTTTAACTCGTTCATACTTGAAGTCTTAGGTTTTACTTGTGCGGTCGAGAAAATATTGTAGTCTGCACAAGCATCTGATATGCATGATTCCCGTCGGGAGCGAAATGAAAGAACAAGAACCAAGCCGTACCGCATTTGCTGCAGCTGCCCACCGTGCCATCCATCAGGTGGTGGAAAAGGGAAAAATTTTTAGCGACCCGCTTGCCCTCACGATAGTAGGAATGCAGGCCAAGGACGTGCAGCATGAGCAGGAATTGCACATCGCCAGACGCGGCATCAGATTGTTCATTGCAGCTCGCTCAAGCTACGCCGAAGCGGCGCTCGCGCGCGCCGTTGAGCAGCGCGAAGTGCGACAGGTCGTGATACTTGGCGCTGGCTTGGATACGTTTGCCTATCGTAGCCAGCTTCCCGGTGACACGCGCATTTTTGAAGTCGATCATCCGGCGACACAAGCATGGAAACGAAGACGGCTTGAGCAAGTCGGTATAGAACGGCCGGTTTCGCTGATCTATGCACCGGTCGATTTTGAGAACGATACGCTGCTGGACGGGCTCAATGCTGCGGGCTTCGATGCAAGCCGGCGAACCTTTTTCATTTGGCTCGGTGTCGTTCCTTATTTGACGGAGAGAGCGATTGACCTGACGCTGGAGGCAATTGGCAGTCTCATCGGAGGTGCCGAGGTGGTGTTCGACTATAGCGATCCTCCGAGTTCGTTTTCCAAGGAGTTGCTGGCGTTGCATCAGGAAAGAGTGGCCCGCGTGGCCGCCGTCGGCGAACCATTTTTAAGCTATTTCGATCCACCCGCGCTGCACGAAAAACTACGCAAGTTTGGCTTTCGGGAAATCGATGATGTTGGCGCTCGCCGCTTGCTTTCTCGTTACCTTGAACAACCAACGACGACTGCGCAACCGGCAAAAGAAAATAGCGGGCCAGGCTCCGGCGGCGGACATGTATTGTTTGCAGCGACGAAATTCACTTAGAAACGCCACGCACATCTCGCTCAATTTTCTCGAAAAACGACGAACGGTCAATGTCATGAAAATCCATAAAATTGCAGTCATCGCCGGCGACGGCATCGGCAACGAAGTGATGCCGGAGGGTTTGCGTGTGCTGGAGGCAGCAGCACGAAAATTCAACATTGCCCTCCAATTCACGACCATGGAATGGGCCAACTGCGCGTATTACCTCAAGCATGGCCAGATGATGCCGGACGATTGGCGCGAGCAACTAGATGGCTTCGAAGCGATCTATTTCGGCGCTGTCGGCATGCCCGACAAAGTGCCAGACCACATTTCTCTGTGGGGTTCTCTGATCAAGTTCCGCCGCGATTTCGATCAATACGTCAACTTACGCCCGGTGCGCCTGATGCCTGGCGTGCCTTGCCCGCTGGCCAATCGCAAGCCGGGCGACATCGACTTCTACGTCGTGCGCGAAAATACGGAAGGCGAATATTCATCGGTGGGTGGGAAAATGTTCGACAATACCGATCGTGAGTTCGTGGTGCAGGATGCAATTTTCACGCGCAAGGGCACCGACCGGATACTGAAGTACGCATTCGATCTGGCGCAAAGCCGGCCAAAGAAACACCTGACCTCGGCCACCAAATCAAATGGCATTTCGATCAGCATGCCATATTGGGATGAACGTGTGGAAGCGATGGCGCCATCGTATGCGGATGTGCGCTGGGACAAGTATCACATCGATATACTGTGCGCGCGCTTCGTGCTCTCACCGGAGCGCTTCGATGTGGTGGTGGCATCAAACCTGTTCGGCGACATTCTGTCCGATCTTGGCCCGGCGTGCACTGGCACAATCGGCATCGCGCCGTCGGCCAATCTGAATCCAGAGCGCAAGTTTCCCTCACTGTTCGAGCCGGTGCACGGTTCGGCGCCCGATATTTTCGGCAAAAACATCGCCAATCCGATTGGCATGATCTGGTCCGGGGCGATGATGCTGGACTTCCTCGGCAATGGCGATGCGAACTACACGGCCGCGCACGATGCCATCATGAAGGCGATTGAAATCGTGCTGGTGCAGGGGCCAAATACGCCCGATCTAGGCGGCAGCGGCAACACAACCGAGGTTGGCAAGGCAATCGCCGCCGCACTCTGACATACTATTTTTTCAAGCCGGAAACCTACATTCTGCAATCGGGCTTAAGCGGTCTTTTAATGCAGTTAGCTGTGGACGACAGGAGCGGGGGGAATGGAATTTTTGGTAAACCTTGACGTTGACAACCTTGACAAGGCAATTCAATTTTACGAAACGTCGTTTGGATTAACGGTCGGTCGACGCTTTGGCGTCAGCGGCGCAGAAATGTTGGGTAGCTCCGCGCCGATTTATCTCTTGGTCAAAGCGGAAGGAACGCCAGCGGCAAATGCAACTGCTCAGCGTCGTACTTACGAGCGTCATTGGACGCCAATCCATCTTGATTTTGTTGTTGAAGACATTGAATCTGCAGTGCGAAGGGCCGTCTCGGTTGGAGCGCGCCTTGAGGAACCCGTCGCCACGCAAAAGTGGGGGCGACTCGCACTCATGGCGGATCCCTTTGGTAATGGCTTTTGCTTCGTTCAATTTCTAGGCCGAGGCTATGACGAGATTGCCGATTGATAGCAGTACGTCAAATAATGTGGCGCGCAGGAACGCAGGCGACATGAACCTGATCCCGGATCGTCGCTAGTGACAGGGCGCTGAACGGCGCAAGCTACGGTAGCGTAATCTCATAGATGGTTGGACGGATGTCTTAAGATGGGGCGCTTGCCGCCCGTCGTGCTATGTTTATCCTAAGTGTTTTCCGCCAAAGTAGACGCTCATTCCAGTCTACTCATCACAGGAGAACATGCCATGCAAGAGTCCGCCGGCGGCAATATCTCGAACATGCTGAACAAGGTTCCAGAAGTAACGTTCGTCTTCTGGATCATCAAGATCATGGCAACCACGGTGGGCGAAACCGCCGCCGATTTTCTCGCGGGCGACCTCAAGCTCGGGCTGGGTGGAACCTCGGTCCTGATGGCGGGGCTGTTGTTGATTTCGCTGTTCCTGCAAATCAGGTCCAAAAAATACATCCCTTGGCTATATTGGCTGACGGTGGTCCTGGTGAGTATTGTGGGCACCCTGATCAGCGACAACCTGGTGGACAACCTTGGTGTCACGCTGCAGGCCATCACCATGACCTTCAGCCTGGCGTTGTTGTTCGTGTTCATTGCCTGGTATGCAAGCCAACAAACCTTGTCGATACACGCTATCCATACCACACGGCGCGAAATGTTCTACTGGGCTGCTATCCTGATCACTTTTGCGCTGGGCACTGCCGCTGGCGATCTGGCTGCGGAAGGGCTGAATCTGGGTTATGCGACTTCGGCAATGATATTTGGCGGGCTGATCGGCCTGGTCTACTTTACTTATTATGTATTCAAGGCGAACGCCATTGCCGCCTTCTGGATTGCATACATCCTGACGCGCCCGTTCGGCGCCTCCTGCGGCGACTTACTGTCGCAGCCGAATGCCAATGGTGGGCTGGCGCTGGGAACCACCGGGACCAGCGCCGTGTTCCTGTTGATTATTCTGGGACTGGTCGGCCACCTCACGCTGCGGCAGAAAGTTGCGGCTGCCAGGTAGGCGCAATGGCAAACCGCTGCATTAACCAAATCGCATCAAAATCCACGTTACTTCACCAAACAGGCAGGGCATGAATAAACTTCCACAAATCACATTGGCGTTCTGGATCATGAAGATCTGCGCCACCACGCTGGGCGAAACCGCCGGCGATCTGCTCTCGATGACGCTCAATGTCGGCTATGCCGCCAGTTCGATCATCCTGATTTCCTGTTTCCTGGTGATGCTGCTGATCCAGCTGTCATCCAGGAAATTCCACCCATTTCTCTATTGGGGCGTGATTCTGGCGACCAGCACCGCCGGCACGACGATGTCGGACTACATGGACCGCACGATGGGGCTGGGCTATGCCGCCGGATCGCTGCTGCTGGTAAGCATTTTGCTGGCCATACTGGCGTACTGGCGCATCACCGAGAAAACCCTGGCGGTCGACAATATCAAGACTTTCAAGGTTGAATTGCTGTACTGGATCGCGATCCTGTTCTCCAATACGCTCGGCACGGCGCTCGGCGACTTCCTGGCCGATAGCTCCGGCCTTGGTTTTGCCGGTGGCGCATTGCTGATCGGCGGCGTGATCGGGCTGGTGGTGGTGGCGCATTTCTATACCAGGATTTCCGGTGTCTTGCTGTTCTGGGTGGCGTTCGTGCTGACCCGTCCGCTGGGCGCGACGATGGGCGATTTGTTCACCAAGCCGCTGGATAAAGGCGGGCTTGGCTTCGGTACTGTCGGGTCTTCCGCCATTCTTGCTGTCACGCTTGCCATTTTCGTGGGGTGGAGTACTTGGGACAGAGCCCGGCTGGCGCAGCGGGTTCAAGGCTGAACTGCCATACAATGCGGATTGCCGCGCAAGAGGCGGTGACGCCAAGGGATAAGCATGCGGGTATTGTTGGTTGAAGATGACAGAATGATCGGTGAAGCGGTTGAACAGGCACTGAAAGATGCGACCTATGCCGTCGATTGGGTGCGTGACGGTCAGGCAGCGCTGCTTGCCGTCGGCACCCAAGCCTATGATGCAGTACTGCTCGACCTGGGTTTGCCGAAACGGGACGGCGTGACTGTTTTGCAGTCGATCCGGGCACAAGGCAATCCGGTGCCATTACTCATCGTCACTGCGCGCGATGCCGTCGAAGACCGCATTCAGGGGCTCGATAGCGGTGCAGACGACTATGTATTAAAGCCGTTTGAGATGAGTGAGCTGCTGGCCCGGATTCGTGCCGTCATGCGACGCAAGGCGGGGGTTAGTGGTCCGGTGCTGTCCAATGGCGTCCTGTCACTCGATCCAGTCAGCCGGGAAGTCAGCATCGATGGCGTCGCGACGCGTTTGTCGGCGCGCGAGTTTTCATTGCTGCAGGCGCTGCTGCTGCGCCCCGGGGCGATCCTGTCGCGTAGCGAACTGGAAGACCGCATTTACGGCTGGAACGAGGAGGTGGAAAGCAATGCCGTCGAATTCCTGATTTATTCTCTCCGCAAGAAATTGGGCAGCGCGGCCATCAAGAATGTCAGGGGTATGGGATGGATGGTATCCAAGGAAAAATGAAGCGCTCGTTGCAATATCGGCTGTCGATCTGGTTGTCGCTGGCCATCATCGGCATCGCCTTGGCCGCGGGCGTTTTTTCGTTTTTCTCCGCGTTCAGGGATGCGCATGAATTGCAGGACGATCAACTCAAGCAAATCGCCGCGCTGGTCAGCCGCCATCATCTGCAGGTAACGCTGGCGGACCATCCCGAAAGCGTGCCCGATATCGATCCAGAATCCCGAGTGATCGTGCAGGCGCTGCCGCCAGCGACAGGTTCGGCACAAGCTGCAGATGGCCAGGCATTGCTGCTGCCGGCAAATGTGCGGGATGGCATGCACACAGTCGCTGTGCATGATCACGAGTGGCGGTTATTTGCGAAAACCCTGGATGACGGCAGCCGCATTGCTGTCGCGCAACAAACCGAGGTACGCGACGAAGTCGCGCGGGATAGCGCATTGCGCACGGTGATGCCATTCGTGATATTGGTTCCGGTGCTGCTGATCCTGATGGGGGTGTTGATCCGGCAGATGTTCAAGCCGCTAAGACATCTGGCCAGCGATCTTGACGAACGCTCCGAACAAAACCTGGAACCGCTCAGCGCTACCAATCTGCCTTTGGAAATCATGCCGTTCGTGGTGGCCATCAATCGGCTCTTGGCGCGCGTTGCACGCTCGGTCGATGTTCAGCGCCGCTTCGTGGCGGATGCCGCCCACGAATTGCGCACACCTCTGACGGCGTTGTCCTTGCAGGCAGAGCGGCTCGACGCAGCGGAGATGTCGCCGCCGGCGAAGGAACGGCTGGTGACCCTCAAGCGCGGCATACAGCGTAACCGGATGCTGCTCGATCAATTGCTGGCTCTGGCGCGTGTGCAGCAAACCGCGTATGGCGAACGTAACGCCGTCTCGATACAACAGGTGATCCGCCAGGTACTGGAGGATTTGCTGCCGCTGGCCGAATCCAAGCAGCTTGACCTAGGCATGATCAGCGATGTTGACGCACGGGTCGCCGCATCGGAGATGGATCTGAAGACATTGCTAAAGAACTTGGTCGACAATGCCATCCGCTATACCCCGGAGAACGGCCGTATTGATTTGTCGATAAAGGTTGATGAGGCCAGCGTTGTCCTGCAAATCGACGATACCGGTCCGGGTATTGCGGTGGAGGAGCGCGAGCGCGTATTCGATCCGTTTTACCGCGTACTGGGCAATGACGAGGTCGGTTCCGGCCTGGGTCTGTCGATCGTCAAAACCATCGCCGATCGGATTGGCGCTTCCGTAGCGTTGCGCGCGGCCAGTTCGTCGCCAACCCCGGGATTGAGTGTGCTTCTTACCCTGAAGAGAGCGATGTAACGTCGCAATCAGCAATCAGTATCAGTAAGCTGGGGCGCTCAATCAGTTGGCTTGCCCGGATTTTGCCAGCTTGCCATTGAGCGGGCCGGCAGCCTTGAAGCATTCTCCTTGCGCCCAGGCTTCGGTGAGCGTGCTGCGCAAGGCGCGCAGCTCCTGCCGTTGATCGCGCAGAGTGCGCATCAGTTGCTCTATCTCACCCAGCCGGCGATCCAGACCGGCAAGCAGGTCTTCCTTGGAAAAATCTTCGCCGCTGGCGAACACGTTGCGCAACGCATCCAGCGAAAATCCCAGATTCTGGGCCATCTGGATCAGCCGCAACCGTTCCACCGCAGTTTCAGCATAGACCCGGTAGCCGTTGGCGCCGCGTGTGGCTTTTGGCAGCAGGCCACTGTGTTCGTAATAGCGGATGGCCGACGGCGCCAAGCCGGTCTGGTCCGCCAATTCACCAATTTTCATATCGCTTGACCTTCAAGTTGACTTTAAGCTTAGGATACACCCATTCTTTCTTCAGAATCGGGATTCATCATGACATCAACCCTGTTTGCACCATTGCAATTGCCGAATGGCAGCATTCTGCCCAACCGCCTGGCGAAGGCCGCCATGGAAGAAAACATGGCCGACGAAGGGCAATTGCCAGGTTCCGCCATTCTTCGTCTATATCGTACCTGGGCGCAGGGTGGCGCTGGCCTGATCATTACCGGCAACGTCATGGTCGATGGCCGCGCGTTGACCGGCCCGGGCGGCATTGTGCTGGAATCCGGGACGCCGCTGGTCCCGTTCAAACAATGGGCTGACGTGGCGAAAGAACAGGGCGCGCAGGTCTGGATGCAGATCAATCACCCTGGCCGCCAGATCTTGGCCGCGATGGGCGGCACGGCTTGGGCGCCGTCTGCGGTACCACTGGAGATGGGCAAGCACAGCAAGCTCTTTGTACAACCGAAAGCCATGGACGAAGCAGAAATCAGGGAAATCATCGAGCGCTTTGCAAATACTGCCGAAGCGGCCGAGCGGGCCGGCTTCAACGGCGTCGAAATCCATGCTGCTCACGGTTATCTGATCTCGCAATTCCTGTCGCCGCTGGCCAACCGCCGTACCGACCAGTGGGGCGGCAGCCTGGTCAATCGCGCACGCTTGCTGCTTGAAGTCGTGCGCGCGGTGAGGGCGCGTGTTCAGGGTGGGTTTTGTGTAGCGGTCAAACTCAATTCCGCCGATTTCCAGCGTGGGGGCTTTTCCGAAGACGACGCGAAGCAGGTCATTTTGTGGCTCAACGATCTATCGGTGGATCTGGTCGAGCTGTCCGGCGGCAGCTATGAAAGCCCGGCGATGCAAGGGCGTTCGGTAGATGGCCGCACGCTGGCGCGCGAAGCCTACTTTCTGGAGTTCGCACGAGAGCTGGCGGCAGTCGCACGCATGCCGTTGATGACTACCGGCGGCATCCGCCGCAAAGCCGTGGCGGAGCAGGTACTGGCGAGCGGCGTGGCGGTAGCGGGTATGGCAACCGCGCTGGCGATCGCTCCCGATTTACCGGCGAAGTGGCGATCCGGCGACGGCCCAAGCGCCGACAGTCCGCAGGTCGATTGGAAGGACCAGGTCATGGCGGCGGTGGCACGCATGGCGCTGATCAAGCGCCGCTTGCGCGTTCTAGGAGCCGGCCGCATTTCAACCGGCCGGCACTCTGCCGCGATCAGCTTGTTCATTGACCAGTTGCGCACGCGTCGCCTGACGCGTCGCTACCGACGCTGGCACCAAGCGCGCGAGGCGTCTGGCATGGTAAATTAGGCCTCCCAACCAGAGGAGCAAGGCATATGTCGCGCCGCACGTTGAATCTTGATGATACCGTCTACAACTATCTGCTGGAACATTCGCTGCGCGAACATCCGGTGCAAACCGCATTGCGACAAGTGACCAGCACGCATGCGCGCGGCACCATGCAGATTTCGCCCGAGCAAGGGCAATTCATGGCCTTGCTGGTGCGGCTTATCGGTGCGCGCAAGACCATCGAGATTGGCGTGTTCACGGGTTACAGCGCGCTGGCCGTGGCGCTGGCGCTACCCGATGACGGAGAGATACTTGCCTGCGACATCAGCGACGATTACACACGCATCGGTCGTCCTTACTGGGAAGAGGCGGGCGTGGCTCACAAGATCGACTTGCGGCTTGCACCGGCGCTGGAGACACTCGACGCCCGCCTGGCTGCTGGCGCTGCCGGACAATACGATTTTGCTTTCATTGATGCCGACAAGACCAGCTACGATGCCTACTACGAGCGTTGCCTGCAGTTGTTGCGCCGTGGTGGCCTGATTGCGATCGACAATGTCTTGTGGAGCGGAAGTGTTGCCAGCCCTGCGAAAGATGCAGATACAGCGGCTCTACAGCAACTGAACGATAAATTGCATCGGGATGATCGGATTGATCTTTCGATGCTGCCAATCGGCGACGGCCTGACCTTGGTACGCAAACTCTGAGCGCATCATCCAGGCCTAGCTGCCGCCTCAATCAATCATTCCCTCAGGATTACGCGCCTGAATAAATGGCGTCTCCGGCATCTTTTTTCTCAATATGCTGGGCGGTCATGCGCTGCGGTTCCGGCGCGCTCGGGGCAGAAGTGACCGGATAGCTACTGTCGCCTTGCACCAGCACGCCCTGGGCCTGGGCGTCTGTCACTGCTTGCATGACCTGCGCCCTGCTTAGCGTGGAAGTGAAGGGCTGTTCGGGCGGATACGGTGCTTCGGCAAAGGCCGATGCGGTTGCGCTGAGAGTGAGGGCGGCCAGGACTGTTGGCAGGATACGCATGATGATTCTCCTAAAAATTGAAGGTGGGCGACCGCATTGACCGTTCTTGCGCATATGTGTCATGCGCTAGATCGAAAGCTGATGCTTGCCATCGCTGACTAGCAGTGTAGGTCGCCGCTTCAAACGAACAGATGACACACGGATGACAATTCCGTCATGTGTCAATAAGCTTTTTCCAGAGCCAACCCAACCAGAATAACGTTGCGCCGCAGGTGGTTACAGCCACATTTTCCACCTCGCTCCGGCGGAAACAGGAACATCTCAGGATTGCATCTTGGCGCGTTGTGGCAATCCCTTCCAGGCCATCGGATCCGTGGCAAGAGACGATGCAAACATCTCTCTTTCAATTGCTGTAGATCCAGCGCCTTTCCTGGCGTTTCGCTAATCCATTCCCAAAGAAATAGCAATCGTCTAGGTTTGATTGTTAAGTATTGATTTTTGTGACGGTGGCCGGACAAAACAACGATTATTTTCGCCTTCTTGGTTGGAGTAGTGCGTTGATATACGGCAAGACATATGTCCGTATTCAACGCTTTTAGATGAAAAATAAGAGATTTTTTTACATTGTTTAACTTAACAATTAATGCATGGAAACTTATTTGTGAAATATGGTTAATGAGTGTTAAAGATTGTCAATAAATAAAAAATAAAACTAGGCGCGATGATAAATTCCGGCCAATCGAAAAGTGAACGGAAGCAGTAATCCATTCACCGGGATTTAGCCAAGGTGGCCACGTAGTTGCATCACAGCAGCATTAACTCTTGCCACCAAAATTATTGACAATTTTGAATAGAGCCAATCATGAATAAAGTCTATCGTACCGTCTACAGCGAAGCACTCGGTGCTTGGGTTGCCGTGTCCGAAAATACCGCAGCTCGTGGCAAGCACAGCTAGTCGGCAACAGCCAAAGCGATGGCGATAGCGGTTCTGATGGCAGGCGCTGGTGGTGTCAATGTGGCCTATGCGCAATATAACGCCGGCGGCGGCAATGCAACAGGAGTCCAAGCGATTGCCATCGCGGGCAACTCAGGCTCCACTGCCACTGCGAGCGGAGTCACCTCCATCGCAGTTGGTAATAATGCCAACGCCGCAGCCAACTACTCTCAAGCATTCGGGCAAAATTCCCTGGCCAGTGGTACGAGTGCGATTGCCTTGGGATCGGGTTCCAAGTCAACCAATACGGGAAGCACGGCGGTCGGCAATGATACTCAGGCGACAGGCGTCGGCTCCACCGCGATAGGTGGCGGGAATAATGGGAACGGCGGTATTGTCGGAGCGCAAGCGCTGGCGGATACCTCGGTGGCAATCGGGCGTGCCGTCGTCAGCTCGGGAGCTACATCAGGGATTGCCATCGGTACAGGCGCCAACGCAAGCGTGGTCGGTTCGGTCGCACTTGGGGCATCGGCAACCACTACCAGCACCGCGTCGACGGCGACCGGCGGTACGGGCAGCGTCAGCAGCGTTACCATTGGTAGCGCGACCTACGGCACATTCGCAGGCGCGAGCTCTGCCTCTGGCGTTGTCAGTGTAGGTGCACCGGGATCGGAGCGTCGCATCCAGAATGTCGCCGCCGGCCTGATCGGCGCTAGCAGCACTGATGCCATCAACGGTAGTCAGCTGTATACCGTGGCCAGTAGCACTGGCTCGAATATCGCTAGCCTGTCGACTGGTTTGAGCACCACCAA
The DNA here is from genome assembly GCF_001584165.1 of Collimonas arenae. NCBI lineage: Bacteria > Pseudomonadati > Pseudomonadota > Betaproteobacteria > Burkholderiales > Oxalobacteraceae > Collimonas > Collimonas arenae. Next base: position 2,233,663 of record NZ_CP013233.1, read on the forward strand.
CAGTAATGTCACATCGTTGTCGACATCAACTTCGACCGGCATCAGTACATCACGGGTAGCAGAAGCGTCCTTGTCGACGGGTTTGAGTACAACCAACAGCAACGTCACATCGCTGTCTACCTCGGCTTCTACGGGCATTACTTCGCTGTCGACTGGTCTGAGCACAACCAACAGTAATGTCGCATCGTTGTCGACATCAACTTCGACCGGCATCAGTACATCACGGGTAGCAGAAGCGTCCTTGTCGACTGGCTTGAGCACAACCAACAGTAACGTGACATCGTTGTCGACCTCGGCTTCGACAGGTATCACTTCGTTGTCGACGGGTCTGAGCACCACCAACAGCAACGTCACATCGCTGTCGACCTCGGCTTCGACAGGCATCACTTCGCTGTCCACTGGCTTGAGCACAACTAACAGCAACGTGACCTCGCTGTCGACCTCGGCTTCGACAGGTATTACTTCGCTGTCCACGGGTCTGAGCACCACTAACAGCAACGTGACCTCGCTGTCGACATCTGCCTCGACGGGTATTACTTCGTTGTCCACTGGCCTGAGCACAACCAATAGCAACGTGACATCGCTGTCGACATCTGCCTCGACGGGTATTACTTCGTTGTCCACTGGCCTGAGCACAACCAATAGCAACGTGACATCGCTGTCGACATCTGCCTCGACGGGTATTACTTCGTTGTCCACTGGCCTGAGCACAACCAATAGCAACGTGACATCGCTGTCGACATCTGCCTCGACGGGTATTACTTCGTTGTCCACTGGCCTGAGCACCACCAACAGTAACGTGACATCGCTGTCGACATCTGCCTCGACGGGTATTACTTCGCTGTCCACCGGCCTGAGCACCACCAACAGTAACGTGACATCGCTGTCGACATCTGCTTCGACAGGTATCACTTCGCTGTCCACAGGCCTGAGCACAACCAACAGTAACGTGACATTGCTGTCGACATCTGCCTCGACGGGTATTACTTCGTTGTCCACCGGCCTGAGCACAACCAACAGTAACGTGACATCGCTGTCGACATCTGCCTCGACGGGTATTACTTCGTTGTCCACTGGTCTGAGCACCACTAACAGCAACGTGACTTCGCTGTCGACATCGGCTTCGACCGGCATCACTTCACTGTCCACCGGCCTGAGCACCACTAACAGCAACGTGACTTCGCTGTCGACTTCGGCTTCGACAGGCATCACTTCGCTGTCCACCGGCCTGAGCACCACCAACAGCAACGTGACTTCGTTGTCGACCTCGGCTTCGACAGGCATCACTTCGTTGTCCACTGGCCTGAGCACCACCAACAGTAACGTGACATCGCTGTCGACCTCGGCTTCGACAGGTATCACTTCACTGTCGACTGGTTTGAGCACCACCAACAGCAACGTAACGTCGCTGTCGACATCGGCTTCGACCGGCATCACTTCGCTGTCCACTGGTCTGAGCACAACCAACAGTAACGTGACGTCGTTGTCGACATCTGCCTCGACGGGTATTACTTCGCTGTCCACTGGTCTGAGCACCACCAACAGTAACGTGACATCGCTGTCGACCTCGGCTTCGACAGGTATCACTTCGCTGTCCACTGGCCTGAGCACAACCAACAGTAACGTGACGTCGTTGTCGACTTCGGCTTCGACAGGCATCACTTCGCTGTCCACTGGTCTGAGCACCACCAACAGTAACGTGACATCGCTGTCGACCTCGGCTTCGACAGGTATCACTTCGCTGTCCACTGGCCTGAGCACCACCAACAGTAACTTGACATCGTTGTCGACCTCGGCTTCGACAGGCATCACTTCGCTGTCCACTGGCTTGAGCACAACCAATAGCAACGTGACTTCGTTGTCGACCTCGGCTTCGACAGGCATCACTTCGTTGTCGACCTCGGCTTCGACAGGCATCACTTCGTTGTCGACCTCGGCTTCGACAGGCATCACTTCGTTGTCCACTGGCCTGAGCACCACTAACAGCAACGTGACTTCGTTGTCGACCTCGGCTTCGACAGGTATCACTTCGCTGTCCACTGGCTTGAGCACAACCAATAGCAACGTGACTTCGCTGTCGACATCGGCTTCGACAGGTATCACTTCGCTGTCCACTGGTCTGAGCACGACCAATAGTGTAGTGAATACCTTGGGCGCCAGTACCGCAGCAGGCCTGGGCGGTGGAGCTACCTACAATCCAACGACTGGCGCAATCAGCGCACCGTCCTATACCACTTACAATGCAAACGGCACTACCGCCGTAGCCAATAGCGTCGGTGCTGCGATCGACAATATCAACAGCCAGGGCATCAAATACTTTCATGCAAATTCGACGGCGGCTGACAGCATCGCTACCGGTACGGATAGTGTGGCAATCGGGCCCAATGCCGTAGCCAGCACCAACAATTCAGTTGCCCTTGGTGCCGGTGCGACAACTGCTGCCGCGGTTCCTGTCAGCAGCGCGACGGTTGGAACGCTGGCACTTGGTCCGTTCGCCGGTGCCGCTCCAGTAGGAGTGGTCAGCGTCGGCGCAGCCAATGCTGAGCGTCAGATCACCAATGTGGCTGCCGGCCAGATATCGACAAGCAGCACGGATGCGATCAACGGCAGCCAGCTTTATGCTGTTGCAAATCAGCTCGGCACCACAACCAGTTCACTCAATTCCTTGTCGACATCGACCTCGACCGGGCTGAGCACGGTCAACAGCAACGTTGCTTCGTTGTCGACATCAACATCGACTGGCTTGAGCACGGTCAATAGCAATGTGACATCGTTGTCGACTTCGACTTCGACCGGTCTGAGCACGGTCAACAGCAATGTGACATCGTTGTCGACTTCGACTTCGACCGGTTTGAGCACGGTCAATAGCAACGTCGCTTCGTTGTCCACATCAACCTCGACCGGTTTGAGCACGACAAACAGCAATGTTGCTTCGTTGTCGACATCGACATCGACCGGTTTGAGCACGACGAACAGCAACGTCGCCTCGTTGTCCACATCAACCTCGACCGGTTTGAGCACGACAAATAGCAACGTTGCCTCATTGTCCACATCGACATCGACGGGCTTGAGCACGGCAACCAGCGGTATCAATTCTCTGTCGACTGGTCTGAGTACAACCGATAGCAATGTGGCTTCACTGTCGACTTCCACATCGACTGGACTCAGCACAACAAACAGTAATGTCGCTTCGTTGTCGACATCGACCTCGACCGGTTTGAGCACGACGAACAGCAACGTCGCCTCGTTGTCCACATCGACATCGACGGGCTTGAGCACCGCAACCAGCGGCATCAATTCACTGTCGACTGGCCTGAGCACAACCGATAGCAATGTCGCTTCGCTGTCAACTTCCACATCGACTGGACTCAGCACGACAAACAGCAATGTTGCTTCGTTGTCGACATCAACTTCGACGGGCTTGAGCACAGCAACCAGCGGTATCAATTCGCTGTCGACTGGCCTGAGTACAACCGATAGCAATGTGGCTTCGCTGTCGACTTCGACCTCGACCGGCCTGAGCACGACGAACAGTAACGTCGCTTCGTTGTCGACATCGACATCGACGGGCTTGAGCACGGCAACCAGCGGCATCAATTCACTGTCGACTGGCCTGAGCACAACCGATAGCAATGTGGCGTCATTGTCGACTTCGACCTCAACCGGCCTGAGCACGACAAACGGCAATGTCGCTTCGTTGTCGACCTCGACATCGACGGGCTTGAGTACCGCAACCAGCGGCATCAATTCGCTGTCGACTGGCCTGAGCACAACCGATAGCAATGTGGCGTCATTGTCGACTTCGACCTCAACCGGCCTGAGCACGACGAACAGTAACGTCGCTTCGTTGTCGACATCGACATCGACGGGCTTGAGCACGGCAACCAGCGGTATCAATTCACTGTCGACTGGCCTGAGCACAACCGATAGCAATGTCGCTTCACTGTCCACATCGACCTCAACTGGCCTGAGCACGACAAACAGTAATGTTGCATCGTTGTCGACATCAACTTCGACCGGTTTGAGCACGACAAATAGCAACGTTGCATCATTGTCCACATCGGCATCGACGGGCTTGAGCACTGCAACCAGCGGCATCAATTCGCTGTCGACTGGCCTGAGCACAACTGATAGCAATGTCGCTTCACTGTCGACTTCGACCTCAACTGGCTTGAGCACGACAAACAGCAACGTCGCTTCGTTGTCGACATCGACATCGACGGGCTTGAGCACGGCAACCAGCGGTATCAATTCGCTGTCGACTGGTCTGAGTACAACCGATAGCAATGTCGCTTCACTGTCCACATCGACCTCAACTGGCTTGAGCACGACAAACAGCAACGTCGCTTCGTTGTCGACATCAACTTCGACCGGTTTGAGCACTGCAACCAGCGGTATCAATTCGCTGTCGACTGGCCTGAGCACAACCGATAGCAATGTGGCGTCATTGTCGACTTCCACATCGACTGGACTCAGCACGACAAACAGCAACGTTACCTCGTTGTCCACATCGACATCGACGGGCTTGAGCACGGCAACCAGCGGTATCAATTCGCTGTCGACCGGCCTGAGTACAACCGATAGCAACGTCGCCTCATTGTCGACCTCGGCATCAACAGGCTTGAGCTCAGCTACAAGTGGCATCACGTCCTTGTCGACCGGCCTGAGCTCAACGAACAGCAGCGTGACTTCGTTGTCGACCTCGACTTCAACTGGCCTGAGTACGGCGACCAGCGGTATCAATTCGTTGTCGACCGGTCTGAGTACAACCGATAGCAATGTGACGTCATTGTCCACATCAGCATCGACGGGCCTGAGCACAGCGACCAGCGGCATCAATTCGCTGTCGACCGGCCTGAGTACAACCGATAGCAACGTCGCCTCATTGTCGACCTCAGCATCAACAGGCTTGAGCACAGCTACAAGTGGCATCACGTCCTTGTCGACCGGCTTGAGTTCAACGAACAGCAACATCACTTCGCTGTCGACATCGACCTCGACCGGATTGAGCACAGCAACCAGCGGCATCACGTCGTTGTCGACTGGCTTGAGTTCAACCAACAGCAACGTCACTTCACTGTCGACCGGTTTGAGCACAATCAACGGTAACGTAGCCTCGTTGTCGACGGCCTCATCCAATCTGCAGAAAGATGGCGTCTATAACTATTTCAAAGCGGATGGCTTGCAAAATGGCCTGGACGATGCTTCGGTAAAAGCCGGTACCGGCTCGGTGGCAATCGGCGCCAACGCGAATGCGACCGGCATGAATTCCGTGGCGCTCGGCGCGGGTTCTACCGACGGCGGAATGAACAATGTGGTGTCGGTAGGTGCGGTGGGTAGCGAACGCAAGATCATCAACGTTGCGGCCGGAACCAACACCACCGATGCAGTCAACTACGGGCAGTTGAGCTCGTTGTCGACGGCAACGGGGGCGGGCATCGGCTCCTTGTCAACCGGCTTGAGCACGACCAACAGCAACTTGAGTTCCCTGTCGACTTCTACTTCTACCGGGCTGTCGACCAATACCAGCAGCATCAACTCGCTGTCAACCGGGCTCTCCAGCACTACGTCCAATGTGAGCTCTTTGTCGACCGGGCTGTCCAGCACGAATAGCAATATGTCGTCCTTGTCGACGTCTACATCGACCGGCATTTCGTCCTTGTCTACTGGGATCTCTTCGCTGTCAACCGGTTTGAGCCAGGTTACGTCGCTGTCTACTGGCCTGAACACCATCACCGCAGGCACAGCGTCGTTGTCTACCTCATTGTCGTCGTTGGTGAATGCATCTAACCACGCGACCCAGACGGGAGCTACATTGGGCGGCACAACGATCGGCGCCTCCAATGGCGACGGCACGGCGCAGACGCGCGGCATCAGTGGTACGGCGGTCAACACGGTCAACGTGGCCGGTTGCACGAACGTCAACGGCATTGACGCCACAGGCTCCGGGCTGTGTGCGCAAGCGACCCAGGACGGCGCCACTGCCTACGGTTCGAATGCCCGTGCAACAGGGGGTAATTCGACGGCGATCGGCTTCCGCGCATTTGCTTCGGGAAGCGGAGCTGCGAGCCTGGGCAATAACTCCCAAGCCAGCGGAACTTCTGCCGTCGCGGTCGGGAAAATTCCCAGGCCACAGGAAACAATTCGGTCGCCTTGGGAGCCGGCTCTGTGGCGAACCAGGACAACACCGTCTCGGTAGGCGCACCTGGCAGCGAACGCCGTATCACCAATGTTGCCGCCGGTGTCAATGCGACAGATGCAGTCAACGTCTCACAATTGAACCAGGTATCGTCGCAAATCGGCGATGTCCAGCGCCTGGCCTATAGCGGGGTTGCGATGGCCGGGGCGCTTGCCGGTTTGCCGCAGGTCGAAGCGGGCAAGACATTCGCACTGGGAGCAGGTATCGGCAGCTATGCCGGTTACACCGCGCTGGCAATCGGCGCCAGTGCGCACGTGAACCGCGATACCATCATCAAGTTTGGCGTCAGTACCACAACCGGCAGCCATACCTTGATTAACGCGGGGGTTGGCTATTCCTGGTAACAACCCTGAGGCAGTCCCGGCTCCCCACTAGCATGGGTTCATGCAGATGGGGAGCTGGCGCATCGACATGATGTGTCCTGGCTGTCGAGGCCAAGGCGTGACCAGTCTCGCCATCCATACTCAAGGCAGCCTGCAATTCACCGGAACGGGAAACAATTCGCTTTCAAAGCAAATAATTCAGGCGTACACGGGCTGGGATTGGTTGATAATAGCGAAATTAAAACAACGGTCCTACCGAAAGGAATCCCATCATGAAGCGTATTTTCGTCTTGCTCTCATTTATTTGTCTGCTTGCAGGGATTTCAACGACTGCCATGGCGCAGGAGGGAAGTTCCGCCGATGCATTGATTCAGAATGGCATCGCTGTGTTGCAGCAGATCGATCGTGATGGCTCCGGCGATGTCTGGGAAGGGGCTGCCGCTTTCGTCAAGGCAAAACTTCCAAAGGACGCGTTCGTCAAGAATATCCGCCAGGCCAGGTCAACGATTGGCGTGGTGGCGCAGCGGAGATGGGCATCGGTCGTGCGGATTCGCTATAACACGCAAGCCGGCGATACCCCGCCAGGGCTATATGCCAACATCGATTACGCTACCGACCTTCGGGATGGTACGACGGTTTTCGAATTGATCAGCTTTCAACTCGATCCGAATGGAGTGTGGCGCGTGACCGGATATATTCCGCGCAATAAACAATAATCCAAATCAACGCGGGAAGCTCGGCGCCGCAAGAGTAGGCCCGGGCGGCCGTCCAAATTACGGCTGAAGCTTGCCGGCCAGCCAGGCCCTCAGTTGTGCTGCCAGTTCAGGCGGTAATTCACCAAGAACCCCATGTCGATGCGCGGGGATGTGGGCGGTAGGATTGGCCGCTGCGTCAAACGCGAAATGCGCAAACATCGCGCCCCATGCCGATCTGATTTCCGGCGACAAGCCCCTCATGTTCAACAAAGCGTGGAAGAGGGCGTCGAATGGTGAGTGCGGTTGGTCGGCGCTGCCGATCGAACCGCCCCACCAATAGTTGATCAGTATATTGATTTTCTCAAGCGATTCGACGTGATGCCACCATAAGGTCGGGATATAAATCGCGTCGCCTGGTTCCAGCTCTGTCATCTGGGCGGCAGCCAATGCTTCTCTGAATTTTGGATAGCGTTGAAAGTCGGGCTGGTTCAGTGACACCATGCTGATTGGGGCGCCGGTTGGCGCGTAATCGAGCGGACCGATGTACAGGTTCGATACCTGCTCCGGTGGAAACAACGTGAACCGCCGGCGACCACTGACCGAACAGGCAATATTGTGTGCTTCATCGATATGCGCCGGGACCGTAACCTTATTGCCTATCCATATCCGCGGCAAGATCGACGGATCAAGTGCGGTCAGCTTGTTTTCATTTAAAAAACCGGGCATGCAATCTGCGATCCTGGCGCTCTGTACGGCAACCGAGGGCGACTCGGGAAATCGGGCATAGCGCAACAATTGCTCCAGGACTGCGGATACCGGCAGCCGGTTGCGCATGAAATTGAAACCGTTCATGTCGCCCTGATAGAAGATCCTGCCTTTCACCTCAGGCGGCGTCATGATGGCGTCGACGTGGTTACCGTTATCGAAACCGTGCAAGTAGCGGCAAACTGCTTCCGGCGAGTGCAGTCCATGCCGGACCACCGGCCATTTCCTGACAAATCCCCTCAGGACTGCCGGCCTGTATTGGGCAATGATTTCATTCTTGAAAATCTCGTCGTCAACGTCATGCCATTCTGGAATTTTTTGCAATTTCTGGCTTTCGGCAGTCATGTTTTTGCGGTATTCGGCATCTGCTGCGCGATCTTGAGAATTGGCGCGATTGGATAGCGCTACTGAGGCCGTCGCGCTTGGCTCGCCAATTCTAGCCGATTTTGTGGCAATTCCAGATTGCATCGATGCGCTGGCGGAACATCCAGAAAGCGGGCTAGTGCTTAGATGTGGCTGAGAGGGAGCTCGCCGGCATCGAGCATTTCGGCAAAAGGCATCATTACCCGTATCTCATTCTGATAAATCCTGTTGGAAGTGTGATTCCGGCGGCTGGCTGGCAGCATGTCGGGAGGAGAGCAGCGGATGCATGCCATCGCGCGCGAGCTGATGGCGCCGGTGGTGATGCAGCAACTAATTGATGGATGTGCTGATGGCGATTGAGCAGGATGGGATGACGGTATTGCTGGTGGAGCAGCGTAGGCTTCTCTCGGATTGTAGAACTGCCTGTCAGTTTGCTGCTCAATAACGCTGGCATATTGCCATCGGGCTGTGGCGGGGGGAAAGGAGTCGGCCTATTGGTCAAACTCGCTTCCCCCGGTGGGAGCCAGGTTCAGGTCAATCGCGAATTTCCAGGGCGCGATTCAGGCTCAAGGCTGCCATTGAGCAGGCTGCGCCCGACAGCAGGTAGAAACTGACGTAGGCCAGACCGAAGTGTGCTGACAGGCCGAGTGCGACCAGTGGTGCGAAACCTGCACCAACCAGCCATGCCAGATCGGAGGTCAATGCGGCACCGGTATAGCGATACTTGGCAGGGAAATTTGCCGTCACTGCGCCGGCCGCCTGGCCATACGACAGGCCAAGCAGGCTGAAGCCCAGCAAAATGAATGCGTTCTGGCCAAATTCACCGCCGTTCATCAAGGTTGGTACGAACGCGCTAAGTATGGCAATCAATAATGCGCAGGCGCCGAGCGTGGTGCGGCGGCCGATGCGGTCGGCAATCAAGCCCGAAGCGACCACGCCCACAGCCATGAGGGCCGCGCCGATGATCTCGATGTGCAGGAAGTCGCTTGGTGCACGCAGCGAATACAAGGTGATCCATGACAACGGGAACACGGTGACCAGATGGAACAACGCATAGCTCGCCAGTGCCGCCAAGGCGCCGATGATCAGGTTGCGACCTTGCGACCGGGTCATTTCGATGGCGTTGGTCGGTTCCAGCTCGCGTTCATCAAGCAGGCGCGCGTATTCCGGAGTGGAAACCAGGCGCAGCCGGGCAAACAAGGCCACCACATTGATTGCAAAGGCCACATAGAAAGGATAGCGCCAGCCCCAGTCAAGGAAATCGTCAGTCGTCAGGTTGGCGAGCATGTAGGCGAACAGGCTGCCGGCAACGATGAAGCCGATCGGCGCGCCGAGCTGGCCCATCATGGCATACCAGCCGCGCTTCTTGGCTGGCGCATTTAACGCCAGCAGGGAAGGCAAACCGTCCCAGGAGCCGCCGAGGGCAATGCCCTGGCCGATACGCAACAGCGACAGCAGGACGATCGAGGCGAAGCCCAGATGCTCATAAGTTGGCAGGAAGGCAATCCCGGCCGTGGACAGGCCAAGGATAAATAGTGCTGCAGTAAGTTTTACCTCGCGCCCGAAATAGCGCTGGATTGCCATGAATGCAACAGTGCCGAACGGTCGCGCTAAAAAAGCAAACGAAAAGATGACGAACGCATACAATGTGCCTTCCAACTGCGGTTCAGACGGGAAAAAGACCGCCGGAAACACCAGCACTGAGGCTATCGCGTAGACGAAGAAGTCGAAATACTCGGAGGCGCGGCCGATAACCACGCCAATCGCAATTTCGCCCGGAGCAATTGCCGGGTGGTCAGACCTTGTAGTTTGGCCGTCTTTGACGGTTGACTGAGACGAAAAATTGGCGGAATGTTCGCTATTTATATGGATACTGGTCATGATCGTCATTTCTCACAAAGTAAGTTGCGGCCTGAGAATGCGCCAACCCCTTCCAAATGTCGCTTGCAAGGGTAGGACAAAACGTCCAATCGCCAACGCACACCAGTAGTTGTACATTATCATGATTTTCTTGCTTCGACTGGAACTTTACTGCATGTTTTCTCTAATAGTTCGTCGCGGACTGCTCCTTCTCCCCGTCATTTTATTGGCCGGGTGCAATACGGTGGTAATGAATCCGTCAGGTGACATTGCCAAACAGCAGAGCCATCTCATCATCGTCTCCACATTATTAATGCTGCTCATCATCATTCCGGTGATCGCATTGACTATATGGTTTGCCTGGCGCTACCGGAAAAACAATACCGCGGCGCGCTATGAACCAGACTGGGATCACTCGACCCAGCTCGAGCTGGTGATCTGGGGCGCACCGCTGCTCATCATCATCGCTCTCGGCCTGCTGACCTGGATCAGCACCCATACCCTCGATCCGTACCGGCCGCTGTCGCGCCTGGATGCAGACCGCCCGGTTTCGGCCGATACCAAGACGCTTACTGTCGAAGTCGTGGCGCTGGACTGGAAATGGCTGTTCATCTATCCGGAGCAGGGTATTGCCACGGTCAATGAACTGGCTGCGCCGGTCGACATGCCGATCCGCTTCAAGATTACCGCTTCCACAGTGATGAACTCGTTCTTCATTCCTGCGCTGGCTGGTCAGATCTACGCGATGCCGGGCATGGAGACCTCGCTCAACGCGGTCATCAATCAGCCAGGCGAGTTCGAAGGCTTCTCGGCGAACTATAGCGGCGCTGGCTTCTCCGGCATGCGCTTCAAGTTCCACGGCATGACAGCAGAAAACTTCGATCAATGGGTGAAGAATGCCAAGGCCGGCGGCGGAGCGCTGAAGCGCGCCGAGTACCTGGAACTGGAAAAGCCTAGCGAGCGCGATCCGGTACGCCGTTTTGCGGCTGTCGACAGCGACCTGTACCACGCGATCGTCAACCGCTGCGTCGAACCCGGCCAGGTGTGCATGGACAAGATGATGGCCACCGACACCAATGTCAAGGCAGGCATGCATCATGAATAACCACCAGCAAGCCGCCCTGGCAGCCTTCCAGCCAGCGTGCCGCTTTGCCGGTACTGGCGCCGTGGCAGGCGCCGCGTCCTCCTTTTTCCTCGGAAAGTAACAATGCTAGACCATATTGATCTGACCAAGCTGATCTTCGGCCGTCTCACCTGGGACGCGATTCCCTTTCACGAACCGATCCTGCTGGTGACCTTCGCCATGGTCGCGCTCGGCGGCGTGGCGTTGCTTGCCGCGCTGACTTATTACCGCGTATGGGGCACCCTGTGGCGCGATTGGTTCACCAGCATCGACCATAAACGGATCGGTATCATGTACATGGTGCTAGGCTTGGTGATGCTGCTGCGCGGCTTCGCCGATGCGCTGATGATGCGCGCCCAGCAAGCCTTCGCGTTCGGCGATTCCGCCGGCTTCCTGCCACCACACCATTACGACCAGATCTTCACCGCGCACGGCGTGATCATGATTTTCTTCGTCGCAATGCCGCTGGTTACCGGTCTGATGAACTATGTTGTACCGCTGCAGATCGGCGCTCGTGACGTGGCTTTCCCGTTTCTCAACAACTTCAGCTTCTGGATGACCACATTCGGTGGCGGCCTGGTCATGGCTTCGCTGTTCGTCGGCGAATTCGCTCGTACCGGCTGGCTCGCGTATCCGCCGCTGTCTGGCATTCTGGGTAGTCCGGACGTGGGGGTCGACTACTACATATGGGCATTGCAGATTGCCGGGGTAGGGACCTTGCTGTCCGGGGTCAACCTGATCGTGACCATCGTCAAGATGCGTGCGCCTGGCATGAACATGATGAAGATGCCGGTGTTTACCTGGACTGCGCTGTGCACCAACGTGCTGATCGTCGCTGCGTTCCCTGTGCTGACCGCCGTATTGGGCATGCTGGCGCTGGACCGCGTGGTCGGCACCAATTTCTTCACCAATGACATGGGCGGCAACGCCATGATGTATGTCAATCTGATCTGGATCTGGGGCCACCCAGAGGTGTACATCCTGATCCTGCCAGCCTTCGGTATTTTCTCGGAAGTGGTATCGACCTTCAGCAGCAAGCGCCTGTTCGGTTATACCTCGATGGTTTATGCGACCGTGGTTATCACCATCCTGTCCTACCTGGTATGGCTGCACCATTTCTTCACCATGGGTTCGGGAGCCAGCGTCAACTCGTTCTTCGGCATCACCACGATGATCATCTCGATCCCGACAGGGGCCAAGATATTCAACTGGTTGTTCACCATGTACCGTGGCCGCATCCGCTTTGAAGTGCCAATGCTGTGGACCATGGGTTTCATGATCACCTTCGTCATCGGTGGCATGACCGGCGTGCTGCTGGCAGTACCGCCAGCCGATTTCGTGCTGCATAACAGCCTGTTCCTGATCGCTCACTTCCACAACGTGATCATCGGTGGCGTCCTGTTCGGTATGTTTGCCGGTATCAACTACTGGTTCCCGAAGGCATTCGGTTACAAGCTTGACGATTTCTGGGGCCGTTGCTGCTTCTGGTTCTGGACCATCGGCTTCTACTTCGCCTTCATGCCGCTGTACGTACTGGGCCTGATGGGCGTGACGCGCCGCATGAGCCACTTCGAAGATCCGTCGCTGCAGATCTGGTTCATCATCGCTGCATTCGGTGCTGTCCTGATCGCACTCGGTATCGCTTCGTTCCTGGTCCAACTGGTTGTCAGCTTCCGTCGCCGTCACGAACTGCGTGACACGACTGGCGATCCTTGGGGTGGCCGTACTCTGGAATGGTCGACTTCGTCGCCGCCGCCAGACTATAACTTCGCGTTCACGCCAGTGGTGCACGACAACGATGCATGGACTGACATGAAGAACAATAACTATGTTCGTCCGCAGCAAGGCTTCACCGATATCCACATGCCGAAGAATACGGCTGCCGGATTCATCATTGCCGGGCTGAGTGCAGCAGTTGGTTTCGCGCTGATCTGGCAGATGTGGCTGTTGGCCGGCCTCGGTTTCGTAGCGATGGTTGCCGCTGTCATCATCCATACTTTCAATTACAACCGCGATTACCACATCCCGGCGGATGAAGTTATCCGCACAGAGGGTGAACGCACACGTTTGCTGGCTAGCCATGTCTGATATCTCAACTTCCTCCGCTGGCGCGCTGAGCGCCGATCCGAGCTCGCGCTATTTTGTGCGCGAGCACCATCCAGAAAACGGCACTTTGCTCGGTTTCTGGCTGTACCTGATGAGCGACTGTCTGGTGTTTGCCTGTCTGTTCGCGACCTACGCTGTCCTCGGTCGCAACTATGCAGGCGGCCCGACCGGCGCTGAATTGTTCGACCTGCCGCTGGTGGCCCTCAACACAGCGTTGCTGCTGCTGTCGTCGATCACCTACGGTTTCGCCATGCTGGAAATGCAGCGCAAGAAGCAAGGTGCAACCATCGCCTGGCTGGCCATCACCGGCGTGCTTGGCGCCTGCTTCATCGCTTTCGAGCTGTACGAGTTCGCGCACCTGATCCACGAAGGCGCTGGCCCGCAACGCAGCGGCTTCCTGACCTCGTTCTTTGCACTGGTGGCTACCCACGGCTTGCACGTCAGCTTCGGCATCATCTGGCTGATCACGCTGATATTCCAGGTCCGTCGTCACGGCCTGACACCAGAAAACGGCCGGCGCCTGATGTGCCTGTCGATGTTCTGGCACTTTCTTGACGTTGTCTGGATCGGCGTCTTCACCTTTGTCTATCTGATGGGAGTCTTGCCATGAGCGGGCATCAACAACACCCGGCGCTAGTCGTCCCGCACAGCCATGATCACGACACGCATGTCGATCACGGCACTGTAAAAAGCTACGTAACCGGCTTCGTGCTGGCCGTCATCCTGACCGCCATTCCATTCTGGCTGGTGATGGGCAAGGTGATCGATAAATCCAGCACTACCGGTATCGTGCTGCTGGCTTTCGGCGCCGTGCAGATCGTGGTTCACATGATCTACTTCCTGCACATGAACACCAAGTCCGAAGGCGGCTGGACCATGCTGGCAATGCTCTTCACCGTCATGGTGGTGGGGATCATGTTGAGCGGTTCGCTGTGGGTGATGTACCACCTGAACCACAACATGATGCCTGGCATGACGCCAGCATCGATGCAGGAAACCGTACCTGAATCGATGCAAAACATGCCGGCTTCGCATGACATGCACAACATGAAAATGCAATGACCCCGGCGCCGCACAGCAAGGTGCCCGGCGACGGATTGCCGGATAACACTGCTGTTGCGGCACAAGATGTAAAGCCGCGGCAGCGCTCTCGCGCCACGCGGCTGCTGCTGGCTGCTTGCGCAGGGTTGTTGTTCTTTGGCTTTGTGGCGCTGGGCAGTTGGCAGTTGAAACGCCTGCAATGGAAGCTCGACCTGATCGAACGGGTTGAGCAACGCGTCCATGCTCCGGCAACGGCTGCTCCCGATCGGGAAAGCTGGCCACACATTAGCGCCGAAAATGACGAATATCGTCATGTCCGCCTTACCGGCAATTTCCTGTATGAACTGACCACACCTGTCCAGGCCGTCACCGAACTCGGCAACGGCTTCTGGCTGCTGACGCCGTTGCGTAGCGCCGATGGCAACATAGTGATGGTTAACCGCGGCTTCGTTGCCGCCAAGGTGGGCGATTGGAAATCGCAGGACTCTGCCGAGCAAACTGGTGCAGGCTTGAGCTCTCCCGCACCTGTCAGTGTGACCGGATTGCTGCGCATCAGTGAGCCCGGCGGAGGCTTCTTGCGCCACAATGATCCAAGTGCCAACCACTGGTATTCGCGCGATGTGCAGGCGATTGCCGCAGCGCGCGGCCTGTCCGCCGCAGCGCCTTACTTCGTCGATGCCGATGCTGGCCAGAGCGGTTCCGGCGGGACGGCGGCCGGGCAACCGATCGGCGGCCTGACCGTGATCTCCTTCCATAACAGTCATTTGGTTTATGCTCTCACTTGGTATGCTCTCGCCTTGATGGTGGCGGGCGCCTGCTTCTGGGTGGTGCGCGAGGAGCGCCGCATGCTGCGCGTTGCCGCCAGCGCCAGTGGCGACGGTATCGACCGGGAAAGTGAAGATGGCAAGCAAAATTGAACCCAATGCAAATACAGGCGAATTGAAGGAAGCAATAGCGGGCGCTGCCGGTCCTGAAGACACCACCGGCCACAAGAACATGCTGCGGCTGATCCAGTTACGCTGGATCGCCGTGATCGGCCAGATCACTACCATCGCGGTGGTGATGATCGGCTTCGGTATCCACCTGCCGCTGCCACACATGTTGATGGTGCTGGCTTGCCTGATTGCCTTCAATATCGGCAGTCACCTGCGCTGGCACGAACGTACGGAGGTGAGCAACAATGAATTGTTCCTGGCGTTGCTGGTGGATGTCGGGAGCTTAACTGCTCAGCTCTACCTCAGCGGCGGCACCGCCAATCCATTCGCATTTTTGTTCCTGCTGCAGGTCATTCTGAGCGCGGTGCTGCTGGAAGCATGGTCTACCTGGACCATCGTGGCGATCACCAGTGCATGCCTGGCGGGGCTGTCGCTGTTTTCCGAGCCCTTGCGCTTGCCGGCCGATCATGGCAATGGTTTGGCCAGTCTGTACGTCGATGGCATGCTGCTATGCTTTGCCATGATCGCTGCGCTGCTGGTGTTTTTTGTCACGCGCATCAACCATAACCTGCGCGCCGGCGATGCCCAGCTTGCCGACCTGCGTCAACGCGCGGCGGAGGAAGATCACATCGTGCGCATGGGGCTGCTGGCTTCAGGTGCGGCGCACGAACTCGGCACGCCGTTGGCCACACTTTCCGTTATCCTGGGCGACTGGCGACGTATGCCGGAATTCAGCAATAACAGCGAACTGCTGGAAGAAATCAGCGAAATGCAGACCCAACTGCAGCGCTGTAAAAGCATCGTCAGCGGCATCCTGTTGTCGGCTGGCGAAGCGCGTGGTGAATCGTCGGTAAAAACCACCATCAGCACGTTTTTGAACGACCTGGCCAAGGAATGGTGCACCACCCGGCCTATCGTATCGTTTGCCTATGAAAACAGAATCCAGCAGGACATGCCAGTGGTGTTCGATTCTGCGCTCAAGCAGATGATTTGCAATGTGCTGGATAATGCCCTTGAAGCCTCGCCGCAATGGGTCAGCCTGGAAGCTACCCGCGAAGGCGATTCGCTCATCTTGCAGGTCACCGACGCCGGTCCCGGTTTCGTGCCGGCCATGCTAAATCATATTGGCAAGCCATACCAATCGAGCAAAGGCCGGCCCGGCAGCGGCTTGGGCCTGTTCTTCGTCGTCAATGTCGCACGTAAATTGGGCGGCGTCGTGAGTGCCAGGAATCGGTCCGAAGGTGGGGCCGAAGTCCGCCTTACTTTGCCGCTGGCAGCCATCAGCCTTGAAGAGGAAATTGTCAATGTCGGTTGATCGACTGCTGCTTATCATCGAAGATGACGCGGCGTTTGCGCGCACCCTCGGTCGCTCATTCGAGCGCCGCGGTTATACGGTACTGCTGGCGGAAAGCCTGGATCAGGCCGCAGAATTTCTGAAGCAGCATTCACCGGGTTATGCGGTGGTTGATCTCAAGCTGAACGGAAATACATCCGGATTGGCTTGCGTGCAGATGCTACACAAGCACGATCCGGAAATGCTGATCGTCGTGTTGACCGGTTTCGCCAGCATCACCACCGCTGTCGAAGCGATCAAACTCGGCGCCTGCCAATACCTGGCCAAGCCATCCAACACTGACGATATCGAAGCGGCTTTCGGTCACGTCGCCGGGGTGGCCGACGTCGAATTGACCAGTCGCTCTACCTCCATCAAGACTCTGGAGTGGGAGCGCATCCATGAAGTGCTGGTAGAAACCGGCTTCAATATTTCTGAAACGGCGCGTCGACTCGGCATGCACCGGCGTACGCTGGCGCGCAAGCTGGAAAAACAACGCATCAAATAGGCGGCGGCAGCTGCATTCGTCGATTCGCCGCTACCGTTTACGGCATCAGCGCTTGTAAGTCTGTCCACATGATTAACACTATAAGCTGCTTCCTCGCTCTCTAATCAGGTGAGGTGGCAATAGCGGCTGAGCACATCAGCCATTTTTTCATTTGCTTATGGAGTTTTCCATCATGTCAGCTATCTTGTCTCCACGTCCGCTTATCAAAGAAAACGATGTAAAGGCGACACTGTTGTCGCCCGATTTTTTGCGCGTGTCTCAACCGAAAACGTTTCGCCATTCGATTGACGTCTATCTGAAAGATTCGAATGCCACTGGCAATATCTATTTTGCAAGGCATTTCGAGTGGCAGGGGATCTGCCGTGAGCGCTGGTTTTTTGAGTGTGTTTCTGCCGACATGCTGCAATCGCTTGGTGTTTTCATTACCAAGGAAGCACAGCAGAAATACGTCAGCGAGACATTCGCTTTTCAAAAGATCGATTGCGAGGTCAATACTTTCGGTGTGAAGCATTGTTCGTTCTCGCTGTTGTTCCGTTTTTTTGTTGGCGGTGAACTGGTGGCCGTTGGCCATCAGCAGATCGTTTTCGCCAACAAGGAAAAGAAAATAGCGCGTTTGCCGGATCACATCCTGGCAAAGATCCGCGAGTATGAAGTCGAGAAGGGTGAATAACTGTTTTTTGATTGATACCTTGAGCTAGGAACCAAGCGGAGGAGGGATTGCCGTACTTTTCTCCGCTTGGCGAGATGCTGCTACGGGAGCCAGGTCTTGGGCAAGGTTGTCTACCCGCGGAAACTCCAGCGTGAAAGTAGTGTATTGGCCGGCGACCGAATCGCAGCGGATACGGCCACCAAAAGAAACCATCACACGATGGCAGAAAGTGAGGCCGACGCCGGTTCCGCCGCTATTCTTGGTCGTGAAAAAGCCGTCGAAAATGTTCGGCAGCGCTTCTTGCGGAATGCCGGCTCCGGTATCGGTAAAGTGCAGGCGGTTGAATGTTGTACCGCTCTCGGTCGATATGTAAATATCGCCCTTTTTTGCGGCCTTGATCGCATACAGCGCATTCTTCAGCAAATTGAACAGTACCAGTATCAGGAGCGTATCCGAACCGTAAAATCGGAATTCTTCGGCGACGTTGACTACGATCCGTTCTCGGTCCTCGTGGTCGAAGGTGTACCTGTCGATGGCTTCTGCCAGGCAGTCATGTATTTCGTGCTGGGTAAAGTTGGATTTATCGATCTGGTCCATCTTGATCGACGCCAGCATCATGTCCAGCACCGCATTGGTGCGATCGACCTCCCTGGTGAGTGTTTGTCCGATGGTGGCAAGGTAATTCATTGCAAACGGCGGCAACGTAGGTTCGCACAGCTTATGCGACACAGCCAGCTGGTAACTGTTCAGTAGCGTCGGTATGTATTTGCTCATCCCTTGCGCCTGGTTGCGGATCGACAGCAGCGGCGTCCGCATTTCGTGAGCAACCGTGGCGGCAATCGCCATTGGGTTGAATAGCCCGTATCTGACGATCGCAATGGTGATAATGCCGAGGCTGACAGCGATGAACAGCACGCCCGGAGGATAGAACTCGTAGCCATAGTTGCAAAGATAATCTATGGCTGCGAAGAAGTAAGTCAATATGCCGGCAATGCAGAGACGCAACCTGATGCGTTTGTTGGGTGGGGCATTTCGCTGCTGCATGTAGGTGATATACAGGCCGCGATTGACTACAACAACCGTTTGCAGCACATGGATCGGGTGCAGCAGTCCGGCTTTCGGATAATATCCCCAAAAATATTCGTAGTAGCCGGACACGAAGAGATCGCTGCCGATCAAGAAAACCGCCAGTATCGAGGCCAGGCCATACGACAGATAAACCAGATGTCGCTCCTGCGGGCGATCCGAGACTTCAGTAAGGAAGTGATACAGGCTGGTCGGCAGGAACAGGATCAGCAGATAGCCGAACTTGATCAAGAATATCGCCACGGCCGGATTGTGGACCTGGAATAACACCGCCCACGTTCCTTGCCAAAATGCGGACGTGACACACAACACGGAAAAGCTGATGCCGATACGAGTAAAGCCCTGGGTGCAAAGTACGTACAAGCCATAACCGAGGAACACGGACGATACCAGCGCGGGCAATATTGAGTACATTGGCAATAGCAATCAAGTGGTGGTATTGATGCGAGTTATTGACGGCAAGAGATACACAATATGACCCAACATAGGACTCCACAGATCGGTGATATGTCCTGTTCAAACCAATAAGGTTCCGGAAATATGACGTTCAATTGTCAATGATGACAGTATTATAGACTTGTCATCATTCTTTTCGGAAACTATTTTCCAAAAGATAGCACCGTCTGACTGACGCATTGATTGTAAGAGTTTTTTGCCTTCAATCGCGAAGGAGCGCGAAGACACCACCGGATTATATGCGCTGGCGGCTGAACCGCCGCCATTTTGCATTCAACACCACTTGAGGATAGCTGGCGAGCTGAACCCGACTAATGCGTGCTCATGGTCGATGCGGCAAAGTGTTGTTTTGCGCGCTTGTCAGCATTTTGTCAGGATTCCTTCAGGTTTCTGACAGGAATGGTCGATATTCTCATGCTGTCCGTTACTACGCAGCATGTGGTTCCCCCGAGATTCATAGAATTACATGCAAGATTGCCGATCAATTAGCTGGCGTCATCCCGGTAAAAAACACATTGAGGAATGTACCGAAGAAATCATTCGGGCTGCCAGCGTGCGGCGGCAACGCAGAAGCGACATGTCACCAGATAACGTACTAAAAAGCGTACCAAATCATGAAGAGTCGCGCGATAAACGATTTTCACTATGAGCCCCATCATGCAAAACACCACCCAGCAACCAAAGAAACGTGTCATTGTCCTGGCGATAGGCATTCTTGCCGTTGTCGGTATTGCCTGGCTCGCATCAGTCGGCAGTAAAGGCATTGCCCTTGCATCTGACGCCAATACCGGGTCGACGCCGAATTTCGTGCGCAAAGGCGACCAGTTGCAGGTCCCTTCCGGGTCGCCGCTACGTAAGCGCTTGGTCATCGCACCAGTGACGACAATGGATGCTCCGCATACGCTGGAATTACCAGCGCAGGTTGAGGCCGATCCGGCACAGACCATCAATATCCTGCCTCCGGTTGCCGGCAAGGTAATTGAACTGAAAGTCGGGCTTGGCGATCAGGTCAAGAAAGGCCAGTTGCTGCTGGTGATGAGTTCTGGCGACTTTGCACAGGCGGCAGCCGACCGGAAAAAGGCTGCCGATGCCTTGCAATTGACGAAAAAAATACTGGATCGCCAGCGCGGTGTGCAAGATGCCGGTGCAGGTGCGGCTAAGGATCTGGAGCAAGCTGAAAGCGCTTACATCCAGGCGCAATCCGAATTTTCACGCGCTGATACGCGGCTCAAATCATTGGGCAGCGTCAGCGCCGATGGCAGCGGACGTCGCCTCAACGTCGTTGCACCAACCTCCGGCAGTATCACCGCGCTGTCGACCGGGGTAGGACAGAATGCCAATGACCCGAACGCCGTGTTGATGACGATCGCTAACCTGGACAAGGTTTGGATCACGGCCAATGTTCCAGAGAACGTGCTGTCTTCTGTCAAGAAGGGACAAGCGGCGTCGATTCGATTGCCGGCCTATCCGGATATCCAGTTCCATGGCAACGTGGCGTTCGTCAGCGATGTTCTGCAGCCGGATACGCGTCGCGCGCTGGTGCGCATCGGCATGCCGAACGCGGACGGGAAATTCAAGCCGAACATGTTTGCCAACGCCTTGTTCGCCGTCGCGCAAACCTCTTTGCCGGTTGTGCCGACCTCCGCGCTGCTGATGAACAATGATGACACCACCGTGTTTGTCGAGGTATCACCATGGAATTTTGTGCGCCGTAAAGTCATCACCGGATTTGAAGAGAATGGCAGTATCCGCGTTCAAACCGGACTGAACACCGGCGATCGCGTTGTCACTTCGGGCGGAGTGCTGCTCAATGATTAACAATGTCGTCCGCTATTGCCTGCGCAAGCGCTATGCAGTGATTCTGGTGACGATATTGGTGGCGCTGTTTGGCTACTATTCGTGGACCCAGATGGCCGTGGAGGCCTATCCTGAACTGAGCGATGTCCAGGCGCAGGTAACAACCCAGGTGCCAGGCCTGGCCGCAGAAGAAATCGAGCAACAAATCACGATTCCGCTAGAGCGCCAGCTCAGTGGTACGCCAGGCCTGGTGCATATGCGCTCTTCCAGCACCTTTGGCTTGTCGCTGATTACATTGAGCTTCAAGGACGGCGCTGAGGATTACTGGGAACGTCAACGCGTGACTGAACGTATAGCGCAGGCAACCCTGCCCAGCGGAGTTACGCCAAGTCTGGATCCGGTAAGTGGTCCATCCGGCGAAATTTATCGCTATACGCTGCAGTCTGACAGCAAGAACCTGATGGAGCTGTCCGAGATCCAGCGCTGGATCGTGATGCCTGAATTACGGCAGGTGGCAGGCATTGCTGATGTCAATAACTTCGGCGGCATGACCAAGGAGTATCAGCTTGAAGTCGACCAGAACCAGCTGCAGCGCTACGGTATTGCGCTGTCGGACATCACGACTGCCATCAACAACAACAATTCGAACGCCGGCGGCAGCCGTATTTCTCGCGGCGAGCAGGGCTATGTGGTGCGCGGCATCGGCCTGATGCGCAATCTCACCGACCTTGGTAATGTCGTGGTGAAGCAAGTCAACGGCGTTCCGATATTGGTGCGGGATCTCGGCAAGATGCAGTACAGCCATCAGGAGCGTCAGGGGATTTTGGGCAAGGACAACAATCCTGACACGATTGAAGGCATCGTCTTGCTGTTGAAATATCAAAACGCCTCCGAAGTGATCAAGAATGTGCATGCCAAGGTCGAGCAATTGCAAAAGCAATTGGCACCGCAAGGTGTACGAATCGTGCCTTACATCGACCGTGACGATCTGATCGAATTGACCGTACACAAGGTGAGTCATACGGTAATCGAAGGTATCGGCCTGGTTTGCATTGTGCTGATCCTGTTTCTCGGCAGTCCGCGCAGCGCCCTGGTGGCCGCGGTAACCATTCCGTTGGCGCTGGTTACCGTGTTCATCATGATGTACCTGACCAAGATGCCTGCCAATCTGTTCTCTCTGGGAGCCATCGACTTTGGCATCATTGTCGATGGCGCCATTGTGGTGACCGAAGCCATCTTGCGACGACGAGAGGCCAAACCGACCGAGGAATTGACGGAGGGCGAAGTGCGGGCCGCCACGACCGAAGTGGTCAAGCCGATTTTCTTCGCAACGTTGATTATCATCAGCGCCTATCTGCCGTTATTTGCCTTTGAACGAGCAGAAGGCAAATTGCTGTCGCCGATGGCACTGACTGTCAGCTATGCATTGATGGGTGCGCTATTGTGCAGCATCGTCCTGGTGCCTGGGCTGGCCTACATGGCGCTGCGCAAGCCGCGCCGGATTTTTCATAACAAACCACTGGAGTGGCTGACCGCCGGCTATCGAAAGACACTGGGCGCATTGCTAGACAAACCATCAATAGCCTATGTCATCGGTGCAGTCGCACTGGCCGGCGTGATCGTACTGGGCGCGGCTACCGGCCGGGAGTTCATGCCGCAGCTGGATGAGGGCACGCTTTGGCTGCAAGTGCAGATGCCGTCCGGGCTGTCACTGGAAAAGGGAATGGAGATGGCGGCTGAACTACGCCACACCATCCTGGAGTATCCAGAGGTGTCTTACGTTGTAACCCAACTGGGCCGCAGCGACGATGGCACCGATCCGTGGACGCCGTCTCACATGGAAGTGCCGGTCGGCTTGAAGCCCTACAACACCTGGCCGAATGGCGAGAACAAGGCGCAATTCGTGAAACGTCTGAACGCACGCCTGTCGCAATTGCCAGGATTCTCGATTGGCATCAGCCAGCCGATCAGCGACGGTGTCAACGATGCGGTCGGCGGCGCCCATAGCCCGTTGGTGATTCGCATATATGGCGACGACTTCAAGGAGCTGCGCCGTATCGGCAATGACATTGTCGATGTGTTGCATGGTGTGAAGGGCAGTGCCGATGTGTCGATCTTCCAGGAGCCACCGGTTCCGCAAATGGTGATCGATATTGATCGCGCGGAAATTGCACGGCTGGGCATCAATATCGGAGATATCTCGAATCTGATCCAAACCGGCATCGGCGGTGCGCCTGTTACCCAGTTGTATGTGGCAGATCGTATTTATAACGTGACGGTGCGCTTCCCGAGAGGAAATCGAAACGGGCCGGAGGCATTGGGCAACTTGCTGATCACGTCATCTAGCGGCGCGCGCATTCCATTGTCGCAAGTGGCGCATATTCGCACGGCAACCGGCGAGAGCACGATTACCCACGAAAGTACGCATCGGCAGCTGACCGTCCGCCTGGACTATGCCGACCGTGACTTGCTGTCGTATTACCAGGATGCGCAAGCGCAGGTTGCGCAGAAAGTCCATTTCGACAAGACAAAGTACCGCCTTGAATGGGCTGGACAGTTTGAAAACCAGGAGCGTGCACAGGCGCGCATGATGCTGGTTTTCGGTCTGGTAGTTGGTCTGATGGCCATTATTCTGTATGCCGGCTTTGGCAAATTGCGCCAGGCCATGCTGATACTGGGCGTGGTGCCGCTGGCTGCGCTGGGCGGCTTGATTGCACTGCACATCACGGGCAACACCATTAACGTCGCCACCGGAGTCGGATTCATCGCGTTGTTTGGCGTCGCTGTGCAGAACGGCATCATCATGGTCTCCAATATCAATCGCGTCAGGCAACAAGGCCTTGCCTTGGCGGACGCGGTGCTGGCAGGGGCGTTTGAACGTTTCCGGCCGGTCTTGATGACGGCGACCGTGGCGTCGATCGGGATGTTGCCTGCCGCACTGGCAACTGGTGTCGGCACTGACGTCCAGCGTGGCTTGGCGACCGTGGTAGTGGGAGGGCTGGTGGTTGCCACCTTGCTGACCTTGTTTATTCTGCCGACATTTTATTTTGCGTTGGAGCGTTGGATTGAGCGGCGCAAGAAGCAAGTCGAGACAATCGATGGACGCTAATTTGTTCAGAGCCAGGGAGATGCCAAGGGTAGGCTCCCTGCAGGATCGACAGGCTGCGACGGATGTTTAAATAGGTAGAACATGATGAAATTAAAATTGCAATCTTTGGCATATGCACCACTGCTGGCTTACTCGCTGGTGTTGGCAGGATGTGCGGTTGGCCCCGATTTCAAGCAGCCTGACGCGCCGTCGGTGCAGGGTTACAGCAAGGAGCCAATGCCGTCGAAAACGGCGTCCGCCAATACCACAGGCGGTGATGAGCAACAGTTCGTCAGTAACATGGATATTCCGGCGCAATGGTGGACGTTGTTTCAATCGACGCCTTTGAATTCGCTGATTGAACAGGCGCTGAAGGCCAATCCGGATCTGCAATCGGCACAAGCCGCGTTGCGGGCGGCGGAAGAACAGGTCTCGGTGCAGCAAGGCGCCTTTTTCCCTGCGGTCAATGCAAGCCTGACGCCGACTCGCCAGAAAACTGCCACTACGCCAGGCCAGGAGTCCTCGCTGTATAACCTGCATACCGCTCAGGTCAGCGTGTCATACACGCTGGACGTCTTTGGCGCAAATCGGCGTGCGGTGGAGAATCTGCAGGCACAGGCCGGACAGCAGCGCTTCTTGCTGGAGGCTGCCTATCTCACGTTGACCTCGAATGTCGTCGCTGCGGCAGTGCAAGAGGCATCGTTGCGCGCGCAAATCGGAGCGACACTGGAAGTGATCAGCACCCAGCAGAAATTATTGGCGTTGCTGAAGCGCCAGTATGCATTGGGCGACGTGTCGCAAGCCGATGTCGCCGCACAAGAGGCGGCGCTGGCGCAGACCCAGGCGACGTTGCCGCCGCTGCAGAATTCGCTATCGCAACAGCGCAACAAGCTGACCGCGTTGGCTGGCCGCTTCCCAAGTGAAGAACTGGACCAGAAATTCCTGTTGTCCCAGATCAGCTTGCCGCAGCAACTACCGGTCAGCCTGCCGTCAAATCTGGTACGGCAACGACCTGACGTGCGTGCAGCAGAAGAGCAATTGCACGCGGCGTCGGCGGAGGTCGGTGTCGCCACGGCCAATATGCTGCCCCAAATTACACTGAGCGCCAATATCGGCAGCTCGGCAACGCAAATCGGGAACCTATTTACGTCCGGTACCGGATTTTGGGCATTGGCGGGCGGCCTGACCCAGCCGTTGTTTGCCGGCGGTGCGCTGCTGCATAAAAAGCGCGCGTCTGAAGCGCTTTTCGAGCAGGCTCAGGCACAGTATCGCAGCACGGTGATTGTGGCATTCCAGAACGTGGCTGATAGTTTGCGCGCGTTGCAATATGATGCGGAGACCCTGAAAGCGCAGTTGCTGGCCGAACGTGCCGCCGCCCATAGCCTGGAAATAGCGCGTAAATCAGTGGCGCTGGGCGCCAGCACTCCGCAGACTTTGTTGACCGCGCAGCAAACGTACCAGCAAACGGTAATCAGCCTGGCGCAGGCGCAGGCGGCGCGTTTCGCCGACACGGCGGCATTGTTCCAGGCGCTCGGTGGCGGCTGGTGGAATCGCACAGACGCTGCCGAATCGGCGCAGGCCGGCAACAACGTACAGAAATGACGTTTTGTTTTGTCATTTGGTGTAATTCAACAATGTGCCGGGAGGATGCCTGGACGGGAATAGCGTACTAGTCTGGCGCCTGATTGGCGCCGCTGGAGTTCTGGTCCTGGTGTTTTCGGCGGCCGGTGCATGCTTCCTGCGTGCATGGATTGCGCGCAGGATCGGGACAATCCGCGATGCTGCACGTGATATTGAGTGTGGCAATCTGGGACGTCGATTGCCGGTATCGGGCGATAGTGGCCAGTTTACTCGATTGAATCAGGACCTCAATCGCATGCTGGACAAAGTTGAGCAAGGAATGGATGGCGCTCGCCATGTTTCCAACACCATCGCACATAGCTTGCGTACCCCATTAGGGCGAATTCGCGCCCATCTCGACGAAACATTACACGCCAGATCCGATGTGGCAGCACTGACAGCTGCCGGAGAACTCGCAGTCCAGGAGATCGATAGCCTGGTTGCTCTGCTGGATAAGTTGCTGCAGATGGCCGAAACGGAGTCTGGCGCTCGGCGCCAGACCTTTGAGCCGGTTGCCATGCGCGACATGGTGGCAAGTGTGGTCGAACGTTACCAGCACGCTGCCCACGAGATGGCGGTAGCGCTGGTGATGGAAATCGAAGGTAATCCGAGTATTCGCGGCGATCGCCAACTGCTGGAAAGTGTATTGACGGATTTGCTCGACAATGCCTTGAAGTATGCGGGTCATCCAACAGCGATCGGCGTGTACGCTGCGCAACGCAACGATGAGGTCATTTTGCTGGTGCACGATGACGGTCTTGGCATTCCGGCGCAGGAACGCACGAATGTACTGCAGCGCTTCTATCGCCTCAATCACAAACAGCAGGGCAATGGCATCGGGTTATCTACCGTCGCTGCCATCGTCAGTCTGCATGGCGGAACGCTGCATTTGGAAGACGCAGCGCCGGGGCTGCTGGTGCGGATGGTGTTTCCGGGTTGCACCGGAGTTGATTGACATCAAGTTCAATTGGGTTGACAGCATTATGCAAATAACTACAAAGTTAAACTTTGAAGTTTACCTTCATATCTGCTAAGGTAAGTGCATGGAAACGCACAAACAGCAGAATACCCCTGACGCCGCTCATGCTTTGGCCATGGCCGTGGAGCTTCGCGTCCTGTTCGGAAAATTGCGGCGGCGCCTGCGCGAGCAGGCCAATCCAGGGGATTTCACATGGTCCCAGACTTCTGTGTTGCTTCATCTGGAGCGCGAGGGGGCCGCTACCGTCACGGCATTGGCGCGTGCAGAAGGCATGCGCCCACAATCGATGGGTGCCACGATTTCCGTCCTGGAGGCGGCTGGGCTGGTGAGCGGCGCGCCTGATCCTGCCGATGGGCGCCAAACCATCTGGTCCATCACTGCAGCCTGCCAGGAAATGATCAAGCCGGCCGGGCGGCAAAAGAGGATTGGTTGTCTCGCGCCATTCAAACCGAGTTTGCGCCGGCCGAGCAAGAGCAGCTCGCGAACGCCATCGAACTTCTTAAACGTCTTGCCGATTCCGAATAAAACTCTGCCGTCCGGTTGTCGTGCCGATTCCCGGCCGCGGCAATCCCACCTTCTCATAGGAGCACGCCATGGCTGTAACCTTACTTGACCCGAAGACCGCTCTGATCGTCATCGATCTGCAGAACGGCATTGTCGCTTACCCGACTGCGCATCCGGCCGCAGCAATCGTGCAGCACGCAAGCACATTGGCCGTGGCGTTTCGCGGCCATGGACTGCCGGTGGTGCTGGTCAACGTTGCCGGTGGCGCGCCGGGCAGGGCGGAACAGGCGCGTAGCCTTGCCAATCTGCCTGCAGGTTGGGCCGATCTGGTGCCAGAACTGAACCGGCAGCCACAGGACCACGCCGTCACTAAGCGGACCTGGGGTGCTTTTACGGACACGGATCTCGAAGCGCATTTGAGGGGTCTCGGCGTCACGCAGGTTGTTATCGTCGGCATTGCCACCAGCATTGGCGTCGAGTCGACCGCCCGCCAGGCGCATGAGCGCGGATTCAACGTCACGCTGGCGATCGATGCCATGACTGACATGAATCCTGATGCGCATATCAACAGCGTCACACGGATCTTCCCGCGGTTGGGCGAAACCGGAACCACCCAGGAGATTCTTGATCTTCTCAATCAACGAGGAGATTGACAATGACATGGGTTCACTATGTTTCCTATCTCTTCGGCGGCGCTTTCCTTGTCAACGCCATTCCGCATTTTGTGAGCGGCGTGACAGGTCGCCCTTTCCAGAGCCCATTCGCCAATCCTCCCGGGGAAGGCCTTTCCTCGTCGTCCATCAATGTACTTTGGGGATTTTTCAACCTGGTTATCGGATATGTTCTTGTATGCCGTGTCGGCAACTTTGATTTGCGTTCCACGGATCATGTCGTTGCGCTGGGATTAGGCATTCTTCTCATGGGCATGATCTCGGCGCGCCTGTTCGGGCGTTTTCATGGCGGTGATTCTCCGGGCGGCCACTAAACGGGCGTGAGCTACTGTGAACAATAACGGCACTTTTCGGTCACTGAGCAGCTACAACTATCGCGTCTGGGCCGGCGGCGCGATCATTTCCAATGTGGGCACGTGGATGCAGCGCACTGCGCAGGATTGGCTGGTGCTGACCAAGTTGACAAACCATAACGCGACAGCAGTTGGCATCGTGATGGCACTGCAGTTCGGCCCGCAATTGCTGTTGCTGCCACTGACCGGTTTCGCAGCCGATCATTTCGACCGCCGCAAACTGCTGTTCGCCACCCAGATCGCCATGGGAATGTTGGCGTTGGGGATGGGTATCCTGACAGTCACCGGACTGGTTCAGTTGTGGCACGTGTACGCGTTTGCTTTCCTGCTCGGCTGCGTCAGTGCGTTCGATTCACCGGCCCGCCAGACATTTGTCTCCGAGCTTGTGGTTGAATCCAATATGTCGAACGCCGTAGCGTTGAATTCCACCTCGTTCAACGCCGCACGAATGATCGGCCCGGCGCTTGCCGGTGTGCTGATCGCCGCAATCGGCTCGGGTGGGGTATTCCTGATCAATGCCGCCTCGTTTGCCGCCGTTATCGGTTCGCTGTGCCTGCTGCGTGTCGAAGAACTGCGCCCGAGAATGCTTGCTCCCCACGTCAAAGGCAGCCTGGCCGAAGGGTTTCGCTACGTATGGAGGCGTCCTGACTTGAAGGCGATCCTGTTCATGGTGTTCCTGATCGGCACCTTCGGGCTCAATTTCCCGATCTTCATTTCGACCATGTCGGTTAGCATCTTTCACGGCGGCGCCGACCAGTACGGCCTGCTGTCGTCAATTATGGCGGTCGGGTCGGTAGCCGGTGCGCTGCTGTCCGCCAGGCGGGCAAAGCCGCAGATTTCCATGTTGCTGACTGGTGCTGCCGTCTTCGGATTCGGCTTTGTGTTGGCCGCGGCCATGCCGAATTACTGGTTGTTTGGCCTCACCCTGGTTCTGCTCGGGGTATCTGCGCAAACTTTCAATACCACCTCAAACAGCATGATTCAGCTCACCACCGAACCTGAAATGCGTGGGCGCGTGATGGCGATTCTACTGGCCGTTGCGTTGGCGGAACGCCGCTTGGCGCACCGATTGTGGGTTGGGTCGCGGATACTTTTGGTCCGCGCTGGGCGCTTGGCATCGGCGCGGCTTCCGGTCTAGTTGCCGCACTGATCGGAATCCGTTACCTTGTCCGGCATCGCGGCTTGCGCGCATATATTCAAGCAGGGCGACTCCGTTTCAGCATCGAGGCCTCCGGTCACGTCGCCGCGTCGCATCTTTCTGGAGCGCCCGTCACACTGCCGGCGGGCAGTCGGCGCGATTGACTACTCCTAGCCCATGCACCAGCTAATCAGCAATTGTCTCGCGCTCTTTTGCAAAGTTAGTTCGTGCAGCCTCGCTACTTGGACGGCAGCATGCGTCGCAATGTCGTATCGCGCACCACATAATGATGGAACAGCCCTGCCACGGCGTGTAAGCCGATGAGAAAGTAGCCAATGGTAGCGCAGGTTTCATGCACTTCCTTAATCTGCGATGCCAGTTCTTTGTTTTGACTGATTAATGCGGGAAGTTCCAGTCCGAAAAAAGGAATTGGCTTGCCAGCAGCACTCAGCGTCAACCAGCCGAGTATGGGCATACCAATCATCAACGCGTACAGCGCCACATGCATGACGCTGGCAAACACCATTTGCCAGCGTGGCGGTGGCGGCTGAATTGGCGGCGTCGCACTGAACCATCGCGCCGCAAGGCGTAACGTGACGACGGCCAGAACTGATAGGCCAAGCATGTAGTGCCACATCATCATGCCGTTACGGCCATCGCTTCCTTTTGGGAAAATGCCGCGCAACTCCATGGTTGCATAGATGGCTATGAGCAATAGCAAGGTCAACCAGTGAAGGCCAATGGTGAGTGAACCATATTTGGCGGTTCCGGTATTGTATTTTGCGTACATGGCAGGACGACTCCAATCTAGTTAAATGCAAATGTATCTTGTTTACCGCGATCTGAAAAATGGTCGAATTCGCCAATTCCCCAGGCTTTATACCAATCCAGAATTAGGGCTGGCTTAGATGTGCCGACTGGCATGCGCCCAGCGCGATGTTGTTCGTTAGAACGAGAAAGTCCACGCTACAACGAGGGCGGTGGGCCGAGCGATATCTTTCATGGCGGAAATGTCAGTCTATTATCCAATTCATTTAAGTCAGCAAAGTGCGTCCGGGACAGCGATATGAGGAAAATTTGATATACGTCAAATTTAATCGGCCCTTTGTTGATACAAGTATGTCTGCATACCCAACATATCGGAACAATTCGAGCGCGCACATCTTTTGATGTTCTCTTGGTTTTACTCGAAGCCTTTCAAGAATAATTGTCAAAATTAACTGAAGGGAGGAGTCAGCAAATGAACGCGTTCATTTCTCGATATCGAATAATCAGATATTGTCATCTGATAGCCGTCACTTTTCTACTTGCAGCATGTCTCTTCCCAGTTACCACGCATGCGCTTCCTGCCTTCGCAAGGCAAACGGGACAGAATTGTGTGGCTTGCCACGCAGGCGGCCAATTTCCTGAGCTAACGGCTTATGGGAGACTGTTCAAACTCACCGGATATACGATCGGTACGCGGACGATTCCGTTGTCGGTGATGGGGGTTGCCAGCTTCACCAAGAGTTCCAATCCGGATAGCGACGTAGCATTCGCCAAGGACGCCGTCGCTTTGTTTCAAACCGGAAGTGTCTTTTTGGCTGGCAAAGTTACTGATAATGTCGGCGTATTCGGACAGTGGACCTATAACAACTACGACAATCAGAACCAGAATACCGGGCGATGGCAAGGGAAATGGGCTTCTGATAATTTCGATCTGCGTTACGCGGACAGAATCATCGGCCCGACACAAGACTTTATTTACGGCTTCAGTCTGAATAACAATCCTTCTGTTACCGATCCCTGGAACACCGCTCCCGCATGGATTCAGTATGTGCCTACCAAGTTTGGCGTCACTGCGCCTGACGCCAGCCCCATCATCAGCCAATTGGGACGCAGGTCGCCGGTCTGACAGCCTATGCTTTCTGGAACCAGACACTGTACGCAGAGTTGGCTGCCTATCAGACCAGTAACGGCGTCTGGTCGTTTTTAAGTCAGGGCACGAATGCGCAGAGCCAAACCTATCTGAAGGGCAGCAACCCTTACATCAGGCTAGCGCTGAGTCATGACTGGGGCCGCATAGTGCGATGATCGGCGTGCTCGCCATGAATGCCCAGATCTATCCAGACAGCACGAACCCTACTGGCCCCACGACGCGCTATCGCGACCGTGGCATAGACGCGCAGTATCAATATTTGCTTGATCCGCATACTGTCACGGCGCAGTTTAGCTATATCCGCGAAACCATCACGAATGGCGATGTAACGGGAATTGCCAGCAATGCCTCCAACACACTGAATCAGTTGCGGTTGAAAGCCAGCTATGTTTACCGTGCGAAATATGGCGCAAGCCTGGGTTATTTCAGCACGACCGGGAGTGCCGATCCAACCCTGTATCCGGATGTCGCGGCCAATCCAGGCACGCGCGGCTGGGTTCCTGAAATATTCTGGATGCCGGTCCAGTACTTGCGTATCGGCGTTCAATATTATGCCTACACTCAGTTCCACGGCGCTGCCACCAATTACGACGGAGCAGGGCGTAATGCCAGGGATAACAACACATTGTTCTTGTACCTGTGGGGAGCGTATTAAATGAAAAACCGCGATAGCGATCACACCAAGCCTCCTGGGACGACGGTAACACCGTGCGCTGACTTGAGGCGCAAGGTTGCTTATTTTTCCTTGAGTTTGATCATCGTTGCGAGTATGGCGGCTTGTAATCTGCCGGAAAGATCTCGCTCGCTGGGCGATCCCGGTGTCGCGGCCAAGACGCTGGCGCTGCAGGTTTGCTCCAATTGCCATGGCGTCCAAGGCGTGTCTGTATCTCCGAATTTTCCGAATCTGGCCGCGCAGTCGCAGCCGTATCTCGTGGAACAGCTCAAATCGTTCAAAAGCCATGGTCGTTCAGATCCGGCTGGTTTCGAGTACATGTGGGGCATCAGTGCGCGCCTGAGCGACGAACAGATCAATGGGCTTGCTGCCTATTTTTCTTCGCAGCCTCCGGCCTCGGGTAAGCCTGGAGAACCGGCGTTGCTGAACGAAGGCAGGAAAATATTTGCGCAAGGAATCGTCGCCAGCAACACGCCTGCATGTGCGGGTTGCCATGGCGCACATGGCGAGGGTATTCAACAATTCCCGCGTTTGGCAGGGCAACACGCGGACTATATTGTCAAGCAGTTGATGGTTTTTCAGAGGACAGACGAGAGGCCCGAGGGCGCGATGATGAAAGGTATCACGCATGAACTTACGCCACAGGACATGAGAAATGTGGCTGCTTATGTGGAGTCCATGGCTGCTGCGCAATAGCGAATGGCGCACCTCACTCATGTTGGCTGTCTAACCAGCTTCGTATCTTAACCACAGTGGAGAAATATTATGACCAATCGCCGCGATTTCATCATCCGTCTCAGCCTCGGCGGCGCAGTGCTCGCTTCCGGGCAATCTATCGCACAGAGTGCGATGGTGACCGAAAGCGATCCGCAATCCATGGCTCTAGGCTACAAAGCCGACGCCAGTAAAGCAGACAAGGCAAAGTTTCCCAAGTATGCGGCTGGCCAGTCATGCAGCAACTGCTCTCTGTATCAAGGCAAGCCCGGCGATGCTGCCGGCGGATGCCCGCTGTTCGCAGGGAAACAGGTGGCTGCGAATGGATGGTGTAGTGCTTGGACAAAAAAAGCTTGAGGCATGGTAGGTGATACGGCATCACGTCAAGTCGAAAACGATGTTCAGGAAAAAATCGACGGCCATGGATTGATCTATATCAAAGCGCTTGCTCCTGCTCCCTTGTATATTGCTCCGAACAGAATGATCGACCTCCTGTGTCGACCCATCCAAATGCTGGAGCCCATACATGTTAACTTCAAGAGATCCGTCTGCAGCTGATGCGGTTGATCATGATGCTCCCTCGCTTCGCAGGTCAATAAAGGTTTGCCCACGCGCTGCACCTTGCGCCGAGGCAGACCGGGATGCAGCAGATGGCAAAGCTTGCTCGGTGCGGGGCATGGGGGGCACATGAATCTCGTTCCGGTTTTTCTGATCGGCTTGTTGGGAAGCATCCATTGCATCGGCATGTGTGGTGGCATCGTCAGCGCCTTGTCGGTAGCGGCGGCGCCATCGACGCGTGTCATTCAGTTGCGGCTGGTGACTGGTGGTGTCAGCCCTGAGCCCCAAAAGCAAACCTATTTCATGCAATTTCCACGCGTACTCGCCTACAACAGCGGCAGACTGTTCAGCTACGCCATCGCTGGAACCCTGGCTGGGGGCTGGCGCAAAGCGTGCGCGCCATGACGTCACTGTCATCGTTACAAATAGGTGCATATTGGCTGACCAATCTGATATTGATCTTGCTGGGCCTACACTTGATGGGGGCCTGGCGCGGCTTGAGCCAGCTGGAAACCATTGGGCAGACCGTCTGGCGGCGCTTGCAGCCAGCCATTAAATTTTTTCTGCCCATGGACAGTCCGGCCAAGGCATTGATGCTGGGCGCTTTGTGGGGCTGGCTGCCGTGCGGCATGGTCTACAGCGTGCTGCTGACCGCCATGCTGAGCGGCGACGCCGTATCCGGCGCCAAGGTGATGCTAGCGTTCGGATTGGGAACCTTGCCCATGCTGCTCACACTTGGCATGCTGGGCATGCGTTTGAAAGGTCTGCTGCTTGATCCTCGGGCCCGCGTCGCCGGCGGCTTGATCGTGTTGCTGTTTGGGGTGGCGGGCGCTCTCCGGCTGGTCAACGGCTTGAGCTTGGGCTGGCTTGATGCTATCTGCATCAGCCCGCTGGGAGCAGGACATTGACTGCCGCCTTTGTTGATCTTGTGCCGCCTTCATTGGACGCTGTCGTCGAGCTAACCTCTGGCAACTGCTTTCATTGTGGCCTGCCATTGCCGCCCACTGAAGCAGGAAAGCAATGGTTCGTCAAGATCGCACAAGTGCCGCGCGCGATGTGCTGCCCGGGTTGCGCAACGGTTGCACAAACCATCGTCGATAGCGGTTACGCCGACTATTATTCTTCACGCACCGCCTTTTCCAATCGTATCGACGGCGACGGACTGGTACCGTCACAACTGCGACTGTATGACGATGAAGACAGTTTTTCGCAATTCGCCACCACACTTGATAACCGTGATGGACCCGACGCTTTGCTGGTCGAAGCGACCTTGGCACTGGACGGTATTCATTGCGCGGCCTGTGTCTGGCTGATCGAACAGCGATTGGCGCGCCTTCCGGGACTGCGGCTGGCCAATCTCAATGTGGCGGGTGAGCGTCTGCATGTGCGTTGGGACAAGACGCAATGCAAGCCCAGCGATATTCTGCAAGCGTTGCACGAGATTGGCTACAGCGCCTACCCGTTCGATGCGGTCAGGCAGGCGGAACAGCTGCGCAAATCCGAAAAGCGCTTGTTCCGTCAAACGTTCATTGCCGGACTCTGCATGATGCAGGTCATGATGTACGCAGCTCCTGCCTATTTCTCCAGCGCTGGCAGCATTGACCACGCGCAGCTGCAGTTGATGCGCTGGGCCAGTCTGCTACTGACCTTGCCGGTACTCTGCTACTCGGCACTGCCTTTTTTGCGTGGCGCCTGGACCGGCATGAAATTGCGCCGCTTCGGCATGGATCTGCCGGTGGCGATTGGCATTGTTGCTGCCTTTGCCGGCAGTGCCGTGGCCACCGTGCGCGGTTCTGGCGAAGTCTACTTCGACACCGTCACCATGTTCGTTTTTCTTCTGTTGTGCAGTCGCTACCTGGAGCAGATGGCACGACGCAAGGCGGCGTCGACGCTGGAGCGCCTGCAACACGCGTTGCCTGATTCAGCCACCCGTCTGCTTGACTATCCCGTCACGATGGATGGCGAGGTCATTGCTGCGGCAAGACTGGGCAAGAATGACCTGATCCTGGTCAAGCCGGGGGAAGTGATCGCGGCTGACGGCATGTTGCTGAGTGCCTGCGGCAGCATTGACGTGTCCTTGTTGACAGGGGAAAGTAAGCCCGTATCGCGCGTCGCCGGGGATGCGCTACCTGGGGGGGCAGTCAACTGCGGGCAGGCCATTGTGGTGGAGGTAAGCCGGCTAGTGCGCGAAAGCACCTTGTCGGCCTTATTCAAGCTGGCAGAGCAGTCGGTGCAAAGCAAGCCACGTATGGCGCAATGGGCAGACCAGGTCGCAGGCTGGTTCGTGGCGGCCTTGTTATTGTGTGCGTTGCTAGCGTTCTGTACCTGGCAGTGGCTGGATCCGGTGCGCGCCTGGCCGATTGCCATCGCCGTACTGGTGGTGTCCTGTCCTTGCGCATTGTCGCTGGCGACGCCGTCGGCGCTGGCGGCAGCCACCGATCGCCTGCTGCGTAACGGCGTGTTGATCGTGCAGCCACACGTTTTGGAAACACTGCATAGGGCGACGTGCGTCATTTTTGATAAAACTGGCACACTCACCGTGGGAAAACCGGTGCTGCAGAATGTGACCGCATATGGTCATGACGCCAGCGAGCGGTATCTGCAGATAGCTGCGACGATGGAAATATCCAGCGCCCATCCGCTTGCACGGGCGATCGTCGATGCTATTCGCGATGTCTCGGCCGAGTCACCTGCCTTGCATATTGAGGCAATCAGCCAGATAGCGG
This sequence comes from Collimonas arenae, assembly GCF_001584165.1. Lineage (NCBI taxonomy): Bacteria > Pseudomonadati > Pseudomonadota > Betaproteobacteria > Burkholderiales > Oxalobacteraceae > Collimonas > Collimonas arenae. Next base: position 2,269,844 of record NZ_CP013233.1, read on the forward strand.
GAGAGGGCGTACAGGCGGAGATTGACGGGATTTCATATCGGCTCGGCTCGGCGTCGTTTGTGGCAGGGATGGCCGGCGCCGCAACGCCAGCCATCGCATCCGAAGACGCGACGCTGACGCCGGTGTTTCTTGGCAAGGACGGCGAATGGCTGGCGCGTTTCGACCTGGTAGATGCGATACGGGAAGATGCCCGCCAGACTGTCAGCTATTTCCAGCGTCAGGGCAAGAAGGTGATATTGCTTAGTGGTGACGAAAGCACGGTGGCGCAACTGGTGGCGCGTGAATTACACATGGATGACGCCTATGGCGAACAATTGCCGGCGCAAAAGCTGGCGTTCGTGCAAGCGTTACAAGAGCGCGGCGAGATCGTTGCGATGGTTGGCGATGGCGTCAACGATGCGGCCGTGCTGGGCGCCGCCAACGTCTCCTTTGCGATGGGGGCAGGCGCGGCGTTGGCGCAAGTCCATGCGGACACGGTGCTGTTGTCGGATCGATTGTCTGCGCTTGCAGACACCGCCAGGCTCGGCAAAAAAGCCATGCGGGTGATCAGGCAGAACCTGGTCTGGGCGTCTATCTATAATCTGCTGGCCATTCCGGCAGCAGCGCTGGGTCTGCTTAACCCATGGCTATCTGCGGTAGGCATGTCGTGCAGTTCAGCACTGGTGGTGATCAACGCGCTGCGTTTGCGCAACAAGATATAGGAGGATGAAATGGAATCACTATATCTGCTCATCCCTATCAGTACGGTGCTGGTATTCCTGGCGATCTGGGTGTTTGTCCGTGCTTCCGACAGTGGTCAGTTCGATGACATGGTCGGCCCCGCGCTCAGAATCCTGCTAGACGACGACAGCGCCCACCAGCAAGAGAAAATAATACCCGAGCCACTTCCCGACAACGACGTCGCGAAATAATTCCTGCCAACACAGCGCTATTTGATTCACATCAAAGAAAAGCCGCTGATAGCCAGCTAACCTCGCCCCATTGAAGTTGCATTTTGGGGGAGAGAAGAACGTGGAAAAAGCGCTTAACTATAACTACAGGGTCGTCAAGCAATTTTCGATTGCGACGATCGTGTGGGGAGTGGTCGGCATGACGGTCGGCCTGCTGATCGCGGCCCAACTGGCGTGGCCGATGATGAATTTCGACATACCCTGGCTGACGTTTGGTCGCTTGCGGCCCTTGCACACCAATGCAGTGATCTTCGCGTTCGGCGGCAGCGCGTTGATGGCAACTTCTTATTACGTCGTGCAGCGGACTTGCCAGGTCAGACTGTTTTCGGACGGTTTGGCGGCATTCACGTTTTGGGGCTGGCAGCTGGTGATCGTGCTGGCGGCAATCACTCTGCCGATGGGCTACACGCGCGGCAAGGAATATGCGGAACTCGAATGGCCAATCACCATATTGCTGGCCGTGGTATGGGTGGCATATGCCGTGGTATTTTTCGGTACGCTGGCCAAGCGCAAGGTTTCCCATATCTATGTTGCCAACTGGTTCTACGGCGCTTTCATCATTGCGGTAGCGCTCTTGCATGTCGTCAACGGCATGTCCATGCCTGCCACCTTGACCAAGTCCTACTCTGCATACAGCGGTGTCCAGGACGCCATGATCCAGTGGTGGTACGGCCACAATGCGGTTGGGTTTTTCCTGACCGCAGGATTTCTCGGCATGATGTATTACTTTATCCCCAAGCAGGCCGAGCGGCCGGTATATTCCTATCGTCTCTCGATCGTACACTTCTGGGCGTTGATCTTCACTTACATGTGGGCCGGCCCGCATCATCTCCACTACACCGCGCTGCCGGACTGGACGCAGTCGTTAGGCATGGTGTTCTCACTCATCCTTCTGGCGCCGTCTTGGGGTGGCATGATCAACGGCATGATGACCTTGTCCGGTGCCTGGCACAAGTTGCGCACTGATCCAATCCTGAAATTCCTTGTGGTCTCGCTCTCGTTTTACGGCATGGCGACCTTTGAAGGGCCGATGATGGCCATCAAGACGGTCAACGCCTTGTCGCACTATACGGACTGGGGTATTGCCCACGTCCATTCCGGCGCACTGGGCTGGGTCGGTTTCATCACGATGGGTTCGATGTATTACCTGATCCCACGTCTGGTAGGCAAACAGCAGATGTGGAGCGTAAAAATGATTGAACTGCATTTCTGGATGGCCACCATCGGCATCGTCCTGTACATCGCCGCGATGTGGATTGCCGGCGTGATGCAAGGCTTGATGTGGCGCGCGGTTAATGCCGACGGCACGCTTACCTATGCCTTCGTTGAAGTGGTCAAGGCGACTTATCCGTACTATGTGATTCGCTTCTTTGGCGGCTTGCTGTACCTGAGCGGCATGTTGTTGATGGCGTTCAACGTGTTCAAGACGATGCGCTACAGCTTCCCGGTAGATACCCGTATTGCCACGCCGCGTGTTCATCCCGCAGCGCCGCAACTGGCTCCTGCCGCCAAGATCGGCGCTGAAGCGGCGCAGATCACATGACGCAGACAATCCAAATTGATCCGGGAGTATGGGAATGAAATTTACGCACGATTCTATAGAAAAAAATCATTGGCTATTGATCGGACTGGTGGTGCTGGTTGTCAGTGTCGGGGGACTGGCGGAAATTGTGCCCCTGTTTTTCCAGAAATCGACTACCCAGCCGATTACCGGCCTGCGACCTTATTCGCCGCTGCGGCTGGCAGGGCGCGACATTTATATACGCGAAGGTTGCTATAACTGCCATTCCCAGATGATTCGGCCGTTCCGTGCCGAAACAGAGCGCTATGGTCATTATTCCGTAGCTGGCGAATCGGTGTACGACCGGCCGTTCCAGTGGGGATCGAAGCGCACCGGGCCGGATCTGGCGCGTGTTGGCGGCCGCTATAGCGATGAATGGCATCGCGCTCATCTGCACAATCCACGCGACCTGGTGCCGGAATCGATCATGCCGAGCTATCCATGGCTGGAATCGACGCGTCTGGTCCCTGACGATATCGTGCCGCATCTGCGCGCGTTGCAACGTCTCGGCGATCCTTATACCGATGCCGAGATCGCCGCAGCACCGGCGGAATTGCAGGACAAGACCGAGCAAGATGCGTTGATCGCCTATTTGCAAGGATTGGGAATACAGATCAAGGCGGAAAGATAATCATGGCTATCCAAAAAATACTGATTGATGCGCACAGCATCATTACCGTGATCAGTTTCGTCACGTTCATCGGCATTGTCTGGTGGAGTTATATTCGAAAGCAACCCAAGGATTTCGACGATGCGGCGCTATTGCCTTTCACCGACGACCAGGAGCAATTCGACAAGGTGAAGGCGGAACTGGACGCCAGGGAGAAGCACCATGGCTGACTTTACCGACGGTTTCTGGAGCCCTATATCACCATATTGACGATACTCAGCATCTTCGGTTGCGGTGTACTGCTGTGGATGCAGGGTAGCCGCAAGGTCAAGCTGGAGCCGGGAAAGGATCCAGCTGACAATACCACGGGCCATGTCTGGGACGACGATCTAGGGGAATTGAACAACCCTTTGCCGCGCTGGTGGATGTGGCTGTTCTATTTGACCATCGTCTTCGGGCTGGTCTACCTGGTGCTATATCCCGGCCTTGGCAGCTACGCCGGCCAGTTGGGCTGGAAATCCAGTAGCGCCTACCAGGACGAGTTGAAGAAAGCCGATGCCGACTATGGGCCGATGTTCAACAAATACCTGCATCAAGATCTGAAAACCGTTGCCGCCGATCCTCAGGCGCACGCGATCGGCGAGCGTTTGTTTCTGACCTATTGTGCGCAATGCCACGGCTCCGACGCACGCGGCAATAAAGGCTTTCCGAACCTGACCGACCAGGATTGGCTGCATGGCGGTGAGCCGGAAACCATCAAGATCACCATTATGGAAGGCCGGCATGGCGTGATGCCGCCGATGGGAGCGGCGCTGGGGGGCGACAAGGATGTCGAGAATGTCGCCCATTATGTGCTGAGCCTGTCCGGCTCCAACCATGATCCGATCAAGGCGGTTTTCGGCAAGCCGAAATTTTCTGTCTGCATGGGTTGCCATGGCCCTGGCGGCGGGGCAATCAGGTCATTGGCGCGCCGAACCTGACCGACAAGATATGGCTCTATGGCGGCAGTGTCGACACCATCATGGAAACCATCCGCAAGGGCCGTGACAACACCATGCCATCGTTCAAGGATTTCCTTGGTGAGCCGAAGGTACATGTACTCGCAGCTTATGTCTGGAGTTTGTCGAATCATCCGGGGGATGCCATCGCACTTGATCATGCGCCTGGCGCACCACAGTAATTGGAACAAGAACAACCAACCATGGACACCAGCGATTCCTCCGCCAAGACTGCCGTTGTCAGGATGTACCAGGCACGGCAGCAAATATATCCGCGCGATGTCAACGGACGGTATGCCACGCTACGCTGGGTATGTGTGTGGCTGACACAATTGGTGTTTTATGGCATGCCTTGGCTGAGATGGAACGATCGTCAGGCAGTTCTGTTTGATCTGGCGACGCGCAAATTCTACTTGTTCGGCATCGTGCTGTGGCCGCAGGATTTCATCTATCTTGCGGTACTGCTTATCATCTGTGCGTTTTCGCTGTTTCTCTTTACTGCGATCGCCGGTCGCGTCTGGTGCGGCTACGCTTGCCCGCAGACGGTGTATACCAAGATTTTTCTATGGCTGGAAAGCCGGATCGAAGGGCCGCGAAGTGCACGCATGCGGCTCGACAGGCAAGCATGGTCGCTCGACAAGTTGCTGCGCAAAGGCGGCAAGCATGTAGCCTGGGCGGCGGTAGCGCTGTGGACAGGCTTTACTTTCGTCGGCTATTTCACCCCCATTCGCGATCTCGCGCGCGAAGCCACCGTATTTGGCTTGGGATCCTGGGAGTGGTTCTGGGTTCTTTTCTATGGCTTCGCCACCTATGGCAACGCCGGCTGGATGCGCGAGCAAGTGTGCAAGTACATGTGCCCCTATGCGCGCTTTCAGAGCGCCATGTTCGATCGCGATTCCTTGATCATCACTTATGATGCGGAACGCGGCGAACCGCGTTCCAGTCACTATCAGAAGACACCCGAACCAACGCGTTCCCCGTGCATTGACTGCAGCATGTGTGTACAGGTATGCCCGACCGGAATCGATATCCGTGGCGGTCTGCAATACATGTGCATCGGCTGCGCTGCCTGTGTCGACGCCTGCAATATGGTGATGGACAAGATCGGCGCGCAACGCGGGCTGATCCGCTATTCGACGGAATATGCCATGGCCGAAAAATTGTCGCCGTCCGCCATTTTGCGTCGGGTTGTTCGGCCGCGCGTACTTGTCTACAGCTCGGCGTTGCTGGTGATCATAACGATTTTTATCGGTTCGCTGGCCCTCCGGGTTCCTCTCAAGCTCGATGTGATTCGCGACCGCGGCTCCATGGGCCGGGAAGTAGAGGAAGGTGCGGTTGAGAATGTCTACCGGCTACAGGCAATCAATACCGATGAATTACCTCGCCGCTACAAGATAAGCGTGACGGGAATCGACGGCATCGCATTGTCTGGCGACGACGAAGTGTCACTTGGCGCCATCGAAACACGACTTCTGCCCGTGCGGGTAAGGGTGCCGCACGGACAGGGCAGGCCAGGCTCCAACATCATTTATTTCAAACTGCAGTCGATAGACGGCACGAGGGCGCAGGTCAATGAAAAGGCTGTGTTCTATATCCCGCGCTGAAGGTGCATCACCGTCAGATTGCAGCACATCCATACGAACAGGATACCTATGAAAAGCCAGCAAAGCGTGACCTTCAAGACGGACATCGTTTCCAAGCCTTGGTACAGCCAGCGCTGGCCATGGCTGCTGATGCTTGGCCGGCAATAGTTGTGGCGGCAGCAAGCTACACCTGCTGGCTGGCATTTACCCGGCAAGATGCGTTGGTCGAGGATGACTATTACAAAGAAGGTAATGCGATCAACCAGGATCTGAAGCGCGATGAAGAGGCGATCCGGCGGGGCATCTCCGGGAATCTGCGTTACGATCCGAAAACCGGCTTGTTGAGTGGTGTTTTACTTCATGTCGACGGCCAGGCGGACCAGGCTATCGCGCCCGAAACGACGCCAGACTTGCAGTTGCGCCTTATTCATTCTACCTTGCCCGACAAAGACATCACTCTCTTTGTCAGACCGGATGCCAACGGTCGTTTCTCGGTGAGCTTGCCGCAATTGGACATGGCGCGCTGGCAGATACTGATTGAAGATGCGCATCGTGATTGGCGCTTGCATGCTAGCTGGCTCTGGCCGCAACATACTACTGTCGATCTGAATCCGGTTGCGATGAAACCGGCAGATGACTGATTTTTTTATTACTCCTTTTGCGGATTGCCTGGTTTCCTGGTTGGCGCCAGCTGTGCAGCAGGCAGGCATTCATCGCATGACACCAGCGAGTCTGCTTGACTAGATAAGAAGTTCGGCTCGAACCACGCGTTACGCGGCTTGCTTTGGCGGCCTCAGGACTTCATGATCAGCACCGGGCAATCGGCGATCCGCAAAAAGTGTTCGGCAACGCTACCCAGCATAAGCCGCTGCATGCCTTGCAGACCATGCGATCCCATGACGACGACGCTGGCGTTCCATCGACTGGAGACTTCGCGGATGAGGTCGGCAACCCGCTTTCCTTTCTCTTGCAGGTCCAATATCTGGACATCGCCCCGCAGTTCAAACGCATCGAAAACCTTCAAGGCCACCGCTCGTACTCCTGCAGCCTGTTCGGCAGCGGCCTGCAGCATCTGTTCACGCTGGAAATAGACGACGCCCAGCAAGGGAAATGCGAGGAACGGATCAACATTGATATACAGGGCGCGAATCTCGCAACCCTGTTCCTTGGCCAGTGCGCAACCATGGCGCAAGGCGTTGTTCCCGAGTTCACTGCCGTCTATCGCTACCAGGATGCGCTTAAGCATGATCGCCTTTATCCCGCTTTTCCTGCGCGGCTGCCGGTTCGATGGAGTGCACCAACAACACTGGGCGTGTAGACATCCGCACGAAATTCTCGGCGACACTGCCCAGGAACATGCGCCGCACGCCGCGTCGCCCATGAGTGCCCAGCACAGTCAGATCCGTACCCCATTTTTCGCCATCTGCCTTGATGGCGCCCGGAATGTCCTGGCCGGTGGCGCGTAGATCGATCAACTTGGTTTCCACTTGATACCCTTGAGACCGCAAGCTGGATTCCGCCTTCTCCAGCACCTTCTTACCTTCTTCCAGGGTCACATCCCGCAATAGTTCAAGGTAGGTGAAGTCTTCATTGATGACGGGATAGGTTGTAAGGGGATCTTCCGCGACATAGACGACACGGACAATCGCGTCGGTCGTTACAAAGTTGGCAATTTGTGCCAGCGCCTGGTCGGAAGTCGGACTGCCATCCACGGCTAGCAGCACTTTTTTATAGATGGCCATAAGTTTCTCAAAGAAGTTGGTTGAGACCGCACTGGCGAATTCCGACGACACCTGAGCATGCCGATTCGCTCAATATGATCGATATGCGTCAATCAGCCGAGTGCCAGAGCAGCCATATCTTGGAGTTCATTGTATGCACAGGCGACACGCCGGCAAGTGTTATTCCTGCTGTGGTTGACATGGATCAAACACGGGCTCCGCGCAATGAAAACAGCCGGCCGTGAGAATCCAGCGTGTTTTTGATCCAGCGCAAGTTATCTCTGGCTGTCTAGGTCAATATTCACAACATAACGCTACTTCCTTCCTTGTCTTTGTTGATGGCTAAAGCGACATGAAAAATTCGCCACTGGTTTGGCAAGAAAAATTCTTGATGCCGGCCGCGTTACTGTTGTCGATTCCGGCCTTCTATCTGATTTTGGCCGGATGGGAGCCGCTTTACCGGAATATTGGAAGTGTGCTGTATCTGCTTGTCGCGGCGATGGCTGGCGCCGATTTGCTGTCCCGGAACAAGACGCGGAACTGGCGCGATAGCGCAACGATGTTGGACTGGGCGATTTTTCTCGGTGCAATATTCAGCATTTGGCCAAGCAACCCGCCCTGGTCGATGCTCGAATGGGTTTTACGGATGGTTTATTGCGCCATCGTATTTTCGCGCTTGGTGATGTTTTCGGCGAAATTTGTCTTGTCTTGCCGCCTGTTACATGTCGTTGCATTCGCAGTCGCCGTGCTTGCCGTGGCTGGAGCCGTTTTTCTGTGGCTCGAACCACGGGTCCATACCTATGCGGATGGTGTCTGGCTGGCTTTCATTACCGGGGCCACAGTTGGTTATGGCGACCTGGTGCCATCGACGCCAGCGTCCCGGATTTTTGCCGCTTTCATTGTGTTGCTGGGTTATGCCTTATTTTCCGTGGTCACGGCCAATATATCGGCAATGCTGGTCGGAGAGGATGAAAAGCGCCTGGAGCATGAACTCCATGCCGACATGCGCATGCTGCGCAAGGAAATTTCGTTATTGCACAAGGAATTGAACTCGTCGCTTGTGGACAGCCGCGGCGATGATCCAAAGAACGCCGACAATCAGGTGGAGCGCGTTTGAGAACGTAGAAAGAGGCAGACAATGAACATCCAATTTCTAGGCGCCACCGGAACCGTGACCGGCTCTAAATACCTGTTGAGCGCCGGGTCGAGCAAAATTCTGGTCGACTGCGGCCTGTTTCAAGGTTACAAGCCATTGCGCCTCCGTAACTGGGAACACCTGCCGCTCCATCCGGCAGAGCTGGATGCGGTAGTCCTGACCCATGCTCATCTGGACCACAGCGGTTATTTGCCGTTGTTGGTTAAAAATGGCTTCAAAGGCAAGATATTCTGCAGTGAAGCGACTTTCGATTTGTGCAAGATACTGCTTCCGGACAGCGGACATTTGCAGGAAGAAGAGGCCGGCTATGCGAATCGCCACGGCTTCTCCAAGCACAGTCCTGCTCTGCCTTTGTACTCGGAAGCGGACGCGGTACGCGCGTTGGCTTTTTTTTCGCCGGTCAGCTTCGATACGGATTTCCAGGTTTGCGAAGGTTTGCGCGCGCGGCTGCTGCGTGCGGGTCACATTTTGGGCGCTGCCATCGTCATACTGAAAAATGGCGATACGACCATTACGTTTTCGGGCGATCTCGGTCGCCCAACGACCTGATCATGTTACCGCCGTCGATAGTCGAAAAGACCGATTATCTGGTGGTCGAATCCACCTATGGCAACCGTCGTCACGACCCGGCTGATCCGGCCATCCTGCTTGGCAAGACCATACGCGAGACGGCAGAACGCGGCGGCGTGACGATCATCCCATCCTTCGCCGTAGGACGCGCCCAGGCCGTGCTGTACGCCATCCATCTGCTCAAGGAAAACGGCGATATTCCGGCAACGCTGCCGATCTACCTGAACAGTCCAATGGCAGTCAATGCCACCGAGATTTATCATCGGCACGCACGAGACCATCGACTTGATTACGTGCAATGCGAAGCCATGTTCCACACAGCCACGATCGTCAACAGCGTCGAAGAATCGATTGCGTTAAATAAAAAACAACGGCCGATGGTCATTGTCGCTGCCAGTGGCATGGCTACCGGCGGACGGGTGCTGCATCATTTAAAGGCATTCGCCCCTGATCCCCGCAACACCGTGCTGTTTACCGGGTTTCAAGCTGGCGGCACGCGTGGCGCCTCCATGGTTGCCGGCGCCGACGCCATCAAGATCCATGGCGAATATGTGCCGTTGCGGGCACAGGTACGCCAGATCGACAATATGTCGGCGCATGCCGACGCTGACGAGATACTTGCCTGGCTATCGCATTTTTCCGCCGCGCCCAAGCAGACATTCATTACCCACGGCGAACCGCCGGCTGCCGATGGGTTGCGCAAACGAATCGAAGAGCAGTTGCATTGGGCTTGCCGGCTGCCTGATTACTTGGAAAGCGTGGAACTGCCATGAGCTATCGCCAACCTGCGGCTGCCGGCGCAAGTGGCAATCACGCAACCAGCGGATTGCACCTGCGGCGACTTGGCATCGACACCTACCAGGAACCGGTCGCCTACATGCGCAGTGACTGCGATATCTGCAGGTCTGAGGGTTTTGAGGCGCACTCAAGGATCGAGCTATGGTGCGGCGAGCGCCACATTGTCGCGACGCTTAATGTCGTGCATTTTCCAATGATTGCGTTGCATGAAGTGGGTCTCTCGGAGGCAGCCTGGCGTACGCTCGGCGGTAACGACGGCGACCTGGTGCGGGTGTTGCACCCGGCCCCGGTGCAATCGTTTTCATCGGTGCGGGCAAAGATTTACGGGCATCCGTTTACATCCGAAGGCGTCGCCGCTATTGTGTGCGACATAGTGGCGGGCCATTACTCGAACATTGAAATGGCGGCCCTTATCACCGCCTGCTCCGGTAGCCATCTGGATATCACCGAAACCATAGGATTGACCGACGCCATGGTGAAAGTTGGCCAGCGTTTGCAATGGCAGGCCGACATGGTGGTGGACAAGCATTGCGTCGGCGGCTTGCCGGGCAACCGCACCACCTTGCTGATCGTGCCGATCGTCGCCGCCTGTGGCCTGATCATTCCGAAAACCTCGTCGCGCGCCATCACTTCGCCGGCCGGTACTGCCGACACCATGGAAACCTTGGCGCCGGTGGCGCTGGACATCGACGCCATGCGACGCGTGGTGGAGCGCGAAGGCGGCTGTATCGCCTGGGGCGGCGCAGTCAGCCTCAGTCCTGCCGATGACCTCCTGATCCGGGTGGAACATCCGCTGGATCTGGATAGCGACGGCTTGCTGGTGGCTTCCGTCCTCTCAAAGAAAATTGCTGCTGGCTCTACCCATGTGGTGATTGACCTGCCTGTGGGGGCGACTGCCAAGGTGCGATCGCCGCAAGCCGCCATGGCACTGGCAGGTCGGCTTATCGCAGTGGGCGAAGCGTTAGGCATCACCGTCAAGCCGGTCCTGACCGACGGCACCCAACCCGTAGGGTGCGGCATCGGCCCTGCGCTCGAAGCCCACGACGTACTGGCCGTTCTGCAAAACATTGCTGGGGCCCCACAAGACCTGCGTGAACGCGCGTTACTGCTGGCAGCCAATGTGCTTGAGCTGGGCGGCAAGGCCCAGGTGGGGCAGGGGATGGCGCTGGCGGCATCCGTGCTGGACAGCGGCGCCGCCTGGCGCAAATTCCAGGCCATCTGCGAGGCCCAAGGTGGCATGCGCGTTCCGCCCAAGGCGGGATTTACCCATCCGGTTCTGTCACAGCACCGAGGTCAGGTAGTGGCGATCGACAATCGGCGCCTGGCCAGCATTGCCAAGCTGGCAGGAGCGCCTAAAGCTCCCGCCGCCGGCATCGTGTTCCATGCGCCATTAGGCAGCCGCATGGAGATCGGACAACCCTATCTGACCATTCATGCCGCGTCACCAGGAGAGCTGGCTTATGCACGCGCTTATGCCGAAGCCCAGGAAAATTTGATTTCTTTGCAGGAGGTTTGATGAGACCCGTACTTTTTTCCATGCCAGGCAACGACGGCTTTGCCTCGCAACTGCGTAGTATCTTGACAGCCGAAATTGGCGACATGCAGATGCATCACTTCCCAGATGGCGAGTCCTGTCCGCGCTTCATGACGGCCGTCGCCGGACGCGACGTGATTCTTGCCTGCGCTCTGGACCGGCCGGACGGCAAGATCATGGAACTGTATCTTGCTGCCAGCGTTGCCCGTGAGCTGGGCGCCCGCAGCGTCGGCCTGGTCATTCCCTATCTGCCTTACATGCGGCAAGATGCGCGCTTCATGGAGCAGGAAGGGGTGACCTCGGCGCATTTCGCGCGCCTGATTTCCGGTTGCTGCGACTGGCTGGTGACGGTCGATCCACATCTGCATCGCTATCACGACCTGGCGCAAATCTATACGGTGCCAAGCCGTATTGCGCATGCGGCGCCGGAACTGGCGAAGTGGATTGTCGCGAACGTCGCATTGCCGGTGATCATTGGCCCAGACGTTGAAAGCGAGCAATGGGTGGCCTCCGTAGCAGCGGAAGCCGGTTGCCCGCATACAGTGCTGCACAAGAAGCGGCGAGGTGATCGTGATGTCGAGGTATCGATTCCCGATGTGGCGGAATGGAGCGGCCGTACGCCGGTCCTGGTCGACGACATCGTCTCCACCGCGCGCACCATGGTGGCGGCGGTCAAGCAAGTCAAGGCAGCCGGCATGGCGCCGCCGGTTTGCATTGCCATCCATCCCTTGTTTGCCGGTGACGGTTATATCGCACTGCAGGTAGCCGGTGTCGAGCGTATCGTCAGCTGCAATACGATTGCCCATTCGAGCAACCGGATTGACATGGCCAAGGTGGTTGCCGTTGCCATCGAGGATTTGCTGGGTGCGCACAGCAAGGTTGTGACTTAGCTAGCCGGAGGATAGGTGTGAGTGCAAGAAACCTGCAATATTTTTTTTCGCCGCAGTCGATTGCCATTATCGGTGCTTCTGAAAGAGCGACGAGCATTGGCACCTGCATGTTGCGCCACATAGCAGGAGCAGGTTTCACGGGACGTGTCTTTCCGGTCAATCCCAAGTATGACCTGTTGGACGGCATTAAGACATTTCACAGTCTGGATCAATTGCCGGAAACGCCCGAACTGGCAGTCATTTGTACTCCGGCGGCGACTGTGTCCAGGATCATCGGCCAACTGGGGGATTTGGGCAGCAAGGCAGCTATCGTATTAAGCGATACCGCCGATTTTCATGACAGCTTGCAGCAAGCTGCGCTGCATGCGGCCCGCCCGCACATGCTGCGTATCCTCGGGCCAGGCTCGGCCGGCATCATGACGCCGGCAGCCTGGCTCAACGCCAGCCTTGTCGCAGGCGGCGCATTGCCAGGGCGGATAGCATTGCTGGCAGAATCCGGGGCACTCGCTTGCGGCCTGACAGACTGGGCGAGCTCACAAGGCATTGGCTTTTCTAAAGTGGTCGCGCTAGGGGAAGTATCGACGTTGACGTCGGCGACATGCTGGATTTCCTGGCAAGCGATGTCGATACGCACGCGATATTACTGTGCGCGGAGCATATCCCGCATGCACGAAAGTTCATGTCGGCGGCACGTGCTGCCGCCCGCAACAAGCCGACCTTGATACTCAGGAGTGGCCTGAGCGGCACTGTGCCGGATGCGATTTTTGATGCCGCAGTACGGCGGGCCGGCATGCTGCGCGTATTTTCTACCGACGATCTGTTCAGTGCAGTTGAATCTCTGTCTCGTATCCGCCCGCTGGATGGCCGCGGATTGCTGGTGATCAGCAATGGCCGTGGGCCGGGACTGATGGCTTGCGATGCCTGGATGCGCAACGGCGGCAAGCCGACCGCCTTGTCAACTGACAGTGTAGGCAAGCTCAGCCAGCTCCTGCCAGTTGAAAAAATGGAGTTTCCCCCCATCGCGCTGCCCGCCAATGCTTCTGCGCAGCTGTATGGGCAGGTGATGGAAGCGGTATCTGTCGACCACGGCGCGGACGCCTTGCTGGTCATCCATGCATCGAGCGCACTGGAGCCCTGCGCCGATATCGCCAATGCGGTCGTTGCCGCTGCCAAGCGCAGTGGCTGCAACATTCTTTCTGTCTGGTTGGGAGGAAAGTCGCTGGAGCCGGCGCGACGGATTTGCGCAGATGCAGGTATTCCCGCCTACATTTCACCGGAATCGGCGGTATGTGGCCTGATGCAAATGCTTGATTTCAAATGTAACCAGAATCTGCTGATGCAAGTACCACCCGCCGTATCGGCGGATATCGTGGACAGGGAAGCCGCACATCGGATTGTCGAAGCCGCATTGCGCGACGGATCTCAACGCGTGTCACTGACAAAGAGCTGCGCGTTGTTGGCAGCGTACGGTATCAAGGCAGGGGATCAGCCTCAGGAACGTGACTTGTCGTTAGATACCATCGCACTGACAATCTCACTGGCCATCGATCCGGTATTCGGCCCGGCTGTCATCCTTAAACTAAGCGGAAAGAATGGGCGGACTGAGACGAGCGCGGGCCTGCCGCCTTTGAACATGGTGCTGGCGCAAGACATGGTCGCCCATGGCGGTTTGGCAGGATTGAACGAGGGTATCCACGAATCCGACTCGAGCGTCGACCAGATTTGTCGAGTACTGCTCAAGGTATCCCACCTTTTGACAGATGTCCCCGAGTTGGCCGAACTGGAAATTGGCTTCCCACAACCAGGCGTCAAGGAAATGTGCGCAGTGCGTGTGCATGTTCTCCTCAAGCCAAATAAGCCAAACGAGACCGGCGACGGCTTGCAGCGGCTGGCGATTTGTCCCTACCCGAATGAACTGGAAGAAACCATATCCTGGCAAGGGGCGCCGCTGTTGCTGAGGCCGATCCGGCCGGAAGACGGCGAGGCGCATGTGGCGTTCTTCAATGCCCTCGATCCAGAGGACGTGCGCTATCGCATGTTTGTCGGCATACGGGCTTTACAGCCGTCGCAACTGGCTCGCTTCACGCAGATCGACTACGATCGCGAAATGGCCTTCATTGCAACCAGGTTGAACGGGGATGGCGTAGCAGAGACGCTCGGTGTCGCTAGAGTGGTGGCGGATCCGGACAATATTCAGGCGGAATTTTCAGTGATCGTGCGTTCAGACCTGAAAGGGCTGGGACTTGGCCAGGTGCTGATGACAAAATTGATCACGTACTGCCGTCGTCATGGCACCCAAGAAATTATCGGTGAAGCGTTGCCGCACAATGTCCGCATCCTGCATTTGGTAAGGAAGCTTGGTTTCGACGTCAAGCCGTTGGAGCGCAACGGCACCATGTGGCTGCATCTGGATCTCCGGCCTGGGCTGCGGCGCTGAACGCCAGATCTCAAGTCTTGGCGATCGCCGGAGCAACTGGCTTGCAGTCTTTTTTTGTCATCATCGCCAATTCGCTGCCAAGCGCGATCTCTTTCAGTTTCGGGAGATCCAAAATATGAATCTCCCGTTTGTCGACGGAGATCCAGCCTTTCACCCTGAAACTGGAGAGAAGTCGGCTGATGCTTTCGATAGTCAGGCCAAGGTAATTGCCGATGTCTTCCCGCGACATGCGGAACTGGAAACTGGTGGAAGAGTAGCCACGGGCCAGGTAACGTGAGGAAAGATTTACCAGGAAAGCCGCAAAGCGCTGTTCGGCGCGCATGTTTCCAAGCAAAAGCATGACATTTTGATCGCGCGTGATTTCCTGGCTCATGATGCGGTGGAAATGATGCAACAGGGTTGGAATATGGCTGAACAGTTCCTCCAGCCGCGAAAACGGAATCTCGCACACTTCGCTGTCTTCCAGCGCAATGGCGTCGCAGTGGTGATGGTCTGAGCTGATGGCATCCATGCCGAGCAATTCGCCGGCCATCTGGAAACCGGTAATCTGCTCCTCACCGCCATTGCTCATATGGCAAGTTTTAAAGTGTCCAAAACGAATGGCATAGAGATTCTTGAACGGGTCTCCCATCCGATACAAGCGTTGGTCGCGGGAGATACGTTGCCCACGCCCGATGATCTGGTCAAGACGCCCCATGTCAGCATTGTCCAAGCCCATGGGCAGACACAGCTGATGCAGGCTGCAGCCTGCGCAGCTCGCTTTCAGGACCGGAATATTGAGAAGAGGCGAGGCCAATTTTGAAAACGGTGTATTCATAGTTTTTGACTATTTCGGATCCATTGCTGATTAGCTATCGATTTCACCCGTAGACCGTCAGGCACGAGTGAACAAAACCGTGCCATCCAGTCCATCAAGTCGCAGCAGAGTATCTCTTGAATCTACACGCAATATTAACAATGCGCAAACCGCGTTAACATGTGTTTTGTGCACAATTGATCAAGAGCCCTCGCCGCTTCCGGAGACCGGGTCTATCGTAGCCATCCCTTAGCCATGAAAGTGTAAAGTACGCCGAGCATCAAAATCAGGGTGCCGAAAGCCACTTGCCCAAGAGTGACCTGCCATGGCGCTTCGCCAAGATTCATCCCGAGCAAGCCGCCGACGACTGCCGGGATCAGGGCAAGTGTCGTCACGATGGCAAGCAGGCGCATAAAGCGATTGGTGTCGTGGGCGGCAATGTCGAGATGCAGTTCGATGAGAGAGAGCAAGGATTCACGGGTGTTATCGATGGTCTCATAAAGATATTCCGCTTCTTCAGCGAGCGGAGCGATCGAAGCAAGCTGGTCCAGGCCGAGTCCGGGCAATAGGCGTCGGCCATCGCCGAGCATCTCAAGCAATCCACGCAGTCGCCATAAGTCTCCTTTGGCCGTTGACAACAAGCGCTTGAGATGAAAAGTGTTCCTGAAGAAGCTTTCTGGACTTTCGATCACCGGCAACTCCTCAAGCTGACGCACCATTTGCTCCGTTTTTCCGGCCAGTTCTTCGTATCGGACGAGTACCAGGTTGACAATGTGGAGCACACAACGCGCTCCCCAAGGAAGGGAACTGGTTGCCATGTGCAATCGCCGCATATCGAACGGATGCCGAGAGAGCGACAGGACACTATTCGCGGATATCAGCAAAAAAACCGGTATTCGGTAAGTGATTTCCTCGGAGGAGGGGAGCGAAAAGGTGAAGGCAGTCCAGGGCGCAACCTGCTCGATGCGCGGAAAACTTGACTCCAACAAGGCCGTTTCGATCATTGTCTGAGAGACGCCAAGCCCGGTGGCAATCGCCCGCAGGTGTTCCGGCGAAAGATTCGATGCGTGGACCCAATCACTTGTTGGTGCAGTGATCCATTCCCGCAGTTCCTCCCAGCTGCATTTGCTTCGCACCGTGCCATCGGATCTCAAGAAGGAAATTTGCGACTTGCCGGACGAAACAGCTATCGGTGAAGGCGGAGAGGGTCGCTGCAATCCATGCACGATGCGCGGTCCGAACAGGAGAACGCGAAACAGCCGCAGGATACGCAACGCTGGTGTCGAACCCATGGCAGGTGCCACCGTAGGAATCAGCAAAAACAGGGGAGCGATGATGATAACAACGTCCAGCATGTGCCATGGTGCCAGCACGAATTCACGCCGATCGCTTGCCAACGCAAAGTTCGCGCCATATTCCAATGCGAATAATCCGATGATCAACCAATTTGCAATATTGAAACCTTGCTCTACGGTGCGTGGCAGATCAAACAGGAACGGCGCCACGCCCATGCTCAACGAAGCAAGTGCGAAGAAGCCCATCGTGGATTCGTTCAACACATCCGAGAGTCGGCGTAGCATGGCAAGTCATCATTCATTTGGAAGGACAAGTGCCGCGTTCCGCTAGCGAGCCGTGATGAGGTGCGGCGCTCAAGGTCCAACCCGGTGCAGCGAGGCACAAAAAAAAACTGAAAATTGAAGTTCGTGCGTAGCAGAGCCCAATTACCGGATGCGAGGCGCAGTTCGCATGGCGGTAGCTTACTGAGCACTTATTTCATTTTTGACGGCAACTTAAATTGCGGGCACTCACGACACAACCCAGCAATGGTGCGTGCTGTCAGCCGGCAGTTTCATGGATCGATTTTTTCAGTTTTTCGATAGAGGCACTAAATGAGAGCTTGATTTCCTGCCAACGACTCTCGCTGACATCCTTTATCTGCTGCCACTTCTCTTCGAGACTTCGGAGATCTGTCTGGAAACCTTGTATTTTTTGATCTAGATCCGCTTTCAGCGCCGCACCGGAATTGTTCGCTTTCACCTGCAGCGCATCAATTTCAGTGCGCAACTGATCCAGCTCCTGGCGTGTCGTTTTCAAATACTCGCTCCGCTCCGCCTGGAACATCTTGCCGGGTTTTTCATTAGAGGAAGGCGCCTGCTGTTGTTGTTCCGATGAACTAATCTTCGGCACGTTCCATTCACTCTTGTCGCAGCCGGCAACAAGCAGAATGCCTGTCGCCAATACTGCCGATGGCCATTTGATCATTTCGTACTCCCTATGCCAACCGGACAGGTCGATCCCGTTATTCCATGACAGATCGTCGTCGCCCGTGGATCGACCAATGTCGTTAGCGTTGATGAGGCAGATTGGCATCTCACACGAAATGCCAATCTGCTGTCATTTCGCCTGTAACGCGGTGGCCAACGAAAATACTTAATTCACGGTAAGTTGCTTCGCCCCGGCACGCACTTTTTTGGGCAGAGATAGATCCAGCACGCCGTCCTGATATTTGGCGACCGCGTTGGCCTCATCGATTTCGTGCGCCAGGGTGAAGCTGCGGAACTGACGACCGAAATAACGCTCGCTGCGGACCACGGTTTCGCCGTCTTTTTGTTCGCTCTCTTGCTTGGTTTCCGCAGTAATCGACACCTGGTTGCCGTCAATGTCAATTTTGATATCTTCTTTTTTCATGCCGGGAATTTCAGCCTTGACCGTATAAGCCTGGTCAGTTTCTGTCACATCCATCTTCATGCTCGGCCGCACTTCAAGCTCTCGCAGACTCGGAGCGAGCCGGAAATCCCGCAGTAGATCTTCGAACCCACGCAGCGGTTCGAAGTGTGCAATGTCATTAAATGGGGCAAAATGCATCAGATTATTAGCCATGATTGCTCTCGCTTTCTATCGTTCAGAGATTGAAACTGCCAGCGTGGCTAACATAGATCAGCCGCTGGACCCAGATGCCACCTACACAGGATCAGCATAGGCTGATGAATACTTGCGTTCAATGATCTACATCAAACGGAGCGACAATTTGATGTATATCAAGACAGCACCCGTTGCAAGCATTACGCTTGGCGGCAAGCGCCATAAATGTGCCAGGCGCGATATTGCGGAACTGGCGAGCAGCGCCGCTTAACGACAAGACAGGACCGTGCCGGCGACGGCTGCGGCGAGGAGGGATCATGCAACGTGTTGCTATCGTTACCGGAGGTACCCGCGGCCTGGGCAAGGCCACTTCTCAGATACTGCACGCGTCAGGCTATCGCGTAGCAGCCGTCTATGGTCACGATAGTGCAGCAGCGGAGGCATTTCGCGACGAGACCATGATCGAAACTTATCAATGGGATGTCGCTGACCTGAAATCTTGCCAGGAAGGAGTCGCCAAGGTCGAACGCGCGTTGGGGCCAGTCGAGATCTTGGTCAACAACGCCGGCATTACGAGCGATGCAGTACTGCACAAAATGACCGAAGAGCAGTGGTCAAGGGTGATTCAGACCAATCTTGGCTCGATGTTCAACATGTGCCGTAGCCTGATCGGCGGCATGCGTGAACGCGGGTTCGGACGCATCGTCAATATCAGTTCCGTGAATGGCCAGAAGGGGCAGTTCGGCCAGGCGAATTACGCCGCCGCCAAGGCCGGCATCCTTGGTTTCAGCAAATCGCTGGCGCTGGAAAGTGCGCACAAAAATGTGACAGTCAACGTAGTCGCTCCGGGATATTGCGATACCGACATGGTGGCCAGTGTTCCGCCGGACACTTTACGGGCAATCATCGCCGGGATCCCGATCGGGCGTCTGGGAACGCCCGCAGATATTGCCCGCATGGTGGCATTTCTGGTTCATGACGATGCCGGATTCATTACCGGCGCGACATTCTCGGTCAACGGCGGCCAGCACATGGACTAGGCGAACGCCGAGCCAACTGGCATTCGGGCGCGACAAGGCGGGATCAGGTTCTGATACCGAAACCATATCAGTGTGACATCAGGACCGGCAGTCTCATCGATTTCAGAATCGTATGGGTAACGCCGCCCAACAGGGTTTCACGAAACCGGGAATGCCCATAGCAACCCATGACCAGCAAATCGGCCTGCATGCTGTCGGCGAGCGAGAGCAATGCTTCGCCGACATCGGCTTTGCTCTTCTCCTCCTTAAGTTCAATGTTGATGCCATGGCGAGCCAGGTACAGGGAAATGTCGGAACCGGGCAACTGGCCGTGGACGCCTTCGTGGGAGTTCGGATTGAACACCGCAACTTCGACAATCTCGGCTCGCTTGAGCAGGGGAATGGCGTCATGAACCGCGCGTCTGGCCTCCATGCTGCCATTCCAGGCGATCAGGACCTTGGAGCCTATCTTTGCATAAGCGCCTGTTCCAGGCACCACAAGGACCGGGCAACCAGAGTTGAGGACGACATAGGGAATGGTGTCGACGTTGGCGCCGGCCGGATCGTCCGGGTAGCTTTGCCCCAGCACCAGCAGGTCAGAATACGCGCCCTGCAAACTGATGCCGCCGTTCACGTCATCATCTATCAAGCGATGTTCGAATGACAGCACACCAGCCTGATCTGCAATCTTGTCGAATTTTTCCAGCGATACGCCGGCGCGCTTGCGCAAGGTGTCAAGCAGTGGGGCGATCGCTGGATCGTTGCGGTTAACACTGACAGTGTCTTGGAGAAATTGCGACACACCGGTGGCAGCGACGCCGATCAGGTGCGCATTTTCGGCCAATGCAATATCTGCGGCGGCTTCGATACGCTTACCGACATTCTCGGATGCGTCGACATATACGACGATGGTTTTATAGGACATGTTGATACTCCTGATCTTTCGTTGATGGACTATCGCTCGGGCAAACTGGTGTTACCTCGTTTTTACCGTATTCTCTGGCGAGCCGGTCGTCAAGCCGGGATCCAACTGGCAACCACAATATTTGAATGAAATTTGTTCCATATCAATTTACCCGGATTCAGCGGTTTTTTTTACACCAAATCTCACTTGCCCGGACGGCTCTTCGTTGATCATTCAGGACTCTGGAACGCGTCTGGCGGCCCATATACACAGACCTGGAACACTTGAAGCGCGAGCGCTTGTCCGCTCAATTTTTTGAAGCCAGGATCAAAATAGACAAGGCGAACGGCGTTCTTCCGCGCGTAAAGTGGAATGTGGGCGAAACGCGCAGTGTCTTCCAGTCCTTGCCCGGGATTCTCACCTTGGTCGCGCGCAGCGGCGATGGCCTTGAACAGAGATGCGTATGTGGCGCACGTGCGGTTACGCAATGCTTTCTGTGCGTTGGCGGCGTTGCTGGACGATGGCGCCAAGACCGTGCTCTTGAGCGGCGGCGGAAAATTCTGCTGCTGAGTGCCCGTACCGGCTAACGCGCCGCACGAAACCGAGGTAAATAGCAGCGCCGTGGTTATCGCTGCGGCTGGATGAAAGCCGCTCCGACCGTTCATTGCCGTACCGGGCAGCTATATGCCCGTCGGTTCGTTGGCAGGCGATCGTCATTGCGCCTATTCCATCGGCCACGCAGACGCCTCGCAGGACTGAAATGAATGTGCTTGAACATAGCGTTCCTTTGCAACGGCATCCTTTCCCTGATGACCTATGACGACAAGCGCCGCAGACTGGCACAGCAACAGCTTCATGATTTGCGCGCTTACATGCATACATGCTGGCAGGCGCCGGCCGACACCATCTTGATATGGATCAAATAAAGGGGAGTCGACAGATGTGGCTTGCCGCTGCCAGAGTGAGTCATCGATGCCAATGCCCGTACTTTTGATGTGCATCAAATCCTTGTTTGCTGTCGCATCTATGATGGTTGCCAGAACGTGCTATTCCACGCGGCACGGGATTTTCTGCCGCTTGCCGGCAAGGACCATTTGGGACCGATGCTGTCCTGAGCGTGCGATATTGGAGCACCATGTTTAAGTCGTCAATGGAGGAGTGAGATGAAAACCGATCGACAATTAAGGCAGGATGTCATGGATGAATTGGCATGGGACCCATCTATCAATGACACCGATATCGGAGTCGAAGTCAAGGATGGCGTAGTGACGCTGGAGGGACACTTGAGCAGCTATGCCGAGAAGTATGCTGCCGAACGCGCTGCACAGCGGGTTGCAGGCGTGAAGGGCGTTGCGGTGGAGATCGATGTTCGTTTGCCTGGAACGAGCGAACGCTCGGATGCCGACATCGTGCGTGCTTCCGAACTCGCATTGGAATGGAATGTTCTGGTGCCAAAGGACAAGGTAAAAGTCTTGGTAGAAGACGGATGGGTGACGCTGAGCGGCGAACTGGAGCGGGACTACCAGCGTGTGGCTGCCGGCAACGCCATACGTAACCTGATGGGAGTAATCGGCGTCAGCAATCAGATCTCGGTCAAGCCTGCGGTGCTGCCGTCTGATGTCAAAGTCAAAATTGAGGCAGCTCTACAACGGCGCGCTCACATCGAAACGCAACGCCTTACCGTTCTCGTCAATGGCGATCAGGTGACGCTGACCGGACCGGTGCGTTCATGGTCGGAACGCTACGCGGCACTACAGGCCGCTGCGGCGGCGTCTGGCGTGACGCGTGTGGTGGATAAAATGGTCATTGCCTAAATTGCACGCGCAGGATGGATGGCAGCATCCATCTTCCAACGCGCTCCGCTATAGCCGATCCGGCAGCGGAGCGCGCTTTTCTTAATGCGCCATCAGGACCGGCACAGTCATCGATTCCAGAATCGTATGCGTTACGCCTCCCAGCATGATCTCACGGAAACGCTTGTGACCATAGCCGCCCATCACGATCAGGTCGGCGCCGAAATCCGCCGCGTGTGACAAGAGTGCGTTGCCGACGTCGATGCCTGTCGGCATGGTCTGTTCCGAGACGTCGACCTTGACGCCGTGACGTGCCAGATAAAGGGCGATGTCGGCTCCCGGTTGTTCGCCATGGGCGCCGGATGGGTTGCCTTTGTCAAACACCACCACTTGCACCAGATCGGCCTGCCGCAGCAGCGGGATCGATGCGGTGACGGCGCGTGTTGCTTCCACGCTTGCATCCCAGGCCACCAACACCCGTTTTCCAAATACAGGAAAATGCCCGGCATAGGGCACAATCAGAACCGGCCGGCCGCAATTCAGCAGTACAAATTCGGGAAAGTCAGCGCGCAACACAGTGGAATAGTCGGCGGGGTTGACCTGCCCGATCACCACCAGGTCGCTGTAGCGCGCCTGCAAGCTCAGACCCACACCCGCATCATCTTCGATCAAGCGTTTTTCGAACGACTTGACATCCATTTTCCAGGCAATCGATTCAAATTCCGTCAGCCGCTTCGCTGCCTGGTCGCGTAGTTCGCTCAATGCCGGGCCGAGCAGGGCCAGATTGCTTTCGCCGATGACTCCCGGCATAAAGAACTGCGGCGCAACGCCGGTCGCAGCGGCGCCGATCAGATGCGCGTTGTATTTTTGGGCAAGCAACGCCGCAATCCCGATCTGTTCGCTGGCACGCCGGGATTCGTCCACGTGCACGAGGATAGTCTTGTAGTCCATGTGAGGCCTCTTTGGTCGGTCAAAGCAGGAAATCTGCCTTGAGAAAATGTTTACGGGCAAGCGTCTGTAGTTGCGGATCATCGGGGTGATTCACCGTTTCGACACCAACGATTTTTTTTGCCAGTTGATGCTTGTGCCTGAGCACGTGCTTAACAAAAGCCATTTTTTCCAGACCAGGCCCCGTGATCAATATTTGGCCGGCCTGTGGCAAAGCGTTGGCAATAGCGTCAAAGTAGGGCGCCTGCTCCACTGCATCCGGTATCCTGGAATGGCTTTCGGCGGCATAGGGATTCGCATGCCTGGAATGCATCCTCATCATGTCGTGCCCAACTGCGTCCGGTTTGGACACAAGAATTCGAGCTTCCGCGTGATCAAGCCATACGACGAGGTGGTTAAATGACATGAAACGTCCTTAAAAAATCAGGTTCCTATACCAGGATCGGAGCGCTGATTGTTCTCTATCTCAGCCTGGCAATGCCGACAACGTTCTGCCGTTGGATGTATCCGAAGCCGTTGCGGCGAAATCGCCGCGCCACAAGCAATGCAGGCACCATAGACATGCGATTTGATGCGCCTTAGCGCAGCCTGTATCTTCTGCGGCTCTGCCGACGTGTGGAGCAGCAGTGCGATTTCTGTATCGGTAAGCAACTCAGCCGCGATGATCTCTCCCTGACGGCCGCAATTGAAATGCTTCTGATCGAACTGATTTGTCGTGCGCGGATGCGAACGGATGGCAGCCAATATGTATTTGCGGCGCCGTTGCAGCTGGGTTTCGACTTGCCCCATCAGACGAGAAGAGATCATTTCTGCTCCCCAAAAAATGAAAATTCAGTTACTAGCTTATTTGCGTGAAAGATTGCTGTCTTGATGTAAATCAAAATCCGCTTGCTTTCCGACATCAGGGTTGCAATACATACAGTCCGGGCGCCTTTCTCCGGCTTGGAGGCATTGCCGGTGGCCCGACTTCCTTGCCTGAACGGGCTGCCAGCCAGGCTTCCCAGGCAGGCCACCATGAGCCTTCCTGCCGCGAGGCGTCCCTTTGCCACGTGTCGGCGTCGAGAAACGGACCGTCTTTGGCGCGGGTAGCTATCTGGTAACTGCGATGCAGGTGTCCGGGTGGCGACACCACGCCGGCATTGTGGCCGCCGGAAGTAAGCAAGAATGTCACCTCCGTCTCCGTCAGCAGGTGTATCTTGAACACAGATCGCCATGGCGCGACGTGATCGGTGAGGGTGCCTACCGCAAACAGCGGAATATGCAGGTCAGTCAGTGCGATCGGCTTGCCGTCGGTACGATAGCGTCCCTCGGCCAGGTCGTTGTGCAGGAATAGCTGACGCAGATATTCGCTGTGCATGCGATAGGGCATGCGCGTGGCATCGGCATTCCAGGTCATCAGGTCGCTCTTGTTTTCGGCGACGCCACGCAAATATTGATTCAAGCGGTGCGACCAGATCAGGTCGTTCGAGCGCAACAACTGGAATGCCCCCGCCATTTGCTTGCCGTCGAGATAGCCATGTTCCCACATGGCGGCTTCGAGAAAGCCGATCTGGGCCTCATCGATGAACAACGACAATTCACCTGGTTCCGTAAAATCAGTCTGCGCAGCGAACAAACTCAAGCTTGCCAGGCGTTGATCGCCATCGCGCGCCATGCTTGCCGCAGCGATTGCCAACAAGGTGCCGCCCAGGCAATAGCCAACACCATTGACCTGCGTCGCGCCCGTAATGCTTGTGACCGCGTCGATCGCCGCCATCACTCCCAGCTTGCGGTAATCCTCCATCGACAGATCGCGATCTTCGGTGAGCGGATTTTTCCACGAGATCATGAATACGGTATAGCCGTTGTCGACCAGGTACTTGACCAGGGAATTTTGCGGCGACAGATCGAGAATGTAATATTTCATGATCCATGCCGGGACGAACAGGAGCGGAATGGCATGCACCTGCGCAGTGCTTGGCGCGTATTGAATCAGCTCGATCAAGTGATTGTGATAGACGACTTTTCCTGGCGTCACGGCCATGTTTTCGCCGACCTTGAATGTCTCGTCCTCCGTGTGTCCCGTCGTGAGCTGCAGCAGATCGGCCATTGCCAACTGGGCGCCACGCACCAAGCTGAGACCGTTGCTGCGAAGCGCATCTTCCTGGACCACTGGATTGGTAGAAATGAAATTCGACGGCGCCAGCATGTCCAGGATTTGCCGTGCCGTGAATGTCACGACATCCTCGTGATGCCGCGAAACGCCGGGTATTCCCGTCGTTGCACGATGCCACCATTGCTGATTGAGCAAAAAACCTTGCGCGATGAGATTGAATGGCCAGCGTTCCCAGGCTGGATCGGCAAAGCGCCGATCTTGCGGCAGTGGCTCAATGCAGTGTCCAGCGCCGGCGGGAACCGTCGCGGAAGCCGCAATGGCGTACTGCGACCAGCGCCACAGGTTTTTCCAGGCCTTTTGCAGTAATCCGGCTTGTTCCGCCGGCGCCAATTGAAAGTGCAGCAGCCAGTCAACATAGGCGTTGCTCAATGCCGCAGGAGAGAGACCGCCGGTGAATTTTGCCAGAGCGGCGTTGGCGCTCATATCCAGCTGGACGGCTTGGCTGCAGGGCGCTTCAGTTTGTATCCCCGCTGCGCCTAGCCACGCACTTGCCAGGCGCTCTGTACCGACAGGCTGTTTTTGCGTTCCATGATGCGCTTTTTCCCCAAGATAGATGGCATTCAGCATAACCATGGACAGGGGGAAAAATTTGATCCAGATCAATTCAGGCGGAGAGAGTTGCGGCTAGAGTGATTTACAGGCATCAGGAAAACGAATTGGGGCATTCCATGAGACAGGCTATGGCTACAGGGCTGGAGAAGATTGAAACGCTTGGGAACCTGTTTGATTGGAGAGTCCGGCAGACACCCGAAAACGAGGCGTACCGCCACTTCAATCAGGAGACGGGGCATTGCGTTCCCATAGCTGGGAGCAGATCGGCGAACGAATCAGAAGCTGGAGTAGTGCATTGGCCGCCTTGCGCTTGCCGTTTGGCGCTCGAATAGCGGTATTGTTGCCTAACGGAGTCGATGCGGTTTGCATGGACCAGGCCAGCCTGGCGCTGGGTCTGGTTCCGGTGCCCATGCATGCGCTCGACAATCCGGCCAGTATCGCCTATATCATCAAGGATTGCGACGCTGCGATGCTGGTGGTGTCTACCCGCGCCCAATGGGAAGGCATCGCCGCGATCGGCGAGGCCATGCCGTTGTTGAAACTGGTGCTGGTGACGGAAGACGGCAATTTCACTGCATGCCACTCACCGCTGCACCCTCAAGGCCTGGTAATCGCCTTGCCTGCCTGGCTAGCCGGCGGTAGCCTGCTGAACAATGCATTCCGGCCAATAGTATCCGCGGACGACCTGGCGGCGATCGTCTACACCTCGGGAACCACCGGCAAGCCGAAGGGCGTCATGCTTACCCACGGCAACGTCCTGTCGAATATCCGGGCGATGATGGCAACGGTGACCGTGAGTGCATCGGATGTATTTCTGTCATTCCTGCCGCTGTCGCACACCTTTGAGCGCACTGTCGGTTATTACCTGCCGATGGCGGCGGGCAGCTGCGTCGCGTATACCCGATCCATCGCCCAGATCCCGGACGATCTGAAAATCATTCGGCCCACGGTGCTGGTCTCGGTACCGAGAATCTATGAACGGTCGCACGTGAAATTGCTGGAGACGCTGTCCGCTTCCAGCCGCATGACGCAACGATTGTTCACATTGACGCAAACGATCGGCTGGCGACGCTTTTGTCGGCGCCAGCATTTGCCTACGGTTGGCCAACCCCCGCGCTGGCTCGACGCGCTGCTGTTCTCCGTCTTGCGGCCGCTGGTCGGAAACAAGGTGCTGGCACAGTTCGGTGGACGATTGCGTATCGCAGTGTGCGGCGGCGCACCTCTGTCGCAAGCGGTGGCCGAATGTTTTCTTGGGTTGGGCTTGCCTCTGGTGCAAGGTTACGGCATGACCGAAACGTCGCCGGTGGT
Source organism: Collimonas arenae (assembly GCF_001584165.1). Taxonomy (NCBI): domain Bacteria; kingdom Pseudomonadati; phylum Pseudomonadota; class Betaproteobacteria; order Burkholderiales; family Oxalobacteraceae; genus Collimonas; species Collimonas arenae. The sequence continues at coordinate 2,296,989 of NZ_CP013233.1, forward strand.
TGCCTGCAACACGCCGACTGACAATTGGCCAGCCACTGTCGGCAGGCCGTTGGCCGGCGTTGCGGTGCGCATCGGCGAGAACCAGGAGTTGCAGGTGCGTGGCAGCAGCGTCATGATTGGTTATTGGAAGCGTCCGGAAGAAAGCGCCAAGGCAATGACGGAGGATGGCTGGCTGCATACCGGAGATCAGGCGGCAATGGAGGGCGGACGCATCCGCATTATCGGCAGGATCAAGGAAATTATCGTTACCTCGACCGGCGAGAAAGTTTCTCCCGCGGACCTGGAATTGTCGATCACAGCAGACCCGCTCTTTGAACAAGCGTTCGTAATCGGGGATAACAGGCCGTTCATCGCTGCCTTTGTCGTCCTGAACCAGGCGGGATTGGCGGAGCTGTCGCGTCAGTTACAGCTTGATGCAAATCAAAGCGCTGCCATCAATTCGCCGTCGCTGCAAGATGCTGTCCTGCGTAAAGTCCAGCAAGCCAGCATGCATTTCCCGGCCTACGCCGTGCCACGTATCGTCCGCATTGCGACTGAGCCGTGGACTTTGCAAAATGGGTTGATGACGCCGACATTGAAACTCAAGCGCAATGCCTTACTGGCGCATTTTCATACTGACATCGAGAATCTCTACGGGCAACGCACTTCCGCTCAGGTGATGGAAGATGCTGTGGAAAGCATTGTCAGCTAGACCGGAGGATAGCTAACGTATGCCGGGCTGCGATCCATTCTTCGTTGGTGGGTTCGACAGCGACTGTGACCCGACTGTCAACAAGGGAGATGAATGGCGCATTGCGTTGATTGCTCTCCTGATCCAGGCCCACCCCCAGGAACGCCAGGTCCCGACATACGCGGCTGCGGATCTCGGCGCTGTGTTCGCCGATGCCAGCGGTAAATACCAGCAAATCGAGGCCGCCCAATACGGCGGCAAGTGCACCGATCTCACGGACGATGCGCCGCACGTACAAATCAAGCGCAGCGCGCACACGATCGCCGACGGCATCCTGTCGCTGCTCCTGTGCAAATAGGACGGGAGGATCCGAGGAGAAGCCGGAAACGCCGAGCAAACCTGATTCGTGGTACAGCAGGTGCGCCACCTGTTCCAGGCTCAATTTCTCGATTTCCATCAGATAGAGCACAGCACCCGGATCGAGTGCGCCACAACGGGTGCCCATCATCAGCCCGTCCAACGCCGAAAATCCCATAGTCGTGCCGACGCTGCGCAACGCTCTCATCGCACACAGACTGGCACCGCTGCCCAAGTGGGCCGCGATCACGCGACCGTGAGATGCCGCGCCAAAGCGCTCCTCCAACACTACCGACATGTATTCATATGAAAGACCATGAAATCCGTAGCGCCGCAAGCCGCGCTCCCATAAGGCATGGGGCAATGGCAACATTTGCTCGACATGGGGAAGGGTGTGATGGAAGGCCGTGTCAAAACAGGCAACCTGCAGCAATCCAGGTTGACTGGACAGCAATACCTCGATGGCTTCCAGCGCAAACGGCTGATGCAGGGGCGCCAGCGGAATGTAATTCTTCAGGTCCGCCAGCACTTCCGCGTCAATCCTGGTCGGCGCGGAATACTTGCTGCCGCCATGCACCACGCGATGGGCAACCGCACACAGGCGACGAGCGCCAAGGTGAAGGGCTACCCGCTCGCGGATATGCATCAGCGCGTCGTGATAAGGCTGCACCGTGCCCAGCGCCAGCGGCGCCGATTCCGTACCGGATTCGATATAGCTTGGCTTGCCGCCTATGCCGTCGACTTTGCCTTTCCAGTCGGCCTGCCGCGCCAGCACCGCTGGGCTAGTGTCGAACAGAGCGAACTTGATGCTGGACGAGCCGCAATTGAGCACCAGGATGAATCCGGAACCGGCCGGTTGGAGTGGTGGCATATTCATTGTGGATGGCTACGGTAATGGTGGGCCAGCATCAAGGCGATGGCACAAGACGCAAGGCGGGTTTCGCGCGAATCGGCGCGACTGGTCAGGATGACCGGCACCTTGGCGCCGAGCACAATGCCGGCGCTGGCGGCATCGCCCAGATATTCGAGTTGCTTGGCCAGCATGTTGCCGCTTTCCAGGTCTGGCACCACCAGAATATCGGCACGACCGGCGACTTCCGAGACAATGCCCTTGATTTTGGCGGCGGCAACAGAGATCGCGTTATCGAAAGCTAAAGGACCGTCCAGCAGGGCGCCGGTAATCTGACCGCGCTCGGCCATCTTGCAGAGTATGGCTGCATCCAGTGTCGCCGGCATGTGCGGATTGACTGTTTCCACCGCCGCCAGGATCGCCACGCGGGGACAAGCTACGCCAATCACATGTGCCAGATCAATGGCGTTGCGCACGATATCCGCTTTTTCATCCAGTGTCGGGGAAATGTTAATGGCGGCGTCCGTGATGATGAACGGCCGCGGGTAAGCGGCCGTTTGCATCAGATAGCAATGGCTGATGCGGCGCTTGGTGCGCAGGCCGGCAGCTGTGGCCACGACGGCTTCCATCATTTCGTCGGTATGCAGGCTGCCTTTCATGATCGCTTCGACTTCGCCTTTACTGGCCATTTCTGCGGCGCGTGCGGCGGCGGCATGGCTGTGCGGCACATCTTCGATGGTGATACCTGCCAAGTCCAGCCCGGCGTCGCTTGCCACCGCTTCAAGCTTTGCCCGCGGCGCTACCAACAGCGGTTCGATCAGACCAGCCTGATGCGCATCCAGCGCCGCCGACAGACTCAGTTCATCGCATGGATGGACTACCGCCACACGAATCGCACTTAAAGGTTTCACATGCTCCAGCAGGCGCTGCACCTTGTCGCCGGAGCTGACGCGGACTTCCGGCAAGGTCATCCTGGTGTAGGTGATTTTTTCGCTCGGTGCAATCACCTCGGCGTTGCCTTCAATGGCGATCTTGCCATCCTGGTTGACGCATGAACACTGGAGACTCAACTGCTTTTTCTCAGGATCACGTGCAGTGACCGTGACACTGATGGTTAGCGTATCTCCCACCCGAACAGGATGGAGGAATCGCAAAGTCTGCCCCAAATACACAGTGCCAGGCCCTGGCAGGCGCGTGCCCAGCACCGCTGAAATCAGCGAGGCTCCCCACATGCCATGGGCGATCACGCCATGGAATCGGCTGGCAGCGGCGAATTCCGGATCAAGATGCTGGGGATTGACGTCCCCGGACATGACAGCGAACAGCTGAATGTCTTCGGTGGTCAGGCGCCGCTCCATGCTGGCGCTGTCGCCGACAGCGATCTCATCGAAGGTCAGATTGTGGAGTACGCGTAATTCGTGGAAAGAGGCGTCAGAGGTATCGGTCATGTTAGTCAAGAGTAGATTGAAGCAGAGTCCGGCCGCTAAAGGTACGTGCCGGACGCCGAGGCATATCCAAAGGATAACAATAGAGATACAAAAAAATTTGATGCAAATCAACTATACAGGACAGCGCAGAAGCAAACCGGAATCCGGCAAGCGCCGGTGTTTTCTGTTTTACATGTCTGTATTTGATGCATGTCAAGGTGAGCGGTAGTCAGGTGGCATACGGTGACTATGCCGAGGTGTCGTCCATCCAGGACAACCGGCCACGAGAACTTAGATGCCACATTTAGATGAATCCAGTATCGCGCCGCTGCAGTTGAACAAATCGATATTGTCGAGCATGGAAGAATATGGCACGGGTTACGTCATGTACCCCGCAATGAAGTGTTTTTCGACACGCTTTGGCGTCGATGATTTTCTTGAAGCAGCTACGCATCGCCGCAATATAGGGCCACGGTATGGGCTCTCGCTGTCTCTGCACATGCCTCCAGCAGCCAGCAATTTTCAGCCCTGTCCCGGCTTTGCCAGTCAGTATCGCGATTGCCTGGATATTTATCTTGCTTATCTGAAGCGCGAGATCGGCATGCTATCGGCATTGTTTAGCGATATGGACCCGATTGAACAACTGTGTGTCACAGTTCCCGCGTCAACCTGCCTAAGCATGGATCAGTGCGAAGGTCTGATGCGGCAGTTGCGCGACTCCTTCAATCTCGCGGCCGGCGTCAGCCGCGAATATGTGTTCAAGATCGGTGTACACGCCGTTTCAGTCGCACACGTTCACGCACTGCATGTGCAGGGTTTCAACCGGCTACACCTGATCGCAGAAGATTGTACGCTAGACACAGCAGCCGAGATGTTGCATGACAAAAAGCGGATTCAACCGGCTGCGAAGACGGTTGAACTGATCAAGGCTGCGCAGGTGGCGGGTTTTCGCTCTGTCGGCGTCGATTTCATTTATGGCTGTCCAGGTCAGAACATCATGTCCGTTGCGCGCAATTTGTCCGCTGTCATCGCTGCCGCGCCAGACAGCGTGGTGCTGCATGGCCATATCTACCTTCCACTCGCTTCAGGCGACATGCAACTGTCCGATATGGACAGCAGGCTGGCCATGTTTCATCGATGTGTTCGGCAACTGAATGCAGCAGGCTATGCGTACATAGGCATGAACCATTTCGCCAAGCCCGAGGATGAAATTGCGGTGGCCCAGCGGCAGGGGCGCTTGTATCGCAATTTACAGGGCTTCTCTATACACCCTGAGTCGGATGCGATTGGCTGCGGCGTGGCGGCCATTGCCGCCATAGGCAATTCCTATAGCCAAAACCAAACGAATCTGAGCGCCTATTACGCGAATATTGACGCCGGCTTGTTGCCCGTTGGGTGCGGCACGCACTTGACGATGGATGATCTGCTGCGCCGCTTCATCATCGAGCGGCTGGCCTGCAATTTCGAGCTGTCGCTCGATTTCATGGAAATCGCCTACCCAATCATTGTATTCAAAGAATATTTTTCCGAAGAACTGGCAATTCTTCGACACATGGAGACTGACGGCCTGATCAGGATTGATTCGGAAAGGATTACCGTCCCTCCCAGAGGCCGTCTATTGATACATGTCATCTGCAAGGTATTTGACCGTTATCAAGGGGCGCTATCAGATTGGCAATCACATCCCAGAAACAGCCTAGCGTGACAGAAATACCCGTATTGCCAGGAAAATTTGATTCACATCAATAACACCATAGACGGGCGCGGTTACGCTGGCGCCAATCATTTACCCAAAAGAAGGATGCGCCATGACTAACAGAATGCAAGCCGCCGTTGTCGAGCAATTCGGCAAGCCATTAGTGATTCAGGAATGCGACATTCCTGTCGCCGGACCCGGCCAGATACTGGTCAAGACCGAAGCCTGCGGCGTATGCCACACCGATCTGCATGCCGCCCATGGCGATTGGCCGCTAAAACCTGGATTGCCGTTCATTCCTGGACATGAAGGCATCGGCCTGGTTGTCGCCGTAGGAGCTGGCGTGACCACCGTAAAGGAGGGTGATCGGGTCGGCGTGCCTTGGCTCTATTCAGCCTGCGGCCATTGCGAGTATTGTCTTTCGGCGCATGAAACGGTATGCCCGGAAGCGCAGTTTGGCGGCTACACGAAGAATGGCGGCTTTGCCGAGTACATCCTGGCAGATGCCAACTATGTTGCCCATATCCCTGCGGGTTTAGCCGCGGTAGATGCGGCGCCGATTATCTGTGCCGGGGTAACTTCATATAAAGGCATCAAGGAAACCGACGTCAAGCCTGGTGACTGGATCGCAATTTCCGGAATCGGCGGTTTGGGAAACCTGGCCATCCAGTACGCGAAAGTGATGGGCTTGCACGTCTGCGCGATCGATATCGACGATGGCAAGCTGGCCTTGGCCAAAGCCCTGGGCGCCGATCTGACCATTAACGCGCGGGCCGGCGACGCAATAGCCGCCATGAGAGAGGCGACGGGTGGCGGCGCGCACGGTGTCCTGATCACGGCGCCCTCGCTTAGCGCGTTCCAGCAAGGAGTGGCCATGACGCGCAAATGCGGGACCTGCGTCCTGGTTGGGTTGCCGCCGGGTGAGTTTCCCTTTCCTTTGTTTGATGTAGTGGCGAATTGCATCACGGTGCGCGGTTCGTTCGTGGGCACGCGCCAGGACATGGCTGAAGCACTCGCCTTTGCAGCCGAAGGAAAAGTCAAGGCGCAAATCGAATTGCTGCCGTTGTCCGCCATCAATCGTGTTTTCGAACGACTGGAGCATGGCGACGTCGCTTCCCGCGTGGTGATTGATTTTCGCAAGCACTGAGGAAAACGGATCGAACAGGATCACGAATACGGCATGAATTCTCAAGGAAAACAATGATAATGAACAAGAAGGCATATCTGGTGGGAGGCGGCATCGGCTCCATGGCAGCGGCAGCATTCATGATCCGCGACGGCAAGATGAACGGAAGCGATATCACCATCCTGGAGGCAGCTAGCGTTCCGGGCGGCAGCCTGGACGGATGCGGCGATCCGGAGCAGGGCTATTCCATGCGCGGCGGCCGCATGCTGACCTTTGACAACTATGAATGCACCTGGGATCTGTTCAAGTCGATTCCGTCGCTGACGGCGAAGAACAAGTCCGTTTTTGAGGAAACAATAGCATTCAACGAATCGCACAAGTCGAACTCGAAAGCGCGGCTGGTTGATCGATGGCGCGCAAAAATTCCGGTGACGTCAATGGGCTTTTCGATAAAGGACCGTGCCGAACTGCTGCAACTCAGCAATGCAGACGAAGGCACGTTGGGCAACAGCACAATCACCGATTGGCTGTCGCCGTCGTTCTTTGAGACCGAATTCTGGTACATGTGGTCAACCACGTTCGCTTTCCAGCCTTGGCACAGCGCGGTCGAATTCAAACGGTATCTGCATCGCTTCATGCTGGAATTCACGCGCATCGAAACGCTGGGCGGTGTCAAACGGACCATCTTCAATCAATACGATTCCCTGGTCCGCCCGCTGCGGAGCTGGCTGGAAACGGAAGGCGTTCATTTCGTCATGGATTGCACGGTGACCGATTTCGAGCACAGAATAGTCGACGACATGTTCGTGGTCAGCGCGATCCATTGTCGACGACAGGGTCTGGACGAGATGATCGAAGTCGGGCAAAACGACCTGGTTTTCTTTCAAAATGGCTCGATGACTGACGCCTCGAGCTTGGGGTCCATGACGACCGCACCGTCTTCGTTATCGAAGCGTGACAGCGGCGGCTGGGCACTGTGGGAAAAACTGGCGCGGGGCAGGCCGGAATTCGGGAATCCGGCGGTCTTCAATAGCTGTATCGCTCAGTCGTCATGGGAATCGTTCACGGTGACCTCAAAAAGCCTGGCGTTCTTCAATAGCATGCAGGAATTTACCGGCAACGAGGCGGGTACCGGCGGCCTGGTGACATTCAAGGATTCCAATTGGCTGATGTCGGTGGTGCTTCCGCATCAGCCGCATTTTCCTGGCCAGCCTGAAGGGGTAGGGGTATTCTGGGGTTATGCCCTGTTTCCGGACCGTGTGGGAAATTTTGTCGCCAAACCAATGGCAGAATGCAACGGCGAGGAAATCCTGCGCGAGCTGTGCGGGCATCTGCGCTTTGATCGCGACTCACTTGCCCAGGCAATCTGCATCCCATGCCGCATGCCATATATCACCAGCATGTTCATGCCGCGCGCGCGTGGCGACCGGCCATTGCCAGTCCCACAGAAATCAAGAAACCTGGCTTTCATCAGCCAGTTCGTTGAAATCGAAGATGATGTCGTTTTCACAGTCGAATATTCGGTACGCGCCGCACAAACGGCGGTCTACCAATTGCTCTGCGTCGATCGCCAGGTTCCCGCAATCAAGCAGCATGACAAATCGCTTGCTGTCCAATTCGAGACGTTGATCAAAGCGCTGCGATGACCTGGTTTGGCAAGAGGACGAGTGCCGCGGATCGTCGTGAATGGCGCCCAAGAATTGGCATCTTATGGATTGTTGTCCTGTTGTCCGGGCATGGCTGGAATGCATTTGCCGATGAGCGCCTGCCCTGGTTTGAGAATGGCCGTCCAACGATCGATGCAATCCAGGCCGTCCAGATACTGCAGTCCGCGGACCAGGACGGACTCGATCCGGACGACTATCAGGCGAGCGCTCTGGCGCGTATCGTCGATGATGCCAGGCGCGGAACGCGCCAGTCCAGTGAAAGCGAGAGCGAACATTCGGCATTAATGACGCAGGCAATGGAGCAATTTATCTCTGACCTGCATTTCGGCCGCTTGGATCCGCGCGACCTCTATCCCTCCTTCAAGGTGCCTCCGAAGCAGCTGGATCCCGCTGCCTATCTGCGCCAAGCCCTGGCCGGCCATGCCTTGGCGCCGGCCATTCGCAACGTTGCGCCACAGCTGCCGCTCTATGCCAATTTGCGGCAAACCCTGGCGAATTATCGCGAGCTGGCCAAACTCCCGGCTATGCAGCAACGATTACCGCAACTCCCCGCAAACAAGCTAGCTCCCGGCCAATCGTATGCGGGTGTCGATCTGCTTGCGCAAAAACTGTTGGCATTGGGGGACATGGCTATTGCAGAGACGGCCGGCGCCGACTATAAGGGGGCCGTGGTCGATGGAGTCAAGGCGTTTCAAATCCGGCATGGCTTAGGTGGGGACGGCATAATCGGCAAGGGCACTTTTACGGAACTGAATACGCCACTTGCGGAGCGCATACACCAAATTGAGTTGACTCTAGAGCGCCTGCGATGGACGCCGCTTCTGATGAGTGATCGCATGATCGTGGTGAACATCCCGGAGTTTGTCTTGCGCGCCTACGGAACCAAGGATGGCGCCCCTGGAATCAGCATGAATGTCATTGTTGGACAGGCCCTGAACCGCCAGACGCCGCTGATCGTCGAAAACCTGCGATATATTGAATTTAGTCCGTACTGGAATATCCCGACGTCAATCGCCAAGGCAGAAGTGCTGCCGCGCCTGCACCGCGATCCTGCCTATTTCAATCAGCAGGGCCTTGAGTTCGTCGGCAAAGAGGGGCAAGTCGTCACCGAGCTGTCGTCGGCAAATCTCGATGCGGTGATGCGAGGAACAATGCGGATTCGTCAACGGCCCGGCCCCGCCAATGCGCTGGGTGATATCAAGTTCATCTTCCCCAACAATGATGACATTTACCTGCATCACACTCCCGCGGTAGCGCTGTTCGCCCGCCAACGGCGTGATTTCAGCCATGGTTGCATTCGTGTGGAAGATCCGGTGGCGCTGGCAAAATTTGTCCTGCAAGACCAGCCGGAATGGACCGAACAGCGCATACGCAGCGCCATGGACCGCGGGAAATCGGCGACCCTGCGCCTGAAAGAGCCGCTGCCGGTAGTCATCGCCTATGCGACCGTGATTGTGAAGAAAGACCACAAGGTCTATTTTTTTAACGATATTTACGGCAACGATAAAATTCTTGATGCAGCGCTCAGGAAACAGGGGTCGTCAAGGCGCAGTGCGCGCCAAAAAGCATTGTCCTTGCCGAATTGAATACCTTGCCAAAACGTGGATTTTCTCAGTCGGCATCGGCATCAATGGCTGGATCCTATCCCCTGAAAATATCGAAGGGCTCGATCCTCAGGACTTTGCGCACACCGAAATAGCTGGAAATACCGGCGATCAGCAGCACCATCCCGAACGCCAGTTCGAGATTCCAGAAAGTGATCATTGCGGCATAGTTCGGAATCCTGCTGCGCGCGATCGAAATCACCACGGTCACCAGGCCAATGCCCAATCCGTAGCCAGTCAATGAGGTAAAAGTGGCCATGAAAAGTATCATGTAGACCAGCTCCCGTCCTTTTGCACCGATCGCCTTCAAGGCACCGAATTTATCGACATTCTCCAGCACGAAGGTATAAAACGTCTGGCCCGAGATCGACAACCCGACAATAAAGCTGATCGCCGTCATCAGCAGGATATTGGTGCCAATACCGGTCTGATAGGTGTAATAGTCGGATATCCGTTTGTTGAACTCGTTCTTGGTCAGGGCGACATAACCCAGTTTCGCCACTTGCTGCTTGATGCCGGGAATCGCCGCATCATTCTTCGCCTGTGCCAGCACGTAGGAGATAGTGAAGCGTGTGGAAGGGATGTATTGTTTGGCGCGATTATAGGTTGTGTACAGTGTCGGTACGCCATTCAAGCCATTCGCATTGACCTTGGCAATCCCGACGATCACACCGCGATAGTCATTCAGTTCAAACGACGTGCCGATTTTCGGATTTTCGAGTTTGGGAAATTCAACATCATCGACAACGATGAAAGAATTATCCGCGTAGATATCCAGGATGTTGCCTTTCTCCAGCGCCGGGCGACCAAACAGGCTCGTGTCGTCCAAGCCGACGATGGTGACCGATTGATTAGTGCCGCTGCCAAGCCTAAGCTGGGCGCCGCCGATAAACAGCGGCACGGCATAGCTCACGCCATTCATGCTACGCACCGCATCCAGCAGATAATCCGGCATGGGGACGGAGCCGGTCGGCGTATTGACGGCCGGGTCCATGATCCAGATATCCGCACCGATATTGGTGACGGTCGAATAGGCGCGGTTCAAAATCCCAGAAAACATCGCGGTCATCTGCACCATCAGGAACACGGCGAAGGTGATGCCGATCAGCAATGCGGAGAATTTGGCCTTGTCGTTGACCAACAACTTGAAGCCGATCCGTAAAATTCCGCTGTGCTTCATGGCGCTTTTCCTTCCACGATGGTGTCGGGCCGGTTGCGCCAGCCGCCGCCAAGGGCGACGAATAACGCCACAGTGTCTTGCTGGCGCAGGGCGATTGCCTGCAGATAGCCGATGGTGGCTTGCTGATATTGGATATCCGCCGCCAACACGTCCAGATAAGCGGCAAGCCCGGTGCGATAGTTGATTTGCAATAGATGCAATGCGTCCCTGCGGCACGCTGCGATTCAGCCTGTGCCTGCAACGCCTCGGCGTCGTGTTGCAACGCTTTGAGGGAATCGGCAACCTGCGCAAATGCCGACAGAACAACTTGGCGATAAGTGGCGAGCGAGGCCTGGTAAGCGTCAATGGCCGCCTTGCGACCGAACCACAGACTGCCGCCTTTAAACAGCGGAATCGACAGCGACGGCCCGATGCTCCAGAAAAGCCCGCTGGCCGCCGACAAATTGCCGAAACTGCTGCCGGCCACACCGTAACTGCCGGTCAGGCTAAAACTCGGAAACATCGCTGCGGTGGCAATGCCAACGTTGGCGCTCGCGACGTGCAATTGCGCTTCCGCCTGCAGGATATCGGGCCGCTGCCTTACCAGGTCAGACGGCAAACTCAACGGTAAGTCAGACGGCAGCGAGAGCTGGCCCAAGTCGATGTCTGGCAAACTGGCCTGGGACGGCATACTGCCTTGCAGCGTCGCCAGCAGATGGTCGGCCTGGTCGATCCTTTGTCTCAAGGGGGCGAGGGTAGCGCGATTGGCCGCAATCAGACTTTGCACGCTCAAGACATTCGAATAGGCAGAAGTGCCGGCGCTAAACTGCGCCTTGGTGGCATCCAGTTGCTCAGTCTCCATGCCGATCAGCTGCTCCATGGCACGCACCTGCGCCGCATAGGCGGCACGGGCGATAGCCGTATTGACGACATTGGCAGACAAGGTCAGGTATGCTGCCTGGCTGGTATAGCGCTGATTATCCGATTGCGCGCGCAAGCCTTCCACCGTGCGGCGCTGGCCGCCAAATAAGTCCAGCGCATAGCTGATGCTGCCGCTCAGGGTGACCACATTGTAGATCGACCCCGATGACGTCATCCCGTCCACCACCGGCGCGTTGCGCTCATGTACACCGCTAAAACCGGCATTGATCTGCGGGAAAAACACGCCATAGCCAGCGCGCAGATTGTCCTGGCTCTGCCGCAAAGTTGCCTGAGATGCTTCCAGGGTCGGATTGTTGGCAATGGCCTGTTTGACCATGGCGTCCAGCTGCGCCGAATTGAACATCCGCCACCAGTCGAACGGGACTTCGGCGCCTGGAATCAAGCGCTGTGCATTGCCGTCGGCCGTCATGACTGCAGGCATCGGATCCTGCGTATAGCGATCTACATCTGGTGGAGCAGGGCGGACAAAGTCCGGACCCACCATGCATCCTCCTAGCATCAGTGCGGCCAGCAGACCGGCGCATGCGCGCAGCCGAGCCTGGGAGTGTAGGTGAGCACACATCATTTTTTTCCAATATAGACATCCACCTGCTGTCCGGGATAGACCATGTCGAGGCCTTTTTTCGGGAAGCGGAAAATGACCGGCAAGACGCGCAGGTCGACTTTTTCCTGGCGCTGATTGGACAGTTCGATTTTCGGCGATACATAAGGCTGGATACGTACGAATTCCAGCGGCACCTTGAGATCAGTGCCACGAATCGACATTTGCGCCTGTATCTGTGCGGGAGCAGGCAAACGCGAAACCAGGATTTCGTCGATGTAGCAGCGTACCGCAAGATAGTCTTGCGGTGTCCCCATGGTGATCAGCGGATCATTGCCCTGGGTATAGCTGTCATAGCTTCCTAGCGCCGAGACATAGCTGCCGGGCGAGGCGTTGACGGTAAGAATGACACCATCGGCCTGTGCCTTGATGACATATTTTTGCAACAGGGCGTTTGCCGCCAGGTACGCCTGGTTCGCCGCCTCATACTGTTTCTGCTGGTTGGCGATGTCATAGATCCAGCTGCCAGCCTTGGTCAACGCGTACTGCCGGTTCGCCACTTCAAGGCTGGTTGCAGCCTGGCTGACTGCATCCATGGCGGTATCGACGACATCCTTGCTAACCGATTTCGCATCGATCTCGTAGGAAGCGTGGCGTTTGTCATATTGGTCGCGTGCTGCTTTGAGGTTGGCCTCGGCCTGGTCTACCTGCGCTTTGGCAATCGCCAGCGTTTCCTTGCGCGGTTGCGCTTTCAATTCTTGCAGCAGGCTCAGAGTCGCTTCCGACTGCAGGCGCAGCTGTTCGGTGGTCGCTTTCTGTACGGTATCGTCAATTGTCACCAGCGGCGTGCCAGCAGAAACCTGTTGCCCTTCGTGCACCAGCACCTTGCTGACCGCTCCAGCAACCTCCGGAAAGATATTGATGTTCTGGCCGGCGATCTGGCTGCTCTCAATGATGCCATTAGAATAGATGGCAGTCTCATAAGGGCTGCTGACCGGCTTGAACACGGGCGTCTGGGCGGGATGCTGAATGCCCAGGATATACGCGCACACAAGGCCGATAATGATGCCGCCTATCGCCAATCCGAAGATGATCTTGTTTCTCATTCCGTCCCCTTGTCCAGGCCGGTGATACGACCGTCTTCCATGTGGATGATGCGGTCGGCGTATTCGTTGATGCGGGCATCGTGCGTAACGATGACGATGCAGCGATTCTGATTAAGGATTTTTTCCTTGATGAAGGAAATGATCATCTTGCCGGTGTCGCCGTCCAGCGAGGCGGTAGGCTCATCCAGGATCAGTATTTCGGGAGCGCCGATGATTGCCCGCGCGATTGCTACGCGTTGCTGCTCCCCACCGGACAGTTTGACTGGAAGTATTTCGCTGCGCCCGGTCAGACCCACAATGTCGACGTACTTCCTTGCCTCGGCAATCGATTCATTCCAGTTGCGCTGTCTCAGGATCAGCGGAATGGCAATATTCTCCGCGGTTGTCAATCGCGGAAACAGGTGATAGTCCTGGAATACGAAACCGACCTTGGTGAGGCGAAAATCCGCCAGACGGTCTTTGTCGAACTCCCAAATATTGGCACCATCAACCGTCACTGTGCCGGCGTTGGGACGCAGGATGCCCGAAATAATGCTCAGCAGCGTGGTCTTGCCGCTGCCAGAAGGTCCCACGATGAACAGAATTTCGCCGAAGTGGGCAACAAAATTCACATTGTTGACCGCTGTCATCTTGGTGTCACCTTCACCAAACCATTTGGTCAGGCCGGTAGCGACGATCGCTTCCTTTTGCGTTCTGAGGCTCTGGGCATCCATTTTTATTCTCTGGCATGTCTGTCGCAAATCTGTCGCTGCAAAATGCGCGACATTCCCGGTGTCTACCGAAGCACCAATACCGGTATACGGGAATGCGTCAACACTTTCTGCGTCTCGCTTCCCAGCATGAGCGCGCGTACCCCAGTTCTGCCGTGCGATGCCATGACGATCAGATCGCACTCCTTGTCTGCGGCCAGCTTGATGATGGCTTCGTGGGGATGCGCGCTGACTACATACTCGGTATCGCATATGACGCCGGCTTGCCTGGCCTCTCGTTCTATCACTGCAAGGAACTCAAGAGTGAGGGCTGTGCTTTCAATGTCGAACTGCTCCTTGGTACAAGCGGCCATTGCGAATTGGTCGGCGATCACGTGGTATTCAGGAATCACATATACGCCAGTCACCCTGGCATTGATTTCCTTTGCAAAGGGCATGGCGAAGTGAATCGCTATTTCGGATGCCAGCGAGCCATCCGTCGGTAATAGAAGATGCTTGAACATGTCGTCCCTGATTTGAGTTGAATTGATCAATACAGCCACGTGCGATCGAATGACCTGTCTGTAGTGTATGGACGCAATTCCTGGATCGGTTGATCCAGATCAAGACCAGCTGTTTCAGCAGAAAAAAGCTGTAAGCTCAGGCCTGAGCTTACTTGACGGCATCGCGTATTTGCCAGATGGCCAGTATGACAACTGCGCTCCCCAATATGAGCGCGTTGAGGGTCACATATTTTTCAGCGCCGAAATTGAGAGCAAAGGGGGAGAGAATCAACCAGAGTCCAATCAGGATGTTGACTATTTCCTGGCCGCTATCGACTATCCGGCGCGCGGAAATCAGGTTGAAGATCACCAACGCCACGCCGATTGCGCAAGCATTGCTGGCGGCGGCGCTGTCTAGCCAGTAGTCCATTTGCCAAGGAGAGATGGCCAGCCAGCATCCAAGGCCAACGCTTAGCCAGTCTTGCCATCGCACAGTGGTCATTGACGTTCTCCCGATTCATTCGCGCATCAGACGTCTGTATCTTTAGCCGGCATTTCACGCATTGCCGATGATGACTTTCAACGCATGTCCCTTTTCCGCATTGGCGAAGACATCGTAAGCATGCAGGAACCTCCACTCTGCCGACATCTCTTGCTATTTGGCGCCAGTCGACAAGGCGTGCATTTTGTCGACGGTCTTTGCCGCATGCGTTGCGGCGCCTCTCAGCATCTCGGCCTGGGTACAAGACACGATGTCGGCCATATGATGGCCATAGTGGCAAGCTTGCTCAGCGGCTGGCCGCATTTGAGCGGATCTCAGCAATAGCCATTCTTGAGGGGTGGTCGCGGACATCATTTGCTGCGAGGCATTCGCCGACGCCGTCATTGATGCCTTCATCGCATCCAGGTTCAGGTTGGTTGCCTTCACCATGCCATCCAGCGCGGCCTCAGTCAGTTCGGCCATTGCCGCAAATTGAGCTTCGCATGCGGTCTTCATCATGGTCGAAATGGGTTCCAAAAGCGGAAACATGGTATCTCCTTGTCAAAATGGAAATGATCTAATGCGCCAGGCCAGCACATGCCATATCTGCCGTTATTGTGTGCTTTAGTCGCCGGACGCAATTGATGCATATCAAATTTGCGGCACAAAACTGCTGGCTTACGGAACCGCGCGATCGGGCGGACCAGGAAATGCCTGTCTCTCACTGGCGAATCGTCTTCGATTTGATGTAGGTCAAGTGATGTATTGGCCGACCCTATAGGATTCAATGCGTCACGCCGCTGCTTGCCATCCAGACAGCTGATGCACTGAAAACAACGGCATCGCAAGGATCAAGCGGCACGGTTGGCCTTTTCATCTGACATTCAGGACACCTACCATGTACACCAAAATATTAGTTCCGATCGACGGCAGCCCGACTTCCGACTGCGCGGTGGCGGAGGCCGCAAAGCTTGCTGCAATTTGCTCTGCGCGCGTGCGCCTGCTTCATGTGATTGATATGGCCATCTACACCAGCGGTTTTGAGCAGGCGGAAGTCTATATCAATCAAATTCGGCCACTCGAGTTGCAAGCATCCAAGGAGTTGCTCGCCCGCGGGCAAGCCGTCCTGGAAGCCGCCAACATCCCGGTCGATACCGAACTCAGGGAAAGCGTTGGCGGGCGCGTCGCCACCATCATCGTTGAACGCGCTGCGGCGTGGGCGCCGACGTCATCGTAATGGGAACGCATGGCCGGCGCGGCATGGGACGCTTGCTAATGGGTAGCGATGCCGAACTGGTGGTGCGGACATCGCCTGTGCCTGTGCTGTTGGTCAAATCCGTATAGTTTTTTCAGTCCACGATCCTTCAGGAGCAGTTCATGAAAACCTCGCATTCGCCAGTCTATGTATTCAGTACCCACGAGGCCGCCGAACAGGCGATCCGTTCTTTGAGCCAGACCGGCTTCGACGTTAGAAAATTGTCTCTCGTTGGCAGGGGATACCATAGTGAGGAGCATCCAGTGGGATTTCGCACCGTGGGAGAAAGAATCCGCTCCTGGGGTGGGGTAGGGGCGTTGTTCGGCGGCGTGTGGGGCTTGCTGCTGGCGCCGACCGTCTTCTTCTTTTTGCCCGGATTGGGGTTGATGGCGACAGCCGGCCTTTGGTATCTGCACTGGTCGGCGCGTTCGAAGGTGCGCTGTTCGTCGGTGGTGCCTCGGCCTTGGGCGCTGCATTGACTGAGGTCGGCGTGGCCGAAGATCAGGTAATCAAGTACGAAACGGCCCTGAAGGTCGACAAATATCTGTTGATCGTCCATGGCAGCGCCGAGGAGCTGCTGAAGGCCGATTCGGTCCTGGCCGACATCGCCGCAACTGCCTGACGCATGAAAATGCCCAACGCGGACTCTGGCGCCCCGGTTCCAGCCAACGGTCTGCGTATCTTGTGGGATCGTCTGAAAGAACATCCTTTGGCCCGCGTCGGGCCCGGATTGATCACCGGCGTTGCCGATGACGATCCCAGCGGCATCGCCACCTATTCGCAGGCAGGCGCCCAATTCGGACTCAATATGCTGTGGACCATGCCGCTGGCGTTTCCATTAATGTCGGCAATCCAGTCCATGTGCGGGTGCATCGGCCGGGTCACCGGTAAAGGATTGGCCGCCAACATCAAGGATTCGTTTCCCCCAGTTGTGTTGCTGACGGTTGTGTCGTTGCTCCTGGTCGCCAATATTCTCAATATCGCAGCAGATGTCGCCGCCATGGGAGAGGTAGCCGAGCTGGTTACAGGATTCAACCGTCATCTGATGACAGCGTTTTTTGTATTTGCCACGTTACTGCTGCAAGTATTCATCCCCTATCATCGCTACGTATCCTTCCTGAAATGGCTGACGCTCTCCCTGCTGGCCTACGCCGCAGTCCTGTTCACAGTTCATGTCCCCTGGGGAGAAGTGGCGCTGCGTACTGTCTGGCCGAAATTCGCATTTAATTCCACGACTGCCGCCGTGATCGTCGGCGTCTTTGGCACCACCATCAGTCCCTATCTTTTTTTCTGGCAGGCGTCGGAAGAAGTTGAAGATATGCAGGCAAAACCCGGCGCTGTCGCGCTGGCTAGTGACGGCAAGGACCCCGATCAGGAACTGCGACGCATCCAATGGGATACATGGAGCGGCATGTTTTATTCCGACATCACCGCGTTCTTCATTATCCTGGCGACGGCGGTCACGCTCCACGTTGCCGGCATCACAGACATCGACACCGCCGCCCAGGCCGCCAGCGCACTCAGGCCTCTTGCTGGAGATTTCGCCTATATCCTGTTCGCCCTTGGCATTCTAGGCGTCGGCATGATCGGGGTGCCTGTACTGGCCGGCTCTGCCGGTTATGCGCTGTCGGAGGCAATGGGTTGGCGGTCCGGGTTGGAACGCAAGGCCAGTGATGCAATCGGGTTTTATAGCGTGATCGCCATCAGCGTGCTGGCGGGGCTCGCCATCCAGTATTCGCCGATCAGCCCGATGAAGGCGTTGTTCTGGAGTGCGGTCATCAATGGCGTCGTCGCTGTGCCTTTAATGATCGTGATCATCCTGTTGGTTTCAAAAAAATCCGTGATGGGAAAGTTTACTGCTGGCCGATTGACAACAGTGCTCGGATGGATTGCTACCGCGGTGATGGGAGCGGCGGCGATACGGATGTTTGTTCCAGGTTAGGTCTGCAGAATCCGATCGGAATCGCAATTCTTCGCCGCGCGCTCAGTCTGTTCGCCAGCGAACTAACAGAACGATGGCTTCGGCCCACAATACATGGCTCGCGTTGCGGCAACATGTGCCTTAAACCAGCAACACTAAAAGGATGCTCCTGTGATAACGGACCAACCCACGCTCTCGGATCGGCCGCTGGTGCCAGAACTGCTGCGCAAGATGCATGCCTATTGGCGGGCGGCCAACTACTTGTCAGTCGGGCAGATTTATCTCTACGACAATCCACTGCTGAAAGAGCCGTTGCAACTCGCGCACATCAAGCCACGCTTGCTGGGCCATTGGGGTACCACGCCAGGGTTGAATTTCGTCTATATACACCTGAACCGTATCATCAAACGGCAGGACCTCAACGTCATCTACATCGCCGGTCCAGGTCATGGTGGTCCTGGCCTGGTCGCGAATACCTATCTGGAAGGCTGTTACAGCGAGACATATCCCGATATTTCACAAGACGAGGAGGGCATGAAAAAACTGTTCAAACAGTTTTCCTTCCCCGGCGGGATCCCCAGCCATGTGGCGCCGGAAACACCGGGTTCAATCCACGAGGGAGGGGAGTTGGGTTATTCGCTGTCGCATGCTTTCGGCGCGGCGTTTGACAACCCCGATTTGCTGGTTGCATGCGTCGTGGGAGACGGCGAAGCGGAAACCGGGCCACTGGCAACCAGCTGGCATTCGAACAAATTTCTCAACCCCGTGTGTGATGGCGCGGTGCTACCGATCCTGCACTTGAACGGCTACAAGATCGCCGGCCCAACCGTACTGGCCCGCATTCCGCACGACGAACTTGAATCATTGTTTCGCGGCTACGGCTATACACCTTATTTTGTAGAGGGCGATGATCCGGTCGAGATGCATCAATTGATGGCAGCGACACTGGATAAGGTGGTTACCCGGATTCACGATATCCAGCGCGATGCCCGCACCAATGGTTTCAAGCAGCGGCCAAGCTGGCCGATGATTATCCTGCGTTCGCCCAAAGGTTGGACAGGCCCCAAGATAGTCGACGACAAACCGGTCGAAGGGACGTTCCGGGCGCATCAAGTACCCATCGCCGATATGCAACGTCCCGGACACGTGGCATTGCTTGAACAATGGATGAAGAGCTACCACGCAGAAGAACTGTTCGACAAGAAAGGACGTTTGAACGCCGAGCTGGCCGAGCTGGCGCCCTTGGGTAGTCGTCGCATGGGGGCAAATCCACATGCAAATGGCGGTGCTCTCCTGCATGATTTGCGACTGCCAGATTTCCGTCACTATGCTGTTGATGTGCCGGCCCCTGGCGCAACGACAGCAGAAGCAACCAGGGTGCAAGGAGAATTCATCCGCGATATCGTCAGGCTGAATCCTCACACCTTCCGCGTCTTCAGTCCCGATGAAACCGCCTCGAACCGTTGGGGCGATGTATTTGAGGTCAGCAACCGCTGTTCAACTGCTGAAATCATCGACATTGACGATCATGTGGCCGCCGATGGCCGGGTGATGGAGATGCTGAGTGAAAATCAATGCGAAGGTTGGCTGGAAGGTTATCTGCTGACCGGCCGCCACGGTTTTTTTTCGTGCTACGAAGCATTCATCCATATTGTCGATTCGATGTTCAATCAGCACGCCAAGTGGCTCAAGGCCGCGAATCATATTCCCTGGCGGCGTCCCATCGCGTCGTTGAACTACCTGCTGTCGTCGCACGTCTGGCGGCAGGATCACAACGGTGCCAGTCATCAGGATCCCGGTTTCATCGATCATGTGATCAACAAGAAAGCCGAGGTCATCCGGGTTTATCTGCCGCCCGACGCCAACACGCTCTTGTCGGTGACCGATCATTGCCTGCGTAGCCGCAACTACATCAACGTCATTGTTGCCGGCAAACAGCCGGAGATGCAATGGCTGGACATGACTGCAGCACTCCAGCATTGCGCTGCCGGCATCGGCATCTGGGAATGGGCCAGCAATGACAAAGGCGGTGAGCCGGACGTGGTCATGGCTTGCGCAGGCGACGTACCCACTCTTGAAACTCTGGCCGCAGTTGCTTTGCTGCGCAAACATTTCCCTGAACTCAAGGTGCGCGTCATTAATGTTGTCGATCTAATGAGATTGCAACCGAAAAGCGCCCATCCGCACGGTTTGGACGACCGCGATTTCGACGAGCTGTTCACCGTCGACAAGCCAGTTATCTTTGCCTACCATGGCTACCCGGCCCTGATCCATCGCCTCACATACCGGCGTACAAACCATAAAAACCTGCATGTTCATGGCTACAAGGAGGAGGGCACGACGACCACGCCGTTCGACATGGTGGTGCTCAACGAACTGGACCGGTTCCATCTTTTTGCCGACGTCGTTGACCGTCTGCCGCAATTGGCGGCGCAAGCGACATATGCCAAACAGTTCGTGCGCGACAGATTGTTTGCACACAGGAACTACATTGAACAATATGGCGAAGATATGCCGGAGATACGAAACTGGAAGTGGGTGAATGATAGTGACAAGGGGTGATCAACGTCGAGCGCGCTCAGTCCGTAACGACCAGACCGGACAGATACTGCCCGTCGCTCACATGCTCCATCCATTCGACGTTCTTGCCGGCATCTCGGTGATGGCACTTTATGATCCCCTTGTCGCACCACCCTTTAATTTCCAAAGAGAAACTCTTGATTCTCAAAAAACGTTACATAAATCGTTACATATATTCCACATTAATTTTCTGTTTTGTGTATCATAGATTCATGAAAAATGAGTAAAAAATCGTTACATGACAATTTCTCAAACAGTTCTCGAAACACTCCGTACGTGGGGGCGGCAGCAAGCTGGAGAGCTTTTGCGGCGCCTTGGGGTAAGTCGTCCGTCTTTGATGCGGGCGATTGCTGAGCTGGATGGGCAGGTTGTCTCGCGTGGTCGCGCGCGTCGGACTGCGTATGCCGCACGTCGATCGATTCGCGGAAGTTTGACACCATTGGTTCTTTACCGTATTGACGAGTCGGGACGGGCGCATGAGGCCGGAATGCTTGAGCCCGTTTATCGGGAAGGATGCGCGATGAGTTTCGCGGAAACTTCCCCTTGGCCGCTCGACGATGAAATGGCGGATGGCTGGTTTCGTGGGCTGCCTTATCCGTTGGGAGACATGCGGCCGCAAGGTTTCCTGGGACGTAACTTTGCACACCAGTTTGCAGCAATCCTTCAAGTAGACGAGGACGTAAAACGCTGGAGTGAAGACGATGTGCTGCATGCCTTAGCCGTGCTTGGCTGGGACCTGCCCGGCAATTACATTGTGGGTGAGCGTGCTCTGCGCCGCTTTCTGGAGGAGCAGCAAAGCGCTAGCTATTTCCTTGCTGATGATGCGATCGACACGGAATATCCGTCGCGCGCACTGCAGGCCCTGAATTTCGGAGTCGCGGATTCCTCGGCAGCCGGTGAGTTTCCTAAATTCACTGCACGTCGATTGTTAAATGAGCAACCGACTCACGTCATCGTCAAGTTTTCGGGGGGCGACGGTTCTCCGCAGGAGCAACGGTGGTCTGACTTACTGGTGTGCGAGCACCTAGCCTTGATCACTATTGCCGATACACTTCAGCTGAGCGCAGCCCAAAGCCGCATTTATCAACTGGCCGGCCGCACCTTCTACGAAGTCGACCGTTTCGACCGGCATGGTAAATTCGGTCGCTCGGGTGTATGTACTTGGCACGAGTTGAATGCCGCCTTATTTGGATTGACCGGCCCATGGTCTGAAGGCGCGGAGGCTTTGCTCAAAGAGGCGTATATTTCGGCGGAGACTGCCCGTCAGATAAACCTCTTGGAACATTTCGGTCGACTGATTGCAAACACGGATATGCACGACGGCAATCTTGCGTTCCTGCCTGGACTTACTCTGACACCTGCGTATGACATGCTACCTATGTTGTATGCTCCGCAGCGAGGCGTCGAGCTGGTCGAGCGCAAATTCGCGCCGGCCTTGCCTGTGCCGAGAGAACGTGGCGCCTGGCTCCAAGCAGCGGAAGCCGCCTTAGTGTTCTGGCGTCGGGCGGAGCGAGATGAGCGCATTAGTGAGGGATTTCGATCTATCTGCAAAGCGAATGCTGACCACATAGAACATCTGCTTGTCGTGCAACGCGACTGATTCAAAGTCACAATCGATTTGAACCGTTTGTCGGTTTACGCCGCTGCCAATGAGTAGAGTAGCTGTTTGAGTGAAATACCTTGTGCGTAGCGATTCATTGCTTGCGGGTTGCTGCACCTCAAATTTGGATACTTCATGTTGTTTTTCCCTCTAGAAAATGAAAAATACCCATGATGCTCACAATCTCATCCATTTTTTCCCAATTTCGTAAGCTTAGCATCTGTAATTACTGGTTAAGTAAGATATCAGAAATTTGAAAGCGTCAACCTAAAATTGAGAAATAGTAAATGTAATATAGTAGGGATATTAGCGCGTGGTTCATTGAGGGAAAGTAACGGTGTTCCGCCACCGCGAACAATAAAAAGAGTGAGAGAACTATGAACTTTCTTGATACAACCCTAGGACAAATGCATGTCAAATGGGCCCAATGGGCGCTAACGACTTTTTTTCTGCGCTTTCCAAAAACAAGACCCGTTCTCTATCTTGACTCATCAGCTCTATATATCTGCATAGATGATGTTGATAGCGACATTCAAAATTTGGCCTCAATTTTTGACAATGAGATACGTCCTCTGACCGCGAATATTCGACTAGTTACAATGGTTCCTTCGGGGGCTACCGAAATTACGAATCACCTGACTTTGGAGGAGGAATCTTGGCTTGCTGGTCAAGCAATAACGACTTTCAATTTGCAAAAAATTATGTCGATGTCGGTCCCCGACTTTCCGATTGGCTCTATCGATTTCGACAATACAAAGGACAAATGGATATTTAGCTCCCCATCAGATCTAAATGCAGAAGAGCGCGACCTAGTTATTAAAGCAAAAGAGAAGTTAGGTCTCCCTGGGGATTTAATCTTTTCCCAGATTGCTATTCCTCCTGAAGGAGTTCCGTTAGGAGCAAAGATTGCCTCCCTACCGCGAGAATCGCCGTTGATTCTTATTTCAGCTAGAGAAATGCGGCAATTTCCCGTTGCCATTAAAAAGATGGTTGAAAAAGATGAGGACGAATGGAGATATAGCGTTAGTAGGCGTATAGATTTAGCAAGCAAGGTGGGCGCTGGGGCAGACACATCGCACTCTTCATGCCTATTTAGTCCAGAATATGGCGGCGAATTAAAATTGTCGGAGCTACTCTCTCTTTACGATGTGATTTACTTGATGCCTTCGAAAGAGGGGAGTGATTGGATACAGGAGAACCATCTAACACTCGCAGACATGCGCATGCTATTGGAGATGGAGCGAATACGGTTAGTCTTTCCATATTCAATCGAACACTACCCATATTTATTTAGCTTGCTAGAAGATATATCTAGTGACTCAATCATCCTATCCCGATGTTTAGCGGGGAAGGTTGTCGAAAAAGTCGCACCGAAAGATCCGGTGCTATATGCGCCGCTAAGTAATTCGCAAAGAAGCCAATTGCTTAGCGCTCTTCACGGAATAGGCGACCCTTTTTCAAATGCACTTGTAAATAGCTATTCCAGGCATTTCCAAGGACAAAATGCGGCGCTTCTTCATATGGGAGCAACCGCAAGTCTTGGCTATGGGGTTGGCGCTCATATAGGTGATTTAATTCATTCACGCACTGGCAAGGATGCGCGGCTTGAGTTGAGCACTGCAGGGGCAGGCGTCGAATGGGCCATAGGGCTAGGTGCAGCATATATTCCGCGAAGCTATGGTCATGGATACGACGAAACGCATAATAGCTTGATCGTAGCAAGCTATATGTCGCGTACCAAAATGGTTCCTGCAGACCCTGTCGCGAGCCGCCTTCATACTGTTGCCGATGGCCTCTTATCTCTATCTGGAATTCCTCCTTTAGAAATAGCCAAAAATTTCAACAGCAGCGCTGCAGCACAGTTCCGACGTTATTCTGCTCGATTAGCCAACGCAACGGCAGATGTTAATGAACTGCGCGCCATTGTGACTGCTATCAACGAAGATACTTTGAAGTTTGAGAGACGATCTGATCGAATTTCACGGCTAAAAATTGACGCTCTTTTAGTGGGGATTGCTGCCAAACCATTGGGCGATCTAATTGATAACCAGATGCTGTTTGGGTCAGTAGCGGCCGCATGGATATATGAGCTTATGAAAGATAAAATTCCAAGTGCCTTCAGTGACAAACTTTCAGAGATTAGCCAAATAATTCTTAGTATTCTAACTTCTAGCTCTCCTGATGCGGTTATTGTTAGTAGAGCTCGGCAGGCGATGCATAAAAAGCTCTAAGCAATATCTATGATGACTACCTCTCAGCTACCAAAACAAGAATTACTTGCTTGGCTCTACTCCAATTCATTCCCTTGGCAAAATACCAAAATCTTGAACTGGTGTGACGTTCTCCCAGGAGGAGAGTCTGTCGAAAGATCTCCGTTTACTCTATCTCGAAAATCCGACTTGGGGCCGATAGACATGCGGTTAATTGTTGGTCAATGGGAGCACTATGCAGGACAAACATGGTTTGATGCACCAACCAATCCTCAGTACAAAGAATACAAAGTGAGGCATACGATCAAACGGTTCGATTCTGAAAGAGAGTACTACTTCAGCCAAGCAAGAAAAGATATTTACGTCGATTCAGTAGATGGGAAGTATTGGAATTCAACTGGATTGATCTGTTGTTTCTAGCAGCCTAAGCGGTACATGCGATTTCTAACGTCTAATCGTCGTGCGCGAAGTTGATCTTGCGACCAGCTAGATTGCTTTATGTTTGATGCGGAATCGATGGATTTTATTTCTTCTGCGAGATAGTAGCATTGTCCTTGGGTATTGCTGGTAAGTGCTGGTGTTGATTCGCCAGCCATTGCAACGAATCCAGGTTGTTTAATTTCGGCTTGAATGCGCGCGCGAGTGTCGGCTATAGTGTTTTTGTCCGGGCTGACGAATCCGCCGCTTGTGTCATGCATCGTCACTTGTTCAGTGTGACTTGATGTTGGGCATGGTGCGTCGGTGTAGATGGTTTTTCCTCCAGATTCGCATTTCACAATTTTCCAGGGCTGCATAGCTGTGCCGGTTGCTCGTTTTTCTGAGGCTGTTGCATAGCTCTCGTCTGAATGCGCGGACGTTTCCGGTTTCATTTCTGCGGGGGCGCGCTTGGTCGGTATCTCGTAGGTCGAGTTTGACATTAGAAAGATTCCGCCTCCTACGATGGCTGTAGCTAATGTTGCTGAGACTGCCATGCTGACTAGGTTCTTCATGATCGATCCTCAATATTGACATTGCCACTTTACAATATTATTAGTGATTATGTTGATAAGTATGCATGGCAGTGCGTAGGGCTATCCGACTCGCGTTTCTAGTAATATTTCTTTCTCGTCATTTTTGTGTGTCGTTGGATTTTCCTGTAGGGGCATCAGGAATATTTGGCCGGTGTCCTGTACCACGCCAAGTTTCTTGCGTAATGGCTAGATTCCCATCTGATGGATGATGTGGTCGTGTTCCATTCGCTGTAGGCGTAAAAGCTCCGGTACCCAAAATGGTACTTTCTTTGTGCCTTTCAGCCAGTCAGATACGGCGCGTTCGCTTCGGCGTAATCTGTGCGCTAGCTGTTTGAGTGGAATGCCTTGTGCGTAGTGGTTCATTGCTTGCGGGTTGCCGTACCTTAAATTTGGATACTTCATGTTGTTTTTCCCTCTAGAAAATGAAAAAGCCTGTTCCTTGGTAGAAACAGGCTTTTCATTATTATCTAGCCAACTAGAATTTCGTATAATTTGTATTATGTCAAATTGATGCTGCCCTGAAAAATCCCTTTATTTACATTCACTTATACAACAGTCTTAAAGAATTACATTAAGACTGCTTGCCTTTCTAGTCGTTCCCTGCATAAATTATCCTCCGAGCAACCAAGGGAGAAAAATAAGATGATTACCGCACCCCGCTATATCGGCGGCGCGCATGACTTCGATGTCATGTGCGGCCAGCTGGGCATGCAATGTGTAACGACTCTGCTTGAAGTATCACCCGCCACGGTCAGACGATGGCGCCAGGAAAACGCCAAGGTGCCACGTGCCGCCGTCCTGGCGCTGTTTTGGGAGACTCACTGGGGCCGCGCTATTGTCGACTCCCACAACGCCTACGAGCGCCAGCTGCTGCACCGACAGATTATCGGTCTCAAAAAGGAAAACGCCCGATTACGGGCGCTTTCTGAAAAACTGATGTATACGGGAGATTTCGGCGCCGCCAACGAGCCGATATTGCGCTTCTAACCTCTGTCGACAATCGCCTGATTGATCGAGTCCACAACCCCACGAACGAACTGCGAATTTTTGCTTTGCAGCGCCCGGTGTTCACCCGAGGCGCTGCTAAGAAGAATCGAATACTGCGTTTTCTGCAGCGCCAACCAAATCAGCCACGGCGCTATAAGCACCAAGTACATCCACAGCGTCGCTGTCGGCTGCGACTTGGCTATAAAAAAACCGACTATTGCCAGTATCACAGGCGCTAGTCGGTTCGGCTTTACAGTCTTCAAATTTACTGATGTTATTCCTGCCATCGCATAGGTTTGAGACTCAATAACGATCCGCGAATTTGTGACGGTCACCTTGCCGTTTGTGTAGTAAGTTTTTTCCATATTTCCCCCTGTCAAGAGATTGCATCTTAACAAAGAAAAATAGCAGTTTCGCTAAGGATTTAAAATTTCTACGCTGAACCGTTCCAGCTGGCAGCTATCCGTGCCCACCGCCAGCTGGCACGTAATCAACAACGGCTGATCTTTCGACGTATCGACCGCCGCCGTCACCACAGCTGACGCTGACACACCAAACGAATTTGCGCCGACCGGCTGCGACACCTGGCTGTTAGTCACGCCACGATTAGCCGTGTACATTTCCAGATTCAACGTTGCCGACGTTGTGTCCACGATCGTATTCAGGATGGCGCCGCCCAGCTTGACCTTGATGGTCTTGTTGTTCGCGTTGTTGGTGTGCGACTCCAACACATGCACCCTGATGGCGCCATGCGGCCCGATCGAGTTACCAGGGATAACTAGATTGGCTTGCGTGGTTTCAGCCGTGGTGCCTGTCACGTTGACCGGCACCGCCGACTGTTCCACCAGTTTGACGGTGTTGTTGCCGTAGATATTTGCCGTCACCGCGTGGGCGCTGAGAGCGGCCAGCGATACGGCAAAAGCGAGAAGCAATTTTTTCATTATTTGCTCTTCTTCCGGCGCCGGAACTGCCCGTTCGCCTTGCGTGGTGGTGTGCGCTTCTTCTTGGTCATGCTGTTTTCTCCTTTGAGGTTACGATGAAATCCATTTTTGTTTCCAGCCTGGTCAGCCGGTTTTCTGTGCGCATGAAATAGCCGAGCAATGCCACCAAATTTGCACCGCCGAGTATCAGTTCGATCGTCATTGCGCGCCCTTCACTTTCTCGATAGTGCGCAGCGTCCCCAGGCCGAGCAGGCCCAGGACCACCGGCATCATTTGCGACAGGTCGGCCAGCGGCAAATGCACCGGGTGACCGGCGGCGGCCAGCGCCCAGGTCAGCGCCGGCCCGGCCACGAAATTCCAGGCGAACGCCCCGCCGCATGTCCATCCCATGAATGGGCGCCATCCGGACTTAAACAGGCTTTCGCTTTGCGCTTCCGTGTTGTCGACGGCGATCTGCGCCAGGCGCGTTTTAAGGTCGGCATCCAGATAGGCCAGGTCGCCGTTTTGCTGCAGCGTCTGGAATGCCAGCTGCGCCTGCGCTTGTTGCGCTGGATCAGGCCAAAGCCGTTTGAACACTTCGCTGATGGCCGGAGCCAGGATTGCGGTAATTGGGTTCATTACATTTGCATGTAGTCAAAGTTGAGGCCGGTAGCGGCGTCTGACTGCGACGCCCCCGCCGGTGCCGGTACAAATTGCGCAGGACTGGCCGCGATCGACGGCGACGGCTGGCTGCTGGTCAGGTAGCTCAGGAAATCGCCAGCCGGACACGAAAACGAGGCATCCCAGGTTTTGCCGGCAGCGATATCCTGCTGGCATTGCGTCTGATTCGTGCGCGGTACGCCGAGCGCGTCACCCACGCCCAGGACGGTGCCGGTAGCCACCTGGCCCGCCGCATTAACAGCCCCCGCAGCCACACTCGCAATTGCGTTTTTTTTTAGCAGCAGGTAAGCCACGGCAGCAGCCGCGATCAGCAGATAGGCTTTGTTGATGCCGTCCATGGGTTAGAAGCCCAAAGATGTCAACGGACCAGCGCCCAGGAAGCCGAGGTCGTTATTGCCGGCGCCGGTCATGGTCAGGTCGCCGGTGCCGAGGAAGCCAGGTGTCGGAATCGCCGGCACTGCGTCGCCTACCGCGCCGGCGTTCATGTAGCCGGTAATGGCCGACGCGATCGGATCGTTTGTCATGCCGCTGGCCGTCTCCGACACGCCGGAACTGCTGCTACCCATGAAGCGCAAGGCGTTGCCGAGCAAGCCGCCCAGGAACTGGTTTGTTCCGGTGCCGGCGCTGCCTGGCATGCTGCCGGTGCCGGCTGGCCGCGCTGCTGCCTGAACCTTGTTGCTGCGCGAGTACATGAACGCGCCGCCCAGGAGCAAAACGACCATCATCAAGGAATCATCTTTCATGCGAGAGCGCCTCCTGCGCTGGTATAAGCATTTTGAAGTGTTGCGAGTGAGTTTTCGCCCTGACCGTAGCCGGCGCCTGGCAGCGATGCCCAAATGCGGCGTACCTTGCTGACGGCATCGGCAAAGCGCCCGGCCTGCACATCCGACAGCGCGCCCTTTTGCCGGATCAGTTCGGCGGCGGCGGCATCCTGCGACGCCGGCGTGAAGTCTGGCAGGCTGATGGATTGCCGCAGCTTGTTCCATGTGGTTTTTGTGATCTGGTAGGCGCCCGCCGCCGTCGACACGCAGCCCGGCCCCATGCCGGCGCCGGCGCACATCGAATCCGACAGCTTGACGCCGCCCCATCCCAGGTTTCCGGGATGGTCTGAAAAATCGGTGATCGTGAAGGCATACGCGTACACGGTCGCGTAAGGGTTGCCGGTCTTGGCGGTGCCCTCGCTGGTCTGGATCGTCTGCAAGAACGCCGCCTGGTTGGCGTCGCCTTGAGACTGGCTTACTGGGTTCATTGCATCGCTTGTCATGTTGCTGATGTCCGTAAAATTGGGTATCTGGTCTAAAACGCTGCCTGTTTGGTCATCTAAATAACTGCTGGTGTCGCCGCTCTTGTTGACGATGACATAGGCGAGAACCGCCGCAGCCAGCACAATAAGCATGTCCCGGTCCATATCAAACCGGCTCTTCGTACCATTCGAACGAGCCGGAAATATCGGTCGCCAACACGGTTTGAATCATGTTCAATCCCCAGCCTGGTGGCAACACAATCGGCTCGTAGGGACGGTAGGTAATCGGCGTGTTGGCGCTCAGATTCACCCCTAAAATCGTTGCCCCGCCAAGAGTTCCGGCATTTGCTTGTACATTGACTACGCCAACAGCAACGGCGCCGCCCCCTTTTTTTGATTGCCCGGGGCCGGCCAGCGTGGTCAACGCGGCGTTGTACAGCTTGAGCAGAATTCCACCATTTGCGCCCGATGAATAGGTCAAGGCGTCAAGGACCAGATTTTTGCCAGAGCCTGCTGGGTTCCATAGTTGCACGTGCGCGTTTTGCCCTGCTACTGGAGGACCGGAACCAAACATCATGAACGTGATGCCGCCTAAGGTACGCGCCTTGCCGCCATCGATCACCGATACGGTGCCTATTACGCGGTGGTCGAAAAACTACCGTCAGCAATTACCAGCTGGCCGACAATGGTTCCGAGGCCCAGGTTGTTCGAAATAGTCAGCCGGTCGTAGTCGATATCGAGCTTGAAGCCCTGGCCGACTTGCAAGATGACCTCGCCGCCCTTGGCGCCCGAAATCACTACCTTGATGCTGGTATCCATGCCGCCGGCGCTGGCCGATTCGTAATACAAAAACGAGCCGCGAGTTTCTACGATCGTAGAGGCATTCGGCGCCAGGTTGATAGGGTATTTTGTCATCGCTTAGCCCTTGTGCATCATCATTGCAACCGCCGCTACGCCGATGACGCCCATGCCGACCAACAGCAACGTTCGGTTTCCGGTGCTTGAGTCGGAGGCGTTTTTATAAGCGTCTGCCGCAAGTTGCGCGGTGCTGGTCGCTAGGCCCATTGTTTGCGCTGCACTGGTCAGCGAATTTGCCCCGGTCTGCTTCGCCAGGTCGAACACATCCTGAATCGTTTGCTGATTGTTTTGCGCCACGGCCTTGACCGTATCGATGGCGCCGCCGACCGAGAACTGGCCCAGGTCAATCGCCTTTGAACCAAGCGTTGTTATGCCGTCCAGCGCAGCCTTGACGCTGCCGCCGTCGGTCATGTTGATGGTGGTTGTATCGTTGCGCACCGCCAGGCTGTTGTTGCCGCTGATCGCTTGCGCGTTCTCGCTGGCGACGTTGCGCCGGTCTTGGCTTGTGACGTTGGTGGTGGTGGTCGTGACCGGGCTGGTCGTCTGCGAACTGCTGGAATCGCCGCCAAGACGCAAAGGCATCCAGGCGAAGCAACACGCGGCCTTCCAGAATTTCAAGATGCTCATAAAGTTTTTCTCATTTGGGTGAACCCGTTGTTCTCGCCAGTCACTCGATATCCGAGCGCCTGGGCTTTTTTTATCAATCCTGGCCGCTGAGTCTGGAAACCAATTTCGTCAAACTCCCGCCCTTGCTGGTCCAGCAGCGCCGCCATGACCTTAGTCAAATCGAGGCTTGCCCTCCCAGCTGCCGCCCTCACCCACAACACCGACCCTTCCGCATGCAGCACATAGGCGCCTACGATCTGGCCGGCATCGTCTTCCATCTTGATGCACACCGCGCCGGCCAGGACGCTATCGATATCGATCTGCCCTGCCCTGTCCGTCTTGGGCGTGAGCGCCGCCAGTAACACGGCCCTCACATCATCAGGCTGGCAAGGCGCGGCGTGTATCACCCGTGATGTCGCAATACCAGCAGCGCAATACCGGCCATCAGCAACAACGGCATCATGTTGCCGCCGGTGCCGAGCAATCCGCTTAACCCGCCGCCGGCGGCGGTAGGTGTTTGCGTGGACTGGTTTGCATCCTTGTTGCCGGTCGCCGATAGCGTCGAATTCGGCGAGTTTTTATTGACGATCCATCCGCTATCGTCAAAGTTGAAAGCGATGTCCAGCGGGTTCGATACCCCGCTGATGCCGTTCGCGCCGGATGGCCCGCCGCCGCCAGCGCTAGCGCTGATCGGCATCATTATTTTTTCTCCAGTACGAAGAACGCCACCAGGCCAGCAATCACCAGAAATACGAACTGGTTATGCTGCTGCACCTGTACTGCTTGCTGCGCCGTGATCGACGCGCCGCTGCCGACATTCAAGGCATTGACGGCAGCGCCGGCAATACCGTTCAGCAGAACGTCTGTGAAATTGCTTGCGCCGGAGTTGAGAGCGTCAGGCGGCAAGGTGCCCGCTGACGTATCCAACCCGAGCGCATCAGTTTGATAGCTCATAGCCCCGCCTTACAGGTTGGTGGCAGAGTCCAGCACCTCAGCAATGACGTTGACGGTCGCGCCGCCTGCATCTGTCAGATAGGCGTTGAATTCGAACGAGTCGTACACCATGCCTTGATTGGTGTTGCGGATCGTCTTGATGTGTGCGTCGTGATTGTTATCGACCAAGAAGTCACCCACGAACAAGCGCGATTGCGGGACTTTTTTGAACTGCGATTGATCGAAACGGTTGTCGATATCGAATTGATCGAAGAACACCAGGCCGTTTTTCTTGCACTCCAGACGCGACAGGTTGCCGTTCGTGGTCGCCGTGAAGTCGGTGCCGGTGTAGAACAGCCAAATACGCTTGAGCAGCGCGCCGCGCAGGGACAGCGGCAGCGTGAATTTGCCCGCGGCTGATTGCGTGAACGAGAACGGCATGTACTTCAACACCCAAGGGTTGTTTTGGGCAGTTTCCATATACACCTGGGCCGAAATCACCGGCGCCACCGCAGCGGCGTTGATGTAGATTTCGATGTATACCTCGCCGACTGGCAGCAGCGCCATCAGGTCCAGGCCACCCACTTCCTTGACTGGAAAAATAGCTTGGTCGCGCTCAGTGAAGTCCAGCAACAGATACTGCGCGTTGTCGGCGCCGTTTTTGTAGTTGTTGACCTGATTGAGCTGGGGTTCGAGCAAATCCCAGATGACACGCGGACCGACCTTGACGCGGATGCGGTCAATTTTGGTCTTGTCGAAGGTAGTACCCGACAATTTCAGCTTGACGCCGACCAGAGTAAATTCCTCTGCCGGAATGCGGAGTGTGGCGATTGCGCCTGGCGCGACGCCGACCACTTGCGATGCTGGTTTATTAAACATGATGCCCTTTTCGTTGTTCAGTTGTGAGTTGTGCGGCCAGCCCGGGGGCTGTTATTTCGGCAGGTAAGCGCCGATAACCGGAACGTTCACAGCGTTGTTGATCACCTTGGCGATGGCATACACGGCCAGGACGAATGCGGCTTGTTTCAGATGTTCTTTCACGATATTTCCTTGTTAGTTGGGTAGGTCGTAATTTTTCACCAGCGCTTTAAGCGTCGGCGAGTGCGCCACGACAAAGGCAAACAGGATCAGCGCTAGCCCGGTGGCGATCGCTTCCTGTGTGACCATTTGCAGTGATGGGAGATATTTGTTCATACGCACTCTTTATAACGACTGCCGCCCAGCTTTTGAAGGCTTGCCGCTGCCGCTAGCACTATCCCTACCCTGCCTAGGGGTAGGGGCGCTTGCGTAGGGGTTTTTTACAACACCCGGCGTTACCGTACGTGCCTTGCGGTCGAAATGCAGGTAAGACAGGTCGGGCAAATCCTCGATCTGCTTTGCCGTGATGTTCATTTTTTCGGCCATGATTTTCCGGTGCCCGAGTTCGCCCAGGTAGCCGCAATGAATCACGGTGGCGTTGCCGAGGAAGGCCTTGTCGATCTGCGCGGGGAACTGGGAGGCGGCGATCAGGTGCAGACCATCATGCCGGCCATCGTTGCAGCAATCAGCCCAGGCCGGCGGCGCGTAGCTGGGCGTGGTGTAGCGGCCCAGTTCCTCGACCACGAAAACGCAGTTCTTGGCCGCCGACACCATCCGGCATATCTCTTCAAATTCTGCCTGCCGCTCTTTTTTGGTCTTTCCCTTGGGGACGTAACGCACCTTGAACGCCGGCTTGAAGGTCGCCAGCGCCAGGTCGCGCAAGGTGTGCACCTGTTGGGCAAAGTCGCCGTTTTCGTCCTTGGTGTCGAGGATGATTAGGCGCTTTGGTTTCAGCTTGCGAAGCTGCTGCTTCATCCACAAGCCCTTGCCGCAGCCGGTCGAGCCAATGACGGCCCAAATGATGGCCTGGTTAGATGTCCCCATGGTGCCCCGGCGCCGCGATGGTTTCAGGGTTCGGCTTGTTGGCGTTTTTCTCGCGTATGGCCGCGATGTATTCGACGCCCAGCAGGTAGGCTTTGATCGTCGGCGGCAGCGCCACCAGCGCCAGCGTCAACTCGGGAGACATGAATTTGCCCACGTCCCAGCCGCGCTTAATTTCTACCGCCGTAAATGCGGCCGCAATTCCTTCCACCACGTCCGGCGTGTAGCACTCTTTGAGGAATGGTGCCGCCGGCGTGAGCATCATCAAGCCCATGTTCAGCATGTCTCGATTGCGCTCAAACGGGCTTACTTCGATGACTTCCGGCTTGTCGGCTATCGGGTTTCCCTGTTCGTCATGCGTGATGACCGGAGCGACGGCGTTGTCGACGGCGGCGGCGCCGGACAGCAAAGCGGCCTGTTCAGGCGTGAGTTTTTCCGTCGTGGTCATACCGGCACTCTTACGCCGAAGCGCATCTTATATTTTTGCTCCGGTGCCGGCACTTTTGCCGGCTCTGTTTTTTCCTCCGGTGCCGGTGCTGGCGCCGGCGTGGGCGCGACTTTTCCGACTTCGGGCGCACCATCGTGCGCAGATTGTCGCCTTGCAGCTTATTGCGTGGGAAATATTGCGCGCCGCATTCCGGGCAATGCCGGTATGGGTTCGCGCCCTCTTTGTCAAGTTTGATTTTGACATGCGCCGATTGAAAACCACATTCTGGGCAGACGCACCGCCCAAGCATTTCGCTTGCCATATGAAACCCCTTTTACGGGAGCCGGTAAGCCCCCGCCAGTTGGAGAGTGACGGCGCCTTGTGAGCGCCGCCCTTCTTTGAAAAACGTTGTTACAGCGCCGGGTTGCTGGCGCCAGGAACAGGCACAGCCGGTGCAAATGGTGCCGGCGCCGTATTCGAAATCAACTTTGCCACCGCATCTTGCAGGCTTGCCACCGATGCCGCAATTGCGTCCAGCTTGCCATCGGCCACTACGGTTTGCACCACAGTTGCCGGCGCCGTATCGGGCGCATCGATCAGCTTTTGCAGTTCCACTTTTTGCATGCGGAAATTGACCAGCCCTTCGTCGCGGACTTGGTAGTTGTCTTCGATGCTGTTCAACGCCAGCAATACGCCGGCAAGAATATCTTTCATTTTTGTTTCTCCTTTAGTTCATCAAGTGTTTTGCACATGTCGAGGATCAACTCGATAAATGCGATGGGTAAAAACGTTTTGACCATGCCGGTCAGGTTTGCTACGACCTTGAGGCCGCGTTCGTGAAAACTCATTATTTCTCTCTATGGAGTTGGCGCAATTTCCCCCAGGTGCCGCCGAGGAAATCTTGCATTGGATTGGTCGGCCAGATCGATTCGATCAGCTGCACGATGATTTTTTTGCGTGGGTACGCCACGCCGTTCTGGTGCCGGATCATTCTTTGCCTTTCAGGTATCGGAGGTGCGCGCCAGGGTCTGGTTTTCTGTGCCGCTGGAATTTTTCGATGTCTTCCGCTGGCATTTTTAGCGGAGTCTCTGCCGTCTTCCACTCTGCCGACCATTCGGCAGAAAAAATTTTTGAATTTTTGAGATTTTCGCGGGCCTCTTTTGACACTGGCTCGAATTCATCCGCACACTTATTTACACGAGTCCAAGGAACGGCAACGGCAACCCCGCCGCCCTCTTTGACGGTCCACTGGTAGCGCACGGACTCATAGACGGCGAACGGCTGCGCCGCGAAGTACACGCCGCACGGCTTTTCCGCGTTTGTGGCTCCATAACGGCCATCAATTGCCGTATCCCTAGTCGCAATCCTGATCGCGGCGCCACGGCCCACCAGCGGCCCGCCCTGCGCTCTCACGTATTCGGCGTAATCTGCCCGCTTCGCTATCATCGGATCGTCCGACTTGATCGTCTGGCAGGCCAGCCACGCGGCCTTGATCGGCGCCGGCGCTTTCCTGATGGTTTCCTCTTGGACGCGGCGCATTTCGCGCCACACGCCGACCGGCGCGCCGCCGATCTGCTGAAATTGCCGGATGTTCCAGACCTGCGACCAGTACGTGACGCGCTGACTGGGCGTCAGCTCGAGATTGCCGAATACATCGGGCACCAGCGTGTAGGTGCGCCCGTTCTCGAATGTCTTGTGATCGCCTACGCCGTGGCCGTCAATGTTTTTGCATACGTACTTGACGATGTAGCCCGCCGCCGTGCCGATGGCCGTATCGATCTGCACCAGCTTGACCCGGTTTTCCTGGGCGCCCTTTTCGTCGCCATCCTCAGCCAGCGCATATTTCGTGATGATGGCCGTCATGCGCGCCTCTTGGCGCGGCTCAACGAATAGCAGCATGTGCCAATGCGGGCAACCGTCGCTATGTGGTTCGGCAATGCGGAAGCCGTAAGGCCGTATGCCGGCCTGCTTGAGCGCGTAGCGGATCAGCGACCACACCCTAACGAGATAGGCTTGCGCGTCGCGTGGCGTGGCGCCGTTGTAGTTTTTGTTCTCGCCGCCGACCGAGTGAAATTTCGAGGGGCAAGTGATCGTCCAGAACAGTGCAACGTGGCCGAGGTCGCCGGCGATTTCTTCATAGCCGCGCATGCGCAACATCAGTTCGCCGCGGCGAATCGCCTTGTTGGCCGGCCCGAGGTCAGCCAACTCAGCAACCGAGTATTCATCGGTGCCATTGGTCAGCGTGATTTTTTCTAGGAGTTTTTGAATCGCCCGGTTGTGCTGGGCCTGGCGTATCGCCGACTCGCGGCTGATGTACGGGTCGCACTTCAAGCCGGTCAGGCCCAGCTGAATCGAGACATGCTCGAAGCGCCGCGCATGCTCAATGCGCAGCTTGCGAATCCACCACGAACGATCTACCGCCCTGGCGATGATTTCCCTCGAGGTCTGCCCACATGGCAGCGGAACGCGCATGCGGTGGCACAGCAAGGCGATTCCGTCCACGATCATCCCGGTGAACTTGTAGCGTTCGACGTAGCCGAAGCATTCACGCGCCGCCCGGTCGCCGGCATTGATGAGCGCCGCTTTCAGCTGTTCGCCCTCGATATCGAGCGGTATGCTGTCGTAGTCGGTTTGCAGCTGATGAATGAGGCGGTGTTTCTTTTCCTCGCCGACGTAGCCGTCGCGGGCGAATCGCGCCGACAGCGCGGCGCCCATGCGATACGGCAAGCCGTTGACGTAAGTCTGCTGAATCACTGCACCGAACCCCATGCTTTCGGCATGTCGCCGCCCTGGGCGCAGCGCATCAGCACTTCCATATCGCGGATCAGGCGCGCCGCCGCCCGGTTGACCTTGCCGCGTTCCAACGCGTCCATGTTGCGCAGTGAGCCGGCGCCCTTGTCGGCGCCGATGCCCGCCATGTGGCAAATCATCTTGCGGGTGCGCTCATCCAACCGATTCCAGTGCGCCGCCCTCACCGCCTCTTTGTCGGTCTTGAGCAGCGCCAGCGCCTGGTCTATCGCCGCGTTGCCGGAAGCCTGCGACAACGCGCCATTTTCGGAATTCGAGACGATAGCCATGGATTACCCCTTGATGACGCCAGCAACGGAGAGGAGCGGCCCCGACATCATCAGGGTGCAGCCGAGTGCCACTACGGCCAGGTCGATGAGGAATTTTTTCATACCGTCACCAGGCCCATTTCTTCTGCCGCTTCCACCAGTGCGACGGAGAGCTGATACGCCTGTTGTGGCGTCATGCTGAATTGAAAAACCATCGAGCCGCACCGCTGGACTATCAGGACTCGCTCAGCGAAATGCTCCCCGCTTCCACCCACAAATGCCTCCATCGGGTGGACCTCTACCGCGTCGTTATTGATGCCTTTGATGGTTTGGGTAGTTTTCACTTGGCACCTCGCACGGCTGACAGCGCGTTGATGGTGTGGAAAAATTCGTCACGCACCTGGCTTGCGGTGCTGCGGCTGCTGATGAGGTCGGAAAGAAACGCAATACGTAAAATCAGCGCCTCTTCAACGCAGGCAACTTGTCCCGGCGTTAGAGATATTGTCTTTCTATCATTCATTGTGTCCCCCTAGGACTTGCGCAACCTAGGCAGAAAATCAACCGGGAGGGCTTGAGGGCCGCAGTGCCTAGGGAGCAATGAGAGAATTCCCGGTTGATGGAACGCAATATAGTCCATGCATTAGGGACTAGTCAAGGAGTTAGGAACGTTGCGAGTCTAGGGACTATGGACTATCCTACGCGTACGGATGCCTATGCCTAGGCATCACTAGCCCTAGGAGAGCTATCAATGAATACCCCTGAATACCTAGACGCGGTAAGGAAAAAACTTGGCCTGCCGTCTGATTACGCACTGCAAAAGCCGCTTGGATTGTCGAAATCTCAGTTGAGCCGCTACCGCAGCGGACTAGACACGCTCAGCGATGTTGTAGCTGTTCAAGTCGCTGAAATTTTAGATATCCCGGTCGGGAAAGTGTTGCTCGATTGCCATATCGAGCGGTCGAAAGTCCCTGCCGTTAAAGCGGCCTGGACCAGCATGATGAACACGCTTAACCATTCTTTTGAATCCCTCATCGCGTATGTTGCCCCGCGCCCTACCGCCTTTTAGGACGTGATGCGATGAGGTAAAGGGCAGCATCAAGAGTGACGGTATTTGTATTATGTAAAATCAATGCCTAAGTTAGAGATGTTCATTTCGGCCGTCGTTGGCTTGCATAAAACTGTTCCCGTTCGTTGTATAAATTTGTTCCTACCTGCCAGCGTTTGATTATTCCTAGTAATGACACGTCGATCACTTCGATCGGAGATATCAGATTTCCTTCATTGATATAGATTTACATCGTATTTGATGAGTTAAGGAGAACACACTGCACATCACTGTCACGATCGACGATGCCCTCTCCGAAACTGCACTGAAAATGGCCGATTCTTGTATGGACAAATCGGACATCTCTCTTCATTGCTGGCACGGCCAAGTTCACATCCGATCAATGTGATTGAAATTGTTTGTTTTGTGATGAGCTCGCAAATCAAGCATAATTGAGCCCCTGTTCCTCGATTGAAAGAGTTTTTTCGACATTCGGCACCGTTTTTGATTGGGGGTGCCTATCTCTTTCAATGTTACTTACGATGAAAAATTTCCATGAGTCAAGAAAATAACAAAAATACAGTAGCAAACGCTAAACGCAAGCGCTTCTCCCGACGTAAATTTATTGGAGCTGCCGTTGGCGCCGCAGCCGTATGGGGCGGCTACTCCGCCCTGTTCGGTGGCCAATTCCGTGCCGCCAAGGCGGATCGCACGGTGGACGTGCTGCTGATCGGCGGCGGCATCATGAGTGCGACGCTCGGTGTCTATCTGTCCGAGCTGGAGCCTGGCTGGACCTATGAAGTGTTCGAGCGCCTGGACAAAGTGGCGGAAGAAAGTTCTAATGGCTGGAACAACGCGGGCACCGGCCACTCGGCGCTCTGCGAACTGAATTACACCCCGATGGACGACAAGGGCGAAGTGCATATTACCCAGGCGATCGGCATCAACGAGAACTTCCAGATCTCGCGCCAATTCTGGTCGCATCAGGTGCGCAAAGGCGTTCTGGGCAATCCGCGCGAATTCATCAATTCGACACCGCACATGAATTTGGTCTTTGGGCCAGAGAACCGTGAATTCATTCGCAAGCGCGTCGCGGCCTTGAAGGCATCGCCGCTGTTCGCTGGCATGGAAATGACGACGGATCCAGCCAAGATTGCTGAATGGATTCCGATCATGATGGAGGGCCGCAAGCCGGACGAAATGGTCACCGCCACCCGTTCGCCGCTCGGCACGGATGTCAACCTAGGCTCGATTACCCGCCAGTTCTACAAGCATCTCAGCGCCAATGCGGGCGGCAAGATTACCACCGGATATGAGGTACGCTCGATCACTCGCAATGAGGATGGCTCCTGGCGTGTATCGGCTTTCGATATCAAGGATAGTTCCAAGGTTCAAACCGTTGATGCGCGCCACATCTTCATCGGCGCCGGTGGCGCCGCATTGCCGCTGCTGCAGTTGTCGGGCGTTCCTGAAGCGAAGCAATATGGCGGTTTCCCGGTAGGCGGCGAATTCCTGGTCACGGATAATCCCGCGATTACCTCGCGCCATCTGGCCAAAGTCTACGGCCTGGCGGACACGGGTTCGCCACCGATGTCGGTGCCGCATCTGGATACCCGCGTGCTGGATGGTAAAACCGTGCTGCTGTTCGGGCCGTTCGCCACCTGGTCCACCAAATTCCTCAAGAATGGATCGTATTTCGATATCGCGAAGGCAACCACGCCCTCCAATATCATCCCGCAACTTCAAGTCGGCGCCCATGAGTTTGCACTCGTCAAATATCTCGCGCAGCAATTGGAGCTGTCCAGGGAAGACAAGATGGCGGCGCTGCGCCGCTACATGCCTGATGCAAAGGACGAGGACTGGCGTTTGTGGCAAGCCGGCCAGCGTGTGCAGATCATCAAGAACATCCCCGACAAGGGCGGCGTATTGAAGCTGGGTACCGAGGTCGTGGTTTCCGAAGATCGTTCCGTGTCTGCATTGCTGGGCGCGTCACCTGGTGGCTCTACCTCGCCAGCGATCATGCTGTCACTGCTGGAGAAGGTTTTCCCCGATCGGATGAAGACACTTGCCTGGCAGAAAAAAATTCGCGAGATTGTTCCCACTTATGGACAAAAGCTCAATGAGAACCCGCAGCTGCTGGCGACGACATGGGCAAGCACCGCTGAAACGTTGCAATTGACTATCGCATCGCCAAGTTTGGAGGGCTTCGTTCAAGGGACCGCTCCCATCGAGCACCCTGGACAAGTGAAAAAAGTGCCAGATATCGCGCTATAGTGCTGCGAAGCTCAGTGTAAGCGACATCCACTTACTCCCTATCTGGTTGGCAATGGAGACGGGCGCGCACGAAGACGCCCATCTTCGGGCGCGCAGTATCAATCGCTTCGAGAGTAGGATATGGGGCGAGATCGATAGCGAAATGCCGAACATTGAAAAATGGCGGCATTTCGCAGCTAAAGGCACAAAAACCGTTCAACCAGTCTGCTCCAGTAAGCTGCGCCGACGGTGACATTTTCGTCGTTGAAATCGTAGCCAGCGTTATGCAGCATCGGTTTACCCAATCCATTCCCTAGCCGGACGAAGCAGCCGGGACGCTGTTGCAGAAAGTACGCAAAATCCTCGCTGCCGGCGATTGCTGGAAACGGCGATATCACATTTTCCGGGCCGACCAGCTCCTCAGCGACTTGCATCGCGAATGCTGTTTCCGCGTCGGAATTGACCAGCACCGGATAGCCGTGAATATACTCAATCTCGGCTTGCGCGCCGTATCCTTCGGCATGGGTCTCGATCAATGCCCGGATTCTCTGCTCTAGCAGGCTGCGTACTTGAGGTGTGAATGAACGCACGCTCATCTCCAGGGTCGCCTGCTCGGGAATCACGTTGGCGGCATGCCCGGCGTGCAACGTCCCTACGGTGACCACGGCCATCTCAGCCGGATCGACGTTGCGCGCAACAATAGTCTGCAAAGCCATCACCAGGCTGCTGGCGACTACCACAGGATCAATCGACAGATGCGGTCGGGCGGCGTGCCCTCCCCGGCCTGTGATGCAAACCTTTACCGTGTCGCAGGCGGCCATGAAAGGGCCTGAGCGAAACATGAAGGTACCGGTTGGAAAGCCGGGATGATTGTGCATGCCGAAAATCGCATCGCAGGGAAATCGTTCGAACAAGCCGTCACGCAGCATTTGCTCGGCGCCGCTGTTCGACCCGGCTTCTTCGGCCGGCTGGAAGATCAAGTTGACGATGCCATGGAAATTGCGTGTGCGGGCCAGATGTCGGGCGGCACCCAGTAGCATCGTGGTGTGCCCGTCGTGTCCGCATGCGTGCATTTTGCCATCGTGGCAACTGGCGTAGGGCAAGCCGGTTTTTTCATGGATAGGCAGGGCATCCATGTCGGCGCGGACGCCGATGCTGCGCTTGCTGTCACCGACGCTGAGCGTACCCACCAGGCCGGTGCCGCCTATGTTGCGCGTGACCGCATACCCCCATGCTTGCAACTTGGCGGCGACCAGGTCCGAGGTGTTGAATTCTTCATACGACAGTTCTGGATGCCGGTGGATATGGCGTCGAATCTCGATCAACTCGTCCTTTGCGTCGTTCAAATCCGCCAATTCACAATATTGAACTTCCTGTTTCATCGCTTGCCTCGATATTCGGTGATAGACGCAAAACCGTAAGAACGCATTGTAAACTTTCGGGCTGTGTGTCCTTATGCCCTTTGCGCATGGACTTGTCCGCCCTCTTCGGCCAGATCCCAGAACATGCCGGCCATGATCTGCAACGATTCGCGCGATACGCTGGCCAGGATATGCTCGTTGGGCGCATGTTGCGAGCATGCCGGATAGGAGTGCGGCACCCAGAGTGTTGGCAAGCCCAACACGTCGGCAAAGACATCGTTTGGCAGCGATCCGCCCAGATTCGGCAGCAATGTCGGCGCCGCACCGGTGGTGCGTTGCATCGAGGCCAGGCCCCAGCGCACCCAGGCATCGTCCGGATCCAGGCGGGTGGCCTCAAATTGGATACCGGATGGCAGCACCTCGACATCATCGTAACCATGCGCATCGAGATGATTGCGGATGTGTGTCAGGA
The DNA here is from genome assembly GCF_001584165.1 of Collimonas arenae. Lineage (NCBI taxonomy): Bacteria > Pseudomonadati > Pseudomonadota > Betaproteobacteria > Burkholderiales > Oxalobacteraceae > Collimonas > Collimonas arenae. The sequence goes on from NZ_CP013233.1 coordinate 2,339,124, forward strand.
AATTGTTACTGTCGCTGCCAACCACGTAGCGGATCTGGCAATGCGCGAAAGCATGACCGGGAATCGCATTCACTGGCGCTTCCGGATTGCCGGTCTTCATCGCCAGCACCTCCAGCGTATTCCAGCCGAATACACGTTCCGCCGGCGACAGGCCCGGCTCGCCCCAATTGCTGTCGACCTCCGGATCGCCCGCAGAACCGCCGACCTCGACACCGTCGAGCGCATCGCGCACGCTCTGAGGCAAGCTGTCCGGCAGCAGCTGAGGGACGCGGATGCATCCTTTTTCATCGATCAGGCTGGCGATCGCATTGGCCAGCCGCACGCCCGGATTGCGCAACAGGCCACCCCAGTTGCCGGAGTGATGCGCACCATCGCGCAGCTTGACGCGCAGATCGAAATTGCAACCGCCGCGCGAGCCTAGGAACATTGTCGGTTTGGCGGCAGCGACCCGTGGACCGTCAGATGCAATGAACACATCGGCCGCCAGGCGTTCGGCGTGCAGCGCACAGATTTCCTTCAGGCCGGGGGAGCCGATCTCCTCCCCCATCTCCAGGATCACTTTGACGTTGTAGCCGAGTTTTCCGTGGCGGACCGCCAGCACTTGCGCCAGCGCGGCGAAGTTGATCGTGTGCTGTGCCTTGTTGTCGGCGGCGCCGCGACCGTACCAGCGATCACCCTCGACGATGATTTCCCAGGGATTCAGGCCGCTGCGCCACTGACTGTCGTAACCACGCACGACGTCGCCGTGACCGTAGGTAAGAACGGTGAATGCCGCGCCCTGCTCAATCCGCTCGGCCAGCAGGAATGGGCTGCTTTCAGCCAGCGGATTGCCGACAATCTGGCAGCTAAAGCCCAGGGCGGTCAGTTCAGGCACGATCTGTTCTTCCAGATACGCCCGCAGGATGGGCGCGCTACCGGCTTCCTGGCTCTCGGTGCGGACCGCGACGCGGCGCGCCAGGGTTGCCTGGAATCGCCCATCGTCGAAATAGGCACTGGCCTTGGCGATCGCTTCTGTTCTGCTCATATTGTTTTCCTCGAATGACGGCAGCATCGGCGTTCAACCGATGCCGGGGTTAGATGTTTTTTGTATTCCTGTGGCACGTAGTTGTGGGTCTATTGCATCACATACGCCGGCGATTCCTGCAAGACGATGTCCGGAATGCCGAGTCCAGGTTCCGGCGATAATGCCGATGCCAGCAACATTTGCGTATAGGGATGCTGCGCCTGCGAAAATATCTTTTCGCGGGTCTCCAATTCGACGATGCTGCCCTGATGCATCACTGCGACGCGATCCACCAAATGTTCGACCACGCCTAGATCGTGACTGATGAAGAGATAGGTCAGGCCGAATTCCCGCTTCAGATCGAGCAGCAGGTTCAATATCTGCGCTTGCACCGATACATCGAGCGCCGACGTCGGCTCGTCGCAGATAAGAATGTCGGGCCGCAGAATCAACGCGCGAGCGATCGCCACGCGCTGACGCTGTCCGCCAGATAATTGATTCGGGTATTGATGATGGGTACGTTCCGGCATGCCGACCAGATCCAGCATTTCGCGCAGTTTGCTGCGTTGCTCGGCGGCGTTGCCAATGCCATGCAACTTGAGCGGGAGGCCGACGATTTGCGATACAGTTTTGCGTGGATTCAGCGACGAATACGGGTCCTGGAATATCGGCTGGATGTGGCGCGCCGCGGCCATCCGTTGTGTCGGATCGATTTCCTTGCCATTGACCAGCACATTCCCGGAACTCGGTTCCAGCAGACCCAGCAACATTTTAGCCAGCGTACTCTTGCCGCAGCCGGATTCACCAACTAGTCCCAGCGTCTCGCCGCGATACAGGCGCAGCGAGACATTGTTGACGGCTTTGATTTCACCCTCAGCCTGAAAAAAACCGCGCTTGAGTTTGAACGTCCGGCTTAGCGCACACAATTCCAGCGCAATGTCGTTGCTACCTTGTTCTTCAGCGATCCGATCTTCAGCAATCTTATTCATGCCGCCACCTCCGCACCATGCAGATGAACATTGTTGCAACGCGCATAGTGCCCTCCATCGATGACGACATTCGGCGGTATCTCCTCACAGGCATCGTGGGCCTGCGGACAACGATTGCGAAACGCGCATCCCTGCACTTGCCCGACCAGGCTCGGCACCACGCCGGGTATCGCCGCGAGGCGACTACCCGGTGGCGTCTTGCCGCGCACCGGAATACAGTTGAGCAAGCCACGCGTGTAAGGATGGCTGGGATGGGCGAACAATTGCACCACCGGCGCCGTTTCGACTATCTCGCCGGCATACATGACCGCAACCCGATCGGCGATACGCGCCACCACGCCCAGATCATGTGTGATGAAAACCACCGCGCTGCCGAATTCCTGTTGCAATTCTCTTATCATCCGCAGGATCTGCGCCTGTATCGTGACATCCAGCGCGGTAGTCGGTTCGTCGGCAATGATCAGATCCGGTTCGCACATCAGCGCCATCGCAATCATCACCCGTTGGCGTAAGCCGCCTGACAACTGATGCGGATACTGCCGCATACGGTCTTCGGCATTCTTGATTCCGGTGCGATGTAACAGGTAGATCGCCCGATCACGGGCTTCCGTGTAAGAGACGTGACGATGCTGAAGCAAGGCTTCACACAATTGATTGCCCAGCGTATAAGAAGGATTGAGCGAAGTCATCGGATCCTGGAAAATCATGGCCATGCGCTGGCCACGCAGATCCGCCATCTTGCGTTCCGGCAACTGCTGCAAATCAATGCCGTCGAAGCGGATATGAGCGGCGCTGCGTTGCGCCCTGCGCGGCAACAAGCCCATCAACGCCAGCGATGTCATCGATTTACCGCATCCCGACTCGCCGACCAGGCACAGCATCTCGCCGCGCCTGACCTGGAAATCGATACCGCGCACCGCATGCAACAAGCCATGCTCAGTCGGTAAATCCACCCGTAAGTCTTTTACATCAAGCAATATATCCATACCGGACTCCTTGTCGCGATCACGTTCTCATGTTCATTAAGGATGCCGATTCAATTGCGGCCATCGGGCGCGTTCATGTCGCGCAGGCCATCGCCGACCAGGTTGATTGCCAATACCAGCAATATCAGCGCGATGCCCGGGATCAGGATTACCCAGGGCTGGAAAAACATGTAAGCCTTGCCCTCAGCCACCATCAGGCCCCATGAAGGAGTCGGTGGCTGCACGCCAAGGCCGAGAAACGACAGCGTCGCTTCCAGCAGGATCGCGTGCGCCATTTCCAGCGTCGCCACCACGATCAGCGCGCTCATGATGTTGGGCAGTATCTCGCGCAGCAGGATGTAAGGCGTCGATGCGCCCAGCACCTGAGCCGACGCGATAAATTCGGCATTGCGCAATTGCTGGGTGGCGGAACGGGTGACCACCGCGAAGCGGTCCCACAGCAGCAGGCCCAACAGTACGATAACCACTTTGAGCGAACCGCCGACCAGCGACGCCATCGCTAGCGCCACCAGCACCACCGGCATGGCCAGCCGGGTCGTGATGATATAGCTGATCACGGCATCGACCCGGCCGCCAAAATAACCGGCTAGCACGCCTAGCGTGGTTCCTATCAAGCCCGAAATCAGCGCTGCCGAAAAGCCGATCAACAGCGACACCCGGGCGCCGAATATCAAGCGGCTCAGGTAATCGCGCCCTAGCTTGTCAGTCCCGAGCGCATGCGCCCAGCTGCCATTGGCATGCCACACCGGCGGAATCAGGCGTTGCGTGACGTCCTGGCTATAAGGATCGTGCGGCGCTATCCAGGGCGCAAACAGCGCTATCAACACGATCAGGACAAGCACCGTCGCACCCAGCGTCAAGCCATGGTGTCCAAGGATTCTGCGCAATTTACGACGCCACATCAGGGTCGGTGCCCGCGTGGTCTGCAAAGCGACAGAGGATGGCATTGCAGCCGCGGTCAATGAAGACAATAACGGAGACGACATAAGATTCCCTTAGCGAGTGCGGATGCGTGGATCGAGCATGGCGTTGATGACGTCGGCCAGGAAAGTCAGTGCGATATAGAACACCGCGATGATCAGCACCACAGCTTGCACCACGGGATAATCGTTGCGGGAGATCGCATCCCAAGCCAGTTGGCCCAGGCCTTGCAACGAGTACACCGATTCGATCACCACCGAGCCTCCCAACATGAAGCCCATTTCCACCGCCGCCAGGGCCACCACTGGAATCACCGCATTGCGCAGCGCATGCTTGAGAATCACGCGGGTCTTGCTCAGACCTTTGGCCCTGGCGGTGCGTATGTAATCCGACTCCAGCACGTCGAGCATGCCGGCGCGCGTCAGCCGCATCATCGCCGGCGTCGCGTAATACCCCAGCGCGACAGCAGGCAACACGAAATGCTGCCAGGTGGTATTGCCCGCCACCGGCAGCCAATGCAAGCCGACCGCAAAGATCACGATCAAGGTCAGGCCGAACCAGAAACTGGGCATGGCCTGGCCGATCACCGCAATCAGCAACGCCAACCGATCCAGCCAGGTATCGCGAAAAATCGCCGCCAGCACGCCCAACGGGATCGCCACGAATACCGCTAGCAGCAGCGCAATTCCGCCGAGCTTGAGGGTGACCGGCAAACGCTCCGCAACCAGATCCATCACGGAACTCTGGAAATAGTAGGACCGTCCGAAATCCAGCCGCACCGCATTCCACAGCCAGTCGGCAAATTGCCCCGTGAGCGGCCGGTCCAGGCCGTACTGCGTGCGTATCGCCTCCACCTGCGCCGCGCTGGCTTCCGGCCCGGCGATGGCGGTGGCCAGATCACCGGATAGATGCAGCAGCATGAAGCTGACCACCGAAACGGTGATGGCGACACTCAACGCGATCATTAGGCGACGAAGGATGTAGATCAACATGGTGATGGCTGCCCCTGGCTGGTGTGAGATGGCTTGAGTCGACCCCGACGTCGATCTCGATCTCAAATAAATGACTCGTATCGGACGGCGAACTATTTCCAGCTGGCCTCGTAGAAGCGCGGCAATTCATCCGGGTAACCCTGGAATTTCAGCGCCGAAGTGTAGGCATAATTGGTGGAATACGAAAACAGCGGGGCCGCCAGCGCCTGCTGTGAAATGCGTTGTAATGCTTTGCTGTAGTTTTCCTTGCGCACCGCGGCATCGAGCGAGGAATCGGCTGTTTCCAGCCAGGTTTTCACTTGCGCGTCCTTGCTTACATCGTCAGCACCGCCCTTGAACCAGACGCCGGTGAAGGCGGACGTGTCGTTCACTGAAAACGAGCCCCACGCTTGAAAGGTCATCGGCGTTTTTCCGGCGCGATATTCGGTTTGCAACGCGGCAAATTTCATGTAATGCAAGCGAGCATTGATGCCGATCTTGTGCAAATCGCCGATCAGGGCTTCCGCATATTCCCGTTCGCGATAGGCATAGATATCGGTGTCGAATCCTTTCGGATAGCCGGCTTCGGCCAGCAGTGCCTTGGCCTTCGCCGGATTGTATTCATATTTGACGACCGTCTTGGTTTCGCATCCGAATTGAGCACGGAAACAGGCTGCATACACCGGCTGGCTGCCGCCGCGCACCAGACTGCCGGCCAAGCCGTTGCGGTTGACGGCATAATTTACGGCCTGCCGTACACGGACGTCCTTGAACGGTGAGTTGGCTGCTGAGCTGCCGGTGCTGTCCATGGTCAGGAAACCGATGCGCATGGTCTCGCCACTCTGCACCGTGATATTAGGCATGCTACGCATGGCATCCGCCTGGTCGGCCGGAACCCGCCAGATCCAGTCGATGGCACCGGTCATCAGTTGCGCAACCCGGGTTTCCGGATCGGGTATCACAACGAATTTCAGAGTGCCTATCTTCGGCTGGCCGAGCGGACTGTCCTTGAAGTAAGCGCTGTTCCTCACCAGCGTGACCCCCTGCCCTGGCGTGACACTGGTAATGCGGTAAGGACCGGTGCCGATAGGCGCCTTGCTGAATCCTTCTACGCCAACCTTTTTGAAATAAGCCGCAGGATAGATCGGTGTCGGCCCGGACAAGTATTCCAGCGCAGCCGGGAATGGCTGCTTCAGGTTGATTCGCACCTTGTACTCGCCGAGCTTTTCAGCGCTCTTGATCCAGTCGGTATTCTGGCGCGTAACCACCTTGGATTCGGGAGAAGCCACGTAGTTGAAGGTGAACACCACGTCGTCAGCGGTGAATTTGTCGCCGTTATGGAATGTGACGCCCTGGCGCAAATCCAGCACCAGCGCAGTCGGTGACTCCCATTTCCAGGAAGTCGCCAGCTGCGGTTTGTACTCGTTGATTTTTGGATCGCGATATACCAATGTATCCCAGGCCAGGTGCGCAATGATGACTCCCTCGCGCAAGTTGTTGTGATAAGGGCCGATATTCTCAACCTCGCTGTCGGACGCATAGATCAGCGTATCGTTGGCCTTGCTGGCCAGTGCCGATGTAGCAACGGCAGCACCGGCGGCGAACAAGATACAGCGCATCCAGGCAGTGGAAATTTTCATCACAAACGTCCTTTTCGAGAAATTTTCTGGGAAAACCGTGGCTTGGAATTGATACTAGGTCACAATACAGTTTGCAACAACTATCAAATTTCTAACTCTGCGTTGCTGAAAACAGAACGCAGAAAACTGCCACCGAACGTAAGAAAAATTGAAGACGAGGCCATTTCCATGAAATCGCATCAATTGCAGGAAACATCATTGCGTTATTTTCTCGAAGTCGTTCGTTGCGGCTCGATCAGCGAAGCCTCGCAGCGCCTGAACGTCGCCAGCTCGGCGATCAGTCGGCAGATCACCGGCCTGGAACAGATTCTGGATACCGTGTTGTTCGAGCGCCGCCCGCGCGGCATGGTGCTCAGCGCGGGCGGCGAAGTATTGGCCGCGCATGCGCTCAAATCGGCGCTGGAAGCCGACCGGGTGGTGGCCGATCTGTTGTCGCTCAAGGGCTTGAAGAGTGGCAGGATCAGGATCGCCAGCACGGAAGGTTTCGCCATTGATTTCCTGCCGCGCCTGATCTCGGATTTCCAGAAAAAATATCCGGCGATCGTATTCCAGTTGTATGTGGGGCCGCCAGCCAGCGTCTCGCGCCAGGTGCGCGAAGGCAATGCGGATATCGGCCTCACCTTCAGCCGCATCCCCGAGCCGAATATCAAGGTCGTGCACCAGCAGCCCGCGCCGGTCATGGCGATCATGCGCAAAGACCATCCGCTGAGCCAATTCAAACAGGTGTCTTTATCGCAATTGGCTGCCTATCCGATCGCGCTGCCGGAACCAAACACCACCTTGCGCCAGCTGTTCGATCTTGCGTGTAACCGCCAGCAATTGCTGTTCGAGCCGGTGTTGACCAGTAACTATGTTGAGGCCTTGTACAATTTTGTGATGCACAGCGGCGGCGTCTCCATCTCCGGCGAAGTCTCGGTGCGGGACCGGGTCGCAGAGGGAAAAATGCTCATGCTGCCGATTCGCGATCGAGGGCTGGATGGGCGCCAGGTCGAAGTACAAACCTTGATCGGGCGCACCCTGCCGCGCGTTGTGGAAACGTTTCTGGACTATCTGTTGAATCATCTGAGGTCACAGTAAGTCGATAGCAATCGATCTGACGCGCGCAATCGTATGCTAGATCGGCAACTGGGTGGTTGAGAGAACCTGTTTGAGCACCATGAATGTGCGGATTTGCCGCACACCCGGCAAGTACAGCAACTGCTCTGCATGGAGGCGGTTGTAGCTGTCATTATCTTTGGTTCGCAGTAGCATGAAGTAATCAAACTCGCCTGTCACCACATGACATTCGAGGCAGCCAGACACTTTTTGCGCCGCCCGCTCGAAATCGGCAAACGACTCTGGTGTCGACCTGTCCAGCACCACACCGATCATCACCAAGGTGCCGGCATCCAGGGCACGTGGATCAAGCAGCGCCACTATCCCTTTGATCAGCCCCAATTCCTTGAGCCGCTCGACTCTTCGCAGACACGCCGGAGCACTCAGATTCACCTTGGCCGCCAACGCAACATTCGACACCGAGGCGTCGCGCTGCAGCGCCCTGAGAATCGCCCGATCGGTGCGATCCATGGTTTCGCCGGCGGCATCGGCGGGCAACGGCGTTGAGCGCAATTTTATTGCTTTCATGTGTGTTTATTCAAAATAAAACATGGATATATCCGGAATTCTCATATTTTAAAGCCGATTAATTGAAGAAACTTGCAACCATGTTTCTTGCGATTGATTCTAATATGGAATTGATCTCAACATCAATGAAAGCTGGATTTCAGCATGCCTGTTTTCTTCGCCAGCTTTGATGCGTGGATACCTACTCCCACCCCAACCCAAGGAGCTGTTCCCATGAACTTGAAAAAATTTCCACGTCACCAGCTTACTTTCGGACCGACACCAATCCAACCGCTGAAACGGCTAAGCGCCCATCTTGGCGGCAAGGTCGAGCTTTACGCCAAACGCGAAGACTGCAACAGCGGCCTGGCATTCGGCGGCAACAAGACCCGCAAGCTTGAGTACCTGATCCCTGAAGCGCTGGAAGGCGGCTACGACACCCTGGTTTCGATCGGTGGCATACAGTCGAATCAAACGCGTCAGGTTGCTGCAGTGGCTGCGCATCTGGGTCTCAAATGCGTATTGGTGCAGGAAAACTGGGTCAACTATTCGGATGCCGTGTACGACCGGGTCGGCAATATCGAGATGTCGCGCATCATGGGCGCCGATGTGCGGCTGGACAGCGCCGGCTTTGATATCGGCATCCGGCAAAGCTGGGAACAGGCGATGGAAGATGTGCGCAAGGCCGGCGGCAAGCCCTTCCCTATCCCCGCCGGCTGTTCCGAGCATCCACGCGGCGGCCTTGGATTCGTCGGCTTTGCTGAAGAAGTAGGGCAACAGGAAGCCGAGCTGGGCTTCAAATTCGACTACATCGTTACTTGTTCGGTAACCGGCAGCACGCAAGCCGGCATGCTGGTGGGTTTTGCCGCCGACGGCCGCGCCGACCGCGTGATCGGCATCGATGCTTCAGCCAAGCCGCAGCAGACCTTCGAACAGATTCTGCGGATCGCAAAAAACACCGCCGGGCTGGTCGAACTTGGGCGCGACATCACCGCCAAGGATGTGGTGCTCGATACCCGTTTCGGCGGCCCCGAATACGGTTTGCCGAACGACGGCACGCTGGAAGCCATCCGTCTGTGCGCCCGTACGGAAGGCATGCTGACCGATCCTGTCTACGAGGGCAAATCGATGCACGGAATGATCGAAAAAGTGCGGCTGGGTGAGTTTCCCGCAGGTTCCAAGGTACTGTATGCCCACTTGGGCGGAGTGCCCGCGCTGAACGCTTATAGCTTCCTGTTCCGCAACGGTTGATCGGGTTGAATCTTCGGTACGCCGCGCGGGTATCCGCAAAGCGTACCGTAGGCACTGCAAGACATCCTTTCAAATACCGCTCAAACAATTGCCAATTCCGACCTCGATGGTTGTTCTACCGCGCCAGCTGCGCCAAATCCTTGCAGGGCACATACCCGCCCGCATGGGTGTATCGTTACTCTGGCTTTCAGCGCTGCTGCACGAATTCCCTGCAACACCGTTACAACTGCACGGTTCGGCTTGAACGCATCTCCCAAATTAAATATTAGCAGGCCCTAAAGCCCAATCACGAGGAACGAGGACCATGGAAATGTCATCCGTCAACACTCTGAATAATCCATTCGACAGTGATGCGCAGGAAACCGAAGAGTGGCTAGCTGCGCTGCAGGCGACCATCCAGGCCTCCGGTCCTGAACGCGCGCGTTACCTGTTGTCGAGGCTTAGTGCAGCTGCCCAGACGTGGGGAGTCAAATGGCGCGATGCGCGCAATACGCCCTATGCCAACACGATTCGTGTCGAGGATGAACCGCCGTTTCCGGGTGGCGCCGACGCACTGTCGATCGAACAGCGCCTAGCCAGCCTGATGCGCTGGAACGCGCTGGCGATGGTGGTGCGCGCCAACCGCGCCTATGGTGAGCTGGGCGGCCATATCGCCAGTTACGCTTCTGCCGCCGATCTGTTCGAAGTCGGCTTCAACCATTTTTTCCGTGCGCGCACGGACTCTTTTGGCGGCGACCTGGTCTATTTCCAGGCGCATTCGGCACCCGGCATTTATGCACGCGCCTTCCTGGAAGGCACGTTGACGGAAAAGGAACTGTCGTTCTACCGACAGGAAATCGAAGCGAAAAAACATGGCGCGCGGGGCCTGTCTTCGTATCCGCACCCGTGGTTGATGGAAAATTTCTGGCAGTTCCCTACCGGCTCGATGGGACTCGGACCGATCAGCGCCATCTACCAAGCACGCTTCATGCGCTATATGGAACACCGCGGCTTGCTGGCGCCGCAGGAGCGCAAGGTCTGGGGCGTATTCGGCGACGGCGAGATGGACGAACCGGAATCGCTGGCGGCGCTCAGCCTGGCATCGCGCGAAACGCTGGACAACCTGGTGTTCGTGGTCAATTGCAATTTGCAACGGCTCGATGGCCCGGTGCGCGGCAACGGCCATATTGTCGATGAGCTGGAAACCATATTTGCCGGCTGCGGCTGGAATGTCATCAAGCTGCTTTGGGGTTCGGACTGGATCCGCTGTTCGCGCGCGACCAGTCAGGCGACCTGCTCAATGCGCTTAACCAGACGGTAGACGGCCAGTTGCAAACCTTCGCCGCCAACGATGGCGCCTTCAATCGCGCCCGCTTCTTTGGACAAAATCCTGCGTTGCAGGCAATCGGCGCGACGCTGACCGACGACGAGATCGACCGCCTGCATCGCGGCGGACACGACATGAAGAAGATCCATGCTGCATATCTCTCCGCCGCAAATCATCGCGGCCAGCCGACGGTGATACTCGCGCAAACCAAAAAAGGCTTTGGCATGGGCGCTGCCGGACAAGGCAAGATGGCCACCCACCAACAGAAAAAACTCGACGCAGGCACCTTAATTGAGTTCCGTGACCGCTTCCGCCTGCCGATTTCCGATGCGGACTGCGAAGCGCTGGCATTCTACAAGCCGGCAGATGGCAGTCCCGAGATGCGCCATCTGTTGCAACGACGTGCGTCATTGGGTGGTTTTATACCTCGACGCAGCGTATCGCAAACAAGGATTGCGGTGCCGGAGATGGCGTCTTACGCGAAATTTTCACTGGATGCCGATGGCAAGGAAATGTCGACCACGATGGCATTGGTACGCATGCTGGGCACCCTGCTGAAAGACGACGGTATCGGCAAGCACATCGTGCCGATAGTGGCCGACGAAGCCCGCACTTTCGGCATGGCAAATCTGTTCAAACAGGTCGGCATCTATTCGTCGCAAGGCCAGCTGTATGAGCCTGAAGACATAGGCTCTATTCTGTCTTACCGGGAAGCCAAGGATGGCCAGATCCTGGAAGAAGGTATCTCGGAAGCTGGCGCCATTTCTTCCTGGACCGCTGCTGCGACCAGCTATTCGGTACATGGCTTGCCGATGTTGCCTTTCTATATTTACTACTCGATGTTCGGTTTCCAGCGTATCGGCGATCTGATCTGGGCCGCAGCGGACCAGCGGGCGCGTGGCTTCCTCATCGGCGCCACCTCCGGACGCACCACCCTGGCGGGCGAAGGCTTGCAGCATCAGGATGGCTCCAGCCATCTGGTTGCAGCTACGGTGCCGAACTGCGTTTCCTATGACCCGGCCTATGCCTATGAGTTGGCGGTGATCGTACAGGACGGCATGCGCCGCATGCTCGGCAACAATGAAGATATCTTCTATTACATCACTGTAACCAATGAAAATGAGGCGCAACCTAGCATGCCGGCGGGTGTCGAAGACGGCATCAAGCGCGGCATGTACTGTCTGCTTCCACAAGATAATGCCGATGTCCGCTTACTCGCAGCCGGTCCGATCCTGAAGGAAGCGATCGGCGCGGCGGCTTTGTTGCGGGAAAAATTCGGTATCAACGCCGAAGTCTGGAGTGTCACCAGTTATACGGAACTGGCGCGCGACGGCGTCGCGGCCGAACGGCTGCAGCGCCTGTCCAGTTCGTCTCCGGACGCCTACATCACGCAGCAACTCTGGCGCAGCGACGCACCAGTCATCGCCGCCAGCGATTATGTACGCAGCATTCCCGAAAGCATCCGCGCTTACGTGCCCGCTCGCTACGTCACCCTGGGCACGGACGGCTTTGGGCGCAGCGATACGCGCGCGAACCTGCGCGACTTTTTCGAGGTCGACGCGAAATGGATTGCGTTTGCTGCATTACGTGAACTGCCCGCTGGAAAAGATGCAGCGCAATTGCCGAAATTTGCGGAGGCGCTTGGCCTGGATTTGACGAAACCATGGTCAATAAAGGAGTGACGCTACTGCGGGGCGTTCGATTGGGGCACTGCATTCGCCAGACAATGGAAGGAGCCCAAATGGAGTGGGCCAATTCAGCGCGCAAACGCCCACCGACCCCACCGATCCAATTGAGCGCGAGCGATGACTCACAAGGCATTGCCGCCAGCTTACCAACTCCACCGCATGCCTGCATCCGCCATCGCCGTGCGCTGCTGTGCTCCTCCCAGGTTGGTGGTGTAGGTTGCCGTCACGAATACACTGGTCGACTTATTGATTGTTGCGACCAGACCAGCGTTTAGCTGGCCCGCTGTCTGATGCGTACCGTTCGAGATCACTGTGGTGCCATCAAAAGTCGTGGTGTCGTGGGAGCCGGAACTGCGCAGCAGGTTCAGCCGCAGATACGGTTGCCAAACCGTCGTCGACGTTTCAAAACGACTTTGTAATCGTACTCCGAGCCGAGCGAGGAAGGTGTTGCCGTTGTTAAAGCTCACAGTCGAAACACCATCATTCAAGTCATTGAACGCTAGGTTTTGCCAGATTACCTGCGCTTGAGGCTCAATAGTCACACCCGCACCGAGTGAAATTGGCAGGCCGCCCTCGACCGATCCGAGGAGCGCGCTGCCGTGCGTGTGTGCACCTACGCCGTCATGTGAACGCGGGTCCGCAGACAGTGAACTTCCCATCAGGACCGCGTCCGTGTACCAGCCACTTGGGCCGATGTGAGTCCAGTAGCCGCCAAGACTATATGCGTCAATTGCAACATTGCCGACATCAAGATTCTGCACTGCCAACGCAAAGCCGTTGACGTTCCCGGTGGCATGCGCAAAACCGACAAACAGACCGTAATGGTTACGTTGGCCGCTAGCGCTGGTGTCCGCATAGAGGTCATGACCTACCTGCATTCCCGTCATTGACCCGTCAAACTGGGGTGAGACAGTTCCATCTTGACGTTGCTTGGTATGGCTGCCCCAGACACGCCCCCAAGCTGCCGGCAGTTCCCCGTTCTCGATCAACAACGATTGCTCACCCTGCCTATCATGGAAATTATCGAGTTGCTGGATATTAAGTTGTCGGGCGACGCTGGGAACTTCCGCATAGATAGGCACCTCGGGACGATACAACGGTGTTGTTTCGGGGCCAGTCGACGGCGTAGTTGGTGGGACGGCCGGAGGTATCTCAGCCGGAGGCTCAACTATGGGCGGAGTTGACGTTACAGTGTTTCGCAGATACCAGTTTTCAGATGTGCCGCTGGTCACGCCGCCTTTGGCAAGATAGTAGGAATACGCCCCGGCCTTAACCGGTCCTGCCAGTGCAAACGCGCTTGCGGTAGTCGTCGCGCCATTCACGGCCTGCACTACTTCAATGCCGTCGGCGACGATGGCCGCGCCAGGACCGCCGACATTCGTGATACGCAAGCTAGATGATCCGCTGGCGGTACCACCATTGATGACTAACCGGTCAGACGCCGCTCCATCGCCTGCGAGGAAGGTGTTCAGAGAGATGCTGCCATTTTGGCCGACATAGTTGCCGACAACGTTGAGTCGGTTGCCTATCCCTTGGCCGCCGATTTGCACCAGGCCAGCATTGGTCAATGGTCCGTTGATCGTAAAATTGCCCTTACCTGAACCTGCGAACTGTGGCACAGCATTGGCCACTGCAATTGTGCCATTGTTGTTCACGGAACCGGTGACGCTGCCATACCCGCCGAGCATTGCACCTGAGGCGACGATCGTATTTCCACCACCAGACAATGTTGCCGCAGCGTGCGACGCGTCGCCCACCGCAAGTATTCCGGCGGCGACGTTCGTTCCTCCAGTATATGGATTGTTCGTGTTCAGCACTGTCATACCGGCACCAGCTTGCGTAACCGAGCCGGTCCCGGAAATTGCGCCAGCGAACGTCACGTCGTCTGAACGGTTGAAGACCAGTGTACCGTTGTTGACTACATCGCCGACGATGCTGCCCGTTGTGCCAGCATTGCCAAGTTGCAGTGTACCGGCGGAAATACTGGTTCCTCCACCATAGGAGTTATTCCCGGTTAACACCGTGGCGCCGCTGCCGGCCTGATTGACCGATCCTGTGCCTGAGATCGTCCCGGGAAACAGCAACGTGTCGGAACGGTTAAAGACAAGAGAGCCGTTATTGGCAACATCGCCGACGATGCTACCAGTCGAACCACCGTTGCCCAGCTGCAGCGTGCCTGCCGAAATCGTCGTACCACCACTATAAGTATTACTCCCTGCAAGCGTCAGAGTGCCTGTTCCCGCCTTGTTGAAGCTGCCCGAACCAGTCATGCCTTGCGTCAGTGTGGATGTAAATCCTTGCGTGTCGATGGTGCCGCCGGGCGCATTGATGGTTACCGCACGCGTATTGGAGAGATCAAAACTCTGCAAAAGCTGAAGCGTCCCGCCGTTGAATGTCAGCCCACCGGTGTTAGCTCCAAGCGCGTTGTCAACGCCCACAGCAACGGTGCCGCCGGTGAGCGTGGTGCCGCCGGAATAAGTATTGCCGCCGGCAGCTGTCGGCGCTAGCACTAACGTGCCGCCCTGAGTCTTTTCGACCGCGCCGGTGCCTGAGATGAAACCAGTATAAGTCCCGTTGTCAGGCTGCACGAAACGTACCAGTCCGTTATCCACGACACTAGGTGGCAAGCTTTGCGCACGCGCTTCAAGCGTGCCTGCTGCATCGACAAGCACCTGACCTGTATATCCGCTATTGTTGCCGGTTAATGCCAACGTACCTTGCTGAACCTCAGCAAAGGTGACGCCGGTAACGGTGCCAGTCAGCGTCCAGGTCCCTGAGTCGTTCTTGATGAGCGATGAGAAATTGGTCATATTGCCGGGCAGAGAAGAACTGCCGGTACCGCTCAGGAAGATGGTGTTGTTGCCTTTGCCGCCATCAAAATTTCCAGTAATCACTGACCCGGTATAGAGCCGTAAGGTATCATTGCCGCCTGAAAAAACAAGGTTGCCGATGATTTGCCCCTTGTTGGTGAAGTCGACCGCGCCGTTCCCGGACGCACCGATCACATTGCCTGGCGCCTGAATGATCCCCGTTGCATTATTGATGATCGTATTCAGGCCACTTGTATTCTGAAACCAGATGGCAGCGGTGTTATTTGACTTGATCGTGCCATTGTTGACGATGAGATTGCCGCTGCCTTGTGGATTGACTGCTTCTGCACTGCCTTGGAAGCCGGTCGCGAGGACCTGCCCTCCCTGATTAACTGTCAATGTGCCGTTGTTGCGGAATTCGATCGTATTGGCGCCGGTGTTGTATAGCCCATTATTGTTGGCCGCAGCAGAACTCACTGTACCGCCATTCTGGACCGTCACGTTCGCGTTGTCGCGCAGACTGATAGCATTCGCATCGCCCACCGCTAGTTGGCTGCCCGTTCCAACGGTGACGGTTCGACCATCCTCGCTAGCAACATTACCGGTCCCCACTGTCGAGGTCCACGGATTGGGCGCCCCGGTATCGCAGGCTGTAATTTTCCCTGAAGTGTTGCAGGCTGCGTAGGCTGTTCCTGGCACCAGATTTAGCGCAGGTATCAGCGCAAAGGAGGATGCGGCAGAAAGAATTAGGCGGTAGTGAATGGGGTGGGTCATTTTCAATATCATTTGAAAGTTAGGCATTTCATGATTGCGGATTACATTTCAAATTAACAATTTAAGATGTTATTTAACATTTGAATTTCGAAAATCCACGGTATATATGGGCAAATCAAACTTCGAGTTAACGAATTTATTGTCTCAGGATTACATTTAAAAATAACAATACGCGACACCATGTGACAATATTTTACATTTAAGAATTGCAAATAAACAACGTGCGCTGAGATTGCACAAAAAAAAGTACGCTGAAAATGACGATCGGCGTCGGTATTGAATGACGCCGATTCATGCATGAGATTATTGGTGTGTCCTAGATGGTTAACGTCCAATGCCGCCGCAGACAGTTCATCACGACAACCTTAGTTAGCCCGCGCAGTAAGCCATTTATCCGAAGTCAACGGGACGCCAACAATACGGATTTCACCTAAGCTACCTAAGAATCCGGTAGACATACCGCCCGCCCATTGGCCGCAGCCTATCGCCATCTGATCTGCAGGTTTGACGTAGCGAATTCCGTTCATCCCTGAGTTGTTTCGGAGGACCGGTGCCCCTTCGACGTACATGGTGGTGGAATACGAGTCACTCGGATTGTTGACGATGGCGATATGAAGCCATTGCCCAGCAGAGATGCTGCCGGACCAACATGTCAAGTTTGTGTTTTGGTTGGTCGGCACGATTTCCCACTGAATCTCCATCAAATTCGACAAAGCGAACATCAGACAACAATCACCGTCGTCCGAAGCAAAACCTGCGAGTTCTGAGCGGGGGCCGAGACGATACAGGATGCCCATCCATCCATTGACATTAGCGTCGAAGCCGGGATCAATCTTGATGAATGCTTCGACTGTATATCCATTCGAGAACGGTTCGGTATTCAGCGAAGAGTTCGGATCGGTTGTGAAGTACGAAGCTCTCGTGCCCGTAGAGTTGAGGAAACGCAGGCTTCCTGGGGCTGCCGACAATGGATGGTGATCCTTCGACCAGATCAGATCTCCCGGCATGCCCAGTTCGATGTGCAGGGAAATTGGGTTGGTGCCAGCCGTTGACGCATCCTTGATTTGCTGGCCCGCTTGATATGGGAAAGCATCGCCCTCGGATGCCGCGTTGTTGAAAAATCGCCAATGCGCGAGCGTATTGGCCACCTTTGGATAATCATCGCTGCCGGTCGGCAGTACAACAGCTTTTTGCGGTGCTTGGATATAGTTGGTAAGAATCAAGGACTTCGCTATATCTGTCAACGCCTGGGTTGACGTACCAACCGGGGTGATGAAATTTTTGTTGAAAGATGAAAACCTCTTTGCAAATTGAAAATCCAGCGAAAAACTTTGATTGGAGTCCGTTAGCCACGCCACATCAAACTGATTGAGTGTGCTCGATGGCTTGACGGGAACCCATGGGGAAAATGAGCTGGCCGTTATTTTGTTATTAGTTAGATCAAAATCATACAGCCGCATCAATCCGTTTCCGCCCATATACGCCATCTGATAATCCACGACCATTAAAATGACGTCGTTGCCAAAGGCGTTCTGTTTGATTTTCGTGCACGACCCGTGATAATGCCCGCTAACGGCCATAAAAATCTGGTCGTTGTTTTTTATGAGCTTTTCCCACAAATAGTTTGAGTAGGCGGTGTCGGCCGCGGTAGTGCCATCGCTGCCAATGCCCATCAGTTGATGATTTACCAGGATAACCGGGATCGTGCTGTTGCTCGCAATTACCTGGTTTGCCCATGCGAGAGCATCGTCGGAGGCCCTCCAAGATAGGGAGAGCACGAGGAATTTGTTACCTTCTGCGGTGAAAACATGATACTCATGGAATCCGGACGAATGCCTGCCGCCGAATGTGGCTTGCTGCTTGGCTCGTTCCGTCGGGAACACTTGCAGATACGGTTGGAAGATACCGGATCGATGGTTACCTCCGTCCTGATAACCATCATCATTGTTAAAACCCGTAACGCCAATTCCCCAATCCGGCCCCCATTGCATGTCATGACCAATCGCACCAACGTCGTGATTGCCAGCGCATATCGAATAGGGGCACTCCGCCACTTCCAGGACTTGCATGGCTTGGCTTGCCAGCTCCCACTCCTTATTAATCTGGTCGCTATTCAATTGCCCATTTGCCACCAGGTTTGTACTGCTTGTCCACGGCGACGAGCCTTCTGCCGTGTAGTACCAAGACTGATCTACCACGTCTCCGAGATGAATCGTGAACGGTATTTTTAGATCAGCACCATGTGCAGCAATCCACTGCGTCTGAGTTTTAAACGGATTGTTGTAAAGCGGATTAATTGCCGTATAGAGCTTCTGATATAGCTCCCCCATTTTCTCAGACGCATACCGCGGATAAAATTGCGTATCGGGCAAAATTGGGATTGAAAAACTTGATATGGCCATGGCCGCTGGCGGCGGGGGTGTTGTTCCACCTGAGGGAGCTGTACCGCCTGGAGGCGCTGTTCCACCTGGGGCGTTGTACCGCCTGCAGGTGCTGTTCCGCTGGCGTCGGAGGAATTCATGGTTCCGCCGCCGCAGCCTTGTAAAATTGTGCCCACCCCCATTACCGACATTGCCAGCATTGATTTCAATATTTCTCGCCGCTTAATTTCGGGAACGAAAGCAAGTTGATCCAGATTTATATCTTTCATTTGAAATACTTTTCACTGAGTTTTAAAAGGACCTACCGAGGGGATTAACTACAATTAATCGAAGGTGAATCAATTCTCTGTCTAGCCGTTACCGGCCAGATATTTGCAAAGCTGTTCGTAGTGCGCTCGGACCTCATCAAGCAACTGGCCAGCTTTCTCTTGCACAGAATTTTCCAGGTCGTTATGGTTTTTCATGGCGTCGGAAATATCGGCAGAAATTCGGTTATAAAATTGCAATTGTTGCTGGTTGCCGAAAATGCTTTCCCACTCTTCACGAAAAATTTCGTCGAAAGTCAAACTCTCTATAAATCGTGCAGCGCTGGTGGTTTCGTCCAAATTGAAAGAGCGCAGCATTTGCGCCAGCAATAATGGACCGTCATCCAAAATTCTCTGTGTCATCTCATCTGCTCCGTCAATAAAAACAATTTTCCTGTTGATGGTATTTACCGCCGCAGATGCGCTTGGCAATGCCGGCGACCTGAAAAAAATCGTTCCGTCTCGAATCCTCTTGCGTGCGTTCGCGGCAGAACGAAATCCCTCCCCTGCCCTGCATCCTTTTGATTTCGTTATCAATGACCGTTTTCCCGGGTGAATGATGAGCAACGCAAAAGAAAATTCCAATCGGGAAATCCTGAATTTTGGGTAGGCATTTCCTCCAATCCTGAAAATATTCATCCGATGCCAATCGCAGCAATCGTCAGACCGGATCAAGCGCCATGTCGATCAGGTTTCCCGAGCGGCATAGGGAATTCCTTACAAGTCATTTCGCAAATCCCACACGAATATCAAGATTCCCTGATATTCCCGCCCCTACTTATTGCCTATCCTTGCCGCTAGCAAGTGCTCAAAGGCGATGTCGCACACACCAGTTATGCGGCAGATAAAGAGAGTAACGATCTGGCTCATTTTTAGGGGGGCTCATGCCGCATCCACTGTTAGTAAACTTTCTTTTGCTTGCTCTGAATTCCAGCAATCAATCCCGACTCCATCATGCGTAAGGCCACCTTCATCTCTGTCAGCCATCTCGCTGAAAAAGAGTTCTTGCGCTATGAACTCCTCATGCAGATAGCAAATGAAAAGACGGTATTCCACTGGATTCCATCCGATATCCAATATGCATCGGTGGCATTGCTTGATCATTCCATTTTCAATTCACACAAAGCGCTGCCTCCCAACTGCATTTGTATCTGGATCTCTGACTCCCAAGACCGTCCATCGGGTAAAGGCAACATAACCCTACCGCTGGATTTTCGTCTGCAGGATCTGATAAACGCACTTGACCGAGCGGCTTTACGGATACTGGACATGACGGCTGAGAGAATTGTGTCGCCCGACACGACCGATTTGGTCTCTCAAAGAACTTATCGGATCTCCAGGTGGATCGACCTGAGGGACGATTTGTCCCCTATTCGCTTTCAGAAAATCCTTGCGGTAATGACGAAGCAATCAGTCAACTGGCATTGGCTCCTTACATACGGCGCCCTGACAGAACGTGAAGCATGTGCGTTTCTTGATGAACTGAGAAAGAAAGAAATATTGATTGAAGGAGGCAAAACGCCGATCGCTCCAGAACCTGTGCGGCCGGTTTGCCTTGAACAAAAGGAGCGCGGCGTAGGATTGTTTGTCAAAAAAATCAATCAATGGTTGGGCAGGAGCCGTACACAGGAAATGGAGAACACCCAATAGTGTGCATATTACGCGTGGTACTTCTGGGGCCGATGGCATAGGAAAAACGACAGCGATTCGTTCTCTGTGCGGAGATCTGATGGTCGATTGCGACGTTCCCAATATGGATCCCAGCTCTGCTGCCAAGGAGAATACAACGGTTGGCGCCGATTTTGGGATAGTGGATTTAGACGACGGTGAGCAACTTCATATCTACGGCAGCCCGGGACAGGATCGTTTCGATTTCGTGCGTGGTTGGCTGCTCTCCATGGCGATTGGCGTGATTGTCATGGTCGACGCCAATGAAGCGAACGCGGTCCGCACGGCGGAGCAATACCTTCAAACTGTTTATTCCGTTTCCGAAGACATGCCGTGCATGCTGCTGTTGGCTCGCCCTGTCAGCGCCGATGTGAGCAACCGGTTTGCGTCGCAACTGACGACCGCACTGGGTATCGCCGTCCCAATGATTACAGCAGATGTGCGCGAACGATCACAAATGCTTGATGCACTGGATATTTTTTCATCTCTGCTGGCAGCAATATAAATTCACACACAAAAAATGAAAGCCGATCTCGCTTCCGCAGCCTTCGCTGCTCGTCATGTATTCAGCCAAATTGACTTGCCTCAAAACAGCATTTCAACAATGGTCATGACCACTTTGGACGGGCAAGAAATCGCTATCCATGACCCAGGACACAAATACAGTGCCGCCCGTCTTTCTGCAATGACCAGCTCCCTGGTCGCCATCGCACGCTCGCTGGGCAAAGAGGTTGACTTCGATGGCTGTGATCGTTTGGTGCTTGAAACCCCGAAAGGAAAAATCATTTTTCGCCCGATCGGCCATAAGTACCCTTTTTTGCTCTGCGTTGTAGTCAACCAGGACGCCATTCTAGGACACACCATATGGACGGTCGATAAAATCGTCAGCAATTTTATCCAGCAGCTAATTCTCAGCCATTGATGCAATTTAATGCATCACCGGCGTTGGTCGGCCGGCGGTGATGTATCTACTCCGTTCAACGCCACTACCTATAAAAGTCAGGGAAAAATATGAGTAACATGAAAATTATTATTGATTCACTACTGATTGTCGATGGCATGCTAGCGGCAGCAATTGTCGATAGCAACAGTGGAATGATTCTGGGTTCCGGCGGCAGCGGCGTTGATCTGGACTTGGCAGCCGCTGGTAACACCGAAGTAATGCGTGCCAAATTGAAGACCATGAAGAGCCTTGGCCTGAATGACAACATCGAAGATGTCTTGATTACTCTAGGTAAGCAGTACCACATACTGCGGCCTATAGAGAAGCACGAAGGCCTGTTTATCTACGTGGTGCTGGACAAAGGGAAATCCAATCTGGCGTTGGCCCGGCGCAAAGTACAGGATGCGGAACACGCATTGGTAATATAAGCGATCTTGCGCGGCAGGGATGCCTGCCGCCGAAATCCCGATAAGCACAGTATGCTACGGCGTCGAAATTATGTGAAACCGTGTCGGCGGCTACCGGCCGCATAGACCGCTCAATCTTCTATTTTGTCGGTAGGAAAAAGGATGGAATCCCGTAGCAAATATCCCATCGGCATATTCACACTTTTGCCTGGTGCTGGAATGGAATGCATGAACCATTTATCGTAGATCTTTCGAAAATCGCCGTCATTCTGCAAATTCGCCATTTCCCGGTCGACCAATGCTTTGAATTCGGCGTCGTCTTTAGTCAGCATGATCGCGTAGGGTTCCACCGAGAGCGCATCGCCAACTATCGCGAATTCTTCTGGACGTTTCGTGCTCGCACGAAAACCGTACAAGATAACGTCATCCATCACGAATGCCGAGGCCTGCCGCTTTTCAAGCATGCTGAACGACTCGGCATGATCGCCTCCTTCCACCAATTTCAAGGCCAGCGCCCTGACCTTGTTCCTGTCGTTCAGTAACTTGATGGTCGTCGTTCCTTTGGTCGTCACGACTTCTTTTCCACGCAAATCAATCCAGTTTTTGATGCCTGAATCCGAGCGAACCACCATTCGTACCCCAGCAAAAAAATGCGGCACGGTAAATGCCACCTGCTTACGGCGTTCGGCGTTGTTGGTAGTGGTGCCGCACTCAAGATCGGCCTGTCCGCCTGTAATCGCTGCTATGCGGCTGGAAGGCGTCACGGCCAGATAGTTAACTTTCAATTGCTGCAGCTTTAGTTCCTGCCGTATTCCTTCGACGATTTTCAAACAAAGATCGACAGTGAAGCCGACCGGCTTCTTATCCGCGTCAAGATACGAGAACGGCGCCGTCGTTTCCCGATAAGCAATCGTAATGGCCTGGGTGTCCTTGATTTTCGTTAGGGTCGGGCCGGCAATTGCTGGCGTCGAGCATAACCATGAACTCAACAGCAGCGTCCCAAGAATTGAATACCTAGGCCAAAGGAAAACATCCATGTACATAGAACCACCTTGTCATATAAAGAATATGATGCGGAATATTCAAAAGAACGCTTTGGCGACCATCGCGCCAGACCCAGGATAATGGGATTCTGGATTAGCAGATATCGGGATATCCTGATCTTGACGTAAGGATAGAAAACCTCTGTCCAGGTATGGCATTTGAAGCAAGGCTTCAGCCATCTCCCTATGCGAAGCCGCAGCACCGTCCGGTCTCGCCGCCCAGGAATTGGTCTAAAAAAAGCGGCCGATACAAACCTAAGATGCGTGATAATGACCAAAGAAAACGGCTATTCCGCCAATGCCGGATCCGGACGCAAAGATCCAGACCGGTATTTCTATCCAAAATGAATTGGGGGGATTCATGATACGAATACTGATCGCGGACGATCACGCAATCATGCGTGAGGGATTGAAACAATTATTTGCGCTTGGCACGGAGGTGATGGTGGTGGGAGAAGCTGTCAACGGCGGGCAGGTGCTCGATGCATTGTATGCCGGCGGTATCGACCTGGTGCTGCTCGACATGACCATGCCCGGCGTCAGTGGCGTCGATCTTATTCAGCGCATCCGCGCACATGAATCCTATCCGCCGATCCTGGTTCTCAGTATGCACAATGAATTGCCGATTGCACGCCGAGCGTTGGCAGCCGGCGCATCCGGCTACCTTACCAAGGACAACAAACCGGAAACATTGATGCAAGCCATCCGCAAAGTGGTTGCGGGAGGACGTTTCATCGATCCTGAATTGGCCGAACAAATGGTTTTTGAATCAAGCAGCCCGGATCAGCGCCCGCAGCATGAACTTCTTTCCGATCGGGAGTTCCATATCCTGCTCTTGCTGGTGCGCGGGAAAAGCGTCAATCAGGTTGCCGAAGAATTATCGATCAGCAACAAGACTGTCAGCACCCACAAGGCGCGATTGATGCAAAAAATGAAATTCCAGAACAATGCTGATCTAGTACGCTACGCACTTGCCTACAATCTGATCGAGTAATTTTCGCTCATGCCTTTATCTATCCAACATTGCATCTGCGATCGGGATCGATACCCTGATCGTGGTGCCGACACCAGGCACGCTGAAAATGGCAGCCTCGCCGCCGAGCATGAGCGCCCGCTCCCGGATGCTGATCAGGCCGAACGATTTCTTTTTTGCACGCTGGTATCAAATCCCCTGCCGTTGTCGCGCACCTCCAACAGGTAATACTGTTCCTTTCTATTCAGACTGATTTCTACCTGGCTCGCTTGCGCATGTCGGCTGATATTGGTCAACGATTCCTGCGCGATGCGGAAAATGGTAGTCGCCCGCGTGTCATCCAGGACGATGTTTTCTTCACGCACATCCAGGCTGCACGGAATGCCGGTATTGTCTCTGAACTCCTGAGCCAGCCACTCCAGCGCTGACACGATCCCCATGTCCAGCGCTGACGGACGCAGCGATGCGACGACATTGCGCACCACCTTGATGGTGCCATCCACCAACGTCACCATGCGTTCTATTTTTCCTTGTAACGAGGGATTCTTCGCGCCGAACTCCAGTCCCACCACCGACACCCCCATGCGCAGCGCCGACAGGTGTTGTCCCAGTTCATCGTGTATTTCACGCGTCAGGCGCTTGCGCTCTTCTTCCCGCGACGCTTCCAGCTCATAAGCGCGTTCTCGCGCCTGCAGTTCCTTGAGCCGCTGGCGGGCGACCAGCCTGCGGACCCGGTATCGATGCATCAAGTACAGCAGCATCAGTGATAACAAGCCACAAACGACGTAGAAAGTCCTGGTTGACCACCATGGCGACAGAATCACAACCTCGACTTCCGCCGTCGGCGAATAAGCCTGCATGGCAGGATTATCAGCTGCCACTTGGAAACGATAACGGCCTGGAGGCAAAGCTGCATATCGCACCTCCGGGACGCTTGTCTTCGACCAGTCAGCTTCCAGGCCTTGCATCCGGTAACGAAAATTCAGGGTCTCACGGTTCTGGTAAGACAATGCGGCCAGTTTGAAATTGAGCGGACTGGAGCTCCAAGGCAGGCGAACAGGCTGGCCGTGAGCAACGGTTTCACCATCGCGTGCGATGCTTTCCACCAGCACATCCAGCTGCAATGGCGCGAACAGCGATTCCGGCCGCAGAATATGAGACGCGCCGCCGCTGGTTGCTACCCACATCGAGCCGTCGCTATCTTCATAAAAGGAGTTCAGGTCGGTGTCGTTCCACACCAGCCCACTTTCCTGGTTGAAAAAACGCCATTGCTTGTGATTCCATACACCGATTCCGGCGTCCGTAGATACCCACAACCAGCCACGGCTGTCTTCAAACAACGCCGTCACCGACTGATCCAGTAGCAACGAAGGCGTAACATCGTTTATTTTCAGCGCCCCATCCTGTTCGTTTGCACTCCAGACAGTCCCCGTTTCATCACCTAACCACAATGTTCCATTATGGGCACAGGCAATAGCGCTGTGCTGAAAGATTTGCGTGGCCGGCTTGGGCTTCGATTTGCGCCAATGTGTGCCGTCAAAACGCAGCAATCCCTTATCGGTGACAAACCACAGAACTCCGGCCTGATCCTGACACCCCTGGTACGCATTGATATTCTCCAAAGAAAATTCCATACCGGCTACTTTTATCGGAGCCGGATTCGATTCAGGTTGCCTGACAATGTAAATGCCGACGTTGGTAGCAATCCAGAGTTGTCCGGACTGATCGAAAAACAAATTATTGATCGACGACAGCCCTGCGATCTTGACATACGCTTTGGCGCCGCGCTCACGGCGTACCAGGAGTCCCGAGAGCGAACCGGCCCAGATATTGCCTTGCGCGTCTTCAACCATATTTCTCCACTGGTGGGAGGTGCCGCCATAGGTTTCTGGAGCGACGGCAAAATATCCATTCTTCTGCAAGATGGCTGAACCGGACCGGGTACCTACATGCAGCAAATTTTGCCGGTCGCGCAAGAACGACAGCACGACATTGTTGGGCAGGCCTTGCCTGGTAGTCCAGTTCTCCCAATTCGGATAACCTATCCAATGCACCAGCCCATGTCCCAGTGATCCGAGCCAGACGCCGCCATCGCGATCAAACAGGATGGCATTGATCCCGCCACCAACTATCAGTCCGCTGGACTCGCCGAAGGATTCCCAGCGCTTGCCGTTCCAGCGGAGGATGCCTTCGTCGTGCCGGCTAAAAATCCTGCCGGCGGCGTCTGCGGCCAGAAATGGAATTCCATTCGCCTTCTGCTGCCGGTTCTGGTCTGGCGAACGGTCCTGGAAGACATGGCCGCCAGCCGGCAATACAAACACCTTGTGATCGCTACGCACCCAGAGCATGTCTTGCCGATCATGAAGAATGGAGCGCCAATTTTCGCCTGCGGGCAAACCGCTTTCCTTCCCCAGTATCGACAGCTTCCCTTGTTCGTAATGGCACAGCGTGCGCTCGCATCCCATCCACAAATCTCCGTGCGGGCCGACATGGATACTGAAAAGTGTTTGCATCTCGGGATGAAGCGATAGTTGTCCCGCCTCGAAAATTCATGCGCCTGCCAGGAATGCCCTTGATCCCTGGATTGCACCAGCCACAAGCGATCCCCGCTGATTACCAGCAGGCGGTGCGGCCCTAGGGTGGCGAAGGTCTGTCCTTGGTAGAACTTGAACTGGACATTTTGAAATTGCATGGACACGAAACGCTGTCCCTGCCATAAGTACAAACCTTCGCTGGTGCCGACCCATAGCCGGCCGCTGCCATCCACATGCAATGTACTGACAAAAGGAGTGGGCAAGCCTTGGCGCAGTTCAAAACGCTGGAACCGCGCGCCATCGTAGCGGAACAAACCGTTCTGGGTGCCAATCCACAAATAGCCGCCAGGCTCCTGCGCCAGGGCATTGACGGCCATGTTTGTCAAACCATCCGACTGGCTGTAATAACGCAATGGCAGCTGCTGGCAAATCGCGGCCGGCGGCAGGAAAATCAACCACAGCATTACGATCAGTCGACGACGCCAGCGCAAACTCATCATACAGTTTCCTATTGTCATTTAAGGACATAAACGAGGCTGTACTGAGGATACCCTGTGCGACATGATATGGTAAAAATCCATATATAGGCATCCAATTGATGCTTGCGGCTGCCCCGATCCCCCATGGCGATCGGGACCAAAATCCAGTATCGCCCGGGAACATGCCATTGCGCCTCAAAAAAAACTCTTCAGTTCTGCAATAGAAAGTTCGCTGGTTTCATGGAGGCTGATCAGGATGGATGCGCCGACCCGCAACCGGCCATGACGAATTTTGCTGATGACAGGCGGGCTCACTTTGAGGCGGCGCGACAGCGCCGCGTCATTTTTGAGTTCCAGCTTGGCGATGACGGCGTCCAGCATCTTGTTGGCATTTATGATGTACTCATCCGCGTCGTCTGCATTCTTCATTGCGTGCCTTCGGTTGTTAACATGAAATCAGATGCATTTCCAAAAATGCAATCCTTTTATATTCCCTCGATTGAAATGTTAATCAATCCAAAGGACAGAAGGCATCAGGAAATCATGATTTTTAGGTGGGCATGCGAGAAACCGCCGTCGGGAATTCCTTACGCCGTGTCAATTAGCCGACAATCGAACGGCGTACCATCCGGCATCGTCAATCTTTTTGTCGTAACTTGTTCATCAGACCGACGCTGCACGAAAACCAACCCTCGGGAACGTCTCATCCATAGTTCAACCCGGTGACCCAAGCTGTAACGCTTGGGCAACCAGGTTGTCGCCCATGGTGCACTGCCATCGCTAGCGTAGAGTGGCGCCGCCTTGCGTAAGATACTGACTCAAGAGGCGGGCAAATTGTCCGCCGTCAGAGCTGATCGAGGTCTGGAAGGTGCCTCCGGAGCTGAAGACAATGGCGAAGGTATGGCTGTCTCCGTATTCCTGCGTGTTGCGCAGCATGTAGTCGACATGGTTGTCGCGATAGTGCTGGTTGGTGCCGCCAGGCGTGGCGGACGGAACCCCCATCGGCGTCTGCCACCACAGGATCGGGAGTCCATTGCCGAGAGCGGCGCGATAGTCCGAGATCGCGCTCTGCGATTGATGGAAATTTGGCGTAGCGATATTGGCTTCGTCCCAATAGAACGAACCAGTTCGTCCTGCACATTCCGATGGCGGTGACGCAACTTCCATGCAGCCGGCGTCTCGGTCACTTGTCTGTGCGACGATAAAATCCGCCAGATTTGCTCCGGCTGCCTGCATTTCGGTGGCGATCGCCGTCGGGGAGGTGCCCCAGAACGAAGGCGGGAATCCGAGCAACGCATTGGGCGCGATCTTTCTGCCCATCTGTACCAGGCATTGACCGACGCCGGCGGCGGTATTCGGCAGCCCGCTGCATTCGGCCTGGCTGCTGACGACGGCTGGCATTTGCGCTGGATCATGCCCGGGCGCCTGCGCCCATACAAAACCCCAGAAATCCGGCTCCAGATTGATCAGAACGGGTGCATTGAGTGCGGCAATGCGTTGGTACATCAGCCGAGCCTGCCCCCAGTAGTTGTTCATGAACGTCGCATCGTTGATTCCGCTCAAATTGCCGCCGCCGTTCTGCGCCATCTGATAAAACGTGAACATCGGGGTCGCGCCGTAGGCCTGGACAGCCTGCGCGGTGTATGTGATATACGCGCCGTCAGGGCTGTTCCAAGTAGGCCACGCGCCCGCGCCGACACCCACCAGATAAGTATCGACGATATCCGGATGAATACTCTGGCTTTGCATTTGTGTCAGCGAATTGCCCGCACCAAGTCCGACCAGCACCCGAGAAGGCTTACCGAGCTTGGCCACCAAAGCGACGGAAGCTGCGGTACTTGAAGTGCCACTGCCTGAGGTGCCACTGCCTGAGGTGCCACTGCCTGAGGTGCCACTGCCTGAAGTACCACTGCCTGAAGTACCGCTGCCTGAAGTACCACTGCCTGAAGTACCGCTGCCTGAAGTACCATCGCTTCCGCCACCGCAACCGAAAAGGAGGAATGCAAGCAGTAGTGCAGCAGCGTGTCGAAGGGTAAATATAGCCATCTAAAACTCCGTAAAATTGAAGGAATGCCAGTCGGCGCACGCGCCGCTGGTTCCGAATATCTGTCGGCGATCCGCATCAAGCTTCAACTTGAAGCGCATCCCGAACAGCAGCCGAGGTAAACGTTTTGCCAGGCGGTTCGCTTGCGTCTGAAGACGCTACGTTGTATGGCCCGGCATGATCCTCATTGCCCTCCACGAATACGCACAAACCATACCTGCCTTTGAAACATAGCCAGATATCTCGCCTCGTAAAAAAATAACACACAGCGTTAATCCAGCTTCACAGTAAAAAAGTCAGTTGCCCTGTTTTGTCCAGAAATTGACGTAAAGTGCCCTTCTTCTGGACAGTTACAGATCGGGTACGTGCTCCCTGGCAGGTATCCGAATTCACTGACTGAGGCGACCCGAGGCTCCCTGCATAGAAAACTCAATAGGTAACGTCGGCGTGGAAATCAAATTGTCTAATCCCGCCCGTTCTATCGCAGAAATCATTGCTTGATAGCCTTCTTTATTGTCCGGGTACAGCAATACAACAGAAAAATCCTTATCCACCGGATCGTTCGGCCCAACGACGATAGCTTCCGCTCCGGCTGCACGGAGTTGCGAAGCAATTGTCTGTGCGCGTTGTTCGAACGCGAATATAGCGCCTACATGTCGACGCTTGGCGTTGGGTTCTTGTTGGCTGTAAGTGAATTTTTCAGATGTGGGTAGTGCCTTCGCCAGTTCTGATGTGACAAGCTCTTGAGTACGTGAAGCAGCAGCTTGATCGTTTACGGCATTTGAATGTACCGTCTCTATCCGATACTCATTGCCATCAACAAGCACCAATGTCAGCCCTCGTTCCTGAAGTGATTTTTGGAACTGGGCAAAAATCTCGTCGGGTGAAAGTGGCTCGCTTGAGCCAAGGTTAATTGTGCCTCCTACTCCTGGGGATAAATGAATCGAACGACCGGAATACTGACTGACCAGACGTGTTGCATCCGGCAATCCGATGTCTCGCCAAATGACATAAAACCGGTCACCGCAAAAGACCGCTGTCGCATGTGAAAACGATAAAAGCGCAACTAGATATATGGTGCTCTTTTTAAATATTGAAAACTGAAACATCACTCCAAACAATTTTTTTGGCGTTATCGCAGTGGCAATCTGCGGGTAAATTTCCGGCGAAAGTTTAACTGCCGGCATGTGTTTGCGAGGCACATGCCAGCAGTCGAAACATCACATCAACGCAGCGATCTGCGCCGCACTCAAGGCGCCCGATAAATGCGGAAATCATCTATCAAGCCGTTGAAGTACGGATCGGCGGCGAACTGCGACCGCCCGATCCAGTTCTGACCAGTGCCGCCCAGATGGAACGGCGCCAGGAACATTGAGGGATTACTGCCTACTGGGCTGCCGTCTAGGTACAAGGTCCCGCCGTTACCCGACAGAGTAACGGCGACATGCACCCATTGCCCGAGCGCCAATGGCGTATTGCTGTCGATCCCTAGCTCACCGCTGGGTCCATTGACCGTGATTGCAAAGCGTGGGAGTCCACTGTTGCTGCGTGCCGTCAGCATCATGTACCGGCCGGTACCAGAACCGAAATCGAAGATACGCGCCCATTTTTCGGATGAACTCCAGAACACCCATGCCGCGACGGTGATATCCGCCACGTCGCTCACAATATCGGCAGGCAGGCTGACATAGCCGTTACTGCCGTTCAGCGACACGGCTCCCCCCTTTTTGCCACTGGTCCAGCTAGCACCGTTGACCAGCGCCCCGGGATGCCCCTTACCGCTAGAATCAGCGGCTGTAATGCCACTACCGTCGTCGAACGCCAGGTAGGCCAGCATTTGCACTGCCGTGACCGCTGTCGCCTCGTTCGATGCGGCGCTGACGCCGGATGGCGTCAGCGCGGTGATTACGTAATAATAGGTGCCTGCGGCAAGTCCGCTGTCGGTATAAGTGAGCAAATCGCTGATACCGGTCGCCACGGTTTTATATGGGCCGCCAGCAACCGTGCCTCGCATGACATTGTAACTGCGGGCATAGGCGCTCCCCCACCACGACAGCCGCACCTGTCCCTGGCTCACATTCGCCGTCAGGCCGCTCGGTGCCACGCCACTTGCAATTGGATCGCGAGTGCAGGTCAGCGTGCCATAACCCAGTTGATCGTAGCCGCCGCTATTAGGGCCGTAATTACCGCCGCCGCCTTCCGGGTTAAGCTCGCTCCGGCCTGTAAATTTCTGGCA
Source organism: Collimonas arenae (assembly GCF_001584165.1). Taxonomy (NCBI): domain Bacteria; kingdom Pseudomonadati; phylum Pseudomonadota; class Betaproteobacteria; order Burkholderiales; family Oxalobacteraceae; genus Collimonas; species Collimonas arenae. The sequence goes on from NZ_CP013233.1 coordinate 2,370,078, forward strand.
ATAAGGCGCAGCCAATCCCTTGCGATTGACGTAATGGTTATAGACCAGCGCCCATCCAGGCCGCGCGAGGCCTTGGCTGCCGGTCGCAAAAGCGGTCTGGTTGACATGATCGATATTATTGTAAGTGACATAGGGCACCGTATAAAACGTATTGCCCGATTCGATCAAGTTAGCCTTGGCGACGTATTCGGCGCCAGCAAGAAAGCGGTTGTTATCGTAACCGTACAAGTCAACTCCCTGGTTCCAGGCCATCTCGCAAATCGGCCCCATCAACGCGATGCCCAACGTGTTGTGGCCTTGGTCCCGGCCGGTTTCCTGCCACTGTCCCAGGTAACCTGGATGCATGTAATAGATGGCTTGTGAAGCGGCACCGTTGCCTGCACCGTTCTTGAAATAATCAACCGCCTCATTGAACATGGCATGGTCGTCGCATAGCACCCCGATAGCCATGATCGAGGCCATATTGCACAAATCCCAGTTGGCCCAATAGTGAGTCACTTCGGTGCCGTTGTGGCGGGTAAGAAAATCATGGTTGATGGGGTAAAAGACGGTCCGCATCATGTTCTGGAATCGGGCAAGATCGGCGGTCGCCCAGCCGCTGTAAGAGCGCATGATTTCGGCCGCATTGGCGAATTCGTAGCCGTAGAGACCGGCGGCCAGGTCGACATTCGAATTACCCCCTAATAGCGTGAGCGTCGACGACCAGGCATTCAGGATTGCAACAGCTTTGTCGGCATAGGCAGTATCGCCCAAAATTTTCCAGCGCAGTGCACAAGCATAGGCAGCGGCAATGTCGTTATAGAGAAGCGAGTAATTCTCCGCATGCACGCCGTCGCTACCACGATAAATCGCTGCCTGAGGGCGAGGCGTATAGCCCAGGCTGGCATGGCTGTTCGCGATCAAGACATTCCAGCCATCGATCCATGGCGATGCCTTCGCTTTCACTTTCTGGCTCATGCGGTCAAAATCAGCTTGCGTGTGCAGCAGGCCCGGATGAACAAACGTATCGCTAACGGAAGTCGATGCGGTTTCCGTTGTCGTCGTGGCAGGTGCCTGCCCCGAGCTTGCAGGAGTGGCTGGGGCCGTTGCCGAATTGGTCGTCGGCCCCGCGGTCGCGGCAGGCGAACTGCTACCGGCTGCGGCCGCTGTATCGCTGCCGCCACTACCGCAACCAGCCAGCAACAGGATGCCGATACTGGACATGAAATTACGACGCGTCATGCCGTTGGTATCCGGTGAGTCGAAAGTGATGTCGTTTGTGTCAGGACGTGCCAGTGAAAGTTTTTCGTCGTCATCGATCCTTTGATTATTCATGCTCAAGCCTTTTCATCTAATTGAATGTCTATTTGGTCGCGATAAGCGACATGCCGAGGTTTCGCAATTTGTTTGCGGTTATATTCAGACGGCCATATGGCCACGACATCCATGTCAGGTTCAATAGAACACGCTGGAGTGCCCGCAATTCAGTTCAGCGACACTCCAGATTAACGAAACCAACTCAGTAGTTGTAGTCAATTCCCCGACCAGCCAGGAACACCCGGCCATAGACGCTGGTATCAGCCACGATCCGCGCAACACCGCCATACCGGTGATTATCGTCGTCGATACGGATCCAGGTGATACCCTGATCGTCGGACCGATAAACCGCATCCTTCCCATTGATCGTGCCAACGAGATAGACAGTCGACGAGTAGCTGGAACCCGCGGCAGGCACCCCCAGAGCGACCTTGATGGCACCATGCACATTCGTGAATTCCGCTCCCACGGTTGCCATTGCCGTCAGCTTCTTCCATGTGACCCCGGAGTCAACGGAATGCCACAGATTGTTCGCATCCGCCAGCCAGACATCGCCCTCGGTGAAAGGATTTACGGCCAGATCGGTCATGCCGTTGCCGTTAGGGTTCCAGGTTTGCGAACTGGCGGTGAAGGTGTGCCCTCCATCCTTTGAGTAGTAGAACTTCCCAGAATTTGCGGGATACCACCAGTTTCCGCCGTGTTCGTAGGCATAGACCTTGAGCGGATTTTTTCGGTCGGCGGCAATGTGATAAGCCACTGCCGGAGGCGGAAGATTAGTTGCCGTCCAGCTGTTCCCATTATTGGTGGTGTAGTAAGGAACCTGACCCGTGATCGCCCAGATCACATTGGAACCATCAGCCGTTACCACCACTTTGGATTCATCTCCAGAAGCCGATGCGGACGGAGGCAAGGTCGGGAAGTTCCTCCAGGTGATGCCGGAGTCGGTTGAATATGCTCCTTTGGACGTAGCAAAAGTACCTACGGCCGCAATGTAGGCCGGATTATTCCAGGCCATGTCGATTCCCGTCCCATTCCCGCCGCTCCAAAGGGGGATGCACCCACGTTGGGTGACCGGGTCGGCGCGGCAGTCAAGAATGTGTGGACGAAAATGCCGGTATCACCGTGACCGCTGGCCAGAATGTACGAAGCTCCCGGTGGCGGCGCCATCATGTCGAGGTTGACCATTTCCTCAATCCCGTTGACGTCAACGGTCCAATGCGGAGTCAGTGTCGAGAAGGCTTCGCTTGTCGACCAGACTCCGCCGCCGGTCACATAGGACACATGATTGGGATTGAACGGATCGATCTTCAGGTCGTCGATCCAACCCCAGTAACTCGGGCTGGCCGCGCCGTAGGTCCCGCTTGCATCGTGATAATTGTGGGAGCCATTGGAGTCACCCGACCTGCCAATTTCGGCCCAAGTCTGGCCACCGTCGGCGGAACGCATCACAATCTGTACCCAGCCAGCGTCCCCCCATGTACCAGATACGCCAAAAGCAATTTTTGTCGCCGAACCGGTACCATAAACCGAAAGACCTCCGATGCCGCCATAGTATCCAGAGCCGGAGGAGATCAGTTGCGTCCAATTCTTGCCATCGAACTTATAAAGAAACGAAGGCGCAGCGCTACCGGGACCCGAGCCTGTGGTGAAAGGTACATAGAGCATTCCATCAGCGGCGCGTGCCAGGTGCGGAATATGAACCTGGTTGCTTCCTATGGCGCTCGTAACAGCGCTGGGAGTTGCGACTGCCGCCCAAGTGGCTCCGCCATCGGTCGACTTGTAGAGGTAGGAAGACAGTCCCGAAAGGCCTTTGTAGTCAGGGGCGATGCCGACGTAGATGGTTTGGGTAGGGTTTCCCGTAGGCGTGAAACCCGTCGTTGGGACAGTCGTGTCAAAGACAACGAACTCCACGCCAACGGGGCTTCCGCCGTTGGAACTAGTGATGTCGTTAGCCGTCATCACATATGGAGACAGCGACGTGACCTGGCTCCAATTTATCCCGTAATTCGTGCTCTTCCAAAGCCCTGCCGTCCGCGATGCATAAAACAGCGTCGAAGGGAGATTGGGGTCGACCATCAAGCGTTCACCGATCGCCCGCCCCTGGTTATTCGAACCGACCGGGAACGGCAGACCCACGTAATTCCAGGTATTGCCTTGATTGGACGAATAATAGAATCGTCCGTTTCCATTCGTGACAGACATGCTCGTCGTCATGTACACCTTATTTGCATTCGTCGGGTCGAGGGCCATGCTCTCGGCGCCTTCATTGCTTCCATCCAGTCGACCAAAACCATCGGTGAGCGCAGTCCACGCAGAAATACCATTGTCCCACCGGTATACGCCGGCGACATCCGTTCGCGCGTAGCGCAGATTGGCCACAGTTGGATGGTAGATGACGCCAGGGACATATCCTCCTCCGCCCATCTTTACATTTGCCCAACCTGTGGGGGGAGCCACAGATCCCGGGGTACTAGGCGAACCGGGAGAACCGGGAGATCCGCCAGCACCGCCTGGTGAGGTGTTACCCGACCCATTGGTCGGAGTAGAGCCGGTGGCAGTTGGGATGGATACTGTACCAGTTGAAGATGAGCCGGTGCCATTTGAGGTCGAGTTGACGCCGGTTGATGAGGAGCCTGTGCCAGCATCACTTGAGCCGCCGCCGCACGCGCTGAGTATCGCGCAGGCAGAAATCGTTATAAAAAGATGTTTTCTTAAAGTAGATGTCATATTTGTCGCATGCCATAGTTGTCACGTGGCAACGTTTGTAGCACTATCCATGCCACATCAAATGGCTGACACGCAATCTAATGAATCCAGGCGAACCCGCGGGAAATGATCCGCAGTCGTGCCATTTGGACATGGACAAAATTTGACCGAAAAAATAAAAACTGACAAATTTTGTTAGCGCTAACACCAGACCACATAGCTGGGTTTAACTTGGAGAGACTCGAATAACCGCACTCAACATTCGAAACAACGAAAATCCAATTTGTCGATTGTCTGTTGAATTGACCTGCTCTGTTTCACGCACCCGCTATCTTCCGCAGCGCGATGGCCTCCGGCTCAAAGTTAAGAGCGATGGCGCGGTAGCGCGGCTGTTCAAAGTTATGACCATGGATTTCGCCAAGAGAAAATTTGTCAAATTTTTCGTCCATCGGCGAAATTTGATTCATAGCCGAGCTGCACAACTGCGGATCATTTTTTTTGGGAGAGAGCATTCCGCTGCGTGCGGGCCATTCGATGTGGCACGGATAGTGCTATCGACGTTGCCGCAAACCAACTATCGCATGCGACAAATATGACATCTGCTTTAAGAAAACATCTTTTTATAACGATTTCTGCCTGCGCGATACTCAGCGCTTGCGGCGGCGAACCGATGGGGAGTGCCCAGATGGGAGGCAGCTCTGTTGGAACTACTTTAGGCGTAAGCACCCCAGTAGGAAGCACCCCAGTAGGAAGCACCTCAGTTGGAAACACCGCAACGGAAAGCACCCCAGTAGGAAGTGTCCCAACAGGAGGCGCCCCAGTGGGAGATTCCCCAACGGTCCGCGTTTTCTCGCATCCAGGCGCTCCACTTACCCTATCGGATCTCAAGGCTCTCAAGGCGTACGTCGACCAAGGCAGGCAGCCGTGGAAGTCTGCCTACGACCTGTTGGCGAAGGATGGCAAGGCCCAGCTCACCTACGGCATGGCTGGTCCGTTCGCGAAAGTGAGTCGCGCCCCCAACGAGAATCTCTGGCCTTGGCGCAACGACATGGTCGCGATCTGGAATCTCTCGCGGATGTGGTATTTCACCCAGGACGATCGATACGCGAAGAAGGCGCGCGAGATCCTGATGGCGTGGGCCACCACCCAGACTGAGTTCTCGGGTCGCGAGTCGATGCTCGATCTGGGCGACTATGCTTATCTGTTCGTGGGCGGCGCGGACATCCTGCGCGGCACATGGTCGGGCTGGACGGAGGCCGACACGGCGACCGTTAAGAAGTACTTCAAAAATGTCCTGATACCAGCATCGAACCCCTACGGAGAAAGCCAGTTCGGCGCTGCCAACAAAGGCGCACTGGCCCTCGCCGCTCTTGGACTGATGGCGATCTACAACGACGACGCCGAGGCGCTGGACAAGGTCGTTTATCAGACCCGCACGCTCGCCCATATTGGACTGCGCAATTCCAACGACATCGGCATGCTAGGCGACTACCTCCGCGACCAAGGGCACGCCTATGGGCAGCTCAAGTCGCTGACCATGCTCGCCGAGGCGCTCTGGAAACAAGGTATCGACATCTATTCTGATCTTGACGACCGCCTGCTGGTGGCAGGCGAATATTTCGCGAGGGTGAACGAGCTCGTCCCAACGACAGCCTTACCTTTCGGCACCACCGATCGCTACTACCTCACCGACATCACCGGGCACGGCTGGAACGGTGCCAATGGCGGGAACATAGCGCTCAATCAGATTTATGGCGCCTACGTCCTCCGCAAGGGCCTCCAGGCACCCTTCATCGCGCAGAGACGCCTCTGGATGCCGGTGGACGGCGACAGCTTCATGTTCCTCAAGGACTCCGACACCTCGAAGGCGACGCCCGGGTCGAAGCTTCCCCTCCCCTCGACCACCTCGATCACCTCTGGATTCAGTAGTGCTGATATCGGAGGTGCCACCCCGGCCGGCACGGCCACTTACTCCGGCGGCAAGTGGACCGTGGAGGGAGGTGGCGCCGATATCTGGGCCGCAAACGACAGTTGCCACTTCACCTACAAGGCCATCACCGGCAACGGCGCCATCATTGCGAAAGTCGAGTCAATCCAGAACACCAGCCTGTCCGCAAAGGCTGGCGTGATGATGCGCACCAGCCTTGAGCAAGGGGCTCCCCGCGCCTGGATGGCCATCACCAACAAAAACCAGGCCGAACAGAATATGCCGAAGCTCGCGGTGTATGGTGGGACAAACTACGGGAACAAAGCCTTCGATATCGCCAGTTCCACGCCCTCGTACTGGGTGAAGCTCGAGCGCATCGGGAACATCATCACCGGCTACGTTTCTCCCGATGGCACCAACTGGGCCGCCACCGATGTCGGCCGCATCGACGCCCCCGTTCCCGACACGATCTATGTCGGTCTTGTGGTCTCCTCAGCCGCCAATGGCACCCTGAACAGCTCCACCTTCAGCAACGTCCAGATCACCGGCGGCGACGGCGGTGCACCGATCGCCACCCCCGCGGCGCCCGCCATGCTGCTCGCCTCGCCTGGCGATGGCGCCGTCCCGCTGCACTGGCAGCCTTCCTTTGGCGCCACCAGCTACACGGTCAAACGCTCCACCTTCAGCGGTGGACCATCCTCAACCATCGCGTCGGGTGTCAGCGGCAGCAGTTACACGGACAAGTCGGTGATCAACGGCACGACCTACTACTACACCGTCACGGCAACTAACTCCGCAGGCACGAGCGGTAATTCTCCCGCGGACAGCGCCACACCGGTTCGTCCGATGGTGTACGTCGCCACGGGCGGCACCGCCAACGACAGTGCGAACAACCCGACCAACGCCAGAAGCGCCTTCGACCAAAACTCGGCGACGCAATGGTTCTACTCGGGCGTCAGCGGCTGGCTGCAGTATGACCTCGGCCGCGCGGAGATCGTCCAACGCTATACAGTCATCAGCTCCAACGACAAGGTCGCGCGCGATCCAAAGAACTGGCAGTTCCAGGGCTCCAACGACGGCATTAACTGGACGACGCTCGACACGCAAAGCAACCAGGCGTTCGCCGAACGCTTCCAGCTGAAAAACTACGCGGTCGCAAGCCCGGCCTCCTATCGCTACTACCGGCTCAACATCACGGCCAATAATGGCGACAGCACATTTACGGATCTCGCAGAATTTGGGCTGTTCGCCTCCAAACCGTAGTGAACCCGATACTCGATTGACGCCAGGAGAATGCGAGTAACGGGGAGCTCGCGACCGGTTTCCTCGCAATGCCGGTCGCGAACGCCAACCTCATCACGATCATCAAGACGTTGTCTCAGAAAACGGAAAAATCGCATGCTTAGCTTGGAGTTAAGGGTGCAACGTTGGCTGTGATAAAGATATCTGGCGACTTATCACCTGAGAAGTCATTTTTTCCAGAATGCATTGGGCTGAAAATACTTGGGCGGCTCGGATGATCATCCAAAGCAAGTCAATGGCGCACGAGGCCACGTCTTTTTGCAGGAAATGTTACTACTTCGGATCCAGTCCGCTATTGCTCACATCTGCGCGCGCCTCGGGCGACGCCAGGTAGCGGATCAGTGCACGAGCGGCATCCGGATGCTTGGCGCCAACGGGAATGCCGGCTGAGAAGGTGGTGATGCTTTGCACCTGCTCTGGAATCTTGCCGACAAACTCAATGCCCTTCACTGGCAGAATTTCGCTTACCTGCTGAAAGCCCAGTTCGTATTCGCCGCTGGCCACCAGCGTTGCGACCGGGATTTTCTGAATCATGTGCGCTTTGGGCTTAACCTGCTCTTCAATGCCCAGTTTCTTGAACAGCTCGCGTTCAATGTAGACACCGCTTGCACTATCGGAGTAGGCGATCGATTTCGCATGCAGTAGGGCCGACTTCAACTCCTCCACCGTGCGAATGTCCGGCTTTGTGCTGCCAGCCTTGATCGCCACGCCGATACGGGAATCGGCCAGGTCGACGCGACTGTCGGCCATCACCTTGCCCTGCTTGATCAGATCGCCCAAGGCATAGCCGACCATGATGACGACGTCGGCCGGCTCGCCCCGCTCCAGGCGGTTGGGAATGGCTTCCGGCGCCTTGCCCATTGACGGCCCCCAAGCGGTTACCAACGTGTGACCTGTAGCCGCTTCAAATTTTGGCTGTAATGCTTTATAGGCGGCGGTAAAGCCGCCCGAATTCATCACATTGATTTCATCCGCTTGCGTCGCACCGGACCACAAGGCAAGGCTGAGCAAGCTGAGAGCGAATAGCCGGGACAGGATCTGTTTGATATGCACGATTTTTTCTCCTACTTTTCTAAATTCAATAACTAGCGAGTTTGGCGAGTTATTATCAGGAACGTAATTGCTAAAGTAAAATGCAGAATTCTTTACCTTTAATGCGCCACAAGCATCAATCGGGAATTTGGCCACTGCGTTTTGAGTGAAGCGTCCTGCAGATCATGGAGATGGTGGCAGAACAAGGTAGTGGCTGGGCGCGACGCTGAATGTTCGCGACTAACGCTGTCGCGCCGCGCGTCTAGTTGGAGGGAGAGACTTGGTACGACATACTGGTGCACTATTGTCGCGATCGTCGCGGCGAGGTTTTTTCGATCATCTGGTACAACTGGCGTGCCGAAGGCGGTAGCTCATGCCCGCGTCGGCGAATCAGCCCAACTGTCCGATCTACGCTCGGCTCCACTAACTGCACCGATGTGAGTGTGGCATGCTCGCCTTGCGGCATGGATAGCCGAGGCACGACCGCAACACCAAGTCCGGTTTCCACCATGCCCAACAAGGTCGATACATGCCTGGCCTCATAGCACCAACTCAGTCTTACATCTGTATTTGCCAGCGCCAGATCCATCAACAATCGATTGCCACTACTCTTGTCTACTGTCATAAAGTCATGTTGTCCGAGTTCCGCCCAAGTCACTTTACGTTTTTTTGCGAGCGGATGATCGCGTCGGCAAGCCGCAACGAAAGACTCTTTCAAAATCACCTGGAAATCGATCGCAGGCTCCTGTGTGCCGATAATATTTATGCCGAAATCCGCCTCGCCGCGCGCTACGCTTTCCAACACCGCGTTGGCACTGTCGTCGATGATACGCACGCGAATTTTCGGGTATTGCTCACGGTAAGCCCGTAGCACATTCGGCAAAAAATAATAGACCGCCGACGGAACGCAGGCAATAACGACTTCACCAACTTGCGATGCGGCCACTTCATGCATGCTAAGCAAAGAATTTTCAAGGTCGTCGAGCAATGTGCGTGCCTTGCGGGAAAAATCTTTACCTACTGCGGTCAAGCTGACACTGCGTGTCGTCCGTTCAAACAGCCTTACCCCCAGGGCAATTTCAAGTTTTTCCACACGTCGACTGAGTGCCGGCTGCGACAGGTGTATCGAATCTGCCGCCGCGCGAAAGCTGCCTAGTTCGGCTACAGCGACAAAGGCGCGCAAATCGCCTAAATCAAAATTCATGTTCATAACGCATCAATCACAAGAAATTTTGCAAAATACAGATCGATACGATAACGAGAAACTCTATCCATGGCAAGTCACCCTTACCGGGAGTAGCAACAAGGGCCCAGAGCTGAAATCCTGCGCAAAGCAGCGATCAATCGAGAACTGCTCACAGCTCATCGAAGTGCAAAAGAGCGGCTCTCTATTTCTTGTGCCATTCAGGGCAGCGACCTAATTCAATGTGCCTATAGGCAGTGTTGAATTAAAGTGAATTTTCGGAAGCCATTTTTCATCATCGCTAATGAGTGCGGCTGCCGTTCGGATGCAGGCAATAACGTCACGCTGTTGTAGCATTTGACCACTATCATTCCTTCGTTTTTTTCCTTATAAATGAAGGCATAGAAAATGCAACTACAACAATCCTTTCTACACCGCCCGCTGGTGCTCGCCATCGGCGCAACGTTAGCATTAGCAGCTTGCGGTGGCGGATCAGATCAATTAAGTACTCCGCAATCTACGTCATCGGCGATAGTCATTCCGCCAGCGCCGGCAGATCCTGGCTTTGTCGATACCGCGCCAGCTGCTGCATCAGTACCTGCTTTTGTCGATAATGTCGCGAGCAACCAGCGTGGAGACGCGCGTTATGCAACCCTGGAAACGAATGCCGGGGTACGTCTTTTGGCAGGCTTCAAGGCAATCTGGCAGCCACTCACCGATATTGTTGACGCCGGTGTTACTGCTCCCGCGGTTGGCAATTTCCCTGCGATTGTGCCGTCAACCTGGACCGGCATTCCGAACGATGGCACCCCTGGCGGCACGGTACTCAATGCAGCCGTGCACAGCGCGAACATCCAGTATGTAGTTACAGCGACGTCTAATCGCACTTCAGCTCAGGCAACGGCCGCTTATTTGGACGATCGACGTGGCAAGGGATATAGCGTCACCGATGGCATGGGACCACTGACGACGGCATGGCGCCAAGTAGCGCAACAGACCACAAGCATTACGACGGTCCCTGCCGACGCGACTACTGTTTTGTACAATGACAGCGGGAATAATACCGGTGTCGGCGGCAACGCCAATCCGGCATTTGGTGGAGTTGTGGATTTTATCAACACCATGGGAAACAATGGATCAACAGAACCCGCCAAACGCTTCTATAAATATGCTCGGCCATTTCGTTGGAGTAGCAGTGTAGCCGTCGTACCTGCTCTTGTTCCAGCAGAGAGCTCTACACCTGCAACCGATGGCGGTTTTACCAGCGGTCATTCGGCGGAGGCTACCCGCGACGCAGTGGCGATGGCCTATGCTGTTCCCGAGCGATTTCAAGAGATTATCAGCCGTGGCTTGGAGCTAGGAGAAAACCGGATCTTGGCCGGTATGCACTCGCCGCTGGACGTGATGAGCGGACGCGTACTTGGTCAAGCCGTGGTTGCCGCCAACCTGATCGACCCAGCCAACGCGACAGCAAAAGCTACCGCGGTGACGCAGGCTCACACGGCGCTTATGGCGCAAACCAATACAACACCCGATACCTTTAATGCTTTTGCCCACTCTGTTAGCGCTACCACAGATCGGTTTGCTGACTATGCAACCAACAAGGCAAATTATTTGCGCCGCCTGACCTACGGCTTTACGCAAATAGCCACAACTACAACGCCTGCGATCGTACCCAAAGGTGCAGAAGTGTTATTAGAGACGCGATTGCCTTACCTCAGCGATGATCAGCGTCGCGTGGTGCTGAAAACGACGTCCATTGCCTCTGGATATCCGGTGTTGGACGACCCGGAAGGCTGGGGACGCCTCAATCTTTTTGCCGCAGCTGACGGATATGCCGCCTTCAATGGAAATGTTGTGGTGTCGATGGATGCAAGCAAGGGAGGCTTTTACGCAGCTGATAATTGGCGTAACGACATATCAGGTGCAGGCAAGTTAACGAAGCAAGGAAGCGGGCTTCTCAAGTTAAGTGGGAATAACACCTGGAGCGGTGGCACGCAGCTGGAGGCAGGGACATTGGAGGGAGATTCCGTGTCAGCCTTTGGCGCGGGCGATGTGTACGTTGCCGGCGGGACGCTGGCAAGCAATGCATCTGGTGCACTGAGCATTCTCGGGAAATATACGCAACTGCCAAGCAGCACATTGGAACTGAATATAGGGAGCGGTCAGCAAGGAACAGTTGCTGTCGTAGGGAATATAACCATTGCCGGCGGCACTCTTCACATCAAATTCCAAGGTGGGTATAAACCGGCCGTTGGAGAAACGATCCACGTCATCACCGCCGCAAATTTTAAAGGGAAATTCGATACGATTTCTGTAGACGGCTTCACTGCGGTCCCGCTATACAGCAATACTGGGTTGTTATTGCGTATTACTGCTTGATGACGTTGATTCAGCGCGGCGCTCTTGAGGTTGTGGAAAGCACTCCCTGCCTACCGGAATTTTTTTACGTTGCTCTTTATCGCGGGGAGCGCAAAAGCGCGTTCATCTCCTCCATATTGATGCTGGCTCAGGAGCGTTGCGATTTAAATGACATGGATTCTGCATCGACGTGAAGGAGGCACGTTGAGCGCGTTCGCAACTGCTCTCATCCGATTTGCGACAGATCCAGTGCGGATCATCACGAAGTTACAACGGCTAACTTTGGGACGGCATTTTCCCCGGCAGCGTCGGATGATGACTAATATCTCCCGCCAGCCTACTCTGCGGCCAATTTACGTCGCGTAATACGCGCCAGGCGCCAATCCAGCGTCGCCCATTGAATCTGCCCATCCAGATACTTCACTATATCGTCGTCGACGGCCGCTCTTAACATGCCGGCCACTTCAAAGCGCTCATTCGGAACACAGACCATATCCACCGCATATCCATTCAAGACGTCCTGCTCCAGACCGCGCCAATTGTCTTGAGTGAACAGCGGCGTGATGTAATACCAACAGGAATAATCCAATTGATTGAATTTATCAACGACTGCATTGCGGATCTCACGGCTGCCGATTTCAACATACACAACAGGACGATGGCGTGCGATTGCGTTGGTTGCGCCATCAAGCAACTCCAGCTCACAGCCTTCGACGTCAACCTTAATGAAATCGAGTCGTTCGAGGCATAAGGCATCCAATGTTGTGCAGTGCACCCGTTCCGTCTTGTCTGTCCAATGCCACTTCAATGAAGCGCTGCCAAAATTCCGTTCCTGATGAGGATCCAGCAGCGGAAACGCCACCTCTCCTACCTCGGCTCCCACAGCTTTTTGCAACGTCGTCACGTTGGTGCATGCGTTAATTACCAGATTGGTACAGAGCAGATGAAAGACATGGCGTTCCGGTTCGAAAGCTATTACGGCTCCCGCACCGGTAACCTTTCTGGATAACCAAACCGTATGCGAACCAAGATTGGCTCCAGCTTCGATCACGGTATCTCCGGCACCAACAATCTGTCCGAACAATGCAATCTTTGGCTCGGACCATTCGCCATACATCTCCAGACTGCGCCCTACATGGGTATCGTGACGGTTGACGAAGAATTTCCCGTGCCGCCCTTCTGTCGGAATGAAAACGGATTGCTCGCGGGATATGCGCGCGGTAGCCGTTTTCTGCTCAATCCGCTGGACGTCGCTGCGCATCACGATCACACGGAAGCGATCGGGGTAGCCCATGTAATGCAGCATGAAAGTGTCCGCATCGTAGAGAGCCGGATGCGAGTTGAACGATACGCAATCGGAAAGCGGCATCACGGCGGCCCCGCCCGCTTCTTGCCATGCCTCAATGAAAAACCGCTGATCGCCGCCGGAAGCATAGACCCCACTTTTGTCCAGCACGGCTTCAATCAGGGATTGAACCCGCTCCAGGTACGCACGACACATAGGCGTGTTGGAAAATGCCATGAAACCGCTATTAAAAGCATGGCCTGAAATGTCGCGTGCAAACGTGACGGGATTACCCTGTACGATTGATTCGAGCGGGCGTGTCAGGTCGTGTATCAAAATGTCGGCATCAACCCACACAACCTGCTCATGTTCGTCGAAGTGGTTCAGTAACAGGGCAGCTTTGACCCAGTTGCCGGCGACGGCTTCGCGCATATCTGTCGGCAAATCCCGATAGATGTGATGCGAGTATCCGTGGTGCAAACAATACGCCGTAATGTTAGCTTCGGAAATGGCGGCGTAGCGCCGTATGTTCGGCGTGTAACTGGTTATCAATGCAACTGACTTGCCCGGGTTGATAACCTCATATGCCGATTGCGTCGTTTGGATCGAATCAATATCGTCAAACAGCTTGCCATTTCGCGCTCGAACCTGGTTGAGATAACCGATGAAAATCGCAACGAGTCTGGCGTCGTATGTGTTTTCATGGACAGTCGGGTTGAATGACAGTACGAATGCGGACAGCTCGGGCAAGTGATGGCCGAATGGCGTGAAAAGTAAAATGGCGCGATGACGTTCCCCAATAAGCTGATCGTGCGGATGTGCAGATATCCCCTCCAGCTCCGCATGCATCCATCGATTGGCCATTCTGTCGGAGATGTTGCGCATTCGATCCAAAATATCGTCAACCATGCGCAATGCCTGCGCGCCCGCCCTCAAAATAAAAAAACTGCCGTCAGGGCGATGATGAAATGCGCACTGTGCGAACCAATACTCCGCGTTGCCAATCACATCCGGAATCGACAACGGTGCGTAAACCGCTGCCGACTCGTCTGAAAAAACCAGGATGGCATCTGCTGGCGCCGAAGACAGAATCTTGCGAACCAAACTGTACTTGTAAAGCAAAAGGGTGCGACAACCGTTATCTGGACTGGCAATTACATGTGTGAGATGTCTGTAGCCATACGTCGAACAGTAGGCGCGATGGTTTTCCTGTACTTCCTTGTGATGGGCGGTGAGCAGGATGGAATGAAAATAGACAGGGCTTGAATTCACGGCTGGCATCAAAAAGTGGTCGCGGTTGTAAGGATTTGAGCGCGTTTAACAGTATTCCGGTTCATACGACGGCTTGTTGCAACACCGCATGCAACAAGCGTTCATACTCTGCCGTCACTTGGGGATTGGTCGGTGAATACCGGCCGAGAATCTGGCGCTGACGAGTCAGATATTCTTGCCAAATGCCGTCATGGCTTGTCAGTACATCGATCAATTTGCGGCTGCCGTCCAGCACATTGTTATTTTCATAAAAATACCCGAGATCACGGCACATATGTGCGTTATGCACCAGCGGATATCCCTGCCAGCACACATCGAAATAAAAATAATTCAGGGCGTTTTCGATTTGGTGGGAAATCACCACATCGGTCATCTTGCTCAGAAAATTTGGGGTGTCGTGGTAGCCGAGAAAAACCGCCTTGTGCTCACGCACGATATCCATCTGATTCATCACTGCAATGAATTCCTTGCTATCGCGCGCCAACCGCTCTGTGTTTGTTACCTGCAGGAGAGCGATGTCTTGTGGTCGCTGTCGATAAGCCTCTTCAGCAATAAAGATCGGATACAGGCAGAATTTCACAATATCGTGATTCTGCTCCATCACGGCAAGGCGCTTGGGCCCGGATCGTGGACGATATTCGCCGTGATGCTCAAGGTCCTGGCTACGCTGATTGACGAAGATCGGGTCCCAGACAAACGGCGCCACCTGTGCAGGACGGCGGCGCAAGGTTTCAAAATATGACTGACTGATGTTGGCGACCTGCGGCACCATCCAGATGGCGTCGTAGCGTTGATTGACGAACAGGTTATATCCCCATAACGGCCGGCCAAACAAAACCGATTGCATCACATGGACGTACTCAAATCCGCAGCAGTAGGATATAAGTCGGCATCCCTGCTCCTTTAAATATGCGGTCTGATGCGAGTCAATCTGGCCACCGAGTTCGATCAATATATCCAGGTTATCCTTGGCCTGGTCAAACGTTACCGTTGGCCACCGGGCTTGATCCCAAGGCAGCGCCGAGGTGATCGCGATGGCAGTGGTATTGACTAAATGGACAGATTTCACACTCGGACATTGCTTCAACGTCTCGGCCAGATAGACGGCGTTCTGCTTGATGCCATTATTCCACAGGGATTCATTTTCCTGATGTAGCCCAATGGTGATGCCGATGCGTAGACTACGAGATAAAGAATTCATGTTTGCGGTTTTAATAAATTAAAGAAAGAGAGTGCTCAGTCACAGTTCAGCCAGGCCAAAACCGCGCAAACCAGGCAAATCGACAACCCGGATCGACTGGTATGACAGATTAATCAGCTTCAGTTCGGCCAGGTGCTGCAAAGCCTGATTTACCCGTTGCCGCGAAAGTCCCGTAAGCATACCAATTTCTTCCTGAGACAATTCCAACACGGCGGACGTGCGAGGATAAAGCTTCGGATGGAACAACTGGGCAATCGCCTGCGCCACCTGGGCATTGACGGCCAGCAACCTTTCGTTCTGGATCATGGCAATGAATTGCCCCATACGTTCATTCAGCTGCGTAATCACGAAGGCAGTAAAAGGCAGGCTTTCCGCCAGCAAGGTATGGAAGATCTCGGCTGGCACCAGCATGATCTCGGAATCGCGTATGGCGATCACATCATACCTGCGCAGTTCGCGCTTGATGACGCTGCCTTCGCCGCACCAGCCCCCTCCGGCACCCCGGAAAACGTCGCGCCGCGCCCTTCAACACTGTAAACAGCCAGCTTGATCAAGCCGCTGTGTACACCTATCCAATACTGCGACAATTGACCGCGATGGGCAATGAACTCTCCTGCGCCAAAGCGCTGCACCACTATCGTTGACTGCACCAATGCCTGATGAGGGGCGGAAAGTGCGGCAAACCAGTCGTGCTGGCTGAGATGCTCAATGTTGTTCATGCGATTATCATCCTTAAGCTGTCATTGAGACGACAAACCAATCTTGCCGTAAGTGGTAGCCTAGGACAATACATCCCGAACCAAACGGGAGAAGACATATATTCCACAGGAGACACATATCATGACGGTCGATTACGATTCCGGGCTGGGCAAGAATCCTGCCAATTTTGCCGCGCTGAGCCCGATTGACTTCATTGCACGCGCCGCCGAAGTATACGGCAACCGCCTGGCGATCGTGCATGGTCCGCTACGCCAGAACTGGCGTGATACCTATCAGCGCGCCTGCAGGCTGGCCAGCGGCCTGCGCCGGCTCGGCGTCGAAAAGGGGATACGGTGGCGGTAATGCTGCCGAATACGCCGGCAATGGTGGAGGCGCATTTCGGCGTGCCGATGGCTGGCGCTGTGCTGAACGCATTGAATATCCGGCTTGACCTGCCTTCTATCGCATTCATGTTACGCCATGGAGAAGCCAAAGTGCTGCTGGCAGACAGCGAGTTTGCCGACTCCGCGCGCCAGCTGGCACAACAAATTCCCGGCCTTTGCGTGATAGCGGTGAATGACATTCTCGGCCCGGACGATCCAGCCTTTGGCAATACCGACTATGAAAGCCTGCTCGCCAGCGGCGATGCAAATTTCCAATGGCGGTTACCTGACGATGAGTGGGACGCCATTGCGCTGAACTATACATCCGGCACCACCGGCGATCCCAAGGGCGTGGTGTACCACCATCGCGGCGCAACCCTGAATGCGCTTTCCAACATCCTGGAGTGGGATTTACCCAAGCATGCCGTCTATCTATGGACGCTGCCGATGTTCCATTGCAACGGCTGGTGCTTCCGTGGACCATCGCTGCGCGCGCCGGCATCAATGTCTGTTTGCGCAAATTCGATCCAAAACTGGTGTTTGACCTGATCCGCGAACACGGTGTCACGCACTATTGCGCGGCGCCGATTGTGCATGCCGCCTTGGCTAACGCTCCCGAAAACTGGCGTCACGGCATTCAGCACACGGTGCGCGGCATGGTTGCCGGCGCCCCGCCGCCACCGGCGGTCCTGGCCAGCATGGAAGCCATGGGTTTGACCTGGTGCATGTCTATGGCCTCACCGAAGTGTACGGGCCGGCGGCAGTCTGTGCCGAGCAGGACGGATGGGACAGCTTGCCGGTGGAACTCCGTGCGGCAAAAAAATCTCACCAAGGGGTGCGCTATCATCTGCAAAGCGCGATTGCGGTGCTGGATCCCGACACCATGCAACCCGTCGCCGCCGACGGCAAAGAAATCGGCGAGATCATGTTTCGCGGGAACATCTGCATGAAAGGCTATCTAAAAAACCCGAAAGCCACGCAAGACGCCTTTGCCGGAGGCTGGTTCCATACTGGCGACCTCGGTGTCATCGGCAGCGACGGCTATATCAAGCTCAAGGATCGCAGCAAGGACATCATCATTTCCGGTGGCGAAAACATTTCCAGCGTTGAAGTTGAAGACGCGCTATACCGCCATCCCGATGTATTGGCCGCTGCAGTGGTCGCCCAACCCGATCAGAAATGGGGCGAAACGCCTGCGCCTTTGTTGAACTGAAAGAAGGCAGCAATCTCACTGCAGAAGCCTTGATCGCGTTCTGCCGGAATATCCTGCCCGGCTTCAAGACGCCGAGGTCGATTTACTTTGGCCCGCTGCCGAAAACCTCAACCGGCAAGATACAGAAATTCGAACTGCGCGAACGCATGCGGTCCAGCTCGGCGATCGACGATCAGAACTGACATCAATCCAAATGCCATGGACGGTTGCCGACGGCTTGGATAATTAAGGTGGTAGTCCAGGAAGACACTAAGTCCCATGGAAACAAGTGTCGCGCTAGCCAGCTCAATAGTCGACGATCAAAAAATTGCGTTCCTGAGCATGCAATTTTCCCATTGCAGTGCTGGTTTCATCCTTCAGATCCACGCCGGACAACTGTCGCCGGCGCGACTCTGACAGTAGATAATGCAGCTTGTGGGCGGCGTTTTCGTAGCGCAAACCGGCTGGCCGCACATTGGAGATGCAGTTACGGCTGGCGTCGGTCAGGCCAACGTGCGGCATCCAGGTCAGGTAGAGCCCATGCTGTCCGGTGAACTCAAGCCGGGACGTTCTCCGATGAGTACCACGACCATCTTGGCGCACAGCAGCTCAGCCACTTCATCGCCGATAGCGACCCTGCCTTGCTCGACGATCGCGATCGGCGCGATGGACCAACTCTGTGCCGCCAACTGAGGTAGCACCAGTTGCAGAAAAGGCAGCGCGTTCTGTGTAATCGCCAGCGCAGATAATCCATCAGCCACAACAAAGGCAATATCGAAGGGCCGCTCGCGCTGTGAACACTGCATTGCAAGCAATGTCTGGCGCGATGCGGTATCCAGCCGACGCCCCAGATCAGGGCGTTGCAAATATGTGTTGCGGTCGACAGCCGCGCTATGCAGCGCGACGCAGGACTGCCCTGCGCGGAAAGTCCGGCGCAAATGAATGGCAGGTCCAGCGCGAGATGGACTGCATCGCGCGCTTGGGCGTGCGCCAGTTGGAAGGCCAGTTGCGGCGCAGTCGGCAAGCTGACGCCAGCCCGGCCCAATGCGATGCGAGCGGCGGTGAACTGGCGCAAGGCCTGCCACGGGTTGGCGATAACGGATTTCTGCTTCATTGATCACACGCTTTCAAAGGCGCAACAAGGCCTGCCGGAACGCTGGCGGCAGCGCTTCGCTGAGTCGGAACTGCTCGTCGGCGCTGAATATCTGCATCTTCTGCAACCACGCTTCAAACTCCGGCGCCGGCCGCAAGCCCAGCGTGCGACGCACATACAATGCATCGTGGAAGGAAGTGGTCTGGTAATTCAGCATGATGTCGTCCGAACCCGGAATGCCCATCACAAAAGTACAGCCAGCCACCCCGAGCAAGGTCAGCAGCACATCCATGTCGTTCTGGTCGGCCTCGGCATGGTTGGTGTAACAAACGTCGCAGCCCATCGGCAAGCCGAGCAGTTTGGCGCAGAAATGGTCTTCCAGGCCGGCGCGAATGATCTGCTTACCGTCGTACAGATATTCGGGGCCAATGAAACCGACTACAGTATTCACCAGTAGCGGCTTGAACTGGCGCGCCACTGCGTAGGCACGCGTTTCGCACGTCTGCTGATCGACGCCGTGGTGCGCATTGGCAGACAGCGCGCTGCCTGCCCGTCTCAAAATACATGACGTTGTCGCCGACAGTGCCGCGTTTCAGCGACAACGCTGCGCTACGCGCCTCACCGAGCAGGCTTAGGTTGACGCCGAAACTGCGGTTGGTGGCCTCGGTGCCGCCGATTGACTGGAATACCAGGTCAACCGGCGCACCTCGATTGATCGCTTCGATGGTGTTGGTGACGTGAGTCAGCACGCAAGACTGAGTCGGAATATCGTATCGGGCGATGATGTCATTCATCATCGTCACCAGGTTGATCACTTGCGGCACATTGTCGGTGGCTGGATTGATGCCGAACACCGCGTCGCCGCTACCATACAACAAACCATCAAGGAGACTGGCGGCGATGCCGCTGGCATCGTCGGTAGGATGGTTCGGCTGCAGGCGGGTCGACATGCGGCCGGCAGGCCGATGGTGTTGCGAAATGCGGTCACCACGCGGCATTTCTGTGCAACCAGAATCAGATCCTGATTGCGCATGATCTTGGACACGGCGGCCGCCATTTCCGGGGTGATGCCCGGCGCCAGTGCGGCCAATACAGCACTATCCACATCATCACCCAATAGCCAGTTGCGGAAATCGCCGACGGTCAGGTGGCTGACGGTCGCAAAAGCAGCAGCATCGTGACTGTCGATGATCAGCCGCGTTATCTCGTCGTCTTCATAGGGGATCAGCGCTTCGTTAAGAAAGGTGGCAAGCGGCAACTCGGCCAGCGCCATTTGCGCCACCGCACGTTGTTCCGCACTGTGATCCGCAACGCCTGCCAGGATGTCGCCGGAACGCGCCGGCGTGGCCTTGGCCATGAGATCTTTCAGATCGCGAAAGCCGTAAGTCTTGCCTCCCACGATGTGGGTGTACTGATGTGTATGCAAGGTACTTGAATTGGTCATGATGATCGAACCCATTGGTGGTGCTTCCAAGCGCCGCTCTCTCATTTATGCATGTTTGCAAGCGAAAAGAGATGGCATTGCGACAATTTTCCTTGAATGAAATCGTTGACTCGCTTTGTGATTTGCTGCGCCATCAAATTATCGAACGCGGTCAATTCTTTCACGATTCGAGCCGCATGAACACATGCGGCACTGACCGGTCGATGCAATCGCTGGCAGACAAAGAATCCTCCCATCAGTTCATACGTCGGCGTTGTCTATAATGGCAGAGAGCCATTCTCAACGCCCGCTCGCCTCGCTTGGTTTTTGATTGACAGGATCCAGGCCAGGTTTTGCGCGCGGAACGCCTCAGTGACGAAATCGACAAAAGCCCGTGTCTTTGCGGGCAGCAGTTTCTGGCTGGCGAAGTACAGTGAAATCGGCCCGATGTCGCTATGCCAATCTGGAAGCAGCCGCTCCAGCGCCCCGCTTTCCAGATGCGGCAGCGCATGTGGCACGGCAACCAAGCCAACACCCAGCCCCAATAATGTGGCGGGAAAGATTGCGTCCGGGCCGCTGACTGTCATGACGGCTTTCTGCGCCACCGCCATTTCAGCACCTGCGCTGTTGCGCATGACATAGGTGCGCGCCCGGCCGCTCAGCGCCGAACGCATCACGATGCCGGGAAGCTCTGCCAGTTCGGCCGGATTCTCGGGGCGTCGTTTTCCTCGCATAAACGCTGGCGATGCCACGGCAATCAAATGCAATCTTCCCAGTTCACGCGCCACCACGCCTGGCGGCAGTTCGAAGCCACCGCCGATGGCGGCATCGAAACCGCCGGCGATCAGGTCCAATGGACGGTTATCGAAGTGCCAATCCGGCATCACTGCAGGGTAGCGCTCCAGAAAGCCCGGCATTAGCGGCAACAGGTAATCCATTCCAAAACCTGGCGGCGCGCTCAGCTTCAATACTCCCGCCGGCTGCCCGGCATTGACCGTGATATCGGCAATCGCACTCTGGATGCTGTCGAGACCGCCTTGCACTGTTTGCAGGAAACGCTCGCCCGCCTCAGTCAAAGTCAGGCCGCGCGTAGTGCGCTGAAACAGGCGGACGCCGAGGTTGCGCTCCAACTGCGCCACGTTGCGGCTGATCGCTGCGGGCGTCAATGCCAGCCTACGCGCCGCCGCCGAAAAGCTGCCGATCTCGGCGCTACGCACGAAAGATTCCAGATTGGCGAGGGTTTCCATGATTTATCTTTCAAGTAATACTTGAAACTGATTATATACAGCATCTACTAACGCTATAGGACATGGAAGCCTAAGATTGAGCTCAGCAAGACAATTTTTCAATCTCATCCAAAGGAAATATCATGAACATCGCAATTATTGGCTCTGGCGCCATCGGCTCCACCATCGCCCGCAAACTTGCCCGCAACGGCATCCCAGCCGTCATAGCCAACAGCCGCGGCCCGCAATCATTGCAAGCCTTGACTGACGAGCTTGGTCCGAACATCAAAGCCGTCAGCGTGAAGGAAGCGGCCGAAGCGGACCTGGTGATCATTGCCGTGAACTGGGACCGCATTCCAGTGGCGCTGAAAGACCTGGGCCCCTGGAACGGTCGCATCCTGGTCGACACCAACAATGCGGTTGAAGTGCCGTCGTTCAAGGCCGTCAACCTGGGCGGACGGGCATCAAGCGAAGCAGTTGCAGAGCTAGCCCCGGGCGCTCGCGTCGTCAAAGCCTTCAATCATCTCCCTGCGGCCGTACTGGATGCAGATCCGCAAGCCAATGGCGGCCGTCGCGTGTTGTTCCTGTCGGGACAAGATGCCGATGCGAAGAAGACGGTCAGCGATCTGATCGCACGCCTTGGTTTCGCCCCGATCGACCTGGGTGGAGTCAACGAAGGCCGTGCGGTACAGTTCCCCGAGGGCCCGTTGGCAATACAGGATCTGGTGAAATTCAACTAATTTGCTGCAGTTGGACGCCGGC
The DNA here is from genome assembly GCF_001584165.1 of Collimonas arenae. Lineage (NCBI taxonomy): Bacteria > Pseudomonadati > Pseudomonadota > Betaproteobacteria > Burkholderiales > Oxalobacteraceae > Collimonas > Collimonas arenae. Next base: position 2,392,421 of record NZ_CP013233.1, read on the forward strand.
AGAACCGCCACATTGCCTGACATACGGCCAGAGAAGAGTCGCCATCAGACTGGCATGTAGTTTTGGTTGATGCCGAATCAAGGCGCATACCGTCTCCTGTTCAACAGTGCTGTCTATCGCCGACAGCATGATAAGGTAGCCGGTGCGTCCTTGACGGCATTTCCCGCATGATGACTTTCTGCCGCCACGCAAACCGCCTCTGGGACATGACGCAAATTTGATGATTGCGAGAAAACCATGAAACTCAAGGGATCCTGCCATTGCGGCGCAGTTCACTTCAGCCTGGAAAGCAGTACGCCCTATCCTTATCAACGCTGCTATTGCTCGATTTGCCGCAAGACTCAGGGCGGCGGCGGATACGCCGTCAATATCGGCGGCGACGCCAGGACATTAAAGGCTACCGGGTGGGACGACATCAGCATCTACCACGCCAAACTCAAACGCAAGGGAGAGCTGCGCACTCATACGAGTACGGCGCAACGACATTTTTGCCGACGCTGTGGCAGTGCGTTGTGGCTGTATAGCCCGGAATGGCCGGAACTGGTCCATCCCTTTGCCTCAGCGATCGATACGCCGCTGCCCGTCCCGCCTGAGCATACCCACCTCTTGCTGGCCTACAAAGCACCGTGGGTAGAGGTCAAGGCAAGTCCAAAAGACAAGCAGTTTACCCAGTTCCCACAAGAATCCCTGCATGATTGGCATCAGCGGCTTGGCCTGCTCGACACGGACTGAATTGGCCTCACACGCCGTTTCGGCCCAAACCTGGTCAAGCCGTACCGTTTCAATCGTGGGAAGCCATTTACTCAAGCCACACGTGCATCAGCATCTCTTCAAAATCACGCGAGTAACTGCGGATATCGAATAACGGAAGACTCTCGCGCCGGTTGCGCAAATGCGCTCGATAAGCTTCCAGGGAGCGCCGGTCTTCAATCATGCGGCCGGCAATGGCGACATAGTCCTCGGCCGTCTTCGCGATCAGGCCCGATAACCCGACGGCATTCAGCAATGACGCAGCCACTCTCGATGCGAAGGTTTCTCCCATCAGCGTCAGGACAGGCAGACCGGCCCATAGTGCGTCGCTGCTGCCGGTGTGCCCGCCATAAGGATAAGTGTCCAGCATCAGGTCCGCGCAGGCGAGCCGCGTGATATGGCGTCCGATCGCCTCGATCGGTGAAAAAAAGAGTCGAGCCGGATCCACGCCCCTTAGCGAGGCCTCCAGGCGTAAATTCTCGGCGCCCGAGGCAGCCGGCTCCAGCAGCCATAGAACGCTGTCGGAATGGCGCCGTAATATGTCGCACCAGGCGTCGAACATCGGCGGCGTGATCTTGAAAGTCGAACCGAGATTGGCGAGCACAAACTTGTCCGGCGGCAGGCCGAATTCTTCCCGTGGACAAGGCTGGGGAAGTGGCCGTTGCAGATCGTTAGGCTGGTACGAGAATGGCAGCCTCGCTATCCGTTCAGAATAGTTGCATGCCAGTTCGGGAGGCACGACAATCGGGTCAGCAATCAGGAAATCGACCATCGGCGCACCGAAGCCGGACGGATTGTATAAATAGGCGATCTGCACGGTGGCCGGACGCAGCGCCAACACGCCGACGCGCGAATCGGTCGGATTTCTGAGGAATAGCAAGATGTCGATCGCATCGCTTTCGATCATCTCGGCGATGCTGGCGTTGTCCAGGTGTGCGACTTGATGAAAGCGGTCGAAGGCCTTGATGATGCGCTGTCGCATCGGATCGTCGGCCGTCGATCTGGTATCGTAGGCGATGTACTCGAACCGGCTGCGGTCATGCTCTTCGATCAGGCCGACCATCAGGTGCGTGGTCGCCTGATTATAAAAATCCGATCCCAGGAAGCCAACCCGCAACTTGTCACCGGAAGCGATTGCGCGCCGCGGCCTTGTTGAAGCAGGAGAATCTTGGCGAATCGAGAAATTTTTGGCGTGGCGCTGGCTGATATCCAGCAGGTCGGCGGCGCCGAAATAGGGAGATGCCAGGACCGGCTCGCCGATCAGGAATCCACCCTTGTGCCTGAAGTTGTCTCGCAAGGCACGTTGCAGATAGTCGTAACGCTGCCAATTGCAGACCCGCAGCGAAGCAACCAGCTCTTGCCCGATCGTATCGAAATCGCCGGGGAACAGTTCATTGATTCTTTGAAACATTCGCCTCGCTCTTTCTATATTTCCTTTGCTTTGGAAGGCGTTGGCGGACTGTATCAGCCGGCTTTTGTCGAAATGTCTGATCATGGAATGTGGCAATAACGGAGCGTTAAACAAAGGAATCGTACCGCTGCACAGCATGCAATGTTGCGCGCCCAAATTGTACTCTGGCCGGTCACGGCGCAGCAATTTTGTTGGGCGGCATTCTGGCGCCGACCGACCCTGTGCTGGCGTCCGACGTACAAATAAAGAATGTCGACGACCGCGATCTCATCCGCACCAGCCTGACTGGCGAAGGCGGTATCAATGACGGGACCGCCTTTCCGTTTGTCATGCTGAGCCTGGCCTTGCTCGGTGTCCCCGCAGCAGCAACCTACAGCGATGCATATGCCATATTGCACGTGGCATGGGGCGTCATTGCCGGGCTCGTTGGCGGCTGGATGATGGGCTGGCTGCTGGGGCCCGTGGTGGTAGGCTTGCGCCCGCCGGCTTCCATTCGTCGGCACTGGCCCCGCGCATCAGCTCCATGGTGCTGACCGTGATAGCAATGTCCATCGTCATGCATGGCATCCCAGCCACGCCATTAATGGAAATGTACCAGCGCCGCCGCCATCGCTGACGCCACGATTGGCCGCCGGGAACGGGGTGAATGTTCGAGTCACTTGAATGCGCCTATTTAAACGCCTCGAAACACAGGTTGTCGGCGCTCGGCGAAAGCGGCAAGTCCCTCGCTGAAATCCTCGCTGGCGCAGGCCTGCCGGCGCAGTTCGGCAATTTGCTCCAATGCCTGTACCGGCAGCGGTTGCATGTCTTCGAGAATGCGCAATTGCTCCTTTACCGCTCGCACCGCCAGCGGCGCTTTGGCCGCGATGCCAAGGGCCATATCGAGCGCCGTCGATTGCAGCAAGTCCTGCTCGACCAGGCAGTTTATTACACCGAAATGCGCGGCACGTTCAGCGTCCAACGGCTTGGCGCAGAAAAACATTTCCTTGAGCAGGTGGATCGGCAGATTGTTAAAGAAACGCAATAGTCCGCTGGTGGTGTATGGCAGCCCAATATTGGCGGGCGTCATGGCGAAGCGTGCACTGCGGTCAGCTACCACCAGATCGCAGCTCATCGCCAGGTCAACCGCGCCGCCCCATACCGATCCCGACACCATGGCGATGACCACGCCTGGATAGGCACGCACGCTACGCAATACCTTTTCCAGCGGCTTGCCATAGGCCACAGGATCACGGTCATGCGCCAGTTCGCCGAGATCATGGCCGGCGCTCCATACTTCCTGCCCCACTTTACCGCCAAGGAGAACAACCGGAATACGTTGCGCCGCCAGGTCGGCAAGACATGCGTCCAGCGCGTGCAATAAATCGACGCTCAGCGCGTTACGTCGAGGCGGATTGCTGAACACGATCTGGCCAACGCGTTGGTCGATGATGTGGGCGGTGACAGTAACCACTGTTTCGTTTTCCAGATGGCTCATCGCGTTGCCTCCATAAGCCGTTCGGCCGCTGCCGACTGCCGGACCGCTACTGCTCCCTGATACACCGCTTTCGCCGCCAGCAAGGCGTCAATCGACCCATCATCGAAGCCGATTTCACGCAGTGCTTCCAGCGTATGCTCGCCAAGACCGGGCGGCGGCCTGCGGGTAACAGTTGTCGCGCCATCCGTCCCGTAGCGCGCCACCGGCGTAACCACCTGCCGCAATGCGCCAAGCGTCGGATGCTCGATCGTTTCGACCAGGCGACAGTGTCGTACCTGCGGATCGTCAAACACTTCGGCCAAGGTATTGATCGGCCCCGCCGGCAAGCCGGCGTCGACGAACAATTCGCTCCATTCACGTTTGCTGCGGGTCTTCAGGCGTTCTTCAAGTATCGATTTCAGTACATCGCGATGCGCCACACGCATTTCGTTGCTGGCAAAGCGCGGATCGTCCGGCAGCGTCGGCAGATCGAGCAACTGGCACAACCGCAGCCACATATCGGCCGTAATCGGCGCCAGGTTGAGGGGGCCGTCGGCGGTTTCGAATACGCCGTACGGCGCGATGACTGAATGGGCGTTGCCGGTACGCTGCGGGATTTCGCCCAGGCTCAGGTAGCGCTGGCCGTGTACGCTCAGCAGGCCGACCAGGCTCGACAGCAATGAACTGCCGACATGCTGGCCGCGACCGGTGCGTTCACGTTCAAGCAGTGCGGCGAGTACTGCCATGGCCAGCCACATGCCGGAACTCATGTCGCCGATGGCAGTGCCGGTGCGGGTCGGGTCACCGTCGGCAAAACCGGTCAGGCTCATCATGCCGGAATAACCCTGGGCGATCTGATCGAAGCCGGGCCAATCGCTCAGCGGGCCGTCGGCGCCGAAGGCGTTGATGCTGCCCATCACCAGGCGCGGGTTACGGGCGCTCAGGACCTCGTAGCCAAGCCCCATGTTCTCGATTGTGCCTGGCTTGAAGTTCTCGATCACGACGTCGGCGCTGTCGATCAGCCGGTGCAAGGCGCTCATGCCTTCGGGCTTGCGCATGTCGATGCAGATGCCGCGCTTGTTACGGTTGCAGGACAGGTAATAGGTGCTGACGCCACGGTCGAACGGTCCCCATGTACGACTCATGTCGCCGCCCGGCCCCTGCTCCACCTTGATCACATCGGCGCCGAGGTCGGCCAGGGTCATCGAGCAGAAAGGCCCGATAGCGCGCGGCTGAGGTCGACAACCTTGATTCCTTTTAATGCTTGCATCTGGTTCTCCAGCTAATTGATGAGCGAAACCACTATTCGGGCAGTTTCTGGTCGCGGGTCTCAACCGCAAAAGGCAGTATCAGCAAGCCGACTCCAAAAGCCGCCGCGGTCCAGGCCACCGGCAGGCCGAGTGAACCCTGCCATTGAATCGCCGCTGCCAGCAGGAAGTTCACGCCGGCGCCCAGGAAGCGGCCGATTGAGGCGTTGAAAGCGAAGGCTGTGGCCCGTATCCGGGTCGGATATTGTTCCGGCAGCCACAGCGAGAAGATCGCGAAATTGCCGCCGAAGAAGCCGAGGAACAACAGCGACACCATGAACAGGTTGAGCCCATCCGGTTGATAGAACACCCAGCCGAAAGCAAACACAATGGATACCGCCATGCCGGCAAAGTAGATCCCGAGGGCGGCACGCCGACCTACCCGTTCGGCCAGCCAGGGCGCAGCGAGGCAACCGAGAATGGTGGCGAACGAGAGAATCGCCGCGCCAATCGAAGCCAGGTGCACCGCGCCGATGCGATCGATACCGGCGCGGGTCGCCAGCGTGACCACTGCACTAGCCTCATACACCGAACCGGCCCACAAGCCGATTACCGCCACGCCGACCAAAGTGGCACTGGTCAGCGTGCGGCGTCGGAAGGCTGGCGAGAACAATTCTTTCAGCGAACTGCTTGCACTCACGACGGCAGCCACATCCTTTGACGCCTTGTCCCACTGACCAGGCTCCTTCACCCGCAGCACCGTGAAAATGGCCAGCAACGCCGGCGCCAGGCCGCACAGGAACATGGCGCGCCAGCCATACGTCGCACCGATCGTGTAATTCAGCCAGGCGGCAATGAAAAAACCCAGGTAGTACCCGGTTTGCAGATAACCCGCGCCCATCTTGCGGCGATCCTCCGGCCAGCTTTCGGCGACATAGGTACCGGCCAGCGCCCATTCGCCGCCAACGCCGATGCCGGCAATCAGGCGAAACGCCGCCAGTTCCCAGACATTGTGCGCAAACGCGGCGGCGCCGGTAAACACGGAATAAATCAGAATGCTGGCGGCCAGGGTCTTGACGCGGCCAAAGCGGTCAGCCAATGGCCCCAGATGAACGACAGCCCCCAGCCGATCAAAAACAACGCAAACAGGATAGAGCCGTACATGCCGAGATTGCCGGGTGTTGCGGCAATGCCGGACAGCGGCAGCAATTCGGTCAGCGCCGGAATCAGCACCAGCGCGTAGATCACCGAATCCACGCCGTCCAGCACCCAGCCGGCGTAGACCGCCCAGAATCCGCCGATCTGTTCGCGGGTGAGCGTTGTGCGACGGGGTTTGACGCCCGTCGGATTGACAGCAATCGCCTTGTTCATTCTTGTCTCCTTATCAACCTATATCGGCTGTGGTGAAGCGCTTCCGGGATGGCTACCCGGGCACGCATCGATTTTTGTGAGTCAAGTATAGGGAGGCAGTAAATACTTTAAAAATATGTTATTACTCTATCTCCATAGGATTAACATATGGAATACAACACAAGGGAGGCGAGATTGGATTTGCGGCAACTGCGCTATTACGTGAAGGTAGTCGAATGCGGCAACGTTACACATGCCAGCGAACTGCTGCATATCGCCCAGCCCGCAGTCAGCCAGCAGATGCGCAACCTGGAGCGCGATCTGGGGATGCAGTTGCTGGAGCGCAGCGTACACGGCGTGGCGCCGACCGCAGCTGGACAGACGCTGTACCGGCATGCGATCGAATTGCTACGCCAGGCCGACGCTACCCGTGATCTGCTGCTTCAAGATGCCGAACGGCCGCAAGGGAAAGTATCGGTCGGCATGCCGTCCAGCACCGCTCGGGTGCTGGCGATGCCGCTGGCGCGCATGGTGCGCGACCGCTATCCGGGAATTGTGCTGGAATTGATCGAAGCGCCAAGTGCCGATCTGGGTGGGCTGATCGGTGGCGGCCGGGTGGAAATGGCGGTGGTCGCCGATGCGGTCGAGACACGCGGGGTGGCTTCGCAACGGCTGGTTACCGAGGTGCTGCACCTGATTGCATGGCCGGATTTTCCGCTGCCGACCGAGCCACTGCAACTTGCTGAACTGGCCCGTATGCCATTGATCCTTCCCAGCGCGCCGAACTCCATCCGCAGCCGCGTCGAATGGGCTTTGCGCGAAGCAGGCCTGTCATGCGACGTCCAGTTTGAAGCGAGCTCCACCGCGCTGCTGTTCGCTGCGGTCATCGCCCGGCTAGGCGTGACCATCCTGCCCTGGTCGGCAGCGCATGTTGAACTCGACGAAGGCAAGCTGAAACTGGCGCAGGTCGATCACCACCTGTTCTCACGCGATCTGTCGCTGTGCTGGCACGATACAGAACTGCTCAGCAACGCGGTTCAAAAAGTCAAGTCGATCATCCTGGAACTGTTCGATGTACTGGGGCGCCGTCCGGAATGGACCGCCGGAACGCACGGCCAGGACGGAAGCGCATGAGTTGACATCATACAGGGTACCGGCCTGGCGACGGATGACGGATAATAGCGGTTACATCATTTATAGAATTCCCCCATGGAAATTAAGGTCAACTTTCTCGATAAGCTACGTCTTGAAGCCAAGTTCGATGACTTCACGGTAGTTGCCGATCAGCCCATTCGCTACAAGGCGACGGTTCGGCGCCCGGCCCCTTCGATTATTTTCTGGCCTCATCGGCTTTGTGTGCAGCTTA